>OZ244895.1:1632500-3854272 GCA_965221555.1 Gammaproteobacteria bacterium
CCTAGTAGCGGCGAGCGAACGGGGAGCAGCCCTGCACTCTTTAGCAAGCTGTCTAGTAGAACGGTCTGGAAAGTCCGGCCATAGCGGGTGATAGCCCCGTATACGAAAGACGGCTCGTGGAACCAGGTGTGCGACAAGTAAGGCGGGACACGAGAAATCCTGTCTGAAGATGGGGGGACCATCCTCCAAGGCTAAATACTCGTTGCCGACCGATAGTGAACCAGTACCGTGAGGGAAAGGTGAAAAGAACCCCGGTGAGGGGAGTGAAATAGAACCTGAAACCGGATGCGTACAAGCAGTCAGAGCCTGCCTTCGGGCGGGTGATGGCGTACCTTTTGTATCATGGGTCAGCGACTTACTTTCAGTGGCAAGCTTAACCGTGTAGGGGAGGCGTAGGGAAACCGAGTCTTAACAGGGCGTCTCAGTCGCTGGAAGTAGACCCGAAACCGGGCGATCTATCCATGGCCAGGGTGAAGGTGAGGTAGCACTTACTGGAGGCCCGAACCGGGTAATGTTGAAAAATTATCGGATGAGCTGTGGATAGGAGTGAAAGGCTAATCAAGCCCGGAGATATCTGGTTCTCCCCGAAAGCTATTTAGGTAGCGCCTCGTGTATCACTCTCGGGGGTAGAGCACTGTTTCGGCTAGGGGGTCATCCCGACTTACCAAACCGATGCAAACTCCGAATACCGAGAAGTGCAATCACGGGAGACAGACGGCGGGTGCTAACGTTCGTCGTCGAAAGGGAAACAACCCGGACCGCCAGCTAAGGTCCCAAAATCACAGCTCAGTGGGAAACGATGTGGGAAGGCACAGACAGCCAGGAGGTTGGCTTAGAAGCAGCCATCCTTTAAAGAAAGCGTAATAGCTCACTGGTCGAGTTGGCCTGCGCGGAAGATGTAACGGGGCTAAGCTGTGTACCGAAGCTGCGGGAGGAAGTGGGGACAGACTCGTTTTCTGGCATGTCCCCGAGGACACTTGTCTTGAACAGGACGTAACGTCAGTTTGCGAGTCTGTCCTCATTTCCTCGGTAGGGGAGCGTTCCGTAAGTCTGCGAAGGTGTGCCGTGAGGCATGCTGGAGATATCGGAAGTGAGAATGCTGACATGAGTAACGATAAAGCGGGTGAAAAACCCGCTCGCCGAAAGCCCAAGGGTTCCTGCGCCATGCTAATCAGCGCAGGGTGAGTCGGCTCCTAAGGCGAGGCCGAAAGGCGTAGTCGATGATAAACAGGTTAACATTCCTGTACCTCTTGCCATTGCGATGGGGGGACGGAGAAGGCTAGGTCAGCCGGGTGTTGGATGTCCCGGTTCAAGCGTGTAGGGAGTGACCCCAGGCAAATCCGGGGTTGCAATCCTGAGGCGTGACGACGAGAGCCTGCCTCGGCAGGCACGAAGTGATTGATGCCATGCTTCCAGGAAAAGCCTCTAAGCTTCAGATGGCAAGAGACCGTACCCCAAACCGACACAGGTGGGCAGGGTGAGAATCCCAAGGCGCTTGAGAAAACTCTGGTGAAGGAACTAGGCAAAATAGCACCGTAACTTCGGGAGAAGGTGTGCCTTTGGTGGTGAAGAGACTTGCTCTCGGAGCTGCTGGAGGTTGCAGTGACCAGGTGGCTGCGACTGTTTACTAAAAACACAGCACTCTGCAAACTCGCAAGAGGACGTATAGGGTGTGACGCCTGCCCGGTGCCGGAAGGTTAATTGATGGGGTTAGCTTCTTCGGAGGCGAAGCTCTTGATCGAAGCCCCGGTAAACGGCGGCCGTAACTATAACGGTCCTAAGGTAGCGAAATTCCTTGTCGGGTAAGTTCCGACCTGCACGAATGGCGTAACGATGGCCACACTGTCTCCACCAGAGACTCAGTGAAATTGAATTCGCTGTGAAGATGCAGTGTACCCGCGGCAAGACGGAAAGACCCCGTGAACCTTTACTACAGCTTTACACTGAATCTTGAACATGCTTGTGTAGCATAGGTGGGAGGCTTTGAAGCGAGGACGCCAGTTCTCGTGGAGCCACCGTTGAAATACCACCCTGGTATGTTTGGGGTTCTAACCCAGGCCCGTTATCCGGGTCGGGGACAGTGTATGGTGGGTAGTTTGACTGGGGCGGTCTCCTCCCAAAGAGTAACGGAGGAGCACGAAGGTACCCTCAGCGCGGTCGGAAATCGCGCAACGAGTGTAAAGGCAAAAGGGTGCTTGACTGCGAGACAGACTGGTCGAGCAGGTGCGAAAGCAGGTCTTAGTGATCCGGTGGTTCTGAATGGAAGGGCCATCGCTAATCGGACAAAAGGTACTCCGGGGATAACAGGCTGATACCGCCCAAGAGTTCATATCGACGGCGGTGTTTGGCACCTCGATGTCGACTCATCACATCCTGGGGCTGTAGCCGGTCCCAAGGGTATGGCTGTTCGCCATTTAAAGTGGTACGTGAGTTGGGTTTAGAACGTCGTGAGACAGTTCGGTCCCTATCTGCCGTGGGCGTTGGAGACTTGAGGGGAGCTGCTCCTAGTACGAGAGGACCGGAGTGGACGTACCTCTGGTGTTCCGGTTGTCACGCCAGTGGCACTGCCGGGTAGCTAAGTACGGAAGGGATAACCGCTGAAAGCATCTAAGCGGGAAGCCCCCCCCAAGATGAGGTCTCCCCGGACCCTCGAGGTCCCTGAAGGGCCGTCGAAGACTACGACGTTGATAGGCCGGGTGTGGAAGCGCAGCAATGCGTGCAGCTAACCGGTACTAATTGCCCGTGAGGCTTGACCATATAACCCCTAGCGGTCTGCATCGAGGCTCGATGACGGATCGCAAAAAGACGCGAATACCACAGACGATGAGAGCGGGTGAGCACACGAGAGTGCGCACCGGCCCTCATTACCGCTTTGCCTGGCGGCCATAGCGAGCGGGAACCACCCGAATCCATCCCGAACTCGGTAGTGAAGACGCTCAGCGCCGATGATAGTGTGGGAGCTCCCATGTGAAAGTAGGTCACTGCCAGGCATCTGACGATAAGCCCCGGCGCCGCAAGGCGCCGGGGCTTTTCTTTTTTGGCGAGACTACAAGGCAACCGCCATGCCCTTAGCTTTTTGCCGAAGGGCTTCGAGTACGGCATGTGACCCATCGAGAACCCACGTGCACGCCCGCGTGGCCGGGGCTTGCGGGACTGATGCCCCCGCCCTACCCCCGACGAGCGGGGTAGGGGACGAGTGGGGTAGGGGGAGACAGGGGATGCCAAGAGGCTGGGCTGAGCCCGGCCTTGGCGGATCCGCGGGGGTGAAGCCTCACCCTGTGAAGCCTCACCCTTCGGAGCGCGACGTTGGCCCGACCCGGCTGCGGAGAAGAAAGGACCGAATCGGGACCGACCGAGACAGGTCGGTCCGTTTGAAAACGCGCTACGTCAATCGACGATGTGATACACGGGAGCCTTTTCCATCTCCCACTCTCCCGTGTGGCGGTCGTAGCGCGAGAGGGTCAGGCAATGCCAGTCGGTATCGTCCAGCTTCGGATGATCGGCGCGGTAGTAGTAGCCCGGCCAGCGCGTCTCTTCGCGGAACAGGGTGTGATGGGTCACCGACTCGGAGGCGAGGACGCGGTGGTGCAGCTCCCAGGCCCGCTGGAGCTGGTGGAGATCTTCGGCGGCGAGGTGCTCCAGGTCTTCCTTCAGCATGCCCAGCAACTCCAGTCCCCGGACCAGCATCGGCTCGTTGGTCGTGTAGTAGGCGCTGATTCCGCCCACGTATTCGTCCATGATCTTCTCGAGACGCTGGAGTCCGTTGATCGGCAGGATGTAGCTCGGTGAGACGGTTCCCGCGACGATCTCGTTCCGGCCTACCTGGTAGTTCTCCATGGGCTTGAAGACGACTTTCTCGAGCTCCCGGTACTGACGTTCACCGACCTGGGGTCGCTCGTTGCGCAGGTCGTTCACATACTTGACGGCGGCCTTGGCGGCGATGCGGCCCTCGGTGAAGGATCCGGAGGAGAACTTGTGGGCGGTTCCGCCGATGGTGTCGCCAGCCCCGAACAGACCGTCGACGGTCGTCATCCGGTTGTACCCCCACTGGTACTCGTCCGGTGCGTAATCCGCCGGTCCGCTTGCCCAGGCGCCCGAGCAGGTGGCGTGCGAACCCATGACGTAAGGCTCGGAAGTAGTCAGCTCGGGGTTGATTTCCTTCGGGTCGATGTTCTGGGACGCCCACACCACGGCCTGCCCGATGGTCATGCCGAGAAAGTTCTCCCAACCCACCGTCTCCTTGTGGGGGTCCTGAAACGCCTCCTTCGTCACCATGCGAATCGGACCCATGCCCGCCTTGACCTCCTCGAGAAGGGCGTGGTTGCGCAGGCAGGTCGGTACCGGGTGCCGGTCGACGTAGTCTCCCACCAGCGCCTTGGTGTGTTCGTACCACTTCGATTCGTACTCCTCTCCGTACGCATTCTCGGTGTAGGTCTTCAAGTGGAGGAAGTAGGCGCCCACCGGGCCGTAGCCGTCCTTGAAGCGGGTGAGGACGATCCGGTTCTCCATCTGCGTCATCTTGGCGCCGGCGAGAATCGGCAACGCGTAAGCCGAGGCGCTGCTCCACGGGGCGTACCAGGTTCTGCCCATTCCCTCGCCGACCGCCCGCGGCTTGTAGATGTGCGACGCGCCCCCCGCACAGACGATGACCGCCTTGGCGCGGAAGACGTGGAAGTCGCCGGTGCGGACGTTGAAGCCGACGGCTCCCCCAACCCGGTTGGGCTTCGACTCGTCCATCAGAAGATGGGTGATGATGATCCGGTTGTAGATCCGCGTGGCGGCCTTGCGGGCGGCCTCGGCGACGATCGGCTTGTAGCTCTCGCCGTGGATCATGATCTGCCACTTGCCTTCACGCTGGTATCGACCGGTCTCGGGGTCTCTCATGATGGGGAGACCCCATTCCTCGAACTTGTGAACGGTGGAGTCGACGTGGCGCGCAATGTCGTAGCCCAGGTCTTCTCGCACGAGCCCCATGAGGTCGTTGCGCGCATAGCGGACGTGGTCTTCGGGCTGGTTCTCGCCCCACTGCATGCCCATGTAGCAGTTGATGGCGTACAGACCCTGGGCCACCGCGCCGCTGCGTTCGATGTTCGCTTTCTCCACGCAGACGATGTCGAGATCCCGTCCCCAGTACCTCGACTCGTAGGTGGCCCCGCACCCCGCCATGCCGCCGCCGACCACGAGGATGTCGGAATCGACGTGGACAGTCCTTCTCCGTGTGAAGAGACCCATCAGAGCACTCCCTGCTTGAGATGATCGGGGCGCAGCGCGGGCAAGCTCTCGATGTGGAGCGCGTCCGGCTCATGGGCGAGTTCCTGCGATTCCAGCGCATCCGCGCTGGGCGGCGCCAGCTCCGCCGGAGACGGTATCGAGCCCCACGATGTGGTTCGAATCGGGGAGACGAACTCTTTCACCCGCCCGTCCCGAAACTCCACGCGCCAGGAGATCGTGCCTTTCGCCTCTTCCCGCAGGGTCCGCACGCTGTGCCCCAGCGGGGCGAAGTCGGCGTAGCCTCGCGCGTCGATCGCGTTCTGCGGACAGGCCTTCACACAGGAGTAGCACTCCCAGCACATGTTGGGCTCGATGTTGTAGGCGCGCCGATAGGTCTTGTCGATGTGCATGATGTCGGACGGACAGATGTCCACGCAGTGTCCGCAGCCATCGCAACGGGTCATGTAGACGAAGGTTGGCATGTTCTTGCTTCGGTCAGTGGAGTGGTTGGGGGGTCACCCCGTGCGTCGGAGCGGCGCGCGAGCGAATGGCGTGCACGAAGTGCTTCCGAGGCGATGGGAGTGGTGATAAGGGGCGCGAGGGCGCACTCCGAAGCGCTGCGCGACAGGCGCGACAGACGAGGCGAGACGGATCGATCGGATACGCGTCCATGGCTTGAATTCCGGGCTCGAGACGAGACTAGTAGTTCTGGGGCAGGCGGCGTGCGCTCCCGAACACTTCCGGCTTGTCGGCGGGGGCGGGCAGCTTGCCCCTGGAGCCGTCCGCATCGGCCACTCGTTTTTGCAAGGCCGCCGCCGGTTTGAAGAACATGTGTGCGAACTTGGACCAGGGAACGCTTCCGAAGAGCACGGTAGTGGCGACCACGTACAGGACGAATGCGGCAGTGGTCAACCACGGGATGGATGCATGCTGGACGAAGGACCACGCAAGCCCCAGGGTCGCGCTCGCAAGCAGGGAGAGGACGAAGAGATCCGCGCGCACGATGCGAAACGGGGAGTTGCCCTCGGCGGAGACGTCGGCGCGAATGAAGAACCAGAACCAGTAGCCGCCCGCGCAGACCATCAGGGCCCCGAGGTGCCACAGGAGGGGCAGTATCGCGGGTACGGGTTGGCCGGGGCTCGGATAGCCGATCACCATGATGGCGCTCGTTACCACGTAGGCGAGGAATCCGTACATGGTCAGGAGATGGGCAATCCGGCGCCGCACCGTGCAGAACTCCGCGGAGGTCAACACCTCGACGCAAAGGGTTCGCAGCGCCAGGGAGGCGATTCCCAATCCGCCGATCCGATTCGAGCTCCTGTTCCTTGCGTTGCGCCAGTCCTCGAAGAAGAAGCGGGCACTCCTCTTGTGAAGGATGTCGAACAGGGTGCCGCCGACCACGAAGACGACCATCAGGATGACGTATCCCGTGGTGAGCGCGGGAGGGATATGAGCGGAAAGCTCGGAGAAGGGGTTGTTGCTGAGCATCGAGGCGTGTTTCCCGGGGCAGAGGTCAACGTTTCATGGATTCGAAGAACTCGTCGTTGGTCTTGGTCGCCTTCAGGCGATCGAGGAGGAACTCCATTGCCGCCACTTCGTCCATCGAGTGCAAGAGTTTGCGCAGAATCCAGGTCTTCTGCAATGCGTCGGGGTCCACGAGAAGCTCCTCGCGCCGAGTACCGGATCGGTCGATGTTGATGGCGGGGAATATGCGCTTCTCGTAGATCCGGCGTTCCAGGTGGATCTCGCTGTTGCCGGTCCCCTTGAACTCCTCGTAGATGACGTCGTCCATGCGCGAACCCGTATCCACGAGGGCGGTGGCGATGATGCTGAGGCTTCCCCCCTCCTCGATGTTGCGCGCCGCTCCGAAGAAGCGCTTTGGCCGCTGCAGGGCATTCGCTTCCACGCCGCCGGTCAGCACCTTCCCCGACGGGGGCGCCACCGTGTTGTAGGCGCGCGCGAGGCGAGTGATCGAGTCGAGCAGGATGACCACGTCGCGCTTGTGCTCGGAGAGGCGTTTCGCCTTCTCCATCACCATCTCCGCCACGTGCACGTGACGGCTCGCGGGCTCGTCGAAGGTGCTCGATACCACTTCGGCGCCCACCGATCGCGCCATTTCCGTGACTTCCTCGGGGCGTTCGTCGATGAGCAGAACGATGAGACAGCACTCGGGATGATTCGAGGCGATCGAGTGCGCGATGCTCTGCAGCATCATCGTCTTTCCCGCCTTGGGAGGCGAAACGATGAGTGCGCGCTGCCCCTTTCCGAGCGGCGCGACGAGGTCGATGACGCGCGGGGTGAGATCTTCGGTGCTGCCGTTGCCCCGCTCGAGCGCGAAACGTTCGGATGGGAAGAGCGGGGTCAGGTTCTCGAAGAGGATCTTGTTCCTCGCCGCTTCCGGGGTTTCGAGGTTGAGCTCGTCGACCTTGAGCAGTGCGAAGTAGCGTTCGTTTTCTCTCGGCGGCCGGATCTTTCCCGCCACGCTGTCTCCGGTGCGCAGGCCGAAGCGTCGGATCTGGCCCGGTGAGACATAAATGTCGTCCGGCCCGGCCTGATAGGAGCTGCCGGCCGAGCGCAGGAATCCGAAACCGTCCTGGAGGATCTCCAGCACGCCGTCGCCGTAGATGTCCTCGCCCTGGTGAGCGTGGCTCTTGAGAATGCTGAATATGATGTCCTGCTTGCGAGAACGCGCCATGCCCTCCACTCCCAGAGACTGGGAGAGCACGAGCAGATCCGGTGCGGGTTTCGCTTTGAGTTCAGTCAGATTCACGAAAGGGGGCTCGAAGGCTCCGATCGGGGGAGGGCGCGTTCGCGGGCACCGGGGTCTCCCGGTTTCGTCGATGGCAATCAGGCGAAGGTGGTGGCCAACGGACGGCGAAGAGGCAAATCGCCAAGCCCCGGATTGGGCTAAAGTAGCATCGGCCCTCGCCGGGCGTCCACTTCCGCCGCTCCGAGACCGAGGGGGGCGCGTAGACGGCGGGCGCCAGCTGCCGGCCTGCGAAATGAATGGGTGGAACTCGCGATGAGCGACTACGGATACGATCTGGGTACCTACAGCCGACCGATAACGACCGAATCGAGGGACGCGCAAGTCTGGTTCGACCGTGGCCTGGCATGGACCTACGGCTACAACCACGAAGAGGCGATCGTTTGCTACCGGCGGGCAACCGAAGCGGACCCGCGGTGCGCAATGGCGTGGTGGGGCATCGCATACGCGCTCGGACCGAACTACAACAAGGCGTGGGAGGCGTTCGACGAGGAGGATGCGTCGCGCTCGCTCGATCTCGCATGCGACGCGCTGGCGCGGGCGCAAGCAGTGGCGCATGACGCCACCGACACCGAGCGGGCGCTGATTCGCGCCCTGGCCCGGCGCTATCCCTCGCGCGTGCCGGCCGCCGACATGGAGTCCTGGAATGACGCCTACGCGGATGCGATGCGCGCCGTGTACGAGGAGCATGCGGAGGATCCGGACGTCGAGGCGCTCTTCGCCGAAGCGATCATGAACCGTACCCCGTGGGCGCTGTGGGATCTCGGCACGGGAAGCGTCGCCGAAGGAGCGGACACCGCGGAGGCGATCGAGGTGCTCGAAGAGGCGATGCGCAGGCGCGACGACATGGGTGCGGCGCCCCACCTCGGCCTGCTGCATATGTACATCCACCTCATGGAGATGTCGCCGCACCCGGAACGCGCACTCGCCGCCGGTGATCGCCTGCGCGATCTGGTGCCCGATGCCGGCCATCTCGTGCACATGCCCACGCACATCGACGTGCTGTGTGGCGACTACCGCGCCGTGGTCGAGACCAATCAGGCTGGCACCCGGGCGGACCGCAAGTTCCTGGCGCAAGAGGGCGCTGTCAACTTCTACTCCCTCTACCGCTGCCACAACTATCACTTCACGGTGTACGGCGCGATGTTTCTCGGCCAGCTACGCCCCGCACTCGATGCGGCCGAAGAGCTTGAATCCACTCTGAGCGAGGAGTTGCTGACCGTGTCTTCGCCGCCCATGGCCGACTGGCTGGAAGGATTCGTGCCGATGAAGCAGCACGTCCTCATCCGATTCGGCCGATGGAGGGAGATAGTCGCCGAGCCACTGCCGCGGGACCCTGAGCTCTACTGCGTGACGAATGCGACGATGCGTTACGCGAAAGCGGTGGCGTACTCGGTGCTGGGCGATATCGCCGCGGCGCAGGCGCAAGCGGTGGCCTTCGAGGCGGCGGTCGAGACCATTCCCGACAGTCGCTACGTGTTCAACAATCGGTGTATCGATGTGCTCGCGATCGCGCGCGAGATGATGCACGGAGAGATCGAGTACCGTCGGGGTCGATTCGACATCGCCTTCGAGCGTCTTCGCGTGGCGGTGGAGCTCGACGACAACCTGCCCTACGACGAGCCCTGGGGATGGATGCAGCCCACGCGGCACGCGCTCGCCGCCTTGCTTCTGGAGCAGGACCGGGTGGAAGAGGCGGCCGCGGTGTACCGGGCCGACCTCGGATACGACGATTCGCTAAGCCGCGCCTGCCAGCACCCCGACAACGTCTGGAGTCTGCACGGGTACCATGAGTGCCTGCATCGCCTCGGGCGCGGCGCGGAGGCGAGGATGGTCAAGCAGCGTCTCGATCTCGCGATGGCGCGGGCGGACGTACCGATCACCGCCTCTTGCTATTGTCGTCTCGCGACGCCCTGAACCCCGAAGCGCCCGGGTATGGACGCGGAGTCAGTACCGGTGGGGGCTAGAGGCTAGAGGCTAGAGGTTGCTGTCGATGAAGGCGGAGAGCTGGGTCTTCGACACCGCCCCCACCTTGGTCGCTTCCACGCTTCCGTCCTTGAACAGCATCAGGGTCGGGATGCCGCGAATGCCGTAGCGCGGGGGCGTGGCGTTGTTCTCGTCGATGTTCAGCTTTGCAACCTTGAGCCTTCCCGCGTACTCTTCCGCGATCTCGTCCACGATGGACGCAATCGCCTTGCATGGACCGCACCATTCCGCCCAGTAGTCCACTAGCACGGGCGCTTCGCAGTTCAGCACCTCTTCTTCGAAAGTATCGTCGCTAAGGTGCACGATGTTGCTGGACATGAAGCAGACCCTGCCGATGAACCCGCCGCGGATTTGAGCCCAAAGCTCGGCGCTTTGCAAGCCCGAGGGAGCCCGCTCCGCTTCGCCGAAGTACTTCGCGGGCGCACCTTGAAAAAGGAGAAATCTTATTTTAAACAATGACCTGAATAGTCACTGGTCGGCCCCGTGGGACGAGTGCAGCGCATCCCGGTTCCGGGATCCCGAAGGCCTCGCTCGGCATGGCGAGGCTCGAGATCACGTGGCTTCCCGGTGGCGCCGGGCGCCGGGCGCACAGCGGTGCGGACTTCGGGACTCGCTGCCCGGCCGGTCTTCGGCGCTACCGCGAGAGGCCGGACCAGAGACCGGCGGGGGAGAACACCGGCATGAATGAACGGATCCACACCGACGTGTCCTTTACCTCACTCGGGCTCGAGCCCGCACTGCTCCAGGGGGTCGAGGACGCGGGATTCGAGTTCTGTACCCCGATCCAGGCCGGCGCCCTGCCCATTGCCCTCGACGGGCGCGATGTCGAAGGCCAGGCGCAGACCGGTACCGGCAAGACGGCCGCCTTCCTGCTTGCGACCATGAACCACTTGCTGCGCCGGCACCCGCGAGACGACCACCGCGATGGCAATCCGAGGGCCCTGATCGTCGCGCCGACCCGCGAGCTCGCGGTGCAGATTCACCGCGATGCCGAAGTACTCGGTCGTCACGCGGGATTCCGCCTGACGGTGGTGTTCGGCGGAACCGGCTACGAAGAGCAAAGACGCAGCCTGCGCGACGGGGTCGACGTTCTCGTCGGGACTCCCGGTCGACTGATCGACTACTACAAGCAGAGAATCTACGACCTGCGCGGCATTCAGGTCGCGGTGATCGACGAAGCTGATCGCATGTTCGACCTCGGCTTCATTCGCGACGTGCGCTACCTCCTGCGCCGGATGCCACCGGCGCATCACCGGCTGAATCTGCTCTTTTCCGCCACACTCTCCCATCGCGTTTCCGAGCTCGCCTACGAGCACATGAATGCTCCGACCGTGGTCAATGCGAATCCGGAAAGAGTCACGGTCTCACGGGTGTCCCAGAAGCTCTTCCACGTTTCGAAGGAGGAGAAGATCCCGTTGCTCTTCGGTCTGTTGCAGGACAGAGAGGTCACGCGCACCCTCGTGTTCACCAACACCAAGCGCAGCGCCGAGCTGGTGGAGAGCTGGCTCGCCGCCAACGGTATCGGGGCGGGCATGCTGACCGGCGACGTGCCGCAGAGGCGGCGCCTTGCGCTGCTCGAGGACTTCAAGCGGGGCGCCCTGCCCATTCTCGTGGCCACCGACGTCGCGTCGCGGGGGCTGCACATCCCCGATGTCAGCCACGTCTTCAACTTCGATCTGCCCCAGGATCCGGAAGACTATGTGCATCGCGTGGGCCGCACCGCCCGGGTGGGAACGGAAGGCGACGCGGTGAGCTTTGCATGCGAAGAGTTCGTGTACTCTCTCGGGGCGATCGAGGAGTTCATCGGAGAGAAGATTCCGGTATCGGCGGTGAGCGATGACCTGCTCGTCCAGGCCAATCCTCCGAGGCGCGGGGCCAGGCGGCGTACCGGCAGGGATCGGCGCCAGCGGCACCACTCGCGCACCCGCGCATCAGGAGCGTGAGCAATGAACAACAGAGGAGCCGACGCAACGACGGCATTCGATCTCGAACGCGGGCGGGAAGCAACGCCGGGCGCCCCGCCACTGTGCGCCCACTTTGGCAGTGGTCCGCGCCTGGAGGCGCCCGACCGGGGGAGACGGCGGGCTCTCCGGCTGCTGCCCGCCCTTCTCCTTCTCGGGGGGTGCGGTCAGAAGGGCGCGCTCTTTCTTCCCGACGACAACCAGAACGCCGAAGAGGCGCGCGTGACTCCGACTTCCGTTTCCGCCACCTGATCCGGATTCGCCGGCCGCGACGTTTCCGATCCGGTTGAAGAGTCCCAGGCTGGTGCCCCCCACGGCGCAGTCCGGCGAGCCGGAGGACTGCTTCCGCTACCGGGCGGGCCTGCTCCACGCGGAAAGCGTTTCGCTGCGCGATCTCGCGAGGCGATACGGTACGCCTTGCTACGTCTATTCGCGGGCCGGCCTCGAGGCGCGCTGGAAGGCGTTCGACCGCGCCTTCGCCGCCCATCCCCACCTGGTCTGTTTTGCGGTGAAGGCCAACGGGAACCTGGCGGTGCTCGATACCCTGGCCCGGCTCGGATCCGGCTTCGACATCGTCTCGGGCGGGGAGCTGGCGCGGGTGGAGGCGGCGGGAGGATGCGTGGGACGCACGATCTTCTCCGGTTGTGGCAAGACGCGGGAGGAGCTTCGCACCGCACTGGAGGCGGGGATCATGTACTTCAACATCGAGTCGTTCGCCGAACTCGAGCGGCTTGCGGAGATTGCGGTGATGCTCGGTCGACGCGCGTCGGTGTCCCTGCGCGTGAATCCCGACATCGATGCGCGAACCCATCCCTATGTCGCCACCGGTCTGAAGGAGAACAAGTTCGGCATACCCATCGAAGAGGCCCGCGAACTGACCCGCAAAGCGAGAGGCCTTCCCGGAATCGACGTGGTGGGCATCGGCGCCCACATCGGCTCTCAGCAGACTTCCGCCGGGCCTTTCCGGGACGCGGTCGAAGCGCTGCTCGCCCTCGCCGACACCTTGCGCGAGGACGGCGTGGATCTTCGCTACGTCAATGCGGGAGGGGGCATGGGCGTTCGCTACCGCGACGAAACGGTGCCCGGCCCGGAGGATTTTGCGGCGGCGGTGGGCGACCGGGCGGCCGCGCGGGGGCTTTGCCTCATCATTGAGCCGGGCCGCGCACTCGTCGCGGGCGCGGGAGTGCTGCTCACCACCGTGGAGTACCGCAAGCGAAGCGGGGATCGGGATTTCGCGATCACCGACGCGGCGATGAACGACCTGCTGCGCCCCGCCCTCTACGACGCATGGCACGATGTCGTGTGCGTCGACGAGAGGCCTCCCCCGGAGTCGACGCTGGACGTGGTCGGGCCGGTGTGCGAATCGGCGGACTTCCTCGCGCGCGGCCGGCGACTCGACGTGGCGCCCGGCGATCTGCTGGCGGTGCGCAACGCCGGCGCCTACGCGTTCGTGATGAGCTCAAACTACAACGCCCGCCCGCGGGCCGCCGAGGTGATGGTCGATGGCGAACGTGCCCACCTCGTGCGCCCCCGGGAGCGCGCTGGGGATCTCTTCGCTTCGGAATCGCGCCTGCCGTGACGCCGTCGCCTCCGGCGCTTCGCCGGGGGGAAGGTAGAATAGGACCATGCCCCACTCGCCCAAAGCGGTCGCTCTCATCTCGGGAGGGCTCGACTCGATGCTGGCCGCCCGCGTCATTCTCGAACAGGGGGTGCACGTCGAAGGGCTGAACTTCTTCACGGGGTTCTGCGTGGAAGGCCACACCCACGCAATCCGCAAGCGCGATCGAACCAGACCCAAGCGCAACAACGCGCTCTGGGTGGCGGAAACGCTCGGCATCAAGCTGCATTTCGTCGATGTCGTCGAGCCTTACAAAGAGATCGTGCTTAACCCCCGCCACGGCTACGGCGCCCACCTCAACCCCTGCCTCGACTGCAAGTCGTTCATGGTGGGCCGAGCCTTCGAGTGGATGCAGCCCCGCGGTTTCGACTTCGTGGTCACCGGCGAGGTGATCGGCCAGCGACCCAAGTCCCAGCGTCGCGATACGATGCCGGTGGTTGCGCGCGAGTCGGGTGCGGGCGATCGCCTGCTGCGTCCTCTGTGCGCGCGACACCTCGCCCCGACGCTGCCAGAGCGTGAGGGCTGGGTGGACCGGGAGGCCCTGTACGACTTCCACGGGCGCTCACGCAAGCCTCAGATTGCGCTGGCGGAGCGCTTCGGCATCGAAGACTACGCGCAACCCGCCGGCGGATGCTGCTTTCTCACCAACGCGCACTACTCCGCAAAGCTCGAGGATCTGTGGAAGGCCCGCGGCAACCGGGACTACGAGCTCGACGACATCATGCTGCTCAAGGTGGGGCGACATCTGCGTCCACGCCCCCACTTCAAGATGGTGATCGCCCGGGAGGAGGGAGAAAACCGCTTCCTGCGCGGCTACCGGTACCGCTTTACTCACCTGCGCACGGTGAGCCACGAAGGACCGCTCGCGATGCTTGACGGCACGGTGGAGGCCGACGACCTCCTTCTCGCCGCCCGTCTCGTCGCCCGCTTCAGTCAGGGACGCGACGCGGAACGGGTGCGGGTCGAGATCGGCGCCAAGGGGCGGGAAGCGGAGGTGGTGACGGTGGCGCCGCTGGCCGCATCGGAGATCCCGGCCGAATGGTACATATGACGGTGGGCACGGAGTCGCAGCTTCCACCGGCCGGCGTCCAGGTCCTCGACGCGCGTGGTCTGCTCTGTCCGCTTCCCGTTATTCGCACCCAGGATCGCGTCGCCTCTCTCGAGGCCGGAGATCGCCTTCGGGTGCGCTGCACCGATCCAGGCACCGAGAGCGACATTCCCGCCTGGTGCCGCATCAACGGCCACCGCGTCATCGGCATCGAGCGCTCCGCGGACGAGACCGCAATCGTCATCGAGGTAGGCGGAGGAGCTGCCTGACAGAGTGTCGGGGAACGCGTCCATCGCTTGCTCGGCTCCACGCTCGGAGCATCCGGATTCAAGACCGCTTCCCGGTCTCGCCGGCTCGGCGGCGACGAAAGACGCCAGCCATCCGGATACCGGAGGTGGCGCTGCGATAACGCAGTGTTCCGAGCACCGTCAGGTGGTTGCGCTTGCGGGTCGGCGCGACCAGGTTGCGCCCTCCGGCGGCCGCGGTGCGACTCTCCCCCTCCGGCGATGCTCGGGCAGGAGTCGGCGGGTTGCGCCCCCCGCGCTTGCGGACAAGCGGGGATGAAGGGCAGCGCCGCATCGAAGGAACGCTACGCGACCATGCGTCGCGTCACCGTGCTGGGTGGGCTGCTCGATCTCGTGCTCGGCGTCGCCAAGATCCTCGGGGGGTTGTGGACCCATTCCCAGTCGCTGGTGGCCGATGGCGTGCACTCCCTCTCCGACCTCGCGACCGACGTCCTCGTGCTCTACGCCGCCAAGCATGCCCACGTCCCCCCGGACGCCGAGCATCCCTACGGTCACGCACGCATCGAGACCGCCGCGAGCGCGGTGCTGGGCACGGTGCTGGTGCTCGTCGCGGCGGGCCTCGCCCTCCACGCGGTGGAGCGCTTCCTGGACCCGGAACCCCTTCCGGTACCCGAAGCGGCCGCGCTCGCCTTCGCCCTGTTCTCGGTGGTCTCCAAGGAGGCGATGTACCACTACATGATGCACCACGCCAAGCGCCTGATGTCGCCTCTCATGGGGGCGAACGCATGGCACACCCGCAGCGACGCGATCTCCTCGCTCGTGGTCATCGTGGGGGTCGGGGGCTCGATGGCGGGTTTCGCCTATCTCGACACCGTGGCCGCGCTCGTCGTCGCCGGCATGGTGGGCCGCATCGGCTACCGGGTCGCCAAGAGCGGCATGATGGAGCTCATCGACACCGGGCTTCCCGCCCCACAGCTCGCGGAGCTGCGCCGGGTCATCCTTTCGGTGGACGGCGTCTCGGATCTGCACCAGCTCCGAACGCGGCGCATGGGAGGCCAGGTGCTGGTGGATGTTCACGTCATTCTCTCGAATCCGCGGATCAGCCTCTCCGAGGGCCATCAGATCAGCGAGACGGTGCGCTACGTTCTGATTCGCGCCATTGACGAGGTCGACGACGTTACGGTGCACGTCGACCCCGAGGACGACGACGCATTCGTGCCCGTCCCGCTGCCGACCCGAAGGGAGCTGCTCCCCCGCCTTGAGGAACGCTTCCAGTCGATTGAGGAAGCGTCTCGAATTCAGGGGGTCACCTTGCACTACCTCGATAACCGTATTCACCTGGAACTCGAACTGCCCCTGTCGCTGCTCCAGGAGCAGGCAGCGGGCGCGGAGCGGCTGCGGCGCGCCTTCGCCCGGGCGCTCGAGAACGATTCCGATGTGGCGAGCGTGCGCCTGGTTTTCTCGGAGAGCGGGCAAGGCATGACATGACGGCTACGCCTGGCCGCCACCGTCCGAAACCAGCCCGCAAGTTCCAACGATATGCGGTCACATCGGGTGTCAAGATAACGAGATTGCAGGAAGCACGGACCGAAAGGCGCGCAACGGCGAGCCGGAAACAGGCGAAGCGTCGGTGGCGCTTCGCCCCGGCGAGCGGGCAAGCCAATGATGGCTCGCCCCGGCCGGAAGGCTTCGCCCAAGGACTGCGAAGCGCAGCAGGTAGCTGATACGAAGTCGAAAGCGGCGCGACGGAGTACGACCGGCTGACACGGGCATATTGGCGTCGGCGAGTTGAGAAATCGGTGAATCATCCGGGTGGGTGTCACGCGCGCCGCCGCTGCGATGGTAGGATGGCGGAGGTTCCCGCCGACGCGCGAACCGGTTTCCGCCCCGCCGTTTCCAACCCGGATCGATCCCGTTTCAGTCCACAGGAGGCAATGATCCATGTCTGTCGAAGCTGTATCCAGTCTGATTGAAGAGCACGACGTCAAGTTCGTCGATCTCCGCTTTACCGACGCCAAGGGAAAGGAGCAGCACATGTCGGTGCCCGCATCCCAGGTGGACGAGGATTTCCTGGAGGACGGCAAGATGTTCGACGGCTCGTCGATCGCCGGATGGAGAGGCATCCAGGAGTCGGACATGGTGCTCATGCCGGACCCGGAAAGCGGTGTCCTCGACCCCTTCACCGACGAGACGACTCTCATCCTGCGTTGCGATGTGCTGGAGCCGAGCACGATGGCCGGCTACGGGCGCGATCCCCGGAGCCTTGGCAAGCGCGCCGAGGCCTACCTCCAGTCCACCGGAATCGCCGACGCCGCCTGGTTCGGCCCCGAACCGGAGTTCTTCGTGTTCGACAGCGTGCACTGGAGTGACGACCCGAGCGGCTCGTCGTGCAAGGTGGACTCCGAAGAGGCGGCCTGGAACTCGAATCGGACCTACGAGGACGGCAACACCGGTCATCGCCCCCGGATCAAGGGCGGCTACGTTCCGGTTCCGCCCGTTGACTCGCTGCATGACCTGCGCGGCGCAATGTGCCTGGCGATGGAGGAGATGGGGCTGGTGGTCGAGGTCCACCACCACGAAGTCGCCACCGCGGGACAGTGCGAGATCGGCACCCGCTTCGAATCTCTCGTGCGCAAGGCGGACGAACTGCAGATCCTCAAGTACTGCGTGCACAACGTCGCCCACGCGTGGAACAAGACGGCAACCTTCATGCCCAAGCCAATCGTCGGCGACAACGGCAGCGGCATGCATGTTCACCAGTCCCTGTCCCGGCAGGGCAACAACATCTTCTCCGGCGACAAGTACGTCGGTCTCTCTCAGGAGGCCCTCTGGTACATCGGAGGCGTGTTCAAGCATGCCCGCGCCCTGAACGCGTTCACCAATTCCGGCACCAACAGCTACAAGCGGCTGGTACCCGGATTCGAGGCTCCGGTGCTGCTCGCCTATTCGGGGATGAACCGATCCGCCTCGGTGCGCATCCCCCACACCGGTCCGAAGGGCCGGCGTGTGGAAGTGCGCTTCCCGGACTCGAGCGGCAATCCCTATTTCATCTTCGCCGCTCTGATGATGGCGGGGCTCGACGGCATCCAGAACCAGATCGATCCGGGGCCGCCGCTCGACAAGGACCTCTACGATCTCCCTCCCGAGGAGGAGAAGGGCATCGCGACCGTGTGCGCTTCGCTCGATCAGGCCCTGGAGGCGCTCGACGCCGACCGCGACTTTCTCATCGCGGGAGACGTGTTCAGTCACGACCTCATCGATGCCTACATCGAGCTCAAGATGGAGGAGGTGACGCGTTTCCGCATGACGACGCACCCGGTCGAGTTCGACATGTACTACTCCCTGTAGGGTTCCCGTCCCGCGCGCTCCCGCCCCCCGCGGTGCGGGAGCGGCGCACCCGCCTGCAGAGCTCACCCCGACCGGCGACACCGAGGGAGAGTGGCGCGAGCGTGCGCCCAATCTACGCTTGTCGAGGTGGGCTCTTTGTGGCCCGACGCCATGGACGGCGCGGTGAGCCGGGCGAAACGCCGCCCGCTTCGAGTGCCAGGCCCCGCGGCAGGGCTGGGGTCAGGAGCACAATGCACGCATGACGTTCTCGATCAGACGAATGCCCGCATTGCCCTTGAGGCTCATGATCGACTCGGGATGGAACTGCACCGCGGCGACGGGCAGGTGCCGGTGCTCGATCGCCATCACGATACCGTCCGCGCTGCGCGCGGTGAGCTCGAAGCATTCCGGGAGCTCGTCGCCAATCGCGAAGAGCGAGTGGTAGCGTCCCGCCTCGAAGCGATCCGGCAACCCTTGCAGGAGTCGCCCGCCGAGCACCCTTACTTCGCTCGTCTTGCCGTGCATGGGCACGTCCAGGGTGCCCAGGCGCCCGCCGTAGTGCTCGACTAGGCCCTGCAGCCCGAGGCAGACGCCGAACAGGGGAATCTCCTGCGCGAGCGCCATCGCGATGGTCTGGTCGAGTCCGAAGTCTTCGGGCCGGCCGGGCCCGGGTGAGAGCAGCACCAGGTCGGCGCGCGCCTCGCGCAGGCGTTCGGGGGGAAAGCCGCTGCGGTAGGTCACCACTTCCGCCCCGGTCTGGCGGAAATAGCCGGCGAGCGTGTGCACGAAGGAGTCCTCGTGGTCCACCATCAGGACGCGTTTGCCCGCCCCGGGTCGCGGACCCGAATTCGTGACGTGTGACGCACTTCCCTCCGGGCGCCGGATGGCGTCGAGGAGGGCGCTCGCCTTGAGGCGGGTCTCCGCCTCTTCGGCATCGGGGTCCGATTCGAAGAGCAGGGTGGCGCCGGCACGCACCGACGCGACCCCGCCTTCGATGTGCACGGTGCGAAGGGTGAGTCCGGTGTTGAGGTTGCCGTTGAAAGCGACGAAGCCGAACGCCCCGCCGTACCAGCGCCTCGGCGAACGTTCGTGATCTTCGATGAACTGGATCGCGTGCTGCTTCGGCGCGCCGGTGACCGTCACCGCCCAGGCGTGGGCGAGGAAGGCATCGAGAGCGTCGAACTCCTCACGCAGCTCGCCCACCACATGATCGACGGTATGGATGAGACGAGAGTAGATTTCGATCTGTCTTCGGCCGATGACCCGCACACTGCCGGGAACGCACACCCTGGACTTGTCGTTGCGGTCGACATCGGTGCACATGGTGAGCTCCGACTCGTCCTTCCTGGAGTTGAGCAGCGCGAGGATCTGCTCGGAGTCCTCGATGGGACTCGCCCCCCGCGCGATGGTGCCGGAAATGGGGCAGGTCTCCACCCGGGTCCCTTCGACCCGCACGTACATTTCCGGCGACGCGGCGACCAGATACTCCCCACCGCCCAGGTTCAGCAGTGCCCCGTAGGGCGCCGGGTTGCGATGACGCAGGCGTCGGAACACCTCGGAAGGCGGCGCGGGCGAGGGCTCCTGGAAAGTCTGTCCCGGCACGACCTCGAAGAGGTCGCCGCGGGCGAAGGCGCCAATCGCGGTGCGCACCGTATCGGCGTACTCGCCGGGCTCGTGGTCGCAGGCAACGGTGGCGCTGCTCGAAGGCGTGTAGCCCTCCCGAGTCCCGCTTCGCGCAATCTCGTGCGTGCGCTCGGCCCCGAACTCGAATTCGTAGAGGAATCGCGTTGCGCGCCGGGTCCGGTGATCGACGACGAGGATGTCGTCCGGAAGGTAGAGCACGAGATCGCGGTCTCCCTGCCGGCGTGGCATGGCGAGCCGGATCGCCTCGAACTGGAAGGCCAGCTCGTACCCGAAGACGCCATAGAGGCCGAGATGAGGCTCCGCGGGGTGGGCGAACAGGTGAACGAGCGCCCGGAGCACCGAAAAGATGCTCGGTTGACGGCTGCGCAGCTCTTCGGGAAACCACTCGTCACTGTGCCGAATGTGTCCATTCAGACCCTCGGGTCCCGCCTCGAACCCGGCTACCGCCTCGCAGGCGAAGAGGGCGTCCTCGGCCGCCGGAATCAGGACCTGGCCCCGTTCGTTAAGGGCCGAGAGCGTGAATTCGCGGCCCCGTCCCTCCAGGGCGAGCAGCGGATCGACGAAGCCCATGTCCCAGCGCGTGTAGCGGCCCGGGTACTCGAAGGAGGAGACCAGCGCCACGCCGCGTCCGGTGTCGAGAGAGTCGATGAGCACGTCCATCGTGTTCTCGTAGCCTTCGTGGCGCAGGGTACGCCGGATGCGTACGCCACCCGCGCTGGTGTACTCGTAGTGCTGTTCTTCGGGGTCCGGCTGCTGGCTCATGCGCTCTCTCGGTGGTCGTGATCGGCGGGGGCAAGAGACATAATGTTGCCCCATGTTCATCGATCGGCGCTTGTGGGAGTTCACCGACGGCGTGCGCGGGCGAATCGCCCTCGTCGTGGTCGCGGGTATTCTGGCCGCGGTAGTCGGTATCCTGCGTCTCGCTCTGCTGGGCTGGCTGGTGGCTGCGCTCTACCGCGGCGCGGGCCTCGCAGAGCTCGGCCCCGCCGTGGCGCTGGTGGCGGGGGTGATGGTGCTGCGCGGCGCGCTGGAGCACTGGCGCACCATGATCGCACATCGTACCGCCGCCCGCGTCCAGCTCGCGCTGCGCCAGCGTCTCTTCGACCAGGTGATACGCCTCGGGCCCGCGTACTTCGGCCTCGAACGCACCGGCGAAGTGCTGCTGTCGGTGGTCGAGGGCGTCGAGCAGCTCGAGACCTGGTTCGGCCAGTACCTGCCGCAGCTCTACGTTTCCGCCCTCACCCCCTTCGTGGTGTTCGCGATGATGGCCTTCGTGGATCTGCCGAGCGCGGGCATCCTGCTCGCCTTCGCGATGGTATCCCTGATCGCACCGAGCGCCTTCCATCGCTGGGACGTGCGCAACAGCGGCCGCCGGCAGCAAGCCTACTCCGCATTCGCGGCCGAATTCCTCGATGCGGTGCAGGGTCTCGCCACCCTGAAGGCGTTCGGTCAGGGCGCGGAGCGCGGCCGGCTGCTCGCTTCGCGCGCCCACGAAGTGTTCCGCGCCACGATGTGGGTGCTCGCCACCAACACGCTCACCCGTGGCATCACCGACATCGGGATCGCGGTGGGTGCGGCGGTGGCGCTCGGTTTCGGGGCGGTGAGGGTGAGCGAAGGCACCATGGAGCTCGGCGCTCTGCTTATCGTGCTGATGATGGGCATCGAGGTGTTCCGTCCCCAGCGCGAGCTTCGTGAACTCCTCCACCAGGGCATGATGGGTCAGTCCGCCGCCGCGGGGATCGTGCAGGTCCTCGACGCGGCGCCGGTCGTGGCGCCGAACCTCGAAGCGCCGAGGGTGAGTTCGATGCCCGCGACGCTTCGCTTCGAGAACGTGGCCTTCACCTATCCGGGAGGCCGTCGCCCCGCCCACCGGAGCCTCGACTTCGCGGTCGGGGAAGGGGAACGGGTGGGTTTCGTGGGTGCGAGCGGCGCCGGCAAGACCACCATCGTGCGCCTGCTCATGCGCTTCCACGATCCCGATGCCGGCGCGGTGTACGTCGGGGGGCACGACCTGCGCACCCTGCATCCCGCGGATCTCCATCGCCAGATTGCGGTGGTGAACCAGGATACCTACCTCTTCCACGGGACGGTCGAGGACAATCTGCGCCTCGGCCGACCCGATGCGAGCGGGGAGCAGCTTGTCCAGGCGGCACGGGCCGCCAACGCCCACGAGTTCATCGTGCGCCTGCCGCAAGGCTACGATACGGTGGTGGGGGAGCGGGGCATCCGCCTCTCGGGAGGACAGCGCCAGCGCATCGCGATCGCCCGGGCCTTGCTGCGCGACGCGCCGATTCTCATCCTCGACGAGGCGCTCTCCGCAGTGGACGCGAAGAACGAGGCGGTCATTCAGGAAGCGCTCGATCGGCTCATGCGAGGGCGCACGAGTCTGATCTTCGCCCATCGCCTCTCGAGCGTGATCGGGGCGGACCGCATTCTGGTCCTGGAGCGTGGCGGAATCGCGGAGTCCGGCACGCACCGGGAGCTGATGGCGATGCGCGGCCATTACCACGCGTTGATGTCGGCGCAGGCCGAGGAGGGGGCAAGCGTCGACGAGACGATGCGGGTGCTGGACGGCGAACCCGATCCTTCGGATGGCAATCCTCCTCCCGCCTACGAGGCGAGCCAGGAGCCCACTGACGCGATCATCGAGGCGCAGGGCATGGGCTGGCTCGCCGCCTTCCGCGAGCTGTGCGGATACATCGTGCCGTGGAAGGGAAAGCTCACGGCGACCTTCCTGTTCGGTCTCGCGCGGGTAGGGTGTCTGATCGGGGTCGGCATCTTCAGCGCGCTTACGGTCGCCGCGGTCAAGACGGGCGAGCCCTACGGGGTCTGGCTATTGGCGCTCGGCATCGCCGCGCCCTTTGCGGGATTGCTCCATTGGCTGGAGTCGTGGTTTGCCCACGACATGGCGTTCCGGCTGCTCGCGGAGATGCGGATCGCGCTGTATCGCAAGCTGGATCGACTGGCGCCCGCCTACCTGGTGCGACGGCGCACCGGTGACCTCGTGGCGATGGCGACCCATGACGTGGAGCTGGTGGAGTACTTCTTCGCGCACACCGTCACCCCCGCCTTCGTCGCGGTGCTGGTGCCGGTGGCGGTGCTCGGAGTGCTCGGGCACCACGGCTTGCCGCTCGCCCTCGCCCTCCTGCCCTTCCTGCTGGTGGTCGGCATGAGCCCGGTGCTTTCCCGGCGCCGCCTGGACGAGCTCGGCTCCCACGCTCGGGAGGCGCTGGGCAACATGAACGCGCATACCGTCGATACCATCCAGGGGCTCGGCGAGATCGCGGCCTTCGAGCACGCACCGATCCGACGGGCGCAATTCGTGGACCGCGTGACCCGCCACCTCGAGATCCGCCTGCCCTTCTTCCGCGATCTCAGCCTCCAGAAGGCCCTGCTCGAGGCCGCAACCGGGCTCGGGGGACTGATAGTGGTGGTGGTGGCGGTGCATCTGACGCACCAGGGCGAACTCGCGAGCGAGCTCGTCCCCTTGCTTGCCCTGCTCGCGATGTCCGCGTTTCTGCCGGTATCGGAGATCGCCCAGATCGGGCGCCAGCTCGCCGACACCCTGGGCTCTACCCGGCGCCTCCACGCGGTGCGCACGGAGAAGGTCGAGGTGGAGGACGGACCCGGCGCGGTTCCCGTTGCGGGGGCGCCGGCGCTCGAGTTCGAACACGTCGACTTCGAATATCTGCGTGGCCGGCCGGTACTGCGCGACCTGAGCTTCCGGGTGCCGGAAGGGCGCACCGTCGCACTCGTCGGCCCCTCGGGCGCCGGAAAGACCACGGCGGCCCACCTGTTGCTGCGCTTCTGGGACCCGAAGGCGGGGACCGTGCGCATGTACGGCGAGCCCATGCGCCGCTACCGCCTCGATGCGCTGCGTGAACGCATCGCGCTGGTGAGCCAGGATACCTACCTGTTCAACGAGACCTTGCGCGGCAACATTCTGATGGCACGTCCGGAGGCGAGCGAGGAGGAGCTCATGGACGCCGTCGCGCGCGCCTCGCTCGACGATTTCGTCGACGCGCTGCCGGAGGGTCTCGACACCAGGGTGGGGGAGCGCGGCATGCGGCTGTCCGGAGGGCAACGGCAGCGCGTGGCGATCGCGCGGGCCTTTCTCAAGGATGCGCCAATCCTGGTGCTCGACGAGGCGACCTCCCACCTCGACGCCCTCAACGAAGCGGCGGTGCGCCGCGCCCTCGAAGAGCTCATGGTCGACCGTACCACCGTGGTGATCGCCCATCGTCTCTCCACCGTACGAGACGCCGACACGATCGTGGTGATGGACGAGGGACGGGTCGTCGAACAGGGTACGCACGCGTCTCTGATGCGACGGGGCGGCCTCTACCAGCGCCTCGTCGCCCATCAGCTCGCGGGCGGGGTCTCCGAGCCGGGGGCGCCGGCCGCGGCCTCGCTCTCGGCGGGCTGAGTCAGGGGGAGCCCGAGGACGAGGCCGCGTTCGCAAGGCCAGTGGAGTCCGCACTCGAAGGCGGGCGGGGAGGCGGATATCATGGACCCGGGAACGCGCAAGCGAGGATCACGATGAGGGCGCGGGGGGTCCGAAGCGCAATCGGGTGCCTTCTTCTCTGCCTCGCGCTCGCACCGGGCATCGCCGCCGCACAGGAGGCGGTCGGCAACGCCGATCCGTTGAGTGATGCGCTCGCACCCGCGCCCGCTCTCTCGCCCGGGGACGTGGTCAGGATTCAGTTGGAGGCGCTACGCCACAACGACCAGGACAATCAGGGCATCGAGGTCGCATTTCGTTTCGCCTCACCGGCCAATCGGGTCAATACCGGACCGCTCGAGCGCTTCGTCTCCATGATCAGAAAGGGCCCTTATGCCCTGATGCTCGGATTTCGCGAGGCAAGCTACGGACCGGTGGAGTCCATCGGCAAGCGAGCCAGGCAGCGCGTGACCCTGTCCGACGCGGTGACCAGCGTCAGCTACTGGTTCTATCTGTCGCGGCAGAGCGAGGAGCCTTACGTCGATTGCTGGATGACCGACGCGGTGTACGTGGAAGCCTTCTCGGGGCACTCGGCCTGAGATCGCGACCGTCCCCGCAAGCGAAGGGGAATCCCATGAACGAGTCGAACTTCGAAGACCCGGCCGCCAACGTGGCAACGAGAGATCGCAGAGTCCCCCCGACCGGCCTCTGCGTGCAGGTGCGACGCCTCGAGGATGATGGCGCGATCCCCAACAATGCGAAGTTGCCGTTGCTGGTCTACCGGCAGGCGGTGGACCTGCCGGAGGAGGATCCCGCGGCGGTGTTCGAAGCACTCTTCACGGCAAACGGCTGGCCGGCGGCGTGGCGCGACGGGATCCATCCCTTCCACCACTACCACAGCACGGCCCACGAGGCGCTGGGTGTGTTCAGCGGCCGGGCCACCGCATGCTTTGGCGGCGAGCACGGAGCCAGAATGACGGTGTCGGCCGGGGACGTGATCATCATTCCCGCGGGGGTCGGCCACAAGGGCATCGAAGCGACCCGCGATCTCGGCATCGTCGGTGCGTACCCGACCGGGACCAGTCCCGATCTTCTCCGCGGCCTCACCGGCGAGCGGCCCGCCAGTCTGGTTGCGATCGCGCGGGTGGCGACGCCGCGGAGCGATCCCGTCTACGGCGCCGAAGGACCTCTGTGCGAGCACTGGAGTTCCGCTCGATGAGGGAGACCGGCCGCTCCCCCTCGCCGCGAAAAGATTCAAAGAAAAACAATGCGTTATGGTGAGGTCCAGGCCTGCGGGGATCTGCCGGCCCGTCTGATGGGGAAGCGGGAGGTGACCGCGGGCGCCGCCGCGGTGGCGATCCTGCTCGCGTTCGGCGTCACGGCGTTCGCACAGAGCGAAACCCTCACGTGGACGATGCCCACCCCCCATGCGCCGAACACCTTCCTGGTCGAGAACGCGAAGCGCTTTGCGAAGGACCTCGAGGCCGCGAGCGGGGGTGGAATCCACATCGAAGTGCGCAGCGGCGGACGGCTCTACTCGCATGAGGCGATCGAGCGGGCGGTGCGGGAGGGCGAAGTTCCGATCGGCGAGTTCATGCTCTCGGGTCTCGCATCCCGAGAGCCTCTCTTCGCCGCGGACACCGTGCCCTTTCTGGCCTCCGGTTACCGGAAAGCGCAGAGACTCTGGCGGGCGTCGAGGGCGGTCATCGGGCGCCGCCTGGAGGCGCGGAATCTGGTGTTGCTCTTCGCGGTGCCGCTACCGCCTACGCCTCTGTTCACCCGGGCCCCGATCGACGGGGAAAGCGCCCTGCGCGGCCTGGCGCTCCGGGTTCCGTCCGACGACCCGCGGGGAGAGCGCGCTCAGCTCATTGCGGTTTCGCGCCACCTCGGCGCGATGCCGGTGTCCGCCGGCACCTGGGCGTTGTCGGCGGCGTTCGAAGAGGGCCGTCTGGACGCGATGTTCCTGCCGCCCGACCAGGCCCTCGGTCTCGGGGTGGCGCGTTTCGCGCCCCATGCTTACCCGGTCTACCTCTGGTTGCCGAAGAGCGCGGTCGTGCTCAACCGGGACGCGTTCGAAGCGCTCGAAGCGGCGCCGCGCGAAGCGCTCCTCGAGGCCGCGCGGGTTGCGGAGGAGCGTGGCTGGCTTCTCAGCCGTCGCGAAGCGGGGCGCTGGCGCGAGACAATGCAGGAACGGGGGTTCATCTCGATGGAGGCGCCCGCGCGTCTGTGGGCCGATATCGTGCAGGCGAGACGCAAGTCGACCGTCGAGTGGACGCAGCGCACCGCAGAGGCGGGCGTCGGCGTCATCGAGGCCTTCTACGCACCGCGTTGAGGTCTGCCGCGGGAGCGGCGTAGCAGCGGCGGGGGCCGCACGGGACGCGGGGAGCCCACGGCGCCGTTTCCCCGATTCACCGCTGCGAACGCGCATCTGCCGGTGTGGACGGTGGGGATCGCGAGCCAGGGTGCGCGACATTGTCATCGACGCACGCCGGCGCTCTCCGCCTCCCGAGCGCCCTTGCCCCTGCCGGCCGGTGAGTTCCCTCGCGTTGTGAACCGAGCGAAGCGGCAGCCGGGGAGAGGGGCGTTGAGAGGCGAGACTCAGCCCTCCTCGAGCAGGCTGCGCAGCATCCAGGCGTTTTTCTCGTGGACCTGCATGCGTTGCGTGAGCAGATCCGCGCTCGGTTCGTCATTGGCCGCATCGACGAGCGGAAACACGCCGCGCGCGGTACGAACGATCGTCTCCTGCGCTTCCACGAGCCGACGGAGCATGTCCGTCGCGTTCGGCGCACCAGTTTCTTCCGGTACCGAGGAGAGCCGCGCGAAGGCGCTATAGGAGCCGGGAGCGGGGTGGCCGAGGGCCCGAATGCGCTCCGCGATCTCGTCGACCGCGACCGCAAGCTCCGTGTACTGCTGTTCGAAGAGCGTGTGCAGGGTACTGAACTGCGGACCGGTGACGTTCCAGTGGTAGTTGTGGGTCTTGAGGTACAGGGTGTAGCTGTCGGCGAGCAGCCGGGAGAGGCCCTCCGCGATTGCGCCGCGCTCCTCGTCGGGGATGCCGATGTCGATCTTCATGTTCTTCCTTCTGGCGGGAGTGAATTCGTGGTGGGCACTGTAGGGGATTTTTTCCGCGCGGAAAATCGGCACGGGCCTCGCGGTGGTGGAACCTTGCCCGGAGGCGGCTACCGGGAGACCCCAAACTGCACCGATCGGCGGCCGCGCCGGCGCACCTGCCGGCAGGGGCGGTTTTGAATGCGAGTCAGGGTAGTTAAGCGTAATGCCGAAGCATGCAGCTCCCCCGACTCGTGAACGCCATTGGCCTTGCCGACTTCCGCCTCGCGCCTCGGTGAGTCATTTCGGCCAGGTCGTTTCGTCGGTCTCGAGCGATGTCCGATTGGTGCCCGAGCCGAGCACGGGTTTCAGGTTTATCGATTTCGAGATCCTCGCCGTTTTCACCAGAAGTTCCGTGTCCGGCGAGAATCTTCCGATAAGGGGCAGCAGAGCGGCTCCGAGAACGCGCGCCTGCGCACCAATGGACCCGGTCCCGATGTCGATCGGCGAAAGGCCCGTGCAATCGAAGCGACGGTGCGCGCTGGTCACTCCGTCGACCACGCGGCGGCGCCACTGCGGGCGGAGCAGTCCGTCGATGACCACTTCCTCGAAATCGACCACGCTCATCGCGGCAACCACCGCACGGGAGAGAGCCTCGACCGCACGTTCGAGCCAGGCGTCGAAGACGATATCGGCTTCCCGCGTGCCTTGGGGGTCGAACATCTCGGTCCCGTCCAGTCCGGCCGCTCGCAGCCCCCGCTCCAGGTCGATAACCGACGCCTGATGAAGGAGCTGGCGCGGGCGTCCGTCACTGCCGATCTCGGCCATTGGCATCGAGCCCAGGGCGCCCGCATTGAGCTGTTCGCCCCGATGGAGGCGGCCGTCGATGACCACCCCCCCGCCGACGAAGGTGCCAAGGTAGATGTACAGCGCGCTGCCGCCCACGATGCGATCGCCTGCGATCATCTCCGCGGCACAGGCCGCGGTGGCATCGTTGTACACCGACACCGACAGGCCGGTGGCGGATTCGAGCTCGGCGGCAACGTCGATTTCACGCCACGCCGCGATCGCCTCGCGTTCCAGACCGAGCACGTCCGACCACTCATGCAGGACCCAGGGCATGGCGACCCCGAGTCCGGCGATCCGGGCGCGCAGTCCGGGCTTCAGGGAATCGATGAGCTCGGTGGCGGAAGCGGTCGCCAGGGCCATCGTCGGGGAGGGCAGCGGGGCGGAGTAGGAAGTCGAACGGGAAGCGACGACGTCGCCACCGAAGTCGACAAGGAGCACCTCGAGACTGCGGCGCCCGATCTTCAGCCCGAGGGAGAATGCGCCTTCGGGATTGAGCGCGATCGGCGTGAAGGGTTTTCCGATTCGCCCCCGAACCTTCTCGCGCTTGACGAGGAGTTCTTCGTCGAGCAGCGAGTTGACGATTACCGTCGCCGCCTGGCCGCTGAGCCCGGTGGTACGCGCGATCTCCGCCTTCGAAAGCGCGCCGGCCTGTCGTATCGCGGTGATCACCAGGCGCTCGTTGTAGGCCCGGAGCCCGGCCGAATCTCCGCCTCGCATCTCGCCCGGGTTCCCTCAGAGGTCCGGTAGATCGGATCGACGGGGCAGATCGGCGCCACGGCGTGTGCAGGTCGTTGCCGCCGCCGCCATCGCGAAGTCGACGACCCGGCGGCACTCCTCCACCGAGACCTCTCCGAGCCCCGCTTTCGTCGCCTTGCCGAGCTCGTTCAGGCCGCAGAGCAGTCCCGCCTGGAAGCTGTCGCCGGCGCCCACGGTATCGACCACCCCCACCCTTCGCCCGGAGGCTTCGAAGCGCTCGCCGCGCAGCGAAACCACGGCTCCATTGCCACCCCGGGTCACCACGATGAGCCGCGCCCCTTGTGAGCCAAGACGAGTGATCGCGGTGTCGATGTCCTGGCCGGGGAAGAGAGTCTCCAGATCTTCATCGCTCATCTTGATCAGGTCGGCGATCTCCGAGAAGACCTCTACCCGCCGCCGCCAACGGTCCACGTCCGGCTCGATGTTCAGGCGGGGGTTCGGGTCGAACGAGACCAGCGTGCCGGTGTGATGGCGAAGCGCGAGCTGGAGCAGCGAGGAGCCGGTCGGCTCTACCACCAGGGAGTAGGAGCCGAAATGCAAGGCCGCCACGGACCGGGGCAGCTCGGGCAAGTCCGCTTCGCCGACTGAAGAGTCGGCTGCGTCGTGGCCATAGAAGCTGTATTGCGGGACGCCGTTGGGACTCGTTCCCACGAGCGCCAGTCTCGTCCGATTCCGCTTGCTGACGAGATAGGCGGTGTCGACTCCCTCGTCTTCGAGCGTTCGTTTCAGCCGGCGGCCCAGGTGATCGCGGGAAAGGCCGGTGAACAGCGCGGCGCCGCATCCGAGGCGGGAGAGCCCGATGGCGACGTTCAATGGCGAGCCGCCGATGCGCGCATCGAAAGTGAAGCCGGTGTCCGTCTCGGCGGAAGGAAAGAGATCGAAGAGCGCCTCGCCGCAACTCAGAAACACGTCATCCTACCCCATCCATGACGGGCGTATCAGGGCTTCCGGCCGCCATGTTTCACGCTTGCGAAGCCGCATTGGTCAAGGGGTCGTGTAGGCCTGCAAGGTGGCTTCGCAGCCCTCCGACCAGATCCGGTCAAGCCAACGATCGAACGCATTGGCGAAGAGTGGCACATCGGCCAGGTCGCCGTAGAGGTGGCGCTGTTCCAACCACGCGCGGGGTCGAACCCGCGCCGCTTTCGAGGCGGCCAGGAGCGAGTCCCAGAAGGGATCGTTGGGCTCGATAATCGAGCCGTCTTCGCGGCTGCCCTCGCACATGCGTGCCCAGAGCGCTTCGACCAGGGCGAGCCCCTCGATCGGGGCGCCGCTTCGCAGTCCGTCACGGAGGATCGGCAGGACAAAGCCCGGGTGGCGCGCCGATCCTTCGTGGGCGACCCGCCGTGTCGTATCCACTATGGCGGGATTGGAGAAGCGGCGGCTGACCAGATCCAGATAATCCTCCAACCTGATGTCCGGAACCGGCTTTACATGGGGCAGGATCTCCTCATGTTGAACCCTGCGGAACAGGGCCTGAATCGGCGGCCGCGCCATGCAATCCGAGATGGTCTCGACGGACAGGATCTCGCCGGCATTCGCGATGATCTGGTGACCCGCGTTCAGGACGCGAATCTTCATCGTCTCGTAGTCGTGGACCCGGTCCGAAAAGGTGACGCCGACGCGGCCTAGATCGGGACGCCCGGAACAGAAGTCATCCTCGATGACCCACTGGCGGAAGCGCTCGTGGGTGACGGGAAGCGCGTCGTCGATACCAATCTCCCGTGCCCGCGCGATTTCGTTCGGGCCGGTCGCGGGCGTGATGCAGTCGACCATCGAATTCGGAAAAGTGCACTTCGCATCGATCCACTCGGCAAGATCCGGGTCGGACCGGAGCGCGAGCGAGACCACGGCCTGGCGCAGCATCGTGCCGTTACCCTGAAGGTTGTCGCAGCTCAGGCCGGTGAAGGGGCCGCTGCCCGCGGCGCGTCTGCATTTTAGCGCCGCCACCATCGCGCCGAACGCGGTGCGCGGGTGCTCCGGATGGACGGTATCGTGCCGGATGTCGGGATGCGACGCGTCGAAGCCTCTCGTGGCGGGATCGATGAAGTACCCGCCCTCGGTCACCGTCAGCGTGACAATCCGAATCGCGGGATCCGCCATTTGACGGATGAGGGCGCGGTTGCCTTCCTCGACCGGGACGTAGTCGATCATCGCGCCGATCACCTCGGCCGAGGGGCCGGAGGGATCGAGCTCAATCAGCGTCGACAGGCAGTCTTGCCGCAAGAGCTTCTCGCGCCGCACCGCATCCTCCGGACGGACTCCGGCGCCCACGATCGCCCAATCGTGATCCAGTCCAAGCTGGAAGAGCCGGTGCAGATACCAGGCCTGATGCGCGCGGTGGAAGTTTCCGAGTCCGATATGGACGATTCCCGGAGTCAGGGCCGCTCGGTCGTAGAGCGGCCGCGCAACCGTCTCCGGCAAGTCGTCGAGGGTAGCGTCCGAAAGTCGGATCATGGGCACGTAGTCGATTCGTGCTCGGGTGGCGAGGTCGGGACGCCCGCCCGTGCCCGGGCGGCTCGGAACCCGGCCCGGGCGAATCGAGTCAGCTGAAGACGCAACCGGAGTTCCCGCTGCGCGGTGCCGTTGCACGGAGGTCTGTGGCGCCTTCACTCCTCACCATCGCGCGCGGAAGGTCCCACAAGGCAGGGGGAGGTTGGAATTCTCCTCGCGCCCTTCTCACGTGATGCGCAGACCCTGGTCGTCGAAGCGGTGGATGTGTCCGGCATCGGGGGACATGTAGATCGTGTCGCCGTGGTGCATGTCCACCTCGCCGCCCGAGCGCACGGTGATCGGGTCGGCGCCCCCCTCCATGTGGACATGGAGGAAGGTGTCCGAGCCGAGATGCTCCGCGACGCCCACCCGGCCCTTCCACATGCCTTCGCTCGGCGACGGTGTGATGTGCTCGGGTCGGATGCCGATCGTCTGCGCGTCGTGCTTCGCCGCCTCGGCCCCGTGCAGGAAGTTCATCCGGGGCGAGCCGATGAAACCCGCAACGAAGGTGTTTCGAGGTGCGCGGTAGAGTTCGAGCGGCGAGCCCACTTGTTCGATGTTCCCGTCCCGCAGGACGACGATCTTGTCGGCCATGGTCATCGCCTCGACCTGATCGTGGGTGACGTAGATCATCGTGGTCTTCAGCCGCTCATGCAGCTCGCTGATCTCAAGGCGCATGCCGACCCGCAGCGCCGCGTCGAGATTCGAGAGGGGCTCGTCGAAGAGAAAAGCCAGCGGTTCGCGCACGATGGCGCGGCCGATGGCCACGCGCTGACGCTGGCCACCCGAGAGCTGGCCAGGACGCCGGTCGAGGTAGTCGGTGAGGTTCAGGACCGCGGCCGCCTGCTCGACGCGCCGGTCCTGCTCGGCCTTGTCCAGCTTCGCCATCCGCAGCGGGAAACTGATGTTCTTGCGCACCGTCATGTGGGGATAGAGCGCGTAGGACTGGAACACCATCGCGAGGCCGCGCTTGGCGGGCGGCACGGAGGTCGCGTCCTCGCCGTCGATCCGGATCGTGCCGCCGCTGACGTCCTCCAGCCCCGCGATCAGCCGCAGCAGCGTCGACTTGCCGCAGCCCGAGGGGCCAACGAAGACGACGAACTCGCCGTCCTCGATCTCCAGATCCAGGGGCGGGATGACGGTGACCTCGCCGAAGCTCTTCTCCACCCTCTCAAGTACCATGCGTCCCATCGTCTCGTCCTCACTTCACGGCGCCGAAGGTCAGGCCGCGCACAAGCTGCTTCTGGCTGAACCAGCCGAGGATCAGAATCGGCGCGATGGCCATCGTCGAGGCGGCGCTCAGCTTGGCATAGAACAGGCCTTCGGGGCTCGAATAGCTGGCGATGAAGGCGGTCAGCGGACCGGCCTTCGCCGCGGTCAGGTTCAGCGTCCAGAACGCCTCGTTCCAGGCCAGAATGAAGTTCAGCAGAATGGTCGAGGCGATGCCCGGAACCGCCATCGGCGTCAGCACGTACAGGATTTCCGCCCGCAGCGACGCCCCGTCCATCCGCGCGGCTTCCAGGATCTCGCCGGGAATCTCCCGGAAGTAGGTATAGAGCATCCAGACGATGATCGGCAGGTTGATCAGCATCATCACGAAGACGAGGCCGACGCGCGTGTCGAGAAGATTGAGCTGGATGAATAGCAGATAGATGGGGTAGAGGACGCCCACCGCCGGCAGCATCTTGGTCGAGAGCATCCACAGAAGCACATCCTTGGTCCGTTTCGACGGCACGAAGGCCATGGACCATGCGGCGGGGACCGCCACGAGGATACCGATGAGGGTGGAGACGCCGGCGATGATCACCGAGTTCCAGAGGTATCGCATGTAGTCCGAACGCTCCTGCACGACGGAGTAGTTCTCGAGCGTCCAGTCGAAGAAGAGGAAGACCGGCGGGTCGGCAATCGCCTGCGCCTCGGTCTTGAAGCTGGTCAGAATCGTCCACAGCACCGGGAAGAAGATCAGAAGACCGACTCCCCAGGCGATGGCGGTATTCACAAGCTTGCGTTGATTCGTGACGGCGCGGGCCATGGGCACTACCTCCTCAAGCGTCCAGGTTCTTGCCGACGATGCGCATCAGGAAGAGCGCCACGATGTTGGCGAGGATGATCGCGTAGACGCCACCCGCCGAGCCGAGCCCCACGTTCTGGCTCTCCAGCACGCGCTGGAAAATGAGATAGGTCAGCGTCCGGGTTCCGAAGGAGCCCTGGGTGGTGACGAAGATCTCGGCGAAGATGGAAAGAAGGAAGATCGTCTGAATCAGAACGACGATGGTGATGGCCTGGCTCAGGTGCGGGAGGATGATGTGACCGAAACGCGCCAGGGGAGGCGCCCCGTCCATTTCCCCCGCTTCCAGTTGCTCGCGGTCGAGCGACTGGAGCGCCGTCAGCAGGATCAGCGTCGCAAAGGGCAGCCATTGCCACGATACGATGAGAGTTATGGAGAGTATCGAGGACTGACTCAGCCACTCCAGAGGCGCCAGGCCGAAAAACTTCCACAGATGCGCAAGGAGCCCGTTCACGGGATCCATGAACATGTTCTTCCAGACCAGCGCCGATACGGTCGGCATCACGAAGAACGGTGCGATCACCAGTATGCGGACAATGCCCTGCCCCCACATGGGCTGATCCAGCAACAACGCGAGCAGCACGCCCAGGATCAGGGTGATCAGGAGCACGCCCCCGACGATTACGAGCGTGGTCTGTACGCTCGGCCAGAAAGAGCTCGAAGAGACGAAGCGGGCGTAGTTCTCGAACCCGACCCATCCCAGATCGCCGCCGCGCAGCGGCAGGTAGCGCTTGAACGAGAAGTACAGCGTCATGGTCAGGGGCACGAGCATCCAGCCGAGGAGCAGGATGACCGCGGGCGCCATCATCAGGCGGGCGGCGGACCTGGAATGCAGGGTGGCCATGGCGAATTTCCTTCCGGGTCGGATCGGGGGCGTGCCGGAGGCGACCGGCGAAGCACCGCCCGGGACCGACGTTACGAACTCGAATTCAGCCCTCGTTCATCGTATCCCCGCGCACCGAGGCGGTGGCGGTCTCGTACCCTTGATTCGGGACAGTGCCGTCACGACCTCGTCTCACCGTGCAGAACTCCAGGGTGAATGACCCGTGCTGGTGGTCCAAGGCGCTCGAGGTGTGCGGCGGCGGTACCGGCCGGGGGGCGGCGATTGCCCCCCGGCCAAGTGGCATGTCCAAGGCATCTGCACGCAGCAGCTTCTCCTTCGGCGAGATCTCGCGCCTCGAACGAGTGCGGCGACGAGGATCGAAGCGTCTGGTCGAAGTGTCTAGTAGCCCGCGGCTTCCATCTCGTCGGTGGTCAGGGCCTGCGCCTTCTCGAGCGCCTCGGCGGCGCTCTGCTGGCCGGCGAGCGCGGCCGAGAACTCCTGTCCCACGAGCGTGGCGATGCCCGCGAACTCCGGGATGGCGACGAACTGGATACCGGTGTAGGGCACCGGATCGACGGTCGGCTGGGTGGGGTCGGCGGCGTTGATCGAGGCCAGTGTCATCTCGGCGAAGGGCGCCGCGTCGAGGTAGGCCGGATTCTCGTAGAGCGAGGTCCGGGTTCCCGGCGGAACGTTGGCCCAGCCTTCCTTTGACGCCACGAGCGCCGTGTACTCCTTGCTGGTCGCCCACTCGATGAACTTCTTCGCCGCGTCCGTGGCGTCAGAGCCCGCCGGGATAGCCAGCGACCAGGCCCAGAGCCAGTTGCTGCGCTTGCCGAGACCGTTGTCCGGGGCCAGGGCGAACCCGACACTGTCGGCCACCGTCGAGTCGTTCGGATTGGTCACGAACGAGGCGGCCACCGTCGCGTCGATCCACATGCCGCACTTGCCCTGCTGGAAGAGCGACAGGTTCTCGTTGAACCCGTTGGTCGAGGCTCCCGGCGGACCGTAGCTCGTCAGCAGGTCCAGGTAGAACTCGAGTGTGTTTCTCCACGCATCGCTGTCGAACTGGGGCCTCCAGTTCTCGTCGAACCAGCGTGCGCCGAAAGAGTTGGAGGTGGCGGTAATGAATGCCGCATTCTCGCCCCAGCCGGCCTTGCCGCGCAGGCAGACGCCGTAGACCTCGTTGTCCTTGTCCGTCATGGCCGCCGCCGCTTCCTTGATGAAGTCCCAGCTCGGCGCTTCGGGCATCACCAGTCCGGCCTTCTCCATCAGGTCGGTACGGTACATCACCATGGAGCTTTCGCCGTAGAAAGGCGCGGCGTAGAGCTCGCCGTCGACGGTGAGACCGGCGCGGATTGCCGGCAGAAGGTCGTCGACGTCCCACGCGGCGGGCAGGTCGTTCAGAGACACGAGCCAGCCATTGGCGCCCCAGATCGGGACTTCGTAGGTGCCGATGGTCAGCACGTCGAACTGTCCGCCCTTCGTGGCGATGTCCTGAGTTACGCGCTGGCGCAGCACGTTCTCTTCCAGCGTCACCCATTCCAGGGCGATGTCGGGGTTGCGCGAGGTGAAGTCATCCGTCAGCCCCTGCATCCGGATCATGTCGCCGTTGTTGACGGTGGCGATGGTGACGGTGGTGGTGTGCGAGTCGGCGTAGGCGCCGGCCGTCGCGACGAGTGCGAGCACACTGGCCGCACGGAGTGTGGTCTTGAAATTCATGTGTCTCCTCCCGGAATTTGCCAAATTGCCCAACGAGGGCGTTTTAATCGAAAGTCCCGGCATCTTGGTGCCCTCACTACGAAGATCGGTGAAACGTGCGGGCTGACCGAGAACATGGTGGTGCTCCGTGTCGATGGCTCGGCGGATGCGCATCCCTCCCCACACCCCGCGTCCCGAGCGGTCGAGGTCCGGTGTCATGAATCACTCCGAGCTCCCGCAATCGCCTGGACTGCCCGCCCCCCAACCAGAGCTTCGTACCTCGCGATTCAACCTCCCCCCGAGTGGCTTGTCAATATGTAAATTACATTGATTTTCTTAAATTGACGAAGCGTGCGGGTCCGGCGGTGTCCGCAGTGAGCCGGGGTTGGCGCTGCCGGCGCGACTCCGGCCACCGGCGGAAGTGCAAGCCCGGCTTCGAGGTCATGGTCCGATCCGCAGGTCCGGCGGGACCGAGCTGCCCGCCACCAACCGGGCGTTGACGAGGTCGTTGATCTCCGTCTTCTCCTTCGCTTGCGCCGCGGCGTACCCGTGGGCGCGCCAGCGACGCACCAGCCGGCGATGGAGCTCGGTCTCGGGCACGTCCAGGTACACCGTGAAGTCCATCCGCGCGCGGGCGCCACGCCAGCGCTCGTCGTCGAGCAGCAGGTAATTCCCCTCCGTGATGACGACGCGGTGATGCGGCAGGACGACGGTCGCAGCCGCCCGCGAGAGCTCGAGGTCCCGGTCGAACACGGGAACGGCCACCGCTACCCGGGGGGATTCGGCAAGGCGTCCGAGCATCGCCTCGAAGCCCGCGGCGTCGAAGGTAAACGGCGCTCCCTTGCGGCGCCGATGCCCCCGGGCGCACAGGACCCGATCGTCGTAGTGGAAACCGTCCAGGGCGGCGATCGCCGCGATCCCGACCGCCTCGCCCCCCGCCGGCGCCGCGTCGAGGGCGTCACGGAGCGCCGCGGCAAGCGTCGACTTTCCCGAGGCGGGCGGCCCCGCGATTCCGAGAATGAAGCGCCGCTCCCGAGTGGCGATGTCCGCGGGCAGTGCGGACAGTATCCGCGCGACCCTCGACTCGACTCGATCCCTCATAGTGTCTGTTCGCATACTCGGGATCCTCGCCGTCTTCACCGGCAGGCCGATGCCCGGCGAGAGCCTTCCCTCGATGCGTGCCTCGTCGGTCCGAGGGCGGCCTCGTCAGGTCGCGACGGCGCCCTCGGGCAGGGCGATCTCGGCCGGCGGTTCCCGGGCGCCGGTCATGATGGCGACCGCATCGGACATCGAATGGTCTCGTGGGCGAATCACCGCGTGACGTCGGCTCAGCCGGTGGATGTGGATGCGGTCCGCCACCTCGAAGACGTGCGGCATGTTGTGGGAGATCAGCACGATCGGCATTCCACGGGCCTTGACGTCCAGGATCAGCTCCAGAACGCGCCGGCTCTCTTTTACCCCGAGCGCCGCCGTCGGTTCGTCCATGATGACGAAGCGGGTGGCGAAGGCCGCCGCCCGGGCCACCGCGACGCCCTGACGCTGGCCGCCGGACAGCGTCTCCACCGCCTGGGTGATGGACTGCACGGTCATCAGGCCCAGCTCGCTCAGCTTTTCCCGCGCGAAGTCCCGCATCTTCTTCTTGTCGAGCATCCTGAAAACCGAGCCGGCGATTCCCTCCTTGTAGAGCTCTCGGCCGAGGAACATGTTGTCGGCGATCGAGAGCGCGGGTGAGAGGGCGAGATTCTGGTAGACCGTCTCGATTCCCGCATCCCGGGCGTCCATGGGGGAGTTGAAGTGGATGGGTTCGCCGTCGAGCCGGATTTCCCCCTCGTCGATCCGGATCGCCCCGCACAGCGCCTTCACCAGCGTCGATTTGCCGGCGCCGTTGTCGCCGATGATCGCCAGAATCTCACCCGGGAAGAGCTCGAAATCGGCCCGTTCCATGGCGGTGACGCGGCCGTAGCGCTTGGTCAGGCCCCGGCCGGTCATGACGGGCCGCAGGCTCACGCGCTGACTCTGCGGATCCACTGGTCCATGGCGACCGCGACGATGATCAGCAGGCCGACCGCGAAGGTCTGCCAGAGGACGTCGACACCTCCGAGCTTCAGCCCCGATCGGAACACGCCGACGATGAGGGCGCCGAAGAGCGTGCCGAAGATCGCGCCGCGCCCTCCGAACAGCGAGGTCCCGCCGATCACCACCGCGGTGATGGCGTCCAGGTTCCCTTCGTAGAAGGACTGCGGCGAGGCCGATCCGACCCGGCCGATGGCCGCCCAGCCGCCGATGGCGCAGATCAGGCCGGCCGTACCGTAGACCGACATGAGCACGCGGTCGGTGCGGATGCCGGACAGCTCCGCCGCCTCCTTGTCGTCGCCCACGGCATAGACTGAGCGGCCCCAGGCCGTCCAGTTCAGGGCGTACCAGAGCACCACGAAGACCCCGATCATCAGAAAGGAGCCCAGGGTGAACTGCGCTCCGAGGAGCTCCACGCGCACTCCGAAGAGCTTCAGCAGCGGGGCGGTCGCGTCGATGTCCTGGCTGCGGATGGTCTCCGATTCCGAGTACCAGAGGTTCAGCGCGAAGAAGACCGACCAGGCGCCGAGGGTGACGATGAAGGGCGGCAGCCGCACCTCCAGGGCCGGTCCGAATGCGAGCCAGCCCACGGCAAGCCCGGCCAGTACGCCGAGCGGCAGGACGTACATGAACGGCACCCCGAAACCGTGCAGGAGCACCCAGACGAGCACCGCCACCACCACCGGCACCAGCCGGGTTCGGGTGACGAGGCTGCCGTTGAAGAGGCCGCAGGCGACCCCTACCGCCAGTCCGATCAGGATTGCCAGCACCGCGGGGACATCGCCCTGCACTGCCAGACGCGCCATGACCATGTAGCTCAGTACCATGATCGCCGCGACGCTGAGATCGATTCCGGCGGTGAGGATGACCAGGGTCTGGGCCGCGCCCAGTATGCCGATGATGGTGACCTGCTGGATGATCAGCGAGAGGTTGAACGCCGAGAAAAAGTTTTCGGCCACCAGCCCGAAGACCAGGCAGCTCGCCACCAGCACCACCACCGGCGCGGCGGTCGGATTGGCGTGCAGGAAGTGGTGGAGCTTGGCGAGCGGAGACCGGTCGTGGACCTCGAAGGAGGCCACCTCCGAGGCGCTCCCATCCAGGGCCTTTTCGAAGTCCCGCCCTCCGCGCGATGCCGGAGGCCGGTCGTCAGCCATTGGATCGCCGTCCCCGGGCCCCGGGTTCCGGGCCGAAGGCGCGCTTCGTGTCGGCGCCCGGGTTCAAGTTCCGGTCCGAAGGCCAGGCCCCGACCCCCGCGCCATGCGGCAGGGGTCGGACCATGAGGGACGCCTCAGCCCCAGCACTTGGTCAGCGCTTCGTCCGAGGTGATCGAGGGTATGCCCGCGACCGGCTCGTCGGTGACCAGCTCAACGCCGGTGTCGAAGAACGAGAGACCTTCCGTGTTCTCCGGCTTCTTGCCGGACTTCGCGAACTCCACCACCGCCTCCACCCCGAGCGAGGCCATGCGCAGAGGGAACTGCATGGAGGTGGCGCCGATAATGCCTTCCTTGACGTTCTGCACCCCCGGGCACCCGCCGTCCACGGAGACGATCAGCACTTTGCCGGCCATTCCGAAGGATTTGAGGCCCTCGTAGGCGCCGGCCGCGGCCGGCTCGTTGATGGTGTGGATCACGTTGATGCCCGGATCCTTCTGCATCAGGTTCTCGATCGCGGTGCGCCCGCCCTCCTCGGAACCCATCGTGCTGTCGCCACCGACGATGCGCGGATCGTCTTCGTCGTACATCCGGTTTATGTCCTTGACGTCTACGCCAAAGCCCTTCAGGAAGCCCTGGTTGCGCAAAACGTCGACCGTGATCTGCGCCTCGGAGAGGTCCAGCGTGGCAATCTTCGCGGTGGACGTGTCGCCCATCTTGGCCGCGGCCCACTGTCCGATCAGCTCGCCGGCCCGAAAGTTGTCGGTCGCGAAGGTCGCATCGGCGGTCTCCGGCGGATCGAAGGGCGTGTCGAGGGCGATGACCAGAATCCCCGCTTCACGGGCCCGCCCCACGGTGTCGGCGAGGCCAGCCGGATCGGAGGGAGTGATCAGGATACCCTTGGCTCCGGCCGCCACCAGGCTCTCGATGGCCTCGATCTGCGCCTGGTTGTCGCCGTCGTACTTGCCGGCGAAGGTGCGCAGCTCCACGCCCATCTCATCGGCCTTGGCCTGTGCGCCCTCGCGCATCTTCACAAAGAAGGGGTTGGTGTTGGTCTTGGTGATCAGGCCGATGATCACGTCTTGCGCCTGGACCGGTGCGGACAGACCGGCCATGGCAAGCAGGGCGGTGGCGATCAGGGTCATGAGTGACTTCGATTTCATTGATCTGCTTCTCCCAGGGGGTATCGAGTGTCCCAGCGCTGCCTTGCGGATGGACCCGAGCCGGGGACAACCGCCGATCCTCAAGCACTGTGCCCGGCGATCAAAAACCGCGCCCGGGGCCTCTGTCAACTCACCTGGTAACTTCGAGTACCCGACCTGGCGAGCGATCCGCGAGCGACGATGGTCGCGCTGCGCACCCGTCACCGCCGACGGCTCCGGGTTCCGCGGGAAGATCCGGCTTGCGGGTTCTCGGCGTCCGGGCGGGTGTGGTGTGCGGGAACCGCGCCGCAACCAGTCGCGTCGTCGCCGGGTACGGGCGCGGCATGTCCGTCGCTCGCGAGCCCGAACCGTACAGGAGGGAAATGTGTGCATCCTTGGGGGGCACAAGATCGCTCCCTCGCCAGGCGGCGGCCTTCGTGCTCGCCGGCGAGCGCACCGGTCGTCTTCAGGGGCCCATGGACCGGCGGGCAGATTCGCCGCCCCACCTGGGCGGCAAGATTGCGGGGGTTGCGGCATGATACCCGGATGACCGAATCGGCCCATCCCGATTCCTGCATTCAAGCGTTGGCCTCGCATCTCAAGCGCTGCCGGCGCGCGGTGATCTTTACCGGAGCGGGCATCAGCACCGAGTCGGGAATTCCGGATTTCCGCAGTCCCGGCGGCATCTGGGCGCGCAACGCGCCTATCGGCTTCGATACCTTCCTCGCCTCCGAGGAGGCCCGCCGCGAGACCTGGCGGCGCAAGGACGAAGTCGATCGGGATCTCTCGCGGGCATCACCCAACCGGGGACATCACGCGGTAGCCGAGCTCGTGCGTGGTGGCCGGGTGCTCGCGGTCGTCACCCAGAACATCGACGGGCTGCACCAGCGCTCCGGGGTTCCCGGCGAGATCCTGATCGAACTGCACGGCAACGGCACCTATGCGCGCTGCCTGAGCTGCCGGCAACGATACGAGCTCGCCCCGATCCTGCGTGCCTTTCGTACCGACGAGACGCTGCCGGTGTGCTCGCGCTGCGGCGGCATCGTCAAGACCGCGACGATCTCCTTCGGGCAGCCGATGCCCCAGGATGAGATGCGTCGGGCCGAGGCCGCGACCCGCGCCTGCGATCTCTTTCTCGTCGTCGGCTCTTCGCTCGTGGTGTATCCCGCCGCGGCGCTTCCCGGCGCGGCGAAGGCGGGCGGGGCGCCGCTGGTGATCCTGAACCGCGAGCCGACCGACTACGACGCGATCGCGGACCTCGTGCTGCACCGCGAGATCGGCCCGACGCTCGGCGCCGCAACGGAGCTGGTCTCTCGCGAGACCTAAGCCGGGCGCGAGACGGAGCCGCTGCCGGTGGCATGAGGACGGAAGCCACCTGGCCGGTGCTTGCCAGGCGCGATCCTCTGACTGCGGATGCCGATGCCGATTCCGGCCGCCCTGCCTTTCCGGTTCACGGTTGCGCGTCTTCCGGTCCGTGCGCCCCACTGACGCGAGCATGATTGCGTCCGAAGCGGCCGAAAATCGGTGTGACTTGGGGGTTCGTCCCGGCGCGCTTCATCGACGGCAAGCCGGCGGGAAGTGGAAGCGATCCGGCAAGCGCTGGACCCCTTCAATATACTGTATGGCAGGTTGAGGATCGGAGAGCGGCAATGGGCAACGCGCACCCCCTTGGCCCGGAAGAGATCGATGCCTACCACCGGGATGGGTACCTGTACTTGCCGGGTTTCTTCTCGCACCAGGAAGTGGCGCCGGCGTGTGAGGCGATCGCCCTCGATCCTTCCATCGGCGGCCACATGGAACACGTGCACGACGGGATCGACGAGACGAGAGAGGACCGCGGCAGCGGCTACCGTCTCGACTACATCGGATGGTTTCGGGAAGGGGACGATTGGCTCGGCACCTGTACGCGGCTGCAACGTATCGTCGAAGGATCAACGGCGCTGATCGGAGAGCCGGTCTATCACTATCACTCGAAGCTGGTGCGCAAACCCAGGGTAGGGAGTGGCACCCTGGTCTGGCATCAGGACTACGGCGGCTGGTACCAGGACGGTTGCATCCGGCCCGACATGCTCACTTGCGTGATCGCGCTCACCGATGCGACGCAGGACAGTGGTTGCCTGCGACTGCTCAAGGGCTCGCACAAGCTGGGCCGTCTCGATCGGATACCCGGCGAGCATACCTACGCGAACATCAACTCCGAACGATTGGCGCGAATCCTCGAGCGCTTCGAGGAGGTGCCGATGGTCATGCGTCGGGGCGACGGGCTTTTCTTTCACGGCAACCTCGTGCATTCGTCCGGCCCCAACACCGCCGGATACGACAGATGGCTGCTGGAGCTCTCATACAACGGCATGTCGAACGAGCCGGTGTTCGAAGGCCAGAGCCACCACGCCGCGATCCCCCTGGACATTGCCGCCGATGACTCCCTGCGTAACGGCGCGTTCCGGGGCGTTTTCGAGCGCACCCCCATTCAGGACCTCGGCGATCGCGGCGCGGAGGGCGCATCGATCTACTATCGGGAGGAGTTCCCACTGTTGTCCTGAGGGGTCCTGGCGCTTGCGGACTTCTCATCGCCGCCTTCGAGGATCGGGCGCCGCCACGGCGGGTGGAGACTTCGTAGTCATCGGGAGCGGCCCCTGTCCCTGACCGCGCGAGGTCACTGGGTGCCTTCCTCCGCGACGCCCCCGGCCATGTCGCCCTGGTGACGACCGGAACGCGCGTCTTCCAGCGCGCGGCGCAATTCGGCAATGGTCTTGCCGTAGTCCTCCGAGCCGAATATCGCCGAGCCCGCCACGAAGGTGTCGGCGCCGGCCTCGGCCACCGCCGTGACGTTGGCGAGGCCGATGCCCCCGTCCACCTCGAGGCGGGCTCGCACCCCTCTCCCGTCGAGCATATCGCGGGCGCGACGCAGCTTGCCGAGGGTGGATGGGAGGAACGCCTGTCCCCCGAATCCGGGGCTCACCGACATCACCAGGACCAGGTCGAGGCAATCGAGCAGGCCGTGGAGGCAATCAAGGGGGGTATCGGGACCGAGGGCAAGCCCCGCCTTGCAGCCGTGCTCCCGGATGAGCGCGATGCTGTCCGCGACGTGTTCGCTCGCCTCGGGGTGAAAGGTGATCCAGCTCGCGCCCGCGCGGGCGAATTCCCGAATCAGACGATCCACCGGCCGCACCATGAGATGGACGTCGATCGGCGCGGCGATGCCGTACTCGCGCAGTGCGGTGCACACCATGGGCCCGAAGCTCAGGTTCGGCACGTAGTGGTTGTCCATGACGTCGAAGTGGACGATGTCGGCGCCGGCATCGAGCACCGCGCGCACCTCCTCTCCGAGACGCGCGAAGTCGGCGGCGAGAATGGAAGGCGCGATGAGGGGGCGGTTCACGGTGCGGGCTCTTCGATATGGCGGATAACGCCACGCGGCGCCACGCGGTCAGTCGTCCCGGGGCGCCGCGTTGCCGCTGCGGACCGTGTCACCCACTGCGCAACTCCTTGATGCGCTCGTACGCCGCCTTGATGTCGCGGGTCTTCTCGGTCGCCGCCTGCATCATCTCCTCGGGCAGGCCCTTGGAGACCAGCTTGTCGGGATGGTGCCGATTCATGAGCCGCCGGTAGGCGCGCTTGACCTCGGCATCGTCCGCCTGCGCGGAGACTCCGAGGACGGCATAGGCCTCTTCGGCCGACAGCGCATGGGCGGCCCTGCCCGGGGCGGCGTGGGCTCGCACCACCGCCTCCAGTTGTTCCAGCTCGCCTTCGGCGAGCCCGAGCACCGCCGCGATGTGGTTGAGGATGCGGCGCTCGGCGGCATGCACGTCTCCGTCGGCGTAGGCCGCCTGCAGCTGGATCTCGACGAAGAGGCGCGCGAGATTGAGGCTGTAGCGGCACTCCCGCCGGAACTGGGTGAGGACATCGTCGAGGGGAAAGCCGGGAGCCCGGCCCGCGTTGAAGAGGTTACGCGCCGCCGCGCGCATCTGACCGCGCAGGCCGAGCTGGTCCATGACCGATCCGGCGAGTCGGATCTCTTCCTGGCTTACCCGCCCGTCGGCTTTGGAGATGTGTCCCATGACGCCGAAGGTGGCGGAGAAGAAAGCCGCCTGGGCGCGTTCCTGACGCGTGGCGTGCCCGTCGTCCCCGGGCAGTGCGCGCAGGTTGGCCCTGAGCCCGCGGTCGAAGCTGTGTCCCAGGGCGGCGCCGAAGAGGGCGCCGAGCGGCCCGCCGAGCATGAAGCCGAAGGCTCCTCCGATTACTTTTCCCCACCAGCCCATGGCAAGACCCTCTGCGCGTCGGTCGCCTAGCGATTCCAGCGCGTGCCGTACGCCGACTCGGAAGCGGCGCCCGGTGCGTCGAGCCGGCGGCGCAGGTCTCGCGCGCGATCGGCCAGACGGCGTTCCCGGACGCACACGTAGTGCTTCGCCAGCATCCGGCGGTGTCCGGTACTCGCGCCGGCTTTCAGCGTGCGCCAGCGCGGTTCACGGATCGCTTCGAATTCACCGGCACGGGTGCCGAAGGCCAGCGTTCGCCATTCGTCGCGCTCGCAGCTGATGCTCTCGTAGAAGAGGTTTCCCTGACCCTCGGAAGACACGAGAAGCATGGTGTAGCGCACCACGCCGGGCGCCGGTTGGGAGAGCGCCTCGACATCGAGGAAGACCCGTACCCCCGCCTCGAACAGGTCCCGATCCAGCTCCGTCATGTTCTCCGCGCGCGGAAAGGCGGGCAGCTCGATGGGTATCTCCTGGGGGCCGGCATCTTCAGGCTCCGGAGCCTGTTCCTGCATCCTCTCGATGGGACGGATGCTGAGGTCTGACTGCGCGTTTCCCGCCGGCGCGGCGATGCAGGTGGCGAGCGCGAGCGCGGCCAGCTTCCCGAGCCTTCCCGCCAATCGCCTGCCCATACCGTTATCAGGGCTCATAGCCGAAGCGTTCCACCCAGGGCGCCAGTTTCTCCATACCGGGTGTCAGCCACCGCTCGTAGTGCCGGAAGCGGCCGATGGAAGATCGGTACAGAGGGCGGACCACCTGTTCTGCGCTCGGCGTCGAAGTATAGCGCTCCCGTGCGGTGCGCTGGTAATCGAGAACCGAGTCGTCCCATGACAGGCCGAGAAAGTGAAGCAGGGGCGCAAGCGCATCATGCGGGGCGTCGACGAGTTGCTCGTAGCGCAAGCGGTGGCAGGCGAGCACGCCGGCTTCCAGCACCTGCAGGCCGAGACCCATGACCGCGTCGTAGTACGTGACCGTGCTGTCCCAGCGCAGGAAGTTGACCATCGCGGGATTGAGTTCGAATCGTTGCTGGTAGCAGCTCAGGCACGCGTCGCGCGGGTCCCGCAGCGCGAGCACCACGAGCGCATCGGGGAAGATCCGCGCGATGAGGCCGAGCAGGATCGTGTTGAGGGGCAGCTTGTCGACGACGAGACGTCCCTCGCGCCCGGCGCTCCCCACTTCCGCGTCCACCCGGGTCCAGTAGGCCGCTCTCGCCTCGCGCAGCGTCGCGTCGTCCAGTGCGTCGAGGGCGGCGAGCGCCGCGTCGGAGGCCGCGAAGCGCTCGTAGGCCGCGCCCAGCAGATCGCGCTCTTCCAGGACGAGCGTGTCCGGGTGAGACGAGAGCATGCGGTCGAGCAGAGTGGTGCCCGAGCGCGGGAACCCGAGAAGGAATGCGGGCGCGGCGCCGCTTGCCGGCGGCGGGCGGCGAGGCCACGCCGAGACGCGCTCGCGCGTCAGATGCGCGCGCAGGCGCCGGAGGTTCGCGGGCGTCGCGAAGCTTGCGCTGTCCTCGCCGAAGGTGGCCATTGCCGGTGCGTAGACGGCCTCGTTGGCACGGCCGAAGCCGGCGAACGCCTCTTCGTAGTCGCCCAGCGCCTCCAGGCACTGCGCGCGCCTCCCCTCGGCGAGCGCGCGAGTGGTGGGGTCGAGACCGCCGCGCGCGATCACGCGGTCGAGGCGACGCCGGGCTTCTTCGAAGCGCTGCGCCCGGAACTCGATGTTGGCGAGCGTGAGCGATGCCCCCGCGTGCCCGGACTGCCGGGCGAGGACCTGCCGGCACAGTTTCGTCGCTTCCTTGCTTCGCGCGCCGTGGGAGAGCAGCTCGGCGAGGCCCGCCTTGGCGTCCAGCAGATTCGGGTTGGCGTCGATCGCCCGCCGAAAGTGGCTTTCCGCCTCTTCCAGCCGCTGCGCATTCATCATCACCCGCGCCAGGTTGAAGTGCGCCGGCGCCAGTCGCGGCGCGTGGACGAGCGCCGTCTCGAAGGCTTCCCGGGCCCGGGTGTGTTCGCCCCGGGCCAGGTGAACGAGGCCGAGGTCGTTGTGGACCGCCGCGTTGCCGGGTTCGAGGCGGGCGGCATGGTGGAGGAAAGGCAGGGCGCGCTCGGGCTGAGACGACTGCCCGAGCACGCTTCCCATCAACAACAGCGCCGCCACCTCGTCCGGGTGATCCTCGAGGTGCTGCTGGCAGAGCGCGAGCGCGGCGTGGAAGTCGCCGCGGCGCAGTCGCGCCCGCGCCTCGTCCAGACGCGGCCGCTGTTCACCCGTCCGGCGCCTGCTCGCCCGGCGGCTCAATCCGGCACCGCGTCGAGAGTGATGATCAAATGCGCGCCCGCCGCATCGGGCGAGCGCAGCGAATGGAAGACATAGGAAGGGAAGAGCACCAGGCGTCCCGCTTCAAGCACGATACTGCGCCCTTCGAATTGCGTCTCGCCTCGGTGGCGATCCGGCGGCACGCCCAGTTCGACCTCGGGGCGTTCCCGGGCCGGATCACCGGGGGCGCAGGCGTAGAGGCCACTCAGCCAGCCCCTCTCACGGACGTCCGAGTCGCTTCGATCGCCGCCAGCAAGGCGCAACGTATCGCTCTCCACATGGAAGTCGCGCGGTCGCCATCTGAGGAAGCGGTGCTTCACGTCGCGGGGTCGGTGGGCGAAGTACCACCTGGCCGCCTCCGCGAAGATTGCCGCGAGGGCGTCGGGAGCGCCTCCGGCGCCGTGCGGAACTTCCGCGTCACGCATCGCCGCGGATCTTCCGGAGCCGTTTCCGCCCCTGGCCGGGTCTCCCGGGGCGGGGAGCGCCTCCGCCAGCGCGGCGTCGAAGGCGCTCACGTCGGGATAGGGCGCCGGCGCCTCGATGCGCCGGAGGCGGACCAGGCGCTCCAGATCGAGCAGCGCGCGGCTGCCCTCGTGGTTTCCGAGGCGGGCGAGCGCGACCGCCTGCAGTGCGATGGCGCGCCGATTGCGTGCTTCGTGTCGGAGGCAGCGTTCGCAGTCCGCAAGAGCCGACTCCACATCGCCGGACTGAAGACGCAGCTCCGCCAGCAGGATCCGGGGCGCGGGCGCCCCCGGCAACTGGTCCGCCACCCGGGCGGCATGGTCGATCGCGGTGGCGATGTCGCCCTGGCGCCGCAGTGCGGTGGCGAGGTTGTAGTGAACGAGGGGGCGCGAGTAATCGAGACGCAACGCTTCCCGATAGCCGGCGATCGCGCCGGGGAGATCGCCCGCGCGCTGGCGTATCACCGCGAGGTCCGCATGCGCGTCCGGCCTTTCGGGGTCGATCGCGATCGCCTCTCGGCAGCGCTTCTCCGCTTCCTCTTCGAGACCCGAAGCGCAGAGCGCCCGGCCGAGCTGAAGATGCAGGTCCGGGTCCTCGGGGGCGTGGTCGACGGCGCGACGGAACAGGTCGACGGCCTGCTCCGTGTCGCCGCGCTGGCTCGCGATCATTGCCAGGAGTCGCAGCGTCCCCACGTTGCCGGGATCGCTTCGAAGGATGTGCCGGCAGATCGCTTCGGCTTCGCTCGCGTCACCGCGGCGGTGGTGTGCGATCGCCGCCGACAAGGCGCCGTCGGTGTTCATGCGGTATCAATCTACCGAGGCTTCGAGATCGGCGATTGTAGCCTTCGTCCTCTCGGGGGCGGGACGTGACGGCGTCGCCGATCACCCGGGTCGAGACGATCGACGGGATCCCTGCCCGCGAGTTGAGAAATCTGTGAAACTTGCGGGTTAGTCGGCCCCGGTTCCCGGCTTCGCTGGACATGCGCCACGAAAGCGGATCAATCTATGGATCCGCAATCCATCGGTGAACCAGGGGAAATGAAGCAAGGCGCGCGGAGAACCGGCCACCGAAGCGCTGCCCGGCGCCGTTCCGGGAGTTCGGAGCGAGTCCTCGTCGAGGCCATCGAGCTGCATCGCAGCGGACGCCTGGATCTTGCGGAGCGGGCCTACCGCCGCCATCTCGCGCGCCACCCGAAAGATATCTCCGCGTTGCAGAACCTCGGGATGCTCCTGCACCAGCGCGGGGACTTCGCGGCTTCGCGCGCCACTCTCCGGCGTGCGATCGATCGGGCGCCCGCCGAGGCGAGCTGCCGGGAGAGTCTCGGGCGGGTGCTGAGAGCGCAGGGTGATCTGCAAGGGGCGGCGGAGGCGTTCCGCGAGGCGCTGGCGCGAGAGCCGGGCCGGGTGGATGCCCGTTACCAGCTCGGTACCGTCCACCACGACCTCGAAGAGCTCGATGCGGCGGCGCAATGCTACCGTCGCGTGGTGGCGGACATTCCGGAGTACGTGCCCGCCTGGAACAGCCTCGGAAGCACGCATCTCGACCGAGGGGAGCTCGGGGAGGCGGAGGCCTGCCTGCGCCGGGCGCTCGAGCTCGACCCCGCCCACGTTCCGGCGCGCCTCAACCTCGCCGTCGTGCTGCATCGTGAGGGCCGCCTCGACCAGGCCGGGGAGTTGCTGCACGCCCTCGTCTCGGAGAACCCTGAGCTCGCGGAGGCGCACGCGAATCTCGCCCTGCTCGACCGGGAACGCGGAGCGCTGGCGGATGCCGAGGAAGCGGCGCGACGCGCGGTGACGTTGCGCCCGGACTGCGCGAGCGACCACTTCGTGCTCGCCGAGATCGCCACCGCGCGCGGCAAACCGGGCATGGCGATAGAGAGCTACCGCCGCTGCCTGGCGTTGGAGCCGGATCTCGTCAAGGCCTGGCTTCGCCTCGGCGCCACTCTGATCGCCCGCGGCGAGGTCGCGGACGGAATCGAGTGCGCCCACCGGGTTCTCACGCTGGACCCGGACGATGCGTCCGCTCTCAACCTGCTTGCGCACGCGAGCTCCATTGCGGGAGACCGCGAGGCGGCGGAAGCGTACTGCCGGCGCTCGCTCGAACTCTCGCCCGATCTGCCGCTCGCGTGGTCGATGCTTGCGCATCTGCGCCGATTCAGCGAGGCGGATCACGAGACCATCGCCCGGGTCGAGTCGATTCCCGAACGGCGGACGCTGGGCGAAGAGGACCGTTGCCATTTCCATTTCGCGCTCGGGCGCATGCATCACGACTGTGGGCACTACGAGCGCGCCTTTGCCCACTTCGAGAACGCCAACCGCATCCACCGCAGCCGTCGCGAGTTCGACATCGACCAATGGGTGCGACGCATCGACGCGATCATCGAGACATTCGACGCGGAATTCTTCGCGCGCACCCGGGGCTTCGGCGATCCGAGTCCGCAGCCGATCTTCGTCTTCGGCATGCCCCGCTCCGGGACTTCGCTCGTCGAGCAGATCCTCTCCTCTCATCCCGCCGTCCAGGCCGCGGGCGAGCTGAACGCGATGCCGGAGTGTTCCAGACGCCTGGGCGCCGCGCTCGGGTCGGGACCCCAGGACTACCCGCGTGCGGCCGGAGACGTGGATTCCGATACCGCCCGGCGCATCGCCGCCGCCTATCTGGAAATGCTGCGCCGCGACCGCCCCGCCGCGGAGCGGATCACCGACAAGCTTCCCGGCAACTACAGCTATCTCGGGCTCATCGCGCTGCTGCTCCCGGGCGCGCGCCTGGTGCATTGCCGCCGCAGCCCGCTCGACGTGTGCCTCTCGAACTACATGCAGCATTACGGAGACGGGCACGTGTACAGCTACGACCTGCGCGAGCTCGGCCTCGTCTACCGCCAGTACGAGCGCATCATGCGGCACTGGCGGGAGGTGTTGCCGCTCGAGATCCACGAGGTCGTTTACGAGGAAATGGTCACGGATCAGGAAGGGCGCAGCCGCGAGATCGTCTCGTTCTGCGGCCTCGACTGGGACCCGTCCTGCCTCGACTTCCACGCGGGCGAACGCGCGGTGGCGACCGCGAGCCAGTGGCAGGTGCGCCGCCCCATCTACCGCAGCGCTCTGGATCGCTGGAAGCGCTACGAGGCCCACCTCGGAGAGTTGCGCCTCGCGCTGGGCGACGTGCTGCCCGCGTGATGGCCGTGTCGCGCCGTCCGCGCAAGCCCGGGTCAAGGCAGAAGGCGGCGCGCGCGTCCCGTGCGCTCCAGTCGGCATACCGGTGTCACCGGGCCGGAGACCTCGCGGGGGCGGAGCGCGCCTATCGCCGGGTGCTTGCGCTCGATCCCGGCGATGCCGCCGCGCTCTCGCATCTGGCGGCCTTCGAGCGCGGGCGCGGCAACCTGGAGGCGGCGCGGGCGCTGCTCTTGCGAGCGGTGGAGTCCGTTCCCGGAGACGCGAGTACCCGGAGCAATCTTGCCAATCTGCTCCAGGAGCTCGGGAGCCTGCCCGAGGCGCTGGGGCAGTATCGCGAAGCTCTGCGTCTCGACCCCTCGCACCTCTCGGCGCGATACAACCTGGGCAAGGCGCTGCAGCGTCTCGGCGAGTTCGAATCCGCGCTCGAATGCTTCGAAGCGCTCTGCGCGCTCGCGCCGGGCGACGCCGGCGCCTGGACCGCGCTCGGCCTCGCCCGGCAGGATGCCGGTCGCGGCGAGGAGGCGCGGGCATCCTGGCGCCGGGCGCTGGAAATCGATCCCCGAAACGCCGAGGCGCACAACGGCATCGGCGCCCTGCACGTGGAGCGGGGTGCGTTCACCGAGGCGGAGAGCGCCTTTCGGACCGCGCTGCACTGCGATCCGGACTTCTCTCCCGCGTTCGTGAACCTGGTCCAGATCCGCCGCATCGGCGACTGCGACGCGGGGCTGGTGGAACGCATGCGGCGGCTGGCCGAGCGCGGCGAGCTCGACGACGACGGCGCGGCCGATGTCCACTTCGCGCTCGCGCAGGCCCGCGAAGGTCACGGCGATTGTGAAGGCGCCTTCACCCACTATCGCGAAGGCAACCGGCGTCGTCGCCGCCACGTCCATTTCCGGCGTGAAGCGCCGGGGGAACGGGCCGCCGCCCTCTCGGAGGTCTTCGACACGGTGTTCTTCGACCGGTCGGCCGGCCGCGGGGACCCGAGTCCGCGGCCGGTGTTCATCGTCGGCATGCCGCGTTCGGGGACCAGTCTGGTCGAACAGATCCTGGCGAGTCACCCGGACTGCTTCGGCGCCGGCGAGCTTCCCCACCTCGGCGCCATCGCACGATCGATTCCCGCGCACGGCCACGGCGAGGGCCCCCGCCCGCGGTGGGTGGGCGCGCGGGACGAGACCGAGCTCGCGACCCTGGGCCGCGCCTACCTCGACGCGCTTCCCTCCGAAGCCCGGGGCGCGTTGCGGGTCACCGACAAGATGCCGGCGAACTACCTGCATCTCGGGCTGGCGGCGGCCATTCTCCCGCGGGCCCGGGTCGTCCATTGCCGGCGCGCGGCGATGGACGTCTGCTTCTCGATCTACGCTTCGCACTTCACCCACCGTGACGCCTACCCCTACGCCTTCGATCTGGAGGACATCGCGGCGGAGTACCTTGCCTGCGAGCGGCTCATGGCGCACTGGGCGCGCGTCCTGCCCCTGCCGATGCACGAGGTGCGTTACGAGCGTCTGGTCGAGGATCCGCAAGAGGAGATCAGGGGTCTGCTCACCTTCTGCGGACTGTCCTTCGACGAGCGCTGTCTGCGCTTCCACGAGACCGAGCGCCGGGTAAACACCGCGAGCAACTGGCAGGTTCGCCAGCCTCTCTACCGCGCCTCGCTCGCGCGCTGGCGTCGCTTCGAAGCGCACCTCGCCCCCTTGCGCGCCGCGCTCGGCAATGTCGAGTGACCCGCTACCACCCGGGAACGAGCGCGATGGCATCCGGCCTACGGCCCTGGTCGGGATTGCGACGCTGAGAATGTCGTGCCGCCTACGCCGGGACGAGACCAAGGCGCGGCGTGGCGCTTGATCGCGAGGGGCCGGTGGGCCGAGAGTCTCCGCCATGGTCCGGGGTGCGCTTGCGAGAGCTCGGCACGGGAGAAGGCGCTCACCTGGATCGGATGCGGGGCGGCCGAGCGGGTGACGCCGGCGAGGCCCTTGCGGTTTGCGGCACTACGACTCGGGTGGCGGGGACGAACCCCGGGCCAAGGAGGCAATCGATGAGGAATTTCGTGGACATTTCCCAACGCGTGTTGTGCACCTGCGGAGACGGCGGCGGGGGCGGAGGCGGCCGGGATGCCGGGGTCCAGGATGGCGACAGCTTCGCGTCCGATGCCATGGAGTGCGTCTCGGATGTCGCCCGGGGCGCGGCCACGGGCGCGGCGATCGGAGGCGCCAGTGGTGCGGTCGGCGGCGCGGCGCTCGGTGCGGCGGGACTCGCCCCCGGGATGGCGCTCGGCGTCAGCGCCGGCGCGCTCGCCGGAGGGAGCGGCGGAGCCGTTTCCGGAGGCATAGGCGGCGCCATGGACAGCGACGCCTGCGACCGGCTCTCGCGCGGGCGGTAGACGTCGCAAGCGAGATTACGGTTCACGGACGGCTCGAGGCTCGTCGTCGGCGCCGGCCCGCCTCGAGCCGTCGCTCACCAGGGGGCATCGAAATGAAGAAATCCGTTTCAAGCGTTCGCGAGGTCGCGTGCTTCGCGGGGGTTTTCCTCGTCGTTCACTTTCTGCTCGGCATCCTCTTCGACTACGGCCTCTCGAGCGATGCGCCGGAGGGGGCCGAGCGTTGGGAGCCGGTCCTCGACCAACTGGCGCATTCGGTGGTTACCGTCGCGGTGGCGACGCCGGTCTATGTGGGTCTCATGTTCCTGTACCGCCGGCACCAAGCGAAGAAGGGGCGCGAGACCGGGTGAGAGCGGCGATGAAGGAAGACGTTCTGCGGATCATCGCGAAGGAATGCGGTCTGGAAGAGACGCCCGCCCTTTCGACTCCGCTGGCGAGCCTCGGCGCCGACTCCATCGACATCATCTCGGCGATCGGTGCGTTGGAGGAGCACTTCGGGATCGAGCTTCCACTGGGGTCCGAAGAGATCGACCTTGAACGCGTGGGTGACATCGTCACGACGGTGGAGCGGCAGATGGCGGCTCACGATACGGGAACGCCGCTGAGATAGAGCAGACAAGGTATGAGCGGGCTGCACAGGGAAGTTGCGGTCACCGGAACCGGTGCGGTCGCGGCCCCGCGCCTCGGTTCCAAGGGGTTGTGGCAGGCGCTTCTGCGGGCGCATTCGGGAATCGCCCGCCTCGCGCCTCCGCTTGCGACCGGACTCCGCGCGCCGGTGGCGGCAAGGGTGGTGGGATTCGAGGCGCCCGCGGGCGCCACAGACACCGACCCCTTCGTGCAGTTCGCTCTCGCCGCGGCCGCCGAAGCACTGCGCCAGGCGGAGTTGTCGGGCGCCGTCGCGGGACCACGCACCGCCGTCGTCATGGGAACGGCGATCGGGGGAGAGACGACTCGGGACACGCAGGCCCGCCGCCTGTACCGCGAGGGCCGTGCCCGGGTCGACCCCTTCAGCGTTACCAGGGTCATGCCGAGTGCCGCCGCGTCTCGGGTGGCGATGGCTCATGGTGTGACCGGGCCGGTATTCGCGGTCAACTCGGCCTGTGCCTCGGCGACCCACGCCATCGGGCTCGCGCTTCGGATGATTCGGGCCGGGACGGTGGACACGGCGATCGCGGGCGGCAGCGAGGCCTGCCTCACGTACGAGACCTTCAGGGCCTGGGAAGCGTTGCGGGTGTTGGCGCCCGACTGCTGCCGGCCCTTTTCCCGCGGGCGCAAAGGGCTGGTGCTCGGCGAAGGGGCCGGGGTCCTGGTGCTGGAGGGGGCGGATCGCGCCCGGGCGCGCGGAGTGGAGATCGTGGCCGAGCTCGCGGGTTTCGGCATGAGCTCGGACGCGGGCGACATGCTGCGGCCCGATGTCGAAGGTCCGGTTCGGGCGATGCGGGCCGCGCTCGAGGACGGCCACGTCTCGATCGAGCACGTCGGCCATATCAACGCCCACGGCAGCGGCACCCGCGCCAACGACGTGACCGAGGCGCGGGCCATTGCGCGAGTCTTCGGCGATCGTGTCGACAGGATAGCGGTGACCTCCACCAAGGCCGTGCACGGTCACGCCCTCGGCGCCACCGGCGCGCTCGAGGCCATCGCCACCGCGCAGGCGGTACGCAGCGCACTCGTGCCGCCTATCGCCAACTACCTGGCCCGCGACCCGGAGTGCGATATCGATCTCGTGACCGGTCACCCGCGCCGACTGTCCATTCACACCGCGCTCTCGAATTCTCTGGCCTTTGGCGGCCTCAATGCGGTGCTCGCGTTCAGAGCGCCGCGATAGGGGCGCGGGCGACGTGTCGGACCCTCGCATCGATCCTGCCGACGGGCCGCCGGCACGGGCTCCGTCCGGGGAGAGCGATTCCTCGATTGACCATGCCGCCACGGCTCTGGCCTGCCTCGCACAGAGTCTCGAGGTGCCGATGGACGAGGCGGCTCTGCGGGGCGACCTGCGCCGGCAGGGCGGGCGCGTCGATACCGAGACGCTGGCGCGGGCGGCGCGCCGAAGCGGCGTGCCCGTCGCGTTCATACGCTTCGAGCGCAGCGCGGCGGGTCAGCTGATCCCGCCGGCCCTGGTCGAGATCGAGGGCGGGGACTGGTGGCTGGTGGAAGCGATCGGACCGTTGCGAATCGAGCTCCGCCATCCAGGTGACCAGGTGCCCTGGCGGCTCTCGCGCCGACAATTCCGCCGCCAGTGGACCGGCGTCGCCGCCACCTCCACCCTCTCTTCGCCGAGCGCGCGGAACGACCCCGGGGCGCCGGCCGCGTCGCCGTTGCGCGCGGCCTTCGCGAGACGCCGCGGCGAGCTGGCCGAGCTGCTGGTGGGCTCGCTGTTCCTGCAGGCCCTCTCGCTCGCCTCGCCGATCGCGTTCCTCCTCGTCGTGGACAAGGTCATCAGCCACCACGGGATCAACACGCTCGACGTGATTCTCGTGGCGCTGATCGGAATCGCCGGGTTCGAGGTCCTCTGCGCGGGGCTGCGGACCCGGCTCCTCGGCCGCGCCACCACCGGAATCGATGTCGATGTGACCGCGAGCCTCTTTCGGCACCTGACCGAGCTGCCTTTCGGGTACTTCGTGTCGACACCGCTCGGTGGACTCCTCGCTCGCTTCGGCGACGCGGACAAGCTTCGCGGCTACGTCGTGCAGGCCGCCGTGGGTTCACTGGCCGATCTCCTGTTCGTGGGAATGTTCCTGGCTCTTCTCTTCTACCTCTCGGCGGAGATGGCCTGGATCGCTCTGGTCGCGCTGCTCCTGCAGTCGTTGGCGGCGCTGGCGGCGACTCCTCTTCAGAACGCGGCGCTCCGGGAGCGGCTTGCGCGCAGCCAATCCAACCAGGGCCTGCTCGCGGAGACGCTCATCGGGATCGAGACCGTCAAGTTGCTGGCCATCGAGACCGCGCAACAACGTCGCTGGGATGCGCAGCTCGCGGTCTACGCCGGGTCCCAGGACCGGGCCCAGAGCATCGCGAACGCCGCCCAGCAGGCGAGCGACCTCCTTGGCAAGCTGATGATGGCCGCGTTGCTGTGGTATGGCACGCACCTGGTGATCGCGCAGACCCTGACCCTGGGTCAGTTGATCGCGTTCAACCTCATCGCGATGCGCGTTTCGACGCCGGTCATGCGTCTCGCCCGCTATTGGCTCGAGCTGCAGGGCGCGCGCCTCGCCCTTGGCAACCTGACCGCGTTGTTCTCGGTCGAGACCGAGACCCGCCGACCGCGCCCTCCGATGCCCGCGATCAGGGGGGAAGTGGAGTTTCACCGCGTTTCCTTCTCCTACACCCCGGAGGGGCCGGAGATCCTGAGCGATGCGAGCCTGCGCATCCGGGCCGGCGAAGTGGTGGCTCTGGTGGGGCCGTCGGGCGCCGGCAAGAGTACGATGGGCCGCCTGATCGCCGGACTGCATCCCCCGGATCGGGGCAAGGTGATGATCGACGGCATCGATGTTTCCGCCGTCGAACCCACCACGCTGCGCAGTCAGATTGGCTTCGTGTCGCAGGACTGCTTCCTGTTCGCGCGAACGGTCAGGGAGAACATCGCGGTGAGCGATCCCGCGATGGCCTTCGAGCGGGTGGTCGATGCCGCCCGGCTCGCCGGCGCCCACGAGTTCATCATGAGCCTGCCGCAGGGCTACGACACCCGGGTCGGCGAGAGGGGCACGACACTTTCGGGGGGCCAGCGCCAGCGTCTCGCACTGGCCCGGGCCCTCGCGGGCCGCCCCTCGATCCTGATTCTGGACGAGGCGACGAGCGCGGTGGACCGGGACTCCGAGCGGGAGATCGCCGCACGACTGGGGGAGATGGCGCGGGGACGGACAGTGGTGATCATCGGACATCGCGGTCTGCTGGTGGAGCGGGCGGACCGGACCTTCGCGCTCGCGGGGGGGCGGATTCGGCGGGAGTCGGGCCCCCGGCGCGAGCGAACCCCGGCCGAGGGGCCGAGCGAAGACGCGCCGTAGGACGGGAGCGCCCGGCCAGTGAACAAGCGTGCCATGCCGATAGTGGCGGCGATTCGCCGCGCCAATCCGGTGCGGCGGGCCCTGGCCATTCCGGTGGTGCTCGGCATGGTCACCCTCGCGTGGGCTGCCGCCTCGGAGGTCGACGTGGTGGCGACGGCGACCGGCCGGCTGATCCCGTCGGCTCGGGTCAAGCAGGTTCAGCCGAGCGAGGGCGGTGTCGTCCGGCGGATACTGGTGGAAGAGGGCACCAGGGTTGCGGCGGGAGAGCCGGTCATGCTCCTGGACCCCACGGAGATAGAGGCGGATCTGCGCCGTCTCGAGGTCGAGCTCGAGAATGCCCGCATGCATCGCCTGCGGGTGATCGCCGCGCTCGGGGAGCGCGAGGAAGTGGATCTCCCGCTGTTTTCCGTAGGGGCGCAAGGCCGAGCGCTCGCCCACCGCGCATATCTCCGCACGCTGATCGAGCAGCATCGGGCGGAACGGGCGCGAATCGACGGGGAACTCGACTTCGCCCGGGCCGAGCTTTCCTCGGCGGAGCTCCGCCGCCAGATGTTCGGAGAGAGTCTGAAACTGCTCGAAGAACGCCACGATGCGGCGGCTCATCTCGTGCGCGCGGGAGTGATGCCGCGCATCCGTTTTCTCGAGTTGCGCGAGGAAGTGCTGCGAATGCGCCGGGATCACGAGGAGCAGGGGCAGAGCATTGCCCGCGGCCGGGCTCGCGTCGAGAGCGTTGAGCAGCAGCGGCGGCGCCTGGGAGCGGAGTTCCGAAAGAACTTGAGCCGCGAACAGATCGAGGTCGAGGAAGGGATCGCCACCTTGACGCAGGAGCTGGTGAAGGCGAGGCGGCGTCTCGAGCGCATGACCCTGCGCGCTCCCGTCGACGGTACTGTGCAGGAGATCACGGTGTTCACCGAAGGCGGGGTCGTCGTCGCGGGCCAGCCGGTCATGAACGTGGTCCCGTCGGGCAGCACTCTCATCGTGGAGGCGCGATTGCTCAACAAGGACGTCGGTTTCGTCCGACCGGGTCAGCCCGCGTCGGTGAAACTCGCGGCTTTTCCGTTCACCCGGTACGGCGACATCAGGGGTCGGGTCGCAGGCATCTCGGAGGACGTGCTGAGCGGGGGGCGGCGCCCGCCGGCGCTCGCGCTCGGCGACGACATCGGCACCCGGCAGGCCCTGGCCGATCTGCAGGCGCAGATGGCGGGCAACAGCTACCTCGTCCACGTCGGTCTCGATACCCAGGTGATGCCTCTGTCCGATGGCGTGACTCCGCTCGCGGCCGGGATGATCGCCACCGTCGACATCGCCACCGGGCGCCGTCGGGTGATCGACTTTCTGCTCTCTCCCCTGAAGCGCTACCGCGTGCAGAGTCTGCGGGAGAGATGAACCACTGGTGTCGATTCGAAAGGAGTACCGGGCATGAGGCTGCGTCGCGCAACCGCCGACGACATCGAAGCGGGTATCGAACTCGGCCGCCGTCTGCACGAGGAGAGCGCGTTCGCTTTCCTGCCCTTCGATGGGGCCAAAGTCCGTCGCCTGCTCCGGCACATCACGAACCAGCCCGAGCGCTATTGCGTCTACGTGGTCGAACACGACGGTCGACTCATCGGCCTGCTCGTCGCGGAGGTCATGGAGTACTTCTTCTGTCGGGAGCTGCTCTGCGACGACCTGCTGCTCTTCGTGGCGCGGGACCAGCGTGGCTCGGCGGCGGCGCTCGTGCTGGTGCGCGCCTATCTCGACTGGGCGCGGCAAGTGGGCGCGCGGGAAGCCCGAATCGCGATGTCGACGGGAATAGACATCGACAAGACCGGCGCCTTCCTCGAGCGCCTGGGCTTCGGGCGGGTGGGCGGGGTGTACAAGCACCGTCTCCATGAATGAGGGGGGGAAGCCGAACGAGATGGCCGAGCGCCACCGAAGCGCGCAGTCCCCCTGACCGGGATCGCGCACCGGTGATCGATGCCCCGGAGCGGGGCACTTGCGGAGCACGGAGGTTCCGGTGGGGCTCGAACGTCTGAAGACCATCATCAGGACCAGGTCCGTGGTGCGCGCTTCGCACCAGCGCATCGTCTCCCCGCTCGGGGGCGAGTACCGATGGATGGTCGACCTTCGAGCCACCTTCCTCGACGGGGAGGTGCTCGAGATCTGTGCAAGCGAGTTCTGGAATCGTTATCGGGGCCACCCGCCTTTCCAGATCTGCGGTCTGGAGCTCGCGGCGGTGCCGCTGATCGCGGCGATCGCCGGCGAGGGCTGGCGCCAGGGCACGCCCGTCAACGCCTTTGTCGTGCGCAAGGAGCGAAAGGCTCACGGGCTCTGCCGCCGCATCGAGGGCGAGGTATGGGAGCAGCCCATCGTCGCGGTCGACGACCTCGTCAACCGGGGCGACTCGCTGGAGATGTTGCGCTGCGTGCTCGCGGAGATCGGTCGGGACATCGTGGGACTCTTCGTCGTGGTGGACTTCCGCAACCCGCAGCTGCACCAAAGTCTCGCCGGTCGCGGCATAGCGCTCGAATCGCTGCTCTCGACCCCGGATCTCGGCCTCGCTTCTCTCCCGGCTCCGCGACCCCGTCCGGGAGTCGCCTTCCGGATCGCATGGCGCCGCCGGGGCGGGGAGCCCAACTACTTCCACGTCGTGCCGAAGTCCACTCCGGCCCTGGATGCGGGCCGCCTCTATGCGGGGAGCGACGACGGCACTTTCCGGGCGCTCGACCAGGGGAGCGGCGTCGAGCGGTGGCGCGTGCGGATCGACGATCCCCGACGCAAGGGCGTCTTCTCGTCTCCCGCGCTGCACGAGGGCCGGGTCTACTTCGGCGGCTACGACGGCTGCGTGCGCTGCCTCGATTGCGACACCGGCGCGCTCGTATGGCGTTTTTCCGGGGCGGACTGGGTGGGGTCCTCCCCCGCTCTGGCGCCCGCGCTCGGTCGCCTGTTCATCGGGCTGGAGCACGCGTCGCCCCGTACTCCCGGCGCAGTCGCCGCCCTCGGCTTGAGCGGGGGAGAGAAGCTCTGGGAGCTTCGATGCGACGCCCATGTCCATGGCACGCCACTCTGGGTGCCGGAACACCACGCCGTGGCCTGCGGGGGGAACGATGGGCGCCTGTGGTGGCTCGATGCCGGTGACGGTGGAGTACGCTGGAGCTACGAGGCCGGGGGAGAGATCAAGGCCGGAGTCGCTTTCGACGCGGTCGCCGGCCAGCTCCTCTTCGGCGCCTTCGATGGCGGCATCCACGCGGTGGACGTCGCGACCGGGGAGCGTCGCTTTCGTATCGGAACCCACGACATCGTCTACTCCACCCCGCTGCTTGCCGGTCGCCGCGCCTTCGTCGCCGGCGCCGACAAGTACCTGCATGTCATCGACCTCGATGCGGGGGGAGAGGAGGCGGCGCTCTTCACCGGAGCCAGGCTGTACGGCTCCCCCGCGCTCATCGAAGGAAGGGTCCTGTTCGGCAATACCGCGGGCGAGCTCTACGAGATCGACCCGGACACGCTACGGGTGACCGCCTTCGTCCGGTTGCCGGAAGGGATTACCTGTCAGGTGCGTTACGCCGAAAAGCACGGTCTCTACTTCGTCACCACCTACGACAACGAGATCTTCGCGCTGCGCCGGCGTTCTTGACAGATCGAAGTCATACCTGTAAATGCTTACAGTACTCGGAGCATGTACGAGGGATGAAGCGTGATTGGGCTCACCGCTCGCCAGCAGCAGATCTTCGATTTCATTCGGGAATTCATGGAGGCGGAGGGATTTCCGCCCACCCGGGCGGAGATCGCGGCCGCACTCGGTTTTCGTTCGGTGAACGCGGCCGAAGACCACTTGAAGGCGCTGGAGCGCAAGGGGGCGCTTCGCGTCCTCCCGGGCACTTCGAGGGGCATTCGCTTGAGCGGCGGCCGTGCTCGCCGGCGCGGAGTGCCCGTGGTCGGGCGGGTCGCGGCGGGGCGCCCGATTCTCGCGGAAGAGAACGTGCAGGGGCATTACCGGCTCGATCCGGGCCTCTTTCGCCCGCGCGCGGACTACCTGTTGCAGGTGCGGGGCATGAGCATGCGCGATGCCGGCATCCTGGACGGTGACCTGCTGGCGGTGCATCGCACCCCGGAAGCGGCGTTCGGGGCCATCGTGGTGGCCCGGGTCGATGACGAGGTCACCGTCAAGCGCTTTCGGCGGCGCGGCAACATCGTGCGCCTGATGCCGGAGAACGAGAGCTACGAGCCCATCGTGGTCGACCTGCGTCGCGAGGCGCTGGCGCTGGAAGGCATCGGGGTCGGCGTCATTCGCAACACGGGGCTGTGAAGAGAAACCTCGTCCATCTCCTGCCCGCGTGGGCCCGGGATGCGGGAAGTGCGTATGGGGGTCCGGGGCCATCGGACGAGGCGTTCGCGCCGCGCTGAGGGACATGGGTCGGGGTTCCCGCTTTTTTCAGGCGTGTCGGCACGGATTGCAGGGCCATGAGTGGACGCGAATCGCTTTCGAGCCCCGCCCCGGTTCCCTCGCGGGGCGGGACAGGGCCGGAGGGGCTGGACGCGCTCCTGCGCCGCCGCGACCTGTGGCGCATGGGCGCGCTTCCCCGCTCCGGGGCGCCGGGGATCTCCACCGGTTTCGCCGCACTCGATGAGCGACTGCCGGATCGTGGCTGGCCCGCCGGCGCTCTCTCGGAAGTGCTGGTAAGCGCGCTCGCTTCCTGTGAGCTCGCTCTGGTGCGGCCCGCGCTCGCCGCGCTCACCCGAGCGGGGCGAGAGGTGATCCTGGTCGGGCCGGCGCACCTGCCCTACGCCCCCGGCCTTGCGGAGCGCGGAGTGGATCTCGAACGGCTCCTGGTGGTGCGCGGCGCTTCCGGCGAGGAGCAGGCGTGGGCGGCGGAGCAGGCTCTGCGCTCGGGGGCCTGCGCGGCGGTGGCGTTGTGGGCGCGCCGGCTCGATGCGCGCACGGTGCGCCGCCTGCAGCTCGCGGCGCAGGAGGGGAGGGCGTGCGGCTGGCTGTTTCGCACCTTCGCGGCGTCGGCGGCGCCTTCGCCCGCGCCCCTGCGCCTCGCGCTCGAGCCTCGCCCGCGGGGGGCGAGGGTCGAGGTGCGCAAGTGCCGGGGAGGGCCCTCCGGCTCCGTCTTCGAACTGGTGCTCGAATGAAGGGGGCAGCGGAGCGGAGTCTGGTCTTCTCTCCCGCGGAGCGAGGCGAGCGCCCGCGGGCCCCGCCCCGGTCCGCTCCCCTTCCGTCGCGCCTGTGGATGGGGCTTTACTTTCCTCGCCTGCCTCTGGAGGCGTTGGGCGAAGGCGCCGGCGCCGCGGGCGTGCCGCCGCTCGTGGTGGCGTCCGACGGGAGTGCGCACGCTTCGCTGCTGGTGGTCAACGAGAGCGCTCGCGCGGCGGGCATCCGTCCCGGGATGGGACTCGGCGCCGCCGACGCGCGCGTGCCTCGCCTCGAGGTGCGCGGGCGCGATCCCGCCCTCGAGACGGCGGCCCTCGAAGCTCTCGCGGTGTGGGCCGGGCGCTTCAGCAACTTCGTCAGTCTGGAGCCGCCGGCGGGTCTTCTGATCGAGATCGGCGGCAGCCTCCGGCTCTTCGGCGGAGTGGGGAAGCTGCGGCAAGAGATCGAGAGCGGCCTGCACGGGCTCGGGTTCGAGGCGTCGGTCGGCATCGCCCCCGCTCCCCCCACGGCGTGGCTCCTCGCCCGGGCCGGATTCCCGGAGCCGGTGCTGGACCGCGACCGACTGCCGGGGCGGCTGGCCGGGGTGCCACTCGCCTGCCTGGACCTGCCCGAGCCGATGTTGCGAAACCTCGCGGCGATGGGGGTGCGCCGCTTTCGCGACGCCTACCGCCTGCCGCGGGATGCGGTGTCGCGCCGGGTCGGGCAAGCGCTGGTCGATGCCATGGACCGGGCGCTGGGAAGGTGGCCCGAGGCCCGGGCACGCTACACCGCGCCGCCCGGGTTTTCGCGCCGCCTGGATTTTCCCGACGAGGTCGAGGAGATGTCCCCGATCCTGGCCGGCCTGCGCCGTCTGCTGCGGGAGCTCGCGCTCTTCCTGCGGGTCCGCAGCCTGGGGGTGAGCGAGCTCGAGCTCCGTCTCCCGTCTCGCATTGCTCCGGCGCTTCGCATCCCGGTCGCTCTGGTCTCGGCGAGCCAGGACCCGGACCATCTCCTCGATCTGCTGGAGAAGCGGCTGGAAAAGGTGGTCCTTGCCCGTCCGGTGGCCGCCATCGGTCTCGAGGTCCTCGGCTTCGATGGCGTGGCCCCACGCAACGCCGATCTCTACGATGTCCGGGCGGCGGCGCCTCGCGATGGCCTGCACACCCTGATCGAGCGTCTGCAGAGCCGGCTCGGCCCCGATGCGATCTGGCGTTTTGGCCTGGTTGCGGACCACCGTCCGGAGCGGGCCTTTTCCCGCGTGCCGCCACACCAGATCCGGGCCGGCACCAAGCCCGTGCCGGGGCTGCGAAGAGTCGATAGTTCTTCCGGCGCGAAGCCGCGGCTCGCCACGACCGAGCCGGGCCACGCGCCGCGCCGGCCGGCGAACCTTTCGCGTCCGTTGTGGCTGCTGGAGGCGCCGCGGCGGATCGATCCGCGGGACGCGTGCGGGGAGCGCCTGGAGGTCTCCTCGCGTTTCGAGCGCATCGAGAGTGGCTGGTGGGACGGCGAGGACTGCGCACGCGACTATCATGTTGCGTGGGATGCGGGCGGAATCCGCTACTGGATCTACCGCGAACTCGGCACACGGGACTGGTTCATTCACGGCATCTTCGGTTGAGGCGAGCATGGGACATCTGTCTTCGCGCCCCTCGCGGGGTGTTTCGGTGAGACATGGCGGCCAGCCCCCACCCTTTCCCGATTTTCGGTGACTTCGGGCGCCAAGGTGCCGTGATGTGGGACGTGTGGACCGAGAGACGTGCAGGGCGTAGCCGACACTGTGTCGAAGCGACGCAATGCACTTCGACTCGCAACCGCGAGCACATTGGCGTCCGCAACAGGAGATCGGTGAAACATGCGGACTGAAGGCGCGGTAGCGGCCGGTCATCCGTTGAGCGCGGAAGCCGCCGGTGAAGTGCTTCGCGCCGGCGGCAACGCCTTCGACGCCGCGCTGGCCGGGCTCTGCGCCGCCTGCGTGGTCGAGCCGGTGCTCGCCTCCCTCGGAGGCGGGGGCTTCATGCTCGCAGTGCCGGCGCAGGAGCGCCCCCGGCTCTACGACTTCTTCGTGCAGACTCCCGGCCGACATCTGCCCGCGGAAGAGCTCGACTTCCGCGGAACGGAAGTCGATTTCGGAGCGGCGGTACAGGGCTTCCATGTCGGGCGAGGTACGGCGGCGGTGCCCGGGATGGTGCGGGGGCTGTTCGAGGTGCACGAGGCCCTCGGTCGCATGCCGCTGACCGAGATCGTGCGCCCCGCGGTGGAGTACGCGACCCGGGGCGTCGAGGTCAGCGCTTACCAGGCCTATCTGCTCGGCGTGGTGCGTTCGATCTTCGGCGCCACCGAGGCGAGCCTCGCCATCTTCGGCAGCCGGAAGCGCCCGGGCGAGCTGATCGGGGAGGGCGAGCATCTCTTCCAGCCCGAGCTCGCGGACACCCTGGACACGCTGTCGCGCGAAGGGCCGCGCCTGTTCTATCACGGCGAGATCGCATCGACCCTGGTGCGAGACATGGCGCAGGGCGGCCTCGTCACCGCCCGGGATCTCGCCGGGTATCGGCTCCTCTCCCGCGAGCCGCTGGCGTTCTCCCGGCGCTCCTGCCAGGTACTCTCCAATCCACCGCCCTCGTCCGGCGGCGTCCTGGTGGGCTTCGGGCTGGAGCTGCTCGACACTGGCGCACTTCGTCTCCTCGAGTTCGGCTCACCCCGCCATCTCGTCCTCGTGGCGCGGGCGCTGGAGCTGACCCTGGAAGCCCGCGCCGCGGCACTCGGCGGCGCCGGCGCGCCCGCGGGCCGCCACGCGCTCGACGAGTCGATGCTGCACTCCGACTTCGTGGCGCTCTACCGCGAACGGGTCGCACCCTTCCCGGAGGCCCCGCGCGGCACCACCCACATCAGCGTCATCGATGCACTCGGCAATCTCGCGGCGCTCAGCGTTTCGAACGGGGAGGGCTGCGGCTATGTCATTCCCGGCACCGGCATCGTCATGAACAACATGCTCGGCGAGGCCGACCTCAATCCCGGCGGCTTCCACCAGTGGCGGGAGAACGAGCGCATGAGCTCGATGATGGCGCCGAGCGCGGTACGCTGGCCGGGCGGGCGCCTTCTCGCGCTCGGCTCCGGTGGTTCGAACCGGATCCGAAGCGCCATGCTCCAGGTGCTGCTCGGCATCATCGATTTCGAGCTGCCTCTGGAGGAGGCGGTACACGCGCCCCGGCTTCACTTCGAGGACGAGCTGCTGAGCGTGGAGGGCGGATTCGATCTCGAACGGATTCGGCCTCTCCTCGATGCGTACCCTTCGCACCACGTCTGGGAGGGACGCAACATGTTCTTCGGCGGCACCCACTGCGTGCTCGCCGAGGGGTCTGGCTTCCAGGTGACCGGGGACCCCCGCCGGGGCGGGGCGGGCATGGTCGTCGGCTGACGCGTCCGCGGCGGGAAGTCCGTCATAGGGTAGAGTGGACGACGCGAAAAGCGTTGTGTGCAGGTTGGAGCGGTGTGATGGAGACCCGCGAGGAGAGGCGCACGGAGTCTCTCCGTATCCCGTCGGCGCATGGGGTGACCGGGATCGGCAGCACCCTGGCAATGGCGCGGGACATGCAGGGCTTCCTGCTGGCGCAGTATCGCAACCTGGGACCGATCTTCCGCATCCGCGTGATGAAGCGCCGGTTCATCGTGTTGGCCGGTGTGGAGGCAAATCGATTCCTGCAGAAGCGGGGGAGCCGCCATCTGCGCTCCTTCGAAAGCTGGATCGGGCTGAACCGCGAGTTCGGTGCGGCGCGTTCGATACTGAGCACCGACGGGAGCGACCACGCGAGATTCCGGCGGGTGCTCAAGCGGGGATACTCGCGTCGCTACGCCGAGGATCGTGTGCCGGGACTGATGGATATCGTGCGCCGCGAGGTCTCCGGCTGGCCGCGCGGGTCGCCGTTCTCCGTGGTCCCGGCATTGCGGCGGATCGCGAGCGAGCAAGTCGGGGTACTGGCCACTGGCGTGTCGCCGCGCCCCTACGGTGACGACCTGACACGCTTCGTCCACGATCTGCTCGCGTCGCTCGTCGTGCCACGGCCCTTGCTTCGCCGGCTGCCGCGCTTCCGGCGGGCCGCGGCGCGGATCGACGATCTCTACCGCGAAGTCATCGATCGGCATTCGGGCCCGGAACGCGAGCGCGAAGGTGGTGAGCCGGACCTGATCGACGACATTCTCGATCTGCACCGGGCGCAACCTGAGTTCCTGCCCGAAGCGGATCTGAAGATGTCCGTGCTCGGCCCCTTCATCGCCGCGCTCGACACCGTGGCGAGCACCGCCGCATTCATGCTCTACGAGCTTTTGAAGCATCCCGACATCCTTGCCGAGGTGCGCGCGGAAGCGGATGCGTTGATTGATGCCCGGACGCCGGGATGGTCCGGGATACGCACACTGGACGCGATGCACCGCGCGGCCATGGAAACCATGAGGATGCACCCCGTCGCGCCCCTTCTCATGCGCAGCGCGGCCAACTCCTTCGAGTTCGGCGGCTACCGGATCCCGGCCGGCGCCAGCGTGATGATCGCGACAGCGGTCCCTCACCATTTACCCGAGTGCTTTCCGGAGCCCGACCGCTTCGATATCGGCCGCTACGCACCGGAGCGTGCGGAGCATCGTCAATCCGGCGCCTATGCGCCATTCGGCCTCGGTGCTCACCGTTGCCTCGGAAGTGGCTTCGCCGAGGTGCAGCTCGCGGTCACGATGGCGACCCTCTTGCACGAGGTTGACTTCGAGTTCCACCCGGCCCGCTACCGGCTCAAGACCACGCAAGCCCCGCTTCCGAGCCCCAACGCATCGTTTCGGGTTGTCGCGACGCCCCGAAGACGGATGCGCTCGGAGCACCCACCCGGTCGAGGCTGAATCCGCGCGAGCAATCCGGCTCCGACATCAGCCCGCAGGATTTCTCCGATTTCTCAGCTGGCGGACGCCAACAGGCTTGCGGGTCGGCGATGGTCGAGCAGCGCGTCCTCGTTGCGTGTGCAGGCGGCCCGTTGCGACGGGAAACGCGGCTCAGCCCCCTCGCACCCCCTCCGGGAGGGGGTCGCTCGCCGGCATGCACTCGCCGGTGGTCCGGTACTTGGTCAGGGTGACCTGGTACCACGCGGTGTACTCACCTTCGCTGACCTTCTTGTACTGGGTGCGGCTTGACACTGCGACCGGCTCGCCGATCACGCACTCGCAACCCTCGCCGCAGGTGTGGCTCTCTTGCTCCAGCGCGTCCTTGACCCGCTGGAGCAGGGTCTGTTCGAGGTTCGGGGGCGCTCCCGCCCTGGGGCGAGGTTCGATGTGCAGGAAGCGCGCGCCGCTCACCTTGAACTGCACCAGCTCGCAGGTGCCGGACGTGTCTGGACTGGACATGGCTTGATTTGTCCCCTTGGTAGGCGGGCGCTCAGGCGGACTGCGCGACGTGGAGGCGCTCTTCCACCGCCGGTACTTTGATGACCTCTTCCACCTGGCGCAGCTCGTCGAGCGGAATGTGGCAGGCGATCGCATGGCCCTCGGCCGCCATCTGCACCGGCGGGCGCTCGTCGTCGCAGATCTGGCCGACCTTGCGTGGACAGCGGGTGCTGAAGGGGCAGCCCTTGGGCGGGCTCAGCACGCTCGGCAGGTTGCCTTCGAGCACGATCTCGCGCTTGGTCACCTCCGGATCCGCGATCGGTACCGCGGAGAGCAGCGCTTCGGTGTAGGGGTGGTAGGGTGGGGCGAATATTTCCTCGGTCCTTCCACGTTCCATGATCTGGCCGAGGTACATGACCACGATGCGGTCGGAGAGATAGCGCACGACGCTCAAGTCGTGGCTGATGAAGAGCAGCGTCGTCTTCTGCTCGCGCTGGATCTCCATCAGCAGCTCCGTCACCGCCGCCGCCACCGACACGTCGAGCGCGGACACCGGCTCGTCCGCGATCACCATCGAGGGGTTGCCGGCGAAGGCGCGCGCGATGCCGATGCGCTGCTTCTGGCCGCCGGAGAGCTGCCGCGGACGGCGCTGGTAGAAGTCCCGCGGGAGCTTCACGATGTCGAGCAGCTCGTAGACTCTGTCCTGAATCTTCTTCTTGTCCGTCTCGACCCGGAACTTCTTGATCACTCGCCCGATCTGGGTGCCGATGGTGTGACTGGGGTTGAGGGTGTCGAAGGGGTTCTGGAACACCATCTGGAGCGATCCGATCTGCTCCGGAGACCGTTGCCGGACCGGCACGTCGGCGATTCCGCGATCCTCGTGGCGGACCTCGCCGCCGGTGGCGGTCTCGAGTCCCATCAGCACCTTGGCGAAGGTCGACTTGCCGCAGCCCGACTCCCCCACGATGGCCACGGTCTCGCCGCGGCGGGCGTTGAAGTCGAGGGATTCGTTCGCCTTCACGTAGCGCACGCTCTCGCCCGAGATCAATGCCTTGATGGAGCGGTCGTGGACCTCGTAGTACTTCTGCATGCCGTCGACGGCGAGCACCTCCTCGCCGATCTCGACCGCTTCCTGCTGCACGCCCTGCGGTACCTCGGTCTCGAAGCCGATCTCGTTCCAGCGTACGCAGCGCACGCGGTGGTCGCTGACTTCGGCGCCGCTCACGTAATCCATGCCGATGACGCCCCGGTCGCAGCGCCCGTCCTGGAAGAAGTCGCAGCGGGGTCCGAAGTTGCAGCCGATGGGGCGTTCGTGAGGCAGGGGGAGCTGGCCTCGGATGGGTTTGAGCGGGGCCGCGTTCTTGTCGGCGGTCGGCAGTGGGATGCAGCCGAAGAGGCCGTGGGTGTAGGGATGCTTGGGCCACGTGAACAGAGAGTTGATGGTGCCTTCCTCCACCACCTCGCCCGAGTACATCACGAAGACCCGGTCGCAGACCTCGAGGATCAGCCCGAGGTTGTGGGAGATGTAGATCTGGGAGGTGCCGTACTCGCGGCTGATGTCGGCGATGAGCTTGGTGATGCCGGCCTCCACCGTCACGTCGAGGGCGGTGGTGGGCTCGTCGAGGAGAAGCAGGGAGGGGTTGGAGAGCAGAGCCATCGCGATGACCACGCGCTGCTGCTGGCCGCCCGAGATCTGGTGTGGGTAGGCGTTCATCACCCGTTCGGGATCGGGCAGGCGTACGTCGGCGAGCACCTTGAGCGCGCGCTCGGTCGCCTCCGCGTCGCCGATCCCCTCGTGGGTCATCGGCACCTCCTTGAGCTGGGTGCCGAGCAGCAGACTGGGATTGAGCGCGGCGAAGGGCTCCTGGTAGATCATGGAGATGTGCGAGCCACGCAGTTCCCGCAGCTCGTCCGGGCTGAGCTCGTTGAGCTCGACGCCCTTGAACTTGATGCTGCCGCTCTTGATGCCCCCGTTGCCCCCCATGTACTGCATGATGGCCATCGCCACCGTGGACTTGCCGCAGCCTGACTCTCCCACCAGGCCGATGCTCTCGCCCCGGTTCACGGTCAGGGAGAAGTCGATGACCGCCGGGATCTCTCCCGCGCGTGTCCAGTAGGAGAGGTTGAGGTCCTTTATCTCCAGGACGGGAGCGTTCTCGTCGAATCGGAAGGCCATGGCCGTCTCCATCGGGCGCATCGCGCGCCCGTTTTGAGTGAATCAATCAGTCGCGAAGCGAGATCTCCCGAAGGCCGTCCGCGAGCAGATTGAATCCGAGGATGAGCGAAGAGATCGCGATACAGGGGAACGCGGTCATGTGCGGGAAGGCGAGCGCCATCTGACGGGTCTCGTTGATCATGCCCCCCCAGTCCGGATCGGGTGGCGGCAGGCCGAGGCCGAGGAAGCCGAGCACCCCGATGGAGATGATCACGTAGCCCAGCCGCAGGCAGCCGTCGACGATGAGCGGACCGCGCGCGTTGGGCAGGATCTCCACCAGCATGATGCGCCATGCGCCCTCGCCGCGCGTCTCCGCCGCGGCGACGTACTCGCGGGCACGGAGGTCCAGGACCAGGCCGCGCACGATGCGCATCACCACCGGGCCGGTGGCGAAGGTGATCGCGAACACGATGTTGAGCGGCGAGGCGCCGAAGGTGGCGACGATGATGATGAAGAGCACCAGCACCGGAAAGGCGAGGATGACGTTGGCGACGCCGGAGAGCACGTCGTCCACCCAACCCCGGTAGTAGCCGGCCGCGAGCCCGAGCACGATGCCGACCACGTAGGCGCAGATCGCCGCGATCGGCGCCCAGGTGAGCACGGTGCGCGCGCCCCAGATGATCCGCGAGAGGATGTCCCGGCCGAGGTTGTCGGTGCCGAGCCAGAAGGAACCCGTCCAGCACTCGAAGTTCTCCGGGACCGGGGTGCCTGGTTTTGCGAAAGGCAACATCGTGGCGTTGGGGTCGCAGGGGGAGAGCAGCGGGGCGAAGATCGCCGTCAGCACCCAGAAGACCACCATCGCGCAGCCCACCATGCCCACCCAGCTTTCACGCAGGAGGGCGAAGGAGCGCAGCGCGCGCATCAGAGCCGCCGTGTAGGTGGGGGCGGGCACGTTCGCAGTCGAAGCGGTCATGTCCTTCCCTCCCTCAGGTGAAGCGGATGCGCGGGTTCAGGTAGGTGTAGCCGATGTCCGAGATGGTCTGGGTCGCGACCACCACGAACACCGCCACCATCGAACAGGCCTCGATGAGCAGGATGTCCTGGTTGAGAGATGCCTCCAGGAGCAAGGCTCCGAACCCTTTGTAAGCGAAGAAGAACTCCACCACGATGACCCCCGAGAGCAGCCAGGGGATCTGGAGCATGATGACGGTGAAGGGCGCGATCAGCGCGTTGCGCAACGCGTGTCTGAGGATCACCTGCCGGTAGGGCAGGCCCTTGAGTACCGCGGTGCGGATGTAGTGGGTGGTCATGACTTCGGCCATCGAGGCCCGCGTCATGCGCGCCACGTAGCCGAAGTCGTAGATGACCAGCACCATGATCGGCAGGATGAGCTGCTTCCAGTCCCAACCCGAGATCATGCTGCTGGTGCCCGGCAGCCAGCCCAGCCAGAACACGAAGATCGCGGCGAGCAGCGGCGCGCTCGCGAACTCCGGCACCGAGGTGGTCGCGATGCTGGTGACCGAGATCGCGCGGTCGAGCTTGGAGCCCTCGCGCATGCCAGCGAGAATGCCGAGCGTGAGCGACAGCGGTATGAGCACCACCATCGTCCAGAACCCGAGGATGGTGGTCTGCCACAGCCGGCCCCAGATGATGTCGTTGATCGGCTGCTTGAAGCGCACCGATTCGCCGAGGTCTCCGGTGACGAAGTTGCCGAGCCAGCGGGAGTAGCGCTGGTAGAGGGGATCGTAGTAGCCGTTCGTCTCGAGCCAGATCTCGCGCTGCTCTTCGGTGGAGTACTGCCCGAGCACTTTCACCGCCACGCTCTCCACGTTTATCTCGAGGAGCAGGAACAGCATGATGGAGATGACCACCATGATGAGCAGCATCTGGCCGATGCGCTTGAGGATGAATATCAGCATGGCGCCCTCCTCCTGGCGCTACCGCCAGTGGCCGTCATCCCGGTGCGAAGCGGCAACGCGGCCGCCTTCGGGTTGTTCGTTGTCGTGCTCCCGGTCCATTGTGGACACTGGGGCGACTATGGTCCACCCCGCCCCGCTGTGAGCGTCACTCGCACGGAGCCGGACTCCGTGCATCCGCGCCCGGGCCGGGAAGAACCCCCGCCGGAGCGGGGGTTCCCACGGTGGAGGCGACCGGCTGATTCCAGACTCCCGGCCGCCAATCCGCTCTCTCAGGCCTGGATGCCGAGCTCCTCGGGGAAGATGTAGGAGGTCGGGTGCAGTTGGAAGCCCACCACGCTCTGGTCGAAGAAGGTGAAGGTCGAGCGCCACAGGGGCTGGGTGATCGGGCCGCGTTCCTGCAGGATCTTCTGCAACTGGCCCAGGATCTCCTGTCGTTCCTCGATGTCGAGGGTGCCTTCGGCCTTGGTGAGCAGGGTGTCGAACTCCGAGTCGTTGAAGTGCGTCTCGTTCCAGGGCACCCCGCTGCGGTAGGCGAGCGCGAGCACCATGAAGCCGAGCGGGCGGTGCGCCCAGGCCGTGAATCCGAAGGGCACCTTGTCCCACACGTCCCAGAACTGCGCCGACGGCATCACGTTGATGTTGACCCGGATGTTGGCCTCCTTCCACTGCTCCACCAGGGCCTGCACCGTCTGGAGCTCCCACGCGGGGTCCTTGAGACAGGCGATCTCGGCTTCGAAGCCGTCCGGATAGCCGGCCTCGGCGAGCAGCTTCTTCGCGGCTTCCACGTCGCGGGCCATGAAGGGCAGCTCCTTGTAGTCGGGGTGGATCGAGCACACGTGGTGATGTTCGCCGGGCGCGCCGAGTCCGCGGTGGCCGAGCTCGAGCACCCGCGGGGTATCAACCGCGAGTCGCATCGCCTTGCGCACACGGGGGTCTGCGAACTCCGGCCGGTCGACCTGCACCCGCGCGACGCCGGTGGCCGCGGTCAGGGCGTTGTACTGCTTGAGGTGCGGCAGGGTCTGCAACACGTCGAGCTGGCCGACGTCGCCGACGTACTGGCCATGCACCTGCTTCGAGGCGAGTGCGCCCACCACCGCGGAGGCGTCGTCGCCGAGATCGATGTAGTGCAGTTCGTCCAGATAGGGTCCCTCTCCCCAGTAGTCCTTGCGCGCGCGCAGCACCGCCCTCTCGCCCACGACCTGGTCGACGAAGTCGAAGGGGCCGGTACCGTTCGAGCCGGGCCCGAAGTTGCCGCCTTCATCCGGGTCGATCATCGGCAGGGGATAGTGAAATAGGTGTTCGGGCACCGCGACCTGCGGCTCCTTGAGGTTCATCCGGAAGGTGCGATCGTCGATCTTCTCGAGCGCGTTGGCGTCCCACAGGCGGGTGCTCATCTTCGCGCTGCCGTCGTCCTTCTTTTCTCCGGTGTCGTACTCCTCAAGCATGTAGCCCTTCATCAGTCCGAGCACCGAGGAACCGGTGTTGGGGTCGAGGCAGTGCTCGATGTTCCAGATCGCGTCATCGGCGGTGAAGTCGCGCCCGCTGTGCCACTTCACATTGCGCAGGTGCATCGTCCAGGTCTTGAGATCGTCGCTCGCCTCCCATCTCTCGATGAGATAAGGACGGGTCACGTTGTCATGGCCGGTCTTGGTGAGGTATTCGATCGTTCCGCGCGTTTGGTTGGAATCGTAGATCCACTGGAAAGTGTGCGGCGTCGCGGTCTGGACCGTGCGCATCGCGATGCGCAGCGTACCGCCCTTGGGCATCGCCGCCGCCGACACCGGACGGGGCGCGACCATGCCGACCATGCTGTACGCGGTAGTGGCGGAGACCCCGAGCAGGGTCGAGAAGCGGATGAACTCGCGGCGGCTCATCTTGCCGTCGTTGAACTGGGCCTTGAGCTTGTTCAGGCCGTTGTGGTCTTTTTTGGTTGCCATGTCGGTTCGGTTTCCTCCGTTGGTCCAGGGAGCGTTGTGCTTGCGTCAATGGGCGAAGCGGCGCGAGGACGCGATGCGGCGCCCGGCCGCGTTGCGAAGCGTGTCATGTTTCGTCGTGGGGTGCATTGATCGGGCCGTTGGCCCCCGATTTTCATCGACTCTCGTGGCCAGCGCGCCCCGATGCCGTGACAGTGGGACGCACCGACCGGAAGACGCGCAATTCGCAGACGACTCGAAGTCGTTGCGGCGCGAAGGAGTACGGCGCGCTAACGCGAGCATGTTGGCGTCCGCTGGCTGAGAAATCGGCGAAATCTGCCGGCTAGTCTAGCCGCAATGCCCCGCCGACACACAAGAGCCAGGAGCGCACGGAGTTTGGCGGGGCAGAGGCAGGCGGCGAACATGGGCGCGTCGGTGTGCTTGGACGGCGCCATCGCGCATCCTGGCTCGCGCCCGAAGCGGTCCGTGCCGGCCCTTGTCATGCCCTTGGCGGTGGATTCGGCCCGGTCCCGGTTCCGCGTTCGCCCATCGCTCCATGGCTCCTTGGCGCGGTGCACGCTTTCTCAGAAGTCGGTGGGCGCGCCGCCCTCGCGCTTGCGGCGTTCCACGAACGCGGCGAGCTCCTCTCGAAGCGATTCGTCCATGGGAGGGGCCTCGAATTCGGCGAGGATCTTCTTCCAGATTCCGTGCGCTCGCCGCGTGGCGTCCACCGAGCCCCGCTCCTCCCAGCTCTCGAAGTTGCTCCAGTCCGACAGGAAGGGGCTGTAGAAGGCGCTTTCGTAGCGATCCTGGGTGTGTTGGCAGCCGAAGAAGTGGCCGGTCGGCCCCACTTCCCGGATCGCCTCGACCGCGATGTCGTCTTCCGTTGCCGGTACCGGACGCAGGTAGGCGATGATCTGCTGAAGGGTCTCGCAGTCCATCACGAACTTCTCGTAGGACGCGCACAACCCCCCTTCCAGCCAGCCCGCCGCGTGGTAGACCACATTCACCCCCGCCGCGACCGCCGCCCACAACGAGAACGCGCTTTCCCACGCCGCCTGTGCGTCGGGGCAGTTGGCGGCGCACGCGTTCGAGGCGCGCAACGGCAGTCCATAGAAGCGCGCCATCTGACCCGAGATCTGGGTGGCGCGGATGTATTCCGGAGTGCCGAAGGCCGGTGCTCCGCTGCGCATGTCGACGTTGGATGTGAAGGAGCCGATGGCGCACGGCACCCCCGGCTTGACGCATTGCAGCAGCACGATGGCGGAGAGTCCCTCGGCCACGAATTGAGTGACCGCACCGGCCAGCGTCACCGGCGCCATGGCCCCGGCCAGGGTGAAGGGAGTGACGATGGTGGGCTGTCCGCGACGGGCGAGGCGCATCGCTCCGTCGAGCATCGGCCAGTCGTGCTTGAGTGGAGATGACGAATTGATGTTCGTGTACATGCGCGGCGTGGCGTCGAATTCGGCGTGAGTGAGCCCGCCCGCGATGCGCACCATCTCCATGACATCCTCGACGCGCTCGCTCCCGAGGGAGTACGCGTGCGCGGCCTTGTCGGTCAGCGTCAGCTTGTCGTACAAGCAATCGAGATGGCGAACGGAGGGATGGAGATCGACAGGCTCCACCGGATATCCGCCCGCCATGTGGATGCAGTTGAAGTACTGGGTGAGCTTGAGGAAATCTCGATAGCTCTCGCGATCCCCGGTCCGCCGCCCCCGGTCGAGGTCGGAGCAGTTGGGCGGACTGGAGACGTTGAGAAACACCATGTGCCGCCCCCCGATCGGAACCTGGCGTGCGGGGTTTCGCGGCGTGATGGTGAACTGCGAGGGCGCGAGGCCCACTTTCTCCATCACGAGATCGCGGTCCATGCGCACGTTGGCGCTGCCCGGTCTCGTTTCGCAGCCGGCCGCTTTCAGGACCCTTCGGGCCTCCTCGCTCAGGAACTCGATCCCGATCTCCTCCAGGACCCGCATCGCGCCATCGTGTACCGCCTGGACCTGTTCGGCGTCGAAGGGCTCGACAGGCGCGTCCCGGTTCACCGGAATCTCCCAGGGAAGCTGGCGCACCGCCGGCCCCCGGCCCCGGAGATTTGCATTGCGCCCTCCGGACCGGCGCGCGCGCCGGCGTGCCCCGCCATCCCCGCCATGGTCCGATTTCAAGTCGCGCTCTCCCGTGCGGCGCCTTTGCGGTCTGTGGACGCCGTTTTCGCATGATCGCCTCGCGCCGGCAAGGCGCGCGCCGGAAGCGGCGCGGACGCGGCCATCGGGGGAGAGGTGAACGACGCCGAGTCCGCGTCATGAGTCGGGGTCGATACGCAAAGCGCACGATTCCCTGACGATGAGCTTCGGGGGCAGGACGACCCGCTCGAGCGGCCGATCCGGATCCTTGATTCGGGCGATGAGTGCCGCCGTGGCCCGCCGGCTCATCTCTTCGCGAGAGACCGCGGTGACCGTGAGGCCGGGGTTCACCATGCTCGCTTCCTCGACATCCTCGTGGCCGACGAGAGCGAAGTTCCTGCCCGGAAACAGGCCGACTCGCTGCAGACCGGCCATCAGCCCCAACGCCACCGCGTCGTTGTAGCACACCGCCGCGGTCGGTCGTGGGATCAACTGCGAAATCCAGCGCGCGGCCTCGAATCCCGCGAGGCGGTTCGGCAGGGTGGACAGGGTGAGCGCGCCATCGAATTCGATTCCGGCGTGGTCGAGCGATTCCCGGTAGCCACGCATGCGTTCCCTGAACGGCGTTACGCTGGGGTCGCCCCCGACCAGCGCGATCCGCCGATGGCCCAGACCGATGAGATGGCGCATGGCGAGCTTTGAGGCCTCGCGGTCGCCGTTGACGACGTAGTCGAAGCGAAGCTCCGTCATGGCCCGGGACACGAAGACCAGCGGCAGCGTCGCGGCCAGGGTGGTGCTGAAGTCTTCGGGGGTGGAGCCGATCGCCGGTGAGACGATGATGCCGTCGGCGTTGTACTCCGACATCCTTCGGATGAACTGCGTCTGTCGCGGGACGGACTCGTCGGAGTTGCACAGGAAGACGGTACGTCCGGCCTTCGTCAGCTCGCGTTCGAGGGACGCGAGCAGCGCGCTGAAGAAGGGGTCGGAGACACTGCTGAGAATCACTCCCACGGTATGAGTGCGCGAGGTGCGCAGTCCGGCCGCACTTCGCTGGTATACGTAACCGAAGTCCACGAGCGCCGCCTTCACGCGCTTTCGCGTGTCCTTCGAGATCTTCGCGCTGTCGCGCATGGCCAGCGACACCGTGGCGGTAGACACGCCGAGCTTTTCGGCAATGGTGCGAAGGGTTGGTCTGTGCAAGTCTGGTCGCTCCGAAAACGGCGGGAACTCGATTCGACAAGGTCTCGATGGGGTGAAGTGTGGGGCAGCCCCGGGATCTTGTTCAAGGTTGACTTGGCCAAAGAGAAAGATAGATAAGGGTCAGGTCGCGTGTCCGCCCGGGCACGACCCGGTCCGTGGGCGCGATGGTCGCCGCGGGCGCTCCGCGAGGCCGCGTCCGGTGATCCGAAGCCGCCAACCGAATGCGTGCGCCGTGATTCATCGCGGGGAGGCCGGCCGGGCGAGACCGTGTCAAGCCGCCGCGGTTCTCCGATTCATGGCCGCGGACACGCACCTGCCGGCATGGACGCGGTCGAGAGCGAGCAAGGGCGCGGGACGCTAGCCCGGATGTTTCACCGATTTTCGTAGCGAGGGCGCCAAGATGCCGTGATAGTGGGTCGCACGGACCGAAAGACGCTGTAGGCGTAGCCGACACTACGTCGAAGCGGCTTGAGGGAGTACGGCCCGCTGACGCGAGCATATTGGCGTCCGCAGTAGGAAATCGGTGAAATATCCGGGCTACGGTCCAGGCCCGCCGGCACCGGCTCGCTTCGTGGTGAAGCACGGCGGCTGGCTAGCGGAAACGGGTGCTCCGTGCCCCGTGCCGGTGCGTGGAGGTCCGCGGTGTCCGTCCGGGCACCGCCTTCCGGTACATTAGCCGTCCGGTGACCTGCGTGGGAAGCGCGAAGATGACGGCAATCGAGGTGCTCTTTCTCTCGAAGGAAGACGTGGACCAGGTCGACCTCGGCCTTCGGGAGGTCATGGATGCGGTGGAGGCCGGCCTGCGGGCCCACGGCGAGAAGAATGTGGTGATGCCCTCGAAGGTGCACCTTCACCTGGACCACCCCGAGAAGATCTTCAACATCCTGCCCGGCTATGCGGGTCCGGTGGATGCCTGCGGCGTCAAGGTGCTCGGCGACTTTCACAAGAACTACGAGCACGGCGTGCCCTCCGAGATCTCCACCCTGCTCCTGATGCGCACCGACACCGGCGCGCCCTATGCGATCATCAACTCCACCGCGATCACGTGGATGCGCACCGGGGCGGTGACCGCGGTAGGGGCGAAGTACCTCGCGCGCCGCCGCCCCCGGGTGCTCGCGAACATCGGCGCGCGAGGCACTTCCTGGTACAACGTCGCGATGCTCGACCTGCTCTTCGATTTCGAGGAGATCCGGGTCACGAGCCGCCGGCCGGAGTCCCGCGAGCGCTTCGGCGCCCGGATGAGCGAGCGCCTCGGCAAGGCGGTGGTGGTCAAGGACAACGCGGCGGACACCGTGCGCGATGCCGACATCATCGTGGATGCCTCGAGACTGATGGAGCACGAGGTCCTGGTGCCCGACGCGGCGGTGCGACCGGGCGCGCTGCTTCAACCCTACGGCGCGGTGCTCTCGGTGGAGCCGAGCCTGCCGTTTCGCGCCGACAAGTTCATCGTGGACGACTGGAACCAGTGCGTGAGATCCGGCCATGGCCAGTTCGCGTCGCTCATCAATGCCGGCGATCTGCGCGCCGAGCACGTCTACGCGGAGATTGGCGAGGTGGTGGCGGGTATCAAGCCCGGCCGAGAGACCGAGAGCGAGCGTATCGTCTTCTGGCACAAGGGCTACGCCATCAGCGACATCATGATCGGACATCTCGTGTACGAGAAGGCCAAGGCCCAGGGAATCGGCACTCGCTTGCCCTACTACGAGAGTCCGCGTGACGAGTAGCCGGCGGTCCACGGGGGAGGAAGGGTGAACACGCTTCTGCTCGACGGCCGGGGCCTTCGTCTCGGGCAATTCGAAGAAGTGGTGTTCAGGCGCCGGCCCTGCGCCCTCGCCGCGGATGCGCGGGCGAGAGTGCGCGCCGCTCGCGAAGTGGTGGAGGCGGTGGTGGCGCGCGATGAGCCGGTGTATGGAGTCAACACCGGCTTCGGGGACCTTGCCCGGGTCGGTATCGCCTCGAGTGACCTGCGGCTACTTCAGGAGCGCCTGATCCTCAGTCACGCGGCAGGGGTCGGAGAGCCGCTCGAGGCGCCCGCGGTACGCGGCATGCTGCTGCTTCGCGCCAACACTCTCGCCCGGGGCCACTCGGGAGTGCGCCCGGAGGTGATCGACTTGCTCCTCGCCCTTCTCAACGGCGATGCCCTGCCGCGGATACCGAGGCGGGGCTCGGTCGGCGCCAGCGGCGATCTCGCCCCCCTCGCACATCTCGCCCTGCCATTGATCGGCCGGGGAGAGCTCGTGGTGCGGGGCGAGAGAATGCCGGCGCCGGAGGGTCTCGCCGCGATCGGCCGCGAGCCCCTGGTCCTGGAGGCGAAGGAGGGGCTCGCCCTCATCAACGGCACTCAGGCGATGACTTCGCTGCTCTCCCTCGCCGTCCTCGAGGCCCGGCGCCTGGTGCGCGCGGTCGACCTGATCGCCGCGATGTCCACCGACGCCCTGCGCGGCACCGACACCGCCTTCGACGCGCGCATCCACGCGTTGCGTCCCCATCCGGGCCAGCAGCGAAGCGCCCGCAATCTGTGGTCTCTGATGCAGGGCTCCGAGATCCGCAATTCGCACCGCGAGGACGATGTCCGGATTCAGGATCCCTACAGTATCCGGTGCGCACCGCAGGTCCACGGCACGGTGCGCGATCTCCTCGACGACATCACGGCCAGGATCGAGGTGGAGATGAATGCGGTGAGCGACAACCCGCTCGTGTTCCCCGAGGACGGCGAGATACTCTCCGGAGGCAACTTCCACGGAGAGGCGATGGCGGTCTCCGCGGACCTGCTCGCGCTCGGCCTGACCGAGCTCGGCACCATCAGCGAGCGGCGCATCGAAAAGCTCACCAACACCACCTTCTCCGCGCTGCCGCCCTTTCTCGTGGAGGATGCGGGCCTCAACTCCGGGTTCATGCTGGCCCACGTTACCGCGGCCGCGCTCGCGGCCGAGAGCAAGACGCTCTGCCATCCCGCGTCGGTGGACAGCATCCCCACTTCGGCCGACAAGGAAGACCATGTCTCGATGGGGATGGGGGCGGCGCTCAAGCTCGCGCCCATCGTGGACAACACGAGCACGATCCTGGCGATAGAGCTTGCCGCGGCGGCGCAGGGCATCGATCTGCTGCGCCCCTTGCGTTCGAGTCCGGCGCTCGAGCGCCTCCACCTGGCGGTGCGCGCGCGGATTCCGAAATGGATAGAGGACCGGGAGATGGCGCCCGATATCGCCGCCGCGCTTGAAGTGTTGCGGGGGCTCGACCCCCTGCTGGACGAGCTTGGGGTCGCCTGAGCGCCCCCGCGCGACGGCGGAACCCGGGTCCCCGAGCCGGGCCCGGCTCAGGAGAGCTGCGCGCTGATCGGTCCCTCGCGCAGGCGGGCGCCGGCGCGCGTATGCAGCAGGTTGTCCAGCCAGTCGGGATCCATCTCCGGAACCGAGGCGAGCAGCAGCTCGGTGTACTCGTGGTGGGGCGGCGAGAGAATCTCTTCACGTGGGCCGTGTTCCACGACCTGCCCGTTCAGCATCACCACGATCTCGTCCGAGATCGCCTTTACGGTCGCGAGATCATGGGTGATGAAGAGATAGGAGACCTTGAGTTCGTTCTGCAGGTTCTGCAGCAGGCGGAGAATTCCGTCGGCCACGAGCTGATCGAGGGCCGAGGTCACCTCATCGCAGATGATCATGTCCGGCTTCGCCGCGAGCGCGCGGGCGATGCACACCCGCTGCTTCTCGCCCCCGGAGAGCTCGGAGGGAAAACGGTCCAGGTAGCGCGCATTGAGCTCGATCTGCTCCAGGAGCTCGACCACCCGATCGCGCCTGGCCTTGCCCTCCATGCCGAAGTAGAAGGACAGGGGACGGCCCAGCACCTGGAGCACCGTCTGGCGCGGATTCAGGGCCACGTCGGGCATCTGGTAGATCATCTGCAGGCGGCGCAGCATCTCCTTGTCGCGCTGCTTGAAGCCGGGCGGAAGCACCTTGCCCTCGAACACGATGGAGCCCTTGGTGGGAGGCAGGAGCCCGGTGATGACCCGTGCCAGGGTGCTTTTGCCGCTCCCGGACTCACCCACCACCGCGATGGTATTGCAGCGGGTGAGGTCGAGCGTGATGTCTTCGAGCACCGGCACTCCGCCGGGCCCGCCGTAGCTCGCGCTCACGTCCTTGACCTCAAGCAGGGTCTCCCCTTCCTCCGGGTGGCGCACCTTGTCTTCGCGTACTTTGCGTACCGAGAGCAGCGCCCGGGTGTAGTCCTCCTGGGGAGACGCGACCATCTGCCTCGTGCCGCCCACCTCCACCGTCTCGCCGTAGCGCAGCACCATGATCCGGTCCGAGACCTGGGAGACGACCGCGAGATCGTGGCTGATGTAGATTGCGGCGGAGTTCAACTCCCGGATCGCATCCTTGATCGCGGCGAGCACCTCGATCTGAGTGGTAACGTCCAGGGCGGTGGTCGGCTCGTCGAAGACGATGAGGTCGGGCTTGCAGGCCATCGCCATCGCCACCATTGCCCTTTGGAGCTGCCCTCCCGAAACCTGGTGCGGATAGCGGTTGCCGATGTTCTCCGGATCGGGGAGATCCAGCCTGCGATAGAGCCGCTTGCCCTGCTCCTCCGCCTCGGCTCCCCCCAGGACCCCGTGCTGCACCGGCGCCTCGATGTACTGCGCGATGAGCCGGTGGGCGGGGTTGAAGGAGGCGGCGGCGCTCTGCGCCACGTAGGAGATGCGCACCCCGCGCAACTGCCGCAGAGACTCGTCACCGGAGGAGCGGAGATCGAGGCCATCGAAGGTGATGGTGCCCCCGGTGATGCGACAGCCGGGTCGGCAGAAGCCCATGCTCGCGATGCCGATGGTCGACTTGCCAGCGCCCGACTCCCCGATCAGGCCGAGCACCTCTCCCCGATCCAGCTCGACGTCCACCCCCTTGACGATTTCCTGCCAGCGTTCCTCCTGGAAGCCCTCGATGCGAAGGCCTTGCATGGTGAGTAGTCGAGACATCGATTTCGCCGGACGGGGTTGGGCCGCTTTAAAGCAAACGCGAAAGCGGGGGGTCAGTACTCGTCGCGCAGGCCCGCCGCCTTGCGCAGGAACCAGTCCACCACCAGGTTGACGCCGATGGTGAGGATGGCGATCGCGGCCGCGGGGACGAGCGGGGTGTAGATTCCGAAAGTGATCGCGCCCGCGTTCTCTTTCACCATGCTGCCCCAGTCCGCGGTCGGCGGCTGCAGGCCGAGTCCGAGGAAGCTGAGCGCGCTGAGAAAGAGGAACACGAAGCAGAAGCGCAGTCCGAACTCCGCCACCAGCGGCGGCAGAGTGTTGGGAAGGATCTCGCGACGCATCAGCCACCAGATCCTCTCGCCGCGCAGTCGGGCCACCTCCACGTACTCCATGACCTCGACGTCCATCGCGACCGCCCGGGACAGGCGGTAGACCCGCGTCGCGTCCAGGATCGCGATGACCACGATCAGCACCCCCACCGAAGTGCCGACCACCGAGAGGATCATGAGTGCGAAGATGAGGGTGGGAAAGGCCATGATCACATCGACGAATCGGCTCAGGCCCTGGTCCACCCATCCGCGCAGGGTGGCGGCCAGGAAGCCGCAGGAGATGCCGATGGCGAAGGAGAGGATGGTCGTGACGAGCGCGATGGAGATCGTGTTGCGGGCGCCGTAGAGGAGGCGGGTGTAGAGGTCCCGCCCGAGATGATCGGTGCCGAGCAGGACCTTGTGCTCGCGGTCCTTGTTGATCTCGTCCCAGCACTCGTAGGCGGCGATCCCTTCCGGAGTGCAGTCGTTCGCCCAGAAGCCGGCCTCCCACACGTCGCCGACCACTTCCGTCTCCGGAAAGGGGGTGAAGAGCGGCGCGAAGAGCATCAGCGTGACGTTGAAGACGATGATCACCATGCCGAGCTGGGCGCTCCAGGGCGCGTTGGCGAGAGCCTTGAGCGCATCTCTAAGCATGGCGCCCCGACCTCACTTCGGGTGCCGAAGCCGCGGATTGGCGAGGATCGACAGCACGTCCGCGCTCAGGTTGAGCAGGACGTAGGTGCCGGCGAAGATCAGCCCGCTTGCCTGCACGACCGGCAAATCGCGTTTCGATACCGAGTCGACGAGAAGCTGTCCGAGACCGGGGTACACGAACACCACCTCGACGACGACCACCCCCACCACGAGGTAGGCGAGGTTGAGGACGATAACGTTGATGACCGGGGACAGCGCGTTGGGAAAGGCGTGGTGCATGATGATGCGGCTGCGCTTGATGCCCTTGAGGCGGGCCATCTCGATATAGGGGCTCATCATCAGGTTGATGATGGCGGCCCTCGTCATCCTCATCATGTGCGCCACGACTACCAGGATCAGGGTGAGCGCGGGGAGCGCGACCGCGTAAAGCTTGCTGCCGAGCGGCATGTCGGGGGCGATGTTGGAGATGCTCGGAAACACGCTCCATTGCACCGAGAGCAGCACGATGAGGATGTAGGCGACGAAGAACTCCGGGAAGGAGATGGTGGACAGCGTCGTCATCGAGATCATCTTGTCGAAGAGGGTCTCCCGGTAGAGCGCGGCGAGCATGCCGAGAAAGACCGCGAGCGGCACCGCGACCGCCGCCGCGGTGACCGCGAGGAAGATGGTGTTGCCGAGCCGGGTGCCGATGAGTTCGGAGATCTCGCGCTTGTTGGCGAGCGAGGTGCCCATGTCGCCGGACATGAAGTTCCCGAGCCAGGTCAGGTAGCGCGTATACCAGGGCAGGTCGAGGCCGAGCTCCCGGCGAAAGGCCGCTACCGTCTCCGGGGTGGCCGCCTGGCCGAGGATGGCTTGCGCGAGATCCCCGGGCAGCAACTCCACCCCGACCGCGATCATGAGCGAGATCGCGATCAGGGTGACGACGCCGAAGACGAGGCGCTTGCCCACCATCACCGGCAGCGAATCCATGGCTCCTCCAAACTGCTTGTCGTTATTCCCGGAGCCGCCGCCGCGGCCGACTCCAGCGGCGATGATCGGTCAAAGCTCGGTTCATCTCAAGCCGCCGCCCCGCGACGCTCATCCCCAGATGAAGGCGCTCCGGGGCTCGATCCGCACGATGCTGCGAAGGCGCGGCCAGTCCGAGATGTATCCCTCCACCTCGTCGTCGCCGACGTAGCGGCGCGTGATTCGCCGGATCTCATCGTCCACTTCCCTCCCGTCGCTGGTGTGCACGGTGGCGCGGCCCTTCATCATCACCGCGGTGTCCCCTTCCTGCACCGACACCCCAACCCGGGGGTCGCGTTCCAGGTTCCTGACCCAGGCCCGTTGCGCCAGAGTCCATACCAGGATCGACTGTCCGTCCCAGCGATACCACACCGGTACCAGGTGCGGGCAGAGGTCGCGGCCGAGGGTGCCGACGACCGCGAGCAGGCCGGGCCGCTCACGGTTCAGGAGTTCGTGCATACGAGGCTCGATCTTCATGTCGGGGATCCTGGGGCAAGCAGGCGGGGAGGGGGAGTATGCCCCCCGGGCCGGCTCTCGTCGCCGTGGCGGGCACACCGACCTTTTAGCGCTCGCGTCACGGCCTGCATGCCCTGCTCGGCCAAGGCCTCCGAGGGCGCGGCGCCTGAAGACCTCCGCTGCGGGTGTTGATTCCGTCACTCGGACGCCTCGATACTTCGTCGGCGACGATCGACTGAGCCGTGGTCATGTCCTTGCGAATGCTATGCCTTGGCGCGCCCGCCCGGGAGTGTTGCCGGAGTCCCGCGGACTCGCCGGACGAGGGATCGGCGCCCGCGCCGCTGTGCGGTGTTTTGGCCGTGCACGCCGTCGGGGAGTGAGTGGAGCGACGCGATGGGGCTCGCGGACCGGCATCAGGCGATCGACCTCGCTCAGTCGCTTCGTCCGGGCCTCGATCTCCTCGCCAACGAGATAGTCATTGCGCTCAAGAAGCGCACGCGCTTCCCCCGCAATCCGGACATCTACCGACCCGGACTGGTGCGCACCGCCCCCGGGAAGACGCTGCTGGACCACGTGCTCGGGAGTGTCGAGCATCTGCACGCCGAGCTCGGACGCTACACCTTCGCGTCCCAGGAGTCGTTCACCGAGGTCGGGGGCGTTGCGCCGGTCATCCTCCGCGGCGATCCGCCGAGTCCGATCGAGCGCATGGCGAGCGGTGCGGGGGCTCGCGTCAAGGCCTACTACCTCGCGTGGGTGGAGCGGGCGTGCCGCGCCGGCAGCGACTCCACCACCTATGGCGAGACGGTTACCGCCGATGTCGAGGCGCTCCTGTGCATCCTCGAACGCGTCAATCTCGGCAAGTTCGTGGCGGAGTCGAAGTTCTCCGAACTCGAGAACGAGTTTCGGGAGGCCGACGGCGACATCGAGGCGACCAGGGGGCTGCTGGTGCGCAAGGGCCGGGAAGCGCAGGTCCATGACCTCGCGCGCCGCCTCGCGCTGCACTACGAGCTCGACGCCGGGCTCGCCCACGAGATCTTCGCCTGGATGATTGAGACCACCATCGATATCGAAGTGGCCTACATCCGGATGCGCTGCGCGAGCGCGGGGGAGGCCGGCTCGACGTAGCGCGTCTTTCAAGTCCGTGCTTCCTGCTATCACGGCATCTGGCGCCCGAAGCGGCCGAAAATCGGTGGAGCGTGCGGGCTGACGCTTCGCCCCCGTCCGGGGGCGCATTCGGAACCCGCTCCCGGCGAGGGCGGTCCGCAACGGGACGAAGCGGATAAAAATGAGCCCACCGTCCCACTCCCGGCGCCATGGCCGGAGGAGCGGGCGGTGGATCGGCGCCGAGCGCGGCCCGGTCAGCCGATATCGTTCAACACTTCGCCGGGATGATCGGCCGGAATGACGCTGCCGTAGAACCGGGCGACTCGGCCCTCGGGGTCGATGAGGCAGCTCACCCGCGCGGCGTACTGCGCATCCGCGTTCTCGGCGGCGCCGTAGGCGATGCCGGCGCTTCGCTCGGTGTCGCAGAGCAGATCGAAGGGAAAGTCGAACTTGTCCTTGAACGCGCGGTTCTCTTCCGGGGTGTCGAAGCTCGCGCCCAGGATCACCGCGTTCTTGTCGCTGAAGTCTTGGATTCGATCACGGAACCCTTTTCCTTCAAGCGTTCAGCCGGGGGTGTCGGCTTTCGGATACCACCAGAGCACCAGCCACTTGCCTCGGAAGTCCCGAAGCGACGTGGACTTTCCGTCCTGGTTGAGCGCCGAGAAGTCCGGCGCGACACTGCCTTCACTGAGTGGGGGCATGGCTTCTCAATCCTCTTGCGAACCTGGGAACGGTGTCGACCGGAACATCTCCGGACAGCGCATCATAGCATCGCGTCGCTTCCGACTCGGCGGGACGGCGGGCGCGGGCCCGGTCGCCGAACTTCTCCGACCCACCACTTCCAACGCGCATCCGCCGACGTTGACCGTATCCGGCGCGAGTCAGGGTGCGGGGCAGCACTGCCAACGCGCGGCTCACATGCTCGCGCTCCGGGGATCGGAGAAGGATGGCGATCGGGACCTCCGGGTCCGAGACGCGCTCCGGGTGGAGGCCTTCGGTATGCGAGCAGATGCCGGTCCCGCGCCGAGAGCCCGCGCGGGCGATTCCCGTGGGCTGGGGCAAGCCCGGCTTCTCGGAGCGCCTGGCGTGCCAACCTGCTAGTCGTTTCCCGGTTGGACCTCGAGCACGACTTTACCGATGTGGGCGCTGCTCTCCATCAGGCGGTGGGCCTCCGCCGCCTGATCGAGCGGGAAAGTCGCGTGCACCACCGGGCGCACGCTTCCCGAGGCGATCAGTGGCCACACCCGCTCTTCGAGCGCCGCCGCGATTCCGGCCTTCTCGGCCACGCTGCGGGCGCGGAGGGTCGAGCCGGTCAGGGTGAGCTGCTTCAACATGACCGGCACCAGATTGATCTCGGTCTTCGCTCCCCGAAGGAGCGCGATCTGCACCAGCCGGCCCCCGGGGGCGAGACACTTGAGGTTCCGTGACAGGTAGTCTCCTCCCACCATGTCCAGAATCACGTCGACTCCGGCTCCCCCGGTCGCCTTGAGGACGCCCTTCACGAAATCGTGCTCGCGGTAGTTGAACGCCTCGCTCGCGCCGAGGGACCGGCATGCCGCACACTTCTCATCGCTGCCCGCGGTGGCGTAGACGCTCGCCCCGAAGGCCTTCGCGAGCGGGATCGCGGTGGTGCCGATGCCGCTTGATCCGCCGTGCACGAGCAGGCGTTCACCGACCTTGAGCGCGCCCCGTTCGAAGACGTTCGTCCACACCGTGAAGAAAGTCTCGGGCAGCGCGGCCCCCCGCACCGCGTCCAGGCCGTTTGGTATGGGCAGACACTGCGCCGCGGGGACGGTGCAGTACTGCGCATAGCCGCCCCCGCTCAACAGCGCGCACACCTGGTCGCCGGGCGAAAAGCGTTGCGCGTCGCGCCCCCGCCCGACCACCTCTCCCGCCACCTCCAGGCCCGGAATGTCCGATGCCCCGGGCGGTGGTGGATACGAGCCCGCTCGCTGCATGAGATCGGCGCGATTGACGCCGGCCGCCGCCACCCGGATCAGCAATTCGCCCTCCTTCGCCTCGGGTACCGGCCGCTTCCGGGGCACGAGCACTTCGGGGCCGCCGGGCGCGGCGATCTCGATTGCGATCATCTCTTCGGGAACACTCATCGGACGGGGTCTCCGCACACGAGGCGCCTCATTATCGCCCCCGGGCGACGAAGTGGGGGTTGTCGAAGCCCGGCTTGCCGTAGCGAAGCGGCGCGCCGTCCAGGGTGCGTACCGAGCCGCCCGCCGCCCGCAGCACCGCGTGGCCGGCCGCGATGTCCCACTCCATGGTGCGTCCCAGGCGGGGGTACATGTCGGCGCGGCCTTCCGCGATTCGGCAGAGCTTGAGCGAAGAGCCGGCCGAGATGATCTCGCCCACGCGATAGTCCTTCAGAAAGGCCTCGGTCATCGCGTTGCGATGGGAACGGCTCGCGATGACCACCAGGGCTTCGGGCGCCGCGCGGGCGCGAATTCTCTCCGCCTCCCCCCCGCTGCGGCGGCGCCACGCGCGGGCCTTCGCGTCGCACCAGTAGGTCTCGCCCAGCGCCGGCAGGTGCACGACGCCGAGGCGGGGCTGCGTATCCACCACCAGAGCGATGTTGACGGTGAATTCTCCGTTGCGGTTCACGAACTCCCGGGTGCCGTCGAGGGGGTCGACGAGGAAGAAGGGCCGATCCCCGACTTCGGGCACCCGGCTCGCCGAGACCTGCTCCTCCGCGACCACCGGACACCCGGGTTCGAGATTGTCGAGTCCGGCGAGAATGATCTCTTCCGCCCGTTCGTCGGCATCGGTGACCGGTGTGGAGTCCTTCTTGCCGCGCACCGTGAAAGCGCTGCCGTAGATGCCGAGGATCTCCCGCCCCGCCCGCTCCGCGAGGAGACAGAGCTCCCGGCAGAGCGCATCCAGTTCGCAATCTCGCCTGTCCACGCCGTTGTCTCCCTCCTCGGGGTCAGCCTTGCCGAAGCCGCCCGAGCGCTTCGGCGAATCGCCGCCGAATCGGATCGCGCTCGTGGTGACGGCCGTCCCGGACTCGCCAGCGTCCCCCCACCATGACTTCGCGTACCGTATCGGGGCCGCTCGCGAACACCAGCGCGTCGAGAAGCGCGTCACCCTGCCGGCCTTCCAGCATCGGCGAAGTGGAATCGACCACCACCAGATCGGCGCGGCGCCCCGGGGCGAGCGCACCGGCTTCGAGCCCGAGCGCCCGCGCGCCGTTTCGGGCCGCGTGTTCGTAGAGAAAGCGGCCCACCGACGCTGCGCCTTCGCTTGCGAGGAGGGCGCGCTGGCGGTGTACGAGGCGCTGGCCGTACTCCAGCCACCGCAGCTCCTCCACCGGGTTCACCGAGACATGGCTGTCCGACCCGATGCCGAATCGTCCTCCCCCGCCCACGAACTCGGTGGCGGGGAAGATGCCGTCGCCGAGATTCGCTTCGGTGGTGGGGCAAAGGCCCACCGTCGCATCGCTCGCCGCCAGCGACGCGCACTCCGGGCCCGTCACGTGGGTGGCGTGGATCAGGCACCAGCGCCGGTTGACTTCGACGTGCTCCAACAGCCATTCCACCGGCCGTTGTCCGCACCAGCGCACGCAGTCTTCGACCTCGAGGACCTGTTCCGCGATGTGGACGTGAACGGGGGCGTGCGCATCGAGAGCCGCGAGCGCCTCCAGGGCGCAGTCGAGCTCGGCCGGGGTCACCGCGCGAAGCGAATGGGGCGCGGCGCCGATGCGAACCCCTTCGCTCGCGCCATGGCGCGCGTGGAGCGTTTCGAGGAGGCGGGCGTAGTGTTCCACGTCATTGACGAAGCGGCGTTGCTCGGGGAGCGGGGGCCGGCCCCCGAAGCCGGACGACGTGTAGAGCACCGGCAACAGGGTGAGCGCGATGCCGGTCTGGTGCGCGGCCGCGACGATGCGCTCCGAGGTCTCCGCGAGGCAGGTGTAGGGCTGTCCGTCACGGTCGTGGTGGAGGTAGTGGAACTCGCCGACCGAGGTGTATCCGGCCTCGAGCATTTCCACGAAAAGCTGCGCGGCGATCGCCTCGATGGCGTCGGGATCGACCTTCTCCACCAGCCGGTACATCGCCTCGCGCCAGGTCCAGAAGCTGTCCGGTCCGGGGCCGCGCCGTTCCGCCGTCCCGGCAAAGGCGCGCTGGAAGGCGTGCGAGTGCAGGTTGGGCATTCCCGGGAGCAGCACTCCCGCGACCCTTGCGCAGCCCCGGGGGGGCCGCCGGACTCCGATGGCCCGCTCGTGGATCAACCCGTCGTCGCCGATGGTCAGGAGGACGTCTTCGGCCCAGCCCGCATCGAGCAGCGCATGTTCGGCGAAGAGTCGCAACCCGCACCGCCTTGTCAAAGCTCATCGGGAATGGTGAATTGTCGGTCCTGGCAAGCCCGAGTTCAAAGAAGGCGGAGGACGATGGGCGATGGATGAGAGATGGGACGCGCTTTGGGTGAACGCTCGGCTCGCGACCATGGCGGGCGCCTCGAACGCGCCCTACGGCGCGATCGACCCCGGCGCGATCGCGGTGACCGGAGAGCGTATCGCCTGGGTGGGCGCGATGAGTGCGTTGCCCGAGGCCGTGTCGCGCGCAGTGCCCCGACACGATGCGGGCGGGGCCTGGATCACGCCGGGCCTCATCGACTGTCACACCCACCTCGTGTATGCGGGAAGCCGCGCGGCGGAGTTCGAGCAGCGTCTCGAAGGGGTCTCCTACGAAGAGATCGCGCGCCGGGGCGGCGGCATCCTGTCGACGGTGAGGGCGACCCGGGAGGCGAGCGAGGACCGCCTCGTCGAGCTCGCCCTCGCTCGACTCGGGCCTCTCCTCGAGGAGGGAGTCACCACCGTCGAGATCAAATCGGGCTACGGTCTCGACATCGACACCGAGCTGCGCCAGCTTGGCGCCGCGCGCCGGATCGGGCGCGAGGCGCCGGTGGATGTCGTCACCACCTTCCTCGGCGCACACCTGGTTCCCCCCGAGTTCACGGGCCGGGCGGACGCCTATGTCGACTTCCTTTGCGCCGAGTCTCTGCCGGCGGCGGCGGAGGCGGGTCTCGTGGACGCGGTGGACGCATTCTGCGAACGCATCGCGTTCTCGCCGGCGCAGACCGAGCGCATATTCGAAGCCGCGGCCGCGCTCGGACTGCCCGTGAAGCTGCATGCGGAGCAGCTCTCCGACCAGGGCGGCGCCGCGCTCGCCGCGCAGTACGGGGCTCTGAGCGCGGACCACCTGGAGCATGTCTCCGAGGCCTCGGTGGCGGCGATGGCCGAAGCGGGAACGACGGCGGTGCTGCTTCCCGGCGCCTTCTACTTTCTGCGGGAGACGAAGCTCCCACCGCTTGCGAGCTTTCGGGCGCACGGAGTGCCCGTCGCGCTCTCCACCGACAGCAATCCCGGAAGCTCTCCGGTGGGCTCTCTTCTCCTGATGCTGAGCATGGGCTCGACGTTCTTCCGCATGACCCCGGAGGAGGCGCTGGCCGGGGTCACCCGCAATGCGGCGGCCGCGCTCGGTCTCGGGGATGTGGTCGGCACGCTGGAAGCGGGAAAGCGGGCCGACTTCGTCGTATGGGACATCGATCACCCGGCGGAGCTCTCCTACCGGGTAGGGGTCAATCCCTGCCGCGAAGTGATTCGTTCGGGACGCCCGCGGACCGGGGGCGACGCGCGGCGCGGTCTAGAGCCGCTCTCACCGGTGAAATACCATGCCCACCGAGTACGGCGAGGGTAAGGGAACAGGGAGCCCGCAGATGAGCATCGAAGCGAAACGCCAATCGAACCGGGTGGTACGTTCGCCCATCGGATCCGAGCTGAGCGCCCGAAGCTGGCTCACCGAGGCCCCGCTTCGGATGCTGATGAACAACCTCGACCCGCAGGTCGCCGAGCGTCCGGGCGAGCTGGTGGTCTACGGGGGCCTCGGACGCGCGGCGCGGGACTGGGAGTGCTTCGACCGGATCATCGACGCCTTGCGGGCTCTCGAGGACGACGAGACCCTCCTCGTGCAGTCCGGCAAGCCGGTGGGAGTGTTTCGCACCCACCCCGATGCGCCGCGGGTGCTGATCGCCAACTCGAATCTGGTGCCGAAGTGGGCGGACTGGGATCACTTCAACGAGCTCGATCGCCAGGGTCTCATGATGTACGGACAGATGACGGCGGGCTCCTGGATTTACATCGGCAGCCAGGGAATTATCCAGGGCACCTACGAGACGTTCGTGTCGGTGGCGCGCCGACATCACGGCGGCCGCCTCGACGGGCGTTGGATCCTCACCGCGGGGCTCGGCGGAATGGGCGGCGCGCAGCCGCTGGCCGCCACCATGGCGGGCGCATCGCTGCTCGCGGTCGAGTGCGATCCCGGGCGGATCCGGCGACGTCTGGAGACGGGCTACCTCGACGAGAGCAGTGACGACCTCGACGATGCCCTGTCCCGAATCGACCGGGCCTGCCGCGAGGGTCGGGCGGTCTCGGTCGGGCTGCTGGGCAATGCGGCGGAGGTGTATCCGGAACTCGTGCGGCGCGGGGTCCGGCCGGACGTGGTCACCGACCAGACTTCCGCCCACGACCCTCTGAACGGCTATCTCCCCGCGGGCTGGACGTTGGAGCGCGCGGTCGAGGCGAGGTCGCGCTCGCCGGACTCGCTGACCGCGGCGGCAAAGGAGTCCATGGCGGTCCAGGTGGGGGCGATGCTCGATTTCCACGCCATGGGGGTGCCCACCCTCGACTACGGCAACAACATCCGCCAGGTCGCTCTCGAACAGGGGGTCGCGAACGCCTTCGACTACCCCGGGTTCGTGCCCGCCTACATTCGTCCCCTCTTCTGCGTCGGCAAGGGACCCTTCCGGTGGGCCGCGCTGTCCGGCGACCCCGAGGACATCTACCGCACCGACGCCAAGGTCAGGGAGCTGCTCCCCGACGATCCCCATCTCCACAACTGGCTGGACATGGCGCGCGAGCGCATCCGCTTCCAGGGCCTGCCCTGCCGCATCTGCTGGCTCGGTCTGGGCGAGCGGGCCCGCGTCGGCCTCGCCTTCAACGAGATGGTGGCCAGTGGAGAGCTGAAGGCGCCCATCGTCATCGGCCGGGATCACCTCGACTCGGGCTCGGTCGCGAGCCCCAACCGCGAGACCGAAGGCATGCGGGACGGGAGCGACGCGGTTTCGGACTGGCCTCTGCTCAACGCCCTGCTCAATTGCGCGAGTGGGGCGACCTGGGTGAGCCTCCACCACGGCGGCGGGGTGGGTATCGGCTATTCCCAGCATGCCGGCATGGTGGTGGTGTGCGACGGCAGCGATGCGGCGGCCCGGCGCCTCGAGCGCGTGCTCACCAACGACCCCGCCACCGGGGTCATGCGCCATGCCGACGCGGGCTACGAGGACGCCATCGCCTGCGCGCGCGAGCACCGCCTCAAACTGCCGATGCTGACCGGCTGAGGCCCGTCGCAGTTACTCCGCCCGCTTCCACGCGACGATCCGCGCACGAGAAGAAGCGGCCGAGCGTCGCCCTGTCTCGGGATCTTGGCGCCCTCGCCAAGAAACTCGGTGATTTTTCGGGGCTGACGTCGTCTTCGCCGTGGTCGGCGGGTGCCCACCGTCGGGATTCCCGCTTCGACCACGCGCTGCTCGTGCGCCCGGGAGGGCTCTCGCTCCGCGTGCCTGCCGGATCGGCATTGAGTGAGCCGAATCCGGCATCCCCGCGTCCATGATTCCAGCGCTGCGCCAGTCGCTCGGCGTGGGCGGCCCGCGCTTTCGCCGGCTCATGGGCATGACCTTCTTCAACGGCGCGTCGATGGTGGGCGAGATGCTGCTCTTCGGCCTCGCGGTGTACGAGCTCTCCGGCTCGACCGCCTGGGTCGGACTCTCGCTCGCGCTCTACTTCGCCCCCAACTTCGTCGTCGGAGTCTTTGCCGGGACCCTTTCGGACGCTTTCGATCGGGTGCATGTGCTGCGCGTGGTGGAGGCGGCGCTCGGCGTCAATCTTCTCGTCATCGGCGCGGCGATCGCGAGCGGCACGGCCGGACTGCCTCTCATTCTCGTCCTGACGCTGGTCTCCGGGGTATTCCGGGCGACCTGCAACCCGGCCCGTGCGAGCTACGCCTTCGACCTCGCCGGCGCGCAACGTGTCGTCGCCGCGCTCGGCGCGCTCAACATCGCGATGCGCCTGGGCCAGCTCGCGGGCGCCTTCGTGGCGGGATGGGCGGCGGTCGAGTTCGGCATCGGCGCCACCTACATGGGCTTCGCTTCGGCGCATGTCCTCGCCTTGCTCGCGCTGGGCCGGCAGCGCGGGCGCCCTTCCTTCTCCGGCGCCGAGCGGCCCTCGGTGCGGGTGGGGCTCATGGAATTTGTCCGCGAGCTCGTCGCGAACCGCCCCTTGCGCATTCTCGTCACGGTGACAGCGGCGGTGGAAGTGTTCGGGTTCTCGTTCCTCACCGCGCTGCCCGACATCGTGGTCGGGCGCCTGGGGCTCGACGCGGCAAGTCTCGGAGTGCTGCACGCATCGCGCGCGGCGGGCGGAATCGTGGGCGGCGTCCTGATGGCGACGCTGGCCCCGAGCCGCCGGCTCGGAAAGGCCTGGCTCGTGGTGGTGGCCGGATTTGGGGTGATGGTGATGGCGCTCGGACTCGCGCCGAATCTGCCGGTGGCGGCGGTGGTGGCGATGCTCATCGCGCTCGGCGCGGTGGCGAGCGACGTATTGACCCAGAGCATGATGCAGCTCGCGGTGCCCGGGGAGATGCGCGGACGCGCGATGGGGGCGTGGCAGTTTTCGGTAGGGTTCTCGGTGGTCGGTCACCTGGAGGTGGGCATGCTCTCCAGCGTGCTGGGGACCGCATCGGCGCTGCTCGTGAACGGCATGGCGCTGGTGCTGGTCGCGGTCGGCGCCGCGGCGGCGTCGCGCAGACTGCGGGAGATGTAACGCGCGGGAGCGGCCTCGCTGCCCGGCGGGTGCTTCCGAGTCTCTGCCCCTTGGGGAACCCCGTTGCCCGCGCCACCGGCGCTTCGCCCCGGCGAGCGGGCAAGCCAAAGATGGCTTGCCCGGCCGGAAAGCTTCGCCCAAGGACTGCGCAGCGCAGCAGGTAGCCGACACGAAGTCGTTGCGGCTTGAGGGAGGGAGGCCTGCAGCCGCGAGCATATTGGCGTCCGCGAGTTGAGAAATCGGTGAAACATCCGGGTTAGTGGGGATGGATATTTCGGGGATGAGTGTTCAAGGGGTAAATTCTTCGGGTTGGCCTATGGGCGTGAGCCTCCTGCACGGAGTCTTTTCGCATGGGGTCGGCGAGACTTCGCGCATCGCGAAAGGAGTGGCCATGACACGGCCCGGGGGAAGAAGGACCGGACGACGCGCCCGAAGCGATCGCGCGAGCGATGTCGCTCAGCTCCCGAGCGGAACCTGCCCGGGAGGGCGATTTCGTCCGCTGCGAAGCGCCGAGGTCGCCCTCATCGTGGACCGGGCGCTTACGATTCTGGAACGCATCGGCATTGCCGACGCCCCGGCCTGGCTGCGGACGCGGCTGGAGGAGCGCGGGGCGCGGATCCGAGAGGACGGACGCATGGTCTTCGCGCGCGGCCGGGTGGAGGCGGCGCTCCCGCGTGCCGCACGCACCGTCGCGCTCCCCGGGCTTCGCGAAGACCACGGGATTCAGATCGGTGGCGGTCACGTGCATGTCGGAACAGGCGGCGCGGCCGTGCATGTCCTCGACGGCGACGGCGGCACGTACCGCGCTTCCCGGCTCTCGGACCTCTATCGAATGATGCGGGTGCTGGACGCCTGCCCCAACGTCCACTACGGCGTGCGTCCGCTCGTGGCGCGGGATGTGGAGGATACCTTCGAGCTCGACGTCAACACGGCCTATGCCTGCGTGCGCGCAACCGGAAAGCCGATCGGCGTCAGCTTCGACAAGGCGGCGCATGTAGCGCCGATCGTCGCGCTCTTCGACACCGCCCTGCAGCGTGGGGGAGGCTTCCGCCGCCAGCCCTTCTGCTTGGCGATCATCGTGCATGTGGTGCCACCACTGCGCTTCGCCGCGGAGGGGGTGGCGACCATGCGCGCCGCGATCGCGGCCGGAATGCCGCTGCAAATCTGCTCGGCCGGTCAGGCTAGCGCCACCAGTCCGGCGCCGCTGGCGGGTGCGCTGGCCCAGGGTCTGGCGGAATGCCTGGCCGGCATGATGGTGGTCGATGCGCTGTGTCCCGGCCACCCCTGCATCTACGCCTTCATGCCCTTCATCTCCGACCTGCGCACCGGGGCCATGACCGGGGGCAGTGGTGAGTCGGCGGTGGCGAACGCCGCCGCGGCGCAGCTTCTGCGTTATCTGGGGCTGCCATCGACCGTCTCGGCCGGGATGACCGACTCGAAGTTCGCTGACGCCCAGGCCGGCTACGAGAAGGGCTACACGGTCGCGCTGGCCGCGCAGGCCGGCGCGGACATGATCAACCTCTCGGTCGGCATGCTGGGCTCAATCACCGTCGCCTCGTGCGAGAGCCTGGTGATCGACGACGACATGTGCGGCGCCATCCTGCGATCGGTTAGAGGCGTGGAGGTCCGGGACGACCTGATCGATCTGGAGATGATCGAGCGGGTGGCGACCGGGGAGGGCCACTATCTCGGCGAGCCTCAGACCCTTGCCAGCATGCGCTCCGAGTACGTCTATCCGCAGCTTGGCGATCGTCGGAGCGTCGACGAATGGATCGAGGCGGGCCGCGTCGCGATCTGGGAACGAGCGCGCGACCGGGTCACGGAGATCCTGGCGCGAGAGGCGCCGGGCCCCTTGACACCGGCTGCCGACCGGGCCATTCGTGAACGCTTTCCGATAAGATTGCATCAGAGGTGACAGAAGACATGAAGGTCCTGCGCAGCATGGTCCTGGATGCACCGGTCACGCAGGTCTGGGCCGCGGTCCGGGCCTTCGACGGCGTGGTTGACTGGAATCCCGGCGTCATCGCCGCGAGGATGGAGTCGGGAGGCCCGACCGCGGTCGGCTCGATACGATGTCTCGACATTGCCGACGGCACGGTCTTCCGCGAGACGCTTCTTGCCCACTCGGACCTCAAGCATTTCTATGTCTACGACATCGTCGAGGGTCCCCTGCCCTGCCGCAACTACGTGTCGACCCATCGTTTCATCCCGATCACCGAAGGCGGCAGGACGCTCGGCATATGGCAGGCGACTTTCGACTGCGATCCCGGTGACGAGGCAAGGCTGGACGAGATCGTCGGCGAGCGCATCTACGTCGCGGGCATGAGCGGACTGAACGACTATCTGAGGAGCATGCGATAGATGGCCGACACCCTGGCGCCGCGCGGCATGATCGGCGTGATGACCCCCGCCATGAACACTGTGGTCCAGCCGGAGCTTGAGATGCTGAGGCCGAAGGGCGTTACCAACCAGATGCAGCGCTTCCGGCTGGGCGGCGAGCGGATCTCGGAGGACCTGATCGAGGAAGCAGTCAAGCTCATGGACTGCCACCCCGCCGCGATCGCCGTCGGATTGACCACGGATGCGGTGCCGGGCGCGGTCGCCAAGCTCGCGCTGCGTTGCCGGGAGCTCGCCGATGCCGTCGGAATTCCCGTCTGCAACGCGTCGGAAGCGAACCACGCCGCATTGACCGCACTCGGCGCGCGCAGGATCGCCGTGATCACGCCGTTCACCGCCGATGTCGACCGGAACGTCAAGGCCAACGTCGAGGAGGCGGGCTTCGAGGTGGTCGCCATCCGGGGTACCGAGGCTCCGTCACTGCCGGCCATCTGCGAGACCCCGCTCGAAGACATCCGCAGGGTTGCCCACGATGTCGCGGGCAGTGATTGCGACGCCGTCCTGCAAGTCGGCACCGCCCTTCCCGTCGTCGCCCTGCTCGACGACCTGGAACGCGACTTCGGCAAGCCCGTGGTCGCCTGCAACGCCGCCGTCTATTGGCAGGCACTGCGCGCTGCGGGAATCACCGACCGAATTGCCGGATTCGGACGCTTGCTGGCTGAACACTAGCGAGGCGGTGCCGCCAATCGACGAGACGGCGCCGGAGGCGCGAGTCCTCGGCCAAAGTCCGCCTCGGCCGAAGTCCGATCGCGTCGTGCCGCCGATCGGTCGCAGGCTTGCACCCCTCTCCCATGACCCGCAACGCAAGATGAACGCAAGCGTGAACCCTCGGGACAGTCGCGGCAACTAGCCGATGCGCTCGCACGCGCGAGTCGTCGTCATCGGGGGCGGGGTGGTCGGCGCATCCTGTCTCTACCACCTCGTACGGGCTGGTGTGAGTGACTGCCTGCTCATCGAGAAGAACGAGCTGACCTCGGGCTCCACCTGGCATGCCGCGGGCAACATTCCCACTTTCGCCAACACCTGGCTCGGCATGCGGGCCGGCAACTACGCCTTCCGTCTCTACCGGAGGCTGGCCGAGGCGGTCAATCACCCCGTCACCTGGCGGCACACCGGCGCGTTCTGGCCGGCCCATACGCCTGACCGGATGGATTTCTTTCGCCACCTTGCGGGCGTCTCGAAGTCCGCCGGGCTCGATCTGTCCATGGTGACGCCCGGCGAGATGGAGGCGATGCATCCCCATTGGCGCGGCGGCGATACGGTTATCGGCGGAATCCACGATCCCTGCGAGGGCGACATCGACCCGAGCCAGTTGACCCACGCGCTGGCGGCCCGGGCCCGGGAGGGCGGGGCGGAAGTTGTGCGCTTCAACCGCGTTTCCGGCATGGAACGAACCCGGAGCGGGGAGTGGAGTGTCCGGTCCGACAAGGGGACGGTGGTGTGCGAAGCCGTCGTCAACGCCACCGGATTCCATGGCGCCGAGGTCGCGCGCCTTGCCGGTCAGCACATTCCGGTCGCGACGCTTCAGCACCAGTACCTCGTCACCGGTCCCGTCCCGGCGCTCGAAGAGGACGAGAGATCCTTTCCTCTCGTGCGCGATCCGGATCTGCGCTTCTATCTACGGCGTGAGCGGGCGAGCCTGCTCTTCGGCTCCTATGGGCATCCCGGCCGACCGGCCTTCACCGACGGCGTGCCGGACAACTTCGCCCATCAGCTCTTCCCCGACTCGGTGGACGAGATTGCCGAGGTGCTGGAACGGGCGACGGCGCACGTCCCGCTCCTGGCCGAGGCCGGCGTGCAGCGCTTCGTCAACGGCCCCATCGCGTATGCGCCCGACGCCCTGCCGCTGTGCGGTCCGGCCGCCGGATTGCCGAACTTCTACCATGCCTGCGCGATTCAGGTCGGCATCACCCAATCCGCGGCCGTCGGCAAGGCCATCGCGGAGTGGATAAGCGAAGGCGAGACCGAATGGGATCTCGCTGCCTGGGACCCGCGCCGCTTCGGCGACTGGGCAACCCGGGATCATGCGCGGGCGCGCGCGGTCGAACTCTACGGCCTGCAGTACGCGGTCCCGTACCCGCATCGCATCCTTGCCTCCGCCCGCCCTCTCCAGCGCACCCCGCTCCACGAGACGCTCGCGGCCCGGGGCGCCGTGTTCGGGACCATCGGAGGCTGGGAGCGGGCGTTCTGGTTCGACCGCGATCGGCGGCACGATCCTCAGCGGCTCAGCCTTCGCGACGACGAGCCCTGGCGCGAGGCGGTGCGCGCGGAGTGCGAGGCGGTGCGCGACCGGGTAGGCGTCATGGATCACGGGGGCTTCAGCAAGTACGAAGTCCATGGGACGGGCGCCACCACATTCCTCGAACGGGTGTTCTGCGGCACGATGCCCGAGGTCGGGCGCGTCAAGCTCTCCTACCTGCTGACGCCGAAGGGGATGATCAGGAGCGAGGCCACGATCGCGCGACAGGCCGAGACCCGGTATCTGCTGTGCGGACCGACGCTGGCGATGCGCCGGGACTTCGACTGGATGGCCCGCTTCGTTCCGGAGGACGGCTCGGTCACGCTGGGCATGGGCAGTACCCAGGACGCGACCCTGATGGTGATGGGACCGCGGTCACGGGCGCTGCTGTCGAGGCTGACAACCGCAAATCTGTCGGCCGCGCCCTGGATGTCGGTGGCGCAGATCGAGGTCGCGGGGCGCCGGGTCACCGGCCTTCGCGTCTCCTATGTGGGGGAGCTCGGCTGGGAGCTGCACCTGGCCTCTTCGGATCTCCACGCCGTGTACGATGCCCTCCAGAGTGCAGGAAGCGACCTCGGACTGGTCGATTTCGGCTCCCATGCGCTGAACGCGATGCGGCTGGAGAAAGGCTGGCACGCATGGGGAGCCGACATCGGAACGGAGTACAGCCTCTTCGATGCCGGTCTCGACCGCTTTGTCCGATTCGACAAGCCCGACTTCGTGGGACGCGAGGCGGTCCTGCGCCAGCGGGAAGTGGAGTCCACCTGGCGTTTCACCGGCTTCGTCGTCGACGGCGGGGATGCCGATGCGCTGCCGGGCGACCCGATCCTCCAGGATGGAGAATGCGTGGGTCATGTGACCTCGGGGGGCACGGGCTTCCGGCTCGGCAAGCGTCTCGCCCTTGGCTACCTGATGCGCGAGCACTGCGCACCGGGCCGTGAACTCGACATCGAGATCCTCGGCGAGCGGCGCCGCGCGGTGGTACGCGCGATGCCCTTCTACGATCCGGACAACGCGCGCCTGCGAGGTCTCGTCGCGGGATAGTGTCCCCTGCGAGGTGGCGGGTGCCGGAATGGTCGGCACGATTGCCCTGCGATGACCGGTTCGGCGCGTCGAGGCCGGCGTCAATTCTCAGGTCGCGGCTGGCTCGGCTCCGGCGATCTCGTGGGTCGGGTGTTGCGCAGGACGACAATTCACTCCCGGCAGTCTCGCTCGCGCCACCACTGCAAGCGCTTGCGGGCTTTACGCCTTCAAGGTGTTTTCGACTTGGTGTCGGCTACTCGGTGCGTGCTGCGGGCCATCACGGCATCTTGGCGCCCGAAGCCTCCGAAAGCCGGTGAGTTTTTCGGGTCAGCTTCCTGAGCGCGGGCGCCAGCTCGTCGGATATGAGCCGCATGCTCGAGAGCGTATGCCGAAGCGGCATGCCCGCCCAGTGGGTGCGAAAGAGAAGGTGGTTGATTCCGAGCTCCTCGACGTAGGGGCGGAGCTGTTCGAAGCAGTCCTCGGGAGAGCCGAGGATGAAGCGGTCTTGCAACAGGTCTTCGAAATCCTGGTCGAAGGTCTCGTCATCGGGCATAGCGGCGTCCTGTCCCCAGGTCGAGTAGTCGCGATACTTCCCGAGGAGATAGGGACCCGCGGTCTCGATCGCGGTCTTTCGGTCCTTGGCGCAGACCACTTCCTTGATGCAGGGCAGCTCCCGGGGAAAGGACTTTCCCGCCGCATCGAGGGCCTCGCGGTAGATGGCGAGCTGGCGGCGGATGGTCGCGGTGGTCGAGTGCGGGTTGACCATCCAGGTGTCGCCGATGCGTGCGGCGCGCCGGATCGCCGGATCGTTGTTCGCGGCCACCCATACCGGAGGGGAGGGTCGCTGCACCGGGCGAATGTTCATGCGCACCCCGTTCAGCCGGCAGGTTTCCCCGTGGTGCGTCACCGAATCCTCGCTCCACAGACGTTGCACCAGCTCCAGGCACTCCACCATGCGCGCGACACGCCTGCCCTTCGGCACATTGAAGGCATCGAACTCCACCTCGCGGTAACCGAGGCCGATGCCGAAGACGAAGTTTCCCTTCGCGATGATGTCCAGTGACGCCACGGTCTCCGCGACGTACACCGGGTTGTGGAGGTTGAGCAGCAGAATGCCGAATCCGGTCGTCATCTCGCCCGCTTCCGGCATGAGCCGGGCGATGAAGGGCACGATCTGGAGTTGCTGGTTGTTGCCCTCGTTCAGGTAGTGATGGCCCGTGAACAGGGAGTCCCAGCCGCGGTCGCGGGCGTGGTGCACCATCGTTACCTGGTCGCCGAGCGCGCTCACCATGTCGGCGTCGCGATAGTGCTGGTTGTTGATGAAGAGTCCGATTTTCATCGCGGTCTCCGCACGCACGGGACGCTTGCTGGCGTCCACCAGTTGAGAAATCCGTGCAATCCGCGGGCTAACGCCCCTCGGCAAAGGAGAGATCCGGGCTGCGTCGATGCCACTCGGTGGCCTTCTGGAATGCCTGTCCGATCCGCAGCAGAGTCGCCTCGTCGAAAGGCTTGGCGTAAATCATCAGACCGATGGGCAGACCTTGCGCGGTGAACCCGCAGGGGACGCTCAGGGCGCAGAGACCCAGCAGGTTGCCAAGCGCGGTATTGCGCAGGCAGGCGAGGTTCAACTCCGTATACGCGTCCTGGTCGCGCTCGGCATCCTCGAGGCGAGGCGGGGGTATGGGCACGGTAGGTGCGAGGAGCGCGTCCACATCGTGCATCGCGGCGGCGGTCTCCGCGCGCAGGCGGGCGCACTCACGCATTATTCCCAGGTACTCGTGCGCCGGAACCTCGCGACCCTTCGCCAGCCGGTAGGCGACGATCGGGTCCAGATCGTCGAAGTGTTCATCGAGCAGTGTGCGGTTGACCGCGTAGGCTTCCGCCGCGGCCACCAGTCCGCGAGGGTTGAGTTCCCGGGCCGCCCGGGCCTGGCTGAAGTCGAAGTGAGCGACCCTCGCGCCGAGGCGGTCGAACACGTCGCCGCAGGCTCGTACCGCGCCGGCCACTTCCGGGTCGGCGTCCTCGAAGAGCAGTCCCTCCGCGAAGGCGATGCGAAGGTTCGCCACGCCGTCGTCGAGCTGCGCGAGCACGTCGTGTATCGGGTGCGCCAGGGTGGTGGCGTCGCGCGGATCCGGGCCGTGCACCGCCTGGTAGACCAGCGCGGAATCCTCGACTCCACCGGTCAAGGGTCCGACCGAGTCCAGGGTCGGACTCAAGGGGTACACGCCGGCGCGGCTCACCCGGCCCACGGTGGTCTTGAGTCCGGTGGTCGAGCAGAAGCTGGCCGGGATGCGCACCGAGCCTCCGGTATCGCTGCCGAGCGCCATCGGCGCGAGCCCGGCCCCTACCGCCACGCCCGAGCCACTGCTCGAGCCGCCGGGGAGGTGGTGGGTGGCGTGCCAGGGATTGTGGGGGGTGCCGTGGTGGTGATTGACGCCGGCGCCCCCGTACGCGAACTGGACGGTATTCGTCTTGCCCAGGAGCACCATTCCGGCCCGGGCGAGCTGGCGCACCACGGTGGCGTCGGCGTCGGCGATGCGTTCCTCGAGCAGACGGCAGCCCGCGCTCGTCGGCAGGCCGGCCACGTCGAAGATGTCCTTGGCCGCATAGGGGATGCCATGCAGTGGTCCCAGGTCGAGCCCGGCGCGAAGCTGGTGGTCCGCGGCCCGCGCACTCGCCATCGCGCGCTCCGCGCAGACCAGGCGAAAGGCGTTGAGCGCCGGGTCGAGCGCCTCGATGCGGTCCAGGAAGTGCCGGGCGAGCTCTTCGGCCGATGTCTCGCCACTGCGCAGGCGGCGGCCCAGCTCGCGGATGGATACTCGCGGCTCTATCATGCCGAGCGCCGTGCCCGCCGCCGCGGCGGTACTCCCTCGTAAGTCGGATCGGCGTGCGCGAAAGCGGCCGCTCGCTGCCACGGGGAGGTCCCGGACCGGGTTGAACATCGAGGATTGCCGTGTTCCATGGCGAGCGATTCTAAGCGACCTCGCCGGCTTGTGGACCGCGGCGCGCAGGGCGGAGTCCCGCCGAGCCGGGAGCCGGGTCGCGAGGCCCGATGCTTCGCCGGGCTCTCATCCGACTCGCGATTCACCGATCCGTGCGCGCCACCGGCGCTTCCTCTGTTTGCGGCTCGCCGTTGCGCGTATATCCATGTCCGTGCTTCCCGCTATTACGGCATCTTGGCGCCCGAAGCGGTCGAAGATCGGTGAAGTTGCGGGCTGATCACTCGGGGCGGAAGGAGGGCGCTTCCAGGTATCGCTCGATCGCCGGCGTGCGCTTCCCGCGCGCGTCCCAGGTTACGGGAAAGTAGTTCTCATCCATGACATCGGTACCCAGCTGACGGTAGCGGCCGTAGATTGCGCCGGTTCCATGACCGAGCCGGTCCAGCACGTACCGGGATTGCGATGAGCACATGTGGACGACCAGGGCGCGTCTCGGATCGCGGCTCCGGTTGAATCCCGAGCCGTGCCAGGTCCAACCGTGGTGAAAGGAGCCTCCGCCCTTGGGGACCACGATGGGTACGATTTCGGGTTCCTCGCCGACTTCCCGGGCCGCTCGCTCCATTTCCTCGCGGTAGTGTTCCGGGCCGTGAAACTCGCTCGCCATGGGGGAGCGCTTCCAGCGGTGTGAGCCGCGGACCACTTCCATCGTGCCGCCGTGGGCGGTGGTGTCGTCGAGGGCGATCCAGCAGCTCAGGAGCTCGGTGGGGGTAAACCAGTCGAGATAGCTGTTGTCCTGGTGAAAGCCGAGCGGCCTCGTGCCCGCGGGCTTCCACAGGACGTTGTCCACCATGACGCGGGCTCCGGACCATCCCGCAAGCGTCGCGCAGGCTCTTCCGATGTCTTCTCGGAGCACGACCCGCGCGACCGTGCGATCGGCCTTCCAGCCGTTGCAGATCTGGCGAGTAAGTTCGGGCGGGCTCTTCCCTTCCTGCCAGTTCACTTCGTCCGGCCGGATCCCGGTCTCGAAGACTCCGCGAAAGAGCGCCTCGTAGCGCTCCGCGACGCGGTCCGCGACATCCGGGTCGATGAGGCGGTCCACGATGAGGAAGCCGTCCTCGTGGAAGTTCCGGATCTGAGCCTGGGTCAGGGTCAGCGCCATGGGGGTTTCGAGAAAGCGACCTGGCGTCCATCCCCACCGAAGTGGAGTGCATGACGTGCGGGGCGTGTCCGGTTCGCGGCGCGCGCGCCCGGGATCATGCCCGTCGCCGCCGTTGGGGCCGCCCCTCTTCGTGTTGCGGATCGGAGTCGAAGAGCGCGGCCAGCTGCTCCATCACCGCGCCGCCGAGCTGCTCCGCGTCGACCAGGGTCACCGCGCGCTGGTAGTAGCGGGTCACGTCGTGCCCGATACCGATCGCGAGCAGCTCCACCGGCGTCTGGTTCTCGATGTACGCAATCACCTGGCGCAGGTGCTGCTCGAGGTAGCTGCTCGGGTTGACCGAGAGGGTCGAATCGTCCACCGGCGCGCCGTCGCTGATCACCATCAGGATCCGCCGCTGCTCGGGGCGGGCGAGCAGGCGGCTGCAGGCCCACGCGAGCGCCTCCCCGTCGATGTTCTCCTTCAGGATTCCCTCGCGCAGCATGATGCCGAGACTCTTGCGCGCCCGGCGCCAGGGGGCGTCGGCCGACTTGTAGACGATGTGGCGGAGATCGTTGAGACGCCCGGCGTTCGGCTGCTTTCCTTCCGCCAGCCACCGCTCGCGCGACTGCCCCCCTTTCCAGGCCCGGGTCGTGAACCCCAGGATCTCCACCCGCACCCCGCAGCGCTCCAGGGTGCGGGCGAGGATGTCGGCGCTGGTGGCGGCGACCACGATGGGGCGCCCTCGCATCGACCCCGAGTTGTCGATGAGCAGGGAGACGACGGTGTCGCGGAATCGCGTCTCCTTCTCCTGCTTGTAGGAGAGCGAATAGAGCGGATTGGCGACGACGCGGGCGAGCCGGGCGGTGTCGAGCAGCCCCTCCTCGAGGTCGAACTCCCAGGCACGGGTCTGCCGGGCGAGGAGGCGTCGCTGCAGGCGGTTCGCGAGGCGCCCGATGACGCCCTGCAGGGGGGAGAGCTGCTGGTCGAGATTCTGGCGCAGCCGGGTGAGCTCGTCGGGCTCGCAGAGCTCCGTGGCGTCGACGATCTCGTCGAAGGCGGTGCAGTAGGCATGGTAGGCGAAGCGATCCGGCAGATTGCTGCCGCCATGCGGCGGGTAGGCCGCTTCGCCCGGCGTCTCGGAGTCCTCGGCGCCGAAGTCCATGGCGCTCGGGTCGAGATGGTCGAGCGAGTCCGCCGCCTCTCCCGCTTCGTCCTCGGTCGCATCGCGCATCTCGACGCCTTCGGTGGACTCCTGCGCGCCGGCCTCCGCCGCGCCCGCCTCTCCCTCGTCGAGCGCGCTGCTGGTGTCGTCTTCGTCGAACTCGGAGTCGTCGGGATCCTGCTCGTAGTCCGGCGCTTCGTCGGGAAAACCGAGGTCCTTGAGCAGTCCCCGCAACGCGGCGGCGAACGCCCTCTGATCTTCACAGTGGGAAGCGAGCTCGGGGAGGTGGGTGCCGATTCGGACCTCGAGCTCGGAGCGCCACAGCTCGTAGGCGCCGCGGGCGGCGGGGGGAGGCTCCTGTCCGGTGAGCGTCTCCCGGGCGAGAAGGCGGACCATCTCCGCGAGCGGGGCCTGCTCCCGGGTGACGAAGGCGGGGAAGCCCTGCGCCTGGTAGCGATCTTCGAGCGCGGCGTCCAGATTGCTGGCGACGCCAGTCATGCGCCGGGCGCCGAGCGCGTCGCAGCGCGCTTGCTCCAGGGCGTTGAACACCGCGCGGGCGCCGCCGTCGCGCGGGGCGTATCGGCTGTGCAGGGCCGGGTCGTGGTGTCGGACCTGGAGCGCGGCCGAATCGGCATGGCCGCGCAGAGTGCACACCTCCCGGTAGGGCATGCCCAGCGGCGGGCGGCGCACGCGGATGGTGTTCCCGCTCGCCGACGGCGAGTCGGATACGTACTCCACCTCCATCTCCGGCTCGCGAGAGATGGCCCGCGCGGCCGCGGCGGTGGCGAGACGGAACTCTTCCGCCTCCGCCCCGGTCTTGGTGTCCTCGGGCTTCACTCTCGGCCCGGGACTCAGGCGAGAGTCACCTGAACGCCGGTCTCGGGAAGCTCGGTTCCGAAGCAGCGCTGGTAGTACTCCGCCACCACCGGGCGCTCCACCTCGTCGCACTTGTTGAGGAAGGTGAGACGGAACGCGAATCCGACGTCGTTGAAGATGAGCGCGTTCTCCGCCCAGATGATCACGGTGCGCGGACTCATGACCGTGGACAGGTCGCCGTTCATGAATCCCGAACGGGTGAGATCGGCCATGGTGACCATCGCGCTTATCGTCTTGCGGCCTTCCTCGTCGTCATAGGACGGTACCTTGGAGAGCACGATGTCGGTTTCGGCGTCGTGGGCGAGGTAGTTCAGGGTGGCGACGATGTTCCAGCGGTCCATCTGTCCCTGGTTGATCTGCTGGGTGCCGTGATAGAGCCCGGTGGTGTCGCCCAGCCCCACCGTGTTGGAGGTTGCGAAAAGGCGGAAGGAAGGATGGGGATGGAGCACCCGCGACTGGTCGAGCAGGGTCAGGCGTCCCTCCGCTTCGAGCACTCGCTGGATGACGAACATCACGTCCGGGCGCCCGGCATCGTACTCGTCGAACACCAGCGCGGTGGCGCTGGTGTAGGCCCAGGGCATGATGCCCTGCTTGAATTCGGTCACCTGCTGTCCGTCCTGCAGCACGATCGCGTCCTTGCCGATCAGATCGATGCGGCTGATGTGGCTGTCGAGGTTCACCCGGATGCAGGGCCAGTTGAGCCGCGCCGCGACCTGCTCGATATGGGTGGACTTGCCGGTGCCGTGGTAGCCCTGGATGAGCACCCGGCGGTTGTAGGCGAAGCCGGCGAGGATCGCGAGAGTAGTGTCGCGGTCGAAGCGGTAAGTCTCGTCGCGCAGGGGCACGTGCTCGGTCGGCTGATCGAAGGCCGGGACTTCCATGTCCACGTCGATATTGAAGGTCTGGCGCACGGAGACTTTGATCTCGGGCGTGCGCAGCGCCGCGTGGGCGGCGCTCGAATCCAGGTTCACGGTCATTCGTCTGGTATTCCTTGGTCTTGAGGGGAGCCGGAGGGAGCGCCGCCACGCCGGCCCTGGCAAGCCGCGTCTCCCCTTCCGGGTCGAGTGCGAGTGGGCGCGGGCATCGGGCGGGAGCGGTGCGTTCGGCCGATTTAAGTGATTCGCTCGCGGGCGAACCTCAACAGTCCAGGGTGTGGTCGCGTTCCCAATCGGTGATGGCCGATGCGTAGCGTTGCCACTCGTCGTGCTTGAGCTTGCAGTAGCTCGCGATGACCTCCGCTCCCATCGCATCGCGCAGGACCCGGCTCTTCTCGGTGGTGCGGATCGCATCGAGCAGGTTCAAGGGGAGTCTCTTCGCGCCTCGCGCCCGGTGGCCTTCCGCGTACATGTTGAGATCCAGGCGCTTGCCCGGATCGCGCTCGTTGTCGACGCCGTCGAGGCCGGCCGCGAGCACGCCCGCCTGCAGCAGGTGCGGATTTGCCGCGCCATCCATCAGGCGAAGCTCGAATCGTCCCCGGTCCGGTATGCGGATCATGTGGGTGCGGTTGTTGCCGCCGTAGGTCACCGCGTTCGGCGCCCAGTTCGCGCCGGAGGTGGTGACCGGCGCGTTGATCCGCTTGTAGCTGTTGACGGTGGGGTTGAAGAAGGAGCACAGCGCTTCGGCGTTGTGGATGATGCCGCCCAGGAATTGGTAGGCGAGGGGCGAGAGGCCCATCTCGTCCGCATCGTCATTGAAGAGGTTGGTATCCCCGGCGCTGTTCCACACCGAGACGTGGGCGTGGCAGCCGTTGCCGGTGAGGTGGGAGAAGGGCTTGGGCATGAAGGTGGCGCGCAGGCCGTGGTTCTCCGCGACCGACTTGACCATGTACTTGAAGAAGCTGTGGCGGTCGGCGGTGACGAGGCAGTCGCTGTAGTCCCAGTTCATTTCGAACTGACCGTTGGCGTCTTCGTGGTCGTTCTGGTAGGGACCCCAGCCGAGGTCGATCATGGCGTCGCAGATCTCGCTGATGACGTCGTAGCGGCGCATGAGCGCGGCCTGGTCGTAACAGGGCTTCTCCTGGATGTCTCGCGGATCGCCGATGGCGGTGCCCGCTTCGTCGATGAGGAAGTACTCGCACTCGACTCCGGTCTTCATCCGGTAGCCCTTTGCCGCCGCGCGCTCGATCTGGCGCTTGAGCGCGATGCGCGGCGATGCCTCCACCTCCCGGCCGTCCATCCACAGATCGGCGGCGAGCCAACCCACTTCCGGCTTCCACGGGAGCTGGATGAGGCTCTCGGGGTCCGGAATCGCGAACATGTCGGAGTCGGCCGGAGTCATGTCGAGCCAGGCGGCGAATCCGGCGAAGCCCGCGCCGTCGCGCTGCATGTCCCCGATCGCGCGCGCCGGCACCAGTTTGGCCCGCAGGACCCCGAAGAGGTCCACGAAACTCACCAGGAAGTACTTGATGCCCTCGGATTTCGCGATCTGCGCGAGGTCGGTCGCCATGCTCTCTCCTCCTGACCCGGCACCGCCGGAACTTGAAAAACTACTTCGAAGGAATCTTCGCTGCCCGTCGAGTAGTCGCAGCTACCAGAAAAATTACCAGCTAATCAACGGATTAGCGGAATCCCTTCCGCTCTTGCCCGCCGCCCGCGCGCGCCTTTAAGGAGCGGCGAAGCAGGCGGAACGCCGCGGATTGTAGCGGATGGTGGGAACCTCCGCCCCCTGAAGGCAGGCGGGAGGAGAACGGCGACGCGCGAGACGTCGATCGGCGTCTTTTCCGGCGCTCCGGTTGAGCGGAGCGCTGGGAGTCCCTCAGGCCGCCCGGGTCCCCGCGAGCGGGATGCCGGTGGCGGACGCGGCGGCGCGCGTGATCGCGCGGAGATCCTCCGGCTCGATGTTGTGGAGACGGGTCTTGCCGGAGCAACGTGCCATCATCGACGCCTCGCCCGCATTGGCCTTGAGGAGGTTCTGTACCGCGCTCTCGCGTTCCTCGTCGCTTCGGTCGGGGGCGAAGCGCATCGCGCCGTTGGTGATCTCGCCCCCGAGCGCGAACGCCACCGCGACCCCGTAACCGATCGCGTTCACCCCGAGACCGATGAGCTTCGCGGCATCCGTGCCGGAGCGCACCCCGCCGAACCACGCGATGTCGATCATCTCTTCCTTGCGCAGCCGGCGCAGAATCGCAATGGTCTCGCGGAGCAGGGAGAGGTCGGGAGCGCCCGCAAGCTCCGGCCATTCGCGGCCGGGGGCGCCGGTGCCGTCGAGAACGAGAAGATCGAAGTCGCGTTCGAGCGCGTAGACGATGGCGGCCTCCAGGCTGCGCCGCGAGAAAAGGCAAAGGCCGAGGAGCTGTTCGGGATGGGCCCGGTCCACGGGCATCGGGTGCCAGCGCTCGCCGACCCGATACACCAACCCCGCGGCCTCGGGGTCCGGGGCGTCGCGCCCCGCTTCGCAGAGCTTGAGCCACGGCGCATTCGGTCCCGGGCGGCGCGCGCCGAGGTAGGCTCCGCCGGCCGCGGCAACGCCCCGGTCCAAAGGCTGCGTTATCGCGCGGCTCGCCTCGTCGAAGCCCGCCACGAAGAAGGGGACGCGCAGGTCGAGGCGATCGCCGAGACTCCAGTCGATTCGGCATGCCTCCCGGTAGGGATCGATGACCAGCCGGGAGAGGTTCGCGGGCAGGAAGACGATGTCGTCGAGGGAGGCGGGGCGTTCTTCCGGGAAGGGGTTGTCGCGCAGGCGCATGCGCCGGTCGAGCATCGCCTTCAGCTTGGCGCTGTCGCCGGGGTCGGTGCGGGCCATCGAGAAGATGTCTTCGCGGTGCAGTACCGAGTAGTCCGCCGATCCGGTCTCGGCGTCACAGCGATAGCAGCGCGCGGCTTCCGCCCGGGCGGTGTCGAGATCGTAGGTGAGCTCGATCTCGGGAAACTCCGCCGGCTTGTCGCCGAGTCCGACGAACACCGGCTCCTGGATGGGGAACTTCTCCCACATGAGGTCCTGGGCCACCGGTACCCGACGGGTGCGGTAGGGGGTGCGATAGGGCAGGGGATTGTCCTCGCCCTCGAGGAAGTGCCGCAGGTAATAGGCGGCGCGCTGTCCGTGGTGCATCGCCATCACGAGCGTCGAACCGCCGAAAGCGCCGTCGCCGGCCGCGAACACTTTGGGATCCGAGGTGCGCATCGAGTCCCACTCGGTGCGCACGCGGTCCGATCCCATGATGCCGGCACGGTCGAGCTCCTCGCAGATGCCGCGCTGGCCGACCGCGGCGATCACCGTGCCGCAGAGGATGTCGTGCTCGCTGCCCTCGATCGCCACGGGGCGGCGCCGGCCGTCCTCGTCCGGCTCGCCGAGCCCGGTCTTGACGCAGCGCAGCGCGAGCTGGTTGCCCTGCGCTCGCACCGCCACCTGCTGGGTGTGGTAGATGAACTCCACGTCTTCCTTGAGCGCGTGGTGCAGCTCGATCTTCCGGGCCGGTATCTCGTCCGGGCCGCGGCGGTAGATCACCTTGACGTGCTTGCAGCCGGGGAGTCGCTTGGCGACCCGGCACGCGTCCATCGCCACGTCGCCGCCGCCCACCACGACCACCGTTTCCGGCATCTCCGGTCGCTCGCCCCCGTTCACTCGGCGCAGGAAGCCCACGCCGTCGATCACCCGCTCGTCCTCCTCGCCCGGGACTCCCATCGGTTTGCCCCACCACGCGCCGATGGTGACGAGGACCGCATCGTGGCGCTGCTTGAGCGTTTCGAGGTCGATATCGCGGCCGAGCGCGGTCTCGAAGTGCACTTCAAGACCGGGGCAGCGCTGCCGGAGCCGCTCGACATCCTCCTCGATGATGCCGGGAGGAAGCCGGAAGGCGGGGATCCCCCAGATCATCATGCCCCCGAGCCGGTCGGTCATCTCGTACACGTGCACCGAGTAGCCGGCGACGCAGAGATCGTGGGCGGCGACCAGCCCTGCGGGACCGGCGCCGACGATGCCGACGCTCTGCGTCCGGGTGACCGGCGCGGCGGGAGGCCGCCAGGTCGCCCCGAGCTTGTCCATCACGAATCGCTTGAGATTGCGGATCTGCACCGCACCGTCGCTGTCGGTGCGTCGGCAGGCGGGCTCGCAGGGGGCGTCGCAGACCCGTCCGCAGATGGAGCTGAAGGGGTTGGTGGCGGTGATCGCCTCGAAGGCGCGCTCGTAGTCCTTCTCCCAGATGTAGGCGATGTAGGAGGGGGCGTCGGTGCCGATGGGACAGGCGACCTGACAGGGCGCGGGCACGTAGTGGAGGTCTCGGGTATGGTCCTCGTACTCCGGGGGCGCGTCCGGATTGAGGATCCGGTTGATGTCGTAGACCGCCATCAGCCGACCTGCACCCGCAGCTCCGGCATTCGCCCGCGGCGCTCGGGCTCGTGGGGCAAACCGGTGATCTCCGCCGCCTCCGGGGTGAGCGCGACGAGGTCGTCCCGGCCGAGCTCGCGGAAGTCGGAGTACCCCAGCGCATGGGTGAGCGCCGCGATCTGCCAGCGCGCGCCTTCGAGAAAGCGGTGGATGTTGCGTGACTCGAGCTCCGCGTCGTAGCGCTGCTCGTGTTCGGGATCCTGGGTCGCGATACCCGTCACGCACTGCCCGACATGACACTGCATGCACGCGATGCAGCCGCCCGCGATGATGGTGGAGGTGCCGAAGGCGACCGCGTCCGCGCCGAGGCAGAGCGCCTTCACCGCGTCGATGCCGTCGCGGATGCCCCCCATCAGCACGATCTCGATGTCCTGCCGGCGTTCGATCTCCGTGAGCGCGTCGATCGCCTCGATGATCGCGGACAGAGTGGGCACTCCGACGTAGTCGATGACCTCCGCGCTGCCCGCGCCGGTGGAGCCTTGCATCCCGTCGAGCTCGATGAAGTCGAAGCCGTCCTTGACCGCGATCTTCACGTCGTCGCTGACCCGCCCCGCACCGAGCTTGACGCTCACCGGGAGGCGGTAGCCGGTCGCCTCGCGCAGCTCTTCGACCTTGATGAGGAGATCGTCGCCGCCGAGGATGTCCGGGTGGCGCGAAGGGGAGCGGAGATCGATGCCGTGCGGGATGCCGCGGATGCGGGCGAGCTCCGGGGTGACCTTCTTCGCCATGAGCTGGCCGCCGAGGCCCGGTTTCGCGCCCTGCGAGATATAGATCTCCAGGCCGTCGGCGCGGTTCATGTCATGAATGTTCCAGCCGAGGCGGCCTCCCAGCATCTGGAAGATGAGCTGGCTCGCGGCGCCGCGCTGCGCGTCGCTCATCCCGCCTTCGCCGGTGTTCTCGGCGATGCCGGCGAGCGTCGAGGCGAGCCCGATCGCGCGTTTGGTGGAGGCGCTGAGCGCGCCGTAGCTCATCGGCGCGATCATCACCGGCATCGAGAGCTTGAGGGGCTGGGCGCCGTTCAGGCCGCCGATCTCGGTCGCGAGCGCGACTTTGCTCACCACGTCCGGGTCGCGTCCCGCGTGCGAGAGATCGCGGCGGAACGCGAGATCGGCGAGATGGGGCAGGGGGCGGGCGCCGCCATAGCCGCGGATGCGGTATCGCCCGATCTGCGACTTGATGTAGATGTCTTCCTGGATCTTGGGGTTCCAGTACTCGGAGTTCTGCGAGAAGGTGAAGAAGGGGATGCTGCGCATCTGCTGCTCGCTCTTCGCATAGCGCAGCTTGCGGCCCGCGTTGGCGATCTTCTTGAAGGTGCCCCGGAAGGGCAGCTCGTGGCGGTCGAGGAAAGCGCGGATATCATCGTCCTCGTCTTCGTCGAGGTCGACGATCTCGGCATCGGAGCCGAGATCCCGCACCTTGCCGCCCACGAAGATGTGCCCCCCGGTCATGTCCTCGCCGACCTTCTCGCCGGAGTCGCCGAGAATGATGATGCGCCCGCCGTACATCATGTATCCGGCCATGAAGTTGGCGTTGCCCGCGCAGGCCAGCGTGCCCGCCTTCATCACCTGGCCCGCCCGCGATCCCATGTTGCCGTGGATGACGATCTCCGCCCCACGTATCGCCACCCCGGGAATGGCGCCGGCATTGCCCCGGACCACGACCTGGCCGCTGTACATGTTGTCGCCGACGCCCCAGCCGACGTTGTTGTCGACCTCGAATCGGGCGGCGTCGGTGAGCCCGGCGCAGAAGTAGCCGGCGGAGCCGCGGATACGGACCCTTATCGGGTGCACCAGCCCCACGCCGAGGTGGTGGCGGGCGTCCGGGTTGACGAGCTCGACGTCGCTGCCGTCGGCGCCGTGCTTGCGTATGAGTTCGTTCGCCTCGCGAACCGCGACTGTGGCTAGATCGATCGTGACCATGTGGCGTAAGTACCCGGCGGCGGTTCCCTGGTGTTCAGAGCCTGCCCGGGAAAGAGTCGGTTGAGCGATACCTCCTCGGAGGCGACGGCGACGAGGTCGTCGGTCTCGTACATGATCATGGGCTTCACCGCGAGGCGGTCCTTCGCGTAGCCGATCTCGTCCCGGGTGGAGACGAGGAAGGAGAAAGTGCCGTCGAGGTCGTCGATCGAAGTGGCGAGCGCGTCCTTGAGCGCTACCCCCTGCGACATCTTGTCGGCTAGGTAGACCGCGATGAGCTCGCTGTCGTTGTCGGTGGTGAACTCGTAGCCGCGCTGTTCCAGGCGCCGGCGCATCTTCCAGTAGTTGGTGATCTGTCCGTTGTGCACGATCGCGACATCGGCGAAACCGGTGGCCCAGAAGGGGTGGGCCGACTCGGGCTTCACCGCGGACTCGGTGGCGAGGCGCACGTGGCCGAGCCCGTGGGTGCCGCGGAAGCCGCTGACGCCGTACTGCCCGTCGACCTCGTGGGCGCTGCCGACATCCTTGACGATCTCGAGGCTCGAGCCGATCGAGAGCACCTTCGCGGCCTGCTCCACGTCGTGGGCGAGCTTCTGGATGTCGCCATCGAAGCTCACCCGGATGCGGTAGTTGCCGCCTACCCGTTCGTCCTCGAGGATGCGGGCGCCGTGCTTGGCAAGCGCGCCCTGGATTCGCGCGATGGATGGCTCCGCCTCATCTCCCTCGCCAACGAGGAAGCGCAGCCGGAGCTCGCCGTCGCGGGTTCCGCCGTAGAGCGCGAAGCCGGTCGAATCGGGGCCGCGGTGCTGGCAGCCGTCGAGCATGTCGATGAGGGCGCGGCCGGCCGGATTGGCCCCGCCGCCGTTCTTGAACATGATTCCCGCAATCCCGCACATGGCTGCCTCCGTCTTCGGTCTTCTGGCGCCTCGGCCTGAGAGGACGCGCAATGATAACGGCAAGTGTTGCCGTGCGGCGACCTGTGCGCGGCGCGATGTGCAATTGCACGGGCAATGTCCTATCGTGCCGACGGCATTGGCGAAGAGCTGGCGGCAAGGGGAGGGCAGAGCATGACCGACGAGCGGAATATCGACGCCGAAGCGCTCAAGCGTCGCTTGATGGATCAGGGCGTGCGCTACGCGATGCCCGTCTACCTCGACGTGCACGGCGTGCCGAAGACCAAGACGGTGCCGATCGAACACCTGGATCGGATGCTCCGGGGCTCGGAGCTCTTCACCGGAGCGGCGCTGGACGGTCTCGGCCAGGGGCCCCACGACGACGAGCTCGCCGCCCACCCCGATCCTGAAGCCCTCTGCGTGCTGCCTTGGCGCCCCGAGATCGCCTGGGCGCCCAGCGATCTGCACTACCACGATGCGCCGTGGCCGATGTGCTCGCGCGGGATCCTGCGCCGGCAGATCGAGCGCGCGGAGCGCTACGGACTGCGCTTCATGCTCGGCATGGAGTGCGAGATCTACATCGTGCGCAAGGACGGCGTCCACATCGAGCCCGCGAACCCCAACGACGTCATCGGCAAGGCGGCCTACGATGCGCTGCTCACGCTGGAGGCTCTGCCCTGGCTCGACGACATGGTCAGCGCCATGAACCAGCTCGGCTGGGACGTGCATTCCTTCGACCACGAGGACTCGAACGGCCAATTCGAGTTCGACTTCAGCTACGCGCACTGCCTCACCACCGCGGACCGCTTCGTGCTCTGGCGTCTCATGGCGAAAGAGATCGCCCGCCGCCACGGGCTCGAAGCGGCGCTGATGCCCAAGCCCTATTCCAACCGCACCGGAAGCGGCGCCCACTTCAACATGTCGCTGGTATCGTCGGAAACGGGCGAGAACGTCATGGGCGATCCCGCCGACGCGCGGGGCTGCGGCCTCTCCCGGCTCGCCTACAACTTCATCGCCGGGGTGCTGCGCCACGCTCCCGCGATCTGCGCGGTGACCTGCCCCACCGTAAACTCCTACAAGCGGCTGGTGAAGACCGGCTCGATGACCGGCTACACCTGGGCGCCGATCTTCATCTCCTACGGCGGCAACAATCGCACTCACATGCTGCGGGTACCCTGGGTGCGCCCCGAGATCGAACGCACCGAGCTCGAGGAAGGCGAGATGCAGCTGGGCCTCGCCCGCGTCGAGTCGCGCGCCGTGGACACTACCGTCAACGCGCACCTCGGCGCCGCGATGATGCTCGCGGCGGGACTCGAGGGCATCGAACAGGAGCTCGACCCTGGCGACCCCGTCGCAGTCAACATGTACGAACTCTCCGACGCCGAGCTCGAGGCGCGGGGCGTGCGCACCCTGCCGCGCACGCTGCTGGAGGCCATCGAGGCCTTCGAGCGCGACCCGCTCGGGTGCGAAGTCATGGGCGAGGATCTCTTCCGGTCCTACATCGCGCTCAAGTCAGCCGAATGGTGGGACTACCATAACGAGGTCTCGCCCTGGGAGATCGACACCTACTTCACGCGGTTCTAGTTCATCCGTCCTTTGCTGTCAGCTTCCGGTCCGGAAGTCTGGTTCGCAAAGGGTTGCGTCCCGCGGGATGGGGGAAGCGGTAACCTGCCGAGGTGCTCCCCATCGATCAGCGACAGGAAATGGCCTTCTATTCGTTCGGCGACGGCCGTCGAGCGGATGAGCACGCCGAGTTCAATGTTTCGTTCCTGCGCCGCCTCCGTGAAATTCGCGGAGGTTACGAGCGCCTCCTGGCCATCGATGACCACTGCTTTGGCGTGCATTGAACTGGCCGTGCGGCCCGCGGGCTCTAAAGACCGAGGGTCGTAGTAGACGCGCGGAAGACGGTGCCCTGGCCATTCCTTGTGAATGAATTCGTTTGCGAAACGGCGGAGGATGTCGCGGGTGATTGACGTATCGCCGTGCTGACGACGGGTATCAATGCACAGCGTTGCCTCGAGAGACTGATCGCGGTCGAGCCGATCCGCGAGCATTTTGAACACGGACTTTCCCTGGTGCACCGCGAATCCGACGACCAATACGCGCTCGCGCGCTCTGGCGAAGAGCTGCCGAATCACCACGCCCGTGTCCCGCGCTTGGCCGCCTACATCCGGGCCGGTGACGACAACCTCGATGGATGGTGTCGCTTGGCCGGCCGAGCGGGCACCCGCCACGAAAGCGCGCAGCAGCAGCGCGAGTTGGGTGGCCGGCGCCTCCGGGCCGGCGATTTCGGCGAGGCACTCCGCCAGCGGTGCGGCATGTCTGTCGTCCACATGATCCCGCAGCGCCAGTGCGCTCAGCGGGGGGATTACGAGTCCAGCTTCAAGTAGCTCTGCCAGCCGACGAAGGTTATTACCGCCGACAGCGGCCATTGGATCAAAGTTCACTACGAGCCCTGTTGCGGCAGGTCGAAGAACGCCGCGTCGGGCACGGACACTGTCGGAACCACCAGCGCCCGGTCGAGAAAGCTGTTGCGTTGCTCGCAACTGGTCTCGGCGGTCAGCAGGCAGCCGTGACAGGCGGCGCCCAGCAGCATGCGGCCCTCAAGCTTGGAGTCCGGCTCATGTTCAGCGCACACCGGATCGTTGGAGCACAAGCGGGCATCGTCGAGGGCACGTCGCAGGTGGAGTTCGAGGCGCCGTCCGGCCTCGACCAGACCGCCCAAGGTGCCCTCCGAATCCGATGAACCGGTGTAGATCAGGATGCCGTAGCCGCCGTCCCCTGCGTAGATGCGCTCGCGCAGGGCGCTCGCCGGATAGCCGCATTCGAGCGCTATCGATGTCATCAGCATGTGCGCCAGCGAATGCAGCATCATGTACGGCAGGCCGGGGAACGTGTTCTCGGGGCGTTTGCGTTCGGCGGCCCAGACCTTCCAGCCGTTGTGTATTCGTTGGCCGCGAGCCTGAACGCCCGGACGATCCAACCAGCTCTTTACGCGTTCCGGGTCCAATGAGAGGAATACGCCCTCTCCCCGATTCTCGATGGCCGGAAGCCATTCGATCGTCTCGGCGAGCGAGGCACGCATCACGTCCAGGTCGAGCTCGCCATCCTTGTCCGGACCGACGGCCTCGAACCGGGTGAAACCGAGAAGCGCGACCACTTCACGCAGGCGGTGCACCAGAACAAGCTTGTGCACAGGCGCAAGCAGTGGGTGACTCGCCGAGTCCCAATCCTCGCGCGGCAGAGTTTCGGCATGGAATCTCGAATGGGCAATGTCTTCGCCGAACGTTCTCTTGCCGGCGTCGAGGATATCGAATTCGGCCGTCTTGACCGGCACGTCTGCGTTACCTTCGCCGCCCTGTTGCCGACGGTACTCGGCAAGGACGGCATCGTCGCTGATTTCCTCGAAGGCCGCGTCCAGTTCGGGGCTGTTTCGGAAGTGGGCAAGCATTTCCACATCGTCGAGCGTCTTGAGGCGGTCGTAGTGGGCCGAAACCTTTGACGCCAGCCCGGCATCGAACTCTGGCAAGGAGATGACGCTCATCGTCTGCGTGAAGTAAGCGTTGCTTGCCGTGCGCACCAGTAGTCGATAAGGCTCGCCGCAGCCTTCCCGTGCGTACTGGCCGATCCATGGTCGCTTGCCTTCGCATTGGCCAAGCGCGCCGCTTCCGGGTTTCGAAGCCTCGTAAAGCGAACGCTCTGCGCCGCACTCGCAGACGCCGAATGTGTCGCCGATGTACGCGCCGCTTCCCCGCTCCTCAAGCCACATAGGGCGGTTGCAGGTCTTGCCGCTCTGATGGACAAAGCGCCGCCAGTCGAGATCGTCGATATGTCCTCGTCGGCACCCGCACACGAACCGGACGGGCACGACGTCCTTGCCGCTGCCGTCCTCGTCGCGGTACCTGCCGCGGTTGAGATAGCGCCAGCGCACCAGCCTGCGCCGACGCCACTGCGGATTGCGCGGCGATGGCTTGGTCTCCTTGACGATGAACCAGGTCGGGAAGATGCGCGCGCCCACCGGTGCGACCTGGTGGGCGTTCTCTTCGTGCCGCGGCGGCGTGCGGAGTTCGAGCGACGGCACGTCCAGCAGCCTGCGCAGCTTGGCGGCAAGGCGCGGCTCGTCAATCCTCTCACTCCGCAGGAACGACCATTCCTTCAAGCCGGAGACGATAACGGAATACTTGGGCAGATCGACCAGGGCGCCGGGCCCGAAGGTCGTGATCAACTGACTCTGCCGGAGAATGTTATCGGCCATGGGGGCTACTTGATGTCCTGTCCTTCGGGCGTCTTGATGCCGAGCAGCACGCCCGGCTCGACGTCGCGCAGCGACCGAGGCGCCCGGAAGCGGAGTTGGGTTTGGTTGAGCACATGGCGGTCCGGGTCGATCATCTCGCGCAGCAGTGGAGTCGAAGCGCCGCTTCCCGGCCCGAGCGCATAGCCGAAACTGGCACCGTCCCTTCTGGCGTCGTGGGCGAGTTTCGCCCAGTCATCGACGAGGCTCTGCAAGCGGCCGGCGACATGGGAGCCGAAATCGTCCGGAAGCCCGTTGGCATGATGCTGCGCCCGTTCGGCCACGGCACGGGCCAGGGCGGCGGTTTCGGTGCCGTGGTCTTCCACATCGCTCGCGGCGAGCGTCGGCGTCAGCTCCGGGATGCCGAGCCGAGTCATGGCGACGGCGACGGCAGCAAGTCCCCGATCCAGCGCCCTCGGAGAAAAGGGCGTCACGCTGGTCGCCTCCACGCCGCGGTAGAACGAATCGTGCCAGGCGGAGAACCGCTCATAGTGGGAGCGGTCGCGGGGCCTGTGGACGTTCAACAACGTCACCACCAGACCCGGGCGGGCGGGATCGCGGCCCACCCGGCTCGTGGCCTGGATGTACTCGGCCGTCGTCTTCGGCTGGCCCGACACGAGCATCAGCCCAAGTCGCATGATGTCGAGGCCGACGGAGATCATGTTCGTGGCCAAGGCCACATCCACGCGCTCCTTCTGCGTGAAGTCGAGGGCCAGGCGGCGCTTCGCGTCGGCGACCTTCGCCGTGCCCACGCGCGAGGTCAATTCAACCGGCTCGAATGCGATCCGCCTGGTCGCGAAAGGGCCGTCGGCCTCGTCTAGCCGCTTTTGCTCGCCGTAGTTCAGCAACCTGGAACTGATCTCGTCCTCCGCGATGCGCCGCGCGCTGCCGAGTTCGCGCAGCGCATTGAAATAGGCAACCAACGTCATGTAGGGGTCGGCGGCGTTTCCGTCGTCCCCGCCGGAGGCGGCGTTCCAAGCGGCCTTTGCGGCCGACATCAGGGTGATTGCGCTGCGCAGAAACAGGACTTTGGGGCCGCGGCCTTGGGCAGCGATCCCGAGATAAAGGCGCGGGTTGGCATCCTGCGCCCGCGCCTCCTCAGCAAAGAACGAATCGCGCCGATCAATCCCCGGCGGCGGAAAGACCGCCACCGAGGGGCGATAGAAGAGGGCGCGAATCTGCTTTTGGGCCAAGCGCACCGTGGCCGTCGATGCGATGACCTTCGGCCGCACGACCTTGCCGTCGATTTCACGGCGGCAGAGATGATCGATGGCTGTCTCGTAGAGCCCCGCCATCGTGCCGAGCGGCCCGGAGATCAGATGCAGCTCATCCTGAATGATGAGGTCGGGGGGCCGCGGACTGTCGGGGTCGCCGCCCCGAAAGAACCCTGCCGTCTCGCCGGTCCACGGCATGGCGGCGAACTTGTCGACCGTCGCGACCATAAACGCCGGCAAGCGCTCGTAAATCGGCTCGTCCACCGCAACGACAGGCAGATATCGCCTTTTTCCCGAGAAGTCGCAACGCCTGTTTGCACAGCCCACTAGCAGATTAGTGGGGTTGTCGGTGTTCGGGGAAAGTCGAAACGAATGCTTGCCGAACTTCTCGCCGCACCAGGGGCAGCGGTCCAGCGGCAGCGGCGGCTCATTTGATGTGTTTTGTGCGTAGCGCAGGGTCCTTGCGCGGGCGGTCTTGTCCGACCGGTTACCCTTGCTGCCCATGTGGTTGGGCGTTGCAGCGCGGCCAACCCACAGCGCGATCTCGAAGGGCCAGGCGCCAAGGCGCGCGGGCGCCGCCTCGCGTTCGAGCTCAAGCGCGCAGATCAGCGCCGCGGCGCGACCGAGTTGGTCGAGCGTCAGCAGCCGAAGTGTGTAGCGCATGAGCACCGACAGCCCGCGATGAGCGGGATCGGGGTCACGTAGTCTTCGCAAGACCAGCGTGAACGCGGCGAGACCCAGATAGGCTTCGGTCTTGCCGCCGCCGGTCGGGAAGAACAGAAGGTCCACGACCTCCCGTTCGATGTGCGTTGGTTCGGCAATTCCGCGCAGGTTCATCAGGATGTAGGCGAGCTGGAACGGCCGCCAAGCCGGTGGTTTCACTTCTTCTGGGGCGCAGCGCTGTTCTTGAGCCTGACGCCGCCGCGCCGCCGCGGCCATGGCTCGGTTGGCGATCCGAAAGGCGTCCAGCAGGTCCGGGTCATCAAGGAGATCAATGCCTGCGTGGATGCGGCCGGCCGCGATTTCCGCCCGCCGCGGCAGTTCCAGGGCGACCTCCTTCCGCTTTCCGTCGATTGCTTGGGCGCCTATGCGCTGTTGTCCGATCCATTCGCGGTAGTTTTCGACCAGTGGTTCGAGCGCGCGCTTGGCGTCGGCGCCGTCACGCAGCTCGCCGAGCGACTCCATGCCGAAATCCACGTTGGGAACAGGCGAGGGCAGAACATGCGGCACCCTGGCGGTCGGCATCCATTCGGTGTGCACCCGCGAACACATGCCATCGACCATCTCGGCGCGAACGGACACGTTGTGCCCGACGGCGTACTCGGCAATGTCGCGGTAGTGCAGGTCGGCCAGGCGCTCGTCCCAGTCGTCGCTTTCGATCCCGCTCGGGTCGTATCGTGCGAGCAGCGGCTGGTCGGCGGAAAGGCTCATCTCCACTTGGAAGATGAAGGTGCGATCCTGCAGGTCGTCGTCCTCGGCAGGCTCCCTTCGATTGACGACGAACACGGAGACGGCCCGGGTTTCTTGCTCATCGTGAACGCCGGAGATCCGGGAGCGGCGAATCAGGCAGATGACCTCGAGGCCCGCACCGCCCGGAACATCAAGTCGCTGGCGCCCGCTCGCCTCGGCAGCAGCGATGTCAATGGATAGCTGCGCGGAACGCGGAGTTCGCTCCCACGGTCGAAAACGGCGCTGTCCGGAGCGATCCTGCGTCTCCTTGCCCGACTCGTCTTCGGTATTGGCCGCATCGCTGGATGCTGGGACGTTGCTGGGCAACTCGCTCTCGGGTTCGTAGTCGCCCCAGGAAAGGGCTACTTCAAGGCGAGTCGTCGATGCGTCCAGGCGGACGCTCAGTCCCATGGACGAGGGCAGGAAAACGCGCTTGCCGCTGCTCCGCTCGGGGGCGTTGGCGTCGTCACCCCCTTGCGTCGGCTCGGCTGGCTCGTCGAACTCCTCCTCCGTGTCCTGTGCTCTCTGTGTATCCGGCGCGCCGGTCGGCGCCAGGAATCCGGTCATGTACCAGAGCGATGGCGCTTGCGGAAGACGCTCGCGCTGGAGCGCTTCATCCCCGGGCCGCGGTCCGATCAAGTCGACCCGCAGTGCCTCCACCAAGCGGTCGCGCACCGCAGCGCTATCTTGTGGCGGTACGGGCATCAGTATGCTTCTCCAAGGGCGGCCGCAGTCGTTTCCAAACCGGCCCGGCGTAGGGCCTTCAAGTGGTCATCGGCAGTGAATGGGGGGTTGCGCAAACGTGCCCGTACGCGGTCTACCGCCTGAAGGAACGCGCTCGGAACCGCAACGCAAAGGCGCGCGAGGAACGCATCCGGATGCTCCGCCGACAGCCCGTGTGGCGACAGCGCGGAATGAGGAAAGTCTTTGAGATTCGCAGTAAGGATTACATTAGCTCCGCCATGGATGGCCGCGGCGACGACGTGGCGGTCGTCGCGGTCTGGTAGTTGAATGGTCGGCACGAGATTCTCAAAGCCGGAGATCAGGGCGTCACGGATGTGGGCGTTCATTAGCCGGCGCGTACGTATGAGGCGGGCGGCCGGAATGTCGGGCCGGCGTCGGCGCAACGCGCCGATCCACTCGTCGTGGACGGCATTGGACCACTGTGCGCGGAAGAGGTCCGACACCGCGAGTTCCAGCAGAAGATCGCGCACCGGCGCCGGGTAGAGCACGGAGGCATCGAGAAACGCGACGGCTACGGGCGACGTCAATAGCCCATGTCCAGTTCCTGGGCATCCGCGACCAGTTCGTCAAGCGCCCGACGCCGGGCCGCATCCGTCGTGTTCTTGTAGCGGAGGATGGCGTCGGAGCGTACGCGGCGGTGCGTACCAACCTTGTGGAATGGAATGGTGCCCGATTCGAGAAGCCCAACGAGGAAGGGGCGCGAGACGTTGAGTAAATCAGCCGCCTGCTGGGTGGTCATATCGGCGTCCTTGCGAATCACCGCAACCGAACTGCCCGACGCCATGCCCTCAAGAGCATCCAGTAGCAAAACGCCGAGCGATGCCGGCAGCTCGATTGCGTCCTGGCCGTCTGCGTCGCTGACAAGGAGCGACGGGGTACGGTCCGCGCCCAACAATGCGCGCAGGCGTTCACTGGAGGCCCGGGCGACCTCGGCATCCGCCTTTGAAGGAAGAGTTGAGCGTGTCTGTGTGTTCATCATCATGACGCCTCGGTCTGGTTTCCGAACAACCATAGTGGCTGAATCTGCCAAACGCAATATCCGAAACGCTCATCACGATTGGAAAAGCAGGCAAGCATCAGGGGCCTACGATCCGCTCCTTGATCGCCCGCTCGGCGTTGAGAACCAACAAACGGGCAAACACCTCGTCGCGGGCCCCGTACGGCTAGCGGTCTCGTCCGCCTCCTCCCGCCATGCTCGCCTGCACTTCGGCTGCCGCCGGCTCCTCCTGCGCCTCAGTCTGGCACAATGTAGCGCTAGCTGTCTGACCGGATTGCAAGTATCGGTAGCCGTTGGGGGACGCGGTTATGTCGCTAGACGACAAGAAATGCAGGCTGAATCGACGATGAAGCGGGAGATTTACACACTTGCAGCGGCCGATTTTCCTGTCGTAAACGAGTTGATGAAGCGAAACTCATCGACGCTCGGCTTCTTGCCCGGCCAAGCTTTGAAAGAGTCCCTTGAAGACGGGCGCGTACTCGGCGCCAAGGATGACAAGAAATCATTGATTGCCTATCTTCTCTACGCGAGCTATCCAGACTACATCCGCCTGGTACACCTTTGCGTTGACGACAAGTATCGTCGTCAACGAGTTGCGCAGCGCCTCTTCGATGCACTCAAGCGTTCAGCCGACACCCAGCATGAGATTCGCCTAAACTGCAGGAACGACTATCCCGCACGACACTTGTGGAATGCGTTGGGTTTCGTGCCGATTGACGAAAAGCCTGGGCGCGCTGCAAGGGGTACGACTCTTACCATATGGCAGTACCAGCTCAAGGAGCCTGCACAACGCGATCTCTTCGTGGCCACGGTACGTGCCGCGACGGAGGTCGTCATCGACGCCCAAATCCTCTTTCACTTGGGCTCGCCGCCAAACAACACCGAGCCCGCCCATCAGCTTGCATCTGACTCACTCGCCGAAACCATAGACCTCTGCGTAACCGATGAGCACTTCCGCGAGATTGAAAGGAACTCAAATTCGGAAGAGCGGAAGCGATCACGGAGACTCGCCCACTCAATGCGACGACTAAGCTGCGACAGAGTGAACGCAGAACGCCATGTGAAGACTTTGGAGTCGATCCTGCCTACCCGGACGAAGGCTGAGCGATCGGACATAAACCACATTGCACTAACGGCAGCCTCGGAAGCCAGCATATTCGTGACGCAAGACGAACGCTTGCTCAAGCAGGCATCGGTGATCGAAGATCTGACGGGTGTGATGATCCGTCATCCAACCGCACTGATCATCAGTCTCTACAAGTCCGCCAACCCCGACGAATATGTCCAGTCCCGGGTATCGGGCCTTGATCTTGATTGGCAGCGGCTGTCCGCGAGCGATGTGTCGAATGTGGTCGTACAACTCGCGTCCCCCAATGAGAAGCACGGCAAGATTCGGCAGGTTCTCAACAGTTTATTGTCGGATCCGCAACGTTACATCGCACAGAAACTGCAGTCACCGAACGGCATTCAAGCGGTACGCATCACGGAGCGGCAGGGCCGCTTGCTAAGGGTGAATTGGGTAAGGGTGGCTCCCAGTGGTAGCCGTGCTCTATATGCGGATTTCATTGTTCAAGACACTATTGCTTACGCCGTAAGGTGCGGTACGCCCCTGATTATGTTCGAGTCCCATGCATTGGCGGCGGAACTGAAGTCTGCATGCATGAAGGCTGGCTTCTTGAAGGCAGCCGATGGCGTGCTTACGAGGTTTTGCCTTGCCAAGTCTGTTGGACGATGTGCGCTCCACAATTTGGTCGACGAGTTGTCCCCACCATTGGACCACGATATCGCTTCCATGTCACTAGTTGAGTTGGCGACGCACTGTACGCCGGTGAATGTCATTGACGATGGGGTCGGTCGCTACCTCGTGCCAATTAAGCCAAAATTCGCGAGGCAGTTATTCGATGTCGGGGGAGCGGACCAGGACCTTTTTGGCTATTCCAAGCTGCCTCTGATGAGGTGGGAGAACGTCTACTACCGAGCCCGCACTCATCACAAAATCCTCCAGGCTCCCGGGTGGATTCTCTGGTATGTGAGCGGAGGGCGAAAGGCGATCATCGGCGTGTCTCGCCTTGACGCGGTTGAATGTGGACTTCCCAAGGATATGTTGAAGAAATTCAAGAAGTTCGGAGTGCTAGATTGGAAGGACCTGAGTGCGCTCTGCGACAACGACCCATCAAGGGAGATCATGTGTCTGAAGTTCTCCCACACATGTCGGTTCAGCAGTGACGTGTTGCTTTCTAAATTAAGAGTGTTTGAGCACCGTGGGAACGTGCCACTCCAGTCACCGAGAAAAATCAACGCGGACCTTTTCACAAAGATATTTAACGCTGGTTTCACTGGAGCTTGACGGATGAGTTTGAAATCCTTACTGCTCTCGCTGCAACCTCACTACGCAAACTTGGTGTTCAACGGTTCCAAGCGTACCGAGCTCAGGCGGCGGTTCGCGGAAGGTCTGGAGGGTTGCAGAGTCTTTGTTTATGTCACCAGTCCGGTGCGGGAGCTTCGCGGCGGATTTCGAGTCGAAAATGTTTGGAAGGGAACGCCGGAAACGCTCTGGGAGAAGGTTGCCGAAACGTCAGGTGTCAAACGGGACCAGTTTGATGCCTACTATCGGGGGAAGGATGTGGCTTACGCTCTAGCGATAGCAGACGTTTGGCTGTTCAAAACCCCAAGCAGTCTGCAGGCGATGCGCGAAGGGCTAGGAGGCTTCGTCGTTCCACAGTCATGGCGCTATGTAAGGGACGAAGAAGCTCTATGGCTTGAACGAAAAACAAGAGTTCATCTTTAGCCAGGTTTTCCACACCCAGTTCGGTACTCGCCGTTAACGTCCGGCCCTACGAGCGGCTTCCTCGACCCAAGCGCCCAAATCGTTCTGATTTCCGATGAGCGAAAGCAGTCCAGAGGGCTACCATGTGCGAGTTTCGAACTGATCACTGGCTATCTTGCCAAACCGGAAATAGCCGGTCATATTGTGATCCTCAAGTGGGTTACGGGGCTCCGCGAACAGACCACTGATGCGCTCTGACTGATTCCTTAGCCTGTGAACGTAGACGCCGACAAACCCCATGCTATTCTCGATGGACTGTTCAATTACGAAATTCACCCACCTGCTCTTGTGCGTCTCAGTGCCGACCAAAGTACAGGTCACCGAACAACCTCGCATTTGCTGGCAGATCCATCGCTTGATGGCCTCATCGCCTTTGCGCTCTATCTCCTCGTACTCCGCTTTTGTCACGAAATCTGGATCGTTGCTCGCCGATGAACTTGCCGGATAGGCGCACCTGATTGATGCGCCTGACATCGTCAAAGTCGAAACTGAAGAACACTACTCTTGGCATCATGCCCCCGACGAAGTGACGCTGCCGGCTATCAATAAGCTTATTGTCACAACCGTGATGACCAAGGCACCGTAGAATATCAAGAGCGTGTGAGACATTATCGCGCCAAGCCATTGGTGACGAAACCGCTGTCCGTATGGCTGTGTGACCATCGAGAAGTCAATCTCGTCCTCGCGGAGCATGCGAACATGGTCGTAGTGTGTGCGAAAAAGTCGCTCCTGCCAGAGAAAGTACCCGTCGCGTCCCCGAAAGGCAACTACCGATAGTAGCGCAATATAGGAGACGCTGAGAAGCTCGTGACGGGTGAGCAGTAAGAAAAGTGCGGCGAACATTACGACTGTCTAACCTTTCATTTTGAAGGAGTCGAACGCAAGGTGATTGATGACGCTTTGGATTAGTTTTAAGTGCTTGAGTTTCTGTTTCATGTCCATCCTGGAAACTTAGAGGTTGAATGTCGTCAGGCGTTATGCTGGCGTTCTCTTTGGGCAAGCTCGGCGTTGAGAATCAGCAAGCGTGACAGCACCTCGTCGCGAATCTCATCCGGCCAGCGGTAGCGCCAGGGCTTTCTCTTGCGCCCCCACGTTTCCTCGTCGATCTCGTAGTCCAACAGGAACTCGCAGTCGGATGGAATGTCGGTCCAGCCGTAAGCTGAAAGAACAGAACGGTCCATTTCGGCGTGCAGATCGCGAAGGCGGGCTATCCGGACGTCCCGCTCGTCGGGGTCGTGGAAGCGGTTGTAGGTTTTTGTCATGCCTTCGTCGTTATCGACCATCAGCGCGGCGCGGAAGTCGTAGTAGGACTTGCCTGCGGCTTCGAGGGCGGGGTGTGTTTCCCAATCTTCCGGAAAAGGATAGGTCTCGAAGCAGTCCGAGGGGGTGTAGCGGAGGTCGTCCTTCATTGAAGAACCGAAGAAGCGTGCCCAGATTTCGTGGGGTCGGGATTGCAGGACGCAGAATGCGGCGTGCGTGTCGAAGGGGAACACGACCAGCTGTTCGCTAAAAACTATTCCTACGGAAAGGAATGTGAATGCAGCCTGTTGACCTACCCTCGATACTACCAGTACCCGACTCAAACTGTTGATGACAGAATGCATTTCTTTGGCCTGATGGTAAAACTGCCACCAGACGGTTGCTCGTTGGCCGTGGCTCGATTTGCTCTGATCGGTCGTCCGTTGCCGCTCTGGTTTGACTCGTGACTCAACAATTTTCAGCAACTCCGGCCAGTCTGCCGCTACTGGCTCGGGGTAGTCGAGCGGAACGATTCCATCACGCCGCCAATTACGTTTTGAGTGGTTATCTGCCTCCCGCCAAGAAGCGCCCAAATCGGCCCGGCAAAGCGGCCAGTCACGGAAATCGATTACGTGGCGGCGATACGAGTGAGTCGGGCTTGTATTGACCTCTTCACCGCCGATGTACGGAAGGATTACCTCACGGTTGTGCGGGTTCTCCGCAATCAACCGTTCCATTTCTGCTACTGGCGTGGCGACCCCCTTTCTGTCCGAGTCGTCGAAAGTGAATCCCATACCGAGGATCATGTTTCCTACGAAGCTCCCGCCCGCATTCACCATGAGACGTTTTGGGTCTTCGTGGCCACCGTCATGAAACAGAAAAGCGGTGATTCTCTTGACCGCGTTACCGTCGAGCCAACGAGTGGCGGGCTCTATCCCCTTGGAAACGTGTACGACACTTACTACCACAGCCGCTTCGCCTGGCCACTTCAGTCGGCGTCGGACATGGTAGATCTCTCCGCCTTGGCGACAGATCCAACGGAGGCCGGAAAAGCGTGTGTCCCCTTGGCCAATTGTGTTGGTTGCGATGAGGCCGAGCGCGCCTCTATCACGCAAGAGGTTGAACGTCCTGCGGAAGAAATGGGCAACCACATCGCATTTGCCCGTAGTTTCGGGGTGAATCTTCCGCAGCCAGTCTGTATAGCCACGCACATTGGTCTCAACAGCCGTAACGTGACCAGCAAACGGCGGATTGCCCACGATTGCATCGAACCCCCGATTCTCGCGCTGGAACACCTCCGGGAACTCCAGCTCCCAGTGGAAGGGTGCGACAGGCGGTTGCGGTGCGGGCGCTGAGTCGCCGCTGTCCAGGATCGTGCCCGCGTACAGGAGCCGCCGCTCCTCACGATCTTTGCGCTTTGACCCCTCGAAGAACGCGGCCAGCACCAGGTCGGCAATGCGGTGCACGAACCGGAGTTCGGCCTCGACCTCGTCGAGCAATTCCCGCAACTCCAGCTCCGTCGCCTGGTCCCCGAGCTCGCGGATGAGCTGGCGTAGTTCCGACACCTTAGCCACTCGACGCTGCACCTCGGCAGTCTCCGTGCCTATTTGAAAGGGCGGACCGTCGGCATCCCAGTGGAAACGTTCGATCTGCCGGCGCGATAGCCCCACCAGAGAATCGCCGTGGCGTAACGCATGGTCGATGAACGTGAACTCATGGTCCCGTGCAAGCGTCACCAGCCACAAGGAAAGCCGCGCCAGATCGATGGCCATGGGATTCCTGTCGACCCCGTACAGGCACCGTTGGGCAACCAGACGCCTGGCGTGAAGCAGTTCGCTCTCCCCGACTGGCAACTCGAGAGGCGTCCCGTGCTTGCTCCAGGCTTTAACCAGGCGTGCAGAGAGTTGTCGGCACACCTCGACCAGAAAGGCGCCGGACCCCGTCGCCGGATCGAGCACCTTGAGGTCGAGGATGTCCTCCGCGCCGGCGTCGGGGCCGAGGCGTTCGAGTATCGGACGCAGGGCTTCGGCGACGATGGGGGCTGTGAGGGAGCGCGGCGTGTAGTGGCTCCCGGACCGGCGGCGTTCGTCGGTGGGCTGCAGCACCGGCGTTCCCGCTACCACCATGTCTGGCGTCGCATCGCGATCGACGATGCGGTCGAGAGCCGCCAGGATGTCGTCAGTTGTTTCGGCCGCCCGCAGTGCGCTCGCGGCGGTACCCGTCAGCTTCCGGTCCGTCCGATCCCGCAACGCTTTCGCGCGCTTGCCACCATCCAGTTCGAGCAGGTGGTCGATGTCCACGATCACGGCAGCACCCGTCCGTTTTGGCGATCTCACCGCGACGGATCGCCCGGCGGTCAACTCGACTCGGAAACCCATGACGGCCTCGTACACTGAACCGATCTGCTCGACATCAAGTGTCCGGTAGGACAGACGTTCTCCGTCCAGCACCATGAGGAAACGCAGCACGTTCCAGACGGTTGCATCGGGAACCATCGGAATCGCCGCGCCGCCACCCGTTGCGCGTCCTTCTAGGAACGGGAAGCGCTCCGGGTCGAACAAGGAACCCCTGCGAGCCACGAACGATAGACCGCCATGACCTCCGCCGCCGTGAACCAGTCGAAACAGCGAAAGCAACTGGCCCCACGCGCCGAAGCGCTGGTCCATGGTGTCCGGCCAAGCTGCAGCGTCGGCGCGCAACCGCGCGAACAGGCCTCCCAGGGAGTAATGCTGCTGGTAGACCGGGTGATCGGGCATGAGTCCCCGGTCCTCGGCGTAGAACACGAACACCAGCCGCATCAGCGTCGTGATCAGTCCGCCATAAAGATGATCGGGGTCGCGCCGGGCCAGCGCTGTGACCGCCCCGGCTCCACGCGCATCGGCTGCAACGAAGCCGCGCAACAACTCGTGGAGTGCAGCCAGTACCTGGCGGGAGAGTTTTGTCGAAACCTCGGCCTGGGCTTCACGGCTCTTCGCCAGAAGTGCCGGAAGCTGGGCATTGGAAGGAGCGCTGAACAGAGCCTGTTCCGACAGGAGCATGTCGAAAGCGGCGAGGATCGGACGGCCGGCGGGCAGTGCCATCTGCGCAAACTCGAAAGTCGCATGTCCCGACGTCTCGCCCTTGGGCGCATAGACCAGACGAATCCGTTCGTCCGTGCAGAGCAAACCGGTCGGAACGCCAGTTTCCCGGAGGAGCCGTTCGAAGCGGGCGTGGCGACTCGCATTCCATCCAGAGCCATCGTCGGGCGGGGTGTCCAGATCGGCGCCGCTGTCCTCGACGCGAACGAGCATTGTCCAATCTTCACTTGAGTCTTCGTCAGCCGGCACCGCCCAAGTGGGCGCAAGCACGGCCTGCAATTCCGGCAAGGAGACTTCGAGCATTTCCCGGTGACGTCCCGCGTCCATGAGGTCACCGTCTTCCCATCCGAGCCAATCCCGGAAGACACGGTACGGGATGGAGCTCCGCGGGTCTTGCGGCCGGCCGGGTACGCGGTATGTCGCCCGTTCGTCCGCGACGCCGGAGGCTTCTCGCGCACTGCCATCGGTGTCGAACAGCGCCCGAAACTCCCGTTGTCGCGCGGATATGTTGCGGTCGGGAACGACCTGGGCGTCGACCATGACGGTCGGAGCGACAACGAGGCCCACGGGCTGGACGAAGCCCAGCCATTCCTGGTGCGCGAAAATCAGGTTGCGGCGCTCGCGATCCGCCATCGCTTACCCCGTCCGAGGCCAGAGGTAGACTAGGCCGAGCGGTTCGACCCGTATGGCGCGCACGCTGTAGCCGTCGGCGATTCGGGCCGGTTCGGTCTTGAGTTCGTTTTCGATGTCTTGAAGGCGGCGCGTCCAGGCGCGGCGGTCGGCCTCACGCTGGCGTCGTTCGGCCTCGTCGAACTCGAAGGTCATCTGCAAGTCGTCCCTGCCCGCCGCGTCGGCGATCCGCTTTCGCTGGCGTTCGAGCAGTTCGACCATGCTGCGCTTTTCGCTGTCCGAGCGTTCGGCAAGGCGCCTCTTGGCGAGTTCCGCGAACTCCGTGGCGCGGCGTTCCAGATGCGGCAGCAGATCGGCGATATCGTCTTGCGCGGACGCTGCGAGACGGGCCTGGACGGCGTCGGGGACCGTGTGCCGTCCTGCTTCGTCGAGCGCCGTCTGCAGGGACGCCAGGGCTGTCTGCTCGGCGGTGCGGCCGTAAGGCGCGAGAGCGCCCTGTCGTCGATCGGGATCGATCCAGCGGGCGGTGACCGGCACGATCTCCTCGTGGAGACGCGCCGCCCGCGGACCGTAGACCGCAAGTCGCCCGAGCAGCACGACTCGCGGGATGGCGTCAGGGGCGACGGTGAGGCAGGCCTTGGACAGGTCGTGGTGGACGAGACCCTGCGCGGTGAAGCGGCCAAGCAGACGCCGCGCCACGCGGTGTTCGAGATGCAGGTGCACGGCATTTTCGCCAAGACGCCCGGTGTCCTCGAACGCCACGGGCCGGATCGACGCGCGACTGCGCCATTCCCCAAGGCTCTCGCCCCTCTTCCGTCGCGCGCGCAAGGCATCAAGCGCCTGCGTCCAGCCGGGATCGCTCGTCAGTGCGCTGCCTTCGGCTGGGAAGGCGAAGACCGGTGGCGTATCTGGCGTTTGGTTCCCGTCTTCGTCGAGCGGCGAGATGGCGGGAGCGCCGACGAGCCGGAGCCCCATCGAGAGAGTTTGGCGGAACTGCGGTGCGGTGAGACCGATGTGGGTGCGCGAGCGTTCGAGGCGCGAACGCAGGCTGTCCACTTCCTCGCGCAGCTTGTCCTGGCGCAGGCGCGCGTCCTCAAGTTCCTCTTCGACTGTCCGTTGCCTCTCACCTGCGGACATGTCCTGAATGGAAGCGGCCAGTCCGTTGATCCGATCCCGACGCATTCCCTCCTTGCCGATGGTGCGGGCGACGCGGGCTTCGAGCACCTTCGCAACGCTGCCGAGTTCCTCTCGGATACGTTCGACCTTGGTCACCAGGACCTTGAGGACACGATCCTCCGGGCGTTGGACAAAGACGAAGTACCGGCAGAACACCTCCTCTGCCGGCTGCAGTTTGCGGTCGATGCGGCCGTTACGCTGATCGAGGCGGCTCGGATTCCAAGGCAAGTCGAAATGAAACAGATCGTGACAATGGCGCTGGAGATTCAGCCCCTCCCGTGCCGCGTCGGTAGCGATGAGAATGCGCAAGGGGTGGTTGCCCGGTTCGGCGTTGAAGGCGTGTTTGATGTCCTCACGCCTTTGTCGGGATGTCATACCCGTGAAGGCTGCAATCCGCTCGGAGGCCCGGTCGGAGTGCGCGAGCGCTTCGTTCAGGCAACGTTCGAGCCACCGGCGTGTGTCCTCGTACTCGGTGAAGATGAGCAGCCGGCGTTCATTCCACTCAGGGGACGCCTTGCCGGTCGCGGACAGTACCGGGCACTGATTTGCGTCGATCCACTCGATGATGCGGCGTACGCGCGGGTCGGCGTCGTGACGGTTGGCCTCGGCGATCTCGAGCATCTCGTCAACGAGGGCGAGCTCGCGCCGCAGCGCCGCAGCGGTTTCCGCATGTCCACCGTCCGTTGACGCCACGGTGGCCGCCTGCATCAGTTCGGCGTATTCGAGTTCGGCAGGATCGGGGCGGTCCGCATCCGTCATGTCATTGGTTTCCGCATCGAAATCAGGTTCATGATCTACGATGCCGACATCGGACTGGTCCAGGTCCTCACCGAGAGTCAAGCGTTCGAACTCGGCCCGCTGTTCAGCGGAAAACACTGCGGTTTCCGAGGTCCGCTCAATCGCACGTTGCACGCTTTTCCTGTGTACGGCGAGGGTTCGTGCAAACGCCTCTATGGAAGACAGCAGCCGTTTTTGCAGGCCCCCGATCACCAAGGCACCAGCGGCTTGCCTTGATCGCGTTTCGCTCTCAAGGCGCTTTTCCCGCTCAAGCCGGTAGGCGTCGAGCAGCCTTGGCAGGACGAGTTCGGGCGCGTCCGGAGGCAGTCCGTTGATCTCGACCGGTTTCACGGTGCGTTTTGGAAAACCGCCTTCCAGCGCCCGGATGTCAGACTTGAGCCGCCGGACGAGCACCTCGTCAAGCTGCCCCTTGAGAACGCGGACTCCGCGGCAGAATCGTTGGGGATCGAGAATCTCAAGCAAGGCGGAAAAGCTGTTCGAGTGCCCGTTGTGCGGTGTGGCCGAGAGGAAAAGCCGGTGCTCGAAGCGGGGCGCGATGTCGCGAATCGCTCGTGTAATCTGAGAATCGATGGCGTAGCGCGCGCCGCTCGCCGGCGCGGCGTTATGCGCCTCGTCGAGAATGAGGAGGGTCTGCGGTGCAAATTCTCCAAGCCAGTCGCGCAGGCCCGAGGCGTAAGTCTCGTCGATCAGGAGGCGGTGCGAGATCAGAAAGCGGGAGTGGGTGGACCAGGGGTTGACTGAAAATCCTCGCTCGCGGCGCATCCGGGTCAAGTAGACCCTGTCGAGAACGATGAACGTTAGGCCAAATCGTGCCTCCATCTCGTCCTGCCACTGATCGAGCATCGCGGGGGGGCAGGCGACGACGATCCGGTCGATGCGGCGGCGAAGCAACAGCTCGCGCGCGATGAGGCCTGCCTCGATGGTCTTGCCGAGCCCGACATCGTCGGCGATGAACAGGTTCACCCGCGGCAGCCGCAACGCCTTGCGCAGAGGATCGAGCTGGTAGGCGTCGACACGAATGCCGGCGCGGAAGGGCGCCTGAAAGAGGTTCGGATCGGTCGCCGTCACGCAGTTCCACGACAGCGTTCGCAGATATGCGGCGAACAAGGAGGGATCGTCGAAGCCCTTTTCGGCGACCGCCGACCAGCCGTCGTCCTCAAGTATCCGGGCATCCAGCTCATGCTCCCAAAGGACGGTGAGCGGCTCGCCCTGCGCGTCGTCGTCAAGGCAGGACAGATCGACCAGCGTCGCCTCGCCGGTTGACGGCGGAAACGTGACACGTTCAACCAGGTAGCGGCGCTGCCGCACGTGCGCGACACGACCGGGTTCGGGGTAAGTCGAACCGGATGTCGTCACCCGCTAACTCCAATGGTGCGCGAGGCCACTTCCGCGCAACGCCCGATCAGCGCGCCGATCACTGCCTCATCGTTGGTCATCTTCTCGGTGCCCATGATCAATCGCGCTCGGCAACATGTCGCGTTGAATCTACATCCTGGATCGAGGCCTGTGACTCGCTGGCGTCCTCTGTAATCCGTTCGAGTTCATCTTTGCGCCCTCGTGACGAGTGTTGGTGAAACCTCCGCGCTCGCTCGGCGGACCGCGCTCCCTGAACACCGGCCGGCTACGCCATCACGAGTCGGCGATCATGTAGAACTTGCGCAGCTTCTTCGTGATCTCCCAAGTGCACGGCGTGCCCTTGGGGATGAAGAAGGTGTCTCCCGCCTCGAAGGTCTCCGCGTTTCCGTCGGCGTCGGTGACGGTGACCGAGCCTTCCAGGACGCTCATCATCTCGTGGACGGGATACGCCTCGATCACCTCCCGGCACGGCGCGCACTCCCAGACCCCGGTCAGAATGCTCTGATCGTCGCTCGTGTAGTGGTGGGAGATCAGTTCCGTGCGATCGTCGGTCGTGAAGTCACCGGGGGCGACCATGTCGGACTGGGTCATTCCGGTTGCCGGGCTGCCGCCAGCGTGCAGTCTGAGGGGTTTGGTGGGCATGTATCCCTCCTTCGATCGTGGTTTGGAAAATCGGGATGGGAGCAAGCTCCAACCCGGATGTCTTGCCGATTATCGGCCGTTTTGGTCGACAAGTTGCCGTGGTGGTGGGGCGCACGGACCGAAGGACGCTGAAGTCACAGCCGACATGAGGTTCAACGTGGCGCGACGCAGTTCGGTCCGCTGACGCGAGTACACTGGCGTTTTCTGTCGAGAAATAGGCGAAACATCCGGGTTGAAACCCCACCCGTTGGGGGCGTGCCGGCTTCGTCTCACCTGCGATACCGCTTCGGTGGCTGCGGGTTGTTCGCCGGGTTGGTGTCGTGCTTCGACATCGCGGTCACGAGGGGACCGCCGACGAGGGGCGCGAGCTCCGCCTCCAGGGCATCGGCCTTCTCCCGAGCGTAGACCGCTTCGCCATCGACGTGCAGTGCGAAGGACTTGATGTACTTCGCCTCTTTCGCCGGATTCTCGATGGTCGCCCGGGTCCACGCGTAGAGGGGGAACTTGTCGGTGCCCGCCCGCTCTGCCTCGGCGACGTAGGCCGCGAAGGCGTCGAACTGGCAATGAAGCGTCGCCCCGTGGCTGCGCAGCACCCGGGAAAGGGGGTCGAGGGTTGGATCGGCCGGCGCGTGGCGGGCCACCCCGGCGGCCGTGCCGCCAAGCTCGAGGCGAATCTGGTACTGCCACTTCTCGGCCATTTCGCTGGTTCCGCAAGGGAGTGCCGACGTCGCGCCTGCCGGCCCGAAAGAAGCTCTCTGGCTCTTCCTCATTTTATACAGGCGTGCCGGGATCCGCGCTCGGAGTCGGTTGCCGGGGCATCGCGGCGACGCAATCGGCGCAACGCCGCGAGACAGAGTGCGCGCCCTGGTTCTCGTGATCGGTTACGTATCGCGGCCAGGGGCTTCGACGAGACTCGCGGCGCCACGATTCGAAAGGGTTAGGGCGAGCCGCGGGCTCCCAGGCGGCAATCCGGTTTCCACCACGGGCCTAACCTGCGTTGTACGTGGTGTAGGGCGTGAGCGCCGGCGACTCCCAGCTCCGATACCACGCCTCCAGGTGCGGCCGCAGGCAGGCTGCGATGTCGGCGTGTTCGCGGGGCAGGGGCTGCGCGTCGAGATGCGCGGCGAGGGCGTCGGCCGCCGCGCCCTCGTCGAAGCGGGTTGCCTCACCGTCGCGCATGACCACTTCTCCGTCGACCAGGACGCATCGCACGTCGTCCTTGCGCGCGCGCAGCAGGATCAGCTCCACGGGGTCGACCTCCGGTGCGATCCAGGGCCACGTCAGGCGTTCGAGGTCGATGACCATCAGGTCGGCGCGATAGCCGGGACGCAGGCGGCCGATCTCGTCTTCCTTTCCCATCAGCCGGGCTCCGCCCGCGGTGGCGAGGTCGAAGAGTTGCTGGGTGCTCGGGACCGACTCGCCGTAGTGAGGCACCCGGTTGAGCCGGAGAGCGAGGCGGAGCTCACTGAACATGTCCTCGTCTTCGTTGATCGTGGTGCCGTCCATTCCAAGGGCGGTGGTGACGCCGCCTTCCAGCAGGGCGTTGAGCGGCGCAATCCCCGCACGCAGGCGCAAATTGGAACTCGGGTTGTGGCTCACCGCGGCTCCGCTTCGCGCCAGCGCGTCGATCTCGCTCCGCGTCAACCACACGCCGTGGGCGATGGAGAAACGCTCGCTCAGTACCCCCATCCCCTCAAGGTGGAGGACGGTGGGCCGCCCGTAGAAGCGGTCGCCGTGGAGCTTCTCGTAGAAGGATTCGTTGCAATGGGTCTGGATGTGGGTATCGAGCGCGGCGGCCCGCTCCGCGATTCGCCGCATGAGGTCGTCGGACACCCACTGGGGACCGGGTGGGGCGAACCACACGTCGATGCGGGGATGGTGGGCGAACTCGGCGACACGTGCGGCCACGATCTCCAGGTAGTCCTCGCCGCTCACGCGGTCCGGACCGGGGAGCAGAGTCCGGGCGCCGTCACGCAATTCGGCGGGGAGTTGTGCGATGAACGCTTCGTCCTGGCCGGCGCCGTGCACGAGGCGGCTTTGCGTCGCCGTCCCGCTCGCGAAGGCCACCCTGATGCCGGCCTCCTCGTAGGCCTTCAGACCCGCGTCGACGCTAGCCGCGTACTCGTGCGCACTGCCGCCGGCGCTGTGCACGTCGACGAGGCTGGTGACGCCGCTTCGCAACTGATCGGCGGCGCTGAGAAGCGTCTCCTCGTAGACCGAGCCCTTGCGAAGGCCCGCGAAGCCCAGGATCCAGGACTCCAGCAAGGCATCGGAATAGCCGTGCTGGAAAGTGGATACGCCGTGGCTGTGATGGTGCGCGTTGACGAAGCCCGGGAGCACCGCGCACCGTTTCGAACCGATGACTTCCGCCCCCTCGTAGCGGCGCGAGAGGTCCGCGGCGGGGCCCACCTCGACGATGCGCTCGCCTTCGATCGCGAGCGCGGCATCGGCGATCACCTCTTCGCCGGTCAGCACCCAGCGGCCTTTGATCAACTTCGCATGCGCCATCGACGTTCCTCCAGGGTTGCCAGGTCGCTATGTGGGGCGATCGTCGGGGTTGCCGCGCAAGAAGCGATGGCGTCGCCCGCGGGAAGGTCGGCTATCCGGCCGCAACCGGCCTTCCCGATCCTGGCTCGATTCAGTGGCTTTCTCCGCGCAGACGGAATTGCGCTGCCCGGTCCGCGCGGAAAACGAAGTGTCTTGCCTCACATGTGGCAAGGAAACGGCGTGCCTCACTCCCGGCTGGGGGGAAAGCGCAGTTCCGGGAGCCTGACCACTTCGCTCGTGAACTCGTCGCCTCGCAGGACGAATCGGCGATATCCGGGCGGGCGCATGTCGTAGCGGGTATCGCGCGCTTCGCCGAACTGGAACGCGGTGGAGGGGGTGGTGTAGACGCGCGTCCCGCCGACCTCGCACTGCGACTCCCGGTGCACGTGTCCGCAGGCGAGCGCGCGGAAATGGTCGTTGTCCCGCATCCGGGCGAGGAGCGAGTACGGTTCTTCGAGCGAGAGGCGGTCGAGCCAGTTGACGCCGCAGGGAACGGGAGGATGGTGGCAGAAGACGAGACAGGGCCGGGCGGGATCGGCCGCGAGCTCCGCGTCGAGCCAGTCAAGCTGTTCCGGGTCGAGGCGGCCGCTCACCTGCCCGGGCACGTGGGTGTCGAGACCGAGTACGCGCCATTGGCCGGCATCGAACGCGAAAGTGAGCGGACCGGCGGCCGGAGCACGGTCGGCGAAGACACGGCGGACGTATTCGCGATCGTCGTGGTTGCCCGGAACGAGCCAGGTCCGCTCCATCCGGGGACCGAGCATTTCGCGCAGCTTCTCGTAGGTGGGAAGCGCCTCGTCCTGCGCGAGGTCGCCGGTCAGCACCAGGCGGTCGAAGGGCTCGTGGGCGTCGATGTGGGCGAGCACCTCGGCGAATGTCCGGTTCGTCGGGACGTTGGCGAGTCTCTCCGCGGGACCGGCGAAGATGTGCAGGTCCGAGAGCTGGAGGATAGTCAGGGAGTCGGGCGCGCCTGGACTCGCCTCGCGCCCGGTCATGCTCGCGTCCATTCGTCGCCTTTGTGGGCCCGGTTGCGGTCCGTCACCGATTCACGGCCGCGGACGCGCCACCGCCAGCGGGGATGGTGCCGAACGCGAGTCGAGGCGCTCGGCGTACCTTCCCATGACGCCGGTGCGCGTTCGCTTCGTGCATCGGCGCAGTATTGCCGCCAACCTCAGGCCCTCGCGCTCTCGCCGGCCGGCGCCTCGGCCCCGCCCCCCGCGTTCGCGTAGACCGGAAAGCGCATGCACAGATCGTGCACTTCCTGACGCACCCGCGCGATGCGAAGCTCGTCGTCGATGTTGTCGAGCACATCGCAGATCCACGTCGCGACCTGCCGCGCCTGGGCTTCGCCGAAGCCGCGCGTGGTGATCGCGGCGGTGCCCATCCGCACGCCGCTGGTCACGAAGGGCGACTGCGGATCGTTGGGCACCGCGTTCTTGTTGACGGTGATGTGGGCGCGGCCGAGGGCGGCGTCCGCCGCCTTGCCGGTGATTCCCTTGTCACGCAGGTCGACGAGGAAGAGGTGGTTGTCGGTGCCCCGGGAGACCACCGGATAGCCGCGCGATGCGAGCACCTCGACCATCGCCCGGGCGTTCGCGACCACCTGCTCCTGGTAGGCCCGGAACTCCGGTTGCATCGCCTCCTTGAGGGCGAGCGCCTTGGCCGCGATGACGTGCATGAGCGGTCCGCCCTGGGTACCGGGAAATACCAGGGAATTGAAGCGCTTCTCGAGATCCGGGTTGGCGCGGGCCAGGATCATCCCGCCGCGCGGTCCGCGCAGGGTCTTGTGGGTGGTGGTGGTGACCACGTCGGCGATCGGAACCGGATTCGGATAGAGCCCCACCGCCACCAGGCCCGCGACGTGCGCCATGTCGACGAAGAGCCAGGCTCCGACTTCGTCGGCGATGTCGCGGAAGCGCTCCCACTCGATGTAGCGCGAATAGGCGGAAAATCCCGCGACGATGAGCTTGGGTCGGTGCTCGCGCGCGAGCGCCGCGACCTCGTCGAAGTCGATCTCGCCGCGCTCCGCATCGATGCCGTACTGCACCGAGTGGTAGAGCTTTCCCGAGAAGTTCGGCTTGGCGCCGTGGGTCAGGTGCCCGCCGTCCGCGAGACTCATGCCGAGCACGGTGTCTCCCGGATCCACCAGGGCCATGTACACCGCGGCATTGGCCTGGGAGCCCGAGTGGGGCTGCACGTTCACGAAGTCCGCTCCGAAGAGCGCCTTGGCCCGATCAATCGCGAGCCGCTCGGCGACGTCTACGTGCTCGCAGCCTCCGTAGTAGCGCCGGCCGGGGTAGCCTTCCGCGTACTTGTTGGTGAGCTTCGAGCCCTGCAACTCCATCACGCCGCGACTCGTGAAGTTCTCGGACGCTATGAGCTCGATGTGCTCTTCCTGGCGTCGTCCTTCCGCCTCTATCGCCGCCCAGAGTTCGGGGTCGAACTCGGCGATCGGTTTGGCTTCGGCCATTGCTCGGTTCCTCGCAGCAGACGCTTGAAAGAGCAAGTGTAAGGGTTCGCAGAGGGCGCGGGGAGAGGGAAGAGTGCCGGCTCACTGCCTGCCGGTGACCCCCGCGAAGGCGCGGCGCTTCGCCGCGGTCGATGTCACGCGCGGGCGGATGATCCGCCCGGCGCGCCGCTCAGGCCCGAACCCGCGTCTTCTTCGGATCGTAGAAGGGGAATGGCACGACCCGGGCGGGAATGCGTTTCTGGTGGCCGTCCATCTTGCCGACCTCGACCTCGGTGCCGGGTTCGGTGTACTCGACCACGAGGCGGGCGAGTGCGATGCTCTTGCCGAGGAGGGGCGAGCGCGTGCCGCTCGTGACCTCGCCGATCTGGGCACGCCCCACGTGCACGCAATCGCCGTGCGCGGCGACCTCCTCACCCGCGAGCTCCAGGCCGACGAGCCTGCGCTGGGGGGCGGCCTTGCGCCGGGTGAGCGCGGCCCGGCCGACGAAGTCCTCGTTGTTCGACTCGAGCGCGACCGCAAAGCCGATTCCCGCCTCGAAGGGATCGATCTGGTCGGTGAACTCGTAGCCCCCGAAGATGAGGCCCGCCTCGATGCGCAGCATGTCCAGGGCATCGAGGCCCATGGGACAGAGCCCGTGGGGCTCGCCCGCCTCCCGAACCGCATCCCACAGCGCGGGCGCGTCGCCCGGGTGGCACCACAGCTCGTAGCCGAGCTCGCCGGTGTAGCCGGTCCGCGAGACGATGAGGGGCACTCCGTCGAAGCCGCCGATCCGCCCGATGGAAAAGCGAAACCACCCGAGCTCCTCGATGGAGGCCTGCGCGGGCGGGGTCCAGACCACCTCGGAGAGGATGCGACGGCTCTGGGGGCCCTGCACCGAGAGGTTGTGAAGCTGGTCCGTCGACGACTTCACCCACACCCGCAGACCCAGACGCTTCGCCTGTTCGCGCAGCCAGATGCCGCAGTAGTCGTCGCCGCCCACGAAGCGGAAGTTGTCGGCGCCGAGGCGAAAGACGGTCGCGTCATCGATCATCCCGCCGCTTTCGTAACACAGCGCCCCGTAGGAGACCTGTCCGACCGCGATGCGCCGCACGTTGCGGGTGAAGGTGGCCTGCAGGAGCGCTTCGGCGTCGGGTCCGAGGACCTCGAACTTGCGCAGCGCCGAGAGGTCCATCATCACCGCCCGCTCCCGGCAGGCCCAGTACTCCCGGATCGCGCCGTGGTTGTTGAAGTGGCTCGGAAGCCAGAAACCGCGGTATTCGACGAAGTTGCGGGTGAGCGCCGAAGTGCGCTCGTGAAAACCCGTCTCGCGGGTCAGTCGGGGCTCGGCATCGGTGCTCATTCTGAATGCAGTCGCCTTGCTGAAGGTGTTCTTCTCCGGGTAGACCCGCACGTGGATGTCGGTCGGGTTCCAGGCGTTCGCGGCGTCGATATCGTCGGGACAGGCCGAGGAGACGCAGACCAGATCGCTCAGAGCCCGGAGCAGGATGTAGTCGCCGGGGCGCGACCAGGGCTCGTCCAGATAGAGCTGGTTGTCGTCGTCGAAATTGGTGTTGTAGAAGAAGTTGGCGGCCATCCAGCCCCGCCGCGCGCCCACCCCGTAGGGGCCGAGTTCGCGGTTGAAGTTGTCCGAGCAGTTCACGTGGCCGGGATAGCCGAGGTCTTCGTAGTACTTCGCGCTGCACGCGATCCCGAAGGTGTCGTGACGCCCCACCGTGTCCCGCACCACTTCGACCAGCGGCTGCATGTCCGCGTCGTAGTATTTCGAGAGCAGGCCCGGCCCCGGGTAGGCGGCGCCCATCAGGGTGCGGGTGACGGTGGCGTCGATGCCGCGCTCCACGCCGCGCTCCAACGGGGCCACCGCGAAGGCCTGGAAGTCGGAGCACTCACGGCCTTCCACGTCGATTATCTGGATGAACTCGCCCGCCTTCACCTCGTAGGCGCGCGCGGTGCCCGCCTCGATGTGCACTTCCGTGCACAGCGCGGCGAGGGGCTCGGGCAGCGGCGGCGCCTCATCCTCTCGTGGCGGCGCCGCGCGGTGCAGGAAGAGCGTGAGGTCGGTGGGAGGGTCCTGGGCGTCGACTCGCATCGGGGCGCCCGGCGCGGCGAGGAAGAGCACACCGTCGCGCTCCGCGGTCACGGTCTCGCGCTCCCCGGGGGCGGAGTCGGGGGCGAAGAGGTGGGCGGCTCTCGCTCCCGTGGGCGTGAGGCCTTGTCTGCGAAGACTGGCCGCGACCCGCCGCGCGTCCTCGTCCTGGCTCTCGAACAGGGCGGTGAGCGCCCGCGCGTCGCCGTTCGCACGCCGGCCGAGGATGCCGACATCCGCGCTGCCCTCGCCGCCGAAGGCCACCAGCTCCGCGCTCTGCCTTCCCTCGGGGTCGATGATTTCGAGGCGGTCTCCGGCGCGAAGCGCCACGACGGTGGCGCCGCCGCCACGGACCACGTAGCGCTCGGTTCCGGGGGGCAGCCGTCGCAGTCCGGGCTCCAGCACTCGGGGGCTCGGTGGGCTCATCGCGCACGCTCCGGTAGTGGCCGCCGGCTCCGCCGGGTGCAGGGGATGTTCTCACTTGGTCCGCGTAATTGCACGGGCACCGGGGAGCCGGCGCCGTACTCGCAACCAGGTGCATGCCGGCATGCGCCTCCGGTTCACCCGGGGAGGCCGGCGCACCCGCCGTGCTCGCGCCGCAACGACTGGCCGGGATGCGCGACAGGGGGAATGGTCGCGGTGTCGCAACTCGTATGGACCCCGAGCGGACGGGGGACTACGATGATTTTCGCGTGCTTGCGAGGTGATCGAGTGAAATCAGCGGTGATCGCGGATCACGCTCGCAGGCTCCGCATGTTGCCGGGTCCGGCACCCGACCGGATCGGGCGTGGGTTGGACAACGAGCGGGAAGGTCGCTATTCCGAGGGTCGAATTCCGCGTTCGGAGGGCTTTCGGGACTCCCGGGTCCGCCGGACGCGCTAGACAGTTATCCGCAGGGGTGCGGTGATACGCAAGCGGCGCTTCTCGCGACATTGGAGGGGAGAAAACAGAAATGGCAAGCTTCAACGTCAACGGCCGGAGCGTGACCGTGGATGTCGACGCATCGACGCCGTTGCTCTGGGTACTGCGCGACTCGCTGAATCTGACGGGGACGAAGTACGGCTGCGGCCTCGCCCAGTGCGGTGCGTGCACGGTTCACCTGAATGGCCGGCCGGTGCGCAGTTGCGTGATTCCGGTGGCGAGTGTCGAAGGCGCCTCCGTGGTCACCATCGAGCAGATCGGCGGCGACAGCATCGGTCGCGCGGTCCAGGAGGCATGGGTCGAGAAGGACGTGCCGCAGTGCGGCTATTGCCAGAGTGGACAGGTGATGAGCGCGGTGGCTCTGTTGCGCGACAACGCCGCTCCCGGCGACGCCGACATCGACAGCGCGATGGCCGGCAACATCTGCCGATGCGGCACCTACGGACGCATCCGGGCGGCCATCAAGGTGGCCGCGGACAACCTGAGCTCAACCTGAACCAGAGGACGCGCATCATGACCTATCCCTCCCTCATGGACCGGATCGGGCCCGCCTGGCGCGCTGGCGCAGGAACGCGGATGAGCCGGCGCCGCTTCATCAAGGTGACCGGCGCGTCCGGTCTCGCGATCGGGCTGGTTTCCGCGGGCACGGCCGGAGCCGAGAATTCGAGCGATGCCGCCGGCGATCTGAAACCGGCCCAGCAGCCCAACGCCTTCGTGCGCATCGACCCCGACGGCCTCGTCACCATCCAGATCAACCGCCTGGAGTTCGGACAGGGTACCCACACCGGACTGGCCCGGGTTCTGGCCGACGAGCTCGACGCCGACTGGAACAGCGTTCGCGCGGAGCTCGCGCCGGCGGGCGAGGCGTACAAGGATCCGGCCTTCGGCATTCAGATGACGGGCGGCTCCAACTCCATCCAGAACAGCTTCACCCAGTACCGGGAGCTCGGCGCACGGGCGCGCGCGATGCTCGTCGAGGCCGCCGCCCGCAAGTGGAATGTCGATGCCGCGACCGTGCGGACCCGCGCCGGACAGCTCATCGCCGCGGACGGCCGAAGCGCGGGCTACGGCGAGATGAGCGAGGCCGCGATGGCCGAGCCGATGCCCGCCTCGGTCACCCTGAAGAAGAGCAGCGAGTTCCGTCTGATCGGCAAGCCGGTCAACCGGCTTGACGCGCGTGACAAGTCCACCGGCGGGCAGATGTTCGGCATGGACATGAGCCGGCCGGGGATGAAGACCGTGCTGATCGCCCGTCCACCGCATTTCGGCGGTACCGTCGCCAGCTTCGACGCCGCCCAGGCGCGCGCGGTCAAAGGTGTCGAGCGCGTGATGCAGGTCGATCTGGATCGGGGCGCCACGGGCGTCGCGGTGGTGGCCGATGGATTCTGGCCCGCCCGCATGGGCCGGGAAAACCTTGAAATCCAGTGGAAGGCGCCCGCCGATCTGCCCGACAGCGGCAAGCTCGACGCCCAGTTCGGGGCGCTGCTCGACCGCGAGGGCCTGCCCGCCCGCGCCGGCGACCTCTCCGGCATGGACGGCGCGAAGAAGACGATCACGGCGGACTTCCGTTTTCCCTTCCTCGCTCACGCGCCGATGGAGCCGCTGAACGCGGTGATCGAGGTGTCCGGGACCGGCGACGGTCGGCGTTGCGATATCTGGACCGGTACCCAGTTCCAGACCATCGACCAGGCGACGGTTGCGTCCGTCCTGAACCTGGAAGCGCCGCAAGTCCACATTCACACCATGTTCGCGGGCGGAGGCTTCGGCCGCCGCGCCACTCCGACCGCCGATTACCTGGCCGACGCGGCGCGGGTGATGAAGGCGTGGCTTGCCGACGGCCAGAACGCCCCACTCAAGGTGATCTGGACCCGCGAGGACGATATCCGGGGCGGGTACTATCGCCCGCTGGCGATGCACCGGGCAGAGATCGGCCTCGCGGAGGACGGTCGGGTCGCGGGGTGGAAACACACCATCGTCAGCCCTTCGATCCTCAAGGGAACCGCGTTCGAGCCCTTCCTGATCAAGGACGGGGTGGACGCGACCGCGGTCGAAGGCGTCGCCGACACGGCGTACGACCTGCCGATTGCGGTCTCCGTACACCACCCCGCGGTATCGGTGCCGATCCTGTGGTGGCGCTCCGTCGGGCATACCCACTCCGCCTTCGTGATGGAGACCCTCATCGACCGGATCGCCCGCGAGGCGGGTCGCGACCCGGTGGACCTGCGCCGCGACCTGCTGAGAGAGCATCCTCGGCATCTGGCGGCGCTCGATCTCGCGGTTCGCAAATCCGGCTACGGCGTGAAGACGCTCCCGGCCGGGCGCGCCTTCGGGACCGCGGTGCACGAATCGTTCCGATCGGTCGTCGCGCACGTCGTGGAGCTGTCGATCGAGGACGGTGCGCCGAAACTGCATCGGGTGACCAGCGCGATCCACTGCAATCTCGCGGTGAATCCCCGCTCGGTCGAAGCCCAGATCGAGGGTGCGGTGCTGATGGCGATCGGCACGACGCTCGGTGGCTCGGAGATCACATTGCGCGACGGCGAGGTCGAGCAGAGCAATTTCGACCGCTTCGTCATGCCGCGGATGCCAAACATGCCGCCGGTCGATGTGCATATCGTGCCGTCGGAAGATCCGCCGACCGGTGTCGGCGAGCCGGGCTTGCCGCCGCTGGCTCCGGCGATGGCGAATGCGCTCTTCGTCCTGACCGGCAAGCCGGTGGAGGCTCTGCCGATCCGGCTCTGAGCAGGCGTCCGAAGCGCCCTCGAGACGAGTGTCGGCAAGACACTCCGATCGAGGGCGCGGCTCAGGTCCCCATCAGGTCCGAGCGGGCCTTTTCCAGGTGCAGCGAGATGACGCGCGCCGCGCCGTCGGTGTCGCGACTCGCGATGCGCGAGTAGAGCTCCCGGTGCTGGCGGTTGTATTGCGCCATGCGCTCCGGGCTGAGGATGGTGTCGCGCCGGGCGCTCCACTGGGCGTGCGCGCGCACGTCGTTGAGCTGCCGGTAGAGCCACATGAGCAAGGGGTTGTGGGTGCTCGCGGCGATGCTGAGATGGAACTCCTCGTCACCGTGCGAGAAGGCCCTCGGATCGTGGGCCCGCGCTTCCACCCGCGCGAGCGCCTCCGCCATGCGTTCGAGGTCACGCGCATTGGCGTGCAGGACCGCGAGTCGGACCATCGGCGGCTCGATCGCCAGGCGCACGTCGATGAGTTCCAGCGGGGAGGTCAGCACCGCCACGTCCTCCTGGCCGGCGTGTCCCCGATAGCGTACGAATGTGCCGCTGCCCACCCGGCGCACGATGAAGTCGAGCGAGGCGAGCTGATCGAGGGCGACGCGCACCGTGCCGCGCGCGGCGTTGAACTCGGCGCTCAGTTCGCGCTCAGGCGGCAGGCGTTCGCCGTAGGCGTACTCGCCTTCCAGGATGGCGCGGCGCAGTTGCGAAGCGATCCGGGCGGAACTCGCGGTGCGCGCGCCGGTCCCCGACGCGCTCCGCGCGGCGCCCCCGCGATTCGGAAGGGGTCTTGGCGTTTGCTTGATCGGACTCACGTCCTATGGTTCATGATTGGTATTGTGGAACGTCGTGATGCGGTTGAAACTGGATCACATTTTTCGTTACCGTGGCTTCCGCCGTGCCGTGATTCTATCTGGAATTCACAGCATAAATCAGATCAAGGATCAGTACTGGGGTCTTGAAGAAAACGAACCGGATCACCTCTATTGGATCAATATTGGATCAACCACAAGACGGCGACGCGAACGTCCGTTGCGTTTCCGGCAGGTGCGCAAAGCGGTCGTTCGGGGGCAGAATGGGCGCAGATCGTCCGCCGATGGGCGGACCGCCAGGGCCAGGCCGCGGTGTTTGACCGTTTCACGAAGCGAGGGCGCGAAGATGTTGGCGGGGGCAGGGGTGTTCGCGAGGCAGGGTGCACCGGCGTACTTGAACCGTACGGTTCCGCGCACCGACCCGCGTTCGGCGCCGTCCATGCCGGCGGATGCGCGTTGGCTTGCGTGAATCGGTGAGACATCGGGGTCAACGGGCTCGACATCACAAGGGAGAATCAAGATGGCTGCGAAGAAGAGGGCCGCGAAGAAGAAAACCGGGCGCGGGCGCGCCGCCGCCCCACGTCCTTCGATGGCGGTCGAGGAGTATGTGAACCAGCCGGGAAGGGCGGAACAGGTTCGCGAGGTCCGCAGCAAGATCAATGCGCTCGGCATCACGTACATCTACTACCAGTTCATCTCCGTGACCGGGCGTGTGGTCGGCAAGGGCATCCCCGCCGACCACTGGGAACGCACCGCGGAGCGGGGTTTTCAGCTCGTGTACGGCTCCACCGCGAATCTGTTCATCGACCGGTATGGCGACTACATCGGGTACGGACCCGAGGCCAAGGAGCTCGTCGGCATCCCGGACCCGGATACCTTCTGCCAGTTGCCATGGGACAAGCGGGTGGCGCGGGTGTTCTGCACCTGTTTCCGCAACCGCGAGGAGGTGGACGGTCCGGGGGAGCCGTTGACCTCGGACTGCCGCGGCAACCTGCGCCGGATTCACGACGAGTTCCAGCAAAAACACGGCGGTCTGCACCTGCGCCACGGCATGGAGCCCGAGATGATGTGGCTCAAGCGCGGCGAGGACGGGATGCCGGACGGCGGGTTCTCCAAGCCCTTCTGCTACCACATCGATCAGTTCGAGTCGTTGCGACCGGTGTTCATGCAAGTCATCGAGTACTCGCGCTTCATGGGCCTCGACATGATTCAGGGCGATCACGAGGACGCCCCGGGACAGCTCGAGCTCAACTGGCAGTTCGACGATGCGCTTCGCACCTGCGACCGCCTGAGCACCTACCGCCAGATCTGCGCGCAGGTCGCGCGCGAGAACAATCTCATCGCGTGCTTCATGTCCAAACCCTTCATGGGGGTGTCCGCCAACGGGTGCCACACCAACATGTCGCTGTGGACCGGAGGGCGGGAGGGCATCAACGCGCTCGGCAACGATACGCTGAACGGCCACGACGGCGTCTACACCTATCTCGACGGAGGCACGAACCACTTCATGCCCGAGGGTGACGACCCGCAGATACCGGGGCGCGTGGGCCTGCAGTGCGTGGCCGGCGTGATGAAGCACCTCGACGCGCTGACCGCGCTCGGCTGCTCCACCGTCAACTCCTATCGGCGGCTCTGGGACACCGGCTTCTGGGCGCCGGTCTACAAGGACTGGGGCTACCAGAACCGCACCACCGCGCTGCGCATCTCCGCGCCGGGGCGCTTCGAGTACCGGGCGGTGGATTCGGCCGTCAACCCCTACCTGCTCTGCGCCGGTCTGCTCAAGTCCTTCGACGACGGTATCTCCAACGACCTCGATCCGGGCAAGCCGGAGAACCGGAACATCTACGAGGCGATGGAGGCGGGCAAGGAGGTCACGAAGCTTCCGATGTCCCTCGGCGAGTCGCTTGAGGCGCTGCGCCAGGACGATGTCGTGCTTTCCGGTCTGCCCGACGAGATGGCCCGGGTCTTCTTCCACTACAAGGACGACGAGTGGGCAAAGTTCATGTCCACAGTGACCCAGTGGGACATCGAGACCTACATCGACTGCCTGCCCTGACCCCGTGGCGGCACGCGAGTATTTGAGGAGTACCTGAACATGTGTGGAATCGCCGGCCTCATTCACCGCGGCGGGAGCTCGGACATCGGCAGCGAGATGACCGCGATGCTGCAGAGCATCAAGCATCGTGGTCCGGACTCCACCGGATTCGCGCTCTACGGCGAGGGCCTGAAGGACCAGTACGTGATGCGTTTCAAGGTGGCGGAACAGGAGGACGTGAAGAAGGGCTTCCGCATCCACGATCAGATGAAGTCGCGCAAGTCCGCGGTCGATGCCCGGCTCGCCGAGCTCGGCTTCGATGTCGCGAGCGAGGAACAGGTCACGGAGTACGCCTACCGCTACGTGTTCGCGTTCGACGGCGACCTGCGCCGGGCGACCGACTACGTGGAGGACATCGATGGCGTGGAGATCATCTCGCTCGGCCACGCTCTCGAACTCGTCAAGGATCTCGGCGACGCCACCCGGGTGTCCAACCAGTACGACCTGGCCGGTTTCGAGGGAACCCACGCGATCGGCCACACCCGCATGGCGACGGAATCCGACGTGGACATCCGTTCCGCCCATCCCTACTGGGCGTACCCCTTCAACGACGTGGCGGTGGTGCACAACGGCCAGCTCACCAACTACTGGGGGATGCGCCGCGAGATGGAACGTCGCGGGCATCGCTTCATGTCGAACTGCGACTCGGAGCTGATCGCGGTGTATCTCGCCGATGCGATCGACCGGGGCGAGGAGCTCGAGGGCGCCATGTGGCGCTCCATCGACGAGCTCGACGGCGTGTTCACCTACGTGGTCGCGACCGGCGATCGCCTCGGGATGGCCAAGGACGTGATGGCGGCCAAGCCGATGGTGCTCTACGAAGGCGACGATTTCGTCGCGCTCGCCTCCGAGGAGGTGGCGATCCGAGCCATCTTCCCGGAGGAGATCGACACCTACGACCCATACGAAGGGGAGGTCCGCGTATGGCAAAGCTAGACCGGGAGAGCGCGTCCTTCGAGATGGGGATGCATACCGAACAGCTTGCGGGACGCACTCAACAGACGTACTTCTCGGCCGAGGAGGCGGAGAACTTCACCTATCCGGAAGCCTTCGACGTCGACTTCAACCGGCGCACCGAGCTGGATGCGGGCGATCTCGATTCGAGCTCGGTGAACCGTCGGCTGCGCGAGCTGATGGAGCAGGGCTACGGCACCATCGTGGTCAGGAACCCCGGCGCCAAGCACTCTCTGGGGGTCGGGATCCTCAACCGCCTGCAGCTCTACTTCGAGGGCAGCCTCGGCTACTTCGGCTGCGGTCTCATCGACGGGCCGAACGTGCGCATCTCGGGACGCGTGGGCTGGTCCTGCGCCGAGAACATGATGGCGGGCACTGTGGTCATCGAGAAGAACGCCGGCTCGGTGTTCGGCGCGGCGCTGCGCGGCGGCGATCTCGTGTGCAAGGGCGATGTGGGCTCGCGTACCGGCATCGACATGAAGGGCGGAACGATCATCGTGGGGGGACGCACCGGCGCGTTCAGCGGCTTCATGATGCAGCGCGGGCGCATGGTGATCCTCGGTGACGCGGGCGTGAACCTCGGCGACTCCATGTACGACGGCACCATCTACGTGGGAGGCAAGGTCGCCGGCCTCGGCGTCGACGCGGTCGAGGCGGAGATGAACGAGCTCGACGTCCAGTGGCTCGAGCGCAAGCTTGGCCTCTACGGACTCGAGGCGCCTCGGGGCGCCGGGAACATGACGAAGATCGTCGCCGGCAAGAAGCTGTGGAACTACGACAACCTCGAGCCGACCGAGAAGAAGCTGGTGCTCTGAGGCCGGCACTCCACCCCATGATTCAGGAGCGGAACGCGAGATGAGCGAAAACCCACCGGCCGCGGGCGCCACACGCAGACGCAATGTCCACCACCTGGGCAACAGCTCTCTGTTCACCCCCCAGGTCATCGACGACATCCACATCAAGTCCGAGCTCGGCCGCTACCGGATGCGTGGCTTCTCGATGTTCAAGAAGATCCCCTCCTGGGACGATCTCACCTTTCTGCCTGGCACCCTGACCCGCTTCGTCATCGAGGGATACCGCGAGAAGTGCCTGACGAAGACCGTGCTCGGGCCGCGCGCCAAGCGCCCGCTGGAGCTCGACATCCCGATCTACATCACCGGCATGAGCTTCGGGGCGCTGAGCTACGAGGCGAAGACCGCGCTCGCGCGCGGCGCGACGATGGCGGGCACCGCGACCTGCTCGGGCGAGGGCGGCATGATTCCCGACGAGCGCCGCTACTCCTCGAAGTGGTTCTACCAGTGCATCCAGTCCCGTTACGGCTTCAACCCGCACCACCTGCGTCTCGCCGACGGGTGCGAGTTCTTCATCGGCCAGGGCTGCAAGGTGGGGCTCGGCGGCCACCTGATGGGGCAGAAGGTCACCGACCAGGTTGCGGAGATGCGCTCCCTGCCGGCGGGCATCGACCAGCGTTCGCCGGCGCGCCATCCCGACTGGCTCGGTCCCGACGACCTCGCGCTCAAGGTGCAGGAGGTGCGCGAGGCGACGAACTGGGAGATCCCGATTCAGCTCAAGCTGGGTGCGGCCCGCGTCTACGACGACGTGCGCATGGCGGCGAAGACGGACCCCGACTGCATCTACATGGACGGCATGGAAGGGGGCACCGGGGCGGGACCCCATCTGGCCTCGGAGGAGACCGGGGTGCCGGGGATCGCCGCGATCCGGCAGGCGCGCAAGGCGCTCGACGACGTGGGCAAGAGCGGCGAGATCTCGCTGGTGTACGCGGGCGGCATCCGCAACGGCGGCGATGTCGCCAAGGCGCTTGCGCTCGGCGCGGACGCGGTGGCGATCGGCCACTCCGCGTTGATGGCGTTGAACTGCAACAAGCAGATTCCGCAGGCGGACTACGAGGCGGAGATGGGCGTCGAGGCGGGATACTGCTACCACTGCCACACCGGGCGCTGCCCGGTGGGCGTTGCCACCCAGGATCCGAAGCTGCGTGCGCGCCTCGACCCCGACGAGGCGGCGGAGCGGGTGTACAACTTCCTGCACTGCCTCGCCATCGAATGCCAGATGATGGCCCGGGCCTGCGGCAAGACCAACGTGCACTCGCTGGAGCCGGAAGACCTCGCCGCGCTCACGATGGAGGCGTCGGCGCTCGCGATGGTGCCGCTGGCGGGCTCCCAGCATACCGTCGGCCGTCCGGACATGACGAGGTACTGAGCCATGAGCGATTCCCGCGACATCGATCACTATCTGGAGACGGAAGGCCTCGACACCGAGCGCGAGAAGGACATCGGCCAGCACATCGGCTACCGCTACGACGTCAACCTGTTGCCGGACTACACGCGCCTCACCCCCTTTCTCGAGAAGTACGTCGAGGTCATGGGGTGGGACGATCTCAACTGGCTGGAAGACGTCCACATGGGCTACGAGGAGGGCCGGCCCGCTGTCTTCGACCGCAACATAAACGCCTGGGTGAGCGTGCCCGAAGACCTGGAGCTGCCCGACAACCAGCAGGACCGCGACATGATCGCGCGCGAGCTGCTGATCAAGTTCCAGATGTCGCCGCGACACCCGATGGTGGAGCTGAACCGCGCCTACCGGAAGTTCTGACCGGGGCCCCATGTTCGAGGGCAGGCTCGCGGTCGTCACCGGCGGGACGCGCGGCATCGGCCGGGCGACAGCGGAGCGCCTGCGCGACGCGGGCGCGCGGGTGATCGTCACCGGCACGAAGGCGCACGGGCCCGCCCCCGAAGGCTGCGAGTACTGGGTCGCGGACTTCGGGGACGAGGCGTCCACCGAGGCGTTCGCGAGGCATCTGCGCGCGCGCGGGCCGCTCATCCTCGTCAACAACGCGGGGATCACCAATCCCCAGCCCTTCGCCGACATCGAGGCGCCGGAGTTCCTCCGGGTCCATCACATCAATCTCGTCGCGCCGCTTGCGTTGTCGCGTGCGGTGTTGCCCGGCATGCGCGCGGCGCGCTGGGGGCGCATCGTCAACGTGGGGTCGATGTGGGGAGTGATCAGCAAGGTGGGACGCGCCACCTACTCCGCCTCGAAGTTCGGGCTGGCCGGCTTGACCGCGGCGCTCGCGGCGGAGGTCGCGGCGGACGGGATCCTCGCGAACTGCGTCGCCCCCGGGTTCGTGGAGACGGAGCTGATGACCGGCCTGTCGACGGAGGAGGAGCGCGCCGCCCTCGCGGCCCAGGTGCCGATGAAACGGCTCGCACAGCCCGACGAGATCGCCGCCTTCATCGCCTGGCTGTGCAGCCCGGAGAACTCCTACATCAGCGGGCAGCAGCTCGTCATCGACGGCGGCTACACGATGGTGTGACGCTCGGTCGAGCGGGCCCCGGTCCGCCACCGGCTGCGAAATGCACGGCAAGGGTGATGCGAGCGATCGCCTCGCCTCACGACTCCAGTACACTCGAACCCTCGATGTCGAGTTGAAGGATCAACACATGAACGGGTTCGAATTCATCGCCCGGGTTCTCAAGCGCGAAGGTGTGGAGTGGATAGCCTGCTTTCCCTCCAATCCGATTATCGAGGCGGTGGCGAGAGAGGGCATCCGGCCTATCGCGTTCCGGCACGAGCGCGGCGCGGTCATGGCCGCGGACGGGTACTCGCGCATCAGCGACCGCAAGCGCTTCGGCGTGGTGGCGGTGCAGTCCCAGGCCGGCGCCGAGAACTCCATGGGCGGACTCGCCCAGGCCAACGCCGACAACGTTCCCATCCTGGTGTTGCCCGAGGGCAACCCCCTCGACATGGTGAATGTGCGGCCCAACTTCTCCGCCACCCGCACCTGGGAACGGGTGTCGAAGTCGGCCGAATTCGTCACCAGCCCCGCACAGAGCGCCAATGTCATGCGGCGCGCCTTTCACGCGTTGCGCAACGGCCGACCCGGCCCGGTGGTGGTCGAGATGCCGGCCGATGTGTGTGGGCGGGACGTGCCGGACGATGCGCCCTCCTATGCGTCGCCGGGCGCATCTTTGCACCAACCCTCGCACGGTGACATCCGCGAAGCGGTGAGAGTCCTGCTTGCGGCGAGGAAGCCGCTGATCTGGGCCGGCGCGGGAGTGATGTTCGCGGGGGCGACGACCGCGCTGCGCGAGCTTGCCGAGCTGCTGGACGTGCCCGTCTACACGTCCATGCCGGGCAAGTCCGGCTTCGACGAACGCCACCCCTTGAGCGTCGGCTGCGGCGGCCTCACCGTGACTGGCCCGGCGCGAAGGATGCTCGACGAGTGCGACGTGATACTCGCCGTCGGCACCTCGCTGACCGAGACCCCCTATGGGCAGAGCGTGCCCGACGGCAAGCTCCTCATCCACGCGGTGCTGAACGTCGAGGAGATCAACAAGGACACAAGCGCCGCCATCGGCCTGGTCGGCGATGCGCGGCTGACCCTGGAGGCATTGCTCGACCACGCCCGGGGTGAGCTGGGCGAAGGTGGACGCCGCACCGGCGCGCGCGACGAGGTCGCGGCGCTGCGCGCGGACTGGGTGGAGAGGACCCGCCCCTGGCTGGTCGACGATGGCGACGCGATCAGCCCCTATCGGCTCATCCACGAGATCAACCAGAATCTGGATCTCGAGAACAGCGTCGTCACCCACGACGCCGGCGCGCCGCGTGATCAGATGGTGCCCTTCTTCACCGCCACCGTGCCCCACAGCTACATCGGCTGGGGCAAGACAACGCACCTCGGCTTCGGCATACCCTTGATGATCGGCGCCAAGATGGCCGCTCCCGAGAAGTTCTGTCTCAACATGATGGGTGACGCCGCGTTCGGGATGTCCGGTCTCGATATCGAGACCTCGGCCCGCGCCGAGGTGCCGATCACCACCGTGGTGCTGAACAACGGCGGCATGGCCACCTATCCCGACGAGCTGTTCCCCTCCGCCCGCGAGAACTATGGGGTCTCGCGCTTGCACGGCGACTACGCGGCCCTGGGGGATGCCATGGGCGCGGTGGGCATAAGAGTGACGAGGCCGGGTGAGATCGCCGGAGCCCTCCACCGGGCCCGGGCGCTCAACCGTGAGGGCAGGACGGTCCTGATGGACGTGCACACCCGATTCGAATGGGCGCGTGCGCCGGACGGGTTTTGACTGAGATGCCCCACCGACTATTCGCCCAGGAAACCGCGTTGAAGGAGTTGCGATGCCAGATTGGCTGTGCAAGGCCGATTCCAACGCGTCAAAGCCTCTGAAATCACAACTTGAGCTAATCTATCCCGCGATTCGTGTGAGCAGTGTCGCTTCTCATCGGAAGACCAAACGTTCAGTGCTGCGGCTTCCTCAGTACGCCACCAGCTCATTGAGTCACTTGATGTTCAACTTTTTTCGCGACAGGTACAACTTGCCTCGAACCACACTCTCCCACAAAGGCTGAAGCGTCGAACATTCTGCTCCACCCAACTGGAGGGTGACTCGTCAACCAACGGCTGACTACCGACGTCTTCCGAAAAAGCGAGAATTCTCACTTTGGTAACACAAAAAAAGCTCGGCACTGACAAATTTCGAAGAAGTCCCTGAGTTAGACCTACTCAACTGCTACGGCGTCATAGCGGCGACGTGCCTTTCGTGCCGCCTTCAAGCGAGGCGCAAGGTCATTTTCCAACTCATCGATGGAAGCCTTCCGCCAGACTTCTACTAGCCTCTCAGCACCGTCGGGATCGGTTTGAGCTCCGCAATATCTGCATGTGAACATCCAAGTTCCGGGTTCTTTCCACCAGAGGCCTTCCACAACAACCTTCCGCCCAGTAACGGATACTTCCACATGTGGACATACGGACTGCAGTTTATGCTTGAGGCGGGCTTTCTTACGAACCCTTCTGGAATCTGCCCAACCGCCCAAATTGTTGATAAGTGCGACGGCGATCGCTCCGACCGCAGCAATAGCGGCGACATAAACAACAGATTCCTTAACTCCGTCGATCATATCGCTGGGCACGCCTTTGTCTTGACTCCGAAATCAACTGGACACGCCCAAGGCCGATTTGTGTAAGTACTGAATCGAGCGCAGGCGGACTTGTCCACGCCTTGTCCACGGCGCTGCGCACTTTCAAAGCGGACGGCGCGGTGGGCAAGGGGTGGACAAGTTCGGCCCGGGATGCGCCGATACACGCGGTTCGTGGTGTTCATGCCGCCACCTCGGCGGGTGCTGGGGCCGGGCACGGGAAGTGCGCGTTGTCGAAGACCGCATTGAGCTTCTGGCGAGCTGTCTTGGCCCAGCCCTGCCACTTCGGCAGACAGACGGTTCGTCCATCAACGTACACCTCGCCCGACGTGAGCAGGTCGCCGCCCTCGGGGGGGGCAGCGCCCAGTGCGAGCGTACCTCGTTGTAGCGCCGGCAGAACTGCTCGAGCGATTCCCTCGCCTGGCCCGGGCTGGCATAGAGCTTCCAGTACACCTCCTCGCTCTCCAGTGTTCGGTGCAAGCGCTCGAGCAACCCGGGCTGGGTCGGCGTGCGGTACCCGATACGCACGTGGGCGTAATCGTAGTAATGTGTCGGCGAAGCGACCTCGCGAGAAAGCTTGACCCGTTGTCGGTGACAAGAAAAGGAGGCTTCGCCAGCGCTCCGTGCACTCGCTCGGCCTCGGCCTGCGCCGCATCAAGCGCCGCGTTGACGTCCGTCGCCCGATAGCTCGGCTTGAAGTGGCACGCGAGCAGGTAGCGCGAGTAGTAGTCGATCACGGTCACCGCGTTCCACCAGTGGTGCCCAGAGATGTGGATGTAGGTCACATCGGCCTGCCACAGCCCGTTCGGTGCACTGGGCAGCAGCTCGAACAGCCGTGCCCCCTGATAGTGCTCGGCGCTGCGCACCCGGCGCTTTTGTAATAACCCCACCGCCTTCATCACCTTGTAGGCCTGCTTGTTCGAGACCTCGACACCGCCACGACGGGCAACGACGCCAATACGCTCGTATCCCCACCAGGGATACTGATGTGCCATCGCACGTACCCTGTGCGCCAGCGCCTCGGGCACCGGCTTCCCCTTGCGACCCGGGCGTCTCGGCTCGCTCTTCGCGCGCGCGTACCACACCGAGCGCGCCACTCCCAGCGCCTTGAGCACCCCGCTCAGGCGCATCTGTGGCGTTCTCCGACACGCCGTCGTGACCATCCGGCGGACCTCTCCGCTCAGCTCAACGCGCCTGAGATTTTTTTTACCCGATTGGCCACTGTCAGCTCCCCGATCACTTGGTCGCGCTCGGCAACCTCCGCGCTTAGGCGCTCCACAGCCTTCGCCTGCTCGGTCAACGCACCGCGGCCATGCATCGCCTGCTTGTAAGCCCCGATGAACTCCTCGCGCCAGCGATACAGCGTCTGCTCCGACAGCCCCGCCTGACGCGCAGTCTGCGTCGCCGGCTCCTCGTTGCTCAGCAGACGCAGCACCAGCTCGGTCCGCTGCTGCGCGGTCAACGTCGACTTCTTACCCATCTCCGTTCTCCCTGTCAACACTTCAAGTATCAATTGCCCTTCTGTCCAGAGAAATCGGAGCAATACCTGGTAGCGGGAACTGACACCTCCACAGTAGAAAAATTGGGGCGGTGGGATTCATTGCTCATGCGTTTCTCCTTCTGTGGTTCGTCTGTGCTCTCGGATTCTGCCGACCAAATCGACGCGCGACTGATCAGCATCGCTCAGACGTATGGCCCACGATCTGCCCGGATGAATGGTGTCCCAATGAGATCGTTTCTGGTTTCGCCTGCCTGAACCGGGGTCGTGATTGCCGAAGCCCGTGATCGCTTGGTTCCAGATGGGGGCATACTGATCGATCAAGATCTGCTCGGTTAGATTGATCCAGACGTGCTCAAGCACGAGCCACCGACACCCGAAGTCTGATAGCTTACGGTTCGATGCCATCTCGATAGAACCAGCGTGTTCCACGAGTCTTCGATGAAGGCGAACGTCCGCCTTTCCGACGTAGATGGGTCTGTCTGCCAACTCAGAGTAGGCGGGGAACGTGCCTGCGTAGTGGAGGGTGTACACTCCTGCACCATCGAACTCTGGATCGGGGGGCAGGGATGCGATCTCGTGAGACATGAGCGCTCTCACTGCGTTCCTGCCGAGTTCGGCGACACTGAGCGGGTTATAGGCCCGCATGAGCCCGAAGCGAGGCGCCTACTGATTGCGCTATTGCATGAGCCAGCCCTACGGGAGCAGCATTCCCAATTTGACGCATCCCTTCCGTCCAAGCTCCTTGGAAACACCATTCGTCCGGGAAATTCTGTAGGCGAGCCGCTTCTCTCAAGGAGAAGGACCGCACTGACCCATCCTTACGCCGCAACATGTTCTCGCCACCCGGTACTCCATGCACCCCAGCCTTCAATGCTTTGGCTGGCTTGTCCGGCGGGCTGCCGGTGTGGCCTGGATAGGAGCGCGCGTTAGGTTGGTAGACGTGTCCGGGGATCCCCGTGTTGGGAATATGCTCAGGGTCCGGTAGGTCGGCCAGCGCTTCCTCAACTGTCACCCATTCGTGCCGTTCGTGAGTGGGCGAGGGGGGCGAGCAGGACGTTTTGGCAGAGGAAGAATCGCGTCCCGAAGCAGCTAAGAGATTGAAAACGTTAAGAAAACAACAAATCCCAGTCGCTTCTGAAGATGGACTGGGTGCCTAGTCACAAGGGTGTTCCAGAGAATGTCCGTAACGCATTGATTTGTGGCCAGAAGTTCGATCTGCATAACTACGTGCTGTTGAAACCGGGCGAAAATTGCAGAATTCCCTCTCCGCATTCCGGAAAGCTACAGCTCGGAGAGTCGTTAAGGCATTGCGGTTAACCTCACCCCACACGGAGTTCGAAGCGCGGAGGACGATGACATGAGCGAACGCCCCGTAATCTGCAGCACGGTCCGAATGGAGCCCGAGCTCGAGGAGAGACTCGCCTCGGCGGGAGCGCTGCGTTCCCTTCGTGAAGACGTGCCCCGCCCGGAACTCCTGGCCGCACTCGCCGATGCAAGGGCTTTCTTCGGCTTGCATCGGGCCGATGCGGAGATGTTCGACGCCGCCCCCTCGCTGCGGGTGGTGTCGCGCCCCGCGGTCGGCTACGACGACGTGGACGTTACGCTTGCCACCCGGCGCGGGATCGCGGTGTGCAACACTCCGGGTGTTCTCAACGCCGCGGTTGCCGACCTCACCATGGCGCTGATCATCATGCTCGCGCGCCGGGTCCCCGAGTTTCAGGCCTACGCCGAGGGAGGGGGCTGGGCGGCGGGCGATCCGGAGCCTCCTCTCGCCCACGATGTGACCGGCCAGACACTCGGTGTCATCGGCTTCGGGCGTATCGGGCGCGAGGTGACGCGGCGGATGCAGGCGCTCGGCATGCGCACCATCTGGCATGACCGCTTCGATAAGGCGCCCGCCGACGCGCCGCCCGGCCCCTACCGAACGCTCGACGACCTCCTGCGCGAGTCGGACTTCGTCACCCTCCACACCAATCTCGACGAGAGCTCCCGGCACCTCGTCGGCGAGCGGGAGTTAGGCCTGATGCGCCAGAGCGCCTATCTCGTCAACACCGCGCGCGGTCCCGTCGTGGACCAGCGGGCGCTGGCCGCCGCGCTGGAGTCGGGGACCATCGCCGGGGCGGCCCTGGATGTCCTCGAGGACGAGCCGCCGGATCCCGACGATCCCATCTTCCGGGCTCCCAATGTGATCATCCTGCCGCATATCGGGACCTCCACCGAGGAGACCCGCCGGGCGATGCGCGAGCTCGCGGTTACGAATCTGCTGGCGGTGCTGGATGGCCGTTCGCCGCCCGCGTGCGTGAATCCCGAGGTACTCTCCTGACACGCGATACGAGATCGCCCCCGCGCGCGCATTGCGGGTCGCCGGGGCCGCCCCGCCCCTGAATCGCGCACCATGAATCCACCGACAACGCCGAACAACGCATGACGACATGCTCAGGATCCCGCCAGTGCCCCGGACAACCCCGGACATGGCCCGAGAAGAGGAGGAACTGGAATTGAACGACATGCCGATCATCTCCGCCGACTCCCACGCCGAGGAACCCCGTGAGCTCTTTGAGCGGCTGCCGCGGAAGTACCGCGAGCGCGCGCCGCGAGTCGTGGAGCGCGACGACGGTGTCTATGTGATCCAGGAGGGCATGCGCCCGATTCGGCAGGATATCGCCGCCTCCAACCTGAGCGAGGAAGACAAGCGCCGGGAGTTTCGCGCCAACGAGAGCCGCGCCTCAGGTTACGGTCGCGAGTCCGGCACCGACATTGCCCTGAGACTCGCCGACCTCAAGGAAGACGGCGTCTCGGCCGAAGTCATCTACCCCCAGGCGATCTTCAAGATCCTGGCTTCGCCCGATCCCGAGTATCAGCTCGTGTTCGCGCGCATGTACAACGACTGGTACGCGGAGATCTTCGGGGCCCATGGAGACCGCTTTGTGGTCTCGGCCGTCGTTCCGCTGCTCGACATCGAGGGAGCGGTCGCCGAAGCGCAACGCGTCGCGAAGCTCGGCTTCCGCTCGATCTCGGTGCCCATCAACATCCCGGCGCGTCCCTACAACCGACCCGACTACGAGCCCTTCTGGAGCGCGCTCGAGGATTTGGAGATTCCGGTCGCGTTCCACGTGTTCACCCGCGGCGAAAACCACATCCCCGAGGATCTGGGAGAGAAGCACTCCCATGGCGCCGACCTCATCATGATCTCGCTCGGCATCGCGGAGGCCATGAATCCGCTTGCCATGTTGACCGCCTCCGGAGTGCTGCAGCGCCATCCCAAGCTCAAGTTCGTGCTGGTCGAGTGTGGTATCGGGTGGCTGGCGTGGTTCCTGGGCTTGTTGGACGAGATCCACGAGAAACGCCACATGTGGCACAGTCCCAAACTGGATCTCAGGCCCAGCGAGTACTTCAAAAGGCAGGGTTACGCCACTTTCGGCGACGATGCGATAGGACTGCGAAACCGCGACCTGACCGGAGTCGACTGTCTCATGTGGGGCAGCGACTATCCTCACGACGAGGGCACCTTTCCCCACTCGCGCGAAGTGATTGCCCGCACCTTCAAGGACTTGCCGGAGGCGGAGACCCGAAAGATAGTGGCGGAGAACGCGGCCGGACTCTATGGATTCAGTCTGGAGGGCCTGCACTGAGCCGGATCGTTTCGCGAACCGACCGGCAACGCCTGCCCGGAAACCTCACCGATTTTCGGTCCCTTCCGGCGCCAGGATGCTGTGGTAGCAGGAAGCACGGAGCGAAAGACTCGCAACGCGCAGTGGAAACCAGTTCGTTGCGGCGCGACGCGGTGCGGCCCGATAGCGCGAGCGTATTGGCGTACGCCAGTTGAGAGAACAGCGAAGCTTGCGGGTTTGAACGCGACCCTCGTGGTCGCCGACCGCGAACCTTGGAGGATTCGGATAGGAGTCGGGTCCGAATCCACCCGTCCGCGTGGCGACCGCGATCGGGTTACCAGGGCCGCCGTCCCACGGCGCTCCCTACTTCGTCGCGAGGAAGGCCTCCATGGAGTCGTCCATCGCGTCCCACCACGGCGTGTGGTGAACAGGCGCATTCGTGCCGGTTATCGGAGAGGAATGGGCGCGGTCGCGATAAGTAAGGATGTTGTGCTCCTTGTCGTGCTCCCAGTGCTTGAAGGTCTCCGATGCCTTGTCGAAGTCGAGTCCGTAGTCGAGTCCCGCGCAGAGGTCCTTGCAGTAGTCGGTCTGGAAGTCGATCTCCTGGATCGGATCTTCGAGCGCTTCCTCGCGGGTCTGCCAGGCGGTAGCGTCCTGTGCCATGCTCGCCTGCGAAGGCAGAGTGATCTTGCCCATGATGACATCGCGCGCATACCAGGCCTGCGCGTCGAACATGCTGAAGGTGTAGTACTGGTCCTGCATGCCGAGGTACATGAGCTTGGGATTGTCGATCCAGACCACGCCCTTGTAGAGCACGCCGGGGAAGAGGCGGTTGTGGGTCCGCAAGCGCAAGCTGTCTTCCATGAAAGGGAAGGAATGCAGGTAGCCGGTGCATAGCACCACCGCGTCGACCTCGCGCACGTTGCCGTCCTGGAAGTGCACTTTGCTGCCTTCGAATCGGGTGATGAGCTCGATCTCTTCGACACCCTCGGGCCAGTGGAAGCCCATCGGGTTGGTGCGGTAGCTGATGGTGACCGACCGGGCGCCGTACTTCTTCGTCTGCAGCGCGATGTCCTCGGCCGAGTAGCTGGCGCCAACCACCAGCACGCGACGGCCCTCGAACTCCCGGGCATCGCGATAGTCGTGGGCGTGCATGACGCGACCGGGGAAGGTCTCGATGCCCTCGAAGCTCGGCACGTTCGGCACCGAGAAGTGTCCGGAGGCGACCACGACGTAGTCGAATTCTTCCTCGCGGTCCTCGTTCTCGGGGGCATGGGTGGATCGAACCCGGAACTTCCCGCTCGCGTCATCGAAGGCTACGAACTGCACCACGGTATCGGTGCGCAGGTGTTCGCGCATCTTCGATGCCTCGGCCCGGCCCAAGATGTAGTCGCGCAGCACCTCGCGCGGCGGGAAGGAGGGAATGGCCTTGCCGAAGTGCTCCTCGAAGCTGTAGTCGGCGAACTCCAGGCATTCCTTGGGGCCGTTCGACCAGAGGTATCGGTACATGCTGCCGTGCACCGGCACTCCGTTTCCGTCCAGCCCGGTGCGCCACGTGTAGTTCCACAACCCCCCCCACTCGGACTGCTTCTCGAAGCAGACGATCTCCGGGAGCTTCTCGCCCTTGTCCCGGGCGTGGGCGAAGGCGCGCAACTGCGAGAGGCCGCAGGGTCCGGCCCCGATAATGGCAACACGGGTCATGGTCTCCTCCTGAAGGTGTCACTCTGCCGCCGCGACGGCGCGGACTCCGCGAGCCTCGAGGCTCGGCGTTCGGGAGCGCAGCGGTCGAAAGGGAAACGATAAACGCAAAGGGCCCGGCAAGGAAGCGCCCGGACCGCGTGCAACGCGGTCCGGGCCGTCAAACTCTCATCCGACGATCGTGCCTCGGGGTAACGCGACGGTCGCTGCCCCGTCAGGGATGGAAGGCGTCGCGTTCGAGCAACCAGCCCCGCGCGGTGTCCACTACCGAGGCGATCAGATCCGGGCGCTCGGTGTCCAGGTGCGCGCCGGCCAGATGAACCACCCGCTTTGGGTCCGGGAGGAGCGCTTCGAAATGCGCGGCACAGCGTACCGGCACGCGTTCGTCGTCGGGACTCGATATCACCAGGAATTCGCCCCGCAGATGGGGCAGGTGGCGGGCGGGTTCGACGAGTCGCAGGCACAGGAGCGCGAGCAGGGAGGCGAGCGCGGCGAGTGGGATCGATTGGCGGCGCAGGATGAGCCAGGCGAGGGTGCCGCGCCTGGCCCCTCCGTAGGCGAACACCGCGCGCTTCACCCCGCTCCCCCGGGCCTGGAGATCTCGGAGGATCATGGGCAGCACAATCGCGCCGAGACTGCCGCCGCAAAGGGTCACCCGGTCCGCGTCGCACCAGGGCTGGCTGCGCAGCCAGACGAGCAGCGCCTCGATCTGGTCCGACAGCCGACGCGCCATGCGCCACACCACCAGCGCGCGGCCGAAGTTCGATTGGCTGCGCCATCGTTCCCGATCGTAAGGCCAGGCGTAGGCCACGAGCGCGTTCGCGCCGCAGGGAGGGAGGCGGTCGAGGGTCCGATGTCCGGTCTTGAGGCCCCCCAAGATCACGAGAACCGGCACTTCGACGCTCTCGTCCGCGGGCCGGCGCACCTCGAAGCGCAACGGCGCCCCGTGGCGGTCGACGAGCTCGACGGCCTGAGTGCGGGGCGGCGTGGTTTCAGGCAATGCGCGGCTCGTGCGATGGGCGGGGGGGCCGATGACAGGGGGCGGTGCTCACGCCCGCGGCACTCAAATCGCGCTTGAATCGATGCCGGGTTCGGCCCGCGCCTCATGCCACTGCGCCGCGAATCCGAGCACCCGCACGTCCGGCGGCATTTCCGGATTGAAGAGGCGGTTGTGGGTGAGGGTGAACTCGAATCCCGGGTCGTCGGGGGCGAGCTCCGCGACCGCGCAGGGAATCAGGTAACGCTGGCTGAACTGGCTGAACTCGAGCTCGCAATGCCCGGTCTCGCAGAGCCGCACCGCGAGACCCGTTCTCGGACCGAACAGGGCGGTGAGCCGATCGGAGAACTCCTGCGGGCGCTGGTAGTAGGCGTCGGCGAGGAACTCGAGTGCACTGATGCGCCGCTCCGCGGGGTCCTGGGTCCGGAGATACATGTAGCGAAAGCGCGCCACGAAGTGGCTCGGGTCGCTCTTGACGAGCACGGTGGTGATGGTGCCCGCCGGCACGCCTTCGAGGCGCACGAGCGGCCGCATGCCGGAAGTCGGCCGGCCTTCGCGCTGGCGCACCGCGAGCTGGCGCACCCGGCACTGCCAGCCGAGGAAGTGCAGCCTGAGCGTTTCCGCTTCCTGATCCACCCGACGCTCTGTATCCGCTACCGTGAATCGGGGAAACCGCGCGCTCAGGGCTCGCCCACGCGCAGGGCCTCGATCGCCTCCGGCGCCATGTCCTTGACCCGCGGCCATTCCTTGGACTTGCCGGGGTTGAGCAGGCCCCGCGGATCGAGGCGCTTCTTCCAGGCCAGATGCCGGTAGTCCGCGTTCTTCATGCCGCCGTCCTCGATGATGAAGGTGTGCGGATCGGACACCGGCAGACCGTGGTCTTCGTAGATCCGGATGATCTCGTAGAGCCGCTCGTCGGTGGTGTAGAAGACGACGGGCAGGTCGATGGCGACCAGCTTGTCGTCCAGCCGGCAGAACTCGTGGTGCATGAGGATCTCGTCGCCGAGCAGCTCGCGCACCGCCTCGACCCGAGTGACGTCGATCGGTGCGGGAACGCTGACCTGAAGGTAGGTCACGCTCTCGTCGACGTTCAGGACCTGCAGGGTGGTGTGGTTGAAGGAGAACTCGAACACGTGGGGCAGACCCGCCGCCGCCATTTCCTGCTCGTCCAGACACAGGTCCATCGTGCCGCCCTGCTCTCGGACCAGGGTCTCGAATGCCCCCACGTCCCCGCGATCGATGAGCGTGAGCATCAGGTGGCGTCCCGCCCCGACTCTGTCGCTCAGCTTCGCGAAGTAGGGAGTGAACCCGGCATCGACCGTGCACACCAGCTTGCGTTGCAGATCGTGACGAGCCCCCAGCGCCATGCCGGCGTCGAACGCCGCCCGGTAGGTCGCAAACGAAGCGATACAGTTAATCCAGTCGCGCTCCGGCGCGGTTTTCATGGTGAGCTCGGTGATCACGCCGTTGATACCCCAGGCGTGATGGAGAACGTTCACGTCGTCGCCGGTGAACTCGTGGCGCCGGGGCTCGGCTTCCAGCGACAGGGCGCTGATCCGGATGATGTTGCCGGGGTCGCGCAGCATGCCGTGCTCGATGGAGCCGATCCCGCACGAGCCTCCGCCGACGAAGCCGCCGATGGTGGCGATGCGCTGCGTGGACGAGAAGATCGGCAGCTCCCGGCCCTCGGCGCGCAACGCCTCGTTGAGACGGTGCACGTTGCAGCCCGCCTCGACCCGGACGAAGTCCTCCCCGATCTCCAGGATCCGGTCGAGGCGCGTCATCTCGATGACCAGGCCCCCCTCGAGCGGCACCGCCTGCCCGTAGTTGCCGCTGCCGCGTCCGCGCAGCGTCACCGGCGCGCGGTGGGCGTAGGCGAGTTTCAGGATCCGGGCCAGCTCTTCCTGGGTGCGGGGCTGGACCACCAGATCGGCGATGCACCCGTCGAGCTTGCGAGTGAGGATCGGGCTGTACCAGAAGAAGTCCCGGGATTTGGCCCGGCGAAGCTTCGGGTGGTTGAAGCTCGGAATGTCTCCCAGCGCCTCGCGGAACGCGTTCCAGTCGACGTCGTGTCGTGCGTATGTGGTCATGAGTTCCTCTCCGCTGATGGTGCGCGGAAGCCGGGCTCGGGCGCTGCGCCGGCGTCTCGCAGCAGATATTCCTCCAGAGACGAGCGCGCCGCACCGCGAACCACGTCCGCGCTATGGCAGGCATCGGCGACCAGCAGGTCGCTGGTTCGAGCGCAATCGATGGGCCGTGGGTCGAGGCCCATCGCGCGGCGGGCCTTCGTGGTCACGGTCCCGAGCCAGGGGCCGAATGGGGGGTCCAGATGCGCGGTGACCACCGCAAGCGCCAGGGAGTGCATGGGGTCCAGGCGACCCACCGGGCAGAACGCATCGGCGACGTTGTCCGAACCGAACGCAATCGCCACTCCCGCCGCCGCGAGCTCTCGCACCCGGGTGATGCCGCGGTACCGTGGTGTGCCGTCGTCGCGCCCCTGGAGATACAGATTGGTGGCGGGAAGCGCCACGATGGCGATTCCGGACTGGACGAGCCTCTCGATCAGACGCCGGAGCGGGTCGCCCGTGAGATTCATCAGGGCGCACGCGTGTCCGCACAGCACGGGGCCCTCGAAGCCGGTCTCGATGACCGTTCGCGCAATCGTGTCGAGGCCCACCGGGTGGTGCCGGAGGCTCTCGTCGACGTGAAAGTCGAGCGCCAGGCCATGACGCTCCGCCACTTCGATCACGTCGTGCAAGCGTCTGGCCATGTCCGCCTGTCCGAGCACGAACACCCCCATGATCCCCTCGCTCGCGGCGAGTTGGCGGGCGACCGCGGCCACATAGCGCCGGTCGTCGAAGATCTCGAGCGACAGCAACGCGCAACGCTGAACCACCATGTGCGGCGCACTCTGGTGGGCGAGCTCGTCCATGACTTCCCAGGCGATGGGGGGGCGCCCCTCGGGCGCATGGTCCGGGTGCCAGTCGATGTGGGTACGAAGGGCGCCGCAGCCGCTCGCACGAAGCTCCGCCAGTCCTCGGCCCGCGCGATTGCGAATGTCCTCCCCCGTCCAGCGCGGCCGGTCCGAGTGCTGCTCCTCCATCGCGCGGTGCAGGTCGCCGCCCACCGAGCCGAGCCTCGACACGGTGTGGCACTTGTCCAGGTGGCAGTGCGCTTCCGCCAGTCGCGGCAGCACCATCCGCCCGGCGAGGTTGGCCTCCGCGTGGTCCTCCCGCGCGGCGCCGGGCGGCAGCATTCGACGTACGCGCCCCTCCTCGATCAGCAGGTCTCCGCGCAGACAGTCGCGCTCGATGCGTCCTCCGAACTCCCCGGGCGCTTTCACCAGCGCGTGAGGCACCCGGGTGTCTCTGAGAACCATGCGGGAGTTCCCGCGAGGCTCAGTCCGGGTACGCATCCATGCCATCCGCCGGGTACCGGTCGAGCTCGCGCAGCGCGGCGATGAGATGCTCCGCACCGCGCCGTAGCAGCAGCTCTCCCTGCGCGGCGTCGGCGCGGGCGGCGTTGCCGCAGGCGCCATCGCGGTTCAAGTCCTGAACGAGCCACGCCAGCTTGACGGGAGCGGAGCCGATGCCCAGGTAGTCGTAGTCTTGCGCCCACTGCTCACTGCGCGAGGCGAAGTCCCGGGCGAGGCCCATGTCCACCAGATGGCCTCGCGCCGCCAGCATGACCGAAGTCTCGCCTTCTCCGGCGTGAATGCCGTGGGTGAACTCGCGCTCGTCGAAGAGGTCCGCGCTGCCGAAGAGGGAGAAGGCGGAGCACGATGCCGTGAGCATCCCGTGCCGGGCCCGCAGATCCCGCGCGACAATGTCGAGAGCCGCCGTGTTGCCGCCGTGGCCGTTGATGAACAGGAGCTTGCGCACCCCCGCCCTCGCGACACTCGCGCCGATCTCCGTCCACACGCGCATCAGGGTCTCCGCCGAGAGCGTGAGGGTGCCGGGAAAAGCGATGTGCTCGTTGCTCTTGCCGATCGGCATGGTGGGCAGGAAGAGCACCGGCAGCTCCTCAAGCTGCGGCGCGGCGCGCGAGACGATCGCCTCGACGATGTCCCGGTCGACGGAAAGCGGCAGGTGGGGGCCGTGCTGCTCGATCGCGCCCACCGGCAGGACGGCAATCGTGCGGGCCACATCGAGAGATTGGAATTCGGCCGCCGTCAGGTCGGCCCAGTAGCGTTTGGTGGTCATGGTGCGCCATCCGCTCTCGCCGCGATGGCTTCCACCTCGACTTTGAAGACCTTCCGGGCGAAACCGGTCACGATCATCAACGTGGAAGCCGGCGGCGGGTCGACCGACCCGATGAACGCGTCACGGGCGGCCATGTAGTCCGCCAGATAGGCCTGGTCGCTCACGTACCCGTTCAGTCTGACCACGTCCGCCGTACCCATGCCCGCTTCGTCGAGCACGGCCCGGATGTTGTCGAAGCACAGCGTCGCCTGGGCGGGCGCATCTTCGGGTACCCGGTCGTCGGGAGCGATCCCCAGTTGCCCCGAGCAGAACAGGATGCGTGCGCCGGCCTCCACCGACACGCCATGCGAGTAACGCGCGAAGGGGGGCCGGATGACAGGGGGGGTCAGGTGGGCGAGCGTGCGCAATGGTCCTCTTCCGCGGGGCTAGATCCGCTCGATGCGGCGACGCACCTTCGCAACGAAGGCCTTGCGCTCTTCGGCCGTGGTCAAGTCCATGCGGTGGAGGCCGAGCCAGAAGGTCCGGCATTTGCGATGGCAGCACAGCCGCAGCGAGCGGAGGATCACTTTCCGGCCCGGGGCGCCCATGCCCACTCTCCACCACCACCATGGCGACCCGAGCGTGGACACCACCCCCATGAGACGAATGTTGGTCAGGTGTGGCGTCCACTCCATCTTCTCGACCGGCAACGCGAAGGTGGCGTGTGGCACCCATACCCGGTCGATCCAGCCCTTGAGCATCGCCGGCTGCCCGTACCACCAGGTCGGGTACACGAAGATCAGGCCGGTACACCACCGCAGCGCTTCGAGGTGCGACTTTATCGGGGTCTCGTTGACACCAGGGGTGTGGTAGTCGAGACGCTCCCGCTCGCCCATCACCGGGTCGAATCCCTCCGCATGGAGGTCGATCAACCGGACCTCGTGTCCTCCTCGCTTCGCGGTCTCCACCACGGTGTCCCGGAGAACGGCGTTGAAGCTCGCGGGCACAGGATGGCAGTAGACGACAAGAAGTTTCATGCCTCGACGCTCCGCTGTCCAGGCGCCGGAAACTCCGGCACGAGCCGCGCGAAGGCGGCGCGGGTGTCGGGCGTGAGTGGCGTCACCTCGCCGGCGCGGATCGCGTCCGGATGCACGAAGCGGGCGCTCGCGACCTCTTCGCGCTGCAATGTGAAGGGGCCGTCGTACACGCACGAGTAGGCGCGGCCGAAGCTTCGGCTGGTCTCGTCTTCGTAGTAGATCCGGAAGTGATCGGTGAGGGCGACGCCACGCAGACCAAGCTCTTCCTCCGCTTCCCGGTACGCGGACACTTCATAGGTCTCACCCACCACGAGCACGCCCCCCGCGGCGAGGTCGTACCAGCCGGGGTAGATGTCCTTGGTCCGGGTCCGCTCCTGCACCAGGAGCTCGCCCCGCGAGCTGAACACGAAGACGTAGGTGGTGCGATGGATCAGGCGTTCGCGGCGCATGCGCGAGCGCGGCGCGCTGCCGATCACCTCGTCGCGCTCGTTCACGACTACGATCGTCTCTTGCGCGGTGGACATCTCGATTCGTTCCCGGTTGCGCACTCGTCGTCTGGTAATCATCTCGGTCGCACCCGGCATCCAGGCGGGTCTTTCTCGATCGCGCTTCGATCCGGTGAGCGCCACACATCGCGTCGCCGTTCCCGGCTCCCGCGAGATAGCGGTGAAGATTGACCGCCGGCTCGGCTCTACCGCATGCCGCCCGATCCCAAGCGCCTCCCTCAGCCCGCAACCGCCGCCCCCGCGTTCTCGAAGGAGAGCACCTGGGCGACGAAGTCGTAGCCCACGAGCTCCTTGTAGGCCCCGGTGAGGCGTCGGGTCAGCGGTCCTGGCACTCCTTCTCTGCTTCCTACCTCGACCCCGTTGACCGAGCGGACCGGACACAGGCACAGGCTCGTGGAGGTGAGGAACACTTCGTCCGCGTTGTAAGCGTCGTAGAGCGAGAGATCGTCCTCGTGGCACTCGATGTCGAGCTCCTTTGCGAGATCCATCACTACCTGACGGCTCACTCCCGGCAGCACGAAGTCTTCCCGTGGCGTGCGCAGCACCCCCTCGTTGATGAGGAAGATGTTGCAGCCGGGGCCTTCGGCGAGATTGCCGTGACCGTCGAGGAGCACCGCCCAGGCGTCCCGGTTGCGAGCCTTCGCTTCGAGGTCGCCGAGCACCACGTTGATGTAGTTGCAGAGCTTCGCTCTCGGGCTCAGGGATTCGGGCGGGGTGCGGCGGATGGAGGGCACGATCACTTCGATGCCCTCGCGGAACCCGCGGCCGCGGGAGTAGAGGGGCAGAGGCGTGCAGTCGACGACGATGGTGGGACCGGCGTAGCGCGGCGACTCGCCCTCGGGCGCGTGGATCCCGCGTGAGATGTGCTGCCCCACCCAGTAGTCGCTGTTCGCCTCGAGCATGGGGCGGTTCGCCGCCACGACCTGCCGGCTGATCTCCTCCATCTCGTCGACGTTGTAGCCGGGATCGAGCTGGAGATAGCGCAGCGAGCGGTAGAGGCGTTCGAGGTGCTCCCGGAGCATGAAGGGCTCGCCGCCGAAGGTGCGGGCCACGTCGAAGGCGGTGTCGCCGTAGAGCCAGCCGCGGTCTCGGAAAGAGATCTTTACCTCGCTCTCCGGCATCATCTCGCCGTTGAACCACGCCAGGCGCTCCGTGTTGCTGCGCATTTGAATCGATCCTCGCGTCGGGTCGGAAGTCGGCCCCGGGCCGGCGGCGGCTATGATAACCGCAACTTCACGGTGCCGAGGGAAGACACGATGCGGGTCGGATTGCTTCACCCGGGAGAGATGGGCGCAAGCGTGGGGGCGGCGGCGCGCTCGGCGGGGGCGGAAGTGTTCTGGGCATCCGAAGCGCGCAGCCGCGCCACGCGCGAGCGGGCGGAATCCGCGGGCTTGCGTGACGCCGGCGACCTGCGGACCCTGCTCGGTCGAAGCGATGCGGTCCTCTCGGTGTGCCCTCCCCACTGTGCGATGGACCTCGCCGGCGAGGTTGCGGAGGCGGAGTTCAAGGGGCTCTATGTGGACGCCAATGCCATCGCCCCCGCGACGAGCCGAGAGATCGAAGCGATGGTTGTCGAGGCGGGAGGGAGCTACGTCGACGGCGGCCTCATCGGCCCTCCGGCGCGGGAGAAGGGGAGCACCCGCCTGTATCTCTCCGGCGTGCGCGCACCCGAGGTGGCGTCCCTCTTCGAGGGCAGCGTGCTGCGCGCCGAAGTGATCGACGCGGCTCCGGGAAGCGCGTCCGCGCTCAAGATGGCTTACGCGGCCTGGACCAAAGGTAGCGACGCGCTGCTCCTCGCGGTGCGCGCCTGCGCCCTCGCCGAAGGCGTGGAGGAGGCTCTGCTGCGGGAATGGGACCTCTCCCAGACCGGGCTCGCCGCCCGATCGGAGCGCGCGGGCGAGAGTGCGGGCAAGGCCTGGCGTTTCGAGGGCGAGATGCACCAGATCGCGCACGCGTTCGGCGACGTCGGTCTGCCGGAGGGCTTCCATCGCGCCGCGGCGAGCGTCTACCGGCGCCTGCGCGGATACAAGGACGCCGACCGCGCGCCGCCCATCGCGGAACTGCTGGCCGGAATGCGCTACCGGGAGGAAGGCGGTTGACGCGGGTGTGGAGGGCCGGCGCCGCGCTCTGATACGCTGGCGACCCGCCGCCCGGCGGCCGAGCTCGACCGCGTTCGCACCAAGCGCCAAGGGTCCGCATTCATGGATTTCGGTGTCGTCCTCCAGCCCGATCCTCCCGCGCGCAGGGTGATCGATCTCGCGCGAAGAGCCGAGGACAACGGCTTCACCCACGTGTGGGTCTTCGACTCGCCGGTGCTCTGGCAGGAGCCATTCGTCATCCTCTCGCGTATCCTGGCCGAGACCGAGCGGGTCGTGGTCGGGTCGATGGTGACGAATCCGGGTACCCGCGACTGGACGGTGCTCGCCTCGACCTTCGCGACGCTGAACGACATCCACGGTCCGCGCACCATCTGCGGCATCGGACGGGGCGATTCGGCGTTGCGCTACATCGGGCGAAAGCCCCGCACTCTCGCCGAGATGGTCGAGGCGATGCGGGTGATCAAGGGGCTCGTCGCGGGGGAGCGCGTCGATTACCGGGGAACCGAGCTGCGATTTCCGTGGGTGGAGGGGGGCTGGGATCTTCCGATGTGGGGCGCGGGCTACGGACCCCGGGCCCTCGACTGCATCGGGCGGCATGCGGACGGGTTCATCCTGCAGCTCGCGGACCCCCGAATCCTGGAGTGGACCCTGGCCGCGGTTCGGGAGGCGTCCGCGACGGCGGGCCGCGCGCCGGGTTCGGTCGCGACCTGCGTGACCGCTCCCGCCTACGTCGGTGACGACCTCGCCCACCAGCGTGATCAGTTGCGCTGGTTCGGCGGCATGGTCGGCAACCATGTCGCGGACCTCGTCCGGCGCTACGGCGAGGGCTCGGCGAGCGTGCCGAACGCGCTCACCGCCTACATCCGGGACCGCGAGGACTACGACTACGCTCACCACGGCCGCGCCGGCCACCCTTCCGCCGACTTCGTCCCCGACGACATCGTCGATCGCTTCTGCGTGCTCGGCGGCGTGGAGGACCATGTCGCAAAGCTCACGCGCCTGCGCGATCTGGGCGCCGACCACTTCGCGATCTACCTCATGCACGACGCGCAAGAGGAAACGCTCGACGCTTACGGGAGGAGGGTCATCCCGTCGCTCGGTGGGGCGGTGGCGCCCGGGGCGGGGCGTCCCCCGGCGCGGGTGTCGGCTCCGCCGTCATCTCCCCCGCGCAGTGGCCGGCCGGAGGCGGTCAGGGAGCGGGGCGGGCGCGACTGGCGTTCGCAGACCGGCACCGAGTACGAAGAGAAAGGCTTCTCGGCCCGCGTCGGTTACGGGACTAGCCCCGCTTTCCTGATCGTCGATTTCATCAACGGGTTCACCGATCCCGACACCGGGTTGGGCGGCGACTACTCCCGGGAGCTGGCGGTGACCGCGAAGGTGCTCGCGGAGTTCCGGTCTCGGGCGCTCCCGGTCTTCTTCACCACCGTCGCCTACGCGCCCCACCTGCGCGACGCCGGGCGTTTCATCGAGAAGGTTCCCGCGCTCGGGATCCTGATCCAGGGTAGCGAGTGGGTGAAGGTCGACGAGCGTATCCGCCCGACCCCTTCCGAGCGCGTGATCGAGAAGCGGTACGCGAGCGCATTCTTCGACACCCGACTGGATCTTGAGCTTCGCAGCCTCGGCGTCGATACCGTGATCATGGCCGGGTGCACGACGAGCGGCTGCATCCGGGCCTCGGCCATCGACGCCATGCAGCACGAGTTCCGCACCGCGGTCATTCGGGACGCGGTCGGCGACCGGGCGAAGGAGCCCCACGAGGTCAACCTCTTCGACATCGACGCGAAGTACGCGGATGTGGTGTCCTCCGATGACGTCCTGCACTATCTCCGCGGGCTGGGTGAGAGCGGCGGCATCGGCGCGAGCGCGGACGAAGCCTTCCGGCGCTGGTGGCAGCGCACCGGCGCGGAATAAGCGCGCCATTTGACCGAACCTCGGTGGCGGTTGGCGCCACGACGCCGAGATTGTGGGGCGCATGGATCGGAAGACGCGCAAGGGCGAGCCGGAAACAGGCGAAGCACCGGCGTGCGACGGGGAAGGCGAGGGCCGACGCGACTCAGCCTCGCAGGATGCGAAGCGCGGCGCAGGCGGCGCCGTAGCCGTTGTCGATGTTGACGACGACGATGCCGGGGGCGCAGCTCGCGAGCGCGGCGCGCAGCGCCGTCTCCCCGCCCGCCGCGACGCCGTAGCCGGTAGAGGTGGGCACCGCGATCACCACTCCCGGGACCTGGCCGCCGATGACGCTCGGCAGCGATGCCTCCATGCCCGCCATGACGATGATGGCGCGCATCGGGCGCAGCTCGTCGAGTCGCTCCAGCAAGCGCCACAGTCCGGCGACGCCGACGTCGAAGACCTCGAGCGCCGCTTCGCCGTAGTAGCGCAGGGTGCGCGACGCCTCGCGGGCGACCGGAGAGTCCGTGGTGCCGGCGGTCACCACCGCGCACCGTGCCGGCCGGCTCGGAGTCGGTATCGCGCCGAGGTACCCGGTGCGGGACTCGGGGTCGTAGTCGAGCAAGCCCCGCCACCGTTGCGGCAGCTTGTCGAGCAGGACCGGGTCGAGACGGGTCAGGAGCGCGGGTGCTTCGCGTGCCTTCAGCTCGGCGAGGATCCCGTCGAGCTGGTCGACGGGCTTGCCGGCGCAGTAGATGGCCTCGTCGAGACCGATGCGATCCTGACGTGACGCGTCGATTCGGAAGCGCCGTTCAAACATCGCCAGCGCGGTGCAGGAAGGCGCTGCCGCGCCGGTAGGCGGAGAACGCGACGGGAAGGCGGCGCCCGGCGCGTGCGAAACGGCGCGCGGCGAGCGCGCATCCCGCCGCCCGCGTCCGCTCGTCGAGGCGTTCCAGGGCATCGGCGTCGATCTCCACTTCGATGCGGTCGCGGCGCAGGCGGCACCGCAGGATGCGCGGAGACAGCAGTGCGCGCAGTCCCTTCTCGCAGTCGTCGATGGCTTCGAGCAGGCGGGCTTCGATGGGTATTCCGGTTTCGACCCGGCTCGAGAGGCAGGGCGCGGCGGGCAGCTCCGCAAGATCGTCCAGCCCGAGCGAGGCCGCGATGGCGCGCACTGCGCGCTTGTCGATGGCGGCTTCCACGTAGGGGTGGCGGACACGATGCTCCGACGCGGCGACGAGCCCGGGGCGGTAGTCGCCGAGGTCGTCGAGATTGGTGCCGGAGAGCAGCGTCCCCGATGTGAGTTCCCCCATCGCCTGGTAGAGGCGCGTCTTGCAGAAGTAGCAACGGTTCACGGGGTTGGCGAGATAGCGCGCGTCGGCCATCTCTCCCGCGTCCAGCACCTCGAGACGCCACCCCTCCCGCGCCGCGTAGGTACGCACCCGGGCGGTGGCGTCGGGGGGCACCGCGGGCGACACCGCGTGCAGGATCCGGGTCGCTCCGTGCGCGCGGTGGGCGACGACCGCGAGCGTCATACTGTCCACGCCGCCACTCACCGCGACCGCCGCGTTCGGCGCCGTTTCGAGCCGGGACCGCAGGCGGGCGAGCGCCGCGCTCGGCCCGGGGGTCGCGTCAGGCCGGCTCATCGCCGCCGAGCGCCGCCGCTTCCGCCTCGCTTCGCACCCGCTCGCGGGCGGCTCGTCCGCCGGCGAGGGCGGCGACGTCGTCCATCTCCGCCTTGACGGTGAATACTCCTCCCGGCCGGCGCGCGCGTTTCACGCGCACCGCGCCCGCGCCCTCCTGGGTGCGCACCGCGTCTCGCGCGAGGACCGCGCGCGTCACCTCGTGCCAGCGCACGCCGAGGGTAGTGGTCTGGGCAAACACCTCGTCGATGACCCGGGCCCGCGCCTCGGGGTGCGCGAGCACCTGCACCTGCGCGCCGAGGCGTCCCTTCTTCGCGAAGATCGGGACCTGAACGACATCGAGCACGCCCTCAAGCGCGCGCAGCCGGTCGAGCGCCACCGCCAGGTCCTCGGGAGACTGGTCATCGATCTCGAAGCCGCACACCGTGATGCGCTCGCTCGCCGCCTCCGGCGCCTCCAGAGCTTCGAAGGCGAGGAGCCGCAGCACATTGCTCATGCCCTCGAACGCGCGCGCGCCGAAGCCCGAGCCGGAACCAACGAGACGCTGCGGGCCCGGCAACGGTGCGAAAGAGGGCGCGAGATGGCGCACAATCGCGGCGCCGGTCGGAGTGACCCTCTCTCCGGGGAGGCCGTCGTCGTGCACCGGCATGTTCTCCAGGAGGAGCACGGTGGCCGGGGCGGGCACCGGCAGCGCGCCGTGCGCGCCAACCACCCGCCCCCGGCCCAGAGGCAGGGGGGCGGAGCTCCACCCGGAAGCGTCGAGCGCCTCGATGAGCCAGGCCGCGCTCACCACGTCCGCGATCGAATCCCATCCGCCCACCTCATGGAAGTGGACCGCATCGATCGGCACCCCGTGAACTCGGGATTCGGCTTCGGCGAGGAGCGAGAAGATCGCCGCGGCCCGCGCCCGCACCCCTTCCTCGAGACCGGATTCGTCGATGATCCGGCCGATCTCGGCCGCACCGCGCGGGTGGACCCTTCCCCGCGGGCGCGGGTCCACCGCGAAGCGCGACCCGCACAGAGTGCCGTCGTCATGGTCGACTCGCGCGACGCTGGCGTAGACGCCGAGGCCGGAGCCCTCGAGGGCGGCGCGGAGCTCCGCCTCCAGGGCCGGGAATGCGTCGAGAACCGCGGCGGCGAACATGTCGCCGGCGATCCCTCCGACCGGATCCAGGTGCAGATGCATCCCTTCAGGCCGCGCGGCTCCGCGGCCCGGCCGCACGCGCCGTGCGCCGCGGACTGCGCGAAGCGCATCCCGCGCACGGTCCGGATTCGGGCGGCGGGGGGAGCGTGGTGCGGCGGGTCATGTGGTGGCGAGGCGCCGGGCGGCGTCGCGGGTGAATGCGGCGATGGGTATCCGGCTCGGGCATGCGCCGAGGCAGGGTTGCTCGACGCACGAGAGGCAGGCTCCGGCATCACGGCCGAGGTTCGCGTAGTCCGTCCGGGCGAGGAGGGAATCGCCGTAGTCCACCTCGTACATGCGGGTGCGCAGCACCTCCGGGATCTCCACCCCGACCGGGCATGCTCCCTCGCAGGCGCGGCAGCCGGAGCGGCAGTAGCGCGGACTCTGGAGCGCCGCGTAGCGCACCAGCAAAGGCAGGTCGGTCTGCGAGACGCGCGCTTCTCCCGAGGCCGCGACGAACTCGTCGATCTTGCGTTCGCTCGTCATGGAGATGAGCGCAACGTCCGCCTTGCCGCTCGCGAGCACCCAGCGCAGCGCCGCCTGGGCAAAGGTAGCGCCGGCGCCCTCGTGGGGGCGCATGTCGTTCATCCGCGCCCCCATCAGAGTCTTCATCGCCACCACTCCGACCCCCATGGCGCGCGCTCTCGCCAGCACCCGGGGCAGCTCTGGCTGCAGGTCGACGTAGTGAAACGTGTTCCGGATCAGGTCGTGGAAGGCCGGGTCCTGCGCGAAGTTGTAGGCGACGAGCACCACGTCGACGAGCTCGTGGTCGAGCGCGTAATCGAGGCATTCCACGAGGCGTGAGCCGTGGCCGGACATCCCGCGGAAGCGGATCTTGCCCTGCCGCCTCGCGAGCTCGGTGAACTCCCGCCACTCCGGGTTCTCCATGCGGCTCACATCGTTGACCGCATGGTTGTAGTAGATGTCGACGTAGTCGGTGCGCAGGCGCTCGAGGCTCGATTCCAGAGCGCGCATCATCTGGCGGCGCGTCTGCCCCGCTCGGGCCTTGGTCTTGGACGCGATGACCACCCGATCCCGCACTCCGGCGAGCGCTTCTCCCACCGCCGTCTCCGAGGCGCCGAAGCGGTAGCTCTCCGCAGTGTCGAAACAGGTTACGCCGCGCTCGTAGGCGTAGCGCACGAGCGCGGGGTCGGAGAGCCGGCTTGCACCGAAGGAGATGTCCGACACCTCGAGGCCGGTGCTCCCCAGCGGAGCCAGTCGGCGGATCCGTGGTGCCTGCGCGGACCACGCGTTCGGGGTGAGCCCGGAAGCGACTCCCGCACCGGCGGCGGTGCCGAGCTCGAGAAATCGGCGTCGTTGCATTCCTCTCCGGCCGCGGGGCGATCCGCCCTCTCCGACGTTCCAGTCTTGCCGACGCAGTAGAGCACGAAGCGGCTTTCCCGTCGATCCCCGGAACTTGCTCCGGCGCGGCCGCAACGCCCCGGTGGAGTCCGCTGCAACCCCGGTCCCGGCCGCTTCCGGGGGCCATGGGAAGGGCCATAGAATTGACGCCCGTGCGGCATGGGGCACGGCCTGGCCGCGACACTCCACTGATTCACGAGAGCCGAGGGCGCGCAGATGTCGGGAGATGCGAGGGCGTTCGCCAAGGCGCGGTGCGCGGGCGCACCTGGGTGCGACCACTCCGCACCCCGGCACGCGTTCGATGCCGTCCATGCCGGCCGGTGCGCCGGTGGCGCCGTGAACCGGGGAAAGCGCACCGCGAGAGGCGAGAGATGAGCGAGCAAGCGTTGCGCGAGATCGTCGATCGTCAGGCGATCACCGATGTCCTGATCGAGTACTGCACCGCCCTCGACCGCATGGACCTGGCGCAACTCGGGGCCCTCTTCACGGAGGACTGCGTGGTCGACTACGGGCCACAGGAGTGGCTGTGGAGCCGCGGCCGCGAGGCGCTTCGCAAGTCGCTCGCCAGAATGTGGCGCTGGTCGCGCACCTCGCACCATCTGTCCAACGTGCGGATCGATTTCCGGGGCGACGACCTGGCATTGGTCCAGAGCTACGTGCATGCCTGGCACGAACGCGACGACGGAACCACGGCGACGATCCTGGGCCAGTACCACGACCGCTTCGTGCGCGAGGACGAGAGGTGGCGGATAGCGAAGCGGCGCATGGTCATGAACGGCTGCGATGCGGGCTTCAAGGTGAACATCAACCGCTTCGAACGGATCCCGCCGCCGGCCGGCTGGAAGCCGCCGGAGTCCGCGCAAGGGCGTTAGAACGCAGCTTCTCGCCGATTTCCGGCCGCTTCGGGCGCTTCCCGTGACCCGGATGGACAGAAAGGGCGCGTTGGGCTACGTTCGTCCGGAGTACTGTATAAAAAAACAGATATCGAGACACCCGGACCTGCCCCCGCGCTCGGGCGAGCGGAAATGCCGAACGACACGCCAGGCTATGCGGAGCTCCATGCGATCTCCAACTTCACCTTCCTGCGCGGGGCCTCGCATCCCGAGGAGCTGGTGCGCCGCGCCGCCGAGCTCGGTTACGCGGCGCTGGCGCTTACCGACGAGTGCTCCCTGGCGGGAGTGGTGCGCGCGCATCGGGCCGCCAAGGAGGTGGGGCTGCCGCTGGTCGTCGGGGCGGAGCTCGCGTTCGATCCCGCAACCCGGATCGTCCTGCTCGCTTCCGATCGGGCGGCCTACGGACGACTGTCGGGGCTTGTCACCCGGGCCCGCCGCGGCGCGGAAAAGGGCGGCTATCGGCTGGAACCCGAGTATCTGGGCGAGGGGGTGGAAGGCTGCCTCGCGTTGCTGATCTCGGGTTCTTGCTCTTTCGCCGCGTGGCTCGCGGAGCGCTTTCCCGGATGCCTGTGGCTGGCGGTGACGCTGCACCACGGGCCGGACGATGCCGGCGTGCTGGAGGCGCGCCGGCGTCTCGGCCGGCGTCTCGGTCTGCCCCTGGTGGCGGTCGGCGGAGTGCGGATGCACGAGAGAGGGCGCCGGCCGCTGGCCGATACTCTGAGCGCGATCCGTTTCGGCTGCCGGGTATCGGAGCTTGGATTCGCAATCCCTCCCAACGCGCAATGCCATCTGCGTTCCCGCGCGCGGATGGCCCGGATCTATCCCCGCGCCCTGTTGGAAGAGAGCGTATCGCTCGCCTCGCGGTGCCGCTTCTCGCTCGACGAGCTGCGCTACGAGTACCCCGAGGAGCTCGTTCCCCGCGGGCTCTCCTCCCGGGAGTACCTGCGCCAGGTGACCGAAGAGGGAGTCCGGCGACGCTGGCCGAGGGGGGAGCCGTCCCGGGTGAGAGCGCAGATCGAGCACGAGCTCGCCCTGATCGCCGAGCTCGGCTACGAGCCCTACTTCCTGACCGTGTACGACATCGTGCGCGAAGCGCGCGGGCGCGGGATCCTCTGTCAGGGCCGGGGTTCGGCCGCGAACTCCGCGGTGTGCTACTGCCTCGGCATCACCGAGGTGGACCCCGGCCGGATGAGCACCCTCTTCGAGCGCTTCATCTCGCGCGAGCGCAACGAGCCGCCGGATATCGACGTCGACTTCGAACATGAGCGCCGCGAAGAGGTCGTCCAGTACATCTACCGCAAGTACGGGCGCGAGCGTGCCGCGATCGCCGCCACCGTCATCACCTATCGGCCGAGGAGTGCGGTGCGCGCGGTCGGCAAGGCGCTCGGCCTCGATCTCGCCCAGGTCGACCGTCTCGCGAAGAACCTGAGCTGGTGGGACCAGCGCAAGGATCTGAACGAGCGTCTGCGGGAGCTGGGCCTCGACCCGCGCAGCCGGATCTGCGAACAGCTGGTGCGGTTGGTGAACCAGCTCCTGTCCTTTCCGCGGCATCTCTCCCAGCACACCGGCGGCTTCGTGATCTCCCGCGGACCGCTCTCGGCCCTGGTGCCGGTCGAGAACGCGGCGATGCCCGAGCGCACCGTGATTCAGTGGGACAAGGAAGATCTGGAATCTCTGGGTCTGCTGAAGGTCGACGTGCTCGCGCTCGGGATGCTGACCGCCATCCGCAAGAGCTTCGAGCTGATCGCCGCTTACCGTGGCCGGTGTCTGACCATGGCCGGGGTCCCGGGAGAGGATCCGGCGGTCTACGAGATGATCGGGCAGGCGGACACGGTGGGCGTCTTCCAGATCGAGTCACGGGCGCAGATGGCGATGCTGCCGAGACTGCGTCCGAAGACCTTCTACGATCTGGTGATCGAGGTGGCCATCGTGCGCCCGGGGCCGATCCAGGGGGGCATGGTCCATCCCTATCTGCGCCGCCGGCAGGGTCTCGAACCGGTGAGCTATCCGTCCGCGGGGGTGCGCGAGGTGCTGGCGCGCACCCTGGGAGTGCCCATCTTCCAGGAGCAGGTGATGCAGCTTGCGGTGGTGGCGGCGGGCTTCAGCCCCGGGGAGGCGGACCGCCTGCGCCGTGCGATGGCCGCCTGGCACCGGCGCGGCGGCCTCGGGCCCTTTGAGCGCAAGCTGATCGACGGCATGAAGGCGCGCGGCTACGAGGAAGAGTTCGCAAGGGCGATCTTCCGCCAGATCCAGGGCTTCGGGGAGTACGGCTTCCCGGAGTCGCACTCGGCGAGCTTCGCGTTGCTCGCCTACGTGTCGGCGTGGCTCAAGCGCCACGAGCCGGCCGTCTTCACCTGCGCGCTGCTCAACAGCCAGCCGATGGGCTTCTATGCGCCGGCTCAGTTGGTGCGGGACGCCCGCCGTCACGGCGTCGAGGTGCGAGACATCGATGTGCGTCACAGCGAGTGGGACTGCGCTCTGGAGCCCGGAGACGACGCCGAACCCGCGCTGCGTCTCGGTTTTCGCATGGTCAAGGGGTTCTCGGAATCGAGCGCGACGCGCATCGTCGCGGCCCGCACGGCACGAGATGGCGACGCCTCGGGCTTCGCGTCGGTTGCGGATCTGGCGCGGCGGGCCGCTCTGTCGCGCGAGGACCTGCGGCGCCTTGCCCGCGCCGGCGCGCTCGCTCCTCTCGCCGGTCACCGACATCGGGCGCACTGGGACGCGGCGGGGGTGGAGGAGCCTTCGGCGTTGTTTCCCGAGCCCTGTTTCCCCGAAGCGCTCCCGCTGCTGCGCGCTCCGAGCGAAGGCGAGAACCTGGTCGCCGACTATCGCCACCTCGGCCTGAGTCTGGGACGTCATCCCCTGGCGCTCCTGCGCGAGCGTCTCGATGCGCTCGGGCTGTCCCGAGCCGCGGATGTGCGCGCCGCCACGAATGGGCAGCCGGCGCGGGCCGCCGGCCTCGTGGTCAGCCGCCAGCGCCCCTCCACCGCGAGCGGGATCATCTTCATGACCCTGGAGGACGAGACCGGCTACATCAACGTCGTGGTCCGCCAGAGGGTCTCGGCGCGCCATCGCCGCGAAGTGCAGGGAGCCCGCCTGCTCGCGGTACACGGCGCGGTCGAGCGCCAGGGTCAGGTGGTGCACCTGATGGCGCGCCGACTGGAAGACCACAGCCGCCTGCTCGGCCGGCTCGAGACCCGCTCGCGGGACTTTCACTGAGCCTTCGCTTCCGCCCGCTACCTCCGATGGCACACTTCGACGGGCAGATGCTCGTGCGCGGGCGCGAACCACCATGGGGGAGACAGTCATCACGCCAAGGACCCGTCCGAGCGCCGGGCGGCGAGCGTCAGGATGGACCGGGGGCGCAGTCGAACCTGGTCTCGCCGAGCCGGTCGCTCCCGATGCGATGTCCCACGCCGCCCGCCGACGCTGCAAACGACGACGCGGCCAGCATCCTCGCGGGTTAGGATCCGGTCTTCGAGGGCACGGGGGATGGTGATGCAGGAGCTTCGGATCGCGGTAGTCCCGGGAGACGGCATCGGTCGCGAGGTGGTGCCGGAAGGGTTGCGGGTGCTGGAGGCGGCGGGTCGCCGCTTCGACATCTCCTTTCGCTTCGAGGAGTACCCGTGGGGCTGCGAGTACTACGCGCGGGAAGGGCGCATGATGCCGGAGGACGGCATCCGGCTCCTGTCCGGCAGCGACGCGATCTTCCTCGGCGCGGTGGGGTTCCCGGGAGTGCCGGACCACGTCTCCCTGTGGGGGCTGCTGATCCCGATCCGCCGCCACTTCGAGCAGTACATCAATCTGCGCCCGGTGCGCTGCCTCCCCGGGGTCGAGTCCCCGCTCGCGCGACGGCGCCCGGAGGAAATCGACTTCTACGTGGTGCGCGAGAACAACGAGGGCGAGTACTCCGAGATCGGAGGCCGCCTCTTCGCCGGCACCGACCACGAGATGGCGGTGCAGGAGAGCATCTTCACACGGCGCGGCGTGGACCGCGTGATGCGCTATGCCTTCGAACTCGCCCGCACCCGCCCGGCGCGCCGACTCGCCTCCGCGACCAAGTCGAACGGCATCATCCACACCATGCCCTACTGGGACGAGCGCTTCGCGGCGCTCGGCGCCGAGTACCCCGACGTCGCCACCAGCCAGTACCACGTCGACATTCTCGCCGCCCACTTCGTCCTCCATCCCGATTGGTTCGACGTGGTGGTCGGCAGCAACCTCTTCGGCGACATCCTGTCCGATCTCGGCCCGGCGGTCGCCGGTACCATCGGGATCGCGCCCTCCGCCAACATCAACCCGGAGCGCGAGCACCCGTCGATGTTCGAGCCGGTGCACGGCTCGGCGCCCGATATCGCCGGTCGCGGGATCGCAAACCCCATCGGTCAGATCTGGTCGGGCGCGATGATGCTCCAGCACCTCGGCCGAGCCGATGCGGCCCGCGCGATCGAGCACGCGATCGAAGCGGTGGTGAAGGAACGCGGGCCGCTCACTCCGGACATGGGGGGCAAGGCGTCCACGGTGGAGCTCGGGGAGGCGATCGCCGCCGAGGTGGCACGGGCCTGACGGGGACCCGAGCGCGTCCACCGCAACCTTCACCGAACCTCCTGCTGCGGACGCCAATCTGCTCGCGTTGGCGAGGCGTACTCCGTGGCGCCACTTCGAATTCGTGTCGGCTGCGTTTTGCGCGTCTTACTCGGTACGTGCGCCTCACCATCACGGCATCTCGGCGCCCGAAGCGGCGGAAAATCGGAGGAACTTGCGGGCCAAGTCCGGAAAGGGGACAGTGCCTCCCGCCGCGCCGTGTTAGGGTAGGGGTCGCCGCGCCGAGGTGGGCCCGCAACCCTGTGCGGACAGGGCGCCCATGAACCAACCCGACTCTCTCCTGCGATACCCCTTCCCCTCCCGACGCAGCGCGCTCGTGTGCTCCGAAGGGGTCGTGGCCACCAGCCAGCCGCTCGCGGCCCAGGCCGGGCTTCGCATGCTGCTGGAAGGTGGCAACGCGGTCGACGCCGCGCTCGCCTGCGCGGTTGCCCTCACGGTGGTGGAGCCGGTGTCCAACGGCATTGGCAGCGATGCCTTCGCGCTGGTGTGGGACGGCGACAAGCTCCACGGTCTCAACGGCTCCGGCCGCGCCGCGTCGGGTCTCGATGCGCAGGCGCTGCGCGCCTCCCACGACGCGTTTCCGGAATGGGGGTGGCCGGGCGTCACGGTCCCCGGCGCGCCGGATGCGTGGCGGGTTCTGCACGCGCGCTTCGCCAAGCTCGAGCTCGAGCGCGTCATGGCCCCGGCCATCGCGTATGCGGAGAAGGGCTTCCCGGTGTCTCCGGTGGTCTCGCAGGCATGGGCGGACGCCGCGAAGCAGTATCCGGCGATCCCGCTGCCCGAGCTCGCGGACTGGGAGAAGGTGTTCGCGCCCCGAGGCAGCGCTCCCGCCGCCGGCGAGACCTGGGCGAGCCCGGGGCACGCGGCGGGACTTCGACTGCTCGCCGAGCGCGGTCTGCGGGACTTCTACGAAGGGCAGATCGCGAGCCGGATCCTCGCTCACGGCGAGACGACCGGGGGCCTCTTCCGGGCCGACGACCTCGCGACCCACCACAGCGAGTGGGTCACGCCGATATCCATCGCCTACCGCGGACACGACGTGTGGGAGATTCCCCCGAACGGGCAGGGTATCGCCGCCCTTCAGGCGCTCGGCATGCTCAATGGGCTCTCCGCCCCCGATTCCCTCGAAGAGCGATGGCACTTGCAGATCGAGGCGATGAAGCTCGCTTTCGCCGATGCCTACCGTTACGTCGCGGATCCCGCGGTGGTGGAGGTGCCCCAATCCGGATTGCTCGATGCGCACTATCTGCGCGCGCGGCGCGCGCTCATCGGGGAGAGGGCACGGCCGGCGGAGGCCGGCTCGCCATCGCGCGGTGGCACCGTGTACCTCTGCGCGGTGGACCGGGACGGAATGATGGTCAGCTACATTCAGTCCAACTTCATGGGCTTCGGCAGCGGCGTGGTGCTGCCCGAGTTCGGCATCTCCTTTCAGAATCGCGGGGCCTGCTTCGTGCTGGACCCGGATCACCCCAATGTCGCAGCTCCGGGCAAGCGGCCTCGACACACCATCATCCCCGGCTTCCTTACCCGCGGAGACACCGCGCTTGGACCGTTCGGAGTCATGGGGGGCGAGATGCAGCCCCAGGGCCATGTGCAGGTGCTGGCGGCGATGCTGGACCAGGGTCTCAATCCGCAGGCGGCGCTCGACATGCCGCGCTGGCGGGTGCTGGAAGGACTGGATGCGGTGGCGGAGGCCCACGCCCCGCGGGAAGTGCTCGAGCGCCTGCGTTCGCGCGGACACCGGATCGAGACCGAGATGGAGGCGCCGGGATTCGGACGCGGCCAGATCATCCTGCGCAGCGAGTCGGGAGTTTACGTGGCGGGAAGCGAACCGCGCGCGGACGGCTGCGCGGTGGGGTACTGAGTTATGTTCGACGCCGTACACGACGGCGTCTGCGCCCCCCGCAGCCGTGAACCGGCGAAGAAGCGTGCTCACCCGGAAATGTCACCGAGTTTCTGCCGCGGACGATGATGTGCACGCGCAAGCGGACCGTACTGCGTTGCGCCGCAACGCCTTCGTGTCGGCTGCGCCTTGCGCGTCATTCAGTCCGTGCGCACCACTATCACGGTGTCTTGGCGCCCGAAGCGGCCGAAAAACCGTGACGTTCGCGGCTTGTAGCGAGGCCACCTCCAAGGGCGTGAACGAGAAGGGTGACGCACTGGTGTTCCTGTACCGAAGATTCGTGACCTCGGTCTTCGCGGTGATCGCCTTGTTTCTGGCGCACCCCGCGACGGGGACGGCCCTGCCGTGGGGGCCGGGCCCGATCCCGCTTGCCGCTGGTGTTTCGGAGAACACGCCGGCCCGGGGCAAGTTCCTGATCGCATCCCGGGAGCTCCTGGAGCCCACCTTCGCGCGGCGGGTGGTGCTGCTTCTGGACCATGATGCCAAGCGCGGTGGTATAGGCCTCGTCATCAATAGGCCCTCCCGGATCGCACTCACCCAGGTCGTGCCCGGACTGGAGCAATACGCGGCGCGGAAGGACTACCTCCGCTCCGGCGGCCCGGTCGAACGCAACCGCCTGTTCATTCTCATGCGAGCGGATTCCCAGCCTCCCGACTCCGAGCGGATCCTCCCGGATACTTACGGGAGCTCCACGCTCGACCCCCTGCGGAAGCTGATCGCTTCCGGACGGGTGGAAAGCGCGCAGTTCGCGGTGTATGCGGGCTATGCGGGATGGGCTCCGGGCCAGCTCGAGGCGGAGATCGAGCGAGGAGACTGGCACGTCGCGCCGGGCCGGTCCGAACACATCTTCGACACGGATGCGGCCGAGGTCTGGCCCCGGCTCATCCGTCTTGAAGGCGGCGAGTGGGTGGAAGGCCACCCGCGGATTGCGGCGGTGGCGGCGACCCGGTGAAGCACTCGCCGGGTCCCCGGCAGCGTTTCCTGGAGGAGATCGAGCAAGGGAGGCTGCACCACGACGCCGCGCAGATGCACGCGGTGGACGCCTTCGAAGCTCTCCACAAGCGCATGCTGCATGCGCCTGCCCCCCGTTCACGCGCCGGCGCCCTGTTTGGCCGCTTTGGCTCCCGGCGAGCGCCACCGGTGCCCGGCATCTACCTGTGGGGTGGCGTCGGTCGTGGCAAGACTCTGATCATGAATGCTTTTTTTGACGCATTGCCCTTTGCGTCGAAGTTGCGGGTTCACTTTCACGCGTTCATGCACTACATCCACGAGGAGCTGAAGGCGCGGGGACCGGAGCGGGATCCGCTGCGTCTGGTCGCCGACGGACTGGCGGCGGATACCCGGATCATCTGTTTCGACGAGTTCCAGGTCGAAGACATCACCGACGCCATGTTGCTGGGAAGCCTGCTCAAGGCGCTCTTCGAGCGAGGGGTGACCTTCGTCGCAACCTCCAATACCGCGCCGGCGCGTCTCTACTGGGATGGTCTGCAGCGCAGCCGATTCCTTCCCGCGATAGAGTTGATCGAAGACCACACCGAGGTCCTTCACCTCGAAAGCGGCGTCGACTACCGTCTCCGCGCCCTGGAACGGGCGGACACCTACCACTGCCCTCTCGGCGACCGGGCGGATCGGGCGCTGGCGCGCTGCTTTCGGGCGCTTTGCCCTTTCGGTGCGGTAGAGGGGGAAGTCCTCGCGATTGCGGGACGCGAGCTGCCCACTCGGATGACCGGCGAGGGCACCGCGTGGTTCGAGTTCGAAGTGCTGTGCGCCACCGCGCGTTCCAGTGTCGACTACATGGAGATTGCGCGCCGATTCCACAGTGTGCTGGTCGCCGACATTCCATTGCTCGACGACGATCGTCTGGACGACGCTCTGCGCTTCGTCCACCTCGTCGATGTGCTCTACGAACGCTGCGTCAACCTGATCGTCTCCGCCGGGGCGCCTCCCGCCGCCCTGTATACCGGGAAGCGGCTCAAGGCGCGCTACGCGCGCACCCGAAGCCGGCTCGTGGAAATGCAGTCCCGGGACTACCTGTCGCGGGCCCATCGCGCGTGAGATCGCGCTCACGCGGCGCCCGGCGGCGCTTTGCTATAGTGCACCGCCCGCCTGGCGGGGGTGGGTCCGGAGTCCGATGCGCTTCCCACCCACGCGTCGCGGCGGTCAGCGAGACCCGTTGAGCGGAGAACCATGATGCCCGAGCACAAGACCGAACAGATCCGCAATATCGCCTTCGCCGGCCACGGCGGCGCCGGCAAGACCACGCTGGTGGAGGCGCTGCTCCTCGAGGCGGGCGTGATCAACGTGATGGGCGACGTCGCCAAGGGCAATACCGTCTGCGACCACGAAAACGAGGAGAAGGAGCACGCTCATTCGCTCTCGGCCTCCGTCGTCGGCCTCGAACACGCAGGGGCGCACGTGAACATCGTGGACACCCCCGGTTATCCCGACTTCCTCGGCCGCGCCTTGCCCGCCCTGACCGCGGTGGAGTCGGTCGCGGTGGTCCTCGACGCCCGGTCCGGGATCGACACCAATACGCGGCGCATGATGGAAGCGGCGAGCGAGCGGGCGCTGAGCCGCATGATCGTGGTGAACAAGATCGACGGCGCCGAACTCGACTTCGAGGCGCTGATGTCGCAGATACGCGACGCTTTCGGGAAGGAGTGCCTTCCCGTCAATCTCCCCGCCGCCGGCGGCGCCAAGGTGGTCGACTGCTTCTTCACCCACTCCGACGAGCCTGTCGATCTGTCGAGCGTGGAGGAGGCGCACACCCAGATCATCGAGCAGGTGGTCGAGGTCGACGAAGATCTCATGGAGGCGTATCTCGAACACGGGGACGACCTTCCCGCGGAGCAGTTGCATGCGGGATTCGAGCAGGCGCTGCGCGAGGGACACCTGATACCGGTGTGTTTCACCTCGGCCCAGAACCGGGCGGGCGTCGCGGAGCTGCTCGATGTCATCGCCCGGCTCATGCCGAATCCCTCGGAGGCGAACCCGGCTCCCTTCCGACGCGGTGACGAGGCATGCGAGGTGAAGCCGGACGCCGAGGCGAGCGTCGTCGCCCACGTCTTCAAGCTCTCCATCGACGCTTTCGTCGGCCGGCTCGGTGTGTTCCGCATTCACCGGGGAACGATCACCAAGGACAGCCAGCTCTATGTCGACGATGCGCGCAAGCCCGTGAAGATCGGGCACTTGTTCAGTCTCAGGGGCAAGGACCACATCGAGATCGAGACCGGAGTGCCCGGCGATATCTGCGCGGTGGCCAAGATCGAGGACATCCGATACGACAGCATCCTGCACGAAGCGGCAGCGGACGCCGATCTGCGCGTTCCCGGTTTCCGGATGCCCGAGCCGATGTTCGGCCTCGCCATCGAGGCGAGCACGCGGGGCGACGAGCAGCGCCTTTCCGACGGTCTGGCAAAGCTCGGAGCCGAGGATCCCTGCTTCAGAGTCGAGCACAATGTGGTGCTGAACGAAACCGTGATCCGCGGCCTGGGTGAGCTGCACCTGCGGGTCATGCTCGAGAAGCTGCTCTCGCGCTACAACGTGAGTGTGTCCACCCGGCCACCGCGCATCGAGTATCGGGAGACGGTGCGCAAGGGCGCCGACGGACACCACCGCCACAAGAAGCAGACCGGCGGCGCCGGTCAGTTCGGTGAGGTGTACCTCAAGGTCGAGCCCCTGGGGCGGGGCTCAGGCTTCGAATTTGTCGACAAGGTGGTGGGAGGCGTGATCCCGTCGCAGTACATTCCCGCGGTGGAAAAGGGCGTGCGCCAGGTTCTGGACGGCGGCGCCGTGGCGGGCTACCCGATGCAGGATCTCAGGGTCACGGTGTACGACGGCAAGCACCACTCCGTCGATTCCAAGGAAGTGGCTTTCGTGCAGGCCGGGAAGAAGGCATTTCTCGACGCGGTCGCGAAGGCGGGTCCGGTGGTGCTCGAACCCATCGTGAAGATCGATGTCACGGTGCCGCAGAACAACATGGGCGACATCGCGGGAGGGCTTTCCTCCAAGCGGGGACGGGTAAACGGCACCACCACGCTGTCATCGGGCATGGTGTCCATCAGCGGTCAGGTTCCGCTCGGCGAGATCAGCAACTACCAGTCGGAGCTCAAGTCCCTCACCGGGGGAGCCGGCTCATACGCGATGGAGCTCAGTCACTACCACCCGGTTCCGCCCCAGGTCCAGCAGCAACTGCAGGCGGAATTCAAGCCGGTAGCGGAAGAGGACTGATATCGCGCGGCGTCGGTACTCGGTCCCGAGGGCCGCACCGCGATCCGCCGACTTCGATGCGCAAGGCGACACTCTCGCCCGAATCGGGCAGAGCCGGGAGGCGGGGTGAAAACATGCGGGATCTCTTCGACCGCGGGGGGCGCAATGCGCTGGTTGGCGGAGCAGCCCCGGGCCGGGGAGGCCACTTCGCCCGAGTGCTGGTCCGGCGGGGGGAGGGCCGGGCAAGTGGCGTCAGTGCGCACGACAAGAGCTAAAATTACAAACCAGGCCGGAGGACCACTGCTATGAAGATTCTCGTCATGGGCAGCGGCGTGATCGGGGTTACCACCGCCTACCATCTGGCTCGGGACGGCCACGAGGTGATTGTCGTCGATCAGCACGACAAGGCCGCCATGGAGACGAGCTATGCCAACGCGGGCCTGATCGCTCCGGGACACGCGTTCGCCTGGGCCTCGCCCCGAGCGCCTGGCATCCTCGCCAAGTCACTGTTCCGCGCGGATCAGGCTCTGCGCCTGCGGCCGCGCCTGAGCCGACGCCAATGGACCTGGCTGTGGCTCTTCCTGCTGCAGTGCACGTCCGAGCGCGCGCGCGTCAACACGATTCGCAAGCTCCGCCTGTGCCTGCACTCCGTGGAATGTCTCGACCGTGTCGTCGAGGAGACCGGGGTCACCTTCGACCGGCTGGATCGGGGCAACTACTACGTGTATCGAAGCCAGCGGACATTCGATGCGGGAGTGGCCCATACCGCCATGCTGCGGGACAACGGTGTCGATCTCCGAGTCATGGATCGCGATGAGATCGGGAGGCTTGAGCCGGCGCTCGAACCGGTCAAGCACAAGATAGTGGGAGGCATCCATTCGCCCCTCGACCAGAGCGGCGACGCACGGGCTTTCTCGCAGAATCTGGCCGCGTGGTGCGCGGATCACCTGGGGGTGGAGTTTCGCTACGGGACCCGCATCCGGCGCATCGAGGCGAAGCCCGACGGCATCGCGCGCGTGCTCTGCGACGACGGGCCGATTCGCGCGGACCTGTACGTCCTTGCGCTCGGATGCGCCAGCCCCTTTCTCGCCGAATCGATCGGTATCCGCCTGCCCATCTATCCCGTCAAGGGTTACTCCGTGACCGTCCCGATCGGGGACTCCAACGCGAGCCCGCGCATGGGCGGGGTGGACGAGGACAATCTGGTGGCGGTATGCCCGATGGGCGAGCGCTTGCGCATCACTTCGACCGCGGAGTTCGCGGGATACGAGCGGGAGTTCCGGGAGTCGGACTTCCGGGCGATGTTCAAGGCGGCGCGAGACCTCTTCCCTTCCGGGGGCGACTACGAGCAGCCCGACTACTGGGCGGGACTGCGTCCGATGACGCCGACCACGGTGCCGGTGTTGGGTCAGGCCAAGTACGAGAACCTCTACTTGAACGTCGGGCACGGCCACATCGGCTGGACCATGTCCTGCGGCTCGGGGAGCCTGACCGCGGACCTGGTGGCCGGGCGTACGCCCGCGATCGACACCGAGGGACTGCTTTACTGAGCCGCGTTCCCGGGCGCCGGTGCGATTCCGGCGCCACGAGGCGGCGCACCACGGGACAGTGGGCGCGTCGTCAGCCGCGAACGAGGGGGAAGTCCGGGCCTTCGAGCGGGGCGCCGTGCGCCAGGCGGACTTCCCGAAAGGGGGGTGAAGTGACTCCGCCCCGGTCCGCGAAAGTCGCGCCGTCCCCCACCCAGCGGATCGAGAAGGCGCGCCGGCGCGTTCCCTGCGAACGGTTCGGGGGCGCTCCGTGCAGGGTGCGGAAGGTGAACGCGATGGCGTCTCCGGGATCGAGCGACCAGCGTCGGATGTCGTAGTCCTGTCGTTGGGAATCGATGTCCGGCGGCGACTCCAGGGTGTCTCCCTCGTTGAGGGGAGTCCGATTGAAGCGCTCGGGTCGGTAGAGCTTGCCCCAGAGATGGGAGCCAGCCACGAATTCCGCGCAGGTCTCGAGCGGCACCGGATCGAGCGCGATCCACAGGCTGCAGCTGCGCTCGGCGTCGACACAGTAGTAGGGCAGGTCCTGATGCCAGGGGGTGGGGATTTCGGTCCGCGCCTCCTTGACGAGCACGTGCTCGTGGAACAGGCGCGCGGTGCGCGAGCGCATCAGATCGCGGGCGATATCCGCGGCGGGCGATTCGAACACGAATTCCCGGTACTGGCGAATCCGCGACCAGTTGCAGTAGTCGCCGAAGAAGCGACCACCCCCCTCGTCGCGGTAGTCGCGCACGTCGGGACCGGGGTGGGCGAGGTTGTACTCGATGCCCTGGCGAAGGCTCTCCACCCAGGATTTGAATTGCCCGCGAATCAGTACCGCGCCGTCACGTTCGAAGGCGGTGATGGTGCTTTCATCGATCAGAGCAGGGGAGTTGTTCATCCGTTTCTCGTCCGCACGCCAACGCAACGCGGAGTCTACCGGCTCGAGGTGCAACGTGGCAGCGGGCCTCGAGCGCCACGGGCGCGCGGATGCCGGCAGGGACAAGGGCGTTCGCGAGTCGGGACGGATTCTGCGGCTGTGCGAGATGACGCACACGCCGGAGTGGGACGTGACGGGCGCCGGTGTGTAGGATGCCGCACCCTATGGATGCAATCCCCGATCTGCCGCGTCTGAGCGACTACGTGCGCTACTGGGCGCGGCGGCGACCCGAGCGTGAGGCGAGCGTGCTCGATGGCAGTCGCCTTACTTACGAGGGACTCGCGGATCGGGTTGCCGCGATGTCGAAAGCCATGCTGGCGGCCGGAGTCCGTCGCGGTGACCGGGTGGCGATGCTCACCGCCCCCCACCCCGAATTCCTGGTGGCGATGCTTGCGGCCGGCGACATCGGCGCGATCTGGCTCGGCATGCATCCGCGCTACCGCCTGCCAGAGCTGCACCATGTTGTCTCCGCGGCGCGGCCGAAGATCGTCATCGCCTTCGACGAGATCGACGCACGGCGCTATCACGCCGAGCTCGAGGAGCTTGCCGCCGCGCATGACTACGTGGAGCGTACAGTGGTCCTGGGGGAGCCATGCGCCGGCGCACAGCGCCTGGAGGACTTCATCGCGGCGGACGCATCGATCACAGACGCTGAACTCGCTCGCGCCCGGGATTCGGTCGCGCCCGGAGACACCGCGGTCATCATCTTTACCTCGGGCACCACCGGCGCTCCCAAGGGCGCGATGATCTCTCACCGCGCCCTGGTCGGCGGGGGGCGCGTGCAGGCCTCGCATTGGCCTTCGGACCACATGCGCCTCCTTCAGAACATGCCGCCGAACCACATCGCGGGGCTCGGAATGAGCACCGCGCAGGCGCTCGTAAGCGGTGGCACGGTGATCTTCGTCGATCGCTTCGAGCCGCGGCGCATGCTCGACGCCATCGAAGGGGAGCGCATCACCTTCTTCATGCACGCTCCGGCGATTTACCACGTGCTGATGAGCGAGCCGGACTTCGCGCGCCGGGACCTGTCCTCGGTCGAGTACTGGTTGTGGGGGGGCTCCCCGGCGCCGGCGGATCTCGTGGAGCGTCTGCACGCACTGGGCGGGCGCGTCGGCACCGCTTTCGGCATGACCGAGCTTGGCACCTACGCCACGTTCACCGACATGGGGGCCGGGGTCGAAGTGCTGACGCAGAGCATCGGGCGCCCCGACTCCCGCTACCGGTTACGCATCGCCGACGCCCGGGGCCAGGCCGCTACTCGGGGCGACGAAGGCGAGATCCAGGCGCGCGGCGACTGGGTGCTGAACGGCTACTTCAACCAGCCGGAGGCCACGCGGGAGGCTTTCACCGGCGATGGCTGGTTTCGTACCGGGGACATCGCGGTCGAACGCGAGGATGGCAACTGGATGATCGTTGGCCGGTTGAAGGAGATGTTCAAGTCCGGGGGCTTCAACGTGTACCCGCGGGAGATCGAGATCGTCATCGAGTCGCACCCCGCGGTCGCCATGGCCGCGGTGATCGGCGTGCCCGACCCCCGCTGGCACGAGGTAGGCCACGCCTTCGTGCAGACCGAACCCGGTTCGGCGGTTACCGCGGCCGAGCTCGATGCATGGTGCCGGGAGCGCCTCGCCAACTACAAGGTGTCCAAGTACTTCGAGGTGATGGACGAGCTGCCGCGTCTGCCCATCGGCAAGATCGACAAGCAGTCCCTCGCCCGGGAACTCCGGCGCCGAAGGGAGAAGGCGTTGCGAGACGATGCGGAAGGAGGCTCCTGAGCGCCGAGGTTCCCCCCGGCAGCCAGTTTCACCGCCCGCGGCCCTCCCGGAGCAGCTCGCCCACGAGGCTGACACCGTCGGCACGCGCTTGCGCTCCATCTCCGCGCGCCGCATCACTCCACTGCGCGTCACGCTTCCGGCCGCCGCCCGGTGGCGGTCAGATCAGGCCCGCGAGTAGGGTCGCGATGCCGAGGAAGCTGAAGAAACCGGTGACGTCGGTGACCGTGGTAAGGACGATGGAAGACGACTGTGCAGGGTCCTGCCCGATTACCCTCAGCATGATGGGGATCGCGGCGCCGGCGATGCCGGCGATGATCATCGAGAGCACCATAGACGTTGCGATAATCGCCGCCAGGCCGTACGAGCCGCTCCAGACCAGCACGCCGACCGAGGTGGTGAGGGCCACGACCAGGCCGTTCCAGAACCCGACGCGAGTCTCCTTGAAGACCACCCGGGGCCACTGTGCCGCCCGTATCTCGCGCAACGCCAGTCCGCGCATCGTCACCGCGAGGGCCTGCGCCCCGGTGTTGCCGGACTGCCCCGCCACCACGGGGAGCAGCACCGCGAGCGCCGTGAACTGGGCGATTGTGTGCTCGAAGAGCCCCACCACCGCGGCGGCGACGAACGCGGTGATCAGGTTGATCTGAAGCCAGGGCAGTCGCTTGCGCACCGCGAAGGCGACTGACGAGGTCGCCCTCTCGTCTCGGCTCACCCCGACCATGGTCTGGATTCCGACACTCGCGCGTTCCATCTCCGATTCGACCATGGCCGCGTGGCGGATCACCCCGACGAGGTGGCCATCGAGGTCGACCACCGCCAGATCCCACAGGCGGTGCGCTTCCAGCAACTCGCCGACCTCCTCACGGGTGGCCATCGGGTCCACGAACGCCTCGACGGGCCGCACGAGATCTCCCACGCTGTCGTCGCGCCCGGCCAGCGCGAGGTCCTGCATGTCGACCCGCCCCACCAGACGGTTGTCCGCATCCACCACGAACAAGCCCGAGCGGCCGGGCTGGCGATCCACGCGCAACCGCGCCAGCACCTCTTCCACGTTGTTGTTCGGGCGAAACAGCCGCAATCTGGCGTCCATCAGGGAGCCGGCGCGATCCGGAGGGTAAGCGAGCGCCTCGCGCACCTCGTTCGCGATCCGATCTCCGGCCAGCGCCAGCAAATGGTCGCGCTCGTCTTCACCGAGCCCCGCGAGCAGATGAGCGAGACGGGTGGAGTCGAGCCTTCCCATGGTTTCGACCGCGATCGGCTCGGGCAGCGCCGCGAGGATTTCTTGACCGATTTCCGGCGAAAGGCGCTCCCACACCGGGAGCATCACCGATACCGGCTGGCGCTCGAAGATCTCGACCTGGTCCGCGGTCTCCATCTGCTCCAGCGGCCCGATCGAGGCGAGGGGGTAGCGCGAGAAGAACTCACCCTGCAGGCGTTGCTCGGCCTGCGCGACGGTGGTAATGGCGTAGCTGTTCATGTGCCGGAACCTCGTACCCGGGACGTTCCCGGGAGAAGTTGGGAACCGGCCGCGGGGCGAGGGCCCGGAGGGCCTGCTACCGCGCGTTCCGGTTCCGAGTGTCGGTGGTGGTCGCGCCGATGATGAAGCCTGCCGCGCTCTGCCAGTACAGATCGGCCAGATCGAGCGCCAGGCTGGCCAGCTCCATCTCCGTCTCCGGCGCGGCGCGTTCGGCGAGGGCCCGGCGCAGGCTCGCCCTGCGCACCACGCCCAGGAATACGCCCCGATGGTCGGTGACGGGCAGCACGCTGAAGCGTTCCCAGTCGGGGTGGTGGCTCGCCTCGCGCAGGCTCGCGCGGGCCCGCAATGCCACAGGTTCCTCGCGGTCGAGCCCGGCGATGGGCAACGCCGGGTCGTGGAGCAGGCATTGGCGCGCATCGACCATTCCGATGAGGCGCTGGTGCTGGTCCAGCACGCACAGATGACCGCGCAGCAGCGCGGGGGCGCGCCGCGCGAATTCCGTCGCTTCGCCCACGCGGGTCTCAGGGCGTACCGTGACCACGCCCGGGTCGATGATGGCGCCGACGCTCCCAGCGGGAAAGCGCAGCACCATGCGCAACGGCACGGACACGTTCGCCGGCAGCGCCTTCATCAGCGCGGTGCGACGATCGGCATCGAGACGCAGGACCAGCGCCGACGCGATCGCGACCGGCAGGTGCCGTACGATCCCGGCCGCTGCGTCCGGTGCGAGATGCGCGAGGCCTCCCGCCGCCGCTTGCGGGTTCATTTCCCGCAGCACCGCCGCTGCGACCGATGCCGGCATTGCGTCGAGTACCTTCCCGGCGATCTCCGGCGCCGCGTCTTCCAGAACACGTGCGGAGTCGGCGGGATACGCCTCCACGAATTCCGTCGCGATACGTCCGAGCACTTCAGCCCGCTCCGTCCACAAGCACCGACACGTTCTCGTTGAACAATCGCGCCGGCACCATGGTCCGGCCTTCCTCGGTATCGAGAATGACCGCGGTGCGGGTGATCTCCAGGATCTCGCCCTCGAACGAGTCCACCGCGACCCGCTGTCCCGCGTGGTAGCTGCGCCGCACGTAGTGCGCGGCGATGATGTTTCCGGCGACGCCCGCCGCGCCGATGCCGAACGCGACCGCGCCGCCGCCGAGCAGCATCGCGGTTGCGATGGTGACCACGTTGACCAGCAAGGTGACGTCGACGCCGAGCTGACCCGCCACGATGATGACCGCGAAGGTCAGGATGAGCACCCGCACCACGCGACCAAGCACGCCGGCGCTGGCGAGACCCGACGAGCGTGCCGCCCGGATCACCGCGCCGGCGGCGAATCCGCTCGCCATGTACGCCACGAGCAGGATCACGGCCCACACCAGAAGAATTGGCAGGTAGCGCAGGATCCGATTGAAGAGGTCGGCGAGCCCCGGCAGAGCCAGGAGCTTGGACACCGCCGCCAGGAAGAACACGATAACAAGCCAGTAGACGGTGTGGGCGAGGATGCGCGAGATCGGCCAGCGGAGCTCGATCTGCGTCTGGCCAATCCGATCGCGCGCCGCATAGAACATGCGATCGACTCCGGTGCCGAGGCGCAGGATCGACGCCCGCAGTGCGAGTGCGAGCAACCAGCCAAGGAGGAAGAGCAGCGCGGCGCCGACCAGGCCGGGCACGAAGGCGGCGGCCGCCTCCACCATCTCCCGGTACGTGTTGTCGAGAGCCGTGATCCAGATGTCGTAGGTCGCCTGCCAGGGCGAGCCGTTCGATGGCGATTCCATGGGCGGTTCCGAGAGATTGGCCCAAGTGTGCGGCCGGTGAGCATCGCACAGCGCCGTGCCGGCGTCGCGGAATCACCGACTCGTCGTTGGTGGCGATGAGGGAATCATCGACGACGCTCGGGGCGAAGTCGAGCGCCACCGTTGGCCTGGTCGCTTTGAAGACCTCCGGTAGCGACGAGCCGGTGCGCCATCATCGAATCTCACCAGCGAGACGTGCATCCCTTCGAGTTGCGCGATGGCCGTGTTCCAGCGGTCCTGGTCCGCATTTTTCACCGATTTTCATAGCGAGGGCGCCAAGATGCCGTGATAGTGGGGTGCACGGACCGAAAGACGCTGAAGGGCGAGCCGGAAACAGGCGAAGCGCCGGTGGCGCTTCGCCCCGGCGAGCGGGCAAGCCAAGGATGGCTTGCCCGGCCTGCAAGCGAAGCAGGACTGCGCAGCGCAGCAGGTAGCCGACACTACGTCGAAGCGGCTTGAGGGAGTACGGCCCGCTAACACGAGCATATTGGCGTCCGCAGTAGGAAATCGGTGAAATTTGCGGGCTATGCTTCCCCGACCCTCCGCTGCTCGTCGGCCCCCACGCGGCGTTCCACCCAGCGCACGCCAGCCGAGACGAGGAGCACGAGCACGAGGTACTCGAGGACCAGGAAGGTATAGATCTCCAGGGGCCGATACTCGGTCACCGCCAGCTCGTTGGCCCGGCGCACGACCTCGGAGAGACCGATGACGGAGACCAGGGACGACATTTTGAGCAGGATCACGAACTGGTTGCCCATTGCCGGCAGGCAGCGGCGCAGGGCCTGGGGGAAGATCACGAACACCAGCTTGTCGAGAGTGGACAAGCCGATGCTGTCCGCCGCCTCGAACTGCCCGCGCCCGATGGACTGCACTCCGCCTCGGTAGATCTCGGCCATGAACGCCGCGCCGTAGAGCGAGAGCGCGACCATCCCCGAGACGAACGGGTTGAGGTCCACGCCGGTCAGCACCGGCAGCCCGTAGTACACCCACAGGATGGAGACGAGGGGCGGGATGGATCGGAACAGCTCCACGATGCCCCGGTTCAGGGCGTTGAGCCAGGGGTTGTTCGCGATTCGGGGCAGGTAGATGAGGAATCCGAGGACGACGGAGAGCACGACGCACGCCACGGTGAGCGCTACCGTCCACTGTACGCCCGAAAGCAGAAACTCGGTGTTGATCCGCCCCTGCTTCGTGGTCGGGTTGATGACGTACCACCCCCAGTTCTGCGAGCTGGCGCATCCGGTGCATAGCAGGAGGAGCAGGGCGGTGAAGCCAAGACGAAACGCGTTCATCGGGACGACCTCTGTCGGTGGCGGTGAAGTGGCGCTCCGATCGTGCGGAGCGGGGCGCCCGTGCCGTATGCGGGCGGCATGGATTCCCGATCCTCGTCGCAAGGACGGGCTTCGCGGAATCGACGGCGACGCCGCCGACGCTTTGCGAATCCGGCGCGTCAGGATACGTGATCGGCAAACCGGGAGCCGGGGTCGAGCGGACCGTCTCCGTGGCGACATCGAGCCCGTGCGACCCGGACGATCACGGGGATTATGGTAGTTTTCACCGCCTTGACGATCCGGAATGAGTACCGGCCAGATCCTCCCCTGGGAGAAACCATGAGCGAAGTGCAGCGGCCCGCCGGCTTTCAGGGGTATCACCAGGTACGCGACGCCCGCGAGGATGCGGAGCTCACCCACGTCGGTCCCGGCACCCCGTGCGGGGAGTACCTTCGCCGCTACTGGCAGCCGGTCGCGATGTCGCAGGAGCTGGGAGAGCTTCCCCGGGCAGTGCGGATCCTCGGCGAGGATCTGGTGCTGTTCCGGGACAAGTCCGCACGCCCGGGCCTCCTGCACCGCCACTGCGCGCACCGGGGTGCGTCGCTCGAGTACGGCATCGTCGCCGAACGCGGCCTCATCTGTTGCTACCACGGCTGGCACTACGACATCGACGGCACCATCCTGCGCGCGGGCTCGGAGCCCGCGGACAGCCCCATCTGCCGCAACGTGGTGCAGGGCGCCTATCCGGTCCACGAGCACGATGATCTGCTCTTCGCCTATCTCGGCCCACCCGGCGAGCGGCCACCCTTCCCCGTCTTCGACAGCGAGCAGGCACCGGATACCGCCCGCAAGCCGTTCTCGATCACCACGCCCTGCAACTGGCTCCAGATCTACGAGAACACCCAGGACCCCATTCACGTCCTGCACCTGCATGCCCGATCGAGCGGAGTTCAGTTCGGCGCCGCCTCCGGCATCGATCAGGTCATCGAGTACCAGGACACGCCGCTCGGCATGATGAACGTCCAGACCCGGCAGGTCGACGGGCGCATCTGGGTCCGGACCGTGGACTCCATTCTGCCCAACGCCAACCAGACCGGCGCCATCTGGGAGGAGGCGGAGGAAGAGAAGGCGTTTCAGCGTTGTGCGATGCTACGGTGGATGGTGCCGGTGGACGACACCACCACCCGAACCATCGGCTGGCGATTCTTCAGCCGCCGGCTCGACCCGAGGGGACAGGACGATCCGGCACGGGTCGGCCGGGAGTCGATCGACTTCATCGGCCAGACCGAGGACGAGCGCTCCTACGAGGATCGGCAGCGCCAACCGGGCGACTACGAGGCGCAGGTCTCGCAGCGTCCCATCGCCATCCACGCCCTGGAGCACCGTGCCTCATCGGACGCGGGCGTGGCGAGGCTTCGCAGGCTCCTGCGCCGGCGCATTCAGGCGCTAGCGGCCGGAGAGCGGGTGCGACAGCCGGATCCCTTCGACCTTGATGCGGTGCCGACCTATTGCCAGGACACCGTCTTCCGGTGGCAGGGATCGGCCCCGCCGATGGAGGCGGATCTGCGGGCGGCGGGACGGTGGATCGCCGGTGCGGTGCTCGACTCGGATCGGCTGGCGCCCCCGCAACGGGAGATCAGCGTGCGCGAGGCGGCGAACCGCTTCGGCGCCTGACGGCGCCGGATGCCAGTCGACCGGCGCACCGGTAAGATACCGTCGGCCGGAACGATTCCGGGAGATCCCACGCCAGAGGAGAAGGGATGATGAAGAAGAAGTGGCTGAGTTCGCTCGCCGTCGCGGCGTCGCTGATATGCGCAGGCGCCTACGCCGATGGACACGACCGATCCATCCTCCACGAGGTTCTCGACAGCGGAACCCTGAAGGTCGGCACCACCGGCGATTTCAATCCGATGTCGTTCAAGGATCCCGAGACCAAGGAGTATCGCGGCCACCAGATCGACGCCGCAAAGCAGCTCGCCGCCGACATGGGGGTCGAGGTGGAGTTCGTGGCCACCGATTGGAAGACCCTGATCAACGGCGTGGTCGCAGGCAAGTACCACATCGTGATGACCGGCACGTCCATGACCGTGACCCGTGCCAAGGCGGCGGGCTACACCATCCCCTGGGGGCGCACCGGCTACCTGCCCCTGACCCGAAAGGAGATTGCGGACCGGTTCAGTACCTGGGAGGACCTGAACCAGCCGGACGTCACCGTTGGCTACAACCTGGGTACGTCCTTCGCCGACTTCGTCAAGCTGCGCCTGCCCGATGCGTCGGTCAAGGAGGTGGAGTCACCGGCCCGGGACTGGCAGGACCTGCTGGCGGGCCGGGTAGATGTCACCATCTCGAGCATCCTGGAGGCGGGCAAGCTCTCCGCCACCCACGATTCGCTGGTGATTCCGTTTCAGACGGTGGCCAACAGTCTCCCGCTGTCGTTCATCGTCCCCCAGGACGATCACGTGTGGCTCGGCTTCATGAACAACTGGATGCGCATCAAGCACGAGAGTGGCTACTTCAGATCCCTAAACGAGAAGTGGGGGATCCAGGGCCAGGACTGAGGCATCGCGCGGGTAATTACCGCTCGCCTCGGCGACGACGGGTTCGGTCTCTCTTCCAGCACCCTGTCGCAGTCGCTCGTCACCGGTGACGAGCTTGCCGAAATCCTGATGCGGACGGCGGACGCGTGACTTCTGCTGCCGCCCGACGAAGCCGAACTCGGACTTCTCGGTATCGCGGCTGAGGCGCCGGCGGGGACTCAATCCAGGTCCCCGCCGGCTCGCGAGACTACCTTATTGCGAGATCCAGACGTTGAAGCGATCCGTCAGGCCTTCACGTTGGTCCGCCCAGAACTGGGTGTCGCTCTTGAACCAGTTCACCGTGTTCTGGGGAGCGGTGGGCAGGTGGGGCAGAATGTCCGGATTGATGTGCGCTTCCACACCCTTGCGCAGCGGCCCGTAGGAAATGTAATTCGTCTGGTCCCCCATGCGCTCGGGGCGTGAGGCGTAGGCGATGAACTCGTAGGCGAGGTCGGCCTCCGGGTGACCGGTGGGGATGACCCAGTAGTCGTAGTCCATGCCTTGCCCGTCCCACACGATCACGAAGGGCTGTCCATCGTCGACGATCGCGGAGTAGAAGCGGCCGTTCCAGCCGGTGGTCATCGCCACCTCCTTGTCGGCCAGCAACTGTGGCGACTGCGCGCCCGTCTCCCACCAGATGATGTGGGGCTTCAACTCGTCGAGTTTGGCGAAGGCGCGGTCCACGCCTCCCTCCGCGTTGAGGGTGGCGTTCACCTCGGCGGCGGGTACGCCATCCGCGATGAGCGCGAACTCGAGGTTGAACTTGGGGCTCTTGTAGACCCCGCGCTTGCCCGGGAACTTATCGACGTTCCAGAAGTCCTCCCAGTTGCCCGGGGCCTCGTCCGCGAAGACGTCGCTTCGATAGGCGTAGACGGTGGACCAGGAAATGTTGCCGACCCCGCATTCGTGGGCCGCCTCGGGCAGGAAGTCCTCAGGGGCGAAGCCGAGCTTCTCGTAGTCGATGGGCTCCCAGATTCCCTCGTCGCAGCCGGCCAGCAGGTGCCCCGACTCCGCGTCGATGACATGGCCGAGGTAGGCGCCCGTTTCCACCCAGGCGCGGATCTTCGCGATGTCGCCCGACCACTCGTCCTCGAGCAGGACGTGGCCCGTCTCCGCCATGAAGGGCTCGTGGAACGCCTTGCGTTGGCTGGCGCTGTAGGCGCCGCCCCAGGAGACTACGGTGATCTCGGCCGCCAGAACCGGGGCATTTGCACCGAAGCCCAGGAGTGCCGCCGCACCAGCCGCGACGAGCAAGCGTTTGAAAATGGTTCTCATGTTATTCCTCGTGGAGTTTCCAGTGACCAGACGCGAAACGTACTTCAACCGCACAGTGGCGCGCAAACAAGGCCCGCTCTGGCCACAACTTCCGTATCGTTGACCTGGCGAGGACACCAGGGCGGCGTATCGGCGGATCGCGTCAACCGCCGGCAAGCGCTTCGAGGAGGCGTTCGGGCATGCCCTCGAAGTGGGCGTTGCTCATGACGAGGACGTGATCCCCCGCTCTGGCCACCGCGGCGCACTCCTCGACTATGGTCCGGGTCGCATCCCGGATGCGGATTTCGTGCGGGTTACCGGGGACGGGTCCGGGATCCCAGTCCACGCCCCGCCGCCGGTAGAGCCAGACGATATCGGCCGCGGCCAGCGCGGGCGCGATCGCGTCGCGGTGCGTGCCGCCACGCATGGTGTTCGATGCGAGGTCGAGCACCGCGAGGATGCGGGCCGCGCCGACCCGCGCCCGAAGGCCCGCAAGCGTGGTCGCAATCGCGCTCGGGTGGTGGGCGAAGTCGTCATAGACCCGGACCCCGGCGACGCAGCCGCGCAACTCCAGCCTCCTCTTCACGCCGCGGAAGCGCCCGAGCGCCCGGACCGCGCACGCCGGATCGACACCCACCCCGCGGGCGGCGGCGATCGCGGCGAGCGCGTTCATCACGTTGTGAAGACCGATGTGGTCCCACCGGACCCGGCCCAGTACGCTTTCTCCGCGGCATACGTCGAAAGCGCTGCCCTCCGGGGTCGTGTCGCGGGCGCGCAGGTCCCCGGCATCCAGCCCGAAGCTCTCGACCGGAGTCCAGCAGCCGAGCGCCAGCGTGCGGTCTATTTCTCGCTCGGGCGCCGCGCGCACGATCAGCCCTTCGCCGGGAATAGTGCGCACGAGGTGATGGAACTGCCGCCGGATCTCCGCGAGGTCATCGAAAATGTCGGCGTGGTCGAACTCGATATTGCCGATGACGAGGATTCGGGGCCGGTAGTGAACGAACTTCGAGCGCTTGTCGAAGAACGCGGAATCGTACTCGTCCGCTTCGACCACAAAGGGCGCCTTGGGCGCGCCGAGGCGGGCGGAGACCCCGAAGTCGAGAGGCACGCCACCGATCAGGAAGCCGGGTTCGCGCCCGGCCCGTTCCAGGACATGGGCCACCATGCTGGCGGTGCTCGTCTTTCCATGGGTGCCCGAGACGGCAATGACCGGACGCTCCCGCAGCACGTTCTCGCCGAGCCACTGCGGGCCGGAGGTGAAGGCGAGACCACGGTTCAGCACGTGTTCGACCGCCGGATTGCCGCGGGTGAGGACGTTGCCGATGACGACGCAGTCCGGCGCGGGGTGGAGGTGAACGGGATCGTAGCCTTCGAAGACCGTGATGCCGGCTGAGCGCAGCATCTCGCTCATCGGCGGATACGCTCTCTCGTCGGAGCCGCGTACGCGGTGGCCGAGGGCGCGGGCAAGGAGCGCGAGTCCTCCCATGAACGTGCCGCAGATGCCGAGAAGGTGCAGATTCAAGCCGGCGCGGCCATCAAAGTGTCATGCGGCCTTCGAGCATCGCGCTCAGGACCTGGGACGAGACGAGGTAGATGACCATCGCGATCACGACCGCGGAGAGGAAGGATGTCGACAACGCGTGACGCAGAATGTGGGCGACTACGGCGAGGTTCCACACCACGATCAGGGCAAGGAAGACCAGCTCGATTCCCGCCGGCTCGCCGGCCCGCATCACGCTCACCCGGAAGGAGAGTACGGGAATGGCGACGAGCGTGGTCACCGTTCCCGCACCGACCAGGGCGCTCAGGGTCTGCACCGCGCGTGGCCAGTGGCGAAGCACCCCGAGCAGAGACAGGGTCAGTGCGCAGAGAAGCAGGGCATCCACGACCCCGCCGAGGAGCGCATCCAGCGGCGAGAGGAGGGTGGAGTGCGCGATGGCGCTGCTCGTGATGTAGGCGAGCGCCGAGAGCGCCAGCAGCCGGGGGGAGGCCGGCAGATCCTGAGGGCGCAGCCGGAGCAGGCAGATGGAGACGAAGGGGCGAACGAGTGCGAGCACCGGCGTGATGGGGTGGGCGGCGGCCGCGCCGGAGGAGAGAAAACGATGATAGCGCAGCGCCTGCGACGATGCGCATCGGCATCGACCAAGGCGGCGCCAGGATGGAGGCGGTGGCGCTGCGCGCGCGGCGCGGCGTGGCGCGCCTCAGTCCTCGCTCTTCAAGCGTTCGAGCTCGCGCCGCTCGCGCTTGGTGGGCCGCCCCAGCCCGCGCTCGCGCCTCGCGTTGGCCTGACGCCGCCTTTCCTCTTCGCTGACCCGTGCTTCCCGGCTCTGGGGAGTCTCCTCGTAGAGCAGCACCGCCTCCCGGGCCGGACGCCGCTCCCGGTTGAGCCCCCGCACCACCACCACCCACTGCGTCACGCCCCGCCGAATGGTGAGCCGTTCTCCGGTGCGAATCCGTCGCGCCGGCTTGGCCCGTGTCCCGTTGACCTCCACCTTGCCCCCCGAAACGGCCTGGGCGGCGAGGCTGCGGGTCTTGAAGAATCTGGCTGCCCACAGCCATTTGTCCAGCCGCTCGGAAGTCTCAGGTGAGGTGTCTTGCGAAGAGCGCAGCGAACTTGTCATTAAATTAAATCGATCATCCCCGTCTGCGAATGGTGCAGTGTACTTACAGATTACTTATATATTGCTTACATGGCCGATGGCCATATTCGATCGCCCGTATCCGACGGATAGAATGAAGCCTCGCCGACAAAAGGGCGTTTGCCCGTGTCGTTGTATCCAGATCTGGCCAAGACCAGTCATCCCAAGCTTTCTCGAGTACTGACGCGCGAGCGACTCTTCAAACTGCTCGATCAACGGCGACGCTCCTCTGGTATATGGATTAATGCCGGAGCAGGTTATGGAAAGACTACCCTCGTTGCGAGCTACCTGAGTGCCCGGGGCATCGATTCACGCTGGCATCGCCTCGATTCTCGCGACTCCGACGTCGCCACGTTCTTCCACTACATGGGCCTTGAGACGGGTGAGAAGTGCTCGCCCGAGCTGCCTCGCTTTCGTCCCGAACACCACGACGAACTGACAGGATTTGCACAACGCTTCTTTCGGGTTCTGTTCGAAGCGTCCTCACCCGCGTTCGTGCTGGTGCTCGACAACTACCACGAGATCTCTTCCCAATCTCCATTGCATGGGGTCGTGGTGAGCGCGATCACGGAGACGCCTCCCGATGTCTGCGTGATTGTCATCAGTCGCGGCGAGCCTCCACCGTCGATGGTGCGGCTGCGGGCGAACCGAAGGCTCCAGGTGGTCGGGCAAGATGCGCTGCGCCTTACGAGGCGCGAGTCCGATGCAATTGTCGACAGATGGGACGATACCTGCGGCGAGCCGGTCCGCGAGCGACTCTACGAGAAGACCGAGGGTTGGGCAGCGGGTCTCGTTCTCATGCTGGACCAGATCGTCATCGAGGGGCGGGTGACCCGAGGACCGGATCCCACCTCCCGACACCTCGTGTTCGACTATCTTGCCGGAGAGGTCTTCCCGGGTTTCGACGAACCGACGCGAGATCTGTTGCGAAAGACCGCCTTCCTCGACGAGTTGAGCCCGGCGATAACCGCCGCTCTCGCCTCGGAGCCGCGCGCGGGTGAAATTCTCGACCGCCTGCATCGCGATCACCACCTGGTGAGGTTGCGGCAGAAGAACAACGGGCCTGTCTATCGCCGGCATCCGCTTCTGACGGACCTGCTTCGAGCCCGCGCCGAGGCGGAGCTTTCGCAAGACGAGCGAAGGGGGCTTCGCGATCGTGCGCGTTCGTTGCTCGAAGAGGCGGGGGCCTACGATGATCTGGTGGCCCTGCTTCGCCGCGACGAGGATCCGGATGCGCTGGTTCGCGTAGTGCTGGCGCAGGCCCCGCACATGGTTCGCACTGGTCGCGTCGAGACCCTCGAGCAGTGGCTGGACGCACTGCCGGAAGAAAGCGTTCAGGGCAACGCGTGGCTCCAATTCTGGCGTGCCACCTGCGCGGCGTTCGGTGCTCCGCGCGAAGCCCGTCGACACTTCGAACGGGCCTTCGAGCTTTTTCGCAAGGACCGGCCTCGGGACCACGATGCGCTCCTGCTCACCTGTTCCGGCGCCATCAACGCCATCTTCCATGATCTCGACGATCTGGAGCAGCTCGACCACTGGGTCGAATCCACAATCGAATTGCTCGATGGAGATATCTCTGGCTCGCCCGAGGTGGAAGCCCGCGCGACGGTGAGCCTGTTCCTCTCACTCGTCTTCCGCCCGCCTTCCCCTATCGCCCTTGAGGACTGGTCTGCCCGCGCCCGGCGGTCCGTGTGCGCGATCGAAGACCCCGGCGCCCTGGTCAGCGCCCACCTGCTGCTCGCCGTCGCCCTCAATTACACCGGCCAGTTCGGACATGCCCGCGATCTGATGGCGGGGATGCGCAGAATCTGTCGTTCGAATGATGTTTCGCCCCTGGCGATGAGAGCGCTTCGCTACGTCGAATCGATGTACTCCATGCTGACCGGGGACCGGGAAGGGTGTCTAGAGGCGGTAAATGATGGCCTCGCACTCAGCCGATCGAAGGGGGATCGACGATGGTCGCTTCATCTTCTCGCCAATGGCGCGGCGGGAGCACTCGGCGCGGGAGATCTCGATTCGGCGCGGGACTTGCTTGCTCGGATGCACGAGGGCCTGGATGTGGCCAGACCTCTGGAGCGGGCTTGTTTCCACTACTACTCGGCCTGGCTCCACGTGCTGGCCGGGGATCCGGTGGCCGCATTCCAGCACCAGAAGACCGCGCTCGGGCTCGCAGTGGAGAGCGCTTGCCCCTGCTACGAGATGCTGTGCCGGATCGCGATCGCCCAGGTCCTGAGCGATCTCGGGGAAGGCGAGGAGGCGATTTCACACCTGTCGAAGGTACGTTCCCAGTGGCGTCTCATCCCCAATCCGTGGCTCGAGTTCCACGAGCGCATGGCATTTACCCACGTCGCCCTGCGCCATGGGCGCGGGCGCCAAGGTCTCGCGGGGTTGCGTCGGGCGCTCGAGATCGGACGGGACAATGGCTTCACCCATCTGCTCTGGTGGCGACCTTCGATGATGTCCCGGCTCTGTGCACGGGCCCTCGACGAAGGCATCGAGGTCGACTACGTGAGCCGTCTGGTACGTGAACGTCATCTCGTGCCGGAACGAGAGGCCCGGCACAATCGGCGCTGGCCGTGGAGATTCCGAATCCAGACCTTCGGGGAGTTCGAGGTGCTGCGCGACGGGAAATCGCTCGGAGTGCGGACCAGACTTCAGAAGAAACCTCTGGAACTGTTGAAGGCGCTCGTCGGATTCGGTGCGCAGAACGTTCCCGAGACACGCCTCGCGGGCTCGCTATGGCCGAGAATCGACGCCGACTACGCCTATGGCTCATTGACCACCGCGTTGCACCGTCTGCGCAAGCTGGTGGGAGAAGATCGCCTGGTTTCGATGCGCCATGGACACTTGAGCATCGACCCGGACCTGTGCTGGATAGACCTGCGTGCATTCGAAGCGCTCACCCTGACCATCGACCGGGTACGACGTTCTGGGTCGGCCTCCGATCACGGGGATCGCGTAGAGGCCTGGACGGAAGAGCTCTTCGCGCTCTATCGCGGCCCGTTCATGGGAAGCGAGGGGCAGGATCCGCGATACCTCCTGCTTCGAGGAAGGCTTCGCAATCAGTTCCTTCGCTCCGCGGTCAACATTGCCCGTTTCTGGGAGGATCGGGGCGATTGGGAGCGGGCGGCCGACTGCTACGAACGGGGCATCGAAGTCGACCACCTCGCGGAAGGCCTGTACCGCCGGCTCATGCTCTGTTACCGCGAGGCCGGCCGGATCACCGAAGCGATCGACACCTACGATCGCCTGCGCTTTACCCTGGAGGCCGAAGGATCGGCGCAACCCGCCCGTGAAACCACGGTGATCTACGATCGCATGGTCGATCGCCTGTAGGCGCCCGCGGGCTCGCCCGCATGTTTCACCGACAACCGGCCGCGGACGCGCATCCGCCGGCATGGGCGGTGTCCAGCGTGTGCCACAAGCACTGGCCGCAGTGTCGAAGTACGCCTGCGTACCCTTGAACGTCCTCCGGGCTAGCCCGCAAGTTTCATCGATTTCCTACTGCGGACGCCAATATGCTCGCGTTAGCGGGTCGTACTCCCTCAAGCCGCTTCGACGTAGTGTCGGCTACGCCTTCAGCGTCTCTCAGTCCGTGCGCCCCACTATCACGGCATCTTGGCGCCCGAAGCGGCCGAAAATCCGTGAAACATGCGGGCTAGCGAATCGGCGGGCCGCTGCGACTGGCACTCGGCCGGCTTGCCCGTCGATGGCGGGACGATCGTGCGCCGACGGGAGAATTTTGGCGCTCCCTAGGGGACTCGAACCCCTGTCCCCGCCGTGAGAGGGCGGTATCCTGGGCCGCTAGACGAAGGGAGCGTGCAGGAACGATCCTGGTGGACGACTATCGCGTCGCTGGTATTATACGTCGCGTCGCGGCTGGCTCAACATGCGGGCGCAATGCGCTTCGGGTCTGGTTTCGCGCCCTTCGGCGGCTTACCGCGCCTTCCTGAAGTCTCGGCAAACGGCAAGGGGACAAGGGCCGAAAGCCATTCGAAGCGTTGGGGGCGCGGGTCGCAACAGGGCGTGCCCGAGAACCGTTTCCCCGGCCGCGGAGCACGGACCTGACCCGCGGCGCCCCCAAAGAGGGCGGTCCAACGAGGCAAGCTTCATCAACAAGGACTCAAGCAACATTTCGATCCCCGTCGTTTACGCGCGGCCCGAGCACAACATTTCCCGGGCCAATATCAGCAAGGCCGCTCTCAAGGTTCTCTACACGCTTCGCGATGGGGGGTACGAGGCGTACCTCGTGGGAGGCGGAGTCCGCGATCTGCTGCTCGGGCGCAAGCCGAAGGATTTCGATGTCGCAACCGACGCGACGCCGGAGCAGATTCGAGGGTGCTTCCGGCGCTGTCGGCTGATCGGCCGTCGTTTCGTGCTCGCCCATGTCCGGGTAGGGCGCGAAATCGTCGAGGTAGCGACTTTTCGCGCCGCGAGCGGTGAGACCGGGAACCTGCCGCACGAAGAAAGGATCACCATCGACGGACGCGTAGTGCGGGACAACGTGTACGGCACGCGGGAAGAGGACGCGTGGCGGCGTGACTTCTCGGTCAACAGTCTCTACTACAACATCGCGGATTTCTCCGTGGTCGACTACACCGGCGGCATGGCGGATCTGAGGGAGAACCGGCTGCGCCTGATCGGCGAGCCGGAGCGGCGCTTCCGCGAGGATCCGGTGCGCATGCTGCGTGCGGTGCGCTTCGCCGCCAAGCTCGGTTTCGCAATGGAGGCGGGTGCGGGCTCCGCCATCCCGAAGTGTCGCGAGTGGCTGCTCGAGGTGTCGAGTGCCCGTCTCTTCGAGGAGGTCGTCAAGCTCTTCCTCGGCGGCGCGGCCGGCCGCACGTTCACCCTGCTGCGTCAGTATGGCTTGTTCGGACTTCTCTTCCCCGAGATCGACGCCTGCCTCGAGGAGGAGGGCGATGGGTTGCCGGCCGCCGCTTTTATCGAACAGGCGCTCGCAAACACGGATGTGCGCGTGCGGGACGAGAAACCGGTGACCCCGGCCTTTCTCTTCGCGGCGCTCCTGTGGCCGGTCGTGCGTCGGGAGGCGAGCCTTCTGCGGGCGAACGGAGAGAGCGACGCGCAGGCGATCGAATCAGCGGGGGCGCACGCGATCGCCCGCCAGGCGCAACGCATGTCCATTACCCGTCGCTGTTCCCTCGTGACCCGGGAGATCTGGGAGATGCAGCCCCGACTCCTCGCACGCCGTGGTCGGCGTGCCCTCGGATTGACGACGCGTCTTCGATTCCGGGCCGCGTACGACTTCCTGCTCCTGCGAGCGCAGGCGGGCGAGCCGGTGCAGGAACACTGCGACTGGTGGACGAGACTCCTGGAATCGGAAGGCGAGGAGCGCGACGCGCTTCTCGATGCTCCCTCCGCGCCGGGGCGACGCCGGCGTCGCAGGAGGCGCAAAGAGCGTCCCGCCTCCCTTGGAGTTTCGGCTTCGTGTTGAGTGGGTGCGAATATGCTCGCGCGTGCGAGCCGTACTCGGTCGCACCGCAACGCCTTCGTATTCGCTACCCGCATCGCCGCGCAGTTCTTGAGCGTTGCTTTCCGGACGGACAAGCCATCTCTGGCTCGCCCGCTCGCAGGGAAGTCCGCGCCACCGGCGCCGCGCCGGTTTCCGGCTCGCCGTTGCGCGTCTGTTGGTCCCTGCGCCCCACCATCACGGCACATTGGCGCCCAAAGCGCTCGAAAGCCGGTAAGACTTGCGGGCCAAGGCTTCCATCATCGTCGTCAGGGTGAGGGGAGCAATCCGGCTGGAGACCGCGCAATCGTGGAGATAGCCCGTACCTGTGCCGAAGCGCGTGCTGCGCTGCTGGCCTCGCGGCGGAGCGCAAGACGCATTGCGCTCGTTCCGACCATGGGCGATCTCCACGAAGGACACATCGCTCTCGTGCGCCGGGCGGCGGAGATCGCCCCGGTCAGAGTGGCCAGCATTTTCGTCAATCCCTTCCAGTTCGGGGAAGGAGAGGACTTCGACGCCTATCCCCGTACCCCGGAGGCGGACATGGAGCGCCTCGACGCCCTCGGTGTGGACCTGGCCTTCCTGCCTCCGGCAAGCGAGATCTACCCGGCCGGCGCCGAACAGTGCACCCGCGTCGAGGTGCCGGGGTTGAGTTCCATTCTGTGCGGCGCGACGCGGCCGACCTTCTTCCGGGGAGTGGCCACCGTGGTCAGCGTGCTGTTCAATGTGGTTCAGCCCGACGTGGCCTTGTTCGGCGAAAAGGACTACCAGCAGTTGCTGGTCGTGCGAAAGCTTGTCCAGGACCTCAAGCTGCCGGTGGAGATCGCGTCGGTGCCCACGGTGCGTGAAGCGGACGGCCTGGCGATGAGCTCCCGCAACCGTTATCTCGATTCGCGCGAACGACGCCGGGCGCCCCGGGTGTACCGCTCCCTCCTCGAGGCGGCAGACCGGATACGGGGGGGAGACCGCGATTACCACGCCATCGGTCTGCACTACATGAAGACGCTCGAAGGGGCGGGCTTCCGCCCGGACTACTTCACCGTGAGACGGGCCGCCGATCTCGGTTCACCGAACCCCGGCGACGATGAGCTCGTCCTCCTGGCCGCGGCCTGGCTCGGACGCGCCCGGCTTATCGACAACGTTACCTGCACGCTGTAGTCGGGGCGGAAGGCCATCCCGACCTCGATCGGATTGGGTCCGGCTTGTACGCCCACAGCCCGCCGAATTGGAGTTGGTGCGGGAGGGGGGACTCGAACCCCCAAGCCCTCGCGGACAGCGGCTTTTGAGGCCGCCGCGTCTACCGATTCCGCCACTCCCGCGCCGGCTGGCCCGAACAGGATAACATCAAGGTTCGCAACCGGCGGGGCTTGCGCACCCACTCCCGTTCGGATTCGGCATGCCCCGGGATCGAACGGCGTGCGCGCCGGCGCGGCGTCGTACCGATCACTGTCTCGAAGGCGCCGGGCCAAGACTCATTCGTTGCGGAGATAGGGGGAGGCGGGTTCTCCGAGCGCGCGCCAGGTGCCCAGCAGGCCCAGACCGAGGGTGAGCACCATGCAAAGCGAAACGGTCACCGCGACAGTGCCGGGCATGAAGGTCCACTCCTGCTCGAACACCTGAGTCACCACCGCCCATGCGGTAAGGCTCCCCGCCCCGGCGGCGATGGCGCCGGTGAGGAGTCCGAGCAATCCGAACTCCACCGCGTGGATCAGCGCGATCTCGCGCCGACGGATCCCGAGCACCTTGAGGACTACGCTCTCGTAGGTGCGCCGCCGGTGCCCCGCCGACACCGCGCCCGCCAGTACGAGCACCCCCGAGAGCAGGGTGACGCCCCCCACCGCGCGCGCGGCGGCGGCGATGTTGCCCATGAGCTCGGCGACCCGGCCGAGCGCTTCGCGTACCCGCAGCACCGTGATCTCCGGGTACTCGCGCGCCAGGGTCCGCTCGATGGGGGCCTCGGCCCGCGGGACCGCGCTCACCGTCGCGACATGGCCGTGCGGCGCCCGGCGCAAAGGCTCCGGTGAGAGGAGCAGGGCGAAATTGAGCTGCATTCCCTGCCAGCGGACTTCACGCACGTGGCGCACCTCGCCGGTCACCTCCCGCCCCAGGACGCTGAGGGTGATGGTGTCGCCCAGGTCGAGCGCGAAAGCTTCCATGACGTCCACATCGACCGACAGGAGCGGCGCTCCCGCGTAGTCCTCCGGCCACCACTGCCCGGCAATGGTCCGGTTGTCGGGGGGCGTGTTGGTGTAGCTCAATCCCCGGTCACTCTCGATGAGCCAGGCATGTTCGGCGTCGACCAGCGCCTCTTCGGGATCGAGCCCGTTGACCCGGACAATGCGCCCGCGCAGGAAGGGTACCGACCGGAATCGCGTCGTGCCCTCGATCCCCATCAGAGTCTCCTCGAAGGAGTCTATCCGGTCGGATTCGATCCCCAGGAAGAAGAAGGCGGGACTGTCCTCCGGGAGCGACTCCACGATGCCGCGCCGAAGATTGCCCTCGACGAGCGCGACCGCAACGAGCACCGTGAGCCCAAGCCCGAGCGAGAGGACGATGTCGGCGGTCGCATTGCCGGGGCGGCACAGATTCGAGACCGCCATGCGCAGGCGCGGGGCGGACCTTCGCCGGCGGTCCGCGGGTGGGCGCCGCCGACGCGGTGAGGCATGGACGGCGCGCGCGGCGCGCACCACCGCGAAGCCCGCGGCGCGAAAGGCGACGAGAACGATCGCGGCGCCGACGACGAACCAGATCGCGAACTCGCGATCGGGAGCACTCACCATGGCGAGGACCGCGAGGGAGATCCCTCCCACGAGCGCGGCGGCGAAGTGAGCGCGCTGTCCGGGGCGCGTGCCGAGGCCGACGCCGCGAAAGAGGGCGACGGCCGGGGTCTCATGGGCACGGGAGAGCGGCCACAGAGAGAAGGTCAGGGCGGTGAGCAGCCCGAAGAGCGCACTCGTGCCCAGCGCCGCCGGATACACCCCGATCGCAATCGGAGTCGGGAGCAGCGGCGCGATGAGGCGGGCCACCACCAGGGGAGCGAGTGCGCCGACAGCGAGTCCCACGAGTACTCCGAGTCCCGCCAGCGCCGCCAGTTGGACCAGGTACGCCGAGAACACGACGCGCCGGCTCGCTCCGATGCACTTGAGAGTCGCGATGACGGGGAGCCTGGTGTCGAGCCATGCCCGGACCGCGTTGCCGACGCCGACTCCGCCCACCAGCAACGCGGTAAGGCCGACCAGGGTGAGGAAGGAGCCCAGGCGCTCCACCATCTGCGCGATGCCCGGGGCGGCGTCCTGGTACGTGCGTACCTGCCATCCCGCGCCGGCCAGTCGGGCATCGAGCTCCGCCTCCACATTGGCCACGTCCTCCCCCTCGGCCAGGCGAAGCGCGTACTGGTGGTAGACCAGACTGCCCTCACGAAGGAGCCCGGACTCGGCGAGGGCTTCGGATCCGATCATGACCCGGGGCCAGAATCCGAAAGGCCCGCCCGATCCGGCACGATCGGGCTCGCGGACGATGGCGCCCCGGACCTCGAGCTCGATACCGCCGATGGACAGCAGCGATCCATCCCGGAGTTTCAGGCGCTCGATCAGGGCCGGATCGACGAGTGCGCCCCGGACCCCTCCGCTCGGGGCAAGCGCCTCGGTCAGCGAGATCGCGCCGCCCTCACCGCGCTCGGCTTCAAGGGCACCGAAGAGGGGATAGTGGGCGTCGACCGCCTTGATCTCCACGAGCACACCCGATTCCACGTTCGCATGCCGCGCCATGGTTCGCATCTCGGCGAAGTGGGTATGGGTCGCCGCGGAGCCTTCGACCAGCTTCCGTTCCTCCGCGCTCAGGTCCCGATACACGGCGCGCAGGGCGAGGTCGCCGCCGAGGATCTCCCGTCCGTCGGCGCGCAGACCGGTCACGATGGAGCTTGCGGTGGACTGCACCCCGGCAATCGCGGCCACGCCAAGGGCAAGGCACCCGAGGAATACCCCCAGGCCGCGGAGTCCGCGAAGCCCGTGGCGAAGCTCGCGCGCGGCGATGCGCAGCGCTACCGGCGGCGCCACACTCGGGTCGCCTGTGGTCCCCGGTTCACCGTCGCGACCGGCATCTTCACACCCTCGCCTCGCGCATCGGGGAGACCGGGCGGTGGGTCGTCGCGGGCGTTTCGATGCGTCCGTCCACCATGCGAAGGGAACGGTCACAGAGTGCGGACAGACGCGCCTCATGGGTGATCAGCACGAGGCTGGCGCCCGCGTCGCGGGTGCGCGTGAGGAGATGGTCCATCACCTGGTCGCCGGTCGCGGCATCCAGGTTTCCGGTCGGTTCGTCCGCGAGCAGGACCTCCGGACGATTGACGAGGGCGCGGGCGATGGCGGTGCGTTGCTGCTCGCCGCCGGAAAGCTCGCCGGGAAAGTGATGCAGACGATGGCCGAGGCCCACCGAGGCGAGCTCCCCGCGGGCCCGCTCGAAGGCGTCGCTCTCACCCGCGAGCTCTCGCGGCACCGCCACGTTTTCCAGCGCCGTCATGGTGGGAATGAGATGGAAGGACTGGAACACGATGCCGATGTGATCGCCGCGGAAGCGTGCGAGCGCGTCCTCGTCCAGCCTTCCGAGCGGGTGACCGACCACTGTGGCCTCGCCGCGGGAAGGCCGCTCGAGCCCCCCGATGACCATCAGCAGCGTGGTCTTGCCCGCGCCCGAAGGCCCGACCACGCTCACCGTCTCTCCCGCTTCGAGATCGAAGTCGATTCCGCGCAGGACTTCGACCGGCCCCGCGCTCGCGCCAAGAGTGACGCCGAGGTCTCGGAGCGATACGATGGACTGAAGGGCGGTGGGCATTGTTTTTTCAGGGACCGGTGGGCTGCGATCAGCATAGCAAGCACGACAGTCGGCGATCGCGCGACGCAACGATTCTTTACTCTTTTTTACATTCCTTGATTCCCGTCGTCGTCTTCCCCGCACCTGCCTCGGCGCGTCGCGCCGTGGGGCGTCGGCGGTTTTCTCGGCCACCCGCCCCGTCGGGGAGTACCGCGTCCGAGGTACTCGAAACCTCGCTGCGGTGACGACGCCGATCGGGACTCTCGCCATTGCCCTGTCGCGCCCCTTGCGCAGACGGGCGGCGATCATCTTGGGGGTGGCGTTAATCTTGACCGCTGCCGGACTTCGGGCCGATACGCAAGCCGGACCGCCGCGCCTGCTCGTGCTCGGTGACAGCCTCACGGCGGGCTACGGACTCCCTTCCCGAGACGCGTTCCCCACCCGTCTGGAAGCCGCGCTCGGGGCTCTCGGTCTCGACGTGGCCGTCATCAACGCCGGGGTGTCGGGAGACACGAGCGCCGGTGGACTGGCACGCCTGGAGTGGACTCTTGCCGACAATCCGCACGCGGTCATCGTGGCCCTCGGCGCGAACGACGCCCTGCGGGCCCTGGACCCCGCGCTGACCCGGGCGAATCTCGACCGCATCGTCGGCGCCCTGCGCAAGCGCGGTCTTCCCGTGCTCGTCGCCGGAATGCTCGCTCCGCGCAACCTCGGGGCGGACTACATCGAACGCTTCGATGCGATCTACGTCGAGCTCGCCGCGTCGCATGATGTGCTGCTCTATCCTTTTCTGCTGGAAGGGGTCGCGGGGGTCGCCGCCCTCAACCAGGAGGACGGACTCCATCCCAACGCGGCGGGAGTGGAGGAGATCGTGAAACGCATCCTCCCGAGCGTCGGCTGCCTGCTGCGAAGAGTCCGTCACCCGGCCCTCGAAAAGATGGACCGGGGAGCCGGCGCCTTCCCAAGGGAGTGCGCCGGCGCGATCCCAACGCCCGAGGGCTGAAGCGCCACGACCCAACCCGCAGATTTCCCCGAATCTCTACGGCGCACGCCAATATGCTCGCGATCGCGGGCCCTGTTTCTTCGTGCCGCTACGACTTCGTGTCGGCTATCTGCAGCGCTTGGCAGTCCCGGCTTCGCTTGCAGACCGGGCGAGCCATTTCTGGCTTGCCCGATCGCGGGGAAATCCGCGCCACCGGCGTTTCGTGGGTTTCCGGCCCGCGGTTGCGCGTATTTCTGTTCTACGTCCGTATGCCCCACCGTCTCGGCGTCCTGGCGCCCGGGGCGGCCGAAGACCGGTGAGTGCTGTGGGCCGGGACGCGCGCCGGCGACGCGGAGATCATCTGGGATAGTATGGATGGGATGCGCGCCTCCGACTTCGACTACGAGCTGCCCGCGTCTCTCATCGCACAGTATCCCGCCGCCGAACGCAGCGCGGCGCGCATGCTGGAGCTCGATCCGCACCGCGGGACGCTACGCGATGGCCGCTTCCGGGATCTGCCGGATCGCCTCGAGTGTGGCGACCTGCTCGTCATGAACGACACTCGCGTCCTGCCCGCGCGGCTTTTCGGGCGCAAGGCGAGCGGCGGAAGGGTGGAAGTGCTTCTGGACCGGCGGCTCGGCCCGCGCCGCGGCTTCGCCCTGTTGCGCGCCAGCCGGCGCCCGCGCGAGGGAACGGACATCGTCTTCGGGGACGACTACCGCGCACGCGTGGCCGCGTGGCATGGCGACCTCGCGCTGCTCGAGCTCGTGGAAGGCGACGATCTGGAACGCCTGATGGCCCGTCATGGCCGCCTCCCTCTGCCCCCGTACATCAGGCGCGAGGCCGAGGCGCGCGACGAGGCGCGCTACCAGACCGTCTACGCCGCCAATCCGGGCGCGGTCGCCGCGCCCACCGCGGGCCTGCACTTCGACGAATCGGTGCTCGCCCGCCTGCGCAAAGCGGGGATCGAGACCGCTTGTCTCACCCTCCACGTCGCCGCCGGCACCTTTGCTCCGCTGCGAGAGGATGTCGTGGACCACCAGCGCCTGCACGCCGAGCATGTCCACGTTTCCAAGGGTCTCTGCGACGCGGTGGCGGCGACCCAGGAGCGAGGAGGGCGGGTGATCGCGGTCGGTACGACCACCGTGCGCGCCCTGGAGACCGCCTCGGAGTCGGGACGCCTTCGTCCCTATGACGGCGCCACCGATCTTTTCATCCGGCCCGGGTTCGTGTTTCGGACCGTGCAGGCCCTGCTCACCAACTTCCACCTTCCGCGTTCCACGCTCCTCATGCTGGTGTGCGCGTTCGGAGGCACCCGATACGTGCTCGATGCCTATCGGCACGCGGTGCGAAGCGCCTACCGCTTCTACAGCTACGGTGACGCCATGCTCATCCTGCGCGGGCGGGACCGGTGCGCCACGTGACCGATCTCGCCGTGGCCCGGGCTTGACCGTGGCGCCGCGTTTCGAAGTGCTGGCCCGCGACGGCCGGGCGCGCACCGCCCGCATCCACCTGCCCCGAGGTACGGTGGATACCCCCGCCTTCATGCCGGTGGGAACCTACGCCACGGTCAAGTCGATGACGCCGGAGGAGCTGCGGGTGGCAGGCACCCGGATCCTCGTCGCCAACACCTATCACCTTTCGATTCGCCCGGGACACGAAGCCATCGCCCGGCTCGGCGGGCTGCATGCCTTCATGCACTGGGATGGCCCGATCCTCACCGATTCCGGAGGGTTCCAGGTGTTCAGCCTGAGAGTCCACCGCAAGCTGAGCGAGCAGGGGGTGGAGTTCAGATCTCCTCTGGACGGCTCCCGCCACTTCCTCGATGCCGAAGCGTCCATGCGGATTCAGGCCGCTCTCGGTGCGGATATCGTCATGGCTTTCGATGAGTGCGCGCCCTGGCCCGCATCGGAGGCCGAGGCGCGGGCATCCATGGAGCGGAGCGTGCGCTGGGCGATGCGCAGCCGCGAGGCCCACGCCGGCAACGGGAGCGCACTCTTCGGAATCGTCCAGGGAGGGACCCATCCCGGTCTTCGCGAAGCGTCCCTCGGCGCCCTCGTCGATATCGGCTTCGACGGTTACGCGCTCGGCGGTCTCGCGGTGGGGGAGCCCGAGTCGGAGCGCATCGAGATCCTGGAGCATGCGGCGCCCGCGATGCCCTGGGATCGGCCCCGCTATCTGATGGGCGTCGGGCGACCCGTGGACATCGTCGAGGCGGTGCTTCGCGGCGTCGATCTCTTCGACTGCGTGATGCCGACCCGCAATGCGCGCAACGGGCACCTCTTCGTGCACGGCGGAGTGCGCAGGATCCGCAACCGCCGCTACCGTGACGATCCCGAGCCGCTCGATCCGCACTGCGGGTGCTACACCTGTCGCAACTATTCCCGCGCCTATCTGCACCACCTCGACCGCTGTGGCGAGATCCTGGGTTCGCGGCTCAACACGTTTCACAACCTCCACTACTACCAGTCCCTGATGCGGGAGATCCGCGAGGCGATTGCGGCCGGCCGCCTCGAGGAAGTGGCGCGGCGGGTTCGTTCGGAGGCCGAGAACCGGGTATGAGCCGCGTGCGTATGCCGGCGGGGAGGGGATCGCGCGCCGGTGCTCGCGCCCCCGGCTTCCAGGTGTCATAATCCCGGCGCTTTTCTGGCCGCGAACACTACGATCATCATGGGATTGCTCATCACCGACGCGCATGCCCAGGGGGCTTCGGCCACCGGGGGGGTGCCCTTCGACCTTCTGTTCATCGTTCTCATCTTCGTCGCCTTCTACTTCCTGCTCATCCGGCCGCAGCAGAAGCGCGCGAAGGAACATCGCAAGATGGTCGAAGCGCTTTCCAAGGGCGACGAGGTGGTCACCAGCGGTGGCCTGCTCGGAAAGATCACGGAAGTCGGCGACAGCTTCATCAAGGTGGAGATCTCCCACGGTACCGAGGTGCGCGTGCAGCGTTCGTCGGTCGCCACGCTCATGCCCAAGGGCACGATCAAGTCCACGTGAGCTGAGGGCCGGCTTGCTCTTCGATCGTCGTTCGAAGGCCGGCGCACGGTGATCAACCAGTATCCGCTCTGGAAGTATCTGCTCGTCGCCTTCGTGCTGGCGGTGGGGTCCTTCTACGCACTGCCCAACCTCTACGGGGAGGATCCCGCGGTGCAGATTTCGGCCGCCCGCGGGGCGCCGATCGACGAGGCGCTCGAAGTCCGGGTGGGCGAAGAGCTCGCGCGAGTCGGCATCGAGACGCGGCGCGGAGAACGAGACGAACGGCGCCTGCTCCTGCGTTTTGACGATGAGGAGACCCAGCTCCGGGCGAAGGAGGCGCTGCGCGAGGCGCTCGACCGTCGGCGATTCGTGGTCGCGCTCAATCTCGCTCCCGCCACGCCGCAGTGGATGGATGCCATCGGCGCCCTGCCGATGTCGCTCGGCCTCGACCTTCGTGGCGGCGTTCACTTCCTGATGGAAGTCGACATGGATGCCGCGGTGCGCCAGGCGGAGCTGCGTCACGTCGAAGACCTCCGCGCGCTTCTGCGTGACGAGAAGATCCGCCACCGGGGCATCGTCCAGCGCCAGGACGGGGGTCTCGCGGTACGTTTCCGCAACGAGGCGGACCGTGACGCCGCCGAGGAGCTGGTCGGCGAAACCCTGCCCGATCTGCAGCTCGAAGAGCTCGATGCGGAGCCGGGGTTCCGGGGGCGGCTCAGCGAGACCGCGACCGCCGATATCAGGCGCTTCGCCCTCCAGCAGAACATCACCACCCTGCGCAACCGCGTCAACGAACTGGGGGTGGCGGAGCCTCTGGTGCAGCAGCAGGGCGAGAACCGCATCGTGGTGCAGCTTCCGGGGGTACAGGACACCACGCGTGCCAAGGAAATCCTGGGGGGCACCGCGACGCTCGAGTTCCGCATGGTCGACGACCAGAACTCGGTCCAGGAGGCGCTGGACGGCCACGTGCCCGCAACATCGAAGCTCTACCGGGAGCGCGACGGCCAGCCCATTCTGCTCCGAAAGAATCTCATGCTTACCGGGGAGTACATCATCGATGCCGCGTCCGGAATCGAGAGCCAGACCGGCTCCCCGGCGGTGTTCATCACCCTGGACGGCAAGGGCGCCCGGCTCTTCTCGCAGCGCACCCGCGACAAGATCGGCCGCCCCATGGCGGTGGTCTTCATCGAAAGGAAGTCCGAGACCCGTATCGTGGACGGCGAACGGATCAGGTCAAGCTGGACCGACGAAGAAGTCATCAATGTCGCCGTGATCCGGGATCAGCTCGGCAAGAGATTCCAGATTTCGGGTCTCGACAACACCGAGGAGGCGCGCAATCTCGCCTTGCTCCTGCGCGCCGGCGCGCTCGCCGCCCCCATCGAGATCGTGGAGGAGCGCACGGTGGGGCCGAGCCTCGGTCAGGAGAACATCGACCAGGGGTTCCGGTCGGTGCTCATCGGCTTTGTGCTGGTGCTGGGCCTGATGGCCTTCTACTACCGGCTCTTCGGCCTCGTGGCGGATCTCGCCCTCACCTTCAACCTCGTCCTGATCGTGGGGGTGCTCTCCCTGTTCAACTCCACCGGCTGGCCCGCCACGCTCACCCTGCCGGGAATCGCCGGCATCGTGCTCACCACCGGCATGGCGGTCGACGCCAACGTGCTGATCTTCGAACGTATCAGAGAAGAGATCCGGATCGGCAATACGCCGCAGGCGGCGATCCACGCCGGCTACCAGAAAGCCTTCTCCACCATCGCCGACGCCAACATCACCACCCTCATCGCCGCGCTCGTGCTCTTCGGCTTCGGCACCGGACCCATCAAGGGGTTCGCGGTCACCCTGTCCATCGGTATCGCGACTTCGATGTTCACCGCGATTCTCGGTACCCGCGCGGTGGTGAATCTCATCTACGGTGGCAAGAGAGTCACCCGTCTCTCGATCTGAGGCCGAAGCGCTCCGATGCGAACCCTCATCCCTCAGACACGAATCGACTTCATGGGCAGGCGGCGCACCGCGCTGTACGTCTCCGCCACCCTCCTGCTCGTGGCTCTGCTCTCGCTTGCCTTTCGCGGCCTCAACTTCGGAATCGACTTCACCGGGGGCACCCTGGTGGAGGTCGCCTATCCGCAGAGCGCCAATCTGGAGACGCTGCGCACCGCGCTCGAGGCCGAAGGCTTCGACGATGCGGTGGTGCAGCATTTTGGCACCACCCGGGAGGTCCTGGTACGGCTGCCTCCGCGCGAGGATCTGAGCAAAGCGGAGCTGAGCGACGAGGTGCGTCGGGTTCTCGACGAAGCCGGCGGTGGTCAGACCGAGTTGCGTCGCATCGAGTTCGTCGGACCCCAGGTCGGAGAGGAGCTGACCGAGCAGGGGGGGCTGGCGATGCTGATCGCGCTCGGCGCCATCTTCATCTACGTGCTCCTGCGTTTCGAATGGCGTTTTTCGATCGGCTCGGTGGCGGCCCTGTTTCACGACGTGCTGCTGGTGATCGGCTTCTTTTCGGTGCTGGGACTGGATTTCGACCTCACGGTGCTCGCCGCCATCCTCGCGGTAATCGGCTACTCGCTGAATGACACCATCGTGGTGTTCGATCGGATCCGCGAGAACTTCCGGCGTGTGCGCAAGGGGACTCCGCTGGAGATCGTGAACCGGTCGCTGAATCAGACCCTTTCCCGGACCCTGATGACCTCTCTCACCACCCTGCTCGTGCTGATTGCCCTGTTCTTCTTCGGGGGCGAACTCATACACGCCTTCTCTACCGCGTTGATCGTGGGGGTCGTCGTCGGCACCTATTCCTCGATCTACGTGGCGAGCTCCACCGTGCTCGCCCTCGGGGTCTCCAAGGCGGATCTGATGCCGGTCAAGAAGGAAGGAGCCGACCTCGAAGGGCATCCCTGAGGCGGGCGGGTCGCACCGCCCGCTCTCGACTCGGCCGACAGGGGGGTCGTCAGCCGTCGCGGATTCGGGCTTCGAGGCGGGCGGCCGATTCCCGAAGCTCCCGGAGCTCTCGCAGGAGCGCCTCGCGGGTGGGGGGCTGCTGCTCGAGCTGCCGGCGTTTCGACGCCTCGAGATTGTTGAGCACGACCGCGATGAAGAGGTTGATGATGACGAATGTGCCCACTACCACGAAGCTGACGAAGTACATCCAGGCGAGAGGGTGAAGTTCCATCGCGGTGTACATCACGTCCGTCCAGTCCTCCAGAGTCACTACCCGAAACAGAGTCAGCAGTGACAGGCCGAGCGTGCCCCAGTGCTGGGGGTCGTGGGTGTGGAAGAGATGAAAACCCGCTACCCCGTAGATGTAGAACACGATGCTCATCAGGAGCACCACATGACCCATGCTGGGGAGCGAACGCAGCAGGGTGGCGACGATCAGGCGCAGCTCCGGAATGGTGGAGATGAGCCGCATCACCCGCAGCAGTCTGAGAAGGCGGGCCACCGTCGCGAATTGTCCGGAGGCCGGAATGAGGGAGAGAGCCACGATCGTGAAGTCGAAGACGTTCCATGGATCCCGAAAATAGCGCCCGGGCCTGGGCCACACCGCGGTCAGCTTGAGAACGACTTCGGCGACGAATATCCAGAGAATGATGTCGTCCAGTCTGTGCAGCCACGCTCCGGCGCGCTCGACGACGGTTTCGGAGGTCGCTGCTCCGATCGCGATGCCGTTGACGATGATGAGCACGATGATCCCGCGCCGAAAGGCGCTGGAATCCACAATTCTGGCCGCCAGAGCACGCATACCGGGGTTCCGCCCACGCCGCTCTTGCGGCCCTCGAGCGGGCGGCATGATAGCAGCGATCATCTCTCGTTCCCGACGCGATGGCGTGCCGGTCGGCGGCCCTTGCCGGTGTTCGTCACTTCCGGCCCCGGGACGCCGCTTCGCGCGACCCGCTCCGAGCGGGCGCGGCGCAGCGGACGCGCGCAGTCGCTTCTCAGGCACGGGGGTGAGGGTATACTCTGCGTTTCGTCGGGACCGTGGGCCTGGTCGAGTCCGGACTCGAGGCCGGAGTCGGTGCGCGCCGGGGTTCGCAAGCATCAGACAACGGGTTCGGTGGGGAGACCTCGACGATGAAGCGAGGATTCGGGGTATGGTGACGGGAGCGCTCGGACTCGTGGGGGCGTCGGCCACCGCGCTGATGGCGGCGTTGACGGCTCGAGGCCGCGGCATGGGAAAGATACTCGGGTACGCTGTTCTCCTGTCGTTGTTCACGTCGGCGCAGGTGCGCGCAGCCCCCTCCACGAGCGCGGAGGAGGTCATCAGAGCCGCGACCGCCCAGGTGGTCGAGCGTTTCGAGTCGGATCCCGAGCTTACCGAAGATCCGGATCGCCTCTACGAGATGGTGCAGGATATCGTCCTGCCTCACTTCGATTTCGAACGGACCTCGCGACGCGTGCTCGGCAAGGCCTGGAGGCGCGCATCGCAAGAGCAGCGCCAGCGCTTCGTGACCGAGTTCCGGACTCTGCTCGTCAAGACCTACGCGATTGCGCTCGCATCGTACGGACACGAGGAGATCGTGTACGGCCCCCCCCGGACGCGAAGCGAGAAGGAGATGAGCGTGCGGACCGAGATCGCGAGCGCGAGCGGCGGTGGTCCCGGGATTCCCATTACCTACGAATTGCACCTGACGGGAAATGACTGGAAGGTCTACGATGTGGTGATTGACGGAGTGAGCCTCTCGTTGACCTACCGAAACGACTTCCGCTCCCGGGTGCGCCGAGAGGGCATCGACGCGCTCATCTCGCACATGATCGCGCACAACCGCGGGACCCGATAGGCTCTCCTTTCGGAAGGCCGGGACGAGGCGGCGGGGCCGCGACGGAACGCCAGACTGGGACGCAAGCGATGGATCCAGGAGAGTTGAAGGACCTGATCGCCGCGGGACTGGAAAGCAGCTTCCTCGAGGTGAGCGGGGACGGCCGTCACTTCGAGGCGGTGGTGGTCTCCAGCGCCTTCGAGGGCCAGTCGATTCTGAAGCAGCACCGTCTGGTGTACGCCGCGCTCGGTGACCGATTCGACACCGAAGCGGTGCACGCGCTCACGATCAAGACCTACACCCCCCGACAGTGGGAGGAACGGTCGGGGTGAAAGGGTGAAGAGCCGGACCTCGCGCCGCCACGCACGCCACGCCGGGCATTCCGGCTGAAGCGGATTGGACAAGCTGCTCATAAGCGGCGGGTATCCGCTGTGCGGGGAGATTCGCGTTTCGGGCGCAAAGAACGCGGCGCTCCCCATCCTTGCCGCCACCCTGCTTGCCGATGGTCCGGTGCGGGTGGGCAACATCCCCCACCTGCACGACATCACGGTCACGATGGAGCTGCTCGGACGAATGGGCGTCAGCCTGGTCGTGGACGAGTACATGAACATCGAGGTCGACTGCGGCGGTATCCGGGAGTTCTTCGCCCCCTACGAGCTCGTCAAGACCATGCGCGCCTCGATTCTGGTGCTCGGTCCGATGTTGTCGCGCTTTGGTCAGGCGACGGTATCCCTCCCCGGCGGTTGCGCGATCGGGTCGCGCCCGGTCGATCAGCACATTGCGGGACTCGTCAAGATGGGGGCGCAAATCGAGACCGATGGCGGCTACATCCGGGCCCGCGCGAAGCGCCTGAAGGGGGTGCGGCTGGTACTCGATCTGGTGACGGTGACGGGCACCGAGAATCTGATGATGGCCGCGACCCTGGCGGACGGCACGACCACGATCGAGAACGCCGCCCGCGAGCCGGAAGTGATCGACCTCGCCACCTGCCTGAACGCGATGGGGGCAAGGATAAACGGTGCGGGGACCGACACCATCACCATCGAGGGCGTCCGGCAGCTCGAGGGCGCCTCCTACGATGTGCTTCCGGACCGCATCGAGAGCGGGACCTTCCTGGCCGCCGCCGCTCTGACCGGCGGCCGGGTCAAGCTCAAGGACGCGCGGCCAAACACCATGGACGCGGTACTCGAGAAGCTGCGCGAGGCGGGCGCGGAAGTCGCGGTGGGCGAGGACTGGATAGCCCTGGACATGCATGGACGGCGTCCCCTCGCGGTGGACATCAAGACTTCACCGTATCCCGCCTTTCCCACCGACATGCAGGCCCAGTTCACCGCACTGAACGTGGTCTCGGACGGCACCGCGGTGATTTCGGAGACGGTCTTCGAGAATCGCTTCATGCACGTGCATGAGCTGCGCAGGATGGGGGCGGACATTCGCCTGGAGGGCAACACGGCGGTCACCCGCGGAGTCCCGATGCTCAACGCGGCGCCGGTGATGGCCACCGATCTCCGGGCTTCCGCCAGCCTTGTGCTCGCGGGCCTGGTCGCGGAAGGAGAGACCGTGGTCGATCGCATCTATCACATCGATCGAGGCTACGAGAGCATCGAGGAAAAGCTCACCAAGCTGGGCGCCCATATCCGGCGCGTGCCCGGTTGAATGCGTAGTCGGATAGCCGGCGGGGATCCGGCGAAAACCTTGCCGACGCGTGGGGCGGGCGGAGCGCGGCCCGGTCCGGTCCGGTCCTTCGACCCCGGCCCTTGCCGGGCATTGCGGGGGGTCTTCTGGAGGTTCGGCTTGACGGGATCCGGGGCATGTAGGATGCTACGCGACGGCCAGACCCCGCGAGCGGGAGTTCCGGCCGCCGGACCCGTGACGCCGTCCACCGAACAGGAGCCAGCCGCCATCTTCCGCCAATTCACGATAGCCACCGGCGCGCCGATGTAGGTGGAGGCAAGGGCATTCGCGAGTCAGGATCCGCAGCCGTGCTGGAAGGGTACTGACCCGCACTCCGACTCGAGTTGAACGCAGTCCACGCCGGCAAGCGCGCATCCGCAGCCGTGGAAAGGTGAAACATGACGGCCAGGGGAATCCTTCCCAGATGAGTACAGACGCGGTCGATTCCAGGCGCCGCCGGTTCCTCACCGGCGCGGTCACGGTGGTGGGCGGGATCGGCGGCGCGTGCGTCGCGTGGCCCTTTGCCTCCGCCTGGCAGCCCAGCGATCGTGCGCGCGCGATTGGCGCCCCCATAGAGGTCGACATATCTAAGCTCGAACCCGGCGCCATGCTCACCGAGGCCTGGCAGGGAAAGCCGGTCTGGATACTGAGCCGCACCAGCGAAGCGCTGCGCTCGGTGGCGGAGCTCGATGACGCGGTGCGGGATCCGGGCTCCGCCGAGGATCAGCAGCCGAGCTATGCCCGCAACCAGCATCGCTCGCGCCGGCCGGAGCTTCTGGTGCTGGTGGGCCTGTGTACCCACCTCGGGTGCTCGCCGCAGCATGTCCGGGTGGAGCAGTCGTCGAACTTCGGGCTTTCCGACTGGCGAGGCGGCTTCTTCTGCCCTTGCCACGGCTCGATGTTCGACTACGCCGGCCGCGTGTACAAGGGAGTGCCGGCGCCGACCAATCTCGTCGTGCCCCCCTACCAGTACCTCTCCGATACCGTGCTGCTGATCGGCGAAGACGGCCGGGAGACAGCCTGATGAGGGCACTGCTTGCCGGTCTGCTCGAGTGGACCGACGCCCGCTTTCCGTTGAGCAAGCTGTGGAACGAGCACGCGGCCCACTACTACGCGCCGAAGAACTTCAATTTCTGGTACTTCTTCGGTTCCCTGGCGCTGGTGATGCTCGCGCTCCAGCTCCTGAGCGGCATCTGGCTCGCCATGTACTACAAGCCCGACGCCGAGGAGGCATTCCGCAGCGTCGAGTTCATCATGCGCGACGTGGAGTGGGGGTGGCTCATCCGCTACATGCACTCCACTGGCGCCTCGTTCTTCTTCATCGTCGTGTACCTCCACATGTTTCGGGGGGTGATGTACGGCTCCTTCAAGAAGCCTCGCGAGCTGTTGTGGATTATCGGGGTGCTCATCTACCTGTGCCTCATGGCGGAAGCGTTCTTCGGCTATCTGCTGCCCTGGGGACAGATGTCGTATTGGGGGGCGCAGGTCATCATCTCGCTCTTCGGGGCGTTGCCCTTCGTCGGCGAGCCGCTTGCCCTGTGGATCCGCGGAGACTTCGTCGTCTCCGACGCCACCCTCAACCGTTTCTACTCCCTGCACGTCATCGCGCTTCCCCTGCTCTTGCTGGGTCTGGTGGTGGCCCACCTGCAGGCCCTGCACGAGGTGGGCTCGAACAATCCGGACGGAGTGGAGATCAAGAAGAAGAAGGACTCCTCGGGAATCCCGATGGACGGGATACCCTTTCACCCCTACTACACCGTCAAGGACCTCATGGGCGCGGTGGTGTGCCTTGTCCTGTTTGTCGCGGTGCTCTTCTTCATTCCGGAGTTCGGCGGCTGGTTCCTGGAGGCGGCGAACTTCGAGCCCGCCGATCCCCTGAAGACGCCCGAGCACATCGTGCCCGTGTGGTACTTCACGCCCTACTACGCGATTCTGAGGGCGATTCCGGACAAGCTGACCGGGGTCATCGCGATGGGGGTGGCGGTGATGATCTTCTTCTTCCTGCCCTGGATCGACCGCCATCCGGTGAAGTCGATTCGCTACCGAAGCCTGCTCTTCAAGCTGCTCCTCATTTTCTTTGCGCTTACCTTCGTGGTGCTGGGTTACCTCGGCACCCAACCGCCCACCCCCGGGCGTGCCGAGCTCGGGATGCGCCTCGGCGAGGCGTACTTCTCGTTCTTCCTGGTGCTGTGGTGGTACAGCCGCGAACGCAGCCCGGGAGCGACATGGGCGCTGCTTGCGGTTGTGGCACTGGTTTTCGCCATCATCGATGCGATCAGGTGGGATCCGGACAAGGGAGCGTTGATTGCCTTCAGCGCGCTGCTGCCTCTCATCTACTACGGGCTCTTCCTCGTCGGTCCCCTCATATCGCCCCGGCTCAATGCGAGCCGGGAAGTTCCACAGAGGGTGACCTGAGGTGGGAAGACTCGCTTCGATTGTGGTTCTGTTCTGCCTTCCGCTGGTTGCGAGCGCGGCGGCAGGCGGCATGGCCTTGCTGAAAGCGAATACCAACCTGTCGGATCGGGCCTCGCTGCAGCGCGGGGCGAAGCTCTTCGCCAACTACTGCTCGGGATGCCACTCGCTGCACTTCATGCGCTACAACCGGATGGCCCGGGATCTTGGTTTGAGCGATGGGCAGGTGACGGAAAATCTGTTGTTTACCGGGGCCAAGGTGGGCGACGAAATGCGTATCGCGCTCCGCCGCGAAGATGCGCGGGAGTGGTTCGGGGCCGCACCCCCGGACCTCTCGGTCATCGCGCGTTCCCGGGGTCCTGACTGGTTGTACTCCTACCTTCTCACCTTCTACCAGGACCCGAATCCGGCACGTCCTTTCGGAGTGAACAACCTGGTGTTCACGGGAGTCGGAATGCCGCATGCCCTGTGGTCCCTCCAGGGAATCCAGACGCTTCAGAAAGGGGATCGGCCGGCGAGCGTCAAGTCCGAGCAGGCCGTGCGGCTGGAGGCGACGGGGCAGGGCGTGAACTTGCACCAGATCGTCGTCGACGAGTCCGGAGAGCAGACCAGAGTCGTCGATCGCCTCGTGGTGGCCACGCCGGGAAGCCTGGGGGTCGGCGCCTTCCGTTCCGCGGTCCGGGATGTGGTCAATTTCCTGACCTACGCCGGCGAACCGGCCAAGCTGGTCCGGTACCGCATGGGCTTCTGGGTACTCGTATACCTGGCAATCCTGTTCGTGCTTTCCTACGCGCTGTACCGCGAGTACTGGAAGGACGTGCACTGACTCCGCCCGCGTACCCTGGTGGACGGGAGGCCGCTTGAATCCATCGCGGGAGTCCATCATCCGGAGTGACACAATGACCTTGTTCGTCAACCGGCGTTCAGTGATGTCGCTGTACTCCGACGCTACCGATGCCGCCTGTCACGCGGTGCGTTTCGTGCTCGCGGAAAAGGCGATAAATGTCGAGATCATGGACGTGGCTCCGGACAACCGGCCGGAGGATCTGAGCGCGCTGAATCCCTACGACACGATTCTCACGCTCGCGGATCGTGATCTCGTTCTCTATGAGCCGCAGATAATCATGGAGTACATCGACGAGCGCTTTCCGCACCCCCCCCTGATGCCGGTGGACCCGGTCAGCCGCGCGAACAACCGGCTCTACCGGTATCGAGTAGAGCGTGACATCTACTCGGTGATGAAGAGGCTGGACCGCGCCAGCTCCGGCTCCGTCGCGGCGGAACGCAAGGCTCTGCGTGACCACCTGACCGCGATCGCGCCCGCGTTTTCGCAGAGACAGTACTTCATGTCGGACGACTTCTCGCTCGCCGACTGCTTCATGGCTCCGGTGCTGTGGCGCCTGCCCCATTACCAGATCAGATTGCCGAGCCAGACCAGGAGCCTGCGCATGTACGCGGAGCGCCTCTTCGAGCGCGAGGCGTTCAAGTCGAGCCTCTCGGAGCTGGAGCAAGAGATGGGGGAGGGGTTTTAGAGCCCCGCTTTCATGGCGTCCGCCCGTCCAATGACTTCGAGCCGCCCCTATCTCATCCGGGCGGTGCACGACTGGATCACGGATAACCGCCTCACCCCGCAGATGCTCGTCGACGCCGAGGCGAAGGGCGTTGTAGTGCCTTCGCACTGCGTCGAGGACGGACGGATCGTGCTCAACGTATCCGCCAATGCGGTTCGCGGGCTTCGCATCGGCAATGATCGGGTCGAGTTCGATGCGCGCTTTTCCGGGACGAGCTTTCACGTGGAGTTGCCGGTCCACTCGGTGCTGGCGGTGGTCGCAAGGGAGAACGGCGTGGGGATGTCCTTTCCGGAAGGGCGCAGCGAACCCCCGCCCGAAGCTTCGGGTCGTCAAGTAGCGCGCCCTCGCGATGCGTTCGTTCTGTTGGCGCCCCCTCGCCTATCCCGGCTTGCAAGCAACGCCCAAGGACTGCGCAGCGCAGCAGGTAGCCGACACTACGTCGAAAGCGGCTTGAGGGAGTACGTCCCGCTAACGCAAGCACATTGGCGTCCGCGAGTTGAGAAATCGGTGAAACTTCCGGGCTCGTGGATCGGGGAAGTCGGAAGGCGATTCCAGAGCAACTTCACCGTGGGAGGGGTGAAGCCCCCCTCCCCCCAAGGGTGAGGGAGCATGCCGACCGGCGGCCGAGCTCCGCCGCCGGCCAGCGTGAATGTCCCGGCGGCCGGTCGGGGGGATGTTCAGTCCCGCGTGGGAATGGGCTATCGTCCATCAAGGGTCGAGTCGCACCGGGGACGAGCGCCTTGGAAGGTCTTCTCATCTTCATGGTGGTGCTGGGGGTGGCGCTGCTCGCCTGGCGTGACGCAATGAGGGCTCGCGAGACCGCGATCGAGGTTTGCCGGCGGGCCTGCCGCGGATATGGCGTGCAGTTGCTGGACGACACGGTGGCACTCTCGCGCCTGCGAGTGGTCGCAGGCGGCCGGCATGGGCTGACGCTTCGTCGGATCTACGAGTTCGAAGTGAGCGCGGACGGCCACACGCGCGAGGGGGGGTGCGTGACCCTCACCGGCGCGCGGGTCGATGCGATCCTGGTGCCCGAGTCCCGATCCGAGGTATTGCCGCCGGTGGTGACGACATGATTCTGGTCCATGTCGGAGACATTACCCGACTCCAGGTGGACGCGGTGGTGAACGCCGCCAATTCGACTCTGCGCGGAGGTGGTGGGGTCGATGGGGCGATTCATCGGGCGGCGGGACCGGGCCTGCTCGAAGCGTGCCGGCGGCTTCGCTTCTGCGACACCGGCGACGCAAAGCTGACTGACGCTTTCGACCTTCCCGCACGCTACGTGATTCACGCCGTCGGCCCGATCTGGAAAGGCGGAGATCATGGCGAGCCAGAGCTTCTCGATTCTTGTTACCGACGATGCATGCAACTCGCGCGCGAACATGAGGTCCGCTCGATAGCGTTTCCCGCCATCAGCACCGGCGTCTACGGATTCCCGCGGGAGCGGGCGGCGAACATCGCCACCACCGTCATGCAAGAGTGGGAGACGCACTTCGAACGGATCATCGCCTGCTGCTTCAGCCCCGAAGACGGGGTGCTGTACCAGCAACTGCTCAATCCCCGTACCCCTTCCGATCCGTTACCGGGTTAGCCGGTTCCGGGGAACACTTCGGGGTATTGCCCGGCGCTTACCTGCACGGTGTTCGCGCGGGCGCCGCGCTCATTCGATGTATTCGAAGAGCTTCACCACCCGCTGCACGCCTCCGATCTTTCGGGCGATGTTGGTGGAGACATCGGCCTCGCTGCGCCGTACCACCCCCATGAGGTAGACCACCCCGTTCTCGGTGACCACTTTCGTGCGGGCGGCGATCTCGAAACTGTGCCGGCCGAGCGCGGTCTTGATCTTCGCCGTGATAACGGAGTCGCTGGAACGCGACAGCATCGAGCTGGGGGCGGCGACGGCGAGTTCGTTGTGAACCCGGCGTACCTTGTCGATGTTCTCGACCAGCTTAGTGATCTGGCGGCGCGTGTCGTCGTTCAGCGTCTCGCCGGTGAGCAGGAGGATCCCGTTATAGCTCGTGGCGTTGACGTGACTGTTGGGTGAGATTTCGTCATTGCGCCGCAGGGCGGCGAGCGCCTTGAGTTCGATGACTTCGTCGTCGACGACGGTGCCGGCGCTTCGCCGATCGGTGGCCGTGGCCACGCTCGCGACTCCCGCGGCGCCCATCGCACCTGTGCCCACCAAGGCGGCGCAGCCCGGCAACAGGGCCAGACTTCCCGCGAGCAGGAGAAGGCGAAGGTCGATTGAACGGTGCACCATGTTTCCTCCGTGAGGAATCGAGCGGAGACCTGCCGTACCGCAGTCGTCGCCGCCAGGGATTCCCATGCTTTGATATGTGGCGTGCTGGTTGGGTATCGAGGGCCGGGTGGAAGGGCGCCATCGTCTCGCGCGCCGGAATCCGGGGATACACGACCAAGCCCGCGCTTCCACCGGCGTTACTCCTTCAGCCATCTCGCCGCATCGAGCGCGTGGTAGGTGATGATCAAGTCGGCGCCGGCACGCTTGATGGCGGTGAGATTCTCAAGTGCGATGGAGCGTTCGTCGAGCCAGCCCATCGCGCTCGCGGCCTTTACCATCGCGTACTCGCCGCTCACGTTGTAGGCGACCATGGGCACTTCCGGGAACGCATCGTGGGTGCGGCGGATGACGTCGAGGTAGGCAAGCGCGGGCTTCACCATCAGAAAATCCGCGCCTTCCTCGATGTCGAGCGCGGCTTCCTTGAGCGCCTCGCGCACATTGCCCGGGTCCATCTGGTGAGTACGCCGGTCGCCGAAGCGGGGCGCACCCTGAGCGGCATCCCGGAAGGGGCCGTAGAACGCCGAGGCGTACTTCATGGAGTAGGACATGATGGGCACGTGTTCGTAGCCGTGATCGTCAAGGCTTTCGCGAATACTCGCGACCATGCCGTCCAGCATGCCGCTCGGGGCGACGATATCCGCGCCGGCGCGCGCGTGACTCTGCGAGACGCGGGCCAGGATATCGAGGGTCTCGTCGTTCAGTACGTATCCCGCCGGGAGCACCCGGTTCTCGTGGTTGAGCAGTCCGCAGTGTCCATGGTCGGTGTACTCGCACAGACACACATCGGTCACGACGAGGAGCTCGGGCTGTGCCGCCTTCAGCGCGCGGACCGCGCACTGAACAATGCCGTCGTCGTCGAAGTTTTCCTCCCCGATCGGGTCCTTCGAGGACGGGATGCCGAAGAGGAGCACCCCCGAGATGCCCGCCGCGGCGGCCTTCGCCGCCTCAGCCACCGCCTCGTCCACGGAAAGCTGACAGATGCCGGGCATCGACGGAATCGGATCCCGCACCCCGTCGCCGTGGATGATGAACATCGGATAGATGAAGTCGACGGGGGCGAGCGCCGTCTCTCGCACCGCGGCGCGAAGCTGCGGGGAGTGTCGCAGACGCCGCGGCCGGCTGCGCAGGCGGGAGTGGATTCGGGTTGCGGCGTCCATGGGCACGTCTCGCTGGTCAGAGCGCCATCATAACCGGGAGTGCGCGCGTATCGCGTGCCTGGGACGACGGCAACGCCGCTCCCGGGGGTTCGGGCCCGCGGTCCGGGAGTGGTCGCCTCCGTTCAAGACTCGAACGCGTGCCTTATCCATTCGATCTCGGGGTTGTCTTCGTCGCCGGACAGGGACACCACGTCGAATCGGCACACGTCGTCAGCCCACCGCGGATGTTGTTGGAGATAGCGAGAGGCCGCTTTGATGATGCGCTGCTGCTTGACCCGGTTGACGCTTGCCGCCGCTCCGCCGAAGCGTCCGTCTTTGCGGTAGCGCACCTCCACGAACACGAGCGTGTCACCGTCGCGCATCACCAGATCGATCTCGCCCGCCCGGCACCGGTAGTTGGCGTCGAGGGGGCGCAGTCCTCGCCGCCGCAGCCAGGCGCCCGCCCGCCGCTCCGCGGCGGCGCCGCGGGCCGTGGTGTGCTGCGGTAGGTCCGGCGCCCTCAAGGCGTGGTCAGGCGCGGATCGAGGGGGCGGGGGAGCCCCTGCTCGAATCGAGCCAGGGTCAAGCGCCGCTGTACTCGTCCCTTCTCGTCGAGGCGAAGCAGTCCGGAACGGCCGCGAAGGGTGTTGTCGGGCGCCGCCGCGAGGAGACGCAGACCGGAGATCAGCGCAAAGGCGTCGAAGCCGAAAGCGTAGAGACGCAGATGGGCGCGCACGCGCTCGGGCCAGAGGGAGAGGAGCTGACTGCGGAGCGCTTCGACATCACGGGAGACCCGCAGCACTATCGGCATGTCGCCGAACGCGATGTCGTCGATGTCGCCGTCCGCCTGCGCATCGGGAAATCCGGCGTACACGTGCGATGTCGAGTAGATGGGCAGATCGGCCGCGTCGTGGAACTCGAACTGGGGTCGCAGCTGGCGTGCCGCCCGAGGAAAGCCGGCCATGAACACGAAATCGATGTCGCCGCGCCTTCGCGGCTCGTAACGCACGCTGCGACCGAGGACCCCGCGAAGCTCGCGACCCCGCACCTCGCTGTCGTCGATGTTCAGGAGCGTGACCACCGGCACCGACATGTCCGGCGGCTGGGAGTCGTCTTCACCGCTTGTCGAGTACAGCCGGGTTTCGACGACGTGGCCTCCGAGGCGCTCCCAGGCAGTGGAAAAGGCGCCGTAAACCCGCGCGCCCCACTCGCTGTCCGGTGCGAGAATCGCCGCCCGCGCATGTCCGTCCCTCCATGCCCGCTCGGCCACCTCGCGGGCCTCACCTTCCGGCGAAAGGGCGAACTGGTAGAAGTCCTCCGCCGGCGCCAGTGTGTCGTCGTCGAGAAGGTTGAGCGCGAGCATCGGGATCGCGGGGCGCCCGAGTGCCGCGGCTTCGCGAACTGATGACTTGCGCAGAGGCCCCACGATGAACTCCGCGCCTTCTTCCGCCACTTGCGCCACGAGAGTCGCAATGTCGGCGTCGCTGGTGTCGCGCACGACAATCGAGGGTCGCTTGTCGGGATCTTCTTCCGCGTACCACGCCGCGAGGAACCCGTCGCGGATGGCGCGGGCGGCTTCCGCGAAGGTGCCCCGCGCCGGCAGCAGCAGGGCCACCTTGGCGGGAGGCGTGGAGGCTTCGAGGCTCTCGGCCAGCAAGCGCGGCACCAGCTCGGATTCCGCGGGATGACGAGGAAAGCGATCTCGCCACACGCCGATCTCCCGCAGGAAGGTGGGGTGATCGAGCGTTAAGGTCCGGTGGAGGAGGGCGAGTTCGACCCATCCCCCGAAGTGGCCGGGAGGCGATCGGCGCGCGGCGTCCAGCTCGGCGCCGGAGACGGCGCGAAGCGCTTCCCAGATCAGACGGCGGTTCTCGCGCGCGGCCTCCGCGCCGAGACCGAGCGATTCGATGGCGACACGCTCACGCGCCTCGCGCAGGCGAAGACCCGTTGCCGCAAAGGCTTCGACCCGCATGCCTCGGATGGCTCGAGCCATCGACGCGGACGCGGCGTGCACGACGGAGTCCGGGAGGAGCGCGAGCGCCCGCCGCGCATCTCCCCGCGCCAGGACGATCTCGGCGCGCAGAGCGGCGCGCTTGACTTGTTGGGCCGGAGACGCCCCGTTCCAGCTCCCACTTTCCAGGCTTGCGAGCGCCTCGTCCGGCCGGCCACCGGCCACCAGCGCCTGCGCCTCGTTCAGCGTGAAGTGCCAGGCGGCTTCTCCCTGCGCGAGCTCCGCCAGCCTGCGGTATTCCGTCGCCGCATCCGCAAAGCGCCCCGCGGTCAGCAACCCCTGCGCCGCGATCTCGGCGCCGCGGTCGGGGCGGGGAGGCGCTTCGACACATGCGCCGAGCGAAGCCGCGACGAGCACTCCCGCCGCGAGACGCAGGACGCTGATGGCGAGCTTTCGACCCTCCATCTCCCTCACCTCGGATTCAGCGGGCCGAGCCAGAACGCGTGCTTCGAGCGTCGGCTTCGATAACGGGACCCGCCGGCGCTCTCGATCGGCGGCAAGTCGTCGGGAGAAGCGTGCGGTCTCGCCGAACCCGCGCCTTCCGGTCGTAGGGTCGAATCCGCCACGGGGGAGCGCCTCGGCACGGCGTCGAGCTCGGAGCTCATCGCTTTGCGCTACCCTGTCTCCCGGAAAACCTCCATCCCCGGTGCGGGGGAGGTCGGGCAGCTTCGGATTTCGTCCGATGGATCCGACCCCGTGCCGTGCCGGTTCTCGCAAGGCGTCTCATGCCGCTATTCGCCCATACATCCCCGAATCGCGAAACGAGGGCGTACCGGTGTCGGTAGGGACAAGAGCGTTCGCGAATCGCGGCGTACAGGCTTGTTCGCACGGTATCTCAAGGGACCTGATTCGCATCCGACGCCGTGCGTGCGGAAAAGAGTGCGTGCGCCGCCGTGAATCGGGAAATCGGAGCCGATAGGCATGGGCGAACGATACACCAACCCTCGGGCGCCGGATCCCCCGAAGCGGACATGAGCGGGGAGAGCCGTGACGGCGAGGGCGCTCGTCGCCCGCCGGGGACTCTGTACGTCGTAGCCACCCCCATCGGAAACACGGGCGACATCGGCATGCGCGCGCTCGCCGTACTGAAAGAGGTGGACGCGGTCCTTGCCGAAGATACCCGGCACACTCGCCACCTGCTCGCTTCCCATGGAATCGAAGCACGGCTCGCTCCCGTGCACGAGCACAATGAGCGCCGCGTGGCGGGGCAAGTCGTTCGGCGCCTCGGGAAGGGAGAGAGCCTCGCGATGGTGTGCGACGCGGGGACCCCGCTCATCAGCGACCCCGGTCTTCATGTCGTTCGCCGCGTCCGCGAGGCTGGCCACCCGATTGTCCCGATTCCCGGCCCCTGCGCGCTGGTGTGCGCGCTCAGCGCCTCGGGACTCCCGACCGACCGCTTCGCATTCGAGGGCTTCCTCCCCGCGCGCCGGGCGGCCCGGCGCAGGCGCCTCGAGGCACTCGGCCGGGAGCCGCGCACCCTTGCGTTCTACGAGTCGCCCCGTCGGATCGAGGCCACCCTCGCCGACCTGTGCGAAACGTTCGGAGGGGAGCGGGACGCGGCGCTGGCCAAAGAGCTCACCAAGCGTCACGAGACCATCCGCAACGGCACCCTCGACGAGCTGCGGGAGTGGCTGATCTCGGGGGACGCGCACGCGAAGGGAGAGTTCGTGATTCTCGTTTCGGGGGCACGGGAAGAAGGCGAGGCTTCCTTCCCGGGCGACGATCGCACCCTGCTCGTCGAGCTCCTGGCGGAGCTTCCCGTGAGGCGGGCGGTAGAGATCGCCGTACGACTGACCGGGGGAGGGCGCAATCGGCTCTACCGACTGGCGCTCGAGATCGCGGCCGAGGATCCGGTGGAGGGAGCCGGCCTGTAAGCCGGGTTCTGTCTTGAGCAACCATTCATCTGGGATGCGTGTCGCCGCGCATCTCTAGCGACCTACCCGGGAGCGGCACGGGCCATGCCTCCTCGGCGCCGGATGAAGGGCGCCGGAGATACTCCGCTATTTGGTCTTGCTCCGGGTGGGGTTTGCCCTGCCACCGGTGTTGCCACCGGCGCGGTGCGCTCTTACCGCACCATTTCACCCTTACCACTCGCCTCGGGGTCCGAGGACGAGGGCGGTATCTTTTCTGTGGCACTTTCCGTGGGCTCGCGCCCCCCAGGCGTTACCTGGCACCCTGCCCTTTGGAGCCCGGACTTTCCTCCCCCCTGTACCCTTGATCGGGATCAGAGCAGCGGCTGCTCGGCCGGCTCCCACCGGGGCTCAGTTTGCGAGAAGTCCTCGATCGAATTCAACCCCGGATTCCAATAAATCACTCGAAGTTACACCCATAGAAATCTGATTCATATGGGTATTGAGAGGTAACTCCTCGTTGCATCGAAGTGTCTTCGAGCATGACCGCACGAAGAGTCTCCGAAGGCATCCCCGCACCATGTCGCCGGAAGCAGGTGAAAATCTTGCCCGCGACGAGCCGTAACAGGGGTCCGTAGCGACGCAAGTTGGGTGCGTAACCTGTTGACAGTGGGAGAAAAGGGTCAACATAATGCCTTGAATGGGACGAAATGGGACATAGTGGATCCAGACCGGAGCGCTTGTGTTCAGAGGGGAGCATCCACTTACCTTGGACGACCGGGGGCGGGTCGCGGTGCCTTCGAAGTACCGTGAGCGGCTGCGCGAGAGTGCGGGCGGTCTCCTGGTGGTCAGCGTGAGTCTGATGGAGACCTGCCTCGTCGTGTATCCCTTTCCCGAGTGGCGGCGCATCGAGTCCGAGCTCGAGAAGAAACCGGCGATGGATCCTCAGGTGCACGCCGTCAACCATCTCCTGGTCGGAAAGGCGGCCGAATGCGAGATGGACGGTCATGGTCGCATCCTCCTCCCCCCGTCATTGCGCGAGTTCGCCGGCCTCGACCCCAAGGATGCCAAGGGGCGAAGCCTCCGGATGATCGGGCAGGTGCGCAAGTTCGAGCTGTGGCGTGAGGACCGTTGGGACGAGCGTCTGAAGGGACTGCTCGAGAACATCGGCGAGATCGCCTCCAATCCACAGAGTGTGGTCGGCACCCTCGTGCTCTGAGCTTCGAGCCGGATGGTGATGGATTGCGGTGATGGAAGTTCGAGGGGCGGAAACAGATCTTCGGGTGCGCCCGGCGCGCTTCGCCGGGACGCGCACGGAGTTCGGGGGCTACCGCCACGCGGAAGTGGTTGAGCCGGAATCACACACTCCGGTGATGCCAGCCGAGGTGCTCGCGGCGCTCGCGCCCCGGGAGGGAGGCCGCTACGTGGACTGCACATACGGACGCGGGGGGCACACCCGCGCGGTCCTGCCGCGTCTGGGGCCTTCCGGCCGGATCCTCGCCCTGGACCGGGACCCCGACGCGATATCGGCCGCTTCGCCGCTGGCGGAGGCGGACTCCCGGCTCGTGGTCGCGCACGCCTCGTTCTCCTCGCTGGAGAGGCATTATCGCGCCGTATTCGGCGCATCCCAGGCCGACGGCGTGCTCTTCGACCTCGGGGTGTCTTCGCCGCAGCTCGAAGATCCTTCGAGAGGGTTCAGCTTTCGCCACGACGGCCCTCTCGACATGCGCATGAATCCCGCGAGCGACCGGAGCGCCGCCGACTGGCTGCGCGATGTGAGCGAAGCGCATCTGGTCGACACGCTGCGTTCTTTGGGGGAGGAGCCTTTCGCGAGGCGAATCGCCCGCGCGATCGTCAAGCGGCGGGTCAGCGCGCCGATTCTTCGCACGCGCGATCTCGCGGACCTGGTGACACAGGTGGTGGGTCGAGCGCGCCGGGGCCGATCACCCAGGGCGCCGCATCCCGCCACCGCCACCTTTCGCGCGCTGCGCATGGTGGTCAACCAGGAGCTCTCCGAGCTCGAGCAGGGTCTTCTCCAGGCGGCGCGCATCCTCTCCTCCGGGGGCCGACTCGTCGTCATCAGCTTTCACTCGCTCGAAGACCGTCTGACCAAGAGGTTCCTCCGGGAGCACGGGCGGGGACCTCGCGTTCCGCGCGCCCTCCCGATCGAGGACGAGCTCCTCGCGCGGGCCGCTTTCCGCCGCCCGGGTCCGGTGATTCGACCGAGCGAGACGGAGGTGGCTCGCAATCCGCGCGCGCGCAGCGCGTGCCTGCGCGTGGGGGAGATGACCTGATGCGCGCCGCGGTTCACGCCGGACTCTTTCTCGCCCTGATCGCCTCGGGGGTGGGCGTAATCCACACCCAGTACCTTCATCGCAAGCTCTTCGTCGAGCTCAAGGCGCTGGAGTACGAGCGCGACACGATGGAGGACGAGTGGGGCCGCCTGCTCCTGGAGCGCAGCGTGTGGGCGGCACGCGGCCGGGTCGAGCAGATCGCGCACGCGCGACTGGGGCTCGAGATGCCGGCGGCGGCGGACATCGTGCTGGTGATCCCCTGAGGGCCGGGCGGTGGACGAGCTCATTCAATCGGTTCGGCCGCGCGCACCGGGGCGCCGCTACCTCGCGACGGCGATGGTGACGGCGGCCGCGATGGCGCTGGTGGGGTGGGCGGCATACCTCAATCTGAACCAGGGCGCCTTTCTGCAACAGGAGGGCGAGGCGAGACATCTGCGGGAAGCGGCCATCTCCGCCCATCGTGGCAAGATTCTCGATCGCAGCGGACGGCCGCTCGCGATCAGCGCGCCGGTCTTCTCGGTATGGACCGATCCGAGCGCTTTCATCGAGTCGGCGGAGAACTTCGAGGCGCTGGCGGAGCTGCTCGAAGTGACGCCGGAAGGGCTTCGGGACTCGATTGCCGCGCGCGCCGGTTCGGAGTTCCTGTACCTGCGCCGTCAAGTCACGCCGGCGCTCGCCGAACGCGTGCGCGCGCTCGACATCCCCGGAATCGGACTGAGGCGCGAGTACCGCCGCTACTACCCTCTCGGGGAGGCGGCGAGTCACGTCGTCGGATTCGCCGGGGTGGATGAGCACGGGCAGGAAGGGATAGAGCTCGCCTTCGAAGCTCGCCTGGCCGGGCGTCCGGGGGCGGAACGGGTGCTGCGCGACAACCGCGGGCGAATCGTCGAGCGAGTCGAACGGCTCGAATCCCCGCGTCCGGGGGAAGACATCGTGCTCAGCATAGATGCGCAGATTCAGCATCTCGCCTACCGGGCGCTGCTCGAGGGAGTGAAGGAACACCAGGCGAGCGCCGGCTCGGCGGTAGTTCTCGACGTTACGAGCGGCGAAGTGCTGGCAATGGTCAATCAGCCTTCCTACAACCCCAATCGCCGCGATCGGTCCGCGGGCGGGCGCCTGCGCAACCGGGCAATCACCGATGTGTTCGAGCCCGGCTCCACGATCAAACCCTTCATCGTGGCGGCGGCGCTGGAAAGTGGACACTTCAACGTCAACAGCGTCGTCGATACCACCCCGGGGACCTTCCGGGTCGGCCGCCACACGGTGCGCGATGTGCGCAACTTCGGGGTCATGGACGTCGCCACCGTGATTATCAAGTCGAGCAACATCGGCGCCACCAAGCTCGCGCTCGCGATCGATCCGGAGCTCACCTGGCGCCGGCTGTCCTTCGTGGGGTTCGGCGCGAGCAGTGCGAGCGGGTTTCCGGGCGAGGCGCAGGGGGTGCTCAACCACTTCTCCGGATGGCGCCGTACCGAGCACGTGACGCTTGCCTACGGGTACGGTGTTTCGGTCACCGCGCTGCAGCTTGCCCGGGCCTACGCGGTGATCGCCAACGGGGGGCTCATGCCCCGCATCACCTTCGAGCGCGCCGGCGATCCGGGGGAGTGGGAAAGAGTGATGTCCCCGACCACTGCGCGCCAGATGCGTCACGTGCTGGAAGCGGTGGTGGCTCCCGGCGGAACCGGGCGGCTCGCGCAGGTGGCGGGATACCGGGTCGGAGGCAAGACCGGTACCTCGCGAAAGATTATCGGCGATGGCTATGCCGAGGGCCGGTACATTTCGCTCTTTGCGGGCATGGCGCCCATGTCCCGGCCGCGGTTGGTGATCGTGGTGATGGTCGACGATCCGTCGGGCAAGCACTACTACGGGGGCCGGGTCGCGGCTCCGATCTTTTCCCGGATCGCGCAAGGGGCGCTGCGCGTTCTCGCCGTTGCGCCCGACGACCACGCGGTCATGACGAGGCGGGTGCATCTCGGCGGCGAAGAAGACGCTTCGCACCTGCGCCTCTCGGCTGCGCCGCGGGACCTCCAGTGAACGCTCCCCATCAGCTCGGAGCCCTGTTGGAGGAGTCGAGGTCGCCCCGGGAGTACCCGGAGTGCGCGGTGCACGCTCTGCGCGGCGACAGCCGGGAGGTCGGCCCGGGAGATGTGTTCTTCGCGCGCGCGGGAAGCTGCTTCGATGGCCGCGGGTTCATTGATGCGGCCTGCGAGGCGGGCGCGGCGGCAGTGGTGTACGAGGGGGAGGGCGAGATGCGGCGCCACCCCGCCGGCGCATGGCTGGTGCCGGTGCCGGACCTGCCTCGCGCCCTCGGGCGGGCGGCCGCGCGCTTCCACGGCCACCCTTCGCGTGCGCTCGAGGTGGTCGGAGTGACCGGGACCAACGGCAAGACCTCCGTTTCACACTTCGTGGCGCGGGCGATGGCGCACCTGCACGGCAGCGCCTCCCGGTGCATGGTGCAGGGCACCCTGGGGTACGGCAGTCTGGATCGCCTGGAGCCGGCGTCGCTTACTACCCCGGACGCCATCAGCGTGCACCGGCAGCTCGCCGACATGAGGCGCCGGGGAGCCCGCCAGGTCGTGATGGAAGTCTCCTCTCACGCTCTCGATCAGGAGCGGGTGGCGGGGGTGCGCTTCAAGACCGCGGTGTTCACGAACCTCTCCCGCGATCACCTCGACTACCACCGTGACATGGCCACCTACGGCCGCAGCAAACGACGCCTCTTCGAGACCGAGGACCTCGGCTTCGCGGTCGTCAATCTGGGAGATGCCTTCGGTCGCAGTCTCCTCGCCATGGTGCCCGAGTCGGTGCGGCTGCTCTGCTATCGACTCGCGGGGGGCGCCGCGGCTGCGCAGATCCCCAAGTTCCGATCCCGGATCGAAGTGACCGGGCGCCTGGTGCGCGCGGACACCTCCGGGCTGGAGGTCGCCATCCATACCCCGTGGGGTGAGGGCAGCGTGCGTTCTCCCTTGCTCGGACGCTTCAACGCCGAGAACCTGCTCGCCGCGCTTTCGGTGCTGCTCACCCTGGGCGTGTCCCTGGAGGCGGCCTGTCGCGCGCTCTCCCGGGTCAAGCCCGTGGCGGGACGCATGCAGTGCCTGGGCGGGCGGGATCGCGCACCGCTGGTGGTGATCGACTATGCCCACACCCCGGACGCGCTCGAGAACGCGCTGCGCACGCTGCGTGAGCAGGCGCGCGGAAGAGTGTGGTGCGTTTTCGGATGCGGGGGGAATCGTGATCCGGGAAAGCGTCCTCAGATGGGCGAGGTGGCGTCGAGACTGGCCGACTCCCTGGTCATCACTGACGACAACCCGAGACATGAAGACGGCGGGCGCATCATCGAGGAGATCCGCACCGGGATCGCGGGTACCGGCCCGGTAATGGTCGAACGCGATCGCCGGGAAGCGCTGCGCTTCGCGGTGGAGCACGCATCGGACGAAGACGTGGTGCTGGTTGCCGGCAAGGGCCACGAGACCTGGCAGGAGGTGGGTGGCGTATGCCGGCCCTTCAGCGACGAGGCGGAGGTGACGCGGCTGCTCGCCCGGGACTCTCGCGCGGGAGGCCCGCGGTGATCCGGATGCGCCTGTCGGAGGCGGCCCGCGCCATCGAGGCGCGCCTGCGAGGCGCGGATGTCGCGTTTCACGGTGTGGCCATCGACTCGCGCCGGGTCGAGCCCGGCGCGCTCTTCGTGGCGCTTCCCGGTGCGCATCACGATGGTCACGAGTTCGTGGCCGACGCCGATGCGCGGGGAGCGAGTGCGGCGCTCGTGGCCCGATCGGAGGGGTTCGCGCTGCCGGTGCTTGAAGTGCGCGATACCGGGCAGGCGTTCACCCGCCTTGCTCTGCACTGGCGCCGGCGCTACGCCCCCCGGGTGGTTGCGGTGACCGGCAGCAACGGCAAGACCACGGTCAAGGAAATGCTGGCCGCGATTCTCGGTCACGAGACTTCGACCTTGGCGACCCGGGGCAACCTCAACAACGAGCTGGGCGTGCCCCTGACCCTGCTCGCGCTCGACGCCTCGCACGAGACCCTGGTGGTCGAACTCGGCGCCAATCATGCCGGCGAGATCGGGCGTCTCTCCTCCCTCGTGCGCCCCGACGTGGCGGTGATCACGCAATGCGCTCCCGCCCATCTGGAGGGCTTCGGCACCCTGGAGGGTGTCGCCCGGGCGAAGGGCGAGATCTTCGAGGGCATGGCGCGGGACGGGGTCACGGTGCTGAACGCGGAGGACTCCTTCGCAGGCCTGTGGAAGGAGCTCGCGGCGCCGCGGCGCACGCTCACCTTCGGCCTCGATGTGGACGCGGACCTGCGCGGAGTCTGGACGCCGACCGGCCAGGGGAGCGTGATCGAGATGCGGGGCGCGCTCGGCCCCCTGGACGTGAGTCTGGCTCTTCCGGGTCGTCACAACGCGATGAACGCGCTCGCGGCCGCCGCCGCATCGTTCGCGGCGGGGTGCTCGTCCGATGCGGTGCGCAGCGGCCTCGCCGCAATGCGGCCGGTGCCGGGCCGGCTGCAGACCCGAACGCTTCGCCCCGGTCTCACTCTCATCGATGACACCTACAACGCCAATCCGGCTTCGCTCAAGGCGGGACTCGAAGTGCTCGCCACCCATCCCGGCCGACGCTGGCTGGTGCTGGGAGACATGGGGGAGCTGGGCCCGGAAGCGACGCGCCGACACGAGGAAGCGGGAGACGCCGCGCGTCTGCTGGGCGTGGAGCGCCTCTACACCACGGGGCGCTCGAGCGCGCGCGCGAGCTGCCGTTTCGGGGAGGGCGCCACCCACTTCGACACCCGCAGCGACCTCATCGAGGCGCTGATTGGCGATCTGCCGGGAAACGTGACGGTTCTGGTGAAGGGTTCCCGCGCGATGGGCATGGAAGGTGTGGTGCAGGCACTCGCCGCCCGCGCTTGAAACGACGACACGCAAGACGCCGATGCTTCTCGAACTCACCGAGCTGCTGACCCGGGTCCATTCCGGGTTCAGCGTGTTTCAGTACATCACCCTTCGGGCCATCCTGGGGGTGTTGACCGCGCTCGCGATCTCGCTGCTCGTCGGACCCGCGATGATCCGCCACCTGAGTCGTCTGCATATCGGCCAGACGGTGCGAGACGATGGCCCGCGCTCGCACCTGTCGAAGGTCGGCACCCCGACCATGGGAGGTTCCCTCATTCTGGTCGCGGTGGGCGTCAGCACCCTGTTCTGGTCGGATCTGGCCAACCGCTTCGTGTGGGTGGTGCTGCTCGTGACCCTGGCCTTCGGCGCGGTGGGCGGGGTCGACGACTATCGCAAGCTCGTGCGGGGCGACTCCCGTGGCCTGCCGGCTCGCATCAAGTACCTGTGGCAGTCGGTCATCGGCCTCGCGACCGCACTCTTTCTCTACTACAGCGCGACCTCGCCGGCGGAGACCGCGCTCATCGTGCCCTTCTTCAAGGACTTCGTGCTCGAGATCGGGTGGGTCTTCATCCCTCTCACTTACTTCGTCATCGTCGGCACCAGCAACGCGGTCAATCTCACCGACGGGCTCGACGGACTCGCGATCATGCCGGCGGTACTGGTGGCGGGAGCGCTTGGCATCTTCGCCTACGTGACCGGCCACGCGGGGTTCGCCGGCTACCTTGGATTCCCGCACATCGGCGGGGTGGGCGAGGTGGTGGTCTTCTGCGGCGCCATCGTCGGCGCCGGCCTGGGTTTCCTGTGGTTCAACGCCTATCCGGCGCAAGTGTTCATGGGTGATGTCGGCGCGCTCGCCCTCGGCGCCGCCCTCGGAGTCGTCGCGGTGCTGGTGCGCCAGGAACTCGTTCTGCTCGTCATGGGTGGCGTGTTCGTCATGGAGACGATGTCGGTCATCATCCAGGTCGCCTCCTACAAGATGACGGGCCGGCGTGTGTTTCGCATGGCGCCCCTGCATCACCACTTCGAGCTCAAGGGCTGGCCGGAACCGCGGGTAATCGTCCGCTTCTGGGTGCTGACGGTGATCTTCGTCCTTGTCGGCCTCGCCACCCTGAAGATCCGGTGATGATGGGAGGGGAGGCCTTGGCAATCGACTCCGTGGCGTTGCGCGAAAGCCGCGAAGCGGGCGCGCCCCCGACGGTTCTGGTCGTCGGCCTGGGCAAGACCGGACTGTCGTGCGTCGAGCACTTGAGCGCGCGAGGGGTCGCGGTATCCGTGGTCGACTCCCGCGCCGCCCCCCCGGCTCTCGATGCGCTGCGCGAACGCTACCCCGAGGTGGAAGTGCGCTGTGGCGGCTTCGATCCGCGGTGCTTCGAAGCGGCGGAAATGATCGTGGCGAGTCCGGGAGTCTCGCTCCGCGAGGCGCCGGTCGCGGCGGCGATCGCCCGGGGGACGGAAGTGATCGGCGATATCGAGCTCTTCGCGCGCGCGGCGGATGCGCCGGTGGTCGCGGTCACGGGCTCGAACGGAAAGAGCACCGTGGTTTCGATGGTGGGCGAGATGGCGCGGCGCGCGGGACGCGCGGTGCAAATCGGCGCCAATCTCGGGGAGCCGGCCCTGTCGCTGCTCGGCCGCGGCGCGGAGCTCTATGTGCTCGAGCTCTCGAGCTTTCAGCTCGAACGCACCTTCTCGCTGCGCCCGGCCGCGGCGGTGGTCCTGAATGTGGCTGCCGATCACATGGACCGCCACGGCAGCATCGAGGAGTACGCGAACACCAAGCGCCGTATCTACGACGGCGCGTGCCTGGCGGTCGTCAATCGCGAAGATCTCCGGGTGCGCTCCATGGTGGCGGCGCCGCGGCGGCGGATCGTCTTCTCGCGGGACGAGCCGGACGAAGGGGAGTTCGGCGTTTCCGGCGCGGGCGCCGACGCGTGGCTCGCGTTCGGGAAGAAGCGATTGATGCGGGTGGACCGCCTGCCCCTGGCGGGACGCCACAACATCGCCAACGCGCTCGCCGCGCTCGCGCTCGGCTACGCCGTCGATCTTCCCTTCCCCGCGATGCTGGAGGCGTTGCGCACGTTCCGCGGCCTCGCCCATCGCTGCCAGTTCGTGGCGGAGCGGGCCGGCGTGCGCTGGTACGACGACTCGAAGGCGACCAACGTGGGGGCAACGCTCGCCGCGGTCGAGGGACTCGCCGGCGACGGAGGCCTGATCCTGATCGCGGGAGGGGAGGGCAAGGGAGCCGACTTCTCGCCACTGCGCCGCGCGGTGGCGGCGCATGTGCAGGCGGTGGTGCTCTTCGGCCGGGATGCGCCCCTTCTGCAAAGCGCGCTCGAGGGTGCGGCGCCGCTGTACCGGTGCGCCGATCTGGGGGAGGCGGTGGAGCGCGCCGGCCGCCTCGCCCGCGCCGGGGGACAGGTGCTCTTCTCGCCCGCCTGCGCGAGCTTCGACATGTTCGACGACTACCGGGCGAGGGGCCGGGCGTTCATCCGACTGGTCGGGACACCCTGATGCGGATGAGACCCCAGGCCGAGATACGAGCCCTGCGGGAGGCGGGGGAGAGGGATGGCGGCGCGGCGTACATCGACTACCCGCTTCTCCTGACTTCCCTCGCGCTGCTCGGCCTGGGGATGGTGATGGTGGCATCGGCTTCGCTCGCGACCGCGGCGGGCGAGGAGGGGGCGCCCTTCCACTACTTCCTGCGTCACTGCGCGTACGCGGGAGCGGGCATCGTCGCCGCGCTCATTGTCGCCAGCCTGCCGCTCGCGGTGTGGGTCCGACTCGCGCCGTGGCTGCTGGTTGCGGGCACCGTTCTGCTCGCCGCGGTTCTGATTCCCGGAATCGGCCACGAGGTCAACGGCAGTCGGCGATGGCTGCGTCTGGGCTCCCTCACCCTTCAGCCATCGGAACCGATGAAGCTCTGCGTCATCCTCTACCTCGCCGCATTCCTCGCGCGCCGGGGAAGCGAAGACGGCGAGTCGCCGGCGCGCTTCCTGAAGCCGATCGGAATCCTGCTCGTCGTCTCGGCGCTCATAGTGCTCGAATCCGACTACGGCACCACCGCGGTGCTTCTCGCCACCGCGTTCGGGATGCTCTTCCTCGGGAGGATCCCGCTGATCGTCTGTTTCGGCCCGGCGCTGGTGGCCGCCGCCGGACTGGCCGCGCTCGCCCTGAACGAGTCCTATGTTATGGAGCGCCTGCTCTCGTTCACCGATCCGTGGGCCGATCCTTTCGGAAGCGGTTTCCAGCTCACCCAGGCCCAGATCGCGATCGGCCGCGGCGGCTGGTTCGGGGTGGGTCTGGGGGAAGGGGTGCAGAAGCTCTTCTATCTCCCGGAGGCCCACAACGATTTTCTGTTCGCGGTGATCGCCGAGGAGCTGGGCTTCGGTGGAGTGGTCGCCGTCATCGCGCTCTTCCTCTGCGTGTGCCTGCGCGCTATCGACATTGCAGCCAGGGCCGAGGCGGCGGGACGACTCTGCGGTGCTCACATCGCCTATGGCATCGGCTTGCTCGTGGCGATTCAGGCCTTCTTCAATATCGGTGTGAACCTCGGCGTTCTGCCCACCAAGGGCCTGCCTCTGCCCCTGGTGAGCTACGGGGGCTCCAGCATGGTCGTGACCTGCGCCGGCATCGGCATGCTGCTTCGGGTGGCGCTCGAAACGAGACGCGGGCGATGACCCGCACACGCAGGGAGGATCATCCGGCCCCCCTGACCGTGGTCATCGCGGCGGGGGGAACGGGGGGGCACGTCTATCCCGCCCTGGCGGTCGCCGAGTGTCTGCGCCGGCAGGAGGTGCGCGTGGTGTGGCTCGGCACCTCGGCCGGACTGGAGGCGCGCATCGCCCCGCGACACGGCTTCGATTTGAACACGTTGCGGGTGAGCGGCCTGCGTCGCGTTTCCTGGCGCCGGCGTTCGAGCGCGGTGCTGCGATTCGTTCTCGCCCTGGGCGCCGCCCGGCGTTGCCTGCGCCGCAACCGTGCCGCGTTGGTGCTCGGCATGGGGGGATATGCGAGCGCTCCCGGGGCGCTTGCCGCGTGTCTGCTCCGACTGCCTCTGGTTCTGCACGAGCAGAACGCGGTGCCCGGACTGGTCAATCGCTGGCTGGGGCCCTGGGCCAACCGGGTGCTGGAAGCCTTCCCGGGCGCCTTTCCCACGGGTCGCCGGGCGATCCATGTCGGCAACCCGGTGCGCGAGGAGATCCTGGACGTCGCGGACCCGCGAGACCGCCTCGGCTCTCGTGAGGGGCCGCTCCGGGTACTGGTTCTCGGAGGCAGTCAGGGAGCCCGCATCCTCAATCAGGTCGTGCCCCAGGCGGTGGCGAAGCTCAGGCGGCGGGCGAGGGTCGCCATCTTGCACCAGACGGGCCGAGGCAACACCGAGCGCACCCGCGAGCTCTACTCGGGAACCGGCTTCGATGCGAAGGTGGAGGAGTTCATCGAGAACATGGCCGGCGCCTACGCGTGGGCGGATGTCGTGGTGTGCCGGGCCGGAGCCCTTACCGTGGCCGAGCTCGCTGCGGCCGGCGCCGCTTCGGTTCTCATCCCCTTGCCCTTCGCGGCCGACGACCACCAGGCTCGAAACGCGTGCTGCCTGGTGGATGCGGGGGCGGCACTGATGTTGCCGCAGGAGGATCTGGATGCGTTCGCGCTCTCGAAGCTTCTCCTCGACTTCGAGAAGGGTCGGGCCCGAGTGCTGGAGATGGCCAGCGCCGCGAGACGGCTCGCGGTCAAGGATGCGGCGTCCAGCGTGGCCCGGCATTGCCTGGAGGTCGCGCGTGCCTGAGGCGGGTACGACGCGAGCGCGGATCGCGGCTGCGGACGCGAGGCCCGTGGGCGTCGGCGCGATGGCGGATCTGCATCCCTGGATGCGCCGGGTGCGCCGCGTGCACTTCGTCGGCGTCGGCGGCGCCGGCATGGGCGCTATCGCGGAAGTGCTCTTCACCCTCGGTTTCGAGGTGACGGGATCCGATCTCGCGGAGAACATCATGACCCGTCATCTGCGCGAAGTCGGGGTCCGGGTGCACTCGGGGCACCGGGCCGGCCATGTGAAGGGCTGTGATGTCGTGGTGCGTTCCGCCGCTGTGCCCGACGAGAACGTGGAGCTCGAAGCGGCGCGCGCGGGAGGCATGCCCGTTCTGCCTCGGGCCCAGATGCTGGCGGAATTGATGCGCTTTCGGCACGGCATCGCGGTGGCGGGTACGCATGGCAAGACCACCACCACCAGCCTCATCACGAGTCTGCTCGCCGAGGGAGGGCTGGACCCGACCTGCGTCATCGGGGGCCGGTTGAACAGCATCGCTTCGAACGCCCGCATGGGCGCCGGGCCCTATCTGGTCGCGGAGGCCGACGAGAGCGATCGCTCCTTCCTTCGCCTTGCGCCGATGGTCGCGGTCGTTACCAACATCGACGCCGATCACATGGAAGCCTACGGGAACGACTTCAAACAGCTCGAGGAAGGATTCGAAGAATTCCTGCGGCGCCTTCCCTTCTACGGGCTCGCGGTGGTCTGTGGCGACGATCCTGCGGTCGCCTCGCTCGTGTCCCGCATCCCGAGCCCGGTGCTCACCTACGGATTCGCGCCCGGTCTGAACGTACGTGGAACGCGTCTGCGCCAGGAGGGCATGAGCATGAAGTTCCGCGTTCTGCGCCCGGAGCGCCCGGGGCTGGACGTAAGCCTCAGCATTCCGGGACGTCACAACGTCCAGAATGCGCTCGCGGCGGTGGCGGTCGCGAGCGAACTCGAGATCGGTGACGACGCGATCCGTCGCGCACTCGGAGATTTCCAGGGTATCGCCCGCCGCCTCCAGATGCATGGCGACCTCGAGGTTCCGCACGGACGGGTGACCCTCGTGGACGACTACGCGCACCACCCGCGCGAGCTCCGCGCGACGCTCGATGCGGTGCGCGCGGGTTTCCCCGGAAGGCGCCTTCTCGGGATCTTTCAGCCTCATCGCTACTCGCGCACCCGAGCGCTCTTCGAGGACTTCGTCGAGGTCCTCGCGACGCTGGATGCGCTCGTTCTGCTCCAGGTGTATCGGGCGGGGGAGGCGGAGCTGCCCGGCGCCGACGGCCAGGCGCTCTGCCGGGCGGTGCGCGCCCGGGCTCGGGCGAACCCGGTCTTCGCGCAGAGCCCGCGGGAGGTGCCCGCGTTGCTCGACGACGTCGCCAGGGACGGCGACGTGGTGTTGACCCTCGGTGCGGGCGACGTGGGAAGCCTTCCCGGCATGTTGCGCGCCCGCTTCGCGACGCCGGGCGAGGGCGGTGCATCGTGAACGTGACGGCGGAACGCTCTTCGCCGCCGCTTCGCGGCGCGCTGCGCTTCGCCGAGCCGATGTCGCGGCATACGGTGTGGGGTATCGGAGGGCCCGCGGACCGCTTCTTCGAGCCGGCCGACGCCGGTGATCTCGCCACCTTCATCGCCTCGCTGCCGGATGGAGAGGCGGTGCTCGTCGTCGGACTGGGAAGCAATCTGCTCGTGCGCGACGGCGGCATCCGCGGCACGGTCATCGCGACCGGCGCCGGGCTCTCGCGCCTGCACCTGTCACGGGCCCGCACGCTGCGGGCCGAGGCGGGGGTGCCCTGCCCCAAGGTGGCGCGCTTCGCGGTGCGCAGACGCCTGGCCGACTGCCACTTCATGGCGGGCATCCCCGGTACGGTGGGCGGGGCGCTCGCGATGAACGCGGGAGCCTTCGGTGGCGAGACCTGGGATGTCGTCGAGAGCGTGGAGACCATCGACCGCCGCGGCCGCCGCCGCCGCAGGGGGCGTTCGGACTTTGCCGTCGCCTATCGGCAGGTGGGCGGAGCGCACGGCGAATGGTTCCTCTCCGCCGACCTCAAGCTGTCGCACGATGCCGACGGCGACGGCGCCGAAGTGGTGAGGTCGCTGCTGCGCCTGCGTGCCCAGACGCAGCCCACGGGCACCCGAAACTGCGGTTCGGTGTTCCGAAACCCACCGGGAGACTTCGCCGCGCGCCTCATCGACGCCTGCGGCCTCAAGGGGACATCGGTGGGCGGCGCATTCGTCTCGCCCAAGCATGCCAACTTCATCGTCAACGCGGGCAGTGCCCGTGCGGGCGATGTGGAGACGCTCATGAAAGTGATCGTCGAGCGTGTGGCGAGCGAGAGCGGGGTGGTGCTCGAGCCGGAAGTGCGGATCGTCGGTGAGGCGGCCGAGGGAGCGTGAACGCGGTGAACGGGCAGACGGCCGGCACATCTCGCAGGGCGCGCGATCCGAAGGACTTCGGACGGGTTGCGGCGCTCTACGGAGGCGCCTCCGCCGAGCGCGAAGTGTCCCTGAAGAGCGGAAGCGCGGTGATCGCCGCGTTGCGTCGCCAGGGAATCGAAGTCGTCGCGATCGACACCGGCAAAGACCCGCTCGGGCAGCTGATGAACAGCGGGGCGCAGCGGGTGTTCAACATCCTGCACGGTCGTGGCGGCGAGGACGGCGTTATCCAGGGCACGCTCGAGTCCCTGGGCCTTGCCTACACCGGCAGCGGAGTCCTTGGCTCGGCCCTCACGATGGACAAGCACCGCACGAAGCGGGTCTGGCAGGCCTGCGGCATCCCCACCCCCGACTTCCGGATCGTGCGCAGCGAGGCGGAACTCTTCTCGGCGGGGCGGGAGCTGGGCTTCCCGGTCGCGGTCAAGCCGGTGCACGAGGGGTCGAGTATCGGAGTGTGCCGGGCGCATGACGAGGAGGGGCTGCACGCCGGCTGGTACGAGGCTCTGCGCCACGACGACGAGCTGATCGTCGAGCCATGGATGCCCGGCGAGGAGTACACCGCCGCGGTTCTGGATGGGGAAGCGCTGCCTTTGATCCGCCTGGAGCCGGCACGCGAGTTCTATGACTACGCCGCCAAGTACGACCACGACGCGGGTACCCGCTATCACTGTCCGAGCGGACTCGCGCCGGAGCGCGAAGGGGCCTTCAAGGCGCTCGCGCTGCGGGCCTTCGAGAGCGTCGGCGCCAGCGGCTGGGGGAGAGTGGACCTGATGTGCGACGCCGGCGGCGAGCCCTTCTTTCTGGAGGTCAATACCGCTCCGGGCATGACCGATCACAGTCTGGTGCCCATTGCGGCCCGGGCGCGTGGGATCGGCTTCGACGAACTGGTGTGGCGCATTCTGGAGACCACTCTGTGACCCGCGGGGGTCGCTTGCCGACTCGAAGTGAAGGCGATGAGGAACGAGAAACCAGTCCATGAACGCTTTGTTCATCGAGGATGGCGCCGGGGGGCGAGTCCACGTCGTCGCGCAAAGCGGGCGCGGGGCGCGCACGGTCGCCACCGGGAAGGAGGCGGGCTGAGATGAAACGCCGTCTCACCGCAATTCTCGGCCTTGGCTTGGTGTGCGCGCTTGCGGGGCCGGTGGCGCTCGAAGTGTGGCGCCAGCCGCTTCAGTCGGTAAGCGTGACCGGTCCCTTCGTCAACGTGTCGCGACAGGAGCTCGAAGATGCGATTGCGCCTCACCTGCCCCGTGCCTTCCTGTCGGTGGACGTGTCCGCGGTACGCGAGGCGGCCCGCTCGATCCCGTGGGTCGACGATGTCTCGGTGCGTCGGGTCTGGCCGAACCGGCTCGATCTCGAAGTGCGCGAACGCGAAGCGGTGGCAAGGTGGCGGGATCGGCAGCTGATCGAGCCGGACGCCGACCTCTTCGAGCCCTCCCGCCTCGATGACTCCGCGATGCTGCCTTCGCTCCTGGGGCCGGAGGGACATCACCGGCAGGTGCTGGAGCGCTATCGGTTGCTCGATCGCGTGGTGCGGGAGTCTCTCGGCTCCCGGGTGGTGCGTCTTGCGGCGTACGCCCGCGGGGCCTTCGTGGCGGAGCTCGACAACGGCATTGTCTTGCAGCTCGCCACCGACACCTTCGAGGACGATCTGTCGCGTTACGCGCGGGCATTCGGGAGGGCTCTGGGGCCTCGACTGCACGACGTGAAGGCGATCGATCTCCGCTACGGCAACGGTTTTGCGGTGCGCTGGCGTGAAGAAGAGGGCGCCGGCGAGGGGGTGGACACGTGAAGCGAAACGACACGGATCTCGTGGTGGGGCTGGATATCGGCACCTCCAAGGTGTGCGCCATCGTCGGCGAACAGAAGCCGGAAGGCGGCATCGAGATCATCGGTATCGGGTTCCAGCCCTCCCGCGGTCTGAAGCGCGGCGTGGTCGTCGATATCGAGTCGACGGTGCAGTCGGTACGCCGCGCGGTGGAAGAGGCCGAGCTCATCGCGGGCTGCCGGATCAACGCGGTCAGCGCCGGCATCGCGGGCAGCCACATCCGCAGCCTCAATTCCCACGGCATCGTCGCGATCCGGGATCGGGAGGTGGCGGCCAGTGATGTGGAGCGGGTCCTCGACGCCGCGCGCGCGGTAGCGATTCCAGCCGATCAGCGCATCCTGCACATCCTCCCCCAGGAGTACATCATCGACGACCAGGACGGCATCCGGGAGCCGGTGGGCATGTCCGGGGTGCGCCTGGAAGCGAAGGTCCACATGGTGACCGGCGCGGTCAGCTCGGCCCACAACGTCATCAAGTGCGTGCGCCGCTGCGGTCTCGAGGTCGATGACCTCGTGCTCGAGCAGCTGGCATCGAGCGACGCGATCCTCGCCGCGGACGAGAAGGACCTCGGAGTGTGTCTGGTGGATATCGGCGGCGGCACGACGGATATCGCGGTGTTCACGGAGGGGGCGATCCGGCACACCGCGGTGATCCCCATCGCCGGCGATCAGGTGACCAACGACATCGCGGTCGCGCTGCGCACGCCCACCGCCCGGGCGGAGGAAATCAAGATCAAGTACGCCTGCGCGCTCGCCCAGCTCGCGTCGATGGAGGAGACCATCGAAGTGCCGAGCGTGGGCGACCGGCCACCGCGTCGGCTCGCCCGGCAAACGCTGGCCGAAGTGGTGGAGCCACGCTACGAGGAGCTGCTGACCCTCGTTCAGGCCGAGCTGCGCAGAAGCGGGTTCGAGAACCTGGTGGCCGCGGGCATGGTGCTCACCGGCGGCAGCGCGAAGATGGAAGGGCTGGTGGAGCTCGCCGAGGAGATTCTGCACATGCCCGTGCGCATCGGCCATCCACAGCAGGTGGAGGGGCTGGTGGACGTGGTGCGCAACCCGGTCTACGCCACGGGAGTCGGATTGCTGCACTTCGCCGGCCGGCACGCGGGCGCGCGAAACGCCGGCGCCCTCACCAACGGCGAGGCCCGAGGGCCCCTGCAGCGGATGAAGAGTTGGTTTCAGAACGGATTTTGAAGGGTTTCGATACTGGCCTCGCGGCCGAATGGAGGTGTTCTCATGTTTGAACTCATGGATTCCTGCAGCCAGAGTCCGGCGGTCATCCGAGTGATCGGAATCGGCGGCGGCGGAGGAAACGCGGTCGAGCACATGCTCGAGACATCCATCGACGGCGTCGAGTTCGTCGTCGCCAACACCGACGCGCAGGCGCTCGGCCACTCGGCCTCGCGCACTCTCCTGCAACTCGGCGCCGGAGTGACTCAGGGACTTGGCGCGGGAGCGGATCCCGCGGTGGGGCGTCAGGCGGCGCTGGAAGACCGCGACCGGATCGTCGAAATGCTCAAGGGCGCCGACATGGTGTTCATCACCGCGGGCATGGGGGGAGGCACCGGCACCGGCGCGTCCCCGGTGGTCGCGCAGCTCGCGAGGGAAATGAACATCCTGACGGTCGCGGTGGTCACCAAGCCCTTTCCCTTCGAGCTCAAACGCCGGATGAAGGTCGCGGAGCAGGGTATCGCGGAGCTCTCCGAGCACGTGGATTCGTTGATCACCGTCCCCAACGAGAAGCTCCTCGAAGTTCTCGACCCGGGGATATCCCTGCGCGACACCTTCCGGGCCGCCAACGAAGTGCTGCACGGTGCGGTGCGCGGCATTGCGGAGCTCATCACGCGCCCCGGAGTGATCAACGTGGACTTCGCCGACGTGCGTACCGTGATGTCGGAGAAGGGTCGGGCGATGATGGGTTCCGGACATGCCCGCGGGGAAAAGCGCGCCCAGGAGGCGGTGCAGTCCGCCATCAACTGCCCGCTTCTGGAGGACATCGACCTCAGCGGTGCGTGCGGGATCCTCGTGAACATCACCGCGGGCCCCGAGCTCGGCCGGGACGAGTTCGCGGAAGTGGGCGAGGCGATCGGTGGCCTGGCCACCGACGATGCCCTGATGGTGATCGGCACGGCGCTCGACGAGTCCCTGGAGGACGAAATGCGGGTCACCGTGGTCGCCACCGGACTCGGTGACAAGCGAGCCGCCAACGAGCCCGAAATGCGTCTGGTGAAGTCCACGGGGGAGGGCCGAAGCGCCGGCAAGCGCGATTACCGGGACTACGAGCAGCCCACGGTGTTCCGGGCCCAGAGCCGCGCCCGGTCCGGTGGCGTCGCGGAGGCTTCCCGGGACGACAACGAGGAGTTCCTGAACATACCGGCTTTCCTGCAGCGCCAGGCGGACTGATGCGGGCGCTGCGAAGGGTCGGGAACGCCTGTGGATCGTATTGCAGGGTCCAAATTCCCCACTGTCACGGCATCTTGGCGTCCGAAGCGCCCGTTAATCGGTGAAACTTGCGGGTTAGGGCATGTGGCATGAACTTGTGCTACGATTTTTCTTTGGACCGCGCTTCGGAGGGGAAGCTCGGGCAGGCCATGGTGGGCTGCCGGGTCCTCGGAGGGGAAAAAGAACATGATCCGGCAGCGTACGCTCAAGAATTCGATCAGCGCGACCGGCGTCGGTCTGCATACCGGTACGAAGGTCTACCTGACCCTGCGCCCGGCTGCCGCCAATACCGGTGTGGTGTTCCGACGGGTGGACTTGCCCGAACCGGTGGAGATCAAGGCCTGCGCGCAGAACGTGGGAGAGACCACCTTGTCCACCACTCTGGTCAAGGATGGGGTCCGCGTTTCCACGGTCGAGCATCTGCTCTCCGCGATGGCGGGGCTGGGCATCGACAATGCCTATGTGGACCTGAGCGCGGCCGAGGTGCCGATCATGGACGGCAGCGCCGGTCCCTTCGTGTTCCTTATCCAGTCGGCGGGCATCGAAGAGCAGAACGCGCCCAAGCGTTTCATCCGCATTCTGCGAAAGGTGTCGGTGCGCGATGGCGACAAGACCGCCAGTTTCGAGCCATTCGACGGCTTCAAGGTCAGCTTCGCCATCGAGTTCGACCATCCGGTGTTCAAGCAATGCATCAATCGCGCTTCGCTCGACTTTTCCACCACGTCCTTCGTCAAGGAAGTGAGTCGGGCCCGAACCTTCGGGTTTACGCGGGATCTCGAACGTCTGCGGGCCAATAACCTCGCCCTCGGAGGCAACGTCGACAACGCGATCGTCGTGGACGACTTCCGGGTCCTCAATGAGGACGGGCTTCGCTATCGTGACGAATTCGTGAAGCACAAGGTGCTCGACGCGATCGGCGACCTCTACCTGCTCGGGCACAGCTGCATCGGCGCCTACAGTGGATACAAGTCCGGTCATGCGCTGAACAACCGCCTTCTCGCCCGGTTGCTCCAGACCACGGATGCGTGGGAAATCGTGACCTACGACGACGTGGTCGATCTGCCCATCATCTTCATGCAGCCGGTGTCGAGCCCTTCCACCACCTGATCCGCGCCCCCACCGCCGCGGCTCATCGGCCGGGCAGTGGTGGCTGGCGTTCACCTCGGGGGCCGGGCGGAAGCGGCCGCACCACCGTCTTGAGGCGGGTGAGGCGGGCGCTTCCCAGCGCGATGGAAAAATGGTCTAGAATCTCCGCCGATCGGTAGCGCAGCCGGGCGGCCCAGGCGGGCGAGTCGACCACCACTACCAGGTTCGGCTCCCGGACTGCGGCGACGGTCGCGTGTTCAGCCAGAGGAGGGTCCAGAAACTCGCGCAAGATGCGGGTGGCTTCCGCAAGCTGCGCGGCTTGTCTGCCCAGCCGGCCCAGAGGGCCGGCGCCGGAATCCAGCAGGCCGCGAGGGGTTACGAATCTGGCTTTGGCCACGGAGGCTCCCGTCCCATGCGCTCGGGGCTCGCACGGTGGAGATCATACTCGTATCCAGGCTTCGCGCCGGGGTATCGCGCCGCATCCGGCTGAACCGGTGGGCCGCCCTGCTGATCCTGCTCGCTGGAATCGGCTCGATTTCGGGGGCGGCGTGGCTGGGCTACGAGCTGGCGCGGCAGAGCCCCCCACCCGAGGCGAAACTCTTCGCCGCCGCCTGGGCCAACGAGGTGCAGGCCCTGCGCCGCCAGGTCGCGAGCACCAGAATCACGGCGTTGGAGAGCCTCGACGCGCTCGCAATCCAGTTGGGTGAGCTCAAGGCCAGGGTGCTGCGCCTCGATGCCCTCGGTCACCGCCTGGTGCACATGGCGGGGCTCGACGAGGAGGAGTTTCGCTTTTCCGTTCCCCCTGCTCTCGGCGGCCGGAGTCCGGTGGGGAGCGAAGGGAGCCGGTCCATACCCGACTTCCTGGACGAGCTTGATTCCCTCGGCCAGCAGCTGGAGGACCGCTCGCCCAAGCTGCTGGTCATCGAGAAGGAGCTGATGAGCGCGCGGCTCCGGGCGGAGACGTCTCCTTCCGGGCGTCCCATCAAGCAGGGATGGCTCTCATCGGCTTTCGGCTGGCGCAACGATCCGTTTACCGGCCAGCGAGCCTTCCATTGGGGACTGGATTTCTCGGGGCCCCATCGCTCCGACGTGGTCGCGGTCGCCTCCGGGGTGGTGACCCGGGTCGAACGCCACTTCGGCAACTACGGGAACATGGTCGAGATCGATCACGGCAGAGGCTATGCGACCCGTTACGGACACAATGACGAGATTCTGGTCGCACCGGGAGACAAGGTGAGCAAGGGACAGGTCATCGCCCTGCTCGGCAGCACGGGTCGATCGACCGGTCCGCATGTGCACTTCGAGGTGCACTTGAACGGCGAGGCAATCAACCCCATCGGTTTCGTACGCCCCTGACGCCACCTCCTCCCATTGTGTCCTGCGAAGCCTTGCGCGGGCGCCGCCCGCCCCTTCGATACGTGCCCACGCCGTGGGGGAGGCGCGCCTTGCGCACGACATCCTTCCCCGCCTTGACAAATTTCCCGAGCGGCGATTATCCGTTGCGGCCCGAGTCTCCCGCTCGGGAACGCACCCATGCCGCATCCCGCCTCCAGTAGCGCGATCCCGCCACCTAGGAAAGCCATGTCCCGCATGACCCGTACGCCCGTGCGCGAGTGCCTCTGTCGGGGAGGGCGCCCGGGCGCATTCCCGCCGTGCAACGAAGTGCTCGATCGATGCTGAACAGACTCGTCAAGAAAGTGGTCGGGAGCCGCAACGATCGGCAGGTGCGGCGCATGGGAAGGGTGGTCTCCGCCATCAACGCGATGGAGAACGATTTGCGGAGCCTTTCCGACAACACCCTCAAGGGTCGCGCGCGGGCGCTGCGCCAGCAGGCTTCGGGGGGCGAGGCCCTCGACAAGCTGTTGCCCGAGACATTCGCCGTGGTGCGCGAGGCGGCAAGACGCACGCTGGAAATGCGCCATTTCGATGAGCAGCTCGTGGGCGGCATCGCCCTGCACGAAGGGCGTATCGCGGAGATGCTCACCGGCGAGGGAAAGACCCTGGCCGCGACGCTCCCCGCCTGCCTCAACGCCCTGGGCGGGCACAGCGTGCACATCGTGACCGTGAACGACTACCTCGCGCGGCGGGACGCGCAGTGGATGGGCGCCATCTACGAATTCCTCGGCATGCGCACCGGAGTGGTGGTGCCAGGACAGTCGGCGGCGGAAAAGCGCGACGCCTACGCGGCCGACGTGGTGTATGGCACCAACAACGAGTACGGATTCGACTACCTGCGGGACAACATGGCGTTTCGCGCCGCGGACAAGATGCAGGGCGCGCTGCGTTTCGCCATCGTGGACGAGGTCGACTCGATTCTCATCGATGAGGCCCGTACCCCACTCATCATCTCCGGCCCGACCGACGAGAACTCCGAACTCTACATCCGGACAAATCGCCTGATTCCCGGTCTCTCGCGCCAGGAGGAAGAAGACGGGCCGGGCGACTTCAGCATCGACGAGAAGGCGAAGCAGGTGTTTCTCACGGAAGAGGGCCACCAGAAGATAGAACACCTGCTCATCGAAGAGGGGCTTCTGAAGGCCGGAGAGAGTCTCTACGACGCGACCAACATCGTGTTGATGCATCACGTCAACGCCGGACTCCGGGCCCATTCGCTGTACCACCGAAACGTGGAGTACATCGTCACCGACAATCGGGAAGTGGTGATCGTCGACGAGTTCACGGGAAGAACCATGCCGGGGCGGAGGTGGTCGGAGGGGCTGCACCAGGCGGTCGAGGCGAAGGAGGGGGTGCCCATTCAGAACGAGAACCAGACGCTCGCCTCCATCACCTTCCAGAACTTCTTCCGGCTCTACGACAAGCTCGCCGGGATGACCGGCACCGCCGATACCGAGGCGGCCGAGTTCCAGCAGATCTACGGCCTCGAAGTGATCGTGATCCCCACCCACATGCCGATGGTCCGCGCGGACCATGCCGATGTGGTCTACCTGACGAGAGATGAGAAGTTCGAGGCGATAATCGAGGACATCGAAGACTGCCGCGCCCGGGAACAGCCGGTGCTGGTCGGCACCGCCTCGATTGAGACCTCCGAGTACGTCTCGGGGCTCCTCGGCAAGAAGGGTGTCGCGCATCAGGTGCTGAACGCCAAGCACCACGCGAAGGAGGCCGAGATCATCATGCACGCGGGACGTCCCGGTACCGTGACCATCGCCACCAACATGGCCGGTCGGGGCACCGATATCGTGCTCGGGGGAAACCTGAAGGCCGAGCTCGCCCGGCTCGAAGATGTGGACGAAGGCGAACGCAAGGTACTGGAAGGGGAGTGGGAGGAACGCCACCGGCGCGTTGTCGAGGCCGGAGGCCTGCACATCGTGGGTACCGAACGACACGAGTCGCGGCGGGTCGACAACCAGCTTCGAGGGCGTTCGGGAAGGCAGGGCGACCCTGGTTCGACCCGCTTCTATCTCTCTCTCGAAGACGACCTCATGCGAATCTTCGCTTCCGATCGCGTTGCCAACATCATGCACAAGTTGGGCATGGAGCATGGTGAGGCCATCGAACACAAGTGGGTGACCAAGGCGATCGAGAACGCGCAGCGCAAGGTGGAAGCCCGCAACTTCGACATCCGCAAGCAGCTCCTGGAGTACGACGATGTCGCCAATGACCAGCGCAAGGAGGTGTATGCGCTGCGCACCGAGCTGCAGGAAACCGATGACATCTCGGGGAGGGTCGATGCCATTCGCCAGGACGTGATCGACGACATCATCGATCAGTTCATACCCCCCCAGAGCCTGGAGGAGCAGTGGGACGTCCCTGGACTCGAGACCGCGATTCGCCACGAGCTCGGACTCACGCTTCCCCTGCGGGAGTGGCTCGAATCCGACGACGAGCTGCACGAGGAGCCCTTGCGCAAGCGGATCCACGAAGAGGCGCTCGCCGCCTACCGATCGAAAGAAGTCCAGCTCGCGCAAACCCATGGTCCGGAGGTGGCGGCCGGGCTCATGCGCCGCTTCGAGAAGGAGGCGATGCTCGCGATCCTCGATACCGCCTGGAAGGAACACCTCGCGGCCATGGACTACCTGCGCCAGGGCATCCATCTGCGAGGCTACGCGCAGAAGAACCCCAAGCAGGAGTACAAGCGCGAAGCCTTCGACATGTTTCAGAGTCTGACCGCTCGCCTCAAGACCGAGCTCATCGGAGTGCTTTCCAAAGTGCAGTTGCGAGATGAGAGCCAGGTTCGGGCGATGGAGGCGCGTAACCAGCGCGCCCGTGCGGTGTCGCCGATCCACGAGAGTGCGCAAGGCGCGCAAGTCCCGCTCGGCACGGCGTCTCGCGGCAACGGCGCCGGCGCCGCCGGATCTGTGCCCCGCGGCAACGGAGCCGCCCCCGGGCCGGGCGCTTCCTCCCCGTCACCCTACATCCGGGCGGCCCGCAAGGTCGGGCGCAACGAACCCTGTCCCTGCGGTTCGGGCAAGAAGTACAAACGCTGCTGCGGTCGGTTGGCCTGAGGGGAGCGAAGGAGGAGAGCGATGGCGGTCGGGCTTGGCGAGATTGGATCCATGGCGCCAGTGAAGGGGGTCCGGGTAGGGAGCGCCGCGCTCGGCGGGCGTACCCCGGCGCGCGACGATCTTGCGCTCTTCGAGCTTTCCCCCGGGTCTCGCTGTGCGGCCACCTTTACCCGCAATCGCTTCTGCGCCGCTCCGGTCACGGTGGCGCGCCGTCATCTCGCCGAAGCTGAACCACGGTACTTCCTGGTGAACGCGGGCAGCGCCAATGCGGGGACGGCCGAGCGCGGGATGCGAGATGCCGTGCGCTGCTGCGAAATGGTCGGGGCTTCGTCGGGCGTGGCCCCAACGAGCGTGCTGCCCTTCTCCACCGGAGTCATCGGGGAGTACCTGGAGCTCGACCGCTTCGAAGGAGCGGTTCCCGCGGCGTTCGAGAGGTTGCGCCCCGACGGCTGGGAAAGTGCGGCGCGCGCCATCATGACCAGCGATACCGTGCCCAAGGGAACATCCCGCAGCTTTCGGATCGGCGACGTCGAATGCCGCATCAACGCGGTGGCGAAGGGCTCGGGCATGATTCGCCCCGACATGGCCACGATGCTCGCATTCGCGGCGACCGACGCGGCAGTGGCCCCGGGTGTCCTCGACACCTGCCTGCGCGCGGCCGTCGCGGACTCGTTCAACTGCATCACGGTGGATGGTGACACCTCCACCAACGACGCCTGCGTGCTCGCGTCCACCGGCGCGAGCGGCGCGCGACCCATCGACGATCTCCGCCACGAGGACTACGGGGTGCTGTTGGAGGCGGTGCGCGAGAGCCTCGTGTGGCTGGCGCAGGCCATCATCCGGGACGGAGAGGGCGCGACCAAGTTCATCACGGTGGAGGTGGAGGAGGGAGAGAGCGAGGATGTGTGCCGGGCGGTGGCCTACGCCGTGGCGGAGTCGCCCCTCGTGATGACCGCCATGTTCGCTTCCGATCCGAACTGGGGCCGGATTCTCGCCGCGGTCGGCCGATCACTGCCTTCCCACGCCGACATCGATCGGGTCCGCCTGTATCTCGATGAGGTGTGTATCGTGGACCGGGGGGGAAGGGCCCCCACCTACCGGGAGGAAGATGGGCAGAGGGTCATGGACCGGGAGGAGCTCTGCGTGAGAGTCCGGCTCGGCAGCGGCAGCTCGGCGGCTCGGGTCTGGACCTCGGATCTGTCCCACGAGTACGTGAGGATCAACTCCGAGTACCGCAGCTGACGCCCCGCTCGCGAGACACACGAGTTCCACCGGTAGCCTCGCGGGCCAAACCACCCGCGCCGATCCGAAGTGCCGAAGTCGCCCGTGACTCGGTGAAACACCGCGGTGGATTCACGGACCCGGGCAAGATGCGCCGCCCGGTCCCGTACCCGCCATGGAGCGCTCAGCGTTCCAGGTACTTGAGCTTCTCCTCGACGCTCTCCCATTCCTCGGCATCGGGCGGTGCGTCCTTCTTTTCACTGATCACCGGCCACTCCTGGGAGAGTTCGGCGTTCAGATCCAGAAAGTGGCGCTGGTCCTCACGCAGGTCGTCCTCCGAGAGGATTGCGTCCACCGGGCACTCGGGCTCGCAGAGGGTGCAGTCGATGCACTCCTCGGGGTCGATTACCAGGTAGTTGGGACCTTCGTGGAAACAGTCGACAGGACATACTTCTACGCAGTCTGTGTACTTGCACTTGATGCAGCTCTCTACGACAACGAAGGTCATCGGACTCCCGGGCGAAGTGAGGGCGAAAGGGAGCGCAATGGTATAGCCTGCACCGGGTCATTTTCGAGTCCGGTGCGAGGTTGCGACCGGGGAATCAGCAGGCGTCCTGAAGGCGCTTGAGTTCGTAGAGCAGCTCCAGGGCCTGCCGCGGGCTCATCTCGTCGGGTGACAGATCGCGCAAGCGCGCCAGCACGGGATGCTCGTCCTTCGCTTCGAAGAGGTCGTACTGCCGATCGTGGGAAGGAAGGCCGGCCGGAGACCTCCCTCCCTCCAGGTCTCGCAGCAGTTCCCGGGCACTCTCGACCACGGGACCCGGCACTCCGGCCAGGGTGGCGACCTGCAGGCCGTAGCTGCGGCTCGCTGGACCCGGCCGGACCCGGTACATGAACACCACTTCACGCCCGTGCTCGAGAACATCGAGATGGACGTTGGCGATGTTGCGCAAGTGTCGGGGCAGCTCGGTGAGCTCGAGGTAATGGGTCGCGAAGAGGGTGAAGCATCGGATCTCGCCCGCGAGGTAAGCGGCAAAGGCCCACGCCAGCGACAGACCGTCGTAAGTACTGGTGCCCCGGCCGACTTCATCGAGGAGCACCAGGCTGCGGGGAGTCGCGTTGTGCAGGATGTTTGCGGCCTCGCTCATCTCCACCATGAAGGTCGAACGTCCTCCCGCGACATCGTCGGCGGCGCCGATACGGGTGAATATCCGATCCACCGGGCCGATGACGGCCTGTTGCGCGGGTACGTAGCACCCGATGTGGGCGAGCAGCACGATGAGTGCGCTCTGGCGCATGAAGGTCGATTTTCCGCCCATGTTCGGGCCGGTGATGAGCCACACGCGCTCCTCTTCCGAGAGCGTGAGATCGTTGGCGACGAAGTCGGTATCCCCAGTGCGCTCCACGACCGGATGCCGGCCGCCTTCGATGTGGATGCCCTCGTCCTCGCCAAGTGTCGGCGCCCGGTAGTCGAGCGCATCGGAGCGTTCCGCGAGGTTCGCGAGCACATCGATCTCGGCCACGCCGAGGGCGCACTCCTGGAGCTGCGGAAGACGCGTAACCAGGACATCGAGAATCTCCTCGTACAGCGTCTTCTCCCGGGCGAGCGCGCGCCCCCGCGCGCCCAGCACCCGGTCCTCGAATTGCTTCAGTTCCTCGCTGATGTAACGCTCGGCATGCTTCAGGGTCTGCCGACGGGTGTAGTCCGCGGGCGCCCGCTCGCACTGGCTGCGGGGAATCTCGATGTAGTAGCCGTGTACCCGGTTGTAGCCGACCTTGAGTCCGGGAATGCCGCTGCGCGCGCGTTCCCGGGCTTCGATGTCCTGCAGGAATGCGCCGGAGTCGTCCGCGAGGCGCCGATGCTCGTCCAGCTCGGCATCGAATCCGGGAGCGATCACTCCCCCGTCGCGCAGCACCACCGGAGGGGTTGCCACGATCCCTCGTTGCAGCAGATCGCCGAGTTCGGGGAAGGAGCCGACCTTGTCGAGAAGCTCGGTGAGCAGCGGGGAGTCGAGTCCCCGGCCACTGGCCGCGAGGCGAGGCAGTGCGGCGATGCTCTCGCGCAGTTGCGCGAGGTCGCGCGGGCGGGCGGAACGCAACGCGACCCGCGCGAGGATCCGTTCGATGTCGCCGATATCGCGCAGAGCGCGGTGCAGGACTTCGTGCGCGCCCCCGGCGATCAGCGCGTCGAGCACCTGGAGGCGCAGATTCAACACCCGTCGGTCGCGAAGGGGGCGTAGCAGCCAGCGCCGCAGCAGCCGGCTCCCCATGGCGGTCGCACAGGCGTCGAGCACCCCGGCGAGCGTTCGCTCGCGCTCTCCGGACAGGCTGTCGACGAGTTCGAGGTTGCGTTGGGTGACCGCATCGAGCATCACCGTATCGCTCTGGCGTTCCAGCCGGATCGAACGGATGTGGGGAAGCGCGGTGCGCTGGGTTTCGCCCGCGTAGTGCAGCAGGCAGCCCGCGGCGGGTATGGCGCAGTGCCCCCGGTCCAGACCGAAGCCGTCGAGGTCGCGAGTGCGGAACTGGCTGCACAGTTGTCGGTATGCGCTGTCGGGATCGAAGTGCCAGGGCGGTACCTGGCGCAGGACGCCTTCCACCCGCATGGCCTCGGGAAGGCGAAGCGACTCGCTCACCAGCAACTCCGCCGGCCGCACGCGTTCGAACTCCGCGCCCAGGGCTTCCCCGTTCTCGGCCTGCAGACACGCGAAGCGCCCGGTGCTGAGGTCGAGTACCGCGACTCCGAAGCGAGCGCCCTCGGAGTGCACCGCCATGAGCAGAGACTCCCGATCCCGATCGAGCAACGCTTCGTCGGTAAGCGTTCCCGGGGTCACGATGCGCGTCACTTCCCGATGCACCGGTCCCCGGCTGGTGGCGGGGTCTCCGATCTGCTCGCAGATGGCGGCGCCCTCTCCGCGGCGCAGCAGCCGGGCGAGATAGGCGTCCACGGAATGGGCGGGTACTCCCGCCATCGGGATCGCTTCGCCGCCGGACTGGCCGCGCGTGGTCAGGGCAATATCGAGGAGTGATGCCGCCCGCCGGGCGTCGTCGAAGAAGAGCTCGTAGAAGTCCCCCATCCGGTAGAAGAGCAGGATGTCGGGATGCTCGGCCTTGATGCGCAAGTACTGCGCCATGACCGGAGTGTGATCGGCGCCGCCGCGCCGGGCCGCGGGCGCGTCCCGTGCCTTGGTGGAGATACCACCGGGTACGGCTCCGGCGGAGGGAGAGGGGGGTCGGGCGGACATTGTCCCGGGAAGTGTATCCGCGGCCGGGTCGCGTCTTGAATCGACGCTTCGCGCCCACATCTTGGAGGGTCGATCGAGGACGGCGAGCCCATCCGGACCGGTATCAGGTGGAGCAGGCATGAGCGCGGACGCAGAAAGGGAAACACGGGGATTCCAGACCGAGGTCAAGCAGTTGCTCGACCTCATGGTCAACTCGCTCTACAGCAACAAGGAGATCTTCCTGCGGGAGCTGGTCTCCAACGCTTCCGACGCGGCGGACAAGCTGCGTTTCGAAGCCTTGTCGAACGATAGGCTGTACGAGGGAGATGGAGATCTGGAGATCCGGATCGAGTTCGACAAGGAAGCGCGAACGCTGGCCGTGCGCGACAACGGCATCGGCATGGGCTATCAGGAGATCATCGAGAACCTGGGCACGATCGCCAGGTCCGGAACCCGGCAATTCTTCGAATCCCTCACCGGCGATCGGGTTAAGGATTCCGAGCTCATCGGACAGTTCGGAGTGGGGTTCTATTCGTGTTTCATCGTCGCGGACAAGGTCACGGTGAACTCCCGGCGGGCGGGAATGCCGGTGGAGGGCGGGGTGCGCTGGGAGTCGGGGGGCGACGGCGAGTACACGGTGGAGCGGGTGCCCATCGCCGCTCGCGGTACCGAGGTGATCCTCGCCCTGCGCGAAGGCGAGGACGAGTTCCTGGAGAGCTACCGGCTCCGCAACATCGTACGGCGCTACTCCGATCACATCTCGATACCGATCCGGATGCCCAAGCCCGGCGACGACGCCGAGATGGAGACCGTCAACACGGCGACCGCGTTGTGGACCCGCGCCAAGAACGAAATCGAGGAGAACGAGTACAACGAGTTCTACAAGCACACCGCGCACGACTTCGAGGATCCGCTCGCACATGTGCACAGCCGGGTGGAGGGCAATCTCGAGTACACGTCGCTGTTCTACGTTCCGACCCGGGCGCCCTTCGATCTGTGGGATCGCAACGTACGCCGGGGCGTGAAGCTCTACGTGCGACGGGTCTTCATCATGGACGATGCCGAGCAGCTCATGCCGCCCTACCTGCGTTTCGTGCGCGGGATCATCGATTCCTCCGATCTGCCGCTCAACGTGTCACGGGAAATCCTGCAGAAGGACAAGCGCATCGATCAGATCCGATCCGGCTCCGTGAAGCGGGTGCTCGATCTCCTCTCGGCGATGGCAAAGAACGAGACCGAGAAGTACGCGACTTTCTGGAAGGAGTTCGGGAGAGTCCTGAAGGAGGGTGTCGTCGAAGATGCGAAGAGCCGCGACTCTATCGCGAGACTGCTGCGCTACGAGAGCAGCCGCAGCGCGGGTGAGGTCGATGTCTCCCTCGAGGACTACGTCGCACGCATGCGCGAAGGTCAGGAGCAGATCTACTATCTGACCGCAGATCGTCCGGAGACCGCGCGCAGCAGTCCTCACCTGGAGACATTCCGCGCGCACGACATCGAAGTGCTGCTCATGACCGACGAGGTCGACGAGTGGGTCGTCCACCACTTGACGGAGTTCGACGGCAAGTCGCTGCAATCGGTGTCCAGGGGAGAGCTCGATCTGAGCGCGATCGAAGGCGTCGAGGAATCCGGGGACGCGGAAGAGGACGAGGCGGGACACCGTGCGCTCACCGAGGAGATCGCCACTCACCTCGGGGACCGGGTGAGCGCGGTGCGCACCACTGCCCGCCTGACCACCTCCCCCGCGTGTCTGGTCGCGAAGGACGGTGAGCTCGGATCGAACTTCGAACGCCTGCTCCAGGCCGCGGGCCAGTCGGTGGAGTCCGCGAAGCCCGTGCTGGAGATCAACCCTTCCCACCCCCTCCTCGTGCGTTTTCCAAACGAGAAGAGCGAGTCGCGGCGCAAGGATCTGGCCCTGCTTCTCGTCGATCAGGCCACGCTCGCCGAGGGCGGTCGACTTGCCGATCCGGGCGAATTCGTAAGCCGCCTCAACCAGGTCCTGCTTGCCCTCGCCGACACTCCGGCCACTCCACCCCGGTCCGCGCGGAAGAAGAAGACCAGGGCGAAAGGCGCGGCCGGGGAGGGCAAGGTGCGAGCATCGAAGGCAAAGGCCGAAGGCGAGGAGCAAGGCTCGGGCGGAGCAGGAAAACCAAGGACGAAGGCGAAGGCGAAGGTGAAGGCGAGACCAAAGTCGAAGCCTGAATCCAGGGAGTAGCGTCTCTGCACGCCGACGGAAGTCTCGGGGAAGTGACGCGATCGGGAGGGGTCCGACCCGGAATTCTTCGTGCCGGTGGACCGCGTGGGCGGTGACCAGGCGCCGGCTCGAGATGCCCCCGGGTCCGCGAGGTGCGTCTTGAGCGACCCGCGGGCTCGCGTTTTCCGGGAGCACGCCCGGCAGGCGGAAGACTGCCTGTCCCGCGTTCGCGACTACGTGCGCTGGGGCGCGAGCCGCTTCCAGGAAGCGGGTCTGTGTTTCGGCCACGGCTATGCGGATGCCCTGGACGAGGCGGTGGCGCTGGTGCTGCACGCCCTCCACCTCGAGCCTCGACCGCCGCCCGAGCTCTGGGCGGCCCGGCTGACACCGACCGAGCGTCGCGCGGTGCTGGACCTGTTGAGCCGGCGGATACTGGAGCGCGTTCCGACCGCGTACCTCGTCGGCCACGCGTGGTTCGCGGGGCTGCGCTTGCGGACCGACCGACGGGCGCTGGTGCCACGTTCTCCGATCGGAGAGTGGATCGAACGCGGGTTCACGCCGTGGCTTGCCGCGGACGAGGTCGACGCGGTGCTCGATATCGGGACCGGCGGCGGATGCATCGCCATCGCGTGCGCCGTCGCCTTCCCCGGCGCTCGGGTAGATGCGGTGGATATCGACCCCGATGCGCTCTTGCTGGCCGGGGAGAACGTGCGCGACCACGGGCTCGAGGGGCGGGTGCGGCTGGTCGAGTCGGACCTCTTCGCCAGGGCTGGCGACGACTACGATCTGGTCGTCGCCAATCCGCCCTACGTCAGCCGGACCGAGTTTGAATCGCTTCCCGCCGAGTACCGGCACGAGCCCTCGGTCGGGCTGCGTGCGGGGGAAGACGGCATCGATCTCATCGTGCGCATTCTCGAAGAGGCTGGCCCTCGCCTGAAGAGCAAGGGCATCCTCGTGGTCGAGGCGGGCTCCTGTCGCTCCGCACTGGAGGCTCGGTACCCCGAACTGCCTTTCATCTGGCTCGAGATCGAGCGCGGGGGAGAGAACGTGTTCCTGCTGCACCGCGAAGATCTGCCGCGGTAGGTGTGTTCACCGCGCGAACGCCACCCTTGGGAAGTCCGGACCCGGTCACCGGCCGCCGTGACGTACGGCCGGGGCTGTCGTCCCCGACGCTTGCGTCATGGCGGGGCCCCGCGACCTGTGCCATGATGCGACTCGGTTGACCACGGCGGGCGCTGCGCCGGAACGCGACTCCAACCTGTAACCAGGAACGATGCCGGGCAACACCATCGGCAAGCTCTTCGCGGTGACCTCCTTCGGTGAGAGTCACGGTCCGGCAATCGGGGTGACGGTGGATGGCTGTCCGCCGGGCCTCGACCTCGGCGAGGCCGACATTCAACCCGACCTGGAGCGTCGCCGCTCCGGCAAGAGTCGCCATACGTCGCAGCGGCGCGAAGCGGATGCGGTGCGGATCCTTTCCGGGGTGTTCGAGGGGCGCACGACCGGCACTCCGATCCAGTTGGTAATCGAAAACACCGATCAGCGCCCGCGAGACTACGAGAAGATCAAGAACGTCTTCCGGCCCGCGCACGCCGACTACGTGTACAGCCAGAAGTACGGAATCCGGGACTATCGAGGTGGCGGAAGGGCTTCGGCGCGCGAGACCGCGATGCGGGTGGCGGCCGGCGCGATAGCCAGGAAGTACTTGCGCGAGCGCCTGGGCATCGAAGTGCGCGGCTACCTGGCCCAGCTCGGGCCGCTCAAGGTGCGGGACTTCGACTGGGACGAAGTGGAGCGCAATCCCTTCTTCTGCCCCGATGCCGCCCTCGTGCGCGAGCTCGAACGCTTCATGGACGCGCTGCGCAAGGCGGGCGACTCGGCGGGAGCGCGGGTCAACGTGGTGGCGAGCGGCGTCCCGCCCGGGTTGGGCGAACCGGTGTTCGACCGGCTGGATGCGGCGCTCGCGCACGCGCTCATGAGCATCAACGCGGTGCGCGGCGTCGAGATCGGAGCCGGCTTTGCCGCCGTTACCCAGAAGGGCAGCGAGCACCGGGACGAGATGTCCCCGGAGGGATTCCTGAGCAACAATGCGGGAGGGACTCTGGGCGGCATATCGACGGGACAGGACATCTTGGCCAGCATCGCCCTCAAGCCGACCTCCAGTCTGCGCCTCCCCGGGCGCAGCGTGGATGTGCATGGGGAGGCGGTGGAGGTCGTGACCCATGGCCGACACGACCCTTGCGTCGGCATCAGGGCTACCCCGATTGCGGAGGCGATGGTCGCGATCGTTCTCATGGATCACTGGCTCCGCCACCGCGCGCAGAACGCCGATGTCGAGACGAGCACTCCGGTGATACCCGCAAGGGTGGAGAAGGCGCACGGGCCGAGCGCATCCTGACTTGGCGCCCGTGCCCGCGGCAGGCCACCGCCTGCTGATGCCGCATTGGCGCGTCGCACGCATGGCGCCTGACCAGCGGATTTCAGCTGTTCTCGTTCGCTTCGGGCGCCAGGAAGCCGGAGTGTGGGGCGCGCGGGCCGACAAGAAGCGAAAAGCGTAAGCGCTTCGAGGGAGTACGGCCCGCGACCGCGAGCGGATTGCCGCGCGCAAGCCAGGAAAACCGGTGCGACACCGAGGCCCGGGAGAACCCCGGGGGGCGCCGCGCTACCCGACGCTGACCCCTCCCACGGTCAATCCGTCGACCCGCAAGGTAGGTTGCCCCACTCCCACCGGCACCGTCTGCCCGTTCTTGCCGCAGATTCCGACGCCCCAGTCGAGCTCCAGGTCGTTGCCCACCATTTTCACGCGCGTGAGCACCTCGGGGCCGTTGCCGATCAGGGTGGCGCCCTTGACGGGACGGGTCACCTTGCCCTTCTCGATCAGGTAGGCCTCGCTCGCCGAGAACACGAACTTGCCCGAGGTGATGTCGACCTGCCCCCCGCGGAAACTGACCGCATAGAGTCCGTTCTCCACCGACTCGATGATCTCGGCGGGGTCGTGGGGGCCGGGCAACATGTACGTGTTCGTCATGCGTGGCATCGGCAGGTGGGCGTAGGACTCGCGCCGGCCGTTGCCGGTGGAACGGGTGCCCATGAGGCGGGCGTTCTGCCGATCCTGCATGTATCCGACCAGTCTTCCCTCCTCGATGAGGGTGGTGCACTGCGTCGGGGTGCCTTCGTCGTCGATGCTGAGCGAGCCCCGGCGGTTGGGGAGAGTGCCGTCGTCGACCACGGTGCAGGCCGAGGTCGCGACCATCTCCCCGATCAGACCCGAGAACGCCGAGCTGCCCTTGCGATTGAAGTCGCCCTCGAGCCCGTGACCGACCGCTTCGTGCAGGAGCACTCCGGGCCAGCCGGGGCCGAGCACCACGCTCATGGTGCCCGCGGGAGCGTCTTGCGCCTCCAGGGAAACCAGCGCCTGGCGCACCGCTTCTCGCGCGTATCGCAGAGCCCGCCCCTCCTCGAGGAAGTAGCGGTAGTCGTGGCGACCGCCCCCTCCCGAGCTCGCCTGCTCGCGGCGCGCGCCCTGCTCCGCCACCACACTCACGTTCAGGCGCACCAGGGGGCGCAGGTCCGCGGCGAGCCGGCCGTCCGCCGCCGCGACGAGCACCTGGTCGTGTTCACCGGCGAGACTGACGATGACCTGCTTGATTCTGGGGTCGCTCGCCCGGGCTTCGGCGTCCACCGCCCGAAGGAGCTCGATGCGCTCGCGTTCGTCAAAACTCTGCAGGGGATCGAGGGGCGGGTAGCGCTCCTTCACGCTCGGTGGCGTGCCCGCCCGCACCCGGCCATCGGCGCCGGCGCCGGCGATCGCGCGCGCGGCCCCCGCGGCTCGCTCGAGGGCGGGAAGCGCCACCTCGTCCGCGTAGGCGAAACCGCTCTTCTCCCCGCTGACCGCCCGCACGCCCACGCCCTGCTCGATGTTGTGGCTCCCCTCCTTGACGATGCCGTCCTCCAGCACCCAGGTCTCCGAGCGCACCGCCTGGAAGTAGAGGTCGGCGTCGTCCACCGCGTGTCCCAGGACCGAATCGAGGACTCGGGACAGCTCGCGCCGATCCAGTCCGCCCGGCTCCAGAATCTTGCGGGTGGCAGTTTCGAGGGCATCGCCCATGTCGATCGCTCCGGCTCGCGGGGTGAGCGTCGAGGATAGCATCCCGCTTGGCCCGGATGTTTCACCGATTTTCGGCCGCTTCGGGCGCCAAGATGCCGTGATAGCAGGAAGCACGGACTGAGAGACGCGCAACGGCGAGCCGGAAACAGGCGAAGCGCCAGTGGCGCGCACGGATCGGCGAGCGGGCAAGCCAAGGATGGCTTGCCCAGGCCGGAAAGCTTCGCCCAAGGACTGCGGAGCCGAGCAGGTAGCCGACACTACGTCGAAAGCGGCGCGACGGAGGGAGGCCCGCTATCACGAGCATATTGGCGTCCGCGAGTTGAGAAGTCGGTGAAATGTCCGGGTTGGATTGACACTTGAAGCCCCGCTTGTTTATCGTCACTCGCCTTTTGCCCGAGACGTGGGCGAACGAGGCGCTCCTTCGTCCCCGACGCATTTTCCGCAGGCTCCCTTGGCCCTGGCACAGCTCGCCTCGTCCCAGTCTCCATGACTTATCGCCGTGGACATCTTGCGGCGGCCGATGGCTTGGCGCTTCGCTCCAAGGGCCGCCTCCCGGGCATTCGGGACGCTTCGCATGGGGCGTCCGGCCCGGAGTCGACCCACCGTGGCGCACATGACGTCCCGCGCTCGTGCGCTTCTGCGCCCAGCGCGGGAAGATGGTTGGGAACCGCCACGGGCGAGATACGGCTTCCTCTTCCATGAAACCGGTACGGATCGGCCTGCTCGGCCTCGGGACGGTAGGCGGTGGCACCGTCAACGTGCTCGCCCGTAATCGCGAGGAGATCGCGCGCCGCGCGGGGCGCGCGATCGAGGTGGCCGGGGCGGCGGTGCGTGATCCGGGAAAGGACCGCCTCTGCGCAACGCGGGACATCGCGCTCACCCGGGATCCCTTCGAGATCGTCGGCGACCCCGAAGTCGCCATCGTGGTCGAGGTCATCGGGGGCACCGGGCTCGCCCGCGAGCTCGTGCTTCGGGCCATCGAGGAAGGCAAGCACGTGGTTACCGCGAACAAGGCGCTCATCGCGCTGCACGGCAACGAAGTGTTCGCGGCGGCGCACGAGAAGGGAGTCAGTGTCGCGTTCGAATCCGCGGTTGCAGGAGGGGTACCGATCATCAAGGCAATTCGCGAGGGCCTCGCGGGCAACCGCATCGATCGGATAACCGGAATCGTCAACGGGACCAGCAACTACATCCTCTCCGAAATGCGCGAGCACCGGAGGGATTTCGGCGACGTGCTCGGGGAGGCCCAGCGCCTCGGTTATGCGGAAGCGGATCCGACCTTCGATGTGGGAGGGATCGACGCCGCTCACAAGCTCACCATACTCTCCGCCATCGCCTTCGGCATTCCGCTCCAGTTCTCGCGGGTGCACACCGAGGGCATCGACGATCTGCACCTGGAAGACATCGCCTACGCCGAGCAGCTCGGCTACCGCATCCGTCACCTTGGTATCGCCCGTCGCCGGGGCGGTGATGTCGAGCTGCGGGTGCACCCCACCCTGGTACCGCAACGCCACCTGCTCGCGAGCGTGGACGGGGTGATGAATGCGGTGCTGGTAGACGCCGACGCGGTCGGTCCCACCCTCTACTACGGCGCGGGGGCCGGCGCCGAGGCGACCGCCTCCGCGGTGGTCGCGGATCTCGTCGATGTGGTGCGCGCGCTGACCACCGATCCCGAGAATCGCGTTCCGCACCTCGCCTTCCAGCCCGACGCGATGTCCGACCTCGGAGTGCTCGACATGGCCGATGCGCATTGCGCGTACTACTTGCGCATGACGGCGTCGGACCGGCCCGGCGTCCTCGCCGAGATCGCCACGGTGCTCGGGCGCGCCGGGATCAGCATCGAGGCGGTGGTGCAGCCGGAGCCCCCGCGAGGGGCGCACTTCGCCAAGCTGGTGATGCTCACCCACACCGTGCGCGAAGGGCAGATGCGCGACGCCCTCGACGAGGTCGAGAATCTCGACGTCGTGAGCGGCGAGGTCGTGCGTCTGCGGGTGGAGCATCTGGAGGATGCAACCGGATGAAGGACTTCACCCCGCCCCCGCCGTTGCCGGGTCTCATCGATCGTTACCGATCCCGTCTGCCCATCGATGCGGCCGCGGCGCCGGTGAGTCTGTGCGAGGGCGCCACCGCCCTCATTCGGCTCGAGAACCTGCCGCGAGGCTTGAGCCGGCGTGCGGACGTCTACGCGAAGGTGGAGGGGCAGAACCCCACCGGATCCTTCAAGGACCGCGGCATGACGATGGCGATCACCCGCGCGCGCGCCGAGGGCGCGCGCGCTGTCATCTGCGCCTCGACCGGCAACACCTCCGCATCCGCCGCCGCCTATGCGGCGCGGGCCGGGCTCACCTCCTTCGTCCTGATTCCCGAGGGCCGGATCGCGCGCGGAAAGCTTGCCCAGGCGATGATGCACGGCGCGGTCGTCGTGCAGCTCAAGGGCAACTTCGACGATGGCATGCGCCTGGTGCGCGAGATGGCCGAAGAGACCGGCGCCGCCGTGGTGAACTCGATCAATCCCTACCGGATTCAGGGCCAGAAGACCATCGCATTCGAGATCGTCGAAGCGCTCGGCCGCTGCCCCGACTACCATTGCCTTCCGGTCGGAAACGCGGGGAACATCACCGCACACTGGCTCGGCTACTGTGAAGCGGCGCCCACGTCCGACAATTACCTGCCCGGCGCCTTCTCGGCCCACTTCGGCCTTCAGAGCTACGAAACGCGGCCGCTTGTCGATCGGCGCCCGGTGATGGTCGGCTATCAGGCGAGCGGTGCGGCCCCTTTCGTGCGCGGCGCACCGGTGACGGAACCGGAGACCGTCGCGAGCGCGATCCGGATCGGCAACCCCCAGTCCTTCGACTTCGCCGTCGCCGCCTCCCGCGAGTCCGGCGGATGGTTCGACGCCCTATCGGACGAATCGATCCTCGAAGCGCAGACGATGCTCGCGGAGCGCGAAGGCATCTTCTGCGAGCCCGCGTCCGCGGTGTGCGTCGCCGGGATGATGCGTGACCTCGAGAGCGGTCGCCTGCCCGAGGGCAGCACCGTGGTGTGCACGCTGACCGGGCACGGCCTCAAGGATCCCGATATCGCGGTGGAACGGGCCAGCGCGCCAGTGGCCGCGGTGGCGCCCGAAGCGGCCGCGGTGAAGGCGCTCCTTCTCGAACACTTGCGCTGACGCAGCCGGCGGCAGTGCGAAGCCGGCGCGTCCTCCTCCTGCTTCCCGGTCTGCTCGGCGCCTCCGCGAGGGACCCGTCCCACGCCGCGGAGGCGGCCCGCGCGATGGGCAAAACGGAGCTTCGGGGTTTGCGCACGCTGCTCTCCCGGGCACGCCGACAAGGCCGAGAGGAGGTCGGCGAGAGCCCCGAGGGTCTGCTTTTCCGGTCGCTGGGGATTCTGCGCGAAGGCGACGACTGGCCGTCAGCGGCGGTGAGCGCCGTCGCCGACGGCGCGCCATGGCGGCCCCAGGCCTGGATTCGCGCCGACCCCGTCCATCTCGAAGCGCGGGGCGCCGAACTTCGGGTGGGAGACCCGCGGGGGCTTGCCCTGACGGGTGAGGAGTCGGCGGAGCTGTGCTGTGCGATCAACCGGGCCCTCGAAGGCAGGCCCGGCCGCCTGGAGCCTCTTGCGCCGGCTCGCTGGTACATGGGGCTCGGTGCGACCCCGCGTCTCTCCACCCGCGAGCCCTCGCTCGCGGTGGGAGGGCCGGCCGGCGAGGCGTTGCCGGGCGGGGCGGATGCCGTGGCCTGGCTTCGCACCTTGACCGAGATTCAGATGCTGCTACACGACCTGCCCGTCAACCGGGCCCGGACGAGGCGGGGTTCGCCGACCGTCAACAGTGTCTGGTTCTGGGGAGCCGGCCCGCTCCCATCGCCCCCGGCCAAGCCTTCGGGTTTGCGCCTGTGGAGCGACTCCATCCTGGCCCATGGCCTGGGTCGAGTGCTGGGCGTGAACTGTCGACCTTTGCCCTCCGGGGCCGGGGAGATTCTGCGCACCGGGTGCGAGAGCGGGCTCGACCTCGTGTACTGCGACGACCCGCACTACGCGGTGCGACTGGAGGACTGGCCCGGCTGGCTCGAAGGACTGAAGAGATGGGAGGCGCAGTGGTTCGAGCCCCTGCGACGGGCGCTGTGGTCGGGGAAGCTCGCGAGCCTGCGCATCGCATCGGGCGGCGGATACTGGCATGAGCTGCGCGCTTGCGCGAGATGGCGGTGGTGGCGGCGCATGGGAACCTTGACGACCCATGTGTCGATGATCGAGCCGCCGGTCAGTGGAGCGCGAACATGATTCCCCCATCGAGAAGGTCGGTGCGAGCCGGGGGCTGCGATGCGCGCCGCGTCCCGGAGCGGGAGGGGTGGGGTGGCAATAACTAGGCGGAGAACCGGTCCCGTCTCCGAGCGACTCGGCCAGGAGCATCACCCGGTACTCGCCCGTGTCTACGCGGCGCGCGGGGTCACCTCCTCCGAGGAGCTGGACTACCGCCTCGCCCACCTCCTCCCCGATGAGACTCTGCGCGGGATCGAGGCCGCGGTGGCGTTGCTGGTCGATGCGCTGGAGCGGCGCCGGCACATCTTGATCGTGGGGGACTTCGATGCCGATGGCGCGACCGGTTGCGCGGTGGCGGTGAGCGGGCTGCGCCTGCTGGGGGCCGAGCAGGTCGATTACCTGGTGCCCGACCGATTCCGGTTCGGATACGGTCTCACTCCCGAGATCGTCGAAGTCGCGGCCGGGCGCGAACCGGATCTGCTGATTACGGTGGACAACGGCACGTCGAGCGTCGCGGGGGTCGATGCCGCCAACGCCCGCGGGATCGCGGTGATCATCACCGACCACCATCTGGCGGGTCCGGAGCTGCCACGGGCGGCGGCGCTGGTGAACCCCAATCAGCCGGGGGATGCGTTCCCGAGCAAGTGCCTCGCCGGGGTCGGGGTGATGTTCTACCTTCTCGTCGCGCTTCGTCGCGCGCTTCGCCAACGGGAATGGTTCGAACGCAAGGCGATCCCGGTGCCAAGGCTCGCCGATCTGCTCGACCTGGTGGCGGTCGGCACGCTCGCCGACGTGGTGCCCCTGGACCGCAACAACCGGATCCTCGTATCCCAGGGGTTGGCCCGGATCCGGGCGGGACGCTGTCGCCCGGGAATCGAGGCGCTACTGCGGGTAGCGGGCCGTGATCCGGGCCGAGCCACCGCATCGGACATCGGATTCGCGCTTGCGCCCCGGCTCAATGCGGCCGGTCGCCTCACGGACATGTCGCTCGGCATCGAATGCCTGCTCGCACCCACGCAAGCGCTCGCCCGCGAGAAGGCCGAACATCTCGACCAGCTGAACCGGGAACGGCGGGAGATCGAACAGAAGATGCAGGAACAGGCCCTGCAACACCTGGAAGACCTCGCGTTCGGCACAGCGAGCGCCCTGCCTGTCGGTCTCTGCCTCTATGACGAGAGGTGGCATCCCGGAGTGGTCGGCATTCTCGCCTCGCGGATCAAGGATCGTTACCACCGTCCGGTGATCGCCTTTGCCCGGGACGGCGAGCGGGAGCTCAAGGGGTCCGCACGCTCCGTTGACGGAGTGCACGTACGCGACGTGCTGGACGCGATCGCGACGGCCAATCCCGGGCTCCTGGCCCGCTTCGGGGGGCATGCGATGGCGGCGGGCCTGAGTCTCGACCACGCCCGCTTCGATGCCTTCTCCCGCGCGTTCGACGCCGAGGTGCGCCGGCACCTTTCGGAGTCCACGTTGCGCAGCGCGACGATGAGCGACGGCGAGATCGTTGCGGAAGAGCTCGGCCTCAAGCTCGCATACTTGATACGGGACGGAGGGCCCTGGGGGCAGGGCTTTCCGGAACCTCGTTTCGACGGGGAGTTCGACGTGCGCCAGGCGCGGGTGGTCGGCGAACGCCACGTCAAGCTCGTGCTGCGACCGAGCGGCTCCGAGCGCAGTGTCGATGCGATCGCGTTCAATGCGGCCTCCGAGTGGCCGCGCCGACTCCGACGCGCCCGCTTCGCATACCGGCTGGACGTCAACTTTTACCAGGGCCTGGAATCGCCACAGCTCGTGGTCGAAGACTGGGAGGACCTCGACTGAGAGCCGTGCCTTCGCTTGCGAAAGCGTCGGTCATTCGAGCACTCGCGAAGACCAGGCGCGCTTCGCGGCGCCGGCCGGCCAGACCCTGGCCCGGACGTTTCACCGATTTTCGGTCGCTTCGGGCGCCAAGATGCCGTGATAGCAGGAAGCACGGACCGAAAGCCGTTGAAGACGTAGCTAACACTACGTCGAAGCGGCTTGAGGGAGGGAGGCCCGCAGCCGCGAGCATATTGGCGTCCGCGAGTTGAGAAATCGGTGAAACGTCAGGGCTATCCCCCCGGGCGGTGACTGCCCCACCGCGGGCAAGTACCATTGCGCACCCTTTACCGGAACAGAGCTGGCGCGATGGCTATCGAACTCACCGGAATCCTTGCCCGTATCAAGGACATGCAGGGCCGATTGGCGGCTCTCAGGGGGTATCTTTGACTTCGATTCCAAGCAGGCGCGCCTGGAAGAAGTCAATCTCCACCTGGAAGAACCCGGAATCTGGGACGATCCCGATCATGCGCGCTCGCTTGGCCGGGAGCGGGCGAGGCTGGTCGAGCTCGTGGAGGTCGTATCATCGGTGGGCCGCGAGCTCGACGACGCCCCGGAGCTCCTGGAGCTGGCCCGGGACGAGGACGACGCGTCGATGCTTCGCGCGGTGGAGGAGGATCTCGAGGGCTGGGATGCCGCGCTCATGCGCCTGGAGCTGCGGCGCATGTTCTCGCAGGAAGGGGACGCCGCGAACGCCTTTCTCGACATCCAGGCCGGATCCGGGGGCACCGAAGCGCAGGATTGGGCGGAGATGCTGCTTCGCATGTATCTGCGCTGGGGGGAGCGGCGCGGCTTCGGCACCGAGATGATCGAGGCCTCTCCCGGAGAGATCGCGGGCATCAAGAGCGCGACGCTGCACGTGACCGGCAATCACGCCTTCGGCTGGCTGCGCACCGAGACCGGGGTGCACCGTCTGGTGAGGAAATCCCCCTTCGATTCGGGTCATCGTCGCCATACCTCGTTTGCGGCGGTGTACGTGTCGCCCGAGGTCGACGACGACATTGCGGTGGAGATCAACCCCGCGGACCTGCGCATTGACGTCTACCGCGCGAGCGGCGCGGGCGGGCAGCACGTGAACCGCACCGAGTCGGCGGTGCGCATCACCCACCTCCCCACCGGGGTGGTGGTGCAGTGCCAGAACGACCGATCCCAGCACAAGAACCGGGCGACCGCGATGAAGCAACTCAAGGCGAGACTCTACGATCTGGAGCTCAAGAAGCGTCGGGAGGACCAGCAGGTCATCGAGGACGCGAAGTCGGACATCGGCTGGGGCAGTCAGATCCGCTCCTACGTGCTCGACCAGTCCCGCATCAAGGATCTGCGCACCGGCGTCGAGATCGGCAACACCCAGGCGGTGCTCGACGGCGACCTGGACCGATTCATCGAAGCGAGCCTGAAGGCGGGGGTGTAGGACGGGTGACGGACAAGGAGAACGAGCAGGTACGGCAGCGCCGGGAGAAGCTCGAGGCGTTGCGTTCCCGCGGCGAGGCCTATCCCAACGACTTCCGCCGCGACGCGGAGACCGGCGAGCTCCGGAGTCGCTACGACGAAGTCGACGCGCAGGCGCTCGAAGGGATGGCGCCCCGGGTCGCGATCGCGGGCCGGCTCATGGCGCGACGGGTGATGGGAAAGTCCTCCTTCGCCGACCTCCAGGACGTCTCGGGTCGCATTCAGCTCTTCGTGCGCGCAGATGAGCTGCCGGAGGGGGTCTACGCCGAATTCAGACAGTGGGATATCGGCGACATCGTCGGCGTGCGGGGTACGGTGTTCCGGACCCGCAAGGGCGAACTCTCGGTGCGCACCGCCGAGATCCGCCTGCTCGCGAAGTGCCTGCACCCGCTGCCGGAGAAGTGGCACGGGCTCGGTGACACCGAGCTGCGCTATCGTCGGCGCTACGTCGATCTCATCACCAGCGAAAGCACCCGGGAGACCTTCCGGCGGCGAAGCCGCGCGATCGATCTCACCCGCTCCTTCTTCGTCGAACGCGGCTTTCTCGAGGTCGAAACACCGATGATGCAAGGTCTTCCAGGCGGCGCGATCGCCCGCCCTTTCCGGACCCACCACCATGCGCTCGGAATGGACATGTACCTCCGGGTCGCCCCGGAGCTGAATCTGAAGCGCCTGGTGGTCGGCGGCTTCGAACGGGTGTTCGAGATAAACCGCAACTTCCGCAACGAGGGCGTATCCACCGAGCACAATCCCGAGTTCACGATGTTGGAGGTCTACCAGGCCCATGCCGACTACGAGGACATGATGGACCTCACCGAGGGCCTGCTGCGCAAGGTTGCGCCGACCGTGACGGGATCGAGCGACCTCGACTACCAGGGGGAACGCATCGACTTCGGCCGGCCCTTCGCGCGCAAGAACCTGCGCGATGCTCTGCTCGAATGCCTCCCCGAGCTCGACGCCGGGACGCTTGAAGACGAGGCGCGATCGCGCGAGGCCGCGCGTGCGCTCGGGGTGGAAGTGCCGCCCGGCGGGGGCCGGGGCCGGATATGGATGGCGCTCTTCGAGGAACACGTCGAACACCGGCTCCGCCAGCCCACTTTCATCACCGCCTACCCTACCGAGGTGTCGCCGCTGTCTCGGCGCAACGACCGTGACCCATTCGTCACCGACCGCTTCGAGCTCTTCATCGCGGGCCGCGAGATCGCCAACGGCTTTTCCGAGCTGAACGACCCCGACGAACAGGCGGACCGCTTCCGCGCGCAGGCGGCGGCGCGCGGAGCGGGCGACGAGGAGGCGATGTACTACGACGCCGACTATGTGCGCGCGCTCGAGTACGGCCTGCCGCCGAGCGGAGGCGTCGGGGTGGGGATCGATCGCCTGGTGATGCTGATCACCGACTCCGCATCGATCCGCGACGTGCTGCTCTTTCCCCATCTGCGCCCGGAAGGCGGCGGATAGACGCCGGTACACACCTCGCGCCGCGCGGATTCTTCGAGACCTTCGGAGGCAACGTTGTCGCTCCTGCTCGGCATAGACACCGGCGGCACCTATACCGATGCGGTGCTCTTCTGCCGCAAGCGCGGGGTGTTGGGCAGCGCCAAGGCGCTGACCACTCGGGAAGACCTGGCGCTCGGCATCGACGCCGCCGCGCGCCAGGTCCTGCCCGAGGATCGAAGCGAGGTCGCGATGGTATCGATTTCCACGACGCTCGCGACCAATGCCATCGTAGAGGGACGGGCCTCGCCGGCGTGCCTGCTGATGATCGGTCAGGGGCCGGAGGCCCTGGAGCGCGCCGGACTCGGGACCGCCCTCGGTGAGGATCCGGTCGTGTTCATCGCGGGCGGCCACGATGCCACGGGAGCCGAACAGACTCCGCTCGACGAACAAGCGCTGAGGTCGGCGCTGGCGCGCCATGCCCCGGACGTGGCGGCATTCGCGGTGACCGCGCACTTCGCGGTACGCAACGCTTCCCACGAGAGCCGGGCCCGCGTGCTGGTTCGCGAACACTGCGATCATCCGGTGACCTGTTCGCAAGACCTGAGCGACCGCCTCGACGCGCCCCGCCGCGCGCTCACCACGCTCCTGAATGCCCGCCTGATACCGATGATCACGGATCTGATCTCGGCAGTGCGTCGGATGATGGAGGAGCGCGGCCTCGCCGCTCCCCTGATGGTGGTGAAGGGCGACGGATCGCTGGTGCGGGCGGAGCTCGCCTCCCAGCGCCCGGTCGAGACCATCCTCTCCGGACCGGCCGCGAGCATTGTCGGGGGCCACCACCTGGCGGGAGCAGGCGACGCGCTGGTGGTCGACATGGGTGGCACCACCAGCGACATCGCGGTGCTCGAACGGGGACGCCCTCGCCTGCGCGACGACGGCGCTTCGGTCGGCGGCTGGCGCACCATGGTACGGGCGGTGGCCGCCCACACCGTGGGTCTGGGCGGAGACAGCGAAGTGCACTTCGGCAAGGACGATGCTTGCCGCGTCGGTCCCCGCCGGGTGGTGCCGATGTGTCTGCTCGCCCATCAACAGCCCTCGGTCCTCGAATATCTGGACCGGCGGCGAGACCGGATGCTCTACGACGCCGATCAGATTCGTCTCGTCATGTTGGCCGCTCCGACGCCGCGGGAGGGCCTGACCCGCTTCGAGCGCGAGATGGTGGAGCAGCTCTCGCACGGACCCCGGTGGGTATCGGAGGTCGCGAGCGATCGCGTGCTCTTGCGGGTGCTCGAACGCCTGCTGCGACGCGGCCTGGTCGCACTGTGCGCGTTCACTCCGACCGATGCCGCCCATGTCCTGGGCATGCAGAAGACGTGGCGCGTAGACGGCGCGCGCAAGGCGGCGGAGCTGTGGTGGCGCCTCGCGCGGGGCACGGATGCGCGCTCCGTTTCACAGATCGAGTCGCTTTGCCGGCGCGTGGTGGACGCGCTGACCCTTGCCGCGGGGCGCGCCCTGGTCAGCGCGGCGCTCGCCCATGAACGCGCGAACATCGATACGGGCGAGAGAGGGGCCGACGCGTTGCTCGCGCGAGCGCTCGGGCCCGAAGGGGCGCATGCGCGCCTCGTCGACGTGAAGCTCCACCTCCGGCGCCCTCTCGTCGCGCTGGGCGCACCGGCGGCGAGCTACTTTCCCGCGGTGGCGGAGCGCCTGGACGCGGAGCTCCGGGTGCCCCGGCACGCTGAAGTCGCCAATGCGGTGGGAGCGGTCGCCGCCGGGGTGCTGCAGAGCGCCCGGGTGCTGATCAGCGCGCCATCGAGCGGTTGCTTCAGGGTGCACGCGGGCGCCGCCATCGAGGACTTTTCCGACTACGACACTTCATTGGCCCGCGCCCAGCGCCTCGCCGAATCGCTCGCCCGGGAGAAGGCCAGTGCGGCGGGCGCGGACGAAGCGCACGTGGAGACCGAACGCCACGATCTGCGCGCCCCGGGGGTGGGCGGCGAGGAGATCTTCATCGAGACTTCCGTCACCGCCACCGCGATCGGCCGCCCCAGTCTCGCCCGCCTCGCGCGCGAGCGGCAGTGGAGCTGACGAACGGGACGGACCCGCCACCGCGCGCGGATGGCGGGAACGCCCGCGCGCCCTGGTCGTCGATTTGGTTCGAGGCCGCAATCAACCGCAGTCATTCACCGATTCGCAAGAGCCACCCCGCATATCTCACCGATTCTTGGTTGCCTCTGGTGCCAAGGTGCCGGGATAGTGGGTCGCACGGATCGAAAGACGCGCCCCGGCTCGCGTTCAAGAGCGCCACGCCGGCCGATGCGCGTGCGCAGCCCTCACAGTCGGCGAGTTACTCCGGCTGACGACGCTCTCGTCCCTTGGCGACGCGCAGGCGCAGAGCGTTCAGGCGGATGAAGCCCGCCGCGTCCTTCTGGTCGTAGGCGCCACGGTCGTCCTCGAAGGTGGCGATGCGCTCGTCGAAGAGGCTGTCGCTCTCCGATGCCCGCCCGGTGACCAGGACATTGCCCTTGTAGAGCTTGAGTCGCACTCGCCCGTTGGCGTGGGTCTGGGTCTCGTCGATCAGCGCCTGCAGGGCGCGGCGTTCCGGGCTCCACCAGTAGCCGTTGTATATGAGCGATGCGTAGCGGGGCATCAGCTCATCCTTGAGGTGGGCGGCCTCGCGGTCGAGGGTAATCGACTCGATCGCGCGGTGGGCCTTCAGCATGATGGCGCCGCCCGGCGTCTCGTAACAGCCGCGTGACTTCATGCCCACGTAGCGGTTCTCGACGATGTCGAGACGGCCGATGCCGTGCTCCCCTCCGATACGGTTCAGCTCCGCGATGACCGAGGCGGGGGTCATGCGCTTGCCGTCGATCGCGACGATGTCTCCTCGCTCGTATTCGACTTCCAGGTAGCGCGGCGTATCGGGCGCGGTCTCCGGCGATCGGGTCCACAGCCACATCTCCTCCGCGGGTTCGGCCCAGGGGTCCTCCAGCTCGTTGCCCTCGTAGGAGATGTGCAGCAGGTTGGCGTCGGTGGAGTAGGGCGACTGGTTGCCCTCGCGTCGCGCGATCGGGATGCCGTGTTCCTGCGCGTAGACCATGAGACGCTCTCGCGAGTTGAGATCCCACTCCCGCCACGGGGCCACCACGCGGATGTCGGGATTGAGGGCGTAGGCGCCGAGCTCGAATCGGACCTGGTCGTTGCCCTTTCCGGTGGCGCCGTGGGCGATCGCGTCAGCCCCGCATTCCGCCGCAATCTCCACCAGTCGTTTGGCGATGAGGGGGCGGGCGATGGACGTGCCAAGGAGATACTCGCCTTCGTAGATCGCGTTGGCCCGGAACATCGGGAACACGAAATCGCGCGCGAATTCCTCCCGCAGATCCTCGATGTGGATCGCGGCCGCGCCGAGCGCTTCCGCCTTGGCGCGGGCGGGCTCGAGCTCTTCGCCCTGGCCGAGATCGGCGGTGAACGTGACCACTTCGCAGCGATAGGTGTCCTGAAGCCATTTCAGGATGATCGAAGTGTCGAGCCCGCCCGAGTAGGCGAGCACTACCTTGGAGATGTCGCTCATTTGAGGTTTGGACCGTCGAAGCAGGGCGCGCGGCGGCTCCGGTGGAAAGAGGGGCTGCGATGATAAGGCAGTGGCTTGACGGCGCGCGACGACCGAATTGACAGTCTGTGGTGTTTGGTCCGAGCATGCTGGCGGTCCGATCGCGAGGAAACGAGCCAGTGTCCAGCCGCACCATTACCATGAGCGATGCCCTCCACGAGTACCTGCATCGGGTGTCCCTGCGCGAGTCGGACGTGCAGCGGCGCCTGCGGGAGGAGACCGCCGCGCTCGAATACTCGGGAATGCAGATCTCCCCCGAGCAAGGGCAGCTCATGCGCATGCTCACGGGTCTTGCCGGTGCGCGGCGCGCGATCGAGGTGGGGGTCTTCACCGGCTACAGCGCGCTGTGCGTGGCCCTTGCACTGCCGGAAGACGGTGAGCTGATCGCGTGCGATGTGAGCGAAGAGTGGACGTCGATCGCGCGGCGCTACTGGGACGAAGCGGGGGTCGGGGGGAAAATCCGCCTCGAACTGGCGCCGGCGGGGGAGACCCTCGATGCTCTGGTCGGCGCGGGCCGGGCGGGGGATTTCGACATCGCGTTCATCGATGCCGACAAGACAGGCTACGACCGGTACTACGAGCGTTGCCTGGAGCTGCTGCGCCCCGGCGGACTGGTGCTGATCGACAACGTGCTCTGGGGCGGCTCGGTGGCGGACGAGAACGACACTTCCGAGGACACCATGGCACTTCGCGCCTTGAACGAAAAGCTCAAGGACGACCCGCGCATCGAGCTCTGCATGCTGCCGGTGGGCGACGGCCTCACCCTGGCACGAAAACTCCCCTGAGAAGTACACGCCGCCGCTTGCGCCAGGCGCGCGGGGCGAAGCGCTCGGAGGCTCCGGCGCTTCACCGGCAAACTTCAGCGATCTTCTACTGCGCACGCCGACATGCGCGCGTCAGTGGGCCGTACCGCGTCGCGCCGTATCGACTTCGTGTCGGCACCCTGCCGCGTTGCACAGACCCTGCTACGCTCGCCGCTCCGGGCGCGCCACAATCACGGCTTCCTGGCGCCCGAAGCGGCCGAAGATCGGTGAAACATCCGGGTTGACGCCCCGCCCGCCAAGTACCATGGGGACCACCGCGCGCGCCATCCTCCATGTCGACATGGACGCTTTCTACGCGTCGGTGGAAGAGCGCGAGCGTCCGGAGCTCGCCGGTCGGCCGGTGGTGGTGGGAGGGAGCCCGGAAGGCAGGGGGGTGGTGGCGGCGGCCAACTATGCGGCCCGCGAGTACGGAGTGCGTAGCGCGATGCCGGCCGCCCGCGCCCGGCTGCTGTGTCCGCACGCGGTCTTCATCCGATCGCGCATGACCCTCTATGCCGAGGTGTCCTCCGAGATCCGCTCCGTGTTCAAGCGCTATACGCCCCTGGTCGAGCCGCTTTCCCTGGACGAGGCGTTCCTGGACGTGGGCGCCAGCCGGGAGCTCTTTGGTACGGGAGTCGATATTGCGCGACGCATCAAGGGGGAAATCCGCTCCGAGCTCGGACTGGTCGCGTCGGTCGGAGTGGCTCCGAACAAGTTCCTCGCCAAGCTCGCGAGCGATCTGGACAAGCCGGACGGCCTCGTCGTGGTGGCGCCCGAAGACGTACCGACATTCCTCGATCCGCTGCCGGTGGAGAGACTGTGGGGGGTGGGCGGAGCGGTGGGAGAGAAACTTCATGCGCTCGGAGTGCACACCATTGCCGATCTGCGCGCCCGTCCCCCGGAGGTGCTTGCGGAGCACTTTGGCAAGTGGGGGCATCGCCTCTTCGAGCTCGCGAACGGGCGCGACGAGCGTCCGGTGACGCCTGAGCAGGAAGCGCGCTCGATCAGCCACGAGACCACATTCGATATCGACGTGACGCAAGCCGCGGCCTTGCGGGACTGCCTTCGCGGACTGACCGAGCAGGTCGCCTGGCGGGTGAGAAGGCAGGGGCTGCGTGCCGGCACGGTCGGGATCAAGGTGCGGTACGCCGATTTTCGCACCGTGAACCGCTCTCACGGCCTCGCCACGGCAAGCTCCGGCACCCGGGATCTGTGGACTTCCGCCTCCCGTCTCCTCACGCGACAGCTCGCCCGTCGCGCGGATCCGGTGCGCCTTCTGGGGATGGGAGTGAGTCGGCTTACCCGCGAGCGGATCGAGCAGCCAGATCTCTTCGCCGCTCCCACCGCCGCCCGCGAGCGGCGAGTCGATGCGATGGTGGACGAAGTCAACGAGCGCTTCGGGGGGGCGGGACTGCGCCGCGGCGCCGGACGGCGGCGGTGAAGGGGGCGGCGTCGATCGCGCTCTATGCGGCCGCAGCCCTGGTGCTCGGCGGGGCGCTCGCCGGTCCCCTCCATGGCGTTCTCAGCGCATTGGGGATCGCGCCGGCGGATTTCTCCGGGTTCACCCTGCGCCTGGTTCAGATCTCGGCCCTCGTGGGGCTGTGGCCCCTGCTGCGAGTCCTCGACTTGCGCGGGCGCGAGGCATGGGGGCTCACTCCAGGATCGGGCGGGAGGACCTTCCTCGCGGGAGTGCTCAGAGGTTTTATCGTGGGCGCGCTGATGATGACGGGGCTCATCGCGCTGCTGCTGGCGCTCGGCGTTCGCGGCGGCGGCGGGCACCTCGGGCTCCTCGAATGGCTGCCGCGTCTCGCCTCTTTCCTCGCCACCGCGGTGGTCGTCGCGCTCATCGAGGAAGTGTGGTTTCGTGGCGCCCTGCACAGCGCCTTTCAACGGATTGGGGGTGTTGCGGTGGCGCTCTTCGCGGTCGCGGCGATCTACAGCTCGGTGCACTTCATCGGCACGAGCCCTACTTTCGCACTATCGGAGATCGGAATCTGGAGCGGATTCGCAGTGCTTGGCGACGCTTTGCACGCCTTTCCCGGAACCGGGGTCGCGGGACCCGCCGTCGCCCTCTTCGCGGCCGGAGTGCTGCTCGGCGTCGTGCGGCACCGTACCGGGAGCGTGGCCCTCTGCATCGGGATGCACGCCGGATGGGTGCTGGTCAACAAGGCTGCACGAGCGCTCACCGTTCCCGAACCGGACTCCCCCTGGTCCTGGCTGGCGGCGGGCTACGACGGGGTTGTCGGTTGGGCCGCCGCGGCGCTCTTCCTGCTGGTCGCGATGTGGTGCTGGCGCTGCCTCGCGCCCCCGTCCGGCATCCGCCGGCTGGACGACGGCATCTGACCCGAGTCGGAGCCCGGCACAGTAGCGTGGAAGAACGTGTGCTGAACGCCTCCGTCCCTGTCGACATCTGCGTGCCCGTGGCCTTTCGCCAGTCCCTGCGCGCCAACGGCGCTTCGCCTGTTTCCGGCTCGCGGTTGCGCGTCTTTCAGTCCGTTCAACCCAACATCACGGCATCCAGGCCCCCGAAGCGGCCGAAAATCGGTGAAGTTTCCGGCCTCGGCGCTCGTAGCTCTCGTGAGTAGGTGAAGCGGGGCGGCCCGTTCGCGAAAGGAGCCTGTACACGAAGAGGGGGCGCTCAGCCTTCCCGCTTCGGCACGTAGAGATCGGTGATGGTGCCTTCCACCATCTCCGCCGCGAAGTTCAAGGTCTCCGACAGGGTCGGATGGGGATGTATGGTGAGTCCGATGTCGGCGGCATCGGCGCCCATCTCGATCGCGAGGGTGGCTTCCGCGATGAGTTCGCCCGCGTGAGGGCCCACGATGCCGGCGCCGAGGAGGCGGCGGCTCTCCGCGTCGAAGACCACCTTGGTAATACCTTCGCCACGGCCCATCCCAAGCGCCCGGCCGCTCGCCGACCAGGGAAAGGTCGCGACCTCGACCGCGCGCCCCTGCGACCTGGCTTCGCTCTCGCTTGCGCCCGTCCACGCCACTTCGGGGTCGGTGTATGCCACCGAGGGTACGCAGCGGGCATCGAAGCCCGACTTGTGTCCCGCCGCCACCTCGGCTGCGACCTTGCCCTGGTGGGTGGCCCGGTGGGCGAGCATCGGCTCGCCCGTGACATCACCCACCGCGAAGATGTGGGGGACATTGGTGCGCTGCTGGCGGTCGACGTCGATGAAGCCGGCATCGTCCACTTCGACGCCGGCGTGCTCCGCGCCGATCCCTTTGCCGTTGGGAATGCGTCCGACCGCGACCAGCACGCGATCGAAGCGCTCGGTCGAGGTGGCGCACCCCGTCTTCTCGAGCACCGCTTCCCATTGACCACCGCTTGCGGTGAGGGTTCGAACCCGGGTCTCGAGATGGATGCCCTCGTAGCGGCTCTCGATGCGCCGGGCAAGCGGCGCCACCAGGTCGGGGTCGCAGCCGGGGATCAGAGTGGGCATCAGCTCGACCACGTTCACCCGCGAGCCGAGGGCGTGGTACACGCTCGCCATCTCGAGTCCGATGATGCCTCCGCCCACGATCAGCAGTCGGGCGGGAATCTCCTCCAGCGTGAGGGCGGCGGTGGAGTCCATCACCCGCGGGTCGTCATCGGGGAAGCCCGGAATCCTTGCCGCCCGGGAGCCGGCCGCGATGATCGCCTGCTCGAAGCCGATCGACGTGGGACCTTCGCTGCCCCGCACCACCAGCCGGTGCGGGGACGCGAATTCTCCGACTCCGGTGAGCACCCGCACCCGGCGGCGCCGGGCGAGGCCCGCGAGCCCCTTGCCCAGACGCTCGACCACGCCGTCCTTCCAGTTGCCGAGCATGCCGAGGTCGATCGCTGGTTGCCCGAACGCGATTCCGCGTTCGGCCGCTTCGGCCGCCGCCGCGATCAGCTCGGCGCTGTGAAGCAGAGCCTTGGACGGGATGCACCCGACATTGAGGCACACCCCGCCGAGACGTTCGTAACGCTCCACGAGCACCGTGCGCTTCCCGAGGTCCGCGGCGCGGAAGGCGGCGGTGTAGCCACCCGGCCCCGCGCCCAGTACGAGGACTTCGGCCTCGATGTCCACCTCGCTTCGCGTCGCCGGCGCCGGCGATGCGGGCCCGCGGCTTTCGGGCGGATCGGATGATTCCCTCTCCGGCCCGGCTTCGCGCTCGGTGTCGGCAGTTTCGCCGTCGTCGTCGCCGATACGCATGACCGCGATGGGCGTGCCGGCGGATACCCGGTCTCCGGCTTCCACCAGCATCCGTTCGACGCGGCCGGCGAGCGGGGCCGGCACTTCGACCGAGGCCTTCTCGCTCTCAAGCGTAATGAGGGACTGTCCCTCTTCCAGCTTCTCGCCGGCGCTCGCAATGACTTCGACGACTTCGACGTCCTCGAAGTTCCCGATGTCGGGTACCGGTACTTCTATCTCCCTGCTCATTGCATATCGCGTTGGCGCGGCGTCCTTGGTCTCACAGCAGCAGGCGGTGGGGATCCTCGAGCAGCAGCTCGGCGAGGCGGCGCACGAAGCGTGCCGCCTGTGCGCCGTCGATGACCCGATGATCGTAGGAGAGATCCAGCGGCTGCATCAGACGGGGCTGGAATGCATTTCCGTCCCAGAGCGGCGCCATGCGGGAGCGGGCGAGTCCGAGTATCGCGACTTCGGGTGCGTTGACGATGGGGCTGAAGGCAGTGCCTCCGATGCCTCCGAGGTTCGATATCGTGATCGTGCCGCCTTCGAGATCGGCGGGCTTCAGTCGGTTCTGCCGCGCGCGCGCGCCGAGGTCGCCGAGATCCCGGGCGACGCCGAAGACCCCCTTGGTCTCCACCGCCCGCACCACCGGCACTACCAGGCCGCTGGGCGTGTCCACCGCCACTCCGATGTTGACGTACTTCTTGAGGATCAGGTGGCGGCCATCCGGGTCGAGCGATGAATTGAACTCGGGGAACTCCCGAAGCGCGCGCGCGAGCGCCTTGAGCGCGAAAGTGAGGAAGGTGAGATGCACCTGCGCTCTTGCCGCCTCTTCCTTGAGCGAGCGCCGGAATGCCTCCAGCGCGGTGACGTCGACCTCGTCATGGTGGGTGACGTGGGGCACCTGGTTCCAGGTTCGTTGCAGATGGGGACCCGAGATCCGCTTGAAACGGGACAGGGGGTGGACTTCGATCTCTCCAAAGCGGCTGAAGTCGATCTCGGGCATCGCGGAATCCGGAGTCGGCTTCGCCGGTGCGCCAGCGGGACTCGTCAGGCGCCGCTTGACGAAGGCCCGCACGTCCTCTTCGAGAATTCGGCCCTTGCGGCCGCTTCCGGGCACCTCGGCGAGGTCGACCCCCAGACTGCGCGCGAATCGCCGCAGCGAGGGAGTGGCGTGCGAAAGGGCACGCGTCCACAGCTCCCGGGGCGCGGCGGACGGCGTCCTGGCGGCGGCCGGGGCGTCCGGCGGCTTCCCGGTGGCGTCAGGCTCCACGGGCGCGGAAGGCGGGACCGGCGCTTCGTCCCGCGCCACTTCCACTCCCGCTTCGGGCGTGTCCACGGGCACGGGACCCGTGGCCCGCTCCGCGCTGTCGATGGTGAGGAGCAGGGAGCCTTCGGAAACCGAATCCCCCACCTTGACGCTGACCTCCCGCACGACCCCGTCGCTCGGTGCGGGCACCTCCATCGTCGCCTTGTCGCTCTCCAGGGTGACGAGCGCTTCCTCGGTCTCGACCGCCTCTCCCGGTCCGACCAGCACCTCGACCACCGGCACTTCGTCGAAGTCGCCGAGATGCGGGACTCTCACTTCGCGGATCGGCATGGACGCGCTTCCTGTCAGATGGAGAGGGGGTCGTTCTTCTCCGGATCCAATCCGTAGCGCTCAAGGGCGTCGGACACGGTGGATACCGGCACCGTACCTTCGTCGGCCAGGGCCCGCAGGGCGCTGAGGGTCACGAAGTACCGGTCGACCTCGAAGAAGCGCCGCAGGTTCGCCCTGGTGTCGCTGCGCCCGTAGCCGTCGGTTCCGAGCGTGACGTAGGGGCAAGGAACGTAGGGTCGAATCTGGTCGGCGAAGAGCCTGACGTAGTCGCTTGCCGCCACTACCGGCCCACCTCGGTCCGCGAGACATCGGGCCACGTAGCTCTGGCGCGGGGGTTCGCTGGGGTGCAGCAGATTCCAGCGTTCCACGCGCATGCCCTCGCGTCTGAGCTCGGTGAAGGACGTGGCGCTCCACACGTCCGCGAGGACGCCGTAGTCGTTTGCGAGCAGCTCCCCCGCCGCGATCACCTCGCGCAGGATGGCGCCGCTGCCCAGCAGTTGCACCGTGGGATAGTTCAACGACTCGAACGGTGTGGCCCGCGTGCTCCTGTCTTCTACCAGGTACATGCCCTTGAGGATGCCTTCCTGCGCCCCCTCGGGAATCGGGGGATGCTGGTAGTTCTCATTCATCACCGTGAGGTAGTAGAAGATGTCCTCCTGCTCCTCGAACATCCGGCGCATCCCGTCCTGAATGATGACCGCGAGCTCGTAGGCGAAAGTCGGATCGTAGGAGATGCAGTTCGGGATGTTGGCGGAGAACAGATGGCTGTGGCCGTCGTCATGCTGGAGGCCCTCACCGGCCAGGGTGGTGCGCCCCGCGGTCCCCCCGACCAGAAAGCCTCTCGCCTGAATGTCGCCGGCCGCCCACGCGAGGTCCCCGATACGCTGGAATCCGAACATGGAGTAGAAGATGTAGAAGGGGATCATGTTGATACCGTGGGTGCTGTACGCGGTGCCCGCGGCTATCCACGACGAGATCGCCCCCGCCTCGTTGATTCCCTCCTGGAGGATGCGGCCCTGTTTGTCCTCGCGGTAGTACATGAGCTGGTCCGCGTCGACCGGCTCGTAGAGCTGGCCGGTGGGCGCGTAGATGCCGAGCTGTCGGAACAGCCCCTCCATGCCGAAGGTGCGCGCTTCGTCGGCCACGATCGGAACCACCAGCTTGCCGATCTCCTTGTCGCGGCTGAGTGTGGCCAGGATGCGCACCAGCGCCATGGTGGTGGAGAACTCGCGCTCGCCGCCTCCTTCGAGCTGGGCTTCGAAGGTGGAGAGATCCGGCGCGGTGAGCGCGGCGGCGCGTTGCCGACGCTGCGGCAATGGACCGCCGAGCATGCGGCGGCGCTCGTGCATGTAGCGGATCTCTTCGCTGTCGTCGGGGGGACGGTAGAAGGGGGCGTCGGCGATTTCGTCGTCCGAGATGGGAATGTCGAAGCGGTCGCGAAAGGCCCGAAGCGCGGCCTCGCCCATCTTCTTCTGCTGGTGAGTGATGTTCTGTCCTTCGCCCGCCTCGCCCATGCCGTAGCCCTTGACGGTCTTGGCGAGAATCACGGTGGGCTGGTCGCGGTGCCTCGCCGCGGCGGCGTAGGCGGCGTAGACCTTGTGGGGGTCGTGGCCGCCACGATTCAAGCGCCAGATGTCTTCGTCGCTCATGCTCGACACCATCTTCTCGAGCTCCGCGTAGCGCCCGAAGAATCTCTCGCGGGTGTAGGCCCCGCCCTTCGCCTTGAACGCCTGGTACTCGCCGTCTACCGCCTCTTCCATGCGCTGGCGCAGTACCCCGGTGGTGTCCTTGTTGAGAAGCGGGTCCCAGTACGAGCCCCAGATGACTTTGATGACCCTCCAGCCCGCGCCGTGGAAGGCGCCTTCGAGCTCCTGGACGATCTTGCCGTTGCCGCGTACCGGGCCGTCGAGGCGCTGCAGATTGCAGTTGATGACGAAGACGAGATTGTCGAGTCTCTCCCGGGCCGCGAGGGTGATGGCGCCCATCGATTCCGGCTCGTCCATCTCGCCGTCGCCCATGAAGGCCCAGACCTTGCGGTCCTCGGTATCGAGCAGCCCGCGATTGTGCAGGTACTTCATGAAGCGGGCCTGGTAGATGGCCATGATCGGGCCGAGCCCCATCGAGACGGTGGGGAACTGCCAGAAGTCCGGCATCAGCCACGGATGGGGATAGGAGGAGAGGCCGCCGCCGTCCACCTCCTGGCGGAAGCGGTGCAGCTGGTCCTTGGAGATGCGCCCCTCCAGGTACGCCCGCGCGTAGATTCCGGGCGCACTGTGCCCCTGGAAGAACACCAGATCCCCGCCGTGCGCCGCGCTCGGGGCGCGCCAGAAGTGATTGAATCCCACGTCGTAGAGGGTGGCGGAGGAGGCGAAGCTCGCGATGTGTCCGCCGAGCTCCGAGGAGAGCCGGTTCGCCTTCACCACCATCGCGAGCGCGTTCCAGCGAACGAGGGCCCGGATGCGCCGCTCGAGTCCCGGCTCGCCGGGCGCGCGTTCCTCTCGTGACGCGGGGATGGTGTTGAGATACGCGGTGTTTGCCGAGTAGGGGAGGTTGACCCCGGCGCGCCGGGCCTCGTCGCGCAGGATCTCCAGAATGAAATGGGCGCGTTCGACGCCGTCGCGTTCAAGCAGCGAGCGCAACGACTCGATCCACTCCTCGGTTTCCTGCGGATCCGCGTCTTTCCGGCTCGGCTCTTCGCCCATGGATTCGCTCTCGTGGCCTTGGTGCGGCGGGCTTCCTTCCAGGGTTCCGGCCGGTACGCGCCCAGCCTCTGGGTTCGCAGTATACGGGAGGGGTCGGGTACCGGCACTTCGCCTCCCGTCTTCGCGTCTGATAACGTTTCCTTCGTGTACCTTGCGCTTCCCTTCGCATGTCTTCCCATGCTTCACCGTGAACCCGGGCGGTTGTGGTGAGGGCCGGGCCGCTGCCTCCGGGAGCGCCGGTCGGGACCCGCTTTCGCGGCTACCTCCCGGTGGTCGTCGATGTGGAGACCGGGGGCTTCAACCCTCACACCGATGCGCTGCTCGAGATCGCCGCGGTCATGATCGAATGCGATGACCAGGGAAGCTGGCGCCCGGGGCGCACCCACAGTTGTCATGTCGAGCCCTTCAAGGGCGCCAACATCGAGCCCGCCGCGCTCGAGTTCACCGGCATCGATCCCGGACACCCGCTGCGCTTCGCGGTGACGGAAAGAGAAGCCCTCGACCGGATCTTCAAGCCCGTGCGCAACGCCGTGAAGGCGAAGCGGTGTACGCGTGCCATCCTCACCGGTCACAACGCGGCCTTCGATCTCGCCTTCGTGAACGCCGCGGCCGAACGCGCAGGGGTCAAGCGCAATCCCTTTCACCCCTTTTCCACCCTGGATACGGTGAGTCTCGCCGCTCTCGCGTTCGGACAGACCGTGCTCGCGCGAGCGGTCGAGGCAAGTGGCCGGATCTGGGACGACAACGATGCGCATTCCGCGGTGTACGACGCACAACAGACGGCGGCCTTGTTCTGCCGCGTGCTCAACCTGTGGGACGAACGCGCCCGCCCCGAGTAGGTGTGGACCTTCGCCGGCAGCATGTGTCGTCGAGAAAAGCTACACTGCGCGTCATGAGCGTTTCTCCTCCGCCGGTCCGCGCAACTCGGGCAATGCGCGGTATGGATAAGACTTCGCGCATTCCGGTCAAGGTGACACCGAGCGTCGGCCCGATGCCGCGCAAGCCCCCATGGATCCGGGTCAAGGCTCCGATCGGACCGGCGGTGCACCGGCTGAAGAGTGTGCTGCGCGCTCGGAGACTGCACACGGTTTGCGAGGAAGCGTCCTGTCCCAACATAGGCGAGTGTTTCTCGCACGGCACCGCCACCTTCATGATCATGGGCGACATCTGTACTCGTCGCTGTCCCTTCTGCGACGTGGCGCACGGACGACCCGCCCCGCTCGACTCCGGTGAGCCGGAGCGTCTCGCGGAGACGGTCGAAGGGATGGGACTGTCCCATGTCGTCGTCACTTCCGTCGACCGTGATGATTTGCGCGACGGAGGGGCGGGTCACTTTGCTTCGTGCATTCGCGCCTTGCGCCAACGCTGTCCGGACCTGCGCATAGAAGTCCTGGTTCCGGATTTTCGTGGACGCATGGAGCGGGCTCTCGATGCGCTTGCCGAAACACCCCCGGATATCTTCAACCACAACCTCGAGACGGTGCCGCGCCTGTACCGAAAGGCGCGTCCGGGAGCCGACTACCAGTGGTCGCTCGATCTGATTCGCAGTTTCAAGGAGGCGCACCCGCGGGTTCCGACCAAATCGGGTCTGATGCTCGGACTCGGCGAGGAAGAGGACGAGGTGACGGAGGTGCTGCGAGATCTTCGCGCGCACGAGTGCGACATGCTGACGCTCGGTCAGTACCTGCAGCCGAGTCGCTACCATCTTGCGGTGGAACGCTTCTGGACCCCGGAGGAGTTCGACGCCCTGGGGGCGGCGGCCCGCGCCCTCGGATTCGAGAACGTGGCCTCCGGGCCTCTGGTACGCTCCTCCTATCACGCGGATCTGCAGGCTTGCGGACAGGCCCTTCCTTGATCGAGACACACTCAGTTTCCTTACTCTCTCGATAGCGGAGCGCGAGAGCGATGAGCTACGTCGAGTTCTTCGTCACCAAGGTGCTCGGAAACCTCTTCGTGCCTCCGGGTGGCATCATCGTTCTCGGGTTGCTGGGGCTCATGCTCATCCCCTTTGCCCGCCGCCTCTCCGCGCTGCTGCTTCTGGTTACGGTGGCGTCGCTCTACGCATTGAGTACCGGCTTCGTGGCCGGCGCGCTCGAGCGCGGCCTCTACGTGCACCCCGCATTGTCGCCCGACGCACAGCCTCCCGCGGCGGAGGCGATCGTGGTCCTGGGTGCGGGCAGCTACCGGGACCCGCCCGAGTACGGGGCAGCCGACACGGTGGGGCGCCTCACGCTCGAACGCCTGCGTTATGCGGCCTGGCTCCACCGGCGCACTGGACTGCCCTTGCTGGTGACGGGGGGCAAGACCTTCCCGGGCACGCCGGCGGAGGCGCCGGCGATGGCGCTTTCCCTCCGGGACGATTTCGGAATCGGGGTGCGCTTCGTGGAAGACCGCTCCCGCAACACCGCGGAGAACGCCGCCCTTGCCACCGAGCTGCTCACGCAGGCGGGGATCTCACGCATCTTGCTGGTGACCCATGCCATCCACATGGCTCGCGCGGTGGCGTCCTTCGAAGCGCAGGAGATCGAGGTGGTGCCGGCTCCGACCGTGTTCTCGAGCACGGCTCCGGCGGGCGTCGCCTCCTGGCTCCCCACCGGATCCGCGTTCTACCGCTCCACCCTCGCGCTTCACGAGTACGTCGGCCGGCTCTGGTACCGGCTGCCGTTCTGACCTCTCGATATCGCACCGGTTTTCTTCCGCGCACGCCATCGGGCTCGCCGTTGCGGGCCTGCACCAGGTTCCTGCGCTGCGCTACCGCGGCGGGCGCGACACCTGATCGAGAAAGCAATCACTCGGAGGCCGAGTACCGGGGGCTCGACCGCAACCCTTCTTTGGCTTGCGAAGCGGGGGTGCGCGGATGTCGGAAGGGGCAAGAGCATGCGCGATTCAGGGCGCGCGGGCGTCGCGTACCGCGCCCCGACTCGTATTCGACTCGGTTCATCGCGGCGGGCGTGGCGCGAAAGGTCCGGCGCGGAGCGGGTCAGGTAGGGCGCCGCGCGGTTACCGTGGCTTCCATCGCGCCCTGCGCGAGGCGCGCCTCGATCCGCTCGCCCGGCTCGACCTGCGATGCGTCGCGCAGCACCGCGCCATCGCGGCGCCGGGAGACGATCGCATAGCCCCGATCGAGGGTCTGCTGGGGGCCCACCGCGGCCAACGCGCGGCGCAGAGTCCGTAAATGGGCCCGGCGCTTCTCGATGTCATGGCTCATGCTCCTCGCCAGGCGCGCTGCGAGCAGTTGCGCATGGATCCGGTTGGCCTGGACCACGGTGGCGGGAGCCTGTCGGTTGAGCCGGGCGACGAGGCTCCGCAGCACGTCGCGTTTGCGCTGCGGGACACGCCGTGCCGCGCGTTGCGTTCTCGTGACCAGCCCATCCAGGCGTTGTGAGTGGTCCTGGAGACGGCGCTGCGGATCGGGCAGTGCGCGCAGCAGCCACCCGACCTGCTCCCGGAAATCGTCGATTCGGCGCCGCATAAGGCGCCCCAGGCGAAGCCGGGCGCGCTCGATATCGTCACGCCACTGCATTGCGTCCGGGGTGACCAGTTCCGCCGCCACCGAAGGGGTGGGCGCGCGCCGATCCGCGACCAGATCCGCGATGGTCAGGTCCACTTCGTGGCCGATGCCGGTGACGATCGGAATCGGGCAGCGATGAATCGCGCGCGCCACCGGCTCTTCGTTGAAGCACCAGAGATCTTCGAGCGAGCCGCCGCCACGGGCGAGCACGAGCACGTCGCACTCCGCCCGGGCCGCGGCCCGATCCAGCATCTGCGCGATTCGGCCCGCCGCCTCGGCGCCCTGGACCGGAACCGGGTAGAGGATCGCGTGCACTCCGGGATAGCGCCGCCGCATCACGTTCAGGATGTCGCGCAGCGCGGCCCCGGTCGGCGAGGTGACGATGCCGACGCAGGCCGGCACCTTGGGAATGGGCTTCTTGGCCGCGTCGTCGAAGAGTCCCTCGTCGGCGAGACGGCGCTTCAACGCCTCGAAGGCCCGACGCAGCGCACCTGCGCCCGCCTCCTCCAGATGTTGCACGACGAGCTGGAACTCGCCGCGTTCCGGATAGAGGCTCACCCGCACCTGGGCCAGGACCTGCATGCCGTTGCCGGGCTCGAAGTCCAGATACCGGTTCTGCATCCGGAACATCGCGCAGCGCACCTGGCAGCGCTCGTCCTTCAGCGAGAAGTACAGGTGGCCGGAGCGGGGGCGGGCGAGGTTCGACAGCTCTCCTTCCACCCACAGGGGAGGGAAGCGTGCCTCGACGAGGCGGCGCGCCTCCAGGTTGAGGCGCGACACCGTGTAGATGTCGTGCATCGGTGCTTCGAGGACGGTGGACTGGATCACGACGGAACCGGCAACTACGGGAGGGCGGGCGCGACTTTGCAATTTACCCGCGCGGGGCCTCGGCATAGAATGCAATGATTCTATACCGGAGGGTTCCTGCACATGCTCGAGGTCCAGGAAGGCCTGACCTTCGACGATGTGCTCCTCGTTCCCGCCTTCTCGGAAATCCTGCCCAGAGAGACCCGGCTCGCCACCCGCCTCACTCGCGAGGTGGCTCTCAACATCCCCCTCGTCTCGGCCGCGATGGATACCGTCACCGAGGCGCGCCTTGCCATCACCATGGCGCAGGCGGGAGGGCTCGGCATCATCCACAAGAACATGCCGGCCGCGCGGCAGGCCCGCGAGGTGCGAGACGTCAAGAAGTACGAGAGTGGCGTGATCAAGGATCCGATCACCGTCTGTCCCGAGACCACCATTCGGGAAGTGCTCGCCCTCACCCGCACCCACGACATCTCCGGGGTGCCGGTGGTCGCCGGACAGGAACTGGTCGGGATCGTTACCCATCGCGACCTGCGTTTCGAGTCCCGCTTCGACAGCCCGGTCCGCGCGGTGATGACGCCGCGTGAACGCCTGGTGACGGTGCGCGAAGGGGCGACCCGCGAGGAGATCATCCATCTCCTGCACGAGCATCGCATCGAGAAGGTGCTGGTGGTCGATGGCGGCTTTCACCTGCGGGGCCTCGTCACCGTCAAGGACATCCAGAAGTCGACCGAGCATCCCGATGCCTGCAAGGACGAGCAGGAGCGCCTGCGGGTGGGCGCCGCGGTGAGCACCGGACCGGACACCGAAGAACGCGTCGACGCGCTGGTGGAGGCCGAGGTCGACGTGATCGTGGTCGACACCGCTCACGGCCACTCCCAGGGGGTCATCAACCGCGTGCGCGCGATCAAGCAGCGCCATCCGCGGATGCAGGTGATCGGCGGCAACATCGCCACCGGGGAGGCGGCCGAGGCGCTGCGCGACGCGGGGGCGGATGCGGTCAAGGTCGGTATCGGCCCGGGCTCGATCTGCACCACGCGCATGGTGGCGGGGGTGGGCATGCCACAGTTGAGCGCGATCGCCGAGGTGAGCCACGCGCTGCGCGGTTCCGGGGTCGCCGTCATCGCCGATGGCGGCATTCGCTACTCCGGCGATATCGCCAAGGCGATCGCGGTCGGCGCCCACTCGGTCATGGTGGGCAGCCTCTTTGCCGGTACCGAGGAAGCCCCGGGAGAGGTGGAGCTGTACCAGGGGCGCTCCTACAAGTCCTACCGCGGCATGGGCTCGCTGGGTGCGATGGGGGAGTCCCACGGCTCGAGCGACCGCTACTTCCAGGACGCCACCACCGAGCTGGACAAGCTGGTGCCCGAGGGCGTGGAGGGTCGCGTGCCCTACAAGGGTGGGCTCGGCAATGTGCTGGAGCAACTGCTCGGCGGTCTGCGGGCGAGCATGGGCTATACCGGATGCCGCGATCTCGACGAGATGCGTGCGAAGCGCCGGCTGGTGCGCCTCACCCAGGCGGGGGTGCGCGAGAGCCACGTTCACGATGTCGGCATCACCAAGGAGCCGCCCAATTACCGGTCCGCTTGAGCCGGTCCGCGCCTTGCGCGAGAGGGGTCGGGATCGCCGCACTCGCCGCCGCGTCGCGGTATTGCGCGGCGCGTGCCCCGTAGGCCCTGCCGGGGGGCGTTGCGGGTGGACGCGATGACGACGGACGCGGCGGCGGTGGCGGCCTCACGCGCCCACGCCCCGGACATCCACTCCGACCGCATCCTCATTCTCGACTTCGGGGGTCAGTACACCCGGCTCATCGCCCGCCGGGTGCGCGAGGCGCGGGTCTACTGCGAGATTCTGCCCCACGATGCCGACGTCGCCCGAATCGAAAGTTTCGGCGCCCGCGGCATCATCCTCTCCGGTGGCCCCGAGTCGGTGGTGGACACTTCGTCGATGCGCGCCCCGCCGCGCGTATTCGAGCTCGGGGTGCCGGTGCTTGGAATCTGCTACGGCATGCAGACGATGGCGGCGCAGCTCGGAGGGCGGGTCGAGGGCTCGAGGGAACGCGAGTTCGGACACGCGGATCTCCATCCCTGCGGAAGCGGCGCCCTCCTGGAAGGCATCGAAGATGAGTCCGGGCCCGACGGCGCCCGGCTCGACGTCTGGATGAGCCACGGAGATCGAGTCCTCGAGATGCCCCCCGGGTTTCGCCTGATGGCATCGACCGGCAACTGCCCGATCGCCGCGATCGCCGACGACGACCGGCGTTTCTACGGCGTGCAGTTTCACCCCGAAGTGACGCACACGTCGCGCGGCCAGGAGATACTGGATCGCTTCGTGCACGGAATCTGCGGTTGCCGGGCCCTGTGGTCGGCCCGGAACATCATCGATGATGCGATAGCGCGGACCCGCGAGCGGGTTGGAACGGGGAGGGTGCTGCTCGCGCTCTCTGGGGGGGTCGACTCGTCGGTGGTGGCGGCACTGCTGCATCGGGCGATCGGCGCCCGGCTCACCGCGATCTTCGTCGACACCGGCCTCCTGCGCCTGGGAGAGGGCGATCAGGTGATGTCCACCATCGCGCAACACACCGGCGTCGATGTGGTGCGGGTCGATGCGGCCGAACGCTTCTTTGCCGCGCTTGCGGGCGTGTCGGATCCGGAGCGCAAGCGCAAGATCATCGGCAACCTCTTCATCGAGATCTTCGAGGAGGCGGCGGGCGGCATGGGTCGCGTGGAGTGGCTCGCTCAGGGCACCATCTATCCCGACGTCATCGAGTCCGCCGGCGCAAGCGAGGCGAAGTCCCACCTCATCAAGTCTCACCACAACGTCGGCGGGCTTCCCGAGCGGATGCGTCTTCGCCTCATCGAACCCCTGCGCGAACTCTTCAAGGACGAGGTGCGCGCCATCGGGGAGGCGCTGGGCTTGCCACGGGAGATGATCCATCGGCATCCCTTCCCGGGCCCGGGACTGGGGGTGAGGATCCTCGGGGAGGTCAACACCCGCTACGCCGACCGGCTCCGTCGGGCCGACGCCATTTTCATCGAAGAGCTCCGCCGTCACGGCTGGTACGAACGCGTCAGCCAGGCCTTCGCGGTCTATCTGCCGGTGCGATCCGTGGGCGTCATGGGGGACGCGCGGCGTTACGAACACGTCATCGCGCTCCGGGCGGTGGAGAGCGTGGACTTCATGACCGCGCGCTTCGCCCATCTGCCCTATGCGTTGCTGGACAGCGCTTCGCGGCGAATCGTGAACGAAGTGCCCGGGATCTCCCGCGTGACCTACGACGTGTCGGGCAAGCCCCCCGCGACCATCGAATGGGAATGAGGCGCGACGACGAGTTCTGGATGAGACGCGCGCTCGATCTCGCCCGCGAGGCGGCGGGGGCCGGAGAGGTGCCGGTCGGCGCGATAGTGGTATTCCGGGGAGAAGAAGAAGGCGCAGGGTCGAACGCGCCGATCTCCACCTGCGATCCCAGCGCCCACGCCGAGCTTCGCGCCCTGCGCGCGGCCGCGCGCCGCGTGGGTAACTATCGCCTTGTGGACCGCACGCTCTACGCAAGCCTGGAGCCCTGTCCGATGTGCGCCGGCGCCATCGTGCACGCGCGCATCGCGAGGCTGGTGTACGGAGCGAGGGACCCCCGCTGGGGGGCGGACGGCAGCGTGTTCGATATCCTGCGAAGCGGGCGCCTCAACCACCGGCCGGAAGTCGTGGGCGGAGTGCTCGCGGAGGAGTCCGCGGACCTCATTCGGTCCTTCTTTCGCGAACGTCGCGGTCCGGGTCCTCGTCGCCCGGTCTCGCCGAATCACGAGGCGAGGGCACGCGGATGTCGGCGAGGCATGACGACTTCCAGTGGGGTTCGGGTGCTGCCGGACGACGATGTGTGAAATAATCGCGCGTGTGAGCCCGGATCAGGGTTCGGCACGCCGAGTGAGGCACTTTTCACAAGGAGATCAACAACATGGATGAAGACAGAAAGAGAGCGTTACGTTCCGCGCTGGCGCAGATCGAGCGTCAGTTCGGCAAGGGTGCGGTGATGCGCATGGGGGACTCGAGCGCGGTGCGTGACGTCGGTTTCATTTCCACCGGTTCCCTCGGCCTGGACGTGGCGCTTGGCATCGGCGGCCTGCCGAGAGGGCGCGTGGTGGAGATCTACGGACCGGAGTCTTCCGGCAAGACCACCCTCACGCTCGAGGTCGTGGCGCAGACCCAAAGAGAAGGCGGCACCGCCGCCTTCATCGACGCGGAACACGCGCTCGACCCGCAGTACGCCGAGAAGATCGGCGTCAATGTCGACGAGCTGCTGGTGTCGCAGCCAGACACCGGCGAGCAAGCCCTGGAGATCGCGGACATGATCGTGCGTTCCGGGGCGGTGGACGTCGTGGTCATCGACTCGGTGGCGGCGCTCACGCCGCGCGCGGAGCTCGAAGGGGAGATGGGAGACTCCCACGTGGGGCTGCATGCACGGCTGATGTCGCAGGCGCTGCGCAAGCTCACCGCCAACATCAAGCGCTCGAACACCCTGGTCATCTTCATCAACCAGATTCGGATGAAGATCGGCGTCATGTTCGGCAGCCCCGAAACCACGACCGGAGGCAACGCACTCAAGTTCTATGCTTCGGTGCGACTCGATATCCGGCGTATCGGCTCGATAAAGAGGACCGACGAGGTGATCGGCAACGAAACCCGAGTCAAGGTCGTCAAGAACAAGCTTGCCCCTCCTTTCAAGCAGGTGGAGTTCGACATCCTCTACGGGGAAGGGATTTCCCGCCAGGGAGAACTCATCGATCTCGGAGTCAAGCACGGGATGGTGGAGAAGGCCGGCGCCTGGTACAGCTACCGGGGCGATCGCATCGGGCAGGGACGCGATAACGTGCGCAACTTCCTCCGAGAGCATGAAGACGTGGCCCAGAGCCTCGATTCCGAACTCCGGGAACGCTTGCTCGGCCGCGAGAAAGCGAAGGCGGACAACCTGGAGGAGGCAGGAGCCTGAGCGGAGAGGAGCCGCTCCACCGGGCACGTCGGAAGTCGCTCGAACTGCTCGCACGCCGCGAGCACTCGTGCGCCGAGCTGAAGACCAAGCTTGCGATGCGCGGCTTCGACCCGGAGACGATCGAGCGGGTGCTCGAAGACCTCAAGATCAGGGACTGGTTGTCGGATCGGCGCTTCGCGGAGCAGTACGTAGCCTCGCGCCGTGAACGAGGCTACGGGCCGATCCGCATTCGTCAGGAGCTCGGCCGCAGGGGAGTCGAGGACGCAATCTGCTCCGAGTGTCTCGACGAGCGCGACCCCGCCTGGCGTCACGAGGCCGAGCGGACACTCAGGCGTCGATTCCGGGCCGGGGACGCACCCGACCGGGCGGAACGGGCGAGACGTGTTCGCTTCCTCGCCCGCCGAGGCTACGACCCGGAGCAGATACGCGGCGCTTTGCGAGGAGACGATTGAAAGCGCCTCGCGGGTGACGCGCAAACGCACGAAACACCCGTGCGTTACCGGTACACTGTGAGGCGACCTCGGGTTCGGGCCACGTTCCATGTTCGACAGATTCGCTGACGCTGCGCGATCGCCGTTGTGCCCGTCCCTCCATTGAAGGTTCGAGTGTATCCATGACCACCGTCAACGACTTGCGCCGCATGTTCCTCGAGTATTTTCGCGATCGCGCTCACGAGGTCGTGCAAAGTGGCCCGCTCGTTCCGGGAAACGATCCGACGCTGCTCTTCACCAATGCCGGGATGGTGCAGTTCAAGGACGTGTTTCTCGGCGCCGAAACGCGTCCCTACCGTCGCGCGGTGACCGCACAGCGCTGTGTCCGCGCCGGTGGTAAACACAACGACCTGGAAAACGTGGGCTACACCGCGAGGCATCACACCTTCTTCGAAATGCTCGGCAACTTCAGCTTCGGTGACTACTTCAAGCGCGAAGCCATCGGATACTGCTGGCAGCTCATCACCGAAGGGCTCGGACTGCCCCCCGAGCGTTTGTGGGTCACGGTGTACGAGGAGGACGACGAAGCGGCGGGGATCTGGATCGACGAGATCGGAGTAGACCCGCGCCGATTCACGCGATGCGGCGTCAAGGACAACTTCTGGTCGATGGGTGACACCGGTCCCTGCGGGCCCTGCTCGGAAGTCTTCTACGACCACGGGCCGGAGATTCCCGGCGGTCCGCCTGGCAGCCCGGACGAAGACGGCGACCGCTACGTCGAAATCTGGAATCTCGTGTTCATGCAGTTCAACCGGGACGCGGAGGGGAACATGAGTCCCCTGCCCGCACCGTCCATCGACACCGGCATGGGTCTCGAGCGCGTCGCCGCGGTGATGCAGGGCGTGCACAGCAACTACGATACGGATCTCTTCCGGGCCTTGATCGAAGCCGCGGCCGACATAACGAACGCCGCGCACGACACCGACAAGTCGCTGCGGGTGCTCGCGGATCACATTCGATCCGCCACTTTCCTCATCTGCGACGGGGTGATGCCGTCCAACGAAGGGCGGGGCTACGTGCTGCGACGCATCGTGCGCCGCGCCATTCGTCACGGACATCGGCTGGGTGTCTCGGATCCCTTTTTTCACCGCCTGGTGGCGCCGCTCGAATCCGAAATGGGCGAGGCCTATCCCGAGCTGAGTGCGCGCCGCGCGATCGTGGAAAGGACCCTGCGCAACGAAGAGGAGCGATTTGCGCTCACGCTGGAGCAGGGCATGCGCATCCTCGACACCGCGATCGAGAACCTGAGCGGCGACACCATTCCCGGGGAGACCGTCTTTCGTCTCTACGACACCTACGGGTTTCCGGTGGATCTCACCGCGGACGTGGCGCGCGAGCGCGGCCTCGAGGTCGATCTCGATGCGTTCGCGAAGGCGATGGAAGATCAGCGCGGGCGGGCGCGGGCGGCTGGGCGCTTCTTCGATGCGCGCGACGAAGGCGCCATTCACCATGACAGTGATGTCGTCTCCCGTTTCCTCGGATACGAGGGCATCGAAGCCGAGGGTAAGGTGCTGCGCCTCCTTCGCGAAGGCGAAGCGGTGGAGCGGCTTGGTCCGGGCGAGTCGGGCGTCGTGGTGCTCGACCAGTCGCCCTTCTACGCCGAGGCGGGCGGACAGGTTGGAGATCGGGGAATACTGTATTGCGAAGGGTCGCGTTTCGTCGTCGACGACACCCGGCGCCGGGGAGACTCCATTGCGCACTACGGGGCGGTGGAGAAGGGGGGGCTTGCGCGGGGCGACAGGGTGCGCGCGGAGGTCGACCCCCGCGCGCGCGCGGCGACCGCCCGCCATCACTCCGCGACCCACCTGCTCCACGCCGCGTTGCGCAAGGTGCTCGGCGAGCACGTGGAGCAGAAGGGATCTCTGGTCGCGCCGGATCGCCTGCGCTTCGACTTCTCGCACTACGAACCGGTGAGCCCGGAACAACTGCGGGCGATCGAGCGCCGCGTAAACACCTGGATCCTCGAGAACGCGCCCGCCAGAACCGAGACGATGCCGCTCGCCGAAGCGCGCGCGAGCGGTGCGATCGCCCTCTTCGGAGAGAAATACGATGACCCGGTCAGAGTGCTCTCCATCGGTGACTACTCGATCGAGCTGTGCGGGGGCACCCACGTTTCCAGGGCCGGCGATGTCGGCCTCTTCAAGCTGGTGTCGGAGACCGGAATCGCGGCGGGCATCCGCCGGGTCGAAGCGCTTGCGGGGGAAGCCGCGCTCGACTGGCTGGAACGCACCGACGAGCGTCTCGGCCGGCTCGCCCGCCTGACGAACACCGAGCGCGACGCGATCGTGGAGCGGGTGGAGCAGGTCATCGCGCGCGGCCGCGAGCTCGAAAAGGAGCTTGCCCGCGCCAACGCGCGCCTCGCGGCATCCCAAGGCGAGGATCTCGCGGCGCGGGCGGTTGACGTGGACGGGCTTGCGGTGCTCGCGGCCCGTGTCGACGGCGTCGGGGCCAAGGAGTTGCGTGATATGGTCGATCGGCTAAAGAGCCGGCTCGGCAGCGCGGCGGTGGTGCTCGCCGCCACCAATGGCGGCAAGGTGAGCCTCGTTGCCGGGGTGACGAAGGACTCGACGCAGCGTATCGCCGCCGGTCCCCTCGTCAACTTCGTCGCCCGGCAGGTGGGTGGGCGCGGCGGAGGGCGACCGGACCTCGCCCAGGCGGGAGGCAGCGAGCCCGCAAAGCTCGAAGCGGCCATCGGGTCGGTTCCGCAGTGGGTGCGCGAACAGCTCGCGCGGTAGAGGACTCCGAGCCACGTATCCGGCCGGCACCGCACATGGGGCTGATCGTTCAGAAGTTCGGCGGCACTTCGGTGGGCAGCACCGCCCGCATCGCCGCGGTAGCCGCGCGCATCAAGGCGACCCGGGACTCCGGTCACGACGTGGTGGTGGTGGTGTCCGCGATGAGCGGCGAGACCGACCGTCTCATCAGTTTCGCCCACGAGATCGATCCGAACCCCAGCCCCCGCGAACTCGACGTGCTCCTCGCGACGGGGGAGCAGGTCACCATCGCGCTGCTCAGCATGAGCCTGCTCTCTTCCGGGTGCGATGCGCGCTCCTACACTGGCAGTCAGGTGCTGATTCGCACCGACGACGCCCATACGAAGGCGAGAATAACCCGCATCGACGAAACCCGTATTCGCAAGGAGCTCGACCGCTCGCGGGTGGTGGTGGTGGCCGGCTTTCAGGGCGTCGATCTTGCCGGCAATATCACCACGCTCGGTCGCGGGGGCTCCGATACGACGGCGGTGGCCCTGGCCGCGGCGCTGGAGGCGGACGAGTGTCAGATATTTACCGACGTCGACGGCGTGTACACCGCGGATCCGCGCATCGTGGCGCAGGCGCGCCGCCTGCCCTACCTCACCTACGAGGAGATGCTCGAGCTCGCGGGTGGCGGCGCCAAAGTGTTGCAGCTTCGTTCGGTCGAGTTCGCCAGCAAGTACAACGTCAGACTCCGCGTCCTGTCTTCGTTCGAAGAGGGGGAGGGCACTCTCATCATGCCTGAAGACGAATCCATGGAGCAGCCGCTCATCTCGGGGGTTGCGTACAGCCGCGACGAGGCCAAGCTCACCGTGCTCGGAGTGCCCGACAAGCCCGGGATCGCGTATCGCACTCTCGGACCCATCTCCGACGCCAACATCGAAGTGGACATGATCGTGCAGAACGTGGGCCACGACGGCACCACCGACATGACCTTCACCGTCCATCGCGGCGACTTCCGCAAGGCCATGGAGATCCTGCGCGCGGAGTCCGGGGACATGAGCGCGCGACAAGTGATCGGCGACGACCGGATTGTTAAGATCTCGCTGGTGGGCGTGGGCATGCGTTCCCATGCCGGCATTGCCAGCCGCATGTTCCGGGCTCTGGCCGAGGAAGGCATCAATATCCAGATGATCTCCACGTCGGAGATAAAGATCTCCGTGGTTACGGACGAGCGCTATCTCGAGCTTGCGGTGCGCGCCCTGCACGCAGAGTTCCGGCTCGAAGAGGACGACGGAGAAAGGGGCAGGTCGACAGTCGCTGAAATTCACGCAGGCCGCGCCTGAGGCGCAAGGAGCCGGCAATGCTGATTTTGACCAGGAGAGTGGGCGAGTCCCTGATGATCGGGGACGAGGTCGCAGTCACCGTGCTCGGGGTCAAAGGAAATCAGGTGCGAATCGGTGTGAATGCTCCCAAGGACGTGTCCGTGCACCGGGAGGAGATCTACGAGCGCATCCAGGCCGAGAAGGACACGCCGCCTTCCGGCGACGATTCCCCGTCGCCCGTCGAGTAGCCCCCGCGTTTTCCCGAGCTTCGCCGCGAGCGCGCCCGGGGACGTGGTAGCGAGGGCCCCACGGACTTGAAGCGGGCGTTGAAGGCGTAGCCGACCCGAGAGCGAAGTCCCTGGAGCGAGGTTGGCCCGCAAGGGTGAACACACTCGCGGCCGCGAGCGACGAGATCGGGGAAGCAGGGCGGCCAACCTGGACTTCGCAGCGATCCGCGCCGGCCGCGAATCTCACCGCGACATCCGGACCCGGGGGCGCCGCAACGCGCCGTTCGCTTTTCGCTTCGGAGCGGGTCGGGTATGCTCTCACCCGACTTCGAGGAGAGGTGGCCGAGCGGCTGAAGGCGCTCCCCTGCTAAGGGAGTATGGGCTTAAACCCCATCGAGGGTTCGAATCCCTCCCTCTCCGCCAACTCCAAAGCGTAAGTCACGGTTTGATAAGGTTTTTTTGCAGTCTACCCGAGCTCATATTACCCGGTTTGCACCACAAGGACCTGGGAATGCCTCGGGTTGCCACGGATTGAAGCGGACACCGCGGGCGCGCCGGGATGGCCCCAAGCGGCGCGGCACTCACAAGGAGGAGACGATGCCCAAACCGATAGAAGATCTTGCGGATGCACTGCAACGCTGTTTCGCGGATGCGGTCAGGCAAGGCGCGGCCGAAGCCTGCCGGGAAATACGGGACGAAATGCGTTCGACGCGCGCCGATGGCCAAAAGGTTCGGGAAGAAATGCGAACCATGCGCGCCGACGTAACCGCTCGCCTTGACCGCCAGGACGCAACCCTCAAGCGCCAGGACGCAACCCTTGCGCGCCAGAACGAAGCGCTACGCTTCATGTGGCGGCAAATGAAGGGCAACGGGAAGTTCCCACTCGATTAGCCGCCGCCCCGGCCCCTCGCGGCCGGTGTTTCTATGGCGGGCCCGCGGCTTCAAGTTCCGCGGCGTTCGGCACCGGTCTGCGCACAGGTGTACAATCCGCGCCCTCAAGCGCCCGTAGCTCAGCTGGATAGAGTACCTGGCTACGAACCAGGCGGTCGGGAGTTCGAATCTCTCCGGGCGCGCCATGCAATCCATCAGTCAACGGCAGCGGGCCTTGCGCCACGTTGACCACCACGGGTGAGCCGTGGTGGCGAGATGTTTTCGCGACATCACAGATGCCGTCAGATATCTTCGTAATCCGCTGCTCGCGAGCGATCTTCTCCGAGACCGAGATCGGGATCCTCGAACGCCACGGTAGGCGACTCGAACGCTTGGCCGCAGGCCGGCAGCCGCCAGTCTCCGCCGCCGGGCGGCGTTTCGTGGAGGTCGCCGACGGACGCCGCGAACCCGAGACGGTTTACGAGAAAACGTGGCTCAAGTACCTGCGGCGTCTCGAGTGGGAGCAAGATCCTGCCAATCGGGCGGCCATGCGACCACTGCCTGAAGTGCGCGACGACCGCGAGGACTGGAAAAGGATGCGCGGTGCGAATTGGGGCGAGATGGTGCGTCGGGCGAGGGGTCTCGACGAGTAGCCGCTATGCTTCGCCGCAACTCGAGAAGGACGGGCGCCAGGATGTCGAGCCGTGGGTTGCAGGGGCCGGAAAACGCGCAAGCGCATCGTCGCGGTTGCGCCCGCTCAAGCCGTGCCCGTATTCTGTTTCGCCCCGTTCTGGACCCTTTTCCCCTACCACCAGGAGACGAACGATGAATCGAAATCCCTCCAGAAGGAAGTTCCTCAAGGGCGTGGCGGCGACGACCGTCGCCGCCGGCGCGGTCGCCGCGCCCGCGGTCGTACGCGCGGAGCCCACGGTGCTCAAGATGCAGGCCGCGTGGGGCGGCGGCATCTTTCTCGAGAACGCCAAGTCCTATGTCGACCGGGTCCATGCGATGGCCGGCAAGGACCTCAAGATCGATCTGCTCGCGGTCAACTCTGTCGTGAAGACCAGCCAGATGCAGGACGCGGTGCACCGCGGCGTGCTCGATGCCGCCCACTATGTCCCCGCTTACTGGTACTCGAAGTCGAAGGCCGCCTCGCTCTTCGGCACGGGCCCCTGCTTCGGCTGGTCCAGCCAGGAGGTGCTCGGCTGGGTCTACTACGGAGGCGGCCAGGAGCTCTTCGACGAGTTGATGGCCAATCTCGGCCTCAACGTGGTGAGCTTCTTCAACAGCCCGATGCCGGCGCAGCCGCTCGGCTGGTTCAAGGAACAGATCACCGACGCGAGCCAGATGAACGGCCTCAAGTACCGCACCGTCGGTCTCGCCGCCGACGTGTTGCTGGAAATGGGCATGTCGGTCGTCCAGCTTCCCGGAGGCGAGATCCAGCCGGCCATGAAGTCGGGACTCATCGACGCGGCCGAGTTCAACAACCCGACCTCGGACCGGGACTTCGGCATGCAGGACGTGTCCAAGCACTACCACCTCGCGAGCTTCCACCAGTCGCAGGAGTTCTTCGAGGTGACGTTCAACAAGAGCAAGTACGACGCCTTGCCGGAGGAGCTGAGAGCGGTGCTCAAATACGCCTCCGAGGCGGAGAATTCCAACTTCTACTGGCACAACACCAAGCGCTATTCCGAGGATCTCGAGAAGCTGCGGGCGCAGGGAGTCAACGTCTACCGCACGCCCGATTCGGTGATGAGCGCGCAGCTCGAGGCGTGGGACAAGGTCATCGACCGCATCTCCGCCGAGGACGATTTCTTTGCGAAAGTGGTGGCCTCGCAGAAGACGTACGCCAAGGAGGTCATGAACTACCTCAACCTCAACCAGCCGGATTACAAGCTGGCGTACGAACACTACTTCGGCTGAGTCTTCCTCATCCACGCAGGCACTGTCGCACGGGAGCCGCTTCGGCGGCTCCCGTCTCGTTCGGCCCCGCGGAGAGCAGGCATTGAAAGCGCTGATTTACGCGATTGAGAGCACGAGCATCTGGATCGGTCGCGCCTTCGGCTGGTGCATTCTCATCCTGACTTTCTCGGTGTCGTACGAAGTGTTCATGCGTTACGTGCTCAACGCCCCCACGGTGTGGGTGTTCGACATGATGGTGCAGATGTACGGGGCCCTCTTTCTCATGGCCGGCCCCTACGCACTCGCCCAGGACAGTCACGTACGCGGGGACGTGCTCTACCGCCTGATGCCGGTACGGTGGCAGGCGCGTATCGACTTCACCCTCTACCTGCTCTTCTTCTTTCCCGGCATGCTCGCGCTGTTCTGGTACGGATGGGAGATTGCCGCCGATTCCTGGCGCTACCAGGAGGTGAGCTGGAACAGCCCCGCGCGCATCCAGATCTACTTCTTCAAGACCCTCATCCCTCTCGCCGGCGCTCTGCTCATCCTGCAGGGCATCGCCGAGATCCTGCGTTGCTGGAAAGCAATGCGAAGCGCCGTCTGGCTGGAACGGCTGGAGGACGTACGGGAGACCGGGGAAGCGCTCGCCGAAGACGCGGCGACGGCGGCCCGCAGATGATTTTCGACGCTCGCGGCCCGCGCGGCGCCGCTATCCGCAACGGCGAAGGACCATGACGAATCCCGAAGTCGCCATCCTGATGCTGACGATGTTCATCGTCCTGGTGCTGCTCGGCTTCCCGATCGCCTTCACGTTGATCGCGATGGGGGTGGGCTTTGGCTACTACGCCTACTACCAGGCGGGCTCCATCCAGACGATTGCCGACGCGTTCAACAACCAGATCTTCTATCTCCTCAACCAGAACACCTACTCGGTGATGGAGAACGACACCCTGGTGGCGGTGCCGCTTTTCCTGTTCATGGGATACGTGGTGGAGCGCGCGAACATCGTCAACCGCCTCTTCTACTCGCTGCAGCTCGCGGCCCGCAACCTGCCCGGCTCGATGGCGGTCGCCGCACTCGTCACTTGCGCGGTGTTCTCCACCGCGAGCGGCATCGTCGGCGCGGTGGTGACCCTGATGGGGTTGCTCGCCTTCCCGGCCATGGCCGCGGTCAACTACCGCAAGGACTTCGCTTCCGGCGTTATCTGCGCGGGCGGCACTCTGGGCATCCTCATCCCGCCGTCGATCATGCTGATCGTGTATGCGGCGATCGCGGAGCTGTCTCCCCTGCGCCTCTATGCGGCGGCCGTGTTTCCGGGGCTGATGCTGGCCGGCTTCTACATCGTCTACGTCGTGGTCCGGGTGATTATCACCCCGTCGATTGCACCAAAGCCGAACATGGACAACGCCCCCAGCGTCGGCCGGATCTATCTGGAGCTCCTTACCTCGTTCGTGCCCCTGACCGTGCTCATACTGCTGGTGCTCGGGTCGATACTCGGGGGGCTTGCGACCCCGGCCGAAGCGGCGGCAATGGGGGCGCTCGGCGGGCTGGTCCTCGCCGTCCTGTACCGCTCCCTGACGTGGACGAAGCTCAAGGAGTCCATCTACCTGACCGCCAAGGCGACGGCCATGGTGTGCTGGCTCTTCGTCGGTTCGTGGACCTTCGCGTCGGTGTTCTCCTACCTCGGCGGGCACGATGTGATCGAGCACTGGGTGCTGTCGATGGAGCTCGCGCCGTGGCAGTTCCTGATCATGGTGCAGCTCATCATCTTCGTTCTCGGCTGGCCGCTGGAGTGGTCGGAGATCCTGATCATATTCGTGCCGATTTTCCTGCCGATGCTGGACACCTTCGGCGTCAATCCCTACTTCTTCGCGATGCTGATCGCGCTCAATCTCCAGACTTCCTTCCTGACGCCGCCCATGGCGATGTCGGCGTACTACTTGAAGGGGGTGCTGCGCGGCCAGATCGAGCTGATCCAGATCTTCAAGGGGATCATGCCCTACCTGGCGATCGTCATCTTCTGCATGTTCCTCATGTACATGTACCCCCAGATAGCGCTCTGGCTGCCCGATGCGCTCTTCGGTCCCTACGTTCCCTGAGCGCCGAGGCACGCGCCCCCGCCTCGCGTCCTCGCGCCAGCGCGCCTGCCCACGTCCATGAGCGGCTCCGCCCGGTCAGTCGTCGGGATGCGGGCGGTGGAGGCGGTCGAGCGGATCCGGGCGGGTGCGCTCACCTCGCTCGAGCTGACCGGCGCCTGCCTGGAGCACATCGAGCGGACAGACCCCGAGGTGCGGGCGTGGACGCGGGTCGATCGGGACGCGGTCCTCGGCCAGGCGAAGGAGATGGACTCGCTTCGGCAACGGGGCCTGCCGCTCGGCGCCCTGCACGGAGTGCCGGTGGCCGTGGACGAGCTCTTCGGCGCCCCGGGCATGCCCGCGAAGGGGGACCCGACTGCCTCCGGGATCTCGACCGGGGACGCGTTGCCGGCGGTGGTGGAGCGGCTGAAGGAGGCCGGTGCGGTGGTCATCCGGGCCACCCGCGCGGGCGCGGGCGCTCTTGCGCCGCGTAGCCCCGCGACCAGTCCGTGCGATGCGCCGCGAAGCGCCGGTGAGCTCGGCGGCGGCGCGGCGGCGGTGGGGGTGTGTCAGGTCCCGCTCGCGGTCACCTGCGAGCCGAGAGGAGGGGTGGTGGTTTCCGCCTCGTTTTGCGGCGTCTTCGGCTTCAGGCCGACCCGCGGCATCATCTCCCGGCGCGGTGCGCGCGGCGTGTCTCCGACCCTCGATCAGGTCGGGGTCTTCGGCCGGGATCTGGAGGATGTGGCCCTGGCCGCGGACGTGCTCGGCGGCTACGACGCGGCGGACGAGGCGAGTGGTCTGCGCCCCCGCCCGCGGATGCGCGAGGGCTTGCGGTCGACGCCTCCCGTGGAGCCCGACTTCATATGGCTGGACATGCCCGGCGACACGCGCCTGTCCGCGGCGGTGGAGGCGGGGTTCGAGGAGCTGCGTGACACTCTGGGAGAGCACGTCGTGCGACTGCCCGCACCGGCATGGTTCGCACGCTTGCCGGCGGCGCACCGGATCATCGAGGAGCATGAAGCGGCGAGCGGGGGCCGGGCGCACGATGAGCGATCGAGTCCCTCGTTGCCGGAGATGGCGCGACGAGGCTCCGCGCCCGCGGCGGAGGGTTACCGGACGGCGCTCTCGGAGATGAAAGGGGCGCGGGAGTACTTCTCCGATTTCTTCCACCACTACGACGCGGTCATCGCCCCGGCGGCGGACGGTGAGGCCCCGTTGCTCGAGTCGGGACCCGGCGATCACGTCCCCTCTCGGGTCTTCGCACTTTGCGCACTGCCCTCACTGTGCGTACCCTTGCTCCAGGGAGAAACGGGGTTGCCGATCGGCGTGCAGCTTGTCGGTTCCGCCGAAGGCGATGACCGGCTCCTGCGCAGCACGGCGTGGCTGCTTGCGCGGATCCGCGGCGAGCAGTCCCGGGACTGAAAACCGGAGGGAGACGATGCCATCACCGGTCGTGGCGATCATCACGGGTCTGGTCGGATTCGTCATGCTCGCATGCTTCGTGCTCGGTCTCGCCCACAGCATCTCGACCGGATTCGCCGGTTTCTGGGGCGGCCTTCCCTTCACCGTGATCACGGTCACGGTGCTGGCGCTGGTCGGGTACGACTACTGGGACCAGTGCTGGCGCCGCAAGCGGTAGCCCTTGTCGCGGCGTGGCGCAACCGCGCTTGCGAAGCGACCGAAAATCGGTGGAGGGTCCGGGTCAGGTCGCGGGAGAGAGGGACGCGAGGAATTCGCGCATTGCCGGCCAGTAACGGGGCGCCATGTGGATGTCGTTGTGGCCGGCGCCCGGAAGGAGCTCGAAGCGTCGCGCTCCCGCCCAAGCGTCCGCGAGGCGGCGCGAGTGGGCGGGAGGAATGAGCTGATCTCGTTCCCCCGCGAGCACCAGTACCGGTACGCCAATCCGGGGGGCGAGCGCGATCGAGTCGAAGGGATGGCGCAGCATCGCCCCGACCGGCGCGAAGGGATAGGTCTTTGCGGCGATACGGGCGAGGCTGTCGAAGGGCGAAACGAGGATGAGCGCGCGCACTGGTCTTCGGGCCGCGAGCGCCACCGCCACTCCGGCGCCCAGGCTCTGCCCCAGCACGACGATGCGTTCGGGGTCGATGTCGTCGCGCCCCGCGAGATGCTGGTGGATGGCGAGGGCGTCGGAAACGAGCGCTCGCTCGCCCGGATCGCCCTCGCTTCCCCCGTAACCACGGTAGTTGAACGTCGCGAGGGACCAGGGCGCGAACTCTCCCGCGTCGAAAATCCTCCTGGAGACCTCCTCGGCATTGCCGCCGAAACAGATGACGAGTCCCCGGCGACCGGAACTTTCGTGGTGCCGCAACCAGCCCTGGAGACGGGTTCCGTCCGCGGCCTCGATTTCGAGCGCCTCGGTGTCGGGCAGGGCGGCGACAGCTTGCCGCACACCCTCCGGCAGCGGTTGGCGGTGGAAGATGAGGCGTTCCTGGAAGAGGTAGAGAAAGGCGCAGAGTCCGACATACACCACCGCCGCCACGAGCAGGAGTGGCAGGAGCGTGCTCTTGATGAAGCCTCCGTCCACGTGATCTGTTTCCGAGCGACTCGCAGGCCCCGCATCCGCCCGCCCCGTTTCACGGCGTTGGGCGCGCATCTGACGGCAATGGTGTCTCCCCCCTGCTTCTGAAGTATATTGCGGCTTACACGCGCGAGCGGCAGGGGGAGTCCGGACTCGCTTGCGCCGTACTTCGCGCAATGCGCAAATCAGCACCTGAGCAGGATGGAAGAAACCATGAAACGTCGAGACCTGATAAAGGGCGGCGCGGTTGGAGCGACCGCGGCGGCGGCCCTGACGCTTGCCGGCTGCGGTCAGCAGGACAAGGCGGAGATCGAGCGCCTCAAGGCGGAACTCGAGGAAGCCAAAGCCGCGACGGAAGCGGCAAACCAGAAGGCGGCGGAGGCCGCCGCGGTGGCGAAGGAGCGCGTCGAGATCGCCATGGTGACGACGTGGCCACGGGACTTTCCGGGTCTCGGGACCGGCGCTCAGCGCCTCGCCCAGCGTCTCTCCGACATGAGCGACGGGCGCATCCAGGTCGAGTACTTCGCCGCGGGTGAGCGCGTCAAGCCCTTCGACTCCTTCGACGAGGTCGCGTCCGGCAACGCCCAGGCCTATCACGCGGCAGACTACTACTGGAAGGGCAAACACCCCGGGTGGGCCTACTTCACCGCGGTGCCCTTCGGCCTGACCTACACCGAGATTAACGCCTGGATCCGCTGGGGCGGCGGCCAGGAGCTGTGGGACGAGCTCGCCTCGGATTTCGATCTCAAGTGCCTGATGGCCGGCAATACCGGGGTGCAGATGGGGGGGTGGTTCCGCAAGGAGATCGACACCGCCAATGATCTCAAGGGACTCAAGATGCGCATTCCCGGTCTCGGGGGCGACGTGATGGCGAAGCTCGGCGCCTCCCCGGTCTCGCTGCCGGGCGGCCAGATCTACGAGAACCTCGTCTCCGGCGCCATCGACGCCACCGAGTGGGTCGGGCCCTGGAACGACAGCTTCATGAAGTTCTACGAAGCTGCCAAGTACTACTACTATCCCGGCATGCACGAGCCGGGCTCGATGCTCTCCTTCGGGCTCAACAAGTCCTTCTGGGAGGGGCTGTCACGCTCCGATCAGCTCACCATCGAGGCGGCGGCCTCGGCCGAGAACGACATCATGATGGCCGAGTACAACGCCAAGAACGGCGAGCACCTGGCCAAGCTCATCAGCGAGCAGGGGGTGGAGCTTCGCGTCTTCAGCGACGAGATCTACGACAGCTTCGGCGAGGCGGCGGAGGAGGTCTTCGAGGAAACGCAGGCCCACAGCGACCTGGCCGCGCGCATCCACGCGAGCTTCGCAAAAGCGCGGGCCGAGGTCGGCGGCTGGGCGAAGGTCTCCGATCAGGAGTACATGCGCCAGCGCAACCGGGTGCTCGGGCTTTAGCATCCTTCTCGCCGCGCTTCGTGCGGCTTGAGGCCAAAGACATCGCGGCGGCGGGCTCCCCCGCCGCCGCGGCGCCGTGGCGCAGGCGATGAATGCCGGTTCCGGCGACGGTGTTCCGTCGCCCTCGCTTCGCACAAGCGCGGTCGCGCTTGCGAGCCGCGTCTTCGCGCTCTCGGTGGTGGCGATCACCCTCGCCTTCGTACTCAACGATTACCTCATCTTCTGGCGCGGCTGGCCCGGCGCCTTGCCGCTCTTCGCACAGTGGCTGGGCGCGCCCCCGCCAGTGGGCGCCGACCTCTCGGCGTCGGGGGCCTCGGTCCGGGCCTGGCTGCAGGCGGCCATTTACCTGGCGCCGGTCGCCGCGCTCGCGCTCTACGCCTTCCTTACGCCCCGCCAGCCGCTGCGGGTGGACGCCGCCCGCCTCGACGCGCTCGCCGCCTACGTGGTGCGCGCGTCGTTCTGGTCGGTGCTGCTCATCGGATTTGTCGACATGCTCATCTCCTTCCTGCGCGTGGAAGACCTGCTCTTCGCGGTGGTGGGCGAGGACCTGAGCCGGGAGCTCGGCCGTTCGGTGTACCGCGGCACCCATGTGCACTTGCCCCTCATGGGGCTCGCTTTCCTCATCGCGCTGTGGACCCGTGGCCTGGACTTCATCTGGCTCGCCTTCCTGGTGGTGCTCGCCGAGTTCCAGATCGTCATCTCGCGCTTCGTGTTCTCCTATGAGCAGGCGTTCATGGGCGACCTGGTGCGCTTCTGGTACGCGGGGCTTTTCCTCCTCGGGAGCGCCTACGCGCTGGTGAACGAGGGGCACGTGCGGGTGGACGTGTTCTACGCGCGCTTCTCCGCGCGCATCCAGGCCTGGTCCAACCTCGTCGGCTCGGTGGTGCTCGGCATTCCGCTTTGCTGGACGATTCTCGCCACCGGCATGTGGGGCAAGGGCAGCAGCATCAACAGTCCGCTGCTCTCGTTCGAGATCTCGCAGAGCGGATTCGGCATGTACGTGAAGTATCTGATGGCCGGGTTCCTCGTCGTGTTCGCGGTGTCGATGGCGGCGCAGTTCATGAGCTATGCGTTGAGCAGCATTGCGAAATTGCGCGGGGAAGAGGAGCCGGCCGGGACGGCCTGAAGTCGGATGGAACTCTTCTTTCTCGCCGTTCTGATCCTGCTGATGGTCGGGGCGCTGAGCTCGGGCTTTCCGGTCGCCTTCGCGCTGCCGGGGTCGGCCATTCTCTCCATCGGACTCGCGGCGCTGTGCGGGTGGCTCTTCACGGGCGACCCGAGCGCGTACTTCGCCCAGGACGGACCAGTGGAGTGGCTGAGCGCGGGGGTCACCAACTTCCGCAGCCTCTACTGGGACGTCGAACGCGACACTCTGATCGCGATCCCGCTCTTCGTGTTCATGGGCATCATGCTCCAGCGTTCGAAGATCGCCGAGGACCTGCTGGTGACCATGGCGCAGCTCTTCGGTCCGGTGCCGGGCGGGCTCGGCATCTCGGTGGTCTTCGTCGGCGCGCTGCTCGCCGCCACCACCGGCATCGTGGGCGCGACCGTCATCGCAATGGGGCTCATCTCGCTGCCCGCAATGCTGCGCAACAACTACTCCAAGCCGCTTGCGACCGGGACCATATGCGCCGCGGGCACCCTGGGGCAGATAATCCCACCCTCCATCGTGCTCATCATCCTCGCGGACCAGCTCTCGAGCGCCGCCGACCAGGCGAGCGCGGCGCGCAAGGCCGAGTACCGCGAATCGACCGGCGAGCTCACGATGCCCTCGCAGTTCGACATCACCTCGGCGAGCGCGGGCGACATGTTCATGGGGGCCCTGCTGCCGGGACTGGTGCTGGTCGGCCTTTACATGGCCTACATCCTGATCTCGGCGCTGCTGCGTCCCGAGACCGCGCCGCCGGTGCGCACGGAGGGGGCCTTCGATCGGCGTTTTGCGCTGCGGGTTCTGCTCTCCCTGGCCCCGCCCCTCACTTTGATCTTCGCGGTGCTCGGCTCCATCGTGCTCGGAGTCGCCACCGTCAATCAGGCCGGCGCGATCGGCGCGATCGGCGCGATGATCATGGCCGGCTACCGGTTGCGCGCCGGCGAGCGCGGCGCCTACCACCCCGCGATCCTCGCCGTGGTGTCCACCGCCGGCATCATTGCGGTGCTGTCGGTCTTCGACCTCAATGTCAAGAACATCCGCGACGAGCGCGATGCGCTCGGAATCGCGCTCGCGGGGGTTGCGGTGGCCGGCCTGCTCGTCGCCGTGACGTGGAGCGCATGGCGCGCCTGGCGCATCGACGACACCCTGCGCGGGGTGATGATCGATACCGCGAAGACCACCTCGATGGTGTTCATCATCCTCATCGGGGCGGCGATGCTGACCTCGGCATTCCGGGCCTTCGGGGGCGAGGAGCTGGTGCGGGAATTCCTTACCGGACTGCCGGGCGGTTTCTGGGCCCAGTTCGTCGTGGTGATGGCGGTGATCTTCCTGCTCGGCTTCTTTCTCGATTTCATCGAGATCGCGGTGGTGGTGGTGCCGATCGTCGCGCCCATCCTTCTCGCCGATCCGGGAGCCAACATCACCGCGGTCTGGCTCGGGGTGATGATCGGCCTCAACATTCAGACCTCCTTCCTTACCCCGCCCTTCGGATTCGCGCTCTTCTACCTGCGCGGTGTGGCGCCGCCTTCGGTGCGCACCTTGCAGATTTACCGCGGCGCGGTGGCGTTCATCGTCCTGCAGCTCGCCGGTCTGGCCATCGCCGGCTACTTCCCGGCCCTCGTAAACTACCTGCCGAACCGCATCTACCTCACCTCGGAGACCGCGCCGCCGCCGATGAACCCGCGCCTCCAGCACTGCATCGAGGACGGGGTGTTCACGATCTACGACGAGCGGGGGGCGGAACTACTCGGCGCAGTGCAGAGCATGCGCGGTCTCGACCTTTCGGCGCTGCCACAGGACTGGCGGGAGCGCCTCGACGAGCACTTCCACCAGGTGGGCGATACCTTCGCCCTCGTGGACGAGGTGCGCCGCACGGAAGCCGAGCGCGCCGCCTACGAGCCGGACTATCGGCCCCTGCACCGCGAGGTGAGAAGAATCGAGAAGCAGCTCCGAAAGTTCGACGCGGAGCTGCGCGAGCTCGACAAGCGTCGCACGCTTCTCGAGCGCAGCGCAGGCGATGACGCCGACATCCGTGCGGTCGAGACAAGTATTGCGGCGACACAGGGCGAACGCAGCGCCCTTGCCGCCACCCTCCCCGCGGAGTGGAAGGACTCCCGCGCGAAGTACGTCGCGTTGCTCGAGGCGGAAAGAAAGGCGCGCACGGCGTACCGGCGCAACGTGGACGGCGCCTACGAGACGCTGGTGGCGCTGCGGGCCGAGGTCGCTCAGGCGGAGGACCTGGCGGTGCTGCGCGCGCGCATCGAGGCGTTGCCGGCGATCGCGGCGCAAGAGGAGCCGGAAACGGCGATGGAGGCCATGAAGGAGGTCGAGGCGGTGATCGGGGATATCGATGGCGCGGGCGACATCGAGAGCCGTGTATCCAAGGCACGCCGCGCGCTCAAGGGCGATCGGCCCGACCGCGAGGCGGCGGCCGGCCTGCTCGCCGAAGCGCTCTCGCTGCACGCGGAGTCGGTGGCTTGGCGCCGCGCGGCGGACACGGGACTGGGAGAGGCGCTGCGCCGCTACGACGAATCGCTTGCCGGCACCATCGGGCTTCGCATGCAGCGCCGGCTCTCCACGGACCAGGCCAAGGAGGTGGCGGCGTGCCAGGCCTCCCATCGCGACATATCGCTGAACTTCTGATTACGCACCGCGCGGCTCGCGCGCAAGTGTTCCGAGGAACGGGCCCATGAGCTTCGATCCCCTTGCCGTCCGCGACCTCTTCCCCGCCCTGTCGATACGAGACGAGGGCCTTTCCCGCATCTACCTCGACAACCCGGGCGGCACCCAGGTCCCGCAATCCGTGGCCGAACGGGTGGCGGGCTACCTGGTGGAGAGCAACGCCAACCTCGGTGGCGCCTTTCGTACCTCGCAGACTTCCGAGGCGGTGGTCGCGGAGGCGCGAGAGGCGATGGCGGACTTTCTGAACGCGCGGTCCGCGTCCGAGATCATGTTCGGCCAGAACATGACGAGTCTCACCCTGCACCTGTCGCGCTCGCTGGGCCGATACTTCCAAGCCGGGGACGAGGTGATCCTCTCGCGCATGGACCACGACGCAAACGTCTACCCGTGGGTGCTGATGGCGCGCGATTTCGGGTTGGAAGTCGTCTGGCTGCCCTTCGACACCGGAACCTTCGAGTTCGACTTGGGCGAGCTCGAGAAGCGGCTGACGAGTCGCACCCGGCTCGTGTGCCTGGGCGCCGCGAGCAACCTGCTCGGCACCATCAACGATGTGAAGGGCGCCGCGCGCATGGCGCACGAGGTCGGGGCGTGGCTGTACGTGGATGCGGTGCAGGCCGCGCCGCACATCATCATGGACGTACAGGACATCGACTGTGACTTCCTGGTGTGCTCCGCCTACAAGTTCTTCGGGCCGCACCAGGGGATTCTGTGGGGAAGGCGCGAGGTGCTGGAGCGGCTGGAGCCCTACCGGGTCCGTCCCGCGCCGGCCGCCCTGCCGGACGCCTTCGAGAGTGGCACGCTGAGCCACGAGGGCCTGGCGGGCACCGCGGCGGCGGTGGACTATTTCGCCTGGATCGGCGAGACGATGGGACAGGAACATGATGCGGCCCACCGCGCTTTCGATGGCCGGAGGCGACACGTGCGCGCCGCGCTCGACCTGCTCTTCGCCCACGAACAGCGGCTCGGTCAGCATCTCATTGACGGACTGTCGCGGGTCCCGGGACTGCGCGTGCTCGGGATAAGCGAGCGGGAGGCAATGAGTCGCCGCGTGCCGACCGTCTCCTTTACCGTCGAGGGCGTGGCCCCCGCCTTCCTCGAGGAGTCGCTCGCGCGCCGCAATATCTTCGTCTGGAGCGGGTACTACTACGCGCTCGAGCCGGCCGCCGCGCTTGGCATCGCCGACACCGGGGGCGCCCTGCGCGTCGGTCCCGTGCACTACAACACGAAGGCCGAGATCGACGAGTTCCTCGACGCCCTGGACGCGACGCTGCGACGCTCGAATCGTGTCTGAGCGCGCCGGGCAGGCGCGGCGGTACGGGGCACACGCGAATCGCCCGGGGGTGGCGGCGTCGCTCGGGCCGCCCGAGCTCTCCGCGCAACGCCCCGGCGCGAGACGCATGCGCCGGACTCACGGGATCTTCAGGGCGTGAGCCCGCACATCCACGTCATCGACGTCGAAACCACGGGGCTCGATCCCGAGGTCGACCGCATCGTGGAGGTCGCGGCGGTCACGGTGGCGCTCGAGCCGCACCCGCACGTGGAGGCGCTCTCTCTGGACACGCTCGTGGATCCGGAGGTTCCGATCGGCCCGCAGGCGCGCGCCGTCCACCATATCGGCGACGAGATGGTGGCGGGCGCTCCGCGCTTCCGGGAGCTCGTCCCGCGTCTCGGCGAGCTCGCCAGCAGCGGCCCCTTCGCCGCGCACCGCGCCGCCTTCGACCGCGCCTTCACCGGCAGCCGACGGCCCTGGATCTGCACCTTCCGCCTCGCCCGGCATCTCTGGCCGGAGGCTCCGAGCCACGCCAACCAGGTGCTGCGCTACTACCTCGGGCTCGAGGTCGCGGAACACTTCGCGGGCGACGCGGGCATCGTCCCCCATCGGGCCGCGGGCGACGCCCTGGTGAGCGCGGCGCTGCTCATCAGGGAGCTCGGCCGGGCCCCGGAAGGGGGCGATCCGAGGCAGTGGGCGCTGGATCTCTCCGCGCGGCCCGCGCTGCTGCCGGTTGCGACCTTCGGCAAGCATCGCGGAGCGCACTGGGCGGACATACCAAGGGACTACATCGAGTATATGGCTGGCCAGCCTCTCGACGACGAGGACCTCGCGCATACCCTGCACCGCGCGCTCGCGGGCGAATTCGCGCCGCGCCCTCCCCCCGGCTGAAGATCTCCCCGGCCCGCACGTCTCACCGAACTTCGGTCGCTTCGGGCGCCACGATGCCATGGTAGCGGGGCGCACGGACCGAAAGACGCGCGAGTCGAAGCCGACACCAGGTCGAAGCAGCACAATGCGGGAAGGCCCGCGACCGCGATCACATTGGCGTGCGCGAGTCGAGAGATCGGTGAAAGTTGCGGGTTAGCCCGGATGTTTCACCGATTTTCGTAGCGAGGGCGCCAAGATGCCGTGATAGTAAGGTGCACGGACCGAAAGACGCTGAAGGCGTAGCCGACACTACGTCGAAGCGGCTTGAGGGAGTACGCCTCGCTAACACGAGTAGATTGACGTCCGCAGTAGGAAATCGGTGAAACTTCCGGGTTAGGCCGCCTCGCGGCGCAGCGGCTGGCACATGCAGTGCACGCCGCCTCCGGCCCAGGTGTACATCGTCATGTCGGGGTCATAGACGGTGAAGCCGGCCGCGCGCATCTTGGCGTTGAGGTCGGTGGCGCCGAGGGTCGAGAGCACGCGATCCTGACCGAGCGCGACGACGTTGCACCCGAGCGCCATCGTTTCCTTGAAGGTGGCGGGCACGATCTCGATGTTGTTCGCCCCCAGCCACTCGACGATGTCCTCCGGCGTGGTATCCAGGCACACTGCGGCGCAGTGCTCGTTCAGCATGCAGACCATGAGATCGATGTGCACGTAGAACTGGTCGATGGGTGCGTACTTGATCTCCCAGCCCTCTCTTCGGAACCAGTCCGCCACCTGCTCCGCCGCGACCTGTTCCGAGCGGTGATCGGTGTAGCCCACGAGCGCCGTGCCGTGGCGGATGATGTTGAAGTCGCCGCCTTCGAAGTTACCCGCCGAGACCATGTCGTAGACGGGAATGCCATGCTCCAGGTAGAAGCGGAGCACGGCCGCGTACTCGCCGCGACGCCTGGGATTGGCGAGCTGGCAGATCACCGCGCCGTAGGGCGACATGAAGGAGCTGTCGCGCGCGTAGACCTGGTAGGGCACGTTCTCGTCGACGGGCAGGTAGTGGCAGGTGACGCCGGCCTGCTCGTAGGCGTCGACCATCTCCCGGTGCTGGCGCATCGCGAGCTGCTTGTCGAAGCGCAGGCCCCGGCGGAGCGTGTCGCGCACCAGGGAGGACCAGGCGGCGTTCTCCAGACCCAGCCAGCGGAAGCTCTCCGCCGGACCGAGCAGCACGTCGCGCAGGACGCCGGTTTCGGAGCGCAGGTACCAGTCTTCCATCTCGGGAGTGCCGCCTCCCTCGACCCGCGCGCGCAAGGGAGCGGGAGTGCCGCTTGTAGTCATGGGGTGTTCGCAGCCTCTCTTTCTCTCGGCGCTTCGCCCATGCTCCATCTCCCGGCGCATCGGGACGCTCGGCCGGTTGCACATCGTGACGGGGCGGGGCGAGCCATGGTAGCGCGCAATGCCGGCTCGCGTCTCCCCGAGCCCTCCGATTCCCCGAGTCAGGCGGCGCCGGCGCGGGTATTCCAACCATCGCGGCGGTTGCCGGTGCCGGAGCACCCACCTCGACCGGCGCGCCGTCGCCGCTTCGGCCCCTCGCGCCGCGATGGACCCTTCGCACCGATTGGCATAGAGTGGCGCCGCCCCGGTCCACGACGGCGAGAGGGCTTGAGGATGCGCTTCGACAGCACGCTCTACTACCATGTCGGAGAAGCCTACTCGTGGCCCACGCTCTTCGACGAGATGCACGAGACGGTCGGGCTCCTCGACGAGCTCGGCTTCGGTGGGGTGTGGTTGGCCGAGCACCATTTCGCGTGGGACGGGTGGTACCGCTCGGGGTCGAATCCAATCCTCTTCGGGGCGGACGTGGCGCGTTACAGCGATCGGCTGCGCATTGGCCAGTGCGGCATCATCCTGCCCGACTGGCACCCCCTGCGGGTGGCGGAGGACATCGCGTTTCTCGATCAGATGACGAAGGGCCGGGTCGACTTCGGCATCGCGCCGGGAATCAACAGCCGGGCCTGCATGCAGTTCCACCACGCGGCGGACCGGCGCGATCGAGTCCGCAACCAGGCCCTCTTCGAGGAGAACCTGGATGTCGTGCTCGCCGCCCTCAACCAGGAGACCTTCCGCCATCAGGGCGAGTTCCACCGATTTCCCGCCGCGGGCTGGTACGACAACCCGATGGTGCACGACCCACGTTTTCACAGCGAGGAGGGGGAGCTGGTGAGGATGGCGATCGCGCCACGTCCCTACCAGAACCCGATCCCGATTTACCAGATGGCCGAGTCGCCCGCCTCCATCGAACGTGCCGCCCGGCGCGGCATTCGCACCATGTCGCAGGCGCTTTCCGTGGGGAGGCTGCGCGAGAACTGGGAGCTCTATCGGGGCACCGCGAGCGAGGTGCAGGGGCGACCCTGTGCGCTCGGCGAGGGGCTGGCGGTCATGCGTCCCGCCTACGTCGCCGAGACCCGCGAGGAGGCCGAAAGCGCGGCGCGCCAGGGCTTCAATCTGCTCGGGCAGTGGGGGGCGACCGGCCTCTACCGGACCAGACAGGGCATGGTCACGGAAGACGAATGGGAGGAGGGCGACTTCGATCTGGATTTCTTCGAGTTCCAGGTGAAGCACGGCCTGCTGCTCGTCGGGACCCCGGACAGCGTGGCGGCGCAGATCGAGCGCCTCCACAACGATCTCCGCTGCGAACACGTGGCCCTCTTCCTCAACATCCCTCTTCTGTCCTATGAGCAGGTCACGCGCAGCCTGCGCCTGTTCGCAGAGGAGGTCATGCCGAGGTTCGCCACGGCCAGGGAGTCGCGGATCCCGGCGCTCGCCTGAGAACGGCGAGTTCCACCGTCTTCTCCGGCCGAGGATGCGGGGTGCGAAATGAGGCCTTGGCCGCCGGTGTGGAACCCACGGTGAAGTTTGGCATCGGGCAGCCCGTCCCCCGGGTGGAGGATCGGAGGCTCCTGCGCGGCGAGGGACGCTATACCGACGACATCGACCTTCCCGGCCAGGCGCGGGCCTTCGTCGTGCGCTCGCCCTGGGCGCACGCGCGTGTCCTCTCGATCGACACCGTGCGGGCGATTCGCTCGCCCGGGGTGCTCGGGGTGTTCACCGCGAGCGATCTGGCCGCGGACGGGGTCGGGGGTCTTCCGAACCTGCTCGCCGCTTCGGATCTCACTCGCCCGGACGGCTCACCGGTCTACACGCCGCCACGCCCGGCGCTGGCCGAAGGCAAAGTCGCCTTCGTCGGGGATCCGGTCGCGTTCGTGGTGGCGGAGACTGTGCTCCAGGCCAGGGACGCGGCGGAGCGGGTGGAGGTGGAGTACGAGACCCTGCCGGGCATACCCACGCTCGCCGTGGCCACCGCTCCCGGAGCCCCCGCGCTCTGGGACGAGTGTGCGGACAACGTGAGCTTCCGGATGCGGGTGGGCGACCACGAGAGGGCCGCACGCGCACTCGCGGGCGCCGCGCGCGTGGTGCGAAGCCGTCTCGAGGTAAGCCGGGTGTGCCCGAGTCCCATGGAGCCGCGCGCGGCTATCGGTTACTACGATGCCGTCGAGGGCCGCTACGTGCTCCACGAAGGCTCGCAGGCGCCTCACGCGATCCGCACGAGTCTCGCGCAAGACGTACTCCGGGTGCCGGAGACCCGGGTCCGGGTGGTGAGCCCGGATCTCGGCGGTGGCTTCGGACTGCGCGCGACGGTGTTTCCGGAGACCGCGCTGGTACTTTGGGCGGCCCGGCGTCTCGGCCGTCCCGTGAAGTGGATCGCAGAGCGGGGCGAGACCTTCCTCACCGACGACCAGGCCCGCGACTTGCTCGTGGAAGTCGAGCTGGGTCTCGACGCCGAGGGCGCCTTCCTGGCGCTGCGCATGCGCTGCCTCGCCGCGCTCGGAGCCTACCTCACCGGCTTTGGAGGCTACCCCGCCTTCATCAACCTCGGCGGTCTCGCGGGGCCCTACCGCACCCCGGTGATTTGCGCCGAGGTCGACGGCGTGTTCACCACCACCGCGCCAGTGGGTCCCTATCGCGGAGCGGGGCGCCCGGAGGCGGCGGTGTCCGTGGAACACGTCATCGATCTGGCGGCCCGGGAGCTCGGGATGGACCGCGCCGGGCTCCGGCGGCGCAACATGATCGAGGCACGGGAGATCCCCTACCAGACCGGCCTGCGCTATCGCTACGACTCCGGAGACTTTCCCGCGGTGCTCGACCGGGCGCTTGCGAGTGCGCGTTTCCCCGAATTCGAGACGCGCCGCGCCCGCTCCCGCGCCGCCGGTCGTCTGCGTGGTCTCGGAATCGCGTACACCGTCGAACAGTCCGCCGGGGTGAGCGACGAAAGCGCGGAGGTACGCATGGATTCGGACGCTACCGCCACCGTATCGCTCGGCACCCATTCCCACGGACAGGGGCACGAAACGGTGTTCCGCCAGGTGGTCGCGGAGCGCCTGGGTCTTCCCTTCGAGCAGATCCGATACGTGCAGGGAGACACCGACCGCGTGGCCTATGGTGGCGGCACCGCCGGTTCGCGCAGTGCGGTGCTCGGCGGCAATGCGTTGAATCGGGCGCTCGAGCGCATCGTGGAGAAGGGGCGTCGGATCGCGGCGGATCTCCTGGAGGCCGCCGCCGAGGACATCGAGTTCGAGGAGGGCAGCTTCCGGGTGGGGGGTACCGATCACAAGGTCACGCTGCGCGATGTCGTCAGGGTCTGCTTCAATCCCCGGCGGCGTCCGGCGGGGGAGGACGCCGGACTCTCGGCGCGGGCGAGCTTCACCCCCACCGCCGCGACCTTTCCCAACGGCTGCCACCTGTGCGAAGTGGAAGTGGACCCCGAGACCGGCGCGGTGGAGATAGAGAGCTACCACGTGGTCGAAGACGTGGGCACCGTCCTCAACCCCCGCATCCTGCGCGCCCAGCTCCAGGGGGGGATCGTGCAGGGCTTCGGACAGATCTTGCGGGAGAAAGTGTTCCTCGACGCCGAGGCCCAGCCGCTCGCCGCCTCCTTCATGGACTACGCGCTGCCGCGGGCCGATGACGTGCCTTTCTGCGACATCGCACTTCACCCCGTGCCTACTCCCACGAACCCGCTGGGCGTCAAGGGAGCCGGAGAGGCGGGGACCGTGGGCAGTCTGCCCTGCGTGCTGAGCGCAGTGCGCGACGCGCTCGCATCGGCCGGGGCCGGCACGGTGGATATGCCCCTCACGCCGGAGAAGGTGTGGCGCGCGATCGCGGATGCGTCCGGGTGCGGCGGCGAAGGGGCGCGGACGTGAACGCGCGATCCACCCCTTCCTCCGCGCCCCTTTCGTGGGACCCGGTGCCGGCGTCCTGATCCCGCCGCGACACCTCGCCTGTCAGCGGCTGCGGACGCGGATCGGCATTCCACCCTCCTCGGCGCGAGGGCGGCGTTTTTCTTGGGGGTGGGGTCAGCCGCCGCTCAGAGGGTCCCGCTCTTGCGTACCGACCTTTCGTGAAAGATGAAGCCGATCGCGTTCATCAGAAGCTGGGCGGCGAGGATCGAGGTGACGCCGGCGGGGTCGTAGGGCGGGGCGACCTCCACCAGGTCCATGCCGATCACGTTGCCCTTCTTCGCGATGCCCTCGATGAGCTCCTGCACCTCGTAGTAGAGGAAGCCGCCGTGACTCGGGGTGCCGGTGCCGGGCGCAATGGAGGGGTCGAAGCCGTCGATGTCGATGGTCAGGTAGTAGTCGATACCGGAGGGAATCCGATCCAGCACCGCCGGCGCCCCGAGCCGCCGGACGTCGCGCACCGAGAGGATGTCCGAACCCGCCCGACGTGCCGCGTCGTAGTCGAGGCGGTTCGAGGACGACACGTTGCGAATGCCGAGCTGGGTCATGCCGGTGACGTGGTTCTGCTCGGAGGAGCGCCGCAGCGGGTTGCCGTGGCCGTAGCGCACCCCGTGGCGCTCGTCGACGAAGTCGAGATGGGCGTCGAAGTGCACGATGTGCAGCGGGCCGTGGTCCTCGAAGGCCGCCATCACCGGGGCGTGCACCGAGTGATCGCCGCCGAGCACCACCGGCATCGCCCCCGCCGCCAGGATACGACGCACCGCCGTCTCGGTGTTGGCATGGCTCTTTTCCATGTCGGTGTGCACGATGTCGGCATCGCCCACATCGACCATGCGCACTTCCTCCGCCGTCAAGTAGAGGGTGTCGCGCTCGAAGTCGTATGCGCCTCCGTGTCCGAAGGAGAAGAGTGTCGACGCCTCCCGGATTCCGCGAGGCCCGAAGCGCGCGCCGGAACGCCACTGCGTGCCCATGTCGTTGGGAACGCCGAGCACCGCGACATCGGCGTCTATCGCATCCCAGTCGGTGCAGATGGGGGACTTGGCGAAAGTGCAATGGCCCACGAAGGGCAGATCCAATCGTCCCCGTTCGTACGAAAATTCCGTCATCGTTGTCTCCGCGGCCGCCCGAGGCGCATTATCGGGCCGGTCCGGAGCCAGGCGCCAGTGGCTTGTTTTCCGGGTCAAGGGCCGTGAACGCGCATCGTGCGGTATGGGGTCGTGCCGAATGCGGCGGGCAGTCGCGAGCCGCCGCTTCTCTGTCCGATGTCCCGATCGAGGGCTTTCGATCTAGCGAAATCGCGCTTGCGTTTCCACCGCGAATGACCTCACCGAGGCTTGACCCGCCACTCCGGTAAGGTAAATTTGCGCGCTTCCTCATTCTGAACCGTTGCGATTCGGTACGAGAAAAATGTCCGAAAGAGTCAAGCTGCCAAAGGGTTACAAGCCCGCCAAGCGCGAGCGTTACATGAATCCGAAGCAACTGGAGTACTTTCGCCAGAAGCTGCTTGGCTGGCGCGAGGAACTGCTTGAGGAGTCCCAGCACACCATCGATCAGATGAGAGAGGCCGCGCGCGACGTGAGCGATGACGCCGAGCGTGCGAGCCGTGAAACGGAGATCAACTTCGAGCTGCGTACCCGCGATCGCTACCGCAAGCTGCTCAACAAGATCGGCGAGGCGCTGAAGCGCATCGACGAGGAGAGCTACGGGTTTTGCGACGAGACCGGTGAGCCCATCGGCATCGAACGGCTGGAGGCGCGCCCCATCGCGACTTTGTGCCTGGAGGCCCAGGAACGCCGCGAACGCCTGGAGCACAACTACACGGATCGCCGCTGAAGGTACCGGCGGCGCCTCCAGCGTGGCGCATTCGTGGCGCGCGGCACGGCCTCAGACCGCGGGCGCACCCCGCGCGCAGTCACGGGCGGTGCCCCTGATGCGCTCGACCATGGAAAAGAAGCCGTTGCTGCGACTCGGGCTGAGATGCGAGCCGAGATCGAGTTCTTCGAACAGAGCCTGGATGTCCACGGAGAGAATCTGGTCCGCAGAGCGGCCGGAGTAGACGGAAAGCAGAATCGCCACCAGGCCCCGCACGATGTGGGCGTCGCTGTCGGCGCGGAACTCGAGCCGCACCGGATCGCCGTCCCGCACACTGGTCACCATCCAGACGTTGCTCACGCAGCCCTGAACCCGGTTCGCCTCCGTCTTGTCGCTCTCGTTCAGTCCCTCCAGATCTCGTCCGAGCTCGATGATGTAGCGGTACCGATCCTCCCAGTCGTCGAAGAACGCGAAGGTTTCGATGATGTGATCGATTTCCATCTTCGGAAGGGAATGGGACGCTTCGGTCCTGGTCGCAACAACTCGCCGGGTCAAGCCTGCGGGCGCGTACTTGCCGCCGGCATCGGTGGTGGCGGACGCGAATCGGGATTCTCGATGTTGATTACGGTTACGCCTGCGCATCCCGCTTCGCAAACGCCCGCGTCCCTGCCGGCATCCGCGCCTCTTCGCGGCGCGAATCGGGAGAACATCGCGGGTGGTCTCCGCACCGCCGACATGTAAACGGTCATCACTTGTCGGACGGCGGAGGGTGACAGTCCCAGAACGCGATCGGCTCGCCCGCGGGAGCTCCGAGCAGCTCGTCGTCGCGCATCACGACCTGGCCGCGTACGATGGTCGCGCACGGCCAGCCCCGGACCCGCATTCCGTCGAAGGGGGTCCACCCGGACCGGCTGCGAATCCACCGGTTCTCGATGGTGCGCTCCGCCCCCAGGTCCACCACCGTGAAGTCCGCGTCGTAGCCGAGCGCGATGCGGCCCTTGCCCGCGATGTCGTAGATGCGCGCCGCGCCCGCGGACGTCAGATCGACGAAGCGCGCGAGGCTCATGCGTCCCTGATGGACGTGTTCGAGCAGGAGCGGGACGAGGGTCTGCACGCCGCCCATGCCGCTCGGGCTCCCGGGGTAGGGCGTTGCCTTTTCCTCCCGGGTGTGGGGAGCGTGATCGGATCCGATCACATCGACCACGCCGCACCGCACCGCCTCCCACAGGCCCTCGCGGTGGCTCGCATCGCGGATCGGCGGATTCATCTGCGCGAGGGCGCCGAGGCGCTCGTAGCATTCCGGGGCGGCGAGCGTCAGGTGCTGTGGAGTGGTCTCGACCGTGACCAGCCGCCGGTGCTCCGCCAGGAAGCGCATCTCGTCGCGGGTGGTGACGTGAAGGACGTGCACCGGTCGCGCATGACGCTCGGCGAGCGCCACCAGGCGGCGCGTGGCCCGGAACGCGGTCTCGACATCGCGCCACTGCGGGTGCATGGCGACCGGGGCTCCACCGTCGACGAGATGGCGTCGCTCGCGCATGCGCGCTTCGTCCTCGGCGTGCACCGCGACCCGGCGCCGGCCGCTTGCGAGCACCGCCGCAACGCCCTCGTCGTCCGGCACGAGGAGGTCGCCGGTGCTCGACCCCATGAAGACCTTGACCCCGCAACACCCGGGCCGCACTTCGAGGCTGGCCAGGGCCTTCGCGTTGTCACCGGTGGCGCCGACGAAAAAGGCATGGTCGCACCACATGCGTCCCCGCGCCCGGCGCAGCTTGTCGTTCAGCGCCTCCACGGTGGCGGTGAGCGGGTTGGTGTTGGGCATCTCGAACACCGCGGTGACTCCGCCCGCCACCGCCGATGCGCTGCCGCTTTCGAGGTCTTCCTTGTGCTCCGCCCCCGGTTCCCGGAAGTGGACCTGGGTGTCGATGACTCCCGGCAACACGTGCAGGTGCCGGCAGGGCAGGGTGTGAGAGGCGTCGATGCCCCCGAGATCGCCGATGGCGGCGATGCGCCCGTCGCGCACTCCCACATCGGCCGGGATCTCGCCCGAGGGAGTGAATACGCAGCCGCCGCGCAGAACGAGATCGTAGGAGTCGCTCATCCGAAAACCAGATCGGTCCTTGCTCCGCGGAATCATACGCTCTCGCGGCACCGGGACGGGAGGTGCGCGCCCGGGTGCGAGCCGGCAACAGGATTGCGCGAGATGAAGGCCTCCTGCGCACAAAAGGCGCCTCGCGCCCGGGCGTGAGGCGGCAACGCAGGAGATGGGAACGCCGGCCGCCATGCGCGCCCCGCGCAAGGCGCAGGCTCATCGCGGTGGCGAAGGGGGCGGGCGGCCGGACCGGCGCCGCTACCGGATCTTCGATTGACACCTGGAGGGGCGGATGCTGCAATGGCGCCCCCTCCCACCGCTGGTAGCCGTCAACGTGCGACCGTACTTGGGGGGCACTTTGCGCAACGACAAGAAGGAAAGCTGGTTGGCACACCCCCGGAGACCATGGTGGGCGGCGTTCAAGAGCGCCACCCAGGAAGCGCCGTCTCCCGCCGGGGTCTCGATCGTGTCGATCGAGGCGCCGGACGTCCCTTCGGCTATTCCGGGGCGATCCTCGGGATTCCCGGGCGGCGGCGGGTGAAGCACATTGCAAACTCACTACAGGCATTCACAGGAGCAATAACGATGCGAAAGCAATGGTTCATTCCGGGCGCCGCCGCGGTGCTCGCAACCACCGTGCTCGTGGGCGGTGTAACCCAGGCCCAGACGGTCATCCGGGTCCAGTCGGTGATTCCCTCCAAGGCCGACGAAGTGCAGATGTTGAACGACTTCGGGGCCAACGTGAGCGCGCTGACCAACGGCGAGGTGGAAATACAGGTGTTGCCCGCCGGCGCGGTGGTGGGGGTCAAGGAGACTCTGGAGGCCGTCGACAAGGGTCTGGTCGAAGGCGGCTTCGCCTGGACGCACTACTGGTCCGGCTACCATCCCGCCGCGATGCTCTTCGGCTCTCCGGTCGCGGGCGCCGGAGTGGGCATCGACAACATCGCCTTCATTTCCTGGTTCATGTACGGCGGGGGCAAGGAGCTCTACGACCAGCTCTGGACCGAGATGGGGATGAACGTCAAGGGACTGATGTTGCAGCCGGTGGGGCCGGAGGCGCTCGGCTGGTTCAAGGAGCCCATCGAGAGCATGGACGACTTTCGCAAGTATCGCTTCCGCACTCCGCCGGGCATTCCCGGCCAGACCTACAAGGACATCGGGGTCGCGGCAGTCGCGATGGGCGGCGGCGACATTCTTCCCGCGCTGGAGAAAGGCGTGATCGACGCGGCCGAGTGGTGCTGCCCGAAGCCCGACAGCGTGTTCGGATTGCAGAAGGTCCTCAAGCACTACTACCTGCAGGGACTTCACCAGGTCGTGGTCAACGCCGATATCTACATCAATGGCGACGTGTGGAACTCGCTTACCCCGCACCAGCAAAAGGCGATGGAGATCGCGGCCGATGCATCGCTCATGCGCTCGCTCGGGTATCGCATCTACGAGAACGGCAAAGCGCTCAAGGACCTCACCGAGAACCACGGGGTGCAGCTTCACGACACGCCGGCCGACTACTTCACCGAGTACATGAACGCGGCGCGCGCGACGCTTGAGAAGAACGCGGAGGAGAACGCATTCTTCAAGCAAGTGTGGGATTCCCAACGCGCCTTCGCCGATGTCGCGGTGCCCTTCTGGGCCGGAGCCCAGATGTCGAATGCGAGCCTCGGCATGGCCTACGCCAAGTCCAAGCAGTAGCCATCTTCCTCAACGAACCTCCGACCCGAGACTCGGGACGAAGCGGGCGGGCCGCGCGGCCCGCCCGCTACATTTCCTGACTCAACGGAACCGGCGACCATGAACGAGCGATCCGAAGCTCACGCGCCCGACCCGTCGGAGCTCGAGGTCGGCGACGAGCTCATCGCGGAGCGGCGTTCGCGCCGCCCCGGTGACCTCCCGGACGACATGCCCCGGTGGATGGCACGCGTCATCACCGGCATCGACTGGTTCAGCCACTGGGTCGGCTGGACCGTATGCTGGATCACGGTGCCGCTCTTCCTCGCCATGGTCTACGAGGTCGTCGCCCGCTATGCATTCACGGCGCCGACGATGTGGGCCTACGACATAAGCCGCATGCTCTACGGCGCGCTGTTCATGCTGGGCGCCGGCTACGCGCTGTGCAAGGGCGTGCACATCCGCGCCGACTTTCTCTACCGCAACTGGTCGGTGCGCGCTCAGGGGCGGGTCGATGCCGCGCTCTACCTGCTGCTCTACTTTCCCGGGCTCGCGGTCTTCCTCTGGACCACGACCGATTTCGCGGCACTTTCCTGGCTACGCGGTGAACGCGGCATGGACACCGCGTGGATGCCGTACATGGGGCCGATCAAGACGGTCTTGCCGATCGGCACCGCGTTTCTCATGATTCAAGGTGTTTCGGAGACTCTGAAGAGCCTCTACGCGGCCTGGAAGGGGCGCTGGCCGTGACGCCGGAAATCATCGGCGTGGTGATGATCGCGGTCATGCTGCTCGCGATCTTCGTCGGCTTCCCGATCTCCTTCACGCTCATCTTCCTCGGATTCGTGTTCGGGTGGCTCGGCTTCGGGAACCTGGTCTTCTACCTGATGACCTTCCAGTTCTCGAACGTGATGCTGGAGCAGACGCTGGCCGCGGTACCCCTGTTCATCTTCATGGGCATCCTCATGGAGCAGGCGGGCCTGATGGAACGCCTCTTCCAGGCGGTGCAGCTCATGCTCTCGCGCACCCGGGGGGCGCTCTTCGTGGCGGTGCTCTTCGTGTCCACGATCTTCGCCGCGGCCACCGGCATCGTCGGCGCGTCGGTCACCATTCTCGGGATCATGGCCGCCAAGACCATGAACCGGTCGAAGTACGACGTGAAGCTCGCCGCGGGCACCATCACCGCGGGGGGCACGCTGGGAATCCTGATCCCGCCGAGCATCATGCTGGTGGTGATGGGCCCGATCCTCGAAGTTCCCGTTACCGATCTCTTCGCCGCCGCGGTGGTGCCGGGCTTCCTGCTCGCCGCCCTGTACACCGGATACGCGCTGATCCGCTGTCAGCTCAACCCATCGCTGGGACCGCCCCTGCCGGAGGAGGAACGCCCGCAGAGCATGGCGCACGTGTTCTCGGAGTTCTGCAAGGGACTGGTACCCCCCGCGGCGCTGGTCGGATTCGCGCTCGGCAGCATCCTCTTTGGCTTCGCCACCCCGACCGAGGGGGCGGGGTGCGGCGCCCTCGGCGCCCTGCTGCTCACTCTCGCCTACCGCAAGCTCACCTTGCGACGTCTGCAGGAAGCGTTGGTGAAGACTCTGGAGATCTCCACCCTGATCCTGTTTCTGGTCGCGGCGTCGAACTTCTTCGGTGCGGTGTTCTCGCGGCTCGGCACCCCGATCATGCTCACCGAGTTCCTCCTGCAGGTCGACCTGCCGCCGATGATGATCCTCCTCGTGATCATGGCGCTCATCTTCCTGCTCGGATGGCCCCTCGAATGGGTGCCGATTGTGCTCATCATCGTCCCCATCCTGCTCCCGCTCATCGACCAGCTCGGGTTCAACCTGGTGTGGTTCGGGATCCTGGTGGCGGTCAACCTGCAGACCGCATGGCTGTCTCCACCGGTGGCGCTATCCGCATACTTCCTCAAGGGGGTGGTGCCCCAATGGGATCTCAAGGACATCTACAAGGGCATGATGCAGTTCATGGTCATCCAGCTCTGCGGCCTGCTGCTGATCATGTTCTTCCCCGACATCGCGCTCTGGCTTCCGAGCGTCATCTACGGCGATTAGTCGCAAGAGGGCAGCAGTCTTCGGCCTGTTTCCCGTCGATTAAGCTTGAAGGACTCCAGGCGGGGTCCGAGCATGTCCACCGTGGCCCTGACCCGCTCCGGGTGACGTAGCCGGGGAGAGGCTCACACCCGCCTCCCGCCTCCGATGAAGGCCGCCTCCCCGGGAACGGCGCGGGAGCTTGCGATCCGCATCTCGGCCGGCCCGATTCGTACAAGTCACTTGCGGCTACCCTCAGCGGTACGCGACGTGACAGGATCGCCCGGGCGATACCGAAAGGAATAGTGGATATGGCGGTCAAGTGGATGAAGCGGGCGACCCGCACTCCGACGAGCGGGGAGTCAGATACGCGAGCGCGAGTGGAAGGGATGCTCGATGAGATCGAGTCGGGGGGCGAGGAGGCGGTGCGCGGCTACGCCGAAAAGCTGGACGGCTGGAGCGGCGAAATCGTCGTGCCCCCGGAGACCGTCGCGCGTGCCGGGGACGAGCTGTCCGCGCGGGCCCGCGACGATATCCGTTTCGCATGGGAACGGGTGCGGCGCTTCGCCGAAGCCCAGCGTGCGAGCCTCACGGAGTTCGAGACCGAGCTCTCGCCGGGACTCGTCGCGGGGCAGCGCCTGATCCCGGTGGAGACGGCGGGCTGTTACGTCCCGGGCGGGCGCTACGCCCACATCGCCTCCGCGATCATGAGCGTCACCACCGCAAAGGTCGCCGGGGTGCGACACGTGATCGCCTGCTCCCCCCCACGCGGCGAGGGCGGCGTGCATCCGGCCATCCTCTACACCGCGAATCTCTGCGGGGCGGACACCGTGCTCGCGCTCGGCGGCGTTCAGGGCGTTGCGGCGCTCGCCTTCGGGCTGTTCACGGGGCATGCCGCGGACCTCATCGTCGGGCCGGGCAACCGCTTCGTGGCGGAGGCGAAACGGGTGCTCTTCGGTCGTGTGGGCATCGATCTCTTCGCGGGCCCGACCGAGATCCTGGTCATCGCCGACGCGGATGCCGACCCGGAGCTGGTCGCTTGCGACCTCGTCAGCCAGGCTGAGCACGGCCCCGACTCCCCCGCCTGGCTGGTCAGCACCTCCCAATCCCTCGCGCACGAAGTGATGGCGCGCATCGACCGCCACATCGAACGCCTCGGCGAACCGAACCGTGGCGCCGCCGCCGCGGCGTGGCGCGACTACGGGGAAGTGGCGGTGGCCGACACGCGCGAGGAGGCGGCGGCCTTGAGCGACGAGTACGCGCCCGAGCACCTGGAAGTGCACGCCGACGATCTCGACTGGTGGCTGGCGACGCTTCGCAACTACGGTTCGCTCTTTCTCGGGGAGGAGACCACGGTCACCTACGGGGACAAGGCGGCCGGCCCCAACCACATCCTCCCCACGCGCGGCGCGGCCCGCTACACGGGGGGATTGAGCGTCGGCAAGTTCATCAAGACGGTGACCTGGCAGCGCATGACCCGGGAGGCGAACCGGGAGGTCGGGGCCGCGAGCGCGCGGATCTCGCGCGCGGAGGGCATGCAGGGGCACGCCCTGGCCGGCGACGACCGCTTGCGCAAGTACTTTCCGGAAGAGACCTTCGCTCTCGGGGAGTGAGCGGGCCTCGCCCGCGTCGCGAGCACGCGAAGTGATCGATCAGCTCTTCTCACTCCGGGGTCGAGTCGCGGTGGTGACCGGCGCGAGCTCGGGGCTGGGGCGGGCGATCGCGGGGTTCCTGGCCGAGGCGGGCGCCGACCTGGTGCTGGTCGCGCGTCGCGAAGCCGAGCTCGCGCTCGCGGTGGCGGACATCGAGGCGCGGCGTCGGCGTGCCGTGGCGGTGCCCGCGGACCTTGCGGCTCTCGACACCTTCGAAGCGCTCGCGATGCGTCTCGCCGCGCCCTTCGGCGCCCCGGCGGTGCTGGTCAACGCGGCCGGTGTGAACCTGCGGGAACGGGCGGAGGCGATCACTCCGCAGAGCTGGAGCCGGACTCTGGACCTCAATCTTGCCGCCCCCTTCTTTCTCGCGCGAGCGCTGGTGCCGGCTATGCGCGCGACGGGATACGGACGCATCCTGAACATCGCCTCCCTGCAGTCCAGCCGGGCCTTTCCCGACAGCATCGCCTACGGTGCGTCGAAGGGGGGAGTCGTGCAACTCACCCGGGCGATGGCGGAGGCGTGGTCGCGACACGGCATCACCGCGAACGCGATCGCGCCGGGCTTCTTTTCCACTGAGCTCACCGCCGCGGTCTTCTCGAACCCGGAACGCGCCGCATGGGCGGCGCAGAGCACCGCGATCGGTCGCAATGGCGAGGTTGCGGATCTGGCGGGCGCCGCGATCTTCCTGGCCTCGCCCGCGTCCGCCTTCGTCACCGGACAGACCCTGTACGTCGACGGCGGCTTCAGCGCGCGTTGAGTGCGACAAGAGTCGTACCCGTGGCGCGGGCGGATTTCGTCGGCCAAGATGGACCCTCCCTGGGCGTGGGGGCGAAGGGCTTGTGCACGAATCAGAACCGTTGCGCTTGCGAGCCGGTGCGGATCGAAATGGCGCCATGCCATCCGGGAACGCCGGGGATTGCGCGCGGGGGGGCTTGGTGAGCGACCCCCGCCGCGACGGCGAAGCGGCGCGCCGCGCCTTGTGCGACGCGGTAGCCCGGGAGGCGATGGGCTGGAGGGTCGAACGCATCGAGTGGGCCTACAGTGGCGCCACGCTGGTTTGGCACGACGAGGCCGGGCGCCCGCTGCTCACCCGCTACTCGTGGCAGCCGGATCGGTACGACGCGCAGGCGATGGCGGTGGTGGATCGAATGCTGGAGCTCGGCTTCCGCTTCGCGATGGAGACGGGCGAGGGATCCGTGCGGGTCTCCTTCCAGCGCGACTCGGTCTCGTCTCGCTTCTATCACCGCGAGCGCCGAATCGCAATCCTGCGCGCCGCCCTCGGCGCCGTATCCGGGAGGCCCACGGACCGGGAAGCCACCGCGTGAGCGCCGGACCCCGGGTCCGGATCACGCACGCGGCGACGGCGGTGCGTCGGCGCCCGTGCCTATGCCGCGATGAGCGCCTGACGTATGATGCCCCCGCTTCGATCGTTCGAACCTCCACGCTCCGGTGGCGTTCGCAGTGGAACAGACTCGAATGGACATCGCCGAGCCTCCCCGCCAGGGGGAGATGCCCTTCGCGCTCGTTGCCGGAGAGCCGGTACTCGAACTGCCCCGGGACCTCTACATTCCCCCGCATGCACTCGAAGTATTTCTTGAAGCCTTCGAGGGCCCCCTCGACCTGCTTCTGTACCTGATCCGGCGTCGGAGTCTGGATATCCTCGACATTCCAATCGCCGACGTCACGCGGCAGTACATGGAGTATGTCGACCTCATGAGCGAGCTCCGTCTCGAGCTTGCCGCCGAGTATCTGGTGATGGCGGCGATGCTCGCGGAGATCAAGTCCCGCATGCTCCTGCCCCGGCCGCGGGAGTCCGCGGAAGAGGAGGAGGGCGACCCCCGCGCCGAGCTCGTGCGCCGGCTCCAGGAGTACGAGCGCTACAAGGCGGCGGCGCAAGGGCTCGATGCGCTGCCGCGCGTGGGCCGCGACGTGTTCGCGGTTCAGGCGGACTTTCCGCACGCCAAGCGCACCCGAATCGAGCCCCGGGTGTCGCTCGCCGATCTACTCTTCGCTTTGAACGATGTCATGCAGCGCGCCGAGATGCACTCGCGACACCAGGTGCAGCTCGAGCCGCTCTCGGTACGCGAGCGGATGAGCCGGATACTGGAACTCGTGGGCCAGCGGGATTTCGTCGAGTTCGGGGCGCTGTTCGCTCGCGAGGAAGGCAGGCGGGGGGTGGTGGTCACCTTGCTCGCTCTGCTCGAGCTGCTGCGCGAGTCGCTCGTCGATCTCGTGCAGGCCCACCCCTACGGTCAGCTTCACGTGCGCGGAGCGAGCGCGGGTTGACGCCGGAGCTGCGGACCCAGGCGGTGGAGGCGGCGCTGCTCGCGGCGGGCCGCGCGCTCAGCGTGGACGAGCTGGTCGCACTCTTTGAAGACGAAGCGGCGCCGCCGACGCACCGGGATGTTCGCGATTCCATCAAGGACCTGAGTCGGCTCTGGGAGGGACGCGCGCTGGAGCTCACGGAAGTCGCGAGCGGCTTTCGCATGCAGGTGCGCGCGTCGCATTCGCACTGGATGACGCGGCTCTGGGCGGAGCGCGCCCCCCGCTATTCGCGGGCGCTTCTGGAAACCCTGGCCCTCATCGCCTACCGGCAGCCGGTTACGCGCGGTCAGATCGAGGACGTGCGGGGCGTTGCCGTGAGCTCTTCCATCGTCCGGACCCTGCTGGATCGGGAATGGATACGGGTCGTCGGCCATCGGGAAGTCCCGGGTCGTCCCGCCCTCTACGGGACCACGCGCGCCTTTCTCGACCACTTCAATCTGAGGAGTCTCGAGGAGCTGCCCGCACTGCAGGAGCTGCGTGATATCGAAGGGATGGTGCCGGATCTCTTTCAGGGCGTACCGGCGCCGGATGCGGGCTTGCCGGAGCAATCCGGGCAAGCGGCGGCATCCGATGGAGAAGGCCCGCCGATGGAGCGCGCGGCAGACATAGACGGAGAGGGCGCGTCGCGGGACCCCGGTGGGCAGGTGACGCCCACTGCATTTACCCCGGAGAATCCGGGCGACGGCGAGGTGGCCTCGGGTAGCGACTCCGAACGGCAACGGGAGGGATCGGCCGGTGAGCGCCGGGTCGAAGACGAGAAGGACGCGACACCGCGCTGAGAGCGCCGCCGCGGGCGTCGACGAGAGCGAGAAGCTGCAAAAGGTCCTCGCGCGCGCCGGACTCGGGTCCCGGCGCGAGATCGAGGGCTGGATCGCCGAGGGACGGGTGAGCGTCGACGGCAGGCCGGCTTCGATCGGAGACCGCATCCGGGGCCGGGAGCAGGTCCGGGTGGACGGAAGACGCTTGCGGCTCCCGCGTGCAAGCGCTGCCTTGCGCGTATTGCGCTACCACAAACCGGCCGGCGAGGTGTGTACGCGCCGCGACCCGCAGGACCGGCCCACGGTGTTCGCTCGCCTGCCCCGAATTGCCGCATCGCGGTGGGTCGCGGTAGGAAGGCTCGACCTCGACACCTCGGGGCTCCTGCTCTTCACCAACGACGGCGAGCTCGCCGGACGCCTCATGCACCCCTCCGCCGAGCTTCCCCGCGAATACGCGGTCCGAGTGCGTGGGGCGCTCGACGCGCAAGCGAGGCGGCGCCTGCTCCGGGGAGTGGTACTGGAAGACGGCATCGCCCGCTTCGACTCGATCGAAGATGCGGGCGGAAGCGGCGCGAATCGCTGGTACAAGGTGGTCCTCAAGGAAGGCCGCAACCGCGAGGTGCGGCGCCTGTGGGAATCCCAGGGAATGGCCGTCAGCCGCCTGATCCGGGTGGGATTCGGTCCGATCGCGCTGCCGCGGGGGCTCTCCCCGGGTCGATTCGAGTATCTCGGTCCCGGCGACAACGCGGCGTTGCTCGAAGCGGCAAGGAGGGGCTCGTCACGTCTGCGCCGGGATGCGAATCGGGCTAGAATGTCTACCGTACGCCGGGGCGATTAGCTCAGTGGGAGAGCACTGTCTTCACACGGCAGGGGTCGCTGGTTCGAACCCAGCATCGCCCACCACCCCCACGCCGGGGGCGACGCGCTTCGCCCGCTCCGCGCCCGGCAATGTGATGGAGGTGTAGCGCCGTGGCCGATCCCCTCCGCCCTCCGCCCGTGAAGGTCAGGGTTGCGCTCGCGGGCGATGCGGCGACGCTCGCCGGATTCAACCGGGCGATGGCGCTCGAGACCGAGTCCAGAGTGCTCGAGACCGAGCACCTCATCCCCGGGGTGGAAGCGGTGCTGCACGATCCCGCGAATGGGTTCTTCGTGGTCGCGGACTCGGGGGGAGAGGTGGTCGGCGCACTGCTCATCACCTACGAGTGGAGCGATTGGCGCAACGGCCGGTTCTGGTGGATTCAGAGCGTCTATGTCCGTCCCGAACACCGCCGTCGCGGCATCTATCGCCGACTGCACGAGTTCGTTCGTGGCCGGGCGCGCGCCGCCGGGGACGTGGCGGGGTTTCGTCTCTATGTCGAGCGCGAGAACGACGACGCGCAACGCACCTACACCGCACTCGGCATGCACGAGACCGCCTACCGCATGTACGAAGAGCGGCTGGACTGAGCCCGTAACTCCGATACTGATGGAGTCTGAACAGTGAACTACCGAGAAACCTTCACCATGCCGCGTCTCTGGCTAATGTTCACGGCCCTTCTCGTCGTGATGTTCGGTACGTTGCTGCTGGTCGGGGGTCGGGCGATCCAGATGGCTCCTCCCATGCCGGACCAGGTGGTCGAGTCAGGCGGTGGGGAGGTGATCTTCACCCTGGGCGACATCGAGCGCGGGCGCGACGTCTGGCGCCGTCTGGGCGGAATGGAGCTCGGGTCGATCTGGGGCCATGGTGGCTACCTGGCGCCGGACTGGACCGCGGACGTGTTGCACCGGGAGTCGGTCGCCATGCTCGACGCCGACGGCGCTTTCGACGGGTTGCCGGCCGCCGAGCAGGCGGCCCGTGTGGCCGCGCACGCCGCCGGAATCCGTGTCAACACCTACGACGAGGAGACGGGGACCATTGGCGTGAGTTCCGAGCGGGCGCGCGCGATCGAATCCGTCGTCAGTCACTACACGGCGCTGTTCGGCGGCACCGGTGACGATGCGGAGTCGGCGAAATTGCGCGAGGCGTACGCGATCCCGGAACAACCTCTCGGGCCCGGCCCGGATGACGACGTCAGGGCGCTGGTGGCCTGGTGGTGGTGGACCTCCTGGGCGGCCTCCACGCTTCGCCCGGACGACACGGTGACCTACACCAGCAACTGGCCGCACGAACCGCTGGTGGGCAACGAGCCGAGCGCTTCAACCTTCATCTGGTCGTTCATTTCGGTGGTTCTGCTGATCGCCGGCATCGGGGCGCTGTGCTGGTTCTTCCTGCGCGAACGCGACGAATGGCAGCGGGATCAGGAACCGCAGGAGGGGTACCCGGAGCACAACCCCGTCGAATCGGTGCGGCCTACCGCCTCCATGCTCGGCGTCGTGAAATACATATGGATCGTGGCCCTGCTGCTCGGGCTGCAGATCTTGCTCGGGGCGATTACCGCGCACTACGCGGTGGAGGGTCAGGACTTCTACGGGTTGCCGCTGTCGGAGATCGCGCCCTATGCCCTGACGCGCACGTGGCATATCCAGCTCGCCGTTCTCTGGATCGTCACCGCCTGGCTGGGCGCCGGTCTCTACCTGGCGCCCATGATCTCGGGAACCGAACCGCGAATGCAGCGCCTTGGCGTAGACGTGCTCTGGGCCGCCCTGGTGTTCGCCGTGGTGGGCTCGCTGGCCGGGCAATGGTTGACGCTGACGGGCCGCCTCACCGATCCGGACCTGGTCTACTGGTTCGGCCACCAGGGCTACGAGTTCCTCGACATGGGTCGCTTCTGGCAGATCCTGATCTTCGCCGGCTTGCTGATCTGGCTCGTGCTGATGTCGCGGTGCCTGGTGCCGGCGATTCGGTTGCGGCGCGCGGACCGCCAGCTTCTGATCCTGCTGTTGTTCTCATCCGCCGGAATTGGACTGCTGTTCGGCGCGGGATTCTTCTACGGGCGCGACGCCCACCTGACGGTGGCCGAATACTGGCGCTGGTGGGTCGTGCACCTGTGGGTCGAGGGTCTCTTCGAGGTGTTCGCCACCGCCTGGGTCGCCTGGGCGTTCGTGCACATGCGCCTGCTGCGCGCCTCCGCGGCGGCCGTCTATGTGATGTTCTCCGCCATGATTTTCCTCGGCGGCGGCGTGTTGGGCACGTTCCATCACCTGTATTTTTCCGGTACGCCCGAATCGGTGCTGGCGCTGGGCGCGGTGTTCTCGGCCTTGGAAGTTGTTCCGCTGGCGCTGATCGCGTTCGAGGCGCACGATCACTGGAAGGCCGAACGGCATGCCGAGTGGGTCCACCGCTATCGCATGCCTCTGATGTTCTTTCTCGCGGTCGCGTTCTGGAATCTGGTTGGCGCGGGCGTGCTCGGGTTCCTGATAAACCCGCCGCTGGCGTTGTATTACCTTCAGGGCCTGATGACCACTCCGGCCCACGGGCACGCGGCCCTGTTCGGGGTGTACGGAATGCTCGGCATTGGATTGCTGCTGCTGTGCCGCCGCGACTTGCCGCGGGCGGCCGGGGCGTGGTCGGAACGAACCCTCAAGTGGGTCTTCTGGCTATTCAACGGCGGACTTGCCCTCATGGTGTTCGGATCGTTGCTGCCCCAGGGCATCGTGCAGGCTTTGGTGTCCTTCGATCAGAGCTACTGGCATGCCAGGGCGCCGGAGTTGATTCACTCGCCGCTCATGGAAACGCTGGTGTGGTTGCGCGTGCCGGGTGACATCCTGTTTGCCGGCGGCGCGGTATTGCTGATCGTCTTCCTGGCCAGGCTGGAATGGGGCGGTCGACGCACACCGGGCCCGCAATCATCAGAGTGAGACAGTCGCCTTTTTTACCCGCAATCCAGCGGGAACCTGGAGGAGGACACGATGACAAACAGAAGAAAGCATGAAGATTCAATGAGTTCGGGCCTTCACGACGGGACGGCTTCCGCGCACGCCGACCAGCCGAAGTTCGTGGACGTACTGAACGCGCGTCTTTCACGACGAGACGTGCTCCGTGCCGGGTCGGCGGCATCGGTGGCGGCGTTTGGCGCCACCGGCTCTTTTTTCAGTCCGTCGGCCGTCGCGGGCACGGCCAGTACGCTCACATTTCGGGAAGTCAAGCGGGCCTATGATGAAACCCACCACGTCGCCCCCGGATACAGCACCCGCACGCTGATTCGCTGGGGTGATCCCATTGTGCCCGGTGCACCGGCCTTCGATCCGCACAACCAGTCGGCGCAATCGCAGTCCATGCAGTTCGGTTACAACTGTGACTTCGTCGCGTTCCTGCCGTTGCCGCTTGGCTCTGGCAACTCGGAGCATGGCCTTCTGTGTGTCAACAACGAATATGCTTCGCCCCATATCATGTTTCCCGATTGGATTGGGGAGGCCTGGTCCAAGAGTCCGGACTTGAGCAAGGAGCAGGTTGATACCCTGATGGCTTCGGTCGGCCATTCGGTGGTCGAGATAAAGAAGTTTGACGGGGAGTGGCACACGGTCGCGGATTCACACTACAACCGGCGCATCACCCTCTTCACCGAGATGGAGCTTAGCGGCCCGGCTGCCGGTCATCCCATGCTCAGGACATCGGCGGATCCCTCGGGCACCAAGCCCGTCGGCACCCACACCAATTGCAGTGGCGGCGTCACTCCGTGGGGCACGGTGCTGACCTGCGAGGAATGGGCCTACTACGACTTTGGCGGTGATCCGGAGAACACTGACCAGGCGGAAAGCCTGAAACGCTACGGGGCTAGCGGCCGGGACGGGTTGGGTTTCGCCCGCCACCATTCCCGTTTCAACGTTGAAAAGGAACCCAATGAGCTGAACCGGTTTCAATGGACGGTGGAGATCGATCCCTACGATCCGCAATCGGTTCCGAAAAAGCGCACCGCCCTCGGGCGTTTCGGCCGCGAAGGTTCGCAAACTGTCCTGAGCTCGGACGGGCGCCTCGTCGTGTATTCGGGGGACGACGCACGATTCGAATACCTCTTCCGCTTCGTATCGCGAGACAAGGTGGATCTGAACGACCGGGCGGCAAACCAGGATCTCCTGGACCACGGGGTGCTCTCGGTCGCCCGCTTCGACGAAGACGGCACGCTTGAGTGGCTGCCACTGGTGCACGGCGAGGGTCCGCTCAATGCCGCGAACGGCTTTGCCGATCAGGGTGAGGTGTTGATCAAGGCCCGGCAGGCGGCCGACGCCCTCGGCGCCACGACGATGGACCGGCCCGAGGATTTCGAGGTGAATCCAGTCACCGGTCGCGTATATGCCGTGATGACCAAGAACAAGAATCGCAAGGAGGAAACGCTCAATGTCGTCAATACTCGGGCGAACAACCGTCAGGGACACATCATCGAACTGATTCCGCCGGGTGAGGGTCCCACTGTCGATCACGGCGCGGAGCGATTCCAGTGGGACATGCTCGTGCTCTGCGGGGATCCCGGGCAGCCCGAGCAAGGGGCCACCTTCCATCCTGATACGACGGGGAACGGGTGGTTTTCCACTCCGGACAACATCGCTTTCGATCCGAAGGGTCGATTGTGGATAGGCACCGACGGCATGAACAGCCTCGACATGGCCGATGGTGTCTACGCAATGGACCTGGAGGGAGCGGCGCGAGGCTTGCCGAAGGCGCTCTTCCTCGCTCCATTCGGAGCGGAGTGCACGGGACCGTGTTTCACGCCGGACGGAAAAACCCTGTTCGTGGCGATTCAGCACCCGGGCGAAGATTCGGAGAATGCGGATAACTTCACCACCCGGTGGCCGGATTTCAACGATGACGTTCCCCCTCGGCCTTCCGTGGTCGTGATCACTCACGACGGGGGTGACGTGATCGGCGCATAGCCCGGATCCGAAGTGCCTGGATCACCGGCCGATGAAACATCCATCGGCCGGTGATCGCTGTACGAGGACTGCCGCCGGCCGGTGGACACCTTCGTGGCGGGTTCCTCGCGATTCCGTTCACGCACCTGCGCAACGTGCAGGTGGTGGAGGCGATCGTTTTGCGGGTCGGTGGACGAAGCCGCACGGACAGCTCACGTACGGCGCCGATCCGGTCTTCGATCTCCCCGTCACGGTAGAAGCAGGGCTGGAGGCGCCACACCCATCAGTGAAGGTCCCGCTCTCGATACGTAGAATCGGCGCGCCATGAACGCATCGCCACCGAACCGCATCGTCGCCCAGCGCGGAGACACCCTGCGCTGCAAGGGATGGAGGCAGGAGACCATCCTGCGCATGCTCGAGAACAACCTCGAGAACGGGCAGGACCCCTCACGCCTCATCGTCTACGGCGGCATCGCCCGAGCGGCGCGGAACTGGGAGAGCTACCACGCGATCGTTCGAAGCCTGAAAGAGCTCGAGAACGACGAGACGCTGGTGATCCAGGCCGGCATGCCGGTGGCGGTGTTTCGCACCCACCGTCTGGCGCCCCGGGTGGTGATGGGACTCGGCAACGTCATCAACGCGAACTGGCCCGACTTCTACGAGTTGATGGACCGCAATCTCACCACCTTCTCGTCCTACACGGCGGGGCCATGGGAGTACATCGGCAGCCAGGGCGTCGTCGAGGGCACCTTCGAGACCCTCGCATGCATCGCCGATGAGCAGTTCGGCGGAGACCTTCGGGGAAGAGTCTTCTTCAGCGGCGGACTGGGGGGCATGGGCCGCTCTCAGCCCCGGGCGATGACCATGCACGGCGGGGTGTCGCTCACCGTGGAGGTGCGCAAGGAGGTGGTCGCGCGCTGCCTCGAGCAGGGCTGGGTGGACGTCGAGGCCCGGATGCTTGAAGACGCGATCAAGATGGCGGACGAAGCGTCGAGGACGGGAGAGCCGCTCGCCATCGCGCTCTGCGCCAACATGGTCGAGGCCTGCGAGGATGCGCTGCGGATGCGGTGGATTCCCGAAATCGTCACCGAGATGTGTCCCTTCCACGATCCCTTCGCGGTCGTGCCCTGCGATCTCTCGCCCGCCGAGGCCGATGCCCTGCGCGAGCGTTCACGGCCGGCGTATCTGGAACGTTCCCGGGCGAGCATCGTGCGAATGGTCCGGGCGATGAACCGATTTCTCGATGCCGGGGCCCAGGTCTTCGAGTACGGGACCTTCGTGCGAAAGGAGGCGGTCGATGCGGGAATGCCTCGCGAAGAGGCGTTTCGCTATCCCGGCTTCGTGTCCCGCTACTGGCGCCCCCACCTGTTCGAGAAAGGGCGGGGGGCTTTCCGGTGGACCTGCATCTCCGGCGCCGTCGAGGATCGGGATCGCCTCGACCGGCTGGCGCTCGAGCTCTTTCCCGACTGCCCGGTAACGAATCGCTGGATTCCGCTTGCCCGCGAACACCTGCCGATCGAGGGTCTGCCGGCGCGCGTCTGCTTTCTCGGATTCGGACAGCGCAAGCGCTTCGGGCTCGCGACGAACGACCTGATACGCAGTGGAGAGGTCTCGGGACCGGTGGCCTTCTCCCGCGACAATCTCGATCCGGGCGCGATCGCCAATCCGGCGATGGAGACCGAGAACATGAAGGACGGCTCCGACGCCATCGCGGACTGGCCCTTCATCAACGCGCTGCTGAACACGGCGGCGATGGCGGATCTGGTCTCGATCCAGTCGAACGGCACGATGGGGGTCTCCCACCACACCGGGTGTACGATCATCGCCGACGGCAGCGAGGAGGCCGCACTGCGCCTGGAAGCCGCCCTTACCACGGACGTGGGGATCGGTATCGTGCGCTACGCCCAGTCGGGCTACGAGAACGCGCGGCGGGTGGCCGATGGAGAGGATCCGCTCACCCGGGACTCGATCAAGGTGCCCCTCTGGTGGTCGCCGGACGCGGATACCGGAGCGAAGTGACACGTATGCAATGCACACCGTCCATCGCCGAGAGCCGCGAGCGGGCGGCGCGCGGTGTGCGGGATCCGCGATCCTCCGGACGCACCGCCGTGGGCTCGCACCCGTCGAGGCCGCGGGGCGGGAGGCGTCGATGAGGGTGCGTACCCGCTTCGCGCCGAGTCCGACCGGGGATCTGCATATCGGTGGCGCGCGCACCGCGCTCTTCTGCTGGCTCTACGCGCGGCGTTTCGGCGGGAGCTTCGTGCTGCGCATCGAGGACACCGACCGGGCGCGCTCCACCGAAGCCTCGGTCTCCACCATCGTCGACGGGCTCTCCTGGCTCGGGCTCCACTGGGACGAAGGACCCGTCTTCCAGAGCGATCGATTCGCGCGCTACCGGGAGCAGATCCGGACCCTTCTCTCCCGGGGTGACGCTTACCGCTGCTACTGCGCCCGTGAGCGCCTGGAGACGCTGCGCGAGGCGCAGCGGGCGAGGGGAGAGAAGCCCCGCTACGACGGCCACTGTCGGGACCGGGTCGCGCCGCCTCGGGACGCCGAGACGCCTTCGGTGGTCAGGTTCCGCAATCCTCTCGCGGGCGAGGTAGTGGTGGAGGACGCGATCAAGGGGCGCATCGTCTTCGCCAATGCGGAGCTCGATGATCTGATAATCGCGCGCTCCGATGGAACGCCGACCTACAACTTCACGGTGGTGGTCGACGACATGGATCTGGAAATCAGCCATGTCATCCGCGGAGACGACCACGTCAACAACACTCCGCGCCAGATCAATCTGCTGCGCGCCCTCGGCGGCGAGGCGCCGGTGTACGCGCACTTGCCCATGATCCTCGCTCCGGACGGAAAGCGCATGTCGAAGCGCGAGGGCGCGCAAGGGGTGACGGCATTCCGCGATGCCGGCTTCCTGCCCGATGCCCTCGTCAACTACCTCGCGCGACTCGGATGGTCGCATGGCGATCAGGAGGTGTTCTCCCGCGACGAACTGATTCGTCTCTTCGACATCGCGGACGTCAACCGGGCCGCCGCGGTCTTCGACCATGAGAAGCTCACCTGGCTGAATCAGCACTACATCCAGGGCGCGGACGCGCAGAGTCTCCGTGAGCCGCTGCGCCAGGCCCTGGAACGCATCGGAGCAAGTACCGCCGAGGGTCCGGATCTCGACGCCGTCATCGAAGTGCAGAGAGACCGGGCGCGCACCGTGGCGGAGATGGCCGAGAAGAGCCTGTTCGCCTATCGCGACTTCGATGCCTACGACGAAGGGGCGGCGAAGAAGCACCTGCGCCCGGTCGCGCTCGAACCCCTGCTCGCGGTGCGCGAGCGCCTCGCCGCGCTCGGGGCCTGGGATGCGGAGCCTCTGCATGCCGCGGTGGCGAGTAGCGCCGAGGCCCTCGACCTCAAGCTCGGTCGGCTCGCGCAGCCCCTGCGGGTCGCGCTCACCGGTAGCGCCATGTCCCCCTCCATCGAGAAGACCCTGCTGCTCGTCGGCCGCGACCGCAGCCTCGTACGTATCGACGCCGCCTGTGCCCATGTGCGGGCCCGGGCGGCGCTTTCTTGACAGACGCGCGCAGGCTCCCCTAGAGTGCCGCGCTCCGCGGGGCCATAGCTCAGCTGGGAGAGCGCTACAATGGCATTGTAGAGGTCGGCGGTTCGATCCCGCCTGGCTCCACCAGCCCACTGAAGCCCACCGGCACCGGCTCAGGCCTCCTCCGAGCACGCCGTCCCCATCGTCTAGTCAGGTCCAGGACACCACCCTTTCAAGGTGGCGACACGGGTTCGAATCCCGTTGGGGACGCCAACCCCGAGCCCGGCCGTACCCCTTCATCCGTCTAACCCGGTGGTTGGGCGTCATGCCGGAACGGCGCAGTGGCGCGGCGGCCTTGCTCCAGGCCACCAATCTCATTCGTTCCTGTCGATCGGTCCGAAACACGCGGCCAGGCTCGATCCTGAGTATCGGCGCTCAGGCAAGTCTCGATTACCCGGAACCGAGTGCCTTTGCCGCCCGGGGCTTTGTCGGCGAATGGAGGTCGGCATCTTCTCCAGACCGGAACTCAGAAGCGCACGTGGAGATCGAGGCCGATGCGGGTGTCCGGGTTGCTGATGGCACGGTGTTCGCCGCTGAGTTTGACCGCGAGGCCTGCGGGGCTGGTAAAGGCGATGCCGAGACGGTAGCGGTCGGCGTCGTCGCGATCGCCGGCGAGCTGTATCTCGGCGAAAGGCGTCAACAGTCCACCGGAATTCGCGAAGCCGTAGCCCGCTCGTGCCGTCAGGGACGGGTTCCAAGGGTTGCGGTCGATAAAGTGGTCATCTTCGAACAAGCGCTCGCGCATCAGCACGCCGTCCTGCGGTGACCCCCAGGTCGGGCCGAGCGCGAGCGAGAAGCCGCGCCCGTTGTCGCCCGGCATCAGCCGTGCTTCGAGGCTTGCGCCCCATTCCCGCACGCCGCTTTCCGAATGCAGCGCCAACCAGTGGCCACTGGCGTTCAGGCTGAAGCGCGTTCTGGGTGCGGACAGGCGCGCACCAGTCGAAAGCTCCGCGCCAGTTCCCGTGATCCCATCCCCGCCATCACGGCGGAGCGCCAGCGCAACTCGCGGTTGCAACGTCCAGCCCGAAGCGGTCAGCGCAAGCCCGTCATGTTCGGCCTCCACGCCGCCGCGCAAGCGCCAACTGGTCGCCTTGAGGTCCCCGATTGAGGCTACCGGAGATCCGTCCGTCCAGAACTCCGCCAAACTCACCGCGCCAGTGGTGGCGAGCGTGAAGCGGCCATGGCGCGCCACGGGCAGTCGCCCGCCCACTGACGCCGCCACCATGTCGAGATCCGCTCGCTCGGCCTGCCGGTCCGCCGGGTGGTGCTCCACTTCGCCGCGTCCGACGCCCAGCACCAGTTGCGCCTCACCGCCACTGTGCATCGTCATCTGCAGATAGGGCCAGATGGAGGTCAGCGCAGTTTCCAGGCGGCCCTGGTTCTCTTCGGTGCTGTAGTCGGTCTCGCTGGTGCCTCGCGAGATCGCGAGGCCGGTCAGAAACCGCTCACTCAGCCGGGCATCAAGCCCCAGCCAGCCTGCGCGCAGAGAGCCGTCATAACGCCCCTTTTCCACCGGCCCCTCGAATTGCCGCCAGTCACCCCGTCCCCAGACCGTCCAGGACGGATCGCCGCCGATGTTTGCGTCCGATGTGCCCAGTGGCAGGGTGAAGGCGCTGCCACTCAGGAGCGCCGCATCGCTCACCGTCGCGTCACTCCGCAGCCCAGTCGGATCCGCGGCCGGCGTCAAGTCCCCTGGACGCCTCTCGGCAAGTGCCTCGGGGCTATGCGCGCCGCGCACCGGCCAACCGGCAATCGAGAGTGCCGACGCGCCCGGCGCCGCGTCGAAGCGCATGCCGATCACATCCACCGCTCCATCCAGGGCCGACCGCGCCACACCGGAAACCAATGACCTCATCAGCCGTCGCTCCTGCTCCGGCGCTGCGTCTTCCGCCACATCGGTTACTGTGATCGAGGCCGATGCGCTCGCCTCGTTATCTTCCGCGTCGGTTGCGGTTAGCGTGAACTGGTAGACATTGTTACCGTCGGCGTCAACCGGCGTCTCGAAGTCGCGTGCCGCCATTGAGACAGTAGCCTCGTTATCGGCAGCTTCGGAGAGCGCAAACAGGCTTGCGTCCGCCCCGGAGAGCGCCCAGGCCACCGCGTCCACCGGTTCATCCCCCGAAAGCGTCACCATGACGCTGTAGGACTGGTTCTCGGGCAGCTCCACATCTTCGAGACCGGCCAGATCGAAGATCACCTCGTCGTCAGTAATCGTCAGGGCGAGATCTGACGGGTCCGTCACCCCTTGCTTGTTGCTTGCCGTCGCCTCGATGGTGATGGTCTTGTGAGGCGCATCGACGTCGTTGTCGTTGGCGGCAATCGTCACCACGCCACTGCTCGTTGTCTCGCCGGCCGCGATAGTCAGCGTTCTTTCGCCAAGCGTGAAGTCCGCTGCAACCGCCGGGGGAACCGGTGTGGCCGAGACCGTGACTGTGGTTTTCTCACTCGACGGGTAGTCGAGCGCCGCCGTCACCTCCGCCTTGCCGCCATCCTCTCTGATTGACGACTCTGACAGCGCCAGCGTTACCGTCGGCGCCTCCTCGTCGTCGACAATGGTCAGCGTTTTAGCGGCGGGCGCCAGGACTCCCTGGGTATTGGTAACTCTCGTCTTGATGGTAATGGCCTTGTCGGGCGCATCGATGTCGTTGTCGTTGGCGATAACCTTCACCGTGCCACTGCTCGACTCTGCGCCGGCTGCGATGGTCAACCTCCTGTTGGAAGTCAATCTGAAGTCGCCTGCCACCGCCGGCGACACCGGAGTGGCCGAGACCGTTATTGTGGTCGTCGCACTCGACGGGCGATCCAGCATTGCGCTCACCGCGGTCTCACCCGCCTTCTCCGAGATTGAGGTACTCGACAGCAACAGCGTTATCACTGGCTTGTCAGTGATGATCAGCGTCACATCCTGCGGATCCGTCACCCCATGTTGATTACTGGCCGAACCCGAGACGGCAACCGTCTTGTCGGGATCATCGGTGTCACTGTCAATGGCGCTAATGGTAACTACGCCCTTGCTCGACCTTTCACCGGCTGCGATGGTCAGCGTCCTGTTGGAAGTCAGGCTGAAGTCTCCTCCAACCGTTGGGGGTACCGGAGTGGCCGAGATGGTTACTGCGGTAACCTCGCTCGACGGGTGACTCAGTGTCGCTGTAACCGTAGACTTGCCACCCTTTTCCGGTATTGGAGTTTTTGACAATTCCAGCGTCACTGTTGGCGTGTCCTCGTCATCAAGGATGGCAAAGCTCACGGCTCCTGGACCGTACACACCTTGAGAATTGCTGGCTGAACCCAATACAGTCACTACATTGTCGGGCGCGTCGACATCGTTGTCGTTTGCGACCAGCAGCACGAAGCCGTTGCTCTTCTTCTTACCCGGCGGAATGGTAAGCGTTGCACCGGTACCGTAAATCACATCGCCTGATTCTCCCGATGAGACCGCAATCGTGACCGTCACAGTCGTTGCTTCGCTTGAAGGGTGGCTCAGATTTGCCGACACCGCAGCCTGACCACCATTCTCCTCGATCACCCATCTTCCGTCCTCCAAGACTGATATTCCCCCCAGCACCAAGGTCATAGCAGGCGCATCCTCGTCGTCCTCGATGGTCAGGATCAGATCCTCGGGATCGGTCACGCCATCTCGATTACTCGCCGAGCCCGAAACGGTCAGCGTCTTGTCGGGAGCGTCGGTGTCGTTGTCAATGGCGGAGATTGTCACCGTGCCGCTGCTAGACTCCTCACCGGCCGCAATGGTAAGCGTGGTGCCGGTGACCACAAAATCCTCCGCAACTGCGGGTGAGTCTGGCTCCACCGAGACGGTGACGGTGGTTATCTCGCTTGAGGGATAGTCAAGACTCGCTGTTACGGTGGCCTTACCTCCCTTTTCCGTAATGGAGGAATTGGACAGCGCAAGCGTTACGTGGGGCTTGTCAGTGATAGTAAGTGTTACATCCTCCGGTTCAGTCACACCTTGCGTATTGCTTGCCGAACCCGATATGACTATTGTTTTGTCGTCTTCCTCGACGTCGTTGTCATTGGCAGTGATCGTTACTGAACCACTGCTTGATGTTTCTCCGGCCTCAATGGTCAGCGTGGTGTCACTGAGTGTAAAGTCGTCCGCAACCGCCGGTGAAACCGGATCAGTTGATACTTCAATCGTGGTTGTCTCACTTGACGGATGGTTAAGGCTTGCCGTGATCGTCGACTCGCCTTCCTTTTCAGGAATCCGAGTCTCAGATAGCTTCAGTGAGACAATCGGCGCGTCTTCATCGTCAGTAATGGTGAGCGTTACATCCTTTGGGTCCAGATCAGTTTGTGTGTCGCCTGTTTTACCTGAAATTATCACCATCTTGTCGGGAGCGTCTGTGTCGTTATCGATGGCCGCTAAATATAATGATTCCCCGAAGTGTTCATGAGCTGGGATTGTCAATGTACTGCCAGACAGAGTATAGTCCTTGGTCTCAGCTGGAGATACCGGCGTGGCCTTGATAGTAACATTTCTTGCATCCGGCAATACCGAGGTTTGGACTACATCTATATAAGTACCGCCACCGTCCTCGCTAATAGTAGTGTTTCTAAGACTGAAAAACAACTTTGGAGGTTCGTCATCATCAATAAAGAAATCATACATTGATCTTCCTAATTGATTCCCGTCATTTATATTCATAGCAAGAGCAGTCACTAAAAGAACCCAATCACCATCTGAAATATTGTTATCAATAAGCGAAATTATTTTAAATGTATTTTCCATGTAAATATAACAATGATCCCCCTTGGGGATTGTAATCTCGGATTGGTGCCAAGCAATTTTTTCTTCAATTGTTCCTATGTCCAACAAGCCATAGACCGCTGGATGAATCGATGCAGATAAAGAAATTTTGTAAGGCTCTTCTCTTGGTAAACAATCCAAATTTACATCATCTGGATTAGGCGGTGAGGACAATGTCAGAAATATTGAGTTGTCATTTTCTGGTATACCGAAAGGGTGAGAATACGAATCAGCAAACATATCTATGTCAATAGGAAATCTTTCAGGAACTGTGGCTGTGACAACATCAGATGATACTCCAAAGATAGGTTGAGTTTCAGGTCCAGATACAGCTCTGATCTGAAAGAAGAACTGATCTCCCAAAGCAGAATCGAAGATTTCCATAAAATGAGTGCCAGAGGTATTGTGGAAGATATCAGAATCATCAATCCAAGTATCCGGATCCGAGAAGTTACTTCCTTTCTTATAACGAACTTGATATCTAGTGATATCATTGCCGAATGAAGTATCCCAATTTAATCTGAAGTTAACCCCACGATGACCTCCCATTGGATAATAGGCGGTCACAGAAAAGTTTTTTGGTTTAGATGGTACAGTTTTGTATGCGGAATTGTAGGAAGCGGAGCCTTCCTGTGCTACGACAGTCTGCATTCCTATAAACAATATTGCCGTCGACAGCATTATTCCTAGAGTGGTTGTTAGGATTACTGTTGTTAAAAAAATAGAAGTAGATAGCTCAAGTGCAAATTTCACTGGAATCTTCCAGTCTTGCTCCCGATTAAGGAAGATAATGATGTGCTTGACTATCATGCTGAAGGTCTCAGACAATCTTTTGTGCTGTCTGGAAGATAACACAAAGTAGCAAAAAAGTGATGGGATTTCAGGGGATTGTTCCTTACAAGGCATCAGGCTCACCCGGAGAAGGGCAAGAAACGTGCCTGGCGATTAGTCAACCTCGCTGGCGCCAGCGGGCGGCGGCCTCGGTGCTCGTCGCGGCGCTCTGGCCGAAGAGAATACGGCGTTCTTCCTCGCTCGGCGGAGCGCTGCGCCGGAGTTCCTTGCCGAGGTCCACGCCCGCCCGAACCGCCGGCCGCGCCTTCATCGCTTCGTGCCACCGTCGCACGTTGGGGTAAGGTTCAAGCGACTGCCCCAGGCGCCGGTAGGGGATGAGCCACGGCCAGGAGGCCATGTCGGCAATCGAGTAGTCGCCGGCCACGTACTCGCGCTCCGCCAGGCGACGCTCCAGAACCCCGATGCAGCGGTCGTACTCGTTGGCGTAGCGTTGGCGCGCGTACTCGTTGGCTTCGGGCGCATAGTTGACGAAGTGGCTGAGCTGGCCCGCCATCGGCCCGAGGTTGCCCACCTGCCAGAAGAGCCACTCGAGGACTTCTTTCCGGGCGAGTGCGGCGCAAGGCATGAAGCGTCCCGTTTTCTCGGCGAGGTAGATGAGGATGGCGCCCGACTCGAATACCGAGACGGGCTCAGGGCAAGCGCCACGATCGACGATCGCCGGCATGCGGTGGTTGGGACTGATGGCGAGGAACTCGGGCCTGAACTGATCGCCACGACCGATGTCCACGGGAATCATGTGGTAGTCGAGCCCACACTCTTCGAGCATGATCGCGACCTTCCAGCCGTTGGGCGTGGGCCAGTAGTAGAGGTCGATCACGTGCCTTCCACTCTCCGGGGGATGATCTTCGCGGCTCCGGCCGCGTTCGCCGGGCACGGTCCCGGTCGGAGCGCATCATGATCGACCGCGCCGCCCGGCGGCAAGCGCGCGATGGGGCGTGCTTCGGTGCGTGCGCCGACGAAGCGTCGTCGTCGCCTTTCTCGGCTCACCCGCCAGGCGCTCACACGTGGCATCGGCGCAGCGTCCCCGAGGGCCCGGGTCGATGAACGTCGTCATGGTCGGCGCGGGGTATGTGGGACTGGTCTCCGGCGCCTGTTTCGCGGAGTTCGGCGCGAACGTCACCTGCATCGACGTCGATGCGCAAAAGATCGGCGCCCTTCGCGAGGGCCGTCTCCCGATCCATGAGCCGGGACTGGACGATCTCGTCGCACGCAACGTCGCGGGCGGCCGACTTCGCTTCTCCACCGACTTCGAGCCCGCCGTCCCCGACGCCGAGCTCGTGTTCGTGGCGGTGGGCACGCCCTCCCGGCGCGGAGACGGGCACGCGGATCTCTCCTATGTGTACGCCGCCGCGCGAGACATCGCGCGACACCTGAAGGACTACACGGTGATCGTGGACAAGTCGACGGTGCCGGTGGGTACGGCTCGGCAGGTGGCGCGCGTGGTCCGGGATGCGAATCGCCACGCGGAGTTCGACGTCGCGTCCAACCCGGAGTTCCTGCGCGAAGGCGCGGCGATCTCGGACTTCATGCACCCGGACCGGGTGGTCATCGGGGTGGAGAGCCCGCGGGCGGAGGCGCTGCTGCGCGCGCTCTATCGGCCCCTCAACCTTATCGAGACGCCGCTGCTGGTCACGGACCTGGAGAGCGCCGAGCTCACCAAGTACGCCGCCAACGCCTTCCTCGCCACCAAGGTGAGCTTCATCAACGAAATGTCGGCGCTGTGCGAAGCGGTGGGCGCCGACGTGCACGCGGTGGCAAAGGGGATGGGGCTCGATGCCCGGATCGGCAGGAAGTTCCTCCATCCCGGTCCCGGATTCGGGGGCTCGTGCTTTCCCAAGGACACCCTTGCCCTAGTGCGCACCGGGCAGGAGCACGGTACCCCTCTGCGGGTCGTGGAGGCGGTGATCGAAGCCAATGCCGCTCAGCGTGCGAGGATGCTCAAGAAGATCCGCGCCGCGCTCGGGGGCGGCGAGTCGGGCAAGAGGCTCGGGGTGCTCGGACTCACCTTCAAGCCCGAGACCGACGACATGCGCGACTCTCCCGCCATCGCCATACTGCCATCGCTCATCGAGAATGGCGCGCTGGTCCGCGCCCACGATCCCAAGGGGGTGGAGGAGGCGAAAGGGGTGCTGCCGGTCAGCATCGATTACTGCGAGGATATCTACGAGACTCTGAGAGGCGCGGACGCCGCCATTCTGATGACGGAATGGAATGCCTATCGGGGCCTCGACCTGGACCGCGTGCTCGCGATGATGAGAGGCCAAGTGTTCATCGATCTTCGCAACGTATACGAACCGGCGGAAATGCGCGCGAGCGGCTTCGACTATGTGTGCGTCGGGCGTTGAGCCTGAGTTGGAAATCGGGCGCGCCGCAGGCGGTGGGCCAGGCAAGGCGCGGTACGCCCAGGGTGCGGACCCTCCTGGTGCGACGGGCGCAAGCCGGAGCGCGAGTGTGGGCGGGGACGCGATGACGGGACGGTCTCCGCGAGGAAGCGACGGGTGATCGAGACCATCCGGAAAGCGGTGTTTCCGGTGGCGGGGTGGGGTACGCGCTTCCTGCCCGCCACCAAGGCCACCGCCAAGGAGATGCTCCCGGTGGTCGACAAGCCGCTCATCCAGTACGCGGTCGAGGAGGCGGTGGAAGCCGGCATCACCGAACTCGTGTTCGTGACCGGGCACGCCAAGCGCTCCATCGAAGACCACTTCGACCGGTCGGCGGAGCTCGAGCGCGAGCTCGAATCTCGCGGCAAGACGGAGCTGCTGCGAGAAGTGCGCGCGGTCCTGCCCTCGGGCGTGAGCTTCGTCTCGATTCGGCAGGCGCAGGCCCTGGGGCTCGGCCATGCGGTCCTCTGCGCCCGCCCGGCGGTGGGCGACGAACCTTTCGTGGTCGTCCTGCCCGACGATCTCATCGACCACGACGGACCGGGATGCCTCGCGCAGATGACGGCGGCATTCCGGCGGGAGCAGTGCAGCCTCGTCGCGGTGGAGCGGGTCGATCCCGAAGACACCGAGCGCTGGGGCATCGTGGATGTGCGCGGCTCCCCCGAACGCGTGTGCACTCTGGCGGGCATCGTGGAGAAGCCGAGCCCGCGCGAGGCGCCCTCCAATCTCGGCGTGGTGGGTCGCTACCTGTTTCGGCCCGGCATCTTCGAGGCGCTCGAGGTCACGCCTCGCGGGGCAGGAGGCGAATTCCAGCTCACCGATGCGATTGCCCTTCTGGCGCAACGCGAACGGGTGGCCGCCTACCGTTTCTCCGGCCGCCGCTACGACTGCGGCGCGAAGCTCGGGTTCCTCGAGGCGGTGGTGGAGCTGGGGCTGAAGCACCCGGAGATCGGCCCGCGCTTTCGCGCCTATCTGGCGGGAAAGCGAGCGTCGGTGCGCTCGGCGGAGACGACTCGTTTCCCATCGGACCCATGAATCGTGCAATGCTTGCCACTCCACTCCCGGAATCGGAGATGAGGCGGAATTGGATCCCCTGACCCTGGTCGACATCGAGCGCTATCCCCTGGATGCCCTAGAGGGAAGGGCGGGCGCCGCGCTCGCGGAGTCCTGCCGGCGGCAAATGGCCACGGAAGGGGTGTGTCGCCTGCCCGCATTCCTCAGCGGTGCGGGGCTCGAGACCCTCCGCGGCGAGGCGCGGGCGCTGCGTGGGCACGCCCATCACAGCAAGGTCCACTACACTCCCTGGTACTGCGAACCGGATTCAAGTCTGCCCGGGGACGACCCGCGCGCGGCGGCCCTCCTGTTCTCGGTCGGATACGTCGGACGCGACCGGTTGCCCGCGGCCGGGGCGATCGAATCCCTCTTCGCATGGGCCCCGCTGCTTGCTCTGGTCAAGGCCGCGCTCGCTTGCGGATCGATCTACCGTTTCGACGACTCTCTCGGCTCGTTGAACGTCACCGCGATGGGGCGAGGTGAGGCTCTGGGGTGGCACTTCGACGCGTGCGAGGCGGTCGTGTCCGTGCTTCTCGACGCGGCCGAGGCGGGAGGAAGATTCGAATACGTCCCGCCTTTCCCCGGCACCGAAGAAGAGGTCCGGGCCGGGGTCGCCCGGGTGCTTGGCGGGGAAGCGCGAGAGGCGATCGAGGTGCCGATGGAGCCCGGCGACTTCGTCCTCTTCCGCGGCCGCCATTCCCTGCACCGGGTGACGCCGGTCGCGGGAGAGCGCGAACGTCTCATGCTTCTCATGAGCTATGACGACGTGAAGGAGCGTCCCGTGGACAACCGGTCCAATGTGGATCTCTTCGGGCGCGCGAGCGCCCACTCTTCCCCATCTTGAACGAGAGGATGTCCCGCCCATGCCAGTGAAGAACGGCCGCGAGTTTCTCGCGATCCCCGGGCCTACGACGGTGCCCGACGCGGTGCTCCGCGCCATGCACCGACCCGCGATCGACGTCTACGGCGACGATCTCATCGAAGTGACGACGACCTGCCTCGCGGGGCTCAAGCGGATCTTCCGCAGCGAGGGAGAGGTGTACGTATACCCCGCCAATGGCCACGGGGGCTGGGAGGCGGCCATGACCAACTGCCTGTCACGCGGGGAGAAGGTGCTTATCCTCAACAGCGGCATGTTCGCCGCGGCCTGGGGGGAGATGGCGAGCGTGCTCGGTGTCGAGGTGGAGGTGCTGGAGGCGCCGCCGCGGCGCGCGGTCGATCCACAGGCACTCCTCGAACGCCTGCGCGCGGACCGGGCGGGCGAACTCAAGGCGGTGTGCGTGGTCCAGGTCGATACGGCGGCGGGGGTCGTGAACGACATCCCCGCAATCGCCCGCGCGGTGGAGGCGTCGGGCCATCCCGCGCTTCTGATGGTCGACGTCATCGCCTCGCTCGGGTGCATGCCCTTCGAGATGCAGGCGTGGGGGGTCGATGTCGCGATAGGCGGTTCGCAGAAGGGACTCATGACTCCTCCCGGCCTCGCCTTCATCGCGGCTTCCGAACGCGCCCGCGCCGTCCACCGCAACGCGGATCTCGTAACCCGGTACTGGGATTGGACTTTCCGCGAAGGCCCGGAGCACTACCAGAAGTACTGCGGCACCGCGCCCGAACACCTGATGTTCGGCCTGCGCCGAGCGCTTGAGATGCTGTTCGAGGAAGGCATGGAGAACGTGTTCCGGCGCCACTCACTGCTCGCCGCCGCCACGCGCGCCGCGGTCTCGGAGTGGGCGGAGGGCGGCGTCATCGAGTTCAACATCACCGAGCCCGCCGAGCGGGCCGTCTCGCTCACCACCGTGCGCTTCAACGGTCGCGATCCAAGAGAACTCTCCGCCTTCTGTCAGGCGCACTGCGGTGTCGTGCTGGGATACGGCATCGGACCGGGATTGGCGGGACGCGCGATACGCATCGCCCACATGGGGCACGTCAACGCGCCGATGATGCTCGGTACGCTCGGGGTGGTGGAAACGGCGCTCACCGCGCTCGGCATCGCGCACGGAAGCCGCAGCGGAGTCGCCGCCGCCGCGGCTTCGCTCGGCGAGGCCCTGGCCGGGGAAGTGGCCGCCCGCGCGGCAGCCTGAGCGAAGCGGGCGGCCGGGTAGGGCGAGGGCGAGAGTTCAGGGCCGGCCGGCGACGTCGAGCCCGCAGATGTGGCCCCAGGTGAGGCAGGGACCGAGCGTCGTGCCGGCCCCGACCCCCTTGGAACCGAAGGGGTTCGCCATCACGTTGCCCGCCGCGTAGAGACCGGGGATCACCGTGCCCTCCTGGTCGAGGACCTGACCGCGCTCGTTGGTGCGGGGGCCTCCCTTGGTGCCGAGAAAGCTCGGCTTGAAGGGCATCGCAATGAAGGGAGGCCTCTCGATGGTGCCGAGTGCCGGATTGGGACGCTGATCGGGATCGACGAGGTGCTCCCGGTCCCAGACTGATGCGCCGCGTCCGAAGTCCTCGTCGACGCCGGTGCGCGCGAATTCGCTGAATCGCCGGGCACTTTCGGCGAGGCGCGTGGGGTCGAGATCGATCTTGCGCGCCAGGCCTTCGAGCGTGTGGTCCTGGTAGCGCAGGCCCACGAAGCGCCGGGGCGGCAGAGCATGGGGGTACTTCCTCGCGAACTGCCCGTCGTAGATTCGCCAGGCCGGCAGGTGAACGGGCAGGCCGGTGTCGGCATCGCGTTCTTCGAACGCCAGCCCGATGTTCATGGCCTTCTCGTTGACGAAACGCCGGGCGTGCCGGTTGACGATCATCGAATGGGGCAGCATGAAGTCCGCGGACGGCGTGCCCTGGATGCGGCCCTCGTACAGATAGGGCATGGTGCCGATGACGAGGGCCTGGTCCATATGGTCCAGTCTGGCGCCGATCTCCGCCGCCATGCGGTGCCCGTCGCCGGTGTTGGTGGCGGGACTGCCGCGCCAATCCACCGGACCGGGGAAGTGCTCCGCCATGAGTTCGTCGTTCCACTCGAAGCCGCCCGAGGCGAGCACCACGCCCTTGCGGGCGAGGAGCTCGACCGCACGCCCGGCGCGTTCGATCTCCACGCCCCCAATCCGCCCCCCGGCGCGGATCAGGGAGCGCGCGGGCGATGCGTTCCACAGCGTGCAGCCGGCATCGAGACAGCCTTTGAGCAGACCCACCACGAGCGCTCCGCCCATCGTCTGCTGACCGGTGACGAGACGCCAGAGGAGCTTCGGGCCGAAGCGCAACATCCACCTCCTGGGGTGGGCGATGAAGCTCGTGTCGACCAGTTCCTCGTAGCGAAGCCGGTAGCGCAGCGTCGGGGCGCAGGCGCGCAGCCGGCCCGACCACTCCCCGAGCATCCCCACCGGCAGCGGCGCGGCCGAGACGTTGCGGCCCGAGCGCTTGCCGCCGGGAAGCTCCGCGTAGGGGTCCGGCTCGCCGTTGGGTACGAAGCGCAACGGGGAATGGCGTTCCAGGAAGCGGAGCATGAGCGGGGCGTGGTCGACGAAGGCCACCCATAACGCGTCCTCGGTGTTGTGCCACCCGGCGGGAGACGCGGCGCGAATGTACGCAAGCGCTTCCTCACGCGAGTCCACGATGCCCGCGCTCGCCTGATGATGATGACCCGGCACCCAGACGTTTCCGCCGGACATGGCGGAGGTGCCGCCGAGACGCTCGGACTTCTCGACCACCACCACCTCGGCGCCACGGGTCCGCGCGGTGAGCGCCGCGCACAGGCCCGCCGCGCCGGAACCGATCACGGCGACATCGCATTCGTGGCGTTCACTGGCCATTCGCGCGGATCCTGAAACTGCTCGATCTACAAGGACTTCATGGGACCGGTCCGGGTCAGGTGTGTACAGGTCCGAAGTTCGGCGCCCGTGCCCGTAGTCCCCATTGTGGCACGCGGGGCGCCGCCGCGAGGTCGTGACCGGGAGAGTCCGGGAACCGGTCGGAGGGAGCGCAACCTGTCGCAAGGGCGCCAGATACGACGAGACCCCGAAGGGGCAGCGCGCCTTGCGGGGTCTCTCGTTGGCGTGAGCGCCGCGATGATTCGCGACGGGAAAGATGGCTCCTCGGGACGGGCTCGAACCGCCGACCTAGTGATTAACAGTCACCCGCTCTACCAACTGAGCTACCGAGGATTGACTGATCGCCCATCTTACCGGCGGCCCGAGCCGAGGGTCAATTACGAGCGTGGCACGCCCGCAATTCTTATTCTCGCGCCTGCTCTCACCCTCGGGTGAACACCGCCCCCCATGCGGACACCATCCGCACCGGATGCCTGCGCCTTCGCCCTCACGTGAACGGAGCGACGGGCATGGTGAGAATCGCTCTAGTTCACGCGATCTCCGGACAAGGCGCGAACTCCGCAAGCGTTCAGTATCGTGGCCGGGAGAGAGTGGGGGCGATCGTCGGACGACTCCGGGAAGGGCGGCAGGAAGGCTCAAGCGTGGGTCGGCACGCTCGACAGCGCCCGGTCGAGGCGGTCCATGGCCTGCTCGAGCTCCTCCATGCTCGTGGCGAAGGACAGGCGCAGGTAGCCCGGGGCGCCGAACGCGGTACCCGGCACCAGCGCTACCCCGCACTCTTCGATCAGATGAGTCGCAAGCTCGATATCGTTGTCGATGCCGTCCAGGGCTTCGATGGCGCCACGCACGTCGGGGAATGCGTAGAAGGCGCCCTGGGCTTGGAGGCAGTGCACGCCGTTGCCCCGGTTGAGGCGCTCGACGACGAAGTCGTGGCGCTCCTTGAACACCTTTACCATGTCGTGCACGCAAGTATGGTCCCCGTCGAGCGCGGCGACGGCGGCGGCCTGGGAGATGGACGACGCATTGGAGGTCATCTGCCCCTGAATCTTTCGCATCGCTCCCGTGATCTCGGGGTTCGCGGCCGTGTACCCGATTCGCCAGCCGGTCATCGCGTACCCCTTGGACACCCCGTTGATCACGATGGTGCGGTCGTAGAGATCGGGGCAGGCCATCACGATGTTGCTGAAGGGCTCGTCGTCCCAATGGATGAGTTCGTAGATGTCGTCGCTCGCGATCGCTATCCGGGGGTGCCGGCGCAGCACCTCCGCGAGTCGTTCCCAGTCCGCGCGCGAGTAGCACACGCCGGTGGGATTGGAAGGACTGTTCAACATGAGAAGGCGGGTCTGGGGCGTGATGGCCGCCTCGAGCTGCTCGGGCGTCATCTTGAACCCCGTTTCGATGCCGGCCCTGACGATGACCGGCACGCCTTGCGCGAGCTTGACCATGTCGGGGTAGGAGACCCAGTAGGGGGCCGGCAGGATGACCTCGTCTCCGGGACCCACGAGGGCGAGGAGCACGTTGATGAGGGAGTGCTTGGCGCCGTTCGACACCACTATCTGGTTCGGCTCGTAGTTGAGACCGTTGTCCCGGGACAGCTTTCGGCAGATGGCTTCGCGCAGCGCCACCGTGCCGTCACCCAGGGTGTACTTGGTGTCGCCGGCGTCGATGGCGGCGCGGGCCGCGGTCTTGATGTGCTCCGGGGTGTCGAAGTCGGGCTCGCCCGCGCCGAGGGCGATGATGTCTCGACCCTGCGCCTTGAGCTCGGTCGACCGGGCGCTTACCGCGAGGGTGGCCGAGGGTCTGATGCTCCGGACGCGGTCGGCGAGGTCGATGGTCATGGGGCGATTCCGGCTCCTTCGCGAGGGGGCGCGTAATATACGCGAGGGTGGATCGCAGGGCGAGCGAGGGAGTGGTGAACGTTGCGACAACACGAGGGCGGCCCTTCAGGGTGGCGGCCGACTTCGAGCCGGCGGGAGACCAGCCGCAGGCTATCGCCGAGCTCTGCGAGGGATTGCGCGACGGGCTTGCCCACCAGACCCTGCTGGGGGTCACCGGGAGCGGCAAGACCTACTGCATGGCCCGGGTGGTGGAGGCGGTGCAGCGGCCCACCATCGTGCTCGCTCCGAACAAGACCCTGGCCGCGCAGCTCTACGGAGAGATGCGGGAGTTCTTTCCCGACAATTCGGTGGAGTACTTCGTTTCGTACTACGACTACTACCAGCCGGAAGCCTATCTGCCCACCACCGACACCTATATCGAGAAGGACGCATCGGTCAACGAGCACATCGAGCAGATGCGCCTCTCCGCCACCAAGGCCCTTCTCGAACGCGACGACTCGCTCATCGTCGCCACCGTGTCCTCCATCTACGGACTCGGTGAGCCCGAGACCTACCATGCGATGGTGCTGCACCTGGTGCGGGGCGATATCGTGGACCAGCGCTTCATTCTGCGGCGTCTCGCGGAGCTGCAGTACCATCGCAACGAGGTCGAGCTGCACCGTGGCACCTATCGGGTGCGTGGCGAGATCATCGACATCTATCCCGCGGAGTCGGATCGCGACGCGGTGAGAGTCGAGCTCTTCGATGACGAGATCGAGTCGCTCTCCTTCTTCGACCCTCTCACCGGAGAGATCGTGCGCCGCGTGCCCCGGCTCACCATCTATCCTTCGAGCCATTACGTCACGCCGCGAGAGACCATTCTCGCCGCCATCGAGGAGATCAAGCTCGAGCTCGTCGAACGCCTCGAGACGCTGCGCACCGAGGGCCGTCTGCTGGAGGCTCAGCGCCTGGAGCAGCGCACCCGCTTCGACATCGAGATGATGCAGGAGCTCGGCCACTGCAAGGGCATCGAGAACTACTCCCGCTTTCTTTCCGGGCGCCAGCCGGGGGAGCCCCCACCCTGCCTCTTCGACTACCTGCCGCCTCACGCCCTGCTCATCATCGACGAGAGCCATGTGACCATCCCCCAGCTCGGAGGCATGTACCGCGGCGACCGCTCGCGCAAGGAGACCCTGGTCGAGTACGGCTTCCGTCTCCCGTCGGCGCTCGACAACCGGCCCCTGCGCTTCGACGAGTTCGAGCAGATCGCGCCGCAGGCGATATTCGTCTCCGCCACCCCTGGCCCCTACGAGGATGCCCACGCCGGCCAGGTGGTGGAGCAGGTGGTGCGCCCCACCGGTCTCGTGGACCCGCAAGTCGAAGTGCGGCCGGCCTCGACTCAGGTCGACGATCTGCTCTCGGAGATCGGCCTTCGCAGCGCCGCCGACGAACGGGTTCTCGTCACCACCCTGACCAAGCGCATGGCCGAGGACCTGACCGATTATCTCTCCGAGCACGGTGTGCGGGTTCGCTACCTTCACTCCGATATCGACACGGTGGAGCGGGTGGAGATCATTCGCGACTTGCGCCTGGGCGAGTTCGACGTTCTGGTCGGGATCAACTTGCTTCGCGAGGGTCTGGACATGCCGGAAGTCTCCCTGGTCGCAATCCTGGACGCGGACAAGGAGGGCTTCCTGCGTTCCGACCGATCGCTCATTCAGACCATCGGGCGCGCGGCGCGGAACATCAACGGCAAGGCGATCCTGTACGCGGACCACGCCACCGGCTCGATGCAGCGCGCGATCGATGAAACCGAACGGCGCCGGACCAAGCAGATCGCGCACAACCGCAAGCACGCCATCACTCCGACGGGCATCCGCAAGGCGGTGGCCGACATCATGGAAGGTGCGCGCGGCAGCGCACCGGGCTCGGCCCGACGCTACGCGCGCGAGGCGAGTGAGTACCGAAAGCTGGCCGAGCTCTCCCCCACCAAGCTCGCGAAGAAGCTCGCGTCACTGGAGCGGCGGATGTTCAAGCACGCCGAGAACCTCGAGTTCGAGGAGGCGGCAGGCCTGCGTGACGAGATCCAGCGCATTCGGGAGGCGAGCTTCGAGGTGTCGGCGGGGGCGACCGCGGTCGCGAAGTAGTCGCCCCGGGTCCGTGTCGCACCCCTTTGCCGCCGGCGGCGGCAGCTCCCGCCATGCCCCTCGAGGCGTTCACGTGACGGCCCGGGCGAAAGAGCTGGTCCGGACCGCGTCGCAAAGCGGTGGCGCCACTCGCCTGACCGCAAGAACCGGCGCGATGACGAGACTTGCCGGGTTCCGCGGACCCCGTATTGCGGCCCCTTCGTCGAATCGTTATCTTTCACTCGCGGCAGGCGCGTAGCTCAGCGGTAGAGCACTACCTTGACATGGTAGTGGTCGGTGGTTCGACTCCACTCGCGCCTACCAACATCGTGTCTGGCGAGGCGTGTGCCTTGCGACATGGCCACCTGCCGCCAGCCGCCGGGTCTTGAAGGAGACCGTGCGCCAAGGCAACGCGGTCAGCGTCGGTCGCCCGCATCCTCGGCGCAGCCGAGCAGGCTGCGGCGCGTGGCCACCGCTTGCAACGCGCCGTAGTGCGAGAGGTAAGCGGACTTGAGATCCCGACTGCGCTTCTCGGTCGACTCCAGCAGGGCGTCGATACAGGACACGGCGTCGCTCGGGTCCCCGACTTCGGCCGCGAGCTCCGCCCTCAGCGCTTCGAGCAGGGTCCTCTGTACGCTCAGATCATTGATGTCCCCCAGCACGCTCTGCATGTCCTTGAGTGAGCGGATGCCGCCCTCGGTCCGCGCGCGGGGTCTTGCGGCCGACCGGGCGTCCAGCAGATAGCGCAGCTTCTTGATGGTCTTGCGCAAGCGGTGGAACTTCTCGTCGGTCGCGTGCGGGCCGAGTTTGCGGCCTTGCCGGAGGGCCTTGCGGTAGAGTGCGGCCGCGCCGGGAGGCGTCCGGGCGGTGTGGTCGCCGCCGGACGCGGAGGGCGGGTGCGCGATCGCGGCGCCGATTTCGCTTCGCACCCTCCGCACCAGGCGCGCATAACGTTTCGACGCCAGAGCGTCGCGCAGCCCGCGGTGAGAGTCGAGCCGTCGCTCTTCGATCCGGCTCTCGATTAGAGGGTGTGCGCCGCGGTACCGGGCGCATTCCTCATGCAGGGTGCGGCCGAGATCACGCGCCTGCACGTCGAAGTCCCTGGCCTTGCCCGAGACCCGTCCCAGCCACTTCAGCTCGGCGGTGGTCGATGGCGAATCGGGGGAGAGCTCGATCTCGGCGAAGAGGGTGCGAATTCGCCGCAGGCACACCCTGAAGTCGTGCAGCTCCTCCGGATCGCCCGCCGGATCGATGGCCTTGCGATATCTTTCCATCGATCCGAGCAGATCGACGATGCGCTTCCCGACTTCGCTTGCCTCGTTACGGGCCAATCTGCTCGTTGTCGCAACTCGTTCTCGACTTCAACAGTATACTCGCTGCGAAGCCCGTCGCGGGTTCCCGGCCCCTCGCCGATTGCCCCCGTTTATTCAATGGGTTGGAGATCAAACGACCGCTCTCCCGGCGGAGATCGACGCGCCGCGGGGAGGCGCTGCCCCCGGGCGCCGGGGCACATGCGGAAATGCCTGGAAAATCAAGGGTTCCCACTTGAGTTGGGGTTGAGTCCGGGATCCTCCGGTCTTATGATGCGCGCTCCCGCCGCCCGGCGGGTCCCGGGGTCGTTCGACCCTCGAACGGCGCCGCCACGGTAGAGGCTTGGAGGACTAGATATCGCTTCAGAAAAGAAGAGTCGAGTGAACGACGAAATCATGGCGCCGGAGATGCGCCTCATAACCGACAGCGGGGAGAACCTCGGCGTCATGAGCAAGGAAGCCGCACTCGACCACGCGCGGACCGCCGAGCTGGATCTGGTCGAGATCTCGCCAATGTCGGACCCGCCCGTGTGCCGATTGATGGACTACGGGAAGCACCTCTTTCAGCAGAACAAGAAGCGTCAGGCTGCGAAACGCAAGCAGCAGCTTATCCAGCTCAAGGAAGTGAAGTTCCGACCGGGAACCGAAGAGGGCGACTACCAGACGAAGCTGAGGAACTTGAGGCGATTTCTCAAGCATGGCGACAAGACCAAGGTCACCTTGTGGTTCAGGGGGCGCGAAATGCGCCACCAGGATCTCGGCCACCGGCTTCTGGAACGAGTGGAAGCGGACCTGGACGAGCTGGCGAAAGTAGAACAGTACCCCAAGCTGGAAGGGCGTCGGCTATCGATGGTGCTGACCCCGAGAAAGTGAGCCTTCATTTCCGCCACATCGAAACTTCGGAGCATTGGAGATGCCCAAACTCAAGACCAAACGCGCCGCGGCGAAGCGTTTCAAGCGTACCGGCAGCGGCCGCTTCAAGCGCATCAGTTCGTTTCGGCGCCACTATCTGACTCCGAAGCGCACGAAGCGCAAGCGCCACTTGCGTACACCGGCGGTTTTCGCAAGCGATGCGGATGCCCGTTCGCTGCACGCCATGATGCCCTATAGCTGAGGAGATGAGATGATGCCACGGGTAAAGCGAGGAGTCACCGCCCACCGGCGCCACCGGAAGGTTCTGTCTCAGGCAAAGGGTTATCGCGGCAGGCGCAAGAACGTGTTCCGGGTCGCCAAGCAGGCGGTCATCCGGGCGGGCCAGTATGCGTATCGTGATCGCAGGCAGCGAAAGCGCCAGTTTCGATCCTTGTGGATCGTGCGCATCAACGCCGCCGCCCGCCTTCACGGCATGTCCTACGCCCGATTCATGAACGGACTGAAGAAGGCGGGAATCGAGCTGGATCGCAAGGTTCTGGCCGAGATCGCAGTCTTCGACGAAGCAGCCTTCGCCGAGCTCGCCGCCACCGCCAAGTCGAGCAGCTAGCCCCGACCCCCGGCACGCTCCTTCTCTCGCTCCTTCCCCCTTCCCGTTTGTCCGACGCGCCCGAGCGCCGGGAGGTAGGCCCTCATTCGCGGGGAAAGGGTTCCCGTCTTCTCGCGGTATCGTTCGTGAGGGTGCAATGCACGATGTGAAACAGACCCTCGATGAGGCGCTATCGGAGATCGAAAGTGCGGGTACGCTCGAGAGGCTGGACCAGGTCCGGGTGCGCTATCTCGGCCGCAAGGGCGCAATCACCGAAGAGCTCAAGCGAGTAGGCCGTCTCCCCCCTGAGGATCGGCCCGAAGCGGGTCGGCGCATCAACGCGGCACGGCAGTCTCTCGGCGATGCGCTCGAACGCCGACGAGAGGCGCTTCGCGCCGAGCTCGTGGGCAAACGGCTCGAGGCGGACCGCATCGACGTGACGCTCCCGGGACGCGGCCAGCGCCCGGGAGGCCTGCATCCCCTCACCTTGACCCGTGAGCGAATCGAGGCCTTCTTCGGCGGCATCGGATTCGATGTCGTGGAGGGCCCGGAAATCGAGGACGACTACCACAACTTCGAAGCGCTCAACATTCCCGCCGACCATCCGGCGCGCGCCATGCAGGACACCTTCTACTTCGAGGACGGCCGTGTGCTTCGGACTCACACCTCGCCCGTCCAGATCCGGGTGATGAAGGAGCGAAAGCCGCCGCTTCGCATGATCGCTCCGGGACGCGTGTACCGCTCCGACGCTCTCGACGACACCCATAGCCCGATGTTCCACCAGGTCGAGGGACTGATGGTGGACGAAGGCGTCAGCATGGCCGATCTGAAGGGCGTGCTGCACGATTTTCTGCGCAATTTCTTCGAGCGCGACGACCTGCCGATCCGGTTTCGCCCTTCGTATTTCCCCTTCACCGAGCCCTCGGCCGAAGTCGACATCGGATCTGCGGAGGGTGGCTGGCTCGAAGTGCTGGGAAGCGGCATGGTGCACCCACGGGTGCTGGAGAACGTGGGCATCGACAGTGAGCGCTACACCGGGTTCGCGTTCGGCATGGGGATAGAGCGCCTGGCCATGCTGCGCTACGGGATAGACGACCTGCGCCTCTTCTTCAACAACGACCTTCGTTTCCTGGAGCAATTCCGGTGAAGTTCAGCGAGAGGTGGCTGCGCGAGTGGGTCGATCCGCCGTTGTCGACCGACGAGCTCGCGCAGCGTCTCACCGGCGCGGGTCTGGAAGTCGACAGCGTGCTGCCGGTGGCGGGCCCGCTGTCGAAGGTCGTCGTGGCCGAGGTGGTCGAGGTGCGGCCGCATCCCGGGGCGGACCGCCTGAGTCTGTGCCGCGTCGACGCCGCCACCGGTGAGCCGCTGCGCGTAGTTTGTGGTGCGCCCAACGTGCGTCGAGGCATGCGCGCGGCACTGGCTCTGCCCGGCGCCCGTCTTCCGGGGGGCGTCAAGGTGCGCCGTAGCAGAATCCGGGGCGAGGAATCGTACGGGATGCTGTGTTCGGCCCGTGAGCTTGGGCTCGGCGCGGAGGAGGACCGCATCATCGAGCTCTCCGAAGATGCGCGGATTGGGAAAGACCTGCGCGACGAGCTGGCGTTGGAAGATGTCACGATCGACGTCGAGCTGACGCCGAATCGCGGTGACTGTCTCGCGGTGGCGGGGATCGCGCGGGAGGTCGGCGCGCTCACCGACGTCGAGGTAACGCATCCGCGCTGCGATCCGGTGCCGGCGGAGATCGAAGACCGGGTCGCCATCCACCTCGACTCGCCGAGCGATTGCCCTCGATACGTGGGGCGTGTCATCCGCGATATCGACGCGCGGGCCGAGAGTCCCCTGTGGTTGCGAGAGCGCCTGCGCCGATCCGGAATCCGCAGTGTCTCTGCGGTGGTGGACGTCACCAACTACGTGATGCTCGAGCTCGGCCAGCCGCTGCACTCCTTCGACTTGGAAGAGCTTGCCCCGCCGGTGCGGGTGCGTCGCGCGCACGATGGCGAGTCTCTGACCCTGCTCGATGGGGCGGAGCTCGGGCTCGACGAGCGCGCGCTGGTGATCGCCGACAAGAGCGGAGCGGTCGCGCTTGCCGGGGTGATGGGAGGATCGCGAAGCGGGGTTACCCGCAAGACGCGTCACATTCTGCTTGAGAGCGCGTGGTTCCACCCCGGGGCCATCGCGGGTGAGGCGCGCCGGCGGGGGCTGCATACCGATGCTTCCCATCGCTTCGAGCGCCACGTTTCAATCGACCTGCAGCGGCGGGCGACGGAGCGGGCCACCGCGCTCCTCCTCGAGATCGCCGGAGGAAGGCCGGGTCCGGTCGTCGACGAAATCCGCAAGGACCACTTGCCGGCTCCGGCGCGGATCACGCTGCGGGAGAGCCGCATTCGACGCCTGCTGGGCACGCGGGTTGAGCCGGACGATGTCACCGGGATCCTGACCCGCCTCGGCCTCGAGATCGAGCGAAGCTCACCCGGGCAGTGGCAGGTGCGCGCGCCGGCGTTCCGGCCCGATCTGGCCATCGAGGCGGATCTCATCGAAGAGGTGGCCCGGGTGCACGGCTACGACCGGATACCGGATCGCTCGCCGATATCCGATCTGCGGATGCGACCTCGAACGGAGGCCGGGCTCGGCGTGTCCGCGGTGCGCGAGCTGCTCGCATCACGCGGTTACCACGAAGCGGTGACCTTCAGCTTCGTCAGCTCCGCGCTGCAGCGGTCGATGGCCCCCGATACGCCCCAGATTCCGCTCGCCAATCCCATTTCATCCGAGATGGCGGTGATGCGCGCCCAGATCTGGCCCGGGCTCATCCGGGCGATGCGCTACAACATCAACCGTCAGCGTACCAGGGTGCGGCTCTTCGAGACTGGGATGGTCTTTCACCGAACCCCGGATGGAGTACTTCAGGAGCCCGTGGTGGCGGGCCTGGCGACGGGTCCGGTGAATCCGGAGCAATGGGGCGAAGAGGCCAGGGATTGCGATTACTTCGACACCAAGGGAGATGTCGAGGCGCTGCTGGAGCGTTGCCGGGTGAACGGCGCGGTGTCCTTCGAGCCTGCGACCTCGCTGGCCGCCCTCCATCCCGGGCGCAGCGCCCGGGTGCTGCTCGATGGCGCTCGGATCGGCAGCCTGGGCGAGGTCCATCCCGAACTTTCGCGGGAGTGGAAGCACACATCCGCGGTGTACATCTTCGAACTGTCGCTCTCTTCCCTCTCGGCGGGGGGCCGGCCCGAATTCGAGCCACTGCCAAGACATCTCCCGGTGCGCCGTGACCTTGCGGTCGTCGTCGACGAGAGCGTCACCTCGGATGCGATCCGCGCGTGCGTTGGACAAGCGGGGATCGATCTGCTAGAAAATCTAGAGTTGTTTGACGTGTATCGCGGCGAAGGCGTTGATTCGGGAAAGAAAAGCTTGGCAATCGGGCTCAGCTTCCGGCATGGTTCCCGGTCTCTCGTCGACGAGGAAGTGGAAGAGGGAGTCCGCGTCATCGTGAGTGTTCTGGAAGCGCACCTGGGCGCGGTGCTGAGAGGGTGAAGTGACACTGACCAAGGCCGACATGGCGGAGCGGCTCTACGAAGAGCTCGGCCTCAACAAGCGCGAGGCGAAGGAACTGGTGGAGTTCTTCTTCGAAGAAGTACGCCGAGCCCTGGAGTCGGGGGATCAGGTGAAGCTTTCCGGATTCGGCAATTTCGACTTGAGAAACAAGAACGAACGCCCGGGGCGCAATCCGAAGACGGGCGAGGAGATTCCGATTACGGCCCGGCGGGTAGTCACCTTCCGACCCGGCCAGAAGCTTAAAGCACGGGTAGAAGTCTATGCTGGATCCAACCAGCAACAGTAGCGACCTTCCGGCGATACCGGGCAAACGCTACTTCACCATCGGTGAGGTCAGCGAACTCTGCGCGGTGAAGCCTCATGTACTGCGCTACTGGGAGCAGGAGTTTCCTCATCTCAAGCCGCTCAAGCGGCGCGGCAACCGGCGCTACTACCAGCGCCAGGACGTGATCCTCATCCGGCAGATCCGAAGCCTGCTCTATGAGCACGGGTTCACCATCGGGGGCGCGCGCCAGCGTCTGTCGGGGGAGGAGGCGAAGGTGGACGTCAACCAGAGCCAGCAGATCATCCGGCAGCTCCGAGTCGAACTCGAGGACGTGCTCGACATCCTGCGGCGCTGACCCGAGCGCCTCGCCGACGGAAGCAGCCGCGGAGAGCCGCGAAGCGCCCCCGTCAGGCGCCAGTGCGCAATTCCCAGTGCGCAATTCATGACCGGCCCCCGCGGCTTCGCGGGCAGTGCGTGGGTTCGCGACTTCGAAGCGGTGGTGGCTCAAGCCGTCCGCGCGGCCGAACGCATCGCATGCATTGGTCGGGGCGAGAGGATTTGAACCTCCGACCACCTGAACCCCATTCAGGTGCGCTACCAGACTGCGCTACGCCCCGCAGCCGTGGATGATAGCGTATTCTTCCCGGGTCGGGGTTGAAAACGCCGGCGCTCTATCGACGGGAGAGGAAAGACCATGAGCGATAGCCTGCGCTTCGATGTCGAGATCCCCACATGCCGGGAGGGGGTGTTCGTGCCGGCGCCCTTCGCCGGCGCGGAGGACATCGCCCGGACCGTGATCGACGCGGAGGCGTGGGGCTACCACGCGGTGTGGGCCACCGATTTCCTCAATCCGACCCCGAGCTTCGGGATGCCCGAGGAAGCGCCTCCGCGATGGTATGAACCGATCGTGACCCTCGCCGCACTGGCCGGCAGGACGAAACGCATCAAGCTCGGCACGGGGGTCGTCATGCTGCCCTTTCGCGACCCGGTGGTCCTCGCCAAGCAGGCGGCTACCCTCGATCAATTCAGCGGGGGGCGCCTTGTCCTCGGGCTCGGGCTTGGCGCATTCCGGGACGAGTTCGAGAGCGTGCGCGCGGGTCAGCGCCGGGCGCACCGGGGGAGGATGATGGACGAGCACCTCGAGGTGCTGCACCGTCTGCTCAACGCGGCGGACGAACCCGTCTCCTTCTCCGGGCGCTACGTAGAAGTCCAGGGGCTGCGCATGCATCCGCGTCCGCGCCAGTCGCCGCTGCCCTTCTACATGCCGGGGCGCAACGAAGCCGCGTACGCGCGCATCGCCCGATTCGGGCACGGCTTGATGATTCCCGGAGCGGGCGCGGATGCCCATCTTCGGGCCATGGCCCCCCATCTCGACGCATGCGGCCGCTCGATCGACGACCTGGACGTCATCGCGGAAGGCGATTTGCGCCTGGGCGCCACCCGCACGGAAGCGGCGGAGGGGTACTTTGGCAGCCGGATGGGCCACCAGCGCACCGTGGTGCGCGGTCTGGCGCCCGACCGGCTGATGGCGGACCAGTGGATCGGCACGCCGCAAGAGGTGGCGGACAAGCTGAACGGCATCGCCAGGAAGACCGGGATCACCCACTTCAACGTGCTGCACATCGCCGCCGACTCCATGACCGAACGCCTGGAGCAGATGCAGCGTTTCGCCGAAGAGGTCATGCCCGCCATCACCCTCTGACACGGGTTCATGAATCGTGAATCCCCACCAGGGCGCCGAACTCGGCGCGGCCCGAGGTCCGGAATGCGCTTCGATGCGCCGCGATCCCGCGAGCACCGCGCGGGAGCGAGGGTATCGACATCGCTTGCGGATCCGGATCGGATACCTGCGAGGATCAAAATCCGAGACTCTTCGGCAAGTCACTTTTCCGGTGGAGCGATTGTCTGAAAAATCGAATGCCCCGGACACCGCTTGGGGAAGATCTTCCCTTCGGCTAAGATCCGGCATCGTGGAGAGATTCATCCCTCGGTGGCGCCTTCGGCTCCGATACGGAGCTCTGACCGGGCTGATGCTCGTGGCAGCGCCGGTCTTCGCGGATTTCGATGCTGCGGTAAGCGCTGCCCATCAGGGGGAGTACAGTCTCGCGGAATCCGAGTTTCGACGCCTCGCCGCGGCGGGAGACGCCCGGGGGCAGAACGGGCTCGGCGTTCTCCACCTGCGCGGTACTGGCGTCGAGCAGGACATCACGACCGCGGTGCGGTGGTTCCGTCTTGCCGCCCGGCAGGGCTATCACGCCGCCCAGACCAATCTGGGCCTGCTCTACGAGAACGGCTGGGGAGTGCCGCGGGACGATGAACAGGCGTATCTCTGGTACCACCGCGCCGCCGAGCAGGGCGATGTGGAAGCCCAGGCCAGCGTGGCGCTGATGCTCGCCAAGGGGCTGGGCACTCGGCGGGATTCCGAAGCCGCATTCAGCTGGTTCCAGCGGGCGGCGCGTCAGGGCTCCGTCGAGGCCTGGGCGCATATCGGACACATGTACCGCACCGGCGAGGGCGTGGCCCGCGACTACGTGTCATCCTTCGCGTGGTACGGCATTGCCGCGGCGGGCGGCTATCCGGGAGGGGTGGAGCTGCGCGACAGCGTCGGGGGCTTTCTCACCCGGTCCGAACTCGAGCGGGCGCGAAGCATGGCCCGCTCCCTGTACCAGTTGCACGGCGTTCCGATGCGCACGGCGGGGAACCGCGTTCTCGGTCACATGGTCCCCTGAGCATGGTTGAGTTGTCGCCCTGTCCTTGCCGCGCCATCCCCGCGATTGCCGCAATGACCTGTCGCACTGGCGAGATTTCTTGAAGATTGAGGCCACTCGTCGTTCGTCTCGACGTGTTTGCGTCATGACTCGGTCATCGAGCGGTCACGAGCAGGTACCAGAATCCGGGAGTTCGTTCGCGTGTCCCGCATCCCGTCCCGCTCACGGGAGCTCTTCGGGACACTTCATCCTGTGGCCGATGTCGATCGACCAGCAACAATAGGAGTTGAAAATGAAGACACGTGGCTTCCTTTCCCATTACCTGGCCCGGCTCTTGGGCCTGGCCACGGCCGCCGTGCTCGCGTTCAACGTGCACGCCGCCACGGAACTGCTCGTCTACACCGCGATCGAAGCCGACGAGCTGGCGATGTTCAAGTCCGAGTTCGAAAAGGATTACCCGGACATCGATGTCAAGTGGGTGCGCGACTCGACCGGCATCGTCACCGCAAAGCTGCTGGCGGAGAAGGACAATCCCAAGGCCGACATAGTCTGGGGTCTGGCCGCTACCAGTCTCGTGCTGCTCGCCAACGAGGGCTACTTCCAGGGCTATGCGCCCAAGGGAATGGAAGCTCTGGACGCCAAGTACGTGGACCCCGCAAACGATCCGCCACTGTGGGTGGGACAGCGGGCGTGGATAGCTTCGCTCTGCTTCAACACCGTGGAGGGCGAGAAGCACGGCCTTCCGGTACCCACGACCTGGAAGGACTTGACGAATCCCGTCTACCAGGGCCACGTAGTGATGCCGAACCCGAACTCGTCCGGCACCGGCTTCCTCGACGTGTCGAGCTGGATTCAGCTCTGGGGCGAGCAAGAGGCCTGGGCCTTCATGGACGGACTGCACGAGAACATCGCCTGGTACACCCACTCGGGCTCCAAGCCCTGCAAGCAGGCCGCCAAGGGCGAGATCCCGATCGGGGTGTCCTTCGCCTATCGGGGCGCGAAGTCCAAGAACCAGGGCGCGCCGCTGGAAGTGGTCGCACCGTCCGAAGGACTGGGCTGGGATCTTGAAGCCTTTGCCATCGTGCGGAACACGCAGAACCTCGAGGCGGCCAAGGCGCTGGCGGACTGGTCGGTGACCCGCAAGGCGAACGAGATCTACAACCGCGAGTACGCGGTGGTGGCGATGCCCGGGGTGGCCCAGCCGGTGAAGAACTTTCCTCCCAATATCGTCGACCAGATGATCGACAACGATTTCGGGTGGGCGGCCGGCAATCGCATGCGCATCTTGGAAGAGTGGAGCCGGCGCTACGACGCCAAGTCGGAGCCCAAGAGCTGACTCCCGGCGCGGGGCCGGCCGACCTTGTCGGTCGGCCCCGCTTGTCTTCCTGATACCCCAATGCCGCCCGCGGACACGCTCGGTCATCATGGACCGGCCATGAGCGCACATCGCAGCGCGGTCCCGGGCGTCCCGTATCTCAGAATCGAGGGGTTGACCAAACGCTTCGGCAGCTTCGAAGCGTTGCGCGACATCAGCCTCGAGATCGCGGAGCGGGAGTTCGTCTGCTTCCTCGGGCCGTCGGGCTGCGGGAAGACGACTCTGCTGCGCTGCATCGCGGGTCTCGATATCCAGTCGAGCGGACGCATCGAGCAGGCGGGGACCGATATCTCCGCGCTCCCGCCCACCGAGCGCGACTTCGGCATCGTGTTCCAGTCCTATGCGCTGTTCCCGAACCTGAGCGTCGCGCGCAATGTCGCCTACGGACTCGAGAACCGGGGCATCGCGAAGGGGGAAGTGGCAAGGCGAGTCCGGGAGCTGCTCGATCTGGTGGGTTTGCCCGAACAGATTGACAAGTATCCCGCCCAGCTTTCCGGTGGGCAGCAGCAACGAGTCGCCCTCGCGCGCGCCATCGCCACCTCTCCCGGTCTTCTCCTGCTCGACGAGCCGCTCTCCGCCCTGGATGCGAGAGTCCGCGTGCATCTTCGCCACGAGGTCAGGGAGCTGCAGCGCCGGCTCGGCATCACGACGGTGATGGTGACCCACGACCAGGAGGAGGCGCTCAGCATGGCGGATCGCATCGTGGTGATGAACCACGGGGTCATCGAGCAGGTGGGTACGCCGGAACTGGTGTACCGGGAGCCGGCGACCGCGTTCGTCGCCGATTTCATCGGTTCCATGAACTTTCTGCCCGGCACCCTCGTCGATTCGCGGCGGGTGCGCGTCCAGTCCCTGGATCTGGAATGCCGCGTATCCCCCCTTCGGGCGGGAAGCGAGGTCGTCGTGGCGTTTCGTCCCGAAGACATCGTCGTCGCCCCGAACGTGGAGGAATCGGCCGCCGCCAACACCCATGTGGCGCGCTTCGATGCCATGGAGTTTCTCGGCCCCGTGGTGCGCGCCGCGCTCACGATCGAAGAGGCCCGGATCGAACGCCTGAGCGCGGAACTCTCCGCGAACGTGGTGAGGCAGCTTGGCCTCAAGCCCGGCGACCGGCATCCGGTGGTCGTCCCGCCGGAGAGGATTCGGATTTTCTCCGACCACCCCGCACGGACCTGAGCCGGAGTCTCGGGTTGAGCGAATCGAGCGTAGTGCCCCGGAAGAGCCGGGACGAGCGCATCATGCGCCTGTTCATGGGCGTGATCGGCGTGTACCTGATCGTGGTGCTCGGCCTTCCGCTCTACGCGATGCTCTCCAAGAGCTTCCAGGATCCGAACGGCGCCTTCGTGGGGTTCGCGAACTACGCCACCTACTTTGGCACGCCGGCGCTCTTTCACTCCATTTCGAACAGCCTCTTCGTCGCCTCCCTCACGACGCTCATCACGGTCGTCCTCGCCTTCGTCTTTGCCTACGCCCTGACCTTCAGCCGCATGCGCTTCAAGAGTCTGTTCAAGGCGATCGCGATGTTCCCCATCCTGGTGCCGTCGCTGTTGCCCGGAATCGCGCTCGTCTATCTCTTCGGCAATCAGGGAATGCTCAAGGAGCTGCTCTTCGGTCACAGCATCTACGGACCGATCGGGATCGTGATCGCGGAAGTGTTCTTCACCCTGCCGCACGCGGTCATCATCATCGTCACCGCGCTCTCCATCGCCGACGCGCGACTCTACGAAGCGGCCATCTCACTGCGGGCTTCGCGACTCAGGATCTTTTTCACCGTCACCATTCCGGGCTGCCGCTACGGGCTCGTGAGCGCCGCGTTCGTGGTGTTCACCCTGGCGATAACCGATTTCGGCGCACCCAAGGTGATCGGCGGCGATTACAACGTGCTCGCCACCGACATCTACAAACAGGTGATCGGTCAGCAGAACTTCCGGATGGGGGCGGTGGTGAGCGTCATTCTGCTGATTCCGGCCGCCCTCGCATTCTGCGTGGACCGGATCGTGCAGCGGCGACAAGTGGCGCTGCTCTCCGCCCGCGCCGTGCCCTTCTTTCCGAGCCTGCGTCCCCGATTCGACTGGTCGATGTTCGCCTACTGCAGCGTGGTCAGCGTGTTTCTAGTGGGCATGCTCGCGACCTGCCAGTACGCGGCGCTGGTCAAGTTCTATCCCTACGACCTGAGTCTCGGCCTGACGAACTATCAGTTCGATCTCATGGACGGTGGCGGTTGGATCTCGTACTTCAATTCGATCGAGATGTCTTCGTATACCGCCTTTTTCGGGACGATAGTGGTCTTTGTCGGAGCGTACCTGGTGGAGAAGGGGAGAGGTTTCGCGCTCGGACGCTCCCTGTTTCAGTTCCTCGCGATGATGCCAATGGCGGTTCCGGGGCTGGTGCTCGGGCTCGCCTACATCTTCTTCTTCAATCACCCCGACAATCCGCTCACATTTCTCTATCACACCATGGCGATACTCGTCATCAGCACCATTACCCACTTCTACACCGTCAGTCACATCACTGCGGGCACTGCGTTGAAGCAGATGGACGCCGAGTTCGAAGCGGTGTCGGCCTCTCTCAAACAGCCCTTCTACATCACGTTCTGGCGGGTCACGGTCCCCGTCTGCCTGCCGGTCATACTGGATATCGCGATCTATCTCTTCGTCAACGCGATGACCACGGTGTCGGCGGTGGTGTTCCTGTATGGCCCCGACACCACGCTCGCCTCCGTGGCGGTATTGAACATGGACGACGCGGGGGACATCGCGCCCGCGGCGGCGATGGGCATGATGATCTTCTATACCTGCGCCGTCATGCGAATCGTGCACTACGCGGCGAGCCGCTTTCTCGAGTATCGCACGCAGGCCTGGCGCGCCCGGTGAGGGTGCGCATGCGCCCCACCACCATGGCGTTCTGGCGCCCGAAGCGGCCGAGGGTCGGTCGGATACTGCGGCGGGCGCGGGACGGTATCTGCTCCGATCGGCGGGCTTCAGTCCTCCGCGCTCGCGATGATGTCGGGGATCAGGTCTTCCCAGCCGATCGCCATGATGTGCACGCCATTGGCCATCGGGCGCACCTCGCGCAGGATGCGCGCCGCGATCGCAACGCTCGCCGCTTTGCGGTCCGGGGCATCGCCGATCTCCTTGATCAGCGCGTCGGGAATGCTGATTCCGGGCACTTTGGAGTTCATGTACTGCGCCATCTTCGGCGACTTGAGAGGGATGATGCCGGTCAGGAGGCAGAGATCCATGTCCCTCGTCGCTTCGATGAAGCGTTCGTAAGCGCCGATGTCGTAGACGGCCTGGGTCTGAAAGAAGCGGGCTCCCGCGTTCACTTTCTCCTCGAGGCGGCGCAGCTCGCCCGCGAGATCGGCGGCGCCCGGATTCACGACGGCGCCGAGCAGAAACTCGGCGGAACCGGCGAGCGGGTTTCCCATCATGTCCTCGCCCCGTGCGAGAGCGGAGGCGGCCGAGAGGAGGGCCGAGGAGAGCAGGTCGAACACCGCCTTGGCTTCCGGGTGGTCGCCGTTGGTGGGAGGATCCCCGCCCATGAACACGAGGTTGCGCACCCCCAGCGCGTGGGCGCCGAGCATGTCGGCTTGCAGGGCGAGGCGATTGCGGTCGCGACTCGTCATCTGCACGATGGGCTCGACGCCACGTTCGAGCAGGCGCCGCGCCGCCGCCATTGGCGCCATCGCCATGCGGGCGGCGTGCGAGTCGGTGAGGTTGAACGCGGTGACGACGTCCCGGAGCGCCTCCGCCGTGTCGAGGAGGGGACCGAGATCCGTTCCCTTGGGCGGGGTCAGTTCGGAGGTGACGACGAAGCGGCCGCTCTCGATCGCGGCTTTGAGCTTGCTCATGGAACTCCCGAATGGCGCGGTGGGACGGGCGAGGGCGCGCGGAGCTTAAGGTAAAATCCCGCGAGCCCACAAGGCGGCGGACACCAGAGGTGCAGGCGTCCCTCGGCACGGCGAATCGGCGGCACGCCGGCGCCTCGGAGGGCGCGAGCGCAGAGAAGAAGGGCCGCTCTGACCACGAGGAACGATGAAGTATTCGATTTTCAGCCTGCTGCGCAACGCCTTCTCCTACCACGAGAACTGGCCGGCGGCGTGGCGCAGCCCCGACCCGAGATCCGCCTACGACGTGGTGATCGTGGGCGGTGGTGGACACGGCCTCGCCACCGCCTACTACTTGGCCAAACACCACCGCATCAGCAACGTGGCGGTGCTGGAGAAAGGCTGGCTCGGCGGCGGAAACACCGGACGCAACACCACCATCATCCGTTCCAACTACCTGTGGGACGAGAGCGCCCACCTCTACGAGCATGCGTTGCGCCTATACGAGGGCTTGAGCCGCGACCTCAACTTCAACGTGATGCTGAGCCAGCGCGGCGTGCTGAACCTCGCCCACAATCTGGGGGACCTGCGAGAGCTCTCGCGTCGAGTCAACGCCATCCGACTGAACGGCATCGACTCCGAGATTCTGACTCCGGCCGAGATCAAGGCGATGGTGCCGATCCTCAACACCTCTCCGACCTCACGCTATCCGGTGCTCGGGGCCTCCCTCCAGCGCCGCGGAGGCACCGCGCGCCACGACGCGGTGGCCTGGGGCCTGGCCAGAGGCGCCGACGCGCATGGCGTGGACATCATCCAGAACTGCGAGGTCACCGGGATCCGCACCAGCGCGGGCGTGGTGGAGGGCGTGGAGACTTCCCGCGGGTACATCCGGGCGAGGAAGGTGGGGGTGGTGGTCGCGGGCCACGCGAGCGTGCTGGCGGAGATGGCGGGATTCAGGTTGCCGATCGAGAGCCATCCCTTGCAGGCCCTCGTTTCCGAGCCGATCAAGCCGATTCATCACTGTGTGGTGATGTCGAACGCGGTGCATGTGTACGTGAGTCAGTCCGACAAGGGAGAGCTGGTGATCGGAGCGGGGATCGACGCCTACAATTCCTACGCACAGCGCGGCAGTCTGCCGGTGATCGAAGAGCAGATGGGCGCCCTCATCGAGCTCTTCCCCATCTTTTCTCGCCTGCGCATGCTGCGCCAATGGGCGGGCATCGTGGACGTGTGCCCCGACGCGAGCCCCATCATCGGCAAGACGCCAGTGCGCAATCTCTATTTCAACTGCGGTTGGGGCACGGGGGGCTTCAAGGCCACTCCCGGCTCGGGCTGGGTCTTCGCCCATACCATCGCACACGATACGCCGCATCCGCTCAACGCGGCCTTTTCTCTCGACCGCTTCGCGAGCGGCGCGCTCGTCGACGAGCATGGCGCGGCCGCGGTCGCACACTGAGCGCGGGTCGGGGACGAGACGGTGCTTCTGATCGAATGTCCGTGGTGCGGCCCTCGCAACGAGGACGAGTTCAGCTTCGGGGGCGAGGCTCACATCGTGCGCCCCGAGGTGCCGGAGGCGGAAAGCGACGCGGAATGGGCCGACTACCTGTTCATGCGTGCGAACCGCAAGGGGCTGCACCTTGAGCGATGGGTGCACACGCACGGCTGCCGGCGCTGGTTCAATGTCGCCCGCGACACCGTGACTCACGAGATCAAGGCGGTCTACCGCATGGGCGAGAGGCCGCCCGCCCTCGCCGGGGGCGGAGGGTGAGAGAGCAACGGTATCGTCTCTTCGCCGGGGGACGGATCGACAGGGAGCGCCCCTTGCGCTTCCACTTCGACGGCGAGAGCTACACCGGCTTTGCGGGCGACACCGTCGCCTCGGCATTGCTCGCGCACGGCGTGCACATGGTCGCGCGCAGCTTCAAGTACCATCGGCCGCGCGGCATTTTCAGCGCCGGCTCGGAGGAGCCGAACGCGCTGCTCCAGGTGGGCAGGGGAGCGCGAACCCTGCCCAACCAGCGAGCGACCCAGGTCGAGCTGTACGAGGGACTGAGCGCCACCAGCCAGAACTGCTGGCCGAGCCTGGCTTTCGACGCCGGCGCGGTGAGCAACCTGCTCTCGCCCCTCTTTCCCGCCGGCTTCTACTACAAGACCTTCATGTGGCCGCCTTCATTCTGGTACCGCCACTATGAGCCTCTGATCCGTCGCGCCGCCGGCCTCGGTCGAAGCCCGACCGAACCCGACCCGGACCGCTACGACAAGACCCACGTGCACTGCGACGTTCTCGTCGTCGGGGGCGGCGCCGCGGGAATCGCCGCCGCCCTCGCCGCGGGGCGTACCGGCGCACGGGTCATCCTTGCCGACGAACAGTCCGAGCCCGGCGGCTGGCTGCTGGGCTCGAAGACCCGCATCGACAACGCCCCCGCCATCGAGTGGGTGTCCTCGGCACTCGACGATCTGCGCGCGATGGGTGAAGTGACGGTGCTCTCCAGAACCACCGTTACCGGCTACTACGACCACAACTATCTCGTGGCGCTCGAACGCGTCACCGATCACCTGCCTCCGGGCTCCGATGCCACGCGCCCGCGTCAACGCCTGTGGAAGATCCGGGCTCGGCAAGTAGTGCTCGCACCTGGCGCGCACGAACGGCCCCTGGTGTTCCGCAACAACGATCGACCCGGAATCATGCTCGCGGGCGCCGCCCGGCAGTACGTCAACCGCTATGCGGTGCGTCCCGGCGAATCGGCGGTGGTGGCCACCAACAACGACAGCGCCTACGCGGCGGCGATCACCCTCTCCGACTGCGGCATGCGGGTCCACATCGTGGACGTGCGCACCCGCGCCCCGGAGGCGCTGGCGGCGGCGGCGAAGCAGCGCTCGATCGAGGTGCTCACGGGACACGCAGTCGCCGCCGCGCACGGCCGGGCCCGGGTGCGGGGGGTGACCGTGGCTCCCCTCGATGCGGCAAAGACCGGCTATACGGGAACGCCCCGCCGTCTCGCCTGCGACCTCGTCGCGATGTCCGGCGGCCTGAATCCCGCCGTGTACCTCTTCTCGCAGTCGGGGGGCCGTATCGTGTACGCGCCGGAGCGCGGCTGCTTCGTGCCGGGGGAGTCGGTTCAGGCCGAGCGCTCCGCGGGCGCCGCCAACGGCACCTTTCCCCTCTCCTACTGCCTCTCCGAGGGGCGCGAGGTCGGCAAGGCGGCGGCCGCCGCCGCCGGCTTCCGCAAGCGGGGGGGCTTGCGTTCCCCGCGGGTGGAGGGCGAGCGCGAGCAGCCCCCCGAGTCGTGGTGGGTCAGTCCCTCCCTTCGTCCCGGCGGGCCTCTCGACAAGCACTTCGTGGATTTCCAGAACGACGTGAGCGCCGCGGACATTGCGCTCGCCGCCCGCGAGGGTTATCGCTCGGTGGAGCACACCAAGCGCTACACCACCACCGGGATGGGAACGGATCAGGGCAAGACGAGCAACGCGAACGCGATCGCGGTCATGGGCCAGGCCCTCGGGATGGACCCATCCCAGGTCGGAACGACCACCTTTCGCCCCCCCTACACCCCGCTCACCTTCGGAGCGCTCGCGGGCCGGGACATCGGTGAACTCGCCGACCCGGTGCGCACCACCCCGATGCACGACTGGCACGTCGCCCAGGGGGCCATGTTCGAAGACGTGGGGCAGTGGAAGCGCCCCTGGTACTACCCCGCGGCGGGTGAGTCGATGCGTGACGCGGTCAACCGGGAGTGCCTGGCGACCCGCAACACCATCGGCATTCTGGACGCGACCACGCTCGGCAAGATCGACATCCAGGGCCGGGACGCGGCAGAGTTTCTGAACCGTATCTACACCAACGGATTCAAGAAGCTTCCGGTGGGGCGCTGCCGCTACGGCCTCATGTGCGGCGAGGACGGCATGGTCTTCGATGACGGGGTGACGGCGCGCCTCGACGAGCATCACTTCCTCATGTCCACCACCACGGGCGGCGCCGCCCGGGTACTGGCCTGGCTGGAAGAGTGGGCGCAGACCGAGTGGCCGCAGCTCGAGGTCTACTTCAACTCGGTCACCGAGCAGTACGCGGTCGCGGGAATCTCGGGCCCGTTCGCCCGCGCGCTGCTCTCGGAGCTCGCCACCGGCATCGATCTCGCGCCCGAGTCCCTGCCCTTCATGAGCTGGCGCGACGGGCAGGTAGCGGGAATCCCCGCCCGGATCATGCGGGTATCCTTCACCGGCGAGAGCTCCTTCGAAATCAGCGTGGCGGCCGATTTCGGTCTGTACCTTTGGACGACCCTGATGCGACGGGGCGCACGCTACGGCATCACGCCCTTCGGCACCGAGGCGATGCACGTGCTGCGAGCCGAGAAGGGTTTCGTCATCGCCGGGCAGGACACCGACGGTACCGTGACTCCCGACGACCTTGGCCTTGGCAAAATGGTGGGTCGTCACAAGGACTTCATCGGCAAGCGTTCACTCTCGCGAGCGGATACGCGTCGTGAAGACCGCAAGCAGCTCGTGGGACTGCTTACCGAAGACCCGCAGATGGTGCTTCCGGAAGGGGCGCAGATCGTCGAGCGGGTGATGCCTCGGCCTCCCATGCGGATGATCGGGCACGTGACCTCGAGCTACTACAGCGCGAACCTGGGACGCTCGATCGCGCTCGCACTCCTGCGCAGCGGCCGCCAGCGCCACGGGGAGCGCGTGATCCTGCCCCTGCCCAGGCGCAGGGTGGCCGCCACCGTCACCGCGCCGGTGTTCATCGACCCCGACGGGGAGCGCATGCGCGCCTGAGAGGAGGAGGGGCCGAGTGAACGGGAGCATGCCACATGCCCACTAGCGAATACTTGCGTCAGTCCGCGCTCGCCGCCCTCGGCCTGGCGGCAAAGGCGCGCGTGCGACCCGAGGGTGAAGCCGGGGTGGTCCTGCGCGAGTGCGCTCACCGTGCCCAGCTCTGCCTGCGAGGCGGTCCTGGCGCGGACTTCGAGGAGGCGGTCGCGGGGGTGCTGGGAGTCCGGCCGCCGCTCGAGCCGGGGTCTTCCGCGATACACGCAGACACGCACCTGCTCTGGCTCGGGCCGGACGAATGGCTCGCGGTGTTCCCCGACGAACACCGAGAGGAGGTCCTGACCAGCCTTCGCGGCGCGCTCGCGTCCTTGCATGCCGCGGTGGTGGACACAAGCCATGCCCGCGCAATCATCGAGTTGTCGGGCGCATGCGCGCGCGACGTGCTGCGCAAGGGCTGCCACCTCGACCTTCATCCATCGCGCTTCGGGGTGGGAAGCGTGGCCCAGTCGAAGTTCGCCCGGTGCCACGTCCTGTTGCACCAGAGCGATGACGCGCCCACCTATGGCCTCCATGTCCCGCGCAGCTTCGCCCGCTACCTGTGGTCGTGGCTCGAAGACGCGGCGGCGGAGTACACGCCCTCCATAGAAGCCTGAGGGCCGTCGCCCCGCCGCGCCGTCGCCTCGGCTGTTCGTCGCAGAGCCCAGTCCGCTCGCGGTTGCGGGTTGTACCGCCCGCGCCGCTTCGTCGTCTGCTTCCGGGTCATCGTTGCGCGCCGTCCGGTCAGTGCGGCCCGTCCGCGCGGCGTGCTGGTGCCCGAAGCGGCCGAAAATCGGTGAAGCATCCGGGCTGAGACCGCCATGACGCCGTGGCCCAGACCACTCCACGAACGAATACCGTTCGGGACCGGCAGCCGGGAGATTGCCGCACGCGGCGGCCCGTCCACCTGGCGGGACAGGCCGCCGCGCCGGCGCGGACTCAGGTGTAGCGGTAGGGTCTTCCCGCCTCGGCCATCGCCGCGTTGTAGGCCCGCAGGATGCCCACCACCTTGGCGGTACGCGGGGTTTGGGCCGCGATCTCGTCCCAGAACTTGACCGCTTCGGCCTCCACCGTCGCCCATTCCTCATCCGGAATCGAAGTCAGTTCGAGCTTGGTCCCGTTGACCCGCAGATCCGCCTCGCCACCCCAGTACCAGTACTGACGGTAGTAGTGCGAACTGTCCATGCACAGGCGGAAGAGCTCCTGCAGGTGCGCGGGCAATGCGTCCCACTTCTCGGAGTTCGCGAAGTACGAGCCGCACCAGGCGCCGGAGATGTTGTTGGTGAGGAAGTAGTTGGTCACGTCGGCCCACCCCACCGTGTAGTCCTCGGTGATGCCGGACCAGGCGATGCCATCGAGTTCTCCGGTCTGCACCGCGACTTCGATGTCCTCCCAGGGCAGAGTCACGGGGACCACCCCGAATCGGGATAGGAATCGTCCCGCGGTGGGGAACGTGAACACGCGAAGACCCTTCAGGTCTTCAAGGCTGCGAATGGGGTTTACAGTGTTGAAATGACAGGGATCCCAGGCGCCGGCGCTCAGCCAGGTGACTCCCTCGATCTCGCCGTAGGCCTCCGCCCAGATCTCGTTCAGACCCCACTGATGGAAGAGCACGGGGACATCGAGGCTGTAGCGGGTAGCGAACGGGAAGTAGCCGCCGAAGACGGAGATGTCCACGGGTGCGGCAATGGAGTCGTCGTCCGACTGGACGGCGTCGATCGTGCCTCGCTGCATGGCGCGGAACAGCTCACCGGTGGGTACGAGCTGGTCGGCGAAGTAGAGCTCGATCTCCATTTCCCCGTTCGCCACCTTGTTGAACGAGTCGATGGAAGGCTTGATCACGTGCTCGGCGAGCGCGGGGCCGGCGTAGGTCTGAAGCCGCCACTTGATCTTCGTTTTCGATTGCGCGTGGACCGCGGGAGCGGCGATTGTCGCCGCGCCGGCCGCGCCGGCCACTCCCGCCTTCTTGAGAAAGCTGCGTCTGCTGGTCATTTCGAGTCCTCCTTCTCGGTCGTGAGGTCGAGTCCCGGCGCCGGTTCATTCGGGTTGCGACCGCGGCTCGACTTCGTGGTCGGTTAACGCCTCGCGAACGCACTCGAGCGCCGAGTGGAGGTGATGGCCCATCGCCCTCTGTCGACAATCCGGATTGGCGATCAGGTCTTCACCAGCACGACCGGAGACCCCCCGGGAACTTCGGAGCGAGGAGGTCTCCGTTTCCACGGCCGGCACGTGCTCGGCAATCTCCACGATACCACAACCGACATGCGGCGCCGTTGCCGCGGGGGGTGTCATCAAGACGCCGAGCCGACTCCATGCGGCGGTGAAGGCCGCCGACGGGTGGCGTTCGGGACTGCGCTTGCCTTTTCGGAAAGAGCGCGGGAATACTGAAAGCCCTCCGGACCGGAGGTGGCTGTCTTCGCCTTCCCGGCCGGACCCCGAGACGCAGCATGCCGAACGCGATCAGGATCTATGTGCGCCACGTCGAAGCGGTCAGCCGCAGGGTGGGCCGCTTCGCGATGTATCTGATCTTTGCGATGGCGGCCATCCTGCTCTGGTCGTCGGTGTCCAAGACCTTCTTCCTGCCCTCTCTGTGGACCCTGGAGATGGCGCAGTTCACGATGGTTGCCTACTACCTGCTCGGAGGTCCCTACTCTCTGCAGCTCGACAACCACGTGCGCATGGACCTTGTCTATGGAACGTGGTCGCCGCGCACCCGCGCCTGGATAGATTCGTTCACCATCGTATTTCTTCTCGTCTACCTGGTTCTGCTGCTCTACGGTGGATTCTCCAGTACGCATTACGCGCTGGAGTACGGGGAGCGCAGCTACTCCTCGTGGCGTCCCTACATGGCGCCGATCAAGATAGTCGCGTGCATCGGCATCGTGCTCATGCTGCTCCAGGCCTTCGCGGTGCTCTTCAAGGACCTCGCCCGGCTCAGGGGAGAGGAGCTCTAGATGGGCTACGAGATGATCGCGGCGCTGATGTTCGCCTCGATGATGCTGATGCTCATCACCGGGCAGCGTGTCTTCGCCGCGATCGGGTCGGTCGCGGCCATCGCGGCGCTGCTCCTGTGGGGCGAGGGCGGGAGCGAGATGGCCTTCTCGGCCGCGATGAAGCTGATGAAGTGGTATCCGCTGCTCACCCTGCCCATGTTCATCTACATGGGCTTCATGCTCTCGGAATCCGGTATCGCGGACGACCTTTACCGGATGTTCCACGTGTGGTTCGGGCCGGTGCGCGGCGGACTCGCCATCGGCACCATCGGTCTGATGGTGGTCATCTCCGCGATGAACGGACTGAGCGTGGCGGGCATGGCGATCGGCGCGACGATCGCGCTTCCCGAGCTGCTACGCCGTAATTACGACAAGATAATGGTCACCGGCGTCATCCAGGCCGGCAGCTCGCTCGGGATTCTGGTGCCCCCGAGCGTCGTGCTCGTGCTCTACGGCATGATCGCCCGCCAGCCGGTGGGTCAGCTATGGCTCGCGGGGGTCTTCCCGGGCCTCATGATGGCGGCGCTGTTCATCACCTACATCGCGATACGCTGCCGGCTCCAGCCGCATCTGGGGCCGGTGCTCCCGGCCGAAGAGCGTCGGATTCCGCTCGTCGACAAGCTCGCACTGCTACGGGCCGGCATCATGCCGCTGCTGATCTTCTTCTTGATGACCGGCCTCTTTCTGATGGGCTACACCAGTCTGGTGGAGAGCTCCGCGGTGGGCGCGGTGGCCGCGACCCTGGCCGCGCTCGTCCGAGGCCGGCTCACGCGCAAGGTGATGGAGGAGACGGTGCGCAAGACTCTCGGGGTGAGCTGCATGTTCATGTGGATCATCCTCGCCGCGCTCTGCTTCGGGGCGGTGTTCGACGGTCTCGGTGCGGTTCGTGCGATCGAGGGCTTCTTTCTCGAGCGCCTCGGGCTCGGCCCCTGGGAAGTGCTGATCCTGATGCAGCTCTCCTTCCTGCTGATGGGCACCTTTCTCGACGACACCGCGATGCTGGTGATCGTCGCCCCGCTCTACGTGCCGCTCGTCAAAGTGCTGGGCTTCGATCTCATCTGGTACGGCGTGCTCTACACGATCACATGCCAGATCGCGTACATGACCCCGCCATTCGGCTACAACCTGTTCCTGATGCGGGCGATGGCGCCGCCCGAGATCGCCCTGGGAGACATCTACCGCTCGATCATTCCCTTTGTGCTGGTGATGGTCCTGGCTCTGGCGCTGGTGATGGTGTTTCCGCAACTCGCGCTGTGGCTGCCGGAGCAGCACTACGGCAAGTGACGCTCAGCCGCCCGAGATGTCTGTCCGATACTGGTGGCGAGGTCACGCTGACCATTCTCCGCGCTACTGTTCCGTACGCCTCGCGAGCTTCGCGGCGCGGGAAGAAGCGCCCTGGCCGATCGATCGAGCTTTGACAACTCCTCCGGTGGACGGCCGGCCGCCCGGTGCCTTACGATGCTTGCTCTCTTTGGTGCAGGGTATTGCGATCCCTGGGTCTCAAATCCCTGGCAGGCAGCTCGGATCTGACGGGCACGTGCGCGGGAGACCGGCGAGGAAGTACAAATGATCGAAACGCAAAGAGACGGGCCGGTGCTTACGGTAAAGCTGCAAGGACGTCTCGATGGCTCAAGTTCGGACGAGTTGTTTGGTGGCGTCGAGGCGGCGGTCGGGCACGACGATTCCGCGGTCGTCATCGACATGGCGCGGCTTGCATACATCAGCAGTGCGGGATTGCGCGTGCTGCTGATGCTGGCCAAGATGCTCAAGGAGCGCAATGTACGCTTTGCGGTATGTTCCTTGTCGAAGCAGATCAGTGAAGTCTTCGAAATCACCGGCTTCGACAAGGTGATCGAGATCCACCGATCTCCGGAGCAGGCTCGGGCCGCCTTCATTGGCTGAGGTCTCTTCCCGCCGAGTGGGCGCGAACGCCGTGCCTGAGCCTGAATCTCCCAGACTGCTCCTGGGCGTATCGGTTGAGGCGTGGAGTTTCGAACCGTGTTGAGGATCGTTTGTAAATGAGTAAAAAGTGGGCCTATCGGGAAATGGTCATCCCCTTCAAGGGAGATGCGTTGTCGCTGGCAACCCGGATGGCTCAGTCCGCCGGCCGCAACGATTACATGCTTTACGAGCACCAGGGAGAATGGTCCTTGGGCTTGAGCGTCCAGGGCCGCTTGACCCTGTATCCGGATCGAACCCTGGTGACCTGGGGGGAACGGGAACTGGCCACGTGCCCAAACGAAGACCTGAATCAGGCGATCCAGTGGGGGCTCGAGCAAATGCCCGTCGAGGCGTGGCGCGCGTACGGCACGGCCGACTTCGAACTGGCCCGCCTGAACTACGGTTTGCCCGTATCGAGCGACACGCCGCTGCTGACGCTCTTCGTTCCCAAGGAGGAGATCCGAATCGACGAGGCCACCATCCGCATTCGCGCGTTCGAGGCCGATCGGCTCGCCGCCCTGGGTGCGCTGGTGGAGCAAGCGGTGCGCGAAGACGATGACTTCGAAGCGCCGACCGCCCTCGATCTGGAAGAAGAGATCGCGACGCACGATGCCGAAATCTACAAGCAGGCGGTAGCGAAGTCGTTGGAGGAAATCCACGCGCGGCAGTATCGGAAGGTCATTCTGTCGCGACAGATCCCGCTGACCCATTCATTGGACATGGCGGCCAGCTACGTTGCCGGGCGCCGGGCCAATACACCGGCGCGTTCCTATCTGCTGCGCCTTGATGGGTTGGAGGCGGCCGGATTCAGCCCCGAGACCGTAGCCGAAGTCAACGGCGAGCGCGAAGTGTTCACCACCCCGTTGGCCGGGACGCGTTCGACCGGCGAGAGCATCACGGATGAGTTACGGTTGCGCGGGGAACTTCTCAGCGATTCCAAGGAGATTGCCGAGCACGCCATCTCGGTCTATATCGGGTTCGACGAGTTGACGATGGCCTGCGATCCCGCGAGCGTTGCGGTGGTCAACTTCATGCTGGTGTCGCGTCGCGGCGCCGTGCAGCATCTGGCTTCCCGCCTCAAGGGGAAGCTCCTCGATAGCTGCAATCCCTGGTACGCGTTCAACGCCCTCTTTCCGGCGGTCACCGCGTCCGGCGTTCCGAAGCGTGAGTCGATTGACGCCATCGGCCGGTTGGAGCCCAACCCACGGGGGTTGTACGCCGGTTGCGCGTTGATTTACGACCACACCGGCGTGCTCGACGCGGCGTTGGTGCTGCGCACCATCTTCCAGCGCGACGGGACAACCTGGCTCCAGGCCGGCGCAGGCATCATGAACATGTCCAGACCCGAACGAGAGCTGGAAGAGACGCGCGAAAAGCTCAGCAGCTTCGCTCGCCACCTGGTCGCGGCCAGATAGCCCGCAAGTTTCACCGAGTATTCGGTTGGCGGACGCTGGCATGAAACATGCCGGCCGGGCCGCCGGGCGAACGCTCGCGGCGTGAGCCGGCGATCGGCGCGGCTCAGTAGGTCGCGCGGCCGCCGCTCAGGTCGAAGACTCCGCCGGTGGTGAAGGAGTTCTCCTCGGATACCAGCCACGCGATCATTGCCGCGATCTCTTCCACCTTCACGAAGCGGCCACGCGGAATCTTGGACAGCATGTAGTCGATGTGCTCCCGGCTTACCTGTTCGAATATCCGGGTGCGGGCCGCGGCGGGGGTGATGCAGTTGACCGCGATGTCGAGGTCGGCGGTCTCCTTCGCAATGGACTTGGTGAGCGCGATGACTCCGGCCTTGGCGGCGCTGTAGGGGGCGGCATTGGGGTTGCCTTCCTTGCCCGCGATGGAGGCGACGTTGACGATGCGGCCGTAGTTTCGTTCCCGCATGTGCGGGACCACGCTGCGACAGCAGTAGAAGACGCCGTTCAGGTCGATGTCCATGACCCGCTGCCACTCCTCGAGCGGATACTCCCAGGACTTGATCGCGGGACCGGCAATCCCGGCGTTGTTGACGAGGATGTCGATGTGCCCGAAGGCGTCGATGGTGCGCCGCGCCGCCGCCTCCACCGCCCCCGCATCGGTGACATCCACCTCGACCGCAAGGGTCCGTCCGGCGCGGCGCAGTGCGGCTTCGCTCTCGGCGAGCTGCGCCGGATCGCGGTCCCACAGCGCGACCGCCGCCTTGGAGTCGAGCAGACGTTCGGCCGTCGCGAGCCCGATCCCTTGCGCTGCTCCCGTCACCACCGCGTAGCGGTGCTCGAGGTCGATACGGTTCATGCTGTGGAGCCCCGGTTTGCCTGCGAAGCGGCGATTGTCGAGGCACCCTCGCCGACGGCGCAAGGCGCGTGCAACGGGGTGATTCCCAGGCGCAATGCTTCCCGCGTGCGCGGCGGCGCAGTTGTTGTCAGGGACGGGGTTGGGCGCGATTCGCAGGGGGGACACTTGTGGCGCAAATCGCCGGTTTCCCGCGGCTCGTGAACGCGCCTGCCCCCGCCGACATCAGCGCCCCCTCGCCTGGGGGGTCGGGGAAACCCCGCGCTTCAGGATCCGTCGCGCCGCGCCCGCGAGGTACATGGAGCCGGTGACGCAGAGCAGGTCGCCCGGGGCGAGGGGTCGCAACGCCTCGCCCAGGGCGTCCGAGGGCTCCGCCGCCGCCCGCACCTCGAGATGGGGGGCGAGACGCCGCAGCGCGGTGGCCAGCTCGTTCGCCGGCCGGGAGCGGGTTCGTTCGGCGGCGGTGGCGCACACCCGCCGCGCCCGGGCGAGAAGCGGCGGCAGGACTTGCGCCGGGTCCTTGTCCGCACCCAGCGATACCACGAGGTCCATCGCATCGTGGGCGAGAGAGTCCAGGAGGCGGACGAGCGCCGCCACCGACTCGACGGTGTGGGCGCCGTCCACCACTACCCAGGGCGAACGACTGATGATCTCGCCCCGACCCGGAATCCGGGCTTCCGAGAGAGAGCGCGCGACCCGCTCCCGGGAGCCGACGTTCGCGAGCAGGCCGAGGCGATCGAGGCAGGCGAGCGCGAGGGCGGCGTTGTGCGCCATGAAGAGGGCGGGGTGGGAGAGCCCGACCTTCATGCGCTCCGCCCCGCCGATCGGCATGTCGAGAAGGCAGCCGCCGTCATGCGGGGTGATGGTCGGGCCGATCTCGTCGTCGATGCCGAAGACCTCGGCCCGCTTGCCGCGCGCGCGCGCGCGAATCACGCTCTCGGCCGCGGCCGGGACCCGCCCCAACACCAGGGGCACTCCCTCCTTGAGGATGCCCGCCTTCTCCCGCGCGATCTGAGGGATTCGCGTGCCGAGGCGTTCGCTGTGCTCGCGCTCGATGCTGGTGATGCAGGTCACCTCCGGGAGCGCCACGTTGGTGGAGTCGAGCCGGCCTCCGAGTCCGGTCTCCAGGATCGCCCAGTCCACGCGCGCGTCCCGGAAGACCAGAAACGCCGCCGCGCTCAGCACGTCGAAGAAGCTCGGCGCGAGCGCGGGGTGCTCGCGCGTCTGCCGCTCGGCGTGGTGGCGGACGCGATCGACGACGTCATCGAGGAGCGCTTCGGATATGGGGTGGCCTGCGATGCGGAAACGCTCCGTCCAGCCTTCGAGGTGTGGCGAGGTGTAGGTTCCGGTACGAAGCCCAAGCGCCCGCATGCCGGCTTCGATCAGCAACGCGGTGGAGCCCTTGCCCTTCGACCCCGCGATATGCACGCAACGCAGCGCGCGGTGCGGATCGCGAAGGCGCCGGAGCAGCTCCCGCATGGGGACGAGCCCGCGTCGCTCGCGGGCGAGCGGACCGCTTCGCTCGGACCGGATGAGGCTCTCGATGTAGGCGGCGGCGGGGTTGTGCGCTTGCCGCATCGGCGCCTCAGCCGGGAACGAACTCCGCGGCGGAAATCCCCCGCTGCCGGCAGGTCGCGGTCTGGGTGTTGAGGAGCAGGCAGGCGATGGTCATCGGGCCGACTCCGCCCGGCACCGGGGTGATCGCCCCGGCGTGCTTCCTGGCCTCCTCGAAGTCGACATCGCCCACCAGTCGTGTCTTTCCGGTCTCCGTCTCGATGCGGTTGATTCCGACATCGATGACCGCCGCTCCGGGCCTTATCCAGTCTCCGCGCACGAGTCCCGGTCGCCCGACCGCCGCAACGAGGATCTCCGCTCGCCGACACTCTTGCGCGAGGTCGCGCGTGCGAGAGTGGGCGATGGTGACGGTGCAATGCTCGGCGAGCAGCAGTTGGGCCACCGGCTTGCCGACGATGTTCGAACGTCCGAGCACCAGCGCGCGCGCCCCGGTGAGTTCACCCAGGCGGCTCTTCAGCAGCATCAGGCAACCGAGAGGCGTGCACGGCACCATCGCCGGTCCACCGTTTGCGAGCAGGCCGACGTTGCGGGGGTGGAGACCGTCCACATCCTTGGTCGGGTCGATCGCCTCGATCACCGCATGCTCGCGAATGTGCTCCGGGAGCGGGAGCTGGACGAGAATGCCGTTGACGCGCGGGTCGTCGTTGAGTCTGCGCACCAGCCCGAGCAGCGCCTTCTCCGAGGTGTCGGCGTCAAGGCGATGCTCGAACGAAACCATCCCCGCCTCGCGAGTCTGCCGCGCCTTGCTGCGCACATAGACCTTGCTCGCCGGATCCTCTCCGACCAGCACCACGGCGAGTCCCGGGGTCACGGAATGCGCCTCACGCAGACGCGCGACCTGCGTGCGGAGTCGCTCGCGCACGCCCGCCGCGAAGGCCTTGCCGTCGATGAGTACTCCGGTGTCGCTCGCGGCTTCAGTCATCGGTGTCGCGGGGTTTCTCCCGGCATTGCGAAGGCTGCGGCAGTGTGAGCGGCGGCCCGCTTCGTCACTTGCCCGCCAGCGACATCGTCTTTTCGCGGCGCGACTCCCTGCTGACCCGGCCGCACGGTGCGGATCCGGGCCGGCCGGTGTCGTATTTCGGTAACACGATGTCGCGGTCGCGCCAGCAGCGGCCACCGAGCCACTTAATCTTCCGCGGTCACTTCACCGCGCGAAGCGTTCGAAATTCGACGGCGCGCGCCAGGCGCCAGGAGTCCCGGTGTGAACGATGAAGTCGATGTCGACGAGGGCGAAGAGCTCGATCTGAGCACCCTTCCGGACGATGAGCTCGTCAAGCAGATGCACGACGACCTCTACGACGGGCTGAAGGAGGAGATCGAGGAAGGCACCCACATCCTGCTCGACCGCGGATGGGCGCCGAAGAAGCTGCTCGACGAGGCGCTCGTCGAAGGCATGCGCATCGTCGGAATCGACTTCCGCGACGGCATTCTCTTCGTGCCCGAGGTGCTGCTCGCCGCCAACGCGATGAAGGGAGGCATGGAGATCCTGCGCCCGCTGCTCACCGAGACCGGCGCGGAGACCATCGGGAAGGTCGTGATCGGCACGGTGAAGGGCGACATCCACGACATCGGCAAGAACCTGGTCGCGATGATGCTGGAGGGAGCCGGCTTCGAGGTCTTCAACATCGGCATCAACAATCCGGTGGAGAATTATCTCGAGGCGATGGAGGAGCACCAGCCCGATATTCTCGGCATGTCCGCGCTCCTCACCACCACCATGCCCTACATGAAGGTGGTCATCGACACCATGGTCGAGAAGGGGATTCGCGACGACTACATCGTGCTCGTGGGGGGCGCGCCCCTCAACGAGCAGTTCGCCGAGGCGATCGGGGCGGACGCCTACTGCCGCGACGCCGCGGTCGCGGTGGAGACCGCCAAGGAGCTCGTGGGCCGGCTGCGGGCGGCGAAAGCGGCGGCGCTTTAGCGCGATGCCGAACGCGTCCTCCACGGCCCACTCGGGTGCGCGCTTCACGCGGGCCGGGGGCGCGGGTCCGGGACCGCTTGCGTTTCCGGCTGGCCCGACGCCGCCGAGAGACGTCGGCGCATCCCGATGCCGGAGCGCGCGGTCGAAAGGGCGGGCCCTTGCGCCGCCCACCTGGCCGGCAACCCTTCGCTAGGAGGACGCGACACCGTGCCGGAGGGCACTCTGGTCATCGCGTGTGGTGCGATCTCGCATGAAATCGTGGCGTTGCGCGCCGCCAACGGGTGGAATCACCTTACGCTCCAGTGCCTGCCCGCCGACCTTCACAACCGCCCGGAGCGGATCCCGGAGGCGGTGCGGCAGAAGATCCGCGATGCCCGAGGCCGCTTCGCCGAAGTCTTCGTCGCCTACGCGGACTGCGGGACCGGAGGTCTCCTCGACTCGGTGCTCGAAGAGGAGGGCGTTTCGAGGATCCCGGGCGCCCACTGCTACGGCTTCTTCGCCGGAACGGATCTCTTCACCCGGCTCTCGGAAGCCGAGCCGGGCACCCTGTACCTCACCGATTTTCTCGCCCGGCACTTCGACCGTCTCATCATTCGGGGGCTCGGCATCGATCGCCACCCCCAACTGGAGCGCGAGTACTTCGGCAACTACCGCAAGCTCGTCTACCTCGCTCAGCGCGAAGACCCCGACCTCCTGGCCCGGGCCCGGGCGGCGGCGGAGCGCCTGTCGCTTCGCTTCGAGCACCACATGACCGGATACGGGGACCTCGAAGGGGCGCTTCGCTCTCTGCCGGTGACGACACGCGCATGGCAAGGAGGCGCGTAGACGATGGCGGCGAAACTCATCACCGTGTTCTGGCGCGACATTCCCGCCCAGGTCATCGTCCGGCGGGGTCGGACCAACACCAAGGCCCCGCTCTCGGAACGCTTTCACACCGCCATCGACCGCGCCGCGATGCGCGCCGGAAAGGGCAGCAGCGACAAGTACCTGGAGGAGTGGCGGCGCGTGTCCCGGCCCTGCGGGGACGACATCGAGGAAGTGATGCGCACGGAAACGGCGCGTCTCGAGGCGGCCTTCAGCGACGAGCGGCTCGAAGCGATGGTCAAGGCGGGCGGCGTCGACACTGCGGACACCGCCAGCGAGGACTGAACGGATGTACGCGATGCGTCGCTGGTCGGTTCGCCATGCACGCCTGCTCGAAGCGCTCTACGCGCTCTTCGAGACGCTGCTCGAAGCCCTGCACCCGGTGTTCCGGCGCATCGGCTACCGGCGCCTGGAAGGTCCGGTGGCGGCGGTGGAGGCGCTCGTCAAGGGCTTTCTCTTCGACTGCCGCATGTGCGGTGATTGCCTGCTCGGCTCCACCGGCATGTCCTGTCCCATGAACTGCCCCAAGCAGCTGCGCAACGGGCCCTGTGGCGGCGTCCGCGCCGATGGGGGCTGCGAAGTCCTCCCCGCGATGCGCTGCGTGTGGGTCGAGGCCTGGGAAGGGAGTCGCCGCATGCGAAACGGCGCCGCCATACGCGAGATCCAGGTCGCCTTCGACCATCGCGCGGTGGGCCGCTCCTCCTGGCTCGTGGCGGCGCGCCCGCGCGCGATGCCGAGGAACCCGGAGTCCGGACCATGATGATTCTGGAGCCTGGCGGGGAGGCCGCCGCGCCGCCGCCGGGATTCAGCTCCGTGGGGCGCTTCGAGCAGGTGCTGCGCAGTGGCTGCTTCGCGGTGAGCGCGGAGCTCTCGCCGCCGGACTCCGCGGATCCGGAAGAGGTCTACTCGCGCGCGCGGGTCTTCGAGGGCTACGTGGACGCCATCAACGCCACCGACGGCTCGGGAGCGAACTGCCACATGTCCAGCGTCGGGGTGTGCGCATTGCTGAGCCGGCTCGGCTACTCCATGGTGATGCAGATATCCTGCCGCGATCGCAACCGGATCGCGATCCAGGGAGATGTGCTCGGAGCGGCGGCGATGGGTGTCGCCAACGTCCTGTGCCTCACCGGTGACGGAGTACAGGCGGGGGATCACCCCGCCGCCAGGCCGGTCTTCGACCTCGACGCGGTGTCGCTCGTCTCCCTGGTGCGCAGGATGCGCGAAGAGGCTCGCTTCGAAAGTGGCCGCCCGATCGGTCATCCCCCCCGAGTACTGGTGGGGGGCGCCGCCAATCCTTTCATGCCGCCCTTCGACTTTCGGGTCGATCGCCTGGAGAAGAAGATCGATGCCGGCATCCAGTTCGCGCAGACTCAGTACTGCTTCGACGTGCCGCGCCTGCGCCACTTCATGTCCCGGGTGCGCGACCGTGGCCTCCACGAACGTTGCTTCATTCTCGTCGGCGTCGGCCCGCTGGCCTCCGCCCGGGCGGCGCGCTGGATTCTCCATCACGTTCCCGGAGTGCACATACCCGAGGCGACGATCGAGCGACTCGCCCGCGCCCGCTCGCCCCGGATGGAGGGCCGGCGCCTGTGCGTGGAGACGATTCAGGAAATCCGGGAGATCGAGGGAGTGGCGGGGGTGCACGTGATGGCCTATCGCCAGGAAGAGGCGCTCGCGGAGATCATCGACGCTTCCGCGGTGCTCGGTGAACGCCAGCCGTGGCGGCCGAACGACGACCAGCCCGCCGCCAGGAGAGCCGCTCCATGACCGATACCGTCATCACCTCCCACCGTCGCGAAGTGGTCATCGGGTTCGGGCGCCCCTTCGTGGTGATCGGCGAGCGCATCAACCCGACCGGACGCAAGGTCCTCGCCGCCGAGATGGCGGCGGGGGATCTGCGCCGCGTGGAGGCCGACGCGCTCGCCCAGGTCGCGGCGGGAGCCCACATGCTGGACGTGAACGCGGGTATTCCCCTGGCCGACGAGCCGGCGATACTCGCCGAGTCGGTGCAGCTCGTGCAGTCGATCACCGACGTGCCCCTGTCCATCGACTCGTCGATCGTGGCCGCGCTCGAGCGGGGCCTAGAGGTGTACCAGGGCAAGGCGCTCGTCAACTCGGTCACCGGGGAGGAGGAACGCCTGGAGTCGGTGTTGCCGCTGGTCAGCAAGCACGGCGCCGCGGTCGTCGCCATCTCGAACGACGAGACCGGCATCTCGGAAGACCCGGATGTGCGTTTCGCGGTGGCGAAGAAGATCGTGGAGCGTGCGGAGGACCACGGCATTGCGCGCGCCGATGTCGTGGTGGATCCGCTCGTCATGCCGATCGGCGCGATCAACCAGGCCGGAAGCCAGGTGATGCACATCGTGCGCCGCCTGCGCGAGGAGCTCGGCGTCAACTCCACCTGCGGCGCCTCGAACGTGAGCTTCGGACTGCCCAACCGTGCGGGCATCAACAGCGCCTTTCTCACCATGGCGATCGCGGCGGGGCTTACCTCCGCGATCACCAACCCGCTCGAGGAGAGCATCCTGCAAGCGGTATACGGAGCCGACGTGATGATGGGCAACGATCCGAATTGCCGGCGCTGGATCCGCAAGTACCGCACTCCACCGACCGGAGCCGAGTCCGAAGGCGCGCGCGGGCGCCGCGAAGGCCGCCGCCGTCGCCGTGGCTGAAGAGTCGCTCGTCGTCTTCACGCCTTCCGGGCGCCGCGGGCGCTTTCCCGCCGGCACCACGATCCTGCAAGCGGCGCGCGCGCTTGGTGTGGACCTCGACTCGGTCTGTGGCGGCCGGGGCATCTGCGGGCGCTGCCAGGTCGTGCAGAGCATCGGCGCCTTCGCCAAGCACGGCATCGAGTCCGCTCCCGCCCACCTGAGCCCGATCTCCGATGTGGAGACGCGCTACGCAAGCGAGAATCCCCTCGGCGAGGGACGCCGTCTCGGCTGCTCGACCGCCGTCCTCGGCGATGTCGTCGTCGACGTACCGCCGGAGAGCCAGGTGCACCGCCAGGTCGTGCGCAAGCGGGTCGAGGTCCACGACATCGAGATGAACCCCATGGTGCACCTGCACTTCGTCGAGGTGCAGGAGCCGGACATGCACGATCCCGCTTCGGATCTGCGCCGACTGAAGGAGGCCCTGGAGTTCGAGTGGCGGCTGGCGGGTCTGGACTGCGATCCGGGCGTCCTGCCGGAGCTCCAGGACACGCTGCGCGAGGGCGACTGGAAAGTGAGCGTCGCGGTCTACGACGGGCGCGAGATTGTCGCGGTGTGGCCGGGGTACAAGGACCGCGTGTTCGGGCTCGCGGTGGATATCGGCTCGACCACGGTGGCGGCGCACCTGTGCGATCTCTCGACCGGGGAAGTCGTCGCCTCCTCGGGAGTGATGAATCCCCAGATTCGCTTCGGCGAAGACCTCATGAGCCGCGTCTCCTACGTGATGATGAATCCCGGAGGCGAGAAGGAGATGACGGCGGCGATCCGGGCCGCGATCGATGCGCTCGCGCGCGCGGTGGCCGAAGACGCATCGGTCGACGTCGCCGACATCCTCGAGGTGACCTTCGTCGGCAACCCCATCATGCACCACCTGCTGCTCGGCATGAATCCGATCGAGCTCGGCGGCGCCCCCTTCGCGCTCGCCACCGACGAGGCGGTGGTCACCGGGGCTCGCGCTCTGGGGCTCGCGCTCAACCCCGGCGCCCGGGTCTACGTGCTTCCCTGCATCGCCGGGCACGTGGGCGCCGATGCGGCGGGGGTGCTGCTCTCCGAGGCGCCCTACCTGCGTGAGGAGATGAGCCTGGTGGTGGACGTGGGCACCAATGCGGAGATCATGCTCGGCAACCGTCACCGCATGCTCGCCTGCTCGAGTCCGACCGGCCCCGCGTTCGAAGGCGCCCAGATCAGTTGCGGGCAGCGCGCGGCGCCCGGCGCGGTGGAGCGGGTGCGCATCGATCCCCGCACGCTCGAACCGCGCTTCCGGGTGATCGGCGCGGAGCCCTGGTCGGACGAGCCGGGATTCGCGCAAGCAAGCGCCGCGAGCGGCATCACCGGCATATGCGGCTCCGGCATCATTGAGGCGATCGCGGAGATGTTCCTCGCCGGGATCATCGACGCGGACGGCGTCATCGATGGCGGACACGCGCACAGGAGCGACCGGATCATCGCGGAGGGCCGCACGTTCAGCTACCTCCTGCACCGCGGAGAGGTGCCGCTGCGGATCACTCAGAACGACGTGCGCGCGATCCAGCTCGCCAAGGCCGCGCTCTACGCCGGGGTGCGCCTGTTGATGGACCACCTGCGCATCGACCATGTCGATCGAGTGCGCCTCGCCGGCGCGTTCGGCAGCCACATCGACGTCAAGTACGCGATGGTGCTCGGCATGGTGCCAGACTGCGCGCTGGAGCACGTGACCTCCGCCGGCAACGCCGCCGGTACCGGAGCGCGCATCGCGTTGCTCGACATGCGCTCGCGCGCGGAGATCGAAGACGTGGTACGCCGTATCCAGAAGATCGAGACCGCGGTCGAGCCACGTTTCCAGGAGCACTTCGTCGAGGCGATGGCGATTCCCCACCGCAGCGCCGCCTACCCCCATCTGGAACAGGTGCTGCGCCTTCCGCCGATGCCGCGCAGGAGCGCGGGGGAAGGGCGCCGCGCCCGACGCCGGGTCCGCCGCCGGGCCTGAGACGCACCGGGGCGTGCCGGGCGCCGGTGCTACAATCCGAAGCGCACCACCGGCAGGAGTCGCAGATGCGTGCGCAGCATGCGCCGCGGAGCGCGGACATCGATGCTCTGCGCCAGATTCTCGGGGACCGCATTTCCACGTCGCGGTCGGTGCGCGAGCAGCACGGCCGGGACGAGTCCTACCACGCGCCCGCCCTGCCCGATGTGGTGGCCTTCCCCCGGAGCACCGAGGAGGTGGCGGCGACAGTGGAAATCTGTGCGCGGCACGGCACTCCGATCATCGCCTACGGAACCGGTACTTCGCTCGAAGGCCATGTCCAGGCGCTCCACGGCGGGGTGTGCGTGGATCTCTCGGGCATGGACGAAGTGCTCGAAGTGAACTCCGAGGACCTCGACTGCCGGGTCCAGGCCGGCGTGACCCGCAAGCGGCTGAACACCCACCTGCGCGACACGGGGCTGTTCTTTCCCATCGACCCCGGCGCCGACGCGTCCCTCGGCGGGATGACCTCGACACGGGCGTCGGGCACCAACGCGGTGCGTTACGGCACCATGCGTGAGAACGTGCTCGGTCTGACGGTGGTGCTTGCGGACGGCCGGGTCATCCGCACCGGCGGTCGGGCCCGCAAGTCCGCCGCCGGCTACGACCTGACCCGACTCTTCGTCGGAGCGGAGGGCACGCTCGGCGTCATCACCGAGGTGCAGCTTCGCCTGTACGGCATTCCGGAGGCGATGTCCGCCGCGGTGTGCTCCTTCGAGACCCTGGGCGGGGCGGTGGATACCACCATTCTTACCATCCAGTCCGGTATTCCGGTCGCTCGAATCGAGCTGCTGGACGAGGTGATGATGGACGCGATCAACCGTCACAGCGGGCTCGACTATCCAGTGCAGCCGACTCTGTTCTTCGAGTTCCACGGCAGCGAGTCCGGGGTCGAGGAGCAGGCGCGAAGCGTCGGAGACATCGCAGCCGAGCTCGGCGGCGGCGACTTCAGGTGGGCGACTCGCCAGGAAGACCGCTCACGCCTCTGGCAGGCGCGCCACGACGCCTACTACGCCGCGCTCGCGATGCGCCCCGGGGCCAAGGGCTGGCCCACCGACGTGTGCGTGCCGATCTCCCGGCTCGCCGAGTGCATCCTCGAAACCCGCCGGGACATAGACGAAGCGGGTCTGCTCGCGCCCATCGTCGGCCACGTGGGTGACGGCAACTTCCACCTCTCGTTCATCGTCGACCCCGATGATGCGCAAGAGATGGGGCGGGCGGAGTCGGTCAACGGGCGGATGGTGGCCCGCGCCATCGACATGGGCGGAACCTGCACCGGCGAACACGGCATCGGGTTCGGGAAGATCGAGTTCCTGCGCCGGGAGCATGGCGAAGCGGTGTCGGTCATGCGGCAGGTGAAACAGGCCCTCGATCCCGCCGGGATCATGAATCCCGGCAAGATTCTCTAGCCCGCAGGTTTCCCCGATTTCTCAACTCGCGCACGCCAGTATGCGGGCGCTTGCGGGCGGAACTGCGGCGCGCGTCTTTCGGTCCGTGCGCCCCCCTGCCACGGCATCCTGGCGTCTGAAGCCAGCGAAAATCGGTGAAGCCCGCGGGCCAGCCGCTCTGATTCCCGTGTTTGCGACGCGAGGGGCGCGGCGTTCGTGGCGGGAGGGTCGGCGAGGTGCGCGGGCTTCGCCGCATCGCCTTGCGCGCAATCGAGGCCCGCGGCGTGTCGCCTCAAGCCGGGTCGCGCCGGGAAGCGGCGGCCCGGGGAGGAGTCGATGAGGTGAAGGCGGGTCGCAGGGCGAGCACCCGTCCTCTCGCTTTCCGGCCCGGCGCAGCACCCGCGCGCAGACGCCGCTCGTCGCGCGGCGGAATGCCGAAATAGTCCCGGTAGCACTTGCTGAAGTGGGGGGCGGAGACGAAACCGCAGGCAAAGGCCACATCCACGATCGTCATGGGTGTCTGCAGGAGCAACTGACGCGCGCGAACGAGGCGCAGCTCCAGGTAGTACCGGGTCGGCACGCAGTGGAGGTGCTTCTGGAAGAGCCGCTCGAGCTGGCGCCGGCTCAGGCGCACGTGACGCGCGATCTCGTCGAGGCTCATCGGCTCTTCGAGGTTCGCCTCCATCAGCGACACCGCTTCCACCAGCTTCGGCTGGGAGGTGCCGAGGTGCAGTCGAAGCGGTATCCGCTGGCGGTCGTTCCGGCCCCGGATACGCTCGCAGATGAACTCCTCGGAAATCGCGATTGCGAGGTGACCGCCGTGCTGCTCGTGGATCAGGTTCAGCATCATGTCGAGCGGCGCGGTCCCCCCCGAACTGGTGTAACGGTCTCGATCGATCTCGAAGAGCTCCGGGGACACGATGACATCGGGGAACTCTTCGCGCAGGCTCGCCATGTTCTCCCAGTGAATGGTCGACCGATAGCCGTCGAGGAGCCCCGCCTTGGCGAGCAGGTAGCTGCCGGTGCACAGCGCGCCGAGCGGAATCTTCTCCCGAGCAAGGCGACGCAGGCAGAACAGGAGGGGGCGGTCGGCGAAGTCGACGACCCGTTCTCCCGCACACACCAGCATCAGGTCGCAGGTCCGCGCACCCGGGACCGCGGACTGGGTCGGGAGCTCGATCGCGTTGCTCGCGCGTACCGGCCCTCCGTCGACCGAGAAGAGGCTCCAGCGATACAGCTCGCTTCCACTCGTACGGTTGGCCATTCGCAGCGGCTCGACCGCGGACGCGAAGGCGATGAACGAGAAGTCCGGGACGAGCAGGAATCCGATGTGACGCACTTCGCCGCTTCGCTCGCCTTCGACCACCCGGTTGCTCATCGGCTCGCTTCCGAGCGCCGGCCGCGGGTCTCTTTGGCGTTGAAACGGGACAAGGGTCTTCTTCGTGCAATCACCGGAAGGGACGCAGCCGTCCCGCTCTCCTCTCTCGATACGGCCGAATCGGCGGTATGGGAGGCAAGCCTTGCAATCGTCACCCTCGTGCCGCGCCGCGTCAATGGGGAGGGGGTTCGCGCTCGGGGGTGCATTGCTGCGGACGGTGGCCCCTCGACCCTCTCCCGGTGCGCGCGGGCTCCACCCCGGCCACTGCGACTGGTCCCGAAGTCCCCTTGCTCCCGGGATGGGGCATGACACCCTCGATTCGCCCTTCACCCGGAAACTTCACCGATTTCCTGCTGCGGACGCCAATATGCTCGTGTCAGCGGGCCTGGCGCCACGGAGCGAGCGCCTTCCCGGCCCGGTCCGGGTAGTCGGTGGTGATGCCGTCGACGCCGAGGCGGGCGAGCCTTCGCATCTCGTCGACATCGTTGACGGTCCAGACCACCACTTTCAGGCCGTGGGCGCGCGCTTCGGCCAGCGCCTCATCGGTCACGTCCCGGTAGTACGGACCCCAGACTTCACCGCCCGCCGCCTTGACCATTCGGGGAAGCGATCCACGCAACGCCCCGATATCGAGCCCGGCGGTCCAGGGTGAGCGGCGAGGCGCGCGGCGCAGGATATTGTCGAACCAGGGACGCTCGGCGCTGAGACACACGACGGCGAGGTCGGGAGCGAGCTTGCGCACCTCGAAGAGAACGCGCCAGTCGAAAGACAGCACCGCGGCGCGGTGGACCATGTCGTGCGCATGCACCGCGGCAACCACCGCGCGCGCGAGCGCGTCCGGTGGCGTCGTGTCGTCAGGGGCGAGAGGCGAGGACTTGATCTCGATCTGGAAGCATACTCCCCGCGTCTCCGGCCTCTTCCCCAGGCAGAGCACTTCCTCGAGCGTCGGGATACGCGCGCCGTCGCAAGGGCGCTGCTCCGGGAAGCGCCGCGCGATCTCGCCGCCCGGCGCCGCCCTCCCCACGTCGAACTCGCGCAGAGCCGCGAGGTCCAGGGTGTCGATGCGAGGCCCCGGAGACGTCAGCCAGTTACCGCTCGGGTCCCGGGTGCGTTGCGGATCGAGGGCGTGATCGTGATGCACGACGGGAACGCCGTCCCGGGTCAACACGATGTCGAGCTCCAGGGCATCGACGCCGAGCGCGATGGCGCACTCGAAGGCCGGAACCGTGTTCTCGGGCCGCAGTCCCCGGGCGCCGCGATGTCCGTGGATTTGCGTCGTCGCTTCGGACATCGGTCGCGGCCTTGCGCCGTTACCCCGAGATCCCACCGATTTTCGGCCGCCAAGATGCCGTGATAGCGGGAAGCACGGACGGCAAGACGCGCAAGGCACAGCCGACACGAAGTCGCAAGCGTCTCGACGGAGGGAGGCATGCAACCGCGAGCATATCGGCGTCCGCGAATTGAGAAATCGGTGAGATCTTCGGGTTACGCTCAGGAGGCGCCGTGATATCCCGCATTGGAAGGCGGCAGCGGCTCCCGGCCGAGGATCATGTCGGCCGCCTTGTCGCCGATCATCATGGTGGGCGCGTTGAGATTGCCGCTCACGATCGACGGAATGATCGAGCTGTCGACCACGCGCAGATTCTCCACTCCCCGTACCCGGCACTGCGGATCGACGACGGCGAGCGGATCCGTGCCCATCTTGCAGGTGCCGCAGGGGTGGTAGGCGCTCTCCGCCGATTCCCGAATCAGAGCGTCGATCGCGGCATCGTCGATCGCCGACGCCCACGGTTCCTCGGCCGCGCGCCGGAAGGGATCGAAGGCGCGCTGGGACACGACCTCGCGCGCCTGGTGGACGCAGGTGCGCAGATCGTCGAGATCGCGGGGGTCGTCGAGGAAGTTGAAATCGATGAGGGGCGCGCTGAAGGGGTCCGCGGAGGCGAGGCGCAACGTGCCGCGGCTGTGGGCGCGCAGAGTGCCGACGCACACGCAGAAGCCGCCGCGGGTGCGGCTTGGCTGCCACCCCTCCAGCAGGAGGGGAAAGAAGTGATACTGGATGTCGGGATGCGGGACCTGGGGCGAGGTGCGGGTGAAGGCGCCGACCTCGACCTGGGTCGAGGCGCAGACCCCGTCGCGGGTCAGAAACCACCGCGCGCCGACCGCCATCCTTGCGAGCGGGCCGGTGAATCGATTGCGGGTGTGACGTTTCTCCGCCCGCCATTGCAGGTGGACTTCGAGATGGTCCTGGAGGTTGCCTCCGACCCCGGGCAGATCGTGGACGACGTCGATCGCGTTGTCGCGCAAGTGGTCCGCCGGGCCTATCCCCGAGAGCATGAGCAGTTGCGGGGACTGGAAGGCGCCGGCGGCGAGGATCACTTCTCTGCTGGCGAGAACGCTTTCCCGGGCGCCGCGCGAGGCGAGCTCGACGCCCACCGACCGCTGGCCATCGAGCAGGACCCTCGTGGCCACACTGTGGGTACGCACGCTGAGATTGGCCCTCGCCTTCGCCGGAGCGAGATAGGCGTGCGCGGTGCTCGCGCGCTCGCCCCGGTCGATGTTCATGTCGAAGGGGCCGAAGCCTTCCTGCTGGAAACCGTTCACGTCCCGCGTCACGGGATATCCCGCCTGGGCGCCGGCCTCGACAAAGGCGCGGTTGATCGGGTCGACGATTCCGTAACACACAGTGGCCAGGGGGCCGTGTGCCCCGCGCCACGCGTCTTCGCCCCGGCTGTGGCGCTCGGCGCGCTTGAAGTAGGGCAGCACTTCCGCGTAGGACCAGCCGGGGGCGCCTTCCTTGGCCCAGCGCTCGTAGTCGCGGGCGTGGCCGCGGATGTAGGCCATGCCGTTGATCGCGGACGAGCCGCCGAGCCCCTTGCCGCGCGGCTGATAGATGCGGCGACCGGCCAGGTTCCTCTGCGCCTGCGAGTGGTAGCGCCAGTTCCAGGGGCCGCCCTCGAAGTTCGTGCCAAGCGCGGCCGGCATGCGGATCGACCAGTGATCCGTCCTGCCGCCCGCCTCGATCAGCAGCACCCGCAGATCGGGGTCCTCGCTGAGGCGCGCCGCCAATACTCCGCCGGCGGATCCGGCGCCGACGATGATGTAGTCGAACTCCGTCATGGCGGTGAGACTCAAGCCCGCTTTTCCCCCCTCCGAGGCCCATTGTAGTTGTCCCTGCCGGCGTTCCTCGTCGCCCGTCGCAGAGCCCCGGTGGCGCACGCAACGAGTCGGCCGACTCTCCTCTCTGGCCCGCATGATTCACCCATAGGCGGTTGCGGACGCGCATCTGCCGGCATGGACGGTGTCGAACGCGAGTCAGGGTACCAGTCACTACGGTCGAAATACGTCTGCGCAGCCTGACTCGTGAACGCCCTTGCCCCGGCCCGCGGGAAGTGGTCCGGTCGGCGCCGGCGCGAGCCCGTGCAGTCATCGGCGTCAAGGGGTAGGCTTCGCCCTTCCAGACTGGAAAGGACGCGGATGCCATGGCGCAAGCGGCACACGACATTACGCCGGTCGCCGGCTTTTCCGATGGCGCGGCTTTCGTGGACGGTGAGTTCGTCCCGGTCTCCCAGGCGCAGGTCTCGGTGATGGACTGGGGTTTCAGCCGCTCCGACGTGACTTACGACGTGGTGCACGTGTGGAAGGGCAGCTTCTTCCGCCTCGAGGATCACCTGGACCGGTTTGCGGCGTCCTGCGCGGCGCTTCGCCTCGACCCGGGCCTGGACCGCGAGCGCTTGCGCGAAGCGCTCATCCATATCGTGCGGCTGAGCGGTCTGCGCGATGCCTATGTCGACATGATCTGTACCCGGGGCCGGCCCCTCCCCGGGTCGCGAGATCCCCGCACCTGCCGAAACCGGCTCATCCTCTACGCGGTGCCCTTCATGTGGGTGCTGTCGCCCGAAGTCCAGGAACGCGGCGCCCGCCTCCTCATCTCGGACGTGCCGCGGATCTCCCCCCATTCGGTCGACCCGACGGTCAAGAACTTCCACTGGGGTGACTTGACGAGAGGGCTCTTCCAGGCGGTGGAGCAGGGCGCCGACACCGCGGTGCTCGTCGACCCCGACGGATACGTGTCCGAGGGACCCGGCTTCAACGTCTACTGCGTTAACGACGGATGCGTCGTCTCGCCCGGCGGCACGGTGCTCGAAGGCATCACCCGGCGTTCGGTGCGCGAGCTCTGCGAGGAGCTCGCCGTACCCTTCGAGCTCGGCCGAGTCACTCCCGAGGAGCTGCGCGACGCGGACGAGGTATTCCTCTCCAGCACCGCGGGCGGCGTCATGCCCGTGGTGCGGGTCGATGATCGGATCATGGGCAATGGTCGGCCCGGTCCCCTCTCGGAGCGCCTGAAGAGCCTCTACTGGCGCAAGCACGAGGAAGGCTGGCACGCCACCCCCGTGGACTACGACCTGGTCTGAGGCGCGGCGCGGCGACTTCAGGTCTCTTCGCCAGGCACGTCGAGCGCCTTCGGATCACACTCCGAGCCAGGTGGCGCTCACCTCGGGGCTCGCTTCGAGCGCGGCGGGACTTCCCTCCCATCGTACCCGGCCCTTGCCGAGCACGTAGATGCGTTCCGAGAGATCGATCGCGAAGGGGTAGTTCTGCTCGACCAGGAGCATCGTCAGTCCCGCCGCCTTGAGGGAATGGACGGTACGGGCGATGTTCTCGACGACCAGCGGCGCGAGCCCCTCGGTGGGCTCGTCGAGAAGAAGCAGGCGCGGAGACTGAGTCAGCGCCCGCGCGATGGCGAGCATCTGCTGCTCGCCGCCGCTCAGATCGCTGCCCCGGTGGTGGCGGCGCTCGGCGAGGACCGGGAACTGCTCGTAGATGGCCTCGTTCGAAGGAGGGCCGCTCGCCGCGCTCCGGCGCGGTGCGAGGGAGAGGTGTTCTTCCACCGTGAGCGAGGCGAAGATGCCGCGGTCCTCGGGCACGTAAGCGATGCCCCGGCGTGCGATTCGGTGAGGGGCGAGGTGGTGGATAGCCTCGTCGTCGAAGTGGATGGCGCCGCGCGCGGGCGGCACGATGCCCATGATCGCCTTGAGCGCGGTGGACTTGCCGGCCCCGTTGCGCCCGAGAAGGGAGACCACGCTCGCGCTCGTCACCGCGAGCGAGAGGCTCTGCAGGACATGGCTGCGGGCGTAGAAGGCATCGAGCGCCTCGATCCGCAGCAGGGGATGGCCCGCCGTCACCGGGCGGCCCCCAGGTAGCGCCGGCGCACTTCGTCGGAATCGCGCACTTCGGACGGAGTGCCTTCGAGGAGCACCCTTCCGTAGTCGAGTACGGTGATGCGCTCGGCGAGCCCGAAGACCACATCCATGTCGTGTTCGATGATGAGCAGCGTCAGAGTATCGGGCAGGGAGAAGAGCAGATCGAGGATGCCGGAGGTCTCCCGCGGGCTCATGCCCGCCGTCGGTTCGTCGAGGAGCAGGAGCAGGGGCTCGCGCACGAGCGCGAGACCGATCTCCAGCTGGCGCTGGGTGCCGTAGGCGAGAGTGGCGACCCGCTGGCGGAGGTGGTCGGCGAGCCCCAGGCGTTCGGCGTGTCCGTCGGCCTCTTCGCGCAAGGCGGTGAAGCTTGCCGCAGGCCGCCAGAACACGTGGCCGACGCCGCGCTTCAGTGCGCAGGCCAGCGCCAGGTTCTCGCGGACCGTCATGCCCGGGAAGAGGTTATTGCGCTGGAAGCTGCGCGCCACTCCCGCCCGCGCCCGGGCGTCCGGTGATACGCCGTGCAAGCTGCATCCGCGGAGGAGGATCTCTCCCGCGTCGGCTTGCGTCTCGCCCGTGATGAGATCGAAGAGGGTGGTCTTGCCGGCGCCGTTCGGACCGATGAGCCCGTGCCGCCGGCCCGCGGGCAGGCAGAGCGAAACGCCGTCGGTGACCCGCAGCGACCCGAAGGACTTGTGCAGGTCCCGTGCGAGAAACACCGCCTCGCTCATGCCGAATCGCCCTTGCGGCCGCGCCGCGCCGACCGGGTGCGCTCCACGATCCACGACAGGCGCCCGTAGAGCCCGTCCCGGGCCAGCACTACGACGGCGATGAAGAAGAGCCCCATCACGAGCTGCCAGTGGGACGCGATGTGTTCGGGCAAGTACAGGCTTTGCCAGAATGAGCCGTCGCTCAGTTGATCGCGCAGCATCACGAACACCGCGGCTCCGCCCGCGACCCCGATCAGGCTGCCGCTGCCCCCCAGGATGACGATGATCAGGGCTTCGCCGGAGAGGGTCCAGAACGCCAGATCGGGCGATACGAATCCGGTGTGCTGCGCCATGAGGGCGCCGGCGAGTCCGGCCACCGCGCCCGCCACGCCGAATGTGGCCAGCTTGTAGCGGCGTACCGGGCAGCCGAGCGCGGCGAGGCGGCCCTCGTTCTGGTGGATGGCGGTGAGCATGGCCCCGAAGGGAGAGCGCACCAGGAGCAGCAGGGCGAGATAGACCGCCACCGCGAGCATCACCATGAGCGCCGAGAACACCGCCGGATCCCCGCTTTCCAGGCCGAAAAGTGAGAGATCGAAGCGAGGGGTGCCCGCCATCCCGTTGTCTCCTCCGAAGGCCCGGGACTTGAAGAAGAATGCGTGGAACATCTGCCCGATCGCGAGCGTGATCATGATGAAGAAGACGCCGCCGAGGCGTACCGCGAAGAGGCCGACGCCGAGTGCGCACCCCCCCGCGACCGCCACCGAGAGCGCGAGCGCGGCCAGGGGCGGCCAACCCCAGAAGACGGTGGCGGCGGCGCTCGCGTAGGCGCCGAGCGCCAGAAAGCCGGCGTGACCCAGCGATACCATTCCCGCAACTCCCACGAGCAGGTCGAGGCTCATCGCGAAGATCGCGAGGATCGCTATCTCCGCGAGCAGCTCCTTGCCGAAGTAGCCGGTCCCGAACCACGCGGCGACCGCGAGGGCCACGAGCAGGCCGGCGACCGGAAGCTGGAGGGGGTCGGGCTCGCGCATCAGCGCCCGCTGCGCACCGGGACCAGGCCTGCCGGTTTGCAGATCAGAATGAACGCCATCAGAGCGTAGATGGTGACCCGCGCGAGCTCCGGCGCCAGCACCTGTCCGTAGGTGTCCGCGATTCCGATGATGAGCGAACCGAGCCCCGCTCCCTTGAGGCTGCCGGGGCCGCCGAGCACCACGACGATGAGGGCGAGGATGAGCACCGACATGTCCATTCCGGGAAAGACCGAGAAGACCGGGGCCGCGACCACTCCCGCGAGCCCGGCGAGCCCGCAACCCAGGCAGAACACGAGGAAGAAGACCAGACCGATATCGATTCCGAGCGCCGACACCATGGTGCGGTTGTCGACGCCCGCGCGCACGATGGCGCCGAGACGGGTGCGCTCGAGCCCCAGATGGAGAAGGAGAAAGACCGCCAACCCGAGCGCGATGATGAAGAGGCGATAGGTCGGATACACCTGACCGAGCACGGTGCTGCTTCCCGCGAGCAGGTCGGGCACGTCGATGGTGTGCGGGAATGGTCCCCAGAAGATCATCACGGATTCCATCCCGACGAAGATGAGCCCGAAGGTCACCAGGACCTGCTTCATCGGATCCGCGCGCTGCATGTGACGCAGGAGGATGAGGTAGAGAAGTCCGCCGAGCAGGGCGACGCCCAGGGGGGCGACGAACAGGGCGAGCCAGAAGGAGTCGAAAGAGCCCGCCACGCTCAATGCGAAGTAGGCGCCGAGCATGAACAGGGTGCCGTGGGCGAGGTTGATGAAGTTCATCAACCCGAACACGACCGAGAGCCCGACCGAGAGCAGGAAGAGCAGGGCGGAGAGCTGCAGCCCGTTCAGGGTCTGCGCGATGAGGAATCCGGGATCGAGCAGCACGGCGGGGCGCAGTCCTCGCGGGTCACTCGGAACCGGCCCGCCCGGTTCAAAACCCTTCTACAAGCTGCAGCCGTTGGGTGGATCCTGAACGTTGGGGATGACGTCCCGCACCTCTGCCGCGACGCGGTCACCCTGCGCCTGCACTTCGAAGACATAGATGTTCTGGATGACGTTGTGGGTCGCGGGATCGATGCGGAAGGGACCCCGCGGGCCGTCGAAGCGCACTTCGCGCATCGCCGCGACGAGGGCGGCGCGGTCTTCGGTCGCGCCGCCCGTCGCCTTCAGCGCTTCCACGATGAGGCGCGCGCTGTCGTACGCGGCCACTCCGAACTCCGAGCCGTTGCGCCCGTGCGCGGCCCGGAACTTCTCCTGGAAAACCACGTTCTCAGGCGTGTCGATCGACGGCACGTAGTTCAGGATCCCGAGCGTGCCTTCGGCGTCCATCCCTTGCCTGTCTATGTAGAGGGCGGAGTTCAGCCAGCCCGCGCCGGCCAGCGTGATCTGGCCCTTGAGGCCGAAGGCGGCCCACTCCTTGACGAACTTGATCGCGGGGCCGCCGGCGAAGAACACGAAGGCCGCGTCGGGCCTGGCCGCCTTCACTTTTGCGAAGTAGGGACCGAAGTCCTTGGTCTCTCCCAGGGGCGGATACTCCTCTCCGGCGATGTTGCCTCCCGCGGCCACGTATCCCTCCCGGAATGCGTCCATCATCTGATGCCCGGCCACGTAGTCGAAGGCCATGAGAAACACGTTTGCGTAGCCCTGGGCCGCCATCCACGGCCCCATCTCGCGAACGATCTGGGAGTTCGAGAATGACGTGCGCAGGATCCAGGGGCTGCATTTCTCGCCGGTCAGGGAGTTGTTGCCCGCGTTGGAAATGATGAGCGGCACCTGCGCGTCGTGGGCAGCGTCGTGCACCGCTCCCGCCACCGCGGACGAGATGATGCCGACCACGATGTCGACTTCGTCCTTGAACACCAGCTTCTTGAACTGGGTCAGGCCGGTGTTCGGCTTCGATTCGGTGTCGGCCGGGATCAGCTCGATCGGGCGTCCCGCCACCTCGCGGCCGAAGTCGTCAAAGCCCATCTGTAGGGCGAGAGTCTGGTCCGCGCCGAGTCCGGCAAAGACGCCGGAGGAAGGCAGGAGTACGCCGATCTTGATCGGGTCCGCGGCGAAGGCCGGGAGGCTGAAGGCGAGCACTGCCAGCGCCGCGGCCAGGGTGGAGTTTTCCCTCGTCATCGGGGTCTTTTCCTCTTGCGCATGCCGCCATCGGGGTCTGGATGGAGCCGGCATCCTCGGGGCATACGCGATATCGCTGAATCGGTCGGCTCGTCAGGGCGGCGATGCTCGGAACCCGGCCGGCGAAGCGCCGACCACGATCGTCCGCCGAGTTCGCAGTGTCAGGTACGAATCGGTCCCATTGAGCCGCCCGTATCCGGCAATGTCAAACCGCGGACGGCGTCGGCGCATCGCCCCGTCGACCTCTCCTCCGGTTGCCACCCGGGAGCCCCTTCGGGAGAATGCGGGCCTCAATTCCTCTTGCCGGGCCTCAAGCGACAATCATGAGAGACACGAGAAAGTTCCTTCTGCGCGAAGACCAGATTCCAAACGCCTGGTACAACATCCAGGCCGACTTCCCGAGTCCGCCGGCTCCGGTGCTGCATCCGGGCACGGGTCAGCCCATAGGCCCGGACGACCTGGCGCCGCTCTTTCCCATGGCCCTGATCGGCCAGGAGGTGAGCCAGGACCGCGAGGTCGAGATTCCCGAACCGGTGCGCGAGGTCTACCGGGCATGGCGGCCCACTCCGCTCTATCGCGCCACCGGGCTCGAACGCGACCTCGATACCCCGGCGCGCATCTACTACAAGTACGAAGGCGTGAGCCCGGTCGGCAGCCACAAGCCGAACACCGCGGTGGCCCAGGCCTTCTACAACAAGGAGGCGGGCATCACGCGCATCGCCACCGAGACCGGAGCCGGCCAGTGGGGTTCGGCGCTCGCCTACGCGGGATCGCTCTTCGGTCTCGAGATCAAGGTCTACATGGTGCGGGTCAGCTTCGATCAGAAGCCCTATCGCAAGGCGATGATGGAGACCTACGGGGCACAGTGCGTGGCGAGCCCGAGCGATCACACCAACTCGGGGCGGGCCATCCTTGCCGCCAACCCCGACAGCACCGGCAGCCTCGGCATCGCGATCAGCGAGGCGGTGGAGGACGCCGCGCAGCGCGCCGACACGAGCTACGCGCTCGGCAGCGTGCTGAACCACGTGCTGATGCACCAGACCGTCATCGGTCAGGAGGCGCAGGCCCAGCTCGAGCTTGCCGACGACCGCGCGGACATCGTCGTGGGTTGCACCGGCGGCGGCAGCAATTTCGCCGGAATCGCCTTCCCCTTCATCGGCGAGAAGCTGCGCGGGGGAGGAGACCTCGACGTGATCGCGGTCGAGCCCTCGGCCTGTCCCACCCTGACCCGGGGCCGCTTCGCCTACGACTTCGGAGACACCGGCAAGCTCACCCCCCTGGTCAAGATGCATACGCTCGGCTCCGGCTTCGTGCCTTCCGGCTTCCACGCGGGGGGCTTGCGCTATCACGGCATGGCGCCGCTCGTCAGCCACGCACAGGACCTCGGACTCATCCGCTCGCAGGCGCACACCCAGACCGCATGCTTCGAAGCGGGGGTGCGTTTCGCGCGCACCGAGGGCATCGTGCCGGCGCCGGAGGCGAGTCATGCCGTCAAGGCGGTGATCGACGAGGCGCTGCGTTGCAAGGAAGAGGGCGTTTCCCGCGCGATCCTCTTCAACCTCTGCGGTCACGGCCACTTCGACATGCAGGCCTACACCGACTACTTTGCCGACGCGCTTGCGGACCAGCCCTACGACGAGCAGGAGCTCGCCATGGCGCTCGCGGGCCTGCCCTCGGTACCGTCGGCGGCCTGAAGCGAGGATTCCCGGTGCCCGGTGCCCTCGACAGGCGCCTGCCCGTCTCGATGATCGTGGCGGGCCTTGCGCTTTGCCTGTGGGTCGGGCACGCCCGGGCGCAGAGCACGGAAGGCGACGCTTCTTACGCGGGGTCGGTGGTCTCGGCGTCTGATGTCGCGGCGACGCTGCGCAACGCCGAACTCACTCGGGAGTTCTACGGCGACGAGGCCCGGGACTGGAATGTGGAGGCCACCATCGATTTTCGCTCCGGCAAGCTCCACGCCCCCACTCCCACGCGCCACCCCAGGGCGCACGCCGTCACCACTCGGGAGCTGCTTCGGCTCATGGTCGGCCCCGAGCCGCCTCTGCTCATCGACGTGCTCTCCGAGGCGAGCCATCAGACGGTGACCGGCGCGTGGTGGCTCCGGGGAGCGGGTTTCTCCACCACGAGCAACGACCGGCTGGCGATGAAGCTCGAGGAGATGACCCTCGGCAACCGGATGCGCCCGATGGTGTTCTTCTGCTCGGGGGCGCAGTGCTGGGCCTCCTACAACGCGTCGCTGCGGGCGAGCATGATCGGATACCACAACGTCTACTGGTATCGAGGCGGTCTCAGGGCCTGGAAGGACGCGGGGCTGCCCACGCAGTGGTCGATCGAGAGCGGGTGGTAGCGCTTTCCCGATAGCGCCGCCGGTCCCGCGGCCCTCTCCTGGCGCCTGCTCCCGACTGGGGCGGGTCGACGCAACCGGCGGTGGCGCTCCCGGCGGCGCAAGCTCCGGGACCCGAATCGTCACCCCGTCGAGCGATACCGGCCGGCCGGCGGCCCGGTCGGCTCTCTTCTCTATTCCGGGCGCGGCGGTCCGGGTCGAGAGTGCACCGGTCCACGGCTATGCCGCCGCATCCGCCGGAATGGGTGGGCTTGTTTTTGCCTTCCTCTGCCGTCAAGCTAGCGCGCCGCGTGGGGAGGGGCCCCAAGCCCGAGAGCGAGGGATGCGGGGAGAGATTCCGGGTTGCCGTGGGCGGGCCTTGCTGGTCAAGCACTCGAGTTCCCGAGACGACAGGATCAAGCGCCAGCTCGTCGAGCGTGGCGTTCACATCACCTGGGCGTGCCCGACGGACGGAGACCCGTTGCCGCCCGGTGACGGGCGCTACGATCTGGTGGTGGTCTACGGCGGCCCACAGAGCGCAAACGACGACACGCCCTGGTTGCGGGCGGAGCGAACGTGGATCCGCCACTGGGTGGAGGGCGGCGGCCTCTTCCTCGGCCTGTGCCTCGGGGCACAGCTGCTCGCCAGCGCCTTCGGCGCTCCGGTGCGTGCGCATCCGCGGGGCAGGCACGAGGTGGGATACCGGCGCATCTACCCGACCGTCGATGGCGCCGACATGTTCCCGCCGGAGATCTTCGTCTACCAGTGGCACACCGAAGGCTTCGAGATTCCACCGGGCGGGGTGCTCCTTGCCCGGGGCGAGACCTTCCCGAACCAGGCCTTCCGCTATGGTGAGCGTGCCTACGGGTTGCAGTTCCACCCCGAAGTGGACGCGGAAGCCGTGAGTTCCTGGTCGGAGCCGGGCGAGCACATGCGCCACGACCTCGGCGCGCACTCGCAGGAACGTCAGCTCGCCGACAGCGAGCGCTATGACCGCAGGGTCGCGGCCTGGTCGGCTCGCTTCCTGGACCATTACATCCTGCCGCAGCTCGGAAGCCCGATGGGGTCGAGCGCAGCCGCGGTGGCCGCCACCGCGGCCTGAGCCGGCCCGACCCTCGAGTCCCGCACGGACGGGGCTCTCATCCAAGGAGACAACGATGCCATTGGACCCTACCTTGCACGCCGACTGGGAAATCGCGCAGGCGGCGGAGGCGGGCATGAAGCCGGCCGAACAGCTCGCCGAAGAGCTGGGCATCGAGGGCGACGAGCTCATCCCCTACGGCCGCCACATCGCAAAGGTCGACTACGCGCGGGTTCTGCGGCGGCTCGAGGGGCGGCCGGACGGCAAGTTCATCGAGGTCACCGCCATCAACCCGACGCCGCTCGGCGAAGGCAAGTCGACGACGACGATGGGATTGCTGCAAGGCATCGGAAGGCGCGGCCACAGAGTCTCCGCCTGTATCCGCCAGCCGTCCGGCGGACCGACCTTCAACATCAAGGGCTCGGCGGCGGGCGGCGGGCTGTCGCAGTGCGTGCCGCTTACCGAGTTCTCCCTCGGGCTGACCGGCGACATCAACGCGCTCATCAACGCCCATAACCTCGGCATGGTCGCGCTCACCGCCCGCATGCAGCACGAGTTCAACTACAGTGACGTGGGGCTCGCCAAGCGCAACCTGCGGCGCCTCGACATCGACCCCGACCGGGTGGAGATGGGGTGGGTAATCGACTTCTGCGCCCAGGCCCTGCGCAACATCATCATCGGCATCGGGGGTAAGCGGGACGGCTTCATGATGCCGTCGCGCTTCAACATCGCGGTGTCCTCGGAGGTGATGGCGATACTGTCGATCTTCAGCGACCTCGCGGACTTTCGCCGGCGCATGGGCGAGATAGTGGTCGCCTACGACAAGCAGGGAAATCCGGTCACCACCGAGGACCTCGAGGTGGCGGGCGCAATGACCGCGTGGATGCGCGACGCCGTCAACCCGAACCTGCTCCAGTCCATCGAGGGCCAGCCCTGCTTCGTGCACGCGGGTCCCTTCGCCAACATCGCGGTCGGCCAGTCCTCCATCGTCGCCGACAAAGTCGCGCTCAAGCTCGCCGACTACCACATCACCGAGTCCGGCTTCGGGGCCGACATCGGCTTCGAGAAGTTCTGGAACGTCAAGTGCCGCTATTCGGGCAACGTCCCGAACGTGTCCGTGATCACCGCCACCATCCGGGCGCTCAAGCACCACGGGGTAGACGCGGGGGCGCCGCCGGTGGTGCCCGGGCGTCCCATTCCGGCCGAGTACTCCGAGGAGAACCTCGCCTGGCTGGATGACGGTGTCGGCAACCTCCTGCACCACATCGAGACCGTCAAGAAGGCGGGGATCAATCCGGTGGTGTGCATCAACGCCTTCCACACCGACACGCGGGCGGAGACCGACCTGGTGGTGCGCCGCTGCGAGGAGGCGGGCGCCCGGGTCGCGGTGTCCGAGCACTGGCGGCGAGGCGGCGAGGGCGCCCTCGATCTCGCCGATGCGGTGCTCGATGCCTGCGAGGAAGAGGTGGATTTCCGGTATCTCTACGATATGGATCTGCCGCTTCGCCAGCGGGTCGAGCGCATCGCGAAGGAGGTCTACGGCGCGAGTGGGGTGAGCTACTCCGCCGAGGCCGCCGCGAAGGCGGAACGCTTCGAGAGCGACCCCCGGTTCAACGACTACGCCACCATGATGGTGAAGACCCACCTCTCGCTTTCGCACGACCCGGCCCGCAAGGGAGTGCCGAAAGACTGGGTGCTGCCGATCCGGGATTTCCTGATCTACGGCGGGGCGCGCTTCATCTGCCCGGTGGCCGGCGGTATCTCCCTCATGCCCGGCACGGGATCCGATCCCGCCTACCGGCGCATCGACGTCGATACCGAAACCGGGCGGGTCACGGGATTGTTCTGAAGCGGGTCGTGCGCGTCCCGCGACGCGGGCGGGAGATGGCCAGGTCTCGTCGCTCGTGGCGTCGGGCTTGAACTGGTTTACTGCCGACTTACTGTCGCGGACACGCATCGACCGGCATGGCCGGCCGGCGTACGTGCAACCGGGGAGGCCGGCACGCGGCACCGTCGATCATCCGGGTTAGCGCCGCATGTTCGGGATGACGAGGTGCTGCAGCCAGTTGCGCACCTCGGTGACGCGCAGGTCCTCGTTCATGACGTCCGCGTCGATGCCGAGCAGCCAAGCGATGTCGCGCCGAGAACGGTCCTGGTGCAGCGCTTCGAGCAGGGCGACATAGGCCTCCGCCGCCTCGCGGTCCCGGAAGAACCCGAGCCCGACGAGCTTGTCGATGCGGCACCAGGTGAGGCGCGCGAGTTCGTGCAGGTCGTACTCGGGGTGGTACTGCACCGCCCACAGCGTGCCTCCCCGGTGCGTGACCGATACCGCCTGCACTTGCGTGAAGGCGTTGGAGGCGAGGTTCAGGGCGCCAGGGGGGAGATGCGTGATCTCGTCCTCGTGGCTGATGAAGGCGTCGAAGACGCTCGCCTTGCCGCTGTACAGCGGATGCGCCCGGCCCTCGGGGGTGAGTGCTACCTTGCGCGCGATGCCCATTTCGCGTCCGTGCGGATTCTCCGCACAGCGTCCCCCCGCCGCGGCCACCCCGATCTGTGCCGCCCAGCAACTGCCAAAGCTCGGCACGCCCGCCTCGAAGGCGGCCCGCGCGAACTCGATCTGCACGCGGACCGCGGGCTCGTCCCGGTACACGGTGAGCGAGGAGCCGGTCCAGGCAATCCCGTCGTAGTGGCGCAGATCCGCACCGTGCGGGAGGGATTCGCCGGGGTCCGCGGGGTGAAGCACGTCGACTTCGCAGCCGGGATGGCAGCGCTTGAGCATGTTCGCGTAGAGCGTGCCGGCGGGAGTGGCGCCGCCCGCCGCGAGCTCCTCGCGGGCGGGTTTCCGGTAACCGTCGACGACCAGGATGCGGGGCTCGGCGCTCATGGGTTCAGCCACCCTGCGCCGCGAGCCGCAGCACGGTGCTCGGGAGGTCCCGGGCCCGCTCGCACCGCGCATCCGCCGAGGTGGCATCGCGGTCATCGTCGCGCGAGGCGGTGAAGAGCACCGCTTTCATGCCGAGCGCCTGCGGGCCCTTGATGTCGTTGTGGTCGCGGTCTCCGATATGCAGCAGCTCGTCGACGGCGACGCCGAGTTCCGCCGCAACGTGCGTGAACATCGACCGGTGCGGCTTGGAGTGGCCCAGTTCATCGGAGAACGCGAAGGCGCCGAAAAAATCGAGCAGGCCGTGCATGGCGAGCCACTGCCGAAGACAGCGCCCGGGGGAGTAGATGGCGTCGGAGACCACCGCGAGCGGGAAGCACGCCGCGAGCTCCGCTATCGCCTGCGCGATGCCCTCGACCGGGTCCGGTGGGACCTCGACTTCCATTTCCTCCAGTCGCAGGACGAGGGTGTCGCGCTCGTTCTCAGGCAGGCGGCATCGGAAGGCGCCTTCGAGCACTTCGAGCCGTTCGTTCACCGTCCAGGTGACGTGCTGCTCGTGCCAGACCTGATTGAATGCGGACTCCATCGTGCCGTAGGCGAGGTCGAAGGCATCCCTCGCGATTCCGGTGCGCTTCTCGAAATGCGCGTGGGTGAGAGAACGCCGGGCCTCGCGCTTGGAGGGAAGGCCGCGCGCCGCGCGCTTGGGCTCGTCGGAGTCGTCGCGGATGACGGTATCCCACAAGTCGAAGGTGATCGCCCTGACTGCCATCGCTCACTCGCCTCCCTTGACGGCCATCGAGTTCAAATCACTGCACGCGGGTTTGCCCTCAAGCGCAGGGCCGCGCCGATTTCCCGACTCGCGCACGACAGCCGGCGCGGCATTGCGGCTGCGCTCTTCGCGGATGCTCGCCATCATGTCCACCGTGGGTATCGACTCCCGCGCTCACGCCGCGAGGAGTCCCCGTTACCGCGCCGCGCGGGTCGGCGGGAGAGTCCCGGGTCGGTCACGGGTGCCGCTCAGTGCACCGCGTTGCGGGAGAAGAAGTCCCGCGCCGCCTCGATCACGTGCTCGATGTCCTCGGCGCTGACGTCGAGGTGGGTGACCAGCCGCAGAGGATTGCGCCCGCTCAGGCGCACTCCGCGTTCGTGCATGAATTCGACGAAGGGGCGCAAGCGGTCCGGCTCCACGCGGGCGAAGACCATGTTCGTCTGCACGGTCTCGGCGTCGATGACGAGTCCGCCCGCCTCCATGAGCCCCTGTGCGAGCCGCGCCGCGTTGGCGTGGTCCACCGCGAGGCGACCCACGTTCTGCTCAAGCGCAACCTGGCCGGCGGCGGCGAAGACGCCGGCCTGTCTCATGCCGCCGCCCAGCACCTTGCGCCAGCGCCGCGCCTTGCGAACCAGCTCGGCCGACCCGCAGAGCAGGGAGCCAACGGGGGCGCCGAGACCCTTGGAAAGACAGAAGGAGACGGTGTCGACGTGACGGGTGATCTCTTTCACGTTAACGTTCTGCTTGACCGCCGCGTTGAAGACCCGGGCGCCGTCCAGGTGCAGGCCGAGGCCGTGCTCGCGGGTGAACTCGCGCGCGGACGCGAAGTAGTCAAGCGGCAGCACCTTCCCGGAGCAGGTGTTCTCCAGGCACAGGAGGCGGGTGCGCGCGAAGTGGTCGTCGTCGGGGGGCTTCAGCACTGTCGCGACGCGGTCGAGGTCCAGGGTGCCGTCGGGCTCGAATTCGACCGGCTGGGGCGCGATGCTGCCGAGCACCGCCGCGCCTGCGCCCTCGTACTTGAAGGTATGGGCCTCATGGCCGGTCACGTACTCGTCACCCCGTTCGCAGTGGGCGAGCATCCCGAGAAGGTTGCCCTGGGTGCCACTCGACGTGAGGATCGCGGCCTCGTGGCCCACCAGCTCCGCCGCCGTCGCCTCCAGGCGATTGACGCTCGGATCTTCTCTCATCACGTCATCGCCGACTTCGGCTTCCGCCATCGCAACCCTCATCGCCGGACCCGGGCGAGTGACGGTATCGCTGCGCAGATCGATCATGGTGCGTGTCTCGAAGTTGTCGCGGCTAGCATAGTGGCTCGGCGGCGGGTCTTGCAGTCCGGCGGACTTGTCGCCCCCCCGCCGATTGGTCGATAGTAGACGGGACATTCCCGCTACGCGAGCAGGAGCGAGACTGCGTGGCGCAATCGGGCGATCGGCGCACCCTCATTCTTACCGGCGCGAGCCGCGGCATCGGCCACGCCACCGTGAAGCGTTTCTCGAGCGCGGGCTGGCGTGTGATCACCTGCTCGCGGCATCCCTTTCCCGAGGATTGCCCCTGGGAGGCGGGACCGGAAGACCACGTCGTCATCGATCTCGGAGATCCGCGGAGCGTGGAAGCGGGCGCGTCCGAAATGCGAGAGCGTCTCGGGGGGCAACCTCTGCACGCGCTCGTCAACAACGCGGGGATTTCGCCCAAGGGCGAGTCGGGGGAGCGCCTCGGGGCGATCGACACCGCGCTCTCCGTCTGGCGCCACGTGTTCGAAGTGAACTTCTTCGCGCCCCTGGTGCTCGCCCGGGCCCTGCAGGAGGAGCTTCGCGCCGGCCGGGGCTGCATCCTCAACGTGACCTCCATCGCCGGCGGACGGGTGCACCCCTTCGCCGGCTCCGCCTACGCCACCTCGAAGGCGGCGCTCGCCGGCCTGACCCGGGAGATGGCGGCGGACTTCGGGCCTCTCGGGATCCGCGTCAACGCCATCGCTCCCGGCGAGATCGACACCGCCATCCTCTCGCCGGGGGCTTCGATGCTCGCCCGCGACATCCCCATGCGTCGACTGGGCTCCGCCGAGGAGGTCGCCGCCACCATCTACTTCCTCTGCTCCGCCCAGGCGAGCTACGTGAACGGCACCGAGATCCACATCAACGGCGGTCAGCACGTCTGAGCGCGAGTGGGGGTCGCGTCAGCCCCCGGGGGCGGTGCGCATGCGCTCCGGGAGAAAGGTGGCGAGCTCGGGCACCGCGATGAGGATGAAGACCATGGCCACCATGATCAGGAACATCGGCAGCGCGGTCTTCGCCACATAGCCGATCTCGTGCTTGGTCATGCCCTGGAGCACGAAGAGGTTGAATCCGATGGGGGGCGTGATCTGGGCCATCTCGACGACGACCACGATGAAGATGCCGAACCAGATGACGTCGATGCCCGCGGCCCGGATCATCGGTTCGACCACCGCCATCGTCAGCACCACCGACGAGATCCCGTCGAGAAAGCAGCCGATCACGATGTAGAACAGCATCAGGGCGACGAGCAGGGTCACCGCGTCGAGATGCATCGAGGCGATCCACTCCGCGAGGGCGCGCGGCAGCCCCGTGAAGCCCATGGATAGCGACAGGAAGGCGGCCCCGGCGAGGATGAGCGCGATCATGCACGAGGTGCGCGTGGCGCCCAGGAGGCTGTCGATGAAGGTGCGCCAGGTGAGCGAGCCCTGGAACGCGGCGAGCGCCATCGCGCCCACGACGCCGAACGCCGCCGCCTCGGTGGCGGTCGCAAGCCCCGCGTACATCGAACCGATCACGAAGGCGATGAGGACGATCACGGGAATCAGGAACACCGAACGCCGGATGCGTTCCGCCATCGAGCAGGGCGGTTCGGGGGGCGGCGCGTGCTTGCGCATGACGAGGGACCACAGCGCGACGTAGCCCATGAAGAGGCCGGCAAGCACCAGCCCCGGCACGACTCCCGCGATGAAGAGGCGGGTGATCGACTCGTTGATGGTCACCCCATACACGATCAGGGTGAGCGAGGGCGGGATCATCAGGCCCAGAGTGGCGGCGCCGGCCAGCGTTCCGATCGTCATGTACTCGGGATAGCCGCGTGCGCGCAGCTCCGGGATGGACATCTTGCCGACGGTGGTGAGCGTCGCCGCCGACGACCCTGACACCGCCGCGAAAATGGTGCAGCCCACGATGTTGGTATGGAGCAGCTTTCCGGGAAGCGGGGCCATCCACGGCGCGAGTCCCTTGAACATGTCCTCCGAGAGCCGGGTGCGATAGAGGATCTCGCCCATCCAGATGAACAGGGGCAGCGCGGTGAGCGCCCAGCTCGACGAGGAGGTCCAGATCGTGGTGATCATCGAATCGCCGGCGGGGCGCGAAGTGAAGAGCTCCATGCCGACCCAGGCGACCCCCATCAGCGCGAGCCCTACCCATACCCCGGTGCCGAGCAGCAGGAAGAGCACGAAGAGGAAGACGGTGATGAGGGCGAAGTTCTCCATGCGGGATCGCGACCCCTATTCGGGAAGCCGAGCGGAAATCGGAGCGCGTCCCCCGGGAAGCCCCACGAAGAGGATGCGTACGAGGTGGTCGGCGAGCGCGATGGCCAGGACCACGGTGCCGATCGACATCGCCACCTGGGGAATCCATAGCGGCCACGCGTCCTGGCCCTGGGACACGTCGTTGAGCCGGTAGGACCAGTACGTCGTCTTGATGGCGTAGAAGGCGAAGAAGCCCGCGGTCACGGTGCCCACCCCGAAGCACCAGAGCTCCCCCCAGCGGCGCGCGCGGCCCAGGCGCGAAAGCAGCAGATTCACCCGGATGTGCGCCCCGTGGTTGAGCGCGTAGGCGAGCGCGAAGAACGCGGAAGCCGCCATGCAGTAGCCCGCGTAGTTGGCGGCGCCAGGAAACACCAATCCGGACCAGCGGGCCGCCATCTGCGCCACAATGATCACGAGCAGCAGCACGAGGAAGCAGGCGGCGAGCGCCCCGCATGCGAGGTAGAGCGCATCGAGCGATCTGCGAAGCGTGCGGACGGCGGCGTTCATCCCGAGTCTCCCGGCATCACCCGTGGCTCGTTACGGGGGGTCGAGAGTGCCGCCGAGCGCGGATCCCGGCCCGGCGGATCGCCGGGCCGGTGCCTGCGGGGGTGGGGAATGCGATGGCGGAGCGAGCCCCCTTGCCATCGCCCCTCACATGCTCTCGTAGGCGTCCACGATCGCCCGGCCCTCGTCTCCGGCGACCGAGAGCCACTCTTCGGTCATGGTGGCGCCGATCGCTCCGAGATCGTCGCGCAACTGCTCCCCCGCCACCTGCACGGTCATGCCGTTCGCGCCGAGCTGGGCGATGTACCAGTCGGAGAGCTGCTGCGCTTTCGCGGTCCCCGCCCGCTCGGCGAGTATCGCCATGCCCCGCACGATGTTGCGGGTGCCCTCGTCCAGCGCTTCCCAGGCGTCCTTGTTCACGAAGACGTAGTTGCGCGGCAGCCAGGCATTGACCTCGTAGAAGTGCGAGAGATGCTCCCAGACCTTGCGGTCATAGCCGGTGGAGCCGGAAGAGACGAAGGCTTCCGCGACACCCGTTGCCAGGGCCTGGGTGAGCTCCGCCGCCTCGATCTGCACCGGCAGCATGCCCGCGAGCTCCGCGAGGCGCGACGTGGCCGAGTTGTAGGCCCGGAACTTGAGCCCCGCCATGTCTGCTACGCCGTTGACTTCCCGGTTGAAGTACAAGCCCTGGGGGGGCCAGGGCACCGCGTACAGGAGCACGAGGTTCTGGTCGGCCAGGATCTTCTCGATGGTGGGGCGCGCCGCCTGCCACAGCTTCTCGGAGGCCTCGAAGGAGGTCGCGAGGAAGGGCACCGAGTCGAAGCCGAACACCACGTTCTCGTTCTGGTGCGCGGAGAGCAGCCGCTCGCCGATCGGCGCCTGTCCCGTCTGAATTGCGCGCTTGATCTCGTTGCCCTTGAACAGCGAGCCGCCGCCGTGGACGACGATCTCCAACGCACCGCCGGTGGCGACGCCGACCGCCTCCGCGAACGCCTTGCCGTTCTGGGTGTGGTAGTTGCTGTCGGCGTAGGCCATGGGCATGTCCCACTTGTCCGCGTAGGCCGAAGAGGCCGCGAGCAGGCCGGCGGCGATAGCGGCGACGCCGAGACGTCTGCACATCATGATGCCGTGAATCATGGGTTTTCTCCTCGTGTGAAGGATTGGGAATGGTAACGCGCCGGATGGCGCGCGGCGGGTCGATCGGTCACACGTCGTGACGCGGCTCTCATTCGCTGCCCCCGAGTTCGCCCGCGATCGCGCGCCGGTAGAGGCGCTCCAGGTTGTCGGTGGTGAGCGGAACCGGGTTGGTGGCCGACGAGGGGTCCTTCTCGGCCATGGGAGCGAGCCGCTCCACGTGCTCCTCTCCCACCCCGATGTCGCGCAGGGTGTGGGGGATGCCGATCCGCTCGCGCAGGTCCAGCACCCAGTCGAGCACCGCATCGAATCCGGGCCCGGGCAGGCCCAGATAGCGCGCGAGGGCGGCGAGGCGCTCCGCGACGGCCGCGCGGTTGAAGGCGAGCACATAGGGCATGACGACGGCGTTGGTGAGCCCGTGGTGCGTGTCGAGCACCGCGCCACAGGGGTGGCTCAGCGAATGCATCGCGCCGAGCCCCTTCTGGAAGGCGGTGGCGCCCATGGTGGAGGCGACCTGCATGTGGGCGCGGGCGGTAAGGTCGCCACCGTCCTGGCAGACCTTCGGCAGCCAGTCGTGGACCAGCTTGATGCCCTCGACCGCGATGCCCTGGGCGAGGGGGTGGAACACGGGGCTGCAGAAGGCTTCCAGGCTGTGCGAGAGCGCATCCATGCCCACCGCGGCGGTGAGCGGGGCGGGAAGCCCCACCGTCACCTCGGGGTCGAGGATCACCCGTGCGGGCTGCATCCGGGGGTGGAAGATGATCTTCTTGGTGTGATCGCCCTCGTCGGTGATGACGCAAGCCCGGCCCACTTCCGAACCGGTGCCCGAAGTGGTGGGCACCGCCACCACCGGTGCGATGCCGGACTCGTCGGCCCGGGTCCACCAGTCCTCCCGGTCCTCGAAGTCCCAGATCGGGCGCCGCTGGCCGGCCATGAACGCAATCGCCTTGCCCGCGTCGAGGGCGCTTCCGCCCCCGAGCGCGATCACGCCGTCGTGTCCACCCTCCCTGAACGCGCATACTCCGGCGTTCACGTTCGCCTCGACCGGGTTACCGCGCACGTCCGAGAACAAAGAGCAGGCGAGCCCGGCATCGCGGCAGAGCGCAAGGCCCCGCTGCACCGGCGCGAGGGCGGCGAGTCCGGGATCGGTGACGAGGAGGGGGCGGGTCATGCCGAGCTCACGGCACGCCTGGGGCAGTTCGACGATGCGTCCCGCGCCGAAGCGAATCGCGGCCGGGTAGTTCCAGTTGCCCGCCATCGCGGCGAGCTCGGATGCCGTCATGTATGTGTTCCTCCTTCGCGGTCTTGCGGGTCGCTTCCCGGTGCGGGGGCCGGCCCGAGCAGCACCGCGATCCAGCGCGTGTCTTCGCGCGACTCGAGTGCGATCTTCGCGGTCATGGTGAGCGGCACCGAGAGGAACATGCCGACCGGCCCGAGCACCCATCCCCAGAAGACGAGGGAGAGGAAGACTACCAGCGTCGAGAGCCCGAGGCCCCGCCCCATGAAACGCGGCTCGATGAAGTTGCCTACGACCACGTTGACGACCACATATCCCGCCGCCGCCGCCCCCGCGGCGGCCGGGCCCGCCTGCACCGCCGCGAGCAGCACCGCGGGTACCGCCGCGATGATCGAGCCGATGTTGGGCACGAAGTTGAGCAGGAAGGCGAGCACTCCCCACAGGACGGGATAGTCGACCCCCACCACCCAGAGCCAGAGCGCCACCGCCGCGCCCGTTCCGAGACTCGCGAGCGACTTGATCGCGAGATAGCGACGCAGGTTGCCGGTGAAGTGTCGGAAACGGTCGAGCGAGCGCTCGGCGTTGCCCGATATCCGCTCGAGCTTTTCCGGCAGGCTGGAGGCTTCGAAGAGGATGAAGACCACGGTGAGGAAGATCAGGAACGCGTTGGCGAGCAGTCCGCCGAAGCTGTTGAAGAGATCGCCCGCGAGTCCAATCACCGCGCCCGGATTCGCGATCTCCGACAGGCTTCCCGGAGTCATGCTCACGCCCTGGCCTCCGAGCCAGACGAACAGGGTGTCGATCTGCGTGTTCAGCTTCGCCTGGTACTCGGGAATGTCGCGGGTAAAGGCGCCGATGGAAGGACCGACCACCGCGGTCAGGCCGAACACCACCGCTATAATCCCGACGATCACGATCAGCATCGCGGCCGGCCGGGGGAGGCGGTGTTCCTCGAGCCAGAGCAGGGGCGGAGCGCTGATCACGGCGATGAACACCGACAGGAGAAAGGGCACGATGATCGGCTGGGCAAGCTTCATGCCCGCCACCACCACGACCAGCGCGGCCGCGCTCAGCAGCGCGTGGGTGGGAGCCTTGAGCTCGCCTTCGCTCTCCATCGTATGCCGCCCCGCCGAGGCCCGTCGCCTGTGCATTGTGCCTTCAACGCGACGCCTTCTGAAGCGCAAACCCTGGCCCCGGCGGGCGAGCCGCGGTGGGAGGGGCGCCGCCGCGCTCGCTCGGAGCTCCGAGCCGGGGATGCGAAGGCCCGCGCCGGGCGGGGCGAGCCGCGCTGCGGGCGACCCCACCGGCGTCTCTTGCCCGGGTGTTCGCGCGCTCGTGGCGGTGGCGGTGGCGGTGGCTCGCTTCGGATTCGTCGTCTCGGCGATACTCCCGGAGACGCGCTTGGTCCGCGCCCCGCGCGGGTTGGTCTGAACGCCGTGCGTCCGCTTCCGCGCATCGGGCTCGCGCAGATGGACGTGAAGCCGGGGCGGCCGGACCTGAACGTCGCCTGCATGCTCGAGACGATCGAGCGGGCGCGGGGGGCGGCGCTCGACCTCGTCGCCTTTCCCGAGCTGTGCGTGTCCGGCTACATCGTGGGCGATGCCTGGGAGACGGACGCCCTGGTACGCGACTTCGCGCAGTGGGACGAAGAAATCCGGGCGGCGAGCCATGGCATCACCGTGGTCTACGGCAACGTCGCGCCCGACCCGGAGCGCATCGGAGAGGACGGGCGCGTGCGCAAGTTCAATGCGGTGCACGTGTGCCGGGACGGGGTCGAAGTCCGGCGCCCCGGCCTGCCCCCCGGCGTGCCGGGGGGGGCGCATGCCAAGACTCTGCAGCCCAACTACCGTTTCTTCGACGACGACCGGCACTTCTATTCGCTGCGCAAGCTCGCGGCGGCGGTGGGCCGGCCTGTCAGCGACTGGCTGATCCCCTACCGGGTGCCGCGACGCGACGGCGGCGAGTTCTGTTTCGGGGTGCAGCTCTGCGAGGACCTGTGGTGCGAGGACTACGAGCTGGAGGGAGAAGTGCTCGACACCCTGCTCGTGTATCGAGAGCGAGGCGCCGAGGCGGTCATCAACCTCTCCTCCTCGCCCTGGACGTGGCAGAAGAACGACAAGCGACACCGCACGGTGCGCGACGTGCTGCGCCGTTCCCCGTTGCCCCTGCTCTACGTGAACCAGGTCGGCGCGCTCGACAACGGCAAGAACATCCTCGTCTTCGACGGCGATTCCACCGTCTATGCGCCGGACGCGACGGTGGTCGCCCGCGCCCCCGCGTGGCACGAGACGCTGCTGGTGACGGGCGGCGATGCGGGGAAGAGCGCGGACGAAGTGGCGCCGGCACAGTCCGAGAACGCCGCGATATGCGATGGCGTGGTCACGGGGCTTCGCCATCTAGACCACGTGCGCGGCGCCGAGAACCGCTTCCTCGTCGGAGTAAGCGGAGGAGTGGATTCGAGCGTTGCGCTCTGCCTGCTGGTGCACGCCTTCGGGCCGCGGCGGGTGTTCGCGGTGAACATGCCTACCCGCTTCAACTCGCAACGCACACGCGACAACGCGCGGGCGCTCTGCGCGGCGCTAGAGGTGGACTATCTCGTGTGTCCCGTGGACGACCTCCACGCGAAGTTCGCGCAATGCCTGCGTTCCAACGGGTTCGCGGGCATCCCGGGAGCCTATTCCGGTCTCGTCGACGAGAACGTGCAGGCGCGTCTGCGCGGTGCGGGCATTCTCGCCGGCCTTGCCGCCCGGCACGGCCTGCTCTTCACCAACAATGGCAACAAGACCGAGATCGCGCTCGGATACGCGACCCTCTACGGAGACGTGAGCGGCGCGGTGGCCCCGCTCGGCGATCTCTACAAGCCCCAGGTGTTCGGGCTCGCCCGCTACTTGAACGAGTCCGTGTTCTGCGTCGGCGTCATTCCCGAGAACCTCTACGACGGCACTACCGTGCCGAGCGCGGAACTCTCCGCGGAGCAGGACGTGACGAAAGGGCGGGGCGACCCGATCAAGTACGGCTACCATGACGCCCTGCTGCGCCAACTGATCGAGTATCGCCACCACCCCTGCGACCTGCTCGGCTGGTTCGCCGAGGGCGAGCTCTTCGAGCGCATCGGCTGGCACGATGTGGAACAGTTCAAGCGCCACTTCGCCGACAGCTCCGCCTGGCTCGATGACCTGGAGTGGCTGGCGGCGCGGGTGCGCGCCAACGTCTTCAAGCGCATTCAGGCGCCTCCCATCATCGTGCTGAGCAAGCGCGCCTTCGGTTTCGACCTGCGCGAAAGCCAGCTTCCCGCGTATGTCCCCCGGGCCTACCAGGCGCTGCGCCGCACGGTGCGGTCGATGCCGCTCGAAGCGGGGTTCGGCGGCGGAGGTTGAGCGGCGGGAGGCGTGGAAGCCGTGACTCCCCCCACGCGAGCGACAATCCACGGCCCGGAACACGCCACGCAACGATGCACGAGCGGCTGGCGTCGCCTGGCGCCAGGGGTGCCGGGCCAGGGCGGCGGAAAGTGGCGCCGATCAGGCGACCTGGCGGCCGGTAATCGCCTCGCGCAGGCCCACCAGGAGTCCTTCGAGCATCGCCATGCGCTCGCGGATTGCGCCGAGTTCGGCGCGAATCTCTCTCATCTCCCCGCGCGGGCCGGTGATCTGACCACCGTGATCGTTGCGATAACCGTCCATCTCGGCGCGGAACTCATTGCGATGCGCCCTCACTTCGGCACGGAACTCATTGCGATGCGCCCTCATTTCGCCGAGAAGCTCATCGTGGAATGCCTTTAATTCGGCGCGGAGCTGGCGATGGGAAATCGCAATCGCCAACAGGATCACGATGCCGGTACCGATCATGGTCCAGACTTCGGGGGTCATGACCATCCTCAAAGTACCCTCCAAGGTCCCCTCGATGATGCACCGACTGCCTCGGTGAGGTGCCAGGGATTTCGGGCGCTTCTTCCCGTCGATTTCCGCCCGCTCCAGTATAGGCGATCATCGACATCGCGGTGTGCGTGGGGCACCGGGAGGGTGTGGTGGAGCCGGCCGAGCCAGGATGAGCGGTGCCGTATACTCCGGACGAACGAGGTGCTGAGGGGGTGCGCCATACCGTGAGGTACGCTTGGTATGAGTCTCCCATCGGGCGACTCCTCGTGGCCCGGGACGAGGTCGCGGTGCGTTACGTCACCCTCCCGGATCGCGACCCGTCGCGTCCCGACTCGCCCCGGACCGGGAAGTCGAGAACGATCGAGCCTCGGCCGGACTGGGTTCGTGACGATGCGGGACTCGCCCGCGAGGTCGCCGAACTCGAAGCCTACTTCGCGGGCGAGCTGCGTGAATTCGAGATGGTGGTGGAGCCCGAGGGCACCGAGTTCCGGCGAAAAGTGTGGGCCGAGCTCGCCCGAATCCCCTACGGCGAGACCTGGAGCTACGGTGAGCTCGCCCGCCGAGCGACCGGGCGGATCGGCGCCGCCCGCGCCGTCGGCGCGGCCAACGGCGCCAACCCCATTGCGATCGTCCTCCCATGCCATCGCGTCATCGGCGCTGGTGGCAGCCTGGTCGGCTACGGCGGCGGCCTGACCCGCAAGGCGCTCCTGCTCGCCCATGAGCGGGGGGAATCCGTGTTCGGCGACTGGACGCTGACCAGGGGGTGAAGAATTCGTGCTCGTTCCACGGAGTCCCCTGTTTTGCGCAATGGAGCCGCGCAACGTGCAGGGTGTGCAGATCACGGACTCCGAAGCGCAGTCCACCGAGGAGACGCCCTTTGTCGGGCAGTACAAGCGGTACTGATAAGGGTGTGGACGTGGTCGGAACACTCATCGTGGATCGGCCGATCGGGAACCAGAAACATGCCTGACTCCTACGAGGACGTCGCTTGGCCGAAGCGTTTGCCGTGCTCACTTCCGATCACGGCGACCGGCACATGCCGTTCCGGTGGCAGATGCGGCTTCTGCGGCGCTTGCTCGAAGCCGATCCGCCCAAGGCCGTGGATGTGCCGACCGGCATGGGCAAAACTTCGGTAATGGCCCTGTGGTTGATAGCTCTCGCAGAGGGGGCGAATCTACCGCGCCGGCCGCATCGCTCGGAACGGGCGGGTAAAAAAACAACCCATGAAAAAACGCAAGCTCCCCATCGGTCTTCAGACCTTCCGCGAGGTTGGCGGCGGGGACTACTACTACGTCGACAAGACGCCGCACATCCGGCGGCTGGTGGACGAAGGCAAGCACTACTTCCTGTCCCGGCCACGGCGCTTTGGCAAGAGCCTGTTTCTGGACACGTTGAAGGAACTGTTCGAGGGCAACGAAGCGCTGTTCCACGGGCTCGCGATCCACGACGACTGGGACTGGTCGGTGTGCCACCCGGTACTGCGCCTTAGCTTCGGCAGCGGGCTGTTTCAGGAGCCCGGGGGTCTGCAGGCGGAAACCGCGTCGCTGTTGCGGGCCATGGAACAGCGCGCCGGGATCACGGCACACCCGGACGATTCCGCTCCGGCGCGCTTGCGCCGCCTGATCGCTACGCTGCATGACCGCGAGGACCGAGGTGTTGTCGTACTGGTGGACGAGTACGACAAGCCGATCCTGGATGCATTGGAAAGCGCACCGGAAGTCGCCCGGGCGAACCGAGACTATCTGCGCGGGCTGTACGCGGTCATCAAGGACAGCGACGCGCATCTGCAGTTCAGCTTCATCACCGGCGTGAGCAGATTTGCGAAGGTGAGCCTGTTCTCTGGGCTGAACAACCTGAAGGACATCACACTCGACCAGCGCCACTCATCCGTTTGCGGGTACACCGAGCGGGACCTGGACGAGGTGTTCGCGCCGGAGCTGTCCGGGCTGGCCCGGGACAAGATTCGCGAGCGGTACAACGGCTACGGTTGGTTGGGCGATGAACGAGTTTACAACCCGTTCGACATCCTGCTGCTGTTCGACAACCGGAAGTTCAGGGCCTGGTGGTTCGAGACGGGAACTCCCACGTTTTTGGTCGAGACGTTGCGCCGTCGCCGCATCTGCGCCCCCGCGCTCGATGGGATGGTGGCTGGCGAGGATTTGCTAACAACCTTCGATGTGGACGACATCGCGACCGAGGCGCTTCTGTTCCAGACTGGCTACCTGACCATCGTCGACGAGATGGAGCGAGCTGGCAGAATCCGCTACCGGCTCGGGTATCCCAACCGGGAGGTCTATCAGAGCCTGAACCGAAGCCTGCTGCGCCATCTGGTACGGGACGCTTCGCGCCAGCAGCAACACGGGGATCGGCTCTACGAACTCCTTGAAGTCAACGATTTCGACGGACTGAAGGATCTGGTCCACGCCTTCTTCGCGAGTATCCCCTACTGGTGGTACACGAGTAAGGACATCGCCCGTTACGAGGGCTTCTATGCAAGCGTGTTCTACGCTTACTTCGCATCGCTGGGGCTCGACGTGATCGTCGAGGATTGCACCAACCACGGGCGCATCGACATGACGGTGCGGTTCAACGGCAACGTCTACATCTTCGAATTCAAGGTGGTCGAGCTGGCCGGGGGCGGTTCGGCAATGACGCAACTCAAAACCCGCCGGTACGCCGAGAACTACCTGGCCGACGGTCAGCCGGTGCACGTGATCGGCATCGAATTCAGCAAGAAAACTCGTAACGTGACGGCGTTCGAGGTGGAGCAGGTTTGATCGGCAACCACACCTTGGTTACCTACCTTTGCACAATTTGGGTGGAGATTGGACGAGGCTACAGGGAGGTCGCTTCCTCGGGCACCGTGGCAAATCTCGGGGCGAGGCGCCGATGGCCGACCCCTGAACGACCCGACCCACGCACATGCATTCTGGCTGCCCGAGGACGCCGACTCGGACGGATGGATCGATCACATCTTCGTGAACATCGCGAGCGGTATCGATCACCACACCCGCACCAGGCTCGACCGGATCACCCGCCTGTGGTTCGCGCCCAAGCGGTAGTCGGACGACGATGCGCCCGTGGCGGCGAAGGAGTGGCGGCTCGCACTGGAAGGCTTCGGCCAACCGCACGACTTTGCCGGCAACACGCCCGGAAGCGCGCAGATCTTCGACATGTCTTCCGAGTGGCGAAGCATGACGCCGTTCCTGGCTGCCGGTCACCTGAAGGCAGCGGGCTACCGGGGCGAAGTTCGCCGCCTCCTCGACCCCCGCGGTCTGGATTCGAGAGGTGTTGACATTGAAGTTCTGAAGGGGATTCGCGTCGGTGGCGCCCCGCGCGTCCGGGTCCAGAGCCGGCCGGTCGGGACGGCTACCCCGTCCCGTTCGAGAGAGACGAGGACCTCACGTTCCATGGTGGGCGCTTCGGGGTTTCGACCGGGAGACGCGAATGCGCTGGGGCAGGCGTTCCTCCTCGAGGAAGAGCCCCACCGGGTCGTGGACCGCGTCCGCAAGTTCCCCGAGTCTCTCCTCCATCCCGAGGACAAAGAGTACCGAGGCATAGATCCCCATCGATACCCCGGGATCGCCTTTCTCGACCCGGGTCAGGGTATTGCGGCTGATGAAGGCCCGTTCGGCGAGGAGCGCCATCGACAGTCGACGGCGGCGCCGAGCAGCCGAGAGATCGAGGCCCAGCTTCCGTAGCGAACGACGGACGCCAAGGGGAAGAGCCTGCTGGGAACGCGACGCCTTCATGCATTAAAAGACTACCGCTAACATCTATATTGCACAACTTATAGGACATCACCAGAGTGAAAGGTGCGGGTCGCTTGCGGAGTTTCTGGTAGGGCGAAGCGTCGAGATTGCGACCCGTCAGCGTCCGCTGATTCCGCCGATTCCTTCCATTCGGCGGCGGCGGGAAGTGGCTCCGGTCAGGCGACCTGGCGGCCGGTAATCGCCTCGCGCAGGCCCACCAGGAGTCCCTCCAGCATCGCCATTCGCTCCCGGATACTGCCGAGTTCAGTGCGAATGCTGTCCATCTCGGCGCGGAACTCATCGCGTTCCGTCTTCCTTTCGGCGCGGAGTTCATCGCGATCCGTCTTCCTCTCGGCGCGGAGTTCATCGCGATCCGTCTTCCTCTCTGCGCGGAGTTCGTCGCGATCCGCCTTCCTCTCTGCGCGGAGTTCATCGCGGATCGCCTTCATCTCGGCGCGGAGCTGGCGATGGGAAGTGGTAATCGCCAACAGAATCACGATGCCGGTACCGATGATGGTCCAGGCTTCGGCGGTCATTACCATCCTCCAAATGCCCTCCAAGGTCCCCTTGATGATGCACCAACCACCCCGGTGAGATGCCAGGGGATTCGGTCGCTCCGTACCGTCGATTTCCGCCCGTTCCAGTATAGGCGATCGTCGCCATCACGGCTTTTTCAGTTGGCTAGCGGCGGCATGCTGAACGAGATTGAAAACCACAAATTCCCGGCGTGATGAGAGTGTGGTCGCGCTCGGCTGACGCGATCTGCAAGTACTTGCGGCGTGTCATCGGGGAGGAGGTGTGGCCGGTCGAGTCGGGCGATGGTGTATGCGCGTGCCTCATGGGTGGCGCCTCCATACGTCGGAGATCGCACGAAGCGGCATGCTGTCGCTAACCGAATCGGTCCATAATCGACACTGGCGGATCCCGGCACAGGCCGGGGAGAACATGCGGTCCAGTGTCCATCGAGGAGAGGGAGTAGCACATGGCGGCCTATGACGATCTCAAGCAGCGTCTCGCCAATCGAGAGGTGATCCTTCTGGACGGTGCGGTCGGCACCCAGCTCCAGGCGACCGGGGTGCCGATGAATCCCTGCTGTTGGGCGGCGATCGGCAACCATACGCATCCGTACACGGTGCGAAAGATGCACGAGGACTACATCCGGGCCGGGGTCGACGTGATCACGACCAATACCTACTCCGCGGCGCGACACAACTACGAGGCGGCGGGCTTGAGCGAGCGCGTGGCCGAGCTCAACTACCGTGCGGTAGCGCTCGCGCGGGAAGCGCGGGATCGGGTTGCGGAGAAGCCGGTGTGGATTGCGGGCTCGGTCTCGAACTTCGGGGCGCTGACCGAGGAGCAGTACGTGGTGTATCGCAAGGGTCCGGGACGTACCATCACCCGCGGCATGCGCGCACGCAGTGTCATCACCGCCGAGCAGGCGATGCGCAATCTGGAGGAGCAGGCCGCGCTCCTCGCCGACGCCGGGGTGGACTTTCTGATCGCCGAGGCCACCGGAACCGATCTGCAGCGCCGGTGGGTGCTGGACGCGGTAGCGAGCGCGGGACTGCCGTACTGGGCCGGGTTCAAGTGTCACGTGCGGCAGGGAGAGGATGCGGTGCGCACCGGCTACTTCTCGGACCTCCTGCTCGCCGACGAACTGGACGAGGCGCTGCCGCTCGATGCCGATGTGCTGAGCCTGTTCCACTCCACCATCGAGGACACCGACCGGGCGCTGCCGCTGGTCCGGTCGAAGTGGCCGGGGCCGATCGGGTGCTACCCCGAGGCGGGGCGCCGCGACTACGTACAGGCTTTCGCCGATCCCAACGTCGAGAATCCGCACACGCTCGAGGAGTGGGTCGCCACCGCACAATCATGGACCGAGCGCGGTGTGCAGGTCATCGGCGGCTGCTGCGGCATGGGACTGGACCACATTCACGCGCTCCGTGGCCAGCTTCCCCAACGGGCGGGGCTCCGCTGACCCGAAACGTCTGAATATCGAAAAACCTGCGGGCTCGCCCGCCGATCCGTTCTGCCGCCTGCGGATTCAGCCCCGGATGCCGGGCCCGCGCAGGGGTCTGAGGCTGACCGGGCGATCCAGGATCTCCTTGACGACGAATGCCTCCCGGAGCGCATCCGGCGCGCGCAGGCGAGCGAGCAGGGCAGCGCGGGATCCAGGGGCCGCCACCGCCGCGTCGCGGGATGTGGGCGCATCGGAGACGGGAGCCGCCCACGGCGCATCCGCCGAGTAGCGGGACGCGGGTCGCGGAGCAGGTTCGCGAGCCGGCTCCGGATCGGCCACGAAGTCCTCGCTTGCGTCCCACTCCGAGGCTTCGGCGTGCCCCGGTACGCCCGGCCGCCACTCTTCCAGGCGCTCCCCGAGCGCCTCTTTGAGGCGCGCGCGGAAGTTGGGAAGCAGGCTCACCGCGCTCTACTCGGGCTCGGTGGAGTCGTCCTGGCGCTCGGGTTCCGCGATGCTCGATCGCATGCGGGTGTCGGCCATGACGTTCTGCATCTGGTAGTAGTCCATCACGCCCAGCCGACCGTTGCGGAAAGCGTCCGCCATCGCCTTCGGAACCTCGGCCTCCGCGAGCACCACTTTGGCCCGGTTCTCCTGCACCAGCGCCACCATCTCCTGCTCCCGCGCCACTGCCAGCGCCCGCTGGCGTTCGGCCTGGGCCTGCGCGACTTTCTTCTCCGCCTCCGCCTGGTCGATCTTGAGGCGCGCGCCGATGTTGTCGCCCACGTCCACGTCGGCAATGTCGATGGAGAGGATCTCGAAGGCGGTGCCGGAGTCGAGTCCGCGTTCCAGTACCACCTTGGAAATGCGATCCGGGTTCTCCAGCACCTGCATGTGATTCTGGGCGGAGCCGATGGTGGTGACGATGCCCTCGCCAACCCGGGCGACCACCGTCTCCTCGGTCGCGCCCCCCACCAGCCGGTCGAGGTTGGTGCGCACCGTGACCCGCGCCTTCACCTTGAGCTGAATGCCGTCGCCGGCGATCGCGTCGATGTTGGCGCGCGCCATCGCGCCGGATGGCACGTCGATGACCTTGGGGTTGACGGAAGTGCCGACCGCTTCCTTGACGTCGCGGCCCGCGAGGTCGATCGCGCAGGAGCGGTCGTAGCTCAGGGTGATGTTCGCCTTGTGCGCCGATATGAGCGCCTGGACCACGCGTTCTACGTCGCCGCCGGCGAGGTAGTGGGCTTCGAGCTCGTCCGCGCTGAGATCGATGCCCGCTTTCTTGGCGGTAATGCGCACCCGCACGATGATCGCCGGGTTCACCTTGCGAAAGCGCATGAAAATGATCTGCAGGAGGCTCACTGGAGCGTTGGACAGAATCGACTGCCACCAGAGCCAGAACGCGTTCCAGATGAGCGCAATGATGGCGAGCGCGATGATCGCGACGACGACGATGGTGAGCAGGCCGATGATGTCGAAGCTCATGGTTGCAATCTCCGTTTGGCGCCGGGCGCCGTGGCGGGGCGCGGGCCGGCGGCGCGAGCGCCCATGTTAACCCGCACTTAACCCGGATATTTCACCGATTTCCTACTGCGGACGCCAATTTGCTCGCGTCAGCGGGTCGTACTCCCTCAAGCCGCTTCGACGTAGTGTCGGCTACGCCTTCAGCGTCTTTCGGTCCGTGCGCCCCACTGTCACGGCATCTTGGCGCCCTCGTGACGAAAATCGGTGAAACATCCGGGTCAAGTCCTATCCGCGATACGGGGGCGCCGGATACCGCAGATTCATTCGGGTCCGCTGCTCGGGGCGCCGTCGGGCGCCGGCTCGTCACCGGCCGGGCGCACGAAGACGATCGCGCCGTCGATTTCTCCGACCACCACCCGGGTGCGGGCCTCGAGCGAGCCGCCGCGCACCTGGACATCGCACTCGCCTCCCGGGAAGCGGGCACGGCCGGAGGGGCGCGCCGGGGTGACCATGGTTCCGGTCGAGCCCGGTCCGATCCCGAGGCGATCCGTCACGTGGTGGTAGCCAGCCTCCCCGGTGATCTCGCTCTTGGGCACGATGTGCGAGGTACGCAGGCGGGCGAGGCCCCGGCGCACGAGAAAGACGGCGAGGATCGGCACCACGATCACCATGGCCCATCCGATCACGTCCGAGGCGCGGAAGGCGAAGTAGATGGCCGCGGCGGTCGAGGCGATGGAAGTGGCGAGCAGCAGTCCGAAGGAGACGACGAAGAACTCGAAGATGAGCAGCAAGACGCCGAGCGAGAGCAGGGCGAGCGCATAGCCGGCGTAGATCCAGTCGACCTCGGGCACGCGCGTATCAGGGCCTTGCGGCCGCCTCCCTGCCCGCCTGCGCGCGCACCAGCAGCTCGCCGAACTCCACCGCCAGCACCTCCACGACCGCGCCCGGGGCGATGTAGGCGCCGTGCTCGGCCCGGGCGCTGTGGGGTTCGCCGTCGACGAAGACCGTACCGCCGGGATGCAGGCCGTCGGGGGTGTGGCCGCGCCGTCCGACGAGGGAAGGCGCCCGCGCCTCCACCGCGCCGCTGCTGGTGCCGGTGACTTCGTCCGCGAGCGCGAAGCGCCGACGCAGAGGAGAGCGCGGCATGAGCACGAAGAACGCGACGATGCCCGCCGCCATTACGCCGAGTGCGATGAAGCTCCTGCCCACCGCGTCGCCGAGGGCGTCCATGAACTCGGGATTGGCGAAGTCGAAGTTCATTTCATTGGGCATGAAGAGCATGATCAGCGCGACGAGGGCGAGTGCCCCACCCGCCACCCCGAGGAGCCCCCCTCCCGCGAAGGTGAGGAACTCGACCGCGATCAGGGCGATGCCGGCGATGAGGAGCAGCACCTCGACGTTCTCCGCCAGGTCCAGGTAGTACTGGGCGAGCAGAAAGAGGCCACCGAGCGTCCCCGCGATGAGTGCCCACCAGCCCACCCCGGGGGTGTTCAGCTCGAAGAGGATGAACAGGAGGGCGAGGCCCGCAAGCAACGGCGCGAAGGTGGACAGGAGCCATGCGGTGGTCTCCGTCCCACGCGGGCTCAAGTCGATCACCGACTCGGGGTCGATGCCGAGTGTGGCGTAGAGCGCGTCGATGTTTTCCGCCTCCCCGGTTGCCATGGCCATCGAGAGGGCCTCGCGGCCGGTCAGGGTGAGGAGGCGATCCTCGCCCCGGTAGAGCACGAGCTGGCGCTCGTCGTCCGGATCGAACTCGGGATGGGCGAGCAGGAAGTCGGGCAGATCGTCCTCGATGACGTACTCGGTCTCGTCCTCGCCGAGGATGGCGCGGTACAGCTTCTGGTTGCGCGCGGTCATCTTGAGGAGCAGCGCCCGATCCCACCCGTTCTGCTCCGCCGCCTGCACCAGCAGCGAGCGCACCACGGTCTCGATCTTCTCCGGCGCATACTCGATCTTGCCTTCGCGGTTGAAGAAGATGACGCCGATGTCGCCGATGGAGGCGGTCTGCGCCACGTAGAGTTCCTGGTGGGCGTAGGCGATCATGGCGCCGGCGGAAATCGCGCGGAAGTCCACATAGGCGATCATCCGCAACCCGTCGCGCGGCTGGTCGATGACCTTCTTGAACATTTCGCGCGCGTGCGACACCTCTCCGCCGTCGGTGTCGATGTGCACGATGAGGGTGTCGAGCCCCTGGTCCCGGGCGTCGTCGATCGCGCGGTCAAGGTACCGGTGGCGCAGGCGATCGATGGTGCCGGTGAGGTGCGCGTAGCCTACCCGCGCGGGCGTGGCGTCCGCGGCGCCCTCGCCGAGACCCTCCCCCGCGCCGCCGAGAGCGAGGGCGCCGAGGAGGGCGGCCCCGAGCCAGCGCGGCGTTTCAGGTCTCACCGGAATCTCCTTCGAGCATCGCACGAGCCAGGCACTCCGGCAGCGCCTTCATCATGCTCTCGGGGACCGTGGTGGCCGGTGACCACTCGATCGCGTACTTGCCGCCGTCGCCACGGCGATAGACGAGGTAGCAGCGGCCGTCACGATCGACGCTGAGTTCGCCCCACTCCTGGCGGTACATGCGGTCCAGGCCCGCATCGCTTACCAGGACCCCGAGGCGAAGGCGCATCGGCCGGCTCACCGGGTTCATCACCGTCATCAGCTCCGCCTCCGCTTCGGCGGCGCGGGCGATGGCGGGCTCAAGCAGCGCACGCAGCGCCGCGTCGTCGGCCTCGGGAAAGTGGCGCCACCGGGCGAGCAGTTGCGTCCGCGCCCGATCGACCGGCGCGCAAGGCTCTCCGGAGCCCGTTTCCTTGGCTTGTTCTTCACTCATCTTTACGCGATGTGATTATGCCTCACTCCCCGTCCCCGCACCGCCCGCATTGCAGGCGCGCGGCGCTGTGGACACGGTGCGGACCGGTCCGCCCGCACACGATTCGGTACCCACACCAAGCGGCCTTGGGTGTGTCCAGGCGATTTCGGAGCCAGGAGAGATCCCGACTCGGCAACGCAGTGCATTCAAGCTGACGCGCGGTTCCCGCGGCGGATCAAAACCCTTCGATGAGCACCCCTGAGGCCATGGGTCGGAGCGAAGACAGGACACTCCCTTGCCCGCATGTTTCACCGATTTCTCAACTCGCGGACGCCAATATGCTCGCTGTCCCGGGCCTCCCTCCCTCAAGCCGACCCGGCTTCGTGTCGGCTACCTGCTTCGCTTCGCAGTCCTTGGGCGTTGCTCTGCGGCCTGGGCAAGCCATCCTTGGCTTGCCCGCTCGCCGGGGCAAAGCGCCACCGGCGCTTCGCCTTTATCCGGCTCGCCGTTGCGCGTCTTTCGGTCCGTGCTTCCTGCTGTCACGGCATCTTGGCGCCCGGAGCGGCCGAAAATCGGTGAAACATCCGGGCGAATGGAGGGCATGAGACGATGCTTGAGGTAGATTCCGGCGCACGGGTGCGTACCGGAAGGAAGAGGGCCCGAGCTTGGACCCTGAGCTTGCGCGCGTCATCGATGCCATCCACGCATCGCCCCGGCAGGTGGTGATCGAGTTCGCTGGCGCGGGGACGCAGATGCTCGCGTGGCTGCACGGTCGGGCCGGCTCCTCGCGCACGGTGCTGGAGGCGAGCGACCGCTACTCCCCGGCCTCGCTCGCGCAGACCCTCGGCACGACGCCCCGACAATTCGTGAGTCCGGGGGTCGCCCGCTCGCTCGCAAGCACCGCCCTGACCCGGGCCCATGCATTGGCCGCTACGCAGGAGGGACTGATCGGGCTCGGCTGGACGGCCGCAATCGCGACCGGACGCCAGCGTCGCGGCGACCACCGTTGCCACCTCGCTCGGTGCGATGCGTCGGGGGTCTCGAGCGTCGACCTCGACCTTCACAAGGGCGCGCGGACTCGGGAAGAGGAGGAGCGTCTCGTCGCCCTGCTCGCCGTGCGCGAACTGGCGAGCGGACTGCCCGGGAGCACCGGGTTGGCCCTCCCGCTCGGCGCGGGCGATCGCCTGGAGCGCCGACATGAAGCGAGCTCCCTGCTCGCGCGGGTCGCAAGCGGAGACTTCGACTGGCTTGCGCGCTCCCCCGAGGGCGTCGAGACCCCGGGCCGCCGTCTCAGCGGCGCGGTGCTGCTCTGCGGCTCCTTCAACCCCCTGCACGACGGCCACCTCCGCCTCGCGGAGGTCACGGCGAGGCTCCTGGGACGAGACCCGATGTTCGAACTGGGACTCGTCAACGCGGACAAGGCGTCCATCGGGGAGGACGAGGCCGAGCGCCGTGCCGCGCAGTTCGCGGGCCGTGCGCCGGTGCTGCTCACCGCGGAGCCGCGTTTCGTCGACAAAGTGCACTGGGTGCGCGAGAGCGTGTTCGTGCTCGGCGCCGACACCCTTGCGCGCCTCGTGGACCCGCGCTTCTACGCCGGGGGCCGGGGAGGAATGCGCGACGCCTTCGCCCGCATCCGGGAGTCCGGCTGCCGCTTCCTCGTCGCGGCCCGCCTCGATCCCGCGAGCGGTCGGGTGTTGACGCTCGCGGACTGCGCAGTGCCGGGGGGCTTCGAGCGGCTCTTCGAAGCGATTCCGGTTGCGGACTTCCGCATGGACATCTCCTCCACCGAGCTCCGGGAGAAGCAGCGCGGGGGATGAGAACCAGGAACTCGGCGTGGGTCGAGTGGGCGAAGTCGCCATGTACAGCGGGATCGCTTTCTTTGGCCGACACCGCGGGGGTGTGGACCCGTCGCGGCGATCGAGCGGGCCGACCGGCGCCCGGCTCGACGACACGCTACCCGGTACTACTTGCCGTCATGGCCCACGGTGAGCCGAGCCATGCCCGCCCGCGTCGGGCGGCAGGCCCCGCACCGGTACCATCAGGCTCGCGGCGAAGAGCGCGCTCGCCACCAGCACGATGGCGGGTCCGGTGGGTACATCCCACACAAGCGAGGCGAGGAGTCCGGCGGCGACCGCCAGCACCCCGATCGTGGCCGATACCGCCACCATCTGCTCCGGCGTCGTCACAAGGCGGCGCGCCGCCGCCGCCGGGACGATGACCAGCGACACGACGAGCAGCATGCCGACGATCTTCATGCCCACCGCGATTACGGCCGCGATCAGTAGCAGGAGCAGGAGGCGAACCCGTTCGACGGGTACCCCTTCCACCGCGGCAAGGTCCCGGTCCATGGCAAAGGAAAGCAGGTTGCGCCACTGCCAGGCGAGAGTCGCGGTGACGACGGCGGCGGTGCCGTAGATCAGCCACAGGTCCAGCGGACCAACCGCGAGGATGTCGCCGAAGAGATAGCCGATCAGATCGACACGAAGCTGTTCCATGAACGCTACCAGGACGAGTCCCGCCGCGAACACCGCGTGGGCCAGGACGCCAAGCAGCGCGTCGACGGAGAGGAAGCGCTGGCGTTCGAGAAGGACGAGGCATCCCGCCAGCAGGACGCATATCGCGAAGACCGTCACCGTGGGCTCGATTTCAAGCAGGAAACCGAGGGCGATTCCGAGGAGCACCGAATGTGCGAGCGCGGTGCCGAAGTAGGCCATGCGCCGCCACACCACGAAACACCCGACCGGCCCCGCCGCGAGCGCCGCTCCCACCCCTCCGGCGAGGGCGTACAGCACGAAGTCTTCCATCAGGGCGCTTCTTCCGGCGCTGGGCGCCCGGCGGGCGAATCCGATTCGGTCGGGAGGGGCCGGCCCAGCGCGTCGTGGCGGTGATCGTGCGAGTGCCTGTACGCCGCGAGGGTTTCCGACACACTCGGCCCGAAAAGCGAGACGAACTCGGGGTGGCGCAGAATCGTCTGAGGCTGGCCCGTGCAGCACACATGCCGGTTGAGACAGACGACGATGTCCGTCGCCGCCATGACGAGGTGCAGATCGTGGGAGACGAGGAGCACGCCGCAGCCGTGGCGGTCGCGGATCCCCGCGATCAGCCGATAGAGCTCGCTCTGGCTGGCCACATCGACGCCCGCCAGCGGTTCATCGAGGACGAGGAGGTCCGGTTCCCTCAGCAACGCCCGTGCCAAGAGCACGCGTTGCATCTCTCCGCCGGAGATGTCGGCGAGCGGATGGTCCAGGATCGGACCCGCGCCGACCTCTTCGAGCACCGATTCGAGCTTCTCGCGCGGGGCCGAAGCGCCGAGGGTCAGGAAGCGGCGTACCGTGATGGGCATGATCGGGTCGCGCTGGATGTGTTGTGGCGAGTAGCCCACCCGCAACCCGGGGGGGCGGGCGACGGCGCCGCTGTCCGGCCGCACGATTCCGAGAGCGACTCGAATGAGCGTCGACTTCCCCGCGCCGTTTCGCCCCACGACAGTGACGATCTCCCTGGCGCGGACCGAGAGGTCGACCGCATCCAGCACGGTCCGGCGTCCGAAGCGCACACTGATGCCCCGGGCGTGCACAAGCGGCGCGTCCGGGGGGAGTCGGTGGGTTCGGGGGAGGCTCATCGGGGGGTCCGTCGCGTGACCGTGGCGCTGTCGTCTGCCGCACTGGTCAGGGTGAATCGAGACACCGGCCCACCGATTCGCCCAGTTGCCCCATGATCCCGAACCAGGCATCGGAACCCGGCGCGATGTCCGCGCCGATCGGATCGAGCACCCCGGTGCGGACATCGCTGCCCCTTACCAGGGTGTGGACGAGATCCGGTTCGAACTGAGGCTCGGCGAAGACGCAACGGATGTTGTGCTCGTCGAACGCCTCACGCAGATCGACGAGTCGCCTGGCGCCCGGTGAACGCGAGGGGTCGACGGCCACGGCGCCCTTTCCGTTCAGTCCGTACGCTTCCTCGAAGTACTGGTAGGCGTCATGGAAGACGACGAACGCATGCTTGCGAACGGGCGACAGCTGCTCCCGGAGCGTTGCATCCTGTGTGGCAATCCGCTCGTGCATGATCCGGGCATTGGCGCGATAGGCCGCGGCACGCTCGGGGTCGATACCAACCAGCGCGTCGGCGACGACTTCGACGATACGCCTGGCATTTCGGGGATCGAGCCAGATATGCATGTTGAACTCGCCGTGTCGGTGGCCGAAACCCTTGTGATCATCGATACGGGTCGCCTCGTGATCGTCTTCCTCCCACACTCCGACTTTGCGATTTTTCAACAGTCTGATCCCGGGCGATTCGGCAAGTGTTACCACCACGGCCTTCGACTCGATGTGCCTGACGATACGGTGAAGGAAAGTTTCCATGTCCTTGCCGATCCACACCACCAGATCCGCCTTGCGAAGCGCCCGAGCGTCGGACGGGCGCATCTGGTAGGTATGGGGTGAAGCCGTACCCTTGATCAACAAGTGGGCGGTGCCGGCTTCGCCCATCACCCCGGCGACGAGCGAGTGGATCGGCTTGATCGTGACCAGCACATTGGGAGACTGCGCCCACGAACCCTGCGCCATGGCGAGTGCGCAAAGGGCAACCGCGACGAGCGAAGGACATTGGCGGACGAGCGTCATGGTCACCTCTTCGAGGAATCCAGCCGCCGCCGGCCGAGGGTACGACCCTCGGACGCTCGCCCGGAACCCCTGTGTTCTCAGCCTGCCAAGCGCGACGGCGTTTCGGACTGCGCGGATCGCAAGTGCGATGTGCTACTTGTAGCGTAACGCCTGTTTACGATGTTATACCATATCCATAAACCAGGTCTTCTCGTAACTCCCGGTTTCGATGCGCCTTGCGCTTCGCCGGTAGCGGTCCATCCGGGAAGCGACCGGTGACGCAACCCCCCCCGGTCGGCGCTGCGCGTATCGGAGGACCCGAAACCGCGAGCATGTCAGCGTCCGCGAGTTGAGAGATCGGTGAAATTGTCGGGCTGACCCGCAGTTTCCACCGATTTTCGGCCGCTTCGGGCGCCAAGATGCCGTGATAGCAGGAAGCACGGACTGGAAGACGCGCAATGCGTGTCAGACACGATGTCTCAAGCGCCTTGAGGGAGGGAGGCCCGCAACCGCGAGTTGAGAGATCGGTAGAGTCCGGGCTACAGGCGAGGGCGGTGGTCTCTTCCCGAGAATCCGATGAGCGGTGCGTCGATGCCGCGGGTCAGAGCCAGAACCTTGACCGCTTCGCCCATCTCTCCGGGAAGAGTGAGGCGCTTCACTTCCTGGGCAAAGCGAAAGTAAGCCTCGCTTTCGACTTCGAGATCGCTTCCCTCTTCGAGCAGCCCGGTGGCGAGCAGGAACTCCCCCTGGGTGGTGAAGCCTGACACCTTGAAGCCTGCGGCCTCGCCTGCGCGGGCGAGCGCGGTGAAGTCGACGTGGGTGCTGATGTCCTGGTGGCCGGGACGGAAGAAGGGATCGTAGTGGAGGCGGTGGCGATAGTGGCAGGCGAGGGTGCCGGATCCGCGGTCGGGATGGTAGAGCTCCCGCCGCGGGTACCCGTAGTCCAGGATGAGCAGCAGGCCTCGTTCGATCCTCGCCGCCATCGAAGCCACCCACGCCGGGGCGGCGAGGTTGACCTCGGCGAGGTAGCCAGGCGGCAGCGCGTGCCCGATATCGCGCCGAATCGCCCCCCAGGCGCGCTCCAGTGGAGTCGAGGGGGTACGCCACTCGAGATGGAAGGCGTCGTCGCTCCATCCGACATGCGCCTCGCGCACCGTGTCACCCCTCACCTCGAGGCGGCTCGCGGGCAGGGCATCGATGACTTCGTTGGCGATCACTACTCCCTCGAAGCCCGGCCCGGGGAGGTCGTCCAGCCACTCCGCGCGCCCATCCAGGCCCTGCTCGCGGAAGTGGGTCTCCTGGCAACGCCGCAGCTCGGCACTCGGCTCCAGAATCAAATAGCGGGGTTCCCGACCATGAGTGGCCAGCGCGTGCAGGATCCGGGCGGCGAGCCGGCCACTTCCCGCCCCCGCTTCAAGCACTGCGCCATCCGGGACGCAGTCGAGGATCTGGGCCACCTGTCGCGACAGGCAGGCAGCGAAGCGGTCCGAGATCTCCGGCGCGGTGACGAAGTCGCCCGCCGGTCCGAACTTGGGCGTGGGGTTGCGGTAGTAGCCGAGTCCCGGTGCGTACAGGCAGAGATCCATGAAACGCGAGAAGGGTATCGTGCCTCCTCGCGTGCGGATCTCTTCCCGGATTCGCGCTGTCAGCTCGGAGCTGACCGCCCCCCGATCCGGGTCGGCGATTTCCGGTTCGGGCTCCCTCACATCACCTCGGTGGTGATCTTGCCCGCGAGATCGGGCGCGAAGTACTCGATGAAGGTTACCGCGTGAGAGCGAAGGTGGAGCCCGGTGCGCACCGCCACCCAGGTCGTGATTTCGGGGAAGAGTCCATCGACCTCGATGGCGCAGAGGCCCCGGTCTTCATCGGGATCGAAAGCCATGCCGGCGATGATGCCTACCCCGAGTCCCAGTTTCACGTGGGTCTTGATGATGTCCGCGTCACGCGCGGTAAGCGCGACCCGGGGTTCGAGACCGGCGTCGGCGAAGGGGCGTAGCAGCGAGGAGCCGGGACGCGTGCTGAACGAGTAAGTGATCAGGGGGTACTCGGCGATATTCTCGATCCCCGCTTCGTTGAGCCGATTAAGGGGATGTCCCTCGGGAACCACCACCACCGGGCGCCACTGGAAGCAGGGATAGGTGATGGCGCCGGTGGGCGTGGAGTTGCCCGAGGCGATGGCGAGGTCCACCTCTCCTTCGGAGAACAGGGTGTCGATCTGCTCCGACGTGCCCTGGTGGAGCTCGATGCGCACCTTGGAGAAGCGCTGCCGGAAGCGGGAGATCACCGCGGGGAGCACGTAGCGGGCCTGGGTGTGGGTGGTGGCGATGGACAGGGTGCCGTCCTCGCTGCCGCGAAGATCCTCGGTCACCCGGCGGATGTTCTCCACCTCGCGCAATACCCGATGGGCGCGCTCCAGCACCAGCTCGCCGGCGTCGGTCATCGCGGTGAGGCTGCGTCCCGAACGCCGGAAGAGCGCCATGCCCAGCTCGTCCTCCAGCAGCTTGATCTGCTTGCTGATACCCGGTTGCGAGGTGTAGAGGCGCTCGGCCGCGGCCGAGATGTTCAGATTGTTCTGTGCGACCGCGGCCAAGTATCGCAGTTGTTGTAGTTTCATGATGCTGATCCTCGCTTCTTCGGATACCGGATTGCTCTCCGCAACGAAAAAAGCCACCAGCCGGGTACTCCGGGTGGTGGCTTCTCGGGGGAGGGAGAAAGTCCTGATGTCAGGCTAGAGGCTTTCGTCCTCCTCTCGACCGGCGCACGCCGCCCGGATCTTGATCCGGGGACAGATACAGACGCAGAGCTTGCACCGGTCGGACATCATGGTAGCCGCAGTATGTTCGAGTTGCGGCGAGGGGTCAATCGGCCCGCTGACACGAGCATACCGGCGTCCGCGAGTTGAGAAATCGGTGAGATTGGCGGGCCCTGATCGGTGCTTCGCCCTTCGCGCTTCGCCCGAGGCGCGTGCCCGGTGTCCGCACTCGGCCGCCGGGGGGCCCCTGGCCCGCATGTTTCACCGACATTCGTCACGAGGGCGCCAGGATGCCGTGATAGCAGGAAGCACGGACCAAAAGTCGCGCAACGTCAAACCGAAGACAGGCGAAGCGCCAGTGGCGCGAACGTATCGGAGAGCGGGCAAGACACGGATGGTTTGCCCGGCCGGAAAGCTTTGGCCAAGGACTGCGCCGCGCAGCAGGTGGCCGACACGGTGTCGCAAGCGGCGCGACGGAGTAACGGCCCGCAAGCGCCCGCATATTGGCGTGCGCAGTAGAAATCGGTGAAGTATTCGGGTTGGAGGTGGGCGGCGATGGCCCGCGGTCCCGGCGCGCTCACTCTTCGTTACCTGAAGCGCCGAGAAGCTTCAGCAGATTGCCGTAGCGCGCAATCAGTCCGAAGATGATCGCGGCGAGGAAGACGAATATGACGGCCACCGAGCCCATGATCGGGGTGTATCCGTAACGCAGACTGTTGACGATCTTTATCGGCACCGTCTGGACGGTCACGCCCGCCACCATGAACGCGATGATGTATTCGTTGAGGCTCAACACGAAGCAGAATGCGTAGCTGGAGAGGATGTAGGGGAACACGAGAGGGAGTATCACGGTACTGAAGGTCTTGCGCGCATCCGCTCCCATCGTGCTCGCCGCTTCCACCAGGGATCGATCCAGGGACTCAAGCCCCAGAGAGATCATCATCAGCGGCAGGGTAACGAGAAACACTCCGTGGCTGATGATGTCGTTCTCGAGCTTCCCATAGTGACCGATCGTTACCCAGAAGATCAGAAAGCCAAGCGCGCTCACGACCGGAGGCAGCATGAAGGGGACGAGGCCAATGGTGAACAGCATCTTCGCGAAGAAGATGCGGTATCGCCACAGATAGTAGGAGACGGGTAGGGCGATCGATATCGCAATCAGTCCGGCGAACGTCGCAATGACGAGACTGTTGGTTACGGCCTCCACCCAGTCCCGTTTCGAGAAGAGATCCACATACCACTTGAAGGAGAATCCCCGGGGAGGAAACAGGAGTGTCTTGCGTTCGTTGAACGACACTGCGCCGACGACGATGATGGGCAGCGACATGAACAGGACCATCAGCGTGATGAAAGCGGTGCGTCCCGTGCGCATCATGTGGCCGGTCGCTCCCTGCGGCGATTGAGAAAAAGGGTAAGGCCGATGAGTGCGAGAGAAACCGCGATCAGAAAGATCGCCATCGCCGCCGCGAATGGAATGTTCGAGCGATAGATGGCCTGATCGGTAATCAGCACCGACAGGGTCCAGTGACCCGGACGGCCCAGCATCTGAGGTATCAGATAGGCTCCCAGAGTGAACACGTATACGAGGATGATCGCCCCGGTGATGGTGGTGCGAAGCGCCGGCACCACCACGGTAAAGAATGAGCGCACGGGCGAAGCGCCCAGTGTCCTCGCCGCTTCCACTACCTGGAAATCGAGCCGAGACAGGGCCGGAAACATCATGAAGACAGCATAGGGAAAAGTGAAATAGACCAGACCGGTGAGCACCGCGCCAAAGCTTGGAAACTGCGACAGGGCACGTTCGAGAACCCCCGCCCAGACCAGAAGGTTCGAGACCCCGGCGGTGCGTGACAACAGCACCGACCAGGAGAATGCAATCAGCACCTCGGAGAGGGTCAGTACGCACAGGAGAAGAATGACGATGGGGATCTGGATCCGTCGGCGCAGTCTCGTCAGCAGGTAGGTGAACGGGAAGGCGAGCGAGACCGACATGAGCGCAGTCAACGCCGCGACGAGGAGGGAGAAGACCAGATTGTTGAGAAACAGGGGCTCCAGGAAGTGTGCGTAGTTGGAGAGCTCGAAGGCGGGTTCGTAGAACCCACCCTGGACGCGGTGAAAGAAGCTCACCGCGAGCATGATGCCGAAGGGGATGAGGAAGCATGTGCCGAGCATGAAGCTCGGCCACGCGAGGGGCGCGTAGCTGCGAAGACGCATGGGACGGAAAGGAGGGCGCCTCGGAGCTACGGGCGAGGATGGCGCACCGTCCGAGGAGAGCGGGTGCGCCCTGACCTCGAACGCAGTGTCGTTGCGGGGGCGTCAATGCGCGGCGGTGGTGGGCCGCACGGGCCGCAAGGTTTGAGGCGGAAAGCCGGAAGCGGAGGAAACGCCGGCGGCGCGTCCTCCCGGCACACGGGCGAAACCCGGACGACTTGTCCGGCCTGCAAGCGAAGCGAGGACTTCGACGCGAAGCAGGCGTCCGACGCTGCGTCGTAGCGCCTCGAGTACACACCGCAAGCATCCGCGAGCAGACTGGCGTCTGCCGCGGAGAATCGGTGAAACATCCGGGCTAGAAACCCGTGATGGTTTCGGTCCACCGGTCGTTTATCCAGTCGCCCCACTGAACGTACATGTCGTACTTTGGAATGATGGGGGTGTCGTCCGTGGTGACCAGGTACCACTCCTCATCGGTGAGATTCGTCATTGCCCGGGGGATGGAGGGTGAGATGCCCACCGTGCGGGCAATGATCTCCTGCGCGGCGGGGCTCAGGGTGTAGTTGACAAAGGCTTGCGCCTCATCGTTCAACGGGGTGCCGTTGGTGATTCCCCACCACACCCGATTCAACACCGCCCCCTCGGTCGGCCAGACCTTGTGAATGGGGATGCCCTGAGAGATTGCGTAGTTCGCAACGTCGTTGTAGTACAGCCCGATCGGAATCTCACCGGATTCGAGCCCCTGCTGGAACTGCGCCTCGTCGCGGAACCAGAGCTTGACGTTGGGCTTGAGCTCTTCAACCTTCTTGAGGACCTCCAGCACTCCTTCCTGGGTGTTCAGAATGTCCGGTCCGCCAAACCAGGTCTGCGCCGTAATGTCGAGCAGGAAGCCGACATCCGGCTGGGCCATCACCCCCGCCAGGTTCTCGGTGGCCGGGTCCCAGAGGACTTTCCAGGACTCGGGTGCGGCCTCGTAAACCTCGCTGTTGGCGACGAGAACGATGTGGTAGAAGCCCCACGAGACGCCGTCCAGCACCCCGTTGCGGTCGTAGTGCTTGCCGAGTTCGGTGAGGTTGGCAAGGTTGGGAACCTTCGCGGCCTCGACCGGCTGCCACAGATTGCTGGTCTGGCCGCGCTCCATCGGAATGTCGATGAGTCCGGATACGTCCACCAGGACTTCACCGGCGCGCTTGGCCTGATCGAGCTGTACCAGCCAGGCGTCACCGATGGCCTTGGGCACGGACTCCACCTCGATTCCCGTCTGCTCGACAAAGGGCGGGTAGACGAACTCCGACATGACCTCCTCGAAGAAGCCGCCCCAGGTCGCGACGACCAGAGGCCGGTCCGCCGCCCGCGCCCGGCCAGCGAGTCCGGCCGAGGCGGCCGATGCGAGCGCCGCGGATGCGAGTGAGCGCTTGAGAAACTCGCGACGCTCGGAACTGAAGGGGGTCTGCGGCATGTTCGTTCTCCTCTAGTAGCTTGTTCGGCGGATTCCACGACCAAGATGATGCCGGGAAAGGCGTGGGCCGGCCTCTTCTCCCCCCGCGCCTGGGCGAACCCGCGAGTATCCGTCGCGATCCGAAGAGGGGAGAGCCCGTCTCAGGCCCGCAATGCGGCGGCCTCGCAGTGGAAACCACGCTGGGGCATGAGAGCGATGCGGTTCAAGACTACCGCGAATCCCCCGTAAAAGCACCGCGCTTGCATGGCGGACGCGGATGGGGGCGCCGATCGTGGGTCCGGTCGTGACCGGGCGTGCCCCGTCGACGCCGCGCTGGCGCGAGAGACTCCCGCAATGGATGGGGCGTGGTTCCCCGCGTCATGGGGCCCGACTCGGTGGCGCACCCGCACTGGTGACCCGGTGCGCGAAACGGACCCGGCGCCGCGGGAATCGGCTCGGCCGGCCGATGCGTCTCATCTCGCATAAGGGTAGAACCAACGGTTCTTTTCCCGCGACGGCGTGGCTGGCCTATAGTCCGGTGACGTATGAGCAAGGGATCGACGAAGTTCGTGGGCCAACTCTCCGCCAGCCGTCATGTCTCGCCGATTCACGAAAGCTGCGAGCGCGCGGATGTCGACAGGTGCGGACGGGCTTGCGAGTCAGGGAGCGCGGGTGTACGTGGACGCAATGTCGAGTGACCCGCCTCGCGTGCGTCCCCGTCCTTGCCAGCAGGCGTGCGTCCGCAGTCCTGAGCCCGTGAAGGCTACGGCAAGGTCAGGGGCGCCGACGTCGCTCCTGTCGTGTACCGAGACCTGACGTGAGCGCGTCCAACCTGCCGATGGTGCTGGAGCCCGAGGTGCTCGCTCGAGCGCTCGATGCGAACGGATTGCTTGTCGTCGACTTGCGCAAAGCGGAGCAGTTCCGGGAGAGTCATCTTCCCGGCGCGGTCCAGCTCGACTACTCGTGGCTGGTCGGTGGCGAGAAGCCCGCGACGGGCCGGCTCCCGGAAGCGCAACGGCTCTCCCACGCGCTCTCCGGTATCGGCTACGTGCCCGGCCGGCACGTCGTGGCCTACGACGACGAGGGGGGAGGGCACGCATCGCGCCTGCTGTGGACGCTTCACGTTCTCGGCCATGCCGGCGGCTCGATTCTCAACGGCGGCTTCTCGGGCTGGATGGCCGAGGGACTGCGCATCCGCGCGGGCGACGGTGAGCCGTGCGCATCGCGCTATCAGGCCAACCTCACCGGGGTGGCGGTTGCGGACGCCGAGTACATTCGGGCCCGGATCGGCGACGAGGGGGTAGTCTTTCTCGACGCTCGATCGCCGGCGGAATACGCGGGCCGGGACCGCCGCGCTCTGCGGGGCGGGCATATTCCCGGCGCGGTGAATCTCGACTGGACCGACACCATGGACGCGGCGCGGCATCGGCGTCTGCACTCTTCCGCGGTGCTGCGCGACATGCTCGATGCCCGCGGGATCACCCCGGACCGTGAAGTAATCACCTACTGCCAGACCCACCACCGCTCCTCGCAGAGCTACGTCATGCTCAAGAGCCTGGGGTATCCGCGAGTGCGCGGCTATCCGGGATCCTGGTCCGAGTGGGGCAATCGGGAAGACCTTCCCGTGGAGGCGCCATGAATCGGGACTACGAGCGCGGCGGCGATGCCCGCTTCGATACCCTGGCGGTGCGCGAAGGCCAGCACCGCGGCCCTGAAGGCGAGCACAACGATCCTATCTTCCTGACCTCGAGCTTCGCGTTCCGGAGCGCCGAGGAGGCGGCGGCCCGCTTCGCCGAGACCGAGCCCGGCAATGTGTACTCGCGCTTCACCAACCCCACCGTGCGTACCTTCGAGGAGCGCCTCGCCGCGCTGGAAGGCGGCGCGCGCTGCGTGGCGTGCGCGTCGGGCATGGGGGCTATCCTGACCCTCGGACTCGCCATCCTGAAGGCGGGGGACCATGTCGTGGTCTCGCGCAACGTGTTCGGTTCCACCATCTCGCTCTTCAACAATGTCTTCGCCCGTTTCGGGGTGGAGGCGACCTACGTGGATCTCGCCGATCTCGATCAATGGCACGACGCGATTCGCCCGCGGACCCGCCTGTTGATGCTTGAGAGTCCCTCCAATCCTCTCGGCGAGGTGGTCGATATCCAGCAGGTCGCGGCACTGGCGCACGAGCGCGACGCGGTGCTCGCGGTGGACAATGTCATGTGCACGCCGGCCCTGCAGCGTCCGCTCGCGCTCGGGGCGGACGTGGTGGTGCACTCCGCCACCAAGTACCTCGATGGGCAGGGCCGCTGCGTGGGGGGCGCAATCGTCACCAACGACGACACGATCCGCGACGAGGCGTACAAGATCATGCGCACCGCGGGTCCGAGCATGAGCCCCTTCAACGCCTGGGTCTTCCTCAAGGGCCTCGAAACACTGCGCTTGCGCATGCAGGCCCACTGTGCGAACGCGCTTGCCGTGGCCCGCTGGCTGGAAACCCATCCCGCGGTGGAGCGGGTCCACTATCCGGGGTTGGAGCGCCACCCGCAGCACCGGCTTGCCCGGCGCCAGCAGAGAGGATTCGGCGGCATCGTGTCATTCGAGATTCGGGGCGGACGCGAGGAGGCGTGGCGGGTGCTGAACCACACCAAGTGGCTGTCGATCACCGCGAACCTCGGCGACGCCAAAACCACCATCACCCATCCCGCCTCCACCACCCACTGCCGCATCACCGCCGAAGAGCGGGCCGCGGCCGGGGTGAACGATGCGCTTATCCGGGTCGGGGTAGGGCTCGAAGACCCCGAGGACATCAAGGCGGATCTGGGACGTGGCCTCGATGCGCTCAGCGGGGTCGCGCAACTGCGCTGCCTCGCGGGGCGCTGATCGCCGCCGCGGCGCGGCACACCATCTGGCGACACCGGGCGTGTGATGCGCTCGGTGCGAGCGTGGCCAGCCCCGCTGCCTCACGGATCGATGCAGTCAAGGCGCCCGGAGATCTTGATGGTGGGACGCACACGCCCTGACCAGACTGGTGTGCGCGGCGATAAAGCGGTGAGGTGACGCGGTCAGGCGCGGAAGCGGCGCAGCACGTTGTCGACCATGCGCGAGATGTTGTTGTCGAAACCGTTGTGGGGAAGGCTGCCGCAGAAGGAGATGGAGCCCACCGAGAACACCGCGCCGCCCTTCGGCGTCTCGAAGTAGACGATCTCGGCGCGCATGATGTCGCGCGCCGGCTGGCGGGGACGGGTGTCGTGGTGGGTGAGTATCTCCTCGGGCACCAGCACGAAGGTCTCGTCGTGGTCTCGCGAGCGGGCGAGGACCAGGGCATGCGCGGGAGAGCCGAGACTCGGGTCCAGCCAGTCGAGCTCGAAGCCCGCCGCGCCGCCGCCGCTCAGGCCGAAATCGCCGAGGATCTCGTCATCGATGCCCTCGAAAATCCAGGCCGCGCGCGGGTCACGCGAGGCGGGCAGGCGGTGGTAGCTGAAGCCGTGGAAGTCTCCCTGCGAGATGAACCCCACCCCGGCGAGGCGCTGGGGCGCGCGGCCGCTGTTTCGCCACAGTCCGCCGTAGCCCCCGTCGAAAGCGTTGTAGTACTCGCCCGGCTCCGCCGCCCAGGCCCGGATCCCGGTCTCGCCCCGGCGGATCTCGACCGCGCCGGGGTAATCGGGGTTCGTCGCGACCCGCCAGTAGAAGCCGTTGCCGCCGAGGTACATCAGGCGTCCGCCCTGCTCGGTGTAGTCGCGGAGCGCGTCGAGCGAGGCCGGAGTGTGGTACTCGGGGTGGGAGGTGGTCATCACCACCCGGTAGGGCGCGATGGCGTCCACTCCCTCCGCGTCGAGGTCTTCGTCGGTGATGACATCGAAGTCGTGGTCCATGGCGTCGAGCCATGCGAGGAGGTGGGTGTCGGCGGGGAAGTGGCGCAGACACGAACCTCCCAGGGGATCCGCGTAGGCGCAGTAGCCTGAGCGCTGGTTCAGGATCGGGCGAAGGCGCGAGGAGTAGCTCACGCCGCTGCCGTCGCGGTGATGGTTGTAGGTGGAGATTCCGTACTCGGGGTTCTCGTCCGGAGTCCACGTGCGTGCCCCCCAGCGCGCCGCCTGGGCGCGGTAGGCATCGTCGATGTTGCCCCGGGCGAAGTTGGCGTAGACGGTGTAGGTGAAGACCGGGAAGAGCACGCAGGCGCTCGACTGCGCCCGACCCGGGGCGGCGCGCACGAAGAAGGGGATCATGTCCTCGTCGTCGCCACTGCGCAGGCGTACCGCATACGCCCCGCTGCGGAAGTCTTCCGGCACCTCGAAGCTGAAGTCGGTCTCCCAGCCACAGTCGTGGAGGTCGTCGTCGTGGAAATGGATCGCGCCGTAGTGATCCGGGGCGTGTCGCCAGCACATCTCCTCGCCCGTCCAGCGTGAGCCCTTCATGGCGCGGGCGGGCAGGTTCACGGTCTCGCCATGCATCGCGTTCGGACCGGTGTCCACGATGCGTGCGGTCGACATCTCCTTGGAAAAGTCCCAGGCGGCGACCGAGTCCTCGCCGGCGTCGCCGCCGCCGGCGCTGCCAAGGGCCGCCTCGGCGTCCATGGCGCCCTCCCGGATCCGCGGCGCCTCGAGCTTGCCGTTGTAGTGATCGCGGGGTGGATCGCCCGCGCGCGCCGCGAACACCAGGTCGCCGCTTCCGGTGCAGGCGCCGCGAAGCGACGCGCGAGCGAACGCCGATCCCGAGTCGTCGACCATGAGGGCGGGCTCAAGCGCCTGCTGGCCGACCCGCAGTACGCCGGCGCTGGCGTCGTAGCTCAGAAAAACCCGGTACCAGGCGCGCGCGCGCAGCGTCTTTCCGACCCGCGCGTCCAGGCTCGCGGCGCCGTCGCTAACGGTGGCGCGGACCGAGCCGTCCGTGTCGAGTTCCAGGCTGAATCCGGCGCCGCTCTCGGCGTCGAGTCGGGACACCAGACCCTGCCGGCGAGCGAGGCGGGGCAGGGTGGGCCAGATGGTCGCGCAGACCGTGAAGCTTTGCAGGGCGTCGAGGGGGGTGGCCGCGGCGACACGCGCCCAGGAGCCGCTGTGGATCGGCTGTACCCGCGAGGGATAGCGCCCGGCGAAATCCGCCGCCACCGGCTCTTCGCGAATCCCCGGACCCGCGGGGTTCGGATCGCCACTGATGACGCGCACCAATCTCGCCTCGTAGGGTGTCTCCGAGGCCGAGCTCACTTTGAACGCGATGGTCTCGCCCGGGGCCACCGAGTAACGGTCGGGGTAGCCGGTGATCGGAAGCATGTCGGTTCCTCCCGGCCCGTGCCTGCGAGCAGGGTGCGGGCCTGTTCGTCACTGGGCGCCTTCTCTCCGAGCAGATCCGCGGCGGGTCAGCTCGCGGCCTCGTCGCTCTCCCTGGCCCGGCGCGGGGGATCGCCATTGCGCCGCCGCGAGCGGGTTTCCGTCTTTACGAAGACAATTGCTGGTAGCGACGCAGATGGTGGCGCGGATCGCCGAAGCTCGCGTTGATCGTCGTAATCCGCTTGAGGTAGTGGCCGATGGGCAGGTCGAAGGTCATTCCGATCCCCCCGTGGAGCTGCACTCCCTCCTGCCCCACGTCGCGCGCGTTTCGCCCCACCTCGTACTTCGCCGCCGCCGCCGCCCGGCCGCGGGTTGCCGCGTCCGGGGCGTCCAGATGCAGGGTGGCCTCGTGGACCATCGATTGCGCGAGCTCGCACTTCATGTACACGTCCACCATGCGGTGCTGCAGGGCCTGGAAGGAGCCGAGCGTGCGGCCGAACTGCTCGCGCGTCTTGAGGTAGGCGAGCGTCTGCTCGTAGACCGCCCACATCGCGCCCACCGCCTCCGCGCACACCGCGGCGATGGCGTGGTCGATGACCCGTTCGATGACCGGGAGCGCGCGGCCCTCTGTCCCCGGCTCGCCCAGGCGGGCATCGGCCTCGACCCGCACGCCGTCGAAACGAAGCTCCGAGGCCCGGCCACCATCCTGGGTGGAGTAGTGTCGGGCTTCGAGACCTTCGGCATTCGCATCGACGAGGAAGAGCGAGATGCCGTCGGGCTCGCGGGATTCTCCCGAGGTGCGCGCCGATACCACGATCCGGTCGGCGCTCGCCGCGTAGAAGACGACGCCCTTCTGGCCGTCGATGCGGTAGCCGCCGTTCTCCGCCCGGGCCGTCGTCGCAACGTCATGGAGATCGTAGCGAGACTGGGGCTCGGCGTAGGCGAAGGCGAGCTTGGCGCGACCTTCCGCGACCGGGGGCAAGAGACGGCGCTTCTGTTCCTCGCTGCCACCGTGCAGGATGGCATTGGCTCCGAGCACCACGGTGGCGAGGTAGGGGTTCATCACGAGGCCCCGTCCGAAGTGCTCGGCGAGGAGCATGCCTTCCACCGCGGTGCCTCCGAGTCCGCCGTAGTCCTCGGGGAGCGTCGCCGCGAGCCAGCCGAGCTCCGCAAAACGCTCCCAGTGCGTCTCGCTGTAACCGGGCTCTTTCGCCGCCAGGGTCTGCCGGCGGTCGAAGGGGTACTCCTCGGCGACGAAGCGCGCCACGCTGTCGCGGAAGATGGTCTGTTCTTCGCTTAACGAAAAGTCCATGTCACCTCATCCGGCCTGGTCGGGTCTCGCTTCGTGAATTCCCGCGCCCCGCTGCAATGGAAGTGCGCCCCCGCAACGCCCTTCCACGCCATTCCCCGGTGGGACGGGAACCTAAGGGGTGATCAAATATGGGAATCAATGGTCTGCGAAAGGTGTCGGTCACTATGCCCGAGACATGGCGGGCTAGAGCCCCAGCACCGCCTTGGCGATGATGTTCTTCTGGATCTCGTTGGATCCGGAATAGATGGAAGTCTTGCGCATGTTGAAGTAGCTGCGCGAGGCGTAGCCGGTCGGAGTCGGGCCTACCGGCTCCTCGTTGTAGCCCTCCGCGAGCTGCTCGGGAACCACGGGGAGGGCGTAGTGTCCCAGGGCTTCCACCGTGAGCTCGGTGATGCGTTGCTGCACCTCGGTGCCGCGGATCTTGAGCATCGACGCTTCGGCGCCCATCGCGTCCGGGCCCCCGGGTCCGAAGAGGAAGCGCTGCTCGGTAAGCTCCAGGGCGCGAAGCTCAAGCTCGACCCCGGCGAGGGCGTCGGCAAAGTCCTCGTCGTCGATGAGACGGCCGCCCGGCCACGACGCGTCCTCGGCGATGCGCTTGAGCCGCGCGAGGCTCGCCTGCGAGCGCGACACCTCCGCGGTGCCGAATCGCTCCAGGCCGAGAATGTACTTCGCGACCGTCCAGCCCCGGTGCTCTTCTCCGAGGCGGTTCGCGACCGGCACCCGGACATCGTCGAAGAAGGTCTGGTTGGTCTCGTGGCCGCCATCGAAAGTGAGGATGGGTCGCAGCTCGATTCCGGGGGTCTTCATGTCCACGAGAAGCACCGTGATGCCGTGCTGCTTCTTCCCCGAGTTGTCGGTGCGGAAGAGGCCGAACATCCAGTCCGCGTGGTGACCGTCGCTGGTCCACATCTTGGCGCCGTTCAGGACGTAGTGGTCGCCCTCTCTGACCGCGCTCGTCTGAAGGGATGCGAGGTCGGAGCCGGCGTTCGGTTCCGAGTAGCCCTGACACCACAGGATGTCACCCTTGAGGATCGCGGGCAGGAACTGCTTCTGCATCTCCGGGGTCCCGAACTCGATGATCGCGGGCCCGATCATGCCGGCGCCGAAAATGGGCACTCGGGGAGCATCGTTGAGGGCGAGTTCGCGCTCGAAGACGTACTGCTGCTCGAAGGTCCAGCCCGGGCCGCCCATTTCCTTGCTCCACCCCGGAGCGCTCCAGCCTCCCTTGCGGTAGAGCATGCGCAGCCAGCGCTTGGAGTCCTCGCCCTCGATGTCGCTTTCGTGGCGCACCGTGCGCTTGAACTCCTCGGGGACCTCGTCCCGGCAGAAGGCACGGATCTCTTCTCGCAGCGCCTCGGTCTCGGGCCGGTATGCGATCTCCATGTGGGGTCTCCTGCTGCCTTCGTCGCGCCCCGCATGCTAGCCGCAATGTTTGACCGATGCACGACCGCGCACGCGCATCTGCCGACCGGGACGTTGTCGAACGCGAGTCGGGTCGCGGGACGGCACGGTCCCGGTACGCCCGCATGGTCCCGGCTCGCGAGCGCCCTTGCCGTTGCCGGCGTCTGCGCAGGCTCTCGCCTCGCGATTCGGGTCGCGGGAAGGCTCGGTCCCGTTACGCCCGCCGGGTCCCGGTACGCCCACATGGTCCCGGCTCGAGAGCGCCCTTGCCCGGACCGGCGTCTGCGCGCGCGCCCGATTCGCGCGTCGGTGGAATCTCGCGGCGGACCTCAGGCGCCCGCCGGAGGCGGTCGGCCCGACGCCGGGCGCCGCCTACCCCGCGGCGTTCCGGTGAGCGTGGCGCCCGCGTCACCCATTCTCGTAGAGCTTGATCGGCAGGGTGTTCAGGACCTCGCAGCCGGTGGCGCTCACGCGCACCGACGCGCTCGTCACGATCCCCATTTCGTCGAAGATCAGGCAGCCGGGCACGAGGTGGAAGGTCATGTTCTCTTCGAGCACGCGCTTCTCGCCCTTGCGGATGCTGAAGATCTGGCCCTCTCCCCAGTCCGGCGGGTAGTTGACGCCGATCGAGTACCCGATGCGGTGCCGGTGCCAGGGCCCGAAACCCGCCTTGGCGATGACGTCCCGGCCCGCCTTGTCGACCTTCTCGCTCACCGCGCCGGGGCGGATCGCGTCGACTACCGCGTGCAGTGCGGTCTCCGTCGCATGGTAGAGCCGGCGCAGCTTCGGTTTTACCCGGCCCACGGTGGCGGCGCGGAACACCGCCCCGCAGTAGCGGTTCTTCGACGCCGCGATCTCGAAGATGCAGTGGTCGTTCCGGGCGAGGCGGCGCCCGCGCCAGGTGGAGTGGCAGGCGCCGGAGCGACGGCCTGACGCGATGAAGTTGGGAAGCCCGGTGTATTCCGCTCCCAGGGCACACCACTCCCGGTGCAGCGCTCCGGCGATCTCGTCTTCGGTGACGCCGGCCCGGGTCGCCTCGATGCCCGCGAGGCAGGCCTTGTCGGCAATCGCGACCGCCTTGCGGATCATCGCCACTTCCGCCTCCGACTTGATGAGCCGGGCCGCCTCCACCGTGTCCGAGGCATCGATTATGTGCGCGTTCGGGAGGAGCCGTTCCAGCGCTTCGTATTCCTCCACCGTGAAGAACCAGCCCTTCTTCTCCACCCCGATGCGGTGGCGTGAGAGCCCCATCCGTTCGACGGTGCGGGCCGTCAGCTCGACGGGGACCTGGTGGTCGTTGGCCGCCGCAAGCCGGGTGAGCCACGAGAACTCCGGAGCGTTGGTCTCGATCTCCAGGCGGCGCCCCACCATTACCGGCTGCTGGCCGCGGGCGATGACGAGACAGTGGTATCCGTAGTACCCGGGAGTCTCGTAACCGGTGAGGTAGGTGATGTTCTCGGGACTGCGTACCAGCAGCGCGTCCACGCCCGCGCCGTCCATGTTCTCAAGTACCGCGTCGTAGCGTCGCTCGTACTCCTCGCGGCTGAAGGGCAGACGTCGGTGCAGGTTCATCGTCAGGCGATGACCGGCGGGGCTCTTGCGGGTGGTCTTCTTCATCGCTTCGCTCCTCCTGACCCGAAAGTTTCACTGATACTCGGCCGCCCAGCCTGTTGAATTCACCGATTTTCGGCCACTTCGGGCGTCAAGATGCCGAGATGATTGGGCGCACGACGCCGTCCGTGCCGGTGGAAGCGCGTCCACCGCCGCGGATCGTGAAACGGGGGCGACCAGCGTCTCGGATTCCCGCCCGGCGCCTCAGAGGGGCTTGTAGGCGGTGACCTCGACCTCCACCCGGACATCGATCATCAGTCCGCTCTCCACCGTGGAACGCACGGGGGGCGAGTCGGAGAAGTACTCGGCGTAGACCCCATTGAACCCGGCGAAATCGGCTCGGTCCGCGAGCCATGCCGTGGCCTTGATGACATCGGAGAGCTCGCAGCCCGCCTCGCCCAGGAGCTCCTTGATGTTCTCCATCACCACCCGGGTCTGGGCTTCGATGGAGCCGGTCTCGACGCTGCCGTCGCTGCGCAGCGGTACCTGACCGGAGAGATAGACGTAGTCGCCGGCGCGAATCGCCTTCGACAGGGGAACCGTGTTACCGCCAAAGACGACCGGGCCTCCGATGATCTGTTTGCCCATTTTGCTGCCTCCTGGTTCGAGAACGCCGGCCGCGGGTCCTCCGCGACCGTGCGGCGCTATCCTAACCCGCAAACTCCCATCGGCGGTTCGCGATACGCCCGTCATCGCGCTCACGTGAAGGCTCCGTTGGTCGATCCGGCCTCGACCGCATCGCGTCAGAATCGCCGGATCGCGGGAGTGATCAGCACCGCGATCGCAATCACCAGGAGCACTCCCGCGCCGTTCAGATAGAGGGCGGCGCCGAGCCCCACCGTCGAGGCGAGCAGGCCCATCTCCAGGTGTCCGAGCGGGGAGCTGCCGATCGCGAACACCCATGCCCCCATCGCCCGCCCCCGGAGCCGGTTGGGAACACAGAGCTGCATCATCGCCTGGGTGAGAATGTCCCACGCGCAGATGAGGCCGGAGATGAGCGCCAGGATCAGGATGATGCCGGGCACGGAAGTCATGGCTCCCAGGGTCACCACACCGGCCCCGAGCACGGTGACGACTCCGATGTAGACCACCCCGCGTCGGCGGATGTTTCCGTACCAGGTCATGATCACTCCCGCGATCAGTCCGCCGGCCGACTGGGCCCCGTGCAGGAGGCCGAGGCCTTCCGCGTCGATCTCGAGTCGCATGAGGGCGAGCTCCGGCAGCGCGGTGTTGTAGGAGGTGCCGAAGATCTCGACGAGCGCGGTGACGACGGTGAGGATAAGCAGGGTGCGGTTGGTGGCGAGTTCCCGCAGGTAGTCGGCGATGTTGCGCCGCAGCGGCGTGTGGTCGACCTCCGCCGCCACGCCGGCGGAGCGCAGGCGCAGCAGACACGCCAGCGCCGCGCACTGCGCAAGGCCGAGCAGCAGGAACGCGAAGGCGGGACCGAAGTGTTGCATCACCACGCCGCACGAGACGGCGCCGACCAGCATTCCGGCGCGCACGCTGAGCGTGACCCACCCGAGGGCGGAGACCGCGTGGGCGGGGCCGGCGAGGTCGAAGGCGTAGCTGAGTCGCACCGGGTGATAGACCGCGCGCAGGGCTCCCAGGACCGTCACGATGGTGAGCGTGAGCGCGAGACCGGTATCGCCGGGCACGGAGACGAGTGCGAAGACGCCGAAGGCAAGGATCAGGCCAAGCTCCGCGCTGCGCAGAAGACGGCGCCGGTCCATCCGGTCCGAGACCGCGCCCGTCGGCACCCCGAGGAGGAGCTGGGGGGCGTGGTAGAGCGCTATCGCGACCCCGACCCAGCCCGAAGAGCCGGTCGCGAGCAGCGGCAGGAGGCCGATGAGCACGAAGTCGCCGCCGAAGCCGACGCTGTTGAGGGCGGAGGCGGCCACCAGCCATCGAAAGTCGCGCCCGCGAAGGACCGCGGTACGGGATCCCGCCGTGTTCATCGGCGAACAGTAACTTCGAGGCTCGGGGGCGCCGGGACGAGAATCGGGGCGAAGTCGCGGCTAACGCTTCTGGTCGCTCCAGGCCGGGTCGTAGATGCCCTGGATGTCGCCGTCGTCGCGCACGTACTCCCGCGAGGCGTCCCGCCTCGGGTTGAAATCCCAGGCAGTGCGCCGGCCGGTCGCGAGCGCCTGGTGCAGGAAGAGGCGCCGGCGCTGGCTCTCGATGACCCGCTGCTTGAGGTCGGCGGGGTTCCACTGGCGAAACACCGTCTCGCGGAGCTCCGATTCCACCGCCTGCGCCGTCTGCGCGCCCGCGAGATTCTCGAGTTCGTCCGGGTCGGCCTCGAGGTCGTAGAGCAGGGGCGGGTCGTCTTCGCAGTGGATGTACTTGAAGCGGCCGCGGCGCACCATCAGAAGTGGCGATTGCGCGCCTTCGCCACAGTATTCGCTGTAGGCGGTGTCGGGCCAGGCGTCGGCGCTGCCCCCCGCGAGGTTCGCGAGCCCGTTTCCATCCGTCGGGGCCATCAGCTCCGGCGCATCGCCGTCTCCGGCCCACTCCAGGAAGGTGGGGAAGAGATCGAGCAGCGACACGTTTTCCTTCACGCGTCGCGGCCGGTACATGCCGGGCGCGTACACGATCATCGGGACGCGAACCGACCACTCGTAGAAGCACATCTTGAACCAGAGACCACGCTCTCCGAGCATGTCGCCGTGGTCGGCGCTCAGCACGACGATGGTCCGATCCTTCTCCCCGATCGCTTCCAGGGTGTCGAGCACGCGGCCTATCCGCTCGTCCAGCCAGCTCATGACCGCGTAGTAGGCGCGGCGCGCACGGCGGATGTCGGCGGGGGCGATCTCGTCCATGTGGCGGCCGATGGTGTAGTGGAGGCGGCGGCTGTGCGCGTCGCGCTCGTCCCAGGGAATGTCGCCGACCTTCGGATCGTCGATCTCGTCGTCCCGGTACTGGTCCCAGTGCGTGGGCGGCGCGAGGTAAGGGTCGTGCGGGCTGATGAAGGAGGTGGCGAGAAAGAAGGGCCGGCCGTCGTCGAGGTCGGCGTGGTCGTGCAGCCAGCGGCAGGCGGCGACGCCGACCTCCTCGTCGTAGCTGGTGTTCACGCTCCGGCGCCACGCGCCGGCATCGAGCACCGCGCGCATCGAGTGGTACCAGGGCGTCCAGTGGGTCGGCCCGAGCGACCAGTCCGTCGTCCACTTGAAATCGGAGGGATAGACATCGGTGGTGACGCGATCCTCGAACCCGTGGAGCTGGTCCGCACCGATGAAGTGCATCTTGCCCGAGAGGCAGGTGTGGTAGCCCATCACCCGCAGGTAATGTGCGAAGGTCGGCACTTCGGAGGGAAGCTCGCAGGCGTTGTCGTAGGACCCGATGCGGCTCGGCAGACGGCCGGACATGAAGCTGAAACGCGCCGGGGCGCAGATCGGATAGTTGCAGTACGCGTTCTCGAAGACGACTCCCTCTTCGGCCAGCCGCTCGATGTTCGGCGTGCGGCACACCGCGCCACCGTAGGGACGCAACACCTGGGGCGCGAGCTGGTCCATCATGATGAAGAGGATGTTGGGTCTTCTGGTCACGGATCTCTCACTCTCCGGGGCGGACGGGATCGGGCAGCCACGCGGCGTCGTGCACCGCCGCCTTCGCGAAGGCGCCGGCGAGCGCTTCGAGGCGGTCCGCCATGTCGTTCGGAGCGCGCTCCACCACCGGCGGCGCATACCGTTTCACCTCGTCGGCCAGCGGGGCGAGGGCGCGGGGCGGGCGGCGCGAGGTGACATGCAGCGCCTGGCATGCGGCAACGGCGAGTATCGCGAGCGCGCTGTCCAGGCAGCGGCTCGCGGTGCGGTGCTTGCTCCAGGCGAGCATGGTGGGAGAGGGCACGTCGTTCTGGCCCGCGAAGCCACCGCCCTCGCTCGCGGGCAGAAAGGTGCGCACGGCGGCGTGGCGGGCTTCCTCGGCGTATCCGACGCCGATGAAGGCGAGCAGTCCGGTGCCAAAGGGCGACCCGGAGCCCGGCATCGCCAGTCCCTCGGGCAACGCGGAGACGTCGGGGTCGTGCAGGCGGTGGACGTGGTGATCGCTCAGGGTGCAGAGGTCCGCGTAGCGCGCGTTCAGCGCGTCGATGGCCGGAGCGGCCTGCGCGTTGTGGTAGCCGCCGGTGGAGTACGCGCGGCCGAGGGGATGCCGCCGGTCGGGGGGCAGATACACGGGGTTGTCGGTAACTGAGGCGATGGAGATCTCCGCCACCTCGCGCATCGTCTCGTGTGCCCGCCACGCGGCGCCGAGCACCTGGGGCAGGATGCGCCAGCTCACCGGCGCCTGGTAGGGCCGGCGCCCCCGGCGCGGCGCGCCGCGCAGCAGGCGCGAGAGGCGCGCGAGCATCGCCGCCACGTGCCGATCGCCACAGGCGCGAGCCAGCGCCGGGTCGTAGGCGTCGAGCGGCGCGGCGAGCGCTTCGATGGACAGCGCGAACACCGCGGTGGCGAGCGCGAAGCGACGCCGGGACGTGAGGGCGACATCGGCGGCGAGGCCCGCGCTCACCGGCGAGCCGTTGATGACCGCCATCGGTTCGCCTTCCTGGTAGTCCCCCTGGGGCATCGCGCTCATGACGTGGAAGAGCGGCAGGATCTCTCCCGCCCCCACCTGACCCGATGCCGGCAAGCGCGGCATCGGCCCGTCGAGCATCGATGCTATGCGCTCCGCTACTTCGGGGCGCGACTTGGCGTGCCCCTCGATGTAGTTCGCGAGCCTCGCGAACACGATCATGCGCACCACGCGCTCCGGTACGTCCTCGCCGCCGAATCCCCAGCCGGGGATGCGCCACACCTCCCGCGATGCGTGGGCGCGCTGTTCCTGCGGTGCGACCGGCTTGGAGGCATGGTGCCCTCCGCCAGACGTGGTGCCATAGATGAATCGGGTGCGATCGGATTCGAGCAGAGCCATGAAGGCGGCGCGGGTCTCGCGCATGCGCCGCCGGGCCTTGGCCCCGATCCGCACCCCTTCCCCGCCGAGCGCGACCCGTTCCAGGTTGCGCAGCGTGAAGTCGCGGCGGGAGTTGAGGGTGACGCTCATCGTGGCGACCTCTTCGGAACCGGGTCGGTGCCGAAGGACGCCTCGCCCTCGTCGGCGCAGCGGGTGAACGCCGCGGCGAGCTGGGCGCAGCCGTCGCCGAGCCGTCTGCGCTCGGTGACGGGCGGAAAGATCGAGCGGACCTCGTCGAGGACCCGGCGCAGGCCGGGGGGAGTGGGTTCCCCGCGCACGTAGAGAGCCTGACTGGCCACCGCCGCGAGGACCGCCAGGACCCGGTCGTGCAGCACCGCGACGCGGGTCTCCGCGCGCCAGGCCGGGAATGCGGTGGCGGAGATGTCGTCTTGCAGACTCGCGCCCGGCTCCGCCGCGGAGAGAAGAGTGGGCTGGGCGAGGCGCCGCATTTCCTCCAGGAAGTCGTTGGGCACGAATTCGAGGTAGGTGGTCGAGGCGCCGCTCCACAGATCGCCGCTGTCGGGCAGAAGGCGGTCGGGAAGGCGCGACACCGCGCCGCGATGCAGCTTCACCGCGTGACGGTGGGCCAGCGCGGAGAGATCCACCCAGCTCGCCGCGACCTGATCGAGGGCCTGGGGCACCTGCGAGTCATGGAAGAAGCCGGTCGAAGCGGAGCGGGCGGATTGCCGTCCCTGCGCCGGCAGGAAGGTGGGGTTGGCGCCGCTGCTTCGCAGCGCCCCGAGCGCGACCTCTTCGAGCGCGGCCTCGGCGCGACGCGCCTGCCCCAGTACTCGCGGCACAATCCGATAGCTTACCGGGGCCTGGAAGGGCCGGCGCGTGCGCTCGGTGCGCGGGCGCAGCAGGCCGAAGAGACGATAGAGAATCAGGCTCTCGTGCGGATCGCCCCACAGCGGCCCGAGGTCGGGATGGAAGTGCTCCAGCGGGGCCTGCATCGCCTCGATGGAAAGCGCCAGCACCCGTGTCGTGAGGTCGACGCGGCGCGCGGCCGAGATCGCCCGCAGGGCCCCGAGCGCCGCGGCGAAGGCGCCGCCATTCGCGAGGTGAAGCTGGTATCCCTCTCCCGGCTCCGCCTCGCGCGCGCCCAGCAGATCGAACATCGGGAGTATCTCCCCCGGCGCGCTCAGCCCATGCGCGGGCACCGGCGGCAGGGGGCCGTCGAGCATCGCCGCGACCTTTGCGACACGCTCGGGATGAAGCGCGCTGTGCCCGTCGAGATGGCGCACCACTACCGCGAACAGCATGGCTCGGGTCACCGTCTCGGGGAGGGTGCCGTCGCCGAAGGAGAGTCCGAGGAAGGGAATTCCGCCCCGACGCCGCGCGACGCTCTCGTCCGGGGTCTGGCGTCGCTTCGCGCTCGGGCCGTAGCCGGTCGTCAGGCCATAGATGTAGCGCCCGGAATTGTCGCGGAGGAAGTCCTGGAAAGCGCGATGGGCGGCCGCCATACGGGTGTGGGCGCGGCGGCCGATGCGAAGGCTCTCCCCGCCCACCGCAACCCGCCACAGGGCGTAGAGATCGAGCGCGCCGCGTTCCTGAACGACGACGCTCATGCCGCCGAATGCCGCGTTCGGGGGCGATTCTCCGGGGACTGCGGGCCGGTACTCGCGCGGACCCGGCCGGGGTGGCGATCACCTCTCGCGCCTGCCTCGCGCGCCCGCGGCCCCCTTCGAGCGGGCAGAGCTGAAAGCCATATCGTTCCTTGCTTCATTCTTAAAGGAATCAGTGCTTTGAGAGGTATTTCCAATGTGAATTGGAGAAACGGTTCGCGGGTCGGATCAGGCACGGTGCGCTTTCAGGAAGGTGCCGATCAGCTCGTGGTGGCGCTCGCGGCCGAAGCTTTCGAAGTGGCCGCCGTGCACGACGCGAACCGGCAGCGCGAGCAGGCGCTCCATGCTGCGGATGTAGTCGTCGGCCGAGGAGTGCCATGCGTCCGTGATGAGCGGCCCATCGTAGACGGTGTCGCCGGAGAAGAGCACCCCGCTCGCCGCCTCCCACAGGGCGATCGATCCCGGCGAGTGGCCGGGGGTGTGGATGACCTCGAAGTGGCGGTCGCCGAGATCGATGGAGTCGCCGTCCTCGATGAGTCGGGTGGCGGGGGCGGGAAGGATCTCGTACTTCGCCGCTTCGAATCCTCCCGGGGGCAGCGCGGTGAACATCTCGGCGGTGGCGTAGGGATCGAGCAGGATCGCCTCGCGATCCGGGGCGGCCAGCCAGGGCGCCTCGAGAGGATGGATGGCGCGCTCCATGAACTCGTGGTGCGAACCGATATGGTCGAAGTGGCAGTGGGTGGCGAGCGCGAGCAGGGGGCGGTCGCGGAGGGTGGGGACCTGCTCGCACAGGCTCACGAGCCCGGAGCCCGAATCGATCAGGAGGTCTCTCTCCCGGCCGCACACCAGCCAGATGTTGCAGCGAAAGAAGGGCCTGATGTGCGGTTCCTGAATGTGCGTGACTCCGTCGTCGAGAGTCCGCACCTCGTACCAGTTCTCCGCCGTCTCGATCCGCATGAAGCGCTATCTTGGGTTGTCGGCGCGCACAGCACAAGCGCTTCCCGGCTCGTGGCCACCGGTCACTCGCATGCCTCCAATCCGGATGCTTCACCGATTCTTTGGGCGCTTCGGGCGCCAAGATGCTGTGTATAGAGGGGGCGCCCGGACCCGCGCGGGGAACAACATGCGCGTTGCCGGCCGACTGGGATACTCTTGGCGAGGTGGCGCCAGGGTGGAGAACGCGCCAAGGTGGAGGACATGGTGAACGCGAAACTGCCGTCTGGAGACTTCTGGCGCTACACCCTCGAGCTTTACGCCCGCGAGGGGATGTCGCGCGCGCTGATCGCATTGCAGGACCGACGAGGCGCGGATGTGAACCTGCTCCTGTTTTGCTGCTGGGTGGCGCACCGGGGACGGGGGCGTTTGAGCGTGAGCGATCTCCGCCGGGCGGACGCGGCCATAGCGGGCTGGCGCGACGAGGTGACCATTCCCCTGCGTGAGGTGCGAAGGCGCATCAAGGACAGCGCCGAGCGGTGGTCGCTGGAGGGCGCCGCGGAGGTGCGGCGCGGCGTGCTGGAGACGGAGATCGCCTCGGAGAGCGTGACCCAGGGCATTCTGGAGCGCCTCGAGATCTCGCCGGAACCGGGCGAAGGCGGAGCGCGGGACGCGCGGGCGAGCCTGCTCGCCTGCCTTGAATTGACTGGAGCCACGCCGGACGAGCGCGATCTCGGCGATCTGGAAACGATTCTCGCAATCGTGAGCGGCGCCGACCCGCGCTGATGCGCGCGGTGCGCACGCCGGTCAGGGGCGGCGCCGGGCGGTGGTCGCGGGAAGGCGCCGTGTCGGCGTTTTTGTTTTGGGACTGCCCCGCGCCGTCATGGGGCGCGGCGAGCAGCCTCGACGCCGACGGATGCCGCCTGTGCAGGCGCGAGTCCGTGAAGCTATGCGGCCAGGCAGGCTGGCGGCTTGGCGCACGCCGGTCGAAGCGGGCGCAGGGTCAGCGTGGCGCCCGCCATCGGGGGGCGAGCAACTCCTCCAGCTCCTTGAGCGCCTGCTGCGGATCGTTCACCTTTATCGTTCCCATGCCGAGCGCGCGCGCGGGCTTCAGGTTCGCCCCGATGTCGTCGAGGAACACCGCATCGGGCGGAGAGATCGCGAGCGCCTCGCACGCCAGGGCGTAGATTTCCGGGTCCGGTTTCCGCCTTCCGACCAGGTAGGACTGGACGAAGGCGTCGAACTCGGGCTCCAGCGCCCGGAAGCGATTGATTCCCTCTCCCGCCCAGTTGTTGGTGAGCGCCCCGACCCGGAAGCCGGCCGCGCGCAGGCTGCGTATCGCGGCGAGCATGACCGGGCGCACCCGCAGCGCGCGCGCCATCGCCTTCATCATTTCCGGCACGCGAAGCGGCAGTCCGGCCGCGTCCAGCTCGCACTGCAGCTTGCCCTGAAACTCCATGTAGCCGAGCTCGCCGCGTTCGAGTCGTGCCCACGCCCCGTCGCGCCCGGCGCTCTCGATGACCCGGCCGATCGCAAGGCGGGGAAGCCCTCGCTCGCGCTCGAGCGCGCGCAACGCGTGCAGCGGGGAGTCGAAGACGACTCCGCCGAGGTCGAAGATGACGGCACGGCGCGACATCTTCCTCAATCTAGACGCACTCCGTCATAATCGCGAGCCCCGCGCGGAGTCGGGCCGCCGGACGACGCCAGAGGATTCGATCATGAAGCTGCCCTTCAGTTCCGTGGAGTACCGTCGGCGCCTCGCCAACACCAAGGCGCGGATGGAAGAGGCCGGCCTCGACGTATTGTTCGCGAGCGATCCCGCGAACATGAACTACCTGACGGGCTACGACGGCTGGTCCTTCTATGTGCATCAGATGGTGGTGGTGGCCCAGGACGAGCCCGAACCCCTGTGGATCGGGCGCCCGATGGACGCCAACGGCGCCCGGGTGACCACCTGGCTCGATCACGACAACATCTACGAGTATCCCGATCACTATGTCCAGTCGACCGAACACCATCCGATGGACGTGGTGGCGGACATCGCGCGTGAACGCCGGTGGGCCCGCAAGCGCATCGGGGTGGAGATGGACGCCTACTACTTCACCGCGGCCTGCATCGATCGGCTGCGCGAGAAACTTCCCCGGGTGCGTTTCAAGGACGCGACCGGCCTCGTCAACTGGGTGCGCATCGTCAAGTCACGCCGCGAGCTTGGTTACATCTCCGAGGCCGCGCGCATCGCCGAGAAGGTGATGAAGACCGGCATCGCCCACGTACGCCCGGGGACGCGCCAGTGCGACGCGGCGGCGGAGGTCTGGCGCACCGGGGTGCGCGGCACCCGCGAGTTCGGCGGCGACTACCCCTCGCTTCCGCCCATGCTGCCGACCGGGATCGGCATCTCCGCGCCTCATCTCACCTGGACCGACGAGAAGTTCAGGAAGGGGCAGGGTACGGTGCTCGAGCTCGCCGGTGTGCGCCGACACTACCACTGCCCCATGGCGCGGACCGTCTTCCTCGGGACCCCGCCCAAGCGAATGGCCGACTCCGCCAAAGTGGTGGTCGAAGGCCTGGAGACCGCTCTCGCCGCGATGAAGCCGGGCGTCACCGCGCACGAAGTGGAGGAGGCGTGGCGCCAGGTCATCTCGCGCCACGGCATCGTCAAGGAGTCGCGGATCGGCTACTCCACCGGTCTCAACTATCCGCCGGACTGGGGAGAGCACACCATCAGCCTTCGTCCCGGCGACCAGACAGTGCTTGAGGCGGACATGGTCCTGCACTGCATACCGGCGATTGCGATGGACGACTGGGCCATCGAGATAAGCGAGTGCGTGCGGGTTACGAAACGCGGCGGCATCCCCTTCTGCAATTTTCCGCGCCGGCTCTTCGTCAAGCGATGAGGCGCCGGGGCGGTGGCCCGGCCTCTTCGCACGTCCCGGCTAGCATGGCCACCGCGCGCCGGGGCCGCCTCGGGGGCGTGAGGAGCATCGGCGCGGGCGTGCCGACGGCAGCGACAAGGCAGGGAGAACGGTAATGAAAGACTTGTTGAAGCGGGTGACCCAGGGCGCTGAGGCGGCCTTCCCCAAGGACGAGTTCGATGCCCGCATCAAGGCGCTCAAGAAGCTGCTTGCGGCCAACGACATCGACCTCTATCTCACCAGCGGCGCGGAGAACATCTTCTACCTCTGCGGCCAGCAGACCCCCGGCTACTACACCTTCCAGTGTCTTGCGGTACCGGTCCGGGGCCGGCCCTTTCTCGTGCTCCGGGGGCTGGAGGCGTTCAACGCGCGCGCCAACACTTATCTTTCCTCCATCGTCGGCTATGCGGACGACGCCAATCCCGCCGAGGCGGTGGCCGAAGTGGTGGTCGCGCGCGGCTACAAGGGCAAGCGCATCGCGGTCGATCGCAACGCCTGGTTTCTCACCGTCAACCTCCACGAACGCCTGAGACGCAAGCTTGGCCGCAGCGTGGACGGGAGCGGCCTGGTGGAGGGGCTGCGGCGGGTGAAGTCGGCCCGCGAGCTCGCGGCGATGACGCGGGCCGGGCGGATCAACGACGCGGGAATGGCGGCGGGTCTTGCGGCGGCCCGTGTGGGCGCGACCGATAACGACGTGGCGGCGGCCATCATGCAGGCGAGCATCGCGGCCGGCTCGGAGTACATGGGCATGGAGCCCTTCGTCACCTCGGGAGCGCGTTCGGGCCACCCCCACTCCACCTGGCGCCGCCGGCGGCTACGTCGCGGCGACATCGTGATCCTCGAATCCGCCGGCTGCTACCAGCGCTACCACGCCGCCCTCTTTCGCAGCGTCGCGCTCGGCCGGGTACCGGCCCGCGCGAGGAGCATGTACGCGGTGTGTCGGGAGGCGTTGGACGCGGGCCTCGCGCAGATGAAGCCCGGCAACACCTGCGCGTCGGTGCATCACGCGGTGCAAGCGGTCATCGATGCGCACGGACAGAGCGCCGGCTACCGCAAGCGCTCCGGCTATAGCCTCGGGATCTCCTTCGCGCCGGACTGGGGAGAGGGCAACATCTTGAGCCTGTATCGCGGGGTCGAGGATACGCTTGAGCCCGGAATGGTCTTCCACATGCCGATCACCCTGCGCGACTACGCGAAGTTCACGGTCGCGGTGAGCGAAAGCGTGGTGATTACGGCGCGCGGCCGAAAGATCCTGAGCCGCATTCCCGCGGACCTGGTGGAGGCCTGATGCGCGTGCGCCTCTGCCCGAGGAGGCCGCGAGTCCGGCGCACGGTTCCTATCGCCACACGACGATGCCGCGTGTTCGGAAGATGACTCCCGCGTCGCCGCCCGAGGAGGTTGAGAGTCCGGCACATTGCGCCGGCATAGGCCAACCCGCCGCCCGGCCTCCCCGATTCGCAGGGCGCCGGCGTGAAGATGTCGGCGGGGGCGAATGCGATGGCGATTCGGGTGCGCGGGCGTGTCGTACCGGGGTAGTGCATCGAGCTCCCCGACTCGCGTTCGACACCGTCGCGGCCGGCAGATGCGGGTCCGCGGCCTCGATTCGGTGAAACAGGGCGTTCAGGTCCATGAGCGTGCTCGCCGCGATTGAGCGCGCGCTGCGGGAGCGCACGCCGACTCTGCTGCCAGACTCCACCCACCCGCGCGGCCGCGCTGCGGTGGCGGTGGTCTTCGGGGGTGAGGAAGACGCGCTCCGCTTGTGCTTCGTCAAGCGCGCCAAGCGCCCGGGGGAGCGTTGGTCCGGGGACATGGCCTTTCCGGGCGGGTGGCTGTCTCCCGCGGACGCGGGGCCGCGCGAGGCCGCGGTGCGCGAGACCCGCGAGGAGACCGGGATCGATCTCGAAAACGTCGCGTACCTGGGGCGGCTCGACGACCGCACCATCCGCTACCCCGGCGATGAACCAAGGCCCGTCCTGTCTTCCTTCGTCTTCTTCGCGGGCCTGGCCCCGCCCGAGCTTCGGCCCGACGGCTGGGAGACCGAGGCCGCGTACTGGATCTCGCTCGACCATCTGCGTCGCGAAGCGAATCGCACCGTCGTCACCTGGGGTTCGCGGCGCATGCCCGGCATCCGCTACCAGGACCAGGTGATCTGGGGCCTCACCCTGTGGGTGTTCCAGTCCCTGGAGACGGCGGTGAGCGCCGCATCCGCGGCGAGATGAAGATCCAGACCCGCCCGCGCCCCTCGATTCGAGGGTGCCGAGGCGGCCTCAAGCGCCGAGCGAGCGGGGGATGGCGCTCAGGCTCTCGTTGCCGTCTTCGGTGACGATCACGGTCTCGCTGAATCCGGCGCCTGGTTTGACGCCCTGGCCCGGACTCCTCCGTGGATCGAAGTAACAAATTGCACCCGAGTGTGCAGAATTCGGCGCGTTTGCCGACGACTCGTCTAAAATCAACGTCATACTCTCCGCTGGAACACAAGGGATACGTCGCTCGGCGTGTTGATCCAGAAGAGCCGCTACCGGAAGCGAAAGCACTGGATCATGGAGGAGAGCGAAGAGGCGTTCCGGTTGCGGCGGGAGCGCTACGGGTACTGAGAACGCGCACGCGTCATGTTTGACACTCTCGACGAAATCCAACGGCAGCTCGAAGTTCTCGAGGACGCTCGTGCCGAGTTCAAGGAGGTCAGGCTGGGCGAGCGCGGCGTTCGCAACCTGAATACAGAAGACATGGCCGGTGAAATGGCCGCATTCGCGAACGCCGAAGGCGGTGTGATATTCCTCGGCGTGAACGATGATGGCGTAGTCAGCGGGATCCCCAGTGAGCGTGTTCGCGAGGTGGAGGACTGGGTTGTCAATGTTGCTAGCAACAACTGCGATCCGCCCATAAGACCGATTCTCCGCCGGGAACGGCTCCTTGGTCCGGAGGGCGCGCAGTGCCTCGTGGTCCTGGTCGAGGTTCGGCGGGGTCTTTACGTTCACAGTACGAGTGGAGGGAGACACTATGTGCGGGTTGGCTCGACCAAGCAGATTCTGAAGGGCGCCATGCTCGCTCGGCTCTTCCAGGAACGTAGCCGGGCTTTCGTCTTCGAGGAGCAACCGGTCCCAGGGGCGACTGGTGACGACCTTGATCGGGAGAGTCTGGAGCGTTTCTTTGGCGGCAACCTCAGAACGATTCCCTGGTTGGACCTTCTGCGCAACACTCGCGTACTGGCAACAGAAGTGAACGATATCGAGCGTCCCACTCTTGCGGGCCTGCTTGCGTTCGGCAGAAACCCGCAGGCACACCTTCCCTCGGCCTGCGTGGAGAGTGCCGTGTATCGCGGAAGTCGCCTAACGTCTGACGATCTGGTGCACAGCGAGACCATCGCGGGCCGAGTCGATGCCCAGATCGACGCCGCAGTAACGTTCGTCAATCGCTTCATGTTGAGGCCGGCCCGAAAGGCCGCCGGGCGCGAGGACCATCCACAGTACGTGATCGGCGCCGCCTTCGAAGCAATCGTGAACGCGATTGCACACCGAGATTATTCGATTTCCGGTTCGAAGATTCGGCTTTTTCTGTTCGCCGATCGCATGGAGCTCTACAGTCCGGGGGCGTTGCCCAAAACCCTCACCATCGACACCATGCCTTACCGGGTCTTCACTCGAAATCAGCTTCTGGTCAGCTTCCTTTCCCGCATGACGAGTCGCCATTCGGGCAACGCTTTTCTCGAGTCACGAGGGGAGGGCGTGCGCACAATCCTGGAGGAGAGCGAAGCACACTCGGGAAGACGCCCCCAGTTCGAGCTCTTTGGCGAGGAGTTGCGGCTCACGATCTGGGCCAAGCCATCTCCGCACGAAACGCGCGATGAAGACGAGGGTGGCCGGCGCTGCTGACACCCGATTCGTCGAGGCGCTGGGCGCGGCCGGCAGCGGAGCGCGCGGGAAGCTCAGAGCCGTCCCGACCCTACCCCGGAAATCTCACCGACTTTCGGCCGCTTCCGGCGGCAGGATGCCGTGAATGCGTGGCGCACGGACCGAAATACGCGAGAATCGTAGCCGACACTAAGGCGCAAGCGGCGCGACGGAGTACGGCTCCCAACCGCGAGCATTCTGGCGCCCGCTACTTGAGAAATCGGTGAGGTTTGTCGACCAAGGCGGAGTCAAGCGCCAAGCGAGCGGGGGATGCCGCTCAGGCTCTCGTTGCCGTCCTCGGTCACGATCACGGTTTCGCTGAACCCGGCGCCGTATTCGCCGAGCCGCCGCAGCGTGAGCGGGAGGTGGAACGCCATTCCCGCCTTCAGCGGGTGCGGGTTCGCGGCGGAGAGGTAGAATGACGGGTTCTCGATCCAGTTGGGCGGAAACGCGATGCCGACCGGATAGGCGTAGAGGTCGTGGAAGGCGATCCGGTCGCGGATCGGCGCCAGCACCTTGCCTCCCGCCGCGGCGACCTCGCGGGCGGGAATGCCGGGCCGGATCGTCTCGAGCAGGGCCTCGCAGACCGCGTTCGAGTAGTCGGCAAGCTCGCGAACCCCGGCCGAGGGAGTGCCGGCGCAGGTCGTTCTCATCAGCGGAGCGTGATAACGCCCCCTCACCCCGGAGAGCTCCACGAACACCGAGTCCTCCCGGGCGACCCGCGTGCCGCCCCGCGGGCTGTGGGGGGCGCTCGCGCGCCAGCCGACACAGATGATGGGCTCCAGCGAGTAGAACTCCGAGCCCGCCCTCGCCAGCCCGGCCTGGGCCGCGGCCGCGATCTCCCAATCGCTGACGCCCTCGGCAATCGACTCCAGAGCGGCGCGCGAGCCGGCGTCGGTGATGGCCGCCGCCTCGCGGATGTAGTCGAGCTCCTTCGGAGACTTCACCAGGCGCACCTCTTCCACGATGCCCCGGCAGGGCTCGGCGTCGAGGGCGTCCAGCATGCCCCGCACCACCTCGAAGGAGGTGTGGATGCTGCCGATGTCCATGCCGATCCGGCCCCGCTTGAGCCCCCGTCGGGAGAGGTCCCCGGCCACGAAGGCGATCGGTTCGACCCCGGTGCCCCAGCACACCGTCTCGCTCCCGGTGACCGTCGACTGGGCCCGGCCACGCTCGAACTGCCAGATGTAGAACACCGCCTCTCCCTCGGCGGGCAGGCAGAGGAACATGATGTCGAGCACGTTCATCGACACGTAGCCGTTGAGGTAGCAGATGTTCCCCGGGCTCGGGGTCACCAGCAGGTCGAGCCCCGCCCGCGCCATCGCCGCCTGCACCGAGGCGACGCGGCGTGCGTACTCCTCGGGTTCGAAGAACACTTCTCGGGGGGTGGGCATGGTCTTGGCAGTCCTCGTGCGCTTCGCCGATCGCGGCGGACTCAGGCAAGTTCCGGGTTCGGGATTGTTCCGCGCTCGTCTCGACGGTAGGCGTATACGTGGGTGTGCATGGTCTCGGTCCAGTAGCCGGCGTGGGTGGGCGGATAGCGCGGCGGGTTGTCCGGACCGGTGCATTGGGGGAGCACGCGCACCACGGTGTCGTGGTTGGTGCCGAAGAACATCGGAAAGGAGTATCGCGCGGTGCGCGGTGGGTTCACCACCCGGTGGGGCGTCGACACGAAGAGATCGTTGGTCCAGCGCTGCATCATGTCGCCGATGTTCACGACGAAAGTGCCGGGGATGGGCGGCGCCTCGATCCAGTCTCCGAAGGTGTTCTGCACCTGCAGGCCCGGCGCGTCCTGCCCCAGGATGGTGAAGCACTCGTAGTCCGTGTGGGCCCCGACGCCGAGCGTGCTGGCATCGCGCACTTCGTGTTCCGATGCGGGGTAATGGATGAGGCGAAGCTGGGTGATCGGCTTCGTGATCATCGGCTCGAAGAAGTCGTCGGGCAGACGCAGCGCGATCGCGAAGGCCCGGAACAGCAGGCGGCCGAGCGAGAGCAGGTCCTCGAAGTAGCCGTAGACGGCCCCGGCGAACCCGGGCAGCTCGCGGGGCCACACGTTGGGACCGTGGAGGGGATTGCCGGCGAGATGGAGGGGGTCGTCGTCCGGAAGCTCCAGTCCGACTTCATAGCCTTCCTGCACGTCCGGCTCGGCGTCGGGATCCACGATCAGCGCCTCGAAGGGGACGTAGCCACGATGTCGTCGGGTGCTTGCGAGCTCGTAGGCGAGCTTGGTCTCCCGCGGCAGTTCGAAGAAGCGCCGGGCCTGATCGCGGACCGCGCGGATCGCCGACTCCTCGACTCCGTGGTTCACGATGTAGAAGAAGCCGACCTCGGTACAGGCCCGTCGCAGAACGCGGGCGCAGTCTTCGATCGCATGGCGCTCCGATCCGAACAGGGGCGCGAGGTCGACGATCGGGATCTCTTCGAAGTCGAGGCGGTGGGAATCGAGGCTTGTCCGGTTCGCGATCTCGGCCGGGCCGGTCTTCGCGGTCCTCACGGCCTTCCCGTCTTCGGTTCGGGCTTCAGTGCTCATCGGCGGTGGTCCTCTCGAGGACGGCGCCTTGCGCAACGGGGCGCGCAGTGTCGCCTCCATCCTCCCCGGCGACGATGTCGGGACGCGGAATGGGGAATCGGGTGATGGGCTTCAACCCGAATCGACGATGATGAGCTCGCGCTGCGCGTAGGCGTCGCGCGCATAGGGCAGGGCGGCCTGATACTCCGGGTCGTCGTAGGCGGCCCTGGCCTGCTCGTAGGAGGGAAACTCCAGGAGCAGTACGCGGGTGAGATCCTCGCCCTCCCGGGTCTCGTGGGCGCCTTGGCCGGCGAGGGCGCGTGCGCCGTACCTCTTCGCGATCGGCGCCCAGCGCCCCGCGTACTCGTCGAAGGCGGCCTGGTTCTCGATCCTCGAGCTTCGCACGATCCAGTATCCGGCCATGTCTCCTCTCCTCGTTGGCGGCTTCGGACCCGAGCACCCGCCGCCACGGTGGCGCGGGCGCCTGGCCCCGGGGGCGCGGTGTCGACGCATATCCTATTGCGGGGCACGGATTCTGTCTGCCCTCAGGCCTCGCCGTGATCCGGTGCCGCGTCGCCCCCACACCGGGGCCTGGGCGAGCTAACATGCGCGCCGTTCAAGCCGGGCACGGACCGGAAGCAGCCGCAATGGATGAAGGGCAGGGGCGAGAGCGCATCGTGGTGCCGGCGCAGAGCGCGCGCGCGGTGCGCGTGCCGGAGGGACACCGGGTGCGGGTCCTGAACACCGAAGGCGGGCAGGTGGTCGATACCTGGGCCTTCCGTTGCGCCGACGTCACGGAGCACCTCTCGATGGCGCACAGCCGATCCGCCACCTACCGCATCTGCTTCCGGGTCGGCGACGTGCTGGTCACCAACCGCTTCCGGCCCATCCTGCGCATCACCGAAGACACCTCCCCCGGTCGCCACGATACGCTGCACGCGGCGTGCAGCGCAGAGAGCAATCTGTTTTTCGGGGCCCCGAGCCCGACCCCGAACTGCGAGGACAACCTGGGCGCGGTGCTCGCCGAGCTCGGGATACGCGACGTGCCGGTGCCCGACCCGTGGAATCTCTACGAGCATGCGGACGTGGACGCGGATGCGGCGCTCCACGACCGCCCCGCGAGCGCGCGGGCCGGGGACTACGTCGAAGTGGAGTGCCTGATGGACCTCATCCTGGTGTGCTCGGCCTGTCCTTCCCGGATCGGCGCGATCAGCGGAGCGGCTCGGGAGCCGCGTGGGGTCGAGATCGTGGTCGGGGCGAGCGAAGCGCTCCGCGCAGAGTGAGGGACATAACGACAATGGAAGACACGCGCTACTCCGCGCTCACCCGGCGTCTCGACGTCGATTCCTCGAACGTGTGGGAGATCCACTACGAGGCGCGGCGGCGCCTCGACGCCGGCGAGGACGTGATCGTGATCGGGGTCGGTGATCCGGACTTCGACACGCCTCCCGCGATCGTCGATGCGGCCGAGCACAGCCTGCGCAGCGGGCGTACGCGCTACGCCGCGACCGAGGGAGACCTGCGCCTGCGCGAGGCGATCGCCCGCCACCACGAGCGGCTCACCTCGCATCGGGTGGACGCGGAACAGGTGGTGGTGTTCACCGGCGCCCAGAACGCGCTCTTCGCGAGCGTGCTGTGTCTGGTCGATCCCGGCGAGGAGATCATCGTCTGCGAGCCGCGCTACGTCACCTACGACGGCGTGATCGAGACGCCGGGCGCGGTGCGCGTCGGCGCGCCGCTGATGGCCTCGGAGGGCTTCCGCTTCGACCCCGACGCGATCGGACGCGCGGTGACGCCGCGCACCCGCGCCATCCTCCTCAATACCCCGCACAACCCCACCGGCCGGGTCCTCGCCCGCGAGGAGGCGGTCGCGATCGCCGACATCGCGAAGCGACACGGCCTGTGGGTGCTGAGCGACGAGGTCTACGCGAGCCTCACCTACGACGTGGAGCACGTCTCGATCGCGAGCCTGCCGGGGATGGCCGATCGCACCGTGACTATCAACTCCCTGTCGAAGTCGCACGCGATGCAGGGGTGGCGCCTGGGCTGGACGGTGGGACCGCGGCCCCTGTCGAAGCACCTGACCAACCTCATCCTTTCGATGGTGTTCGGAGTGGCCCAGTTCACGCAGGACGCCGGCCACTTCGCGCTGACCCGGGAGTTCGCGGAGATCGAGGCCATGCGCGGAGAGTACCGGGCGCGCCGGGATCTCCTGTGCGAGCGGATCAACGCGAGCCCCGGGCTCTCCTGCGAGTGGCCCCAGGGCGGGATGTACGCGATGGTCGACGTGCGCGGCACCGGCCTCTCCGACAACGATTTCGCATGGGGTCTGCTCGATGCGGAAGGGGTGTGCGTCCTCCCCACCACGACCTTCGGCGAGAACGCGGCCGGTCACGTGCGCGTGAGCCTGACCGCGCCGGTGCCGGTGCTGCGCGAGGCCTGCGACCGGATAGCGCGCTACCTGCGAACGCTTGGCGTCTGAAGCGCGCGGAAACCGGGTCCCGGGGCCGGCGGCCGCTGACAGCCGACAAGCCGCGCGCGGCCGGCCGCTGCGCCGCGCGGGTGCCGCCGAACGGCTGCGAGCCTTCGTCCGGCAGCTCGCGAGCCCGCGCGCCGCTTGTCGGCGTGTCCCTTACATCGCCGCGCAGGCCTGGTCGAGGGCGGCGAGTGCGCGTTCGAAGTCTTCGTCGGTATGCACCGCGGACACGAAGCGGCGCACGTTGGGCAGAACGTAGACGCCGCGCTCGACGAGGTTGAGATCGAGGCGGGCGCCGCGTTCCAGATCGCTCGCCAGAATGTCCATCTGGTTGCGGGGCGGGCGCTCGGCGAAGAGGAACTGCCACAGCGAGGCCCGACCGATGACCCGGGCGGGAACACCGCGCGCGTCGAGCACCGCCTGCATTTCACGGTAGAAGGCTTCCGCGCGCGCGTTCAGTCGCTCGTGGAAGCCGGCTTCGCTCAGCACGTCGAGGGTCGCCATGGAGGCGGCGGAGGCGACCGGATTGCCGTGCAGGGTCCCGTTGATATAGGCGTAGTCGCTGCGGCCCTTGCGCCTGGGGTCGGCGCAGTCGACGATGTCCTGCCGTCCCGCCACGCAGCCGAGCGGCCCGCCCCCGCCCACGATCTTGCCGTAGGAGGCGAGATCGGGCTGCACGCCGAAGTACTCCTGCGCGCCACCGAGCGCGAGGCGAAAGCCGGTGACGACCTCGTCGAAGACCAGCACCACACCGTATTCGTCCGCGATGCGGCGCAGTCCGGCGAGGAAGCCCTCCACCGGGAAGATGGAGCGCTGCACGGGTTCGACGACGATCGCGGCGAGATCGTCTCGATGTTCGCGTACGATGTCCTCGGTCACCTCCAGGTCGTTGTAGGGCGCGACCAGCATGGTGTCCTGAAGTGGCGCGGGCACTCCGGCGGTGTTCGGGGTGGCGAGCGGGTAGTTGGCGGGGCCGGTGGGCGCGATGCTGAACGACGCGTAGTCGTGGTTGCCGTGGTAGCCCCCCTCGAACTTGAGAATCTTGTCGCGTCCGCTGTAGGCGCGGGCGATGCGCATCGCGTAGGCGGTCGCTTCCGACCCGGTGGTGGTGAAGGCGAGCCGCTCCGCGCAGGGGATGAGTTCCTGCAGTCGCGCCGCGAGCTCGATCGCGGTGGAGGTCAGGGTGCCGAAGAAGTGCAGGCCCCGGGCCGCCTGGCGCTGCACCGCCTCGACGACGGCGGGGTGGTTGGCGCCGAGGATGTTGGCGCCGGCGCCGCCCACGAAATCGATGTACTCGCGTCCCTCGGCGCTCGTGATCCGCGCCCCGTTCGCGTCTTCGATCACGAAACGCACGTGCTCGGGCAGGGAGTATCCCCCGAGTCCCGCGCCCGGCAGGGCGCGCTCGGCCTTGGCGTAGAGCCGGTCCTGGATTCCGGCATCGCGAGGGGTGGCCACTTCGGCGGCGGGTGTCGACATCAGCGTTCTCCTGACCCGGCGCGCACGAGGCCGGGCGTTTCCGGTTCGGGCTCCCCGCCATTTTGCCCGAGATCTCGCCGCGGCGGGACCGCGGGAGCGCCGAAAAGGCGGGGTGTGCGTTTGCGCGGAACAAGGAGCGCGCGCTCGATGTCCCCGAGGAGAACTGCGCTTGTCGCCCGTCGGCCGGGGCCCGGGGGAAAGGGGTGAGAGCACGGCATCATGCGCGGGGGCGATGGTTGCCGGGGTCGTACTTCGGCGCGTCCAGCACCCGGGCGGGACGGCGCTCGTTCAGCACCAGTACTTCGAGTTCGGCGCCGGGCGCGGCGCACTCGGGCCTTATGTAGGCGAAGGCGAGCGATGCGCCGACGCTCGGTCCCCACGCGCCCGAGGACACGGCGCCGACGCGCTCCTTGCCGTCCAGCACCGCTTCGCCTCCGAGGCAGTCGGCGTCGCGGGCGTCGACTTCGAGGTAGGCGCACTGCCAGGGCCGCCGCTGCGACTGGAGACTGCGCTTCGTGGCCTCCCGCCCGAGAAAGCCGCCCGGCTTGTCCATCTGCACAAAGCGCATGACGCCGGCTTCGGGCAGAGTGACCTCGTTGGTCAGCTCGGAGGCGCCCTTGAACATCTTCTCCATGCGCATCGCGTTCATCGCGAAGGAGCCGTAGTGGACCATGCCGTGATCCTCGCCGGCCCCGACCAGGGCATCGAACACCGCGAGGGCGTGGGAGCGGGGAATGTGCAACTCGTAACCGAGCTCCCCCGCGTAGGACATGCGAAGCGCCCGCACCTTCGCACCGGCCACCGGTATCGTCTGCGCGCGGAGCCAGCGGAACGCCGCGTTGTCCAGCGGGGCCGGCGTCACCCGTTCCAGCACCTCGCGGGAACGCGGCCCCTGGAGGGCGAGGGCGGCGTAGTCATCGGAGACGTTGTCGATCCGCACGCGCTCGTCCGACTTGCGATGACGGATGAGCCAGTCCCGTAACCGCAGTTCGAAGAAGGCCGCGCACACGAAGTAGAAACGGTCCGGCGCGAGGCGCACCACCGTGGTCTCCGCCTCGATCGTGCCGCGCTCGTTCAGCAGGTGCGCGAGCACGATGCCGTCCGGATTCCCAGGTACCCGGTTGGCGATCATGCGGCCAGCGAAGGCCTCGGCATCGGGGCCGTGCACTTCGAGCTTCGCGAACGCGGAGATGTCCATGAGGCCCACGCGTTCGCGTACCGCCTCCACTTCGCGCGAGACCACGTCGTGCCAGCCCGGGCGCCGGAAGGAGTACAGATCGCGTTCCGCCGCGCGGTCGCGCGCGAACCAGCGCGGACGCTCCCAGCCGAACACTTCTTCGTGTACCGCGCCCGCGGCGTCCAGGCGCGGGTGAAAGGGGCTGGTCCTGACGGGCCGGGCGTCGAGACGGTTGAAGTGCGGGTAGGGCGTCTCGTGACGCAGCAGGTAGTCCTCGCGGGCTTTGGCGATCGCGTAGTCGCGGTCCGCGAAGTCGCCGTAGCGACGCGGATCGAGTTCGCGCATGGAGATCTCGGCCGCGCCGTGCACCATCCACTGCGCGAGGTACTTGCCCGCCCCGGGACCCCAGCCGACGCCGATCTGGCACCCGGTCGCACACCAGTAGTTGCGCAGGGCCGGCGCCGGCCCGAGCAGCATGTTCCCGTCGGGAGGATGGGTGATGGCTCCGTGCACCGTACGCCGGATGCCGACTGCGGCCAGGACTGGCATGCGCTGCATCGCCTTTTCGAGCCACGGCATGATGCGCTCGTAGTCCGGCTCGAAGAGTTCGCTCTCCGCCTCCCACGGCGTGCCCTCGAGCCACACCGTGCGGGGGTTGGCCTTCTCGTAGATGCCGATAAGCCCCGACCGCTGCTCCATGCGCACGTACCCGGATACTTCCCGGTCGTCGCGCACCACGGGCAGTTCATGCTCGAGCGCCGCGAACTCGGGCACGGGGTCGGTGACGAGGTAGTGGTGGGTCATGCAGGTGATGGGGAGATCGAGACCGCTCCATGCTCCGATCTGCCGCGCGTAGGTCCCGCCCGCGTTCACCACGTGCTCGCAGCGAAAGACGCCGTGTTCGGTGTCCACCCGCCACTCTCCGCTCGCCTCGCGCACGATGCCGGTCACGCGGCGCCGCCGCAGGATCCGTACGCCGGCCCGGCGCGCCCCCGCGGCGAGGGCGAAAGTGGCTCCGGCCGGGTCCACGTGGCCGTCCTCGGGAGTCCACAGCGCGGCCTTCACTCCGTCCAGGTTGTAGAAGGGGTGCACTTCGCGGATGCGGTCGGGGCCGATCAGCTCCATCGGATGGCCGAGGGCGGCGCCGACGCTCATCGTGTAGCGCAACCAGTCCACCTCGTCGCCGGTGTAGGCGAGGCGCAGGGAGCCACAATCATGGAAAGTGACGGAGTGCCCGGTCTCCGCCTCGATGCGCCGATAGAGCTCGATTGCGTAGCCCGCCATGCGCCCGAGCACGTGGCTGGAGGTGGAGTGGGTGACCTGGCCGGCGGCGTGCCAGGTCGAGCCGGAGCTGAGCTCCGCTTTCTCCAGCAGGACTACGTCCGACCATCCCTCGTGGGCGAGGTGGTAGGCGAGCGAGCACCCGAGGATGCCGCCGCCGACGATGACGACTCGGGCGTGATCGGACAATGCGAGACCGCTCCGCGAGGTCCAGACGCCGCGCGGCGCCGGTGGACGGGTGGGCGGCGATTATCTACCATCGCGCGCGGCTACGGGACGGCGCGCGTCGGCCCTTTCCGGCGCCGCCCAACGGGTCCGTCGAGTCCGCCGGCAGGAGAGTGATCGGCATGCCTTCGCAACCCGCCTCCACGCTGGTGCGCGCGCTCGACGCCGCGCACTACACCGACCCGGCGGCCTTCGAGCACGAACGTGATCGCGTTTTCCGCCGCACCTGGCAGTACGCGGGCCACGCCTCGCAGATCAGAAGGCCCGGAGACTACTTCGCCTTCGAAGTGCACGGGCGCCGCCTCTTCTGCGTCAGGCAGCACGACGCTTCCATTGCGTGCTTCTACAACGTCTGCGTGCACCGGGGACACGAGCTCGTCGCCGGCGTCGGCAACAAGCGGGTTCTGGTGTGTCCCTACCACTCCTGGACCTACGAGCTGGACGGGTCGCTGCGAGCCGCACCGGCGGCGGACCGGGTGCCGGGCTTCGAAGCCTCGGGCATCTGCCTGACGGCGGTGCGAAGCGAGGTCATCGGAGGCTTCATCTTCGTGAATCTGGACCGGGACGCCGAGCGCATGGAGCTCTGGTACCCGGGACTCGAGGCGGGGCTGCGCGAGTACCTGCCCGATGTGGACCGTCTGGGCCCCGCCTATACCCGCACCGTCACCGAGAGATGCAACTGGAAGGTGTCGGTGGAGAACTACAACGAGTGCTACCACTGCCGGGTGAACCACCCCACCTTCGCGAGCGGCGTCGTGGACCCGGACCGCTACGACATCGTGCCCGAGGGCCGCATGCTCTGCCACCTCACCGAGTCGGTGGCGGTGGAGTCGATGAGCTACGCCATCGATGCCGACGCCCATCCCCGGGCTCTGGACTACCGTTCCTGGTTCCTGTGGCCGACCTTCTCGTTCCAGGTCTATCCTGGCAATGTGCTGAATACCTACTTGTGGCGCGCCATCGACCACCGCACCACCGAGGTGATTCGGCAGTGGTTCTCCGTCGATGGGTCGGAGTCCGAAACGCTCCGCCAGCTCGCCGAGCAGGATCTGCGCACGACGGTGGCCGAGGATGTGCGCCTCGTCGAAGCGGTGCAGCGCGGACTGGAGAGCGGCGGCTACCGGCCGGCCCCGCTCATCGTCGACCCGCGGGGCGGAGTCGACAGCGAGCATTCCATCGCCGCGCTGTACGGATGGCGCGACGAGGCGTTGGCGGGATAGGGCGCAGCGGGGCGCCCTGCGACTACGTGCTCAGTCCCGCGACCACTTGGTGCGGGTCCGGGGCTCGGCCACGCCGTCCACGAAGATGTCATCGACCACTTCATTGAAGAAGCACATCAGGGACGCGATGCGCGGGCACTCCGCGATCGGGCGCGGATAGCTCCACACCACGTCCTCGACCTCTCGCTCCGGCATGCGGGCGTGCCAGTAGACGGCCTCGCCCTTGTAGGGGCAGCGGGTACGGGTCCCGCTCGGCGCCAGCAGGTCGGTGCGCACGTCCTCGGGAGGGATGTAGTAGCGGGTGGGGATGTCGGTCTCGTGCAGGGTTCGGGCGCGGCGCGTGCTCGCGATAACGGCGCCGTCGAGCACCACCTCCACGGGCCGGAAGCACTCGATCACCACGAGGTTCTTGCGCGGGTCGCGGGCGTGGACGAAGACCTGCTCGTCCTCCTCCCACCACTCGTCCATCGCGCTCCAGTAGAAGGCGACGAGGTCGGAGAGCATCGAGACATGAGGGAAGGGATCGAGGTAGGCCCAGGCGCCGTTCTCCACCGCCTTGGACCCCGCCGACACCGTCCAGTAGCTGGCTTCGCCCTTGTGCGGACACCAGGTGTGATGGTCGGTGGGACTCAGGCACTCTTCCGCTACGTCGGCGCGAGGGAAGTAATACACCGGCAGGTGCCCCTTCTCCAGCATCACCCGCGCGTTCAGCGAATCGACCACGGGGACGCCGTTCAGGTACCCCCGGACGCGCCGGCCGATCGGCTCGAGGGAGATGTGGTAGTCGATGGCGGTGCTCCAGGCGCCGTCCACCTTGATGGCGGTAACGGGCTCCAGATGAGGTCGGTTCATGGGATGGTCCTCCACGATCCTGAGGGTGTTGACAAGGGACGGGGCTCTCGCGTCGAGCCCCTATATTTCACCGATTTCCTGCTGCGCATGCCAATCTGCTCGTGTCAGTGGGCCGTACTCCGTCGCGCCGCTTGCGACGTGGTGTCGGCTACCTGCTCGGCTCCGCAGTCCTTGGGCCAAAGCTTTCCGGCCGGGCAAGCCATCTTTGACTTGCCCGCTTGCCGACCGTTGCGCGCCACCGGCGCTTCGTCTGGTTTCGGCTCGCCGTTGCGCATCTTTCGGTCCGTGCTTCCTGCTGGCACGGCATCTTGACGCCCGAAGCGGCCGAAAATCGGTGAGATTTGTGGGCTGGTGTGTAGCACCCGTCGCCGGTTGCTTGGCGATCCGGGTAAGCGGGCACGCCGAGACCACGGCCGCTGGGAAGCCTATCCGGGGGTGAGCGGAGCGTGCGGCTTCGTACCCGGGCAGACGATGCCGCCACGCTCACCGATCGTGGTCCGGCCCCAGCGCGCCGCGTAGTGCGGGGGCAGGGGCCTCCCGTTGGGAGGGCACAGCCACAGTCGGAGCAGGTGGCGCTTGCGCTCGGGCTCCGGCCAGTCCTCGAACGCGGTGCGGTCATGGAAGATGGTGTGGTTGTGCAGGAACTGGATGTCGCCGGGCCGGAACTCCATGTCGAGATGAATGTCCGGGTCTTCGGCCAGCTCGTCCAGCAGGTCGAATGCCTCGTGATGCCGGTCGCCGAGGCGCGGCGCCCGGGGCAGGCGCTGCGACGATTCGATGTAGCGCCGTACGTAGTAGCCCGACATCAGGCCATCGTGGTGGTTGAACACCGAATTGAGGAACCAGGGATCCGCGCCTTCGGGGACCTCGCCCCGCCGGTCGATGGGGACGGGATCGGAGAGAAGGGCGGCCAGATCCGGGCGACGCCGGGCCACCTCGTTGTAGAGGGTCACCGAGCTCACGATGCTGCTCAGTCCGCCGCGCTTCGCCGGTTGCAGGCAGAGCAGGCCCACGATGTCGCAGGAGTCGGCGTGGTAGAACTGGCGTTCGGTGGTCTGGTAGGTGCGAACGTCGGGATCGCGGGTGTCGTAGGCGAGGTCGTAGACGTGACCGAGCACGTGCCCCTGGGCGTTCTGAGACACGGCGCGGCCGAGCCAGGCGCCGATGCCCCAGAACAGGCGGGCGCTCTCCTCGATGGGGCGGCCTTCGATGTCGAGGCCGCGCAGAAGTGCGAAGCCCCGTCCTTCGACGAGTTCGTCACGCAGTGCGACGAGCCGGGGGCCCAGAGTGGGAAGTTCGAAGTCTCGCGCCTCGATCTCTTCGAGCGGCAGGCGCCGGGACGCGCGCATCGCGGCGTCGAGCTCGGCCCGATCGCGGGCATCGAGCCAGAGCACCCAGTCGTCGCGCTTGCGCATCTCGGCGCCGAGCCACGCGGCCGGTCCCCGATAGAAGCGATCGGCCTCGCTTCGAGGGGAAACGGTCTGTGCCGTAGCAGTCATGGTTGCCTCTTCATCGCGACCGCGACGCCCGCCTCCCGCCGGCAGCGCCGAAGGTGGGTGCGGTGGCGTCGAAAACGGCCAAGTCCGCAAGTTTCACCGATTTTCTGCCGCTTCGGGCGTCAAGGTGCCGTGGTAGCGGAGCGCAGCAGGCAGCCGACACGAAGTCGTTGCGGCGCGACGGAGTACGGCCCACTAACACGTGCATATTGACGTCCGCAGCAGGAAGTCGGTGAAAAAGATATGCGGTCTCACCTCATCGTATCCCTTCCGGCTCGCGGATTCACGCGGGAGGCGGGGATCGGGTCGGGAGCAATTCACCTTTCCGGTGCGGTCGCATATGTGCGGTCCGCTTCGATGGTCACCGGGCAGGCGCCCCATGATCACCACCAAATTGCCACTGAATATTTGGCGCAGTAGAGATCAGCCGGTGTCGGTCACGGGGCCGTCGAGCGCGTCGGCGCGCCGGTAGGCGTCCCGGTCGGAGACCCGTGCCCAGTACTCGGAGAAGGCGGAGCGTTGCGGAAGACTGCCCATGAACATTCCCCAGCCGACATGCGAACCCACGTAGACGTCGGCGGCCGAGAAGCGCTCGCCGGCGATGTACGGGCTCTGCGCCACCGCCCCTTCCAGGGTATCGACCACCTTCTCGTAGGTGCCGTACCCGATCATCGACTCCTGGGCGGCCGGCACCTCGAAGCCCAGGTGGCGGTTGGTGGTCGCCGCTTCCAACGGCCCCGCCGCGAACAGGAGCCACCGGTAGTAGGCGCCGCGCTCGCCGACGGGCGGAGCGAGTCCCGCCTCCGGGAAGGCATCGGCGAGGTAGGCGCAGATTGCCGCCGCCTCGGTGACGACGGCGCCGCGATGGCCGAGCGCCGGGACCTTGCCCATCGGATTGATGGCGAGAAAGGCCGCCGATCTCATCGGCTCGCCGTACTCGATCACCTCGGTACGGTAGGCCACGCCCACCTCCTCGAGCATCCAGCGTGCGATGCGCCCGCGCGATTGGGGGTTGGTATACAAGACGAGTTCGTCCGCCATCGCCGTCTCCGTGCGCTCAGCTCATGGTGACGATAAACGAAAAACGCGGGGATGATCATCGGCGATCCGGGCGAGCCGGCCGGCTTGTTCCCCGATCGGGTGCTTGTTATGTTTGCCCGGTGATCGAAGTCAGCGTCCCGTTTTGAACCACTTGAGGAGACCATGATGTCCGAGGACAAGAAAGTGTCGAAAGTGAGCGGTGAGAGCGAAACGACGCAGCCGGGCGCCGAGAGCGGCGAAAGCACGCATCGGGGTGAGGCGAACCCGCAGGGTGCGGGAAGGCTCTGGCCCGGCCCTCAGTTGAAGCGCCGCACCTTTCTTACCGGTTCCGCCGTGGCCGCGACCACCGCGACCACCGCGAGCTTCTTCCCGGGGCTGCGGATGGCGCGGGCGCAGGAAAGCGGCCCGGTAAAGATGGGTTTCATCGAGGACGAATCCGGAAACCTCTCGGTCTACGGACTTCAGAAGCTGCATGCGGCGCAGCTTGCGGTCAAGGAGATCAATGAGGGCAAGACGCTCAAGGGCGGCGCCAACATCGGCACCGGAGGGTACGGTCCGCTCGCCTCCTACGCGGGCATGCCGCCGGTCATCAGCAAGGACGGAGTGGGTCTCGACGTGGTGGGCGACGGCGGCGCCATGGACAGCACCGCCAGTGTTTTCGTGGAAGACGACGACGTGTTCGTGGACTCCGGCGATCAAGGAATCCTGGGGCGCGAGCTCGAGCTCGTCTCCGCCGACGGCCAGAGCAACAATGCCCTCTGGCAGCAGCTTACCCGGCGCCTCATCCAGCAGGACAAGGTGGATGTGCTGGTCGCGGGATTCGCAAGCGCCGAGCGCGAGGCGATACGCCCGATCGTCGACCAGTTCAACCAGCTCTATTTCTATACCAATCAGTACGAGGGCGGCGTCGCCGACTCGAACACTTTCTGCACCGGACCGGTATGCGAGCAGCAGGTGATCCCGGTTGTGCAGTACATGGTCGAGAAGTTCGGACCGCGCTGCTACACGATCGCCGCGGATTACAACTTCGGCCAGTTGACGGCGGCCTGGACCAAGGCGTTCGTGCCGCTGGTCGGCGGAGAGATCATCGGCGAGGAGTTCATTCCTCTTTCGGTCTCCGAGTTCAGCCAGGTGATCGCGCGCATCCAGCAAGCGAAGCCCGACTGGGTGATGACGCTGCTCGTCGGCCAGAATCACCACAACTACTATCCGCAGGCCGCGGCGGCGGGGCTCGATCTCCCGATGGCGTCCACCGTCAACATGGCGCAGGGCTACGAGCACAAGCGCTTCCCTCCGCCCTCGCTGAATCAGATGCACAACGCGATTCAGTACCAGCTAGAGGTTCCGACCGCGCGCAACCGCGCCTTCGTGAAGCGGTGGATGGACATGTTCCCGGAGGACGAATACATCGGGGAGATGGCTCAGAACACCTATTTCACCGTCCACATGTATGCGCAGGCGGCGCGCCTTGCCGGCACCACCGACCAGGAAACGGTGAAACGGGCGCTGGAGCTCGGATGGGCGATCGAGGCTCCCGAGGGCGCGGTGTTCCTCGAGCCGGGCACGCACCACTGCGCGCACTACATCCGGCTTGCGGTGTGCGACGAGAATCACGATGTGCACTTCGTGCGCGAGTGGCCGATGATCCAGGCGTGGTGGCTCCAGAGGCTGGGGGTCAACCTCATTCGTCATCCGGAGTACAAGCAGTATGTTCCGGACGAGGATCCCTACTTCTCGATGTTCGGGATGTCATAGGGGCCTTTTCCGACGCAACCATCGGGTGCCGCAACCCGCCGCATGAACGAGACTTCGTGCGGCGGGTTGCATGATCCGCCACAGTCCGGGCGAACGGGAGACTCATGGAAGATCTCGGCGTCGTCGTAAGCATCCTCTACCAGTTCGGGACGAACGGCGCGTTCCTGCTGCTGTGCGCGCTCGGGCTGATCGTCATCCTGGGGATGATGAACATCATCAATCTCGCCCATGGCGAGCTGATGATGATGGGCGCCTACACGGCGTCGCTCGCCTACCAGTTCGGAGTCCCCTTTCCGATCGCCGTCGTGGTCGCGTTCTTCGTGGTCGGCGCCTTCGGCGCGCTCCTGGAGCGGGTGGTGGTCCGCCGCTTCTACGGGCGCGAGCTCGGCGCCCTGGTGGTCACCTGGGGCATCAGCCTGCTCCTGAGCCAGGGGACCTTCCTGGTCCTGGGGCCCTTCCTGCCTTCCATTCCCATTCCGGGAGGCGCCATCGACGTCGGTCAGTACTCGCTTTCGGTGTACTGGCTCATCCTCATCGCGGTCTCGGTCGCCGCGGTGGTCGGACTGGCGTGGCTCTACAACCGCACCGAGTTCGGGCTGCACGCGCGCGCCACCATGCAGAACGCCGAGATGGCGCGGGCGCTGGGCGTTAACACCGGCCGCGTCTACATGCTCACCTTCAGCCTTGGCGCGGGACTCGCCGGTTTCAGCGGCGCGCTTCTCGCCCCCACCGCTTCCATCATGCCCTTCATGGGCCAGCAGTTCGTGGCCCCCGCGTTCATCACCGTAGTGGTGGGCGGGGCGTCCAACGTCATCGCCGGCGCGGTCGGCTCCAGCGTGCTCCTGTCCCTGGTGCGCACCCCCGTCGGCTTCTATCTCGGCGCCTTTCTCGGGCTGGTGGCGCTGCTGCTTGCCGCGCTCATCATCATCCGGCTGATGCCGAACGGCGTCTCCGCCTACTTCCAGCGCTGGTCGGACCGGCGCTCCCGGCCCACCGCCTGATGAAGCGCCTGTTCCGACTCGCCACCGGTCCCGAGGACATCGGCCGCTCGCCTCCCTTCTGGACCGCATTCGCGATCCTCATCCTCTACCTGTTCGCGAGCCCCCTGTGGCTGAGCGAGTTCGAGGCCTACAACGTCTCCTACTATCTGCTCAATCTGCCCATGGCTCTGGGGCTCTGTCTGCTTTGGGGTTACTGCGGAGTACTGAGCTTCGGTCAGGTGGCCTACTTCGGCATTGCGGGCTATGTCTACGGGATCATCGCCGGCAACCTCGTGGGCACCGGCTGGGGACCCATCGGGGGTGAGGTGGGAGGGCTCGCCGCCTGCGCACTCGTCGCCGCCGTCTTCGGCTACTTCGTGTTCTACGCCCGGGTACAGGCCTGGATCGTGCCCATCCTGACCCTGGTGCTCACACTCCTGCTGGAGACCTTTCTCGGCCAGACCGCGGGCTACCAGTGGCGCGTGGGCAATGTCCAGCTCGGGGGATACAACGGCATGACGGGTATCCCCTCATTCCAGATCGGAAACCTCGTCTTTTACGGATATGCCTTCTACTACTTCGTTCTGGTGGCCGTGGTGCTGTGCTACTTCGCTTGCCGCATGCTCGTGAACTCCCACTTCGGAAAGGTCATGCTCGCAATCCGGGAGGATCCCGTGCGCGCGGAGCTGCTCGGCTACGACATTCGTGCCCGTCAGCTCGGCGTCTTCGTGCTGGCGAGCGTGCTCGCCGGAATCTCCGGTCTGTTCTACGTGCAATGGGGGAACTACATAACGCCTTCCCAGGTCGGCCTCGTAAGCGCCGCGCTTCCGGTGATCTGGGTCGCGGTGGGCGGGCGCACCAGTCTGCTTGCCGTCGCAATTGCCACCTACGCACTCAACTGGCTCAACTACTCCCTCTCGTCGGCGGGGAACCAGTACGCCCTCGTCATCATCGGCGCTCTGCTGGTGGTCGTCATGCTCTTCTTCCCCCGGGGCATCGTGGTCATGCTGGCGGAGACCGGACTCCGCGGCAGCCTGCAAAAGCTCCGCGGGATGTTCCGCCGGAAGTGAGCGAGAGCCTGCCATGACCGCGCCTGACGCCATCCTCGCGACCCGGGATCTCGCCAAGCGCTTCGGCGGAATCGTCGCGACCGAAAAGGTCGATCTCGATATCGAAGAGGGTGAGCTGCGCTGCATCATCGGCCCCAACGGCGCCGGCAAGTCGACCCTGTTCGCGCTGCTCTGCGGCATTCACCGGCCCGATTCGGGGCGCATCTTCGTCAAGGGACAGGATGTGACCTCGCTCCCGAGCTTCCGGCGCGTGCGGCTCGGGGTGGGGCTGACCTTCCAGACCAACCGCGCCTTCCACGACCTCGGGGTGCGTCAGAATCTGGACGTGCCGATGGGCGCGATGGGGGGCACGGCGCGTACCCGCTCCGGGAGATCGGAGGAGCGCTACCGTTACGCGCTCTCGGTGTTCGGTCTCGATGCGCACTGGGAGACGCCGGCGCGCGAGCTGCCTCATCACCAGCTCCAGTGGCTCGAGATTGCGATGGTTCTGTCGGGAGGTCCGGATATCCTCCTGCTCGACGAACCGACCGCGGGGATGTCGCCCGAGGAGACCACCCAGACCGCCAAGGTGCTCCAGTACCTCAACGGCGACGGACTCACGATCGTGGTGGTGGAGCACGATATCGCCTTCGTGCGCGAGGTCGCGCAGCGGGTCACCGTGCTCCACCAGGGCAGTGTCTTCGCCGAAGGCTCCATCGACGAGATAACGGCGCACGACGATGTGCGGCGCATCTATCTCGGGCAGGCATGAGGGAGACGGAGGTCGCATGGTGATGCTCTCCGCCTCCGGTCTTCGCTCCGGGTACGCCGTCGGGGATGTGCTGCAGGGATTCGGGCTCGCGATCGAGGCGGGCGAGGTGGTGAGCGTGCTGGGGCGAAACGGGGTCGGCAAGACGACCCTCATGAAGACGCTGATCGGCCTGCTGTCCGCGCGCAGCGGCCGCATCGAGTACCAGGGACGCGACATAACGAGTCTGAGCGCGTTCCGGCGCGCCCGCCTCGGGATCGGTTACGTGCCCCAGGGGCGCGGCATCTTTCCCCACATGACGGTGCGCGACAATCTGCGCATGGGAGGGCTCGTCAACGAGAGCCGGCGTGCGCTCGATTTCGAGGCGGTGTTCGGGTACTTCCCCTTTCTCCGCGAGCGGCTCGCGCAGCGGGGGGGGACCCTGAGCGGCGGCCAGCAGGCGATGCTCGCCATCGCGCGCGCGCTCATCAACGAGCCTGACCTGCTGCTGCTGGACGAGCCCAGCGACGGGGTGCAGCCGAGCGTCGTGCAGGAGCTCGGCGGCTTCATCGGCGCCCTGAATCGCGAGAAGGGGCTGACCGTGCTGATCGTCGAACAGAATATCGATCTCGTGCAGACCGTTGCGCAGCGCGCCTACGTGCTCGACAAGGGCACGGTGGTGGCGAAGCTCGACCGCGGCGAGCTTGCGAGTACCGAACGGGTCGCCGAGTACCTCGCGGTGTAGACGATGCGCACTTCGCGTCGGGAGAGTTCCAGACGACAGCGCCCGGGCGCACTGCGATGCCGGCGCACATTCGAGTCGAGAGAGGAGAGAGCACGATGGAAATGATCACCAGGGTCTACCCGAACGAGTGGGTGAGTGGATCGCTCATGTATGCGCGCGGGGTCGGCGGAGGGTCTTCCGGGGTTACCCACCACCTGAGCGAGGAGATGCAGGGCACCTACCACTACACCATCGGCCCGTACTCCGAACCGGTCCTGCATATCGCGCCCGGGGACCGGGTGGTGGTGGAGACCCGGGACGCCTTCGAAGGAAAGATCACTCGCGAGAGCGACGTGCCCTCGGAGATCCTGGAGATGCCCTGGCTCAACCCGCAGTGCGGCCCGATCATGGTCGACGGTGCGGTAAAGGGCGACGTGCTGGCCGTTCACATCGAACAGATGCTGCCGCGAGGACCCAATCCGCGGGGCACCTGCTGCATGATCAAGGAGTTCGGAGCGCTCACGGGCACCGCCCTCACCGCGACCCTCAACGAGCCGCTGCCGGAGAAGGTGCGCAAGATCGAACTCGACGAGACCAATGTCTACTGGAGCGACCGGGTGACCCTGCCCTACCGTCCCCACATCGGCACGCTGAGCTGCTCTCCGGAGATCGATTCCATCAACTCGCTGACCCCGGACAACCACGGCGGCAACATGGACCTGCCCGACATGGGACCGGGCACCGTCACCTACCTGCCGGTTCGCTCGCCGGGAGGGCGCCTCTTCATCGGCGACGCCCACGCCTGTCAGGGCGACGGGGAAGTGTGCGGGGTGGCGGTCGAGTATCCCACCACCACCACGATCACGGTCGACCTCATCAAGGGATGGCCGATCGAGTGGCCACGGCTGGAGGCCGACGACTTCATCATGACGATCGGCAGCACGCGACCCCTGGAGGACGCGGCGCGCATCGCCTATCGGGAGCTGGTTCGCTGGATGGCGGCCGACTACGGGTTCGATCAGTGGGACGCGTACATGATGCTGAGCCAGTGCGGCAAGGTGCGCCTCGGCAACTTCGTCGATCCGAAGTACACGGTGGGGGCGGCGGTGCCGAAGAAGTACCTGGCCTGAGCGTCCCGCAGGCGTGGTCCGCGGGTGGGCGCGTATGGCATCTCAGGACTGGCCGTGCCGCCATCCGGGGCGGCGGAGCGAGTCGTCCAGGGTCTTGCCCTGGCTGCGCGCGACGCCGGCGAGGATGCGCAGCACCACGCACACCGCCATGCGCGAGGTGGAGCCGCTCACATCGAACATCGGGCAGAGCTCGGAGACGTCGATGACCTTCGGGCCGCCCGCATCGGCGATCTTCGCCGCCACCCGCATGATCTCGCGCGCCTCCAGGCCGCCGGGTTCGGTGGCGGTGACCCCGGGCGCGCACGATGAGTCCATGACGTTGAAGTTGAAGCTGAGGTACTGCCCGTCGGTGCCTTGCCACACCCGGGCGACCGCCTCGTCCATGACTTCGTCCACGCCGCGTTCGAGCACTTCGAGCATGGGATGGAACTTGATGCCGCGCGCCCGTGCCAGATCCACGTGATCCTTGGGGTTGAAGGAGTTGCGCGCGCCGACGTGGGCGACGTTCCCGGGCGCCAGGTTCGCAAGCTCGGTGATGCGCGCCATCGCGCAGGGGCTGACGTGCGATTCCCCCGCCCACCGATCCGCGAAGTCCAGGTGCGCGCCCAGATGCAGGTAGCCCAGGCGGCGCTCGGGGCCGAGATGGTCGGAGAGCGCCTGTGCGGCGGGAATTGAGATCGACCGGTCACCGCCGCAGATGATCGGGTTCAGGCCGGCGTCGAGTACCGTCCTCACCGCTTCGTAGATACGTTTGCGGGCGAGCTCGGGGTTGACCCTCGGCATCGAAACATCGCCGCAGTCCACCGCACACCCGTGCAGGTCCACGTTGAATTCGAACCAGTACGGGAAGTAGTCGAGCGATGCGACCCGGAAGTCGCGGGGGCCGTCCTCGCAGCCCGGCTTGCCCACGTTGCCCTCGTCGAAGGGCACCCCGATGAACGCGTACTCCGCGCCGCTCTCGCGCAACTTCTCGCTGTCGGCGGAGACGAAGGGGGCGCGCAGGAACGAAATCTGTCCCGGGTTGCGGTAGTTGTCGGCGTCTTCGTCGGCGAGCGGGGAGAAGAGGTGGGCGAATGCCTTGGCGGGGTTCATGGGCGTGTTTCGGTATTGGTCGAGCGGGCGGAGGCTACGGCGCCTCGTTGCGGCGGCGCAGGGTCGCGGCGCGGCTTCCCAGGAAGTGATAGATGAGGTTGCAGGCGAGCTTGGTGCTGATCTGGCTGGTATCGAACACCGGGGAGAGCTCCGCGAGCTCCAGCACGTCCACTTCGTACTCCCCGGCGATACGGGCGATCTGCAGGGCTTCGCGCGCCTTGATCCCGAAGCTCTCCGGACAGGAGGTCCCGGGCATGCAGCTATGGTCCATCGAATCGGTATCCCAGGAGCAGTAGATGGCTTCGGTGCCGTCGGCGGCGCGGTCGAATATCTCGCGCGTGCAGGCGTCGATCCCGCGTTCGACGACTTCCGCCATGGTCAGCACCGGGATTCGGTTGTCCACCCAGAAGTCCATCCAGTCCTTCGGATTGAGACCGTTGCGCGAGCCCATGTGGGCCATGTTCTCGCCGTTGCAGTTCGGGAGCTCCAGCGCCTTCGGCGGGCCCGAGGCGTTGGTGATTTCGTTGCCGCCCCAGTCGACGGCGGCGTCGAGATGACAGTCGATGTGCAGGTAGCCCATCTTCGCCCGCGGCCGGTGTCGGCCGAGATGCTCGGACAGAGCGCGCGCGCCGGGGATCGGCACCGAGTGATCTCCGCCGACCAGGATGACCTTGGCGCCGCCTTCCAGGCACTCGGTCACGTAGTCGCGGATGTACTGCTGGGAGAGCTCGTTGTTGCCGGGGACGCCGGGTACGTCCCCGCAGTCCACGACGCGGAAGAAGGTCATCAGGTCCACGTCGTACTCGAACATGTAGGGGAAGTACGCGGTGGAGGCTTCCCGGATGCCCTGAGGTCCGCTGGAGGTGCCGGTGCGCACGATGGTGCCCAGATCCCAGGGAGCGCCCAGAAAGCAGATCTTGGCGCCCGCCTCGCGAATCCGGTCCCGCTCCGGGGGGCAGTAGGGCGCGCCCATGAAGGTCATGATGCCGGCGGACTTGAACGCGGCGTTGTGACGCGTCGGTGAACGGATATGGGCGTCCGGCTCGGGTTCGCGGTGGGGGCCCTGGTGCTGGTGCGGCACGAAGGCCCAGGGGTTGTCAGGGCGGATCATGCTCGGGCCTCCAGTGAGGAGGTTCCCGGAGGGGCGTCCGTCCCGCCCCGCGAGGCGGGGTCTTCGGGGCCGCTTCGCCCCGCGGGCGCGTGATCCTCGAGACCGATCGAGACGAGCTGCATCTCCCGGCCGGTCACGACCTTCGGGGTGGCGTGCCCGCAGCGCGGACAGCGGAAGTTGTAGGGGCCGCTCGGCGCCTTGACGTCGTCGCAGTGCCGGCAGTACACGGTGAGCGGAACTTCTTCGATGTGGAGCTCCGCCCCTTCGCAGCGCGTGCCTCGCGAAGCGGCGCGAAAGCTCACGTGCAGGGCGCGGGTCAGGGCCGAGAGCACTCCGAGGCGCACCTTGACCTGCGTGACCCGCCACGCGCCGTGGGTGTGCGCGTAGTCGTCGACCATCTCGATGAGGGACCGGGCGAGCGCGAGCTCATGCATGGGCGGAATCGAGTCGCGGCCCGCGCCGCGACGAGGCGCCCCGCGCCTCCAGGGCCCGCGACGCAACCCGGTCGCGGATCCATCCAAACCACGCCGCCATGCCCTCTCCGCTGCGCGCGGAGAGCCTTATCTCGTGGATGTCCGGATTGACCCTTCGGGCGTACTCGAGCGCCCGCTGCGGGTCGAAATCGACGTAGGGCAGCAGGTCCGTCTTGTTGAGCAGCATGAGATCGGCGCTCGCGAACATGTCCGGATACTTGAGCGGCTTGTCGTCACCCTCCGTGGTCGAGAGGATGACCACCCGGGATGTCTCTCCGAGATCGAAGGCGGCGGGGCAGACCAGGTTGCCCACGTTCTCGATGAAGACCACGCCCGCGGCGTCGAGCGGCAGATCGTCGAGTGCGTGTCCGACCATGTGCGCGTCCAGGTGGCACCCGCGCCCGGTGTTGATCTGCACCGCCGGCGCCCCGCAGGCCCGGATGCGCTCGGCATCGTTGCTGGTTTCCTGGTCTCCTTCCACCACGCCGATCGCGAGCTCCGCGCCGAGCGCTGCGATGGTCTCGACGAGCAGAGTGGTCTTGCCGGCGCCGGGGCTCGACATCATGTTGAGCGCGACGACGCCGTGCTCGGCGAGACGGCGTCGGTTGGCGGCGGCATCGAGATCGTTGCGGGAGAGGATGTCTCTTTCTATCTCGACCAGGCGCTCCTGCGTGAACCCCGGTACCGAGAGACCCGCCGCTCCCGTGCCGTAGTGGCCGTGATGATGGTCGTGGTGATGCGAGTGCGCATGCTCCGCGCCCGCGTGGGCCGCGTCATGGCCCACGGAGGGATCGTGGGAGTGGCCCGGCCCGGCCTGATGGTGAGGGTGAGGGTGGGAATGAGCCTCGTTGCAGCCGCAAACCGAGCACATGGGCGCCTCCTGGGAACCGGTCGGGAGTGCCGGAAGTTGGAAGGAATCGTTGCGCTCAAATATGCTAGGGACGCGTTTCGGGACGATCAAGCGAGGGCAATGGCGCGAAGGAGGGGATCCGGCGAAGCACTGGTCGAGCTGCGCGGCGTTCGCAAGACCTGGGGCGAGACGGTGGCGGTGGACGCCGTGGATCTGACCATCGAGCGCGGGGAGTTCGTGGTGCTGCTCGGTCCTTCGGGTAGCGGCAAGACCACGATCCTCTCGATGATCGGCGGCTTCGTCGACCCGAGCGCTGGTGCGATACGCATCGACGGGAGAGATGTCACGAGGTTGCCCGCGTCGCGGCGACCTACCGTCACCGTGTTTCAGGACTACGCGCTCTTCCCTCACATGAACGTGGAGACCAATGTCGGCTTCGGCCTTGAAATGCGCAAGGTGCCCAGAGGGGAGCGGCGGCGCCGGGTCGCCGAAGCCCTAGAGCTGGTGGGGCTTCCGGGCTACGGGCGCCGCGCCATCCACCAGTTGAGCGGCGGGCAGCGCCAGCGCGTGGCCCTCGCGCGCGCGATCGCGGTCAAGCCCACCGTGCTGCTCCTGGACGAGCCGCTGGGCGCGCTCGATCTCAGCCTCCGGCGCCAGATGCAGGAAGAGCTGGTGGGCCTGCAGAAGCGTCTCGGCGTCACCTTCGTGCACGTGACGCACGACCAGGAAGAGGCGATGAACATCGCGGACCGGATCGTCGTGCTGAACCACGGAAGGATTGAAGATCAGGGTTCACCGGATCGGGTCTACCTCTCGCCCGCCACCCTGTTCGCGGCCACCTTCATGGGCGAGAGCAACATCCTGTCGGCCGTCGTCTCCGGGCGGCGCGATGGCCTCTTGCGCCTGCGGACCTCGCTTGCCGAAGTGGCGGTCGAGGGCGAGGCCGCGGATGGCGCGCGCGTCCATCTTTCCCTGAGACCCGAACACATCAGGCTGGAAGCGGCCCCCGATGCGATCTCGCTCGGGCGGGTGAGGATCCGTGAGACGGTGTTCCAGGGCGCCCACCGGCGTTGTCACGCCGTCTCGACGCAAAACGACGAAACGGAGCTCCTGTTGCGGGTGCCGGTGGAGCGGCCCGTGCATTCCGGCGAGGAGTCCGAGGTGTTCGTGCGTCGCCAGGACCTCGTGTTGCTCGCACCCTGAGCTCTCCGCCCCGGGCCGCACTTCCCACCCACTGGCCGCCCCGGGCGCAATTCCGCGGGCACCGGCGCAATTCCGCGCCGTTCCCGGTCGGGGCGCGGGACAGTGGCGTTGCGGGTCGTCCGCGCATCCCGACGCGCGAACGCCCTTGCCACCCTCGGCATCCGCGCAGCATCGGTTCGCTCGCCCCGGGCCGGGAGAGCCGGATCAGCTACGCGCGGATCGCCGGCCGAGGGTGAGCGCGGCCGCCACGAGCACCACGCTCATCGAGATGCAGAACACCACGCTCCCCGCCGCATTCAATTCCGGGCTGCTGCCTCCTCGCAGCATCTCGAAGAGCAGCACCGGCAGAGTCACCTCGAAGCGGGTGAGGAGGAAGGCGATGATGAATTCGTCCCACGACAGGGTGAAGGACAGGCAATACGCGGCGAGAATGGAGGGGAGCATGATGGGCACGGTGACCCGCACCAGAGCCTGCAGCTCGCTCGCGCCGAGGTCGTGGGCGGCCCGCTCCAGGTTGCGCTGGTGCTCACCGAGGCCGGCGAGGATGATGGAGAAGCACAGCGGCAGGTTGATCACCACGTGGCCGGCCCCCACCGCCCAGAGCGACTTGGGGATTCCCGCGACGTGGAAGCTCACGAGCAGCCCCATGCCGACGATGAGATACGAGACCGTGATCGGCGCCATGATCACGTAGCGCATGAGCCCTTCCCAACGGGTCGGGCGCCGGGCGATGCCGTAGGCGCCGAAGAATCCCAGCACGGTGGCCACGAGCGACGAGGCGCCCGCGAGCACCACGGAATTGACGAGCGCGTCCACCATGCGCTCGTTGCCGAAGATCCTCGCATACCACTGAAGGCTCGGTCCTTCGAAGGGCGGCAGGGGGATGTCCCGTGAGGTGAAGGAGAACAGCACCAGCACCAGCACGGGAAGGAAGATGAAGGTGTAGCCGAGCGCGAGCCAGGCGAAGCCGAGGTCGAAGCGCAGGCGGTTCACGCGCTACATCCGGTCGAGGCGCAGCCAGCGGGCGAGGACGAAGTACGCGACGGTTACCGTCAGCATGAGCAGGACACTCATCGCGGAGGCCATCGGGAAATCCGCGGCGCGCTGGATTTGCAGAATGATCGATTGTGGCAGGAGCAGCTCGTTCGCCCCTCCCAGGATCTGCGGCGTTATGAAGTCGCCCATGGTGATCACGAAGGTGAGAAAGGCGCCGACCATGATCCCGGGAACGCTGAGCGGCAGGGTGATCCGCAGGAAGACCTGGAGTCTGGAGGCTCCGAGATCGGCCGCCGCCGCCCGGTACGACGGATTTATCTGAATCAGGTTGGCGTAGATGGTGAGGGTGAGGAGCATGGTGAAGAAGTGGACGAAGCCGAGCACGGTCGCTCCCCGGCGATAGTTGAGCTGCAAGGGGGCATCGATGAAATCGATCGCGAGCAGGGCGGAGTTGATGATGCCGTTGTCGCCGAGCACCACCGACCACGCGTAGGAGCGCACGAGATAAGAGGTCCAGAAGGGCAGGATCATCAGCACGAGCAGCAGCTTGCGCCAGCGCGCCGGCACCCGGTAGGCGAGCACGTAGGCGAGCGGGTAGGCCACGAGCACGCTGATCGCAACGACGGTGAGCGACACCTCGATCGAGTTGAACAACCCGTCGAGGAGGTAGCTCTTGGAGAAGATCTTCTCGTAGTTGTCGAGGGTCCACGCGGGGTCGAGCTTTCCGCGGACGCGTTTCCAGGTGCTCACCATCAGCATGAAGGCGAGCGGCGCCGCGAAGAGCAGCAGCGTCCACAGCAGCGTGGGAGCGACGGACCACTGCGCGAAGCGCAGTCGTGGCCCGGACGCGGCGGAGTCGCTCATCGTCCGGGCCCCGGCCCCGGTCCCTTCGCGGTCTCGTTCAGGTCGCGAGGAACTCCTGCCACAGGTCGAGCATCGCGGCGTCGAGATCGGGAGCGCCGATCGTCGACGGATAGGCGTTGGCGAGGATCGCGACCTGCTGGTCCCAGCGCAGGATCTTCGCTTCATCCTCCGTCAGCGGCGTGTCCTTGCGCACCGGATTGCCCCAGAAGCACTCCGAGGTGGCGAGATAGCGCTGCCCTTCCGGCGACAGGGTCCAGTCGATGAACTGCCAGCAGGCGTCCTTGCGCTCGGAGTCGATGAAGATGGACAGGCCCTCGTTCCAGAGCAGCGCCCCCTCGTCGAACACGTTGTAGTCGAGGGAGGGGTTCGTGGCCATGTCGAGGGCCACCGACCACTCGGCGCCGCCGATGATGAGGTCCACCGACTCGGCGTGGAGCGCGTTCAGGACGGTGACGATGTCGCCCACGACCTGGGTATGCGCCTTGAGCGCGAGGAGCGGCTCGCGAATCGACGACTCCAGGTTCTCCACCGTGATGTCCTGGGGAGCAATCCCCTGGGACAGGCCGACGAGCTGAATGATCGGGAAGTAGTAGTCGTAGACCGCGATGCGGCCCTCGTACTTCGGGTTCCACATGATCTCGGTGGACCTGGCATCCGCCGGATCGATCCGGGTCTTGTCGTAAGCGACCCCGTAGTAGCCGAACTTGTCGGGGATCCCGTAGAGCTTCCCGTCGGTGTAGGTATGGGGCTGGCTGCGAATGCCGTCGAAGATCTGATCCCAGGGCACGCGGGCGTCGTCGAGCTCCGCGAGGTAGCCCTGCTGGGCGACCATGGAGGTGTCCTGAAAGTCGATGCAGAAGAGGTCCCAGTCCCCGGCCGGCGACTGGTCCTTGACCGCGAGCGCGCTTCCGGTGCCCTCGTAGCTCTTGGCGTTCACCTTGACGCCGGTCATCGCCTCGAAGCCCCCGATGAGGCGCGGGTCCATGTGGTCGCACCAGGTGAGAAAGCTCATCGCCTCGGCTCCGAGCGCGAGGCGGGGCAGGGCGGCGCTCCCGAGACCGAGCGCCGCGGCGCCAGCGCCGGCATTCGCGAGAAAGCGCCGCCGGTCCATGCGTCGCGCACTCCGGTCGTGCGGCGCCAAGGGTCCGTTTCCACGTCGAAGCATCGTCTACCTCCCGGTTCGTTTGCGGGTGCGGCGAGGGAGTCTAGTACAAATCCCCGCCCCCGACACCGGCGAGGCCCGCCCGCCGCGTCGCCACGGGTTGATTGCGGGGGGCACGCAAGTATCCTCTGACCCGCGATTCGCGGACTCGGCAAGGAACCCGGCTCTGGACATGATGAACTCTCCCCGCACCAGGGAAGCCCTCGAGGCGGAGGGTGTCACCACCCTCTTCGGAGCCTATGTCGACCTCCACGGAGTGCCCAAGTCGAAGGCGGTGCCCGTCGATCATTTCGACAGCTACCTCGCCGGCTCGGAGCTCTACACGGTGGGGGCGCTCGAAGGCATGGGGCCGCTCGGCCCGAATGAAGACGAGTGCGTGGGAAGACCGGATCTGGACACCCTCACCGTTCTCCCCTGGGACCGGCGCTATGCGCTCGCCATGGCGGATCTCGAGTACCAGGGCGAGCCCTATGACCACGACTCCCGCGCGGTGCTCAGGCGCCAGATCGCAAGGGCGCAGGAACAGGGCTACATCATGAACATGGGGGTCGAGCCCGAGCTCTACGTGCTTCGGGAGGTCGAGGGCGAGTGGGTCCCCTTCGTGGCGGACGACACCGTCAACCTGCCGACCCGCGGCTACGACCTGGAGGCGACGATACAGGCCGATGCCTTCCTCGCGCCGATGGTCGAGTACATGAACGCGCTCGGCTGGGGCGTCTACTCCTTCGATCACGAAGGCGGGGATGGGCAGTACGAGTTCGACTTCGGCTACACCGACGCCCTCGCGATGGCGGATCGGATGATCCTCTTCCGGCTCATGGCCAAGCACGTGGCCCGGAGTCTGGGCGCCATCGCGACCTTCATGCCAAAGCCCTGGTCGGACGCCTTCGGTTCCGGCGCCCATCTGAACGTGAGCCTCGCGGACGTCGCGACGGGCGAAAACCTCTTCGCGGCGCCCCGCATCGAGGATTCGCCTCACCGGCGGGGCTATACCGAGCTCGCCTACCGCTTCACCGCCGGAGTGCTCGCGCATTCCGGCGCGATCACCGCGCTGGCGTGCCCCACCACCAACTCCTACAAGCGCATGGAGCCATACGGCCGGATGCGCGAGATGTCCTGGGCGCCGGTGTACCGGGCCTACGGGCACAACAATCGCACCCTGATCGCGCGCCTGCCGATGAATCGCCGCTGCCTGGAGGTACGCCAGGCCGACAGCGCCTGCAATTTCTACCTCGCCACCGCCATGGTGCTCGCCGCGGGGTTGCGAGGCATCCGCGACGGCCTCGATGCGGGAGAGCCGGTCGAGTACAACACCTACCACTACAGCGACGAAGAGCTTGCAGAGCGCGGGGTGACGCGCCTGCCCCGCACCCTGGGGCACGCGCTCGACGAGCTCGAAGGCGACGAGCTGGCGCGCGAGGTCCTGGGAGAGGCGTTCCATGCCACTTTCCTCGCGTACAAGCGGGCGGAGTGGAGGGAGTACTGCCTGGACGTGACGCGCTGGGAACGCGACAAATACCTGCGGCTGTGGTGAGCCGGCCACGCGCGATGCGAGGGGAGACATGACGGAGCAACAGCGCCAGGAGGCGAACGCGGAGACCCTGCGCCGCCTGAACGGGGCGGATCCGGTTTTGGTTGACGTGCGCCCGGCCGGGGAAGTGGTTCCCGGCCTCGATCCCGACACCGTGCTCACCTCGGGCGCCCCGCTTCCCTGGAGCGAGTATCGCGGCGGACAGCGCCGCTCGCTCCTCTACGGCGCGGTCTATGAGGGCTTGGCCTCGGACCCGCGGGAGGCGGCCGCGAAGTTCGAATCCGGCGAGATCCGCATCGGGGCCTGCCACCACCACGGCTGCGTGGGATCGGTGGCGGGCATCTACACCGCGTCCATGCCGGTCTTCGTGGTCGAGAACCGCGCTTTCGGCAACCGGGGCTTCTGCAACTTCTACGAGGGAGAGTCCCGGCGGCGCCTCAACTACGGCGTCTACGACGACGAGGTCCGCGATGCGCTCGACTTCCTCCGCGATGTCGCCGGCCCGGTGATCGGCGATGCGGTGCGTGCTTCGGGCGGCATCGCGCTGAAGCCCCTCATCGCGCGGGCCCTGCACATGGGCGACGAGTGTCACAGCCGCAACACCGCCGCCACCTTGCTCTTTGGCCGGGCGCTCACCCCCCACCTCGTCGATCTCCATTCGAAGCATGGCGGCAAGGTGAAGGAGATGCTCGCCTTCCTCCAGCAGAGCGACTACTTCTTCCTGCGCCTGTCGATGGCCGCGGCCAAGTGCACCGCGGACGCGGCGCACGGGGTCGAGGGGTCGAGCGTCATGACCGCCATGACCATCAACTGCAACGATTTCTCGATCCGGGTCGGCGGCATGGGCGACGAGTGGTTCCGCGGCCCGCCCGCGGATGCCGACGTGAAGCTCTTCGAGGGGTTCACGGACCAGGATGTGGAGTGGATCGGGGGCGAGAGCCATATCACCGAGACGGTAGGCCTGGGAGGTTTCGCGCAGGCGGCGGCATTCCCCCTGCAGGCCTATCAGGGAGGATCGCCGCAGGCGATGATCGAGAAGAATCTTGCCATGTACGAGATTGTGGCGGGCGAGAGTGACGACTACCGGATACCTTACTTCGGGTATCGGGGTTCTCCGACCGGGGTGGACGTATTCAAGGTCGTCGAGACCGGCATCGTTCCGGTGATCGATGCCGGTCTCGCCGGTCGAAACGGGGTGGGGCAGATCGGCGCCGGCACTCTGCGCGCGCCGCTTGCGTGCTTTCGCGCCGCCCGGTCCGCCTACCGCGACAAGTACGGATTCTGAAGCGCGCCGGTAACAGACGAAGCGCCGCTGGCGTCGTCGTCCCCCCGGATCAGGAGCGTGGGAATGGAAGGGGGGTGGAGCGGGTAGAGGTGTGTTCTCAGCCCACCCCGACCGCGACTCCGGGCCGGCGCTCGGAGCGGGCCTCGGCAAGGGTCCAGTTTCTGAACGCCTGTACTTCCGGGACTCGTCTGGAGTCCGCGGTCGTTACGAGGAAACAGCGCGCGGGGAGTGCGTGCTTGCGGTCGAACATCGGTACGAGAGCCCCCCGCGCGAGCTCGGACTCCAGCACTTTCGTGCGCCCAAGCGCCGCGCCCAGGCCCTGGATGCACGCGTCGACCATCATGCCGTAGTCGCGGAAGCCGCTGGCCGCCGACATGTTCGGGGGAGGCGCTCCCTGAGTCTCGAACCACTCATGCCAGGCGAGATCCCATTCAAGGTCGTAGAGGAGCGGCCAGCCATCGAGATCGGAGGGCTGCGGGGGGCGGCCACGGGTCTCGAGGAGACGCGGACTGCATACCGGAAGCAGCAGCTCTTCGAAGAGTGTTTCCACCATCATTCCGTGGACGCGGGCAGTGTCCAGTCCAGACTCCCTCGACTGGCGCTCGCAGGTTATCCAGGCGTCGAAGTCTCGATGGGTCGGATCGATCAGACGGTGGTTGGTCTCCAGAACGATCGCAACGTTCGGATGAGATGCCGTAAACGCCCCGAGCCGCGGAACGAGCCACTTGTCGGCCACGGACTCGACCGAGAAAATCCGGATGCGTCGTTGCACCGATTCGCTGCGATAGCGCTCCGTGGCGTCGTGGATGTCGGCGAGTATGTGCTGGACCTCGCGAAGCAGCGCCTTGCCGTGCGTATTGAGACTCACGCCGCGGCGACGCCGCTCGAACAGCGAGCCATTCAGATGCTGCTCCAGCACCTTGATGCGGTGCGCCACCGCGGCCGGGGTGACGTCAAGCTCCTCGGCGGCCTTGGTGAAGCTCTCGCGCCGGCCGGCCGCCTCGAAGAAACGCAAACACTCCAGGGGTGGGAGATCCCGCACTAGCCGGCACACTCCGGCTGCAAGGTTTCGCCACGATGCGCCGCTCGGTTCGGAGGATGAAGGGCCACCGTGGCGGGTCGTTCGGGACGGGTCCGCGACCTGATTGAAGCCCGCCTTCCCGGCGAAGCGCGGCGCCCGTGCGTTTCATGAGACAGGCGACGCGTCCATTCGGGGAAAGTGGAAGAGGCGATGACGGCGGGGCTCCTTGTCGGCTCCCGTGGCGGGGATGGCGCGACTCCTCGCTCGCAGCGGGAGGCAGGCGCGGGATGGGCGGAAGGGATATGGAGGGAACGCATGTCAGGGATGATCGCAGGTCGAGCCCGCAAGTTTCACCGATTTCTCAACTCGTGGACGCCAACATGCTCGTGTCAGCGGGTTGAACTGCGTCGCGCCGCAACGACCTCGCTTCGGCCACCTGCCGCGCTCCACTATCCGTGGGCGAAGCTTTCCGGCCGGGAAAACCATCCCTGGCTCGTCTGCTCGCCGACCGTTTCGCGCCACTGGCGCTTCGCCTGAATCCGGCTCGCCGTAGCGCGTCATTCGCTTCGTGCTTACTGCTACCACGACATCTTGTTGACGCCCGAAGCGGTCGAAAATCGGTGAGGTCTGCGGGCTGGTCGCGCACGTAGTCCGAATCGCTACGGTCAATGGATATACCTTCTCACAAAACTTGTCGCCAGTACCACATGAAATGACCCTGCGCGACGATGAATGTGACGACGGACCGGGACGGTGAAGACAGGAACCATCATGGACTGCTCGGTCGACAGAGGTTGTCGACGATCACGACCGGTTCAGGATCCGGGGATGTCTCGGTGCTTTTCCGAAGCGTCATGATGCTTCTCAAGAGAATTGTTCCGGGTGACTGTGGATTGCCCTGATTCGTGTGTCGTTCGTCAACCCCCGGGAGGGGGAATTCTGGCCGAGGGCAGGCGCGATCGCCTGAGCCCTCGCTTGTCGATGACCCGATCCTGTTCGGGTCTTGACAGGCGATACAACCCATCCGCAGGATTGCCGCCATGAAGGCGCAGCCGCGCCGCGCCGCCGACGCCATCCGCATCCGGTGAGGAGATCCGGGGCGGGCTGGCACTTCACTCCAGTTCGGACCGGATGAACCCAGTCAAGACGCCGGCTTCGAGGCCGGCGTCTTGATTTCCAGGTGGCGGCGAAGGAGCGCCCACCGAGGACGCTTCCAATGCCCACCGATTCCCGTACCGTCGTCCTCGCGCCGCCCGGGGCGGGCATGCCGGCGGTGCGGGCATCCGGTGGGACCGATGTCATCATCATCCGTGCGGATCGCCCCGTTGCCTGAGGAACATCCGATGTCGCTTCCCGTTCCCGCCGCCTGTGTCGCCGATGCGCAACCCCACCGCCCCCCGTCGGGCAGTCACCCGGTGACGATGCGACTGCATGCGAGCGAAGGGCCGCCACCGCCGGCGATGCTCCTGGAGGCGATGTCCGCACGCGCGCGGGGGGTGGTGAATCACTACCCGGACTCTCGGGCGCTGGAGGCGCTGCTCGCGGGGAGGCATCGGATCTCGCCGCAGCAGGTGCTGGTGACGGCCGGGGCGGACGGGGCCATCGACCGGGCCTGCCGTGCCTATCTCGAGCCGGGCCGAAACCTGATCCTCGCCGATCCCGGATTCGAGATGATCGGAAAGTGTGGGGTAATGGCCGGGGCTTCGCTCGAGCCCTACCCCTGGATGGAGGGCCCCTTTCCGGTCGACGAGGTACGGCGGAAGATCGACGCGGACACTGGCGTGGTCTCGGTCATCACCCCCCACAACCCCACCGGGATGGCGATGCGTGAGGACGATCTGCGGGCGGTGGCCGAGGCTTCCCGGGGCAAGCTGCTGCTGGTCGACCTCGCCTACACCGACTTCGCGGACGTCGACCTCACCACGGTGGCGCTCGAATACGAGCACGCGGTCGCGCTGCGCACCCTGTCCAAGGCCTGGAGCCTCGCCGGGCTTCGGATCGGCTATGCGTGCGGTCACCCCGAGGTCATCTCCCGCCTGCGCGCGGCGGGCGGTCCCTACGCGATGTCGACCGTCTCCCTGTGGATTGCGGAGCATTGGCTGCATATCGGAGAGCCCTTCAAGCGCGCCTACGTCGCGGCGGTGAAACAGCGCCGGGCTCGCATTGCGGAGCTGCTCCGCGGCGCCGGCGCCGAGGTATGGCCTTCGCAGGCGAACTTCGTGTTTGCCCGAATGGGCAACGCCGGCGCGCTGTTCGAGGCGCTCGCCGCGCGCGGCATTGTGGTCAAGGGCTATTCCGGTCATCCCCTTCTTGGCGATTGCCTGCGTATCGGCTGTCCTCCGGACGACGCCTCGATGCGGCGCTTCTGCCATGCGCTCGAAGAGATTCTGGGCGCTACGCACTCATGACGGCGCGCGCCGCGCGTGGCCTCGGCGCCGTCAGGTCCAGATGCCCTCGGCCCGGAGCTCGTCGGTGGCAAGCTCGATCCCCCGGCGCAGAATCGAGACCATCTCGTCCACCTGATCGCGGGTAATGACAAGGGGCGGGGACATCACGCACATGCTGTAGATCGGGCGCACGATGAGTCCGAGGCGCTGGCAGTGCCGGTCGATGCGAGCGCCGAAGTCGTACTCCGCCGCAAGGGTCTCATGGCCCGGGATCGCGCAGTCCACGCATGCCATCAGGCCGAGGCCGCGCACTTCCGACACGAGCGGCAGCTCCTCGAGGGTGCGCAGTCGCTCCTGCAGATAGGCGCCGACGCTCCGCGCGTGCCCCATTATCTGCTCTCGCTCCATGATCTCGATGTTGGCGAGCGCGGCGGCGCAGGACACCGGGTGGGCGGAGTAGGTGAAGCCGTTGGAGAACACCGCCCCCTCGCCCCGCACCTCTTCCAGAAGCCGGTCGGAGATGAGCAGCGCGCCGAGCGGCGCATAGCCCGAGGTGAGGCCCTTGGCGCAGGTGATCATGTCCGGCACGATGTCGAAGACCGGCTCGGAGGCGAAGAAGTGGCCCAGGCGCCCGAAGCCGGTCACCACTTCATCGGAGATGTAGAGCACGTCGTGGCGGCGGCACACCTCCAGGCAGGCGCGGTGGTAGCCCGGAGGAGGCACCACCACTCCGCCGGAGGCCAGTATCGGCTCGGCGATGAACGCGGCGACGCGGTCCGCCCCGATCTTCAGGATCTCGGCTTCGAGCTCCGCCACTTTCGCGTCGCGGAACGCGTCCATGGACATGCCGGCGGGACGCTGCTTGGGATGAGGGGAGGGGATGAGGTGGACGAAGCCGGTCTCGAAGTCGAGGTAGGTCTTGTCCCGGGGTTTGCCGGAAGCGGAGGCCGACAGGTAGGTGCTCCCGTGATAGGCGTCCTGACGCGAGATGATGTGTTTCTTCTCCGGACGCCCCCGGTAGTTGTTGTAGAACATCGCGAAGCGCAACGCGGAGTCGACCGCGGTCGAGCCGCCGGTGGTGAAGAAGACGTGGTTCAGGTCTCCGGGGGAGAGCTCCGCGAGCTTCTCCGCGAGCGCGCCGGAGGGAGGGGTGCCGACCGACCAGGGCGAGAAGTAGGGCATCTCCACCGCCTGCCCGGCCATGGCCTCGGCGATCTCGCGGCGCCCGTGCCCCGCGTTGACGCACCACATGCCCGCCGGGCCGTCGATGAGCCGGTTGCCCTCGCTGTCGTAGACGTAGATCCCCTCGGAGCGGCTGATGATCGTGCGCTCGTTCGAGCCGAGCTTCTCGATGTTCTCCCAGGGGTGGAGGTAGAAGTTGTCCTGTCTGCGAAGGGTGGCGGTATCGGTCATGGAGTACCTCGGGAGGGGGTGTTCACGCAAGCGCCGTCGTCGGCCCGCGCCGTCCTCGGCTCGCCGTCGCGCGCCTGCCTGGTGTGCGTACGGCCCGCTGCCACGGCAAGTCGGTGTCCGCGGTGGCGAACATCGTCGAGACATGGCGGCGGGGAGGGGAACGCGAGGCGAACGCCGCGGACACGCGGCGGGTTCCGCGCGGTGATGCCGGTGCTGCGGTGGCTTGATCTCGGCATGGTAGGCGCCTCGCCACCGCAAGGATCAAGGCTCGCCGGGGGCGAGTCAATGATGACTCAGCCCACGCGCCCCCAGAAAAACTTGCGCACCTCGTCGCTGTTGGCGACCCCGGGCTCGCGGTTGTAGCACAGCACCGCGACGAGGCGGTGGTGGCCCCCGCCGACCGGAGTCACCCGGTGGAGGGTGTGATGGCCGGCAAAGATCGACAGGGTGCCGGCCTCGAAGGGCATGTGGACGGGCTCCCCCTCGCCGTCGAGGATGCGCTCCACCTCGGCGTAACCCTGGTCGTCGTCGTCTCGCACTCCCGCCACGTACTCGAAATGCCCTCCGCTCTGCGCCGGCCTCAGCATGAGGGTGATGCTGCAACGGCTCTCGTCGAAGTGCCACTGATGGACGCCACCGGGCTCGTAGACGTTGACCGACAGCGCACCGAGCGGGTCGGCGGAACGATGCAGGCGGGGCATGCCCGTCACCGTTTCGATGAAGCGCAGCAGAGGATCCCACTCGTACAGGCGGGAGAGGACGGCGCTCGGCGGCAGGTAGTCGTTGGCGATGGACCCGACCGCGGTGTGGAGCAGGCGGTTTCTCGGATGGTGCGCCGGAAACCTGGGATCCGAATCCGCTTCGAGATATGCGTTGTGGGTGTTACGGCAGTAGAAGGTCTTGTCGAGGAGCGCGCTCGTCTCCTCCTCCGCCCGCGCGAGTGCCGACTTGCGCAGGAAGCGGGGAAGCAGGCACACCCCGTCTTGCTCGAAACGCTCCGCGCACTCGCGGGCGAAGGCGCTCGCTCGCGGCGCATCGTCCAGTGGGTAGCGCTCCAGATCGACGATCTCTTCGATGTCGAGCGCTTTCGTGTCGACACGATGGGTGTTGTTGGCTTGCACGTTCAAGTCTCTCCCATAGTCTCCAAAATGGTCATCAGCGCCGAAAGCGAATCGGGGGTCGCTTCCCGGGGCCTGAGAGTTTCACCAATTTTAAGTCGCTTCGGGCGTCAGGATACCGTGGTAGCGGGGCGCACGGAGCGTAAGACGCTGAAGTCGTAGACGTCGCGAGATCGAAGTGATGCTTCGGCAATGCTCGCCGAGCCGGGCCGAATGATCCAGACCCGCCGTCCGGCCCGCCCTCGTGTTTCAAGGCTGCGCCAAGGAGAGCGCCTCATGTCCGCAAGCGCGGCGAAGGCGCTGCGACCGCGCGGGCATCTCGTCCCGTTTGCCGCATTGTTCCCGGTCTTGTTCGAGACGTCAGGGTCGACATCCGGTCTCGTTCGGGCACTCCGTCCATGGTCCAGAAAGGAAAGAGCCCCCTTCCGTTGCCGGAAGGGGGCTCTCGTCTCGGCGCCTGTGAGGAGGGGGTCAGGCGACGAGGCGAAAGTGCTCGTCATTGACGGCGGGATGCCGGGGGACCGCCACGGTGTCGATACGCGCGCTGCGCCGCGGCGAAGTTGCACGGCGGCGCCGAGCGAGTTCGTCGAGGGGGAGGTTGCGGCCCGCCACCTCGTTCAGGTCTCCCGGCTCCAGGCCGATGTCGGCGAGCATGCGCCGGTCGAGACGATTGAGGACATCGAGCGTGCGCCGACGCTCCGCCTGTTCCCGCAGGCTTGAGCGCAGCCCGCGCAATGCGGCGATCGCTCCGGAGACCAGATCGGTCAGCGGCTCCGTCAACCCAATGAGTCCCGGGAAGACGGCGACGCCCGTCGCTGTTTGGTGAGTTCCCGCCAGGGATCGGTGTTGATGGTTCATGGTGTTCTCCTTGCCGCGAGCATCGCTGGTAGCGAGCCTTCGAGACGCTTTATGCCCCAGGCAAGGGAAAGGGAAAATTGGTGCTTTCCGCTGGCCCCTTTCGGTTTTCCGCAGGGGCCCGCGTGACGCAGCGGCGGCTTGGCACCGTGCGTCCCGGCCGGTGAGGCGTCGCGCGCCGCGGCGCGGTCTCTCAGGCGAGCTCGACGAGAGGTCCGTCCCCTCCCGGCAGCACCTCGCCGATCGTCGCCGCGGCGTCGTAGCCTGCCGCCCGCAGCGCAAGCAGGCACGCGCCGGTGCACTGCGCGGGGACACTGGCGAGCAGTCCTCCGGAGGTCTGGGGGTCGTAGAGGATGGGGGGAATGTGCGCCGAGGCGGCGTCGTGGCGGCGAAGGCGTGCCGCGAACGCCTCGTTCCCGGGGTGCAGGGTGCTGCGGAAACCTTCTTCGAGCAGCTCTTCCGCGCCGGGCAGCAGGGGAAGGCGAGCGGTCTCCAGACGCGCGCGCACGCCGGAGGCTTCCAGGATCTCGACGAGGTGGCCGAGCAGCCCGAAGCCGCTGATGTCGGTGCAGCCGCCCGCTGCGTGGGCGGCGAACACTTCCGCCGCGCCGCGATTCGAGAGCCGCATCGAGGCGAGCGCGCCCTGAAGAGTCCCCGCTCCCGCCCGGGCCCTCATGTCGGCCGCGAGGATCACCCCGGTGCCGAGCGCCTTGGTGAGGATGAGACGCTCTCCGGGTCGGGCCCCGCCCTTGCGCAGCACCGCGCCGGAAGCGACGAATCCGTTCACCGCGAGTCCGAAGGAGGCTTCGGGACCCTCTCCGGTGTGGCCTCCCACCAGCGCCGCGCCCGCCTCGCGCAGGGCTTCGGTCGCGCCGGACAGGAGCTGGAACAACTCCTCTTCCTGCTTGTCGGCGCGCCCGTAGGCCAGGGTCACCATCGCCTGCGCGGAGTGGGCCCGGGCGCCCATCGCGAAGAGGTCGCTCAGACAGTGCGCCGCGGTGATCCCGCCGAAGACGTAGGGGTCGTCCACGAAGGGCCGGAAGTGATCGACCGACTGCACGAGGAGGGCGCCGGGCGGCGTCTCCAGGATCGCGGCATCGTCGGGCGTGCCCAGGCCGACGATCACCCCGGACTGCGTTCCCGGGTCGATGCGAGCGAGTGCCGCGCGCAGCACGGGGCTCGGCAGCTTGGCGGCGCAACCGCCGCAGTGCATCGCATCGGCCGGCCCCGCCTCGCCCGGGACTTCGGGGGCGGGGGCGCTCATTGACGGCAGTTCCTGGTAGCGGCGCATCCAGCGTCGGTCGATCCAGTCCTTGAGCCGCCACACCCACTTGCCCTGGAGCGCGAGGCCGCCCCACGAAGCCACCGCGTGGGGGCGGCCGGTGGAGATCAGGGCAAGCGTGCGGCGCTGGGCGCGAAAGGGCCTGGGGCTCTCGCCCGTGGCCACTCTTCGCAGATTCTCCGCGAGCACCGGACCGGCCCGCACCGCGTACACGCCTGACTTCGCAAGCGGTTGCGAGGCGAATCCGGCGACGTCGCCGGCCGCGAATACGTTGGCGTGAGACGTGGACTGCAGCGTGTCGCGCACCCGCACGAATCCCGCCGGGTCCAGCTCGAGGCCGGTGTCGGCGAGCCAGGGAGCAGCGCAAGCGTGGGTCACGAGCACCGCGACATCGAAGCCGATGGGCGCGGCGCCCTCGAACCTCGCCTCGCCCTGGGACAGTGCGCTCACCCGGTGATTGCGGCGAAGCGCGATACCGGCGACCGAGAGTGCCTCGCACAGGCGGCGCCGGGCTCCCGCTCCATGTCCCGGCAGCACTTCGGAGTCCGCGCAGACGACGGTGATCCGGGGCGGCTCGAAGCGCGCCACGCTCCCCAGGCGCCAGTTGAGGGCGAGGGCCAGCTCGACCCCGCCCGCGCCGGCGCCGATGACGAGCAGGCGAAGGGGAGCGCGCTCGCACCGAACCCGTTCCTCCAGCGCCGCGATACGTTCGAGAAAAACGTCGACCGGCTTGACCGGGATCGCCCACTCGGCCGCACCGTCGATGTGTCCGTGGGCGGGCAGGGAGCCGATGTCGAGCGAGAGGAGGTCGAAAGCCACCGGCGGGCGCCCCTCGACCCGTACCAGTCCGCGTTCGAGGTCGAGTCCCCGCGCCGTTCCGTGGTAGAGGCGGGCCCTGGCAAAGCTCGCGAGGTTGCGCAGGTCGATGTTCGCCTCCTCGTGGCGGTAGCGCCCGGCAACGAGCCCCGGCAGCATTCCGGAGTAGGGGGTGAGCAGGTCCCTACTGACCAGGGTGACTCGCACGCCGGGCGGCGGGGTCATGGCGAAGCGGCGCAGCACCTCGACATGGCTGTGGCCCCCGCCGACGAGGACCACATCGGTGTCGACCGGGCGCGGCACCGGCGCCGAGTCCCCGCCCGCTTTCATCCGGCTGTCAATCGAGTGCGCGTGGGCCGGGCGCCGTCACGGTGGAATGTCCAGGATCGCGGAGCTCCCGGGACGCGTCCGGAACTCATGTCCGGCTTCCGCGCCGGTCTCGCCGCCCTTCAGTCGAAACCGTAGAGGGCGGCCGCGTTGTCGTGGACGATGCGCCGCTTGGCCTCCTCCGGCACCCCCTCGAAAGTGCGCTCGATCACCGCGCGCGAGTGGGGGAAGGTGCCCTCGTCGTGGGGATAGTCGCTGCCCCACATGAGGTTTCCCGCGCCCGTGATGTCCAGGTTGCCGAGCGCGCTCGGGTCGTCTCCGAAGGTCACATAGCCCTGGCGCGCGAAGTACTCGCTGGGGCGCAGGTCGAGCTTGGGCTGGATCCACATGTGTTTCTTCTCGTACTGCTCGTCGAGGGCGTAGAGCAGCCAGGCGAGCCATCCGGCGCCGCACTCCACCACGACGAACTTGAGCTTGGGGTGGCGCATCGGCACCCCGGCGCTGATGAGCAGGGAGATGGGGCTCATCCCGTCGGCCATGCGCATGACCATGAAGTCCAGAGCGCCCCCCATCCCGTCCTGCTCCCCCCAGTCCTCGGGGTACAGGTCGTGGTCGTTCGTGAACGCATGCAGCGCCAGAACCATTCCGCAATCCGCGAACGCCGCCCACAGTGGCTCGTACTCCGGGCGGTTGTAGGGGAGATCCCGCACCGTGATCGGAATCTTGGCGCTGCGATAGCCGAGGCGCGCGAGCCGCTCGACCTCCTTTACCGCGGCGCCGATGTCGGACACCGGCAGCGCCGCCACCGGGACGAAGCGGTCCGAATGGGGTCCGAAGAGCTCCATCGCCCAGTCGTTGAAGGCCCTTGCCACGCTCATCTGGTACTCCGGATCCGGTGACAGGTAGAGGGACAGGGTCTCGTTCGCGTAGATCACCTCGGCGTCGACTCCGTCGCGGCGCATGTCCTCGATGCGCCGGTCGAGATCGCGGCCACCGCTGGGGTCGGAGCGGAACTCCCGCTCGCGATCCTCGCTCGTCGCCACGCTGTCCGCGATGTCCAGGCGGCGCGCCTTCTTTCCTTCCGTCACGTAGTAGCGCGCGCCGTCGCGCACCTCCAGGTGCGGGACCCGGTCGCGGTACTTGCGGGGGACGCGCTCGCGGTACAGGAGGGGATCCTCCTGCACGTGGGAGTCGGCGGAGATGATTCTGAGTTCCGACATGTTGGTTCTCGCTCGAACGAAGTGGCCCCTCCATTATGCGTCACGAGGCCGGCTATCTGGGCGAGGGTCGGAGGTCGAGGAGTCTCCCCGTCTGTGGGTCGAGGACCACGCCGCCCTCACTTGCATCAACCCCCTGTTCCAGCGTCCGACTCGCCTTCCGTCGGGTAAACCCCACTCTGGCTACTTCGAAGCCGTAGAGAAAGCGGAGCGGACCATCTTGTCTCCCGGGGATGAGGGGCTTGGCCCGGACGGCGGAAAGTGGCTCTGGCGCTACCGGTCTCCCCGATCCACATGTCGTCGCCAGTCTTGCGGCGAGGACGCTGTACCAAAGATCTTCAGCGTGGCCCGGATCGGACGCCGACGCCGAGGGCGTGGCGGAAGAGGGTGGGAGTCGAACCCACCGAACGCGTCTGACACGTCCCAACGGATTTGAAGTCCGCGCGGGCCACCGGACCCGATCCACTTCCGTGTCGCGAAAACCGACCAATTCGCGTCTTCTTCCGGTCTTCGACGGCGCCGGAGATACGCGATCGGGGCGCACTTTACCCCACTACTTGCGGCGTGTGTCGCGCCGGCGGTGACCGGAGTACGGCTCGGGCACGCTTTGGGTATGGCGTGCCGCCTACGGGTTCACTCTCCGGTGGCGTGGGTCGCGATAGCGTTCGCAGGTGTCGCGCCGGCGGTGACCGGAGCGCAGTCCGTGGACTTATCGGCGCATGGTCCGGGCAAGTTCCGGCACGCGGCGCCACACCCGGCTCACTCTCCGAGCGCGCCGAAGATCTCCACCGGAGAGCCCACCACGATGCGCCGGTCGCCCAGACGCCGGGTCAACCCCGCCGCATCGAAGTGCTCCAGGACCTGGATGCTGAGGTTGCGCCCGATCCCGGAACGATCCCGGAAGGACGCGGCGTCGAAACGTCCATCCGGATGGTCCCGTCCCAGATCGACGGCGATAAGGGCGAGAGATGCGAGCGCTCCGGGATGGAAGTAGCGATTGTCGGCCACCCGAACGAGCTGGCGGCGCCCCACGCATCGCTTGAGAAAGGCGAGCAGGGCGGGCTTGTCGACGCGCAGCCGCGCCGACAGTTCGCTCACCACCGGTGGCTTCGTGGCGCCGGGGCCGATTTGCGATGCGATCGCCCGCCAGAGCCGAGCGTCCTCGCCGCTCAGTCGCGGAGCATGGTCCGGCAGCCGGACCGACTGGCCGTCGCGGACGATCCGGCCTTCCCGGATCAGGGCGCGCAGCGCCGGCAATGCGAGGCGACGCGGGACGCGGTCGGCCACCATCGCGCACAGAGTGCCTTCGTCCGGGCCGATGTGGTCCGGGTGACTGGCATGCCACTCGCCCAGCGCGCCTGAGAGGCTCCCGCGCACCTCTTCCCAGCGATGTCCGGAGAGTCCCAGCGTGCTCCGCGTCCCCCGGACCTCGATCACTCCCGATTCTTCGAAGAGGCGTTCCGCCCGAGAGGGTTCGAGGTTGCGTGCGGCCGTGAACTGCGCGAGATCGAATCCCTCGTGGCTGCACTCGAGCAAGGATTCGAGCGCCCTCGCGTCGTCCCGGGTGTCGAGCGCGCGCAAGGCGGCAAGGCGTTCCGGACGCGCCCGGCCCCGGGCGGGCGGATAGGGGTCGATAACGCGGCCGCCGCCCAGGGTGCGATGTCCCGACTGGTCCCGGAGGATGCAGCGGTCGCCGGCGGCGGCATGGGTGGCTTCTTGCAGATGGAGCTGGGCGAGAGCGCTCTCGCCGGGCGCCAGCTCGCGCTTCCCGAGAAGCGCGACGCGAGCACTGGTGAACCCGGCGCCGAGGTGCAGGTGCACGCGGGTCCAGTGGCGCAGCGGCCGACTCTCGCTTGCGAGCAGGTGCACGCCCGCGTCGATTCGGCGGGTGGTGCGATCCAGGGTCTCGGCCACCACCCAGTCGCCGCGGTGGAGACGGCCGCGGGCGAGCCCGGCCCCGCTCAGGTTGAGGGCGAGGCGTTCTCCGCAACGCCCGTCACGCGCTTCCCGGTGGCCGGCCTGCATCCCCCGGACCCGCACCTCGATTCCCTGGGGCTGCACAAGGAGCCGGTCTCCCACCGTGACCCGGCCGGCGAAGGCGGCGCCGGTCACGACCATTCCCGCTCCGGCGACGCTGAACGCGCGGTCGATTGCGAAACGAAAGTTGCCCTGGTCGCTGCGCGCCCGGAGGGCGGCGGCGCTTTGCACCAGGAGCCCGGCAAGCGCTTCGACGCCCTCTCCCGTGAGGGCGCAGACCGGCAGGATCGGGGCGCCCGCGAGCGTGGTCGGAGCGAGGAGGGCGCGAAGCGCGGCGCTCACCGCCTCCGTGCGCTCGGGCGTCACCCGGTCGATCTTGGTCAGCGCCACCGCGCCCCGTTCCAGCCCCATCAATTGCAGGATTTCCAGATGCTCGCGGGTCTGGGGCATCACGCCGTCGTCGGCGGCGACGACCAGGAGTCCGAAGTCGATGGCGGCGACGCCGGCCACCATGTTCCGGATGAACTTCTCGTGCCCGGGCACATCGACGAACCCGAGCGTGGTCCCCGCGCCGGACTCCCGGTAGGCAAAGCCGAGATCGATGCTGAGACCTCGCGCCTTCTCTTCGGGCAGGCGATCCGTGTCCACGCCGGTGAGCGCCCGCACCAGCATCGTCTTGCCGTGGTCGACGTGTCCGGCGGTGGCGATCAGCATGGGTTTTTGGGTGTTCGACTCGAATCGGCGCCCCCGCGCTGGGCGTCGCGGGAGATTCTATGCGGATCGCCGGGCCCGGCCACACCACGCCCGGGGCGGTGAAGCGCCACGGGGCGAAGAGGGCGCGGAGGCGGATCGAGTCGACTCCGGACTCAGTGGCTCTCCCGCGGCACGTCGGCGCCACTGCTCCCGATGAGGAAGTCCAGATCCGCGCCGGTGTCGGCCTGCATGACGTGATCGAGATACAGGCGCAGATAGCCCCGCTCGCCGTGTGCCGCGGGAGGACGCCACGCGGCGCGGCGCCGCGCGAGTTCCTGCTCCGGCACGTGCAGCACCAGGCGGCGGGCGGGGACATCGAGTTCGATCTCGTCTCCGTTCTGCACCAGGGCGAGCGGGCCGCCGTCCGCCGCCTCCGGCGCGGTGTGCAGGACCACGGTACCGAACGCGGTGCCCGACATGCGGGCGTCGGAGATGCGCACCATGTCGGTGACCCCGCGCTTCAGGATCTTGGCGGGCAGCCCCATGTTCCCGGTCTCCGGGAAACCCGGATAACCCTTCGGCCCACAGCCCTTCAGCACCAGCACGTCGGTCTCGTCGACCTCCAGATCGGGGGCGTCGATCCGCGCCTTGTAGTCGTCGATGTCCTCGAAGACCACCGCTCTCCCGCGGTGGCGCATGAGCGAGTCGGTGGCGGCGGAGGGCTTGAGGATCGCGCCCTGGGGCGCGAGATTGCCGTGCAGCACCGCGATGCCGCCGTGTCGCTTGAAGGGCCTGGACAGAGGGTGGATGACCTCGCGGTTCCAGCACGGGGCCTCCCTCACGTTCTCCCAGAGAGTGTGTCCATTGGCGGTGATCAGGTCTCGGTGGAGCAGCCCGGCCTCGGCGAGCTCCCGGTGCACCGCCGGCAGGCCGCCGGCATAGAAGAAGTCCTCCATCAGGTACTTGCCGGAAGGCATGAGGTTCACGATGCACGGCACGTTGCGACCCAGGGTGTCCCAGTCGTCGAGGGTGAGGTCGACGCCGATCCGCCCGGCGAGCGCCAGGAGGTGCACGACCGCGTTGGTGGAGCCGCCGATCGCCCCGTTGGTGCGGATCGCGTTCTCGAATGCCTCCCGCCGGAGGATCTTCGACATGGTGAGGTCTTCCTCCACCATCTCCACGATGCGACGGCCCGCCATGTGGGCGAGCACATTGCGCCGGGAGTCCGCGGCCGGGATCGCCGCGTTCGCGGGCAGCGCCATGCCGAGCGATTCCGCCATGCTCGCCATCGTGGAAGCGGTCCCCATCGTCATGCAGTGCCCGACGGAGCGGGACATGCAGGCTTCCGCGTCCATGAACTCCCGCATCGACATGTCCCCGGCGCGCACCATGGCTTCGAACTTCCAGACATGGGTGCCGGAGCCAATCTGTTCTTCGCGGAAACGCCCGTTGAGCATCGGACCGCCAGAGACGACGATCGAGGGCAGGTCGCAGCTCGCCGCACCCATGAGCAGCGCGGGGGTGGTCTTGTCGCAGCCGGCGAGCAGCACCACGCCGTCGAGGGGATTGGCGCGAATGGATTCCTCGACGTCCATGCTGACGAGGTTGCGGTAGAGCATCGTCGACGGCCGCATCAGGGTCTCGCCGAGCGACATCACCGGGAACTCCAGAGGGAAGCCCCCCTGCTCGTACACCCCGCGCTTCACCCGTTCCGCGAGCCCTCGGAAGTGGGCGTTGCAGGGCGTGAGCTCCGACCAGGTATTGCAGATGCCGATGACCGGCCGGCCGTCGAAGAGATGATGCGGCAGCCCCTGGTTCTTCATCCAGCTTCGATGATGGAAGCCGTCCTTGCCTTCCTTGCCGAACCACTCCGTGCTGCGGCGAGCCTTCTTCCCGCTGATCATCGTCGGTCTCCGCCGGATCCGATCGGAGCCGGCGCGCGGGGTGGTTCAGAAGCCGAGGTTGAGGTCCAGGTCGATGCGGTATGCGGGGTCCGTGCCCTCGGACGCGTAGCGCTGGCCCGCGAGGCGGATGTCGAGACCCTTCGATATCACGTACTCCATGCCGAGCCCGAGGCGCCGGGAGGCGTCCTCGCCGGCATGGAACTCGGCGAAGGGCGTGAGCAGCCCGCTGCGTCCCGTGAAGCCATAGCCCGCACGCGCCGAGAGGGAGGGGGAGGCCGCATCGAGGGGCGCGAGGTGGTCTTCGCCGAAGACGCTCTCGCTCGCCAGCCCCGTGTCGCGTCGCGCTCCCAGCCTCGGGCCCAGCGAGAACGACAGGCCGCGCCCGCCCGCTTCCGGAGCCAGACGGGCTTCCACGCTCGCTCCCCACATCTTCGTGTCCTCGGCGGAATGCAGCGCCAGCCAGTGCGCTTGTGCATCCAGCGCGAAGCGCCCACCTGGTGTGGACAGGCTGACTCCGCTTGCGAACTCCAGACCCTGGCCCGTCACTCCGTCGCCGCCGTCCAGTCGAAGCGCCAGCGAGCCGCGTGGCGCAAGCGTCAGTCCCGCCATCGCCAGGCCCTGATGTCGGGCTTCCACGCCGCCGCGCAGACGCCACACCGAGACATCCAGGTCCGCAAGCGTGGTGCCCGCTTCGCCGTCGGTGGTCATCCGCACCACGCCGCCGTCGCCGATACCGGAGAGCGTGAAGTCTCCCTGTCGAGCGACCGGCCAGCGCACTTCGAACGCGCCCGCCAGCATGTCGAGATCCGCCCTGGTCTTCTGCCCGTCCGGCCCACGGTGTTCCGCCTCGCCGAGTCCGGCGCCGAGCATCAGGCCGACCACGCCGCTGCCCGGCGTCTCCAGACGGTAGTAGGGCCACAGCGAGTTCAGCACGGTCTCGACCTTGTTCTCTCCCCCGTCGAGTTGGTAACGCACCTCGCCCCGGCTCCCCGAAACCGCAAGACCGGTCATCAGCCGCTCGCGCAGCCTGGCATCGGCGCCGAGCCACAGCGCTGCGTGCGAGCCCTCATGGAGGACGCCGTCCACCCGGCTCTCGAAATGTCTTCCCTCACCTCGGCCCCAGAATGTGAGTTCGGGTCCCGTTCCCAAGCGGTCTCCGCCGAGAGACAGCGCGAACGCGCTGCCGCGAAGCAGGGTCGCATCGTCCAACGCGTGGCTCTGGTAGTCGTCCCGCGGCTCCCACGGGTCGCTTCCGCGCAGCCGGTTCAACGCGTCGCCTTGCACTTGCCCCGCACCGCCGACGCGCCAGCCCGCCAGGGTCAGCTCGCTTCCGCCGCGCGTCTCATCGAAACGCCGCCCGATGACTTCGGTGGCCCCCATCAGCGTGGCCCGGGCGATCTCCGCAAGCGCCGCCTTCGCCGCATCCGCCCCCTCCGGAGGAGCGGGGCCCACCGAGCCGCCATCGTTGTCATTGACGGTGATCGTGTCGATGTAGTCGGTGTTGTGCACCGAGTAGCCGTTGCCCGCGGCAAGCGCGGCGCTCAGCGTACCGTTGGCTTCTTCCACCTCGTCGTCGACGGTGGCGACGCTGAAGGTGGCGGTGGTGGCGCCGGCCGGGACGGTCACCGTGCGTGCGCCGGTCTGGCCGCTGTCGGCAAAGTCGCCGCTGTCGATGACGGTGAGGTTGACGCTGAGGTCGCTCGCCGGCGCGGGCGAGGCGCTAAGCGTAAAGGTCGCGTCCGCGCCCTCGGTAATGGGCGAAGTGTCCGCGGCAATGTGCAACACCGGAGTGTCGGGGTTCGCCGGGTCGTCGTTGTCGTTGACGGTGACTGAGGCGATGTAGTCGGTGTTGTGCACCGAGTAGCCGCTGCCCGAGGCCAGGGCGGCGCTCAGCGTGCCGTAGGACTCGTCGACCGCATCGTCGACGGTGGCGACGGTGAGGGTGGCGGTGGTGGCGCCGGCCGGGATGGTCACGGTGCGCGCGCCGAGCTGGCCGCTGTCGGCGAAGCGGCCGCTGTCGGCGACGGTGAGGTTGACGCTGAGGGCGCTCGTCGGTGCGGGTGAGACACTGAGGGTAAAGGTCGCGTCCGTGCCCTCGGTCACGGGCGAGGCGCCCGCGGCAATGCTCACCACCGGAGTGTCGGGATTCGCCGGGTCGTCGTTGTCGTTGACGGTGACCGCGGCGGTGTAGTCGGTGTTGTGCATCGAGTAGCCGCTGCCCGCGCTCAGGGTGGCGATCAGCGTGCCGTAGGACTCGTCGACCGCGTCGTCGACGGTGGCGACGGTGAGGGTGGCGGTGGTGGCGCCGGCCGGGATGGTCACCGTGCGCTCGCCGGTCTGGTCACTGCCGGCGAAGTCGCCGCTGTCTGTGACGGTGAGGCTGACGCTGAGGTCGGTCGTCGGCGCGGGCGAGGCGCTGAGCGTGAAGGTCGCGTCCGCACCCTCGGTCACGGGCGAGGCGCCCGCGGCAATGCGCACTACCGGAGTGTCGGGGTCCGACGGATCGTCATTGTCGTTGACGGTGAGCGTGGCGGTGCCGGCCACGCTGTCCACGAGGTAGCCGGTACCCGCGGCCAGGGCGGCGCTCAACGTGCCGTGGGACTCGTCGGTCTCGTCGTCGACGGTGGCGACGGTGAGGGTGGCGGCGGTGGCGCCGGCGGCGATGGTCACCGTGCGCTCACCGGTCTCGCCGCTGTCGGCGAAGTCGCCGCTGTCGGTGACGCTGAGGTTGACGTCGAGGTCGCTCGCCGGAGCGGGCGAAACGCTGAGCGTGAAGGTCGCGTCCGTGCCCTCGGTTATGGGCGAAGCGTCCGCGGCAATGCGCACCACCGGTGCGTCATTGTCGGCAACTGTGACGGTGGCGGAGTGGTCGGTGTTGTGGACCGAGTAGCCGGCGCCCGCGGCCAAGCTGGCGGTGATGCCGCCGTCGACCTCGTTGAACTCGTCGTCGACGGTGGCCACGGTGAGGGTGGCGGTGGTGGCGCCGGCCGGGATGGTCACCGTGCGCTCGCCGGTCTCGCCGCTGTCGGCGAAGTCGCCGCTGTCGGTGATGGCAAGGTTGACGCTGAGGTCGCTCGCCGGCGCGGGCGAGGCGGTGAGCGTAAAGGTCGCGGCCGTACCCTCGGTGACGGGTGAGGTGTCCGCGGCAATGCTCACCACCGGGATGTCGGGGCTCGCCGGGTCGTCGTTGTCGTTGACGGTGACGGTGGCGGTACTGGCCTCGTTATTCACAACGTAGTCGGTGCCTGCGCCCAGAGCGACGGCCACCGTGCCGCCAGGCTCGTCGGTCTCGTCATCGACGGTGGCGACGGTGAGGGTGGCAGTGGTTGCACCGGCGGCGATGGCCACGCTGCGTTCGCCGAGCTGGCCCCTTGCGGTGAAGTCACCGCCCTCGGCCACGGTGAGGTTGACGCTGAGGTCGACCGCCGGAGCGGGCGAAACGCTGAGCGTGAAGGTCACGTCCGTGCCCTCGGTGACGGGCGAGGTGTCCGCGGCGATGCTTACCACCGGGACGTCGTTGTCGGCGACCGCGACTGTGGCGGTGTTGGCATCGCCGTCGACGGTGTAGTCGGCGCCCGTCTCGACCGTGGCGGTGATGGCGCCGTCGAGCTCGTCGACATTGTCGTCGTCGGTGGTCACGGTGAGGGTGGCGGTGGTGGCGCCGGCGGCGATCGTCACGGTGCGCGAGCCGGTCTGGTCGCTATCGGCGAAGCTGCCGCTCTCGGTGACGGTCACGTTGACGTCAAGGTCGGATTCCGGCGCGGTGGTGGTGGTGAGGGTGAAGGTCGCGTCCGTGTCCTCGTCAATGGCCGTGGTGTCCGCGGTGATGCTCACCACCGGGGGTTCGTCGTCGGCGACATCCACCGTGGCCGCGCCGGCCTCGCTGCTTATGGTGTAGTCGGCGCCGGTCTCGACCGTGGCGGTAATGGAGCCGTCGACTTCGTCGACATCGTCATTGTCGGTGGCCACGGTGAGGGTGCCGGTGGTGGCGCCGGCCGCAATGGTTACCGTGCGCTCTCCGGTCTGGTTGTTGCCGGCGAAGTCGCCGCTTTGGGTGACGGTGACCTTGACGTCGAGGTCGGCTTCCGGCGCGGTGGTGGTGGTGAGCGTGAAGGTCGCGTCCGTGCCCTCGGTGACAGGCGAGGTGTCCGCGGCGATGCTCACCACCGGGGGCTCGTCGTCGGCGACATCCACGGTGGCGGTGTCGGCACTGCTGTCTACGGTGTAGCCGGTGTCGGTGCCGGTGTCGGCCTCGACCGTGGCGGTAATGGAGCCGTCGACTTCGTCGGCACCGTCGTCGACGGTGGCGACGGTGAAGGTGGCGGTGGTGGCGTCGGCGGCGATGGTCACCGTGCGCTCGCCGATCTCGCCGCTGTCGGCGAAGTCGCCGCTTTGGGTGACGGTGAGGTTGACGGTAATGTCGACTGCCGGCGCGGGCGAGGCGGTGAGCGTGAAGGTCGCGGTCCCGCCCTCGGTGATGGGCGAGGTGCCCGCAGCGATGCTCACCGCCGGGACGTCGTTGTCGGCGACGGTGACCGTGGCGGTGTTGTCAGTGCTGTGTACGGTGTAACCGGTGCCGGTGCCGAGCGTGGCGGTAAGGGTGCCGTCGACCTCGTCGGCACTGTCGTCGACGGTGGTCACGGTGAGGATGGCGGTGGTGGCGCCGGCGGCGATGGTCACGGTGCGTGTGCCGGCTTGGCCGCTGGTGGCGAAGTCGCCGCTGTCAGCAACGCTGACGTTGACGGTAGTTTGGACCGCCGGCGCGGGCGAGACGCTGAGGTTGAAGGTCGCGGTCGCGCCCTCGGTGATGGACGTGGGGTCTGCCGCGGCAATGCTCACTACCGGGACGTCGTTGTCGGCGACGGTGACCGTGGCGGTGTTGTCAGTGCTGTGTACGGTGTAACCGGTGCCGGTGCCGACCGTGGCGGTAAGGGTGCCGTCGACCTCGTCGGCATCGTCATTGTCGGTGGTCACGGTGAGGGTGGCGGTGGTGGCATTGGCGGCGATGGTCACGGTGCGTGTGCCGGCTTGGCCGCTGGTGGCGAAGTCGCCGCTGTCAGCAACGCTGACGTTGACGGTAGTTTGGACCGCCGGCGCGGGCGAAACGCTGAGGTTGAAGGTCGCGTTTGCCCCCTCGGTGATGGACGTGGGGTCTGCCGCGGCAATGCTCACCACCGGGACGTCGTTGTCGGCGACGGTGACCGTGGCGGTGTTGTCAGTGCTGTGTACGGTGTAACCGGTGCCGGTCCCGAGCGTGGCGGTAATGGTGCCGTCGACCTCGTCGGCACCGTCGTCGACGGTGGTCACGGTGAGGGTGGCGGTGGTGGCGTTGGCGGCGATGGTCACGGTGCGCGTGCCGGTCTGGTTGTTGCCGGCGAAGTTGCCGCTGTCGGTGACGGTGAGGTTGACGGTAGTTTGGACCGCCGGTGCGGGCGAGACGCTGAGGTTGAAGGTCGCGTTCGCCCCCTCGGTGATGGGCGAGGTGCCCGCGGCAATGCTCACCACCGGGACGTCGTTGTCGGCGACGGTGACCGTGGCGGTGTTGTCAGTGCTGTGTACGGTGTAACCGGTGCCGGTCCCGAGCGTGGCGGTAATGGTGCCGTCGACCTCGTCGGCACCGTCGTCGACGGTGGTCACGGTGAGGGTGGCGGTGGTGGCGTTGGCAGCGATGGTCACGGTGCGCGTGCCGGTCTGGTTGTTGCCGGCGAAGTTGCCGCTGTCGGTGACGGTGAGGTTGACGGTAGTTTGGACCGCCGGTGCGGGCGAGACGCTGAGGTTGAAGGTCGCGTTCGCCCCCTCGGTGATGGGCGAGGTGCCCGCGGCGATGCTCACTACCGGGACGTCGTTGTCGGCGACGGTGACCGTGGCGGTGTTGTCAGTGCTGTGTACGGTGTAACCGGTGCCGGTCCCGAGCGTGGCGGTAATGGTGCCGTCGACCTCGTCGGCACCGTCGTCGACGGTGGTCACGGTGAGGGTGGCGGTGGTGGCGTTGGCGGCGATGGTCACGGTGCGCGTGCCGGTCTGGTTGTTGCCGGCGAAGTTGCCGCTGTCGGTGACGGTGAGGTTGACGGTAGTTTGGACCGCCGGTGCGGGCGAGACGCTGAGGTTGAAGGTCGCGTTCGCCCCCTCGGTGATGGACGTGGGGTCTGCCGCGGCAATGCTCACCACCGGGACGTCGTTGTCGGCGACGGTGACCGTGGCGGTGTTGTCAGTGCTGTGTACGGTGTAACCGGTGCCGGTGCCGAGCGTGGCGGTAATGGTGCCGTCGACCTCGTCGGCACTGTCGTCGACGGTGGTCACGGTGAGGGTGGCGGTGGTGGCGTTGGCGGCGATGGTCACGGTGCGCGTGCCGGTCTGGTTGTTGCCGGCGAAGTTGCCGCTGTCGGTGACGGTGAGGTTGACGGTAGTTTGGACCGCCGGCGCGGGCGAGACGCTGAGGTTGAAGGTCGCGTTTGCGCCCTCGGTGATGGGCGAGGTGCCCGCGGCGATGCTCACTACCGGGACGTCGTTGTCGGCGACGGTGACCGTGGCGGTGTTGTCAGTGCTGTGTACGGTGTAACCGGTGCCGGTCCCGAGCGTGGCGGTAATGGTGCCGTCGACCTCGTCGGCACCGTCGTCGACGGTGGTCACGGTGAGGGTGGCGGTGGTGGCGTTGGCGGCGATGGTCACGGTGCGCGTGCCGGTCTGGTTGTTGCCGGCGAAGTTGCCGCTGTCGGTGACGGTGAGGTTGACGGTAGTTTGGACCGCCGGTGCGGGCGAGACGCTGAGGTTGAAGGTCGCGTTCGCCCCCTCGGTGATGGGCGAGGTGCCCGCGGCAATGCTCACTACCGGGACGTCGTTGTCGGCGACGGTGACCGTGGCGGTGTTGTCAGTGCTGTGTACGGTGTAACCGGTGCCGGTCCCGAGCGTGGCGGTAATGGTGCCGTCGACCTCGTCGGCACCGTCGTCGACGGTGGTCACGGTGAGGGTGGCGGTGGTGGCGTTGGCGGCGATGGTCACGGTGCGCGTGCCGGTCTGGTTGTTGCCGGCGAAGTTGCCGCTGTCGGTGACGGTGAGGTTGACGGTAGTTTGGACCGCCGGTGCGGGCGAGACGCTGAGGTTGAAGGTCGCGTTCGCCCCCTCGGTGATGGGCGAGGTGCCCGCGGCAATGCTCACCACCGGGACGTCGTTGTCGGCGACGGTGACCGTGGCGGTGTTGTCAGTGCTGTGTACGGTGTAACCGGTGCCGGTCCCGACCGTGGCGGTAATGGTGCCGTCGACCTCGTCGGCACTGTCGTCGACGGTGGTCACGGTGAGGGTGGCGGTGGTGGCGTTGGCAGCGATGGTCACGGTGCGCGTGCCGGTCTGGTTGTTGCCGGCGAAGTTGCCGCTGTCGGTGACGGTGAGGTTGACGGTAGTTTGGACCGCCGGCGCGGGCGAGACGCTGAGGTTGAAGGTCGCGTTTGCCCCCTCGGTGATTGGCGAGGTGCCCGCGGCAATGCTCACCACCGGGACGTCGTTGTCGGCGACGGCGACCGTGGCGGTGTTGGCCGTGCTGTCCACGGTGTAGTCGGGGTCGGTGCCGGTGTCGGCCTTGACTGTGGCGGTAATGGTGCCGTCGACCTCGTCGGCACTGTCGTCGACGGTGGCGACGGTAAAGGTGACGCTCTTGGTGTTGGTCTTGATGGTCACCGTGCGGTCGCCGGCCTGGCCGCTGGTGGCGAAGTCGCCGCTGTCGGTGACGCTGACGTTGACGTCGAGGTCGGCCGTCGGCGCGGTGGTGGTGGTGAGGGTGAAGGTCGCGGTCCCGCCCTCGGTGATGGATGTGGGGTCTGCCGCGGCGATGCTCACCACCGGGGGCTCGTTGTCGGCGACGTCAACCTTGGCGGTGTTGGCAGTGGTGTCCACGGTGTAGCCGGTGCCGTTCCCGACCGTGGCGGTAATGGTGCCGTCGTCCTCGTCGACAGTGTCGTTGAAGGTAGACACAGTGAGGGTGCCGGTGGTTTTGCCGGCGCCGATGATCACCGTACGCTCGCCGGTCTGGCCGAGGTTGGCGAAGTTGCCGCTGTCGGTGACGTTGACCTTGACGGTGATACCGAGCGTCGGCGCGGTGGTGGTGGTGAGGGTGAAGGTCGCGGTCTGTCCCTCGGTGATGGACGTGGGGTCTGTTGCGGCGATGGCGATGCTCACCACCGGGAGCTCGTTGTCGGCGACGGTGACCGTGGCGGTGTGGTTGGTGCTGTCCACGGTGTAGTCAGGGTCGGTGCCGGTGTCGGCCTTGACCGTGGCGGTAATGGTGCCGTCAACCTCGTCGGCATCGTCGTTGTCGGTGGTCACGGTGAGGGTGCCGGAGGTCTTGCCAGCGGCGATAGTCGCGGTGCGCTCGCCAGCCTGGCCATCATTGGCAAATCTGCCACTGTCGGTGACGGTGACCTTGACGGTGAGGTCGCTCGTCGGCGCGGTGGTGGTGGTGAGCGTGAAGGTCGCGGTCCCTCCCTCGGTGATGGACGTGGGGTCTGCCGCGGCGATGCTCACCACCGGGGGTTCGTTGTCGGCGACGGTGACCGTGGCGGTGTGGTTGGTGTTGTCCACGGTGTAGTCGGGGTCGGTGCCGGTGTCGGCCTTGACCGTGGCGGTAATGGTGCCGTCGACCTCGTCGGCATCGTCATTGTCGGTGGTCACGGTGAGGGTGCCGGAGGTCTTGCCAGCGGCGATAGTCGCGGTGCGCTCGCCAGCCTGGCCATCATTGGCAAATTTGCCACTGTCGGTGACGGTGAGATTGACGGTGAGGTCGCTCGTCGGCGCGGTGGTGGTGGTGAGCGTGAAGGTCGCGGTCGCGCCCTCGGTGATGGATGTGGGGTCTGCCGCGGCGATGCTCACCACCGGGGGCTCGTTGTCGGCGACGGTGACCGTGGCGGTGTGGTTGGTGTTGTCCACGGTGTAGTCGGGGTCGGTGCCGGTGTCGGCCTTGACCGTGGCGGTAATGGAGCCGTCGACCTCGTCGACGCTGTCGTTGACGGTGGCGACGGTGAAGGTGACGCTGTTGGTGGTGGCGGCGATGGTCACGGTGCGATCGCCGGTATCGCTGCTGGCGGCGACGTCGCCGCTTTGGCTGACGTTGACGTTGACGTCGAGGTCGCTCGTCGGCGCGGTGGTGGTGGTGAGCGTGAAGGTCGCGTTTGCCCCCTCGGTGATGGACGTGGGGGACGCGGCGATGCTCACCACCGGGGGTTCGTTGTCGGCGACGGTGACCGTGGCGGTGTGGTTGGTGCTGTCCACGGTGTAGTCGGGGTCGGTGCCGGTGTCGGCCTTGACCGTGGCGGTAATGGAGCCGTCGACCTCGTCGACGCTGTCGTTGACGGTGGCGACGGTGAAGGTGACGCTGTTGGTGGTGGCGGCGATGGTCACGGTGCGATCGCCGGTATCGCTGCTGGCGGCGAAGTCGCCGCTTTGGCTGACGTTGACGTTGACGTCGAGGTCGCTCGTCGGCGCGGTGGTGGTGGTGAGCGTGAAGGTCGCGTTTGCCCCTTCGGTAATGGACGTGGGGGACGCGGTGATGCTCACCACCGGGGCCTCGTTGTCGGCGACGGTGACCGTGGCGGTGTGGTTGGTGCTGTCCACGGTGTAGTCGGGGTCGGTGCCGGTGTCGGCCTTGACCGTGGCGGTAATGGAGCCGTCGACCTCGTCGACGCTGTCGTTGACGGTGGCGACGGTGAAGGTGACGCTGTTGGTGGTGGCGGCGATGGTCACGGTGCGATCGCCGGTATCGCTGCTGGCGGCGAAGTCGCCGCTTTGGCTGACGTTGACGTTGACGTCGAGGTCGCTCGTCGGCGCGGTGGTGGTGGTGAGCGTGAAGGTCGCGTTTGCCCCTTCGGTGATGGACGTGGAGGACGCGGTGATGCTCACCACCGGGGCCTCGTTGTCGGCGACGGTGACCGTGGCGGTGTGGTTGGTGTTGTCCACGGTGTAGTCGGGGTCGGTGCCGGTGTCGGCCTTGACCGTGGCGGTAATGGAGCCGTCGACCTCGTCGACGCTGTCGTTGTCGGTGGCGACGGTGAAGGTGACGCTGTTGGTGGTGGCGGCGATGGTCACGGTGCGATCGCCGGTATCGCTGCTGTCGGCGAAGTCGCCGCTTTGGCTGACGTTGACGTTGACGTCGAGGTCGCTCGTCGGCGCGGTGGTGGTGGTGAGCGTGAAGGTCGCGTTTGCCCCTTCGGTGATGGACGTGGGGGACGCGGTGATGCTCACCACCGGGGCCTCGTTGTCGGCGACGGTGACCGTGGCGGTGTGGTTGGTGCTGTCCACGGTGTAGTCGGGGTCGGTGCCGGTGTCGGCCTTGACCGTGGCGGTAATGGAGCCGTCGACCTCGTCGACGCTGTCGTTGACGGTGGCGACGGTGAAGGTGACGCTGTTGGTGGTGGCGGCGATGGTCACGGTGCGATCGCCGGTATCGCTGCTGTCGGCGAAGTCGCCGCTTTGGCTGACGTTGACGTTGACGTCGAGGTCGCTCGTCGGCGCGGTGGTGGTGGTGAGCGTGAAGGTCGCGTTTGCCCCTTCGGTGATGGACGTGGGGGACGCGGTGATGCTCACCACCGGGGCCTCGTTGTCGGCGACGGTGACCGTGGCGGTGTGGTTGGTGCTGTCCACGGTGTAGTCGGGGTCGGTGCCGGTGTCGGCCTTGACCGTGGCGGTAATGGAGCCGTCGACCTCGTCGACGCTGTCGTTGTCGGTGGCGACGGTGAAGGTGACGCTGTTGGTGGTGGCGGCGATGGTCACGGTGCGATCGCCGGTATCGCTGCTGTCGGCGAAGTCGCCGCTTTGGCTGACGTTGATGTTGACGTCGAGGTCGCTCGTCGGCGCGGTGGTGGTGGTGAGCGTGAAGGTCGCGTCTGCCCCTTCGGTGATGGACGTGGGGGACGCGGTGATGCTCACCACCGGGGCCTCGTTGTCGGTGACGGTGACCGTGGCGGTGTGGTTGGTGTTGTCCACGGTGTAGTCGGGGTCGGTGCCGGTGTCGGCCTTGACCGTGGCGGTAATGGAGCCGTCGACCTCGTCGACGCTGTCGTTGACGGTAGCGACGGTGAAGGTGGCGGTGGTGGCGTTGGCGGCGATGGTCACGGTGCGATCGCCGGTATCGCTGCTGTCGGCGAAGTCGCCGCTTTGGCTGACGTTGACGTTGACGTCGAGGTCGCTCGTCGGCGCGGTGGTGGTGGTGAGCGTGAAGGTTGCGTTTGCCCCTTCGGTGATGGACGTGGGGGACGCGGTGATGCTCACCACCGGGGCCTCGTTGTCGGCGACGGTGACCGTGGCGGTGTGGTTGGTGTTGTCCACGGTGTAGTCGGGGTCGGTGCCGGTGTCGGCCTTGACCGTGGCGGTAATGGAGCCGTCGACCTCGTCGACACCGTCGTTGTCGGTGGTGACGGTGAGGGTGGCGGTGTTGGCGTTGGCGGCGATGGTTACCGTGCGCGTGCCGGCTTGGCCGCTGGTGGCGAAGTCGCCGCTGTCAGCAACGCTGACGTTGACGGTAGTTTGGACCGCCGGCGCGGGCGAGACGCTGAGGTTGAAGGTCGCGGTCCCGCCCTCGGTGATGGACGTGGGGTCTGCCGCGGCAATGCTCACTACCGGGACGTCGTTGTCGGCGACGGTGACCGTGGCGGTGTTGTCAGTGCTGTGTACGGTGTAACCGGTGCCGGTCCCGAGCGTGGCGGTAATGGAGCCGTCGACCTCGTCGGCACTGTCGTCGACGGTGGTCACGGTGAGGGTGGCGGTGGTGGCGTTGGCGGCGATGGTTACCGTGCGCGTGCCGGTCTGGTTGTTGCCGGCGAAGTTGCCGCTGTCGGTGACAGTGAGGTTGACGGTAGTTTGGACCGCCGGCGCGGGCGAGACGCTGAGGTTGAAGGTCGCGTTTGCCCCCTCGGTGATGGACGTGGGGTCTGCCGCGGCAATGCTCACTACCGGGACGTCGTTGTCGGCGACGGTGACCGTGGCGGTGTTGTCAGTGCTGTGTACGGTGTAACCGGTGCCGGTCCCGAGCGTGGCGGTAATGGAGCCGTCGACCTCGTCGGCACTGTCGTCGACGGTGGTCACGGTGAGGGTGGCGGTGGTGGCGTTGGCGGCGATGGTTACCGTGCGCGTGCCGGTCTGGTTGTTGCCGGCGAAGTTGCCGCTGTCGGTGACGCTGACGTTGACGGTAGTTTGGACCGCCGGTGCGGGCGAGACGCTGAGCGTGAAGGTCGCGGTCGCGCCCTCGGTGATGGATGTGGGGTCTGCCGCGGCGATCGCAATGCTCACTACCGGGACGTCGTTGTCGGCGACGTCAACCTTGGCGGTGTTGGCAGTGGTGTCCACGGTGTAGTCGGGGTCGGTGCCGGTGTCGGCCTTGACCGTGGCGGTAATGGAGCCGTCGACCTCGTCGACGTTGTCGTCGACGGTGGCGACGGTGAAGGTAACGCTCTTGGTGTTGGCGTTGATGGTCACCGTGCGATCACCGATTTCGCTGCTGTCGGCGAACTCGCCGCTTTGGCTGACGTTGACGTTCACGTCGAGGTCGCTCGTCGGCGCGGTGGTGGTGTTGAGGGTGAAGGTCGCGGTCTGTCCCTCGGTGATGGACGTGGGGTCTGTTGCGGCGATGGCGATGCTCACCACCGGGGGCTCGTCGTCGGCGACGTCGACCTTGGCGGTGTTGGCAGTGGTGTCCACGGTGTAGCCGGTGCCGATGCCGACCGTGGCGGTAATGGTGCCGTCGTCCTCGTCGACAGTGTCGTTGAAGGTAGACACAGTGAGGGTGCCGGTGGTTTTGCCGGCGCCGATGATCACCGTACGCTCGCCGGTCTGGCCAAGGTTGGCGAAGTTGCCGCTGTCGGTGACGTTGACCTTGACGGTGATACCGAGCGTCGGCGCGGTGGTGGTGGTGAGCGTGAAGGTCGCGGTCTGTCCCTCGGTGATGGACGTGGGGTCTGTTGCGGCGATGGCGATGCTCACCACCGGGAGCTCGTTGTCGGCGACGGTGACCGTGGCGGTGTGGTTGGTGCTGTCCACGGTGTAGTCAGGGTCGGTGCCGGTGTCGGCCTTGACCGTGGCGGTAATGGTGCCGTCAACCTCGTCGGCATCGTCGTTGTCGGTGGTCACGGTGAGGGTGCCGGAGGTCTTGCCAGCGGCGATAGTCGCGGTGCGCTCGCCAGCCTGGCCATCATTGGCAAACTTGCCACTGTCGGTGACGGTGACATTGACGGTGAGGTCGCTCGTCGGCGCGGTGGTGGTGGTGAGGGTGAAGGTCGCGGTCCCTCCCTCGGTGATGGACGTGGGGTCTGCCGCGGCGATGCTCACCACCGGGGGTTCGTTGTCGGCGACGGTGACCGTGGCGGTGTGGTTGGTGCTGTCCACGGTGTAGTCAGGGTCGGTGCCGGTGTCGGCCTTGACCGTGGCGGTAATGGTGCCGTCAACCTCGTCGACGCTGTCGTTGACGGTGGCGACGGTGAAGGTGACGCTGTTGGTGGTGGCGGCGATGGTCACCGTGCGATCGCCGGTCTGGTTGTTGCCGGCGAAGTCGCCGCTTTGGCTGACGTTGACGTTGACGTCGAGGTCGCTCGTCGGCGCGGTGGTGGTGGTGAGCGTGAAGGTCGCATTTGCCCCTTCGGTGATGGACGTGGGGGACGCGGTGATGCTCACCACCGGGGCCTCGTTGTCGGCGACGGTGACCGTGGCGGTGTGGTTGGTGTTGTCCACGGTGTAGTCGGGGTCGGTGCCGGTGTCGGCCTTGACCGTGGCGGTAATGGAGCCGTCGACCTCGTCGACGCTGTCGTTGACGGTGGCGACGGTGAAGGTGACGCTGTTGGTGGTGGCGGCGATGGTCACGGTGCGATCGCCGGTATCGCTGCTGTCGGCGAAGTCGCCGCTTTGGCTGACGTTGACGTTGACGTCGAGGTCGCTCGTCGGCGCGGTGGTGGTGGTGAGCGTGAAGGTCGCGTTTGCCCCTTCGGTGATGGACGTGGGGGACGCGGTGATGCTCACCACCGGGGCCTCGTTGTCGACGACGGTGACCGTGGCGGTATTGGCGGTGTTGTCCACGGTGTAGTCGGGGTCGGTGCCGGTGTCGGCCTTGACCGTGGCGGTAATGGAGCCGTCGACCTCGTCGACGCTGTCGTTGACGGTGGCGACGGTGAAGGTGACGCTGTTGGTGGTGGCGGCGATGGTCACGGTGCGATCGCCGGTATCGCTGCTGTCGGCGAAGTCGCCGCTTTGGCTGACGTTGACGTTGACGTCGAGGTCGCTCGTCGGCGCGGTGGTGGTGGTGAGCGTGAAGGTCGCGTTTGCCCCTTCGGTGATGGACGTGGGGGACGCGGTGATGCTCACCACCGGGGCCTCGTTGTCGGCGACGGTGACCGTGGCGGTGTTGGCGGTGTTGTCCACGGTGTAGTCGGGGTCGGTGCCGGTGTCGGCCTTGACCGTGGCGGTAATGGAGCCGTCGACCTCGTCGACGCTGTCGTTGACGGTGGCGACGGTGAAGGTGACGCTGTTGGTGGTGGCGGCGATGGTCACGGTGCGATCGCCGGTATCGCTGCTGTCGGCGAAGTCGCCGCTTTGGCTGACGTTGACATTGACGTCGAGGTCGCTCGTCGGCGCGGTGGTGGTGGTGAGCGTGAAGGTCGCGGTCGCGCCCTCGGTGATGGATGTGGGGTCTGCCGCGGCGATGGCGATGCTCACCACCGGGGGTTCGTTGTCGGCGACGGTGACCGTGGCGGTGTGGTTGGTGCTGTCCACGGTGTAGTCGGGGTCGGTGCCGGTGTCGGCCTTGACCGTGGCGGTAATGGAGCCGTCGACCTCGTCGACGCTGTCGTTGACGGTGGCGACGGTGAAGGTGACGCTGTTGGTGGTGGCGGCGATGGTCACGGTGCGATCGCCGGTATCGCTGCTGTCGGCGAAGTCGCCGCTTTGGCTGACGTTGACGTTGACGTCGAGGTCGCTCGTCGGCGCGGTGGTGGTGGTGAGCGTGAAGGTCGCGGTCGCGCCCTCGGTGATGGATGTGGGGTCTGTCGCGGCGATGGCGATGCTCACCACCGGGGGCTCGTTGTCGGCGACGGTGACCGTGGCGGTGTGGTTGGTGCTGTCCACGGTGTAGTCGGGGTCGGTGCCGGTGTCGGCCTTGACCGTGGCGGTAATGGAGCCGTCGACCTCGTCGACGCTGTCGTCGACGGTGGCGACGGTGAAGGTGACGCTGTTGGTGGTGGCGGCGATGGTCACGGTGCGATCGCCGGTATCGCTGCTGGCGGCGAAGTCGCCGCTTTGGCTGACGTTGACGTTGACGTTGAGGTCGCTCGTCGGCGCGGTGGTGGTGGTGAGCGTGAAGGTCGCGGTCGCGCCCTCGGTGATGGATGTGGGGTCTGCCGCGGCGATGGCGATGCTCACCACCGGGGGCTCGTTGTCGGCGACGGTGACCGTGGCGGTGTTGGCAGTGCTGTCCACGGTGTAGTCGGGGTCGGTGCCGGTGTCGGCCTTGACCGTGGCGGTAATGGAGCCGTCGACCTCGTCGACGCTGTCGTTGACGGTGGCGACGGTGAAGGTGACGCTGTTGGTGGTGGCGGCGATGGTCACGGTGCGATCGCCGGTATCGCTGCTGGCGGCGAAGTCGCCGCTTTGGCTGACGTTGACGTTGACGTCGAGGTCGCTCGTCGGCGCGGTGGTGGTGGTGAGCGTGAAGGTCGCGGTCGCGCCCTCGGTGATGGATGTGGGGTCTGCCGCGGCGATGGCGATGCTCACCACCGGGGGCTCGTTGTCGGCGACGGTGACCGTGGCGGTGTTGGCAGTGCTGTCCACGGTGTAGTCGGGGTCGGTGCCGGTGTCGGCCTTGACCGTGGCGGTAATGGAGCCGTCGACCTCGTCGACGCTGTCGTCGACGGTGGCGACGGTGAAGGTGACGCTGTTGGTGGTGGCGGCGATGGTCACCGTGCGATCGCCGGTCTGGTTGTTGCCGGCGAACTCGCCGCTTTGGCTGACGTTGACGTTGACGTCGAGGTCGCTCGTCGGCGCGGTGGTGGTGGTGAGCGTGAAGGTCGCGGTCGCGCCCTCGGTGATGGATGTGGGGTCTGCCGCGGCGATGGCGATGCTCACCACCGGGGGCTCGTTGTCGGCGACGTTAACCGTGGCGGTGTTGGCGCTGCTGTTTACGGTGTAGCCGGTGCCGTTTCCGACGGTGGCGGTAATGGAGCCGTTGTTCTCATCCACACTGTCGTCGACGGTGGCGACGGTGAGGGTGGCGGTGGTGGCGTTGGCGGCGATGGTCACCGTGCGCGCGCCGGTCTGGTTGTTGCCGGCGAAGTCGCCGTTTTGGGTGACGGCGACGTTGACGGTGATGGCGCTCGTCGGGGCGGTGGTTGTGGTGAGGGTGAAGGTCGCGTTTGCCCCCTCGGTGATGGACGTGGGGGACGCAGTGATACTCACCACCGGGAGCTCGTCGTCGGCGACGTTAACCGTGGCGGTGTTGTTAGAGCTGTCCACGGTGTAGCCGGTGCCGTTTCCGACGGTGGCGGTAATGGAGCCGTTGTTCTCGTCGACACTGTCGTCGACGGTGGCGACGGTGAGGGTGGCGGTGGTGGCGTTGGCGGCGATGGTCACCGTGCGCGCGCCGGTCTGGTTGTTGCCGGCGAAGTCGCCGTTTTGGGTGACGGCGACGTTGACGGTGATGGCGCTCGTCGGGGCGGTGGTGGCGGTCAGGGTGAAGGTCGCGTTTGCCCCCTCGGTGATGGACGTGGGGGACGCAGTGATACTCACCACCGGGAGCTCGTCGTCGGCAACGTTCACAGTGGCGGTATCGGCACTGCTGTCCACGGTGTAGCCGGTGCCGGTTCCGACCGTGGCGGTGAGGGTGCCGTTGACCTCATCAACAGTGTCATTGTCGGTGGTCACGGTGAGGGTGGCGGTGGTGGCGCCGGCCGCGATGGTCGCGGTGCGCGTGCCGGCCTGGCCGCTGTCGGCGAAGTTGCCGCTGTCGGTGACGTTGACGTTGACGGTGATGGCGGTTGTGGGCGCGGTGGTGGCGGTGAGCCTGAAGGTCGCGGTCGCGCCCTCGGTGATGGACGTGGGAGCCACCGCGGCGATGCTCACCACCGGCGGCTCGTTGTCGGCGACGGTGACCGTGGCGCTGCCGGCACTTTGGGACACGGCGTAGTCGGTGCCGGTCTGGATCGTGGCGGTTAGGGTGCCGTCGACCTCGTCGACACTGTCGTCGACGGTGCCGACGGTGAGGGTGATGCTGGTGGTGCCGGCGCCGATGGTCGCGGTGCGCGATCCGGCCTGGCCGCTGTCGGCGAAGTTGCCGCTGTCAGTGACGTTGACGGTGACGTCAAGGTGGTCCGTCGGTGCGGTGGTGGCGGTGATCGTAAAGGTCGCGGGCGTGCCCTCGGTGACGGGCGAGGTGTCCGCGACAATGCTCACCACCGGGAGCTCGTTGTCGTTGACGGTGACCGTGGCGGTGTTGGCCGTGCTGTCCACGGTGTAGTCGGTGCCGTTCTGGACCGTGGCGGTGATGGAGCCGTTGACCTCGTCGACCTGGTCGTCGTTGGTGGTCACGGTGAGGGTGCCGGAGGTTTGGCCAGCGGCGATGGTCGCGGTGCGCGTGCCGATCTGGCCGCTGAGGGCGAAGTTGCCGCTCTGGGTGACGTCGAGGTTGACGGTGAGGTCGGCCGTCGGCGCGGTGGTGGCGGTGAGGGTGAAGGTCGCGGCCGCGCCCTCGGTGACGGGCGAGGTGCCCGCGGTGATGCTTACTTCCGGGGGATCGTCGTCGTTGACGGCGACTGTGGCGCTGTCGGCACTGGTGTGCACGAAGTAGTTGGTGCCGGGCTGGACCGTGGCGGTGAGGGTGCCGTGTTCCTCGTCGACTGTGTCGTTGACGGTGGCGACGGTGAAGGTTTCGGTGGTGTTGCCGGCCGTGATGGTCACGGTGCGCGTGCCAGTCTGTCCGCTGGCGGCGAAGTCGCCGCTGTCGGTGACGTTGACGTTGACGATGCGGTCGGTCGTCGGCGCGGTCGATGCGATGACCGTGAAGGTCGCGGCGGCGCCCTCGGTGACGGATACGGCGCCCTCGGTAATGCGCACCGTCGGCCGGGGGGTGGCTGACTCCTCGTCCGAATCGTCGCCATCGCCGCCAGCGCTGACCGCACGTACCTTGAACGTGTACGTCGTGTCGTTGGTGAGGCCGGTCACCACCTTGCCGGTGATGGACTTGGATGCGCTGCCGCTTATGTCGTTCCAGGCGCCGTAGGTGCTGCCGACCGTCTTGTAGGCGTACTGCCACTTCTGGATCGGGTATACCCCACCGTGGACGATCGATGCCGCCAGCGTGACCCTCTGGTCGCCGGCGGTCACCGACAGGCTCACCGGTTTGCCAGGATTGGGGCGGGGTGTGCCGCTCGCCACAGGACCGTTCCCGTACGGGCTATGACCGCTTAGGGATTCGCAGGTCCGCGAATAGATGGCCACATAGGTGTCGTACTGGACGTCATCGAGCGTCACACCGATCTCGCCCGGATTTGTCCCGTTGGTCGACTCATTGATGGTGTCGCGCTTGGACGTGACCGAGTTCCCGGGGAAGTAGAAATACTGATAGGTCCCGGAATCGGCAGTATTGGGGTTGGCCTCCGTAGTGTGCGTCTTCCAAGTACTTACGGTGCTCTTCTTGTAGTAGAGGAGATAGGCGGCGATGTCGCCGCAGACCGATCCGCCCAGGCTCCAGCTCCAGACGATATCGAGGTCGCCCCCATTGGACCCCGGTCCCACGCTGTCTATCGTCGGACCGGGCGGCGTAATTATCTGCGCGGTCGCCGTCTGCCCGAGCGCCAGCAATGCGAGGAGGACCCCACCCAGCACCTGGCGCACAGTCGAGAACGCGCGGTGGGCGCCGGCGCGCGTATCGTGCCTCCGAGCGGAATTGGCGGTGGTCATGACCTTCAAGGTGTCGGCGCCGATTTCCCTGGTTCCATGAGCCCGAGGGTGCGGAGGGTGGTGTTCAGGTCGCTTCGCTCTTCGCAGGGTAGATAGCGCCCCTGCCGATTTGAACAATGCACTGATGCTCCCGCGACCACTACCGCATCCGTCAGGATGGGAACTCTACAATACGAAACTACATCATCGAATTACGGAGAGAACCACGGATTTGACTCGAAGTAAAGCGAGGGCCGAGTCCCCGGCTGGGGGCAGCTAAGCGCCGACGCGGTCAATCGATGGGAGACTACAGCGAATCGGTGTCGGGGAACACCTTTTGCGCTCTCCTCCCTGGTCCCCCACCGCATGGGGGCGGGGCGCCGGCGGCCGGCTGGCGTCAGGCCCCCAATCGGGTGGGTAGCTGCCCTTCGAGCGCGCGGATGTGGTCTAGCCCCATGCCGCAGCAGCCGCCGATGATCTGCACGCCGTCTTCGACCCAGCGTTTCGCGGTCGCCACCCACTCGTCGAGCGAGTGGGGGTTCTCGACGTTCGGATCGGCGAAGGCCTGGACATAGTCCTTGCGTCCCGCTTCGGGATAGGCGCCGAGGGGCCCCTTCCACTTCGACTGCACCACGGGGATCGCCGCGTTCGTGTCCTCGATGGTGGAGTGGAAGATGCTGAGGACGTCGGCGTCGAGGGGCAGGCGGGCGTCGAGCTCGTCGGAGAGCAACCCGTCGGACTCGTAGCCCGAGCGCGGCGCCTCCTCGCCCTCGTTCAGATGGCACTTGAATCCGGCCCAGTAGGGCACTCCGCCCCCGGCCACCGCTTCGAGCACCCACTCGCGCTGGAACTCGTCGCCGGTCGCCTCCCCGATCAGGAAGTCTACCCCCGCGTCGACGAGGATCGAGACCTGCTCGGCGAGGTTGCGCCGCGCCTGCGCCTCGGTGATGAGACTCCGGTTGCGCAGCCCGGGGGCAATCGCGGGCCGGCCGGGTCTCCGGCGTCGCTGGTACTGGGCCTCGGTCCACGCGCCGAAGTTCGATACCGAGCCGCCAATGTAGACCGGGCGATCCGCCACCCGGTCCCGCGCCTCCTGCGCCAGGACCACCGCGCGCAGGTTGAGCTCGATCACCAGATCGCTCAGGCCCGCCGACTCGTAGTTGTGTCGAGCCGAGGAGTAGGTGTTGGTGGTGATCACGTCCGCCCCGGCGCGGATGTAGTCCTCGTGCATCTTGCGCACGGTGTCGGGGTGGGTGTGGTTGCCGATCGCGGCCCAGCAATAGGGGTTCATGGGTACTCCGGTCGCCTGGAGCTGAGTGCCGATGGCGCCGTCGAGCAGGATGGTCTCGTTCGCGTCCAGACGCGCCTTCAAGGTGCCGTAGTCCGCCATGTGCCTCTTCCTCCGTTGTCGTGACCGGTCGCGCCGGGTCTCGGTGCGCTATGCGCCATCGCGCAGGGCGAGAGCATATAGCAACCCACGCCATTGGCAATGACTGGAAGTGCCCGATCTCTCAAGCGCAAGGCTTGTCCGGATGCTTGCCCGAAGCCCGGGGGGACAGCGCGCCGAGGTTCAGGCGCGGGAGCTGGTCCAGCAGCGCGGAGTCGTCCTCCAGGCAGCGGAGATCGAAGCGCAGGGTCTTGTCCGCGACCCGCCCGAGGACCGGGAGGTGCAGGGCGCGGAACGCGGACGCGAGGCGCCCGAGATCCTGACCCCGCAGGGGACGCAGCGCGAGCGCGGCGCTCGCGAGCGCCTCCACCGGCAGGGCGCCGCTGCCGACCTGGCTCCGGCAGGGGACCACCGCCACCGTGGCGACCCCGGCGAGCGCGTTTGCGAGCGCCGCCTGGAGCCGGTGGGCCTGCGCCTCGATGTCCTCGCGGCGGCGGGCGAGCAGGCGCAGCGCGGGCAGGCGCTCGGGGAGGCGCTCCGGGTCGCGGTACATCGGCAGGATGGCGCCGAGCGCGGCGAGCAGCAGCTTGTCGGCGCGCATCGCGCGCTTCATGGGGTTGCGCTTGATGCGGGCGACGAGCGCCGCGCGCCCCACGATGAGGCCGCATTGCGGGGCGCCGAGCAGCTTGTCGCCGCTGAAGGTCACCAGGTCCGCGCCGTCCGCGATCGCTTCGGCCACGGTGGGCTCGCGCGCGAGGCCGAGCGCGCGCAGATCGCACAGAGTGCCACTGCCGAGATCGTGGACGAAGGGCAGTCCGTGGGCGTGCGCGATCCGCGCGAGCTCCGGGGCCTCCACCGCCTGGCTGAATCCGCGAATCTCGTAGTTGCTGGGGTGCACTTTCATGATCAGCGCGGTGCGCGGGCCGATCGCCTCGCGGTAGTCGCGGGCGTGGGTGCGGTTGGTGGTGCCGACCTCGACCAGCCGGCATTCCGCGCGGGCCATGATGTCGGGCATGCGGAAGGCGCCGCCAATCTCGATGAGCTCACCGCGCGACACCGGCACCTCTTTGCGCAGGGCGAGGCTGTTCAGCGAGAGCAGCACCGCGGCCGCGTTGTTGTTGACCACCGTGGCGGCCTCGGCGCCGGTGAGGCGCCGCAGCCACCCCTCCACATGCGAGTCCCGGTCGCCGCGGCGTCCGGTGTCGAGGTCGAACTCGAGGTTGGCGGCGCCCGCGACCGTCGCCATCGCCTGGAGCGCCTCGGGAGGCAGGGGCGCGCGCCCGAGGTTGGTGTGCAGCACAGTGCCGGTCAGATTGAGCACCGGACGGATGCTGGGGGTGAGCAGATCGTCGATGTCGCGCCGCACCCGCGCCGCGATGTCGTCGGCGCGGTGCCCCGCGACGCCCGCATCCGCGTTCTCGCGCAGGGCGGTGCGGGTCGCGGCGATGCGCTCCCGGACCAGCCCGGTGACGAAGTCCCGCCCATGCGCGGCGATCGCCTCGCGCACCGAAGGGTGCCGCAACACCCGATCGACGGAGGGGAGCGTGCGAAGGGAGGGGGCGGAGCTCATCAGCGGGCGCCTCAAGCCCGCCCCAGCGCCTCCGAGCCGATGCGCTCGACCCCCGCCGCCTCCATCTCGCGCCAGGCCGCGGCGAGCGAGCCGGCCACGTCGATTCCGCGGCAGGCATCCTCCACCACCGTCACCTGAAACCCGGCGCGCCGGGCGTCGAGAGCGGAGTATCCGACGCAGAAGTCGGTGGCGAGGCCGCAGAGATGGAGGTGTTCGAAGCCTCGCTCCCGGAGATAGGCGCCGAGACCGGTGGGGGTGGTGTGGTCGTTCTCGAAGAATGCGGAGTAGGAGTCGATGTCGCGCCGGAACCCCTTGCGCAGGATGAGCTCCGAGCCGTTCACGTCCAGACCGGAGTGAAACTCGGCGCCGGGCGTGCCCTGCACGCAGTGGTCCGGCCACAGCACCTGCTCCCCGTAGGGCAGGGTGATCGTCTCCATCGGCGCCCGGCCCGGATGGCTGGATGCGAAGGACCGGTGCCCGGCCGGATGCCAGTCCTGGGTGAGGACCCGGTGGGCGAAGCGCGCCGAGAGCCGGTTGATGACCCCCACCACCTCGTCGCCTTCGGGCACCGCGAGGGCGCCGCCGGGGCAGAAGTCGTTCTGTACGTCGATGACAAGCAGCAGTTCCGCACGGGGGGTGGGCATGGAATCGCTCCTCGGGCTCAGGTTCCGGGCGCCGCCTCGCGCATTGCCTCGCCGTAGCCGCGGGCTTCGAGGATGAGGCGCGTGCGCAGCTCGTGCAAGCGGCGCTCCAGGCCGGCCGGGTACTCGTGGGGGTTCATGAATCGCAGCACGGTGGGATGCAGGTGGCGGAGCTGGTCGCGCGCGCGATCGCGCGTCTCCTCGATGCCCGGTTCCTCGTAGACGACCCGCCCCTCCCGCACCACGGGGACCAGCAGGTCCTCGTAGGCGAGGCTTTCGGGGATGCGCTTGAGGCGGGTGGAGTCCGCGGGATCGACGATGGTGTGGTCGCCGTCGATCCCGAGCTCGATGTCGTAGGTCATGTCGGCGACGAAGCTCGATCCCGCGCGGTAGCGCCGGATTTGCAGCACCCCGGGAGTGGAGACCTTCGCGGTCTGCTCCGAGATCTTGACCTTGGGTCGCCAGGGGTGCTTCGGGCGGCGCAGGGCGGTGAGCTTGTAGACCCCGGTCAGCGCGGGCTGGTCGTAGGCGGTGGCGAGCTTGGTGCCGACGCCCCACATGCTTACCGCGGCGCCCTGGTCCTTGAGACTGGCGATGATGTGCTCGTCGAGGTCGTTGCTCGCGACGATGGCCGCGGAGGTGAAGCCGGCCTCGTCGAGGATGCGCCGGGCCTCGATGCTGAGATAGGCGAGGTCGCCGGAGTCGAGGCGCACGCCGATCATTTCCACCCCCTGGTCACGCAGGCGCCGGCCGACCTCCACCGCGTGGCGGACGCCGTCGAGGGTGTCGTAGGTGTCTACGAGGAACACGCAGTTGTTGGGCATCACGCGGGCATAGGCGTGGAATGCTTCGCGCTCGTCGTCGAAGGACATCACCCAGCTGTGGGCGTGGGTGCCGCGCAGCGGAATGCCGAAGAGCTTTCCCGCGAGCACGTTCGAAGTGGCGGCGCAGCCTCCGATGTAGGCGGCGCGGCTCGCGGCGAGGGCGCCGTCGATGCCCTGGGCGCGGCGCAGTCCGAACTCCAGCACCGGGTCGCCGTCCGCCGCCGCGCACACCCGGGCCGCTTTGGTGGCGATCAGGGTCTGGAAGTTGATCATGTCGAGCAGCGGCGTCTCCAGCAGCTGGCACTGGAGGAGGGGGCCGGTGACCCGGAGCATCGGCTGGTGGGGGAAGACCACGGTGCCTTCGGGCACCGCGTCGATGTCGAAACGAAAGTCGAGCTCGCGCAGGTGGGCGAGGAAGCCCGGCTCGAAGAGCGCTTGCCCGTCGTTGCCGGTGAGGGTGGCGAGAAAGGTGAGGTCGTCCTCTTCGAAGCGCAGATCGCGCAGGAAGTCGAGCACGTAGGCGAGCCCCGCCGCGACCGTGTATCCGCCTCCGAAGGCGTTGCTGCGAAAGAAGAGATGGAAGGCCGCCTCCTCTTCGATCCGCCCGAGCTTCCAGTAGCCGTGGGCCATGGTGAGCTGGTAGAGGTCGGTGAGCAGCGCCAGCGAATGCCGGTAGATGCGGTTGACGCTCATCGCGAATCGCGCCGGATCAGGGCTTTCGGGCCGACACCCGTACTCCGCCGAGATTGCCGCCGCGAAAGAGCGCGGCCACGCTGGCGTAGAAGTCGTCGAGTCCCGCGTACACGTCCTCTCCGTGCAGCGCGACTTCGTGTTCGCGGTTCGCGCGATAGACGCGGGCGCGCTCGGACGTGAACTCGGTCCATGAGGGCGTGAGATCGTCGATGACGATGTCGTCGAAGCCGGCCCGCTTGAGATCCCGGCGCAACCCCTCGATGCGGGGGAGGTTCCGGCTGTACACCTTGACCGCGAGCGTCTCGCGCTCGTCGCGCGTGAAGCTCCCGCGCTCGAAGAGATCCTCGAAGTAGAGATGGCCCCCCGGGCGCAGCGCCTCGTGGCAGCGTCGGTAGAGGAGCTCTCGCTCCGGGATGTGGAGGAACACGAGCCAGCCGAAGAGCGCATCGAAATGGCCGGTCGGCACCGGCCCTTCCAGGATGTCGCCGCGCTGATGCCGCACGAGGTGCGAGAGTCCGCAGCGTTCGGTGAGCCGGAGCGCGACTTCGTGCACATCGGGCTGGAGCTCGAGCGCGGTGACGGCGCACCCGACCCGGTTCGCGATGTGGCGCGCCGGACCGCCGAGCCCGGAGCCGACCTCCAGGACTCGGGCGTGCGCGTGGAGAGCGAGGCGGGCGATGCCCTCGTCCACCGCATCGGTGCCGTGGTAGTGGTACTGATCGAAACGGCACAGCACGTCGAGCGGCACCGGGTCGCCGTCGCCGATGCCGGCGTCGCGAAGCTGGGCGTACACGCGCTCTACCCGGGAGTAGAGCTTCATCGTCTTTATATGGTGTTCGCTCATGGTGACCGTGCGGGGCGCGCAGGCCCGCCGCCTGCGAAGCGATTCCCTCTGCTTGATGGTAAACGAGGGGGGGGCGATCACCTACCGGCGGAGGCGGCCTTCGGTTGACGCCGCCCCCCGCCGCGCGGAGGATGCCCCCCTTCTCGCCGCCCCTGCTGTCCTTACCTAATGCCTCCCTCGCACCCCCGCCCCGATTTCCGCGGCCGCATCCTGATGGTGGGCTTCGGGAGCATCGGGCAATGTCTCCTGCCGATGCTGCTCGACACCCTGGCGATCGAGGCGCGGCGCGTACACGTGATGGACGGCGACGATCACGCGGACGCGATCCGGCCTTTCCTGGCGCGCGGAGTCGCTTACTCGGTGCGCCGCATCGAGCGTGATGCCATCGGCGAGGCCCTGCGCGGTCTCACCCGGCCTGGCGACCTGCTCATAAACGTCACGGTCGGCGTCGACTCGGTGGAGCTCGCCGACTGGTGCCAGGACGCCGGTGTCGCCTATGTCGACTCCTCCGTCGAGCCCTGGGACGACGTGGCCTGGGACGCGGCGCAGCCGGTGCGCGAGCGCACCGAGTACGAGTACCACCAGATTGCCCGCCGCTACGCCGCCACGCGCTGGCGGGAGCAGGGACCGAGCGCGGTGTTCTGTCACGGAGCCAATCCGGGGCTCGTGAGCCACTTCGTCAAGGCGGCGCTTCTGGATCTCGCCGATGCCCTCGGCATCGACACGGAGTCGCCTACTGACGCCCCGGGGTGGGCGGCGCTGGCGGAGCGCACCGGCACCCGGGTCATTCACATCTCGGAGCGCGACACCCAGGTCACCCGCGAGCCCAAGCGCCCCGGCGAGTTCGTCAACACCTGGAGCGTGCCCGGCTTCCTGGAGGAGGCGAGCATGCCGGTGGAGATCGGTTGGGGGACCCACGAGAAGACCCTGCCGCCCGGCGGTCTGCGGCACCCCAGCGGTCCCGACAACGCGATCTACATCCCGCGGGTGGCGGCGCGGGCCTGGATCCGGAGCTGGGTGCCGCTCGGCGGTCCGATCGACGGCATCGCGATTCCGCACAGCGAGTCCGTCACCCTGAGCGAGTATCTGACCCGGTACGGGGAAGACGCGAGGCCGGTCTACCGTCCCACCGTCGTGTTCTCCTATCTGCCCTGCGACGGCGCGCTCGCGAGTCTGCACGAGTCGCTGATGCGCGACTGGCGCGCGCCCGACTCCGAGCGCATCCTCAATCACGACATTGTGGAGGGACGGGACGAACTCGGGGTCCTGCTTCTGGGCCACCCCCTCGGGGGCTGGTGGTACGGCTCGCAGCTCGACATCCACGAAGCGCGGCGCCTCGTCCCCGGCAACAATCCCACCGCCATCCAGGTCGCGGCGGGGGTGCTCGCGGCGCTGCTTTTCGTCATCGACCACCCGCGCCGGGGCTACCTCGAGCCGGAAGCGCTTCCCCACGACCGGGTGCTCGACGTGGCGCGGCCCTGGCTCGGCCCCATGGTGAGCGCGCCCACCGACTGGACCCCGCTCGCCGGGCGCCGGCCCGATTTCGACGAGCCGGGCCGCGACCCCGAGGACCCCTGGCAGTTCGGCAACTTCTTCATCGGCTGAAAGCGCGGGTTCGCCGCTTCTACGCGGCGGGGGCGGATACGGGCTGGGCGGGGGCGTGCTCCGCCACCGAGTCGATGAGTGCGTCGAGCACTTCTCCCGGGCGTTCCGCCATCAGCATGTGACCGCAGCGCGGGAGGAGGGTCACGCGCAGCGAGGCGAGCGAGGCGCGCAGCTCCCGGGCGTTGACGGGCGCGGCCATGATGTCGCGCTCGCCGATGAGCAGGTGGGCGTGGCAGCGCACCTTGGCGGCGCTCTCAGGGCCCTCGGTGTACCGGTTGCAGGCGTCGAGATCGTTGTGGAGGACTCCGGGTGCGCTGCGCTCCAGGAGGCGGATGGCGCCGCCGGTCATCCACATGCCCGGGGCCTGGTTGCCGCCTATCTGGGCGCTGAGATCGTGTCCCCAGATGTTCACCATGTCGAACGCGGCGTGGTCGTCGTCGCGGGCGGCGTCGAGCAGACGATCGGTAACCGGCATGGGAGCGGAGATGCCGATGAGACCGAGCAGCCAGGCCCGCTCGGGGTGGCGCGCGCCGAACTCGAGCGCCACGAGGGAGCCCATGCTGTGGCCGATGATCGCCACGCTCGACACCTGCGCGGCATCGAGGACGCGGGCGCACCAGTCCGCCATCGCCGCGATGCCGCGTAGCGCGGGGCCCCCGGAGCGGCCGTGTCCGGGCAGATCGACCGCGAGCACGTTGTACCCGTGGTGGGCGAAGTAACGGCTCTGGAGGATCCACACGCTGTGGTCCATGCCGCCCCCGTGCACGAAGACGATGCTCGGCTGACCGGGCGCGAAGTCCCGCCCGCCGGTGTAGACGAATGCCTCGTTACCGTCGACGTTCAGTTGCATGTAGAGAGTCCTTTGCTGCGCTTGCGGTACGGAACCACCCTGGCCGCGCGGCTTCCGCGACGTGGGGCGGTGGGTGCGGCTTCGCACCTGACGCGCACTTCGTGGACGGGATCACCCGGTCTTGCCCTTGGCCGCGCGCTGCGAGGCGCGGATGGCGCGCTTGAGATCCGCGACGAGGTCGCCGGGATCCTCCAGCCCCACCGAGAGTCGAATGGTGCCCTCGCCGATTCCCGCCGCGCGCAGGGCCTTCGCGCTCATGCGATGGTGAGTGGTGCTCGCGGGATGGATCACGAGCGACTTCGCGTCGCCGACGTTCGCGAGGTGGGAGAAGATCCGCAGAGTCTCGATGAAGCGCCGCCCCGCCGCCCTGCCGCCGCGCAGTTCGAAGCTGAAGACCGCCCCGCAGCCGCGTGGCAGCAGGCGCCCGGCGATCTCGTGGTCCGGATGACTCGGCAGCTCCGGATAGGCGACCGACTCAACCGCCTCGTGGGCGGCGAGGAACTCGACCACGCGTCGCGTGTTGTCGATGTGGCGTTGCATGCGCAGTGAGAGGGTCTCGACTCCCTGCAGGATCAGAAACGCGGTGGTCGGGCTCATGCACGCGCCGAAGTCGCGCGCGCCCTCCTTGCGCGCACGCATGATGAACGCGGCGGGACCGTATTCCTCGACGAAATCCATGTTGTGGAAGCCCGCGTAGGGTTCGGTGAGGGTGGGGAACTTGTCGGCATGCGCCTCCCAGTCGAAGCGGCCTCCGTCCACCAGCAGCCCGCCGATGACGACACCGTGGCCGGCGAGAAACTTGGTGGCGGAGTGGAAGACGAGGTCGGCGCCGTGATCGAAGGGCCGGCAGAGATAGGGCGTGGTGAAGGTCGAGTCCACCAGCAGGGGCAGGCCCGCCTCGTGGGCGACCTGCGCCACCGCCGGGATGTCGAGCACGTCCAGGCCGGGGTTGCCGAGGGTTTCGGCGAAGAGCAGTCGCGTGTCGGCGCGGATCGCGGCGCGGAACGCCTCCGGGTCCCTCGGGTCGACGAAGGTGGTCTCGATGCCGAAGCGAGGCAGAGTGTAGGCGAGCAGATTTTGGCTGCCGCCGTAGAGGGCGCCCGACGACACGATGTGCTGGCCCGCTCCGCACAGCGTCGCCACCGCGAGGTGCATGGCGGCCTGTCCGCTCGCGGTGGCGATGGCGCCCACCCCGCCTTCGAGCGCGGCGATGCGTTCTTCCAGCACCGCGTTGGTGGGGTTGGTGATGCGCGAGTAGACGTGCCCCGCGCGCTCCGCGTTGAAGAGCGCGGCGGCCTGGTCGGTGTCGCGGAACACATAGGAGGAGGTCTGGTAGATGGGCGTGGCGCGCGCGCCGGTCGCGGGGTCGGGCTGCTGTCCCGCGTGCAGCATCATGGTGTCGAAGTTCAAGTAGTCCGGCGCCGCCATGTTCAGTCCTCGTGTATTGCGAAAGCGCGGGTTACGTGAGGGCGCGGCCTCTCGGCGTCGAAAGGGGGTCTGCGCCGGGCCGCGCGCGCAGTGTATACGCCGGGGCGGGGACGCGGAGCGATCACCGAGGCGGGCCGGGTCAGCCCGAAAATTTCACCGATTTCCTACTGCTGACGCCAATATGCTCGTGTTGGCGGGTCGTACTCCGTCGCGCCGTTTCAACTTCGTGTCGGTTCCGTTTTCGGTGTCGTTCGGTCCGTGCCTCCTGCTACCACGGCATCTTGGCGCCCAAAGCGGCGAACAATCGGTGAAACATGCGGGTCAACTCTCCTCGGAGGAGGACTGCACGTCGTCGAGCAGCTCGAGCCAGTGGAGGACGGGGCGCTCCGATGCACTCTGAAGATGCAGGAGACAGCCGATGTTGGCGGTCACGACGAGCTCCGGATCACCGGCGCGGAGCGCTGCCAACTTGTCCGCGAGCAGGCGTTTGGAGAGCGCGCGCTGGAGTATGGAGTAGGTGCCGGCGGAGCCGCAGCACAGATGGGCGCCCGCGACGGGAGTGAGCTCGAATCCGCTCGTCTCGAGGAGACCCTCCACTTTGCCCCGGATCTGCTGGCCGTGCTGCAGCGTGCAGGGGGAGTGAAAGGCGATCCGGCGCCCCGAACCGGACCGGGCCGGGGCCGGCTCGACCACCTCGCTCGCGTCGCGCGCCAACCCGGAAACGCGCGCCGCCTTTGCCGCGTAGTCGGGGTCCGAGGCGAGGTGCTCGCCGTAGCCCTTGATCATCTCCGCGCAGGCGCTGGAGGTGGCCACGACGGCCGCGGCGCCCGACTCGATCGCCGGCCACCACGCGTCGATGTTCGCCCGCATGCGCCCGAGCGCGTCCTCCCGGGCCCCGAGGTGGTAGCCGAGCGCGCCACAGCAACCCGCGCCGGGCGCGCGCAGCAGCGAGACGCCCTGACGATCGAGCACTCTCGCCGCGGCGGCGTCGATTCCGGGGGCGACCGCGGGCTGCACGCACCCGTCCAGGCACAGCATGGTCGTGCGCTGGCGTTTCGCGGGCCAGCGCCGCGCGCTGCGGGCCGGGGGTACCCGGCGGCGAAGCGATGGCGGCAGCAGCGGTCGAAAGGCCCGGCCCAGGGCGAGCAGGGGTGTGAAGAGCCGGCGCCGCCCGAGCACCGTGACAAGTACGTAACGCATCGCGCGTTCGCGGCGCGAGCGCGGCGCCCTGGCGTCCACCACTTCGCGGCCGATGTCGAGGAGACGCCCGTACCGCACGCCGGAGGGACAGGTCGTCTCGCACGAGCGGCAGCTCAGGCAGCGGTCCAGATGCAGGCGGGTGCGCGGCCCGACCGGGGTCCCCTCCAGGGCCTGCTTGATGAGGTAGATCCGTCCCCGCGGGCCGTCGAGCTCGTCCCCGCGCAACTGGTAGGTCGGGCAGGTTGCGGTGCAGAAGCCGCAGTGCACGCACTTTCGCAGGATCGCGTCGGCTTCGCGGCCCTCGGGGCGATCACGGATGAAGTCGGCGAGCTGCGTTTGCATCGGTTCCTACCAGTGCGGGTACATGCGCCCCCGGTTAAGGAGGCGATTCGGATCGAAGGTGTCCTTGAGACGCCGATGCAGTCGATCGAGGCCGGCGGGGAGGGGATGGTAGACGACGCCGCCACGGTCGCCGTTGCGAAAGAGCATCGCATGTCCGCCGAGGCGCGTGGCGGCATCTCGTACCGTTTCGGGCGAAGCCCCGGTCTTCGTCCAGCGCAGGGCGCCGCCCCAGTCGATAAGGGTCTCCCCCGCCAAGTCCAGGGGCGCGGCGGCGGGGGGCACCGAGACGCGCCACAGGGGGGCGGGGTCCTGGAAGAAAGCGCGGCGCTGGTCGCGGAGCCCGGTCCACAGGTGGGGGTCGTCGCTGCGCTGCCCGCCGAGCTTTGCCGCGGCGCTCTCGACCCCGGACGCGCTCCCGGACAGGCGCACGCTCAGGCGGCCTCCCTCGTGGAAAGCGCCCGAGAGGGGCAGGGGGCGGCCCGCCCACTCGTTCATGCGCGCAATCGCCCGGGCGGCGTCGAGCTCGAAGAGCAGGGTCGCCTCGCGTTCGGGGCGAGGCAGCACCTTCAGGGACACCTCCAGCAGTATGCCGAGCGTCCCCATCGCCCCCGCCATCAGACGGGAGAGGTCGTAGCCCGCGACGTTCTTCATGACCTGGCCGCCGAAGGAGAGGATCTCTCCCTTCCCGTCGAGCAGACGCACGCCGAGCACGAAGTCCCGGACCGCGCCCGCATAGGGCCGGCGCGGCCCGGACTGGGCGGCGGCCACCGTGCCGCCGAGGGTATCGGTGTCCCCGAAGCGCGGGGGCTCGAAGGCGAGCATCTGACCGCGTTCGCCGAGCGCCGCCTCGAGCTCGCGCAGCGGGGTCCCGCCGCGCGCGGTGACCACGAGTTCGGAAGGTTCGTAGCTCACGATGCCGCGGTGTCCGCCGACATGCAGGGGACGGGCCTGGGTCGGGCGCCCCAGGAACGCCTTGCTGCCGCCACCGACGATGGCAAGCGGCGCATCCTCCGCGATCGCGCTGCGCACCGCTTCGGCCAGCGTGGCGCTCGAGTCGGCGTCCATCGGAGTTGAGCTCAGTGGGGCCGGGTCGACCGCGGGCCGGGCGCCGCGAATGTCGGCGCGGGACCACGCGCGGAGGGGAGCGTGCGCGCCTTCTCGCCGCCCCCGGACAGGGTTTGTGGGCGCGCCGCGGCGCCGCGGTGCTCCGGCGTACGTTCCGCCGCGGTGCGCCTTCTGCCTACGGACGGAAGCTGCCGGGATGCCGCGACATCTCGGCGCCCCGGCGCAAGTCTCGCCGCGGCGCGCCCGCCGTTCTCCGGAAGGCGCGATGGCGTACAGGGCATCAGAAGCGCTCGATGTCGGGGAAGGGGATCCGCCCCCCGTGCACGTGCATGCCCCCGAGCTCGGCGCAGCGTCTGAGGGTGGGGACCGCCTTGCCGGGGTTCAGCAGTGCGTGCTCGTCGAAGGCCTGCTTCACCTCGTGGAAGCGGGTGAGCTCGGGCGAGCGGAACTGCGTGCACATCTGGTCTATCTTCTCCACCCCCACGCCATGCTCTCCGGTGATGGTCCCGCCCACTTCGACGCAGAGATCGAGAATCCGGCCGCCGAGCTCCTCCACCCGTTCGAGCTCTCCCGGGACGTTGGCGTCGTAGAGGATGAGCGGGTGGAGGTTGCCGTCGCCGGCGTGAAACACGTTGACGACGGGCAGGCCGTACTCCTTCGACAGCGCTTCGCTCTCCGAGAGCACGCGGGGGAGCTCGCGGCGCGGGATGGTGCCGTCCATGCAGTAGTAGTCGGGTGAGATGCGGCCGACCGCGGGGAAGGCCGCCTTGCGCCCCGCCCAGAAACGCGTGCGTTCCTCCTCCGTTTGCGCCACCCGGATCTCGGTGGTGCCGTATTCTTCCAGCAGACCGCGCACCGTACCGATCTGCACCTCCACCTCTTCGCGGGTGCCGTCGAGCTCGCAGAGCAGGATGGCGGCGGCGGAGGTCGGGTAGCCGGCTTGGACGAAGTCCTCCGCGGCGCGGATCGCCGCATTGTCCATCATCTCCAGTCCGCCGGGGATGGTGCCGCGGCTGATGATCTCCCCGACCGCGGCGCCGGCGTGCTCCACCGCGTCGAAGGCCGCGAGCATCACGCGGGCGCACTCGGGCCGGGGTAGCAGCTTGACCCGCACTTCCACAATCACTGCGAGCAGCCCCTCCGAGCCGGTCATCAGGGCGAGCAGATCGAATCCCGGCGCGTCGAGAGAGGCGCCGCCGATGGTGATCCGCTCGCCGTCCACGGTGACCACGTCGAGCTCCTGAATGTTGTGGACGGTGAGTCCGTACTTCAGGCAGTGCAGTCCGCCCGCGTTCTCCGCCACGTTCCCGCCGATGGTGCACGCGATCTGGGACGAGGGATCGGGGGCGTAGTACAGGCCCAGATCCGCGACCGCCTCGGAGATGGCGAGATTGCGCACTCCGGGCTGCACCCGCGCGGTGCGGTTCTCGACATCGATCTCGAGGATGCGGTTGAACTTCGCGAGGCTCAAGAGCACCCCGTCGGCGAGGGGCAGGGCGCCGCCGGACAGGCCGGTACCCGCGCCTCGGGCCACCACCGGGATCCGCTCGCTGGAGCAAAGCCGTAGTATCTCCTGGACCTGTTCGGTGGTCTCGGGCAGCACCACCACCATGGGGAGCTGGCGGTAGGCGGTGAGGCCGTCGCACTCGTAGGGGCGAAGCCGCTCCTCGTCGTGCAGCACGCTCTCCTCGGGCAGGATGCCCCGGAGCTTCGAAACCAGCGCATTCGGACCGGGATCACGCATCGGCTTGCGCCTCGTTGGCCGGTCGGGACCGGCGAGTGCACATTCTATCCGCCGGAACGAAGCACCGGTGGCGCTTCGACTGCCCCCGGATTGCGGTTGCGAGGCTTCCCCCGGTCCTTGCGGCCCGCCGCCACCGCATCCGGGCGTCCTGGTTCGCCTGTTTCACCGACTTTCGATCACTTCGGGCGCCACGATGCGGTGGTAGTGGGGTATACGGGCCAAGAGACTCGGTATGCGTGGTCGACACGAAGTCGTTGCGGCGCGACGCAGTCCGGCCCGCAACCGCGTACACATTGGTGTGCGCCAGCCGAGAAATCGGTGAAGTTTGCGGGCGGGCGACGAGGGTTTGGGCGAGTCCGCGGCAAAGCGCCTTGCCGCTTACCGACACGTTGCGTCCTCGATGACGCGTGGGTCCGGGAAGCGGGGATGGAGGTCTTCGCACCGCGGATGTAGGCTTTCACGCCGACGCCGACCGGTCGAGTTCCCGGAGCCGCTCCGTTGCCAGAGCTTCCCGATCTGCGCATCTACGTGGAGTCCCTCGAACGATACGTGGGCGGTCGGCGCCTGCAGCGTGTGCGTCTGCGCAGCGCGTTTCTCCTGCGTTCGGTCTCGCCCTCGCTCGAGGTCGTGCACGGCCGGCGCGTGAAACGGGTAAGCCGCCTGGGCAAGCGTATCGTGCTCGGCCTCGATGGCGAGCTGTTCCTGATCGCGCACCTGATGATCGCCGGGCGGCTGCGCTGGCGCCGCGCCGAGTGCCCGATCCCACGGGGCAACGGGCTCGCGGCATTCGACTTTGCCAACGGCACGCTGCTGTTTACCGAGAGCGGTCACCGCAAGCGCGCTTCTCTGCACGTCGTGGAAGGTGAGGAAGGCGTGCTGGCCTTCGACCGGGGCGGTCGAGAGGTGGCGGAACTGGATCTCCCCCGTTTCGGTGAGGTGCTGCGCCGGGAGAACCATACCCTGAAGAGAGCGCTATGCGACCCGCGTGTTCTCAGCGGTATCGGCAACGCCTACTCCGACGAGATCCTGCACGCGGCGCGCCTGTCGCCCTTCAAGCAGACCCGCACCCTCTCGGATGCGGAGCTCGAACGCCTCTTTCATGCCACGCGCGCAACGCTCGAGGACTGGACCACTCGGCTGCGCGACGAGGTGGGAGAGGGCTTTCCCGAGAAGGTGACCGCATTTCGCAAGGGCATGGCGGTCCACGGCCGTTATCGCAAGCCATGCCCGGTGTGCGAGTCCGCGGTGCAGCGCATCGTCTATGCCGACAACGAGGCGAACTACTGTCCTCGCTGCCAGACGGGGGGCAAAGTGCTCGCCGACCGCGCGCTTTCCCGATTGCTCAAGGCCAATTGGCCAAAGACCATCGAGGAGCTCGAAGGCTGAGCGTGGGCGCTCTCGTGCGCGCCCCCCGTCGCGACCGTGCTCCTTGAAACGGCGCCACTGCGCCCGCGTATTGCACCGACTTGCGGTCGCTTCGGGAGCCAGGATGCCGAAATCTGGGGAGCACGGACCGAAAGACGCGAAACGGCGAGCCGGAAAGAGTCGAAGCGCCGGTGGCGCTCCGCCCAGGAAGTGTGGAACGTTGCAGGTGGCCGACATGAAGTCGCTGCGGTGCGACGGTATACGGTCAGCAACCACCAGCATATTGGCGGCTGCAAGCTGAGAAGTCGGGGATATGCGGGTTGGCCCGCCATGGAGCGGCTACACTGCGCGCGATGCCGGCTCCCGCCGGCCGCGACACTTCCCGATCCACGAAGCGAGGGCGCGAAGATGCCGATGGGGGCAAGGGTCTACGCCAGGCCAAGCGCGCAGACCTGGCGCAACACCACGTCGAACCCCCTGATTCGCGTTCGACCCCGGCCATGGCGGCAGGTGCGCTTGCGCCACCGTGAATCGGGTGGATAGCGAGGCTCCGGGACGGCGCTTTCGAACCGGTACCGATGGGTCACTTCGATACTTCTCCACGCATCGAGATAAGCCTGGGCGAGCAACACTTGCGCCTGTCGGCCGGCAGCGCCGTGCTCTTCGAGGCGCCGGTGTCGACCGCCGCGCGCGGGCCGGGGGAGGAGAAGGACAGCCTGCGCACACCGCGCGGCACGCACGTGATCCGTGCCCGGATCGGAGCGGGCGCGCCCCTGAACACGGTCTTCGTCGGACGCCGGCCGACCGGCGAGATGTACACGCCGGCCCTCGGCCGGGCGCATCCGGGTAGGGACTGGATCCTGACCCGGATCCTCTGGTTGAGCGGTCTCGAACCCGGTCGCAACCGACTGGGCAAGGTCGACACCATGCAGCGCTACATCTACATCCACGGCAGTCCCGACGAAGTGAGGCTCGGAGTACCCGGGTCGCACGGCTGTGTGCGCATGAGCAACCACGGGGTGGCGGAGCTCTTCGAGCGGGTGGTCGCCGGCACCGAGGTGCGGATCCTGGAATAGCACGGCGGGGATGGTGACCCTCGCCGAGTCGTGATCTTCAGCCATCCACGTGGCGGGAGGAGGGCTTCCGGCTTGTATAATCCCCCGTCACGGAGAGGTGCCGGAGCGGCCGAACGGGGCTGACTCGAAATCAGTTGACCCCTCCGGGGGTCCGGGGGTTCGAATCCCTCCCTCTCCGCCAACTTGCAACCGCAAGACTCTGAATTCTTTATAGAATTCTTCGAATTCCCAGACTCGACATCCCACAAACCAAGTAACACTGACACTGCGGGCTGCCATGGCCCGCAACGGATTGATGCGGACACCGCGAGCGCGCTAGTATTGTCCCGGCGTGCCGCTTCGGACTCGTTTTCCAAAGCGGTGCGACTTCACCACGGAAGGGGGAGAAATGGAGACATTGAGCGCAGAAGCATGGACCATCATCGGGACGTATCTCGGGACAGCGATAGCCGTCTGGCTCGGGCTTGCTCTCATGGCAATGCGGATAACGTCGCGCCTGGACAGGCGCATTGAAGCCGTACACGATGAAGCCGTTGCGGATCGCCGCGCCATGCAAGCGAGCATGGACGCTTTCCGGCAGGAGATGCTGCGCCTGGCCGAACGGCAAGCGCACACCGAAGGTCTGGCCCACGCTGATTGAGGAGCGGAGGGATCCATGGCCACCACAGCGGTAGACGGCGCCACGCCGCCGCAGCCACCAACGCCGCGGCTCGCGACCGAGGATTACGTCGACAAGCGAATCGCCGAGCTTGAATCGCGGATCTACCGCGCGTTGCTGATCCAGGCCGGCGCGGTTGTCGCAACCGTTCTCGCCGGCGTGCAGTGGATTGCGGGATAAGCGGCCTCGCACTTCAAGCGGAAGGTGAGGGCGCCCCGTTGCTCTCGAAGTCTAGGGGTCGCCACGCGAGTCAGCCTTGCGGCGGGTTGACCGTGTAGACGGCGACGCGATCGCGCTGACCGCGCACGTCGACTTCGCCCATCGGCCGCAGATCGAAGCCTTCCACCAGCGCCGCGCTCGTGTCGGAGACGAGGATGGTGGTGCCGAGCTCCTTGTTGACGCTCTCGAGGCGGGCGGCCAGGTTGACGGCGTCGCCGTGCACGGTGTAGCTCAGCCGGCCCTTGGCGCCGACCGCGCCCGCGACCACCGGGCCGGTATTGATCCCGATGCGGTTCGCGATCCTCTGGCCCGCGAATTCGCGGCGCCGCACCGCGTCCTGCATCTCGATCGCCGCCCGCAGCGCGTTGGCGGCGTGGTCCGGGTCGGCGACGGGGACGTTGAAGGTGGCCAGAATCGCATCGCCCTGAAACTGGGTGACCACCCCGTGGTGACGTTCGAGGATCCCGACCATCGTCTCGAAGTACTCGTTGAGGAGGGGGACGATCCCTTCCGCGCCCAGCGTTTCGGTCAGGGAGGTGAAGCTCACCAGGTCGCAGAACAGCAGGGTCGCCTCGGTCTGCTGCGGGGTGATGTCGCCCCCTTCGCTCAGGAGGGCGCGTGCGACGTCGGCGGGGACGAAGCGCCCGAGCGTCTCGCGGATCAGCTCGCGTTCCTTGAGTCCCGCCACCATGCGGTTGAAGGAACGGTTCGCGTCGTCGAACTCGGCGACCCGGCTCGGCGGAAGCTCGCCGACCCGGTCCAGGCGTTGCGCTTCGACGCTCCGCGCCGCGGCCGCGATCGCCTTGACGGGACGGCTGGCCCGTGTGCCGAGCCACGCCGCGATCCCTACCGAGATCACGAACACCGCGAGTCCCACGAGGGACGCGGCCACCAGCTGCTCGAACTCCATTCCTTCGGCGCCGTCGTCGTGATAGGCCCCGGTCGCCAGGGCGCGGAGGATCTGGCCGAGCCACTTCCAGACGTCGCTCGTGCCGGTGTTCACGTAGACGCCGATCGTCCACGGCGCGGGGCCGTAGCCCTGCAGGTCCCGGTACAGGTACACGTAGTAGTCGTCGCCCACCGTCGCCCCCGCCGCGCTCGTGTCGGACATGCTCTCCAGCAGGTAGAGGTCGTCGTGATCGGGAGTCCAGATGCGCTCCAGCACCGAATCTCCGAGTTCCAGGAGGGCGACGAGCGGCTGGTCCGGGTCGAATGCTTCCTGGGTCCAGCCCATCAGCAGGGGGTGCGCGAGGATGCGATCCCGGTCGTAGAGGATGAAGGGGATGACTTCGGCCCGGGCGCCGACCGATGCGAGATAGCGCGACAGATCGGAGACGCTGACCGCCTGGGAGAACATCCCCGCGAACTCCCCGTCGATTCGGATCGGCATGTCGTGAAGCACGGTCGTCTCTTCGAGCACCGGAGCCCAGGTCGGAGCATGCCACGAGGGTCCCGTGCGGGAGGCTCCGTCCTCGAGCCAGGCGATGGTCTCGGGACTCCCCGACCAGTCTTCCACCACGGGCCGCTCCGAGGAGCGATCCCATCCCCGGAGCTGACCTTGCGGGTTCACGATGCCGATTCCCGAGACCCGCTGGGCCGCGGCGAGGGCGCCGAGCATGAAGGTATCGAGCGCCGCGGGGTCATCGAGCTTCACGTTGCCGCGCTCGATCTGCTCCACCACCCAACGCGTGCGGTGGACGACGGGTTGAAGCTGGGATTCGAGTCTTCGCTCCAGGGCGTCGATCAGCATCTCGGAACGCTGGGCCATGAGCGCGCGGGTGTTGTCCGTCGCGCTCGCGAGGCCGAGAAAGAGGGAGATGCCGACCGCGGTGGCGACGAGCGCGCCGAGGCCGATGACGGCGATCGCGGTGATCGGAAAGCGATAGCGCGTCGCCGGCGCGGTGGCGGCGTTCACGCCCGCCGCCCGTCCGGCAGATCCTCCTCGACGCCGAAGATCTTCACCAGCAGCGCGACCCGGATCCACATTCCGTTTCGCTCCTGGCGCCAGTACATCGCGCGCGGGTCGTCGTCGACGCGCGGATCGAGCTCGGGGCCGCGGGGAAGCGGGTGCATGACGATGCCGTGTTTCGGCAGCAGCTCGAGCTCGCGCGGGCCCACGCTGAAGCGGGCGTGATCGAAGTCGCGCGACTCGCCGCCCGTGTCGTACTCCTTCTGGAGACGGGTGACGTAGAGGGCATCCAGATCGCCCAGAACCGCGTGGAGGCTATTCGTGCAGGCGAAAGCCACGTCGCGCTCACGGAGCCAGTCGAGCAGATCGTCCGCCATCTGAAAGGCGAACGGCGCGATGAACACGAGCTGCACGTCCCGGTAGCGTTCCATGAGGTAGGACAGCGAACGGGCGGTGCGTCCGCGCTTGAGATCACCCATCAGGCCGATCGTCTTGCCGTCGATGCCGCCGCGCTTCTCGAAGCTGCGTTCGAGGGTGTAGATGTCGAGCAGGGCCTGGGTGGGGTGGGCGTCCTTGCCACTGCCGGCGTTGATGATGGGCACCGGGCGGTCGATGCGGTCCATGAGTTCCGCCGACTGCCGCGCTTGCCCCTCGCCCCAGGTGCGCATGATGATGGCGTCGACGTAGGAGCTGAAGGTGCGCAGGCTGTCCTCGAAGCTCTCGCCCTTGAACTCCGAGGAGGTCGAGGGATCGCGAATCTCCGCGGTCCGGATCCCGAGGAGATGGCACGCGTTCTCGAATGAGAGGTAGGTCCGCGTGGAGGGCTGGGTGAAGTAGAGCATTGCCCGCTTGTGGGGGAGCAGGGTCTGGAGCGCCCGGGCGCCGAGACGCGCCTTGGCGAGCTGACGGATGCGCGTGGTCAAGGTGCACAGTTCGTCGAGCCTGGCCCGGTCGAACTGCCGCGCGTCGAGAACGTGGAAGAGCGGCTCGTCCGGTGTGCTCAAGGCTCGATCTCCTGTCGCGGCGTGGCGTCACAGCGCCGCCACGAGGATGGTACAAGTTGCGCGCGGCCATCCGCTCGGCGACGCCGGGGGCCGGGCGCGGCGCCCGGGGGTTGTATCAGGAAGGTCAGCGGCGCGCCATCCTTCCGGTTCTTAGCCCGCAAATTTCACCGATTTTCGTAGCGAGGGTGCCAAGATGCCGTGATAGTGGGGCGTACGGACTGAAAGACGCTAAAGGCGTAGCCGACACTACGTCGAAGCGGCTTGAGGGAGTACGACCCGCTAGCGCGAGTATATTGGCGTCCGCAGTAGGAAATCGGTGAAATTTGCGGGTTAGGCGGCCCTCTTCGATTGCTGCGCCCGGCCTCAAGCGTCGGGCGTGACCGCCACCCCACGTTACTCGGTCCGGATGATCGGGGGGCTGGCCGCGAGGAAGGAGGAGATTGTGGCAGTGCCGGGCGGGGGCGCGAGGGCGAGAGCGGACCGGGAAGTCGCGGGATCGCTTGCCGACCCTCACCCTCCAGGCGGAGTCTGCTCCCCGTCGGCGAGGCGCTCGCGCACCCACCGGTGGAACTCGCGCACGCCGGTCTCCTGCCCGACGAGCACCCCCGCGTCGTGGCGGATCGAATGCAGGCCCTTCTGGTTGAGCTCGCAGGCGCGCCCGTCCTCGCGCACCACCAGTTCCCCGAACTCGGTCGCCCGGTCGAGGTCGAAGTCGGGGTGTTCCAGAGTCCCGGGAGGGAAGAGCCAGGTCACCACGAGCCGGGTGCGCTCGGCGGCGAGGGGCAGTATCTGCACGAGGCGCGCATAGTCGACATGGGCAACGAAGAACGCGCCGGGACACACCACCGCGTAGGTCTGTCCGGCGCGTTGTTCGTTCTCGTTCAGCCCTTCGAACCAGGGCAGATCGCTCTTGCCGCCCACGCTCCACGTCACCGCGCCTTCGGCAAGCGGCGAGCGCGCGGTCTCTGAAGGAGAGATGATGTCGTGGGAGGTCAGTCCCGTGCCGTAGACGGGCACGACCCGGCACAGCTCCGGATGCACCCCGGGGCAGTGGTAGCACTCGCAGAAGTTTTCCCAGAAGACCTTCCAGTTGCAGTGCAGGTCCACCGTCATGGAGCGCCCGGTGCGCGCCTGCCCGAGGCGCCAGCTCGCAAAACGTGAGGGGATCTCTTCGAGAACGTCGGGATCGAAGGCCTCCGCGCCGGGATCGAGGTTGATGAACAGGAAGCCTTCCCACTCGCCCGACGCCACTTCGTAGAGCGGGAATCGCGCGGGATCGAAGCCCTCGCTCTCGATGCGCCACGGTGTTGCGGTCAGATCCCCGGCGAGCGAATAGGTCCACGCGTGATAGGGACACACGATGCGCCGGTGGCGAAAGCGGCCCCGGTCTTCCTCGCACAGGATAGAGCCCCGGTGTCGGCAGGTGTTGTGAAAGGCCCGCAGGCGGTGCTCTTCGTCCCGCGTCAGGATGACGCTCTGGCTCCCCACCGCGATGACTCGGTAGTCACCGGGCTCGGGGATGTCGTCGGAGCGCCCCGCGCACAGCCAGGACCGGTACCAGATGCGTTCGAGCTCGCGCCGGTGGTGGCGCTCGTCGTGGTACCAGGAGGTGGGGAGCGTGGGCTCGACCCGCTCGAGACTGCGAATGGTCGTGGTCATCGCTCGTCACGCGCCGAACGGGCAAGCCACGGACAACTTGCCCGGCCGGAAAGCAACGCCTCGGATAGCGAAGCGAAGCAGGTAGCCGACACTACGTCGCAAGCGGCGCGACGGAGGGAGACCCGCGCACGCGAGCAGATTGGCGTCCGCGAATTGAGAAATCGGTGAAATCTCCGGGTCAAGGCCGCGCCACGCCTTCGCGCTTGCGAGTTGCGGACCGCCGCGCCGGGGCCGGCGCCGTGGTTCAGGCACTCGCGGGATAACGCACCGCGGTGCCCCCCAGCCCGCAATAGCCGTGCGGGATCTTGGCGAGATACTGCTGGTGGTAGTGCTCGGCGTAGTAGAAGGCCGGGGCGTCGACGATCTCCGTGGTGACCGCGCCGAATCCCTGGCGGGAGAGAGCGCGCGCGTAGGTTCGGCGGGATGATTCCGCCGCGGCTCTCTGCAGGTCGTCGAAGGGGTAGATGCCGGACCGGTACTGGGTGCCGATATCGTTGCCCTGGCGCATGCCCTGGGTGGGATCGTGCGATTCCCAGAAGACTTCGAGCAGGGACTGATAGGTGATCCGCCGGGGGTCGAAGACCACGAGCACCACTTCGTTGTGGCCGGTGAGCCCGGTGCAGACCTCCTCGTAGCTGGGGTTGGGGGTGTGGCCGCCCGCGTAGCCGACCGCGCTCGTGTACACCCCATCAAGGACCCAGAACTTTCGTTCCGCTCCCCAGAAGCAGCCCATTCCGAAGAGCGCCCGGCTCATGCCCGGCGGAAAGGGTCCCTCGAGAGGATTGCCGTTCACGAAGTGTTGGGCGGGTACGGGCACTGGTGTCGGCCGGCCGGGCAGGGCCTCGGCCTCGGTGGGCACTTCGAGTCGCTTGCGAAATGAGAACATGTCGCTCCTCCTGCTCGCGTGGCCGGAGTCTGCCTCGAAGCCCGGCGGGCCTCAAGGGAGCGTGACCGGCGTCTTCGCGATCCCGATGGTCCAGGTGTGGGGGTCGATGCGGTGCTCGCTGCGGAACTCCCCGGGCGCGGCTTCGCCGGACCACGTGCTCGTAAGCGTCTCGTTCGCGATGTAGTCCCGATGGGCGGCAAGCGCCGATTCGATCTCCGCGGAGCCCTCGATGCGAAGCGCGATGCGGTCCGAGACTTCAAATCCCGCCTGCTTGCGCGTCTCCTGCACCGTGCGCACCAGCTCGCGGGCGAGGCCTTCGAGAACGAGGCCCTGGTCGAGCCGGGTGTCGAGGCCCACGAGGTAGCCGCCTTCCTCCGCGCTGGCGTAGCCCGCGGCGGACGCGGTCTCCACGAGGATGTCGTCGGACTCGAAACGCAGGGTCTTCCCGTCCACCGCAAGGTCGAAGGACTCACCCTTTGCGGCCGCGGTGGCCAGGGCGGCGGCGTCCGCGCGCGCAAGCGCTTCGCGAATCGCGGGGACCAGGCGCCCGTGCCGCTTGCCGATGCGCGGCAGGTTGGGCTTGACTCGATAAGTGACCAGCGCGGCGTCGGAGGCCACCAGTTCCAGGGCCTTGACGTTGAGCTCATCCAGGATCTGCCCCTCGTGGCGGCGCACCGCCCGGGCGTCGTGGTCGTTCGGCACCCGTACCAGAAGGCGGGACAGGGGTTGGCGGACCCGCACGCGGGAGTCGTTGCGCGCGGTGCGCCCCAGCGTCACGATGCGCTGCACGACCTCGAACTCGGCGACGAGCGCGTCGTCGCGCTTCGCCTCGTCGACTTCCGGCCATTTCGCCATGTGCACGCTGGGCGGCGCGCTCGCGTCGATGCGCCGCACGAGGTTCCCGTAGACGGCCTCGCCAAGAAAAGGCATGACCGGCGCCACCAGGCGGCTGAGCGTCTCCAGGCACTCGTAGAGAGTGAGGTACGCGGACTGCTTGTCCTCGCCCGCGGCCGACTTCCAGAAGCGTCTCCGGTTGCGCCGGACGTACCAGTTGCTCAGACGCTCGACGAAGTGCTCGATGGCGCGGCCCGCTCCGAGGACGTCGAAAGCATCGAGCGATTCGGTGGCTTTGGAGATGGTGCGCTGAAGCAGCGCGAGGATCCACCGATCGATCTCCGGGCGTTGGTCCGGCGCCACTTCGACGTTCAGGTCCACCTGGTCGAGGCGGGCGTAGAGCACGAAGAACACATAGGTGTTCCAGAAGGTGTTGAGGAAGGAGCTCGCGACGTCGCGGACCGCATTCACCGAGACACGCTTCTGCGCTTCCGGGGCGATGCGCGCGGCGAAGTACCAGCGCAGGGGATCCGCGCCCACCTCTTCGAAGAAGGCTTCCGGTTCGAGGATGTTGCCCAGCGACTTGGACATCTTCTTGCCGTTCTCGTCCACGATGTGGGCGAGGCAGATGCAGTTTCGAAACGAGATGTCGTCGGAGACCAGCGTCGCGATCGCGTGCAGGGTGTAGAACCAGCCACGGGTCTGATCGATGGCCTCGCAGATGTAGTCGGCGGGAGAGCGCGCTTCCACCAGCTCCCGATTCTCGAAGGGGTAGTGAAACTGCGCGTAGGGCATGGCGCCGGAGTCGAACCAGCAGTCGATGACCTCGGGAACCCGGCGGTACTCGCGCCCGTTCTCGGGGTGCACGAAGGACACCTCGTCGATGGCCGGGCGATGGAGATCCAGATCGCGCAGGCTGCGCCCGCAGAGCGCCTCCAGCTCCTCCCGCGAGCCGATGCAGACATGGTCGCCCTGACCGTCGGTCCACACCGGCAGGGGCGTGCCCCAGAAGCGTTCTCTCGACAGCGCCCAGTCGATGTTGTTCTCCAGCCAGTTGCCGAATCGCCCGTCGCGAATCGTCTCCGGCACCCAGTTGATGGTGCGATTGAGCTCGACGAGGCGGTCTCGCAACACGGAGGTCCGGATGTACCAGGCGTGCTTCGCGTAGTAGATGAGGGGATCGCCGGTGCGCCACCCGTGCGGGTAGTTGTGCACGAAGGTCTCGCTGCGATAGATGAGCCCGCGGCGTTTCAGATCTTCGATGAGCACCGGGTCGGCGTCCTTGAAGAAACGCCCGGCCGCCGGGGTGACCTCGGGCAGGAAGTGGCCGTCGAGACCCACCCCGTGCACGACCGGCAGACCGTGCGCCTGGCAGAGCTTGATGTCGTCCTCCCCGTAGGCGGGCGCACAGTGGACGATTCCGGTGCCGTCCCCGGTGGTGACGAAGTCGGCGCACAGCACGCGGCAGATGTCTCCCTCGGCCGGCAGATGGTCGAAGAGACGCTCGTACCGGGTACCGAAGAGCGATTCGCCCTTGACCACCCGCTCGACTTCGCGGGGGGCGTCGCGCAGCACCGCATCGACGAGGGGCAGGGCGAGCACGAGTGTTTCGTCGCCCGTGCGAACGTACGCGTAGTCCACCTCCGGATGCACGGCGAGTGCGAGATTCGAGGGCAGCGTCCACGGAGTCGTCGTCCACACCAGGAAGGAGGTGTTCGGGGAGCCGACGATGGGGAAACGCACGAATATCGACGGGTCCTCGACTTCGCGGTACCCGAGCGCGACTTCGTGGGACGAGAGCGTCGCCCCGATTCTGGGGTCATAGGGCACCACCTTGTATCCCTGGTACATGAGGTCGCGATCCCAGATCCGCTTCAGCAGCCACCACACGCTTTCGATGTAATCGTTGTCCAGGGTGTAGTAGGCGTCACGCATGTCGACCCAGAAGCCCATGCGCTCGGTCATCTCCTCCCAGGCTCCGATGTAGCGCATCACCGATTCGCGGCAGCGGCGGGTGAACTCGGCGATCCCGACCTCGCGTTCGATCCGGTTCTTGTCGAATATCCCGAGCTCCTTCTCGATCTCGTGCTCGACGGGGAGGCCGTGGGTGTCCCAGCCGGCCTTGCGGGGGCAGTGATAGCCGCGCATGTGCTTGTAGCGGGGGAAGATGTCCTTGAAGGTGCGCGCCAGCACGTGATGGATGCCGGGGCGCCCGTTGGCGGTCGGGGGTCCGTCGTTCCAGACGAAGAGCGGCCGATCGGCCGATTCGCGCTGGCTGCGCTCGAAGATGTCGTGCTCGCGCCAGTACGCCAGCACTTCCCGCTCCAGGCGAGGCCCGTCGTATCGCCCGCCCGTTTCTTCGAAGTTCATCCGCAACCTCCGGGTTTTGCCCCAAGGAGACAGGACGGGCCGGTCCGGGGCTCGAGAAGCCGGCATCGTCGCCATCGTCCGGGGCGATTCGGGAGCGCGGCGCGGTGCGGCCGTCTTCCCGGGTCGCGGTACCACCCGGCTTCTCCGCCGGCTCGCGCCGGCGGCCTCTGCGAGTGGCGCGCATCCCGACACAGCGGGCTTGAACCACTCCGGCCCGGTCACGGGGGCCAGCCGGCTGGACCTACTGGAGGGGAGACCTCTTTCGGGCAGCGGCTCGAGGGTGATTTTCGCCGGTCCGCCGGCTCGGGGCTCCCACCGTCCCCCGATCGCTCGCGGCCGCAGTCAACCGGTTACTCGTCCCTGTCGTCGCCTTTGCTCCAGGCCATCCACTGGTGGCCCGGACGGCGCGATCTTACGCGCCGACGCATCCGATGCAATGGGGGAGAGGGGCTTGGCCCCGGCCGGCGCCCGGTGGCCCGGAAAAAGTCGCCGAGTGTCGTTGGAAATTCCCGGACACCTGACTATGATTGCCACGGTTTGGAGGACGGCGGCGCGGTGTTGCGGCGTCGCCGTGGTGGATGAAACAACCTGACGAGAATTCCCGAGGAGGCGAACTCAAATGCCCAAAGCCAGAACGGGTGCGATCGGCGAGCCGTTAACCAAAACCCAACTCCTGTCCATGATTGCGGCGGAGACCGGGATGACGAGACGGGAAGTAGGGGCGGTGATGGACGAGTTGAGCAGCATCGTCGGACGGCATATGAGGAAGCGGGGCGGAGCCGGTCAGTTCACGCTGCCCGGCCTGCTGAAGATCAAGACGGTCAGGAAGCCGGCGACCCGGGCGCGCAAGGGCAAGAACCCCTTTACCGGCGAAGAGATGATGTTCAAGGCGAAGCCGGCGCGCACCGTGGTGAAGATCCAGCCCCTCAAGGGCCTCAAGGAGATGGCCAACTGAGGGCCGCTCCTTCTCGACGGCCCCACCGGCGCTCCGGGGGGCCGACCGGTTTCGAAGGGTCCGCAAGGCGCTATCGGGCGCTGCGCAGCAGCTCGTTGATGCCGGTCTTGGCCCGAGTGCCTTCGTCGACCCGCTTCACGATGACGGCGCAATAGAGGCTGTAGCGCCCGTCGTCGGAGGGGAGATTCCCCGATACCACCACCGCCCCGGCCGGTACCCGCCCGTGGCTTGTCTCACCCGTCTCGCGGTCGTAGATACGGGTGCTCTGCCCGATGTAGACGCCCATCGAGATGACGGCGCCGCGTTCCACCACGACGCCCTCCACGATCTCCGAGCGGGCCCCGATGAAACAGTCGTCCTCGATGATGGTGGGTCTGGCCTGTAAGGGCTCGAGGACGCCGCCGATCCCCACCCCGCCCGAGAGGTGCACGTTGCGGCCGATCTGAGCGCAGGAGCCGACGGTGGCCCAGGTATCGACCATGGTGCCGCTGTCGACGAAGGCGCCGAGGTTGACGTAGCTCGGCATCATCACCACTCCCGGCGCGACGTGTGCGCCCCGGCGCACGATGGCCGGAGGCACCACGCGCACTCCGCGCCGGCGGAGCGTCTGCGGGTCGTCGTCGACGAACTTGGTGGGGACCTTGTCGAAGTACTTCGCAAAGCCCCCGTCGATGACCCGGGTCTCGGTGATCACGAGGTAGAGCAGCACCGCTTTCTTGAGCCACTCGTTTACCCGCCAGCCGGAGTCCGTCGGCTCCGCGACCCTTGCCTCTCCCCGGTCGAGCAGGTCCATGGCTTCTTCCACCGCGTGGCGAACATCGCCATCGACCCGATCCGGGGCGAGCTCGCCACGGCGCTCGTAAGCCTCGGAAATCACCTTCTCCAGGTCCGTCATCGTGTACTCCTTTCGTCGGAATCGGGGGCGCCGGCGTCATGCCGGGCGCGGTGTTGCTCAAGCGCCCACCGTACGTGTTCGCGCACCAGCGGTGAAGGGTGGTCGCGCCGGGACTCGAGCGCCCGGAGCACCGCGCCGGTGCCGCGCGCGTTGCCGAGCGCGACCGCGATGTTGCGCAGCCAGCCCGTGTACCCGGTTCTGCGCAGCGCGCTCCCTCGGGTCTTGCGGTCGAACTCGGCCTCGTCCCATCGGAACAGGTCGCAGAGGGCCGCATCGTCGAGTCCATGCCGCACGCGAAAGTCATCCTCCGGGCTCGGTGAGGAAAAGCGGTTCCATGGACATGCGATCTGGCAGTCGTCGCAGCCGAATATCCGGTTGCCGAGCGCGGGCCGGAACTCCACCGGAATGCTGCCCCGGAACTCTATGGTCAGGTACGAGATGCAGCGTCTCGCGTCGAGCTCATAGGGCCCGGTAATCGCCGCGGTGGGGCAGGCGTCGATGCAGGCGCGGCAGCTGCCGCAGTGCTCGGTCGCGGGGGTGTCGGCGGGCAGCGGCAGGTCCGTGTAGAGCTCGCCGAGAAAGAACCAGGACCCGGACTCGCGGCAGAGCAGATTGGTGTGCTTTCCGATCCAGCCGAGGCCGGCGTTGCGGGCGAGCGCCTTTTCCAGCACCGGCGCGCTGTCCACGAAGGCTCGATATCCGAAGGGTCCCACCTCGGTCTGTATGCGTCGCGCGAGCGCGTTCAATCGCGTCCTCAGCACCTTGTGATAATCGCGTCCGAGCGCATAGCGCGAGATGTAGGCCCGGGTGCCGTCGCCGAGCACCGAGGCCGCGGGAGCGGAAGGCGTCGGCCAGTAGTCCATGCGCGCGGAGATGACGCTCATCGTGCCCGGGCGCAGAGCCCGGGGACGGCTGCGCAGGGTGCCGTGACGGCGCATGTAGCGCATTTCTCCGTGGCGACCGTCGTCGAGCCACGCGAGGAGGCGCGCCTCGTCTTCCTCGAGGCGGGTGTCGGTGATCCCGATTCGCGCGAACCCGAGACCCCGTCCCCAACGCTTGATGTCGGCGGCGAGGCGTTCGCGGTCGAGCCCACCCGCATCGCATCCCGGGCTTCCCATGCTCAAGCGATCATAACCCGCACCGGGGTCACGCAGGCTCTACGGGAACGTTTCGCTCTGGCCGGCGGCGGCGGGATGCGAACCGGCATCGTTTGCTCGGCCCGCAAGGGACGGGGCTTTCGTTCCGGCCCGCGTGAGCGGGTCCGGGCGGGCTCCGGGCGCATCGCGGGGCCCGGTTTCCGCCTCAACGAACGGGGATCGCGAAGGTGACGGCGTAGCACCGCATCCGATACGCTATGTCGTTTTCTTTCGTACCGGTATGGCAAGCGGAGGATGCGTAGGGTGTCGAAGGTTCTCGTACTTCCGGGAGACGGTATCGGTCCCGAGGTCGTTCGCGAAGCGGTCAAGGTGCTGGAGGCGCTGCGCGCAAGCGGCGCGATCGAGATCGAGATCGAATTCGCCGACATCGGCGGCGTCGCGGTGGATGCCCATGGTGACCCCCTGCCGCGGGCGACACTGGGCGCGGCGCTGGCCGCGGACGCGGTGCTGCTCGGTGCGGTGGGCGGGCCGAAATGGGAGGCGATTGAGCGCGCGATTCGTCCCGAGCGGGGCCTGCTGCGCCTGCGTTCCGAGCTCGGGGTGTTCGCCAATCTCCGTCCCGCCCTTCTCTTTCCGCCCCTTGCCGGCGCATCGACCCTTCGCGGCGAAGTGGTCGCGGGCCTGGACATCCTCATCGTGCGCGAGTTGACCGGCGGCATCTACTTCGGGGAGCCACGCGGGATCCGCGAACGCGCGCGGGACGGGGAACGCGAGGGTTTCAACACCATGGTCTACCGGGAATCCGAGATCGAGCGGATCTGCCGGGTGGCTTTCGATGCGGCATCGAGGCGCGCAGGCCGGGTCTGCTCGGTGGACAAGGCCAACGTGCTGGAAACGAGCGAGCTGTGGCGCGAAGTGGCGCAGAGGGTCGCGCAAGAGTATCCGGATTCAAATCTCAGCCACATGTACGTGGACAATGCCGCGATGCAGCTCGTGCGCGCGCCCACCCAGTTCGACGTGCTGGTCACCGGCAACATGTTCGGGGACATCCTCTCCGATCTCGCGTCCATGCTGACCGGTTCCATCGGGTTGCTGCCCTCGGCGTCCCTGGACGAGCGGGGAAAGGGACTCTACGAGCCGATTCACGGCGCCGCCCCCGACATCGCGGGACATGGCGTGGCCAATCCGCTCGCGGCCATCCTTTCGGTGGCGATGATGCTGCGCCACTCCCTCGGGGCGCCGGATCTCGCTCGGCGGGTCGAGAACGCGGTGGGCCGGGTCCTCGAGATGGGGCTTCGGACTCCCGACATCGCAGATGGAGGAGAGGAGACGGTGGGAACGCGCCACATGGGCGATGCGGTGCGCGATGCCCTCGATCTCCGGCAGGATGACAGAGCGGGCCACCCATGACCGGGCCGACCCCGGGTGGCGGAAACACGGGCCGGGCGTCGCTTCGGTACGTCGTCGACTGGGTATCGATTACGAGGGCCGCTACCTCCGGGTAGCCGGGCCGGCGGTCAGACAAACAGGTTCTCCCGCTGTGTGGAGTCGCGGCGGTGAATGAGAGGCATGAAGAGAATGGATGACAAGCGTTTGAACGTGGCGGTGGTGGGAGCGACCGGCGCGGTGGGCGAGGCGATGATCGAGGTGCTTCAGGAGCGCCGCTTCCCCGTCGCGCGCCTTTCTCCTCTCGCGAGCCGGCGCTCGGCCGGGCGCGAAGTGATGTTCCAGGGCAAAGGGCAGCGCATCGAGGCGCTCGAGGACTTCGGGTTCGAAGATATCGACATCGCGCTCTTCTCGGCCGGCGCTTCGGTGGCGGGCGAGCATGCGCCCCGGGCGGCCGCGGCCGGTTGCACGGTGGTGGACAACAGCTCGTGCTTTCGCTACGACCCGGACATCCCTCTGGTGGTGCCGGAGGTCAATCCCGAGGCCCTCGACGGGTTCCGCGGGCGTGGCATCATCGCCAACCCCAACTGCTCGACGATTCAGCTGGTGATGGCGCTCAAGCCTCTCCATGACGCCTTCGGCATCGAACGGATCAACGTCGCGACCTACCAGGCGGTTTCCGGGACGGGACGCGAGGCCATCGACGAGCTTGGCGCGCAGAGCGCCGCGCACCTTCAGGGAGGGTCGGCCGAGAGTGGCGTCTATCCCGTGCAGATCGCCTTCAATGCGCTTCCGCACTGCGACGTCTTTCTCGACAACGGCTACACCCGGGAGGAGATGAAGATCGTCTGGGAGACGCGCAAGATCCTGGGCGACGAGAGTATCCGCGTCAACGCCACCGCGGTCCGCGTGCCGGTCTTCTTCGGCCATTCCGAAGCGGTGCACATCGAGACCCGCGTCAAGGCCGGCGTCGAAGAGGCAAGACGCCTCCTCGATGCCATGCCGGGGGTCTCGGTGATCGACGGTCGTGCGGATGCGGCGTATCCGACCGCGGCCACGCACGCCACGGGGACCGATGACGTGTTCGTGGGCCGCATTCGCGAGGACATCTCCCACCCCCGAGGACTCAATCTGTGGGTGGTTTCGGACAATCTGCGCAAGGGGGCCGCCCTGAACAGCGTGCAGATCGCGGAGATGGTGATGCGAAACCACGTCGGGAGCCTCAGGGGGCCGAAGGCGGCATGAACGCGAGGGGTGCTTCATGAAGCGCCTGGCCATGATGCTCGTCGCGGGCCTTTGGCTCGCGGCCGCGGGCCGCGGGCTGGCCCTGGAGCTCGGTGACATCGAAGTGGGATCGCTGCGTGGCGAGCCGCTCATGGCGCGCATCGCCCTGATCGATCTCGCCGGAGCGCGGGCCGGTGAGCTGAAGGTGGGGCTCGGCGGGCCGGAGGCCTTTGCCCGGGCCGGAATCGAGCGCCTCGACCACCTGCTCTCGCTCGAGTTCGAGGTCGTGGCCGAGGGCGCGGAGCCCCCTCACATCATGATCCGGGGCCGTGATCCGGTCGATTCGCCCTCCGCGACCTTCCTGGTCGAGGCGGTGGGGCCGTCGGGCAGGACACTGCGCGAGTACACCGTTCTGCTCGACGCCGCCCCGCGGCGCAGGGTCAGCTTCTACGGCCCGGTCCGAAGCACTGACACCCTGTGGTCGCTCGCTGGCACTTACCGGTCCGAGGACGTAAGCGTGCAGCGGATGATGCTCGCGATGCTGGCGCTGAACCCGCACGCCTTCTCCATCGCGAACGTCAACGCCTTGCGCAAGGGGGCGATCCTCGAGATCCCCGCTCCGGAGCGTATCGGGCCCGACGACAAGGCCTCCGCCATCCGGGAGGTGCACCGCCAGAACGAGGCCTGGAAAGCCTACTTCGGGTCGGCCGGAGGGCAAGCCGCCGCCGCCGACATCGAGGCGCCGGGGTCGGGGGGCGCCGAGGTGGCGGCGCCGACGCCCTCGGAGTCGGCGCCCGACGCGGCGGCGCAGAGCCGGGAGGGGGACGGAGAGGCGCGGGACGCGGAGCTGCGGGTGGTCGTGCCCGCGAGCGCGGAATCCACGGATAGCGACCGGCAACAGGCGCTGCGCGCCGAGCTCGACCTCGCACTGGAGGAAGCGGACTCGAAGGGCCAGGAGCTCGTCGAGCTGAACGCTCGGCTCGATGAGGCGGAGCAGCTCATCGTCGACCTGCAGCGCCTGGTCCACCTCAAGGATGACGATATCGCCGCTCTGGCGGGCCGGCTGGCGGCCGAGGCCGAAGCGGCGGAGCAGGCGCGTGCGGAGGCGGCGGCGCAGGCTCGGACCGCGGCGCTGGCGCGGGCGGAAGCGGTGGCGCAGGCCGAAGCGGCCGCGCGGGCGCGCGAGGAAGCCGCAATGCACGCCGAGGCCGCGGCGGCGCTACGCAGGGAAGTGGCGGAGCCCGCCACCCTGGCGAGCGCGCTCGATCCGCCCCTTGCCGAGCGGCCGCAGGATGAGCGCGAGGCGGGTCCCGCCGGCCTCGCCGCTCTGCCCGACCTGCTCCGGAGCCTGGAAGACGAGCTCGGTTTCAGTCCGGTGGTGGGCGGAGTCGGGCTCGTCGGCGTCATTCTCATACTGGGTGGACTGATATCACTCATGCGCCGGAGAGGGTCGGCGGCGGAGGATCCCGACGAGGAAGAGTCTTCGGCGCGAGGCGACACCGTGTCGAATCTTCAGGCAATGGATCGGGTGCTCGAGAAGGAAGGCGTGGGGTTGGGGGACGGAGACGCTTCCTCCTCGCCCGCGAAGCGGACATCCCGAGACCGGCGCGGGCCACTCGGCGAGGCGACCGAGGTGGAAGACTTCGATATCGGAATTGATACGGATGCGCCGGAGGGTCTCGCCGCGGTCGAGACGGAGGAGGACCTGACCGGCGACGTCGATGAGTTCCAGACCAAGCTCGATCTGGCCCAGACCTACATCGACATGGAAGACTTCGACAATGCCCGGGTCCTGTTGCGCGAAGTGCAGGCCGAGGGCGATCTCGAACAGCGGGCGATTGCCCGCTATCTGGCCGGCAAGATTCCCTGAGGAGCGACATCTTCGACCGCACGGCACGCCAGTCGCGACATCTGGCCGATCCGCGGTTGCGGATGCGCAAACGCCGGCATTCGCGTTCCCGGGTCACGAATTTTCACCAGTCTTCGGTAGTTTCGAGCGTCAAGATGCCGCGATGGTGGGGCGCCCGGACCTGACCCGGATGATTCACCGATTTCCTGCTGCGGACGCCAATATGCTCGTGTTAGCGGGCCTCCCTCCGTCGCGGCGCTTTCGACGTAGTGTCAGCTACCTGCTGCGCTGCGCAGTCCTGCTTCGCTTGCAGGCCGGGCAAGCCATCCTTGGCTTGCCCGCTCGCCGGGGCAAAGCGCCAGGGGCGCTTCGCCTGTTTCCGGCTCGCCGTTGCGCGTCTTTCGGTCCGTGCTTCCGGCTATCACGGCATCTTGACACCCGAGGCGGCCGAAAATCGGTGAAACATCCGGGCTAAAGACGCGCCAGGCTGATCCGGAGACAGACAGAGCGGCGTAATTGAGAGCGGTCCGCAACCGCAGGCAAACTGGCCCGTGCAGTAGAAAACAGATGGGATATCGTGGCTAAAATAATGAATTCATTCTAGATCGTGGTTGATGTCCCGGTATCCCGATGCGCGTCGTTCTCGGAGTAGAGTACGACGGCACGCACTTCGCCGGCTGGGCGAGACAACCCGGCGTGCGCACCGTGGCCGAGGTGCTGGAGCGTGCCTTGTCGGCGATCGCGGGCCATTCGGTGGCCACGGTGTGCGCGGGGCGCACCGATGCCGGAGTGCACGCGACCGGCCAGGTGGCGCACTTCGATACCGACGCGATTCGGCCGCAACGGGCCTGGGTCCTGGGGGTGAACAACCACCTGCCCGCCGATGTCGCGGTGCGCTGGGGATGCGATTCGGATGAGGACTTCCACGCACGCTACTCCGCCCTTCGCCGCCACTACCGCTACGTCATCCACAACCATGCCGTGCGTTCGCCGCTCCTCGCCTCGCGCACCGCCCGCTTCCATCGCAGACTCGATGTGGAAGCGATGCGCCGCGCCGCGCGCGCACTGGTGGGAGAGCACGATTTCAGCGCCTACCGCGCATCCGACTGCCAGGCGCGCAACCCGGTGAGACGCGTCCATCACCTGGAGATCGAGCGCCACGGGGATTTCGTGGTCGTCGACGTGTGCGCGAACGCCTTTCTCAAGCGCATGGTGCGCAATCTCGTCGGCGTGCTGCACGCGGTGGGCAGCGGCGATCGGCCCGTCGAGTGGGCGGGCGAGGTGCTCGCTTCCCGCTCCCGGATTCGCGGCGGCGTGACCGCTCCGCCCCAGGGGCTGTACCTTGTCCGGGTGGAGTACGCGGCGCGATTCCGATTGCCTTCGGTTTCCCATTGGAGACCCCTTTGGTAGTCTCTCCTGCCCCGCAGGCAGCCGTCCGGCCCCGGCATGCGAACACGAGTCAAGATATGCGGCGTCACCCGCCCCGAAGACGCCGCCATGGCGGCGGATCTGGGCGCCGATGCGGTGGGGCTCAACTTCTGGCCTCCGGGATCGCGCTGCATCGATGCCGATCGGGCGGGCGAGATCGTCTCGGCCCTGCCGCCCATGGTGGCGCCGGTCGGGGTGTTCGTGGACCCCGAGCAGCGCGAGGTGGAGCGGGTGCTCGAGCGGGCTGATCTTGCCGCCTTGCAGTTTCACGGCGAAGAGAGTCCCTCGGAATGCGAACGCTACGGCCTGCCCTACATCAAGGCGTTTCGCATTCGCGGAGACGAGGACTGGACGGAGATCGAGACGCGCTATGCGCGCGCCAGCGCCTTCCACGTGGACACCTACCACCAGGGTCTTCCCGGCGGCACCGGGGCGGTCTTCGACTGGTCGCTCGCACCCGCGGAGAGGGGCAGGGCGCTGGTGCTCGCGGGAGGGCTGCGGGCAGACAACGTGGCCCAGGCCATCCGGGCGGTCCGCCCCTACGCGGTCGATGTGTGCAGCGGGGTGGAGCAGTCGCCCGGGCGCAAGTCGCCGGTGCTGGTGGGCGCCTTCATTCAAGAGGTACTCGATGCCAACACTCGCGAACGAGCCGGCTGAAGACCGGATAATCGGCGCTTATCCGGACCAGTCCGGATACTTCGGCCGCTACGGCGGGTCCTTTATCGCCGAGACGCTGATCGGGCCCGTGAAGGAGCTCGAGGAGGCTTACGCGCACTATCGGCAGGACCCGGAGTTCCTCGCCGAGTTCGAGGCGGAGCTTCGCCACTATGTCGGACGCCCATCACCGCTGTACTTCGCGCGACGCTGGTCCGATGAGATCGGGGGCGCGCGGGTCTATCTGAAGCGAGAAGATCTGAACCACACCGGGGCGCACAAGGTGAACAACACGGTGGGCCAGGCCCTTCTCGCGCAGCGCATGGGCAAGCGTCGCATCATCGCCGAGACCGGAGCGGGGCAGCACGGGGTGGCCTCCGCCACGGTAGCGGCGCGCCTGGGCATGGAGTGCGTGGTGTACATGGGCGAGGAGGACGTCGAGCGCCAGGCCCCGAACGTGTACCGCATGAAGCTCCTGGGGGCGACCGTGGTGCCGGTCACTTCGGGCTCCCGGACGCTCAAGGACGCGCTCAACGAAGCGATGCGCGACTGGGTCACGAACGTCGACGACACCTACTACATCATCGGCACCGTGGCCGGACCCCATCCCTACCCGAGCATGGTGCGCGACTTCAACTCGGTGATCGGACGCGAGGCGCGGACCCAGATCCGCGAGCAGGCGGGACGCCTGCCGGATGCGGTGATCGCTTGCGTCGGCGGCGGCTCCAACGCGATGGGGATATTCCACCCCTTCCTCGACGATCCCGAGGTGCGTCTCTACGGCGTGGAAGCGGGCGGCGATGGAGTGGAGACCGGCCGGCACGCGGCTCCGCTGAGCGCGGGCCGGGTGGGCGTGCTGCACGGAAACCGGACCTATCTCATGGCCGATGCCGCCGGCCAGATCACACCCACCCACTCCGTCTCCGCCGGACTCGACTACCCCGGAGTGGGGCCGGAGCACTCCTGGCTCAAGGATTTGGGCAGGGCCACCTACGTCTCCGTCACCGACCGCGAGGCGCTTGCCGCCTTTCACCGCCTCACCCGCAAGGAGGGCATCATTCCCGCGCTCGAGTCGAGCCATGCACTCGCCTTCGCGGAACGACTGGGCCCTGAAATGGACCCCTCCGAGATCATCATCGTCAACCTGTCGGGGCGTGGCGACAAGGATGTGCCCACCGTCGCGTCCCTCCAGGGGATGGAATTGTGAGGCGCATAGACGCGCGCTTCGAAGCCCTCTCCCGGGAAGGACGCCAGGCGCTGGTGACCTTCATCACCGCCGGCGATCCGGATCCGGACACCACCCTCGGCACGATGCATGCTCTGGTCTCGGCCGGCGCCGACGTGATCGAGCTCGGCATGCCCTTCTCCGATCCCATGGCGGACGGGCCGGTGATTCAGCGGGCCTCGGAGCGCGCGCTGGCCGGTGGAATGGACCTCGCGGGAGTCCTCGGGATCGTGCGCCGATTCCGCGAGCGGGACCCCGACACCGCGGTGGTGCTCATGGGCTATCTGAATCCCATGGAGGTGTACGGCGCCGGCGCGTTTGCCGCGGACGCGGCCCGGGCCGGGGTGGATGGGGTGCTGACGGTCGACCTGCCGCCGGAAGAGCGCACCGAACTCCACGACGCACTGTCCCGGCAGGGACTCGACCAGATCTTTCTCGTCTCGCCCACCACCAGTGACGAACGGGTGCGACTGATATCCGAGCGGGCGACCGGTTTTCTCTACTACGTCTCGCTCAAGGGCATCACCGGCGCCGCCCATCTCGATGTCGGTGCGGTCACATCGGGCCTTGGTCGGATCAGGGCGGCGACGGGACTGCCGGTGGGGGTCGGATTCGGTATCCGCGATGCGCAGTCGGCCGCCGCCGTCGCCTCGGTGGCCGATGCGGTCGTGGTCGGCACGGCGCTGGTGCAGCGGGTGGAGGATCTCGCCGGAGAGCCCGAAGCCATTCCGGGGGCGGTCGCAGCACTCGTGGCGGAGATGCGCTCGGCCATGGACGGCGCCACGTGAGCTGGTTCCGCAAGCTCATTCCGTCGCGTATTCGCACCGAGGGGCGCGCCAAGCGCAATATCCCCGAAGGTCTGTGGACGAAGTGTCCGATGTGTTCGGCCCTGCTCTATCAGGCCGAAGTCGAACGCAACTACGACGTGTGCCCGAAGTGCGCCCACCACCGGCGCCAGCCCGCGCGCCGTCGCCTCGACCATTTTCTGGACCGGGAGCCGCGCATGGAGGTCGGCTCCAGTCTCCAACCGGTGGACATGCTCGGGTTCGAGGGCTCGAAGCGGTACCGCGATCAGATTGCCGAGAAGCAGGAGCAGACGGGGGAGAAGGACGCCCTGGTCGTGATCAGAGGCCGCGTCAAGGGCGTGGAGCTGGTCGCGGCCGCCTTCGAGTACGAGTTCTGTGGCGGTTCGATGGGATCGGTGGTTGGCGAGCGTTTCGTGCGCGCGGTCGACGCCGCGGTGGCGCACCGGATTCCCCTGGTGTGCTTCGTTTCGAGCGGTGGCGCGCGGATGCAGGAGGGTCTCTTCGCCCTGATGCAGATGGCGAAGACGAGTGCGGCGCTGACCCGGCTCCGCGAACATGGCCTGCCCTATGTCTCGGTGCTGAGCGATCCCACGACGGGCGGCGTCTCGGCGAGTCTCGGCATGCTTGGAGACCTCAACATCGCGGAGCCGAATGCGCTCATCTGCTTCACCGGCCCCCGGGTCATCGAGCAGACCATCAAGGAGAAGCTGCCCGAGGGATTTCAGCGCAGCGAGTTCCTGCTGGAGCACGGCGCGATGGATCTCATCATGGATCGGCGCGAGATGCGCGATCGGATCGCTTCCCTGCTCGCGATGCTGACCCGTCAGCCTGCCCCCTGAGCGGCGTCGCGAGGCAATGAGGGAGGGGTCTCCGCTCGCTACGGGCGCCACCCTCGAAGAGTGGGTCGCCTGGGGCCGGGGGCTGCACCCGCGCGACGTGGTTCTGGAGACGAAGAGGTGCGCGGAAGTCGCCCGCCGTCTCGGCTCGATCCCTCCCGGCTTTCCCATCGTCACCGTCGCCGGCACCAACGGAAAGGGCACCTGCGTGGCGTTGCTCGAATCGATGCTCAACGCCGCGGGCGCACGAGCCGGCGCCTATCTCTCACCGCCGCTGCTGCGCTTTTCCGAAACGGTCCGGATCGGAGGGAGAGAGGTGGAGGACGCCGCCCTGTGCGCGGCCTTCGCCCGAGTGGAAGCGGCCCGGAAGGACACTCCGCTGACCGCTTTCGAGTTTCAGACCCTTGCCGCGATGGAGGCGCTGAGGGAGGGAGGCGCGGAGATCGCGGTGCTGGAGATCGGCATGGGGGGGCGCGACGACGCCGTGAACACCTTCGAGCCGGAGATCGCGGTCGTCACGAACGTCGGCATCGATCACGTGCGCTGGCTCGGCGCAACCCGGGAGGAGATAGCCTCCCACAAGGCGGGGATCATCCGGGCGGGGAAGCCGGTGGTGTGCGGCGAACGCGAGCCGCCGGACGCGATTCTCGCCCGCGCCCGCGCGCTTGGCTCTCCCCTCTACCGACCGGGACGCGACTTCGATGCGCAGGTGGGTGAGGAGCGCTGGAGCTGGCGCGGTCGCGGGGTCGAGTACGCGGATCTCCCGGCCCCGGCGCTCTGTGGACCCTTCTGGTTCGAAAACGCCGCCGCCGCGATCATGACCATGACCCTGCTCCCCGACCGAATGCGGGTCGGATCGGGGCGGATCGCCGAGGCGATCGGGGCGGTGGCGCTCCCCGGGCGGCAGCAGGTGCTCGCGGGAGAGGTGGAGAAGGTGGTCGATGTCGCCCACAACTTCGACTCGGTGCGCGCGTTGCGCAGCGCGTTGCGGGTTCGGCCGGCGAGGGGGCGTACACTCTCGGTATTCGCCATGCTCGGGGACAAGGACATCGCTGGCGCCACCGCGTGCCTGCGCGACGTGATGGACGACTGGTTCGTTGCCGGGCTGCCGGGGCCGAGGGGGCTTGATGTGCACGCTCTCGCGCAACGGATGACGCCCGGTCTGCGCCTGGACCTGCACGGTGACATCGCCGGTGCTTACCGTGCCGCCTGCGCGGCGGCGCGGCCCGGGGACCGCATCGTGGTGTGGGGGTCTTTTCACGCGGCGCGCGCCGCGTTCGAGTGCGAGTCTGGAATCACTGGGGGTTGAAGCGTGGATGAGGGACTCAAGCAGCGTCTCGTCGGCGCCGCGGTACTCGTCCTGCTCGCCGTGATCTTCGTTCCCATGCTGCTCGAGTCGGGCCGAGAGCCGGGCGGGATCGAATCGGCGCCGCAAACGCCGTCAAGCTCGCAGAGCGCATTCAGCTCCCGCGTCATTCCGATCGACGAACCCGCGGAGGCCACCCCCGAATCGATCGCCCCACCTTCATCTCCCGAATCCGGCCCGGTCGGCGAAGAGACGCGGGAGCTCGCGACGAGTCGGACAGCGGAGATCCCACTGGCCCCGGAGGCTTCGCAGGCCCCGGAGGTCCCGCAGGCTCCGGAAGTCTTGTCGTCTGGCGGCGAATCGCAGGTCGCAGCGATCGTCCCCGAGCCGGTGACCGCGCCGGGGCCCGAGCCCGAGGAGCGGGCGGAAGCCGAACCCGAGGAGCGAACAGACGCCGAGCCCGAAGTACCGGCGGCCGTCGAGCCCCCGGAGGGGTCGAGGGAGGAGGGCTCCCCGCCTGCGGAGAGCGCAAGCGAAGAGCCGCCCGCGTCCGTCGGGTGGGCGGCGCAGTTCGGCAGCTTCGCCGAGCGACGCAACGCGCTCGTGCTCCGGAACCGGCTGCGGGCGCAGGGCTACCCGGCGTTCACGGAGTCCGCCTCGAGCGGCCAGGCCGAGGTTACCCGGGTGCTGGTCGGACCCGAGCCGACCCGGGATCGCACGGTGGCGGTCATCGAGGCCCTGCGGCGGGACACCGGACTCGACGGGTTCGTGGTCCGCCATCCCCGGGACTGAGGCCGGACTGCGCATGGCGGCGCTGACGTGGGCGGACTACCTGATTGTCGTCATCATCGGAGGATCGGCATTTCTCAGCATTCTGCGAGGTTTCGTGCGCGAAGCGTTTGCGCTCTGCGGCTGGATTACGGGGGGATGGCTCGCCCTCACCTTCGGACCCGCGGGCGCCGAACTCCTGAAGGAGCACGTGACCGTGCCCTCGTTGCGTTACGCCATTGCGGGTCTCGTCCTGTTCTTTTCCGCCCTGGTCGTTGCCGCCCTGGTCGCCCATTTCTTCGCGGCGGTGGTGGAAAAGACCGGGCTGAGCGGCACGGATCGGACCATGGGAATGGTGTTCGGCATCGCGCGGGGCGGGGTCATCGTCACCGTCCTCGTGCTGCTTGCGCACCTCACTCCGCTGCCCGAGGATCCGTGGTGGAACGAGTCGGTGCTCATCGGGCCATTCGAGCGGGCGGCGTCGGAACTTGAACGCTTTCTTCCTCCCGAGGTCTCGGAGCTTCTGAGGCGCGAATCCGGCGTCGGAACCTGAATACGACCACCCATGTGCGCCATCGTCGGAATCGTCTCCCGCTCGGCGGTCAATCAGGACCTCTACGACGCGCTCACCGCGTTGCAGCACCGGGGTCAGGACGCCGCCGGCATCGTCACCTGGGACGGTGAACGCCTGCATCAGCGCAAGAGCCGCGGGCTCGTCCGGGACGTGTTTCACACCCGTCACATGCTCGCGCTCGAGGGCGCCATGGGCATCGGACACGTGCGCTATCCCACCGCCGGCAGGGACTCCTCGGCCGAGGCGCAGCCCTTCTACGTCAACTCTCCCTACGGCATCACGCTGGCCCACAATGGAAACCTCGTCAACGCGGATGCCCTGAAGCTTCAGATTTACCGCGACGACCTCCGACACGTGAACACGGACTCCGATTCCGAGATCCTGCTCAACGTGTTCGCCCACGAGCTTGCGCGACGAGGCCGGCTGCGCATCGACGAGGAAGACGTGTTCGCGGCGGTGAGCGGGGTGCACGCGCGCTGCGTCGGGGGCTACGCGGTGGTGGGCATGATCAATGGCTACGGTGTCTTCGCGTTTCGCGACCCCTTCGCGATCCGGCCCGTGTGCCTGGGGGCGCGTGAGAGAAGCGGGGGCATGGAGTACATGGTGGCCTCGGAGAGCGCCGGCCTCGACATACTCGGTTTCGACCTGATGCGAGACCTCATGCCCGGAGAGGCCGTCTACATCGACGCTCAGGGCCAGGTGTTCATCCGGCAATGCGCGCGGGAGCCGGTGCACTCGCCGTGCATCTTCGAGTACGTCTATCTGGCGAGGCCCGATTCCATCCTCGACGACATCTCGGTCTACAAGGCGCGCCTTCGCCTTGGAGAGCGCCTTGCCGACAAGATTCTCCGGGAGTGGCCGCAACACGACATCGACGTCGTCATTCCCATACCCGATACCAGCCGCACCGCCTGCCTTCCGGTGCAGTACAAGCTCGGAATCAAGCACCGCGAAGGGTTCATCAAGAATCGCTACATCGGCCGAACCTTCATCATGCCCGGGCAGCGCCAGCGCGAGCGCTCGGTGCGCCAGAAGCTCAATCCGATTGGCCTGGAGTTCGAAGGCAAGAACGTGCTGCTGGTGGACGATTCGATCGTCCGCGGCACCACTTCCGCCCAGATCATCCAGATGGCGCGGGAGGCGGGCGCGAAGAAAGTGTACTTCGCTTCGGCGGCCCCGCCGGTGCGCTACCAGAACGTGTACGGAATCGACATGCCGGTCACGAGTGAGCTGATCGCGCATGGCCGCAGCGTGGGGGAGGTCGCCGAGCGTATCGGAGCGGACCGTCTCCTCTATCAGGACCTCCCGGATCTCGTCTCCGCGGTGCGCGCGGGCAATCCCCGCATCGGCCGCTTCGAGAGTTCCGTGTTCACCGGGGAGTTCGTCACCGGCGCGGTCACCGAGAGCTACCTCGAGGGGCTCGCCGGACGGCGCGCCGACCTTGCCCGGGAGCAGCGCGGTCCGGTCTCCGAAGAGATCATCGAAGTCCACAACGCGGAGTAGCGCCACGCCACGGTGGACTCCTCCGACCAGGCGGAGCCCTGCGTGGTCGGCGTACTTCCACCTCACTACGGCAAGGCGATGCGGCGCGTGTTGTCTCGCGCCCGCACGACTTCTATCATCCAGACGAGTACCGGGTCGCACGACGCCAGATTGCCGCCAGCATATGAAGTCTAACGAAGAGTGGGCCCGCCAACTGGCGCCCGAACAGTACCGGGTCACCCGCCTCAAGGGCACGGAGCGCCCCTTCAGCGGCGCCTACCACGACTGCAAGCGCCCGGGTACCTACCGCTGCGTGTGTTGCGGCGCCGTACTCTTCTCTTCCGCGGCCAAGTTCGACTCGGGCACGGGCTGGCCAAGCTTCTGGGAGCCCGCAACCGGCGCCCACATCGAGGAAGAGGAAGACCGCTCCTTCTGGATGGTGCGCACCGAGGTGAGCTGCGGGCAATGCGATGCCCATCTCGGTCACGTTTTCCCGGATGGGCCTCCCCCCACCGGTCAGCGCTACTGCATCAACTCCGCCGCCTTGCAATTCGAAGCGGAATCCGGATAGCCGCGGCCCGGACTAATCCGGGTCAGCCCGCAAATTTCACCGATTTTCGGCCGCTTCGGGCGCCAAGATGCCGTGATAGTGGGGTGCACGGACCGAAAGACGCTGAAGACGTAGCTGACACGAAGTCGTTGCGGCTTGAGGGAGTACGGCCCGCTAACGCGAGCATATTGGCGGCCGCAGTAGGAAATCAGTGAAATTTGCGGGTTAGTCCCAGCGATCGTCGCGGACCTCGACGCGCCCGTCCCGCACGCGTACCGGGAGCGTGGGGACCGGCTCGTAGGCGGGTGGGGTGAGGGCCTCGCCCGTGCGGATGCTGAATCGGGCCGCATGTCGGGGGCACACGATCTCTTCGCCTTCGATGCAGCCGCCGGTGAGCTGTCCGTAATCGTGGGTGCACACATCCTCGATCGCGAAGTACTCGCCCTCGAGGTTGAACACCGCCACCGGTACGTCGTCGACGTCAACCAGCCGGTGCTCGCCGGGAGGAAAGGACTCGACGTCCGAGACGTCGACCCACTCGGACACGGATACCGTCCCGCGATCAGAGCAGGCCGAGCTCGAGCTTGATCTCGTCGCTCAGCATGTCGGGGGTCCACGGAGGGTCCCAGACGAGCTCGACCCGCGCCTCGCTCACCCCCTCCACTTCGCCCACCCGCGATTCCACCCAGCCGGGGAACATGTCCGCGACCGGGCATCCGGGCGCGGTCAGGGTCATCTGGATATCGACCGCGCGCTCTTCGTCGATGGAGATGGCGTAGATGAGGTTGAGATCGTAGATGTTGACCGGGATCTCCGGATCGTAGATCTCGCGCAGCGCGTCGATGATGCGCCCGCGGAGCGCCTCGTCCACGTCCGCGGGCGGCTCCGGCGTTTCGTTGAGCCACTCGGTGAGCTTGGTCAACGATTCAGGGTCGCTTGGCATGGGCTGCACGCGCTTCTCAGGGGTCGACGCCGGATCCATTATGCACCAACCCGTGGGCCGGGCCCGAACATGTCCCGCACCTTGGTGACCGCGCGCGCCAGGGCGTCGACTTCCTCGCGCGTATTGTAGAGCGCGAACGTGGCCCGCGCGGTCGCGGGCACACCGAGGCGCTCCATCAGCGGCATGGCGCAGTGGTGACCGGCCCGGATCGCCACCCCCTGGGCGTCGACGATGGTGCCGATGTCGTGTGCGTGCACTCCGTCGAGCACGAAGGAGAGCACGCCGCTCTTGCGCGCGGCGGTACCGATTACCCGCACCCCCGCGATGTCGCCGAGAGCGCCGGTGGCGTAGTCGAGCAGAGCGTCCTCGTGCGCTGCGACCGCGTCGAGATCCACCGCCGAGAGATACTCAAGCGCCGCCCCCAACCCGATGGCGCCGGCGATGTCGGGGGTGCCCGCCTCGAACTTGTGGGGCAGGTCGTTGTAGGTGGTCCCCTCCTCGAAGCTGACACGGCGGATCATCTCGCCTCCGCCCTGGTACGGCGGCATCGCATCGAGGAGCTCCGTCTTGCCGATCAGCACCCCGATCCCGGTCGGGCCGTAGATCTTGTGTCCGGAGAACGCATAGAAGTCGCAGTCGAGATCCTGGACGTCCACCGCGAGGTGCGGCGCGGCCTGGGCGCCGTCCACCATCACCCGGGCCCCCAACGCATGGGCATCCGCGCACATCTCCTTGATGGGATTGATGGTGCCGAGCGCGTTGGACAGGTGGACGATGGAGACGAATCGAGTCCGCTCGCCGAGCAGGGCGCGGTAGGCCGCGAGATCGAGTTCCCCTTCGTCGCTGATGGGGATGACCCGAAGGCGGGCCCCGCTTTCGTCGCACAGAATCTGCCAGGGCACGATGTTGGAGTGGTGCTCCATGTGCGAGACGAGAATCTCGTCGCCTTCCCGGAGTCGGGGCCGGAGGTAGCTTCCCGCCACCAGGTTGATGGCCTCGGTGGTCCCCCGGACGAAGATCACCCCGCGCCGGTCGGGCGCGTTCACGAAGCTCGCCACCGCGTCCCGTGCCGCTTCGAAGTCGCGGGTCGCCCGCTCGCTCAGCGCGTGCACTCCTCGATGCACGTTCGAGTTGTCGTGTTCGTAGTAGTGCCTGAGCGTCTCGATCACGGCGCGGGGCTTCTGGCTGGTGGCGCCGTTGTCGAGGTAGACGAGGGGGCGGCCGCGCACTTCCTGGTCGAGGATCGGGAAGTCCTCGCGCAGCGCGTGAACGTCGTACAGGTTTCGGCCCGTTTCGGTGGCGGGCAGGGCGCTGCTCATGATGCGATATCTCCCGCGCCGGTCCGCTCGGCCATATCAGGCGGATGCGGCGCGTGCGGCATCCGGGTCGCGAGTTCGCTTGCGAGCGACTCGCGAAGCCCCGGAATCGGGATCTGCTCCAGCATCTCCTGGAGGAACCCGAAGGTGAGAAGCGCTCGCGCGCTCGTTTCTTCGATGCCTCGGGATCGCAGATAGAACACCATCCGCTCGTCGAGCTGTCCCACCGTGGCGCCATGAGAGCATTTCACGTCGTCGGCGTGGATTTCGAGCTGCGGCTTGGTGTCGACCTCCACGTGTGGAGAGAGCAGGAGATTGGCGTTGGACTGGTGGGCGTCGGACTTCCATGCCCCGGGGTGCACGAAGACCCGGCCGTTGAAGACCCCCCGCGCCCTGCCGTCCAGCACCCCCTTGTAGACCTCGTTGCTCGTGCACTCGGGATGCAGGTGATCTATCCGGGTGTGGAAGTCCATGTGCTGGCGTCCGGTCGCGAAGTAGAGGCCATGGAGGTCGCAACGGGCCTGCGCTTCGTCCATGCGCACGTTGATGTCGTGCCGCACGAGGCGCCCGCCAAGGGAGACCAGGTGGGAGGTGAAATGGCTCTGCTGGGCCTGATGCACCTCCATGTTGGCGATATGGAAGGTCTGGTCGCCTTCGATCTGCGCCTTGTAGTGCTCGACGCAGGCGCCCGCCTTCAGCACGATCTCGCTCACCGCGTTGTTGAAGCATCGCGCGCCGTTCCCGGCGTCGAGGTGGTGCTCCACCACGCTCGCGCGGCTCGCGACATCCGCGACGACGAGCACTCGTGGGTGGGACACGATGTCGGGCTCGCGACCCGTTGAGACGAAGACCAGGTGGATGGGATGGCGGGCAGAGGCGCGACGCCGGAGATGGATGAAGGCGCCATCCTCGACGAACGCGGTGTTGAGTGCGGCGAATGTGAAGTCGCCGCGGTCCGCGTGGCGCCCGAAGTGGTTCTCGAAGCCTTCGGGAGGATTCTCGAACGCCTCGCGCAGGCCGGTTACGAGGACTCCTTCTCCGGCGTCTTGTACCGTGGATCGCGCCCTGGAGAGCTTGCCGTCGACGAACACGAGCCGGCAGCATCCGGTCGCGGCGGGTACCGTGAATTCACCGCCCGTCTCGCCCCGCGCTTGCTCCACGGCGGGCGGGAGGGGACGAAAGCGCGCCTTCTCGAGTGCTGCGAGGCGGGTGTACTTCCAGTCCTCGTCCCGGGGATCGGGAAAGCCGAGGTCCGCGAAACGGGTAATGGCGGAGTCCCGGATTTGCCGCAGCCAGCGCCGGTCACCGCCCGGCAGGGAGTCGCGACACTGCCCGAAGGTGTCGAGGTAGTGCGCGACGGAAGGGGAGGGGTTCATGCGGTCGCGGCTTCTCCGGCCAGGCCGGCGTATCCGTACTCTTCGAGATGGAGCGCCAGTTCGTGGTCGCCGGAGCGCACGATGCGCCCGTCGTCGAGGACGTGGACGAAGTCCGGCGTGACCTGGGTGAGCAGACGCTGGTAGTGGGTGACGAGAACCATGGCCCGGGCGGTGGAGCGCAGCGCATTGACCCCACTCGCCACGTCGCGCAACGCATCGATATCGAGGCCCGAGTCCGTCTCGTCGAGAATCGCCAAGCGGGGCTCGAGCACCGCCATCTGGAAGATCTCGTTGCGCTTCTTCTCCCCGCCGGAGAATCCGACGTTGACCGGACGCTTGAGCAGCGACTGGTCCATGTGCAGGACGCGGAGGCGTTCGCGCACCAGTTTCATGAAGTCCATCGCGGAGATCTCTTCCTCTCCCCGATGCTTGCGGATCGCGTTCAGCGCCGCCCGGAGGAAGTAGGTGTTGTTGACTCCCGGAATCTCCACCGGGTACTGAAACGCCAGGAACACTCCTTCGCAGGCGCGTTCCTCGGCCGAGAGCTCGAGCAGGTCCCGTCCCTCGTAGCGCACCTCGCCCCGGGTGACCTCGTAGCCTTCCCGGCCCGCGAGCACGTGTGCGAGCGTGCTCTTTCCCGAGCCGTTCGGTCCCATGATCGCGTGGACCTCCCCCGCGGCGACCTCCAGGTCGAGCCCCTTCAGGATCTCTCGGCCTTCCACCCGGACGTGGAGGTCCGTTATCGCAAGCATCGGGGCGGCGCTCACGCGGGCGACCCCGGGTGTCCGGTGGCGTGCTTCATCCCACCGCCCCCTCCAGGCTCACCTCGAGCAGCTTCTGCGCTTCGACCGCGAACTCCATCGGCAGCTCCTTGAACACTTCCTTGCAGAAACCGTTGACGATGAGCGATACCGAATCTTCCGCCGACATGCCTCGGCTCAGGCAGTAGAAGAGCTGGTCCTCGCTGATCTTCGAGGTGGTGGCTTCGTGTTCCACCGTGGCGGTGGGGTTCTTGACCTCCATGTAGGGAAAGGTGTGGGCGCCGCAGTGCTCACCCATCAGGAGGGAGTCGCACTGGGTGTGGTTGCGGGCGCCGTTCGCGCCTTTCTCTATCCGGACCAGGCCGCGGTAGGCGTTCTGTCCGCGGCCGGCGGAAATGCCCTTGGACACGATGGTGCTGCGCGTGTTTTCACCGATGTGCACCATCTTGGTGCCGGTGTCTGCCTGCTGGCGGAGGTTCGCGAGCGCCACCGAATAGAACTCCCCGATCGAGTTCCTGCCTCGAAGCACGCAGCTCGGGTACTTCCAGGTGATGGCGGAGCCGGTCTCGACCTGCGTCCAGGAGATCCTGGAGTCGTCCCCCCGGCACTCCCCGCGCTTGGTGACGAAGTTGTAGACGCCTCCGCGTCCCTCTTCGTCACCGGGATACCAGTTCTGCACCGTGGAGTACTTGATCTCCGCTCCCGTGTCGGCGATGAGCTCCACCACCGCGGCGTGGAGCTGGTTCTCGTCGCGCATCGGGGCGGTACAGCCCTCCAGGTAGCTCACATAGCTTCCCTCGTCGGCCACGATGAGCGTGCGCTCGAATTGGCCGGTGTTCGCGGCGTTGATGCGAAAGTAGGTGGACAGCTCCATGGGACAACGGACCCCCTTGGGCACGTACACGAAGGAGCCGTCGCTGAATACGGCGGAGTTGAGGGTGGCGAAGAAGTTGTCGGTGTAGGGCACCACGCTCCCGAGGTAGCGCTCCACCAGCGCCGGGTAGTCCCGAACCGCTTCGGAGAAGGAGCAGAACACGATGCCTTCCTCGGCGAGCCGGTCCTTGAAGGTGGTGGCGACCGAAACACTGTCGAACACCGCGTCGACCGCGACCCCGGCGAGCGCCGCGCGCTCGTGGAGCGGTATCCCGAGCTTCTCGTAGGTCTCCAGGAGCTTGGGGTCCACTTCGTCGAGGCTCTTGGGGGCGTCCGTCTTCGACTTAGGGGACGAGTAGTACGAGATCGCCTGGTAGTCGATGGGAGGGTGCTCGACGCTCGCCCACGTGGGCTCGCGCATCGTCTGCCAGTGCGCGAAGGCGCGCAGGCGCCAGTCGAGCATGAATTGCGGCTCGTTCTTCTTCTTCGAGATGAGCCGGATCACGTCTTCGTCGAGTCCGGGGGCGACGGTGTCCGACTCGATGTCGGTGAAGAATCCGTGCTCGTAGCCGCGCCCGATCAGCGCCTCTACGTCGTGTGTCGTGGCCGCCATCCTGCCTCCGTTGCCATCAAGCCGCGCACCGCATCGCGCCGCCCGGCTATTCCTGACCAAAACAGTCGGGAATTATCTCCACGGCCGGAAACGCAGTCAACGACCGAGGGGAGAATGCCGGGTCGCCGCGCCCGGCCGTCGGCCCGCGGGGAACGCTACTGGCCGACGTTGCGAGCGCCGGTGGCGCGCACGGATCGGCAAGCGGGCAAGCGGGCAAGCCAAGGATGGCTTGCCCGGGCCGGGAAGCTCCTCCCAAGGACTGCGCAGCGCAGCAGGTAGCTGACCCTACGTCGAAAGCGCCGCGACGGAGCGAGGCCCGCAACCGCGAGCATATTGGCGTCCGCGGTGGGAAATCGGTGAAACTTGCGGGTCATCATCTTTCGCGGAAGCGACTCGTCGCGTTGCCAGGGGCGAGCCTTCTCGCGACTGCGATTCCCCATCTGTCGCCAAGGGCGTGAGGAGGCGCCGTTCGGATCATGCTGGTCACCGATCTGGACGGCACTCTCCTCGACAGTGCTTCACGGCTCAGTCCGGGCAATCGGGCCGCTCTGGAGGCGCTCGGCAGGGCGGGGGTGGTGCGGGTGGTCGCCACCGGCCGAAACCTCTACTCCGCGGACCTGGTGCTGACCGAGGACTTTCCCATCGACTATCTGGTGTTCTCCACTGGCGTTGGCACCTTGCGGTGGCCGAGCCGGGAGGCCCTGTGGAGCTTTCGCTTCCGCGACCGCGATCTGCGCCACGCCGTCGATGTTCTGGAAGCGGCGGATCTCGACTACTTCGTCCATCCTCCTCCGCCGTGCAACCACCACTTCTATTACCGTGCGAGCGGGGCGGCGAACGCCGACTTTGTGCGCCGCTGCGAGCGCTACCGGGACTTCGGCCGTCCCTTCGAATTACGGTTTCTCGATGGGCTTCAGGCGAGCCAGCTTATCGTCATTGAAGCGCAAGAGCGCCCTTCGGCCTACCCGGAGCTCAAGCGGGCGCTTCGCGCCTTGAGCGTGGTGCGGACCACTTCTCCTCTCGACCATCGATCCCGCTGGATCGAGATCTTTCCTCCCGAGGTCTCCAAGTCCCGGGCGTCAGAGCGCATCCGCCGCCGCCACGGAGTCGGCCTCGCCGAGGTCAGCGCGGTCGGCAACGACTACAACGACACCGACCTGCTGGACTGGGCGGGGAACGCCTACATCGTCGACAACGCGCCGCGGGACCTCAAGGCCGCCTACACCGTGGTCGCCTCGAACGACGAGGACGGATTCGCGGACGTGGCACGGCGCGTGGTTGCTTCACGCCCTCCGCGGCCGGCCGCGTAGGGCGCCGCGCGCGGGGGGCGACTGCCGGTCGGTCGCCCGCCTGTCCCGGCTCCCCGACGCAGGGGAGGTGAGCGCAAGCAACGACTAAACGATGCGCGAGAGTGGGGGACGCGCGGATGTCGGTATCGGCCAGGGCGATGCCCCGACTGGTGCTGGGCGCCGCCCATGCCGGACATCGCGTATTCGCTGCCGTGTATCGCGGTAACCCGGGCGGTCGGAGTCCGATGCCTCCCGCGCCGCGGCCCCGGCTTTGCGGAGGTTCGTGTCGCCGGTTCAGGCGGAAGGGAGTGGCCAGCGGGTCTCCAGATACCGGTGGACCGCCCGCAGCCCCATCGCCTCGCCGCCCTCGGGGCGCCCTGGCCGCTTGCGCGCGTTCCAGGCCATGAGATCGAAGTGGGCCCAGGGCACGCCATTGGCGACGAAGCGCTGCAGGAACAGCGCGGCCGTGATTGCGCCGCCGAAGGGAGTGGATCCGGAATTGACGACGTCGGCCACCGGACTGTCGATCAGTTCCTCGTAACCCGGGTGCAGGGGCAATCGCCACAGGGGATCGACGGTGTCGCGAGAGGCCCGGGCGAGCCGCTCCGCCACTGCGTCGTCGTTGCTGAACATGGCCGGGACATCGGTTCCGAGCGCCACCCGGGCCGCCCCGGTAAGGGTGGTGAAGTCCAGGATGAGCGCGGGACTGTCCTCGCTCGCCGCCGCGAGCACATCGCTCAGAATCACGCGGCCCTCGGCGTCGGTGTTGTCGATCTCGATGGACATGCCATTGCGTGCGCCAATGATGTCACCCGGTCGGTATGCGTTCGCGGAGACCGCGTTTTCCACCGCGGCGATCATGAGCCGCAAGCGTATCGGCAACCCCTCGCGCATGATCAGCCGGGCGAGTCCCATGGCGTGCGCGGCGCCGCCCATGTCCTTCTTCATCAGCCGCATGCCCGATGCGGGCTTGAGGTTCAGCCCGCCACTGTCGAAACACACTCCCTTGCCGGCGACGACGAGCCCGGGATGGCTCGGGTCGCCCCAGTCGAGATCGATGACCCGGGGCGTATGAACGCTGGCGCGTCCCACCGCATGCACGGCGGGAAAACCCTCGGTGATGAGGTCTTCACCGACGACTTCGCGGCAACGGGCCCCAGACTCCTCGGCAAGCACGCGGACCTCACGGCCCAGATCCGCCGGCATCATGTCCTGAGCCGGAGTGTTGATGAGATCGCGCACCAGCCGAATCGAGTCGGCGAGGTTGCGCAGGCGTCCCAGTCGACACGTCGAATCGACGCACAGGCGAAGGTCGGGCTTCTCGATTTGCTTGTAGCGGTCGAATCGATAGCAGGCGAGCGCGAAGCCCAGGCTCGCGTCCTCGAGCTGCTCGCGGGTCCACTGTGGCGCACGCAGATGGTAGGTGCCCGGCGGCAGGTGGGCCGGCAGGTGGGCGATGGAGAAGGGTCCGGCGTCCGGGGAAGCGGCGACGACGACGCTGGCGAGCTCGCCGTCGCCGTCGCCGTCGGGCACCAAGCAGTATCGTCCCCGCTCGGCCCGGAATCCGCTGGCGGCGAGCCACCGTCCGACCCGCGGGTCCGTGATGTTCCAGTCCTCGGACCCGGTGCCCGCCATCACCGGCACGATCGGTATGCCGCGGGAACGGGAGTCCTCCCGGAGCACTTCGCCGAGCGATGCCGTCACGCCAGACCCCGATGCGATGGCGTCACGCCATCAGGATCGTGCCCGCGACGCACGGCTGCCGCCGGGGGCTTCGCTTCGTCGGGCTGCGCTCGACGGGTGGCGTCGGCGAGGCCGGCCATGGCCGCCATCGGCCCCGCTTGACGGATCAGCTTTCCAGGAAGGCCTGGGCCTCGGCCCGAGACGGATAGATCGAGATGATCTTGTCGAATCCGCTGATCTCGAAGACCTCCCGAATCTGTTCGGAGAGCGAGCAGAGCGCGAGCTTGGCATCCCTGCTTTGCAGGGTCTTGGCAACCAGCAGGACGGCACGAAGGCCGGCGCTGCTGATGTAGACGAGCTTCTCGAAGTCGAGCATCACGCCACGGTCACCTGCGTCGATCGCGGTTCTCAAAGCTTCCTCGAACTCGCTGGCGTTGGAGCCGTCGACGCGTCCGCCCACTCGGGCGGACAGGATGCCTTCTCGTCGTTCTGTTACCACATCCATTGAGGTCACTTCTCCAGACGGTATCGAAGTTCTGTCGCTTGGTGCGTTCGCCGACTCGTTTTACCCGCTTTTGCCATCGCCGTCCACCCTCCGCCGCCGTCCACCCGGCGGCACGCTCAGTCTTCCTCGGGCTCCTCCGGCATGAGTACGAACTCGGGATAGGCTTCGATGCCGAGTTCGGCGACATCCTGTCCCAGGTACTCGATGTTGGGAGAGATGCGGGCGGCCATGGTTTTGTCGATCACGACCCAGATTACCCAGGACGTGACGAACACGAAGATACCGATGGCCACCACGCCGGTGATTTGCGCCAGGAGATCGCCTCCGGCGGCGATGCATACCGCGAGCGTGCCCCAGATTCCGGCGAAGAGGTGGGCGGGGATCGCCCCCACCACGTCGTCGATCTTCCGGCGCTCCATGAACTTCAGGCCGAAGACGCATACCGCTCCGCCGACCGCGCCGATGATGACGGCCCAGTGGTGATCCACGATGTCGGGGCCGGCGGTGATGGCGACCAGGCCGGCGATCGCACCGTTCAGGCCCGCGAGCAGGTCGACTCGTCCCAGGACGGGGCGCGACAGGCTGATCGCGGCCATGACTCCCGCGGCGGCGGCGAGATTGGTGTTCGCCAGGATATTGCTGATCGCGACCGCGTCGGCGGCGCCGCCCAGCGCGAGCTGGGAGCCGCCGTTGAATCCGAACCATCCGAGCCACAGGATGAAGACGCCGAGCGTCACCGCGGGGACGTTGGAGGGTGGTGTCGACTTGACGGTGCCGTCTGAGCGGAACTTGCCCCGCCGTGCGCCGACCACGATCGCGCCCGCGAGCGCGGCCCAGCCGCCCGTCGAGTGCACGATGGTGGAGCCCGCGAAGTCCTGAAATCCGATTTCGGAGAGCCAGCCGCCACCCCAGGTCCAGGCTCCGATGATCGGGTAGATGATGGCGGTAAGCACCGCGATGAACACGAAGAAAGACCACAGCTTCACACGCTCGGCCAGCGCGCCGGACACGATGGACGCGGTAGTCGCCACGAACACCATCTGGAAGAACCAGTCCGACATCGTGGAGTAGCCGTTCGCGATAACAATGTCGCTGGCCCGTTCGTCGCCGCGCAGCATCGCGACTTCGACGCCGGTGGTGCCGTAGAGGAAGGTCAGCGTGCCGAACCAGCCACCCTCTTCAACGCCGACGTACATGATGTTGTAGCCGACAAGATAGAAGGCGAGGCCCGCGATGGAATAGAGGCCGATGTTCTTGAGGCAGATGACCGAAGCGTTCTTGGTGCGCACGGAACCCGATTCAAGCATCGTGAATCCGGCGCACATCCACATCACCAGTGCGCCCCAGATCAGGAACGAGAAGCTGTTCAGGACGAACTGCGATTCCGGGTCGAGGGCCGCGTAAGCCGGTGCGGGAATGAGAAAAAGTAACGCGGCGGCGCCCGCGGCGCCCATGCCGGCGACGGACCGGCGACGCCCGCGGGTATGGTGGATGCTCGAGGATCCCGGTTTCTTTTCGATCACTTCGATAGCCCTCCCGGCATCGTTCGGACGCGCTTCCGGCGTGAAGTCGCGACCAGACGAGGCCCGAGTCAGTCCAACGGGTGCGATGTGCGCGCGGACGCGCCGCGCTTGCCCCTCCTGTCGCGTCCTCCACATCCGCGCCGGGTAAACTACATCAATACCGGAGGTGACGCCATGGGCAATCGGCTTTCCAGGATCTACACACGCACCGGCGACCAGGGCACCACCGGCCTTGCCGACGGCAGCCGGGTCGACAAGGACAGCGCCCGAATCCAGGCGATGGGCGATGTGGACGAGCTCAACTGCGCGATCGCCGCGCTTCTCGTTCACGAGGTCGCTCCTTCGGTGCGCGCATGCCTGATCGATGTGCAGCATGCCCTCTTCGATATCGGTGGCGAGCTCGCCGTACCGGGCGCTTCCCGTGTCGACGAGCGCTATGTGAAGGGCCTGGAGGCCCGGCTCGACGAGTTCAACTCCGATCTCGCGCCGCTCAAGGAGTTCATTCTGCCCGGGGGAGGACAAGCGGCGGTCGCCGCTCACGTGGCGCGGGCGGTGTGCCGCCGGGCGGAGCGTCGCTTCGTCGCGCTCGCGCGCGAGGAGGAGCAGAACCCACACAGCCGCCGTTATCTGAACCGGCTCTCGGACCTGCTCTTCGTGCTTGCGCGGGTGCTCGCGGTGGGAGGCGACGGAGAGGTCTACTGGCAGCCGGGCCGCCAGCGCTGAGGGCTAGATCATCAGTGAGCCGCCATTGATGTCCAGAGTGGCTCCCGTGATGTAGGCGGTGCGCTCCGAGGCGAGAAATGCCACGACCTCCGCCACTTCGCTCGGCTCCCCCATGCGGCCGAGGGGAAAACATTCGGTGTAGGCGTCGGCCTGCTCCCGGCTTATGGTGCCGCGCACCATTTCCGTGTCGACCAGACCGGGACATATCGCGTTGACGGTGATCCCTTCGCGCGCCATCTCGCGCGCGAGGTGGCGCGTGAAGCCGAGCACGCCCGCCTTGGATGCGGTGTAGTGGGCGCCTCCGATCGTGCTGGTGCTTCGTCCCGCGGTGGACGACAGGTTGACGATCCTGCCCCAACCCTGGGCCCGCATCGCGGGCAGGACCGCCCGGGAGCAGAGGTAAGTGCCCTTGAGGTTGACCCGGATGATGAGATCCCACTCATCTTCCTCCATGTCCACGACCGGAGTGGGGCGGAGCACGCCGGCGTTGTTCACGAGCACGTGTACGGCCCCGAAGCGTTCCAGTGCGAGATCCACCATCCCACGTACATCGTCGGTGGCGCTCACGTCTCCGGCGTGCGCGAGCGCCTCGTGCCCCTGTCCCTTAAGGTCGGCAACCGTGCGCTTTGCCGCCTCCAGCGAGAGGTCGTTGGCGAGGACCTTCGCCCCGCCCGAGGCGAGGCGGTGGGCGATCGCCAGTCCCATGCCCCCTCCCGCTCCGGTGACGATGGCTACCTTTCCCGTCAGATCTTCGCGTACCGTCATGATTTCTCAGTCCCGATGAATGTCGCCTGCTTTCCAGGGAGTATTATGGTGAGCTGTGTTTCGATCACAGATCAGGGGGTCGGCGTCGATTGCCTTGAGCTTTCTGCCCTTCTTCAGTTCTTGCAGAAGAGTAGCCGGATTTATTGGAGCCTTCCGTAATCTCGATCGCGTTTTCGGCTGCTCCAGGTGCAGCACGACGCGCCACTTACGGCTTCTCAGTACCTGTCGAGCATGTGTCCGTTCTTGCTCGTCATTGGCGTTACTTGCCGCCGCAACCAATCCCGCCAGGGTATCGCGCACCTTCGCGGCCAATTCATCCGCAATATCGATTGGCTTCGTACGAGGGTGCTCTCTGTAGTCCTTCACTTCAACCAGCCAGGAAACTCCATCCGCAACACAAACGATGTCTACCGCCTTGCAGCCGTTTGCGACGCTCTGAAACTGATTGCGATAGAAGGACCAGTCATCGTACTTGCTGGCCTGACAACCATTCGGAAAGCTGAACTGGAGCGTTCCCTCCGTAATCTCCTTCACGTCCCCGGCTCCGTACCCGGCATGAAGTGATCCATGAAGCGATCCGACTGGTTCAGATCCTCATCCAGCAGGAGCAGGGGGTCGACATCTCCGACTTCGTCGGCCTGAGACACTTCGACGCCGTCACCGTTTTGACCCAACGCGAAGTACCTGTGCGGCACGGCCTTGGACTCGCTGTCGAGAAGAATCTCGAACTCCCTCAGCAAGAACAGGCTGTGCGTGGCCACGAATACCTGCACGCCGGCCTTGCAGATGCCGAGTATGGCCCTGGCGGTCTCGCGAATCAGCCTCGGATTGAGGTTGGCCTCCGGTTCGTCCCAGAACAGGCATCCCTTGTCGAGAAGGGAGCCGTTCGAGATCAGGCGTACGAGCATGGAGATCTTGCGCCATCCTTCGGCAACCAGCGGCATTTCCATATTGCTCGCATTGTTTGGCTTGAAGTAGAAGCGGCCACCGTTGCTGTTCAACACGATCCGCCCGCCAAGCTCATCCTCCAAGGGTTTAAGTAAAGCGGCAATCTTTGCTTCTCTCCTTCCCTTGATTGTCGGTTCACCGAGAAGCAGGCAGGTATCTCGCCACGTCTCATCGAATTCCAGGTGTCGGCTTTCGTAGAGCGCGACGAAGCCCGGGTAGAGCGTCAACAGCTCCCGGGTGGGGACGAACACCGGCGGCTTGTCTTGCCACGCGGTCGGAGTCTTCTCTATGGAAACCTTGGATTCCGCGAGAGAAGAGAAGTGAAAGGCCAGGGACGTGCCGGGCGGATCTAGGGCAATCTCCACTGTGCAGAGATTGCGTCCCTGTTGGCGATGGACAAGGCGACCAAGGCGCTCTTCCGGTCGAAACACGCCGAAGAGCTTGTCAGCCAACTTCTCCTGCAATGTGATCTTGGTAGGCCGTTCGTGACGCTTCTTGCCCTCTTCGGCACTCACCGCCATCACTGCATAGGGAAGTTTGAGAAGGTGCGTCTTGCCCGATCCGTTGGCCCCGACGATGACATTGAGACCCTTCGCGAACTTGAGGTCAACGCTCCTGAAGACCGTGAAATTCTCCATCCTGAGGGACTCGAGCACGGGTGCTACCTCCTCTGCGCCTCAGGGCCCGGACACTCCGTGCCGAGAACGCGTTGGGCACCCATGGCTGCGATGGCGGGGATACCCGGGGGAGGGCGCTCGACCGCTGCGTGCGGCCACAGCAGGAAGTAGATAACAGGCATGAAACATGCGCCAAGCAAGGCGGCCTGCGGGCCGCCTCTTCTATTTGGGCTGAAGCAGCTTCCAGGGAAGGGCAGCTTACCAGAGCCGGACGTGGTGTCGGTCAGCGCCTGGCGCGGCAACGCGGCTCTCAGGAGGCTTCGATCGCATCGCTCAGGAGTCCGTCCACGGATTGACGATATCGACGCTGGTGTCAACGAAGTCCCGGACGTTACGCGTAGCGAGTGCCATCCCGCGCGAGCGGGCGATGGCCGCAATCTGGCAGTCCGCCTCCGGTATCGGCCTGCCCTTCGCCCGCTGGGCGGCGGCGATCTCCGCGTAAGCGGATGCGGCGGCGCTGTCGAAGGGCAGAACCCGGTCGGCGAAGCCGGTGCGCAACATCCGCTCCAGTCCTACCGTCAACCCGTCACGTCGCCTCCCCGGCGGCATGATCGCGAGGCCAAAGCGCAGTTCCGCCTCGCTGATCGCCGTAATGTGCAGGCTTGATGTTGCGCGTTCCGCGACCCATGACACGACTGCGGGGTTCGGGGTGGGCCGCATCAGTTCGGACAGCACATTCGTATCGACCACTACCATCACCGCCGCCTCAATCGAAGCGCGGCGGTTCGCGCATTGGACCACGAGGCGGCAGATCGAGCTCTACGCCACCGCAGGGCGCGAAGCACTGGTGGATGAAGGCGGCCAGATTCTTCGGTTCGGCCTCCCGTGCGACCGCTTCGCGCAGGATGAGCCGCGCCTCCTCTTCCATCGAACGGCCGTTGCCCGCCGCTCGGGTGCGAAGCCGGGTCTTTACGTCGGCGTCGAGGTTGCGGATCGTGATGCTCGCCATGGTTGGATCCTCGTTGCGGCAGAAACGCTACTCTATGAATGATTGCGGTGCAATCAACATATCGAGCCCGTAAATCTCACCGATCTTCGGCCGCTTCGGGCGCCAAGATGCCGTGATGGTGGGACGCACGGACCGAAAGACGCTCAAGACGTGGCTGACACGAAGTCGTTGCGGTTTGAGGGAGTACGTCACGTTAACGTGAGCATGTTGGCGTCCGCGAGTTGAGAGGTCGGGGCAATTTGCGGACTGGAGCTCGCTCCAGGTTCGACGAGTTGGCGACGCACAGCGCGAAAGACAGGCGGTAGCCGGTTGCGGTGGGCAGCCCTGAAAGGACGACAAAGCCCGCTCCGGTGCCTGCGTCAGCGCTCTGGTGCTCGCGTCAGCGAATCCGGGGCGTCATCGCGGCAACGATTGACTCTGCGAGCCTTGATTCGGCGCCCGCATCCTCGAGGCTACGGATTGCGGCAGGGGTGTTGACGATGACAGCCATGAGCGGGGCCGGTCCGTTGGCGGTGCTTGCTCACTTCCGACGCACTCCGACATAGCGCACCAGCGGGGTGGGATCCTGGGCGAGGCTCTGGGGCGTCGCGTGTTCCCGGATTCGGCCCTGCTCGATGAATGCGATGTGGTCAGCCACGCGCAGCGCGGCTTCCACCTTCTGTTCGACGAGCAGCATCGTCACCCCCTGCGTGCGCAGCTCGACAATCGTTTCCAGTATGCGGTCGACGAGGCTCGGTTGCAGACCCTCGCTCGGCTCGTCGAGCAGGAGCACTCTCGCTCCGGTGGCCAGAGCGCGCGCCATCGCCACCATCTGCTGCTGTCCACCGCTCAGGCGTCCCGCCGGTGTGCGCAGGCGTTCCTTCAGCGCGGGAAAGCGATCGAGTGCGAATTCCAGTCGGGGCGCCCTCTCGTCACCGCCTCCGGCGAGGAGGCCCACGCGCAGGTTCTCCTCCACGCTCATCTCGGCGAAGAGGCGTCGCCCCTGGGGCACATAGGCGATGCCGCGGGCCGGGATGCGGTGCGCAGCGATGCCGAGGAGCTCGGTGCTCCCGCACCGGATGCTCCCGCCCGAGCAAGTGGCGAGTCCCATGATCGCGCGCAGCACCGTGGTCTTGCCGGCGCCGTTTCGCCCGAGCAGGCCCAGTACGCTTCCGGAGGGGACGGCGAGGTCGACGCCGTGGAGAATCTCGACCCGACCGTAGCCCGCCCTCAGGTTCTCGATCGCAAGCTTCATCGCCGTCCGAGATAGGCGCGTTGCACCTCGTGATCCGATTCGATGCTCGCGGGGTCGCCGTTCGCGATCACCCGTCCCCGGTCCATCACCGTGATGTGGGAGGACAGGCGCAGCACCACGTCGATGTTGTGCTCGATCAGAATCACCGTCGCCCGGGCCGAGATCTCGCGCACCCTTTCGCAGAAGGTGTCGATCTCGTGCTCCGCCAGTCCCTGAGCGGGCTCGTCGAGGATCAGGAGTCGCGGCCGGAGCGCGAGCCCCATTGCCACCTCCAGCAGGCGCTGGTGTCCGTAGGGGAGCTCCCCGGCGCGGCGCTCGCCCTGCGCGGACAGGTCGAGGGAGTCGAGCGCACGGTCCACGCGCGCCTCGAGCGCGTCCTGGTCAAGGTGCAGCCACCCCGCGGGGAAGCGCATGAGGGAGCGCCGGGCGGCCAGCGCGGCGTTCTCCCTCACCGAGAGGTCCCGGTAGATGCTCGTGACCTGGAAGGTGTACACGATGCCGGCCCCAACCCGTCTCCACGCCGGTAGCCGGGTGATGTCGCGGCCCTCGAAGCGGATACGCCCGGCGCTCGGACGGGTACGTCCGCTTATCATTCCGACCAGGGTCGTCTTGCCCGCGCCGTTCGGCCCGATGATCGCGTGGATCTGTCCCGCCCGCACCGCGATGGAGGCCTCGTCGACCGCGAGGAGCCCGCCGAAGCGCCGCGTGAGCGCCTCGGTCTCCAGCAGTGCCGCGCTCACGGAAGCCACGGTGCGAACCTCGCGCGCACCGCGCCCATGATGCCGAGCGGGAAGAAGAGCACCAGCACAAGCAGCGCGCCTCCGACCACGAAGAGATAGGCGCTGGTCCATCCGCTCGTGATGTCCACGAGGTAGAACATGAGCCCGGTTCCGAGCAAGGGACCGACGCTGGTGCCCGCGCCGCCGAGCAGGACCCACAGCAGCGGGTAGATGGAGTTCAGGATCGCCGCGAAGGAGGCTCCCACGTAGGAGAAGAGCAGCGCGTAGGCGGCGCCCGCCGCGCCCGCCATGCCGCCGGAGAGGGTGAGCGCGAACAGCTTGCAGGCGTAGGTGTTGTATCCGAGGAGGCGGGTGCGTTCTTCGTTCTCGCGGATGGCGACGAGCACTCGACCGAAGGGCGAGCGCACTATGAACGCGCTCGCAAGGAAGCAGACCGCGAACACGAGCAGGGCGGCGTTGTACTTCACGTCCGGGTTCACCAGCGCCGCCGGAAGGTGCCCGGAGAGAACGAAGCCCTGGTCGCCGAAGGTGATCCGGTTGAAGTAGAGAATCGCGAGGTAGCAGGCCTGACCGAACATCATGGTCACGATGAGGAAGGACACTCCGCTCGTGCGCAGCGCGAACGCGCCGAACGCCAGCGCGAGGCCGAGCGCGCTCGCAACCCCCAGCGCGAATCCCGTGAGCGCGCCCAGGCCGAGGTAGTAGATGCCAAGACCCGCGCCGTACATTCCCGCCGCGAAGAACATCGCGTGGCCCAGGCTCATCAGGCCGGTGTAGCCGAAGAGCAGGTTGTAGCCGACCGCATAGGTCGCGAGCACCATGATGCGCGCGAGGTTGGTGTGGTGGTAGGCGCCGAGGAAGAACTGCGCCGCGAAGAGCGCGAACAGTATTCCAAGGTGCAGCGCCAGCACCCGTGCGCGTGGTCCGCGAATCAAGGACGCGCCCCGAAGAGGCCGTTCGGGCGCACCACGAGCACCAGCGCCACCAGCAGCGTGGCGAGGATCTTCGCGAGCGTGGGCGAGAAGAACATCGAGACCATCCCGTCGCCGATGCCGATCACGAACGCGGCGACGACGGTTCCGCGCAGGCTGCCGAGCCCGCCGATGATCACCACGATGAATGAGAGCAGCAGCGGGTCGAGGCCCATCAGGTAGTGGGCCTGCTGGATGGGGACGATGAGAACCCCGGCCACCGCCGCGAGCATGGCGCCGGCCGCGAACACGCCGGTGTACACCAGGCGCACCGGCACCCCGTGGGCGAGGGCCATCTCCGCATCCTGTTGCGTTGCGCGCATGTAGAGCCCGATCCGGCTGCGGGCGAGCACCGCCCAGGTGCCGAGCAGCAGCAGGGCGGAGGCGCCGATGACCACGAGCTTGTAGCCGGAGTAGCCGAACCAGGGGAACGTCACCCGGAAGTAGATGGGCGCTTCCACCGGCCTCGCATCCGGGCCGTAGCCGCTGAGCACCGCCTGCTGCAACACGTAGAGCAGGCCGATAGTCGCGACGATGGTGCTCTCCGGGTGGTAGTTCACCCGGCGAAGCACGAGCCAGTCGGTCGCGACCGCGAGCCCCCCCACCACCAGCGGTGCGCACACCAGCGCGAGCAGGAACCCGCCGATCGGGGAGCCTCCGGCGAGCGAGGCGCAGAACCATGCGATCACGGCGCCCAGCATGTAGAACTCGCCGTGCGCAACGTTGACGATGCGCATCACCCCAAAGACCAGCGACAGCCCGAGCGCGGTGACCGCCAGCACGCAGGCGGTCACCGTGCCTTCGAGGAGCGCCAGCAGCAGGTGCGGGCCGAAGCTCACAGGGGCAAGGAGGTGTAGTCCGCCTCCGCGTCGTACTTGCCGTCTTCCACGGACGTGGTGTGCACCACCTCGAGCTTTCCGTCCCGGACTTCGGAGATGAACTGTCGTCCGTAGCACTGGTGGAGCGCGCCGTTGAACTCCTTGTAGCCCTGCGGGTGGCCGATCCCTTCATTGAAGGCGCGGAAGCCCTCCAGCGTCTCCACGAGCGCCGCAACGTCGGCGGGGCGGCGGCGACGGTAGCCACTCTGCTCGACCGCCTGCTTGATGACGTAGAGCGTTTCCCAGCAGCCGAACATGTGCGAGTTGGCGGAGACATCCTTCGGATCGTCGACACTCGCTCCGTCGGCGTTGATGCCGACCCGCTCCCGGTAGTGGCGGTTGGCCGCGGTGTCGAGTCCGTCCGCGTAGCGCGGCATCCCCTCCCACAGGTACGTGCCTTCGAGGAAGGAGAGGCCCGGACTCGCGATGTCCACGCCCTCCAGCGAGTCGATGAAGCCGAATATCTGCGGGCGCTTCGAGCCGAAGTGCTCCCCCATCTCCTTGACGAAGGTCAGTACGCCGGGACCGACCATGACGTGGTAGAGCACCTCGGTGTCGGCCGGGATCTGAGGAAAGTACTTGGTGAACGAGGACTCGGTGGGCGGGATCGCGACCTTCGCCGCGACGCTGCCTCCCCGCGCCTCGAGCGCGGCGCTGAAGTAGTCGCGGTGGTCGTAGCCGAAGGCGTAGTCGGGAAACATCATGGCCACGCGCCGGCCGAGGTTGTCCGTGACCCACGGGGCCATCGCCTGCACCTGGGCGCGCACGTCGGTGATGCCGGGCTGGAACACGTAGCGGTTGAGCGAGCCCGAAGCGACGTGGTAGCCCTCGCTCACCACGAAGTAGGGGATCTTCAACTCGCCCGCGCGCGGAGCGGAGCCGATCACGACATGGGAGAAGAGGGGGCCGTAGACGAAGTCGACTTCGTGCGCGGTGGCGAGCTTCTCCACCACCTCCGCCCCGCGCTTGGGATCGGTGCCGTCGTCCTCCGCCACCAGCTCCACCGGTCGGCCCGCGATGCCGCCGTTCTCGTTGAGGTAGGCCGCGGCGGCGTTCGCGGTCCGCTCGTACCAGCGCCCGTACGTGGCGCCGATGCCGGTGCGGTGCACCTGGAAGCCGATGCGGATGGGCTCGTCGCTGCCCGCGGCCCACGCGCTGCTCGAGACGGGTGTGGTGGCGAGCGTCGCCGCGCCTGCGGTCGCCGCCGCTCCCGCGCCGAGCGCCCCGGCCTTGAGCAGGCCGCGTCGCGTCAGTCGGGTTCGTTCGCCGAGGCCCGATACGGTGTTTTCGGTCTCTGCGGTCATGACCTCTCCTCCTGGTGAAGACTCGTGTCCACGCGAAGAGTGGCCGGAGTATTTGGCGCCTCTCCGCCGTCCCCCGGTCTATAGCATGCTCGGGAGGAGTCGGTCCACGCCGCCTCTCCTGCTGGCGCTCGCGTGAACCGGTCGAATCGAGTGACGCCGCCCCCGCCGAGGTGTTTCACGATTCTCGGACACTTCGGGCGACCGGATGCCGAGACAGGGGACGAGCCGGGAAGTCTGTGGGTGTCCGCGGATGGGGGCCGCGATCCGGAACCGCTCGTGACCCCGAGCTCTTCGGCGGGCTCAGGCCGCGACCGGGGTCGAGAGCAGCCAGAGACCGAAGAGCGTGTAGAGGACCATCAACACGGTGAGCGGGAGCTGGCTCAGTATCTCCGCCCTTCGCCCGCCCGCCGCTTCGCCGGCGAGCGCGTGCAGGACGAGGACCGCGACCACGTGCGCGGCCACGATCGCGCTCACCTGCGCGTACCAGATCGCTTCCACCGATGCGTGGTGGGTCAGGAACGATGCGGTGACCTGAAAGTCTCTGCCTCCGAGCAGGTTCCAGCCCCACGCCATCGGGTCGGAAAGCGCCCGGTACGCGTATTGCACGTCGACGAGGAAGGAGGGCAGATAGTGGGCGAAGTGGTAGCCGAATGCGATCGGAATGATCGACACCACGAAGCGGCGCAGCGCCGCCCCCGGTGGTTTCCCCGCCCATCGCGCGCCCGCCAGGGTGCACAACGCGAAGGCGGCAAGCAGGCCGGCGGACGCGGCGAACAGGCCGAAGGTGTTCCAGGCGACGAGCGCGGTGCGCCCGGGGTGCTCCAGGGGGTTGAAGCCACCCAGATCGAGCCACCAGAAAGTGCGTGAAAGCCCGTCGAAGGAGACCGTGGCGAGCGCGCACAGCACGAATACGAGGCCCGCCGCGGGCAGCTCGCCCATGCCGGGAAGCCCGGAGCCGGGGAGCGCGAGGGTGACTCGTCTCCGGGCCTTCTCGCCGCTGATGCGCAAGGGGGCGAGCGCGCTCACCATACGGAAGAAGCACGAGAAGAGCTCGGCCTCTCGGGTCCATGTCCCATGGCCGAAGAGCACCATGCCGGTGACCGTCAAGAGGGAGTAGCCGGTGACCGCCAGGGCCAGAATCGCGGGATCTCGCGGGGCCGGGAACACGAGCTCGAACCAGGCGAAGAGCAACAGCAGCAACACCGCCGGCCACCGTCCGAGCGCGCGGGGCCAGGGGAGCGGGGGAGCGGGGTGGTCGGAGCCGCGAAGGAGCCGGTTGACCAGCGACGCGATGGGCCGCCAGGGATCGAGGTACGGCCATACGTGGCCGAACACGGCGTGGACGAAGGTGAGGCCGACCCAGAGCAGCGTCCACGTCGCCAGAGGCAGGGGATTCGCGAGGGGGTCGCGACTTCCGGCGAGCCCCGCCGCGATGAGCGTCACGAGCAGCATCGCGGCGGCCACGTTCGTGCCCCGCAGGCCCCGGAGTGCGGGTATGGCCGTCCACCGGAGGGATTCCAGCGCCTGGCGCAGCGCGGCGCCGCGAAACCACGACACCACGAGAAAGGACACCGCTACCGCCGCCGTTCCCCCGATGAGAAAGAGTCCAGTCGGCAGCAGCATGACGAAGCCGCGCTCTCCGGCATGAGCGTACGCGGCGGGGGCGCTCGCCAGGGCCGGCGCGGCGAGCGCCGCCGCAAGGGACATGGATGGCTTTTTCGGCATCCTGCTAGTATGCGCGCCCATACGAGCGCCCGTTCGCATCCCCCACCCCGAAGTCGCTCATTACCCCTGCGGTTCCAGACGAGGAGTAGAAGCTGATGGCCGCCTACATGATCGCCCGTATCCGGGTTACCGATCCGACACAGTACGAAGAGTACAAGAAGCTCTCTCCGGGTGCGGTCGCCGCTTTCGGAGGCGAGTTCATCGTGCGCGGAGGCGAGAGTGAGACTTTCGAGGGACCCGAGGAGACGCGCCGCCTGGTAGTGGTGCGCTTCGAGTCCATGGAAAAGGCCCGCGCCTTCTACCACTCCGAGCAGTACCGGGCGGCGAAGGCGAAGCGAGAGGGCGCGGCGGAAGCGCAGTTCGTGCTCGTCGACGGCGCCTGATCCCCGGACCCCGGAATGGCGCGCTTGCGATACTCGGAGTCCACGGTGCGTCCTTTGACCCGCGCTTTGCGGTTGAAGGGGAGCCCCTCGTGACGGACACCGGGAGCGAGGGTGCTCGGCGCCTCTTCGGCGCCTATCAGGCGAACCCGGCTTTTTACGACGAAATGTTCGACGAGGCGGGGGCTCCGCGACCTCATTGCCGCGTGCTCTGGGAAACTCTCGACGCGATGCCCCGGGCCGAGATCGCGGCCATGCAGGAGCGTGCGGAACGCTCCTTCCTGCACGAGGGGGTCACTTTTGCGGTGTACGGGGAAGAGGGGGCGCACGAACGGATCATCCCCATCGATTTCCTGCCCCGAATCCTGAACGCGCGCGAATGGGAGCATCTCGATCGGGGTCTGCGCCAGCGTCTTGAGGCGCTCAATCTCTTCCTCGCCGATGTCTATGGCCCCGCGCGGGTACTGAGCGACGGGGTCGTGCCCGTCGACCTCGTGCGCGGCTGTCCGCAGTACCGAATGGAAATGCGCGGCATCGAGGTGCCGCACGGCACCTATGTAGCGGTGTGCGGTACCGATCTGGTGCGAACCCACGGTGGGTTCATGGTGCTCGAAGACAACCTGCGGGTGCCGTCCGGCGTCTCCTACATGCTCGCGAACCGGCGTGCGGTCAAGACCAGTCTGCGAAACCTCTTCCGCCGCTATCCGGTGCGGGGAATCGAGCACTATGGCCAGCTTCTGCGGCAGACGCTCGCCGAGCTCGCGCCGCCGGGGGTGAGCGACCCTTGCGTCGTTCTGCTCACGCCCGGGGTGTACAACTCGGCCTTCTACGAGCACATGTTTCTGGCTCGGGAGATGGGAGTGGAGCTGGTCGAGGGCGGCGATCTGGTGGTGCACAACGGCTTCGTGTACATGCGCACCACCAGCGGACTGAAACGCGTTGACGTCGTGTATCGGCGCATCGACGACGACTTCATCGATCCTCTCGCGTTTCGTTCGGATTCCCAGCTCGGAGTCCCCGGCCTCTTCCACAGCTACCAGTTGGGTCGGGTCACGATCGCAAACGCTCCGGGGACCGGGGTGGCCGACGACAAGAGCGTCTACTCCTACGTTCCGGACATCATCCGCTACTACCTCGGGGAGGAGCCGATCCTGTCCAATGTGGAGACGCACCTGTGTCGAGATCCGAAGGGACTCGAGTACACCCTGGACAACCTCGAGCGACTGGTGGTCAAGATGGTCGGCGAGTCGGGTGGCTACGGAATGCTGGTGGGCCCCCATTCCACCGCGGCGGAACGCGACGACTACGCGAAGCAGATACGGGCGGATCCGGCGAACTTCATTTCTCAACCGACTCTCGACCTCTCCTGCGCTCCCTGTCTTTCCGAAGAGGGTGCGGCTCCGCGCCATGTCGATCTCCGCCCCTTCATTCTGCGCGGGCGTGAGACCCGGCTCGTGCCCGGAGCGTTCTGCCGGGTTGCCCTTCGCCCCGGATCTCTGGTCGTCAACTCGAGCCAGGGCGGCGGCGGCAAGGACCTCTGGGTCCTGGCGGACCGGGATGGACCGGAAGGACAGGGAGAGCGCGCCACATGATGGCGCCGGTTCTCGCGCGGCCACCCGGGAACGGACTCGTCCCCGGTGGGCTTGCCTCTCGCGGGCGCGTTGCGCCGATGCGTCGGGAAGTGGGGGACTGCGGGCGCGCCGCGTACCGCTCGTCGGGAAGGTCGCTCCTTCGTCCGCCGATTCGCGCTGGCGCCGAGTGACGGAAGGGTCCGGATAGCATGCTCTCACGCAATGCGCAGGGCCTTTACTGGATGAGCCGCTACCTGGAGCGCGCCGAACAGGGGTGCCGCCTCCTTGCGGACCAGCTTCAGTCTCTGGAGGACCGGCCCATCGAAGAGATCGAACGAGGCTGGCTGCGCATCTACGCGGGGCTCGGCCGGGTCCCCCTGGTCGGAGAGTTGACGTCGGGAACGGGCAACGAGAGCTTCATGCTCGCCGACGCCTATACGCTTACCGACGAGCTGAGCTTCGAGACGCGGAACCCCGATGCGATTCGCTCCTGCGTCGCGGCCGCCCGCGAGAATGCGCGCCAGGTCAGAAACGCGATCGGACAGGACATGTGGGGCCGCCTCAACGTCGCCTATCTCGGATTGCGTGATGTGCGCATCGAGCACATCTGGGCCCAACAGCCGCGAGAGTTCTATCTGCGCACTGAGGATGCTCTGCGCATGATCTCGGGCATCGCCGACAGCACCATGTACCGCGACCATGGCTGGCACTTCCTGGAACTGGGACGTTTCGTGGAGCGCGCCCAGCTCGTGGCGGCGCTGGTGGACGCCCAGCTTTCGCTGTTTCCCACCCGGGAGGCGCACTCGGAGTCCGAATGGGGATCGCTGCTGGGAATCTGCCAGGCGCAGGCCTCGTTCCGGCGCCTGCACTCCCTTCAGTACCGTCCCTCGCAGGTGGTCGACTTCCTGGTGTCCGATCCGCGCCTGTCCCATTCGATCCGCTACGCGCTTGAACGGATCGCGGAGCAGTTGCACTCGGTGTTGGAGGGGCGGATCTCCGACTCCGCGCTCGCCGCGCAACGCCGGGTGGGACGTATCGCGGCCCGCCTGGACTTCGACTGGCCCTACCGCGATCCGCGGGACGATGCGGCGACCCGGACGGTGCTGGGGGAGATCCGTAACGAGTGCCGTTCGCTCCACGCAGACATCGAGAGCGCTTGTTTCAGCTACACGATCGAGGATTCGCCGGGCCCGTGAGCTCCCCCGGGGAACGTCGTCTCGAAGTCGAGCATCTCTCCGCGTTCCAGTACGCCCTGCCGGTGCGCGGAAGCGTCATGCTGCTCAGACTGCGCCCGCGCGAGGAGATGGGACAGCGCCTGCTCCGTTTCGACCTCGATATCGATCCCCGGGCCGATCCGAGCGCCGCGATCGACGCCTTTGACAACGTGTGCCACATGGTCAACGTTCACCGCGAGCACGATCGTTCCTCGGTGCGGTCCCGGTCCCACGTGGTCACGGCCCCGGCGCCGAAGCTGCCGCAAAGCATGGAACCCGACGCCTGGGATGAATTGATCCGCCTCGCGAACCCGGTGCGTTACTGGGAGTTCCTGAACCCCAGTCGCTTCGTTCGTTACGGTCCGATGCTCGATTCATTTGCCAGTACCTGCAACATCGGGATTTGCCCGGATCCTCTTGCCACCCTTCTCGAGACGGGTCGAGCGCTGCGCGCCGCGTTCACCTACGTGCCGGGGAGCACCGAGGTGGACTCGCCCATGGAGAAGATTCTCGAGACCCGGCGCGGGGTGTGTCAGGACTATACTCACGTCATGCTTGCGCTCGGACGATCGTGGGGCATCCCCAGCCGCTATGTGTCGGGGTACCTGCACCTGGAGGGGATGCCGGGGGAGCAGATCCCGGAAGGCGCCAGCCACGCCTGGGCGGAGTTCCTGCTGCCCGAAATCGGCTGGCTCGGGATCGATCCCACCAACGACTGCATCGCCGACCACCGCCACGTTCGGGTAGCGGTGGGCCGCGACTACGCGGATGCCGCGCCCACGCGCGGCACCCTCTTCGGCGGAGGTCAGGCGGGGCTGGAGGTCCGGGTCAGGGTCGCGGAGTCGGGAGAGCCGGCCGTGTCGGGCGAAGGACGCACGGAGCCGGCGAACCTGATGCGCATGGGGCCGGGATCGGGGACTGCGGCCCGGGGCGCGGATCAGTGATGGCCGATCCATTCACCATTCGTATCTTCGTCCCCGACGGGGACCCGGAAGGGGTCCGGCTGATCGACCGCATGAACTGGACGGGCCTCGGGCTGGTGTTTCGCAGATCCGATTGGGAGAAAGTTCGCGAGCGTCCCGAAATGCAGCTCACCGGGGTCTACATTCTGGTCGGTCCCCGCAACGAGGAAGACGAGCTTCGTACCATCTATATCGGACAGGCGGATGGCGTCAGGGGGCGCATCGACTCGCACCACAAGGACAAGGACTTCTGGGATTGGGCCGTCGTGTTCGTTTCGCCCAGTGGGGGGCTGAATAGAGCCCACATCACCTGGCTTGAGTATGCCCTGGTCAAGCGGGCGACGGAGACGAAGCGCTGTCTCCTCGACAACGGCAACGCGCCGCGAGAACCCGCACTGTCCGAAGCGGAGAAAGCCGACACCCACGGATTCATGAAGGAGATCCTGCAAATTCTTCCTCTGGTCAATCTGCGGGTGTTTGAACTCGCAGAAGCAGTCGCGACTCCACGCGCGACCGACCCGCTGACCGAAGGAAAGCGGATCGAACGCAAGCGCGACACGATCATCGTTCCCGCCAAGCAAGACGGGTTTGAGAAGCTGTTTCTCGGCGAAAGCTGTTGGCACTCTGTCCGTATCTCCGGCGGTATGCTGGAGAAGATCAAGTACATCGCGGCGTACCAGACACATCCTGTTTCAGCCATCACGCACTACGCCCCTGTATCTCGCATCGAGCCCTACGGCGAAGACGGCAAGTACAAGATAGTGTTCAGCGAGCCCGCCAAGCCGATCAGACTCATCCCCTACGGCAATGCCCCTACTGGCGCCATTCAAGGCCCACGCTACGCTTCTTTCGCAGATCTGCAGAAGGCGCAGAGTCTGTCTGATGTCCTCGACAGGAATTGAGCGAAGCGCGCGCGGTGCACGGCGCCGCATCGCACAACGTTCCTTCGATGCTAGCCCGCAAATTTCACCGATTTCCTGCTGCGGACGCCAATATGCTCGTGTTAGCGGGCCGTACTCCCTCAAGCCGCTTCGACGTAGTGTCGGCTACGCCTTTAGCGTCTTTCGGTCCGTGCGCCCCACTATCACGGCATCTTGACGCCCTCGCTACGAAAATCGGTGAAACTTGCGGGCCAGCCGTCGCGGCGCTTTCGACGTAGTGTCGACTGCCTGCGGCGTTGCGCTATCCCTGCTTCGTTTGCAGGCCAGGGCAAGCCGGGAGTCATCCTCAGAGAATTCCGTAGGAAGATGGCTGCTACCCCATCGTTCCCGGGAGCCAGAGCACGATTCCGGGGAAGGCGAGGAGTACCGCGACCGTTAGCAGATCGGCAACAAAGAAGGGACCGATCCCGCGGAAGACATCCTGAAGCGGTATGGCAAGGGAGCGGCCCCCAGGGTCGCGCAGCTCGCGCGAGGCGCCGGCGACGACAAAGCAGTTGAGGCCGATGGGGGGAGTGATCAGGCAGATCTCGGCCATCTTGACCACGATGATTCCGAACCAGATCGGGTCGTAACCGAGCGCCACCACGGCCGGGAACACCACGGGCAGGGTGAGCACCAGCATCCCGATCGCGTCCATGAACATGCCGAGCACGGCATAGGCGACGAGAATGCAGATCATGATCAGCAGCGGCGCCATGTCGAGTCCCGTCACCCAGTCGGCGAAAGCGCTTGGCAGACCGGCAAATCCGAGAAAGCGCACGAACAGGAAGACTCCCCAGATCAGAGTGAAGATCATCACCGTGAGCTTCGCCGTCTCCATGAGCGCTTCGCGCAGGTGCATGCTCATTTCGCGGATTGCGCGTTGGCGATACGCCTTGAGCGCGTAGAACGCGAACACCACCATGGCCCCGAGCGCGCCCGCTTCGGTTGGAGTGGCCGCACCGGTATAGAGTGCGCCGAAGATGACGCCGACGACGAGGAAGATGGGTATCGTTCCCGGCAGGCTCGAGAAGCGTTCTCTCCAGGTGAAGCCGGAAACGGACTGGCCGAGTTCGGGACGCAGCCGGCACATGACGACAATGAGTCCCGCATAGATCAGGGCCGATACGACTCCCGGCAGGAACGCCGCGAGCAGGAGGCGGCCGACCGACTCTTCCACGATGATCGCGTAGATCACCAGAATCGCTGAGGGCGGGATCAGAGAGGCCAGCGTTCCGCCCGCCGCGATGACCCCGCTGGTAAGTCGCCGATCGTACCCGTTGCGCAGCATGTCGGGGATGGCGACCCGGGAGAACACGGCGGCGGTGGCGGTGGAGGCGCCCGACACCGCGGCAAAGCCGGCGCTCGCGAACACCGTCGCCACCGCGAGGCCGCCGGGCACCCAGCCCACCCAGCGTCTCGCCGCTTCGAAGAGTCGAGTGGTGAGCCCCGCGTGGAAGGCGAGAAAGCCGATCAGGATGAACAGCGGCAGCACCGAGAGCGGGTAGGTCACGCTCTTGGAATGGGGGATCGTGCCCGCGATGGCCCCGGCGACCTCCCAGTCTCTGAGCGCGAGGAGGCCGAGAAAGCCGGTCAGCGCCGCGGCGACGTAGACGCGGACTCCGATGACCACCAGCGCGACGAGAAGGCACACTCCGATAATGCCGACCGTGACGTTGTCGAGGCCGAGCATCGTCAACCGCCTCGCCCTCCGGGCGCACCACCGCGGCCACGGGCGATGTCTTCCCGGGCGTGGCGGATCTCTTCGGCCGCGCTGCGTTCCACGTCGTTCTGCAGCGGGACGGCCACGGGCTCACGTTGCGGGTGGAGGGCCAGACGCAGATAGCCCGCGAACTGCAAGACGACGCGCGCGAGCAGTATGGACAGCGCGACCGGGACCACCAGCTTGGCCGGCCACGTGACGATCTCGATGTCGATGGTCGAGTCCCCGAATTCGAGCGCGCGCTCGAAATGGCGGTAGGAGTAGGGGATGAGGACCGCGATGATGAACATCGCAAGCGCCGTCCCCACCGCCTCGGCAATCCAGAGCGCGCGGCCCCTGAAGCGGGCCACGAGGAGCTCCATGCGCACGTGCCCGCCGACCCGCTGCACGTACGAGATCGCGAGCACCGCGAAACCCACCATCGAGACTTCAACGATGTCGATGTAGCCGAAGATGGGGGCGCGGAAGACGCTGCGAAGAATGATCTGGGCGACGCCCAGGAACATCAGCGAGAAGATGAGGAGACCAGCCGCGAGGTTGAGTCCCTTCTCGAGCCGACCGAGCCAGAAGTCGGCGCGGGCGAGTATCCGGCCGAAGACGTCAGCCATGGCGGCGGGATGGGCGCGTGGCGTGTTCGGGGGCAGGCGCCGCGGGCCGACGCTCGAAGCTCACACCACCGGAGGGAGTCCAGCCGCCATGTCTCACCGATTGCTCAGCCGCCGGACGCCAGTCCGCTCGTGATTGCGGGCGGTGTTCCCACGAGGCGCTTCGCCACGGGGTCGGCACTGCCTTGCGCCCCTCTGGAGTCCGTGTGACCCACCCCTATCACCGGATGTCGGCGCCCGACCTGACCGAACATCGGCAAGACATTGCGGTCAATAGGTCTGCCCGACCGCCCCGAAGATCGTCTCGATGACTCCGCGGGCGTCGAAGTCGCCCTGGTTCTCCTCGATCCAGGCGTCTATGACCGGTCTGCCGGCGGCGGCGCGGAACTCGGCGAGCACGGCGTCGGAGTAGCGGACCTCCTGCAGCGTCTCCCTCAGAATGGGCAGGTTCTTTTCGTCAATGGAGATGTAGGCCTGGATCTGGGTCTCGATGACATCCTCCCGCACATCCTCCAGCAACTGCCGATACTGCGGAGGAAGGCTCTCATAGGCGTTGATCGAGAAGGCCACGGGGCAGTCGGAAGTCCCGGGCGAGAGGTTCGAGGTGAACCAGTCGGCGACCTCGTGGAGCTTGTAGGCCAGGTGGCTGTAAGTGAAGGGGAAGGAGGCCGCATCCATCGTGCCTTGCTGCACGCCGGTATAGACCTCGGTCGCGGTCGAGCTGGTCGGGATCGCGCCCAGCACCTTCATCGCGCGGCCGACGCCACCGCCGGCCCGCACCGTCATTCCCTTCCAGTCCTCAAGCGTAAGCGGCGGCTCGCCGCGCCCAAGAAACTCGTACTGCGGCAGGTAGGAGGAGACGTAGGTCATCGCGTTCCACTGGGCAAGCTCCTCCTTGACCGCCGGGTGGGCGTAGACGGCGTCGCGAATCTTGCGGTTGTCGCCCCAGTCGCTCATCGGCAGAAAGGGCATGGTGAGCGCCATCAGGGCCGGGTTCTTCTTCGGGTGATAGAAGTTGCAGAACATCGCCGCCTGGAACGCGTCCACGGAGAGACCGTCGAGGTTCTCGCGGGACTTCGACAGCGCACCGCCGTAGTGGAGCACGATGCTCCACTTGCCGCCGGTCTTCTCCGAAACCAGCTCCGAGAGCCTCTCGACTCCGGCCGTGAATGCGCGTTTCTTGCCCCAGAGCGACACGTCCCACTGCAGCTCCGGTCCATCCACTTCAACCGCGTGGGCGGGCAAGGCATGCCCTGCGAGGGCGGCAAGCAGAGCAAGACCGGCGACGCGAGGTGTTTTCATGGCGCTTTGTCTCCGATTTCGGCGTCCCCTTCGGGCAGGGCGAGCCTACCCCGAATCGGACCCCCGTAGTTCAACTCACGATCGGGCAGGAGCCGCGGATCGGCCGCCGCCCTCCGGCGGACCGGCCCCCGGGCCCCATTGACGATCGAGGCTCGTTACGAGGATGTGCTCGACCAGGGCCGCGAACGAGATGCCGGCCTTCGCGGCGGACTGCGCGAATGCCATCTCCCGTCCAATCGAACACGCGACGTTGCACTCCAGCAGGGCGTGGCCCTCGGGACCATGGCGGAAGTCGCAGCGAAGATAGTCGTAGGGCATCACCGCCCGCGCGAATCGCAGAGCGTCCTCCACTATGGGCTGGAGCCAGGTTTCGTTTTCGGGAAAGTCGCGCACCAGCCCGGGAATCAGCTTGCGCTTGTGGCGATGGGTGAAGATGCCGAAAGGGCTGTCGATCGATTGTCGGGCGGGCGGCAGGGCCACCGGACCCTCGTCACCGATCAGGATCGGCACGGTCACGTCACACTCGCCGAAGACGTGCTCGACCATGCACTCGTCCGTGCTCGTCTCGAGCTCGGCGATCCGGACCGCGAGCGCCTCGAAGCTCGCTTGCGCGCTGAGGGTGTCGATACCCATGGAGGCGGCGCCGAAGCGAGGCTTCGCAATGTAGGGGCCGTCGAAGGGAGGAGGGCGCACCGCGGCGCCGGGGCCGAAGATGGCGCCGGCCGGGGTCGGGAGACCGAGCGCCTGCGCACTCAGCTTGGTCAGCCACTTGTCCTCCGCCAGCGCCCGGATGTTTGCCGGCGCTCCGAGGCAGGCGATGCCGGCGGCGGCCGAGAGCGAGGCAACGTAGATCTCGGAGTTGCGAAAGGGCGCGATGTTGAAGAGCGAGAACACGAAGTTGCGGCCTTCGAAGGCCTCCGGCAAGGCATCGAGGCGGGACAGGCTCTCGACATCGAGGCCGAGCCCATTGCGCAGCATGTCCCAGACCTCGTACTGATAGGCCGGTTGCACCCCGAACTCGGGATGGATGTCCGGAGGCGCTTGCGCTCCCGGAGCGGGCGCGTGGGGCGCGAGGTACAGGACGCGCAGCGCCGCCCGCCGCGCGTCGTCGAGCCGCTTCGGGGAGATCACGAAGCGTCGTCGGTCTTGATGAACTGGGCGAAGCGGAGGATCTCCATGGGGGGATAGACCTTGAGCCTGTGCGCCGCCTCCATGTTGACCACGAAGGAAAAGCGCGAGAGCGTCTCGATCGGTATTTCGCCAGGATCCTGGCCCCCGACCAGGATCTGCTCCGCCTTGAAGCCGGCGAACCTTCCCACCGCGTAGAGGGGGCTGACCAGACCGGTGATGCAGTGCTGGTAGACCAGGGTTTCGACCCCGCAGAAGGTCGGTAGGCCGATTTCGGTGGCGAGACCGGTCACCAGTTCGGCATGGGCGCCGAAGAAATTGGATGGAGGGATGTAGAGAAGATCCACTCCCGCTTCCTTCAGACGCCGAAGCGTCGGCTCGATCTGCGCGGGGTCGCGCTCGACGTCGGGCTCGGTCGGGCTGTCCGAGATGAGCTCCAGGCCGAACTCTTCCGCGAGCGCGCGTACCGTCTCCACCGCGTTGCGTTGCGCACTGGAACTCCGGTCGTAGAGCATGCCCAGCATGCGCAGAGTGGGCATGTACCTGCGCATGGCGTTCAGCCGGACGCGATCCGACACCACGTGCCGAACGCCGGTGAGGTTGCGTTCGGAAAGCATCGGCGCTTGTGGCTCGGCGAGCGCGGGCACCAGCTTTGCCCGATCCGGATAGGACACCATCGCGAACACGATCGGGATGTCGAGAACGTGCTGGTCCGGATCCGCCTCTTCCATCCGGCCGATGACCGCGCGGGTTACCGAAGTCGTCTGGGTATAGACCAGATCGGGCTTGAGTGCCTTGATCTCCTGAACGTAGCCGGGCAATCGCGAACGATCGTTCTCCATGTCTCGGAGGATGAACTCCGCGTCGATGCCATTCGCCTTCAGGTAGTCGCGAAAGCCCGCATCGGCGCCGGAACCCGCGCGATGGACGATCATGTAGATGGTGAAGGGATCGGCCCCGGCAACGGGTATGGCCATCATCGCCGCGGCCAGGGCCAGGAGAAGCGGGCGGAGCATCCGGATCATGATCGAGGTCTTGCTTGCGAAATCGCGTGCCGGCCGAGCTTTGAATACTCTACCAGAATCCGCGACAATGCCGGGTCATGTCGGAACTCCTGCGGATTGAATCCGAGCAGCGCGACAAACTGAGACTGGTCTTCCTGGCCAAGTACGCCCAGGAGTGGGGGGAGCCTCCTCCCCTCATACATCCGGTTCACGGTAGAGAGCTTTATACCAAGTACGAAGTACTCTCGGTTCTCCGTGGCCTGGTTCGCTCGGTCGAACCCTGCGCGGATCTTGACGCCTTCGAGCGACGCATGCGGGGGAAGCCGCCCGACTATGTCTTCCAGATATACAACCGCGAGGCGGTCCGCAACCCCGAGATCCTCGTGTCGTCGCTCTGCGCCCGCACCGGCGTGCCCTATCTCGGCAGCCCGCCGAACGTTCGCGCGATGGCCGAGGACAAGTGGATCACCAAGCTGATGGCAAGAGCGGGCGGTCTCGCGGTGCCGGATGGAGCGGTGGTGGTCGACGAGTGCGATCTGGAATCTCCACCGGACTTCTCAGGTCCGTACTTCGTGAAACCGCGTTTCGGCGCCAACTCCGAATGGGTGGACGAGAGCTCCATTTGCGACGACTGGCCGGCGGCGCGCGCGCGCGCGGCGACGCTGCTCGCCCACGAGGAGGAGGTGTTGATCGAGGCTCTGGCGCCGGGGGTGGACGTCACCGTACCGGTACTGGGTGGCCCCATCGCGCTTCACCCCGTCGCCATGCGGTCCGCGCTGCGCGAGGGCGTCTCGACCGAGGCCCAGAAGCGCAACCTCGAGCCGGGGCGACGCGGTGAGCCCTTCGAAGACGTGAGCCTCGCCGAGGAGCTGAAACGTGCCGCCCTCGCGTTCACCCGCCTGGCGCGGCCCTGCGACTATCTGCGGGTGGACTTTCGCGTGGCGCCGGATCGATCCTTCCGGCTGCTCGAATTCAACGTCACGTGCAATCTGGCGACCACCAGGGCGATGAACATCGGCGCCGGCGCCTCCGGGATTTCGCACGAGGCCATGATCGAACATTTCCTCTGCTACAGCCTGAGGCGACAGGGAGTGCTGGCGGCATGAATCTGCTTGTAAAGCTGAACGCGGCGTTCCTGTGCGCCTTCGCCCTGGCGATGGGCCTGATCGTCCTGCTCAATCAGGCGAAGTTCGGCGATATCCTGCGCGGACTCGACGACTCGCGCGTATCGGTGGTCACGCTCGATACCTCTCGCCGACTGCGCCAAGCGGTCGATCTCGGGCTGCCGCTCAAGGACATCGCGGAGAGCCGCGCCATCGTCGACTCACTGATCGACGAGTACCCCGAACTCCAGTCGGTCAGCATTTTCGACGCGGACGGCCTCCTTATCGTGCACGGCGGCCAGGCGCTCGGCACCGGACAGGAGACCGCGCCCGGCGAATGGCTCGAGGACAACCGGGAGGCGGGGGGAGAGGTATGGCGTCGGGAAAGCCCCGAATCCTTCGTGGTCGGGGGGCCGATCGTCAACAATTTCGGCAAGCTCGAGGGCGGTGTGGCGGTACGCTACGGCAAGGCGCACTACCGCCGGATCGTCGGTGAGCTGACGGACGAGCTTCTGGAGTTCGCGGTCGGTCTGTTCATCGCCGCCAGCGTGCTGGCGGTACTGGGCACCGCGGCGGTCCTGCGCCGGCTGACTTCCACCGCGAGGCGCCTCGCGGCATCGGTCGAGGCGTTGCTGCCGGACACGAAGGAGGCGGCTTCGGACGAGTCGATTCCGGCCGAGTTCAGCGCCTATCACCGCAGTGTGCGCGAAACGGCGGCGGCGCTCGAAGCCGCCGAGCGGGAGCGGACATGAGCGCCGACGGCTCTCGCAACACGCCCTCTCTCGCCTCTCTCGGGTTGCGCGTCGGGATCATCGCCGGAGGGGCGTTGATCGTCGCCAACGCGATTCTCACCTGGGTCGCGCTGGGCGCGGTGGAGCGCCGCCTGGAACCGGTGGTGGAGGAGAAGGCCCGCGTTCTCGCCCGCTCGGTCGCCAACGACCTCGGCACCGCGGTGCGCCTGGATATCCCGCTTGCGGCGCTCGAGGGCGTCGGCCCCTATCTGGAGGGCGTGCTTGCGGACCACCCGGAAACCGCCTACATCGCGGTGACCGACGAAGAGGGCGAGGTGCTCTACTCCGCCGCGGCGGAAGGGCAATACATTCCGGATTTGCGGGAAGCGGCCGGTGGCGCGGACGGGAGGTCGGGCGAGACTTCCGCCTCGCAGGACGAGGGTCTCCATGTCGTTCGCGCGCTGACCCGCGATGGCGTGCAGGTCGGCGCGGTATCGATCGGCATCGACCCGCGCTTCGTGCTCGAGACGATGCGCAGCATCTTCGCCGATATCGGCATCTCCCTCTTCGTTGCGGTGCTGATCATCCTCGAGCTTACCCTGCTGGTGCTCTCGCTGGCGGTGGTGCGCTCGGTCGGCCTCATGGAACGCCTGATGCGCTCGGTCGGCCAGGGCGACTTCTCGGCCGCGGTGACGACCAGGGGTCGCGACGATCTCAGTCGGGTGCTGGCGGCGATGAACCGCATCAACGAGGAGATCAACCGGCGCTTCCGCGCTGTCGCATCCCGCGCCGCGGCTCCGGTCACGGAAAGGTTGCGAGAGGGCCGTGTCTTCGCGGAACAGGGCCGGCTGCAGCCGGTTCAGGATCTGCGTGCGGGAGATGTCCAGTACCCGATGTTCTTCTTCATCTTCGGCGTCGAGCTTTCGCGCTCCTTCTTCCCTCTCTTCGTGCGAGACCTCTACGACCCCTCGCTCGGCCTCGATCCGTCCATCGCGATCGCGCTGCCGATGTCGGTATGGGTCGTTGCGATGCTGGTGACGACTCCGATGTCGCTCGCCGCGATTCGACGGTGGGGGGTGCGCGAGACCCTCCTGATCGGCATGGCGCCCACGAGCGTCGGGCTGATCGCGACGGCGTACGCCAGCGGTTTCATCGAGCTCATCGCCTGGCGCTGCGTGACCGCGGCGGGATTCGGTCTGGTGACCGCGACGATCCTGGTGAGGCTCGCAATGACCGCGCCGGTGCGGCGCCGGGCTCTCAATCTCGGGGTCTTCGTCACCGCGGCGGGTGGCGGCAGCGTCTGCGGCACTGCGATTGGCGGAATCCTCGCCGAACGGATCGGATATCAGAACACTTTCCTCGTCGGCGCGGTGATCGTCTTCGTGGCCATGGTGATCGCGATGGGGTTCCTGTCCCCGGGCGAGGGCGCCGGGGGCGACGTCGATACCCACGATCAGGATCGCCAGCGCGGGTCGCTGCGCATCTACGTCAGTCCGAGATTCATCGCTTTCATGAGCCTCTCGGCGTTGCCATCGCGGATAGTGCTTGCCGGGTTCCTGTTCTTCCTGGTGCCGCTCTACCTCGATTCACTCGGCTTTGGCGGCGCCGCCATCGGCCGAACGATGATGACCTACTTCCTCGTGCTGCTGATCATGAACCAGGCTGCCGCACTGATCGCGGACCGCTTCCAGAATCACGGGGTGCTGATCCTGGTGGGGGGTGTTTCTTCCGCGATCGGTTGCGTCATGTTCGTATCGACCGCGGAAGTCCTGCCGCTCGTGTTCGCAATCGCTCTCGTCGGGCTGGGGCAGTCGCTGGTCATGACGCCGCAGGTCGCGGTCTTGCCCGCCTACTTTCATCGAGAGACGAGCGAGTTCGGCTCGGGCGCGATTACCGCCGCTTTCCGGGTGGTGGAACGTGGCGGAAGCATCATCGGTCCCCTGGTCGCCGGAGTGGCGGTCGCCATAACAGGGCTGGCGGAAGCGGGCCGGCTGATAGGCTACGGGGTGCTCGCGACAACCGCCCTGTTGACGCTGCTGATGCTGGTCGGAGTGCTCAGGCAGCAACAGGACTGACCCGCAAGCTTCACCAGTTTCGCAACTGGCGAACGCCAACATGCTCGCGGTCGCGGACCGCGGGGCCCGTTCATCAATTCGATCGCAGGAGCAATGTGATGCGATTGCGATCGGCAACGCGCTCGTAGGCGGTATCGTCCATGAGCGTCTTTGCGAAATACACGCCCAGACCTCCGATTCTCCGGTCCTCGACACTGGCGTCGAGGTCTGGTTCACGCGCCTGTGTGAACGGGTTGAATGCGATCCCGTCGTCCTCCAGGACGGCGACCAGTTCACCGTTGCGACTGGTCAGCGTGATCTGTATTTCGTGTTCGTCGTCATCGCGATAGCCATAGCTGACGATGTTCGTGATCAGCTCGTCGAGGGCAAGGTTGAGATTCATGATCCACTTCGTGGGCCAGCCATGAGACTCGCCGTAGGTCTCGATCTCCGCGGCGATACGCGCGAGCTCCGAAAGATCGTTCTTCAGCTTGAGAGTCAGCGTGGGTGCAGGCATGGTTGAACTCCGCCGAGTACTCAGAGACTAGCCCTGCTCCTCCGGGCTTTCCGGTGCTTCGGAGTCTTCGGGGCTTTCGCCCCGGTAGGTGAGGACCACACAGGTGATGTCGTCGAATTGCGGAGCCTCGCCCGCGAATTCGTCGACCGCGGAAACGATATCCGTCACGTCCTGCTCGGGACTCTGCTCGGAGGGAAGCGCGCGGGCGGTGTCCAGGAGCCGGTCGTCGCCAAACTCCTCCTCGCGTTCGTTGAACGCCTCGGTCACGCCGTCGGAGAACAGCACCAGACGTGCGCCGGGCTCCATGTCCACGTGTGCGTCGGCGTAGTCGAGTCCACCGAACATGCCGAGCGCGACGCCACCGGTCATGGCCAGGGGATTCGCACCGGCGCTGTCGATGAGAATGGGAGGGTTGTGGCCGCCGTTGGCGTACACGAAGCGCCCAATCCTCTCGTCCAGCACGCCGTAGAAGAGGGTCACGAACAACTGCTCGGCGTTGTTCTGCTCCAGGAAGTTGTTGACGCTCGCAAGCACGTGGCCGGGCGCATCCACGTTGCGCACGGCGATGGTACGCAGCAGGGTGCGGGTCATCACCATGAACAGACCGGCGGGAACCCCCTTGCCGGAGACGTCGGCAACCACTACGCCGATGCGGTGCTGGTCGAGATTGAAGTAGTCGAAGAAGTCGCCCCCGACTTCCTTTGCCGGCCTCATGATGCCGGTCACCTCGGCGTGTCGGGACGAAGGCATGGTATCCGGGAGGAGGGAAAGCTGCACCCGGGCCGCGATGTCCAGCTCCTTCTGCAGCGCGATGAACGCATTCTTGGCCGCGAGCGCTTCGCGCAGGCTCTGGTTCTGGCTCTGGACCCGGCCGGACATCTTCTGGAACGCGAGCGCGGTCATCGCGAGGCTGTCGGATTCCCGGATGAGCGCGGTTGACGCGCTGTCGGCCGCGTCCGCGATGGAGATGCCGCGAACCTTGCGCTCCGTTGCCTCCCCGACCAGGTGCTCGAGCTGATCCAGCTCCGAGAGCACCGCCTCGCGCTCCTCCTCGTCGAGCGTATCCGCAAGCTGAGTCATCTCCCGCCGGATGAAGCGCTCCTGACGGCGTCGTTGTCGTTCCCGGGAGCGGCGGAATCGGTCGAAGGCGACGAGATTGGTCCGAAACACGTTGAGCGCTCCGGAGATTCGGCCCACTTCGTCCTGTCCGTCGGCGCCTTCGATGCGGGCGTCGAGATCTCCGCGCGACAAGGCGTTCAGGACGCCCACCCCTTCGGTCAGGGGCGCGAAGGAGCGGGACATGTAGTAGCCGAGACCGACCAGCACGAGTACCAGGAACCCGAGCGCCGCACCCAGGGTGATCCGGCTCACCTGCTCCTGCCTGCGGGCGACTTCGGTCACGTCCTTGATGCTGACGAGGCGCGCCACCAGGCTGCCGAGCTCGGCCTCCTGGGGCAGGACCACGGTGGAGTACACGCGATCGCCGGCTTCCACTCTCTGGACCGTGCCCACCCCGGTCACGTCGATGAGTCGGTCGAGGCTCTCCCACAGGGCGCCGGCGGACCCGGCGAGGACGCGGCCGCGGCGATTCACGATCAGAACCGACGACTGGGTGGCCTGCTCCATTTCGAGAATCGCCTCGTCGATGCTCGTCGCGTAGACACCCATGCCGATGATGCCGTCCGCTTCCGCTTCCGGAGGCGTTCTCAGGGGAATGCCCAGGGCAAGCGCGACATTGCGTTCCTGATCGTTGCCCACGCCACTGACCCGTACCCGCCACTCCATCGCGTCTCGTGCCGGTCGGGCTGCGATGACCGAGCTCTGGAACACCGCGGGCTGGGAGGAGAAGGCGAGGGAGCCGTCCGCGCGAAGCAAGTCCAGACGATCGGCGATGCCTTCGATGCGAAGACGCCTGGTTATCTCGGTGCCGAGGCGCTGGACCGTCTGCTGGTCACCGGCATGGAGCGCGCTTCGCAAGGCTTCGTTCTCGGCCACGAACCACGCCTTGTCCTCCATGCGAAGGATCAGATTGCCGTTGATCTTGTGCCACAAGTTGAACCGGTCGGTCGAAGTGGCTTCGGAGTACTGCACGCGGAGCAGGTCCTCGCGCATGAGCGACGCCAGCGTCAGTCCGATGCAGATCACGGCGAAGGCCAGGATCACGAGCAGACTGATTCTGGTGCGCAAGAGCAACGTCCGACTCCTGTTTCTTACCTTCCCGCCGGTGGATGGCGCTCGCCGGCGCCCTCGGCGCCCGACGGACCGGGAGACTGGCGGGCCGAGTGCGTCATGTCCCTTGTTCCTCGCGCGCATCGGCCGCGGGGTGAATCGGAGCCATCAGGAACGCGTAGGCGGCGATGGAAACGAGAAGGATGGCGCCCATCGCGACGATCGCGCCCCGGTAGCCCAATCCCGTGGCGAGGGCGCCGGCAACGAGCGGTCCAAGCACCATGCCGCTTCGTTCGGCCAGCCGGTAGGCGCCAATCATCGATGCCTGATGCCACCCCCCGCGGCGCACGGGCAGGTTCGAAACGGCGGCTACTTCGCAGGTGAGCGACAGCGAATGCCCGAAGCCGAGCGCGAGGATCGCTATCATGAGCGCGTAGAGGGGGCCTCCCACCGCGCCCGGAGCCAGACTTGCGAGACATCCGAGTCCCGCCAGCGCGCCGCCCATCGCCACGAACCAGACGTGGCCTTCGAACCGGTTGGCGAATCGGGTCACGAGAGACGTGGTGGCGAAAGTCGCGGTTCCGTAGAGAGCGATCATCCAGCCGATGACCGAGAGTCTGTAGCCGAGCTCGGTCAGATACACCGGCACGAGGTAGAACAGCAGTCCCGTCAGGATCATCTTTCCCGGAATTGCCGACAGGACGCTCAGCGCGAAGAGACGGCGGTCGGAGAGCAGCGCGCGCCAGGCCAGAACCCCGAATGCACCGCGGTGCGTGGCGGGTGTTCGCACTCGCCCATCCAGCATGGCGTAGATGAGTACTCCCGATGCGGCGGCGAGCACGGCGGAGATCAGGAAGGTCTCCCCGAAACCGATGCGCTCGGCGAGAATCCCCCCGATGGATGGGCCGCAGATGGCGGCCACGAACGCCGCGCCCACGAAGACCGCAATGCCCTGGGTGCGGTCTCGCTCGTCGCTGGCGTCGGCGATCCAGGCCGAAGCGGCGGCGAAGATGAGGCCGTAGCCGATGCCCGAGAGAACCCGCCATGCGATGAAGTCGAAGTATCCCTGGGCCACGAAGGTACCGGCGTAGCCGATGACCGCGGGCACGACTCCCGCCAGAAACACCCGGCGGGTTCCGAAACGATCCGCGAGTCCTCCGGCAATCGGCACCATGATCATCCCGGCGAGCATGAACAGTGCGATCGGAAGGCCGAAGAGCAGTTCGTCCGGGACACCCGCGCCGGTCGGGCCGACCCGGGAGGCGAAGAGGGGCACGAACGAACGCGGCAGCTCCTCGGCGAACATGAACAGGAACAATGGGACCCGGATCTGCATGGCGTTGCGAAGCCGCAGCTCCCGGCCGCCGGAGAAGCGGTAACGCAGGTCGATCTGCTGGCCGGCGGCCTCGATGCGCTTCGCGATGTCCCTGTCGATCTGGGCATCCTTGATCTCGCGGACTTCGAAGCAAAAATCCTCGTAGCGTTGGCGCAAGCTCTGCACCGTGCGGTTGAGGGAGGCGACGAGCTCGCCGATCTCGTCGCGAGCGCGCATCGCGAACCTGCTTGCGAAGCGGCCCCGCGCCCCTTCGGCGAGGATCGTCTCGACCCGCTTCATCGGTGCGGAAACCCGTACGCTCATGAGGAAGAGCAGGAACTCAAGCGTCACGAGAAGGGAGACCACGATGACGGTGACGACTTCATACAGCAGATCGGAGAGCTGGTCGCGCAGGTAGGTTTCGCTGACCCCTACATGCAGCACGGTGGCGACCCGACCCTCCACGAAGACGGGAAACACACTGTTGGTGAAGCCGGCGACCTCCGAGGTGGAGCCCGCCGGACTCTCGGCGCCCGGCAGACCGGGCAGAACCCGCTCCAGTGCTTCCGGGGACAGGCCACGTGCGGAGAGCACCTTCGACGAGGCGTCGCGCAGGATCGTGTATTCGATATCTTCGTTTGCGGCGAGGATCCCGTCGAGGAAGGGCTCCACGCCCACCAGTTCCTCGGGTGGAATGCCGAGGTCGGCGACCACGAATTCGAGCTGATCGGAGATGGACCGGCCTACCGCACGGGCTTTCTGGTTGAGCTGCGGCGCAAGGGCGCTCTCAAAGCCGGTGACCGCGAACCAGGCGACGAGAACCTGGCCGAGCAGCAGCACCACGACCGAGAGCAGCACCAGTCGGCCGAGAACGCCGCGGGAACGGGTAATCGCCGCTCGCGAGTCTCCGGAGTCGCCGAAGCCGCTTTCCGCGCGGGCGGTCATACCGCCTCTTCCTCGTCGAGCCGGCGGACCTCACCGATCGCGGCCTCCATGTCCTGGTGCGCGGCGCGCGCGACGCTGGCGAATGCGGCAAGCTGGGGGTAGTCGGAGCGGGTCAGGGCCAGCGCGTCTCCATCGCGGCTTCGATCGCCCACCTCTTCGACCGACTCGCGCAACCGGCGCAGCTCCCCGCGCAATCCGCGCAGCAGGAGCGTGGCGCCCACCACGATCAACGGGACCATGCCCACCACCACCAGCGCACCGACCAGCAGCAGGCGCGTCGACTGCGCGGTCACGCTGTCGTCGAAGAAGTCGCGGGAGTAGCGAAGGGCGAGTGAACCCACCTCCCGGCCGAGGTTGTCGCGCAACGCGGCGCCCACCACGCGGGCGTCACGGTCCAGGTTGGACCACACCCCCTGGCTCCGGCTGGCACGCCAGGCGGAGATCCACTCCTGCGTGACAAGGTCTCCCACGAAGCTCGGATCGGTGCTGAACAACACCACGCCGTTCTCGTCGAATACCTCGATGGAGAGAATCTGCGCATCACTGTGCAGATACTCCCCGAGCTCTTCGCGCACGCCCTGAATGTCGGGCAGCTCGATGCCCAGGTCGGCCTGGGACTCGATCCGCTGGCGCAGGTCGTTCAGCTCGAACTCGAAGCGCGAGTTGAGGAAGGCGGAGAGAGTGCGCTCGTACATCTGCGCGCTCAACAGGGTCATGATCGCCACCCCGGCGGCCAGGATGACCACCAGAGCGAGCGTGATTCGTGTTGCGAGTCCGAATCCCATGCCGGCCTTTCTACCCCGTGTCCTCAGCCCGCAGAGTCTTCCCGATTTGCCGCCGATTCCCGTGCCGCCGCCTCGATGCATCGCGCGAGCCGGGCGATGCCCTCACGGGTGTCGGACACCCGGGCAAAACCGTAGGCGAGGCGAATGAAGGGTTCCCCCTTGCCCTCGACGTGAAAGTGCGCTCCCCGCGAGAAGCTCACTTCTCGCTCGGCGGCCAGGGCTTCGATGCGTTCCACGTCGCTTCCGTCGGGCAGACGGACCCAGATGAAGAGGCCTCCGGGAGGGTGGGACCAGGAGCAAGTGTTTCCGAGCTCGGCTTCAAGCGCTTCGAGCATGGCGTCGCGCTTCTCCTTCAGGGCCCGGTTCGCCATCTCCACGTGCTCCCAGAGGCGCTCGCCGAGATACTCCGTGGTGAGCGCGGCGGCGAGCGTGTTCGGTCCGGCGTCGTGGCGCCGCGCCAGGATGCGTTCGAAGAGCTCGGGCGAGGATGCGGTGAGATAGCCGAGCCGCACGCCGGGCGCGAAGATCTTCGACAGGGAGCACAGATACACCTGCCGCGGACCGTCGTCGAGGGCGTAGAGGGCGGGGACCTTGCTCCCCTCGTAGTGAACGTCGCCGTAGCAGTTGTCCTCGACCACGATGCAGCCGTGCGCGCGAGCGATGCCCAGCAGCTCGAGGCGGCGCTCCAGCGGCATCACCGAGCCGGTGGGATTCTGGTAGCTGGCGAGCACGTAGATGAAGCGCGGCGAGCGTCCCTCGTCCCGGAGGCGCGCAAGCGCGGCCCCGAGCGCGTCGGTGCGCATGCCGCGTCCGTCCAGGGGAATGCCGACCAGCTCGATGCCGAGAGTGCGATAGGCGGCGATGGTGCCGGAGTAGCAGTACTCCTCCATCACCACGACATCGTCGTGCCCCTCGCACAGCGCCTCGGCCACCAGGGTTACCGCCTGCATCGAACCGTTCGTCAATGCGATGCGCTCCGGATCGAGGCGCACGCCCTCGCGGTCGAACTCGCGCTGCGCCATCAGGCGCCTCAGACCCTCGTGACCGAGCGATCCCGGATAAGTGTTGAGCTCCACGCCGTGGCTTCGCACCGCCCGCGCCGCCGCCTCGGCCAGCGCCTCGGTGGGAAAGGTCTCCGGATTGGTGGTGCCGGTGCTGAAATCGTAGGGTCCCATGCGCTTTTCGGTCCCGGAGGCGAAGGTCGGAGCCGCCTATGCTGCCTCGAAAGACGCCGGGAAGAAACGCCCCGCGTGGTCTCAGGATCACACCGGCTGACCATTTCCCACTCTGAATCGACGACCTTGATGCCGCGCGGGGAGAAGTGCCGGAAGCCTCGGGCCGCGGGCGGATATCGATGCGCATCCGCGTCACGCATGGACGAACCTCCGGGAGGCCGTCAGAATCGACCGGACGCACGGCGCGATCGCCGGTCGCAGGGGAGCTGGTCATGAGCGGGGGCTGGATCGGACGCAGCGTCCTGCGCAAGGAGGACAAGCGCCTGCTCACCGGATGTGGTCGCTTTACCGATGATCTCGTCCCCCCGGGCGCCGCGCGGGCGGCGGTGGTGCGCTCACCACACGCGCATGCGCGGATTCTCGATGCGGATACATCGGCGGCCCGGGCGATGGCCGGTGTGCTGGACGTGCTCACCGGCCGCGACCTCGAAGGCGCGATCGCTCCCATCCCGACCCTGGCCCGAACTGCACCCTTTGCGCGACCGAACCGCGACGGCTCGCCGATGCCCGATCCTTGCCAGCCGGCGCTCGCGACCACCACAGTGCGCTATCCGGGCGAACCGGTCGCGATGATCATCGCCGAGACCGAGGCGCAGGCGCAGGACGCGGCCGAAGCGGTGGTCGTCGAATACGAGCCACTGCCAACGGTAACGTCGTATGGACAGGCACGGGATCCCCACGTACCAGTGTGGGAGGACAACCCCCGCAACGTCACCTTTGACCGCGAGCAGGGCGACCGCGAGGCGACCGATGCCGCGTTCGCGTCCGCCACGCACGTGGTGGAAGCGACGCTCATCAACAACCGGCTCTCTCCCGTCTTTCTCGAACCCCGTTGCGCCATCGCTGGCCACGACTGCGAGAGCGACACCTGGACCCTGACCCTCGGGTGCCAGACCGCGCACGGCATGCGCGGGCTCCTCGCCTCCATGCTGGGCATCGAGCCGGAGCGGCTGCGCGTGGTGGTCCCGGACATGGGAGGGGGCTTCGGAGCACGCGGCACGCCCTATCCCGAGTTCGCCCTGCTCCTCGCGGCGGCGAAGCGCACCGGCCGCGTCGTGCACTGGGCCGCGACACGCGCCGAGAGCTTTCTCACCGACGCGCAGTCGCGCGATCACCTGCTGCACGGCGCCCTCGCGGTCGACGCGCACGGACGCTTCACCGCGATCCGCGCACGCATCGAGTGGCGGCACGGCGCGTACGTCTCGCCCCGCGGCTTCACCACCATGGTCGATTATCTGATCCCGACCATCGGGGGGTCGTACCGCATCCCCACCGGCTACATCGAGATGCGCGGCCACCCGAGCAACACCACGCCACAGGCTGCGTACCGCGGCATCGGGCGGGTGGAGGCGAACTACCTCACCGAATCGCTCGTCGACGCCGCCGCCGACGCGACCGGCATCGACCGCATCGAGTTAAGGCGCCGCAACCTCATTCATGCGCACGAGATGCCATGGACCGCACCGGGTGGCTTCGTCTACCACGGCGCCGATCTCCGGGCGAACCTCGACCGCGCCATCGACGCCGTCGACATGGAGGGATTCGCGGCGCGGCGCGCGGAGTCGGCCGAGCGCGGACGGCTGCGGGGCATCGCCGCCGCCCCTTACGTCGAGAACGACGGAGGCGCTCCGGCGGACTACGCGAAGGTGGAAGCCCATCCCGACGGCGCGGTCACGGTGTTCGCGGGGACGCAGAGCTTCGGCATGGGTCACGAGACCGTGTACGCGCAGATCGCCGCCGAACGGCTCGGCATCGACTTCGATGCGGTGCGCTTCGTCAACGGCGACACCGCCCGAGTGAAGGAGGGGTTCGGCTCGCACGGCTCCCGGTCGATGCGAATCGGGGGAACGGCGTGCGTGATGGGCGCCGACGCGATGGTCGAGCGCGGGCGGGCGCTCGCGGGCGAGATGCTGGAGGCGGCGAGCGGGGACGTCCGCTACGAAGCCGGGGTGTTCGGAGTCGCTGGCACCAATCGATCCGTGACGCTCGCCGAAGTCGCCCGATTCGCAACCGAGCGCGGGGAGGCGCTGAACGGCGAGCACCGCTTCACCACCGAGCGCGGATCGCTTGGCAACGGCGCCGCCGCCTGCGAGGTGGAGATCGATCCCGAGACCGGAGTGGTCACCATCGTGCGCTACGTCATCGTGTGCGACACCGGCCGCACCATCAACCCCATGCTCGCGGAGGGACAGCTCCACGGCGCCGCCGCGCAGGGCATTGGCCAGGCGGCGCTGGAGCAGGTCGTCTACGACCCCGACTCTGGCCAGAACCTCACCGGCAGCTTCATGGACTATGCGATCCCGCGTGCCGACGACCTGCCGGCTCTGGAGGTGGTGATGACCGAGCTCGCGGAGACGGACAACCCCCTCGGCGTGAAGGGGATCGGGGAAGGCCCGACCACCGGCGCCCCGGCGGCGGTGATGGGCGCGGTGCGCGACGCGCTCTCGACGGTGGGAACGACCACCATCGACATGCCCGTGACCCCGGAGAGCGTCTGGCGGGCGATCCGCGCCGCGAAGTGACCGCCGCACGATTGCGCGTCTCGCACAAGAGGCGCAGGCGCGCCGGTGTCGCGGGCGCTTCTCGGCCTATCGAGTGCTCGCTTCGAGGCTTTCTGCTCTGCGCAGGAGTTCGGCGGCGACCGCGGTGGCGATCGCCGCGGGCAGTTTGGAGCGGATGCCCTCCACTCCGATCGGACACACCAGCTTCGCGAGGGCATCGTCGTTCACGCCCGCTTCGCGCAGAAGGCGGGTGAAGCGGGCGCGCTTGCTCTTCGATCCGATGAGCCCCACGTAGTCGAAGCGCGCGGCGGCGAGCGCGGCGTGCACGATCGCGAGATCGAGGGGATGGCTGTGGGTCATCACGACGACGAAGGCGCGCTCGGGAAGCCCGGCGACCTCCCGGGCCGCGTCGCTGGAGTGTAGTGGGCGCACGTTTGCCGGCAGCGTGGCGGGGAAGGCGTCCGCGCGTCCGTCTATCCAGGTGAGGTCGAAGGGAAGCGGAGCGAGCGCGAGCATCAGGGCGCGGCCGACGTGCCCGGCCCCGAAGATCGCGACGCTGCGGCGGCGTTCTCCGAAACGCTCGGTCAGTTGCCGTTTCGAGAGGCGGAGCCCGGACGCCGCCAAGTCAATGCCGCCCGAGGCGAGTTCCCGCCGCACCCGCTCGCCCGTGAGCTCGGCCCGGGTATCGAAGGGTCCGGCGCGCTCGGCCTTGGCCAGTGCGGCCACTTCCGGGGCGCGGTCACGCTCGAAGACTTCGGTCAGGAGCCGGACCGAGCCGCCGCAGCACTGCCCGAGTTCCGGTCCCAGAGCGTGGCGCGAGAACCGGGCCAGGGGCCCGCGCCGAGACAGGTTCTCTCGCGCCTGCGCGATGGCCCGCCATTCCAGTGCCCCGCCTCCGATGGTGCCGTGAAACTCCCCGTCCGGCATGACCACCATCCGCGCCCCCGCCTCGCGCGGCGCGGAGCCGCGCACCTCGACCACCGTGACCAGGGCGCAGGCGGAGCGCGACGAGAGCGCTCTGTCCACCGTCGCCCATACCCGCATCGGCTCAGGCCTTCACCGCCTCGACCGCGCGCAGGATCGCCTCCGGAGTCGCCGGCGCGTCCAACGGCGGCACCCGCCCCGGGGCGAGGCTCGCGATCGCGTGGGTGATCGCGGAGAACACCGACAACGCGAGCATCAGCGGAGGCTCGCCGACCGCCTTGGAGCGGTACACGCTCGACTCGCGGCCGGCAGGCGCATTCCACAGGGCCACCCGGAAGTCGGCGGGCACGTCGGAGCAGGCCGGAATCTTGTAGGTCGAGGGGGCGTGGGTCACGAGACGTCCCCGGGCGTCGAAGACAAGTTCCTCCGTGGTCAGCCACCCCATGCCCTGCACGAAGCCGCCCTCGATCTGGCCGATGTCGATGGCGGGATTGAGAGAACGGCCCACGTCGTGCAGGAGGTCGACACGGTCCACGCGCGTCTCGCCGGTCATGGTGTCGATGGTGACCTCCGCGCAGGCCGCCCCACAGGCGAAGTAGCGAAAGGGGCGCCCGGTGGCGGTATCGCGGTCCCAGTCGAGCCCGGGGGTGGCGTAGAAGCCGGTGGAGGAGAGTGGCACCCGTTCGGTGAACGCCAGGCGCGCGAGCTCCGCCAGGGGCACGCTCCGGTGCCCGGTACGCACCTGTCCGTCAGCGAAGGTGACGTCGGCGCGATCGACCTGGTAGGCGCGCGCCGCCAGGTTCACGAGGCGCGACTTGATGGTGCGCGCGGCGCGCAATGCGGCCATCGCGTTCAGGTCGGTGCCGGAAGAAGCGGCGGTGGGGCCGGTGTTGGGGACCTTGTCGGTCTGCGTGGCGGTGATGCGCACGCGCGCCGCGTCCACTCCGAACTCGCCGGCCACCACCTGGGCGACCTTGGTGTGGAGCCCCTGGCCCATCTCGGTGCCGCCGTGATTGACCTGGATCGACCCGTCCGTGAAGAGGTGCACGAGCGCGCCGGCCTGGTTCAGGTGCTTGAGGGTGAAGGCGATCCCGAACTTGACCGGGGTGAGCGAGATCCCCTTCTTGAGAATCGCGCTCCCGGCGTTGAAGCGCGCGATGTCGCGGCGTCGGCGGGAGTACTCGCAATCGCGTTCCAGGGCCCGGACAAGACGCGGGGCGACGTGGTCGCGCACCCGCATGCCGTAGGGAGTGGTGTCGCGCCCGGGACGGTAGAGGTTGCGCTTTCGCACCGTCAGCGGGTCGAGGCCGAGCCGGATGGCGATGGCGTCCATGATCCGCTCCGCGAAGAGCATCCCCTGGGGGCCTCCGAATCCGCGAAAGGCGGTGTTCGACACGGTATCGGTGCGAACCCGGCGGCTGTGAATGCGGACCTCGGGATAGTAGTAGGCGTTGTCGGCGTGAAACATGGTGCGGTCGACGACTCCCAGCGAGAGGTCCGCCGAGTAGCCACAGCGGGCGTCGAAGTCGACGTCCACCGCGCGCAGGCGCCCCTCGTCGTCGGTCCCGACGCGGTACGTGACGCGAAAGTCGTGGCGCTTTCCCGTCATGATCATGTCGTCGTCGCGGTCCAGGCAGACTTTCGCGGGACGTCCGGTGGCATGGGCGGCGAGGGCGGCGAGGCAGGCCCACTGCGCGGCCTGCGATTCCTTGCCGCCGAAACCTCCGCCCATCCGGCGGCACTGGCATACGACCCGGGCGAGCGGGACGCCGAGCATGCGGGCCACCAGTCGCTGCACGTCCGAAGGGTGTTGTGTGGAGGAGTGCAGGAACATCTCCCCCGCCTCTCCCGGTATCGCGAGCGCAACCTGCCCTTCCAGATAGAAGTGCTCCTGACCGCCGATGCGTACCATTCCCTCGTGGACCCGGGGACTTGCCGCAATCGTCTCCCGGGGCGTCCCGCGCCGGAACTCATAGGGCGGCAGCACCTGGCGGGCTGAACGAAGGCCCGCTTCGACATCCACCGCCGGCGCGCGTTCCGCCACGTCGATACGGGCCAGGCGCGCCGCCCGTCTCGCGTCCTGGCGGCTGGTCGCCACCACCGCGAAGACCGCCTGACCGTGGAAGAGGATTTCGGAGTCCGCGAGGACGGGATCGCCGCCGATGGACGGGCTGCACTCGTTGGTCCCCGGGATGTCGCGAGCGCGCAGCACTGCGACCACTCCCGGGGCGTGGCGCACGGCATCGAGGTCCACCGAGCGCAGATGTCCGCAGGTTGCGTTCGCGTACCCCGGGGCGACGTGCAGGGTGCCGGCGGGCTCACGGAGGTCGTCGACGTAGGCGGCGCTGCCGCGGACATGGCGCTCGGCGCTGTCGTGGGCGATGGCGGCGCCCATTTCCACGCCCATTTCGGTGGCCGCGATCGGCGCCGCCGCGCCGGTCGAAGCGCGGGCTCGGGCCCTGTGGTGCGGGGGCGACACGCTCAGGCTCGCGCCGCGTGCGCTCCGGCTCCGACGACCCGGGTTTCGGACGCCGGCATGCCGCGCGCTTCGAGCAGTGCCTTGGCGAGCAACGCCTTCGCCGCCCGGGAGCGATAGGCGGCGCTCGCGCGCATGTCGTCGATGGGTTTGAAGTCACGGTCGAGCGCGTCCTGCGCGGCTTGCCAGTCCTCAGGCGATCGCAGGGAGAGACCGGTGAGCGCCGCCTCGCAGTGCGGGGCTCGCCGGGGCGTGGCCGCCATGCCGCCGAAGGCCACGCGCGCGTCGACCACCCGCCCCGCCGACACGCCGAGGCGAAACGCGCCGAGGAGGGAGGAGATGTCCTGGTCGAAGCGCTTGGACACCTTGTGGCAGAAGAAGTGCTGGCCGGGTTCCAGGGGCGGGACGATGAGCCTCGACACGTACTCGCCGGGGCGGCGATCCTGGCGGCCATAATCGATGAAGAAGTCTTCGAGCGCGAGGCGGCGTCGCGTCTCGCCCCGACGCATCTCGATCTCCGCGCCCAGCGCGATGAGGGGAGGCGGCGTGTCCCCGATCGGCGAGCCGTTGGCGATGTTGCCGCCCACGCTTCCCGCGGCGCGGATCTGCTTCGAGCCGAGCCGGCGCAGGACCTCCGCGAGGTCGGGGTGGACGGCGCCGAGCGCGACTTCCGCGTCGGCGTAGCTCGCGGCGGCGCCGAGGACGAGCGATCCGGCGTCGCGCTCGATGCGCAGCAGCTCCCGTACCCGTCCGAGATGAATGATCCGCGGGAGACGGCGCAGTTGCTTGGTGATCCACAGCGCCACGTCCGTCGCCCCGGTGACCAGGGTGGCGTCGGGATGGCGCAGGTACAGCTCGGACAGCGATGCGGCGCTGCGCGGAGCCGCGAAGAAGGCTTCGTCGTCGCCGACGAAGAGATCTTCCTCCGTGTCGAGGGTGTCGAGGAGGGCGGCGGTGCGCGCGGCGCGGCGCGAGAACTGGTCGTCCGCGGGACGGGTACAGGACGCGAGGGCGGCGTCGACGATGGGACGGTAGCCGGTGCAGCGGCAGAGATTGCCCGCGAGCCAGTCGTCGACGTTGGCGCGACTCGCCACGCCCGGGTCGTGGTAGAGCGCGAACAGACTCATCACGAATCCCGGGGTGCAGAAACCGCACTGGGAGGCGTGATGTTCGACCATCGCGGCCTGCACGGGGTGCAGGGCGTCGCCCGCGGCGCTCAGGTCCTCGACCGTTACCAGTTCACGGCCATCGATCATTCCGAGAAGATGGATGCAGGCGTTCACCGGCTCGTAGTGGAGGCGATCTCCGCAGCGGCGTCCGAGCACCACGGTGCAGGCCCCGCAGTCTCCCTCCGCGCAACCCTCCTTGGTGCCGGTCGAGCCCTCGCGCAGGCGCAGATACTCGAGCAGCGTCTCGTCCGGCCGCAGGTCGCCGAGCTCGACGATCTCGCCACCGCGAAGGAATCGAATACCGCGACGGGGCACCGGCTCTACTCCCCGCAAGACCCGGCCGCGGGGGCAATCCAAGGTGGGCGCGTCACTCTGCGCTCAACTCCCCCGGTACGTCGAGTAGGCGAAGGCCGAGAGCAGCAAGGGCACATGGTAGGCGGCATCCGGGTCCGAGATCGCGAACCTGATCGGGATAACGTCGAGGAAAGGTGGATCGCAGAGGGCGGCGCCGCTGCGGCGAAGGTAGTCCCCGGCATGGAAGCGAAGCTCGTAGGCGCCGAGGCGCATCTCGTCCGGGGCAAGCAGGGGGGCGTCGCTTCGCCCGTCCGCGTTCGTCGCGACGGTGGTGACGTGGTCCCAACCCCCGCCACACGCGCGCCAGAGTTCGATCGTGAGCCCCGCGGCGGGGGTTCCCGATCCCGTGTCCAGAACATGCGTGGTCAGTCGGCCCATGCGCCTGCACTGTCCGTGGTCGTCCGCTATGAGACGGACAAATTATCTCACAGCCATCAAGAAGCACGGGACGAGGGCCGGTGCCGGGTACGCGCTGGCCGCGATGTCGCACCGATTCCCGGCGACCTCGGGCACGAGGATGCGGCGCTGGTGGGCGACACGGACTCAAGGCGGCTGCGCCACGGTGAGCCGGAGACGGACCAGGTCCGTGCGCACCATCATCTCGGCATCTGGGCGCCCGAAGCGGCCGAGGTCGGTGAAACTTGCGGGCTGAATCGAAGAGCCTTGCAAGGAATAGCGCATGCAACGGTGAGCGGCGAGATCGGTGCGGTTGCGGCCCGGGCGATTGGTGTCGCGGCAGGCGCTACAATCGCCGGCGTGCCCTGGCACGGGCGATGGCCCCGACGACTTTCCCGATTCGGAGATCCAGTGGATGAGCAACGACGAAGCACACACGCCCGGCGTGCCCGACGAGCGCCGCGCGGCATGGGGCGAGGCCTACAAGCCGCGCTACAGCGGAGTGGCGACCTTCATGCGCCGCCGCCTCCTGGAGGACGAGAAGGACTGGACCGGCATCGACATCGGCCTCGTCGGCGTGCCCTTCGACGGTGCGGTCACCAACCGCCCGGGAGCCCGTCACGGGCCGCGCCACCTGCGGGACCAGTCGACCCTCATGGGGGTCCACAACCACCAGACTGGCGTTCGGCCCCACGACCTTGCGAACTCCGCGGATCTGGGCGATGTCTACATCGAGGGCGTCTACGAGCTCGACCGGGCCATCGCCGAGATCGAGGCCTTCTACGACAAGGTGTGCGCCGCGGGCGTCGCGCCGCTCAGCGCGGGGGGCGACCACTCAATCACGCTGCCCATCATGCGCGCGTTGGCCAAGCGCACCGGTCCGCTCGGCCTCGTCCACTTCGACGCCCACTGCGACACCGGCCCCGAGCTCTTCGGTCACAAGCACCACCACGGCGGGCCGTTCCGATGGGCGGTGGAGGAGGGCATCCTCGACCCGAAGCGCACCATTCAGATCGGCATCCGCGGTCCCGCCGAACCCCTCTGGGCCTACAGCTACGAGAAAGGCATGACCGTGATCCACATCGAGGATCTCTACGCGATGGGGATCCCCGCGCTCATCGCGAAGGCGCGAGAGGTGGCGGGCGAGGGTCCGGTCTACGTGAGCTTCGATGTCGATGGCCTCGACCCGGTGTACGCTCCGGGCACCGGCACGCCGGAAACGGGGGGCTTCAGCACCTACGAGGCGATGCAGATGCTGCGCGGCCTGCGTGGCCTCGACATCGTGGCCGGAGACGTGGTGGAGGTCTCTCCGCCCTTCGATCCATCCGGTGTCACCGGGCTCTCCGGGGTCCAGATGATGTTCGAGATTCTGTGCCTGATGGCCGAGAACGTGGCGACCAGGAAGGAGCAGGGCGGCTGAGCGGCGCCGGGGCGGGGGACCCGGAACGCGCGAATCCGGCCTCGGAGCCCTTCGATTCCCCCTGCGCCGATCCCGCCTTCGAGGCGATTGAGGAACACGCACCGGCCCGATGCCCCGGCGCGCGCACCAGTGGTGGGGGGTACCGTGAAGCCGGCCCGCCGTGGCCAGACACCCGCTTCCAGACCGCATACTTCCCCGATATCTTTGCGCCGCTTCGAAGGCCAGGAAGCCGTGATAGTGGGGCGCACGGACTGAAAGGCGCTCGCAGGCGCAGCCGACACCAAGTCGTTGGGGCGCAACGCAGAAAGGCCCGCGGCCGCGAGCATATAGGCGTCCGCGAGTTGAGAAATCGGTGGAGTTTGATGGCCAGGCACCCGGGCCGAATCTGAACCAGAGGAGCGACTCACATGCCCACCCTGCACTTCACTCGCGACGAATTCGATCGCCGCATCCGGGCCGCCTGCGCGAGCATGAGCGAAGCGGGCCTCGACGGCCTCGTCCTGTTCCGCCAGGACAGCATGTACTACCTCACCGGCTACGACACGAGCGGCTACACGATGTTCCAGGGGATGTACCTGGGGGCGGCGGGGGAGCTCGCGCTCCTCACCCGGACCGCGGACCGCATCCAGTCGCGGGAGACCTCGATCGTCGAAGACGTGCGCATCTGGCACGACCGGGAAGACGCGACGCCGGGAGAGGATCTGCGTGCGATGCTCGAAGACTACGGGTGTCGCGGCAAGCGGCTCGGGGTGGAGTATCACGCCTACGGCCTCACCGGGCAGAGGGCGAAGATGGTGGACGCCGCGCTCGCCGGCTTCTGCGATCTGGTCGATGCGTCGGATCTGGTGCGCCTGCTGCGCCTGGTCAAGAGCGAAGCGGAGCTCGCGTACGTGCGCCGGGCGGGCGCGCTCTGCGACCGGATACTGGAGGTGAGCATCGAGAAAACTCGGCCCGGGGCATCGGTCAAGGCGGTGTACGGGGCGATGATCCAGGCGATCTGCGAGGGCGGGGGAGACCCCGCCGCGAGCCGCTGGCCGATCGGCGCGGGGGACAAGGCGCTCTTCGCCCGCTACCACACCGGCGACGAGACGGTGGGCGAATCGGACCAGGTGGTGTTCGAGCCGGGGGCGGCGTACCGCCATTATCACGCGTGCACGATGTACAACATCCTCACCGGCCGGCCGCGGCCGCGCCACGCCGACATGAACCGGGCTTGCGCGGATGCCCTCGATGCCTGCCAGGAGGCGCTGCGGCCCGGGCGCACGGTCGGAGAGGTCTTCGACGCGCATGCGCGCACCTTCGAGCGCGCCGGCTTCGGCGATAGCGCGCTCGCGGCGTGCGGGTACACCATGGGTGCGATGTATCCGCCGACCTGGATGGACTGGCCGATGCTGTGGTCGGGTAACCCGCAGACCATCGAGCCCGGAATGGTGTTCTTCCTCCACATGATCCTCTTCGACCGGGAAGAGGGGGCGAGCATGGCGATGGGAGAGACCGCCATCGTTACGGAGGGCGCCTGTGAGCGGGTCAACCACATCCCGCGGGAGCTCATCGTCAACTGAGGGGCAGCGCGTCGTCACGCCGGGCGGGGCGCCCGGCCGATCGCGATCTCGGGGAGGTGCAATCGCGGCGCGGCGGTGGGAAGATTCCCGGGGTCGCGCCCCGGCCGTGCTCGCGACGGAGTACGTGGAGCGCTCGATGCTCTTCTTCGCGGCGCTTGCGCACCCTCTCGGTCGCTACCAAATGGAGTACGCACAGTGAGTTTCTCCCGCTCCCGCATCGCCCCGGAGGTCGACTTCGACCGCGAGGGCAAACAGCAGGGCTTCCTGCGCATTCCCCACTCCGTGCATCGCTCGGCTTACGGCTGGCTGCCGATGCCGGTGGTGTCGGTTCGCAATGGCGAGGGACCGCGGGTCCTGCTGATGGCGGGGAACCACGGCGACGAGTACGAAGGGCAGGTCACCTTGTCGCGCCTCGCGCGCACCCTGTCGGCCGATGCGGTGCGCGGACACCTCATCATCCTGACCATGTCGAACTACCCCGCCGCCAAGGCGGGCACGCGCACCTCGCCCATCGACGGGGGCAACCTGAACCGGAGCTTTCCCGGCAACCCCGACGGCGGCGTGACGGAGGTGATCGCCCACATGATCGAGCAGGAGCTGATGTCGCAGGTCGACCTCGTCATCGACATGCATTCGGGGGGATCTTCACTGATGTACCTGCCGTCGACTCAGGCGATGCTGGACGCCGATGGCCGCCTCGACCCGCGCGAACGCGAGATCATCGAAGCCTGGGGCGCGCCCTGGAACCACGTGATCGCGGGCAGTACCGAAGACAACCATTCCTCGGGCGGCGCGCACCGTCAGGGAGCGCTGTTCATTTCCGGGGAGTTCGCGGGTTCGGGGACCGTCACCCCGAACGCGCTTCGGATCTGCGAGCAGGGGCTCTCCCGCGCCCTGCACGCGTACGGATCGCTGGCGGAGTTGCCCGACGGCGTGGGAGCGCCCGAGACGCCGCGCTACCTGGAGATCAAGCCGGGCGAGCACTATGTGTACGCCTCGGAAGACGGCCTCTACGAGCCGCTCGTGGAGCTTGGAGACATGGTGCGCGCCGGGGATCCGGCGGGCGCCATCCACTTCCCCGAGACCCCGTGGCGCGAACCGGTGGTGGAGCACTTCGAGTCCGAAGGTGTGGTGGTGTGCAAGCGCGTCCCGGGACGCAGCGAGCGAGGCGACTGCCTCTTCCATCTCGCGAGCGACTGGGAGGGTTAGCCGGCGAGTCTCGGCGATTCGCGTGGCGATGGGCGCCAAGACGCCGCGATAGCGGGGCGCGCGATCCGAGAGATGCGCAACGGCGAGCCGGAATCAGACGCAATGCCGGTGGCGCGGACGGTCCGGTGAGCGGGCGCTTCGCGGAGGGTCTCGTCGGTCGGTATGAGATGCTCGGGACTGCCGAGCGGATCGGGAAGCCGTCACTGCGTCGAGGCGTCGCGCGGGAGTACGGTCGGCGGTAGCGGGAGACGCGGCGTCGGCCGCGCCGCCCGCGCGTGCGGCCCTCTCAGGACGTGGCCTGGTTCGGCATCACCACGAGCTGCGAGACGACCACGTGTGGCGGCTGCTGGAGGCAGTAGAGCACCGCGCGGGCGATGTCGTCGGGATCGAGACAGGTGCCGAAATCCTCATAGAAGGCGGCCGCGGTGTCCTCGTCCTTCCAGCGGTTCAGCGCGAACTCGGTGCGCACCATCCCGGGGAGAACCTCGCTCACGCGCACCCCGGTGCCGGCGAAGTCCTGTCGCAGCGATTCGCTGAAGCCCCGCACCGCGTGCTTGCTCGCGGCGTAGACCGTCCCCGTCTTGTAGGCCACGAGCCCCGCGGTGGACCCGATGTTGACCACATGGCCGCGGTCCCGGGCGAGCATTCCCGGAATCACCCGCCGGGTGACGCGGATGAGGCCGATCACGTTGGTCTCGATGATCTTCGCCCACTGGTCCGCGCTGCCGGCGTCGAAGCGGCGCCGTCCCCCCACGTCGTGACCCGCGTTGTTGATCAGCACGTCGATATCGCGAAGCGGGGCCGGCAGACGTTCCTCGATGGTTTCGACCGATTCCGGGTCGACCACGTCGAGCGCCAGCGCGTGCCCTCCGATCGAGGCCGCCACCGTCTCCACCCGATCCAGGCGGCGACCGGCGCAAACCACCCGCAGTCCCGCCGCCGCGAGACGGCGCGCGCTCGCTTCCCCGATGCCGCTGCCCGCTCCGGTGACGAGCGCCACCTTTCCCTTCAGTGTTTCTTCCTCCACCCCGCATCCTCCTCGTGCGCCGTCGCGGGATCATCCTCCGCGGCACCCGGAAAGCCAATCCCCGTGATACCTGCGCCGGTCGTGCCGGCTATGACATCCCGCCAGCCGCGGCGTTCCATGCCGCATGGAGGCAGGGAACATGCCGGCGATTTCTCCCATTCGGGAGAGGGGATGCCTACCCCGGTCCGCATGGATTGGCCCAGTGTTCCAACGTTCCGCGCAAGCCATGGCCTCCCGCCAACCCCCGGCGATCGCGGCGGGTGCTTCGCGGCCCGGGACGGCGGGCCCGGCGGAACGGCTCAGAGCGTGGGGAACTCGTGGCGCAGGAGCTGATCCTCGGACCGGGCGTCGAGCTCGCGGGCGTAGCGGTGACCGGCGTAGGTGGCGTGAACGATGGCGCCGGGCGCGAGGCAGTCCCCGATGCGGGTCACCGAGAGGATGCCGTTGTCTTCAAGGGCCGTCGGGTCCGCGATGAGCTGGTGGTAGAGCGCGTCAAGCGGCAGCCTCGCGGTCACCGGCACCAGGCTCGCGGCGCGTACGCGTCGCTCCCGGCCGGTCAGGACGTGGCCAAGTACCGCCTCGCCGTGGTCAAGTGATTCGATCCGGTGGTGGGTGAGCATCTCCACTCCGGCCTCGTCGAGGCGCCGGGCGATGCGATCGTGTTCCAGCGTGAAACGCGTGAACTCCGCGATATCGGAGGCCGGTGTCACCATCAGCGTCTCCCGGCCGGCGCGGGCCAGGGTCTCGGCCATGAGACTCGCCATGTAGTAGTGGTCGTCGTCGTAGACGAGCACCGGTCCGGCGGGCAGCTCGCCGTCCATTATCCCGTCCGGGGTGACGACGGCCATCTCTTCGATTCCGGGGATCGGATCGTTGTGAACGCGTCCCACCCCGTCCCCGCGCCACCGGGCGCCGGTCGCGAGCACGACGTACGGCGCCCCGAACTCGTGGACATGCTCGGCGGTGAGTTCGCTCTCCCGGTAGACCTCGATGTGGTCGAGCTTCTCGATCTGGGTGACACGCCAATCCCGCACCCGGGCCCACTCGGCGAGGCCGGGGAGGCGCGCTTCCCGGCTGACCCGCCCCCCCAGGCCCCGCGTCGCCTCCGCCAGGGTCACCGGGTAGCCGCGCTGGCCGAGCGCGCGCGCCGCCTCCAGGCCCGCCGGTCCCGCTCCCACCACCAGTACCGCGCGATCGGAACCCCGGGGAGAGATGTGCTCCGGATGCCAGTCCCGGCGCCATTCCTCGCCCGCGGTGGGGTTCTGGGTGCATCGGAGGTTGACGCCCGCGAAATGGGTGGACACGCAGATGTTGCAGCCGATGCACTCCCGGATGTCCTCGATGCGGCCCTCCTCGATCTTGCGGGGGAGGAAGGGATCCGCGATCGAGGGACGGGTTGCTCCGATCATGTCGAGCACCCCGCGCCGAACGAGGGAGGCCATGGTGTCGGGGGAAGTGAAACGGCCGACCCCGACCACCGGCTTGCTGGTCACCGATTTCACGAAGTCGAAGTGGGGCTCGTGGACGTTCTCCGGTGCGAAGCGCGAGGACGGAGAGTCGTGCTCCCAGGTTCCCGCGAGGATGTCCCAGAGATCGGGCAATTCGGCGAGGCTCTCGATGATCTCCCGGCCGTCCTCGTGGGCCTCGAGCCCCGCGGATCCGAGAAACTCCTCGATGATGATGCGCACGGTGACCGCGCACTCTCCCTTGACGGCCTCGCGGGTGATCTCGATCAGCTCGCGCAGCAGGCGGGTGCGGTTCTCGAGACTGCCGCCGTACTCGTCGCCGCGGCGGTTTCGGGGCGAGAGCAGGTGGAAGGCGACGGAAGAGAACTGTCCACTGACGTTGATGATGTCGACCCCGGCGCGCCGGGCGCGGCCGACCGCGTCGCGCCACCAGCGGTGGATGTTGCGAAAGTCGGACTTGTCGAGCGCGCGCGCCTGCAGCGGATCGCGCTCGAAGACCGGCCGCGCCATGGGGCCGGCCGGCACCTCCCGGTAGAGCCGGTTGGAGTGGAAGCCTCCGGAGTAGGAGATCTGCACTCCGAACAGGGAGCCGTGCTCGTGCACCTCGTCGCAGGCGCGCGCGAGCACGGGAATGTCATCGTCGCTCCACAGCGTGAGCACGACCTCGGGGAACATCTCCGCGCTCGGGTGGATACCGCAGTGCTCGGTGTTGACCACCGCCCATCCGCCCTCGGCCTTGACCCCGCGCATGCGGGCGTGGCCGTGGGGGCGGAGCCGCCCCATGCCGTTGCAATGCCCCGGCTGGTAGAAACGGTTGCGGGCGGTCTTGGGTCCGATCCGGACCGGCTCGAAGAGGATGTCGTAGCGGGGATCCGTAGTGGACATCTCGGCCCTCCTACACGGCGAAGGCGCCGAGACGCCGCGGTGAGCGGGAACGAGGAGCGGAACACACCGAAGGCGTGACCGGCCCCGGGTCGACGGGGCCGGAGGGAGTACTCCCGCGCGCCGGAGCGGATCGGCGTCCGCGGTGGGAGGCGGACGAGAAACGCGGGCAGGACATGGACTCTTCTCCGGGCCGCGCCGCGAAGGCGCCGGAGCGCATCATACCCGCGTGCGCATTCGGGCCGGAGCGCCGTCGCGCCGTGAGGGCCCGCAGTGAGCGAAGAGCCAGTGGAGCCGAGTTCCGGCGCCGGGTCTCAAGGCGCCGGACGGGTCACGCACGCCTCGTCCGGCCCTTGACCCAGGCCGTGTCCCGAATCAATCCGGACTCCGGCGCCGTCCGAGTCGGATTTCTCCGCCCGAGGCGTCCGTGAAGGGAGCGGCGGGCACGAAAGGAAGTACCGGCGAAGCGCGGGACCGCTCGCAATGCCTTCCATGCTCCGGTACTTTTGCCGCGTCGCCTACGAGGAGATGCGCAGATGACAACGGCAAAGAGGACCCGAAGCGCCCGCAAGGAGATCGAGTGGGGTCCCCTGGTGACGGTTGCGGCCCGCCGCGGCAAGGCCGCATTCGTGCCGCGGGGCAAGCGGATGAAGATCATCAACACCCACGGGACCCAGGTGGTCGACTGCTGGGCCTTCAACGCCGAAAACCCGGGTGAATTCATGTCGATGGAGCACTGCCGGGTCTCGCTCGGGCGCTACCGGCCCAAGCCCGGTGACACCATGATCACCAACCGGCGCCGGCCTATCGTGCGCATCATCGAGGACACCTCGCCCGGCGTGCACGACACCATGATGGCGGCCTGCGATCTGTTCCGCTACCAGATCCTCGGGTTCGACGATCACCGCAACTGCACCGACAACCTGTGGGAAGCGCTGGTCGAGATCGGTTTCAAGCCGACCGAGACGCCGTGTCCCTTCAACCTCTGGCAGAACACTCCGGTCGAGCCCGACGGCAGCATCGGCTTCTACCCCACGGTCGCAAAGCGCGGCGATCACCTCGTGTTCCGGGCCGCCATGGATCTGATTCTGTGCCTGTCCACCTGCCCGCAGGATGTCCTGCCCATCAACAGCCAGCGCCCGCGCAGCGCGCATTTCCAGATCGAGGCGTGAGGGCGAGGGGCGCTTCGGAGCGGCCCGGATGACGCAAGCGACCCGGGCGACCCGGGGGGCGCGGGATCGCGAGGGGGCGTGAAAGCGCGGTGGTCGCGCCCGCGCGTGGAGAGCCGGTTTCGCCGGAGGCGCCGCTCCTCGTCGATGTGAGCCACACTTCTCGCTGCATCTCCCCGACCGGGGTGCAGCGGGTGTCCCGCGCCGTGTTCCTGGAGCTTGAGCGGCGGGGACTGGCGATTCCCGTCGCCTTCGATCGCTGGCGGGGCGGGTGGCGCGCGCTGGGCCCCGAGGAACGAAGTACTCTGGACTCCCCCCGGCACGGCGGCCCGCGTCACCGCATCGACCCCCGTGACGCCATCCGGGGCGTGGCATCGCGACTACTGCCGGCGCTTGGCGATTCCCTGCGAATTCCGCCGGGGCGCTACGCGGGCCTGCTGGTGGTGGAGAAGCTCGAGAGCCGGCGCACCCCCGAGATCGCACGCCTTCGCCCCCGGATTGCCGGGCCGAGGGTGGCGGTGGTCCACGATCTGATACCGGTCAAGTTCCCGCAATTCGCCACCCGGCGCTCCCGGCGGGAATTCGACGCTTATCTCGACACCCTGCGCGGCTACGATGCGGTGGCCGCGGTCTCCGAGGCGTCCCGGAGTGACTTGATCGACTACTGGAGGGCGCAAGGAGTGGCGCGAGCGCCTCCGGTGACCGTGGTCACCCCCGCGACCGACCCGGTGCCGGGTAATCCCCGGCCCTGGCGCGCCGGCGACGGACCACCCGTCGTGCTCATGGTGGCGACGCTAGAGCCCCGCAAGAACCAGCTCGCGGTGCTCGAGGCCTGCGAAACGCTCTGGCGGCGCGGCGCCCGATTCGCGCTGCGTCTCATCGGCCGGCGTCGCGGCGGGGACAAGGCCGCGTCGCGCATCGCCGAGCTGCGGGCGAAGGGCCGGCCGGTGGAGTGGTTGGGACACGTGAGTGACGAGGCTCTCGCAAACGCCTACGCCGAGTGCAGGTTCACGCTCTGCCCCTCGCTCTACGAAGGCTATGGGCTTCCCGTGGTCGAGAGTCTGCGCCGCCTGCGTCCCTGCATCGTGAGCGCATGCGGCGCGCTCCCGGAGGTCTCCGCCGGGGGCGGCTGCCTCACGCTCTCGGAGCCGGGCTCGGTCCCACTGGCCGATGCCATGCTCCGGCTGTTCGAGGACGAGGACTGTTACCAGCGCCTGGTCTCGGAGTGCGGACGCCGGCGGTACCGGGACTGGAGCGACTACGTCGACGATCTAACCCGGATGTTCCACTGAGTTACGGCCGCTTCGGGCGCTCTCGGTCTGCACGCACGGAGTCCGATCGTCGATGCCGGGGCCGAGCCCGGCGAGCGATGACCCGTCCAGTGCCGCGAGCAGCACGCGTTCGCTGTGTCCATTGGCGCGGTTGATCGCGATGCGCGCAACACCGGGGCGCACTTCCGCCAGCTCGATCCCGGGTATCTCCGCCGGAGCGCTTGGGCCGAGGGGGTGGAGCAGCCACCCGGCGAGGGTCGGGACGCGCACCTTCGCGTGGAATTCGAGCTGCGTGCAGGGGGCGATGACGTTGTAGCGGTCGCTGTACCAGCCGCGCCATTGCCGCCCTTGCACGCCGTGGAGTTCCCGGATCCGCCACGAGACGGCGCCAAGCGGAAGGAGGGCGAGATTGGGGGCGCCCGGGTCGCTGGTGTACGCGCCGCCGTCACGCACCTCGACGCGGCGCTCGGGATGAAAGAGCCAGTTCACCGTGACCTCGGAGGGTCCGCTCACTTCCAGGCGGTCGAGCACGATCCAGCACTCTCCCCGCAGATAGATGACGGCCCGGGTCCACCGCGCCCCGCCTCGGCCGCGCGGCGTGTCGGCGGGGAAGTATGCCCGGTGGCAGAAGTAGTCGAGGCGCGGAGAGGCAAGCGTGCGGGCGCGCGATGGGGCGTGGGCCCGCCAGGGCGCTTCGATGCTGGCCCGGCCGTCGATGCGCACCACGTTGTGGCCACTTGCTCCCCTCATGTACTCGCGCGCGCGGCCGGGCCGGTAGGTGTAGCGTCCGGGATCCACCAGAAAGTGACGCCGTCCCACGGACAATTCCAGCGACAACTGGTCGGCGTGCTGGTGGGCGGTGCCGTGGGGGCCGATGTCGAAGCGCGCCCACTGGGCCTGCGAATGCCACCCGTCGCGCATCACCGCCTGTCCCGCCCAGGGGTAGAAACGGCTGGGCGGGTCGGGAGGCGCCGTGCCTTGCGCCCCGCCGCTCGCCACGTGCAGCCACTCGGGGTTGTCGTGACGCCGCGCGGCCTCGCGCAGATAGCGGGCATTGGGCTCGCGGTCGCCGTCGTTGTTGAGCGGCCCCGAGCCGTCGGGCAGGGTCAGCCCCGCGAAGTACTCCCACATGGCCCGAACCCTCTCTTCGACTCGCGCGTGCTCCTCGCGCCTTGCGTATCGGGAGAGCACCGCAAGCAACCGTTCGGCCTCCATCGCGACCACGCGGTGGTAGTGGTTGGAGAGCTCGACATGGGCGCCATCGGGGTAGGTCTGATGGAACAGCGCCCGCACCGCTCGGCCCAGGGCGTAGTCTCTCCACTCCCGGGCCGCGCGCAGCTCCGGCCAGGCGGCGCCGAGCACCGCGAGGGCGACCACCTCCGTGAACAGGTGGTTGCCGAATCGGGCGTGCCGCCGCCGAAGGATTCGGCCGTGGTCGAGGACGCTGAGCAGCATGCGAAGACGTGGCGCCGGATCGAGCGCGGGCATCGATTCGTGCGCGAAGAAGACTTCCAGCCACGGCAGAGTCGCGCGGCGTGCCGCCTCCAGGCTTCTCCACGCCGGGTTCGGAGTCCGGCCATGCGGCGGCGGCACGTGGTCGAGCCAGTCGACGAGCAGGTCGTTGATGCCACGGCGGTAACGCTCTTCGCCGGTGTCGCGCCAGGCGCGGAGCAGGGACCGGAAGAAGTCGTGTCGGTTCAGAAAACGCGACCATTCGGGGTCCCCCTGAGGTCCGCGGTGGCGCCAGTCCAAGCCCCCGTCCGCACGCCTTGGCGGTCGGGCTTGCGCATCCTGGAGCTCGAAACTCCCCGCGAGCGCCGCGTCCGCCCATCGGCGGTGTTCCTCGGCGCTCGCCGCCGGCTCCCAGAGCAGGCGCGGATCGAGGCGGCGTGCCTCGAAGTGGTGGAGCAGGGCTTCGAGCGCGGGCGCGGCTTGTCCGGTCCGCCAGGCCTTCGCCACCTCGCCGAGTTCGGGGAGCTCGAGGTCGAGCGCGTTCAGGAGTCTCGCGCATTGCGCGGACCCGAGAGCGGCCCTTGTCGAGTCAGAATAAAGATTCATGAATTTATAGTATTAGAGAGTATTCATGAGAATTCATATCAGGAAAATGAAGAGAGTCAGCCCCGGTGTCGCGACTTCGCTGACCGCGCATGGTGGACCATGCGTCCACCACCAGCCCCCGGGTGCGACCGCTCTGTTTGGCCGGATTGTGGCCGCGGAAGGGTATTGACGGCACGGACCGCATTGCGCGCGATCACCGGGTGGGTAGAGCCGTACAGGTACGCCCGTCCGACTCCGTTTCGTGAGACGGTGGAGCATTGCGGCCAGGCCCGGGAGGGATGCGGCCGCACGCGGGAATCTCTTCCGGATGCTCAGGTTCCCTGACCCGCAAATTTCACCGATTTCTCAACTCGCGGACGCCAATATGCTAGTGGGCTGTACTCCGTCGCGCCGCAACGACTTCGTGTCGGCTACGACTTCAGCGTCTTTCGGTCCGTGCACCCCGCTATCACGGCATCTTGGCGCCCGAAGCGGCCGAAAATCGGTGAAACTTGCGGGCTAAGGAATAAGGAGGGCGAGGCCGGGAGCGGCGGTCCAAAGGATGCCGGCGATGACCAGCGTGACGAAGGGACGAAGGAGGCGGCTGCGCAGAAAGTAGCCGAGGTGGGCGATGTCGAAGTCGCCCAGCGTTTCCGCGACGTTGCAGATCGCCTGCACCAGCGCGAAGGCGGCAAATCCCACCGCCACCGAGCGCAAGGCGACGAGGGCCAGCAATTCGGCGCTCATCACGGGCAATCCGGGGGCGGGTGGTCCGGGGACTCGCGGGTCCGTATCAACCCTACTCCAGGGCGATGCGATCCTCGATGTCGAGGCTCACCCCGAGGGCGGGAATGGAGAGGTGGACTGTAACGTCGAGCCTCTCGCGGCCCTCGAGCGCGCCGCTCTCGATGCCCGCGCGCACCGCTCGCTCGATCTCGCGCTGGGAAGTGATCCCCACTTTCTTGAGGAACTTGCGAACCTGCAGGTTGAAGGTGTCTTCGTTCATGGGAGGGCATGCTCTAGTGGAATTCGTGCCGGCGTTGTCGGGTCCACCGCCCTCCCGGGCGCAGCGAATCGCGTTCGGCGAGCAGGCTCTGCGCGAGGTCAAGCCGTCCGTCGCGGATCGTGGCGTCGATGAGGATCTGGTGGAAGACGTCCTGCTGGGCGTGACTGCCTCCCAGCGGCGCGAGCGACTGCCGCAGAGGATGGAGCAGGTCGGCGCACTTCCCGTACTCGCCCTTCGCGTGCGCGAGCAGGGCCCGGGCGACGGGAAGGCCGAGCGAGGCGGTGACCTGCGCGGCGTCGGGGGCCTCCTCTGTCGAGAAAGCCTCGAGGGATTCGAGATAGCGCATCGCGGCCTCACTTCGTCCGGCCGCGGTCAGGGACATCATGAAGTGCAGGTCGGTGAAGGGAAGCACGTGATCGCCGGTGCGCGCCTCGGCGAGCTCGGCAAGCTCCTCGAAGCGCCCGCCGACATCCGCTCCGAGCAGGACGAGGCGCATGAGCAGGGAGGCCGCGTTCTGCACGTCGAGGTAGAAGCCCGCGTCGTCGATGCGCACTTCGTGCTCGTAGATCTCCAGCACCCGCTCATCGTCTCCCTGTTCCAGGGCAAACAGCGCGGCGTGCCACCAGACGTGATCCTTGAAGGGGTTGCGGTCCGCCCACGTACCGAAGGGGCGATCCAGCCACTCGCGCCCCTCGTCGTGGCGGCCCTGCATCTCCATGACGTGCGCCACCGCGTGCAGTGCCCAGAGGTCGTCCGGATTCAGAGCGTGGGAACGGCGCCCGAACTCCTCGGCCCGGGAGTAGTCTCCGCACTCCTCGAGACCGAAGGCGAACATGCCGAGCACCGCACCATATCCGGGTGTGCTTTCCGCGATTCGCCCGAGCACCGCCGCCGGGGCGTCTCGCAGTGCCTCGCGGCGTCCCAGCCAGAAGCTCATCCCGTGGTGGAGGCGAAGCGCAAGCAGGTCCTGCGGGGTTGCGACCAGAATGCTCTCCCAGGTCCGGCAGGCCTCCCCGATTCGTCCCTCCCGCCAGTACTCAAGGGCAAGGATGTGCGCGCGCTCGCGCGGGTTCGCGTCCCTTGCCAGCTCTTGCAGCCGATCCCGCAGCGAATCGATCTTGGGATAGATCTGCCGGGAACCGAACTGCATGAGGAGGCAGGCCCGGAAGCACAGGCCCATCACGAAGTCGGGGTCGGCGGCGAGCGCCCCCTTGAGGTGATCCGCAGTGTCGAGCCGGAACTCGAAGAAGGACGCCAGCGCGTCGTCGTAGGCCGAGACCGCGCGCGCGTCCCGTGCGGTGCATGCGAGCCCCTGGGCGTCGTGGAACATGCGCGCGCGGGCGCCTCAGGCGGCGTCGGCGCGCCGCTCGCGCGCCGGTGGCAGATGGGCGCCCCGGGTCTGGGGCAGCTTGCGCTCGAGAATCGCGCTCGCCACCACCGTGCGCAGGATCTGCGCGGTGCCACCGCCGATGGTGAACATGCGGGCATCGCGCATCATCCGTTCGAGCGGGAGGTCGCGGCCGTAGCCTTCCGCGCCGAACATCTGGAGGGCGTCGCTCGTCACCTTCTGAGCTACTTCGGAGGCGAAGATCTTCGCTTGCGCGGCGGCCAGCCGGTCCGGGAAGCCCTCACCGGCGCTCGTCGCCGCGTCGTGGATCAGGAGGCGGGCGGCGCGAAGCGAAGTGGACATGTCGGCGAGCATCCACTGAAGGCCCTGGAACTCGTAGATGGGGCGCCCGAACTGTTCGCGCGTCCTGACCCGATCGAGCGCGAGCTCGTACGCGCCCTGGGCGAGCCCGAGGGCCACGGTGGCGGCGCCGACCCGCTGGCTGTTGTACGCCTCCATGAGGCGGGCGAATCCTCGCCGCAGTCCCTCGGGGGGCAACAAGAGCATTTCGGCCGGCACCTCAAGGTCTTCGAGCAGGATCTCGGTTTCGGGAATGCCACGCAGTCCCATCGCGTAGGAGCGCCGTCCCACCACGAGCCCCTTGCTCACGCCCCGGACCGCGAGGAAGGCCCCGATGCCCTGTTCCCGTCCGCGCTCATCGAAGGTCCGCGCGAAGATCACGTGCAGCTTCGACACCCCGCCGCCGGTGATCCAGTGCTTCTGGCCGTTCAGGGTATAGGTGTCGCCCTTGCGGTCGGCGCGGGTGCGCATCTCGTTGGCGGCGCTGCCCGCCTCGGGCTCGGTGATGCAGATGGCGGGCTTGTCGCCCGCGAGCACCAGCCCCGCCGCGAGGCGCTTCTGCTCCTCGCTGCCGTAGTGCATGACGGCCGAGATCCCGCCCATGTTGGCTTCGACCACGATGCGCGCGGTGACCCCGCACACCTTGGCCATCTCCTCCACCACCAGCACCGCGTCCAGAAAGGAGCGGCCCTGGCCGCCGTAGGCCTCGGGGATCGTCATTCCCATGAAGCCGGCGGCCCGCAGGTCTTCGACGTTGTCGAAGGGATACTGCTCGGAGCCGTCCACGCGGGCGGCGCGGCCGGCGATGCGCGAGCGCGCGAGCTCCGCCGCGTGTGCTCGCAGTGCCTGCTGGTCCTGGCTCAGCTCGAACATGGGCTCGAAGTCATCTGGAACGCTCTCTCGGTTTCGGGTTGCGACGCCGCGGGCCGTGATATCGCAGGGTCTCTCGTTGCGAAGACGGCCAGGCGCGGCGCGTCGGCGTCAACGCGAAGGAGGACCCGTGCGCTCAAAGCCGTGCGCTCGGGCGCGCGCTCACCGCCTCGTGCCAGCGGCGCGCGTGGACCGCCTCGTCGGGGAGGCTCTTCTTCACCCACCCCGCGAAGTCGACCGCGACCAGCGCGGTGATGTCGGCGATGGAGAAGCGATCGCCGGCGACGAAAAAGCTTTCCGCCAGGATGGCGTCGAGCTCCTCGAAGAACAGATCGATGCGCCGCAGGCCACGTTCGGCGAGCTGCGGAATCTGTTCGAAGTCCACCGCTCCGGTGAGCGCCCGGCCCCGGAACCCTTTCGCGCGGTTGCGCAGCACTTCGCCCACCGCCATCAGGCCCTGGGTCTCCATGCGCCACTGCATCTGTGCGACGTGTCCCTTCTCCGCGGGCGTCTCTCCGAGCAGCGCGGGCCGGGGGCAAAGGGCCTCCAGATAGGCGCAGATCCCGGCGGTGTTGGTGATGCGGCTGCCGTCGTCCAGCTCCAGCACCGGTACCGTGCGGTGCGGGTTGATCGCCGCGAAGGCGTCTGCGTGCTGTTCTCCGGCGCGCAGGTCGACCTGCACCACCGGAATCTCCAGACCCTTCTCGGCGATGAAGATGCGCGCCCGGCGGGGACTCGGAGCGGGAGCGCAGTCGTAGAACTTCACGGCCGGGCCTCGCCGGGTGCGGGCGCCTCCCGCCGGGTGCGGGAGCGATTCGGCCCGGTTCGGGAAAGCGCAGGGCCCGGATCGGGCCCGGGAGCCCCCGCAAGCGCGAGCCGTATCCGCCCACGGCCGACGCGGGTGGCGGGAAGCGCGCACAGGGTGGCCATGGTCATGGATTTCCGCGTCCTCCCGCGACCGCGGCGCTCGCGGGAGCGCCGTTTGCTTCGGCGTTTTCGGCGGGGCTCCGGGAGAACCACTGTTCGACGGCGGAGTCTCCGTCGCGGGACTCGACGCCGCGCATGACCGCATCGGAGAGACCCGCCGACTTCTTCACGAAGGACAGCGGCCCGTTCCAGTCGAAGTTGCGATAGACCGCGGCGAGGTGGGCGAAGGGTGGAGACTGGGCGAAGAGCTGGAAGGTGAGCCGATGCCCCGCGTAGTCGGAGTTCAGGAGATCGCGGGCGAAGGCGAGCAGCTTGCGGCGGTCCTCCGCCACCCAGTCCTCGTTGATGGTGTAGAACTTCTCCATCCACGGCCGGGTTTCGGGCGATTCGAAGGAGGCGACGTTCGGGGTCACGCAGATCTGGCCGCCGCAGAGCTCGCGCGCGATGTGCATCATCGCCGGCAGGTTGCTCATGGCGTGCACGCGGCCGGTGTAGAGCAGGGACTGGTTCGGCATCAGCAGTCCCCCCGGCGAGGGTTCGGCGAGCGCGATGGCGGCGCTCAGGTGGGCGTTGATGCCTTCGCGCCACACCGCGAGCGTCGAGAGCTTCTCCTGCACCGCGGGCTGCTTTTCGAGTCCGGTCTGACGGGCGTTGAACAGCGCCGCGCCGATCATCGTGTCCGCGGTCTTGAGGGTGCGTTGCACGAACGCGAAGGCGGAGTAGCGGTGGAGGGTGGCGCGGATGAAGGCGGCCGCCCGGGTGTGCCGATAGAAGAGCACGTTCTCCCAGGGCACGAGTACATTGTCGAAGATGACCAGCGCATCGACTTCGTCGAAACGGTTCGCGAGGGGGTAGTCGCGATGGTCGGCGCGCGGGCACCCGCCGCGCGCGCCCGCAAATCCCGAGCGGCAGATGAACTTGAGTCCGGGCGAGCCCAGGTCGCAGATGAAGCCGACCGCGTAGTCCGACAGCGCCTGGTTGCCCCAGTTCGCGATGGTGGGTTTGGTGAAGGCCTGATTCGCGTAGGCGGCGGCGGTCTCGTACTTCGCGCCGCGCACCACGATGCCGGCGTCGGTCTCTCCCACCACGTGCAGGAGCATGTCCGGATCCTGCTCCTGGGGCGGCTTGGAGCGATCGCCCTTGGGATCGGTGTTCGCGGAGACGTGGAAGGGATCCCGGCGCAGCACCAGATCGATGTGCTTCTCGATGTTCTCCGCGAAGCGGGAGTCGATCTCCGCCAGCACGTCGCGGCCGTCGAAGAGCGACCACATCTCTCCGACCGTCTCGTCCCCCACCCGGGTGACGATGCCGCCGATCTCCTCGCAGACAGTGTCGGTGGCCCGGCGCTTCGCCCACCAGTCTTCCTGGGTGAAGGGCAGGGCGTTGCCGATCGCGTTGATCTCGCCGTCCTGCTCCACCGTCATGATGTACTTCGTCGCCGCCTCGTGCTGCATGTCGTAGATGCGCGCGCGGATGTCCACGAGGGGCTTGAACATCGGGTGTACGGTGACGTCCTCGACCCGGACGCCGTCCATGTAGACCTCGCGTCCGTCGCGGATCGACTCCCGGTACTGGTCTCCCGTCCTGATCATCTGGTGGATACTCCTCTGGGTCTCGGGCAGGCCGGGGAGCGCCTGCGCGCCGCCCTCCGCGCGCCGCGCCATCGACGCTCTTGCCAGTTCACCTAAGGATACGCAGGCCGAAGGTTCGGGTGAAGGATCGAGTTCCGGGCGCGTGACTCGGGATTGCGGATCGCTCGCCGCGAGTCGGGCGCGGGCGCCTCGAATCCGGACCGGGCAAGTGGAATCGCCGCCCGCGGGTGGATTCAGTATCCCTCTTCGAGAAGGGGGAAGGCGCTGAGGACGTGGGGCGCGGCGACCGGCGCCGCCTCGTGGAGAAAGGACTCGTCGAGTCGATCGAGGCGGTCGACTCCCAGCAGGCCGAGGCAGATGCGTAGCTCCGTCTCCAGAATCTCCAGCATGCGCACCACTCCCGCCCGACCCGCCGCGGCGAGGGCGAAGGCGAGGAGCCGGCCGACCCCGACACAACCGGCCCCGCGCGCGATCGCCTTGACGAGGTCGGCGCCGCGCAGGAATCCCCCGTCGATGATGATCTCCGCGCGTCCCGCCACCGCGTCGACCACCTCCGGCAGGACGTCGATGGCGGCTCGGCCGTGATCGAGCTGGCGTCCTCCGTGGTTGGAGACGTACACCGCGTCGACGCCCATCTCGCAGGCGATCGAGGCATCCTCGGCGGTCGCTATGCCCTTGAGGATCAGGGGCAGTGCGCACTCGCCGCGGATGCGCTCGATGTCGCGCCAGTTCAAGCGGGCCTGGAAGAGCTCGTCCCGCGGCCGGGTTCCCCGGCGGCCCGTGGTCACGTGACGCTTGGCAAGGTCGCGTTCGCGTCGGCTGTAGATCGCTAGATCCACGGTGATGCACAGGGCGTGATAGCCGGCCTCGGTCACCCGCTGGACCTGATCGGTGGCCCAGGCGGCATCCCCCCGGACGTAAAGCTGGAAGATCTTCGGGCCGGGTCCCGCACTCGCGCAGGCTTCGAGCCCGGGTGCGCTCGCGGAGCTTTGCATGTGAAACACCCCGAATTCCCCCGCGGCGCGGGCCGCGCTCGTCCCGGCGCCGGGATCGAGGTCCTGCAGCGAGCCGATCGGGGCCAGCAGCACCGGGAGCCGAAGGTCGACGCCGAGCACGGTGGTCGTGCAGTCGATTTCGGACACGTCGCGCAGGACGCGGGGGCGAAACGCCAAAGCATCGAGCCCCTGGCGGTTGCGCCGCAGGGTGGTCTCGGTGTCGGCGCCGCCGATGACGTAGTCCCAGACCGCCTTCGGGAGTCTTGTCCTCGCCCGCTTGACGAACTCCTGAAGAAGCGCAATGTCGTGCACCGGGGCATTCATACCGGGGCACTCACCGCCGGCCGAGCCATTCGGGGCGACCTGCTGTTGGGTATCTCATGTGCGCGCTTCGAGGCGGCGGGAGTCAGGCGCGGCGCCTTGCCTTCGCCTCAGGGCGCGACGCGCTTCGCAATCGACAGGACGCGGCGCATCTCGCGCAGAACCGGCTTCTCGATGAGCTTGCCGTCCACGACCACGAGCCCGGTGTCGGCTTCCTCGAAGGCCGCGATGATCCTGCGCGCGTGCGCGATGGCGGCCGCATCGGGGGTGAAGACTTCGTTGATGATCGGAATCTGCCGGGGGTGGATGGCGCCCTTCCCGCTGAAGCCGAGGTCTCGGGCGAGGAGGGCCTCGCGACGCATCCCCGCCGGGTCTTCGAGGTCGAGCCAGGGTACGTCGATGGCGTCGATGCCGGCGCTCGCCGCCGCGTGCACCACGCGGGAGCGGGCGTAGAGGAGGGGTTCCCAGGCCACCTTGCAGCGCAGCTCGGCCGCCATGTCCACCCCGCCGAAGAGGAGCGCGTCGATGCGCGGGCTCGCGTGCGCGATGTCGCGGGCGGCTTCGAGCCCGGCATTGGTCTCGATGATGATCTGAAGCCGGGTGTCGTGCCCGCGTTCGCCCAGGAGTTCGTCGAGCCACACCACCTCGTCCGGCGTCTTCACCTTCGGCAGCATGAGCGCGGGCGGAGGCCGCTTGGCGGCAAGGATGCCCTGCAGGTCCAGAAGCCCGATCGCGCTCCTCGGGCTGTTGATGCGCACCACCCGCTCGATGCCGTCGTCGGCCTGGGGAGCGGCGAAGATCGCCAGCGCGTTGTGGCGCGCCTCGTCCTTGTCCTTCGGCGCGACGCCGTCCTCGAGCTCCACGCACACGATGTCCGCACCCGAGGCGAGCGCCTTCGGGAAGCGATCCGGTCGCAGCGCGGGCGAGAATATGAAGCTGCGACGCGGGCGTGTCGCGAATTCCGGATTCGTGGTCACGGACTGCTCCTGGCGTTGCGAGGTACGCCCGCTTGCCGACTCGGGCCGAGTGCGGTAGCGACGTCCGCGCGCTCTCGGCTTGCGAACCGGGAAACGAGACGGCCTGATTCACTTTGGTCGGGGTGAGAGGATTTGAACCTCCGGCCCCTGCCTCCCGAAGGCAGTGCTCTACCAGGCTGAGCTACACCCCGATAATCTCGATCCGATGCCGACGCCCGCCCGGGCCCGGCTTCTCGCTCTCCGTGCGGCGCCAGATAGCGCCCGCCCCTCAATGGTTGCGATGGATGGAGAACTCCACCAGCGTCTCGAGCGCTTCGCGACTGGGCGAACTCGGGATACTCGACAACGCCTGACGGGCGTGCGCCGCCTCGGCCTCGGCGGCGCGCGCAGTGTAGGTGATGCCTCCGGTCGATTCAACGGCGCTGACCACGTCGTCGATGTCGTCCTTGCGCCCGTTGCGGATGGCGTCGCGCAGCATCGCGACCTGGGCGGGGCTGCCGTGGCGCATGGCGTGAATGAGGGGCAGGGTGGGTTTGCCCTCCGCGAGATCGTCGCCCACGTTCTTGCCGATCTCATCGGCCGTGCCCCGGTAGTCGAGTACGTCGTCGACGAGCTGGTACGCGGTGCCGAGGTGGTGACCGAAGCGGGCCATCGCCTCTTCGGCGACGGGGTCCGCATCGGCGATGACCGCCCCGGCCCGGGCCGCGGCCTCGAAGAGCTTGGCGGTCTTGGCCCGTATGACGCGCAGGTAGCTTTCCTCCGTCGTGTCGGGATCGTTGCAGTTGAAGAGCTGCAACACCTCGCCCTCGGTGATGACATTGGTGGTGTCGGCCATGATCTTCATGATCGCCATCGAGCCCACCCGCACCGCAATCTGGATGGCGCGCGAGTAGAGGAAGTCGCCCACCAGTACGCTGGTGCCGTTGCCGAACAGGGCATTCGCGGTAGCCTTGCCTCGGCGCAGCTCCGATCCGTCCACCACATCGTCATGGAGCAGGGTCGCGGTGTGAATGAGCTCGACCACGGCGGCGATCTCGTTGCACCGCTCCGCCGGAGCGTCGAGGGCTCTCGCCGCAAGCACCACCAGCAGCGGACGGAGACGTTTCCCCCCCGATTTGACGATATGGCGCGAGACCTGATTGATGGCGGGGACATCGGAGCGCAAGCGGGCCATGATGACTTCGTCGACCGACGCCAGATGTTCGGCCGCGAGCCCCGCGATCCGATCCCGAAGCGCCTCTGCCGGGGGCTCTGCCTCCATGCCCGTCGTCCCCATTGCCCGATGCGCCATCTTGCCGCTCTGCTGCCCAGTGCCTACAATCCGCGCTCCCCGGCGCACGGGCCGGGATCTGACAATGCAGACGGGGCGAGAAGAATGTATGCGGTCATCGTGACTGGTGGCAAGCAGTACAAAGTGCGCGAGGGCGAAAAGCTCCGCGTCGAGAAGCTGCCGGTGGCGCCGGGAGAGACGGTCGAGTTCGATCGGGTGCTGATGGTGTCCGGCGACGACGGAGCGAAGGTCGGAACGCCCTACCTCGACGGTGGCCGCGTCTCCGCCACGGTGAACGCCCATGGCCGCGGTGACAAGATCAATGTCATCAAGTTCAAGCGGCGCAAGGGCTATCTGCGTCGCATGGGCCACCGGCAGAGCTTCAGCGAGATCATGATCACCGGCATCGCGACCGGCTGAACGAAGGCGGGCGCGAAGCGGCTTTCGATACGGAGCGGGAAATGGCACACAAGAAGGCGGGCGGCAGCAGCAAGAACGGCCGGGATTCGGAGTCGAAACGACTCGGAATCAAGCTCTTCGGGGGAGAGGCGGTGAGGTCCGGCAACATCATCGTGCGTCAGCGCGGCACGCGGTTTCACCCCGGAACCAACGTCGGCTGCGGACGCGACCACACGCTCTTCGCCAAGACCGACGGCTTCGTGAAGTTCGAGCGCAAGGGCCCGCGCAATCGGCGCACCGTGAGCATCGAAGCGGGCTGAGGTCGCTCTCCCGACCGGATCGGCGACCCGGGGGGGCCGCCGGTCTGCGGGACGAGCGACGCGGCGCGTGAGCCCGTCGGCAAGTCCCGGATCCATGAAGTCGAATCACGACCCCCGTCCCGCGGCGGGGTTTCTCGTGCTCCTCCAAGATGAAGTTCATCGATGAAGCAACCATCCTGGTGGAAGCCGGGAAGGGCGGCGATGGCGCGCTGAGCTTCCGACGCGAGAAATACGTGCCGAAGGGAGGGCCGGACGGCGGGGACGGCGGAGACGGCGGCAGCGTGTTCCTGGTCGGGGACGAGAGCCTCAACACGCTCGTCGACTTCCGCTACCACCGCCGCTACCGCGCGGTGCCGGGCGGCAAGGGCATGGGCCGCACGCGGTCCGGGCGAGGAGGTTCGGACCTGGCGATACGGGCTCCGGTTGGCACCATCGCGTACGAGGCGGGAACGGGGGAGCTTCTCGGCGAACTCCTCAAGCCCGGAGAGCGCCTCCTCGTCGCGCGCGGCGGACGGCACGGTCTGGGGAACCAGCGCTTCAAGAGCAGCACCAACCGGGCGCCGCGAAAGACCACGCCGGGCGGGGCGGGCGAACAGCGCCGGCTCCGCCTGGAGCTGCGGGTGCTGGCCGACGTGGGTCTGCTCGGCCGGCCCAACGCCGGCAAGTCCACCTTCATTCGCGCGGTCTCCGCCGCGAAACCGAAGGTCGCCGACTATCCCTTCACGACCCGCCATCCCAACCTCGGCGTGGTCAGGGTGGGAGTGGACAGGAGCTTCGTGGTGGCCGACATTCCCGGTCTCATCGAGGGTGCGGCGCAAGGCGCCGGCCTGGGAACGCGATTTCTCAGGCACCTGAGCCGAACCCGCCTGCTTCTTCACCTTGTCGACATCGCGCCTCCCGCGACCGCCGCTTCCATCGCCACCGATGTCCGAGGCATTGCGGCGGAGCTCGAGCACCACAGCGCCTCCCTCGGCGAAACGCCCCGCTGGCTGGTGTTCAACAAGAGCGACCTCGTGCCCGAAGAGCATCGCGACGCTCTGGTCGAAGAGTCACTCGAGGAGCTCGACTGGCCGGGACCGAGCTTTGCCATTTCCGCCATCGACGGTGGAGGCTGCGCGGCGCTGTGCCGTTCCATGATGAGTGCGCTGGAGGGGTGACGATGGGCGCGGCCGGGCTCTGGGTGGTCAAGATCGGCAGTGCGCTCGTGACCAACGAGGGACGCGGAGTCGACCGTGACGGAGTACGGGGGTGGGTCGATCAGGTAGCGGCGCTGCGCCGCCAGGGCATCGACACCGTGCTGGTCTCGTCCGGATCGATCGCGGAGGGCATGAGCCGGCTCGGCATCCGCCGCCGTCCGGAGGCTCTGTTCGAGCTGCAGGCGCTCGCCGCGGTGGGGCAGATGGGACTCACCCAGGTCTTCGAGTCCTGCTTCCAGGCCCACGACATGCACACCGCGCAGATCCTCCTGACCCAGGAGGACGTATCGGATCGCACCCGGTATCTGAACGCGCGCAGCACCTTGCGCAGCCTGATCCGATACGGAGTGGTTCCCGTCATCAACGAGAACGACACGGTGTCGACGGAGGACATTCGTCTCGGGGACAACGATACCCTTGCCGGCCTGGTCACCAATCTCGTCGAAGCCGATCTGCTCCTCATCCTCACCGATCAGGAGGGGCTGTACACCGCGGATCCGCGCCGGAACCCCGACGCCACGCTGGTCAGGCAGGCCTTCGCAGGCGATGCGGCGCTCGACTCCATGGCGGGGGAGGGAGGCGCTCTCGGACGTGGGGGAATGCATACCAAGCTGAACGCGGCCCGTCTCGCTTCGCGTTCCGGTACGCCGACCCGGATTGCGAGCGGCCGGGAGCCGGAAGTGCTCGCGCGCATCGCTGCCGGTGAGGCGCTCGGCACCGTGCTCGCTCCCGGCACCGCCCGTCTCGCCGCGCGCAAGCGATGGCTCGCGGGTCAGCTCAAGGTCGGCGGCCGGCTGGACCTCGACGAGGGCGCCGCGCGGATGCTGCGAGAGTCGGGAAGCAGCCTGCTCGCGGTGGGAGTGCGCGGAGTGCGGGGAAGCTTCGAGCGCGGCGCCTTCGTGTCCTGTTATGACCCGCAGGGGCGGGAGACCGCCCGTGGGCTGGTGAACTACAGCTCGGTGGAGACCGGGAAGATCATGGGGCACGCGAGCAACCGCATCGCGTCACTGCTCGGCTACGTGGACGAGCCCGAACTCATCCACCGCGACAACCTTGTGCTGATGGGCGAGTGAGCAGCCGAGACCGGAGCCCTGTTTTCGGCCCCGGTCGGTGGTCAACGCCTCAACCGAGCGCCTTGACCCGCGCGTTCAAACGACTCTTGTGGCGGGCCGCCTTGTTCTTGTGCATCAAGCCCTTGTCGGTCATGCGGTCGATGACGGGGACCGCTTCCCGGAATGCGGTGCGCGCCGCTTCCACGTCTCCGCTGTGGATCGCCTTGAGGGTCTTCTTTATCGCGGTGCGCGCTCTGGAGCGAAGCGGTACGTTGTGGGCGCGGTGCCGGGTCGCCTGTCGGGCGCGCTTTCGTGCTTGGGCGGAATTGGCCAATGGTGTCTCTTTCGTAGATGGAAGACCGTAACCGAGAAAGTATGCCGCGAGACCAGGACAACATCAATGCGCGAGGCCAGAGCCCGCTGGCGCTGCTCGCGGCGGCGGCGCGGGCCGGGAGCGGCACCCTGGCTTCGCGCGTACTCGGATTCGTCCGCGACGTGGTCATCGCTCGCGCCTTCGGCGCCGCCGCGGAGACCGACGCATTCTTCGTCGCCTTCCGGCTCTCCAACCTGTTGCGCCGGCTCTTCGCGGAGGGCGCCTTCTCCCTCGCCTTCGTGCCGGTGCTCACGGAGTACCGGGAGACGCGCGCACACGCGCAGGTGCGCGAGCTCGTTGCCAGCGTGTCGGGGGTGCTCGGCGCGATTCTGCTCCTGACGAGTGCGCTCGGCGTCCTCGCCGCTCCGGTGCTGATCCTGGTCTTCGCTCCGGGCTTTTCCGGGACCGAGGCCAAGCACGAACTGACGGTGCACTTGCTGCGCATCACCTTCCCCTACCTCTTCTTCATCTCCCTGACCGCGCTCGCGGCCGGGATCCTGAACACCTACGGGCGCTTCGGGGTCCCCGCGCTCACCCCCGCCCTGCTCAATATCTCGCTCATCGGCGCCGTCCTCGTGCTCGCTCCGCGCATGGAAGAGCCGATTGTCGCGCTCGCGCTGGGCGTGCTCGTCGCGGGAGTGGCGCAGCTCGCGTTTCTGCTGCCCTTCCTCGCCTCTCTGCGCTTGCTGGTCGTGCCCCGACTCAAGTGGGCGCACGAGGGGGTGCGCAGGATCGCGCGCCTGATTCTGCCCGCGGTGTTCGGTGCTTCCGTGGCGCAGATCAATATCCAGATCGACACCCTGATCGCCTCGTTTCTGGTCACCGGCAGTATCTCCTGGCTTTACTTCTCCGATCGCATCGTGGAGTTTCCCCTTGGCGTGTTCGGCATCGCGCTCGCCACCGCGGTGCTTCCCAGCCTCTCGGCGCGCCACGCCAATCAGGAGCCCGAGGCCTTCTCGCGCACCCTGGACTGGGCGCTTCGCCTGGTGGTCACGATCGGAGTTCCCGCCGCGGTCGGGCTGGCGGTGCTCGCGGTGCCCATCGTCACCACGCTCTTTCACTACGGCGCGTTCGACGACCGCGACGTGGCGATGACGGGCCTCGCCCTGGTGGCCTATGCGACGGGCCTGCTCGGATTCGTCCTCGTCAAGGTGCTGGCTCCCGGCTTCTTCGCCCGCCAGGACACCCGCACCCCGGTCCGGATTGCGGTGGTGGCGCTGGTCGCCAATGTGCTCCTCAATCTCGTTCTCGTCCTGCCCCTGCGTCACGCGGGGTTGGCGCTCGCCACGTCGCTCGCCGCCTATCTCAACGCCGCGCTCCTGTTCCGCGCGTTGCGCCGTTGCGGGGTCTACCGCCCGATGCCGGGATGGCGGGCGCTGTGGGTACGCACCCTGGTTTCCAGTCTCGCCATGGCCGCGGTCCTGTGGTGGTTCGCGGGACAGGGGGAGTACTGGCGGGAAGCGGCGGTGTGGGATCGGGCCTTGCGCCTCGCCGCGGCGGTGTCGGGAGGGGCGCTGCTCTATGTCCTCGCCCAGTGGGCGCTCGGGTTTCGTCCCCGCGACCTGTTCGGGTCCGATCGCCACTGAGATCGGGCGCCCCGTATAATCTCGCCGCTGTCGCTGTCGCGAGTACCGCTCCGGAACGGGATCTACGGTCGAAGTGGAGATTATTCGTGGAGTGCATGGCCTGCTTCCGAGACATCGCGGAAGCGTGGTGAGCGTGGGTAACTTCGACGGCATCCACCTCGGCCATCAGGCGGTGCTGGGGCAGCTCGCCCGGATCGGGGCGGAGAAACGCCTGCCGACCACCTTGATCACCTTCGAGCCGCATCCGCGCGAGTACTTTTCCGCGCCGCACGCTCCCCCGCGCCTCACGCGCTTGCGCGAGAAGGTGGTCGGGCTCGCGCAGAGCCCGCTCGATCGCCTCGTGGTGCTGAAGTTCGACGAGGCGCTCTCCTCGATGGCGCCCCACGCGTTCATCGAGCGGGTGCTGGTGGATCGGCTGGGGAGCGAGGTCGTGGTCCTGGGCGAGGATTTCCGCTTCGGTCATCGGGCGGAAGGCAATATCGACCTGATGCGCGAGGCGGGGGAGGTGCACGGTTTCGAAGTGCGCTGCCACGAGACCCATCTGCTGGACGGACACCGGGTGAGCAGCACCTGGGTTCGCGACGCGCTCGCCCACGGCGACTTCGCCCTCGCCGGCCGGCTGCTCGGCCGCCCCTACACGATGTGCGGGCGCGTTTCGCACGGCGATCGGATCGGGCGCACCATCGGGTACGCGACCGCCAACCTGCCCCTGCGTCGGGTCGCGCCCCCGATGCACGGAGTGTTCGCGGTGCGCCTGCTCGGGGTGGACGATCGCCCTCTGCCCGGCATGGCGAGCATCGGCCATCGCCCGACGGTGGGGGGACGGGTGACCCTGCTCGAAGTGCACGTGTTCGACTTCAACCGCGACATCTACGGGCGCATGGTCAGGGTGGAGTTCGTGGCCAAGCTCCGCGAGGAGGAGTGCTACGAGGGCCTCGAAGCGCTGCGTCGCCAGATGGACCGCGATGCCGATGCCGCTCGCGCGGTACTTGGCGAGGCGGCGTGAGTCAGGCGGCATGAGTCAGGCGCCGCCACCGTCTCGCACCGTTCCCGGTAGCGGCAACCTGCGCTGGCTATGGCTGTCCGGCCTGGTGCTGGCTCTCGATCAGCTCACCAAGCAGGCGGCGCTGCATCTGCTCCTGGAGCGGCAGATGGTCAATGTGTTCCCGGGCCTCAATTTCACCCTGGTCTTCAACCCCGGCGCCGCGTTCAGTTTTCTCGGCGAGGCGAGTGGCTGGCAACGCTGGTTTCTCAGTCTGGTCGGCCTCGGAGTGAGCGCGGTTCTGGTCGTCCTTCTCCGCAACGCCCGGCCCTGCCCGTGGCGGCTCGCGGCGGGATACGCACTGGTGCTGGGCGGCGCGCTGGGAAACGTGATCGACCGTCTTCGGCTCGGGGTGGTCGTGGATTTCGTGGACATCTACTACGAACGCTATCACTGGCCGGCGTTCAACGTGGCCGACTCGGCCATCTGCATCGGGGCGCTACTGCTGGTCCTTCAGGCCTTCGCAGAGCGGTGAGGGCGATGCCGCGGCGGTGCTCGCCTATAATGCGTCGCCGACCCTCACGAGGACTGCGAACATGAGCCGCGTCTGGCTGGATAGCTACCCCGAGGGAATCCCGCACGAAATCGACCCGGATGCGTTTCCGTCGATCCCGGCGATGGTCGACGATGCGATCGATCGTTACCGAGACCGCCCCGCGTTCACGAACATGGGAGCGAGTCTCAGCTTCGGCGACCTCGACGTGATGAGCGGGCGCTTCGCCTCCTGGCTTGCGCACGAAGCGGGCATCGAGAAGGGCGACCGGGTGGCGATCATGCTGCCCAACCTTCTGCAGTACCCGATTGCGCTCTTCGGAGCGCTTCGCGCGGGGGCGGTCGTGGTCAACACCAACCCGCTCTATACGCCCCGCGAGCTCGCCCACCAGCTCCAGGACTCCGGCGCCCGCGTGGTCGTGGTGCTGGAGAACTTCGCCAAGGTGCTTCAGGAGGCCATGGACGGTGGAAGCGAGGTGGAAACGGTCGTCGTGAGCACGGTCGGCGACATGCTCCCCGCGCCGAAGTCGTGGCTGGTGAACTTCGTGGTCCGATACGTGAAGAAGGCGGTGCCGCGTTACCGCCTGACCCACAGCGTCCCGTTCAAGCAGGCGCTGGCGCGCGGGTCCAGGCCTCGGCGTTCAGTCGATCTCGGGCCGGACGACCTCGCGTTCCTCCAGTACACCGGCGGTACCACCGGGGTCTCCAAGGGCGCGATGCTGACGCACGGCAACATGGTGGCGAACGTCCTGCAGTCGAAGGCCTGGATCGGCTCCGTTTTCACCGACGATTCCGAAGGGATCATCACCGCGTTGCCGCTCTACCACATCTTCGCCCTCACCGCGAACTGCCTGACCTTCATGTGCATCGGGGGCGTCAATCATCTCATCACCAATCCGCGGGACCTGCCCGCCTTCGTGCGTGAACTGTCGCGCCTTCGCTTCAGCGCGTTGCCCGGGGTGAACACCCTCTTCAACGGACTGCTCAACACTCCCGGCTTCGACGCCATCGACTTCTCCCGACTCAAGCTCTCCCTCGGAGGGGGCATGTCGGTGCAGCGCGCGGTGGCGCAACGCTGGCAGGAAGTCACGGGGTGCCCTCTGCTCGAAGCCTATGGCCTTACCGAAGCCTCGCCCGCGGTGTGCATCAATCCCCTCGATGCGCAGAGTTACAACGGCACCATCGGACTGCCCATCTCGTCGACCGAGGTGTGCATACGTGACGACCAGGGCAAGGTCGTGGCCCAGGGCGAGGCGGGGGAACTCTGCGTGCGCGGACCGCAGGTGATGCGCGGTTACTGGAATCGCCCCGACGCCACCGCCGAGTGTCTGGACGCGGACGGGTGGCTCGCCACCGGGGACATCGCCGCCATGGACGAACGGGGCTTCGTGAGCATCCTCGATCGCAAGAAGGACCTGATCCTGGTCTCCGGGTTCAATGTGTATCCGAACGAAATCGAACAGGTGGCGGTCTCCCACCCCGGGGTGCTGGAGGCGGGGGTGATCGGAGTGCCCGACGACCACTCCGGGGAAGCGGTGCGCCTGGTGGTGGTAAGGAAGGATGAAGGACTGAGCGAAGAGTCGCTGCGGGCCCATTGCGAGGCCCAGCTCGCCGCCTACAAGCGGCCGAAGAGCGTGGTCTTCGCCGACGAGCTACCGAAGAGCAACATCGGCAAGGTGGTGCGTCGCGAGCTGCGCGAGCGTTTCGGCGAGTCGGCGCCGGGAACCTGAACACGATACTCGGCCCGTCTTGTTCGCAAGCGGGCACCTGGCTGCCGCGAACCAGGTAATGGCTGCGATACCGCGCGCAAAGGTCAGCGGCGGACTTCGATGCGATCCTCGAGGGGTTCGCTTCTAAACCCCGCCTCGTTCCACACCAGCACGCTGCCCTGCTCGTACCAGTCCCCGAGAACGATGCGGGTGGCGCGCTCCCCCGCACACTCGATGACGTGCACCGCCGGTCGATGGGTGTGGCCATGAATCATGCATCGAGTGCCGGTGTCCAGAAGCATGTGCTCCACCGCCTCCGGCGTTACGTCCATGATCTCGGAGGTCTTGAGGCGCGTGGCCTCCCGCGAGTCATGGCGTAGCCGCGCCGCGTGCTCCAGGCGCGCCGGCAGGGGCAGACGCAGGAACTCCGCCTGGCGCCGCGGGTCGCGGGCCTGGCGGCGAAAGGCCTGGTAGTCCTCATCCCGAGTGCACAGCACATCGCCATGCAGCGCGATGACGAGAGTGTCCGGCACTTCGACTCGGGCGGGCTCGGCCAGCAGGCGACAGCCGCTCTCGCGTTCGAAGCGCGAGCCGAGCAGGAAGTCGTGATTGCCGTGTATTACGTGGATCGGGAGACCGGATTCGCAACGCCGGCGCAGCGCGCCGACGACCTGAGGGTGAGGCTCGCGATCGTCGTCGTCTCCAAGCCACAGATCGAAGAGGTCCCCGAGTATGTAGAGCGCGTCCGCGGCCCGCGTCTCGTGGTCGATAAAAGCGACGAAGCGCTCGACGATGTCCGGGCGCTCTCGGCTCAAGTGGACATCGGAGACAAAGAGCGTGGTCATCGCCCGACGCGCGGAGCCCGCGGTCCAAGCACTCCAGCCGGCATGTTCCACCGATTTCTCAACTCGCGAACACCAACATGTTCGCGGTTGCGAGCCTCCCACCGTCGCGCCGCTTCGAAGCAGTGTCTACTACGCTTTCCGCAGCTTTGGGTCGGTGCGCCCCGCCAACACGGCATCTTGACGCCCGAAGCAACCGAAATCGGTGAAACATCCGGGCCAGGTCTCCGGTCGGGACCTTGGGGCGGATTGAAAAAAAGCCTCGAGCGCCTATCCCTCGACCACCGTGGCGCGCTCGATGACGATGTCCTGCTGCGGTACGTCGCGATGGCCCGAGCGCGCGCCGGTAGGTGATTGCTCTATCCGTTCGACGACATCCATGCCATCGACGACGCGGCCGAACACGCAGTATCCCCACCCTTCCCGGGTTTCCGACTTGAAGTCGAGAAAGTGGTTGTCGTTCGTGTTGATGAAGAACTGGGCGGTGGCGGAGTGAGGATCCTGAGTACGCGCCATCGCGATGGCGCCGGTCCGGTTGCTCAGAGTGTTGTTTGCTTCATTGCGGATGGGAGCGCGGGTTGCCTTGGGCGTCATGCCGGGCTGGAGCCCGCCTCCCTGGATCATGAATCCCTGGATGACCCGGTGAAAGATGGTGCCATCGTAGAAACCTTCTTCGACGTAGCGAAGGAAGTTGGCACTCGTTTCGGGAGCGTGCTCCGTCTCGAGTTCAAGCGTGATGTCACCAAACGTCGTCTTCAGTATGACCATGGGCATGTTGTCGGCTGCGTGGGCGCCCGCCACGCTCAGCAGAAGCCCGAGCAGGCCGGCGAGGAGGTGAGGCGGCACAGTCTTCTCCGCGTTTTCTTGGGGGTGGAGTCGGCATGATAGCGGCTCGTGGCGCTTCATGCCTACTTGGAAGCGGAACCACTCTTCCTCAATGAATCGATCGCGGCGCCACGAGGCCGCCGCGCTCCAAGCTCCTGAATCCGCGAGGGTTCTTGACAAACTCGCCAGTGGGGTGGTTTCATCGCGGTGGCGTTAATAAATCGGTATAAGTAATGCTGGATGGGGATTGTCGATGAAGAACTCAAAGAAGATCTCGAACACCTTGCGCTCCTTGGGCCATCGAGTTCGCGCTCTCCGCCGGGGAGGGAGAGTGAAACCCCTTTACGTAGCACGCGGCACACGGCCCCTTGGCCTTGCCGCGCTGTTCCTGCTCTTGGCGGCGCCTTTCAGCGAGGCGCAGGCGGCGGCTCCGCAGATCGAGCGATGGGAGCGCCACAGCCCGAACACGGACGGGCCTGTCTACAACGTGAGCGAAGTGACGTGGCGTCTCCAGTTCGACCAGTGGGTCGACGATGTGAACAATGACTTCCAGCTGGAGAATTGCAGCGGGTGCAACCTCAGAATCAGTCCTTCCAACGGCCGAGGAGAGGTTTTTTTGGTGACAATCTCCGGTGACGCCTTGGACGACAGGAATCACGATGTCACGCTGAGCATCAGGAGCAATCATGATATCCGGAATGCCAACGGTGAGCGTCTGCCCAATAACAGACGCCATGGTACGGTCATCCATGAACCGGTATACACAATTCGAAACAAGCCCTATGTCCATAACATTACTCGGTACAACCCGACTCAGTATGACACCAATGCAGACACACTGACTTTTCGATACGAATTCACTGAGCCGATGAGGAATGTTGACAAATCAGACTTTTATATCGAGAACTCAAGCGCCGATATTACTTCACTGACAACCAGTGATGACACGGTATATCTCATTGAGGTATCAGGCGGAAATCTACCAAACATGAATGGTAGATTAAGGATATATCTGGAAAGAGATCACGATCTGGAGGATGCCGATGGTCACGAACTGGTAACCAGAGGCCCACAGCATGGTGACGATAGAGCTTACAGAATAGACAATATAGCTCCCAGATACCGTTACAGCTCAAGACATGAACCTTCGGGGAGAAGGACAACCGGGCACAGTGTAACGTTTCTTATCAAATTTGATGAAGATGTTGCGCCGCAAACCAATCAATTTTCCTTGGTAAACGATCGTCCGACGTTTTCGGAGTGGCCCCTTGCCACGTCTGCGACATCGGTCACGAAACACGATAACAAATCGAATGAATGGCTGGTGACTTTCAGCGATCTGCAAAATATCGACTCCTACGCATCGATCTATTTGAACGAACACCTCAGTGACAGAGTGACGGATCTGGCGGGGAACCGGGCTGACGGTACCTTCCACTACTATACGCAGGATGAGCTGAATTTCTTTTTGGAGCAATTTTACGATATCGATAACATACATCCGGTCATGCACCTCGTTAATCTTGGCGATTACGTGACAGACAGGTTTGTCGATTTCCGAATGGACTGGAATGAAATCGTGTTCAATTTCGTGGCGGGGGACATCGACGTGGACGGAGGAAGCATCTCCTCCTTCCACGATAGATATCATGCAAACCTAAGATTCAGCATGCGGCTGACGGCGGACGAGGAAGGAAGCGTGACGATCTCGGTACCGCAAAACCGAGCGCAGGATCGCCTGAACAACGCAAACATTGCTTTCTCCAAAACAGTGATCTTCGACTGGACGGCGCCCAGGGTAACTTCCATTGCGCGGCAGAATCCGACAAATCGCCTGACGAACAGCGACACCTTGAAGTGGAGAGTGACCTTCAGCGAACCGGTCCAGAATGTCGGTGTCAATCACTTTGCCTTGTCGGGCGCCACCGGCTCGTTGACGGTGGAGGAGGTTCAGGGGACATCGGGGTCGCAATATGACGTGACTGCCAAAGACGGCAGCCTTGCGAACTACAATGGGGAAGTCTCACTCGGTCTGAAGGCAGAACAGGATACTTCCGTCCAGAGTATTGCCGATGCGGCGGGTAATGCGTTGACCAACACAGCGGTGGTCGGAACCAATGACGACTATCTGCTGGAAAATACACCACCCGAGGTGATTTCGATCACGCGGCAGGATCCGTCAAGCGTCCTGAGCCGCTCAACCGCTCGCGTGACGAACAGCGACTCGGTGACATGGAGAGTGTCGTTCAGCAAGCCGGTTCGGGATGTGGATGCGGGAGACTTCACCTTGTCGAACGCCACCGGCACGCTGACGGTGGCGCATGCGCCGGGGTCGTCGCAAACGCGATGGGATGTGACCGCCGCCGACGGGAATATGGCGAATTTCGATGGCGTCATTTCTCTAGGTTTCGACCCCGATCAGAATATCGCCGATTCGGTCGGCAATGTCCTGACGAACAAGACGCCCACCGGAACGAATGAAGACGACTATCTCCTGGACAACACCGCGCCGAAGGTGGCCATCGAGGGGGTGCCGGGGACAACGACTGGCCCCTTTACGGCGACGCTGCGCTTCAGCGAGGCGGTGAATGGTTTCGAGATCGGCGATATCGCCGCCACTGGGGCTACCCTGTCGGACTTCACGGCCACGCAAGCCGGACGGGTGTGGACGGTACGGATGACGCCGAATGCCGATTACCGTCTCGCTATCGCGGCCGGGGTCGCCGCGGACGCAGCCGGCAACGGCAATCTCGCCAATGATGGCGAGGGTGCCCGGGGAATCCAATTGGCGGCGGGCGCGGGGCTGGTCCTGACACCGGAGAGCCTGACGATCGCGGAAGGCTCTTCGGGAACCTTCGAGGTGTCGCTGACGGCGCTTCCGACCGGGCCGGTGACGGTGGCGCTCTCCTCGTCCAACAGCGATTTGACCCTGGAACCCTCCAGTCTGACCTTCACGACTTCCGACTGGAGAGTTGAACAGACGGTGACCGCGAGCGCAGTCGAGGACACCGACGCGGCCAACGAGAGCGCGACACTCACCGTCGATCCCTCGGGCGGTGGCTATGACGCCGTCGCGGACGGGTCGGTGGTGGTGACGGTGACCGACCGGGATGCGCGGCTCAATGTGGCGCCGGTGAGCCTGACCATTCCGGAAGGCTCGTCGGAGAGCTTCACGGTGGCGTTGGCGGCGGTGCCCACTGGGCCGGTGGAGGTGGTGCTCTCATCGGACAACAGAGATGTGGATTTGGCTCCCTTCAGGTTGAACTTCACGACCTCCAATTGGAGCGTGGAGCGGAAGGTGACGGTGAACACGGCCCGTGACGATGACGCGGGCGACGACAGCGCCTCGCTCGGTCTCGCGCTCTCGGGCGGGGGTTATGATGGCGTGTCGGGGGGGTCGGTTTCGGTGACGGTGCGCGACGACGACGCCGGGCTGATCGTGATGCCGCAAAGTCTGACCATGCTGGAGGGCTCGTCGGAAAGCTTTACGGTGGCGCTGGCGGCGCTTCCGACCGGGCCGGTGGAAGTGGCGCTCTCATCGAACAATGACGATGTCACCCTCGATCAGGAGACATTGACTTTCACGCCGTCCGACTGGGATGCGCCACAGACGGTGACGGCGCGCGCGGGCCGGGACCTCGACGTGGAGGACGACCGCGCTACGCTCGGTCTCGACCCTTCGGGCGGGGGTTACAACCGTCTGGCGGACGTCTCGCTGGCGGTGACGGTAAGTGATGACGACCTGTCGGACGCGGGGCTTACGGTGATCCCGGCACGTCTGACGATCCCGGAGGGCTCGTCAGAACAATTCACGGTGGCATTGGCGACGGCCCCGCAAGGGCGGGTGAGGGTACCGGTATCGTCGAACCATGGCGAGGTGATCGCGACCCCCGCCGAGCTTGTCTTCACGCCCTCGGACTGGAACGTGCCGCAGACGGTGACGGTTCACGTGAAGGAGGACGAAGACGCGGAAGACGAGAGCGCCACGCTCGGCCTCGATCCCTCGGGTGGGGGCTTTGATGGCCTGGCGGAGGGTTCGGTGTTGGTGACGGTGACCGACAGCCAGGTAGCCGGCGCGGGCCTGATAATGCAGCCCGAGAGCCTGACGCTTGCGGAAGGTTCGTCGGGGAGCTTCACTCTGGCGCTGGCGGCCCTGCCGAAGGGGCTGGTGACGGTGGCGCTCTCGTCGGACCACGGCGATGTAACCACGAGTCCCGCCGAGCTTGTCTTCACGCCCACGAACTGGGATGTGGCGCAGACGGTGACGGTCCGCACGGACGAGGATGCCGACGAGGAGGAGGAGAGCGCCACGCTCACTCTCGATCCCTCGGGCGGGGGTTATGACGACCTCGCGGATGGCGCGCTGCCGGTGACGGTGATCGACGGCCAGGTAACTGGCGCGGGCCTGGTGATAGAGCCTCGGAGCCTCACGCTTGCGGAGGGTTCTTCGGGGAGCTTCGCGGTGGCGCTTGAGGTCCTGCCGAAGGGGCCGGTGACGGTGGCGCTCACGTCGGACCATGACGATGTAACCACGAGTCCCGCCGAGCTTGTCTTCACGCCCTCGGACTGGAATGTGGCCCAGACGGTGACGGTCCGCGCGGCCGAGGACGGCGATGAGACGCACGAGAACGCCACGCTCACCGTCGATCCCTCGGGCGGCGGCTATGACGCCGTGGTCTCCGGGAGCGTGGCGGTGCGGGTGGAGGATGGCCCCGCGTCGCAGACGCAGGCGGAGCGGCGTCTGGCGGAGCCGGCGCTGGTGGATGTGGGGCTCGACACCCTGTCGGGCATGTCCGCGGCCATGAAGGGTCGTTTCGGCGGCTGCGAGAGCGCGCTGACCTTGGCCGGCGAGACGGTGCGCAGCGGCGATTCGGAGTCGGAGGCCGGGGACGGCGATGGCGAACGGCAGATGACGCCGGCCGAGGCGCTCGGCGCGAGCGCGTTCCGCTGGTCGGCCGGTTGCGGCGGGGCCAAAGACCGAAGCTGGACCGTCTGGGGCCATGGCGATCACGCGCATTTTGGCGGCAGCCTGGCGCAAGGCCGCTATGACGGCGCGCTGAGTACCGCATGGCTCGGCGTGGATCGCTATGTGAGTGAGTACCTGGTGGCCGGCGCGGCGTTGTCCCGGGGGCAGGGGAGCACGGACTTTGACCGCTTCGGCCTCGCCGAGGAGACGACGGAGCTGACCACCCGGCTGACGGTCGGCTGGCCCTATGTGCGCCTCGAGACCAGAGGGGGCGGGGCGCTGCAACTGGTGCTGGGCGTCGGCAGCGGCACGGCGGAATATCGCCGCGAAGGCCAACGCACGGAGGAGGCGAGTCTGGATGCGTTGCTGGCCTCGGTGAGCGGCGAGGCGCCGTTGTGGCGCGGCGAGGGCTTGAGCCTGCGCGCGACCGGGGCGCTGGAAGTGGCGCAGATGAAGACCGGGGGCGGCGCGAGCGGCGTCCTGGGCGGCCTGCGGGCGGAGGGCACGCGTCTGCGCGCCGGCCTGGAGGCGGAGCGCAGCGCGTTTCGGCTGGGGACGCTGTCACTGGCGCCGCATGGCGCGGCGGCGGTGGCCCACGACGCGGGCGACGGGCTCGACGGCACCGGGCTTGAGCTCTCCGGTGGTTTCAGGGTGGCCACGGCGGACCCGCGCTTCGGCCTGAGCGCCTCGACGCGCTGGTTGGCGCTGCATTCCGCCGATCGGCGGCGGCACTGGGGCGCCAGCGTGGAGGCGGTCTGGAAGGCCACTGAGAACGGTCGCGGCCTGTCGCTGTCGCTGGCCCCGACCTGGGGCCTGCAGGGCGAGGGCGCGTTGCAAGGGTCGGATATCTTCGCGAACCTCGAGGACGAGCGCTCGGACGGCGGCGCGGCGTTGGCCTCGCGCCTCGACTACGGGATGGCGACGTTGCGCGGGGGGCTGTTCACGCCCTTCGTCGAACTCGCGGTCGGCGAGAGCCGCCGCCTCACCACCGGCACGGAGTTCGAATGGGGCACCGACCTCGCCGCCACCCTCACCGGTGAGCGTCGCGAAGCCCCCGACCGAGCGCCCGACCACCGCCTCGGACTCGATCTGCGCCTGCGCTTCTGAACTCCACTCAATGCTCCCCCCGCCGGCTCGCTCAGGCGACGCCGGCGGGGGCGGCCGACGCGTACGGGACGGCGGCGTAATTCACGCCCAGGCCGGCAGTGCGCAGGGCCGGGCGAGCTGGCCCGGGATGTCGGCGACCTGCCCGGCTGGATTCAACCGTCGACCCGTGCCGTGACGGCAGAACAGCTAGCTTGCCCGTAGGGGAAGGCATTCTCCTTCCTGCCCTTCCAGATTGCGATCTTGAGGGTTCTGATTTGCGGACCGCTGACTTCTAATTTGCCGTTATGGAATGTGCACAGTTGTCCGGGCAGCTTCATCGGCCGCCCATGCCGACGCCACCTCCTTCGTTGACGCTCTCGCGACGGGGGCTTACCATTCGTCGGCTTGGCGGGCGGGTTCCGGAATCGGTTGACTGAACGACTCGGGGTATGGCGCAGTCTGGTAGCGCACCTGCTTTGGGAGCAGGGGGTCGGGGGTTCAAATCCCTCTACCCCGACCAGGTTCGCATCAAGCGCCCGTAGCTCAGCTGGACAGAGCAGCGGCCTTCTAAGCCGCGGGTCGCAGGTTCGAATCCTGCCGGGCGTGCCAGTCGCAAGTTTCGCTGGTGGGCGTAGCTCAGTTGGTAGAGCCCCGGATTGTGGCTCCGGTGGTCGTGGGTTCGAATCCCATCGCTCACCCCACTTCCTCGATGACTTGCCTCGCGCCGGGCAGTAGCGGAAGATCCGAGAGAAGGGCCGTTAGCTCAGTTGGCAGAGCAGCTGACTCTTAATCAGCGGGTCCGGGGTTCGAATCCCTGACGGCCCACCATTCGTTGTCCGCGGTATCGCTGGCGCCCGCCGGTGCCCAGCCCGTCAATCGGTGAGATTTGCGGGCCAGAAGCGCGGCCGCGGCTTGCGGAGTCGTCATATAGTGGGCGGAGGCTCGGCTTCCGCGTCTTCCACCCAGCGATAGCTGAAGTCGCATCGGCTCGCACCCTGCATGATGGTGCGCGTTCGGGTAAGCCGTATGCGCGGGTCGTAACCGGTGCAGAAAGTGCCGTCGCGCCCACACGAGAGCAGGTGCCCGATCTCGGCCAGCCCCATCTCGCGGTACATCTCCGCGTAGCGGCAGCGCACCACGTCGTAACGCAGCACGGTGTCGCTTTCCTCGTGTACTTCGACTTCCAGGGCGCCGTTGGCGGTCCACTGCGGGAAGAGGGCATGGAATCCGGCGAGAGAAGTCTCTCCGGCCCCTGCGTAGGCCTTTCCCTGAGCAATCGCGTCCTTGCGGATCGCGGCGCCGATGATGTGCCTGGCCTTCTCCTCGCCCACCTCTCGCTTCAACTCCTCGTAGATGGGCTTGACGATGGAGGCTTCGATGCGACGCTGCTCGATGATGGGAAGGTCGGTCTTGGCCAAGGTGCTTCTCCTCGCGAGTCGGCCCGCTTGGGGCACCGGACACACTCTACCAGTACCGATCCCCGGTCTCTTGCCGCCCCCTGCCGCGCTCTCACGTAGTGATGGAGGGATGACCCGTTAACTTCACCGATACCCGGTCACCTCGGGCGCCAGGATGCCGTGGTCGTGGGGCGCCGGGCGTTCGCCCCCGGCTCAGAGAGGCTCGAGGAGCTCGATCTTGTAGCCGTTCGGATCCTCGATGAAAGCGATAACCCGCGTCCCGTGCTTCATGGGGCCGGGAGGGCGCGTTATCCGGGCGCCTTCCGCCTCCATTTGCTTGCAGACCGCATAGACATCGGGGACCTCCACCGCGAGGTGGCCCCATCCGTCGCCGAGCTCGTAGGGCTGCTTCTGGTCCCAGTTCCAGGTGAGCTCGAGGACGGTGCTCGCGTCCTCTTCGTCGTAGCCGACGAAGGTGTTGGTGAACCTGCCTCCCGGATACTCGCGCTGGCGCAGTACGCGCATTCCGAGCAGGCGGGTGTAGAAGTCGAGAGTGCGGTCCAGGTCTACCACCCGGATCATGGTGTGCGCCAAGCGAAAGCCGGATTCTGGCGGCATGTCGGTTTCTCCGTGATGGAATTGGGGCGATAAGGGCACGCGGCGCCCGCGTCAGTACAGGCGCATGTACTCCTCCTGCTCCCAGCGGGAGATCTGCTCACTGTACCGGTGCCACTCGTCGTGCTTGTAGCGGCTGAAACTGCCGTGCATGACCGAGCCCAACACCTCTCGGGCCAGAGGGTCGGCATCGAATGCTTCGATGGCTTCGATGAGGGTTCGCGGCAGGCGAGCGCGCCCCGCCTTTTGCAACTCCTCGGGCGGGGTGTCGTACAGCGAGGTCTCGGTGGGGGGGCCCGGGTCGATCTTTTTCCGGATCCCTTCCAGCGAGGCGCCGACCGTCATCGCAAGACTCAGGTAGGGATTCATGGTCATGTCGGTGGCGCGGTTCTCGATGGCGAAGCGCGCCTGCGGCAGGCGCAACATCGCGGAACGGTTGTTGAAGCCGTAGGTGATGTAGGTTGGCGCCCAGGTCACGGTGCCTCCCTCGAAGGCCCCCACCCGCTCCACCAGTCCCTTGTAGGAATTCACGGTGGGCGCCGCGATCGCGGTCAGGGCGGCGCCATGCTTGAGAATGCCGCCCACCACGCTGAAGGCGATATCGTTCCAGGCGCCGTTCTCGCCTTCGAAGAGGTTCGCGCCCGGGCGATCGATCGCCTGCATGCTGTGGTTGATGTGCGCGCCGCTGCGCCAGTCTCCGGTGGTGGGCTTGGGCATGAACGTGGCGAAGAAGCCGTGCTTCTTGGCCACCTCCTTCAGCATTATCCTCAGAAAGGTGAGGCGGTCCGCCATCCCGAGCATGTCGGTGTAGCCGAAATCGAGTTCGATCTGGGAATAGGCGCCCTCCGCGACGGTGTCACGCAGGCCCCACCCGAGCTCCTCCAGATGGTCGATCAGATCGCCGACGTAAGGCATCGCATCGAGAGAGAATTCCACGTCGTAACCGAAGGCCTGACGCCGCGGCCGCATGCCTCGGCCCGGCTCCGGGTCGTCGTCGAAGGCCTTCTGGGGTTCTCCGTCCTGGTCATACTTCATGACCATGAACTCGGGTTCGACGCCCGCGAAGAAGCGGTAGCCCTGCTTTGCCGCCGCTTCGACCTGGCGCTTCAGCGCGAGGCGGGGGCAGACCGCGTAGGGGCCGTCGGGCATGTAGAGATCGGCAAAGACGAAGGCGATCTCACGGTTCCAGGGACAGAGCACGAGCGAGTCCACATCGGGAATCGGAACCTGATCCGGATCCGCCGGGCCGAGTTCCGGGACGTAGGAAATGGAGTGCACCGCGAACTGGGGACCCTTGCCGCGGCAGATGGTCTCCCACTGCGAAATCGGCACCGGCTTCGTCTTGGGCACCCCGAGCAGGTCGATCCAGCAGGACATCACGTACTTCACGCCCGCCGCCTCGAGCCGCTTTCGCGCCTCCGCGACCGCGTCGTCCTTCGGCAGCGCTTCGTCGATGCTCGTGGGATAAATCTCGCTCATGACAGCTCCTGGGGTGCTACGTTCGTGGATAAAGAGGTGCGGGCCCGGCGCCCGCGCGGGCGAACCCTACCAGAACCGGCCCGCTTCAAACGAGGGTGTCGGCCAGCAATTCGTGAAATCGTCGGACGCTCGTTTCCCAGTAAGGAGAGAGCAGGCCGCCGTCGTCCATGACGCTGGACGACCGGCCCGCCTGCAACCCCTCGACGATGGCGTGGTCTTCGTGGTGAACCTGTCGCCAAAGCGAGCACAGGCGTTGCGTGTAGGCGGGGTCGAGCGCGCGGTCACCGAGGTGGTAGATGACCCGCCACTGGTGGGTGCGCTCGGGGGAGAGGGGCAGGTTGAGATGCACTCCGAGCTCGTCGGGCTTGTACCAGGCGAACACGAAGTTCGGAAACAGGGTCAGGTAGCGCGTGCTCATGTCCAGGCGTTCGCCCGGTTCTCCGCTGCGCGTCTGCGCGACATCCACCGCGCACCCGAAGCAGTGTCCGTCGACGATCATGTAGTGGTCGCGAAGCGGCTGCCCGCCCGCCGATTCGCGATGCACCACCGGCACGTGATAGGGCTCGACGAAGTTCTCGATGAGCAGCTTCCAATTGGCCCGGACCACACCGAGGTCGAGCTTCGACACCACTTTCGCACCGGAGAGATCGACCCCGTCGAGGTAGCGGTGCATTACCGCCACGTAGTCCTCGAAGTCCGGCGCGTTCCCGTCGAGATTGACAAACACCCAGTCGTGCCACACTCGGCAACGCAGGGCCCGCAGGCCGTAGCGCTCGGATGAGAAGCCCTCCGGGAGCTTGCCGTACCCGCCGAAGTGCGGGGCGCGGCGAAGCGCGCCGTCCAGCCCATAAGTCCAGGCGTGATAGGGACACACCAGCGCGTTCGCGCCGCGGCAGGCATCGCGGAGCAGGATGTGCCCACGATGCCGGCATACATTGTGGAAGACTCGAAGCCGGCCGTCATCGCCCCTTGCCACGATAATGGGCTGTCCGGCGACCCGGGTCGGGTAGGCATCCCCCGGCTGCGCCGCGTCGTGCGCGAACCCGACGAAGGTCCAGTGGCGTGCGAACACTCGCCGATTCTCGAGCGCGAGACGTTCCTCGGCGGTGTAGGCGTCACGGGGAAGACCGTGGGCGATCCCATCGACGACGGGCGGACATTCGGCTACGTCGGGGTGGGCGTTCCGCGGCGCGGGCATTTCGCTCGGTTCCGGGATCGGTAACGCGCAAAGGCTAGCATAGTGCCGCGGCGCTTCCACGAGTCTCGGGGGGCTTCGGCCACCGGCGCGGTCCCCGGCATTCGCATCTCCCGCGGCGCTCCGGCGGCCCTGGTGTTTCCGCTTCGGCGAGCGGTCGTACAATACTGCCGGCCACGTGTGGTCCGGGCGAAAGTGGCGGAATTGGTAGACGCGCTGGCTTTAGGTGCCAGTGGGGCGACCCGTGGGGGTTCGAGTCCCCCCTTTCGCACCAGCGTCCATCGTCATGTAGTCAATCATGTAGTCAATGCAGTGAACGCGACCGGCGGGGGCGGGCTTCCGGCTGCTGACTGGCGCGACCATTAGGGTTAGCATCCCTTGGCAGCTATCGAGAGTGGCGCTGTCGCCGACACGAGTCGGGACCGAGGCCGATGCGGATAACGGAGGGATGAGGCGGTGCGGCGCGCGCAGGCCGCGCGCTCGAGGGATGAAGAATGCAGGTGACGGTGGAAAGTACGAGCACGCTCGAACGCCGGATGCGGGTGCAGATTCCGGAGGAACGGGTCACGGGCGAAGTGGACAAGCGTCTGGGCGACCTCGCCCGTTCCGCGTCGCTGCCGGGCTTCAGGCCGGGGAAGGCCCCGCTGAAGATCCTTCGGCAGCGTTTCGGCCTTCGCGTCAGGGACGAGGTCGTGGGGGATCTCGTCAGATCCAGTCTCGACGATGCGCTTGCGGACGAGCAGCTCAAGCCCGCTTCCCGGCCCACCATCGATCCCTTGCGCAGCTCTCCGGGCGAGGGGCTCGACTTCACCGTGACCTTCGACGTCTATCCCGAGGTGACGCTTCCGCCCCTGGACACGATCGAGATCCGCAGGCCTCGCGCGACGGTGGAGGAGTCGGACATCGATCGAATGGTGGAGACGTTGCGCGGCCAGCGGCGGCGCTGGGAGACGGTGGAACGGGAATCGCGTTCGGGAGACCGGGTGGTGATCGACTACCGGGGCAGCGTGGATGGGAGCGAGCTTGAGAGGGGACAAGGCGACGAGGTGCCGGTGGAGCTGGGCGTGGGGCGGATGATCCCCGGCTTCGAGGAGGGTCTGATCGGAGTGCGGGCCGAAGAAGAGACGACGCTCCACCTGAGCTTTCCCGACGAGTACGCCGACCAGGAGGTGGCGGGCAAGGCGGTCGATTTCGTGGTGAAGGTGCATCGGGTCGAAGAGGCGAAGTTGCCGGAGCTCGATGCGGACTTCGCGGCCGGCTTTGGGGTGCGCGAAGGAGGGATCGAGGCGTTTCGCGCCGAGCTTCGTGGCAACATGGAGCGGGAGCTTAATGACGGTACGCGAGCTCTGCTCAAGCAACGCGTGCTGGAGGCGCTTCTCGAAGGCCAGGAGTTCGAGTTGCCCGCGGAGCTCGTGGACGATGAGATCGAGCGTGCGATGGAGAGACGACGCGTCGAACTCCGACACTCCGGCATGGATCCGGATAGCGTTCAGCTCGATTCGTCCATGTTCGAAGAGGCGGCCCGTCGCCGGGTGACGCTCGGTCTGCTGATCGCGGAGACGGTGAAGACCCACGATATCAAGGTGGATCCCGACCGGGTGCGTAGCCGCATAGAGACCATCGCGTCCAGCTATGAGGACGGAACCCAAGTCCTCAACTACTACTACTCCGACCCGCAGCGCCTGGCCTACATCGAGTCCACGGTGCTGGAAGATCAGGCCGTCGACTGGATTCTGGAGCGGGCGAGAGTCGATGACGAGCCCATGTCGTTTGACCAGGTGCTGAGTCCGGGTCAGACTAGCGAGGCGCCGTTGACGTGATGCCGTGCGGCACGGGGCGTGCACCGTCGCATGGCGGCTCGAGATCTCTCCAGGTGGATTCGGTGCGAACCGGAAATCAAAGCTGTGAAGAGGGAGCCCAGACCCATGATCGAGCCGGGTAGCCAGAGCCCATACGGCGCCGGGGGAGCGCAATCCACCCGAGCCCTCAACCTCGTGCCGATCGTCGTGGAACAGTCCGCGCGCGGGGAGCGTTCATACGACATCTACTCTCGCTTGCTCAAGGAGCGGGTGGTCTTCGTGTGCGGTCCCATCGACGATATCATGGCCAATGTGGTCGTGGCGCAGCTCCTGTTCCTGGAATCGGAGAATCCGGACAAGGATGTGCATCTCTATATCAACTCCCCGGGCGGTCTGGTGACGGCGGGACTTGCGATCTACGACACGATGCAGTTCATAAAGCCGGCCATCAGCACGATGTGCGTGGGACAGGCGGCCAGCATGGGTGCGGTGCTTCTGGCGGGCGGGTCGCCGAAGAAGCGATTCTGTCTCCCGCATTCCCGAATCCTCATCCACCAGCCCCTTGGCGGCTTTCAGGGCCAGGCCTCCGACATCGACATCCACGCCAAGGAGATACTGCGTACCCGAGAGCGCCTGAACGAGATACTGGCCCGGCACACCGGCCAGCCCATCGAAAGGATCGCGGACGACACCGACCGGGATCGTTTCATGAGCGGTGAAGAAGCAGCCGATTACGGCCTCGTGGACGAAGTGCTGGAAACGCGAGGCGCCGGTGGGCAGTCCTGACGGGGGCGAGTGATGGCCAGCGACACCCATGGCCGAAGTGGCGACGGAGATCGTCTGCTCTACTGCTCTTTCTGCGGAAAGAGCCAGCACGAAGTAAGAAAGCTCATCGCGGGACCCTCGGTGTTCATCTGCGACGAGTGCGTGGAGCTGTGCAACGACATAATTCGAGAGGAGATTCAAGAGAGTTCGAGTAACGCGTCGGGCAGCAAGCTGCCGGTGCCACAAGAGATAAACCAGATTCTCAATGACTATGTGGTCGGACAGCCTCACGCGAAGAAGGTCCTCTCCGTCGCGGTGTACAACCACTACAAACGTCTGGACTCCGGCGCCAAAGTGGACGAGGTGGAGCTTTCGAAGAGCAATGTTCTGCTCATCGGCCCCACCGGCTGCGGCAAGACTCTTCTTGCCGAGACTCTCGCGCGCCTGTTGAACGTCCCCTTTACGATTGCGGACGCCACGACGCTGACCGAGGCGGGGTATGTCGGGGAAGATGTGGAGAACATCATCCAGAAGCTGCTGCAAAAGTGCGACTACGATGTCGAAAAGGCGCAGACGGGCATCGTGTACATCGATGAAATAGACAAGATCTCACGCAAGTCGGACAATCCCTCCATAACCCGAGACGTGTCGGGAGAGGGGGTGCAGCAGGCATTGCTGAAGCTCATCGAGGGGACGGTGGCATCGGTTCCTCCCCAGGGCGGACGCAAACACCCTCAGCAGGAATTCCTTCAGGTCAACACCGCGAACATACTGTTCATCTGCGGGGGCGCATTCGACGGACTCGCGAAGATCATCGAGAACCGTTCATCCAAGAAGGGCGGCATCGGATTCGGAGCCGACGTCAAAAGCAAGGACGACAGCAAGCAGGTGGGAGAGGTACTGCGCGAAGTAGAGCCCGAAGATCTGATTCGCTATGGACTGATACCGGAGTTTGTCGGTCGCCTGCCCATCCTTGCCACTCTGGATGAGCTCGAAGAAGGCCAACTGATGCAGATCCTGACCGAACCGAAGAACGCGCTCGTCAAGCAGTACAAGCGTCTCTTCGCGATGGAAGGGTGTGAGGTGGAGTTCCGGGATGAGGCGCTACGGGCGGTGGCCAGAAAGGCCATGGAACGAAAGACCGGCGCACGGGGCTTGCGCTCCATAGTGGAGGGTACGCTGCTCGACACCATGTACGATCTCCCGTCTTTGGACAACGTCTCCAAGGTGGTCATCGACGGTACCGTGATCAGCGGCGACTCCCGGCCCCTCTTCATCTACGACGGCGACCGCCAACGCGCGGCCTCCGACTGAATGCGGGGCGGGGCCCGGCGGGAGGAGCGGGAAGGGTGCCGGTCGGTTCCCTGGCGCCAGCCCGCGCGAAACGCCCCCGGGGCATGCCGGCGGGGTTGAGTTTCTCTTCCCCCGCCACTACATCAGCCTTCCGAAGCCCGCGCCGTACATGGCGGGGCGAGCCCTTCGAAAAGGGGCGAAAATCAGAGATTTAGAGGGGTGCCAGCCATGCAGGTCGTTCTTCCGGTTTTGCCGCTGCGCGACGTCGTCGTGTATCCGCATATGGTCATTCCTCTCTTCGTCGGCCGCAGCCGGTCGATCCGCGCCCTCGACCGTGCGATGGAGGTGGACAAGCGAATCCTTCTGGTGGCCCAGAAGGACGCTACCCAGGACGAGCCGGGCCCCGAAGACATTCACCGGGTCGGTACCGTCTCGACCATCCTCCAGCTCCTCAAGTTGCCGGACGGCACCGTCAAGGTGCTGGTCGAGGGAGGGGAGCGCATCCGCATCGGGAGTTTCACCGAAGAGGCCGAGTATCTGTCCGCGGAGACCAGCGCACTCGAAGCGGACCCGAGCGACGAACGCGAGACCGAAGCGCTGTCTCGCTCTCTCCTCACGCAGTTCGAGCAGTACGTAAAGCTCAACAAGAAGGTTCCCCCCGAGATTCTCGCCTCGCTCACCAACATCGACGATCCGGGACGCCTTGCCGACACCGTTGCGGCCCATCTCTCGGTAAAGATCGAGCAGAAACAGGAGATCCTGGAGATCGCCAGCGTCTCGGGCCGCCTTGAACACATCGTCAGCCTGCTGGAGGAGGAAATCGACCTGCTTCAGGTCGAGAAACGCATCCGCGGCCGAGTCAAGCGACAGATGGAGAAGAGCCAGCGCGAGTACTACCTGAATGAGCAGATGAAGGCGATTCAGAAGGAGCTCGGCGACATGGACGACGCTCCGAACGAGGTCGAGGAGCTGTCGCGCAAGATCGAAAAGGCCGGCATGACCAAGGAAGCCAAGGGGAAGGCGACCGCGGAGCTCAACAAGCTGCGAATGATGTCATCCATGTCCGCCGAAGCCACGGTGGTGCGCAACTACATCGACTGGCTGGTCGGAGTGCCATGGAAGAAGCGCACGAGAATCCGCCATGATCTCGCCGAAGCCGAGACGGTGCTCGAGGCCGACCACTACGGACTGGAGAAGGTCAAGGAACGCATCGTCGAGTACCTGGCCGTCCAGCACCGGGTCAGGAAGCTCAAGGGGCCGATTCTTTGTCTTGTGGGTCCGCCGGGCGTGGGCAAGACGTCATTGGGACAGTCGATTGCGCGTGCTACGCATCGCAAGTTCATCCGCATGTCGTTGGGCGGGGTACGCGACGAGGCCGAGATTCGCGGACACCGGCGGACCTACATTGGCGCGCTTCCCGGGAAGATCATTCAGAACCTCGCCAAGGTGGGGGTGCGCAACCCGCTCTTTCTTCTGGACGAAGTGGACAAGATGTCGATGGATTTCAGGGGCGATCCGTCTTCGGCCCTCCTCGAGGTGCTCGATCCGGAGCAGAACCACACGTTCAACGATCACTATCTGGAGGTCGACTACGATCTCTCCGATGTGATGTTCGTGGCCACCGCCAATACGTTGAACATACCTCCGGCGTTGCTCGATCGCATGGAGGTCATACGTCTGGCGGGTTATACCGAGGACGAGAAAGTCGCGATCGCGAATCGTTACCTGGTCCCGAAGCAGATGAAGAACAACGGTCTGCACGACAAGGAGCTCGGCATTTCCGATCCGGCGATTCGAGACATCGTCCGCTACTGGACCCGGGAGGCGGGGGTGCGGAATGTGGAACGCGAGGTGGCCAAGATTTGTCGCAAGGTGGTGAAGCGGCAAGTGTCGGCCAACTCGACGGGGCGAGTGCGCATAGGACCGCGAAGTCTCGAGAAGTACCTGGGTGTCAAACGCTATCGGCACGGACAGAGCGAACGAAAGGACCGCGTGGGCCAGGCAACGGGGCTGGCCTGGACCGAGGTGGGAGGAGACCTCCTGACCATCGAGGCCGCGGTGATGTCGGGCAAGGGCAAGCCGACGTATACCGGTCAGCTCGGAGACGTCATGCAGGAGTCGATTCAGGCCGCCATCACCGTGGTCCGGACGCGGGCTCAGGCTCTCGGGATCTCACCGGACTTCTATCAGAAGCACGACATCCACATTCACGTTCCGGAAGGGGCGACTCCCAAGGATGGCCCGAGTGCCGGGGTGGGCATGTGCACCGCGCTCGTCTCCGCGTTGTCCGGCGTGCCGGTGCGATCGAGTGTCGCAATGACCGGAGAGATCACCCTGCGTGGCGCGGTGTTGCCGATCGGCGGTCTCAAGGAAAAACTGCTCGCGGCGCTTCGTGGCGGAATCGAGATCGTGATGATTCCGGAAGAGAACCAGCGAGAGCTCAGCGAGATTCCCGCCAACATCAAGCAGAACCTGGATATCCGCGCGGTCAAGTGGATAGATCAGGTTCTGGAAGTCGCCCTGCTTCACAGGGCGGAACGGGTTCCGGATGAAGACGTGGTCGTGGATGCGGAGCAGACGCCGGAAGGAGAGGAGCCGCGAGAGCCGCTTACCACCCACTGAAGGGGGAGAGCCCGCGATTTCACCGGTTGTCGGCCACATCAAGCGCCAGGATTCCGATAGTGGGCGCACGGCCCGAAAGATGCCGAAGAACGTGGCCGACACGAAGTCGTTGCGACGCGATGGAATACGGGGCCCGCAACCGCGAGCATATTGGCGTCCGAGCGTCGAGAATGCGGTGAAACTTGTGGTCAAGGCTGGCAACGCACCAGCGGAGATCGTAGACTGGCGCGCCTCCTTTCCGGGTGCTTAGCTCAGCGGGGAGAGCGTCGCCCTTACAAGGCGAAGGCCGGGGGTTCGAGCCCCTCAGCACCCACCACCCGATTCGGAGCGGTAGTTCAGTTGGTTAGAATGCCGGCCTGTCACGCCGGAGGTCGCGGGTTCGAGTCCCGTCCGCTCCGCCAAATCTCCACCAGTCGATGCTGCAGCTGATTCGTGATCGCGCGACGGGATGGGTCGCGTGGACGATCGTCACCCTGATAATCATCCCCTTTGCGCTGTGGGGCGTCTACGACTACATGACGCCCAGCCAGGGAGTCGCCATCGCTACGGTCAACGGCGTCGAAGTGGACTCGCGCGACTTCAGTCGGCTTTACCAGCAGCAGCGCAACCAGCTTCTGAGCCTTCTCGGAGACGCCGCCCGGGCCGATCTGATCGATGACGAACGGCTGCGAGATCAGGCGCTCGATCAGCTGATCGACAACGAAGTGATGGTTCAGGTCAGCCGGGAAGATCGGCTGCGAATCGGAGACCGTCGGCTTGCGGAGGCCATCTCCACCTTGCCCCCGTTCCAGGGCGAGGATGGGTTTTCCGAGGCGCTGTACAACGTGTACCTGCGCAATCAGGGGTTCGGTCCTCTGGGCTTCGAGGCGCAGATGCGTCGCAATCTCCTCGTGGAACAGGTGGTTTCGGCGGTCGGTCGCGCGGTCGCCCCGAGCGAGCACGAATACCGGGAAGCGCTGCGTCTTCTCGCCCAGGAGAGGGTCTACTCCTCGTTGCGCATCCCGGCCGAGGCCTACCAGCCCGACGACGTGGACGAAAGCGAGATCCGGGAGCACTATGAGTCCAACCGCGCGCGCTTCTCGAGGCCCGAGCAGGTCCGCGTCGAGTACATCGAGCTGTCGCGTGACGAGATGGCGCGGGAAGTGGTGGTCGAGGAGTCCGAGCTGCAGAGCCTCTACCAGGACCGCAAGGCGAGCTACGTGCGGCCCGTCCAGGTCGAAGCCAGACACATTCTCGTGGAGCTCGCGGACGATGCCGGCGAGGAAGCCGAGGCGGCCGCACGGGAGAAGATGGAGGACATCTCACGCGAGCTCGCCGATGGCATGTCCTTCGCGGAAGCGGCCGAAACCTGGTCGGAGGATCCGGGTTCCTCACGCTCGGGTGGTTCTCTCGGATGGTTCTCACCCGGAGTGATGGATCCCGCCTTCGAAGAAGCGGCATTCGCGTTGGGCGAAGGCGAGCGTAGCGATGTGGTGCGCACCCCCTTCGGTCTTCATCTCATCGAAGTGACGGATCGCAGAGAAGCTGGAATCGCGGACTTCGAGGAAGTGCGCGACCAGCTGCTCTCGGACTATCAGCTCGAGACCGCGGAGCAACTCTTCTACGAACAGGTCGAGCAGCTTGCCAACCTTGCCTTCGAGTACCCCGATACGCTCGAGGTGGCGGCAGAGGAGCTCGGCGTCCCGCTCCAGGAGACCGAGTTCGTGTCCCGTGATTCGGTGGGTCAGCCGGGTATTGCCGGAGAACCCGGTTTTGTCGGCGCGGCGTTCAGCGTCGAGGTGTTGCAAGAGGGTAACAATTCGGATCTGCTGGAGTTCGACGCAACGCGCGTAGCGGTCCTGCGAGTCCAGGAACATCGACCGGCCCGGGGACGGGAGTTCGAAGAAGTCAAGGAAGAGGCGAGAAGGGAGCTGCAGGAAGCCTTGGGCGCGGAGCGTGCCCGGGAAGTTGGGGTGGACCTCATTTCCCGGCTCCGAAGCGGAGAGTCGCAAGAGGCACTCGCCGAGGAGATCGGATTCGAGTGGTCGGGAGAGGAGCGGGTCGGGAGGGATGAGTCGCACTCTTCACCGGCGTTGAGAAATCTGGTCTTCAGAATGCCGGCGCCCTCGGGAGGCGATGTTCCGAGCTACGATGGGCTGGTCGACGGTGGTGGCGACTTCGTGGTGGTCGCGTTGCGCGCGGTGGAGGCGGGTGAGCTCGACGACCAGGACGCCGCCGAGGCCCGGGCGCGAGAACGTCTCGCTCTGGATCTCGGCCGAGCCGAGTTCGAGGCGACCGTCGAGAGCTTTCGCGCCGAGGCGGAAGTCCTGGTGAACGAAGAGAGTTTCCGCTGAGATCCCCGGTGCGGGGGCCCGCGAAGTCTCTTCAGAGCATCAGCCGGGCCGCGTTGCGGAATCGGTTTCTCAAGAAGTCGATCTGATCGGCGAGGATGCGCCGATTGGACAGCACGAGATACTCCGCACGATTCGGTACGTAGGGTACCGCGAGCAGGCTGAGCCCGGCCTCTTCGGGGCGCCGGGCGCCCTTGGCGTGATTGCAAGGCTTGCACGCCGTCACCACGTTGCTCCAGCAGTCCCGGCCCCCCCGGGAGAGGGGGAGGATGTGATCGCGAGTGAGCATGCGCTCGGGAAACTGCTTCCCACAGTAGAGGCAGAGGTGACCGTCCCGCAGAAAGAGCTCGCGGTTCGAGAGCGGCGGTACGAGGGTCTCGGCCCCGCCTTGTCGCAGACGCCCCTTCGTCGCGATGATCGAATTGACGGTGATGCGGGAGCGGCGCCCGGAGTGTCGGTTCGTTCCGCCACAGACGGTGAACGAATGTTCACCCGCATGCCACGCGATCATGTCGCGCGACTCGAGTACGACGGCGGCGCGCCATGGAATCCAGCGCACCGGCTGTCCGGTGACGTCGAGCCTCAGGATCAAGGGACGCACGTCCAGGGCTTGGGAGGTCGGGGTCGTCATGGATGGTTCACTGGCGCGGGACGGCGCGCGGCCATTGTGCACGAACATTGACGAAACTCAAGAAATCGGGCTCTCAGCCCGCAACACTCCTTCCCGCACCTGCTCTCACCGACGGGTGAAAGCGCCACCCCCTTCCGGCGCTACCCCGGCCCATCCCGCCGTCCGCGTCCTGGTGTGGACGCACTCGCGAGCATTAACGGAGTTAGCCCGGATGTTTCACCGATTTTCGGCCGCTTCGGGCGCCAAGATGCCGTGATAGCAGGAAGCACGGACTGAAAGACGCTGAAGGCGTAGCCGACACTACGTCAAAGCGGCTTGAGGGAGGGAGGCCCGCAGCCGCGAGCATATTGGCGTCCGCAGCAGGAAATCGGTGAAACATCCGGGCTAGGCCGGCTCTCAGCCCGGGGCGTCGTCGGAAAATCCCATCGCGTGGTACCCCGCGTCGACATGCAGGATCTCTCCGGTGATGCCGGAGGCGAGGTCGGAGCACAGGAAGGCGGCCGCGTTGCCCACATCGTCCAGTCCCACATTCCGGCGCAGCGGCGCATTGCGTTCGGCGTGCTCGAGGAATCGACGGAAGTCCGCGATGCCCGCCGCGGCCAGAGTCTTGATGGGGCCGGCCGAGATCGCGTTCACGCGTATTCCCCGCGGACCGAGCGAGCTGGCCATGTAGCGTACGCTCGCCTCCAGGCTTGCCTTTGCCGGACCCATGACGTTGTAGTTGGGCACGGCACGCTCCGCCCCCAGATAGGTCAGGGTGAGCAGTGCGCCCATCCGATTGCGCATCATGGGGCAGACGCGTTTCGCCAGCGCAATCAAGCTGTATGCGCTGACATCGTGCGCAAGACGGAAACCATCGCGCGTGCTGACATCAAGGAAGTCGCCCCGCAGCTCCTCTCTCGGGGCGAATGCGACCGCGTGCACACAGATGTCCAGGGCGTCCCAGTCCTGCCCCAACCGTGTCGTCGCTTGGGCGATGGATGCATCGGAGGCAACGTCGCACTCGTAGCAGAGAGAGCAGTCGAGTGTGGCCGCGAGGTTGCGAACCCGATCCTCGAGGCGTTGATTCTGATACAGGAATGCGAGCTCCGCCCCTTCGCGGCGCATCGCACTGGCGATGCCCCACGCGATAGATCGGTTACTCGCAACCCCCGTTATCAGCGCGCGCTTTCCTGTGAGGAAACCCACTTGGAGACTTCCGTTCGTTCTAAAGGGAGTTGGTGGCCGCCTTGCCCGCGGCCCCGGAGGGAGGGGAGACCTTCAGGGTCTGTCCGGGACGCAGGACGCCGTCGATGGAAAGCTCATTCCAGGTGGCGAGCAGTTGGGCCGAGATCGAGTGTCGGCGGGCAATCAGCCAGAGGCTGTCGCCATTGCGTACCACGTAGCTGTTGTTGTCGCTCTCCTTGGAGTACCCGCCGGGGTGTTCCCGACGCGGTCCGCCGTGTACTTGGAGGATTTCTCCGGGCATGAGCCAGCTATCGGGATCGAGTCCGTTCCAGACTCGCAGTTCATGGACGGACACCCCATAGCGGCGCGCGATGAGCCACAGATTGTCGCCGCTGCGTACCAAATGGCGACCGGGCTCTCGTGGTGCGGGAGCCGCACGGAGCTCGAGGACCTGTCCGGGCATGAGCAAGACTTCGGGATCGAGCCGGTTCCACGCGACGAGATCGGCAAGACGGACTCCGTAGCGGCGGGCGATGAGCCACAAGCTCTCCCCTTCCTTTACCCGGTGCCGATCTGCCCGCGCAGCACCCGCACCGCCGCGTTGCGCAAGTGAGCGTTCCGTTGGCACTTGCGAACCGCGAGCGCCCGCGGTGTCGAGACTTGGGCGCCCGTTCGGGACAAGGAGGTTGTCTCCAATCCTGATCAGGGTGCCGTCGAGACGGTTGTGACGAGCGATGACGTCGACGCTGGTGCGGTACCGGATGGCGAGTTCACTCAGGGTGTCGCCGGAGACCACTTCATGGCGGTGCCACGTCACCTGTTGTCCGGGGGAGAGCGATGCGACCCGGCGCGCGAACGCGTCGGCGCCCGATGCCGGGACGAGTAGCTCATGCGGACCCTGCGGGTCGGTTGCCCACCGGCGATACCCTGCGTTCAGCCGGTACAGTCGGTCCAGATCGATCTCCGCGAGTTCGGCGGCGAGAGCGAGGTCGATCTGATGATCCAGTTCAACGATTCGGAAGCTGACTTCATCGGGAACGTGTCGCAAGGTCATGCCGTAATGCCCGGGACGCGCAACGATGTCACAGACCGCGAGCCAGCGCGGTATATAGGTGCGTGTCTCCCGGGGGACCTTGAGTGACCAGAAGTCGATAGGTTTTCCGTTCTTTCGGTTGCGGGCAATCGCCCGTCTGAGGTTGCCTTCTCCCCAGTTGTATGCGGCGACCGCGAGCAGCCAATCCTCATTGAAGTCCCGGTGGAGCTTCTCGAGGTAGTCGAAGGCGGCCGCGGTGGCCGCCACGAGATCCCGCCGGCCGTCGTACCACCAGTTGATGCGAAGGCCGTACATTCGGGCGGTGGAGGGAATGAACTGCCACAGTCCCGCCGCCCGCGCGTGCGAGTAGGCGAATGGCTGAAACGCGCTCTCGACGACGGGCAGAAGGGCGAGTTCGAGCGGAAGACCCCGCCGTTCCGCCTCTCGGACGATGTAGGGGAGATAGTCGCGCGAGCGCTCCGCCACCCGGTCGAAGTAGTCGTGGTTGCTCTGGAACCAATCCGCCTGACGCTGGACTCGGCTCGAATGGGGGCGGGGGATGGTGAACTGGCGGCGCATTCGTGCCCAGATGTCCGGATCGGCAAGCGGCGCCTGTTCCTGAATCTCACGTACGGCCAATTCGCGTACGGCCACTTCGCTTGCTGACAGTTCACGCGCCGACACTTCACGCGCCGCCAGCTCGCGCGCAGTTGCCCCGGCGTGAGCGTGCCGAGCCTCGAACGCCTCGCGCGCCGCCGGCCGGGCGTGAGCATGCCGAGGCTTTGATTGTTGCGACTTCGGGGCCGACGCCGACACTTGCGGATGTGCCCGGGACGATGGCTCGGGCTCGAGCTGCGCTACCTGGGCCGCGACCACCGGGACGTTGCGTGCCTGATTCAGCGTTGGCTCAACCCCCTGATCGTGGACCAGGCTCTTCGGCGCACAAGCGGAAAGCGCCACCATTGCCGCAATCGCCGGGGGAAGCTGCGCCATCCGGGTCAACCCCCGGATCGTTCCGGAAGCGACGCCACGCTCACAGCGCCGTCCCTTGACTGCGCAACCTGCGGACACAGTTGGAATCTGTCTCGCGAATCTCATCAATCGGCACCAACACCGCCCGGAGCGGCGCCGGCGCATCCTAGGTAGCGTTTGGAAACGGGTCAAGAATCCCCCCGGCCGATTCGAAGATGCTCGCCGGCGCTCGAACGCCACGCCCGGTAACGACACGAACGGGCATGCCTGTTCGCCATAGGCCTCGATCAAATGGCGGCGGGCCTCCCCTCGACCCCGGCGGGGCCAGCCCGGGACGGGAGGTCCGTCCCGCCGAAATCGCGCCCCCCGCTTGCCACATGCGGGGGTGGGGGGAATACTGGCACATATCGGGTCACGGGACAGTGAGAATTCGTGATGGCGGCTCTTCAGAACCGTCACCCCGACTCGGGGCGGCGCACGCTGCGACGCAACTTCAAGGATTGGCTGGCACGCTGCCCGGGCCGTCTGATTATCGATGAGGAGCGTGTCCATATCGACCGGGTACTTCCCGATCTCTTCGGGTACCATCTGGTACAGGTCGGACGTCTGGCGGGCTCCAACCTGCTCTCCAGAAGCCGCATTCTCGACCGCATTCTCATCGATGTCGACGGCGATTCGAGCCCCGCTCGATACCCCGTGGTACACGGCGCCGCTTCGGCATTGCCCATCGAGTCCGACGGGGTGGACGTGGTGGTCATGCCGCACGTGCTGGAGTTCGAACCCGAGCCGCATCAGGCGCTTCGCGAGGCGTCCCGCGTCCTGGTGCCCGAAGGGCATCTGGTCATCACGGGGTTCAACCCGTGGAGTCTGCTGGGGCTGTGGCGTCTCGCGCTTTACTCCCGGGCCACCGCACCCTGGCGCGGTCGCTTCATATCTCCGAGCCGGCTCAAGGACTGGCTCGCGTTGCTCGGATTCGACCTGCTGGAGTTCGATACCCACTTTCGCCGCCCGCCTCTTCGCAGCCAGCATCTGCTGGAGCGCTTCACATTTCTGGAGCGCGCCGCCATGCCGGCGTCGTTCGCGGTGGGCGCGGCGTATGTCGTTCTCGCCCGGAAACGGGTCACCACGCTGACCCTGGTGCGACCCCGCTGGAGACCGAGGCGGCGATTGGCGGCGGTGGGACTCGCCGGACCGAGCATTCGCAATGCGCAGGACCCCTTGCCGCGTGGGTGACCTGGTGGAAATCCATACCGACGGCGCCTGCCGCGGAAATCCCGGGCCGGGGGGCTGGGGCGCCATTCTTTCCTTTCGTGGCCGGGAGAAAGAGCTGTTCGGGGCCGAGCGGGAGACCACCAACAACCAGATGGAACTCATGGCGGCGATCCGCGGGCTGGAAGCTCTGAACCGCGCATCCCGAGTGCGGTTGACCACCGATTCGCAGTACGTCAGGAACGGAGCCACCCGCTGGCTCGACCTCTGGAAGCGCAACGGATGGAAGAACGCCGCCCGGCAACCGGTGAAGAACGCGCAATTGTGGCGACGCCTGGACGCGGCCGCTTCCTCACACGAGATCGATTGGGTATGGACCCGAGGCCACTCCGGTGATGCGGGCAACGAGCGCGCGGACGCGCTCGCCCGAAAGGCAATCGACGTGATGCTCTCTCGAGGTCGAAGCTGATGCGGCAGATTGCACTGGATACCGAGTCGACGGGTCTCGAACTGGAGCAGAGACACCGCGTGATCGAGATCGGAGCGGTGGAGTTGATAGACCGTCGCCTGAGTGGCCGGCACTTTCATCGCTATCTTCAGCCGGATCGGGCGATCGACAGCGGGGCGCTCCAGGTTCATGGGATTACCCAGGCGCAGCTCGAAGATCAGCCTCGTTTTGGCGAGGTCGCCGCCGACTTTCTGAGTTTCGTGAACGGAGCCGAGCTCCTCATCCACAACGCCGAATTCGATCTCGCGTTTCTCGACTACGAGCTCGGCCTTCTCGATGACGAACTCGGACAGAGACGCATGCGCGACCACTGCACCGTCGTCGATACTCTCGCCTTCGCGAGGCGGATGCATCCGGGCCAACGCAACAGCCTGGACGCGTTGTGCAAGCGCTATGGAATAGACAACTCGAGGCGCAACCTTCATAGCGCGCTGCTGGACGCGGAGCTGCTCGCGGAAGTCTACCTCGCGATGACGGGCGGCCAGACCACACTGAACCTGGACGCGCGCCGCGAAGCGGCGCCGGGGCTCGGCAGCCCCGCCCCGGTCCGACGCACTTCCGCGATCCGGGTAATCAGAGCGACCGAAGCCGAACTTGAAGCCCACCGGGAGCGTCTGGACGCTCTCGACGCATCGAGTGGGGGCCCTTGCGCCTTTCGGCGGCTGACTCCCGAAACGGCCGATTCGACCCCCTGACGAGAAGGCGGGAATGGCCTCGCCGGAGGCGGTCGTGGCGCCCTTTGATGGAGTGGCGCAGGTTGTCTCGAATCGCAGTGAGGGGGTAAGATGATTTCCCGCATCAAGACGGCCGCAGACCCGAAACTAGGGAGGTAGGGAGCCATGAATCCACTGGATAGCATCACTGGCACCATCGTCACCGGAGTCGTCCTGGCTCTGATTCTGGCCGCCATCTTTTGATGACGGAGCACACGCAGGCAACGCCCGGGAACTGACCGAGAGAGGGGAACACTCATGGACTTCGTACTCGCACTCGAGCGCTGGATTCACTTTCTGTCCGGCGTCACGTGGATAGGGCTGCTCTACTACTTCAATTTCGTGCAGGTCCCCGCAATGGCGGAAGCCGCGGCGGACAAGGATGGCCCGGGCCCGGCCGCCATCGGCAAGTATGTCGCTCCCCGCGCCCTGTTGTGGTTCCGATGGGCGGCAGTCGTGACCTGGTTGTCGGGGGCGGCGTATCTCATCAGCGCGCCCAATCTGAGTTTCGTCGATGCGGCGATGCTGCGCGGCGCGAGCCAGACCATCGGTGTCGGTGGATGGCTCGGCACGATCATGCTGTTCAACGTCTGGGTGCTCATCTGGCCCAATCAGAAGAAGGTGCTGGGCATGGTGCAGGCATCCGACGAAGAGAAGGCAAAAGCGCGTCGTGTCGCCACCCTCGCCTCACGGTCCAACACTGCACTGTCGATTCCCATGTTGCTCTTCATGGGAATGGGCTCGCATTCTCATCTCTTCTAGTCGCGATCGCAGCGATCTCCGAAAAACCCGGCCTCCGGCCGGGTTTTTCATTTTGCCGGTACCACGGGAGCGACCATGAGCGATGCACTGATGCAAAACTACGGTCGGATGGACGTGGCGTTCACCCGTGGCGAGGGCGTCTGGCTGTGGGACGAGAAGGGACGACGCTACCTCGACGCCCTGTCCGGCATCGCGGTCTGTGGTCTCGGGCATACGCATCCCGCGGTGGCGCGCGCGGTGAGCGAGCAAGCCGGCGAACTGGTCCATACTTCCAATCTCTACCGGATTGCCGTGCAGGAGCGCCTGGCGGAGAAGCTTTGCGCCCTGGCCGGCATGGAACGTGCCTTCTTCTGCAATTCGGGGGCGGAGGCCAACGAGGCCGCGATAAAGATCGCCCGCGCCTTCGGCGACAAGCGCGGGATCGAAGCGCCGGTCATTGTCGTTGCCGAGGGCAGTTTTCACGGCCGGACCCTCGGCGCGCTCGGCGCGACCGGCAATCCCAAGGTGCAGGCGGGGTTCGGTCCGCTCCCGGGCGGCTTCGTCCACGCACGATTCGGAGACATTGCCGCGTTCGAGTCGGCGGCCTCACGGCACCCTGGTACTTGTGCGGTACTGGTCGAGCCGATCCTCGGAGAGGGTGGGGTCGTGATTCCACCCAACGACTTCCTCGCGCGTCTGCGCGCCTTGTGCGATGCCCGGGGTTGGTTGCTGATGCTCGATGAAGTCCAGACCGGCATGGGACGGACCGGGAAATGGTTCGCCTGCCAGCATCACGGCGTGCGCCCCGATGTGGTGAGCATTGCCAAAGCTCTTGGCAACGGGGTGCCGATCGGCGCCTGTCTCGCCCGGGGAGAGGCGGCCGACGTCCTGCAACCCGGCAGCCATGGCTCGACCTTCGGTGGCAATCCCCTTGCCTGCGCCGCCGCGCTTGCCGTCCTCGAGACGATGGAGCACGAAGGACTCGTCCGCGCGGCGCAGGAGAAGGGGCGGCGGCTCGAAGAGAGCTTGAGGCAGGCCCTGGCCGGACAGAACTGCGTGGTGGAAGTCCGCGGCCGGGGACTGATGGTTGCGGTGGAGTTGGACCGTGCGTGCGGCGATCTGGTGGGTATGGCGCTTGAGAAGGGGCTGTTGATCAATGTCACGGCGGAGCGCGTGGTCCGTCTCCTGCCGCCCCTGATCCTGGACGATGCGCACATCGCGCAGATATCGGACACGGTTGCGGGCCTCGTTCGCGAGTGGAACGCTCAGTGACGAACGCGCCCTCACGCCACTTCCTGACCCTGCTCGACTTCACGCGCGAGGAGCTTCAGGGGATTGTGCGGCGTGCGCAGGAGTTGAAGGTCCTGCGGCGCAATGGCGTGCGCCACCAGACCCTCTACGGGCGGGTACTGGGCATGGTGTTCGAAAAGTCCTCGACCCGAACCCGCGTGTCTTTCGAGTCGGGTATGGCCCATCTGGGTGGTCACGCGATATTTCTCTCTCCGCGCGATACCCAGTTGGGAAGGGGCGAGCCGATCGAGGACACCGCGAGAGTGCTCTCTCGCATGGTCGACGCGGTCGTGGTGCGCACCTCGTCGCATGAAGGACTGGAGCGTTTCGCGCAGTACTCCTCGGTACCGGTGATAAATGCGCTTACGGATCGTCATCACCCTTGTCAGTTGCTGGCCGACGTCATGACCTTCGTGGAGCATCGGGGCGCCATGGAAGGACGTACGGTGGCCTGGGTGGGAGACGCCAACAACGTGTGCAACTCATTCGCGCATGCCGCCAGGCGTTTCGAGTTCTTCCTCCGGATCGCCTGCCCATCGGGGTATGGCCCGGCTGCCGACATAATGGAGCAAGGAGGCGAGCACGTCGCACTGGCCGCAACGCCACGCGAAGCCGCACGTGGCGCCGACCTGGTGGTGACCGACGTATGGGCGAGCATGGGCCAGGAGGTCGAGCAGTCAGAGCGGGCCAAGGCCTTTGCCGCCTATCGAGTCGACGACGACCTGCTCGACGCCTGCCATCATGACGCCATTGTCATGCATTGCCTGCCCGCCCATCGGGGCGAGGAGATCAGTGCGCAAGTGCTGGAAGGTCCGAGAAGCGTGGTTTGGGACGAGGCGGAGAATCGTCTGCATACCCAGAAGGCTCTGCTCGAGTTTCTCCTCGACAACTCGGGCCGGGACGCCCCGAGCGGGGCGGCGGACGACCAGGAGGGTTGACGACGCGGACAGCTCTCGTCCGGAAGCGGATTTGATGGATATGGGACTTCGAGGGTGTGGTGGGGCGCATCCCCGCAGCCGCGTGCCGCAGGAGTCCGTGCGCGTACCGGCAAGCGCCCCGGCCATGCGGATGCAGTGACTCGGGCGAAAGAGGACACCCTGGGTGTTGGAATGACCTCGCGGCGGACGCGGGAGCGTCTCGTGGTGAGGTTGCGCGACGGTGGGATCGCAAACGCCAGCGTGCTCGCGGCGATTCGCGATACGCCCCGCCACCTCTTCGTTGACGAGGCCCTCGCCAGCCGGGCCTACGAGGATACGGCGCTTCCGATTGGCGCGGGCCAGACCATATCCCAGCCCTACATCGTCGCACGCGCCATCGATGCTCTGCTCGAAGGTGATCGCCTCGGTCGAGTACTGGAAGTCGGGTGCGGCTGCGGCTACCAGGCCGCCGTCCTCTCGGGACTCGTGTCGATGGTGTACGCAGTGGAGCGCATCGCATCTCTGGTGTTCAAGTCTCGCGAACACCTGCACCGATTGGGCATCGGCAATGTACGCATACGCCATGACGATGGCGCCTTCGGGTGGCCGGAGCACGCACCCTACGACGGCATCATCGTCTCCGCCGCGTCGGAAACCACGCCCCAGGCCCTTCTCGAACAGTTGGCGCCCGGTGCGCGTCTGGTCATTCCTCTGGGAAACGAGCGGAGCCAGACCCTGGTGTGCATCCAACGCACCGACACAGGCTTCGAACGCCGCGAACTCGAGTCGGTACGATTCGTGCCCATGATCGGAGGCACGGGTTAAGTGCCTGTCAGGCAGACCGTCGTAGCCGTTTTTGTCGCTCTGGTGCTGCTTGGCGGCTGCGCCGACGGCAAGCGTCTGGCCCCCGTCTCCAGAATCGATCCGACGACTGACGCGAGACCCGAAACACACACCGTTCGAAAGGGAGATACCATCTACTCCGTCGCCTGGGAACACGGTCTCGACTACCGGACTCTCTCCGAGTGGAATCGGCTCCCACACCCCTTCGTGATCTATCCGGGCAAGATCCTTCGCTTGCGCGGACCGACTAACGCGAAGCCAGGTGAGACCGCGCAGGCCGAAGCGACGACCACGGGCCTGCCCGACTCGGCCGGGGTGTCCCACCGCGTGCTCGAGGAAGAGGAAGCCGATGCAGGCGCCGCCTCATCCGTCGAGGCGGACAAGGGCGCAAGTACGGCTTCCGCAACGAGTGCCGGCTCGGAAACGCAACAAGAGAAGGCCGCCGCACTCGAGCCCGACAGATTCGATGGCGGGGCGCCCGTAAACACCTGGCAGTGGCCCACCAAGGGCAAGGTCATCGGAGCCTTCGGCAGGTCGGGAGACAAGGGGATCCATCTGTCGGGAGCGCACGAGCAGCCCATAGTGGCCGCGGCGGACGGAAGAGTGGTCTACAGCGGGACGGGTCTGGTCGGGTACGGTCGACTCATCGTGCTCAAACACAGTAGGCATTTCTTCAGCGCGTACGCGCACAACTCACGCATTCTGGTAGAGGAAGGGGAGGTCGTGCGGGGTGGACAGCGCATAGCGCTGATGGGAAGTTCCGGAAGCAACCAGGTAAAGCTCCACTTCGAAATAAGGCGTGATGGAAAGCCTGTCGACCCGATGAGCTATCTTCCCCCGCGGCGGACTTGAGGTTTGCCGCAAGGACAAGCCTCGACCCTCCGGCAGGTGGGGAGAAATGCAATCGAGAGGCAAGTCTCCGAGAGCGGGCGGCGTACTCTGGGGCATGCTACGGCGCTGATTTTCAAAAGAAAATTATGTGCACCGCTCGCAACTCCGCCATGTTTGTGCGCATCTGCGGGGAGACGCCGCCCATGTCGTCATCGTGCCGGGGGCGAACGAAGATCAGCCCTCGTGAATGAGCATGAGAAGCGCCACCACCCTTCGATCTTCCCCCGCGAGCAAGTTGAAGGTGCGGCAGGCCGCGTCGCTGCTCATGACTTCGACGCCGCAACGCAAGCCCGCGAGGCGTCCCATCACGTCGGCGCTCGGCATTTCGTGCCTGGCGCCGGTTCCGATCAAGAGGATCTCGGGGTCAAGATTCGAGATATTCGCGAGAGCCGTCGAATCGACATCGCACAGGCGCCGGATGTTCTCGCAGGGTTCAAGACGATCCGGGCACAGGATGATAGAGGTATCATGTCGCACGTCGTTGATTGCGAAGTACCCGACCCCGTATGCGCGCACGCGGTTGGCGGACGGGTTCGAGTCGGTTGAGAGCTTCATGGTCGAGGTGAATCGGCCGAGTCTTCGGTGTGGATCGCAATGATACGTACCATGGACGGCTCTTTAGAAGGAGGAGAAATTGCGAGCGATACTGCTGGGAGGTCCGGGTGCGGGGAAGGGCACGCAAGCCGGCTTCGTCTGCGAGCGGTACGGTATTGCGCAGATATCCACCGGAGACATGCTTCGAAACGCGTATCAGGCTGGCTCCGAGCTGGGTCGGCGCGCCAAGCGGGTAATGGATACGGGGGCCCTGGTGCCGGATGAAATCATCATGGGCCTGGTGGAAGAACGGTTGACCCAGCCCGACTGCCGGCGGGGCTACCTCTTCGACGGATTCCCTCGGACCATTTCTCAGGCGGAGGCGCTGCGTGAGCGAGGGATCATCGTGGATGCGGTGGTGGAGATAGCGGTGGACGATGCGGTCATCGTCCGCAGGATGGGGGGGCGTCGCGTCCATCCTGCCTCGGGGCGCACGTACCATGTCGAATTCAACCCCCCCGCGGTCCCCGGGAAGGACGACATCACTCACGAGACCCTCATCCAGAGGGACGACGATCGGGAAGAGACCGTTCGCGAGAGACTGAGGGTCTATCACGCCCAAACCAGACCACTGGTTTCCTACTATTCCGAGTGGAGCCGGTCCGGCGATCCGGGCGCACCGAGTTATCTTCGAGTTGAGGGAAATGCTTCGGTGGAGGGGGTGCGGGACGCATTGTTCGAGGCGCTCGAGGGAGCGGGCGCGCAGGCGTAGGCAAGCGCATACACCTCCCTCGCAGGGCTCGGGGGGTGAAGTTACCTCGGCATCTCGTTGCCACCCGGCTCTCGTGATTCGATCGGGGCGAAGTGGGTCTCAAGCCCGGATCTTTCATCAATTTCCAAACCCGCGGACGCCAATGTGCTCGCGTCAGCGGGCCGTACTGCGTCGCCCCGCTTTGGACGTGGTGTCGGCTACCTGCAACGCTACGCAGTCCTTGGGCGAAGCTTTCCGGCCTGGGCAAGCCATCCCTGGCTTGCCCGCTCGCCGACCGTTGCGCGCCACCGGCGCTTCGCCTGTTTCCGGCTCGCCGTAGCGCGTCTCTCGGTGCCGTGCGCCACGCTATCACGGCATCCTGACGCTCGAAGCGGCCGAAAATCGGTGCAACTTTCGGGCTGGTCCCAGGTTTGGCGCATCAGCGCTTCTCATCGTGTCCGTTACGCCGTTCACGTGAGGGTTCGAACGCAAGGATCTGGCCCGGATCGTGTCGGTGAGGACAGGTTGTGTGCATCCGAAGGTGAGAACAGGTACCAGGTTTTTCAATTACCGTTGACGTATCGAGCGGGTTGTGTTTCCGCGCTGTTTTCCGTGACAATACCGAGGCTTCGACATAGCCGGAAGTGATGTCTGCGGATTAACTCACGGGGGGACGTTGCAAATGGCAGCCAAGAAAGCGGCTAAGCGCAAGGCCAAGACCAAGGTGAAACGTGGCAGCGGCCACGCAGGCACCAAGAAGGCCGCAAAGAAACGGATGACGAAGAAGAGTCCCGGTTCTCGCAAGAAGATCGCCAAGCGAGCGGCGAAGAAGAAAGCGGGTGTCCGCAAGACCAGGACGAAGAAGAAGGCTGCCAAGAAGAAGGTGGTTCGAAAGACCGGCAAGAAGAAGACTGCGACCAAGAAGGCGGTCAGAAAAAAGGTAACGAAGAAGAAGGCGGGAAAGAAGAAGGCCGCCAACGGACGCAAGAAGGCTGCCAACGGCAGGCGAAAGAAGACCGCCGGCAGCCGCAAGAAAGCTGCCAATGGCAGACGCAAGAAGGCCGCCAACGGGCGCAAGAAGGCTGCCAACGGCAGGCGAAAGAAGACCGCCGGCAGCCGCAAGAAAGCTGCCAATGGCAGACGCAAGAAGGCCGCCAACGGGCGCAAGAAGGCTGCCAACGGCAGGCGAAAGAAGACCGCCGGCAGCCGCAAGAAAGCTGCCAATGGCAGGCGCAAGAAGGCCGCCAACGGACGCAAGAAGGCTGTAAACGGCAGGCGAAAGAAGACCGCCGGCAGCCGCAAGAAAGCTGCCAACGGCAGACGCAAGAAGGTCGCCAACGGGCGCAAGAAGGCTGTCAACGGCAGGCGGAAGAAGACCGCCGGAAACCGCAAGAAGGCTGCCAACGGCAGACGCAAGAAGGCCGCCAACGGCAGGCGAAAGATCACCCGCAAGACGGGTTGACGATGCTGACGTGACAACGTGCCACCGGGTTGGAGTCCCACTCGGTGGCACGCGGTCGTGGCGCTCGAACCGGACCGATTCCCGGGGGGGGGCGGTCCACGCGTAGCGCCCCACGCACCGAATCACCCAACCTGGATGCTCCCGCCGGCACCGGTGGTGTCGAATGCGTCAACGGTGCGTGACAGTGCTGTCCAGGTACGCCTGCGCCGCCTGACACGCGGACGCTCTCGCACTTGGCGCAATTCGCACGCGCTGCTACGAGAAATGGGTGATCATGGTGGCCGGATACCCCTCTGCCCTGGCCATGTTCCTGTTTTTACATGCATCTTCAGGGCTTTCCGGCGATGCTGAATCAGGAATGCCGTCCCCTTTGCGGGTCAAGGGCTGGTCCCCGACGCCGTTTCGGGAGGCTTCCAGAGGGCGCACCTGCCGTTTGAGGACGCGGCATCGTCGGGATGCACGCTCCGAGTGTAGAATGCGGAGAAGACGGTTTCCGCGCCGGCTCTCGCGGGTCCCGCAGCAGGCGTCCTCTCGATGATGTTCCGGTTGAACACGACAAGGGCAAAGGGTCGGGTGTTTGCCACAGTGGGAACCACCGGTGCGCCCCCGCGGCCTGGATCGGGGCGCCGCCGCTTTGCACTCGGCACGAGACCCGCGGGGCGCTTCGCGCATCTCGCCGGCTCGCCAGAGGAGGGCGCGCATTGATCGATTCGGACGGGTTCAGGCCTAATGTGGGCATCATCCTGACCAACCATCGCGCTCAGGTCCTGTGGGCGCGGCGTGCGGGACAGGAGGCTTGGCAGTTTCCCCAGGGCGGAATAAAAGTCCACGAGACTCCGGAACAGGCCATGTTCAGGGAGCTGTTCGAGGAGCTGGGACTTTGCAGCGAGCATGTCGAGGTGATGGGATCCACTCGAGGTTGGCTGCGATACACCTTGCCGAGACGTTACATCCGAAGACGGAGCAGTCCCGTTTGCATAGGCCAGAAGCAGGTCTGGTTTCTTCTGCGCATGATCGGAAGGGACAGTTCGGTCCGTCTCGATCGCAGCGCCAAGCCCGAGTTCGATCACTGGAAGTGGGTGAACTACTGGCATCCGAGCCGGGAGGTCATCTTCTTCAAGCGACATGTCTATCGACGCGCCCTGAAGGAGCTCGCCCCCTTGCTCGATAACCGACAGGCGCCGCCCGCCATCCCTTGACACGGCGCAAAGGTCCGCACGGAACCCTGGGAAGAGCACAACGGCCTTTTGGTGACTGGGGGATATTCCGCCTTGCGTGCCCCCGCATTCGGTATTGACCAAAGGCTCTTCACCCGCAAATTTCACCGATTTCTCAACTCGCGGACGCCAATATGCTCGTGTTAGCGAGGCGTACTCCCTCAAGCCGCAACGACTTCGTGTCGGCTACGACTTCAGCGTCTTTCGGTCCGTGCACCCCACTATCACGGCATCTTGTCGCCCGAAGCGGCCGAAAATCGGTGAAACTTGCGGGTTAAGCTGTTTCCGTTCATGAGGATGGTGACCGCATGATTCCAAACGAGGTTCCGCTCTCCGGTCTGGATTTCGACCTGGGCGACTCCGCTCGGATGCTGCGCGAGAGCGTGTCCGCATTTGCCGCAGAGTTCATCACGCCCCGGGCGGCGGAGGTGGACGAGACGAACGCTTTTCCCCGCGATCTGTGGCCTCGAATGGGTGATCTCGGATTGCTGGGAATCACGGTGGAAGAGGAGTACGGCGGCGCCGGGATGGGCTATCTCGAACACACCGTCGCGATGGAGGAGCTCAGCCGGGCGTCGGGAAGCGTCGGACTTTCCTACGGAGCGCATTCGAATCTGTGCGTCAACCAGATCCGCCGGATCGGCAGCGAAGAACAGAAGCGTCGCTTCCTGCCCAAGCTGATCTCGGGGGAGCATCTGGGCGCACTGGCGATGTCGGAGGCGGGCGCCGGTTCGGATGTCGTCTCCATGCGTTTGCGTGCGGATCGGCGCGGCGATCGATTCGTGCTGAACGGCGCCAAGATGTGGATTACCAACGGCCCGCAGGCCGATGTCCTCGTCGTCTACGCGAAGACCCGCCCGGAAGCGGGCAAGCACGGCATCTCGGCTTTTCTCGTGGAACGTGGATTCAAGGGTTTCTCAAGCGGAACCAAGCTCGACAAGCTCGGCATGCGCGGTTCGGACACTGGTGAGCTAATCTTCGAAGACTGCGAAGTGCCCGAGGAGAACCTGCTCGGACCGGTCGACGAAGGGGTGAGGGTGTTGATGAGCGGTCTGGACTACGAGCGGGTGGTGCTCGCGGGTGGACCGCTCGGCATCATGCAGGCATGCATCGATACCGTCATGCCCTATGTTCGCGAGCGCCGACAGTTCGGAGTGCCGATCGGCGAGTTCCAGTTGATACAGGCCAAGATCGCGGATCTGTATACCACCATGAACGCGGCCAAGGCCTACGTGTATGCAGTGGCGAGGGCCTGCGACCGCGACGAGACCGCCCGCAAGGACGCGGCGGGAGCGATACTGTTCTCGGCCGAGAACGCGACCCGGGCGGCGCTGGAAGCGATTCAGATTCTGGGCGGCAACGGATATGTCAACGATTATCCCGCCGGACGCCTCCTGCGCGACGCCAAGCTCTACGAAATCGGTGCGGGCACGTCGGAGATCCGTCGAATCCTCATCGGCCGGTCGCTTTGCGCCGAGATGTAGCAATGCCTCGGAGAACCGTGCATGGCGTGCGCTTCCGGAAACCACATCGGCCCGGGGCGCACGAGGCTTCGTGAACGATGAACGTATTGCCGAGTGCCATCGACCCCTCGAGTGATTCGTTTGCGGCAAACGCCGCGGCGATGCGGGCTCAGGTCGACGATCTGAGGGAGAAGGTGGCGGTGGTGGAAGCCGGGGGCGGGGAAGCGGCTCGGCGGCGTCACATTGCGCGGGGCAAGCTCCTGCCGCGTGAACGCATCCGGGTCCTTCTCGATCCGGGATCCGCCTTTCTCGAGCTGAGTCAGCTCGCCGCCTGGGACCTCTACGGGGGAGACATCGCGTCGGCGGGGATCATCACGGGGATCGGCCGGGTCTCGGGGGTCGAGTGCATGATCGTCGCCAATGACGCCACGGTGAAGGGGGGCACCTACTTCCCACTGACGGTGAAGAAGCATCTTCGCGCCCAGGAGATCGCACGCGAAAACCACCTTCCGTGTCTGTACCTGGTCGACTCCGGCGGAGCGAATCTTCCGAATCAGGATGAAGTGTTTCCCGATCGCGATCACTTCGGGCGGATCTTCTTCAACCAGGCCAACATGTCGGCGCTCGGCATTGCGCAGATCGCGGTCGTCATGGGGAGCTGTACGGCGGGAGGGGCCTACGTGCCGGCGATGTCGGACGAATCCATCATCGTGGCCAATCAGGGCACGGTATTCCTCGGAGGTCCCCCACTCGTGCGTGCCGCGACGGGCGAGGAGGTCAGCGCGGAAGATCTCGGCGGCGCTGACGTGCACTGCCGGACTTCCGGCGTGACCGACCACTACGCCCACGACGATGCCCACGCCCTCGCCCTCGCGCGCAGGGCGGTGGCGAACCTTAACCACCGCAAGACGGTTTCGCTCGCTACCCGTCCTCCGCGGGAACCGTGTCACGATATCGACGATCTCTACGGCATCATTCCGGTGGAGCAAGGCAAGTCCTATGATGTCCGGGAGGTCATCGCCCGCCTCGTCGACGCATCGGAGTTCGACGAGTTCAAGGCCCTCTACGGCGTAACCATCGTATGCGGATTCGCCCGCATCATGGGCTATCCGGTCGGAATCATCGCCAACAACGGCATCCTGTTCTCCGAAAGCGCGCTCAAGGCAGCGCACTTCATCGAACTGTGTTCGCAGAGAAAAGTGCCGCTCGTGTTTCTCCAGAACATCGCCGGTTTCATGGTCGGCGCCAGATACGAGCACGGCGGTATCGCGAAGGACGGCGCCAAGCTGGTGAACGCCGTCGCCACATCGAGAGTTCCGAAGTTCACGGTCATCATCGGAGGCTCTTTCGGCGCGGGAAACTACGGCATGTGTGGCCGGGCATACTCGCCGCGCTTCCTGTGGATGTGGCCCAACGCAAGAATCTCGGTCATGGGCGGGGAGCAGGCGGCCAACGTGCTCGCCGAAGTCAGGCGCGGGAGCGCGGAGCGAGCGGGAAAGGAGTGGACGCGTAACGACGAGGACGCCTTCAAGGCGACAATTCGGGATCAGTACGAGTCGCAGGGCCATCCCTGTTATTCGACGGCCCGTCTCTGGGATGACGGGATCATCGCGCCGGGCGACACCAGAATGGTGCTCGGGCTCGGAATCTCGGTCGCTCTGAACGCGCCCATCGAAGACACCCGTTTCGGACTCTTCCGAATGTGAAGGGCGGGGCGGCTCATCGGATTGTGCGATGTTCGCTTCCCTGCTGATAGCCAACCGGGGCGAGATCGCTTGCCGGATCATGCGCACCGCGAAGCGGCTCGGGCTGCGCACGGTTGCCGTGTACTCCGATGCGGATCGCAACGCGCTCCACGTTGCGGCCGCCGATGCCGCCATCCGGCTCGGGCCGGCTCCGGCTCGGCACAGCTACCTCAATCAGCGTGCGCTGCTCGCGGCGGCGGCCGAGACCGGCGCGCAAGCCATTCACCCCGGATACGGCTTTCTCGCCGAGAACGCGGAGTTCGCAGAAGCGTGTGAAGCGGCGGGCATTCGCTTCGTCGGTCCGCCCTCCTCGGCGATTCGCACGATGGGCCGCAAGGCGGATGCGAAGGCGCTCATGGCCGATGCCGGAGTTGCGGTGCTGCCGGGGTACGAGGGCGAGCGACAGGACGCCGAAACCCTCGAGCGTGAAGCCCGGGCGCTCGGCTACCCGCTCATGATCAAGGCCCAGCTCGGCGGGGGCGGCAAGGGCATGCGACTCGTGCGGCAGTCTTCCCAGTTCGCGGCGAGCCTCAAGAGCGCTCGCCGCGAGGCGCAGGCGAGCTTCGGTGACGGCCGGGTGCTGTTGGAGAGGGCCGTCGCCCGGCCGAGACACGTGGAGGTGCAGATATTCGCCGATCGCCACGGGAACGTGGTGCACCTGTTCGAACGGGACTGTTCCGTGCAGCGCCGTCACCAGAAGGTGCTCGAGGAGGCGCCGGCTCCGGACCTCGATGAAAACCTGCGCGGCGCGCTCGCCGATGCCGCGGTCATGGCGGCGCGAGCCATCGCCTACGAAGGAGCGGGCACCGTCGAGTTCATCGTCGAGTGTGACCCCACGGGAGCCGCACGCGACTTCTATTTCCTGGAAATGAACACGCGTTTGCAGGTAGAGCACGCGGTGACCGAACTCATTACCGATTCGGATCTCGTGGAATGGCAGTTGCGGGTGGCCGCGGGCGAAACGCTGCCCCGCGCGCAGAACGAGATTCGCCGTACCGGTCACGCGATCGAAGCCCGGCTCTACGCCGAGGACCCGACCCGGGGATTCCTTCCCGCGACCGGTACGCTGAGTCACCTGGCCCTGCCCGAGGAGAGCGCCGACCTTCGAGTCGACATCGGGGTGCGCGAAGGCGATGCCGTCGGCGTGGACTATGACCCGATGATCGCGAAGATCGTGGCCCGTGGCGAGGATCGCATCGGTGCGCTGCGGCGGCTCCGCGATGCGCTCGAGGCGGTCGAGGTGGCCGGTGTCGTCACGAATCGGGACTTTCTTGCCGCGGTGGTTTCCGATCCTTGCTTCTCCGATGGAGCGGTCGACACGGGTTTCATCGATGCCCGGGCGGGAGTGCTTGTTCCGGAGTCGAGCGCCGCGGACTCGCGGGTCATCGCCATTGCCACGCTCTTCGAGTTGCTGAATCGGGAAGAGATCGCGGCGGCCGCCGCGCGCGAGTCCGACGATCGCTGGTCGCCCTGGAACCGGACCGGTGCGTGGCGTCTCAACCGCCCGGCCCGAGACATGGTCACATTCGTGGAAGAGGGCCAGGAGATCGAAGTCCGCGTCGCATTCGAGGACCAGGGCTATCGTCTCGAATGGCCCGAGGGCAGTGTCCATGTCCGCGGCACTCTGGGGCCGGGACGGACGCTCAATGCCTCGATCGACGGCCGGGATACGCGCGCGACGGTGGTGGCGGACGCGCGCGAGCGCTGGATTATCCTCGCGGGAACAACCCATAGACTTGCCCGGTCGAGTCCGGGTCCGCGCGCTTGCGCTTCGCGCCAGCTCCCGGGACTTGTCACCGCGCCCATGCCCGGCAAGATCACCGCGGTTCACGTGCGCACGGGAGATCGGGTGCGGGTCGGCCAGGTGCTGATGGTTCTCGATGCCATGAAAATGGAGCACGCGGTGTGCGCGACTCGCGATGGAGTCATCGAAGACCTGCGCTACTCGCAGGGCGACCAGGTCTCGGAGGGAGCCGAGCTCTTGGTGATCGATGGGGAAGGCGAGTGACCGGTCACGAAGCACCGGATCTCCTGGCCCGCGCGCGTCGGGAGACGGATGCGCTATGAAGTTGCCGGAGGAGATCAAGGTCGTGGAAGTGGGGCCGAGGGACGGGCTCCAGAACGAAACAGCGCTCGTTGCGGTCGAGACCAAGGTTGCGCTCATCGATCGACTGTCCGCGAGCGGCCTCTCCGCGATCGAGGCGGGCAGCTTCGTCTCCCCGAAATGGGTGCCTCAGATGGCGGATACCGCGCAGGTGCTCGGCGCGATCCGCCGCGCTCCCGGTGTCGCTTATCCGGTCCTCGTACCGAATCTCAAGGGCCTCGAGCTTGCGCGGCGGGCGAGGGTCGGCGAAGTCGCGGTCTTCAGCGCCGCCTCGGAATCGTTCAGCCGCCGCAACACCAACTGTTCGGTGGAGGAGAGCCTGGCCCGAGCGGGCGCCGTTGCCGCCGCGGCGACGGCGGCGGGGATTCGCGTTCGCGGCTATGTCTCCTGTGCTCTCGGATGTCCCTACGAGGGCCGGATAGCGCCTCGGCAAGTCGCCGCTGTCGCGGCACGCCTGTTCCGACTCGGCTGCTACGAGGTGTCGCTCGGAGACACCATCGGCGTCGGGACGCCGGTCGCGGCACAGGCCATGGTGGAGTGCGTGGCCGCGTCGGTCCCCGCGGATCGCCTCGCGGTGCATTTCCACGACACCTGCGGGCAGGCTCTGGCGAACATCCTGGCCTGCCTGGAACGCGGGATAGGGGTCGTCGATTGCGCGGTTGCGGGCCTTGGGGGGTGCCCCTACGCGCCGGGGGCCACCGGAAACGTGGCGACGGAGGATGTGCTCTACATGCTCCACGGGTGCGGCGTGCACACCGGGGTGGACCTCGACCTCGTCATCGAGGCGGGCCACTTCATATCGAAAGCGATCGGGAAGCGCCCCGTCTCCCGGGTGTCCATGGCGCGCGGGCCGATGCGGCGCGCGGCGCGCGATTCTCAGGGCGGCGGCGTGGCTTCCCGCGGCGAGTTGACCGACAATAACGGGCGGTGAGGGTTGTCGGACTCGCGCTCCGCTGCAAGGAGCGTCGGGCAGGCATGGTCACCGGCAACCACAGGAATCCGGAGCAAGATACATGAGCAGAGATCCGCTTCTGGAGCGCAAGACCGCACTCGCCTACAAGACGAAGGAGAAGACGGTCCTGCGCGGTTACAACCTGAGCGACCTGGCCGAGGAGGGCTACTCGTTCAGCGACGCGATGTTCGTGCTCTTTCAGGGGCGCATTCCCACCGAGGCCGAGGAGAAGATGCTCACCTACGAGATGGGCAGCTTTCTCGAGCACTCGATGTCGCCCTCGGCGGGGTCGGCGATCGCGGTCACCGCCGGGCGGCCCAATCTGCCTACCGCGGTGGCGGCCGGTGTGATGACCTTCGGTGGGGTGCACGGTCCCGGGGCGGCCCACGGCTACATGATGAACAAGTACCTGGAGCAAGGGCAGAAGGAAGGCAAGAGCGTCGACGAGATCGCCAAGACCCTGGTGGACGAGTACATGGACGCGGGGATGCCGGTGATGGGAATGGGCCAGCCGCAGCACCGCGACGGCGATCCGAGGGCCGAGCCCATTCATCTCAAGCAGGAGGAGCTCGGCACCAACGGCGTCTACCACCAGTTGCAGCGAAGCATCGAGAAGCACTTCCACGCCCGGCGCAAGAAGGAGGGGAAGTCCTACGTGGGCGTGAACGTGGTGGGTGCGGGCAACGCGGCCCTGTCGGATCTCGGTTTCGCTCCCAACGCGGCATGGTGCATCGGCAGTGTCTCCCGCGGATACAGCTGTGCGGTTCACGCCATCTTTCAGATGAAGAAGGGTCGGGCCTGGGCGGCATCGAGGAGTGAGCCCATGGTGCAGATGCTGGATCTCTCCATGATCAAGTACGCCGGTCCCGAGGACCGTCCGGTGCCCAGTCAGGAGGAACGCCAGGAGCACGCCAAGGCCGAGAAGGAGTCGGGCGAGTACAGGAAGTGGGTGATCTGATGGACGACAAGAACAAGGACAAGAGAGTGGTCGGCAATCTCGGCAGCCCCAAGCTGCCCTTCGACTACCAGCGGCGCGAGTACGGCACGGTGCCGCTCGACGACGAACGCGCACCGTTTCAGTGGCTTTCCGAGGTGGCGTACAAGAACGTCCACCGCATCGTGGCGCGGGGCTACGACACCACCGAGCTCATGGAGCAGGGCTACGGGATGACGGACATGCTGTTCGTCAACTTCCAGGCCCGAATCGCGACGGTGGAAGAGGATCGGATGCTGAACTACGTGATGATCCTCGCCCTGGAAGACGGTCTGTCCATGCCCGCCCTGATGTCTCGGATGGTCGCTCGCTCCAAGACCTTTCTGACCCAGGCCGCGGGCACATCGATACTGGCCTTCGGCCACGCATACGGCGCGTTCTCCGCCTTCGGCAACATGGTGCTCGAGAAGATGCAGGAGGCCGAGGCCTCGGGGCAGTCCATCGAGGCGGCGGCAAGAGAGCTGGTGGCGGAGCACCTTGACGACTCCGCGCTCGGCATCTCCGATCTCTACCTGGAGGACCCTGCCGCAAGACGCATGCTGGCGCGGGCGAAGCAGCTCGGGGTGGCGGGAAAGTACATCGCCTTCCTGGAATTCATGGCGGACGCCGCCAAGGACCTGAGCGACACGCCGGTGGACGTTGACCTGCTGGGCGCGATGGGTGCGACGATGATGGATCTCGGATTCACGCCGGAAGCGACCTGGGCGATCATCGCGGTGACGCGTTCGTTCGGGGCCGGAGCGCACTACATCGAGGAGGTGGAGCGCGAGGGCTACACCCGGCTCGGCGAGCATCTCACCCCGAAGGAGCTCTACGACGGGCCGGAGGATCGTCCGGTGCCGCCGCTTGCGGACCGGCACAAGCACGCGAAGCCGGCGAGGGTCGACACCCCGGACGAGTGGCGGGCGGCGTTCAAGGAGCGGCAGAAGCTGCGCGGAAGCGGCGCCGCCATCGTCGAAGAGATCCACGACCCGAGCAAGAAGACCGGCGTACGGTCCCTCGGGAAGAAGATTTGAGCCTCGTCCCCAGGGGCAGGCGATACGCGAGACCATCGAACATGCAGCACACAGCGACCGGCGCCAACGACGCCAACGACGACATCCACGAACTCTATCGCCGCGCCCGAGCGGCGTTCGAGGAGTACCGCAACTGGCCTCAGGAGAAAGTGGACCTTGTGTGCCAGGCGGTCGGATACGAGCTCTCCCGGCCCGAGACGGCCGAGGCACTGGCGCGCCTGGCGGTGGACGAGTCCGGCATCGGCGTCTTCGAGGACAAGTTCCACAAGGTCCAGAACAAGACCAAGGGCACCATGCGTGACCAGCAGGGCGCGCGCACCTGCGACCTCGTCGAAGAAGACCGGGAGAAGGGCATCCGCAAGTTCGCCAAGCCCTTCGGGGTGGTGGCCAACGTCGTGCCCTGCACCAATCCCGAATCGACGGTGTGTTGCATCGGGCTCGCGCTGCTGAAGACGCGCAATGCGATGATCGTCTCGCCCCATCCGCGCACCCCGGGCAGCTCCAACCTGAGTGTTCTGCACATTCGAAAGGCGCTGCGCAAAGTGGGCGCGCCGGAAGACCTGGCTCTGTGCATCCGGCAGCCGAGTCACGACAAGACCCGCGAGCTCATGGAGTGTTGCGACTTCGCGGTGGCCACCGGCGGCGCGGCCCTCGTCAAGGTCGTCTACGAAGCGGCGACCCCGTGCCACACCGTGGGCGCCGGGAATGTGGTGTCGATTATCGACGATACGGCGGACTTGCGGGCCACCGCCGAGAAGATCGTCAAGTCCAAGTGCGCCAACAACTCCGCCTCCTGTTCATCGGAGAACGCGGTGGCGGTAGAGGAGAGCGTCTACGACCAGATGATCGAGGAGCTGGAGGCGGTCGGCGGCCATCTCTGCTCGACCGAGGAACGCGAGAAGCTGCGCACCTTCTACTGGCCCGACGGCAAGCACCTGAACCGCGATCTGGTGGCGAAGTCCGCCACCTGGATCGCCGAAAAGGCGGGACTGGAGGTCTCCGAGGACACCCGTTTCCTGATGGTCGTCGGAGAGAAGATCGGTCCCGCGGACCGCTTTTCCGGAGAGAAGATCTCGCCGACCCTGACGCTGTGGAAGTGGCGCGACTTCTCGGAGATGTGCGAGCGCCTCAACCGGATCCTGCAATTCTCCGGGGCCGGCCACTCCGCCTCGCTGCACAGCGAGCGCGACGAGCGACGGGTTGAGCTCGCCCTTCAGGCCAACGTGGGACGCCTCAACTGCAACATGCCCCACGCGGCCGCCAACAGCGGAAGCTGGTTCAATGGGCAGCCGACCACCGATACCCTGGGGTGCGGGAGCTGGGCCGGCAACATGACCAGCGACAACATCGACTGGCGGCACTTCCTCAACTACACGTGGCTGTCGATTCCAATCCCTGAGCACATTCCGGCGGACGAGGAGCTCTTCGGCGACTACCTTGGCGCGTACGGTCAGGGCTGAGGAGGCGCGCGGAACGCGGGTACTCCGCACTTCCGGAGCCGATGGCGAAGGCGAAGGCGATCATCTTCGACTTCGGCCAGACCCTGGTGGACTCCGCCGAGGGCTTTCGCCGCGCCGAAAGGGAGGCGCAGGACAAGATCTTCGCGGCCCTTCGGGGCGTCGAGCGGGATCGCTTCATGGACGTCTATCGCCGGGTGCGCAAGGCACACCACGAACGCTCACGTCTGTCCCGGCCGCGGATATGGAGGGCGGTGTGCGAGGCGCTTGAGCGAAGCATCGACGACCGGCGTCTCGGCGCATGGGAGACGGAGTACTGGCAGCGGGTCAACGCGCTCACTCGCGAGTTTCCCGAAACGCAGAGCACCCTTGAGGCTCTCGCAGAGACTCATCGCCTCGCCCTCATCTCCAATACTCAGGGCCAGGCGGGCGGGGCCGCGCATCGGCTGGGCGAGTTCCCGGATCTTGAGCGCCGCTTCGAATGCATCGTCATCGCGGGAGAGGGCGGCATCCCCGCAAAGCCCGACCCACAACCCTTCATGCACTGTCTGAAGCGGATGAAGGTCGATCCCGGCGACTGCTTCTACGTCGGCGATGACTACGCGTTCGATGTCTGCGCTTCGCGCGCGGTGGGAATGAGACCGATATGGCTGAAGCACCGGTCCGTTCGCCGCAAGTGGCCGCAGATCGACCCCGGCGGCGTTCCCGTGATCACCTCCCTGGACGCACTGCCGGGGCTGTGCGCCGGCGCCTGAGCGACGGGTCGTCTCCCATCGCGTCGACTCCGCTGCCCGAACGTGGGGCGGGGCGTCCCCGATAGCGGGTCAATACCAGAGGCTCGCCCCGGGAACCTGGTGGAGGCGGCGGGAATCGAACCCGCGTCCGCAAGCACTCCGCCTTCGGCTCTACATGCTTAGCCCGGTCTACGTTGTCTCGCCGAACCGGTCTCCGACGGGCAGGATACCGGGTCAGCCAGCCCCTTGGGGTTTAGCGGGTCAGGCCGGGGCCTCCTTTGCCGCGAGCTCATGTAGGTTTGACCCCTGATCCGACACGCACGAGCACATGCTGGTCAGAGGCTGGCTGCATCAAGCAGCCAGAGCGTAGTTGTCGTCGTTGGCAACTGTGTTGTGTGCAGATGGATTTACGAGGTGTTCTGCTCCTCGGCATGCACCTTGGGTTTTGCTACCCGCGTCGAAACCATGTCGCCCCCATTGGCAACATCGGAGTCTACAACAAGGACCCGATGGCGTCATCCCGCGCTCTTGATCAGGCGTTCGCGCTGACGCTGCCAGTCCCGGTCGCGTTCGCTGGCGCGCTTGTCGTGCTTGCGCTTCCCCTGCGCGGTGCCGATGAGCGCCTTCGCCCGGCCCCGTATCCAGTAAAGCTTCAGGGCGATGGCGGTGAACCCCCGCCTTTCGATCGCGCCGACGAGCCGGTCGAGCTCCCGGCGGTGCAGGAGCAGCTTCCGGTCCCGAGCAGGCTGGGCGTCCACATGGGTGGAAGCGCTCGGCAGGGCGCTGATGTGGGCGCCTCGAAGCCAGGCCTCACCTTTCTCGAGGTGAACGTGAGTGTCACGGAGCTGGGCGCGACCCTGGCGCAGGCTCTTGACCTCCCAGCCTTCCAGGACCAACCCGGCCTCCAGCGTCTCCTCGATCCGGTAGTCGTGCCGGGCCTTGCGGTTGGTCGCGATGACGTTCGACGGCGACGTCCCCTTTTTCTTGCGCTTGCCCATCGCTGGCATCGTACGTGTCCGGATCGGAGCCGGATTCTTCCACAGCGACTTTCGCCGATACAATCGCCGCCCGTGCCGTCCCATGCGAATCTCGCGGACTCAAGTCTCCTCGTGCCCGTCGTCAAGCGCAGTGCCCTCGTGCCGCATCGAGCCGCGGACATGTATGCGCTCGTGGACGATATAGAACACTATCCGGACTTCCTGCCCTGGTGCAGCCGCGCGACGGTGCATCGGCGCTCCTCTAACGAGGTCGAGGCCAGCCTGGAGATCGCCCGGGGCCCGATCCGCAAGTCCTTCCGGACCCGTAACACGTTGCATCCCGTGCGCAGCATCGAGATCTCCCTCGTTGCCGGGCCTTTCCGGAGACTGGAGGGGCAGTGGCGATTCGAGCCCCTCGCCGGCCAAGGGTGCCGCATCTTGCTCCAGCTCGACTTCGCGTTCTCCAACCGCGCCGCGCAGACTCTGCTCGATCCCGTCTTTGGCAACATCGCGGACTCCCTCGTGGATGCCTTCTGCCGCCGCGCACGCCAACGCTACGGGGGCGGCGACGGAGTCACCGGCTCGTAGTGCGCACTTTCGAAGTGGAAGTCACCTGGGCGGAACCTTCCCGACAGGTTCTGAGAAGCGTCTCGGTAGCGCCAGGGACGACGCTTCGTCAGGTCGTGGAGATGTCGGGAATCTGCGCCGACTTCCCCGAAGTGATGCAGCGGAGTCTGGACCTTGGAGTGTTCGGTCGCCGCATGGACTCCGAGACTCCGGTGCGACCGGGCGATCGGGTGGAGATCTACCGCCCCCTGCTGGTGGACCCCAAGGAAAGCCGCCGGTCCCGGGCCAGAGCGCAATCAGAAGCGCGTCGCAAGGGCTTGACCTCAACTCCGGAGAGGGACTGACCTTCGCGCCTTCCTGCATTCCCCGAGGGGCTCTCGGAGGAAAGGATGCCCGGCTGCGAGGGTTGTGCCGCGTGCCGTCCGGTGGGCGCGGTGCGCTTCGGATGGTCGACCCACCCGCCGGAGCGTCATCCGGGTCGGCTCGGGAAAGCTTCACGCAGTGCCGCGTGCCCTCACTCGCGTAGGCGGAGTTTTCGGGCGATTACTCCGAATCGGCCGGAGCGGGCGCGTCGTCATCGGACGCCGGGTCCGGCCTGAAGAAGTCGAGACCGGATCCGAGCCTCCGGAGGAATCCTTCCGAGTTCTCTTCTTCGGGCACCAGCACCAGGGTCTCGCCTCGGACGACCTCTCGGCGCTCATCTCCCCGGTGGACGTCGCCTTCGATCCGTTCGAGCCGCTCGTCGGCGAAGAAGAGGGTGATCCGGCGTTGTTCGATGGCGCCTCCGCCCCGGGAGTAGGTGTAGATGTAGTCCCAGCGATCCTGGTTGAAAGTATCGATGAGCACCGGAGTGCCGAGGAGAAAGCGGACCTTGCGCTTCTCCATTCCCGGAGCAAGCTGCGCCAGCATGTCTTCGCTCAGCACATTGCCCTGCTGGACGTCGATCCGGTAGACGCCGAGCGGCGCCTTGGCGCACGCGGTAGTGAGCAGAAGGGCTGCCAGCGCAAGCACGCGCAGCACCCTGCCGTGTTCCCCCATCAGCGCGCCCCCCCGATCATGCCGACATTATAGCGGGGGCGCCTGAGCGCATTGCCCGAGCATTTCCCGCGCGTGGTCGAGGCTTTTCGCGGTCGGCTCGGCTCCGGCGAGCATCCGGGCCAGCTCGCGTACTCGCTGCTCGCCTGCGATCTGACGGGTCGCGGTCGTGGTCCCGTCTTCCGATGCATGCTTCTCCACGCTGATGTGGTGGTGCGCATGGGAGGCGACCTGCGGCAGGTGGGTAACGCAGAGCACCTGACGCCCATCCGCCAGCGCGCGCAGACGGCTGCCGACGATGCTCCCGGCCCGGGCGCCGATTCCCGCGTCCACTTCGTCGAATATCAGCGTGGAAGCTCCCATGTCGCGGTGGGCCGAAGCCCGGATGGCGAGGCTCAAGCGTGACAGCTCTCCTCCCGAGGCGACCTGCGCGATGGCGCGGGGGGGCTGACCGGGATTGGCGCTCACGAGGAATTCGATTCGGTCGCCACCGTGGGGGCTGGGGGGGTGCTCCGGATCCTCCCGCACGTCGATCCGGAAGCGGGCATGGCGCATGCCGAGCTGGCGAAGGTTCGCCTCGATTCGAGCTCCGAGCTCCCGGGCGGCATCGGCGCGAAGCGCGTGGTTGCGGTGGGCAGCGGCGCGATACTCCTTCATTGCCGCCGCAAGGAGCGCCTCGAGCTCCGAATGACGTTCTTCGATGCGCGCCAGGGACTGCTCTTCCTGGCGCAGGCGCTCCAGCACCCCGGCCAGCTCGCGAGGCTCGATCCGATGCTTGCGCGCCATCGCGTGAAGCTCTTCGATTCGTGCGTCGAGCTGCGCGAGACGTGCGGGATCCGCGTGAAGCCGATCCCGGGCGCGTCGCATCGCCCCCGCCGCCTCCTGCAACTGGATGATCGCACTGTCCACGAGCTCGCCCAGCTCGGAGCTCTCCCGGAGATAGGGCGCCATTCGGGCAATTTCGCTCGCGGCGGAGCCGGCGCGTTCGATGGCGGACGCCGTGTCGTCGCCCTCCAGGGCATCGAGGGCCCGGGTGCTGGCGGCCTGGAGCTCCGCGCTGTGGCCGAGGACCCGTTGCTCCTCCACCACTTCGTCGTACTCCTGCGCCGATGGGTTTACCGCCTCCAGCTCTTGAATCTGCCACGCGAGGAAGCGACGCCGATCCTCCGGGGCTTCCGCGAGGCGCGAGCCGCCCTCCAGCTCTTCGAGGAGGTCCGCGTAGCGGCGGTAGCTCGCCTTCACACCCTCGATGCCCTCGGGGTCCGCGGCTCCCGCGTCCACGATGTCACGCTGTACATCGCGGCGCAGCAATGACTGGTGGGCGTGTTGTCCGTGGATGTCAACGAGGCGCTCCCCGAGACCGCGAAGCATCTGGACCGGGACCGGTCGCGCGTTGACGTACGCGCGCGAGCGGCCTTCCCTGGTCACGATGCGACGCAGCAGGCATTCGCCGCCGCTCGTCGCGTCGTCGAACTCGTTCTCTTCCAGCCAGGAAGAGGCGGCGGATCCCGCCGGCGGGGCGAACACCGCGGCGACCTCCGTCTTCGCGGCTCCGCTGCGCACGAGGTTCTGACTGGCGCGCTCGCCGAGCACCAGGTTGAGGGCATCTATCAGTATGGACTTGCCGGCGCCGGTCTCGCCGGTGAGAACCGTCAGTCCCGGACCGAATTCGAGATCCAGGCGATCGACGATGGCGAAGTCGCGCAGATGGAGGTGGGTGAGCATCGCAACGGCGCTCGAGGACTCTTCTCCGCGGCGTCCGACTCAGGACGCGTTCATGGCTCGTGCGCCCAGTGCAGCTTGGCGCGCAGGGTGGCGTAGTGATCGTGCCCGGCGGGATGAATCAGGCGCACCGGAGAGGCCTTGCGGCGTATCGTGATGCGGTCGCCGTGGGCCAGCTCCATCGAGCTCTGCCCGTCGCAGGTGAGGTGGGCGAGCGGATTGTCCCGGGCTTCCATGCGGATCTCGATCTCGCTTGCGGCATGCACCACGAGGGGCCGACTGCCGAGGGCATGAGGACATATCGGCACGAGTACGATGGCGTCGAGGTGGGGGTGCAGTATCGGCCCGCCGCCGGAGAGCGCGTAGGCGGTCGAGCCGGTCGGGGTCGAGACGATGAGTCCGTCGGAGCGCTGGTTGTACACCAGGCGCCCGTCGATATAGGTCCCGAACTCGAGCAGCCGGGCGAGTTCGGCCTTGTGCGCGGTCACTTCGTTGAGTGCGTCGAAACGCGCCACCACCTCGCCGGCGCGTGTCACCAGCGCCTCGATCATGAGGCGCCGCTCCTCGTCGAAGCGCTGGTCGAGGATCTCGCCGACCCGAACGACAATCTCGTCGGGCATGATGTCGGCGAGGAATCCGAGGCGGCCCAGATTGATGCCGAGCAGCGCGACCTCGTATCCCGCCAGGGAACGCGCGGCGCCCAGAAAGGTGCCGTCCCCTCCAATGACGATTGCGAGATCGCATTGCCTTGCGAGCTCTTCCCGGCTCGCCACGCACTCGCCTCTGCCCGGTAGGTAGGCGGCGCTGCTGCGATCCAGCACGAAGCGCACCGCGCGGCTGTGGAGGAACTCCACAAGACGAGCCAGGGTGTCGGCGACCTTCTCGTCGCCGGGCTTGCTGATGAGACCGATGCTCTCGAACATGGCGATTCTCGGATGAGAGCGAGCCCCCGAGGTTCCTGGTCGCTTTCGGTTTCCGGCCGCCGGGGAGCGGGCGGCGCGATGGGGGCGCCGCCCGTGTGCGCGCGGCACATTGTAGCCGGGCATCGGGGGCCCGGGGCGCGGCGCCTCGGTGGCGCGATGGCGCCGCGACGCCGGCGAGCCCCTTGTTTCAATTTGGTGTGAACGCGGTGTTACATTCGCGGGTGCGTCCGATGCGAATGACGGCCGAGCGGCGCCCCGCCCGGCCGCGGGGCGGCGTGGAGGATCTTTGAGGATCGAGGGGTCGATGAATCGAGCGAAAGGAGGGTGGTACGCAAGCCCGACTCCGGGAGCGCCGTCGCTGCGCTGAGTCGATCGGGACGGGAGTGCAAGGCATGGCAACGCGACCCGCGCAACGCGGCGTGCTGAGCGAGCGGGCCGAGGATCTCTTCAAGCGACTCGTGCACCGTTACATCCGGGAAGGCCGACCGGTGGGTTCCCGCACGCTGGCCCGGGATTCCGGCCGGGCGCTGAGCCCCGCGACGATCCGCAACGTCATGGCGGACCTGGAAGACCTCGGCCTGCTCTCGGCCCCTCACACGTCGGCGGGACGGATCCCCACCGTGCAGGGGTATCGCCTCTTCGTCGACACCATGCTCCACACCCAGCCGCTCGCGAACGCGGAGGTGAGAGATCTCGAGGAACGGGTTCACGCCGCGGATCGGGAGGATACCCTGGCGGAGACGACCTCCTCACTGCTCTCGGAGCTCACCCACCTCGCCGGAATCGTGATGCTGCCCCGGCAGGAGCAGGTGATTCTGCGCCACGTCGAGTTCCTGTCGCTCTCCGACAAGCGCGTGCTGGTCATTCTCGTGGTCAACGAGCACGCCGTGCAGAACCGCATCATCAGGACGAAGCGCCGCTACTCGCCCGCCGAACTCCAGGAAGTGGCCAACTATCTGAACGAGATCTGCGCGGGCCAGAGCCTCACTCTGATTCGAGAGCGGATCGTCGACGAATTGCGCCGCGATCGCGAGAGCATGAACCGAATGACCGCGGTGGTGGTGGAAATGGCGGAGAAGGCGTTCGAGGTCCCACCCGCCTCGGAGGGGGACTTCGTGGTCGCGGGCCAGACGCATCTGATGGAGTACGACGACCTTGCGAACATGGACAAGCTGCGCCAGCTCTTCGAGGCCTTCAACCGGAAACAGGACATCCTCCATCTGCTCGATCAGTGCCTGCGCAGCGAAGGCGTGCACATCTTCATCGGAGAGGAGTGCGGCTACGAAGTACTCGACGAGTTCAGCGTCGTCACGTCTCCCTACGAGTCCGACGGTCAGGTGATCGGAGTGCTCGGAGTCATCGGACCGACGCGCATGGCGTACGAGAAGGTGGTGCCGGTCGTGGATATCACCGCCCGTCTCGTGACCGCCGCCTTGAACCGGGAACACTGATCCCCATATCGCCAGGCGTGGCGGCGACCACCCGGGTTCACGCTCGGGCGCGGGCCGGCATCTGGTCTGAAGACCACAGGCGCGAGGGAGCAGGATAGCGATGAGCGAGGAAAGACCCGAGGGTTCCCGGACCGGGGACGAGAAAGAGACCTCGAAGGGCGCCGGGGTTCGGGAGTCGGAGGAATTGGCGCCCGCGCAGTCGAGCGGTGTCCCCGGCACCGAGGACTCCGAAGGCGCCGTGGCGGGCGAGAGCGCGGAGGCAATCGAGAACCCCGCCCCGATCGAGGGCCAGGGTTCGGAGGATCCTTCGCCGGCCGCCGATCCGGGGTCGCCGGAGGAGCTGGCGCGCGCGCTCGAGGAGGCCCGCCGCGAGGCGCGCGAACACATGGAGATGGCCCTGCGGGCCCGGGCGGAGCTCGACAACGTGCGCAAGCGCGCGGAACGCGATGTCGCGAACGCCCACCGCTACGGCCTGGAGCGCTTCGTGAACGAGTTGCTTCCCGTGCGCGACAGCCTGGAGCTCGGGATCTCGGCCGCCGGCGACGATGCCGGCGTCGCGCAGGTGCGCGAAGGGATGGAGCTCACCCTCAAGCTGATGACGACCGCCTTCGACAAGCTGGGGATCGAGGTGATCGACCCTTCCGGGGAACCCTTCGATCCCGAGCTGCACCAGGCGATGTCGATGCGAGAAGGCGAGGAGGGCCGGTCGGGCAGCGTTCTCGACGTGATCCAGAAAGGCTACCGGTTGAACGAACGACTGGTGCGGCCCGCGCTCGTGGTGGTGGCCAGGTGAGCGGCCGGCGGCAGGCTTGAAATGAAGGCGACGTACCCAAATATCGAACGCATTCAGGAGTCTCGGCGCGCAAAGTGAACGGGCGTCGACTCCGGCAGGCTTCGACGGAGAATTGGACATGGGCAGGATTATCGGCATTGACCTCGGCACGACGAATTCGTGCGTGGCGGTCATGGATGGCGGCAAGCCGCGGGTCACGGAGAACAGCGAAGGGGACCGCACGACGCCGTCCATCGTCGCCTTTGCCAAGGACGACGAGGTGCTGGTGGGGCAGTCCGCCAAACGCCAGGCCGTCACCAACCCCGAGAACACCCTCTTCGCCATCAAGCGTCTGATCGGACGCCGCTTCGGCGACAAGGTGGTGCAGCGCGACATCGAGATGGTGCCTTACAAGATCGTCAAGGCCGACAACGGCGACGCGTGGGTGATGGGAGGCGGCAAGAAGATGGCGCCCCCCGAGATCTCGGCGCGGGTCCTCATGAAGATGAAGAAGACGGCCGAGGACTTCCTCGGCGAGCCGGTGAACGAGGCGGTGATCACCGTTCCCGCCTACTTCAACGACTCCCAGCGTCAGGCGACCAAGGACGCTGGCCGCATCGCCGGCCTCGATGTCAAGAGGATCATCAATGAGCCCACCGCCGCCTCGCTCGCTTACGGCATGGACAAGAACCGCGGCGATTCGAGGATCGCGGTGTACGATCTCGGCGGCGGGACATTCGATGTCTCGGTGATCGAGATCGCGGAGGTCGACGGCGAACACCAGTTCGAAGTGCTCTCGACCAACGGCGACACCTTCCTCGGCGGGGAGGACTTCGATCTGCGCATCATCGACTATCTCTCCGACGAGTTCCGGCGCGAGTCGGGGATAGATCTCCACAACGATCCCCTTGCCCTGCAGCGTCTCAAGGAGGCGGCCGAGAAAGCCAAGATCGAACTCTCCTCCAGCCAGCAGACCGAGATCAACCTGCCCTACATCACCGCGGATGCGAGCGGCCCCAAGCACCTCAACATCAAGCTCACCCGGGCGAAGCTCGAGTCTCTGGTCGAAGACCTCATCGCGCGCACCACCGGGCCCTGCAAGACGGCGCTCGCCGATGCCAATCTCAGTCCCTCCGATATCTCCGACGTGATACTCGTCGGAGGGCAGACCCGCATGCCGAAAGTCCAGGAGATGGTGCAGGAGATTTTCGCCCGCGAGCCGCGCAAGGACGTGAATCCGGACGAGGCGGTGGCCATGGGCGCGGCGATCCAGGCCGGGGTGCTCGCGGGAGACGTCAAGGATGTGCTGCTCCTCGACGTCACTCCCCTGTCGCTCGGAATCGAGACGCTGGGCGGAGTGATGACCAAGCTCATCGAGAAGAACACCACCATCCCGACCAAGGCCCAGCAGGTGTTCTCCACCGCGGAGGACGGCCAGACCGCGGTCACGGTGCATGTTCTGCAGGGAGAACGCGACGTGGCGGCCGGCAACAAGTCGCTCGGCCGCTTCGACCTGGCGGACATCCCCCCCGCTCCGCGAGGGGTGCCGCAGATCGAGGTCGCCTTCGACATCGACGCGAACGGCATCCTCAACGTGTCGGCCAAGGACAAGGCGACGGGCAAGGAGCAGTCCATCGTCATCCGGGCCTCGAGCGGGCTCTCCGACGACGAGATCGACAAGATGGTCAAGGATGCGGAAGCGCACGCGGAGGAGGACCGCAAGTTCCACGAGCTGGTCGATGCGCGCAATCAGGCGGATGGGCTGATCCACGCCACCAACAAGGCCCTCAAGGATCTGGGCGACCAGGTGGAGGAAGAGGAGAAGAACGAGGTCGAGTCGAAGATCGAGGCCCTCAAGACCGCCATGGAGGGAGACGACAAGGACGACATCACCGCCAAATCCGCGGCGCTCGCCGAGGTCTCCGGCAAGCTGGCGGAACGGGTGTACAAGCAGCAGAGTGCGCCCGGTGCGGACGGCGCGGCGAGCGATGGTGCGACCTCCGGCGCCGGTGACGATGCGGTGGACGCTGAATTCGAGGAGGTGGACGAGAACCGGAGGTAGCTTTGCATCCGAAGCGGAGGCCGGACCACGCCGCAGGCCGGGGAGTGCCGGTTTCTCGGGCGGCGCAGTCCGAAGGAGCGCAACGCCCGGGCCGCATCGCCGTTCGGCCGGTGAAGTCACGAAGGCATTTGACCTGAACGAACGATGGCGAAGCGTGACTACTACGAGGTGCTGGGCGTCTCCAGGGACTGCGGCGACGCGGACCTGAAGAAGGCGTATCGGCGCCTCGCGATGAAGTACCACCCCGACCGCAACGCCAACGACGCTACGGCGGAAGAGCGCTTCAAGGAGGCCAAGGAGGCGCACGACGTACTCTCCGACCCCAAGAAGCGGGCCGCCTACGACCAGTTCGGCCATGCCGGCCTGGAGGGGGGCGCGTCCGGGGGAGGATTCGGCGGCGCCGGATTCCGCGACATCTTCGACGACGTCTTCGGGGACATACTGGGAACCCGGGGCGGAGGAGCCCGCGTCAATCGTGGTGCGGACCTTCGCCACCAGCTCGAGATGGATCTGGAAGACGCGGTCTTCGGCACCACCACCACTCTGCGGATCCCTTCCAAGGTGCGCTGCGGGCAGTGCTCCGGAAGCGGAGTCGCCGCCGGGAAGTCGCCCCAGACCTGTACGACCTGCGAGGGCGCCGGCCAGGTCCGGATGCAGCAGGGCTTCTTCTCGATTCAACAGACCTGCCCGCGCTGCCGCGGGCGGGGACAGATCATCACGGACCCCTGCCGCACTTGCCGTGGCGAAGGCTGGGTGCGCGAAACCAAGACCCTCTCGGTGAAGATTCCCGCGGGAGTGGATACCGGCGACCGGATTCGCCTCTCGGGAGAAGGGGAGCCCGGAGAGCGGGGCGGGCCACCCGGCGATCTCTATGTCGAAGTCGCGGTGCGCGAGCACGAGATATTCGTGCGCGACGGCGCCCATCTGTACTGTACGGCGCCCATCAGCTTCGCTACCGCCGCGCTCGGCGGCAATCTCGAGATCCCGACCCTGAACGGGCGAGTGAACCTGAAGATCCCACCCGAGACCCAGACCGGCCGCCTGTTCCGGCTGCGGGGCAAGGGCGTCAAGCAGGTGCGCGGGCAGGGGGTCGGCGATCTCGTCTGCCGAGTGGATGTGGAGACCCCGGTGGCGCTCGGCACGCGTCAAAAGGAGCTGTTGCGGGAGTTCGACGAGTCCCTGCGGGGCAGCAAGAGCACCCACGACCCCAAGGAGTCGTCCTGGGTGGACTCGGTCAAGCGCTTCTTCGAGGGGATGACCGGATGAGCGCGATCGCGGTCGCGGTGGCGGGGGCGGCGGGGCGCATGGGGCGCGCGGTAATCGGGGCGCTCTCCGAAGCGCACGACGCACGCCTGGCGGCCGCGCTCGAGAAGCCGGGACTCGAGGGCGTCGGCCTGGACGCCGGGACGCTTGCCGGGGTGGGCGAGCAGGGCGTGGCCGTGGTCGAGCGCGCTTCGGACATGGGGCCATTCGATGTCCTGGTCGACTTCAGCAACGCGCGAAGCGCACTCACCCATCTCGAGGAATGCGTACGCCGGGAGCGCCCGGCGGTGATTGGCGCCACCGGATTCGACGCCGCGCAGAGGGCGGCGGTGAGCGATCTCGCCAGGCGGATTCCCGTGGTGCTCGCGCCGAACATGAGCGTCGGCGTGAATCTGTGCCTGCGCCTGATCGCGAGCGCGGCCCGGGCGCTGGGCGAGGAGGTCGACATCGAGATTATCGAGGCCCACCATCGTCACAAGGTCGATGCGCCTTCGGGCACGGCGCTTCGCATGGGGGAAGTCGTGGCCGAGGCGCTGGGACGCGATCTCCGGGAATGCGCGGTGTTCGGCCGGGAGGGCCACACCGGGCAGAGAGAGCGCCAGACGATCGGCTTCGAGACGATTCGCGCGGGAGACATCGTCGGCGAACACACCGTGCTCTTCGCCGGCGCCGGCGAACGCGTCGAGATCACCCATCGCTCCTCCAGCCGCATGAACTACGCGGCCGGGGCGCTTCGGGCGGCACGCTGGGTGAGGGGGCGGCCCTGCGGTGTGTACGACATGCTGGACGTGCTGGGTCTGTGATGACCTCCGCACGCAGAGCGCCGCGCCCCGGGTGCGCGATACCCTGTCGATGAGACATTCAAGCGCACTCGGCGATGAGCACGCGGCGCGGGCGCGAGCCGGGGGCCGTGGCCCTCGTCCTCCTGTCGCATGCCGCGTTGCGTGGGTGGCGCCTCTTTGCGCGGGAGCGGGCGGCGAAGGCCCGTGCTGGCCGTCGGGATGATGAAACGCGCGCTCCTTGCCCTGGCCGACGGCAGCATGTTCCGGGGCGTCTCGATCGGATCGAAGGGCGCCTCGGTGGGCGAGGTGGTGTTCAACACCTCGATGACCGGCTACCAGGAGATCCTGAGCGATCCCTCCTACTGTCGGCAGATCGTTACCCTGACCTGCCCGCACATCGGAAACGTCGGCGCCAACCGCGACGACGACGAGGCGCATACGGTGCATGCGGCGGGGCTGGTGCTGCGGGAACCTCCCACCCCACCGAGCAGCTGGCGAGCGGAAGAGGACCTCGAATCCTATCTGAGGCGGCGTAGCGTGGTCGCCATCGCTGGAATCGACACCCGCCGTCTCACGCGCATTCTGCGCGAGAAAGGGGCGCAGGCGGGCTGCATCGTGGCCGGAGGAGAGATCGACGAAGAGCGCGCGCTCGGCGCGGCCCGGAAGTTTCCCGGGCTGGAAGGAATGGATCTCGCCCGGGAGGTCAGCACCGCCGCCGGGTACGGGTTCACGGAGGGAGAGTGGGAATGGAACCCCGAGCGGGGCCGTTTCGTCGCATCGCCTCCCGCCCCCGCGGAGTTTCGGGTCGTCGCCTTCGATTACGGCATAAAGCGCAACATCCTTCGCCAGCTCGTCGCAAGCGGGTGCGAGGTCTGGGTGGTGCCCGCCACGACCCCCGCGGAAGAGGTATTGGCGCACCGGCCGGACGGCGTTTTCCTGTCCAACGGCCCCGGTGACCCGGAGGCGTGTTCCTATGCGATCGAGACGATCCGGGGGCTTCTGGACCGCGAGGTGCCGGTGTTCGGCATCTGCCTCGGCCACCAGCTCCTCGCGATCGCGGGCGGCGCGCGGACCCGCAAGATGAAGTTCGGTCACCACGGCGCGAACCATCCGGTGCAGGTCCTGGCGACGGGAGAAGTGGTGATAACCAGTCAGAATCACGGATTCGCGGTCGACGAGGCCAGCCTTCCCCCGAATATCGAGGCCACCCATCGCTCCCTCTTCGACGCGTCCCTGCAGGGCATCCGCTTCACGGACCGTCCCGCCTTCGGGTTCCAGGGACATCCCGAGGCAAGCCCGGGACCGCATGACATCCGCTCCCTGTTCGACCGGTTCATCGCCCTGATGCGCGAGGCGCGACGCGGGAGCAACACCCGGCACCGGTCGGCGGGGGACGAGTTCCCCGGCGCCGGATCGCAAGCGGGCATCGGATAGTGCCGCGCCGAGACGACTTCGAGTCCGTCCTGATCATCGGAGCGGGCCCCATCGTGATCGGTCAGGCCTGCGAGTTCGACTACTCCGGTGCGCAGGCCTGCAAGGCGCTGCGCGAGGAGGGGTATCGAGTGGTGCTCGCCAACTCCAACCCCGCCACCATCATGACCGATCCGGAAATGGCCGATGCGACCTACATCGAGCCGATTCAGTGGCGCACCCTGGCGCGCATCATCGAGCGCGAACGCCCGGGCGCGATTCTGCCCACCATGGGCGGACAGACCGCCCTCAACACCGCCCTCGATCTCCACCGTCTCGGAGTGCTGGATGCGTTCGGAGTCGAGATGATCGGGGCCAGCCGCGAGGCGATCGACACCGCCGAGGATCGTGAGCGCTTCCGGGAAGCGATGCGGGCCATCGATCTGGAGGTGCCGAATTCGCAACTCGCCCATTCCATGGAGGACGCCAGGCGCATACAGAGCGAGATCGGATTTCCCACCATCATCCGTCCCTCCTTCACCCTCGGGGGAAGCGGCGGGGGCATCGCCTACAACCGGGAGGAATTCACGGCGATCTGCGAACGCGGACTCGATGCGTCTCCCACCCGCGAGATTCTGCTCGAGGAGTCGCTGCTGGGGTGGAAGGAATTCGAGATGGAAGTGGTCCGTGATCGAAAGGACAACTGCATCATCGTGTGCTCGATCGAGAACCTGGACGCGATGGGAGTCCACACCGGCGACTCCATCACGGTGGCTCCCGCCCAGACCCTCACCGACAAGGAGTACCAGGTGATGCGCGACGCGTCCATCGCCGTGCTTCGGAAGGTCGGGGTCGATACCGGCGGTTCCAACGTCCAGTTCGCGGTGCATCCCGGGAACGGCCGTCTGGTGGTGATCGAGATGAATCCTCGAGTGTCGCGATCCTCGGCTCTCGCCTCCAAGGCGACCGGGTTTCCCATCGCTCGCGTGGCGGCGAAGCTTGCGGTCGGTTACACCCTCGACGAGCTCGACAACCAGATTACCGGCGGCGTCACGCCGGCTTCCTTCGAGCCGAGCATCGATTACGTGGTCACCAAGGTGCCCCGCTTCAATTTCGACAAGTTTCCCGAAGCAAAGCCCCGGCTGAGCACCCAGATGCGCTCGGTGGGCGAAGCGATGGCGATGGGACGCGGCTTCCAGGAGTCCCTGCAGAAAGCGTTGCGCAGTCTGGAGACGGGGCTCGCGGGGCTCGATGAGATCGTCGCCGGCGACGAGGGCGAAGACGTGGACGCGCTCCTGCGCGGAGAGCTGCAGGCGCCGGGGCCGGATCGGATTCGCTATGTCGCCGATGCGTTCAGACACGGGTTCACGCTGCGGGAGGTGTGCGAACTGTCCGCATTCGATCCCTGGTTCGCGGCGCAGATCGAAGAGCTGGTGGATATCGAGTCCGCTCTGAGGCGCGCGGGTCTCGCCGAGCTCGACGCATCGGAGCTCCTGCGCCTCAAGCGCAAGGGGTTCTCGGATCGGCGACTCGCCGCCTTGCTTGGCACGGAGGAGTCCGAGATTCGCGCGCGCCGTCATGCTCTCGGCGTGCGCCCGGTGTACAAGCGGGTCGATTCGTGCGCGGCGGAGTTCCGATCCTCGACCGCTTATCTCTATTCCACCTACGAGGAGGAGTGCGAGTCGGATCCCACGGACCGGGCCAAGATCATGGTGCTCGGAGGAGGTCCGAATCGTATCGGCCAGGGAATCGAATTCGATTACTGCTGCGTTCAGGCCGCACTCGCGGTTCGGGAAGCCGGCTTCGAGTCGATCATGGTCAACTGCAATCCCGAGACGGTCTCGACGGACTACGACACTTCGGATCGCCTCTACTTCGAGCCCCTGACGCTCGAGGATCTGCTGGAGATCGTCGAGAAGGAAAGGCCGCGGGGCATCATCGTCCAGTATGGCGGACAGACACCGCTCAAGCTTGCGCGGGCGCTCGAGGCGGCGGGCGCCCCGATCATCGGCACTTCGCCGGACTCTATCGATCTGGCGGAAGATCGGGACCGGTTTCAGGGGCTCATCGAACGGCTCGGTCTGAGGCAGCCCGAGAACCGCAGCGCGCGCACCGCCGGGGAGGCGGGGCTCATGGCTTCCCGGATCGGCTACCCCCTCGTGGTGCGTCCGTCCTATGTTCTCGGGGGGCGGGCGATGAAGATCATCTACCGGGAGCAGGAGCTCGAGGGGTACATGAAGGAGGCGGTGAACGTCTCGGAGTCCTCGCCGGTGCTGCTGGACCGCTTCCTCGAAGATGCCATCGAGGTCGATGTCGATGCGGTCTCCGACGGCCGGGAAGTGATCGTGGCCGGAATCATGGAGCACATCGAGCAGGCGGGCGTGCACTCCGGAGACTCGGCCTGCTCGCTGCCCCCGTGCACCCTTGGCGCTGAAGTGCAGGAGCGAATCCGGGCGCAGACGCGACAGCTCGGCCGGGCCTTGAAGGTGATCGGGCTCATGAACGTGCAGTTTGCGGTGTGCGGGGAGGATATCTTCGTCCTGGAAGTCAATCCCCGGGCTTCGCGCACCGTGCCCTTCGTTTCGAAGGCGACCGGCAGATCGCTCGCGCGGATCGGGGCGCTTTGCATGATCGGACGAAGCCTCGCCGAGCAAGGCATCGGGGAATGCCCGACTCCCACGTACTTCTCGGTCAAGGAGGCGGTGTTCCCCTTCGTCAAATTCCCCGGAGTGGACACCCTGCTCGGCCCGGAAATGAAGTCCACCGGCGAAGTGATGGGCGTGGGCCGTCGATTCGGACAGGCCTTTGCCAAGGCGGCGCTCGCGGCGGGGGCCGATCTCCCCTACAAGGGCCGCGCCTTCGTGAGCGTTCGCGATCGCGACAAGGCGCAGTCGGTGGAAGTGGCGGACGACCTTCGGGCCCTGGGCTTCGAGATCGTGGCCACCCGCGGGACCGCGGGCGCCCTGCGTGCCGCGGGGGTGAAGTGCGATGTCGTCAACAAGGTGGCGGAAGGTCGACCCCACATCGTCGATCTGTTGAAGAACGGTGAAATCGACTTTATCGTGAACACTACCGAAGGAAGTCTGGCGGTAGGCGATTCGTACGCCATTCGCCGCGCCGCGCTGCAGCACGGAGTCGCCTACACGACCACGGTCGCGGGAGCGAAGGCGACGGTGCTCGGGATGCGCGAGCTTCACGTGACCGACGTGAGTCGGCTGCAGGACCTTCACGAGGAGGTGGCATGAAACGCGTCCCCATCACCGTTCAGGGCGCCCGGAGACTCAAGGAGGAGTTGCAGCGCCTGAAGACGGTCGAGCGGCCCCGCATCATCAAGGCGATTGCCGAGGCGCGCGCGCACGGCGACTTGCGGGAGAACGCCGAGTACCACGCGGCGAAGGAGGAGCAGAGCTTCAGCGAAGGACGCATCGCGGAGATTCAGGATTGCCTGTCCCGCGCGGAAGTCATCGATACGCGCACCATGAAGACCGAGGGCAAGGTGGTGTTCGGAGTCGTGGTGGGACTGTGCAACCTCGAGACCGATGAAGAGGTGCGTTTCCAGATCGTGGGAGAGATGGAGGCCGACATCGACGAAGGGCTCATCTCGGTGACCTCGCCACTGGCAAAGGCCTTGATCGGCAAGCGGGAAGGAGACGTCGCGGTGGTCCGGGCCCCCGCCGGCGAGATCGAGTACGAGATTCTCGAGGTGGGGTACGTTTGAGGGGCGCGGCAGCGAGGCGGGGCCCGTGACACGGCGCCGCTCCCGCGACTGGATCTCGCAACACGACCGGGACCCCTTCGTGCGCAAGGCGAGAGCGGAGGGCTACCGTTCCCGGGCCGCCTACAAACTCCTGGAAATCGCGGATCGCGAGCACTTGCTGCGCCCGGGAGAGCGGGTGCTCGACCTCGGGGCCGCTCCCGGCGGGTGGTCGCAGGTCGCGGCCTCGCGGGTGGGGCGGCGAGGCCGAGTGGTGGCGCTTGACCTCCTGCCCATGGACGCGCTGCCGGGAGTGCGCTTCGTGCAGGGGGACTTCGGCGACGCCGCCACCCACGAAGCGCTTCGCGATGCGATGGAGGGCGAGGCGGCGGACTTGATTTTGTCCGACATGGCTCCCAACTTGGAAGGCATCGGAGTCGCCGACACGGCGATGAGTCTGGAGCTTGCCGAAGGAGTGATTGCCACCGCGCCGCGGTGGCTGGTCTCGGGAGGGGCCCTGTTGATGAAGGTATTCGAGTGTCCGGAAACGCGCGGTCTGCGCCGGGAGCTGATGCGGAGATTCTCCTCGGTACGGGTTCGCAAACCGGCGGCGTCGAAGCCTCGCTCCTCCGAGATCTATCTGATGGCCAAGGGCTTCGGGCTATAGTATGGAAAGCGCTTCCGGTATCATGCCGATCCGGTTGGAAAAATCCGCTCAGGAAGCCGACTGAACGCAATGGCCAAGAATCTCATTCTCTGGGTGGTCATCGCCCTGGTGCTGATGTCCGTGTTCAACAACTTCGGACCGCGTCGGGCGGCGCCTGCGCAGGTGGAGTTCTCCCGCTTCTTCGAGGACGCCAAGCACAGCCGGGTGCAGAAGGTGGTGGTGGAAGGCCGCAACATCGAAGGCATCTACCAGACCGGCGAGCGATTCCAGACCTACATCCCCGAGATGGACAACACCGCCCTCATCTCGGACCTCCTCGAGTACGGCGTGGTGATCGACGCCCGTCCCCCCGAGCAGCAGTCGGTGCTCATGCAGATCTTCATCTCATGGTTCCCGATGCTGCTGCTCATCGGTGTGTGGATTTTCTTCATGCGCCAGATGCAGGGCGGGGGAGGCGGTCGCGGCGCGCTGTCCTTCGGCAAGAGCCGGGCCCGGCTGCTCGGCGAAGATCAGGTGAAGGTCACCTTCTCCGACGTGGCGGGCGTGGACGAGGCAAAGGAGGAAGTCTCGGAGCTGGTGGATTTCCTGCGCGATCCGTCCAAGTTCCAGAAGCTCGGCGGCAAGATCCCCCGCGGCGTGTTGATGGTGGGTTCTCCGGGTACCGGCAAGACGCTTCTCGCGCGCGCGATCGCGGGAGAGGCCAAGGTGCCGTTCTTCACGATATCCGGTTCGGACTTCGTCGAGATGTTCGTCGGCGTGGGCGCCTCGCGGGTCCGCGACATGTTCGAGCAGGCCAAGAAGCATGCCCCCTGCATCATTTTCATCGACGAGATCGATGCGGTCGGCCGGCATCGCGGAGCCGGCCTCGGCGGTGGACACGATGAACGCGAGCAGACCCTGAATCAGCTCCTGGTGGAGATGGACGGTTTCGACGGCAACGAGGGGGTCATCGTCATCGCCGCGACCAACCGCCCGGATGTGCTCGATCCGGCTCTGCTCCGCCCGGGACGCTTCGATCGCCAGGTGGTGGTGCCACTGCCCGACATCCGCGGTCGAGAGCAGATTCTCAAGGTCCACATGCGCAAGGTGCCCCTGGACAAGGCGGTGGAGCCGAACGTGATCGCGCGGGGAACGCCGGGATTCTCGGGCGCGGACCTTGCGAATCTCGTCAACGAGGCCGCCCTCTTTGCCGCCCGCAGCAATAGACGCACGGTGGAAATGGAGCACTTCGAGAAGGCCAAGGACAAGATCATGATGGGCGCCGAGCGCAAGTCCATGGTGATGAACGATGACGAGAAGAAGCTGACCGCCTACCACGAGGCCGGTCACGCCATCGTCGGTCTTCTCGTGCCCTCTCACGATCCCGTGCACAAGGTCACCATCATTCCTCGGGGCCGCGCCCTCGGTCTCACCATGTTCCTTCCCGAGGAGGACCGCTACAGCGACAGCAGGGAACGTCTCGAGAGCCGCATTTCGAGCATGTTCGGAGGGCGCATCGCCGAAGAACTGATCTTCGGGGCGCAGCACGTCACTACCGGGGCGAGCAGCGACATCAAGTACGCCACCGAGATCGCGAGAAACATGGTTACCCGCTGGGGGCTCTCCGAGAAGCTCGGCCCTCTGACGTATACCGAGGAAGAAGGCGAGGTGTTCCTCGGACACAGCGTGACGAAGCACAAGCTGGTGTCCGACGAGACCGCGCACCTGATCGACGAGGAAGTGCGCAACATCATCGACCGGAACTACCAGCGGGCCGAGCACCTTCTGGGCGAGAACATGACCCGCCTGCACATGATGGCGGAAGCCCTGCTCAAGTACGAAACCCTGGACTCGAACCAGATCGGCGACATCATGGCGGACCGGGAACCACGTCCCCCCGAGGACTGGGGCGACGACACTCCGGCGGACGGAGGCGCGGGGGTGGCCGAGGAAGAGCCCCCGAACCCGTCTTCGAGTCCGGGCGAGATCGGCGGTCCCGCCAGCCTGCACTGAAAACGCCGCGGGCGTTGCGGTGCCGCGTTCGCGCCTGCCTTGGTCGGGGCGGGACAACGTAATCGTGGAAATCCGATCACTGGCGCGATGATGGACAGACGACGCCTGTTCGGGACCGACGGTATCCGCGGACCGGTAGGCCGTCCTCCCGTGACCGCGGATTTCATGCTCAAGCTGGGGTGGGCGGCCGGACGCGTGCTCTGCGCCGACGAACGCGCCAGCGTGCTGATCGGCAAGGACACCCGGATATCGGGGTACATGTTCGAGTCGGCGCTCGAAGCGGGATTGATCGCGGCGGGGGTCGATGTACGCCTGCTGGGACCGATGCCGACGCCCGCGGTGGCCTATCTCACGCGCACCTTTCATGCCCGGGCGGGAATCGTCATCAGCGCGTCGCACAATCCCTACCACGACAACGGCGTGAAATTCTTCGGTGCGGACGGCAACAAGCTCCCCGATGCGCTCGAAGAGGAAATCGAATCGGCACTCGATCGTCCCATGCTCACCGTCGAGTCGGAGAAGCTGGGCAAGGCGGAGCGAGTCTCCGATGCGGCGGGCCGCTACATCGAGTTCTGCAAGAGCACCCTGCCTCCGGATCTCGACCTCAGGGGCCTGGAGATCGTAGTGGATTGCGCCCACGGCGCGGCCTATCACATCGCGCCGAACGTGCTCGCCGAGCTGGGCGCTTCGGTCACCGCGATCGGGGTGGAGCCCGATGGACTGAACATCAACAAGGGACTGGGAGCCCTCTCCCCCACGCTCCTGCAGGGCGCGGTGAGGGAGAGAGGCGCAGACCTCGGCATCGCGCTCGATGGCGATGGCGATCGGGTGCTGATGGTCGACGGGAAGGGCGCAGTCCTGGATGGAGACGAACTTCTCTTCATGATTGCGCGTTCGCGCCGCGAACTCGGCGCTCCGGATCGCGCGGTGGTGGGTACCGTGATGAGCAACCGCGGACTCGAGGTGGCGTTGGAGAAGTTGGGCCTCGCACTGCACCGGGCCAGGGTCGGCGACCGTCACGTTCTGGAGATGATGAAGCAGCGGGGATGCCTCCTGGGGGGGGAGGTGTCCGGTCACATTATTTGTCTGGATCGGGTGACCACCGGGGACGGCATCGTCGCCGCGCTGCAGGTCTTGCGGGCCATGCGAGCGAGTCGCCTGCCTCTGCACGCGCTTCGCCGGGGGATGGAGAAGTACCCGCAGTCGCTCGTCAACGTGACGGTCTCGCATTCCCGCGATCCCCTCGATTGCCCCAGGATCCAGGATGCGGTGCGAGTCACGCGGAGCGAGCTCGGGTCCGAGGGCAGAGTGCTGTTGCGGCGTTCCGGAACCGAACCCCTGGTGAGGGTCATGGTCGAAGGCTGCGACGGGAAGCGGGTCGAGGAGCTGGCGCAGGCGCTCGCGGGAATGGTGAGGAGCGAACTCTCTACCTGACCGGCGCCGCCTTTGGTCGCAAGGGTTCTCCGACTAACGACTACGGACTGGATTCTTCTGCACCCGGGAGAGCACGATGCGCAGCATTCTGGTTGTCGGTAATTGGAAGATGAACGGGCGCCTTGAGCGCGCGACCGCGCTCGCCGCCCGGGTCGCGGGCGGAATCCCGGCGCAGTGCCCGGCCGAGGTGGTTCTCTGTCCGCCCTTCGTTCACCTCCCGGGCGTCGCGGGGCGCCTCGAGGGGGAGCGAATTGCGCTTGGCGCGCAGGATCTTTGCGAATGGGGCGACGGCGCGAGCACCGGCGACGTATCGGCGGAAATGCTGGCCGATGTCGGCTGCCGATTCGTGATTGTCGGACATTCGGAGCGCCGCAGCCGGCACGCGGAGTCGGATGAGCGGGTGGCCAGGAAGTATCGGCGAGCGCAAGAAGCAGCCCTGATCCCCATTCTCTGCCTCGGCGAGTCGCTCAAGCAGCGCGAATCCGGCGCCACCACCGATGTGGTGAAGCGGCAGTTGGACGCGGTGGTCCTGCACTGTGGAGCGCAGGCACTGGCGGCCGGGGTGATTGCGTACGAACCCGTGTGGGCGATCGGGACCGGCCGCACCGCGAGTCCGGAAGAAGCCCAGGAGGTGCACGCGTTCATCCGCTCGCACCTCGCAACTCACGACCGGGAGCTCGCGCTCGAGATCCGGATCCTCTATGGGGGGAGCGTGAAGGCGGACAACGCGGGACGGCTTTTCGCGATGCCCGATGTGGACGGCGGACTCATCGGGGGGGCATCGCTAGACGGTGATGAATTCATTAAGATCTGCCGTCTTGCTGGCTGAGGCTGCAAAATGCACCAGATTCTCTTGGTCGTCCAGGTTCTCATTGCGGTGGGAGTGATCGGTCTCGTGCTCCTGCAGCAGGGCAAGGGCGCGGACGCGGGCGCCGCATTCGGCAGTGGCGGGGCGGGTTCCGTCTTCGGATCCCGTGGACCGGCGACCCTGCTCACCCGCATGACCGCCGTCCTCGCCGCGGTGTTCTTCGTGAACAGCATCGGGCTTGCGTACCTTGCCCGGGAAGCTTCGACCCGGAGTCAGAGCGTGGTGGAGCGCTATCAGGAAGAGGGTATGAGCCAGGGGACGGGGGAAGGATTCGTCACGCTCCCCGCCGACGAGGGCGAAAGCGGCCCCGCTGACGTACCGAACCTGCCGGAAACGCTTGAAGAACAGGGCTCTTGAGGGTGATCATCAAGGGCCGGGCAGCCAGGACGCACAATGCCGAAGTGGTGGAATTGGTAGACACGCTATCTTGAGGGGGTAGTGCCTTCGGGTGTGCCGGTTCGAATCCGGCCTTCGGCACCATTCATCGAAAGCCGCCTGGTTCGGGGTCCCCGAGTGGACACCGAAGGGGTGGTTTTCACGTTCCTGGCCGCAGGCCCGGCCACGTCACGCTTGCGCCATGGGGGGAGGTGGCCTCCCTCTTCCCGGACCAGGATTGAAGAGGGTCGGTTTGCGCTGTAACTTATTGTTTGGGTGGAATAAATTTCTTGGCGCGGGGGGTGTCTCGGTTTGACACTCGGACTAGCCGTAGCCTAAAGTCCGCTTTCGTTGAGATTCTTCACACGTGCGGATTGCGGCGGTCCATGCTGCAGAACTACTTGCCTGTCCTCGTGTTCATCGTCATCGCCCTCGGGCTCGGTGCGGCGATGATTCTCGCGGGCTCCATTATCGGGCCGAGGCGTCCCGACTCCGAGAAGCTCTCGCCTACGAGTGCGGATTCGAGGCGTTCGAGGATTCGCGGATGAAGTTCGATGTGCGCTACTACCTGGTTGCCATTCTGTTCATCATCTTCGATCTCGAGATCGCATTCCTGTTCCCCTGGGCCGTGGTGCTCGACCAGATCGGAACCTTCGGATTCCTGGCGATGATGGCATTCCTGGCGGTCCTGGTGATCGGCTTCATTTACGAATGGAAGAAGGGAGCGCTCGAATGGGAATAGAGGGCCACATCGGACCGGGCTTCATCACCACGAGCGCAGACCGCGTGATCAACTGGGCACGCACGGGCTCGATGTGGCCGATGTCCTTCGGTCTCGCCTGCTGTGCGGTCGAGATGATGCACGCGGGCGCGTCACGCTATGACCTCGATCGTTTCGGAATCACGTTTCGCCCCAGCCCGAGGCAGTCGGACTTGATGATCGTGGCGGGTACGCTCGTCAACAAGATGGCGCCCGCGCTGCGCAAGGTCTACGACCAGATGTCCGAGCCTCGGTGGGTGATCTCGATGGGCTCCTGCGCGAACGGCGGCGGCTACTACCACTACTCCTACTCGGTGGTGCGCGGCTGCGACCGGATCGTGCCCGTGGACGTCTACGTGCCAGGATGTCCGCCTACCGCAGAGGCGCTGCTTTACGGCATTTTGCAGCTGCACAACAAGATTCGTCGCACCAACACGATCGCGCGTTAGCAAGCGGATGTCCTCTGACGCACACTCCATGCCGTCGCGGCGTGCGGTCCTCTGATGGCGATCGATCCTCACGCTCTGGCGGAGCGGGTCGGCGAAGGTATCGCCTGCGAGCGCGACGCCATCCACATTGCGGCGGGCCAGGTGATAGTGGAGTTGGCGGCCGAGAGGCTCGTCGATGCTTGTCTCGTTCTGCGAGACGATCCCGGACTCCACTTCGCCCAGTTGGTGGACCTGTGCGCGGTGGACTATCTGGACTACGGCGCGGCCGACTGGGAAACCAGCGAGGGAGCATCCGGTGCGGGGTTCTCCCGTGGGGTACAGGAGCACGCGCGAAGCGCACCCCCGACGAAGCCGTCGCGATACGCACTCGCCTATCAGCTCCTGTCGCATGAGCACAATGCAAGGCTTCGCCTTCGCACCTATGCGACGGGCGATCCCCCCAGGGCGCCTTCCGTGGTGGGGGTGTGGCCGAGCGCCGACTGGTACGAACGAGAGGCATTCGATCTCTTCGGGGTCCTGTTCGAGGGCCACCCCGATCTGCGCCGTATCCTCACCGACTACGGTTTCGTCGGGCACCCTTTCCGCAAGGATTTCCCGCTCTCGGGCGAAGTCGAGATGCGCTATGACCCCGAAAAGCAGCGGGTGATCTACGAGCCGGTGAGTATCGAGCCCCGGGTGCTCGTTCCCAGGGTCATCCGCAACGAGGCGCAGCGGCCGCATGCGCCGGCGGACGAGAGTGCGGCGGAGAGCTGAAGCGTGCCCGAAATCCAGAACTTCACGCTGAACTTCGGGCCCCAGCACCCGTCGGCGCACGGCGTCCTGCGACTCGTGCTCGAAATGGACGGCGAAGTGATCGAACGGGCGGACCCGCACATCGGTCTGCTGCATCGCGCGACCGAGAAGCTCGCCGAAAGCAAGCCCTACAACCAGAGCATCGGATACATGGACCGCCTGGACTATGTGTCCATGATGTGCAACGAGCACGCCTACGTGCTCGCGATCGAGCGGCTGCTCGGGGTCCAGGCGCCGATTCGGGCCCAGTACATCAGGGTGCTCTTCGACGAGATCACCCGAATCCTCAATCACCTGATGTGGCTGGGGGCTCACGCCCTCGACATCGGCGCGATGACCGTTTTTCTGTACGCCTTCCGGGAACGCGAGGATCTTCTGGACTGTTACGAAGCGGTGTCGGGGGCGCGGATGCATGCCACCTACTACCGCCCTGGTGGGGTGTATCGCGATCTTCCCGGCCGTATGCCGCGCCATGAGCCATCACCCTGGCGAAGCGAGCCCCATCTCGAACGCTTGAACGAAGCGCGTGGCGGATCGCTTCTCGACTTTATCGAGGCGTTCACGCAGCGCTTTCCGAAACGCGTGGACGAGTATGAAACACTGCTGACCGACAATCGGATATGGAAGCAGCGCACCGTGGGAATCGGGGTGGTGTCTCCCGAGCGCGCGTTGGCGCTCGGTTTCTCCGGTCCGATGCTGCGGGGTTCGGGCGTGGAGTGGGACTTGCGCAAGAAGCAGCCCTACGAGGTCTATTCGAAGATGGACTTCGACGTGCCGGTGGGGGTCAACGGCGACTGCTACGACCGCTATCTGGTCCGGATCGAGGAGTTGCGCCAATCCAACCGCGTCATCGCGCAGTGCGTCGACTGGTTGCGTCGCAACCCCGGTCCTGTCATGACGGACGATCACAAGCTGTCGCCACCGAGCAGGGAGGAGATGAAGGGCGACATGGAAGCGCTGATTCATCACTTCAAGCTGTTCACGGAAGGTTTCTGCATCCCGGAAGGGGAGGCCTACGCCGCGATCGAGGCTCCCAAGGGAGAGTTCGGCATCTATCTCGTATCGGATGGGGCCAACAAGCCCTACCGGCTGAAGATTCGCGCTCCCGGCTTCGCACATCTCGCGGCGATGAACGAGATGGTCAAGGGGCACATGCTCGCCGATGTGGTGGCGATCATCGGTACTCAGGATATCGTGTTTGGAGAGATCGATCGCTGATGCCTTACGACGCTCCGATTGCTTCGCTCGATATCCGAAGGCCGATGAGCAGGCCGGACGCGGAGAATCTGCTCTCCGCGCATACCCGCGAGGAGATCGATCACTGGAGGGCGAAGTATCCCCCCGAACGACGTCGGTCCGCGGTTGTCGCCGCGTTGCGCGCCGCGCAACACCAGAACGGGGGATTCCTTACCGAGGATCTCATGGACGCGGTCGCCACCTACCTGGAGCTGCCCCCGATATACGTGTACGAGGCGGCGAGCTTCTACTCCATGTTCGAGCTGAAGCCGGTGGGTCGGCACAGCGTTTCGGTATGCACGAACATCTCATGCATGCTGTGCGGGGCGGAATCGATAGTCGACTACATCGAAGCGAAACTCGGCATCGCGACGGGTGAGAGCACTGCGGATGGTCGGATATACCTGAAGCCCGAGGAGGAATGCCTCGCCGCCTGTTGCGGCGCACCGATGATGATGGTGGACCACGTCTACCACGAGAACCTCACCCCCGCCCGGGTGGACGAGATTCTGGACGCGCTGGAGTAGGGCATGTCGCTGAATGAAGTCTGCTACGCCACGCTGCGATTCGATGTGCCGTGGAGCCTGGAGAGCTACCTCGAGGTCGGGGGATACCAGGCGTGGAGGAAGATTCTGAAGGAGCGTCCCGATCCCGGCGCCGTGATCGAGGAAGTCAAGCAATCGGGACTGCGAGGCCGGGGCGGGGCAGGCTTTCCGACCGGGCTCAAGTGGAGCTTCATACCGAAGGGCTACCCGGGTCAGATCTACGTCGTGTGCAACTCCGACGAGAGCGAGCCGGGCACCTGCAAGGACCGCGATATCCTGCGCTTCAATCCTCACTCGGTCATAGAGGGCATGGCGATCGCCGGATACGCCATGGGCGCGAGCGTCGGCTACAACTACATCCGGGGCGAGTTCATGGATGAGCCGTACCGTCGCTTCGAGACTGCGCTCGAGGAGGCTTACCGCGAGGGACTTCTGGGAAGGGATATCCAGGGCTCCGGCGTGGACTTCGATCTCCACACGCATCTCGGCGCCGGCGCCTACATCTGTGGCGAGGAAATGGCCCTGCTCGAGTCGCTGGAGGGCAAGAAGGGACTGCCCCGCTTCAAGCCTCCCTTCCCCGCCCAGGCCGGTGTCTACGGGCAGCCGAGTACGGTCAACAACACCGAGACCTATGCATCGGTACCGTCCATCATGCGCAGGGGAGCGCAGTGGTTCGCGGGGCTGGGGGTGGAGAAGAGCGGGGGGACCAAGTGCTTTTCCGTGTCCGGCCACGTGGGTCGGCCCGGCAACTACGAGGTATCGCTCGGCATCCCGTTTCGAGATCTGCTCGCGCACGCCGGAGGGATGCGCAAGGGGCGAGAGCTGAAAGGCGTCATTCCCGGGGGATGCTCCATGCCCGTGCTGCCCGCGGAGATCATCATGGAGACCAATATGGACTTCGACTCCCTGGTGCGGGCGGGCTCCATGCTGGGCTCCGGGGCGGTGGTGGTGATGGACGACACGACGTCGATGGTGAGCATGTGCCGGCGCATCGCGCGCTTCTACTACGCGGAGTCGTGCGGCCAGTGCACGCCCTGCCGGGAAGGGACGGGGTGGATGTACCGCATGCTCTGCCGAATCGAGGCGGGTGAAGGACGCGAAGAGGACCTCGATACTCTGACCGATATCGCGGGAAACATCGAAGGACGGACCATCTGCGCGTTCGGCGATGCGGCGGCATGGCCGGTGCAAGGCTTTATCCGCCACTATCGGGAGGAGTTCGAGTACCACATCCGGCACAAGCGCTTCCCGCCCGGTGTCGTGCCCTTCGAGGCCGCGGCCTGACTTCGCCCGCGCGGTCTTCACCGGTACAACAAGCGACGCGATCATGAGCGACACTGCGAGAATAGAAATCGACGGCCGCGTCCTCGAAGCGCCCAAGGGCGCGATGATCATCGAGGTCGCCGATCGACACGGCATCCACATTCCACGCTTTTGCTACCACCACAAGCTGTCGATCGCCGCCAATTGCCGGATGTGTCTGATCGAGGTCGAGAATGCGCCCAAGCCTCTTCCCGCGTGCGCGACACCGGTAATGGAGGGAATGAAGATTCACACCACGTCCGGCGTTGCGGCGGGGGCGCAGAAGTCGGTCATGGAGTTCCTGCTCATCAATCACCCGCTTGACTGTCCGATCTGCGATCAGGGCGGGGAGTGCGAACTCCAGGATGTGGCGATGGGCTACGGACGGGGAATCTCTCGCTTCGGCGAACGCAAGCGGGTGGTCGATGACGAGGATCTCGGACCCCTCATCGCCACCGACATGACACGCTGCATCCACTGCACGCGCTGCGTTCGTTTCGGGGAGGAGATCGCCGGAGTGCCGGAGCTTGGCGCGACGGGGCGCGGGGAACACATGAGGATCGGCACCTTCGTGCAGAGCACGGTGGATTCGGAGATGTCGGGCAACGTGATCGATGTCTGTCCTGTCGGCGCGCTGACCTCGAAGCCGTTCCGCTTTCAGGCGAGAGCCTGGGAGATGCGCAGCCACGACACGATCGCTCCCCACGATGCGGTGGGTTCGAACCTGCATGTTCACGTCATGGCGGGACGCGTCAAGCGCGTGGTTCCGCGCCAGAACGAAGCGGTGAACGAGGTCTGGCTGTCGGATCGGGACCGCTTCAGCTACGAGGGCCTCTACAGCGAAGATCGTCTGCGAACACCGATGATCAAACGCGACGGCGAGTGGTCGCAGTGCGGCTGGGAAGAGGCGCTCTCCTTTGCCTCCAGCGCGCTGCGTGACCTGGTAGCCGGGCACGGCGGCGATTCGCTCGGCGCCCTGGTGTCGCCGAACGCCACCCTGGAGGAGGCGTACCTCCTGCAGAAGCTGGTGCGAGGCCTCGGCGCGGCAAGCATCGATCACCGACTGCGCGACGCGGACTTCTCCGATCAGGGACTGGCGCCCCTCCACCCTTCGCTCGGGTGCTCGATCGCCGAGATCGAGTCGCGCGATGCGATCCTGCTGATCGGCGCCTGTCCACGCAGGGAGCTTCCCATCGTCAACCACCGGCTTCGCAAGGCGAGCCTGCGTGGAGCGCGGGTGATGGTGCTGAACCCGGCCGACTACGAATTCAACTTCCGGGTGGACCGACGCATCGTGGTGTCCCCGAGCGCGATGGCCGATGCGCTTGCGGGCGTGGTTGCCGCAACCGCGGAGCGCGATGCGCCCGCACCCGAAGTCCGCGAGCTCGTCGGCGACGTGCCGCCTTGCGAGGAGTCCCTGGCGATCGCGAGAGCGCTCGCCGATGCGAAGCGCGCGGCGCTGCTGCTCGGCCCGACGGTGGCCGCCCATCCGGAGGGTGCGCTGATTCGCGGCCTCGCGGCGACGCTCGCCTCCGCGACCGGGGCATCGCTTGGCCAGTTGACGGAAGGTGCGAACTGCGCGGGGGCGTGGCTCGCGGGCGCGGTGCCGCATCGCGGACCCGCCGGACACGCACTCGCCCGCCCCGGGCGTGACGCACGCGCCATGGTGCGCGACCCCCGCCGCGGATACCTGTTGTTCGGTATTGAGCCGGAGTTCGACTGTGGTGACCCGTCCACGGCTCTGGCGGCGATGCACACGGCGGAGCTCGTCGTGGCCTTTACGGCGTTTCGCAACGACGAGATGTCCCGCTACGCGCATGTGATGCTGCCCATCTCGCCCTATGCGGAGAATTCGGGCACCTTCGTGAACGTCGAGGGTCGATGGCAGAGCTTCGAGGCCGCGGTGCCGCCTCTCGGCGACTCCCGGCCGGGATGGAAGATTCTCCGGGTCATGGGGAACCAACTGGACCTTGAAGGTTTCGACCACATGAGCGCGGATGCGATCCGCGCCGAAGTCGAGAGCGCGACGCAAGAGCCCGCGGCGGGAGGCCAGCGATGGCGTGCCGGGGACCGGTCGGAATGGCCCGCGGGGACGCTGTGCCGGCTCGGCCGGGTGCCGCTTTACGCCGCGGATGGCGTGGTCCGGCGTGCCGGCGCCCTTCAGGAGACCCGGGACGCCGCCGCGTTCTCGGGAGTGGCCCTGAATGCGGCATCGGCCGCCCGCCTCGGCCTGGAAGAGGGCGCCCGCGCTGCCGTGTGCCAGGGAGACGCCCGAATAACCGCTTCAGTGCACATCGACGACCGCCTGCCCGACGGGTGTGTCGCAATTCCCGCCGGCATCCCCGCAAGCACGTCGCTCGGCCCCGACATCGGGCCCTTGCTTGTCAGGCCGGCGTGACCGGGGGGACGGGGCGCGGCGATGGTCGATTCTCTCGTCACTGTGGCGTGGACCGTGGCCAAGGTCCTGATGATCCTGGTGCCGCTCGTGCTCGTGGTGGCCTGGTACACCTACGCCGAACGCAAGGTGATCGGCTATATCCAGGTACGAATGGGGCCGAATCGGGTGGGACCACGCGGCTGGCTGCAGCCGATAGCCGACGGGATCAAGCTCACTCTCAAGGAAGTAATCGTTCCCGCGGGGGCCAATCGCTTTCTCTTCGTGCTCGCGCCGGTGATCTCCCTTGGCGCCGCCCTTGCCGCGTGGGCGGTGCTTCCCTTCGGCGACGGGCTGGTGCTTGCCGATATCAACGCCGGTCTGCTCTACATCCTCGCGATGACTTCGATCGGGGTGTACGGCGTCATCATCGCGGGTTGGGCCTCCAACTCGAAGTACGCGCTTCTCGGCGCGATGCGTTCCGCCGCTCAGATCGTGGCTTATGAGATCGCGATGGGCTTCGCCCTGGTGGTGGTCCTGATGGCGGCGGGCAGCCTCAACCTGCGCGAGATCGTCCACGCGCAGGAAGGGGGAGTGCTGAACTGGTTCTGGCTGCCCCTTCTGCCGATGTTCGTCGTGTACGTCATCGCCGGAGTGGCCGAGACCAACCGGGCTCCCTTCGACGTGGCGGAGGGAGAATCGGAAATCGTGGCCGGTTTTCACGTCGAGTATTCGGGCATTTCCTTCCTGGTGTTCTACCTCGCCGAATACGCGAACATGATCCTGATCAGCGTGTTGATCACCATCATGTTCCTGGGCGGCTGGCTCTCCCCCTTCGAAGGCATCTTCCCGGATCGCTTTACCCAGGGTTTTCCTCTCGGTCCCGGACTGCACTGGTTCTTCCTGAAGACCCTGTTCTTCATGTTCCTCTATCTGTGGTTGCGGGCGACATTTCCCCGCTACCGCTACGATCAGATCATGCGTCTGGGCTGGAAGGTCTTCATTCCGCTGACCATCGTCTGGATCGTGGTGGTGGGCATCGCAATCCTGCTCGGGGTTCCACCCTGGTTCGACGGGACGTGACCCGGAGGACTTATCGATGAGCAAAGCACGCGATCTGTTCAAGAGCTTCATGCTGGCGGAGCTCCTTCGCGGCCTTTCCCTGACCATTCGCTACATGTTCGCGGGCAAGTTCACGGTGCGATATCCGGAAGAGAAGGCCCCCCAGTCGCCGCGCTTTCGGGGGCTGCATGCCCTGCGGCGCTACCCAAACGGGGAGGAACGCTGCATTGCGTGCAAGCTCTGCGAGGCGGTGTGTCCGGCTCTGGCAATCACCATCGACTCCGAGCCGAGAAAGGACGGAACCCGCCGCACCACCCGCTATGACATCGACCTCTTCAAGTGCATCTTCTGCGGTTTTTGCGAGGAGGCCTGTCCCGTCGATTCCATCGTGGAGACCCGCATCTACGAGTATCACTTCGAGAAGCGTGGCGAGCAGATCATGACCAAGGACAAGCTCCTCGCCATCGGAGACCGCTACGAGGCGCAGATCGCGAGAGACCGGGCGGAGGACGCGTTGTACCGCTGATGGCCGAACTCGTCGTCTTCTACTGCTTCGCGGTCGTCCTGGTGTTCGCCGCATTCCGGGTGATCACGGTCAGAAACCCGGTCCACGCGGCGCTCTTCCTGGTGTTGGCCTTCTTTTCCAGTGCCTGTGTGTGGTTGCTGCTCGAGGCGGAGTTCCTCGCCATCGTCCTGGTGCTGGTCTACGTCGGCGCGGTCATGGTCCTCTTCCTCTTCGTGGTGATGATGCTGGACATCAATCTCAGCCCGCTTCGGGAGGGCTTCACCCGCTATCTGGGACTCGGGGCGGTGATCGCGGTGCTGATCGTGGTACAGCTCCTTCTCGTGTTCGGGTCGGGGCGTTTCGGTCTGGAGGTGGTGGGGGCGCCCGTGCGCCGCGGTGCGGACTACAGCAATACCGAAGAGCTCGGCGTGCTCCTCTACACGGTGTACGCATATCCCTTCGAGATCGCGGCGGTGGTGCTGCTGGTCGCGATCATTGCCGCAATTTCGCTCACCATGCGAAGAAGGCCCGGCATCAAGGCGCAGAATCCGGCCGAACAGGTCGCGGTTCGGCGCGAGGATCGGGTGCGCCTGGTGAAGATGCGCTCCGAAGACGGACAATAGGAGGGGGTCGGCGGTGCTCTCCCTGCCTCACTTCCTCGCGTTGGGCGCAATCATGTTCTGCCTCAGCGTGGCGGGGATCTTTCTCAATCGAAAGAACGTCATCATCCTTCTCATGGCGATCGAGTTGATGCTGCTGTCGGTCAACATGAACTTCGTCGCCTTTTCGCACTTCCACGGCGACCTCGCCGGTCAGGTGTTCGTGTTCTTCATCCTCACCGTGGCCGCGGCGGAGGCCGCGATCGGGCTTGCCATCCTGGTGGTCCTGTTTCGCAATCGGCAGACCATCAACGTCGATGATCTGAACACGATGAAGGGCTGAGCGGTGGAGTTGTCATCTCTCTACGTCTGGGTGGTGCTCGCGCCGCTGGTGGGTTCCCTCGTCGCCGGGCTCTTCGGTAAGGCCCTGGGAAGGGCGGTTGCCCACTGGGCCTGCATACTCGGGGTCGGGGTCTCCACTGTCATATCGGCGGCCGCCTTCCAGCACATCGTGCTCGACGGCGGACCGGTCTTCGAGAGCACGCTCTACTACTGGGGAAGGGTGGGGAATCTGGCGCTCGAAATCGGATTTCTCATCGATCCGCTGAGTGCGACGATGATGTTCGTGGTGTCCTTCGTGTCGCTGATGGTGCACATCTACACCATCGGTTACATGCGAGACGATCCCGGCTATCAGCGCTTCTTCAGCTACATCGCACTGTTCACCTTTGCGATGCTGATGCTGTGCATGTCGAACAACTTCCTGCAGCTTTTCTTCGGGTGGGAAGCGGTCGGAGTAGTCTCTTATCTCCTGATTGGATTCTGGTACCAGCGAGAGTCCGCCATCAGGGCCAATCTGAAGGCATTCCTCGTCAACCGGGTCGGAGACCTCGGCTTTCTGCTCGGAGTGGCGGCGATACTTTTCTCGTTCGAGACGCTTCGCTATTCCGAGGTCTTCGCGCTGGCCCCCACCCTGAGTGAGCGCAGCGTCAGCATCATCGCCGGGGTGGACTGGTCGCTCATGAGCCTCATCTGCATCCTGCTCTTCATCGGGGCGATGGGAAAGTCCGCCCAGTTTCCCCTGCATGTCTGGCTGCCCGACTCCATGGAAGGGCCGACCCCCATCTCGGCGTTGATCCACGCCGCGACGATGGTCACCGCGGGGATATTCATGGTGGCGCGCATGTCACCGCTCTTCGAGCTCTCGGAGACGGCGTTGAGCGTGGTGCTCGTCGTCGGCGCGGTCACCGCTCTCTTCATGGGTCTTCTGGGACTGGTGCAGACCGACATCAAGCGGGTCGTGGCCTACTCGACTCTCTCGCAGCTCGGCTACATGGCGGTCGCACTGGGCGCCTCCGCCTATGCTGCGGCCATTTTCCACCTCGTCACCCATGCGTTCTTCAAGGCGCTTCTGTTCCTGGCCGCGGGCTCCGTGATCATCGCCCTGCACCACCGACAGGACATGCGAGGCATGGGCGGTCTGCGAAAGCACATGTCGGTGACATGGCTCACCTGCCTCATCGGCACCCTGGCGCTCATCGGGTTCCCGGGCTTCTCCGGGTTCTTCTCCAAGGACGCGATCATCGAGGCGGTGCATCTCTCCGACACACCGGGGCACGAATTCGCCTACTGGTGCGTGGTCATCGGGGTCTTTGTGACCGCGCTGTACAGTTTCCGTCTCTACTTCCTCGTCTTTCACGGCAAGGAGCGCATGGACGAGCACGCCCGCGGGCACCTCCATGAGTCGCCCTGGGTGGTCACGCTGCCGCTCGTCCTGCTCGCGATACCCTCGGTGTTCATCGGCTGGATCGGCATCGAGCCGATGCTCTTCGGCGAACATTTCGGCGAGAGTCTGTTCGTGGCGCCGGAGCATGACGTGCTCGCCGCCCTCGGAAAGGACTTCCCCGGCGAGGCGGGTTTCGTTGCCCATGCCCTGGCGACGCCGCCGTTCTACCTGGCGCTGGCCGGGGCCGTGGTCGCGTGGTTCCTCTACATGGTGCGCCCGGATCTCCCGGCCCGCTGCGCCGAGCGCCTCTCGCCGCTCTACTCGGTGCTCAAGCACAACTACGGATTCGACGCGCTCTACGAAGAAGTATTTGCGCCGATCGGCCGGGGAGCGGGAGGGCTCTTGTGGCGGGTGGGCGACCGGATTCTCATCGACGGGTTGCTCGTCAACGGTTCGGCCCGCCTCATCGGCTGGTTCTCGAGTCTGATTCGCCACCTTCAGACGGGATATCTTTACACCTACGCCTTCGCCATGATCATCGGACTGGTGACCCTCATGAGCCTGTTCGTCTTCCTTCGCATGCGGGGCCTCTCCTGACATCGGGCTGTCCCGGTTGGCGCACACGATGCCGGATCTTCCATTCCTGAGTCTCGTTGTCTGGCTCCCCATCGTCGGGGCATGCGCGGTGCTGATCGCGGGAGAACGGGGCGGGAACGCGCGTTCGATTGCGCTCGTGATGGCACTCGTCACCCTGATCGTATCCATTCCCCTGTACATCGGATTCGAGACGGGCACCCACGAGATGCAGTTCGTGGAGTACGCCGGGTGGATAGACGCCTACGACGTCCACTACTACCTGGGGGTGGACGGCATCTCCATGCCGCTCATTCTCCTGACCACGTTCACCACGGTGCTTGTGGTGCTGGCGGGCTGGGAGTCCATCGGAAATCGCCAGGCTCAGTACATGGCGGCGCTGCTCTTCCAGGAAGGGCTCATGAACGGCGCCTTCGCGTCCCTGGATGCGATCCTCTTCTACGTGTTCTGGGAAGCGCAGCTCATTCCGATGTTCATCATCATCGGGGTGTGGGGTGGGCCGCGGCGCATCTATGCCACCGTCAAGTTCTTTCTCTACACCTTTCTTGGATCGGTGGTCATGCTGGTGGCGCTGCTCTACCTGTACAACGTGGCTGGATCCTTCGCGATTCTGGACCTCCACAAGGTTCCTCTGGAGTTGACGCCACAGATACTCGTCTTCATCGCCTTCCTGCTCGCATTCGCGGTAAAGGTGCCCATGTGGCCGGTGCATACGTGGTTGCCGGATGCCCACGTCGAAGCGCCGACCGGCGGTTCGGTGATTCTCGCGGCCATCATGCTGAAGCTCGGCGGCTACGGGTTCCTTCGCTTCAGTCTCCCCATCACACCGGACGCGAGCAGCGAGCTCGACTGGCTGATCATCGCACTCTCGCTCATCTCCGTCGTGTACATCGGGTTCGTGGCCATCGTGCAACCCGACATGAAGAAGCTCATCGCCTACTCCTCGGTGGCGCACATGGGCTTCGCGACGCTCGGCTTCTTTCTCGTGTTCCGGCTTCTGGACGCAGGCGACATCCAGGGCGCGCTCCTGGGGGTGCAGGGAGGCATGGTCCAGATGATCTCGCACGGATTCATATCCGGGGCCCTGTTCCTGTGCGTCGGGGTGATGTACGACCGCCTGCACAGCCGGCAAATCAGCGATTACGGCGGGGTGGTGAACACCATGCCGGTGTTCGCGGCCTTCATGATGCTCTTCGCACTCGCCAATTCCGGACTGCCGGGCACCTCGGGATTCGTGGGCGAGTTCCTCGTCATCCTGAGCAGCTTCAAGGCGAGTTTCTGGATCGCCTTCCTCGCCGCGACCACCCTGGTGCTCGGCGCGGCCTATTCGCTGTGGATGTACAAGCGGGTGATATACGGTCCGGTGGCCAATGACGCGGTGGCGTCACTTGGCGACATCAATCGCCGCGAGTTCATCATTCTGGGCGCGCTCGCTTTCGTGGTGCTTCTCTTTGGCATCTGGCCGGCGCCGCTCCTCGATGTCATGGAGGCCACCATCATCAATCTCCTCGAGCACGTCGGGCAGTCAAAGCTCGAAACGGTCTCGTAGCGGGAGACCCCATGCCGCCGACGACTCCCGATTTTCTCCCCGCGGTGCCGGAGATGGTGCTCGCGGGAATGGCGTGCCTGGTGTTGCTGGTCGATCTCTACTTCGGCCGGCGTCACCGGATGTCCGTCTTCCTGCTCGCCCAGGCGGCTCTGGTCATCAGCGCCTTGCTGTGCATCGCCCTGTTTCCGCAGGAGCCGGTCACGACCTTCGACGGCTCATTCAAGAGCGACGCAATGGGCGCGGTGCTCAAGGTCTTCGTGATCCTGGTCACCTACTTCGTGCTCTTCTACTCGAAGGTCTATCTCGACGAGCGTGATCTGCACAAGGGCGAGTACTACGTGCTCGCGCTGTTTGCGGTCCTCGGGATGATGATTCTGGTGTCCGCCGGAAGCCTCCTGACCCTGTACCTCGGGCTCGAGCTGATGTCGTTGTGCCTGTACGCCCTGGTGGCGATGAATCGAGAGTCTTCCGCGGCGTCGGAAGCGGCGATGAAGTACTTCGTTCTTGGTGCGCTCGCGTCGGGCTGTCTGCTCTACGGCATGTCGCTGCTCTACGGCGCGACCGGGACCCTGGATCTCGAGCGCATTCGCGAGTTCGGCACGGACGGGGCCGAGCTGGACATCATCCTCGTACTGGGTCTGGTGTTCACCGTGGTGGGGGTGGCCTTCAAGCTGGGCGCCGCACCCTTCCACATGTGGGTACCCGACGTTTACGAGGGAGCGACCACCTCGGTGACGTTGTTTATCGCCACCGCTCCGAAAATCGCCGCGTTCGGCATGTTGATGCGTCTGCTGGTGGACGGGATGTCCGGCCTGCGAGGCGACTGGATCGACATGCTGACGATTGTCGCGGTGCTCTCGATGGGCGTTGGCAACATCATCGCCATTGCCCAGTCGAACCTGAAACGCATGTTGGGCTATTCGACGGTCGCCCACGTGGGCTTCCTGCTGCTTGGCATCATCGCGGGCACTCGGGCCGGCTACGCGGCCTCCATGTTCTACATCATCGTGTATTCGTTGATGGGCCTCGGAGCCTTCGGCATGATCGTCGTACTTGGCGGCAAGGGCTTCGAGTCGGATCGTCTCGACGACTTTCGCGGCCTGAACGAGCGCAGCCCCTGGCTCGCATTCCTCGTTCTGGTGGTGATGCTCTCCATGGCGGGCATGCCGCCTTTCGTGGGGTTCTGGGCGAAGTGGTCGGTCTTGCGTGAAGTGGTGGCGGCGGATCAGATATGGCTCGCCACTCTGGCGGTCGTGTTCGCGGTAATCGGACTCTTCTACTACCTGCGCGTGGTGTGGCTGGTGTACTTCGAGAAGGCCGTGGATTCGGCCCCTCCGAGTTGTGGGACCGACGTCAAGATCATGATCAGCACCAACGCGCTCGCGATCCTCGCCCTCGGGGTCTATCCCGGCGCACTGCTTGCCCTGTGCGTGTCCGCGCTCGGCGCCGGCTGAGCCCGCTTCCCGTACCGCTCTCGATTCTCGAATCGGTAAGAACTTGCGGGCATCAGCTCGAGGAAGCGTCGAGCGGGGGCCGCAGGGTTGCGATGCGTTCTCCGAAGCGGATGGCCTGGCCCGGGCGTAGGCCCGGCGTCCATTCGAGCCGAAACGAAGAAGGGAAGAGCGCGACTACCGTCGAACCCATGTTGAAGCGCCCCATCTCTTCCCCCTTGTCGAGGCAAGCTGCGCCGCCGCGGGTTCGGCCGTCGCCGCTTGCGGTATCGCGCCCGTGCGGCAGGGCTGCGGGGTGGTCTTCCCAGACCTGCTGGATTCCTCCGACGAAGAGCGCGCCGACCATGACGAGCGCGAAAGGTCCCCGCTCGTGATCGAATACCGAGACCACCCGTTCGTTGCGCGCGAACAGATTCGGGATGCCGCGGGTGGCTGCCGTGCCGACGCTGAACAGCCTCCCGGGCACGTGCAGGGTCCGGCGCAGGGCGCCGCCGAGCGGCATGTGCACGCGGTGGTAGTTGCCGGGCGCAAGATAGATGGTCAGGAAGTATCCGCCTTCGAACTCGGCGCTCTCGCGCCCGGTTGCGCCCATCAGGCGGGCGAGCGAGTACTCATGCCCCTTGGCCTGAATCAGGCTATCGCCGCGCGCCCGGCCGAAGTGGCCGACGCTGCCGTCCGCGGGTGAGATCAGAGCGTCGCCCGCGTCGTCGACGGGACGAAGCCCCGGACGCAGAGCGCGGGTGAAGAAGCTGTTGAAGTCCGTGTACTGCGCGCTATCGGGAAGCGCAGCCTCGGACATGTCGACGCCGTATCGCCGGATGAACCACCGAATCTGCCAGTTCTTGAAGGGTCGGAATCGGATTCGCGTGGCGCGGCGCATCAGCGCGCAGAGCAGGTGGTGAGGGTAGGCGTACTGAAGGAGAACCCTGGCGTTCGCCGGGTACCTCACGCGGACATCCTCGCTGGTCGGCGTGTTCGTTCCCTCATCCATGCCCACACACTCCCGGTTGCGGGGTGACGGTGCGTTCGGCGCCACGATCGGCGCCGAAGCGCATCTCCCGCCGTCGAAGCTGCCGCCCGGGTCGGACGCAAGCTTCGGAGTGGATTGGTGGAGCCGAGGAGGATCGAACTCCCGACCTTCGCATTGCGAACGCGACGCTCTCCCAGCTGAGCTACGGCCCCGAAGAATTCACTGGTATCCGCAAATGTTACTCCGGCTGGCCGCGAGGCGCCATTGCGAGCGCGAGAGCGGGCTCTGTTGCTGGCGGCGGGACGCGTCTATACCATCGTGCAACGCTCTCGGAGCGATCCACCATGCATGATCCTCTCCCTCTGCTTTCGCCATCGGACTTTCCCGCCCTGCGTCGGACATCGCTCGATACGGTGCAGGTCAACGTCGGCTACCGCTGCAACCAGAGCTGCGTCCACTGTCATGTGGCGGCGGGACCCACGCGCACCGAAGAGATGCAGGCCGAGACCGCCGAGCAGGTGATGCGTTTCTTCGAGGCGTCGTCCGCGCGGACCCTCGACATCACCGGCGGCGCTCCCGAGCTGAATGCGCACTTTCGCTTCATGGTCGAACGCGCACGGGAACTCGGAGGACAGGTCATCGATCGGTGCAACCTCACGATCCTGGAAGAGCCCGGCCATGAGGACCTGGCGCACTTCCTGGCCTCGCATCGGGTACGGGTAGTCGCTTCGCTGCCCTGTTACGAAGAAGAGAACGTCAACCGCCAGCGCGGCGGTGGCGTGTTCGACGCCAGCATTCGCGCCATTCGACGCCTCAACGCGCTCGGCTACGGCGGCGACGATCCCGGTCTTTCCCTCGATCTCGTCTTCAATCCCCAGGGAACGAGTCTGCCCCCCGAACAGCAAGAGCTGGAGGCCACCTACAAGCGGGTGCTGAGAGAGCGCTACGGCATTCGTTTCGGATCCCTGTTGACGATCGCCAACATGCCGGTCGGGCGCTTTGGCAGCGTCCTCATTTCGAAGAAGTCTTTTCACGACTACCTGGACTTGCTCAGATCGGCTCATCGCCCCTCGAATCTGGACTCGGTGATGTGCCGAAGCCTGGTGAGCATCGACTGGCAGGGCTACGTCTTCGACTGCGACTTCAACCAGATGCTGGATCTGCCGCTGCGCATCAACGGGGCCGCCAGGACCCACGTGTCCGACCTGCTTGTCGCGGACCTGGCGGGGCGTCCGATCGCGGTTCGAAATCACTGCTATGGCTGTACCGCGGGGCAGGGCAGCAGTTGCGGTGGGGCACTGGCCTGAGTCCCGAGGAACCCTTTGCGCCTCGGAGGCCGCGGCTCTCCGTCATCATTCCGGTCCTTGACGACGCGCCCGCGCTCCGGTCTCGCGAAACCGAGCTTCGGACTCTGAAGCGTGCGGTGCACGAAGTGGTGGTGGTCGATGGCGGCAGCCGGGATGAAAGCCTCGAGGTGTCGCGTTCCTTCGCCACCCTCTCCTGTTCGACGGAAGCGGGGCGGGCGCGGCAGATGAACGAGGGCGCGCGCCGGGCGAGCGGCGACATCCTGCTCTTTCTCCACGCCGACACCTGCGTTCCGGAGGAAGGACCGGAGCAGATCGCACGCGCCTTCGCGAGGGGGGAGGAGGTATGGGGTCGCTTCGACGTACGCCTCGGCGGCTCCCACCTCCTGCTGCGGGTCGTGGAGACGGCCATGAACTGGCGCTCGCGGTTGACCGGCATTGCAACCGGAGACCAGGGAATCTTCGTTCGCCGGAGCATCTTCGAGCATCTGGGCGGATTCCCTCCCATCCCTCTGATGGAGGACATCGCGCTCAGCCGGATGCTGCGCCGAATCCGACGCCCGCTCTGTCTTCGCGAACGGGCAGTCACCTCCAGCCGGCGCTGGCAGCGCGATGGAATCCTGAACACAGTCCTGCTGATGTGGCGCCTGCGGCTCGCATACGCGCTTGGCGCGGACCCCGCGCGCCTCCATCGAATCTACTATCGGAAATGAGAGTCGACGACCTGGCGCCGGATCGTTCGCCGCCCCCGGTCTCGGTCAACGTGTTCACTCGCGCCCCGGAGCCCGGTCGCGTCAAGACCCGCCTCATCGGCGCGATCGGCGCCGAAGGCGCCGCGGACCTCCTGCGGCGCATGACGCGCATCACGCTGGCGCGGGTGCGCGACGCGGGCATCGGACCGACGACCCTGTGGTGCACTCCGGCGCCGAACGAGCCCCTGTTGGCCCTGGCCGGGGAGTTCGGCGTCGATATCCGGGTTCAGCACGGCGCGGACCTGGGCGAGCGGATGCATTACGCGTTGCGCAGTGCGCTCAACGCACACGCGGCGGCCCTGGTGTTGGGCACCGACTGTCCCTTCATTACCCGGGAAGACCTCGAAAGGGTGCGTACCCTGATCTTCCAGGACGACAATCAGGTGGTGGTGGGACCGGCTTTCGATGGTGGGTACTACCTGCTCGCGGCGCGCGTGGTCGATGCGTCGCTCTTCGCGGACATCCCGTGGGGCGGTGCGCAAGTGCTGGACCGGACCCGACGACGTCTGGTCGCAAAGGGGTTGCGCTACGCCGAGCTGGATGCAAGACACGATATCGATCGTCCCGAGGATCTCGTTCGCTTGCGAAACATCCCGGAGCTCGCGCACTTCGCCGATCATGGCGGCGTCGAGCCCGCCTCGTCGCCAGAGTGAGGCAACCCGACCCACAGAGACTGCTCATCGTCCGGAAGGATGAAAATAGCCTATAAAACAATTAAATAAGAAGACTATGTCACGTTGATTCTTGATTTCGCCTTTCACTCTGAGTAAGCTTCCGCTTCCATTCTTGAAAGGCACCCCCGATGGCACGAGCGCGAACGCGCGAACGTCGCGCGGCGCCGAGTCGCGGCAAATCCGCCCCCCGACGTTCCCGCCGGCGCGGGAGCCGCAAGAAACCGGCTCGGAGATTTCGCTCGCTGGTGCTGCGGGCGGCGGCGATGATCGCATTGTCCGGCCTCGCCTATGTCGCGTGGGTCGATCTCGACATGCGCTCGAAGTTCGAAGGCAAGCGCTGGTCACTGCCCGCGCGCATCTACGCCCGTCCGCTGGAGCTCTATGCGGGGGCCAGGCTCGGGCCCGCGGACTTCGAGCGCGAACTCTCGCTCGCCGGCTACCATCGAAGCGACCACCCGCAACGCCCGGGAAGCTACCGCCGCGACGCCTCGCACTTTCGGGTCCTGACCCGTGAGTTTCGGTACTGGGATGGAACGCAAGCGCCGCGCACCCTGGAAGTGGGTTTCGAGGGTGGTCGGCTGGCCTCGTTGGGCGACGGAACCCGGCCGGTCGCCCTGGCCCGGCTCGATCCGGCCGAGATTGCGCGGATCTACCCCGCCCACCGGGAGGATCGGATTCTGGTGTCGCTCGAGGAAGTACCGCCCTTGCTCGTGCAAGGGCTGCTCGCAGTCGAAGATCGGGACTTCTTCTCCCACCATGGCCTCTCTGCGCGGGGCATCGCGCGGGCCTTGCTCGCCAACCTGCGCGCCGGCGCCGTCGTTCAGGGCGGCAGCACTCTGACCCAGCAGTTGGCGAAGAACTTCTTCCTCACACCGAAGCGGAGCCTCTGGCGCAAGGGCAACGAGGCGTTGCTGGCGCTGCTGCTGGAGGCGCGTTACGAGAAGCGGGAGATTCTGGAGGCGTACCTGAACGAAGTGTTTCTCGGGCAGCGGGGACGGCGCGCGATGCATGGATTCGGGCTCGCCGCCTGGTACTACTACCGGCGTCCCCTGGCCGAGCTCCGAAGCGAGGAGCTGGCCCTCCTGATCGGGCTCGTCAAGGGGCCCTCCTACTACAACCCGCACCGTCATCCGGAACGAGCCCGCGCCCGACGCGACATGGTGTTGGCCCTGATGGTGGAGCAGGGGGTGATGACCGGGTCGGAAGGACAGGCGGCCCGGTCGCGACCCCTGGGCGTGAGTCCGGCCTCGGGATCTTCGCGTTCGTCCTACCCCGCATTCGTCGACCTCGTGCGGCGTCAACTTAGACGCGATTACGATGGGGAGAGTCTTCGCAGCGAGGGCCTTCGCATTTTCACCACCCTCGACCCGATGGTGCAGGCGTCCGCCGAGGGGGCGATGTCGGAGGAGATCGCCCGACTGGAATCGGCGAACGGCACGGGCGGTGCGGCGCGCCTGCAAGGGGCACTCGCCGTCACCGCGACCGGTACGGGAGAGGTTCTGGCGCTCGTCGGCAGCCGCGATCCCGCGGACGTCGGGTTCAATCGCGCGCTCGACGCGGTGCGACCGATCGGATCGCTCGCCAAACCGGCGGTGTACCTCGCGGCACTCGCCCATCCCGAGCGTTACACCTTGGCCAGTCCGGTGTCGGATGCGCCGGTACGCGTTGCGCACGAGGTGGGCGACGACTGGGTTCCGAGAAACTACGACGGGCGTTCGCACGGGCGAATCCCGCTCTACGAAGCCCTGGCCAGATCCTACAATCAGGCGACGGTGCGCATCGGCATGGACGTCGGAGTCGACGAAGTCGCCGATTATCTGCACCGGTTGGGAGTGAATCGACGTATCGGCGCCTACCCGTCAATCATGCTGGGAGCCTTCGACCTGGCTCCCATCGAGGTGACGCAGATGTACCACACCCTGGCATCCGGCGGATTTCGGGTGCCTCTGCGAGCGATTCGGGAGGTGACCGATGCGCGTGGCAACAGGCTCTCGCGCTACGGCGTTTCGGTCTCCCGCGGCGTGGCGCCGGAGCTCAACTTTCTCATGGTCAATGCACTCGAGGCGGTGATGCGGGAAGGCACCGGGCGCACGGCTCTGCGCCGTCTGCCCGCGGAATTCGTGAGTGCGGGCAAGACCGGGACTACCGACGATCTGCGTGACAGCTGGTTCGCCGGATTTACCGGTGACCGGCTCGCGGTGGTGTGGCTGGGACATGACGACAACACTCCCGCCGGACTCACGGGGGCGCGAGGGGCGCTCTCGGTATGGACCGATCTCATCCTGCGGCTCAACACGGCGTCGCTCGATGCGTCTCCGCCTCCGGGGATCGAATGGCACTGGGTCGATATCGAATCCGGGCATCGCACCCCGGCCGGCTGTCCCGCCGCGCGCAAGCTGCCATTCGTCGCGGGCTCCGAGCCGGCGCCCGGCGCGTGCGCCGCGCGGGCGGCCGTGTCCGAACCCTCCAATGCCAATGGCTGAGGGGGCCAGGATGGAAGCGCGGCGCGGAACCCCGTCCTTGCTGGTCGCTATGCTCGCGCTCGTTCTCGCCGGGTGTGCGGGCCAGCTCGCCGCTCCCGTGGAGAGCCGCGTCGCCGGCGGGTCGAAAGGCGAGGCTGCGACCGGGAGTGAAGTGTCAGCCCTCGGCTCCGCAAGCGCCGGGCCCAAGCCCACAAAGCCCCTTGACCCGCTGCCCGCCCCGGTCTCCGTTTCCGCGGAGGGGGAGATCGACTCGTCCGGGACCCCCAGTGCGACAGAGGGAGGGGCGGAGAACGCGCAAGCCGCGCCCCGGCGCCTGGCCGCGCTCAATCCGGCCATCAGGGAACTGCTCGACGAGGCCAACCAGCACAGCGAGAAGGGCCGGCACGATGGCGCCGCGGCCGCGCTGGAACGCGCTCTGCAGATCGAACCCCGGGATGCGGCGTTGTGGCACCGCCTCGCGAGAACCCGTCTCGACCAGGGCAGGATCGACCTTGCGGAAGCACTTGCCGCGAAGTCGAACAGTCTCGCGTTGGGAGACCCGAATCTCCAGGCGCAGAACTGGAGGGTCATTGCGAAAGTCCGCGAACAACAAGGCGACGCGTCCGGTGCGCAAGACGCGCTGGCGCGCGCCGCCCGACTCGTGCAATGAGGTCGCAGCGCCTGCATTCCGGCCACGCGCCCTGCGTTGCGCCATGGCGGGCGAACTTTCGTTGAAACGCGCCTTCGGGCTCTGGTAGGATTCCCGCCTTCAGGTGCGGGGTGGAGCAGTCTGGCAGCTCGTCGGGCTCATAACCCGAAGGTCGCAGGTTCAAATCCTGCCCCCGCTACCACCGAAATCTGCCTGCCATGGACCACCGTGGCGGGCATTTTTTTGCCCACGCGAAGCCTGGGAGCCTCGTGACAACCGACTGATCCGAAGATTTCACCGATTTTCGGCCCCTTCGGGCGCCAAGATGCGGTGATAGGGGGGCGTACGGGCCGACCAGACACCAGTTGAAGACGGCGGGGGGGATTCGCTACACTTCGTGTTTGCCGGGCAAGCGCAGGGAATCAGAGAGTCCTGCCCCCGCTTCGAGTCTTGAGTATCGACCCCCGGCAGGGGGTTTTTTGTGGTAGGTCCGCTGCCGGCAGTCCGGGGAATCAGTGGGACCGATAGGGAAAGTGGGCCACGTGCCCATTTTTTTTGTACTGAAGGGCAAATGAACGAAAGCGCGCGACGGATGAAAGAGATGATCGAGCCGGCGGTGAACACGCTCGGCTACGAACTTCTCGGGGTGGAGTGCCACGCCGCCCCGCAACGGTCTCTGGTGCGCGTCTATATCGATTCCGAAGCCGGCATCGGCGTCGAAGACTGCGAACGGGTCAGCTACCAGGTGAGTGGAATCCTCGATGTGGAGGATCCGATCGCCGGGGCCTACGACCTGGAGGTGTCGTCGCCGGGCCTGGACCGGCCGCTGTTCGAGCCCCGGCACTTCGCCCGTTATCGGGGCTCCAAGGTGAGGATACGCCTCGATTGGCCCCTCGACGGCCGCAGGAATTTCCGGGGCATCCTTCAGGGCTACCGGGACGGAAACATACTCATTGACGTGGACGGGGCCGAACACGTGCTGCCTTTCAGTCGGATCGGCGCCGCCCGGCTCGTCCCGGATGCGTGATTGCGAGCCCCCCACCCGAGAGGTTCGAGAAAAAGATGAGTAAAGAGATTCTCATGATGGTCGAGGCGATGTCCAACGAGAAGGGCGTTGCCCCCGAAATCATCTTCGATGCCATCGAGTCCGCACTTGCGAGCGCGACCCGCAAGCGCCATGGCGAGAATCTGGACGTTCGGGTCGCGATCGACCGCCGCAGCGGGGAGTACGAAACCTTTCGGCGCTGGAGGGTGGTCACCGAGGATGACGTGGTCTTCGATCCGGCTCTGCTCCCGGAGACGGAGGAGGACGAGGAGTTGACGGCGGAAGAAAACGGAGAAGATACGGGTCCGCATCTCTTCACCCCCGAGCGCGAGATAATGTTGAGCGATGCCCTGACGAGCCAGCCGGACATCGCGGCCGGCGACTATGTCGAGGAGCCCATGGAGTCGGCGGTGTTCGGCCGCATCGCCGCTCAGGCCGCCAAGCAGGTCATCGTGCAGAAGGTGCGCGAAGCGGAGCGCGCTCAGATCATCGACGCCTACGAGGGCAGGGTGGGAGAACTCGTCTCGGGCGTCGTCAAGCGCAATGATCGCAGCGGGGTGATCATCGACCTCGGCGCCAATGCGGAGGCTCTGATCCCACGTGAAGAGCTGATTCCACGGGAGATCACGCGCCCGGGAGATCGCATCCGCGGCTATCTGAAGGAAGTGAGTGCCGAGGTAAGGGGGCCGCAACTCTTCGTCAGTCGCAACTGCTCCGAGCTGATGCAGGCCCTGTTCACCCTCGAGGTGCCGGAAATCGGGGAAGGGCTCATCCAGATCATGGGGTGCGCCCGGGACCCCGGCTCACGCGCGAAGCTCGGAGTCCGCTCCCGGGTGCCGCGCATCGACCCCGTCGGGGCCTGCGTGGGCATGCGGGGCTCTCGGGTGCAGGCGGTCTCCAACGAACTTGCGGGCGAACGCGTGGACATCATCCCGTGGGACGAGAATCCGGCCCAATACGTGATAAACGCGATGTCGCCCGCCGAAGTCGTGTCGATCGTCGTCGATGAAGAGGCACGGTCCATGGACGTGGCGGTGCACGAGGAGCAATTGTCGCAGGCGATCGGCCGAGGTGGTCAGAACGTGCGACTGGCGAGCCAGCTCACGGGATGGGATCTCAACGTGATGACGGAGACCCAGGCCGACGAGAAGAACGAAGCGGAGGCGGGGCGTACTCTGGCATTGTTCATGGAGCAGCTCGATGTCGACGAGGAAGTCGGCACGATCCTCATCCAGGAAGGGTTCACCAACCTCGAAGAGGTTGCGTATGTGCCCGAGGGCGAGATGCTGGCGATCGAGGAGTTCGACGAAGAGATCGTGAATGAGCTGCGTTCCCGTGCTCGCGATGTCCTCCTCACCCGCGAGATTGCGATCGAGGAGGGCTTGAGCGACGCGGACCCGGCCGAAGACCTGCTGGCCCTCGATGGGATGGACACCGCGCTCGCCGTGCTGCTGGCGCGTCACGGGGTCGTCACCCGGGAGGATCTCGCCGAGCAGGCGATAGACGATCTGCTGGATGTCACCGATCTGGACGCCGCGCGGGCCGGAGAGCTCATCATGGAAGCGCGGGCGGTCTGGTTCGAAAGCGAGGACGGTGAGGGCTAACCCGGATGATTCACCGATTTCCTACTGCGGACGCCAATATGCTCGTGAAAGCGGGCCGTACTCCCTCAAGCCGCAACGACTTCGTGTCGGCTACGCCTACAGCGTCTTTCGGTCCGTGCTTCCTGCTATCACGGCATCTTGACGCCCTCGCTACGAAAATCGGTGAAACATCCGGGCTAAGGGGGGTGAGCGTCACTCGGCGTGTGGGGGTGAGCGCGCGGCGCACCGTCGGCGCGGGGCTGGTGTACGGGCGGATCGATAGCGAAGCAGGGGATGAGCACGTAACGCTTAGCGGGGGAGGCGCCAATGGCTGAGACGACCGTAAGAGATCTGGCGGAGGTGTTCGGCATCCCCGTCGACAGGCTGCTGGGGCGCATGACGGAGTCTGGTCTCCCACATGACCAGGCCGACCAGCACATCAACGACGCAGACAAGGAACAGCTTCTGTCGCATCTGCGGCGTCTGCACGGAAAGGGAGACGGCGAGAGCGCGGCTTCCCGGAAGATAAGCCTGAAGCGCCGTTCGGTCCGGGAGCTCAAGATCGCTTCTCCCGCGGGCCGGCGAAAGACGGTCACGGTCGAAGTGCGCAGGCGACGGATGTTCGCCCACCCACCCGGCGCCGATGCCGGTAGGGCCGGAGAGCCTGACGAGCCCGCGGTGGAGAGCGAGGCCGAACGCATGGCCGCGGCAAAGAGGGCGCTTCAGGAGGAGGCCAAGCGCCGACAGCAGGAGCTCGACGAGGCCCTGCGTGCGGAAGACCTGCTGCGCGAGGGACAGGAACGGCAGCGCCGAGAGCAGGAGGAGGCCAACCGCAAGGCCAACGCCGAGCGGGCGGCGGCCGAGGCTCTGGCGGCGGCGCAGGCCGCCGAAGCGGCCGAGGCGGCACGCGAGGCGGACGCGATGCAGCAAGCGGAGGCGGTCGCCGAGGAGCCACCCAAGAAGACGACAAAGGAGGCTCCGGAGGCCGATATCGGGCAAAAGGTCGCCGCCGATCAAGCCGCGGCGGCGCGTCGCAGCGAAGGTCGCAAGTCGGAGCGATCCAAGCGCGCGGACCGGGAGCGATCCCGGGCGCGGCGTACCGAGCTTCACGTGGCATCGGACAAGAGTGGGCGCCGGCGCAAGAAACCCAAAGCGCGCCCGGTCCTTCGCCCATCGACCCCCAAGCACGGATTCGAGATGCCCACCGCTCCGATGGTGCGAGAGGTGGCCATCGGCGAGACCATCCCGGTGGGAGAGCTCGCCCAGCGCATGAGCATCAAGGCGGGAGACCTCATCAAGGCGATGATGAACATGGGCACCATGGCCACCATCAACCAGGTGCTAGACCAGGAGACCGCGGCGATCATCGTCGAGGAGCTTGGTCACCGGGTGAAGCTGCTCAAGGAAGAGTCGGTGGAAGACGAGCTCCACGTGGATGGAGACACGCAGTTGAAGCAACTGCCCCGCTCGCCGGTGGTCACGGTGATGGGGCATGTCGATCACGGAAAGACCTCGTTGCTGGACTACATCCGGCGTTCCCGGGTCGCGGCGGGGGAAGTCGGCGGCATCACCCAGCACATCGGCGCCTATCGCGCATCGACCTCCCGGGGAGACATCACCTTTCTGGACACTCCGGGGCACGCGGCGTTTACCGCGATGCGTGCGCGTGGGGTGCAGGCCACGGACATCGTGGTCCTGGTGGTGGCGGCCGATGACGGCGTCATGCCGCAGACCGTGGAGGCGGTGACTCATGCCAAGGCGGCCGGCGTGCCCATCGTCGTGGCGGTGAACAAGATAGACCTCGAACAGACGAATCCGGAACGGGTTCGCCAGGAGCTCGCCAACCACGAGGTCATTCCGGAAGAGTGGGGCGGGGACACCATGTTCGTCGACGTGTCGGCGACCACGGGGCAGGGGATCGACAACCTGCTGGAGGCGATAAGTCTGCAGTCCGAGGTGCTCGAACTCTCCGCTCCGGCCGAGGGAGCGGCGAAGGGTGTCGTGATCGAATCGCGCATCGACCGCGGCCGCGGCGCGGTGGCCACCGTTCTGGTGCGCTCGGGGCTGCTGTCGAAGGGCGACATCATGCTCGCGGGCGAGGAGTTCGGTCGAGTCCGCATGCTCTACGACCACACCGGCGCGGAGGTGGGCCAGGCCGGGCCTTCCACTTCGGTGGAGGTGCTGGGACTTTCCGCTCCTCCCAACGCCGGGGACGAGGCGGTGGTCGTGCCGAGTGAGCGTCAGGCCCGGGAGGTCGCGAGCTACCGGCACGGCAAGCACCGCGAGATAAGGCTCGCACAGCAGCGCGGCGCCTCCCTCGACAACGTGTTCGAGCAGATGACGGGAGGCGAGACCAGCGCCCTGAACATCGTGGTCAAGGCGGACGTGCAGGGATCGGCGGAGGCCTTGCGCGACGCGCTCACCGGGTTGTCGGGAGACGAGGTGCAGGTCAAGGTGGTATCGAGCGCCACCGGCGGGATCAGCGAGACGGACGTCAATCTCGCGATCGCATCGAAGGCGATCATCGTCGGATTCAATGTCAGGGCCGATGCGTCCGCACGCCGCCTGATCGAGGCGGAGTCGGTCGACGTGCACTACTTCAGCATCATCTATGAGGTGATCGATGTGGTGAAGCAGGCGATCGGCGGCATGCTGAAGCCAGAAGTCCGCGAGCAGATCGTGGGTATCGCCGAAGTGCGCGACGTATTCCGCTCCAAGCGCTTTGGCGATATCGCGGGATGCATGGTCAGCGAGGGTACGGTGCGGCGCAGCAATCCCATTCGGGTGCTGCGCGACAACGTCGTCATCTACGAAGGCGAGCTCGAATCGCTGCGGCGCTTCAAGGATGATGTCAGCGAGGTCAAGTCCGGTACGGAGTGCGGCATCGGCGTGCGTCACTACAACGATGTGCGTCCCGGAGATCAGATCGAGGTGTTCGAGCGGATTCAGGTAGAGCGCAGAGCCTGAGTCGCTCCCATGGCAGGCAGGTCCACGCCGCGGGCCGAGCGGGTGGGAGATCAGATTCAGCGAGAATTGGCGGACATCATCATTCGCGAGCTCGCGGATCCCTCGATCGGTCCCGCTACGGTGTCGGGAGTCGGGCTCTCGCGGGACTTGCGCCAGGCGAAGGTCTACGTGACTCCCGCCGCGGGCAGCGACGGTCACGGCACCGTCCGGGGCCTGAACCGAGCGGCCGCATTCCTGCGCCGGCGACTCGGTACGCGGGTGCGTCTCAAGGTTCTGCCCCGACTGCGCTTCGTGTACGACCCGACTCTGGACGAAGCGCAACGGATCGACGCTCTGCTCGAGGAAGCGAAAGGCGCAAAGATGGGAGAAGCGGGGTCCGGCGAAGAGACACCGTGAAAGATGGGCGCTTGGCGGGGTGGCGGTCTTGCGCTCGTTCGCGGCGAGAACAGATATGCCATCATGGCCACGGGCCGAACGAGGCGTTCTCGTTGAACGATGATCTCGCGGGACCGGGGCGCCGGCGCTTGCCGGCCCCTGTTCTCGGGTACGAACCACGGCGCCAGCGACCAGGTGTCACCGGCTCATCGGGCCAGGCGGCATCAGGCTTCCGCTTCTCGACGCTCCCTTGATGGACTTGAAACGAACATGAGCAGGAATCGATCTCGAGCGAAGGGGCGCCGTGTGGACGGCATTGTGCTCCTCGACAAGCCGATCGGAATGGGGTCCAACGAGTCTCTGCAGGTGGTGAAGAGGCTCTTTCGGGCGAGGAAGGCGGGACACACCGGCAGCCTCGACCGACTCGCGAGCGGTCTGCTGCCCATCTGCATGGGGGAGGCGACGAAGATGTCGAGCTTCCTGCTCAATGCGGACAAACGATACGAGACCTGCGTGAGGCTCGGCATACGTACCCGCACCGGAGACGCCGAGGGGGAGACGATCGAGACCAGGACGGTACCGCGGTTCTCGACGGCGGAGATCGAAGCGGCGCTCTCGCACTTCACGGGAGAGATCGAGCAGATTCCTCCCATGCACTCCGCCATCAAGCACCAGGGCCAGCGTCTGTACAAGCTCGCCCACCGAGGCATCGAAGTCGAGCGCGTGCCGCGCCGCATCCGGATCCACTACGTGACCTTGCAAAGTGCGCAGCGCGAACGTTTCGTCATCGACGTCAAGTGCTCGAAGGGCACCTATATCAGGACTCTGGCCGAAGACATCGGTGAACGCCTCGGATGCGGGGCACACGTGGAGTCCCTGCGCAGACTGGAGGCCGGACCCTTCAAGAATTCCGCGTCGGTCTCGCTGGACGCGCTCCGGGAGCGCTCGGAAGAAGGACTGCACGCGCTCGATGCCCTTCTTTTGCCGCCGGAGGCGGCTCTGTCGGACCGTCCGGCGGTCCACATCCCCAAGCAGGTTGCGTACTATCTCGAGCAGGGCCAGGCGGTCATGGTGCCGCACGCTCCGACCGAAGGATTCGTGAGGATCCATGCAAAGCCGGGGCACTTCCTGGGGGTGGGCGAAGTGCAGGAGGATGGGCGCATCGCACCAAGGCGCCTGCTGCGCGCACCCGCCGGCGCCGACGCCGCCCCCGGTGCGCAGTAGCCGGGGCAGGCGCGTCGTCGCACGTGTCGAAGCGCCCGCGACAGGGCCCGAATTCAACCGCGGCCCCGGCCCCGCATCGCGAGTGCCGGCGTATCGAGCGCCGCCCGGGGGCGTTGTTCGGCCTCGGGGCCATATGTAGAATACGCCGCCGGTCAATCCGAGAGTTCAACGAGTCATATGGCGCTTCAGGCGGCCGAAAAGGCCGAGATTGTCAATACCCATCGACGTGGCGACAGCGATACGGGTTCGCCCGAGGTCCAGGTCGCCCTGTTGTCCGCTCGTATCGGCCAGCTTACCTCGCACTTCAAGACCCACATTCACGATCACCACTCCCGACAGGGCCTGCTCAAGATGGTGAGCCAGCGCCGCAAGCTGCTCGATTATCTGCGGCGCAAGGATGTGGAACGCTACCGGGATATCGTGGCGCGACTCGGATTGCGCCGGTGACCGAAGTCCCCGCGGGCGCGCATCGACGCGGCCGCTTCTGATACCTGCACCTCTTGTGACCGAGCAGGGGTGCAACCGCTACTCGTGCTTCCTCGCTGCGGATCGACGATGACTCCGGATTCCGCGAACGAAGCCGTGATTCCCGCGCCGGACGCGCGCCAGACATTCCAGGATTTTCGATGGCTCCAATAAAGAAGAGCATCCCATTCGGCGAGCGCACGCTGGTGCTCGAAACGGGAGAGATCGCCCGGCAGGCGTCCGGCGCGGTGCTTACCAGCCTCGGCGACACCACCGTGCTGGTGACGGTCGTGGGTAACCGGAATTCGGACCCCGGCCGGGACTTCTTCCCCCTTACCGTGGATTACGAAGAACGCACGTACTCCGCGGGCAAGATCCCCGGGGGATTCTTCAAGCGAGAGGGACGGCCCAGCGAAAAGGCCACGCTCACCTGCCGCCTGATCGACCGGCCTCTGCGCCCCACTTTCCCCAGTGCCTTTCGGCATGAGGTGCAGGTCATCGCCACCGTGCTTTCCCTCGATCCGGAGGTCGATCCCGACATCCCGGCCCTCGTGGGCGCCTCCGCCGCGATTGCGGTCTCCGGTATCCCCTTCAACGGGCCGATCGCCGGAGCGAGGGTGGGATTCATCGACGGCGAGTACGTGCTGAATCCCACCTTGGGCCAGCTCGAGCACTCGAATCTCGATCTGGTGGTGGCGGGGACGCAGGACGCGGTCCTGATGGTCGAATCCGAGGCGGAGGAGCTTTCCGAGCAGGTGATGCTCGACGCGGTGCTCTTCGGCCACGAGCGGATACAGCCGATTCTGGCAACGATAAGGGAGCTTGCGGCGGAGGTCGGCGCGGCGCCTTGGGATTGGGAAGCGCCGCCGGCCGGGGACCCCGCGCTTGCCGAATCGGTGCGCGAGGCCTGCGAAGCGGCGATGGTCGACGCCTATCAGATGCGGGACAAGATGGAACGCCGGGAACGGCTCTCGCAGCTCCGCGCGGATACGATGAGCACGCTCGCCGACGGCGATGACCCGCGCGGCTCCGCCCAGGAAGTGGCCGATGCCTTCGGCAAGCTCGAGAAGTCCATCGTCCGCGGACGAGTCATGAGCGGTGAGCCTCGCATCGACGGACGTGACGCGCGCACCGTGCGCGACATCGGGATTCGAACCGGAGTTCTGCCCCGAACCCATGGATCGGCGCTGTTCACCCGTGGCGAGACCCAGGCTCTGGTGGTCACCACTCTCGGCACCGGCCGAGACGCACAGCTCGTCGATGCGATCGAGGGAGAGCGGCGCGAACCCTTCATGCTGCACTACAACTTTCCGCCCTTTTCCGTGGGCGAGGCCCGACGGGTCGGGTCGCCCAAGCGCCGGGAGATCGGCCACGGCCGTCTCGCCAAGCGCGGCGTGCAGGCGGTGATGCCGGAAATGGAGGAGTTTCCCTACGTGATCCGGGTGGTGTCCGAAGTCACCGAATCCAACGGTTCGAGCTCGATGGCGACGGTGTGCGGCAGCAGCCTCTCCCTCATGGATGCGGGGGTCCCCGTCAAGGCGCCGGTGGCCGGTATCGCCATGGGCCTGATCAAGGAGGGCGAGGACTGCGTGGTGCTCACCGATATCCTCGGCGACGAAGACCACCTCGGCGACATGGATTTCAAGGTGGCGGGGACGCGCGCCGGAATCACCGCCCTGCAGATGGATATCAAGATCGACGGCATCACCCGCGAGATCATGAAAGAGGCCCTCGCACAGGCCAAGGAGGGGCGCTTCCACATCCTCGACGAGATGGCCAAGGTCATCGAGCAGCCGCGCGAGGAGATGTCCGAGTACGCACCGAGGATCATTTCGCTGCGGATCCACCCCGACAAGATCCGCGACGTCATCGGCAAGGGTGGCGTCACCATCCGCTCCATCACCGAGGAGACCGGAACCACCATCGACATCGACGACGACGGTACGGTAAGCATCGCCTCGGTGGACAAGGCGGCGGGGATGGAGGCTCGGCGGCGCATCGAGGAGATCACCGCCGACGTGGAGGTCGGCAAGGTCTACTCGGGTCGAGTGGCTCGGCTGATGGATTTCGGCGCTTTCGTCAACATCCTGCCGGGCAAGGACGGACTCGTTCACATATCCCAGATCTCGAACGAACGCGTCGAGAAGGTGAGCGACAAGCTCCGGGAAGGCGAGGTGGTCAAGGTGAAGGTGCTGGAGGTCGACAAGCAGGGACGCATCCGGCTCAGCATGAAGGCGGTCGCCTGATCCGCCATCGCGACCGGGCGGGGCCGGCCGCCTGGCCCGCAAGTTTCACCGGCCTCTCAACTGGCGACCGCCCGAGTGCTCGCGGTTGCGGGCCGTACTCCGTCGCGCCGCAACAGCTTCGTGTCAGCTACCTGCTGCGCCGCGACGTCCTTGGGCGAAGCTTGCGGGGCCGGGCAGGGACACCGGCGTTCGCGCATCGGGGCGCGTAGACGTACCCGGACCGTCCCGTGACCTGGCCCGCGTACGACACTGTCGAGGCCGGCCAACGCGCGTCCGTGGCAGGCTTCCGGTGAAGACTCCGGGTTGAACGGCGCCGCGGGAGCTCAGGCGGGCACGAGCCCGGTGACGAACTCGGGAATCCGCCGTTCCAACCAGTAGTCGGCCTCGGCGGGGCTCGCACCCCCGATGAATCCGACGTGCCCGCCATTCTCGCAGAGCTCCAGCGTGGTCGATTCGGAAAGCTCCCCGGGGGCGGGAATCACCGCCTCGCTCATCAGCGGGTCGTCCCGGGCATGGAGGATGAGGGTCGGGACGGCGATGCCGGCGAGAAAACGGCGAGCGCTCGAGCGCCGATAGTAGTCCTGTGCGTCGCGAAATCCGTGCAGGGGCGCGGTCACCGCGTCGTCGAACGCGTTCATCGTGCGCCACGAACGGTGGCGTGAGAGGTCGATGGGCGGCTCTTCCCACTCGCTGAACTTCGCCACGAGCTTCCTGCGCATGAGGCGCAGCAGATACCACTGGTAGAAGCGGGACAGGCCGCGCGTGAGGCGCTCGGCCGCGACGTCCAGCAGCATGGGCACCGAGACCGCGACCGCCGCATCCACTTCGGCGCTCGCGCCTCTCTCGCCCAGCCACTTGAGCAGCACGTTTCCGCCCAGCGAGTAACCGGCCGCGCACAGGGGTACGTCGGGCTCGCGGCGGCGAAGCTCGCGGACGACCCGGGAGAGGTCGCCGGTTTCTCCGGAGTGATAGGTACGGGGCAGGCGGTTGGGCTCGCCGCTGCATCCCCGGTGGTGCATGGCGACTACCCGCCAGCCCATCGCGTGCAGGGTCGCGGCCAATCCCCGCACGTAGTGCGATCGGCTGCATCCCTCCAGCCCATGCAGCACGAGGAGACGGGGGCCGCTGGGTCTCGTCGTCCAGTCGAGATCGATGAAATCGCCGTCGTCCAGCTCCAGTCTCTCCCGCGCCATGGAGACCTCGGGTGCGGAACGGAAGAGGGTGGGCCACACCGACTGCAGGTGAGGAGAAGGCAGCCACCATGCGGCGCGAAAGGGACTGGGAACGCAGCGTCCGTGCGGAGTCCCGTTTCGAAGGGCTCCCCGATCGCTGCGGTAGGCCCCGCTCCCGGCAAGCTCGGGGCGCAAGGAGGAGAACTCAGGCCGCATGAGGCTCGGCCTCACCGGGAAGGGGCAGGAGCTCAAGCGCTGGTCCGAGCGAACCTCCAAGTCTCAGCTCGCCGGCCACCGCCGCGTCCCTGATGACGGCGAGAAACTCCCACCGGCCTTCGTGTTCCGCCGCCGCCGCGTTGACGACCTGTCCCGCCGGCTCGTCGCGTTGTCCCTCTCGCGCATAAATGGTGTCTCCGGCAACGGGAGGCGCGGCGGCGGTAAGCGCGGCGCGGTGGAGGTGGCGTTTGAGGCGGCCGAGATACTGGGTGCGGGCGATGATCTCCTGGCCGGCGTAACAGCCCTTGTCGAAGCTCAGTGCGCCGATTCGGTCCAGATGCAGTGCTTGCGGCAGAAAGAGATCGCTCTGGGCGGCGGAAATGTTCGGGATCCCCGCCCGGATGTCGAGGAGGTCGAAGGCCGGTGCGGCGACCGGGGTGGCGACTTTCCGGCAGCGATCCCAGATGACGCGGGCGACTTCGAGAGGGGCGACGACCTGGATTCTCGGCCCTTCTCCGCGCAGGCGGATGAGCGTGCAATCCCCGGATCGCAGAGCACGGTCGGGCCCCGCGGGCAGGGGGCCGTACTCGCGGTTCAGGAGTTTCGTTGCCTGCGTCCCGGATACGCCGAAGCGCACGGCGTCGCGTGATCCGCTCTCGATGGAGACGCGCGCCCGCAGCACGTACATGCGAAGGCGGGCCGTGATCGGATCCTCGAGTTCGGCGGGCAATTCGAGATGGAGCGTCTCCCCGCGCTGCCAGATGCGAAACAGGACGAGCACGCGGCCCTTGATACTGCACCACGCGCTTAGCTGGGTGCATGACTCGTTCACCGCTTCGATATCGTTGGTGAGCTGCCCCTGCAGCAGCCTGCGGGCGTCCGGCCCCGAGACCGCGATCACCGCGCGGTGGCTGAGGTCGACGACGATATCGCCGTGAAGCGCGGCGCGCGCCTCGCTCGCCGCCACCTCGGGCGTCGCGGGAGCCTCACGCATGCGAGGAAGGCCGCTGGATCTCAGGTGTTCGCGCCAGGCTTCAAGCATTGCCGCCTCCGCGTTGTCCAGCGCCTTTCCTGCTTCTCCGACTCACGACGGCGGACGCGTATCTCAAACGATCCGCACCGCCGATCCCTGGACGGGTCCATCGGCGCCTTCCGCGTACAGATCCCCTCCTCCCGAGGAGAGCTCCTGGTAGCCGTTGATGGCATCCCAGGGGTCCTGGAAGTCCTGGACCCAGCCGAGGAAGGGCCGGTGTAGCGAGTAACCGAGCAGTCGCGCGAGTTCTTCGGGCATCTCGCGAGCCTTCTCGGGCGGCACCGTGAGGTAGAAGTTCTGTTCCTGGCGCAGCCATCCGAGACAGTAGCCCTGGAACATCCCGATGCGCCAATCGTCGGTACTGCGGTTGGCGCCGCCACCGTGATAGAGGGCGCCGACGAAGAAACACACCGACCCCTTCGGCATGATCGCCTGTACCGTTTCCTCCTCGGTGGGGACGCGTTCGTCGTCCCAATGGTGGCTTCCCGGTATCAGACGGGTTGCTCCGTTCTCCGCCCGGAAATCCGACAGCGCCCAGAACGCGGTGCAGCAAGCGTTGCGCGCGCTCGGGTGGGCGAGGGGATAGAGCAGGTCGTCGCGGTGCAGAGGCTGGACGCTTTCCCCCGGACCGATCGCGGTAATGGAGTTCGAGTTGAGCTGATAGCTGTCGCAGAAGGGGAGCAGGGCGATGTCCACCGCCTGCTTCACCTTCGGATGGAGAATGAAGCTCGGCAACTCGTCGCTCTTCGCGAAGAGGGAATGGAGGCGCTTGGTGTGGTAGCCGGAGAAGTTGCCGTTTCCGGTGGGCTTCTTCTCCATGTAGGGTCGCAAGTCGTCCAGCATCCGGTCGATGACATCGTGCTCGATGACGTTCTCCAGAATCAGGCAGCCCTCGCGCTCTAGGTGATGCCGAATCTCTTCGTCGCTTGCGGCGGCGCCGAGTCGAGGAATGGAGTGCGCGGTCATTGTGGTACCTCCGGTAAGCAATACCAGGATGCCGGCGCCGTCGGCGCGCCTCGCCGGCGGAGCCGGATCCCGACTCTATAGGTTCCGTGGGCGCATTTCACGAGTGGGAGGCTCGCTTCATTGCGCCTTCGGGGCTGCCGTGCCTCGAACGTGTCGGGAGGGACTCGTGGCCTCCACCGGCTCGAAGGCGATTCGACTTCGCAACCAGCGCGCGAAGTGCGCAAGACCCTCGTCGCCGGGCTCGACGCTGCCGTTCAGGAGCTCGAGCAGATCCTGATCCGGGCGGTCGAGCAGACGCTCCAGGAGGTCGAGCTGCTCACCCTTCAGATCGTCGAACGCCCGCAGGACAAAGCGTTCCAGGAGCAGGTCGAGCTCCTTCATGCCCCGGCGGCAGCGCCAGCGCAGCTTCGCGCGCCGTCGCTCCCGGGCGGGGTCCGGCCGAGAGGTTTCGTCCACTGGAAGTCGTCAGCTAAAACGATGGCGATCTTCAACCCTCCGGCTCGGGCCGCGAGATCGGGATTGCGTGGATGCCCCGTTCAGGGCCCGCTACAGGGCGCGCATCACCAGCTTCTTCTTGACTTCGGCGATCGCCCGGGCGGGATTGAGGCCCTTGGGACAGGTGCGCGCGCAGTTCATGATCGTATGGCAGCGGTAGAGCCGGAAAGGGTCTTCGAGTTCGTCGAGACGCTCGCCCGTGTCCTCGTCCCGGGAGTCGACAATCCACCGGTAGGCCTGGAGCAGGCTTGCGGGCCCGAGGTATCGTTCCGAATTCCACCAGTAGCTCGGACACGCCGTCGAGCAGCAGGCGCAGAGGATGCACTCGTAGAGCCCGTCCAGCCGCGCGCGCTCTTCCCGGGACTGGGCCCGCTCGCGGTCTGGAGGCGGGGAGGTCCGGGTACGCATCCACGGCTTGATCGAGGCGTACTGCGCGTAGAAGTGCGTGAGATCGGGCACGAGATCCTTGATGACCGGCAGGTGGGGGAGGGGGTGGATCTTCACGCTCTTGCCGCCCTCGTCGATGGCGCGGGTGCACGCGAGGGTATTCGTGCCGTTGATGTTCATCGCGCAGGAACCGCAGATCCCCTCTCGGCACGAGCGACGGAAGGTCAGAGTGGCGTCGATCTCGTTCTTGATCTTGATGAGAACGTCGAGAACCATCGGCCCACAGGTGTCGAGGTCCACTTCGTAGGTGTCGAGTCGCGGCCTCGACCCCGAATCCGGGTCGTAGCGGTACACCTCGAAGCGCTGAATGCGCCCTCCCTCGGCGGTATGCGGGTGCGTGCGGCCGCGTTCGACCTTCGAGTGTGCGGGCAGGGTGAATTCGGCCACGCCAGCGTCTTCCTCTAGTAGACCCGGCGGGTCGGCGGGATCACGCTTGCTTCGTTGGTGAGCGTGTACATGTGTACCGGCCGATAGTCGATGCGAGGCCCGCTTCGGGTGTCGTCCAACCATACCAGGGTGTGCTTGAGCCAGTTCTCGTCGTCTCTCTCGCTGAAGTCCTCCCGGGCGTGGGCGCCGCGGCTCTCGGTGCGGTTCCGCGCGGAGTACATCGTTACCACCGCCTGGCGCAGCAGGTTGTCGAGCTCGAGGGTTTCGACGAGATCGGAGTTCCACACCAGGCTGCGATCGGAGACCCGGACCCGCTCGAGCGAACTCCAGATCTCGTCGATGAGGTGGCAGCCTTCATCCAGCGTCTCCGCGGTACGGAATACCGCCGCGTGGCTTTGCATGACGCGCTGCATCCGCAGCCGGATCGCGGCGGTGGGCTCGCTGCCGTCGGCGTGACGCAGGCGGTCGAAGCGATCGAGGGCGTGCTCGGTTGCGGATGCGGGCAGCGGAGGATGCGCCGACCCCGGCTCCACCACCTCGGCGCAGCGCTTGGCCGCCGCCCTCCCGAAGACCACGATGTCGAGCAGCGAGTTCGAACCGAGCCGGTTCGCTCCGTGCACGGACACGCACGCCGCCTCGCCGATGGTCATCAGGCCGGGCACGACCCGATCCGGGTCACCGTCGGCAAGCGTCACCACCTCGCCATGGTAGTTGGTCGGTACGCCTCCCATGTTGTAGTGCACGGTCGGCAGCACCGGGATCGCTTCTCTGGTGACGTCCACGCCGGCGAAGATCCGCGCCGTTTCCGTGATGCCGGGGAGGCGCTCGTTGACCACCTCGGGTCCGAGATGTTCGAGGTGGAGGTGGATGTGGTCGCCCTCGGCGCCGACCCCACGGCCCTCTCGAATCTCCGCCGTCATCGCACGGCTCACCACGTCGCGCGACGCCAGATCCTTGGCGCTCGGCGCGTAGCGCTCCATGAAGCGCTCGCCGTCGGCGTTGGTCAGATAACCGCCTTCCCCCCGCGCGCCCTCGGTAATCAGGCACCCGGCGCCGTAGATGCCGGTGGGGTGAAACTGCACGAATTCCATGTCCTGCAAGGGATAGCCCCCGCGCAGCACCATCGCACTGCCGTCGCCCGTGCAGGTATGCGCTGAAGTGCAGGAGAAGTACGTGCGGCCGTATCCCCCGGTCGCGAGCACCGTCATGTGCGCACGGAAGCGGTGCAGGGTGCCGTCCTCCAGGCTCCAGGCGAGTACTCCCCGACAGGCTCCGTCGTCGTCGAAGATCAGATCGATGGCGAAGTACTCCAGGAAGAACTCCGCGTCGTGCTTGAGGCTTTGCTGGTAGAGCGTGTGCAGAATGGCATGGCCGGTGCGATCGGCGGCGGCGCAGGTGCGCTGGGCGATGCCCTCGCCGAAGCGAGTGGTCATGCCGCCGAAGGGACGCTGGTAGATCTTGCCGTCCTCGGTGCGGGAAAAGGGCACTCCGTAGTGCTCAAGCTCCACCACCGCGGGGATCGCTTCGCGGCACATGTACTCGATGGCGTCCTGGTCCCCGAGCCAGTCCGAGCCCTTGACGGTGTCGTACATGTGCCAGATCCAGTGGTCCTCGCCCATGTTGCCAAGCGCGGCGCTCATTCCTCCCTGGGCCGCGACGGTATGGCTGCGGGTGGGAAAGAGCTTGGAGATGCAGGCGGTGCTCAGTCCCTGCGACGCGATGCCGAAGGCCGCCCGCAGTCCCGCGCCGCCGGCCCCTACCACCAACGCATCGTAGTGGTGCTCGACGAGGTCGTAGGCGGCCATCAGCTCCCCAGGGCGATGCGCAGCAGCGAGAGGATCGCCGCCGCGGAAAGAAGAATGGAGAGCAGTTTGAGCAGCACGAGACTGGAGACCTTGAGCCACCGGGCATGGACGTAGTCTTCGATGACGGTCTGAAGCCCCAGCTGGGCATGGTAGACGAGGCTCACGACGAACAACCCGAAAAGCAGCGTCGCGACCGGTTGAGCGACCCATGCGCGTACCGCTTCGTAGGGCGAGCCGTTAAGCGTCAGCATGGCGTACACGAACCAGATGCAAAGCGGAATCAGCGCTATCGCGCTGACGCGCTGGGCCCGGAAATGCGCGGTGCCCTGCCTCGCCGAACCGACTCCCCTCGCCCGGGCCAGGGGAGTGCGCAGGCTCACGGCCCCCCTCCGGTTGCAAGCGCGGCGACCCACGTGGCGGCGGTCAGAAGGAGAGAGACCGCAACGACCGCCTTGCCGCTTCGGTACGCGGTCTCGAGCTCGAAGCCGAGGCCCGCGTCCCAGAACAGGTGCCGGATCCCGTTGCACAGGTGATAGAACAGGGAGAACGAGAACCCGATCAGAACCACCTGTCCGTACCAGGCCGCCATGAGATCGCGGAACTGGTCGAAGGCGCCCTCGCCCGCGGCAAGCGCATTCAGCCAGTAGACGATCAGCAGAGCGCCGACCGCAAGCAAGATACCGGTACCCCGGTGGGTAATGGAGAGCACCGAGGTGAGTTGCGGCCGGTAGATCTGCAGGTGGGGTGAGATAGGCCGCGTCGTTTGCTTCATTCCGCCCGCGAAATTACTGGGATCGCCCGGCGGACGCAAGGGCGGGAAATCGACGCTGCGGTCGGCGCATGGCGCGGAACTCGCGGGCTCGCGGTCGCCATGCCATCGGGATGACGGGAACCTCCGGGGCATTGCGAGGTCTCGCGCCGACCGGTACCCAGGACGAGGTTCCGAAAGCCGGTGCCGGGTCGGGCTCGGTGACATCCACCACCGGCCGGCCTCGGGGCGGGATTCATCTTTCGCATGCTGAAACTCAAGGGGCCGGGATGCCCGAATCACCAGGCAGCGGGCTACGGGTCGGCTTGCGCCCGACCTTCGCGGTCGCGGCGGCGCTGGTCGCCGCCCACGCGGGGGGCGTGCTCGGAGCCTTCGCCCTGCCGCTTTCTCCGTGGAGCACATCCATCGTCGCGGCGGCGCTGCTGGCGAGCGCCTGGCGAAATCTGATGCGCCATGCGTTTCGCCGCGGACCCGGTGCGGTCGTCGCCATCTCCCATTCGCAATCCGAAGGATGGTGGGTGACCACCGCGGCGGGGGCGCGGATCGGACCATGTACCCTTCGCAGCGCCTTTGTCCATCCCCGGCTCACGATTCTCTCCTTCATGTCTCCACGAGGCGCAATCGACGTTCTGGCGCCGGAGCGGGCGAGCGACCCGGACGAGGCGAGAAGACTGCGGATCCTGCTGCGGCGCCTCTCCTCCCGCGTTGCGGAGCATTCCGACGCAGGGGTCCTCGCACGTGTGGCTTCATCCATTCGGCAGCGCGCGCGGCGCAGGTGAGCACCGCTCGCGGCGGGAGGGCTGCGCGTCAGGCTGCCGGGGGGCCGAGCGCCCCAATGCGGCACTGTCGGGCCGACGCCGCGTCAGAAGTGCAGGCGCAGGTCGAGGCCGATGCGGGTGTCGGGTTCCCCGCCTGTACGGTGGCCGACGGTCAGGGCGGCGTCGACGCCGTTGCGGGCTATGCCGATGCCCGTGCGGTAGTACTGCCTGCGCGCCTCGCCGCCGAACTCCATGTCGGCGAACGGCGTCAGCAGCCCTCCGGTCGCCGCGAAGCCGTAGCTGGCGCGCGCGGTCAGCGACAGGCGTTGCGGCTCAACGTTGCGCTCGTCGTCGAAGCGCCCTGCGCGCGCGAGCACGCTGTCGTGCCGCGGCCCCCACGTCGGAGCGAGCGCCAGCGACAGCCCACGACCGTCGGCGCCCGGCGCCAGCCGCGCTTCCAAGCTCGCGCCCCATTCCCGCGTGCCGCCTTCGGAGTGCAGCACCAGCCAGTGGCCGGACGCATCGAGGCCGAAGCGCGAGCCGGACGCCGACAGACGCACGCCGCCCGAGACCTCCGCGCCGGTTCCCTTCACCCCGTCGCCGCCATCCTGGCGCAACGCCAGCGCGCCGCGCGGCGCAAGCTTCCACTTCGAACCGGACGAAAGCGCGAAGCCGTCATGTTCGCCCTCCACGCCGGCACGCAGGCGCCAGCTCTTCGCGTTCAGGCCGCCGAGCGAGGAGGTCGAAGACGAAGCGGCCGTTTCCATCCGCGCAAGGCTTGCACCGCCCATCGCGGACAGCGTGAAACCGGAGCGCCGCGCTACCGGCATACGGCCGCTCACCGAACCTGCCAGAAGCGACAGATCCTCCTTCTCCACCGTGCCGTCGGAAGCGCCGTCGGACGCGCGATGCGCAGCCTCGCCGGTGCCTGCGCCCAAGACCAGGCGCACGGCGCCGCCGTTGTTCGTCCTCATCTGGAGATAGGGCCACAGCGTTGTCAGCGAGGTCTCGAGACGACCCTCGAACTCGCCCCGCTGGTAGTCCGCCTCGCTCTCGCCCCGAGAGACTGCCACCCCGGCCATCAGGCGCTCGTCCAGCCGCCCATCGACACCCAGCCAGCCGGTCTGTTGCTTGCCGTCCCAGTCGCCGCCGCCGCGGCGGCCGTCGAAGGAGCGCCAGTCGCCCCGGCCCCAGACCGTCCAGCCGGGGCCGCCCGCGCTCGCACTCTCGCCCGCAAGCGACAGGGTGAACGCGCTGCCCCGAAGCAGGGCGTCGCCATCGGACCCGTATGACGCATCGACATCCCGACGCGGCATGCCGATTTCGTCGCGCGCGCCGCTACCGGCTGTTCCGGGTTCTGACACAGTGCCCGTCCGAGGGTTGAACGCGATCTCTGGCGCACCCTGGACGCTGCCGACCCGCCAGCCGGCCACCGTCGAGGCCGGCGTCCCCGGAGCCGAGTCGAAGCGCCGCCCGATCATGTCCGTCGCACCGTCGACCGTGGCCTGCGCTATTGCCGCCAGCACGTGCTCCAGCAACTGCCTTGGCGCTGTCGCCGATGGCCCGGGCTCCGGGGGCGTCCCGGTGTCGTTGTCGGTCACCATCGCGGCGACCGAACTGGCTACGCGGTCGTAGCCGCCGCCGCTCGCGGCGAGGTTCACCGTCACGTTCTCGTCGTCGCCGTCGTCGTCCGCGAACGATTCCAGGGTCACCGTCTGGCCGGTGGCGTAGTTGCTGGTCGTGAAGGTCAGGCTTGCCCCTTCCTTGACCGATACCGCCGTGTCGGTGCTCGTCACCGCCACCGTCACGTCGCCGCTCGGCGCGGTCGCCAGCGTCACCGTGAAGGTGGCGGTGTCGCCCTCGTTCATGGACACCTGGCTGGGCGACACGGTCAGGGCCTTGATGTTGCCATCGGTCACCTTCGCCATGATTGCTTTGGCCACGCGGTCGTAGCCGCCGCCGCTCCCGGCGAGGTTCACCTTCACGCTCTCGTCGTCGCCGTCGTCGTCCGCGACCGACTCCAGAGTCACCGTCTGGGCGGTGTCGTAGTTGCTGGACGTGAAGGTCAGGCTCGCCCCGGATTGGACAGATACGGTCGCCGCGTCGGCGCTCGTCACCGCCACCGTCACATTGCCGCTCGGCGCGGTCGCCAGCGCCACCGTGAAGGTGGCGGTGCTGCCCTCTTTCATGGACACCTGGTTGGGCGATACGATGAGGGCCTTGCGATCGGTGTCGGCCACCCTCGCACTGACTATTCTGGACACGCGGTCGTAGCCGCCGCCGCTCCCGGCGAGGTTCACCTTCACGCTTTCGTCGTCGCCGTCGTCGTCCGCGAACGACTCCAGGGTTACCGTCTGGGCGGTGTCGTAGTTGCTGGTCGTGAAGGTCAGGCTCGCCCCTTCCTTGACCGATACCGCCGTGTCGGTGCTCGTCACCGCCACCGTCACGTCGCCGCTCGGCGCGGTCGCCAGCGCCACCGTGAAGGTGGCGGTGCTGCCCTCGTTCATGGACACCTGGTTGGGCGACACGATGAGGGCCTTGCGATTGATGTCGGCCACCCTCGCACTGACTGTTCTGGACACGCGGTCGTAGCCGCCGCCGCTCGCGGCGAGGTTCACCTTCACGCTCTCGTCGTCGCCGTCGTCGTCCGCGATCGATTCCAGGGTCACCGTTTGGGCGGCGTCGTAGTTGCTGGTCGTGAAGGTCAGGCTCGCCCCTTCCTTGACCGATACCGCCGCGTCGGTGCTGGTCACCAACACTGTCACGTCGCTGCTCGGCGCGGTCGCCAGCTTCACCGTGAAGGTGGCGGTGGCGCCCTCTATTATGGTCACGTTGTTGGGCGACATGATGAGATCTTTCACGCTCCTGTCGTTCACTACAGCGGTGAACGATTCGGTCACGCTGTCGTAGCCGCCGCCGCTCGCGGCGAGGTTCACCTTCACGTTCTCGTTGTCGCCGTCGGCGTCCTCGAGCGACTCCAGGGTCACCTTCTGACCGGTGTCGTAGTTGTCCGTCGTGAAGGTCAGGCTCGCCCCTTCCCTGACCGACACCGCCGTGTCGGTGCTCGTCACCGCCACCGTCACATTGCCGCTCGGCTTGGTCGCCAGCGTGACCGTGAAGGTGTAGGTGGAGCCCTCTCTTATGGGCTCCTGGTAGGACGACAGGATGATCCATTTGACGTCGGTGTCCTTCACTCTGGCGTTGACAGAGCTGGACAGGCTGTCGTATCCGCCGCCGCTCGCGATGAGGTTCACCGTCACGTTCTCGTCGTCACCGTCGTCGTCCTCGAACGATTCCAGGGTCACCGTCTGGGCGGTGGCGTAGTTTTCCGTCGTGAAGGTCAGGCTCGCCCCGGATTGGACCGATACGGTCGCCGCATCGGCGCTTGTCACCGTCACCGTAACGTCGCCGCTCGGCGCGGTCGTCAGCGCCACCGTGAAGGTGGCAGTGGGGGCGGTGCCCTCTCGCATGTCCACCTGGGTCTTCGACAGGATGAGGAATCTGGCGTCGGTGTCCTTCACTCTGGCGTTGACAGAGCTGGACACGTTGTCGTATCCGCCGCCGCTCGCGGCGAGGTTCACCCTCACGCTCTCGTCGTCACCGTCGTCGTCCTCGAACGATTCCAGGGTCACCGTCTGGGCGGTGGCGTAGTTTTCCGTCGTGAAGGTCAGGCTCGCCCCGGATTGGACCGATACGGTCGCCGCGTCAGCGCTTGTCACCGACACCGTCACATTGCCGCTCGGCGCGGTGGTCAGCGCCACCGTGAAGGTGGCGGTGGAGGTGACGCCCTCTCGCATGAACACCTGGTTCTCCGACAGTTTGAGGAATTTGGCGTCGTTGTCCTTCACTCTGGCGTTGACAGAGCTGGACACGTTGTCGTATCCGCCGCCGCTCGCGGCGAGGTTCACCTTCACGCTCTCGTCGTCACCGTCGTCGTCCTCGAACGATTCCAGGGTCACCGTCTGGGCGGTGGCGTAGTTTTCCGTCGTGAAGGTCAGGCTCGCCCCGGATTGGACCGATACGGTCAACGCGTCGGCGCTTGTCACCGACACCGTCACATTGCCGCTCGGCGCGGTCGCCAGCGCCACCGTGAAGGTGGCGGTGGAGGTGACGCCCTCTCGCATGAACACCTGGTTCTCCGACAGTTTGAGGAATTTGGCGTCGTTGTCCTTCACTCTGGCGTTGACAGAGCGGGACACGCTGTCGTATCCGCCGCCGCTCGCGGCGAGGTTCACCGTCACGCTCTCGTCGTCACCGTCGTCGTCCTCGAACGACTCCAGGGTCACCGTCTGGGCGGTGGCGTAGTTGCTCGTCGTGAAGGTCAGGCTCGCTCCGGATTGGACTGATACGGTCGCCGCGTCGGCGCTTGTCACCGCCACCGTCACGTTGCCGCTCGGCGCGGCCGCCAGCGCCACCGTGAAGGTGGCGGTGGGGGTGACGCCCTCTCGCATGTGCACCTGGGTCTGCGACAGGACCAGATGCTTCACCTGGGCCAGCACCGTCTGCGACCAGCCGCCAAGACCCGCAAGCAGCAGCCCGGCAAGAAAAAGCCGCGAGGGTCGCGCGCGGGCGTCTCTCAACGTCTTCGGTCCGGCTGCGCGAGGTGGCACAAGGGCGCGGGGCGGTGGAAGAGGTGATCCAGCTCGCGCAAGGCGGCGTCGGACCGGAATCGGTACGACCCGACGCCCGCCTCGGCCCGCGCTCGGGGCAGCGGCGTGTCACGACCACCGCCGGCACCCCGGTCGGCGTCCTGAAGACCGCCCGGCCCGCTGCGCCTCGCCGGGGGCACCTCCTCGTCTTCCCGCACTTCAGAAGAGACCATACAATTCTGCGTGCATAACCCCGTCCTCTATCGGGATCTCGGAGATTACGCCAAGTCAATCGTTGACTGCGAATTTTTTTCGGCGCCGTTTACTGCCAGTTTGACGGTGACTCCTGAAACACCCGACCGCGAGCGCAGGCGAGCGCTGCTCACCTTGCAATGCGGTGTCGGGCGCGGTAGCACGCTTCTCATCCAGCATGGTTCCACGCGTTGCCTGGAGTGGGCGTCCGTGTCTTGTGATCACCGAGAGTATCTTGTTGCAGCAGTGAGGATGTGGTTGCGAGAAATGGTCATGGTCATGGCGCGAAGCTCCCTTCGTCCAAAACTATTCTGTGACCGGGTCATGAGAACGGGCGCAATCGGATTCCCCGCACGTGTCGCATGGCACGCCGCCGTAATCGCCCTGGAAGAGTGGCGCGTGCTGGTAACAGAGGACAAGGGCTTCCGCGAGTGATCGGAGAGCATAGAGGTCGATGAATGCGGTGACGGCGCGGGTGCGGACTCCGGACATTGCGCCCAACGCGCACGTGAAGGAGGTGTTCGCACGGGGAGGGCCCCTGGAGGCCCGACTCCACACCTACCAGCCGAGAGACGTCCAGATCGAGATGGCGTGCGCGGTCTCGTCCGCGATCGAGGCGGAGGATGTGCTGGTGTGCGAAGCCGGCACGGGTACCGGAAAGACTCTGGCCTACCTGGTTCCCGCCTTGCTCTCGGGTCGACGGACCATCATCTCTACCGGCACGCGGCATCTTCAGGACCAGCTCTTCTTCCGCGATCTGCCCCTGGCGAGAGAGGCGACCGGCGTTCGCACGCGCCTCGCCCTCCTCAAGGGACGATCCAACTACCTGTGTCGCGAGCGACTCAAGCGGCACGCGTCGCGCGCCCATCTTCTTGAACCGGGCGTGGGCCATGATCTCGGCGCCATAGAAGCGTGGGCGCACACCACCGTCGAAGGGGACATCGCGGAAGTGGCGTCGATCCCGAGCACGCTCGCGCCTGGCGCCTTGCGACGTCCACCGTCGACAACTGCCTGGGCCAGGAGTGTCCCTCCTACTCCGAGTGCCATGTGTTGCGGGCGCGGCGCAACGCGATCGAGGCCGATCTGCTGGTCGTCAATCACCACCTCCTCTTCGCGGACATGGTGTTGCGCGAGGAAGGTTTCGGCGAGCTGCTTCCCGGCGCGGAAGCGGTGGTGCTGGACGAGGCCCACCAGCTTCCGGAGACCGCCACCCGATTCTTCGGAACGACCCACAGCAGCGCGCAGACGGCGGAGCTGCTGCGCGATGCGGTGCGAGCGCACCACGAGGAGGCCGGCGAGACGTTGGATCTGGTCGAGCTGGCAGACGGCTGCGAGGGCGCCCTGCGCGCACTGCACCGGGCCCTGGGGGGAGCCGGCCGGCGCCTCGCCTGGAGCGAGGCCTTCGCCCGGTCCGAAGTCGAAGACGCCGCGCGCGCGCTTACCGCCGCGATCGATGGCCTGTGCGAGGCGCTCGAGCCGTTGGCGGTGCGCGGGGTTGCTCTCAAGAACTGCGCCGAGCGCGCGGCGCTCGTACGCTCCCGCTTCGAGTTCCTTACTTTCCCGCAGGACGGCGCCGATCCGGTGCGCTGGGTGGAGACCCACCGAGCGGGGTTCACGCTGCACGCGAGCCCGCTCGACATCGGCCCGATGGTCTCCCGACGGGTCTACTCCTCGCCCTGTGCATGGGTTTTCACCTCCGCCACTCTCGCAGTCGAAGGAAGCCTGGCGCACTTCGCGCAGCGACTGGGCCTCGACCAGCCCCTCGCCCACGTGTGGCCAAGCCCTTTCGACTTTGCCCGTCAGGCTCGGTGCTACCTGCCGCCAGGACTACCCGACCCGCGCTCGCCCGAGTACTGCCGGGCACTCGTGGAGGAGCTGGTGCCAGTGCTGACCGCGACGAGAGGCCGTGCCTTCGTACTCTTCACCAGCTTCCGGGCGATGGAGGAGGTGCAAGAGCTTCTGCCCGCGAGAATTCCGTATCCGGTCCTCGTTCAGGGAGTCGCTCCGCGCCATGAGCTTCTGGATCGCTTTCGTCGCCAGGGCGACGCGGTGCTTCTCGGCACCTACAGCTTCTGGGAAGGGGTGGATGTACGGGGCGAGGCGTTATCCTGCGTCATTATCGACAAGCTGCCTTTCGCGCCTCCCGACGATCCGGTGCTGCGGGCCAGAATGCGATATCTCCGGGAAATGGGCCAGGATCCCTTCATGAGCCACCAGTTGCCCCAGGCGGTGTTGACGCTCAAACAAGGCGTTGGACGCCTGATCCGCGATCCCGAGGATCGGGGAGTGGTGGTGCTTTGCGATCCGCGGATTGCGCAAAAAGGCTACGGTCCCGTATTCCTGAACAGTCTTCCCGATATGCCCATCACCCGGGACCGCGGCGACATCCGGGCCTTCTTCTCGCGGGACGGGGACGCCGGTCCGGCGACATGAAGGACCGCATCCCGGAGGCATTCCCTTGAGACTGCTCGCGATCGAGACCGCTACCAACGCCTGTTCCTGCGCCCTGATTCTCGACCAGCAGAGCGACCAGCGCTTTCGGATTGCGCCGCGACGCCACGCGGAGCTGGTGCTCGGCATGGTTTCCGATCTCCTCGAGCAGGCGGGGACCGCGATCACCGATCTCGACGCCATCGCTTTCGGACGAGGTCCGGGCTCCTTTACCGGGGTGCGCATTGCCACTTCGGTGGCGCAGGGGCTCGGGCTCGCGGCCGACCTGCCGCTCATCCCGGTCTCGTCGCTCGGCGCACTCGCCCTCGCGGCGGGCCGCCGTCAGGGCGCCGACGCGGTCCTCGCCGCCTTCGATGCGCGGATGGACGAAGTCTACTGGGGCGCTTTCGATACCAGTGGCCACACGAACGCGGTCCTGTGCGGCGAAGAGTGCGTGTCCTCGCCCGCCGCGGTGCCGGTGCCGAGCTCCGGGAGGTGGTGGGGAGCGGGGGAGGGCTGGTCCGTACACGGTGACATTCTCGAGAGCCGACTTGCGGGAAGGCTCCAGGGAGTCGACGCGCAAGCGCTCCCCGCCGCGGTGGAAGTGGCGGCGATCGCCGCGAACGAACTGCGCGCCGGCCGGTGCTGCGCGCCGGAGTTCGCGCGCCCGGTGTATCTACGCGACCGAGTGGCCTCCCGGCCGCTCGACAAGCCCTGATCCGGTCCGAGCCAAGAATGAAGCGCCCGCTCCCCCTGTTCATCGGCCTTCGCTATGTGCGGGCGAAGCGGCGCAATCACTTCATCTCGTTCATCACCTTCATCTCGATGCTCGGGTTCGCGCTGGGGGTTGCCGCTCTCATCACCGTGCTCTCGGTCATGAACGGTTTCGAGCGGGAGCTGCGTGCGCAGATCCTCGGCATGGCCTCGCACGCCACGGTTCGCCCTCTCACCGGCGCCCTGTCGGATTGGGAGCATCCGGCGGCGACGGCGGCGGCGCACCCGGAGGTGGTGGGCGTCGCGCCCTTCGTGCAGGGACAGGCGATGCTCAACCACTCCGGGACGGTGCGCGGAGTGGCCCTGCACGGGGTGCTGCCGGCGCGCGAGCCCCAGGTGTCGGATATCGGTCAGTATCTGGTGGAAGGGAGTCTTGCGGACCTGCGGGAGGGTGGATACGGCATGCTGCTCGGCCGCGGCCTCGCGCGAGCCCTGCACGCCGTCGTCGGCTCCAAGGTGGCGGTGATCGCTCCACAGGCCACCGCCTCACCGGCCGGGATTCTGCCTCGCCTGCGGCGTTTCACGGTGGTCGGTATCTTCGAGGTCAACCACTACCAGTACGATACCGGGGTCGCGGTGGTCCACATCGAAGACGCCGCGCGCCTCTTGCGCCTGGCTCCCGGCGTGAGCGGGCTGCGCATCAAGGTCGAAGACATCCAGGAGGCGCCCCGACTCAGCCGGGAGATTGCAGCCACCCTGGACGGCGCGTACTGGGTCAGCGACTGGACCCTCCATCACCGCAACTTCTTCCGAGCGCTCGAGACCGAGAGGATGGTGATGTTCGTCATTCTGTCGCTGATCGTCGCGGTGGCGGCGTTCAATATCGTCTCCACCCTCATCATGGTGGTCACCGACAAGCAGGCGGACATCGCCGTGCTGAGGACGCTGGGAGCTTCGCCGCGAACCGTGATGCGGATATTCGTGGTGCAGGGGTCGGTGATCGGAGTGATCGGCACCCTTGCCGGAGTGCTGGGAGGCATCGCCCTTGCCGCCAACGTCGAGACGATCGTTCCCGCGATAGAGCGCTTCTTCGAGACCAGGTTCCTTTCCGAGGAGATCTACTACATCGCCGAGGTGCCCTCGGAGCTCCGGCGCGAAAACGTCCTGCTCATCGCCCTCGTCGCTTGCGTGATGAGCGTGGTGGCGACCCTGTACCCCGCGTGGCGGGCGTCCCGGGTCCAGCCGGCGGAGGCTCTGCGCCATGAGTGAGCAGCCCGCCATCGAGTGCCGCGACCTGTGCCGCACCTTCCGCGAGGGTCGCCTGTCGGTGAAGGTGCTCGAAGCGGTGAATCTCGATGTCGGCGGCGGAGAACGACTCGCCATTACCGGGGCGTCCGGCTCGGGAAAGAGCACCCTGCTGCATCTGCTCGGTGGTCTGGACACTCCCACCCGCGGGGAAGTGCGGGTCGCGGGGCGCTCCATGTCGGCGCTCGGAGAAGCGCAGCGCTCCCGGCTGCGCAACGAGACTCTCGGTTTCGTCTACCAGTTCCACCATCTCCTCGCCGAGTTCACCGCTTCGGAGAACGTCGCGATGCCCTTGCTGATTCGCGGCATCGGTTTCGCCCGCGCGGTGGACGCCGCGAGGGAAATGCTGGCCCGGGTCGGCCTCGGGTCTCGTCTGGAGCACAAGCCTTCGGAGCTTTCCGGAGGGGAGAGGCAGCGTGCCGCGATCGCCCGCGCCCTCGTCACGCGACCGCGCTGCGTGCTCGCGGACGAGCCGACCGGGAATCTGGACCGCCGCGCCGCGAGTCAGATCCTCGAGCTCATGCTGGAGCTGAATCGGGCGACGAACGCGAGCCTGGTGGTGGTCACCCACGATCCGGGCATCGCCGCGGCCATGGACCGCACGGTGACGCTCGAGGACGCTTCGATTCGGACAGGCTGAGCGCCTGTCCCTGGACGAGCGTGGCGCGCTCGATGACGATGTCCAGACCCGCCACGTGTGATGACCTGAGCGCGTGCCGGAAGGGAATTCCCCTATCCGTGCGGCGGCCCCCATGTCGTCGACGATCCGGCCGGACACGCGGTATTCCCAACCGGAACCGGTCCGAGTTTCCGACTTGAGGTCGTGAAACGAGTTGACCAACCTGTACTTCGAAATGTCCTGCCCCCGCACATCGACGCCTCCTTCTCCAAGCTTTCTTGACAGGCTGGCCGACGGAGTGATTTCATCGCGGCGGCGTTAACAAATCGGTATAACAACGCTGGTTAGGGGTTGGTGATGAAGATCGCAAAGAAGATTTTGAACACCATCAGGCCCTTGGGCCGTCGCGTACGCGTCCCGCGCGCGGGAGGGTGGGTGAAATCCCTTGACGTAGTTCTGGGCAAACACCCCCTTGCCCTTGCCGCGCTGTTCCTGTTTTTTTCGGTGCCTTTCATCCAGGCGCAGGCGGCGGCCCCTCTGATCGAGCGCTGGACACGTTCCAGCCCGAACACCGAGACCGTTTACAACGTGAGCAGTGTGACCTGGCGTCTGGCCTTCGACCAGTGGGTTGATGATGTGGACACCGACTTCAGGCTGGAGAACTGCAGCGGGTGCAAACTCAGGGTCAGTCCCTCCAACGGGCAAGGATCCGTTTTCCATGTGACCGTTTTCGGTGACGCTTTGAGCGACCGGAACCACTCGGTCGAGCTGAGCATCAGGAGTGATCATGACATCAGGAACGCCGATGGCGAGCGTCTGCCCACTGACAAGCGCTACGGCACCATCGTTCATGAGCCGAGGTACATAGTCCGAAACAAGCCTTACGTACTGCGTGTCCTGCGATCCTTTCCGACATCATACGAAACCAATTCGAATAGTGTTTCCTGGACGTACGAGTTCAGCGAACCGATGGACGACGTAGAGGCAAGTGATTTCTATCTTCAGCAGACGACGGCAACACTCTCGTTGACCGACACTCAAGACGACAGGATTTTTACGCTGATGGCGTCAGGAGGAGATCTGTCAAGCTTGAATAGAGAGATCAGGATCTGGCCGGAAAGAAACCATAACATGAAGGATAAGTCGGGTCACCCTTTGGTGACTCGAGTTCCGGTGCATTCTGACCAGACACGTTTCAGGTTGGATAATGAAAGGCCACTATTTCGTTACTTGGAAAGACATGATCCCTCTGGACAAAAGACAACTGGACACAGTGTCACTTTTTTGATCAAGTTCAACGAAGCTGTAGTGCCTCACATACATCATTTCTGGTTGCTGGCTTCCCTTCCTCCAACGATAGGCGATGTGATTCGAGCGTATGCAACTTCAGTTACAAAGTACGAAAATAGAACGGATGAATATCTGGTAAATTTCAGCGATTTAAGGAATGTTCAGCAACCTGTCGTGATGCTCCATATGAGGCCTAATCTGGTTCCGGACATCGCTGGGAACACGAGTTCAGGCACTCTTAGCTATTCTGACCAGAACGAGTTGGATTTTTATGAAACCCAATTCTACGATGTGGACAACAGACATCCATACATTACACTCGCCAACCTTGGTGATTACAGCACGGTACGCAATCCCTATTTCCGAATGGACTGGAATGAGGACGTAACCGGATTCGAAGCAAGCGATGTCCGGGTGGATGGAGGAAGCATTGCATCCTTCAACGATGACGAAGAAAGAGATAGAAAATTCGGCATGCGCCTGACGGCGGATCGGGAGGGAAGCGTAACGATCGCGGTGCGAGAAAACGCAGCGAAGGATGGCCACGAGAATGAAAGCGTCGCCTTCTCGAAGACGGTGGTCTTCGACTGGACGGCGCCCGGGGTGAACTCGATCGTACGGCAGTCCCCCACCGCCTGGGCGACAAACAGCGATACGCTGCGTTGGCGCGTGACCTTGAGCGAATCCGTCACGGGAGTCGATGCGGCGGATTTCGGGCTGTCGGGGACCACGGCCGGACTGCGCGTGACCGAAGTGCGTGACTCGTCCAGAACTCAATATGAAGTGAGCGCGAGCGGCGGCAATCTCGGTTCCGTGAACGGCATCGTCAAGCTGGCATTCAGGGATCCCAGTGCGTTGACGGTGACCGACATTGCCGGCAACGCGCTTGTCAACACCACTCCAACCGGATCGATCAAGGATACTTATCGGCTGGACAACAGCGCGCCGACGGTGGCCATCGAGGGGGTTCCGGCGACGGCGAGCGGCCCCTTCACGGCGACGCTGCGTTTCAGCGAAGCGGTGACCGGCTTCGGGCAGAGCGACATCGCCGCCACCGGGGCTACCCTGTCGGACTTGAAGGTTACGGAAGATGGGCGCGAGTGGACGGTGCGGGTGACGCCTAATGCCGACTATCGCCTCGCAGTATCGGCCGGGGCCGCCACGGACTACGCCGGCAACACCAGTCTTGCCAATGACGGCGAAGGCGCCCGGGGAATCCTCCTGGCGGCAGGCGCGGGATTGGTCATAACGCCTGCGAGTCTGACGATTGCCGAAGGCTCGTCGGGGACATTCACGGTGGCGCTGGCGGCGGTGCCGACTGCGACGTTGACGGTGACGCTCTCCTCGAACAACAGCGATGTGAAACTCGATCAGGAGGAGTTGAACTTCACGACCTCCAACTGGAATACGCCGATAACGGTGACGGTGAGCGCGGCCGAGGACGCCGACGCGGCCAACGAGAGCGCCACGCTTACCGTCGATCCCTCGGGCGGCGGCTATGACGCGGTGGCGGACGCTTCGGTGGCGGTGACGGTGACCGACCGGGACGCGCGGCTCAAGGTGGCGCCGGTCAGCCTGACCATGCCGGAGGGTTCGTCGGAGAGCTTCACGGTGGCGCTGGCGGCGCTTCCGACCGGGCCGGTGACGGTGACGCTTTCCTTGGACAATGCCGATGTGACCCTCGACGACGAGACCCTGACCTTCACGACCTCTGACTGGAATGTGCCGCAGTCGGTGAGGGTGGTCGCGGCTGCTGACGAAGACGCGGGCGACGACCGCGCCTCGGTGGGTCTCGCGCTCTCGGGCGGGGGCTATGACGGCGTGTCGGGCGGCTCGGTGTCGGTCACGGTGACCGACGATGACGCCGGGCTGATCGTGGCGCCTGCGAATCTGACGATTGCGGAAGGCTCGTCGGGGACATTCACGGTGGCGCTGGCGGCCTTGCCGGTGGGACCGGTGACGGTGGCGCTCACGTCGGATCATGATGAGGTGACCCTCGACAAGGAGTCGTTGACGTTCACGCCGTCGGACTGGGATACGCCGCAGACGGTGACGGCGAGCGCGGTCCGGGACGTCGACGCGGAGGACGACCGCGCCACGCTCGGACTCGATCCCTCGGGCGGCGGATATGACCGCCTGGCGGACGGCTCGCTGGCGGTGACGGTGAACGATGCCGACCTGTCGGACGCGGGGCTGACGGTGATCCCGACGCGCCTGACGATCCCGGAGGGCTCGTCGGAGCGCTTCACGGTGGCGTTGGCGACGGCCCCGCAAGGGCCGGTGACGGTGCCGGTGGCGTCGAGCCATGGCGAGGTGACCACGGACCCCACCGAGCTTGTCTTCACGCCCTCGGACTGGAACGTGGCGCAGACGGTCACAGTCAGCGTGGACGAGGACGCTGACGAGGAGGACGAGAGCGCCACGCTCGGCCTTGACCCCTCGGGCGGGGGCTATGACGGCCTGGCGGAGGGGTCGGTGTTGGTGACGGTGACCGACACCCAGATAACCGATGCGGGCCTTGTGATGGCGCCTGAGAGCCTGACGCTTGCGGAGGGTTCGTCGGGGAGCTTCACTGTTGTGCTGGCGGCACCGCCGAAGGGGCCGGTGACGGTGGCGGTCTGGTCGGACCACGACGAGGTGGACGTGAGCCCTGCCGAGCTTGTCTTCACGCTCTCGGACTGGAATGTGACGCGGACGCTGACGGTCAGTGCGGCCGAGGACAGCGACGAGGAGGCCGAGAGCGCCACGCTCACTCTCGATCCCTCGGGCGGGGGTTATGACGACCTCGCGGCCGGCTCGCTGGCGGTGACAGTGACCGACGGCCAAGTATCCGGCGCGGGCCTGATAATGCAGCCCGAGAGCCTGACGCTTGCGGAGGGTTCGTCGGGCAGCTTCACGGTGGCGCTGGCGGCCCTGCCGAAGGGGCCGGTGACGGTGGCGATCTCGTCGGACCATGGCGACCTGACCACAAGCCCCGCCGAGCTTGTCTTCACGCCCACGAACTGGGATGTGGCGCAGACGGTGACGGTCCGCGCGGACGAGGACAGCGACGAGGAGGAGGAGAGCGCCACGCTCACTCTCGATCCCTCGGGCGGGGGTTATGACGACCTCGCGGATGGCGCGCTGCCGGTGACGGTGATCGACGGCCAGGTAACTGGCGGGGGCCTGGTGATAGAGCCTCGGAGCCTGACGCTTGCGGAGGGTTCTTCGGGGAGCTTCGCGGTGGCGCTTGAGGTCCTGCCGAAGGGGCCGGTGACGGTGACGCTCTCGTCGGACCACGGCGATGTAACCACGAGTCCCACCGAGCTTGTCTTCACGCCCTCGGACTGGAATGTGGCCCAGACGGTGAGAGTCAGCGTGGCCGAGGACGGCGATGAGACGCACGAGAACGCCACGCTCACCGTCGATCCCTCGGGCGGCGGCTATGACGCCGTGGTCTCCGGGAGCGTGGCGGTGCGGGTGGAGGATGGCCCCGCGTCGCAGGCGCAGGCGGAGCGGCGTCTGGCGGAGCCGGCGCTGGTGGATGTGGGGCTCGACACCCTGTCGGGCATGTCCGCGGCCATGAGGGGTCGTTTCGGCGGCTGCGAGAGCGCGCTGACCTTGGCCGGCGAGACGGTGCGCAGCGGCGATTCGGAGTCGGAAGCCGGGGACGGCGATGGCGAGCGGCAGATGACGCCGGCCGAGGCGCTCGGCGCGAGCGCGTTCCGCTGGTCGGCCGGCTGCGGCGGGGCCAAAGACCGAAGCTGGACCGTCTGGGGTCATGGCGATCACGCGCATTTTGGCGGCAGCCTGGCGCAAGGCCGCTATGACGGCTCGCTGAGTACCGCATGGCTCGGAGTGGATCGCTATGTGAGTGAATATCTGGTCGCCGGCGCGGCGTTGTCCCGGGGGCAGGGGAGCACGGACTTTGACCGCTTCGGCCTTGCCGAGGAGACGACGGAGCTGACCACCCGGCTGACGGTCGGCTGGCCCTATGTACGCCTCGAGACCAGAGGGGGCGGGGCGCTGCAACTGGTGCTTGGCGTCGGCAGCGGCACGGCGGAATATCGCCGCGAAGGCCAACGCACAGAGGAGGCGAGTCTGGATGCGTTGCTGGCCTCGGTGAGCGGCGAGGCGCCGTTGTGGCGCGGCGAGGGCTTGAGCCTGCGCGCGACCGGCGCGCTGGAAGTGGCACGGGTGAAGACCGGGGGCGGCGCGAGCGGCGTCCTGGGCGGCCTGCGGGCGGAGGGCACGCGTTTGCGCGCCGGCCTGGAGGCGGAGCGCAGCGCGTTTCGGCTGGGGACGCTGTCGCTGGCGCCGCATGGCGCGGTGGCGGTGGCCCACGACGCGGGCGACGGGCTCGACGGCACCGGGCTTGAGCTCTCCGGTGGTTTCAGGGTGGCCACGGCGGACCCGCGCTTCGGCCTGAGCGCCTCGACGCGCTGGCTGGCGCTGCATTCCGCCGATCGGCGGCGGCACTGGGGCGCCAGCGTGGAGGCGGTCTGGAAGGCCACTTCGAACGGTCGCGGCCTGTCGCTGTCGCTGGCCCCGACCTGGGGCCTGCAGGGCGAGGGCGCGTTGCAAGGGTCGGATATCTTCGCGAACCTGGAGGACGAGCGCTCGGACGGCGGCGCGGCGTTGGCCTCGCGCCTCGACTACGGGATGGCGACGTCGCGCGGGGGGCTGTTCACGCCCTTCGTCGAACTCGCGGTCGGCGAGAGCCGCCGCCTCACCACCGGCACGGAGTTCGAATGGGGCACAGACTTTCTTGCCACCTTCACCGGTGAGCGTCGCGAAACCCCCGACCGAACGCCCGATCACCGCCTCGGCCTCGATCTGCGCCTGCGATTCTGAAGTCCGCGCAATGCCCACCCCGCCGGCCCGCTCAGGTGACGCCGGCGGGGTCGGCTAACGCTTGGTTCGCAGCAGTTCAGGCGGGCGTTCACGCCCTGACCGCGCCGACGATGCCCCTTGGGTCATCGTAGGTCGGAAGTTTGTCGGCCCTCCGCATGGTCGCGACCGTGTTGCTTGCTCGCGGACGAGTCGACCGGGAATCTGGACCGCCGCGCCGCGCGTCAGATCCTCGAACTCATGCTGGACTGAATCGGGCGACGAACGCGAGCTTGGTCGTGGTCACCCACGATCCTGGCATCGCCTCAGCCATGGACCGCACGGAGACGCTCGAGGACGCTTCGATCCGGGTAGGCTGAACGCCTGTTCTTGGACGAGCGTGGCGCGCTCGATGACGATGTCTTGAACCGCCAGGTTGTGATGACCTGAGCGCGTGCCGGTAGGGAATTCCTCTATCCGTGCGAGCATATCCATGCCGTCGCCGAACCCTTCGAACACGCGGTATTTCCACCTTTCCCGGGTTTTCGATTTCAAGTCGAGAAACGAATTGACCAACCTGTATTTCGAAATGTCCTGTACCCGCACATCGACGACTCCATTTCAACGCGTTCTTGACAGGCTGGCCGACGGAGTGATTTCATCGCGGCGGCGTCAACAAATCGGTAAAAAAACGCTGAATATGGGTTCTTGATGAAGATTGCAAAGAAGTTCTCGAACACAATCAGGCCCTTGGGCCACCGTTTAAGCACCCCCCGCAGGCGGGGGATGAAACCCCTTGAAGCAGCTCGCGGCATACGGCCCCTTGGCCTTGCCGCTGCTTTTCTGCTGTTGGCGGCGCCGTTCATTCAGGCGCAGGCGGCGGCGCCCAGGGTGACTTCGATCGAGCGACAGGACCCAACGGTCCGGTTGACGAACAGTAACAGTCTGCACTGGCGCGTGACCTTCAGCGAGTCCGTGACGGGAGTGGATACGGCGGACTTCGAACTGTCGGGGACCACGGCAGTGCTGCGCGTGCTCCAGGTGCAAGGCTCGTCCGGCACCCAATATGACATACGCGCCAATGCCGGCGATATCGCCGATTTGGACGGCATCGTCAAGCTGGCATTCAAGGACGCCAGCGAGGTGACGGTGAACGACCTTGACGGCAACGCGCTTACCAATACCACGCCGACCGGTTCGAGCAATGATGACTTTCTGCTGGACAATACCTGGCCGACGGTGGCCATCGAGGGGGTTCCCGCGAGCGCGAGCGGCCCCTTCACGGCGACGCTGCGCTTCAGTGAAGCGGTGACCGGTTTCGAGGTCGGCGACATCAGCGCCCGCGGCGCCAACCTGTCGGATTTCACGGCCACGGAAGCCGGACTAGTATGGACAGTGCTGGTGACACCCTACGACGACTACCGTCTCCAGCTCTCGCATGGGGTCGCCTTTGACCTCGCTGGCAACGGCAGTTTCATCAATCGTGGCGTAAACGCCCGGGGAACGTTCTTGGTGGCGGGCGCCGGGCTCGTTCTGACGCCCGAGAGTCTGGCGATTGCCGAAGGTTCGTCGGGGACGTTCACGGTGGCGCTGGCGGCGCTTCCGACGGAGACGGTGACGGTGGCGCTCTCGTCGGATCATGACGATGTGACCCTCGACGAGGAGACACTGACCTTCACGACCTCCGACTGGAATACGCCGCAGACGGTGACGGCGAGCGCAGACGAGGACGCCGACTCGGCCAACGAGAGCGCGACGCTTACCGCCGATCCCTCCTCGGACGGCGGGTATGATGCCGCGCCGGACGCTTCGGTGGCGGTGACGGTGACCGACCGGGATGCGCGGCTCAACGTGGCGCCGGTCAGCCTGACCATGCCGGAGGGCTCGTCGGAGACCTTCACGGTGGCGCTGACGGGGCTTCCGACGGGGCCGGTGACGGTGACGCTCTCCTCGGACAATGCCGATGTGACCCTCGACGAGGAGACACTGACCTTCACGACCTCCGACTGGAGCGTGGAGCAGACGGTGACGGTGACCGCGGCCCGTGACGAAGACGCGGGCGACGACAGCGCCTCGGTGGGTCTCGCGCTCTCGGGCGGGGGCTATGATGGCGTGTCGGGCAGCTCGGTGTCGGTCACGGTGACGGACGATGACGCCGGGCTGGTCGTGGCGCCGGAGAATCTGACGATTGCGGAAGGCTCGTCGGGAACCTTCACGGTGGTGCTGGCGGCCTTGCCGGTGGGGCCGGTGACGGTGGCGCTCTCCTCGGACAATGCCGATGTGACCCTCGACGAGGAGACACTGACCTTCACGACCTCCGACTGGAGCGTGGAGCAGACGGTGACGGTGACCGCGGCCCGTGACGAAGACGCGGGCGATGACAGCGCTTCGGTGGGTCTCGCGCTCTCGGGCGGCGGATATGACCGCCTGGCGGACGGCTCGGTGTCGGTCACGGTGACGGACGATGACGCCGGGCTGGTCGTGGCGCCGGAGAATCTGACGATTGCGGAAGGCTCGTCGGGAACCTTCACGGTGGTGCTGGCGGCCTTGCCGGTGGGGCCGGTGACGGTGGCGCTCTCGTCGGACCATGGCGAGGTGACCCTGGACAAGGAGTCGTTGACGTTCACGCCATCGGACTGGGATACGCCGCAGACGGTGACGGCGAACGCGGCCCGGGACGTCGACGCGGAGGACGACCTCGCCACGCTCAGACTCGACCCCTCGGGCGGCGGATATGACCGCTTGGCGGACGGCTCGCTGGCGGTGACGGTTAGCGATGCCGATCTGTCGGACGCGGGGCTGACGGTGATCCCGACACGCCTGACCATCCCGGAGGGCACGTCGGAGAGCTTCACGGTGGCGCTGGCGGTCCTGCCGAAGGGGCCGGTGACGGTGGCGCTCTCGTCGGATCATGACGGTGTAACCGTGACCCCCGCCGCGCTGACCTTCACGCCTACGGACTGGGATGTGGCGCAGACGGTGACGGTCAGCGCGGTCGAGGACGCCGACGAGGAGGACGAGAGCGCCACGCTCAGACTCGACCCCTCGGGCGGCGGATATGACCGCCTGGCTGAGGGGTCGGTACTGGTGACGGTGACCGACGGCCCGGTATCCGGCGCGGGCCTGACGCTTTCGCCTCGGAGCCTGACGCTTATGGAGGGTTCGTCGGGGAGCTTCACGGTAGCGCTGGCGGCCCTGCCGAAGGGTCCGGTGGCGGTGGCGGTCTCGTCGGACCATGGCGATGTAACCACGAGCGCCACCGAGCTGACCTTTACGCCCTCGGACTGGAACGTGGCGCAGACGGTGACGGTCAGCGCGGCCGAGGACGATGATGGACAGAACGAGAGCGCCACGCTCACCTTCGATGCCTCGGGCGGCGGCTATGACGAACTCGCCGACGCTTCGCTCGCGGTGACGGTGACCGAAATCCAGGTACCCGGCGCGGGCTTGACGATCGAGACGACGAGTCTGAGGCTGGCGGAGGGTTCGTCGGGGCGCTTCACGGTGGCGCTGGCGGTCCTGCCGAAGGGGCCGGTGACGGTGGCGCTCTCGTCGGATCATGACGATGTATCCGTGAACCCCGCCACGCTGACCTTCACGCCTACGGACTGGGATGTGGCGCAGACGGTGACGGTCAGCGTGGTCGAGGACGCCGACGAGGAGCACGAGAACGCTACGCTCACTGTCGACCCCTCGGGCGGGGGCTATGACGGCCTGGCTGAGGGGTTGGTACTGGTGACGGTGATCGACGGCCAGGTATCCGGTGCGGACCTGGAGCTTGAGCCTGTGAGCCTGACGCTGGCAGAGGGTTCGTCGGGGAGCTTCACGGTGGCGCTGGCGGCGGCGCCGATCGGGCCGGTGACGGTGGCGCTCTCGTCGGATCATGACGATGTAACCGTGAACCCCGCCGCGCTGACCTTCACGCCCTCGGACTGGGATGTGGCGCAGACGGTGAGAGTCAGCGCGGTCGAGGACGCCGACGAGGAGGACGAGAACGCTACGCTCACCGTCGATCCCTCGGGCGGCGGCTATGACATCGTGGTTTCCGGAACCGTGGCGGTGCGGGTGGCGGATGGCGTCGCGTCGCAGGCGGAACGGCGTCTGGCGGAGCCGGTGCTGGTGGATGTGGCGTTCGACACATTGTCGGGCATGTCCGCGGCCATGAAGGGGCGTTTCGGTGGCTGCGAGAGTGCGCTGACCTTGGCCGGCGAGAGGGTGCGCACCGGCGACTCCGAGGCGGAGGCTGGGAACGGCAATGGCGAGCGGCAGATGACGCCGGCCGAGGCGCTCGGCGCGAGCGCGTTCCGCTGGTCGGCTGGGTGCGGCGGGGCCAAGGACCAAGGCTTGACCATCTGGGGCCATGGCGATCTCGCGCATTCTGGCGGCAGCCTGGCGCAAGGCCGCTATGACGGCTCGCTCAGCACCGCGTGGCTTGGCGTGGACCGCTATGTGGGTGAGGACCTGATCGCCGGCGCGGCGCTGTCTCAGGGTCAGGGGAGCATCGAGTTCGAGCGCTTCGGCCTTGCCGACGAGACGGCGGAGCTGACCACCCGGCTGACCGTCGGCTGGCCCTATGTGCGCGTCGAGACCCGCGGCGGCGGAGCGCTGCAACTGGTGCTGGGCGTCGGGAACGGCACGGCGGAGTATCGCCGCGAGGGCCGACAGACGGAGAAGGCAAGCCTCGATGCGCTGCTGGCTTCGGTGAGCGGCGAGGCGCCCATCTGGCGCGGCGACGGGATGAGCCTGCGGGCGACCGGGGCGCTGGAAGTGGCGCGGATGAAGACCGACGGCGGCGCGAGCGGCGTCCTCGGCGGTCTGCGGGCGGAGGGCACGCGCCTGCGCGCCGGCCTGGAGGCGGAGCGCAGCGCCTTCCGGCTGGGGACGCTGTCGCTGGCGCCGCATGGCGCGGCGACGGTGGCCCACGATACGGGCGACGGGCTCGACGGCACCGGGCTTGAGCTCTCCGGTGGTTTCAGGGTTGCCACGGCGGATCCGCGCTTTGGCTTGAGCGCCTCGGCGCGCTGGCTGGCGCTGCATTCCGCCGATCGGCGGCGGCACTGGGGCGCCAGCGTGGAGGCGGTCTGGAAGGCCACTTCGAACGGTCGCGGCCTGTCGCTGTCGCTGGCCCCGACCTGGGGCCTGCAAGGCGAGGGCGCGTTGCAAGGGTCGGATATCTTCGCGAACCTCGAGGACGAGCGCTCGGACGGTGGCGCGGCGTTGGCCTCGCGCCTCGACTACGGGCTGGCGACGTCGCGCGGGGGGCTGTTCACGCCCTTTGTCGAACTCGCCGTCGGCGAGAGCCGCCGCCTCACCACCGGCACGGAGTTCGAATGGGGCACCGACCTCGCCGCCACCCTCAGCGGTGAGCGCCGCGACGACCCCGGCCGAGCGCCCGACCACCGCCTCGGCCTCGATCTGCGCCTGCGATTCTGAAGCCTCCCCCCGCCGGCCCGCTCAGGCGACGCCGGCGGGGGCGGCTAACGCTTGGTTCGCAGCAGCTCAGGCGGGCGTTCACGCCCTGACCGCGCCGACGATGCTTCCTGGGTCATCGTAGGTCAGAAGTTGGGCGGCCCTGTGCCTGGTCGCAACCGCGCTGCGTGCTCGCGGACGAGCCGACCGGGAATCTGGACCGCCGCGCCGCGCGTCAGATCTTCGAACTCATGCTGGAGCTTAACCCGAAGATTTCACCGACTTCTCAACTCGCGGACGCCAATGTGCTCGCGTTAGCGGGGCGTACTCCCTCAAGCCGCAACGACTTCGTGTCAGCTACGACTTCAGCGTCTTTCGGTCCGTGCACCCCACTATCACGGCATCTTGATGCCCGAAGCGGCCGAAAATCGGTGAAACATGCGGGTTAATCGGGCGACGAACGCGAGCCTGGTCGTGGTCACCCACGACCCGGTCATCGCCGCGGCCATGGACCGCACGGTGACGCTCGAGGACACTTCGATCCGGGTAGGCTGAGCGCACACTGTTCGACGAGCGTGGCGCGCTCGATGACGATGTCCAGACCCGCCACGTCGTGATGACCTGAGCCGTACCGGAACGGAACTCCCCTATCCGTGCGGCGGCCCCCATGCCGTCGACGAGCCCGTCGAACACGCGGTATTCCCAACCGGAAACGGTCCGGGTTTCCGATTTGAAGTCGCGAAATGGGTTGACCAATCTGTATTTCGAAATGTCCTGTACCCGTACATCGATGACCCCTTTCCAGCGCGTTCTTGACAGGCTTGCCGGCGGGGTGCTTTGATCGCGGTGGCGTTAACAAATCGGTAGAACAACGCTGGATAGGGGTTACGATGAAGATCGAAAAGAAGATCTCGATCACCATGAGGTCCTTTTGCCGCTGTGTAAGCATCCTTTGCGGGATGCGGAGGCGGGCGGGGGTGAAACCCCTTGACGTGGCTCGCGGCACACGGCCCCTTGGCCTCGCCGCGGCGTTCCTGCTCTTGGCGACGCCGTTCATTCAGGCGCACGCGGAAGCCCCTCTGATCGAGCGCTGGACACGTTCCAGCCCGAACACCGAGACCGTTTACAACGTGACCAGTGTGACGTGGCGTCTGCAGTTCAACCAGTGGGTTGACGATGTGGACAGCGACTTCAGATTGGAGAATTGCAGCGGTTGCAACCTCAGGGTCAGCCCATCAAACGGGCGGGGATCCGTTTTCCATGTGACCGTCTCCGGTGACGCTTTGAGAGACCGGAACCACTCGGTCGAGCTGAGCATCAGGAGCGATCACGACATCCGGAACGCCGATGGCGAGCGTCTGCCCAATAACAAGCGCTTCGGCACCATAGTTCATGAGCCGAGGTTCACAATTCGCAACAGGCCCTATGTGCTGCATGTCCGGCGAGCGAATCCTGCCTCTTACGACACTAATGCGGACAGTGTTTCCTGGGTGTACCAGTTCAGCGAACCGATGGCTGATGTGGAGGCGAGTGATTTCTATCTTCAGGAGACGACGGCAACGCTCTCGTTGACCAACAATGAAGATGACAGGAATTTTACGCTGACGGCGTCAGGGGGAGATCTGGCCGACTTGAATCGAGAGATCAGGATTTGGCCGAACCGCAACCATGACATGAAGGACAAGCAGGGTAACGCTTTGGTGACCCGAACTCCGGTGCTTTCTGACCGAACGCGCTACAGAATAGATAACGAAAGTCCGCAATGGAATTATGTCGCAAGGTATGATCCCACGGGTCAGAAGACGACCGGAGAAAGCGTAACTTTCCTGGTAAAATTCAACGAAGATGTTTCTCCTCAAATTAACCATTTCAGGTTGTATGATAATACTCCGGGTACAGCAGGCGGTGAACCTATACGTTTGTCTGCAACATCAGTCACAGAGTACCAAGGTAGTTCGAGAGAGTATTTGGTGAATTTCAGCAATTTGCGGAATCTCGAGTCTATAGCTTCGATATCTCTCATAGCTGGCGTGATTTCGGATAGGGCTGGGAACACGAGTACCGGTGGTTTCGTTGGTACCCAGGATGCCATAGATAACTTGTACTATACCCAGTATTACGACATAGATAATAGACATCCGTCCATCGGGCTCGTCAATCTCGGCGACTACAGCACGGTTCGCAATCCCTATTTCCGAATGGACTGGAACGAGGACGTGACCGGTTTCGAGGCGGGCGACGTCCGCGTTTCGGGAGGGAACATTACCTCGTTCAATGATGACGAGCAGGAGGATCGCAAATTTGGCATGCGCTGGACGGTGCCCGAAGAGGGAAGCGTGACGATCTCGGTGCCGGGAAACGCTGCGCGGGACGGCTTCGAGAATGGGAGCAATGCCTTCTCCAAGACGGTGATCTTCGACTGGACGGCGCCCAGGGTGAGCTCGATTACACGGCGGAGTTCGCCGAGCCGCATGACGAATAAAGATACTTTGCAATGGAGGGTGGCCTTCAGCGAGCCGGTTCGACTTGTGAGCAAGTGGGACTTTATCGTGTCGAACACCACCGGCGATTGGAGGGTGGCGGAGGTGCCAGGCTCGTCGAGGACGAGATACGATGTGACCGTTACCGGTGGCAATCTGGTGAACTTCGAGGGGGTGGTCTCTCTCAGTTTCAGAACAAGTGGTCTCGGTTTGATCGGAGCGCAGAACATCAGCGATCTGGCGCGAAATGCCTTGTCGAATGTAACGCCCACCGGAACGAACGATCACGATTATCTGCTGGACAACACCGCGCCGACGGTGGCCATCGAGGGGGTTCCGGCAACGGCGAGCGGTCCCTTCACGGCGACGCTGCGCTTCAGCGAGGCGGTGAACGGCTTCGAGGAGGGTGATATCGTCGCCGCCGGAGCAACGCTTTCGGACTTCACGGCTACGCAATCCGGACGGGTCTGGACGGTGCGGGTGACGCCCAATGCCGATTACCATCTCACCGTACCGGCGGGGGCCGCTTCGGACGCCGCCGGCAACGGCAATGTCGCCAATGAGGGCGAGAGCGCCCGGGGAATCCGTTTGGCGGCGGGCGCGGGGCTGGCGGTGGCGCCTGCGAATCTGACGATTGGGGAAGGCTCGTCGGGGACCTTCACTTTGGCGCTGGCGGCGGTACCAACCGGGCCGGTGACGGTGGCGCTCTCCTCGGACAACAGCGATGTGACAGTGAACCCCGCCAGTCTGACCTTCACGACTTCCGACTGGAGTATCGAGCAGACGGTGATGGCGAGTGCGGCCGAGGACGCGGACTCGGCCAACGAGAGCGCGACGCTTACCGTCGATCCCTCGGGCGGCGGCTATGACGCGGTGGCGGACGGGTCGGTGGTGGTGACGGTGACCGACCGGGACGCGCGGCTCAACGTGGCGCCGGTCAGCCTGACCATGCCGGAGGGCTCGTCGTCGAGCTTCACGGTGGCGTTGGCGGCCGCGCCCACCGGGCCGGTGAGGGTAGCGCTCTCGTCGGACAATGCCGACGTGACCCTGGACAAGGCGGAGCTGAACTTCACGACATCGAACTGGGGCGCGGAGCAGACGGTGACGGTGAACGCGGCCCGTGACGATGACGCGGGCGACGACAGCGCCTCGCTCGGTCTCGCGCTCTCGGGCGGGGGCTATGACGGCGTGTCGGGGGGCTCGGTGTCGGTCACGGTGACCGACGATGACGCCGGGCTTATCGTGACGCCTGCGAGCCTTGCGATCGACGAGGGATCGTCGGCGTCCTTCACGGTGGCGCTGGCGGCGCTGCCGGTGGGACCGGTGACGGTGGCGCTCACGTCTGATAATGGCGATGTGACCCTCAATCGGCAGGCGTTGACGTTCACGCCCACCGACTGGAATACGCCGCAAACGGTGACGGCGCGCGCGGACCGGGACGTCGACGCGGAGGACGACCGCGCCACGCTCGGACTCGATCCCTCGGGCGGCGGATATGACCGCCTGGCGGACAGATCGCTGTCGGTGACGGTGAACGATGCCGATGTGTCGGACGCGGGACTGACGGTGGTTCCGGCGAGTCTGGCGGTCCCGGAGGGCTCGTCAGAGCGCTTCAGCGTGTCGCTGGCGGTGGTCCCGGAAGGACCGGTGACGATAACGGTCTCGTCGGATCATGGCGATGTGACCGTGAACCCCGCCGAGCTGACCTTCACGCCCTCGGACTGGAACGTGGCGCAGACGGTGACGGTTCGCGTGGCCGAGGACGAAGACGATGAGTTCGAGAGCGCCATGCTCAGCTTCGCGGTCTCGGGTGGCGGCTACGACGGCCTGGCGCAGAGAGCGGTGCCGGTAACGGTGACCGACGGTCAGGCGTTCGGCGCAGGCCTTGCGATGGCGCCTGAGAGCCTGAAGCTCGCGGAGGGTTCGTCGGGGAGCTTCACGGTGGCGCTGTCGGCCCTGCCGACGGGGCCGGTGGCGGTGGCGGTCTCATCGGATCACGGCGATGTGACTGTGAGCCCCACCGAGCTGACCTTCACGCCCTCGGACTGGAATGTGGCGCAGACGGTGACCGTCAGTGCGGCCGCAGACGACGATGAGACGAACGAAAGCGTTACGCTCACCATCGATCCCTCCGGTGGCGGCTATGACGACCTCGCGGACGCCTCGTTCGCGGTGACGGTGACCGACGGCCAGGTATCCGGCGCGGGCCTGACGCTTTCGCCTCGGAGCCTGACGCTTACGGAGGGTTCGTCGGGGAGCTTCACGGTAGCGCTGGCGGCCCTGCCGAAGGGTCCGGTGGCGGTGGCGGTCTCATCGGACCATGGCGATGTAACCACGAGCCCCACCGAGCTGACCTTCACGCCCTCGGACTGGAACGTGGCGCAGACGGTGACGGTCAGCGCGGCCGAGGACGATGATGGACAGGACGAGAGCGCCACGCTCACCTTCGATGCCTCGGGCGGCGGCTATGACGAACTCGCCGACGCTTCGCTCGCGGTGACGGTGACCGAAATCCAGGTACCCGGCGCGGGCTTGACGATCGAGACGACGAGTCTGAGGCTGGCGGAGGGTTCGTCGGGGAGCTTCACGGTGGCGCTGGCGGCGGCGCCGATCGGGCCGGTGACGGTGGCGGTTTCGTCGGACCATGACGATGTGACCGCGAGCCCCGCCCGCCTGACCTTCACGCCCTCGGACTGGAATGTGGCGCAGACGGTGACGATCAGCGTGACCGAGGATGTCGACGGGGAGGACAAGAGCGCCACGATCACCTTCGACGCCTCGGGCGGCGGCTATGGCGCCGCGCCATCCGGGACCGTTGCGGTGTCGGTGGAGGATGCCCTGGCGGATGGCGTTGCGTCGCAGGCGGAACGGCGTCTGGCGCAGCCGGCGCTGCTGGATGTGGCATTCGACACCCTGTCGGGCATGTCCACGGCCATGAAGGGTCGTTTCGGCGGCTGCGAGAGCGCGCTGACCTTGGCCGGCGAGAGGGTGCGCACCGGTGACAACGAGGCGGAGGCCGGGACCGGCAACGGCGAGCGGCAGATGACGCCGGCCGAGGCGCTCGGCGCGAGCGCGTTCCGCTGGTCGGCCGGGTGCGACGGGGCCAAGGACCAGAGCTTGACCATCTGGGGGCATGGCGATCACGCGCATTTTGGCGGCAGCCTGGCGCAAGGTCGCTATGACGGCTCGCTCAGCACCGCGTGGCTTGGCGTGGACCGCTATGTGGGTGAGAACCTGATCGCCGGCGCGGCGCTGTCTCAGGGTCAGGGGAGCATCGAGTTCGAGCGCTTCGGCCTCGCCGACGAGACGGCGGAGCTGACCACCCGGCTGACCGTCGGCTGGCCCTATGTGCGCGTCGAGACCAGCGGTGGCGGCGCGCTGCAACTGGTGCTGGGCGTCGGGAACGGAACGGCGGAGTATCGCCGCGAGGGCCGACTGACGGAGAAGGCAAGCCTCGATGCGTTGCTGGCTTCGGTGAGCGGCGAGGCGCCCATCTGGCGCGGCGACGGGATGAGCCTGCGGGCGACCGGGGCGCTGGAAGTGGCGCGGATGAAGACCGGCGGCGGCGCGAGCGGCGTCCTCGGCGGTCTGCAGGCGGAGGGCACGCGCTTGCGCGCCGGCCTGGAAGCCGAGCGCGACGCCTTCCGGCTGGGGACGCTGTCGCTGGCGCCTCATGGCGCGGCGACGGTGGCCCACGATACGGGTGACGGGCTCGACGGCACCGGGCTTGAGCTCTCCGGTGGTTTCAGGGTTGCCACGGCGGATCCGCGCTTCGGCCTGAGCGCCTCGGCGCGCTGGCTGGCGATGCATTCCGCCGATCGGCGGCGGCACTGGGGCGCCGGCGTGGAGGCGGTCTGGAACGCCACTTCGCACGGGCGCGGCCTGTCGCTGTCACTGACCCCGACCTGGGGCCTGCAAGGCGAGGGCGCACTGCACGGGTCGGACATCTTCGCGAACCTCGAGGACGAGCGCTCGGTTGGTGGCGCGGCTTTGGCCTCGCGCCTCGACTACGGGATGGCGACCTCGCGCGGGGGGCTGCTCACGCCCTTCGTCGAGCTCGCCGTCGGCGAGAGCGAGACCCGTCGCTTGACCACCGGCGCGGAGTTCGAATGGGGCGCCGACCTCGCCGCCACCCTCAGCGGTGAGCGCCGCGACGACCCCGGCCGAGCGCCCGACCACCGCCTCGGCCTCGACCTGCGCCTGAAATTCTGAGATCCGCGCAAGGCCTCCCCCCGCCGGCGCCGCCAGAGCGCGCCGGCGGGGTCGGCTCACGCCTGGTGCGCAGCAGTCAAGGCGGGCGTTCACGCCTTCACCACGCCAACGGCGCTCCCTGGATCATTGTCGCTGGGAAGCCGGGCGCTCACCTCGCCGACCCGAGGCATCCGTGGCGGCGCCGAGGGCTGGCGAACGTGCTCGAAGCGCCCTTGTGGCCTCCGCCTGGACAGTCCTGAACACCACTGCCTTGCACGGGAACCGGTGATCGGCGCGCCGCCGAGAGAGGAGCGCGACCGGACTCTGCTAACATCGCGATTGACCGGAGGGTGTCGTCCGTCGCGACCCCGTGGCGGGCGAAACGGCGCCCGACTTGTCCCAGGGATGGGAAGACGCAATGCACGCAGGGACTCTGTGCTTTCTCGCTGGTGTCATCGTATTTCAGCACTGCGAGGCGCTGCCGAGTGCGTGGCTCGTGGCGTTGCTGCCGGGCGCCCTGTTCGCGTGGCTGCGCGGTGGGTGGACAGGCTGCGTCGCGGCCTGCGCCGCCGGTTTTCTCTACGCGCTCCTGCGCGCTCATATCCTCATGCCGGAGACCCTGCCCCCGGAGTGGGAAGGCCAGGACATTACCGTCGTGGGCGAGGTCGTCGGCCTGCCCGACGTACAGAGCAGGCGCACACGCTTCGAATTCGACATCCAGCGAATCGAGGAGAGTCCGGACTCCGGGACGGTGGCCCGCTTGCCCTGGCGAGTGAGGCTCAACTGGTATCGAGACGCGCCGCGTCTGCAACCGGGGGAGAGTTGGCGTCTGCGGGTACGCCTGCGGCTCCCGCGCGGCTTTGCCAACCCCGGGGGCTTCGACTACGAGCAATGGATCTTCCGTCGTGGCCTCGTTGCAACGGGGTATGTGCGGGCTTACCGCAACGAACGAGTCTCACCCGGCGCATGGTCCTTCTCCCGATTCCGGAACGGTCTTTCCGAACGCATCGACGCCGCGCTCGGCCCCGAGGCCTCCCTGCGCCCGCTGATCAAGGCGCTCGCGCTCGGCATGCGAGGGGAAATGTCGTCCGAGCAGTGGAGCGTGCTGCGTGCCACCGGCACCGCGCATCTCATGGCGATCTCGGGCCTGCACGTGGGGCTGGTGGCGGGTCTGGCCTTCGCAATGGGCTTCCTCGCGTGGCGCCTGCCCGGAGCAAGCGTGCAGTGGGTGGACGCCAAGCGGGTCGGCGCCGGGGCGGCGATCCTGGCGGCTCTGGCCTATGCCGCTCTCGCCGGTTTCTCGGTGCCGACGCAGCGCGCGGCGGTGATGGTGGTCGCCGTGATGCTCGCGATGCTGAGCCGGCGCCCGGTCGCCCCCATGACTTTGCTCGGCCGCGCCCTGCTCGCAGTCCTGCTCTTCGATCCCTTCGCCGTCAACGAGGCGGGCTTCTGGCTTTCCTTCTCCGCGGTGGGCCTGATCTTCTACGGCGTTGCGGGACGTCTGGAGATGCGCCGCTCCCCGGGGCGCCGCATCTGGTGGCGCTACGGTTGGATTCAGTGCCTGCTGGGTCTGGCGCTGCTGCCTCTGGGCTTTCGCTTCTTCGGGGAGTATCCGCTCTCCGCGCCCATTGCGAATGCCTTCGCCGTGCCCTGGGTCTCGACCCTCGTGGTACCGCAGGTGCTGGCGGGAACGCTCGCGTCGCTCTTCCTGCCTTCGGTCGGCGCGATGCTCCTGGAAATCGGACACTTCGCGCTTGCGGTCCTCTGGCGTGGGCTCGAATTCATCGCCCAGCAGGTCCCCATGCTGCCCGCCGGCCCCGCCATCCCGAGCTGGCAGATGTTCGCGGCGCTCGCCGGGGCCCTCATGCTCACCGCCCCCCGCGGCGTTCCCGCGCGCTGGCTCGGCGCGCTGTGGATGGCGCCGGTGCTGCTTCCCGCGCCCGCGCTGGTCCCGGAAGGCGCTCTGCGCGTGACGGTGCTCGATGTGGGGCAGGGTGCGGCGCTCGTGCTGCACACTCGCAACCACACCCTCGTCTACGATACCGGGCCTCGCTTCAGCGATCGCTTTGATGCCGGGGCGGCGGTGGTGGTGCCCTATCTGCGCCATCACGGCATTCGCAGAATCGATCTGCTGGTGCTGAGCCACCGGCATCAGGATCACGTGGGCGGGGCCGAGAGCGTGCTGCGCGAAGCGGAGGTGGAGAAGGTCCTGACCAACGTGACGCAGTGGGCGGGAGGGGCGACCCCCTGCCGGGACGGCCTTGAGTGGGAGTGGGACGGCGTGCGCTTCGCGGTGCTCCACCCGCCCGCGGGCGCCAGCGACACCGGAAACGAGGGTTCTTGCGTGATCCGGGCGGTTGCCGGAGAGTCCGCGGTGCTGCTCACCGGGGACATCGAAGAGCGAAGCGAGCGGGCGCTTGTCGAGCGCCATAACCTGAGGGCGGAGATCCTGATGATTCCCCATCACGGCAGCGCGACTTCGTCCACTCGTGAGTTCCTGGACGCGGTCCGTCCACGCTTCGCCTTGGCGAGCTACGCGTACGGCAATCGCTTCGCCTTGCCCGATTCGCAAGTGGTGGCACGCTATCGCCGCAGGGAGATACCGATTCTCGCAACCGCCTCCGAGGGCGCCATCGAGGTCCTGCTGCATCCCGACGGTACGCTGGGAGTTCCTCATCGATTTCGACGAGAGCGTGTGCGTTACTGGCATCGGAGCGAAGATGAAGAGATCTCGTCCGCCGCTTCTCCTTGATTGCCGGCCTGGCGTGGCGGCTTGCGGGCCGCCGGCTTGTCGGTGGTCGCCGGCCGTTGCGGCATCGGCGAGTCCCATCGCCGCATGTACACTCAATGCGATACGCACGGGAGGGGACCCCCCCTTCGCCGGGCCAGCATCGGCGCGAGGCGATGAGGGGGGACGCCTTCGGGCGAACCTCTACCGCGCTTGGAGTCTTTCCGGGCCCCGCGGCGTCTCCACTCGCCCGGCATCGGCAACGCTCCGGCTTCGTTTAAGGCCAGCATGCGACGTAACATCGGTGACGCCATCGGGAAGGGGATCGGAGACATGGACGACGCCATTCAATGCGAGTACAGCATCGAGGGTGCGGGGCCACCGCTCTTCCTGATCCACGGCATCGGCGCATCCCGCGACGGCTGGCGTTACGTCGTCCCGGAGCTCGCATCGGCGTTCACCTGCATCACCTATGACTTGCGGGGGCACGGGGCGTCGCCGCTGCCGCGGGGCGAGTTCGGTCTTGATGACCTGGTCGCGGACCTCGAAGACCTGCGCGCGCGTCTCGGCATCGAGCGTGCCCATTTCGCTGGCCACTCTCTGGGCGGGATGATCGCTCCCGCCTATGCGAGAGCGCACCCGGAGCGGGTACTGACCCTGGGTCTGCTGTCGACCGCGGCGGGGCGAAGCGAAGAAGACCGTGGAAAGCTCGCCCGCGTCTATCGCATGCTCGAGGAACACGGCATACCCCGCACCCTCGAAGTGCTGGCGGATCGCTGGTTCACCGACACCTTCGCCCGGGCGCGGCCCGGTGTCGTCGAGGGCCGCCTCGCGCAGGTGCTCGCCACCGACCCCGGCGTGTTCCTCAATGTGTTTCGCATCTACGCCGACACCGAGATGGCGCCCTGGCTCAAAGACATCAAGGCGCCGTCGCTGGTGCTGACCGCGGAGAACGATGGCGGCTGCAATCCCCGCCTCAACCGGTTCATCGCGGCCGAAATTCCCGAATCCGAGCTCATCATCCTCAAGCGGTATCGGCACGCCATCCTTCTCGAAGCACCGGGCGAAGTGGCGGCGCACCTGAAGCGCTTCATCGAGCGTCGGAGCCGGCGCTCCGGACCACGGGCGCTCGATCACGTGTAATACTGGACCGACCGTCGTTTGGAGGCCGGATGCCGCGATGTTCGAGTTGATGAAAGCGGGCGGTTGGCTGATGGCGCCGATCCTGTTGTGCTCGATCATCGCGATGGCCATCGTCGTCGAGCGTTTCTGGACCCTCCGGCGAAGCCGGATCGCGCCGGAGAAACTGGCGTCGCAAGTGCGGCGATGGGCGCGCAACCGGGAGTTGAACGAGGAGCGAATCCGGTTCCTTCGCCGCGGGTCGGCGCTGGGTCGGATACTCGCCGCCGCACTGGTCAATCGGGGCCGAGATCGGGAGATCATGAAGGAGAGCATCGAGGACGTCGGGCGGCAGGTCGTGCACGACCTGGAGCGCTATCTGAATGCGCTCGGCACGATCGCGGCCGTCACCCCGCTTCTCGGTCTGCTCGGCACGGTGGTCGGAATGATCCGGGTGTTCTCCGTCATCACCACTCAGGGGGTGGGGGATCCGGGAGTGCTCGCAAGCGGCATCTCGGAAGCCCTGCTCACCACCGCGGCCGGACTCACGGTGGCGATTCCGGCCCTGATGTTCCATCGCTTCTTCAGGGGCCGGGTCGATGAGCTCGTGGTGATGATGGAAGCGGAGGCGCTGAAGATGGTGGAGGTTCTGCACGCCGCCTCGACGGTCTCGGACCGATGAGACTGAGAGGCGCGGTCCGTGACGAAGCGCACATCAACCTCACGCCTCTCATCGATGTGGTATTCCTGCTGCTCATCTTCTTCATGGTGTCCACCACCTTCGAGCGCGAATCGGAAATCGAGATCGAGCTGCCCGAGGCGGGGGCCGAGCGAGGGAATCGAGACCCCGAGGCGGTGGAGGTCTGGATTGACGCCGGAGGTCGAATCTACCTTGACGGAAGGCGGCTCGAGGACACCCGAGTGAGCAGCGTGAGGAGGGCGCTCGAATCGCTTGCGCTTCCCGAACCGAGACCACCGCTCGTCATTGGCGCGGATGCGAGGACTCCCTACCAGGCCGTGATAAGCGTCATGGATGCGGCGCGTCAGGCGGGCCATGTGAACCTCTCGCTTCCGGTGCAGGCGCTTCCCGAAGCGGACTCGGGCGCCGCGTCGTCCCCGGGCCGTTCCCAGACCTCGAGCGACCCCGAGCGGCACTGAGCCGGACGCAGGCAGACGAGGCATGCCCTTCCTGCAGCGACGCAAGCGACGCGGCCGAGGCGCGCGCCGCGCGCCGGGGGCTCCCGCCGGACCCCACTACGCGGAGCGCTTCGGCATCGAGGCGATCTGGTATGGGGGGCACCCCGCCGGCCTCGCGCTGGCGCCGCTCGGCTGGCTCTTCCGCCTCGCGGTGGAGCTGCGCAGGCTCTCCTTTCGACTGCGGATCCGAAAGGCCACCCGCTTGGGGGTCCCGGTGATCGTGGTGGGCAACATCTCGATTGGCGGCACCGGAAAGACCCCCCTTGTCATCTGGCTCGCCCGTTATCTCGGTCGGAACTATCGCCCCGGGGTGGTATGCCGCGCCTATGGCGGCCGATCACGCAACTGGCCCCAGAAGGTTCGGGCCGACAGCGATCCGGCCTCGGTGGGAGACGAGGCGGTGCTGCTTGCGAGACGTTGCGGATGTCCGGTGGCGGCGGGGCCGGACCGGGCGGCCAGTGCCAGGGCCCTCATCGACCACGAAGAGTGCGATCTCATCCTGAGCGACGACGGATTGCAGCACCTCTCCCTCGCGCGAGACATCGAGATCGCGGTGATCGACGGCATTCGACGTCACGGCAATGGGCGCTGCCTGCCGGCGGGTCCCCTGCGTGAGCCGGTCTCCCGATTGGAGGATGTGGACATCCTGGTCACGAATGGCCAGGCGGGGGGCGGTGAATTCCGGATGCTCGTTCGGCCCTGGAAGGCCATGAGCGTGATCGGCGACGAGACGCCACGAGACCTCGACGCTTTCGCGGGCGTCCCGGTCCACGCGGTGTGCGCGATCGGAAACCCGGGACGCTTCTTCGAGATGCTGCGCGCGGCGCGTTTGCAAGTCCTGCCCCACGCCTTTCCCGACCATCACGTGTTCTCACGCAGCGACATCGTGTTCGGGGACGGCTGCCCGGTGCTGATGACGGAGAAGGACGCGGTCAAGTGCGCGAGGTTTGCCGGACGCGAGCACTGGTACGTGCCGGTGCGCGCGGAGCTGGACGAGTCCTTTGCGCTGCGCCTTGGAAACCTGCTCGCGAGAGTCTCCGGGGGGCGGGGATGAGCGGCGGGGCCACGGTGGTGATTCCGGCCCGTTTCGCGTCGACTCGTCTGCCGGGCAAGGCGCTCATCCCCATCGCGGGACGGCCGATGGTCCAGCACACCTGGGAGCGGGCCTCGAGAAGCGGGGCCGGACGGGTCGTGGTGGCCACCGACGATGCCCGAATCCTGGAAGCGGCGCGGGGTTTCGGAGCGGAGGTGATGATGACCGATGTCCGCCATCGCTCCGGGACCGAACGCGTCGCCGAGGTCGCCTCCCGCCTTTGCCTCGACGACGATGCGGTGGTGGTGAACGTGCAAGCCGATGAACCCCTCCTGCCCCCTGGCCTTGTCACGCAGGTGGTCGAAGGTCTTGCCGCGCATCCCTGCGCGCAGATGGCTACCCTGTGCGAGCGCATCGAGCGCGATTCGGAGGTCTTCGATCCCGCGACGGTGAAGGTCGTCACCGATCACCAGGGCTACGCGCTCTACTTCAGCCGGGCCGCGATTCCCTGGTACCGGGGCCACTTCGAATCGGAGGAAGTGCCCCGGAGCGCTTCACTTCGGCGACACATCGGACTCTATGCCTACCGCGCGGGATACCTGCGCTCCTATGTGGCGCGGGAGTCATCGCCAATCGAGGAGGCGGAATCGCTGGAGCAGCTCCGAGCGCTCTACCACGGCGCGCGCATCCACGTCGCCGAGGCGAGGGAGCGTCCCGGCCCGGGCGTCGACACCGCGGAGGATCTGGAACGGGTGAGAGCCCTCGCCGGATGCTGAGGAAGGCGCGTCGTTTATCGAGAACGAATTGAGATCGGGCGGTGACGGACGACTCGGTGCTTGCGCGCTTCCCCCGCAACCGGCGCGGTCGCGACTTCGTGGTCGGAGACATCCACGGCATGTTTCCCCATCTGCGAGCGCTGCTCGAGGAAGTCGCGTTCGACTGTGAGCGGGATCGTGTGTTCTCGGTGGGTGATCTGATCGACCGGGGACCCGAGTCGCATCGAGCCCTGGAGTGGCTCGACCAGCCGTGGTTTCACGCCTGTCGCGGCAACCACGAACAGATGGCGATCGATTCGCTGGATCCCGAACAGCTCGAGATCTGGATGAGCTGGAACGGAGGGCAATGGTGGCTTGGCCTGGAGAGGTCGCAGCAGGCGCGCTTTCGCCGGGCCTTCGCGCAGATGCCGCTCGCCCTGGAGATCGAGACCGATACCGGCACGGTCGGCGTCGTGCATGCCGACATTCCTCCCGGTCTCGGATGGGACGCCTTCGTCCACCGACTGCGAGACGGCGACCAGGACGCCGTCTTCTACGCGCTCTGGTCGCGAGAGAGGCTCGGCGCCTTTCGATCCGGCACGCCGGTCACCGGCCGAGTCGACCGGGTCTACTGTGGACACACCCCGGTGCGTGGCATCGTGCGAAGGGACAACGTCCACTACATCGACACCGGCGCGGTGTTCGTGCGAAGCGGGAAGCTCGAGGCGCGCCTGACCATGGTCGAAGTCAACCCCGAGCGCCATCGCGAGTTCGCCATCGAGACCGCGCGCAGACTCTGACCCGCAACCATCACCGATTTCTCAACTCGCGGACGCCAATATGCGGACGCAAGCGGGCCGCAGGCCGTCGCGCCGCACTGGCTTCGTGTCGGCTACGCCTTGCGCGTCTTTCGGTCGGTGCTTCCTGCCATCGCGGCACCTTGGCTTCCGAAGCGCCCGAAAGTCGGTGGAACATCCGGGCCAGGCGACCCCTTGGGTCACTGCCGCAGCACCCAGGTCGGTCGCGAGACGGCCGCGGGCCGGCTGCCGGCTGCCGCTCCCGCGCCGTGACGCTCAGCGAACCCGGTAGGTGATGCGTCCCTTGCTGAGATCGTAGGGAGTGAGCTGAACCGTGACCTTGTCTCCGGTCAGGATACGGATGTAGTGCTTTCGCATCTTTCCCGAGATGTGGGCGGTCACGATATGTCCGTTCTCCAGTTCCACTCGGAACATCGTGTTGGGAAGTGTTTCCACTACCGTGCCTTCCATCTCGATGTGATCTTCCTTAGGCAAAGTACTCCCTCGATTCGGCGTGCGCATGACCAGTGTGCAAGAACGCCGGGCGCGGGTAAAGCCGAAACAGGATTTTCACTGCAGATTCGACCGCGGCAGCCAGTCTTCGTAACGGATCCAGTCGCCGTCGACCAGACGCTCCTGGGGAAGGAAGCGTTCCTTGTAGCGCATCTTGTCGCACTCCGCGATCCAGTAACCCAGGTAGAGCCACTCGTGTCCGGCCCGACGCGCCGCCTCGATCTGCCAGAGGATGCAGTAGGTGCCGAGGCTGCGTGATTCGAAATCGGGATCGTAGAAGGTGTAGACGGCGGAATGGGCGTCGGGAAGTCGATCCGATACCGCCACCGCAATGAGCTGCGCCCCATGGTGGAACTCGATGAAGCCGGTCTCCGCCCACCCGCCGCAGAGAAATGACCGGTACTCCTGCGGGGTTGCGCCGTCCATGCTGCCGCCGAAGTGCCGGGCCGAGATGTAGCGCTGGTAGAGCCGATAGTGTTCGTGTCGATAGCTGTCGTCGCGCGCCACCACGCGCAGATCCCGGTTGCGTCGCCACACCCGCCTCTGGATACGGCGGGGGCGGAATTCGCGCACCGGGACCCGCAGCGCCACGCAAGCCTGACACTCGCCGCACCACGGGCGGTAGATGTGCTCTCCGCTTCGCCGGAATCCATGCTGGGCGAGGACGCCGAGGAGCTTCGGGCTCTTGGGAACGGCGGGAGCGACGCAGGCGGTGCGCGCTGTCCGTTCGGCCAGATATCCGCATTCGTGAGCCGGGGTCACGAGGAGCGGCAGGCGGATGCTCGTGGAAGACTCGTTCACACGCCGGGAAGGGGCAGGCGCCCGCTCTGCGCCCGAAAGTGTGAATCGCACCATCGTGCGAGATAGGCATTGAAGGTGCGTCGCGGCACTTCGACGGCTCCGAGGCTCGCAAGATGCTCGCTTGGAATCTGACAATCGATTAACACGTAGCCCAACTCGCACAGGCCGGCCAGGGCCGCCTTCGATGCGTCGCGGTCCCGGCTGAACATGGATTCGCCGAAAAACACCCGACCCATCGCCACACCGTAGAGACCGCCAACGAGCTCGCCGTCTCGCCAGGTCTCAATCGAGCGGGCATGGCCGAGATCATGCAGCCGGCGGTAAGCGCGCATCATCTCTCCGGTTATCCACGTCGAACTCTCCGTGGCGCGAGGCATGGCGCATTGCCGGATGACCTCGGAGAAGGCGTGGTCGGCGCTGAGGGTGAAGTGACCCCGTCGCAGAGTCTTGCGCAGGCTTCGGGAGATCCGGAGGTTCTCGGGAAAGAGCACCGCACGCGGGTCGGGGGTCCACCACAGCACCGGCTGTCCTTCGCTGAACCAGGGGAAGATGCCCCGGCGGTACGCGCAGAGCAGGCGATCGGGAGTCAGGTCGCCGCCCGCCGCGAGCAATCCATTCGGGTCCTCGAGCGCCTGTTCGACGTCGGGAAACGCGTCGGGAGGGGTGGTCTCGCTCATCCAGGGCATTTGGATAAACATGAGACTTCCGGGCCGGGGACGAATGTCGGGAAGTCTAATCAATCGGTGCGGAACCCGGCGATGGCGCCGATGCTCCGTGCTTGAAGGGTGAATGGCCACGCATCTCGGAGATGTAGGCGCGCACGCCGCGATCCTCGCGCACCACGAAGTCTTCGATCGCCTTTCGAAAGGCGTCGTGGCGCACCCAGTGCGCGGAACGGGTCAGGACCGGCATGAATCCCCGCAGGATCTTGTGCTCCCCCTGGGCTCCCGCCTCGAAGCCGTCGAGCCGATTCGCGATGCAGTACTCGATGGCCCGGTAGTAGCACATCTCGAAGTGCAGGGAGGGATGGAACTCGAAGCAGCCCCAGTTCCGGCCGTAGAGCATGGAGGCGTCCCGGAAGAAGTGGGCGCCGGCAACGTAGCGCGAACCTCGGCGCGCGAGCACCACGAGCACGCCCTCGGCCATCGTCTCGCCGACCGCGAGGAAGAACTCCCGGGTCAGGAAGGGATATCCGTACTTGCGATCGTAGGTCGAAGCGTAGAGGGCGTGGTATGCGGCCCAGTGCTCCTCGTCCATCCGAGTGCCGTCGCGCACCTCCACCTCCACGGGTGCGGCGGCCGCCTCGCGGCGTTCGCGCCGGATCGCCTTTCGGCGCTTGGACGTGAAGGCGTCGAGATAATCCTGGAAGTCCCGGAAGCCGGGGTTGCGCCAGTGGAACTGGCAGCCGCTGCGGATGAGGTGCTCTCGCCGTGACAGACGCTCGCTGTCTTCGTCGTCGGTGAACAACCAGTGCAGCGTCGGTACTTCCGCGTGGCGAGCGAACGCGATGGCCGTGTCCACCAGGAGATCGGGCACTTGCGGGTCGGCATCAACGCGCTCGTGGAGAAGGCGAGGGCCCGCGGCCGGGGTGAAGGGAATCGACACCACGAGCTTGGGGTAGTACTCGAGCCCGGCCCGGGCATAGGCGTCGGCCCATGACCAGTCGAACACGAACTCGCCGTAGGAGTGTGACTTGGCGTACATCGGCACCGCGCCCACCAGCCGCTCGCCGCGATGGAGAAGCACGTGGCAGGGTGACCATCCGGTCTCGGCGCAGGCGCAGCCGTGCGCCTCCAGGGCGGAGAGGAACTCGTGGCGTACGAAGGGGTTGTGCGCGCCCGCGATGCGGTTCCACTGCGTGCGGTTGACCGATGCGAGGCTGTCGACAATCTCGCTTCGATACCGGGCAGTGGGTTCTCGACCGGCGCTCGCCATGCTCGCTACGAGCGTCGTATCACCGGGCGTCGAGGCCGTCGAGATACTTCTCCGCGTCCAGCGCCGCCATGCAGCCGCTTCCGGCGGAAGTCACCGCCTGCCGGTACACGTGATCGGCAACGTCTCCGGCCGCGAAGACACCTTCGACGCTGGTTGCGGTCGCGAATCCGGACAGTCCGGCGCGCACCTTGATGTAGCCCCCTTCCATGTCGAGCTGTCCGGAGAAGATGCCGGTGTTGGGGGTGTGGCCAATCGCGATGAATACCCCACTGAGTTCGACCTCCCGGTGCGCGCCGTTGTCCACCCGCCGGACCCGGATGCCGGTCACTCCCGTTTCGTCGCCCAGCACTTCATCGAGCACATGGTTCCAGAGAATGCTTACGTTGGCGGATCGGGACTTCTCGATGAGCTGTGCGGCCAGGATCTTCTCGGCGCGGAACCGGTCCCGGCGGTGCACGACGGTGACCTGCGATGCGATATTGGAAAGATACAGCGCCTCCTCGACCGCGGTGTTTCCGCCGCCGACTACCGCGACCGGCTGTCCTCGGAAGAAGAATCCGTCGCAGGTTGCGCATGCGGAGACGCCGCGTCCCTTGTAAGCCTCTTCGGAGGGGAGTCCCAGATACCTTGCGGAGGCGCCGGTGGCCACGATCAACGCATCGCAGGTGTAGGTCCCGCGGTCTCCCCGGAGAAGAAAGGGGTGAACGCCGGTATCGGCTTCGAGAATGGTGTCGGTGACGATCTCGGTTTCGAATCGCTCGGCGTGGCGGCGCATGCGTTGCATCAGCTCCGGGCCCAGCACGCCGGTATCGTCGCCCGGCCAGTTGTCGACATCGGTGGTGGTGGTCATCTGGCCCCCGACTTCGAGTCCGGTCACCAGCACCGGGTCGAGATTGGCGCGCGCGGCATAGACCGCGGCCGTGTATCCCGCCGGTCCCGAGCCGAGTATCAACAGTCGGGAGTGCTTCCTTTCGCCCATCGTGCGTCCTCGATGTCTGCGTGCATACCCTCGCCGGGGCTAAGAGATCCAAGGCCGATTCCGCCGCTCGGGCGTGTCGCCGGCCGGCTCGCCAGGACCTCCCGGCCACCTCCGCAGGCCCTGAAAATCCATTCTAGCCCATGGTGGGGGTCACGTCAGACCGGATCGCGACAGCCGGTCGAATCGCTCTCAACTCTTTGATTTCATTGAAAATCAGCCGGTGATGGGCCGGTGCGTGGCGAGCCGCCGGGGTGGGCTTGGCGTCGCCGGAGCAAGTCCGACCACTGGCATTGAATCACATCTTCCTTAATAATTAAGTGGTTAACCCCAACTTCTTCCAAACAGGATTAATAGGATGGCTCAGGTTTCGCAAGTCTGGACGGGCTGGATGCCATGGCTTCGGGGGCCACGGGGGCGCGGTTCCCGTGAGGCCGTGTTCATCATCATCTCCGCGCTCGCGCTCTACCTGGGACTGTCTCTGTTCACCTATCACCCCGGAGACCCGAGCTGGTCTCACACCGGTCACGTCGAGGGCATCGCCAATCGGGGAGGCGTGGTCGGGGCCTGGCTCGCCGATGTCCTGCTCTACCTCTTCGGGGTCATGGCTTATCTGTTTCCGTTCATGTTGGCCCAGGCGGGCTGGATGGCGAGCCGCAACGCGCGCAAGGATCGGGACGCGTCGCAAGGGGCGCACTGGATGACCCGAGCGGCGGGAAGCGTGGCCACCCTCGGCGCGGGTTGCGCATTGGCCACTTTGCACTATCACGGTCATACGGGACTTCCCATGGACTCCGGGGGCATCGTCGGAGTTCTTCTCGGCGGGAATCTCGCCGGCGCCTTCAGCCCCCTTGGCGCCACCGTCTTTCTTCTCGCCCTGTTCCTGACCGGATTCACCCTGTTCACAGGCCTCTCCTGGCTCACGGTGATGGACGTCACCGGGCGCTTCACCCTGAACATGTTCGACCTCGTGGCGGACGCGGCGCGTCGTGGTGCGAGTCTGCTCGAAGAATATCGGGCGCGGCGCAAGCGGGCCGCGAAGCGCAGCGCCGAGAAAGTTCGTCAGAGCCGCCGGAAGGCGCCCCGAATCGCGCCCCGTGTCCCCAGGGTGGCGCGCAGTGTGCGTGAGATCCGCGAGCGGCAGGAGCCGCTGTTCGAAGCGACGCCGGAAGAGCAGCCTCTTCCCGAGCTGTCGCTGCTCGATGAACCGAAGCGAGAGAATCACGCCGTCCCGAAGTCGGCGCTCGAGGCGATGTCGCGTCAGGTGGAGCTGAAGCTCGCCGATTTCGGGGTGGAAGCGGAAGTCGTCGCGGTGCTGCCGGGGCCGGTGGTGACCCGATACGAGCTTCAGCTCGCCCCCGGCCTCAAGGTCAGCAAGGTGACCGCGCTGTCGAAGGACCTGGCGCGCTCGCTGTCCACCGTCAGTGTGCGCGTGGTGGAGGTGATTCCCGGCAAGTCCGTGATCGGACTCGAGATCCCCAACGAGCAACGCGAGCTCGTGAGCTTGAGCGAAGTGCTCCGATCCGCCGCCTACGACCGGGCGAATGCGACGCTCGCGCTCGCGCTCGGCAAGGACATCTCGGGGGAGCCGGTGGTGGTCGACCTCGCCCGGATGCCTCACCTCCTCGTTGCCGGCACCACCGGCGCCGGCAAGTCCGTCGCGATCAACGCGATGGTGCTAAGCCTGCTGTACAAGTCCGGTCCGGACGAGGTACGCATGATCATGATCGACCCGAAGATGCTGGAGCTTTCGGTGTACGAGGGTATCCCGCATCTTCTCGCGCCGGTGGTCACCGACATGAAGGAGGCGGCCAACGCGCTTCGCTGGTGCGTGTTCGAGATGGAGCGCCGCTACCGCCTCATGTCGGCGCTGGGAGTGCGCAACATCGGTGGATTCAACCGCAAGATCGAAGAAGCGCGGGCTCGGGGGGAGCCGATTCCGGATCCCCTTCACGAGGTGCGGGAAGACCACGACGATGGCGAGGCGTCTCCTCTGGAACCCCTGCCCATGATCGTGGTGGTCATCGACGAGCTGGCGGATCTCATGATGGTCACGGGGAAGAAGGTGGAAGAGCTCATCGCCCGTCTTGCCCAGAAGGCGAGGGCTTCGGGTATCCATCTCATCCTCGCTACCCAGCGCCCCTCCGTGGACGTGATCACCGGCCTCATCAAGGCCAACATTCCCAGCCGAATCGCCTTCCAGGTGTCATCCAAGGTCGATTCGCGCACCATCATCGATCAGATGGGTGCGGAGCATCTGCTCGGACACGGGGATCTGCTCTACATGACGCCGGGCATGTCCACGCTACGCCGAGTGCATGGCGCCTTCGTGGGGGACCAGGAAGTACATCGGGTCGTCAAGTCACTCAAGCGAAAGGGCAAGCCCCGGTACATTCCCGAGATTCTGGAAGGCGGCGCGGGGGAGGGCGCCACTTCGCTGGCGGGCACGATGGTTCCGGGCCTTGCGAGCGATCCGGAAAGCGATCCCCTCTACGATGAAGCGGTGCGAATCGTGACCGAGACGCGACGCGCGTCCATATCGGGGGTGCAGCGCCGCCTCAAGATCGGATACAACCGGGCCGCGCGCATGCTGGAGCAGATGGAGGCCGCGGGAATCGTCGGCGCCCTCCAGGCCAACGGCAGCCGAGAGGTCCACGCGCCGCCGCCTCCGGAACCCTGATGCGGGGGCCTGGGCCTCGCGCTACGCTCACGCGCGGCATCGCGGGCGATGCCCGGCGTGGCGGATGGGACGCCCGCCTGGGAGCGGCGCTCCTCGGCATCGTCCTGGTGGTTCTCTCCGGACCTCACGACGCCGCCGCGCAGGAGGGTGCGGTCCAGCGCCTGCATCGCTTCTTCGACGAGACCCGGAACTTCCGCGCGGACTTTCGGCAGCGGGTGTTCGACGATGAGGAACACCTGGTCGAAGAGTCGACCGGCCGGGTCGACCTCGCGCGCCCCGGACGCTTTCGATGGGTCTATCGCGAGCCCTTCGAACAGCAGATCGTCGGAGACGGAGTGCGGATCTGGATCTACGACGCCGAGCTGGATCAGGTGACAGTGAGCGAGGCTGCTTCGAGCATCGGATCGATGCCCACGGCGCTGCTGTACTCGGACCTGGCGATCGAAGACTCTTTCGAGGTGCGGGCGCTCGATGCGCGGGAGGATCTGCTCTGGGCCGAGCTGCTGCCTCGCGGCGAGGACTCGGAGTTCACCGCGCTTCGCATCGGGCTGGGCGCGGACGGCATGCGGGTGCTGGAGCTTGACGACAGCTTCGACCAGTTGATCCGCATCGACTTCGTCGGGGTGGAGACCAACGTTGGCTTCGCCGAGGACCACTTCGGCTTCATCCCCCCGGAAGGCGCCGATGTCTTCTACCGCTGACGCGAGGCGCGAGGGTCACCAGCCTGCCCGCTGGCGGGTCCCTTCCGTCGCGCGCCGGTGGGGCCGATAGCGCCGGGACGCCCGGCTCCGGCTTCTTGGCGGACACGGGAGCGGCATTGAGCCAGGCCGGACTCTTCGATGGCGCGTCTCCCGACCGCGACCGTGCGCCGGCGGGACCGCTCGCGGCCCGGGTGCGGCCGAGTTCGCTCAAGCACTTCGTTGGCCAGACCCACCTGCTCGGAACGGACCGTCCCCTGCGCCGGATGATCGAGTCGGGTCGGGCGCACTCCATGGTGCTCTGGGGACCACCAGGCACCGGCAAGACCACCCTGGCGCGCCTGATCGCGGCCCACTGCGACGCCCGCTTCCTCACCATTTCCGCGGTGATGGCGGGGGTCAAGGACATACGCAGCGCCATCGAAGAGGCGCGCGTACACCGCGCCCGCACCGGCGCCGACACGATCCTCTTCGTGGACGAGGCCCACCGCTTCAACAAGGCCCAGCAGGATGCGTTCCTGCCCCATGTCGAGGACGGGACGCTCGTGTTCGTCGGGGCGACGACGGAGAACCCTTCCTTCGAGCTGAACAACGCTCTGCTGTCCCGGGCGCGCGTCTACGTGCTGAAGGCGCTGGAACCCGGCGAGATCCGCGCGATCATCGACCACGCGCTGGCGACGGACGAGGCGGGGGAGGGGCTCACGATCTCCGAGACCGTCCGGGAACAGGTTGCGGCCGCGGCCGATGGCGACGCGCGTCGCGCCCTCAACGTGCTGGAGCTCCTCGCCGAGTTTGCCCGCGCCGAGGATCGCCACGACATCGACGAGGACCTTCTCGCCCGCGTGCTGAGCGGCGGCGGCACTCGACGCTTCGACAAGGGCGGGGAAGCCTTCTACGACCAGATCTCCGCCCTGCACAAGTCGATTCGGGGCTCCGATCCCGACGCGTCGCTCTACTGGCTGGCCCGCATGCTGGATGGAGGCTGCGATCCTCTCTACATCGCCCGCCGACTGGTGCGGGTCGCCTCGGAGGATATCGGCAACGCCGACCCCAGAGCGCTCTCCATCACGGTCGACGCCTGGGACGTGCAGACCAGACTGGGAAGCCCGGAAGGCGAGCTCGCGCTCGCGCAGGCCGCCGCCTATCTCGCCTGCGCCGCCAAGAGCGACGCGGTGTACAAGGCGTTCGGCGCCGCGATGCGCGATGCCTCGGAGCTCGGATCGCTGGAGGTTCCGCTTCATCTGAGAAACGCGCCGACCGCCCTGATGAAGGAGCTGGGGTACGCGAAACGCTACCGCCATGCCCACGACGAGCCGGAGGCCTACGCGGCGGGTGAACACTACTTTCCTGACGCCATGGAGGCGAGAAGGTATTATTCGCCGGTCGAGCGCGGGCTCGAGATCCGGATCGCGGAACGGCTCTCCCGGTTGCGCGAGCTCGACCGCCGGCACCGCGAGCAGCGGGAGCCGGGTTCGCGCAACCACGGCGGAGACTGACCATGCTGGATCCCGTTCATCTGCGAAAGAACCTGGCGGTCACCGCCGAGCGTCTCGCAAAGCGTGGTTTCGTACTCGAAGCGGACCGGATTGCCGCGCTCGAGGACGAACGTCGGCGGGTGCAAATGGAGACCCAGGAGCTGCAGGAGCAGCGCAACGCGCGGTCGAAGGCGATGGGCGCCGCGAAAGCGGCGGGAGAAGACATCGAACCCTTGCGCGCGGGTCTCGCCGCGCTGGGCCAGGATCTGAAGGCCCGGCAGGACCGCCTCGCACGCCTTCAGGAAGAGCTGCGCGAGATCGCCCTCGGAGTCCCGAATCTGACCCACGAGAGCGTGCCGACCGGCGAGAGCGAGGACGACAACCGAGAGGAGTGGCGCTGGGGAGAGCCGCGCCGTTTCGACTTCCCGCCCCTGGACCACGTCGATCTCGGGGATCGCCTGGGCGGACTGGATTTCAACCTCGCGAGCAGGCTCGCGGGGAGTCGCTTCGTGACGCTTGCCGGCAGCTTCGCGCGCCTGCACCGGGCATTGGCTCAGTTCATGCTGGAGCTTCACATTCGGGAGCACGGCTACACCGAGATGTACGTGCCCTATCTCGTAAGCCCCGAGACCCTGACCGGCACCGGACAGCTCCCGAAGTTCAAGGACGAGCAGTTTCACGTCGAGAAGCAGGACTTCTATCTGATCCCGACCGCGGAGGTGCCGCTCACGGCGCTTGCCGGTGACCGCATCTTCGAGGCGCACGAGCTTCCCCGGAAGTATGTCGCGCACACCCCCTGCTTTCGCAGCGAGGCCGGTTCCTACGGCAAGGACGTGCGGGGCATGCTGCGCCAGCACCAGTTCGACAAGGTGGAGCTCGTGCACGTGGTGCGGCCGGAGGACTCCTATCGTGCCCTGGATGAGCTCACCGCCCACGCGGAGACGGTGCTGAAACGGCTCGGACTGCCCTACCGGGTAGTCTCCCTGTGTACCGGAGATATCGGATTCGGCGCCGCCAAGACCTACGACCTGGAGGTCTGGCTTCCGGGTCAGCAGCGCTACCGGGAGATCTCATCCTGCAGCAACTGCGAGGACTTCCAGGCCCGGCGGCTCATGGCGCGCTGGCGCAACCCGGATCTCGGCCGACCCGAACTCGTGCACACCCTGAACGGATCCGGAGTGGCGGTCGGGAGGGCGATGATCGCGGTGATCGAGAACTACCAGCGCGCGGACGGCTCGATCGAAGTGCCCGAGGTGCTGCAGGACGCGATGGGGCAGGCGGTCATCGACTCCGTCTGAGCCACCCCCCGTGGCTTCGCGCTCGGGCCCAAGCGGCCGGGCGCTCTGTTCGCTCTCAGACCACGGCCATCAGGAAGATCACGAAGAGCACTACCAGTGCGAGGGGGATCAGGACTCCCATCCACTCGGCCGCCGTGCCCTTGCGGCTCTCCTTGATCATCCGCCGCGCCTGGGGCAGCAGCAGCACGATCATGAGGCCGACGATGAACGCCGAGCCGATGGTCAGCCAGTCCATGGGAACCGCCTCGAAAACGAAATGCCCCGGAATCTCCGGGGCATTTCGCTTCTCGAATGGAAGTAGGCGACCTCAGTCGTCGGATGACATCCCCAGAAACATCAGCAGGAACTGGAAGATGTTGAGGATCGAGACGTACAAACCGATGGTCGCGTGGATGTAGTTCGTCTCGCCCCCGTACACCATCTGGCTCGTCTGGAAGAGGATGAACCCGCTGAAGATGAGCATGCCGATGGCGGCGATCGCCAGCGACAAGGCCGGAATCGCGACGAAGAGGTTGACCAGCATTGCGCCGAAGACCACGAGCAGGCCGCAGATCAGGAACCCGCCCATGAAGCTGAAGTCCTTGCGGGTCGACAGGGCGTAGCCGGAGAGCGCAAGAAAGATGATGCCGGTGCCGCCGAGGGCGGTCGCCACCACCTGGGGACCGTTGGGAGCGGCCAGGTAGTACATCAGCGACGGTCCGAGACCGAAGCCGAGGAGGCCGGTGATGACGAAGGTCAGCCACAGCCCGTGGAAGGAGTTGGCGAAGCGGGGCAGCACGAACCAGAGCATCAGGAGCGCCCCGATGAAGCAGAGGAGGCCCCCGCCCGGAGAGACCCTGACCGCCACCGCCGCCGTCGCGGTCAATGCGCTGAAGAGCAGGGTGAGCGAGAGCAGGACGTAGGTGTTTCGGATGAGCTTGTTGGTGGCGAGCACGCTGCCCGTGGGGCGTGCATGAATCAGAGTCGGACCTGCCATCGGATTGTTTACCTCCTGACCACGACCCTTGAGTGGGGCCGACGTCGAAGCTGGGTGGGAACATGGGAGATCATAGCGGCCATGTCGGGCAGTTCAATAGTGCTTACAACATGTTAATGGTGCATCGCCGCGGCCGGGCAGGGGCAGCCACTCCGATTCCCCCTTCGTTGCGGCCTTCCGTGCAAGCGCCACGCCGGAGCCGTCTTGGCGCCGTTTCGCGGAGCGACGCCGGATCCGATATGCTGCGTCGTTGCCGGAGAGGTGGCTGAGCGGCCGAAAGCGGCGGTCTTGAAAACCGTTGATCCGAAAGGATCCGGGGGTTCGAATCCCCCCCTCTCCGCCAATGTCGGGCGTGGGCCCGGAGTGGGGCCGACTCAGGGAATGGGCACGATCAGAGTGGGAACCCGCGAGCGCCTCAGCACGCTCTTCGCCACCCCTCCCAGAAACGTGTGGCTGAGGCCCTTCTCGTGCGCCCCCATGACGATGAGCTCGCAGCCCAGCGCGACGGAGGTCTTGAGGATCTGCTCGGCGGGATACGATTCCACGACGTCGACGGACTTCACCTGGTCGCGGACCTTCTGATCTTCGGGCGATTGCTGCGACCAGAAGAGGTCCTGCTGTTTCAGGACCTCGGAACGCACGTTGCGCACACGCTCGGTAAGCGCTTCCCGACGCTTGTCGGCGTCCATCAGGAAGCCCTGGATGGTCACCTTGGCATCCGAGGAGAGCTCCTCCACGACATGCAGTACATGCATGTCGGCGCCGGTCAGCTTCGCCAGCCACGCGGCATAGCGCAGCGCCACGTTGGAGTTCTCCGACAGGTCGCTGCAGAACAGCAGCTTGCGCACTTCCGCGGGCATGGGCCGATTCCTCTGTATCGTCAGGTCAGTATCCGAGCACCCTGGGCAGCCAGAGCGAGATCTCCGGAACGTAGGCGATGATGAACACCGCGATCACCGCCACCAGTGCGAAGGGGATCGCACGGAGCGATATCTCTTCGATTGACGAGTTGGATATGCCCGATGCGATGAACAGGTTCTCCCCCAGTGGTGGCGTCTGGAAGCCGATCTCGCAGCAGCAGACCATGACGATGCCAAAGTGCAGCGGATCGATTCCCAGGTTGTAGGCAATCGGCAGCAACACCGGGGTCAGGATGAGGATGGTGGCCAGCGTCTCCATGAACATCCCGACGAAGAGCAGGAAGAAGATGAGCATGGCCCAGATCAGGAAGATGTTGTCGGTGACGCTCAGCATCCCCTCGGCGATGATGGCGGGGATCTCGTTCTCGACCAGCAGGCGCCCGAAGACGGTCGCCGTGAACAGAATGAGCAACACGCGCCCCGTCAACCAGGTGGTCGTCTGCAGGGAGTTGAACAGGTTCTCGACCTTGAGCTCCCGGTGCACCAGGAATCCGATGACCAGGGTGTAGAAGATGGCCACGATGGCCGATTCCGTCGGCGTGAAGAAACCGGTGTAGATACCGCCGAGGATCACCAGCGGCGCCAGGATCGACCAGACCCCCGCCTTGAACGCGGCGCTTATCTTGTTGGCGGACCAGCCTTCCGCCGTACCCTTGTAGCCGTACCTTCGGCACAGGAAGTAGTTCATTATCAACAGGCTGAGCGCGAGCAGCAGTCCCGGGAAGATTCCGGCGATGAACAGCTTCGGAATGGAAACCGACTGGAACTCGCCGAACTTGTCGACGGCATCCGGCGAGGGGTTCATACCCAAGGCGGAGATGCCGAAGATGACCATGGGAATTGATGGCGGAATGACGACGCCGAGGCCACCCGAGGAGGCGGTGATCGCCGACGCGTAGCCCTTGCTGTATCCGCGCGCGGCCATCGCGGGGATCATCAGCATCCCGACCGCGGCGGTGGTTGCCGGGCCCGATCCCGAAATCGCGCCGAAGAAGAGGCAGGCGATAACCGTGGCGGCCGCGATGCCGCCGGTGAACGGGCCCGCGAAGGATTCGGCAAGGTTGACCAGACGCCTCGAGATACCCGCCGCCTCCATCAGGGCGCCCGCGAGGATGAATGCCGGAAGTGCCATCAGCGGAAAAGCGCCCACCGAGGTGAACGCGATCTGCACGAACTTGATGGGGTTCTCATCCAGGAACAGGAAGGTCGCCAGGGCCGAAACGCCGAGCGCCACGGTGATCGGAGCGCCCAGCACCAGCAGGAGCAGGAAGGAGCCGAACAGCAGCAGGACGATGATGGTTTCGTATTCCATGAGCTCGAGATCCTCCTCGTGTCAGCGGCCGGTATCGGAACCGGGCGCGGTGTCGTCTCCCAGCCCTTCCTCGAGCATCTTGTCGACTTCGGCCTTCTCCGGATCGATGACGTCGACGCCTTTGACGAGCTTGATGTAGTTCACCTGGATGATGCGGATGGACATCAGGGCGAATGCGACGGGCAGCATCACGTAGAAATACTTCATGGGAACCCCGAGGGTCTGGGACTTCCAGATGGGATTCATCTTGTTGAACACGAAGTCGTAGCTCAGGTAGACGAAGTAGACGTTGAACCCGAGCCAGAAGAGGTCCGCGAAGCCCTCTACCCAGGGAACGGCCTTCCTGGGCAGGACCTTGAACTGGAAGGTCACGCGGTTGTGGGCGCCCATCTTGGCGGCGTAGCTGGCGCCGAAGAAGACGAACCAGACGAACAGGTAGGTCGCCAGCTCCTCGCTCCATGACAACGAAAGTCCGAAGAACTCCCGCATCAGAATCTGCGCGAAGAGCAGAACGACGAAGAAGGTAAGCAAGGACCGGCAGATGTAGCTTTCGAGGTTGTCGAAGAATCGGATGATCACGTTGTATCCCCCATCGCCTCTCTCATCCGCTGCCGGCCTCGCGCTGCGAGCCGGCACCGGGTCGCGTTTGACGATCCGCCGCTACGGATGTCGTCCCGTGTCTGTGCGCACTGTCATGCTCCCTCGGGAGGAGGCGGGCACTGCGGCGCCGGTCAATGGCGATGCATCGCCTTCAAGCCGGTCATTGGACCCGTTCATAGAAGCTCGCGTCGAACATCGCAGTGTAGTCGTCGAGAGCCTGGGACATGGCGCCCTGTGCGACGTAGAAGTCCGCCACTTCCTTGGTGAACGCCTGCACTCCGCCGCGCATCCAGGTTCCGGTGAGCTGAGCGTCACGGGTGTAGAACTGGAATCTCGACAGAAGGATACCCGCTTCCTTGAGACTCAGGCCCGCCGCCTCCGCGATGACCGCCGTCGCCTCGTCCGGGCTGTCGTCGAGGTAGTCCGCCGCCTGGTCCGACACCTTCAGGAATGCCGTTACCAGGTCCGGATGATTTTCGGCGAGATCGTTCGTCACCGCGACCACGTCGAAGGTCCGGATGCCGATCTTCGTCTGCTCCCGGGCGCTCATCAGCACGCGGTTCTTGCCGAGCATCCGTCGCAACGCGCCCCCCCAGCCGCACGCCATGGTCACTTCACCGCGGTCCAGCGCTTCGGCTCCCGCGGATGAGACCATGTCGACCAGCTCCAGCTTGTCGGTGTCCACCCCCAGGAAGTCGAGCGTGCGCAGGAGCTTGTAGTGGGTCACGGTACCCAGCGGCACCGCGATCCGCTTGCCCTCGAGTTCGTGCGCGTTGGCCTTGTCGATGGCGGCCTTGTAGTGCACCACGCAGTTGTCGTTCTCCTCGTAGGAGACCGCGATTCCGACCGCGGTGAGGGGCGCGCCCTCGGACACCGCGCCCATGAACGGCACGATCCCCATGGAGTAGGAGATGTCGACCTCGCCGGCAACCATGGCCTCGGCCATCTCGACGCCGGAGTCGAAGGGAAGCCAGCGAAGCTCCACCCCCAACTCCTCGTCGTACCACCGTTCGGCCTGAGCCACCTGGTTGGCGGTCGGCCATTCCGGGAAATAGGCGACGGTGATGGAATCGGGCTTGTCCGCCGCCACCACCGTGAAAGTGGCCGCCACCGACAGCATGCCCGCCAGAACTGCCCCGATCACACGCTTCATTGGTTGGTCCCTCCCAGTCGATACGCCGATGCCCACCGGATGGTCGGCATCGGCGCAGAGGTCCCAGCGCACCGTATCAGTTGCGGCCGAGAATCTCCATCACTCGATCGAGCTTCTCCTTGCCGCCGATGCTCTCGTAGAACTTCGGCCAGACCGCGCTCGTGGCGAGTTCGATGAACTCCTTCTCGTCGTCCGCGGGATCGGAGATTTCCATCCCCCGGGCAATCAGATCCTCCTTGATCGCGGCCTCGCTCTTGCGCAGGTGCTCGGCGCTGTGCGCGGTCGCCACCTTGCCCGCCTCGATCAGCATCCCCTGGGTCTCTTCATCGAGGTCCTGGAAGATCATCTCGCTGACGATCAGCGGCTCGATGGAGAAGATGTAGCGGATATTGGTGACGTACTGCTGCACTTCGTAGAACTTCATCGAGTGCACCGTCAGATACGGATTGTCCTGGCCGTCGACCACTTTCTGCTGGAGCGCGGTGAAGGTCTCCGACCACGCCATCGGAACCGCGTTGATGCCCCACGATTTGTAGGTATCCAGCATGATCTCGTTCTTCGGCACCCGGATGTGCAGCCCGGCCAGATCCGCCACCGTGCGCACGGGCTTCTTGGAGTTGGTCAGCACCCGGAAGCCGGTATAGGTCCAGCCGATGATCCGCACCTTGGCGTCGCGGATGGTGTTCTCGACCAGCTCCTGTCCGACGGGACCTTGGGTCAGCTTGACGGCATCGTCAAGGCTCAGGATGACGTAGGGGAGGGTGAAGATGCCGACCGTCGGCGAGAAGGGGGTGATGTTGTTGATGGCGAGGATGGACATGTCGAGCGTGCCGAGCGCGGCGTCGTTCACCGTGTCCTGCTCGGAGCCGAGCTGGCCGTTGAGGAAGAGCTTGGCCCGGTGCTTGCCGCCGCTGAGCCGCTCCAGCTCGTCGGCGAAGGCCTTGCCCAGTTCGTGCTGCGCGCTGCCACCCGCGTCGCCGACCGCCACCTTGAAACGCTTGGCTTGTGCGTCCATCGCCGCCAGCATCAACACGCTCGCGATGACGCACAGGGTCTTCGTCATGCTCACAGGAATGTTCATCTCATCACCTCCATCAGTATCTTCAGGCACTTCGTTGGAGTGCCCGTCTTCTTTTCAGCAACCCTCAGATTCGAGCATAGCATTCCAGTTGGCGCGACAGAACCCCGAGCAGGCGCCGGCGCCGGGCCATGAGACCGCGAGGAGTTCCCGGTCGATCGGCCTTCTCGGGCGGGGCGAAGCGGTCACGCATCGGAGATCCGACCTCAGGGCTGGGCGGAGCGCCGAAAGCTCTCGTGACGCGTGGCGCACGCACAGGTGTCCAGCGCATTCCCGTCCTCGGCGCGGTGGGGGAGGGCGGCCGCGAGGCGCCAGTCGGCGGAGGGTGTAAAGCGGTCGTGCCAGAGGCCGCGACCCGCTTCCCGCGCCTCGGACTCGGCGCGCGCGTGTCCCTTCGAGGCGGCGAGCGCCCACCCCCGCTCGACCAGCCACGCGCCGAGCTCCGAGCCGTCGACTTCGCAGCGCGCGGTGCGTTGCCCGAATTCGTCGCGCTCATCTCCATCGCACACGACGGAGCGGCCTTCGATCCGCCGGGCGAGTTCGAGCTTTGCCAGCAGCCCGCAGCGCCACTCGATTCCGGTGGCGCGCCGGCAGACCTGGCCGAGGCCGGGGGCATCGGCGCCGCGCAACCGCACCGTCTCGCCGGCGATCTCCAGGGTGTCCCCGGAGACTGCGACCGCTTCACCGGAGAGCGCGGTGGCGGCGGCAGAGGTCCAGAACACCAATGCGCCGAGACCGAGCAGCGGCACCGCGATCCGTGAAGGTCGGCGGAAGAACACGCCCCGGGTGCGCTCGCCCCGGCGTCCGCGAGCCCCCCTCCACGCAGGCCGAGTGTCGAGGGGGAGGGCGCCGGCCTTCACGGCCGCTCGGTCCGGGCAGGTCCCACGCTGGCGCGCACCGCGCGATGATGGCGATCGGTTCCAGGGTGAATTCATGACTCGTCGGAGTGTAGCGTCTCCAGGTCGAGGAATACCGATTGCCTAGCCCGCATGTTTCACCGATTTTCGGCCGCTTCGGGCGCCAAGATGCTGTGATAATGGGGTGCACGGACCGAAAGACGCTGAAGTCGTAGCTTTCACTACGTCGTTGCGGCGCGACGGAGTACGCCCCGCTAACGCGAGCATATTGGCGTCCGCGAGTTGAGAAATCGGTGAAATTTGCGGGCTACAGCGGCGCGTCATGCGGTCCGTCTTGCTGATCGCAGCGCGGGGCGCGCGCGGGATGTCCGGGTGGATCGCGCCCGCCGGATCGGCGACGCGTGGGGCGCTGCGGGTCTCGACGCGGCGTGCGCGGTCCTTGGCAAAACGCATACAAAGCGCTGACATCTGACATACAGCGCGCCATTTTCCCGTTACGCGCGAGGCGGGCCGCCATAGACTTCCCGCAGGACATGGAGACGCTTGGGATCGAATCGACACAAACGGGAGGTGCACAGAATGATTCGCATAATGCTCATCGATCACCAACGACTGGTACGCACGGGGCTGAAGGCGTTGCTGGCTCAGGAGCGGGGCATCGAGGTCGTGAGCGAGAGCGCGCAACCGGACCGCGCGGTCGCGGTGGCTCGGGAGGCAAGTCCGGACGTGGTGTTGATCAATGCCGAGCTGCCCGGGATGGGCGCGCTCGAGACGACGAGGCGGATGAGTCGTCTGAACCCCGCTCCGAAGGTGATCGCGCTCGGGGTGCAGATCGACGGCCCCTTTCCGACCTGTCTGCTCGAGGTCGGCGCCCGCGCCTATCTGCCGAAGACCTGCAAGAAGGAAGAGCTGGTCGTTGCGATCCGTCAGGTCGCCCGTGGCGCGTACTACGTCGGGGGAGACGTGGCCCAGAACCTGATACTGAACAAGCTGCGGGACGCTCCGACTCCCATGTCTCGCCTGACTCCACGGGAACTGGCGGTCATGGTGATGGTGAGCCAGGGGCAGACGAGGGGGCAGATTTCCAGCGTGCTGTCGCTGAGTCCGAAGACGGTCAGCACCTATCGCACCCGTCTGCTGCGCAAGCTCGGCGCTCAGTCCGATGTCGAGTTGACGCACCTGTCGCTGCGTTATGGTCTGATCGAGCCACTGTTGGCTTGAATTTTTCAACTTATCAGTTGGTTAGGATATTTTTCTGATGCAATACATCAGAATGGAGCGCATTTCAGAAACAGAGCCCATTCAAGCGAGCACACGCGCCCGGGCCGGGGTGAAGCACACCAGCGCCGCAGCCGTTAGGTCGCGCCGCAAGCACACGCGCCCGGGCCGGGGCGAAGCATTGCGCACCTCTGCGATCCGACGTCGCGGGCCGGGCTTCCTCGGGTCTTGCGCCGAGCGGGCACGTCATGCCTCGATCCACGCGGAGGCGGGCGCGCTCGATTGTGGGGGGGCGCTTCTGTTATGGTGCCCTTCGTCGCGGCACCAGCCTTTGGGGGCGTGGAGACTTCGTCCGAGTTCAGTCCCCAGACTTTCGAGTTCGACCCCCAGGCTTTCCTGTCCACGCTCACCGGAGGGCCGGGAGTCTACCGGATGCTGGATGGCGGCCATCGGGTGCTCTACGTCGGCAAGGCGCGCAACCTCAGGAAGCGGGTTGCCAGCTACTTCCGACCCCCGGACCAGCTCGAGCCCAAGACTCGGGTGCTGATGTCTCATGTCGCCTCGGTCGAGATCACGGCCACCCACACCGAGACGGAAGCGCTGCTGCTCGAGAACAGCCTGATCAAGGAGCATCAGCCGCGCTACAACATCCTGCTGCGCGACGACAAGAGCTTTCCGTACATTCATGTGTCGACGGAGCAGACCTTTCCCCGTCTCGCCTTCCACCGGGGGGCACGCAATCGTCCCGGGCGCTACTTCGGCCCCTTCGCGAGCGCCGGGGCCACCAGAGAAACCCTGAACCTGCTCCAGAAGCTGTTTCAGGTTCGCCAGTGTGAGGACACGTACTTCCGCAACCGCTCTCGTCCCTGTCTTGCGCACCAGATCAAACGGTGCACCGCGCCCTGCGTGGCCCTGGTCGACGAGGAGCGCTACCAGGAGGACGTGCGTCACGTCATCATGTTCCTCGAGGGCAAGAGCGAGGAAATGATCGAGGAGCTCGTGACACGCATGGAGGCCGCGTCGAATCGCCTCGAGTTCGAGCTCGCCAGTCGTTACCGGGACCAGATTGCGAGCCTGCGCCGAGTGCAGGAACGCCAGCACGTCATCGGCGCGAAGGGGGATGTGGACGTGGTGGCATCGCGGGTGCGCGACGGGGTTGCCGTGGTGCAGCTCACCGTCATCCGCAACGGCCAGAGCCTCGGCAGTCGCACGCTCGTCCCCCGGCAGACGGCAAACGCGACGCAACGCGATGTACTCGACGCTTTTCTGTCCCAGTACTATCTTGCCCGTACGGGACGCCACAGCATTCCCTCCGAGATCCTGCTGAGCGAGCCGACCGATTCGCTCGGCATGCTCTCCGAGGCCCTGCAGGTGCACACGGGACGCCGGGTCACGCTGCGTCACCGGGTTCGCGGGGAACGAGCGCGCTGGATCGAGATGACCCGGCAGAACGCCGAACTTGCGGTGGAGCAGCGCCTTGCGGACGAGTCGAATCTGCGGGCGCGCTTCGATGCGTTGCAGGACATGCTGGAGCTGGCGGAACCTCCCGGCCGGGTGGAGTGCTTCGATATCAGCCATACCGCGGGGGAGGCGCCGGTGGCGTCCTGCGTGGTCTTCGAGGCATCGGGACCGGTCAAGAGCGAGTACCGGCGCTTCAACATCCGGGATGTGGAACCCGGCGACGACTACGCGGCGCTCGCGTCGGCGGTGCGGCGGCGCTATGTGCGGGTTCAGCGGGAGGAGGCCAGGCTTCCGGACCTGCTGATCGTCGATGGGGGCAAGGGCCAGCTCTCCGGGGTGAGGGACATCCTCGCCGAGCTGCACCTGCGCGAGGTGCAGACGATGGCCGTGGCCAAGGGGAGTGCGCGACGAGCCGGGCTCGAACGCATCTTCATCGGAGACCGGGCGCGCGAGATCGTGCTTCCGCAGGCGTCTCCCGCTCTGCACCTGATTCAGCAGATTCGCGACGAGGCGCACCGCTTCGCGATCACCGGCCATCGCACGCGGCGGCGGCGCGCCCGCAGCACCTCGGTGCTGGAACAGATATCCGGCATCGGGGTCAAACGTCGCCAGCGTCTCCTGAGCGAGTTCGGAGGTCTGCGAGCCCTCTCACGAGCCGGGGTCGAGGACTTGGCTCGGGTCAACGGCATAAGCGGCACCCTTGCCAAGGCGATCTACGACGCCTTCCGGGAAGGGCCATGAACTTCCCCAACGCATTGACGCTGGCGAGGATCTTCCTGATCCCGGTGTTCGTCGTGGTGTTCTTCTTTCCCGCCGAGTGGGCACGGGTCTTCGCGGCGATCGCTTTCGCCGCGGCGGCGTGCACCGATTGGCTTGACGGCTATCTGGCGCGACGGCTCAACCAGACCTCACGCTTTGGCGCCTTCCTGGACCCCGTCGCCGACAAGCTCCTGGTGTGCACGGTCCTCGTTCTTCTCGTGCAGGCCGATCCGAAAGTGGAGCTGGCGGTACCGGCCCTGGTGATCATCGGCCGTGAAATCGCGGTCTCCGCCCTGCGCGAGTTCATGGCGGACATCGGGCACCGGACTGCGGTGGCGGTGGCGACTCTGGGCAAGGTCAAGACGGTGGCGCAGATGGTGGCGCTGGTACTCATGCTCTATCGCGACCCGCTCCTGGGCATTCCCGTCTACCAGATCGGCCTGGCGCTGCTCTATCTCGCGGTCGTCCTCACCCTGTGGTCCATGGTGATGTACCTGCGCGCCGCGTGGCCCCAGCTCGGTCCGTCCGCGGCCTCGCTTGACTCTCCTTCGACGCCCTCTAGAATACGAAGCGCCCCGGGCAGGGGCGAGTGACGCTCGAGTCGGCGGGAATAGCTCAGTTGGTAGAGCACAACCTTGCCAAGGTTGGGGTCGCGAGTTCGAGTCTCGTTTCCCGCTCCAGATAACTCGGCCCGTCACCAGCAAGGGCCCACACTTCGGGCTGGGTGGCAGAGTGGTCATGCAGCGGCCTGCAAAGCCGTGGACGCCGGTTCGATTCCGACCCCAGCCTCCAATCTCCATTCCCGCGAGCGGGGCAACGGGCGCTTTACATGCCCGGAACCCCTCACTTAAGCTCAAGGCTCAAGCCCGGATGGCGGAACAGGTAGACGCAGCGGACTCGTTTGGGTCCCCGGGGGGGAAACTCTCCGGTGCAAAGGGGTCAAATTCGGGGAAGCCTCAACAGCCACGACTGCTGGTAATCCCGAGCTAAGCCCCGGGCTGTTTCGACGGCTTCAGGGGAAAGTGTAGAGACTAGACGGCCCCTGCCTACGTGCACGAGGTGCATAGGGCAAAGGGATAGTCCAGACCACAAATGCGCCCGACCAAGCCCGGCCGGGCGCAGTAGCGAAAGTTATAGTGGTACGTAAAATCCGCTGGCCGCAAGGCCGTGCCGGTTCGATCCCGGCTCCGGGCACCACTGTGATGGTTTGCGCTCCGATTGCTTGTGCATGCCTGACAAACAGCGTGCGAGCGAGACGCTTTGGTCGGCATGCGGTGGCGATGGCGGCCGTGTCCTCTGGTTAACTTTACATAATATGCATTATGCGCACTTCAGGATCGACCTTGAGAAGAGCTCGCCGGAAGCCTGAAATGCGGTACCGGACGCACTCCTGAACCGAACCCGGACACTTCACCGGTTTCCTGTTGCGGACGCCAACATGCTCGTGTCAGCGGGCCGTCGTACTGCGTCGCGCCGCTTTACGACGTAGTGTCCGCTACCCGCTGCGCTGCGCAGTCCTTGGGCCAAAGCTTTCCGGCCGGGCAAGCCGCGGATGTGATGCCGCTACATCCGTGATACCGCCGCGACCCCACGCGGTCTTCGGTGCCAGAGAGTCCCGACGCACTCGGGCTGGGGTCCCACGCCCATCTCGAGCCCCGGTGGCGTTGCAGTCCCGGAGGTATCCCCCCCGACGCCCTCGCGTGATCAGCACCCTCTACGGTAGTGCTCGATCAGAATCTCCGCGACCTCGGGGCGCGTGAACTCCGGCGGCGGCGCGATTCCGCCACTCAGCATCTCGCGAACCCTGGTGCCCGAGAGAAGGATGAAGTCCTCCGGACGATGATCCCGCACCGAGCCCATCGCCACCACTTGCTTGAGCTTCTTCGACCAGGCGGTGTGGTCGCCCCGGTAGATGTCGATCGCCAGAGCGCCGGCGGGGACTTCGTCGTCGAAGATTCGCTGCGCGTCGAAGGGGCCGTAGAAGTCACCGACGCCGGCATGGTCCCTCCCGATGACAAGGTGGGTGCAGCCCGCGTTCTGTCGGAAAATGGCATGCAGCACGGCTTCGCGCGGGCCCGCGTAGAGCATGTCGAACCCGTAACCGGCGACCATGACCGAATTGGGCGGGAAGTAGCGGTCCACCATGCACCGAATCGCTTCTTCGCGCACCGAAGCGGGAATGTCGCCCGCCTTAAGCCGGCCAAGCAGCATGTGGATCAGCACGCCATCGGCACCGGTCGACTCCCTGGCCATCTTGCACAATTCCTCGTGCGCCCGGTGCATGGGATTGCGGGTCTGGAACGCGACGACCTTCTCCCAGCCTCGCCGGGCGATTTCCGCCCTGATGGAGCCCGCGGTCCGGAAGGTTCCCGGGAAGTCCTCTTCGAAGTAGCTGTGGTTCAGCACTTCGATGGGACCGGCTACGAGATGGCGGCCGAGGCGGCGAAAGGTCCGCACTCCGGGATGCTCGTCGTCGAGCGTGCCGTAGACGCGCTCGGTGATGAGATCGAAGTCTCGGTCTTCGATGCGAGTGACCGACTCGACGTCCTGAATGGCGAGCACGGGCTGGCCGGGGCGATTGGGGTCTCGAAGCGCAATGCGGGATCCGGCGTCGATGCCGCGCGCGTCGGTGCACAGGTTCAACACCGGGATGGGCCAGAAGAGGCCCGCCGTGGTGCGCATCTTCTCCGCGACCAGGAGGGCATCGGGGAGATCCATGAAGCCGTCGAGGGGGCTGAAATACCCCGCCCCAAGCATGACCGCGTTGGCGGCGGCGGCGGAGTTGAGAAGCAGGGAAGGCAGCTCCTGCGCTTCGCCGAGCAGTGCTTGTCGCCGTGTGCCCTCCTCCACAAAGCGTGAATTCAGGTGAGCGGAGCCGTGCGCTTCGATCATGATTAGGGAAGCGGGGACGCCGCCGACGAGGGGGGCCGACCCTAGCACAAGTCCGGCGTCGAAGTTTCGGCCGCGGCCCATGATTCGACCATTCGATTAGAATCGAATCATGTTCTGCGCGGGCCTATTCGTGCCGGGGGAGTATGGGTCCGTCCGGTCCCCGCCGTTTCCAGGGATCGGGCCAGGTGACGATTGAAGCGACGCGCGGGCGGCGCCTCGCGGCGGAAGCGCTGGGCACCGCGGCGCTCCTGGCCACCGTGGTGGGATCGGGAATCATGGCGGAGAGCCTCGCCGGGGGGAATGTCGCGATCGCGCTGCTTGGCAACACGATTCCCACCGGCGCCATTCTCGTGGTGCTGATCATGGGGTTGGGACCCATCTCCGGGGCGCACTTCAACCCCGCGGTCACGCTGGCGTTTCTGATGCGTGGCGAAATCGGGCTCGCGATGGCGGGCGCCTACGTCGCGGTTCAGATCGCGGGCGGGCTGGGCGGCATGCTCGCGGCCCACGCCATGTTCGACCTCCCCCTGTTGCAGGTGAGCGCCAACGAGCGCAGCGGGGCGGCGCAGTGGTTTTCCGAGTGGGTGGCGACCTTCGGTCTGGTGAGCACGATTCTCTGCGTACTGTGCTACCGGGCGGCCGCGGTACCTTGGGCGGTCGGCCTGTACATCACCGCCGCATACTGGTTTACCGCCTCCACCTCCTTCGCCAATCCCGCGGTCACGGTGGCCCGGAGCTGGACGGACACCTTCTCCGGCATCGCGCCGGGGCACGCTCCCGGATTCATCCTCGCCCAGTTGCTCGGTGCGCTCAGTGCGGCCGTCGTGTGCGGATGGTTGCTGCGAGGCAGCGCCGCCCTGCCCCGCTCCGGGGAGTCTCCTCGAGATGAGAAGTCTCGCCGGGGCGATTACGCGTAGATGTGTTCGGGAGCCGGGTAGCTTCCCGCTTTCACCGCGCTCACGAAGGCGCCAATCGCAGCCCGAATATCCGGCGAACCGGACAGGAAGTTCTTCACGAACTTCGGAGACTTCCCGGCACTCACTCCCAGTACGTCGTGGAGGACGAGGATCTGCCCGTCGGTGGCATCGCCCGCGCCGATTCCGATGACGGGGATCTGGACCGCCTCGGTGATCTTCCGTCCCACTTCACCCGGAACGGCCTCCACCAGCAGCAGGTCGGCGCCGGCATCCTCGAGCTCGGTGGCCTGCAGGACGAGCTCGTCGGCTTGCGACTGGCTGCGGCCCTGAACCCGGAACCCTCCCAGCTTGTGCACCGTCTGCGGCGTGAGGCCGAAGTGCGCGCACACCGGAATGCCGTTGCGGGACAACGCGGCGACGATGGGGGTCTGGGCTCGACCGAGCTCCACCTTGACGCACTGGGCCAGGCCTTCCTGCATGAGGCGAGCGCTGTTCTTGAGCGCGGCCTTGACGTTCGGGTAGCTCATGAAGGGCAGATCCGCCATCAGGAGCGAACGGGTGCGGCCGCGGGCGACGCCGCGGCAGTGGTAGATGATGTCTTCCACGCGCACCGGCACGGTCGTGTCATGGCCCTGGATCATCATGCCGAGCGAGTCACCCACCAGGATCACGTCGATTCCCGCCTCGTCGAGCAGACGGGCGAATGTGGCGTCGTAAGCGGTCAGGCAGGCGATCTTCTCGCCTTTGGACTTCATGGCCCGAAGGCTTGCGGTCGTGACCGGCGATTCCGATGTGCGGGGAACGGGCATGTCTCGTCGATGCGGGTATCGCTTGGGAGTCTATCGCGATTCCCCGGCTCTCGCGTTACGCGACCGGCCGGGGCGATGCGCGCAGTTGCGATGCCGTGGCGACCGGATCCCTTACCATGAACACGGGACGGTAACGCGGAGCGAGACGCGGGTGGGCAGGGTCATCGTGATACAGGGTGCGAGCGGGGCGCATGAGATCCCCGGTCTTTCCGACCTCGAAGGCGAGGCGGTGCTTCGGTTTGCGCAACGCGAGGAAGAGCTTCGGGAAGCTCTGCGCGATGCGGAAATCCTCCTCGGCTGGAACTTCCGGGCCCGGATGCTGCGCAAGGCATGGACGGACGGCGGGAAGCTTCAGTGGGTTCACTGGTGCGGCGCCGGCGTAGACGCCCTGCTCTTCCCGGAGTTGATCGAGAGCGGGGTCAAGGTAACGAACTCGCGAGGGGTCTTCGATCGTGCGATGGCGGAATACGTTCTCGGTCTGATCATCGCCTTCGTGAAGCATTTCCCGGAAACCTGGTCATTTCAGACGACGAAGCAATGGCGTCATCGGCTGACGGACAACATCCAGGGGAAGCGGGTGCTGGTCGTCGGAGCCGGCAGCATCGGCCGGACCATTGCCCGGCTGTGTTGGCAGGCCGGGATGCGGGTGTACGGCGTAGGGAGAAGTGCGCGCTCCCACGATGTCGACTTCGGTGTCGTCCACGCCTGCGACCGATTGGGCGAAGCGTTGCCGGACGCGGACTTCGTGGTCATCGCGGCGCCGCTCACCGCGCAGACGCGAAGACTCTTCTCGACCGAGCAATTTCGTCTCATGAAGCCGACGGCGCGAATCGTCAACGTCGGTCGGGGGGCGATCATCGACGAGACGGCCCTCATCGGCGCGCTGCGCGCCAACGAGATCGCGGGGGCGGCGCTCGACGTCTTCGAACAGGAACCCCTGCCGGAAGAAAGCCCGCTTTGGTCCATGTCGAACGTCATCGTCTCGCCGCACATGTCAGGAGACTTCTACGCGTCCGCGGATGCTCTGGCCAGAGTGTTCCTGGAGAACTATCGCCGCTATTGCGCGGGCGAGAGTCTGCTCAATCCGATCGACAAGCACCTCGGCTTCGTCCCTTCCGAACCGCAGCGCACGGCGCTGCGAGGCACCGGATAGGACTGGCCAGTCGTCCCCGCCGCAGAGGGAGCGAACCGGTATCCGCCCGTTCTCCGCGGGCGGATGGGCGCCGCACTCGTGGCGACGTCCCAGCCCGGATATTTCACCGATTTCCTACTGCGGACGCCAATATGCTCGCGTCAGCGGGTCGTACTCCCTCAAGCCGCTTCGACTTCGTGTCAGCTACGCCTTCAGCGTCTTTCGGTCCGTGCGCCCCACTGTCACGGCATCTTGGCGCCCTCGTGACGAAAATCGGTGAAATATCCGGGCCAGGGGTTCATCGCTCCAGTGCGGTATTCATTCGCACGAGCTCGGCCAGGGTGCGGGCTCTCATCTTGTCCATCACGTGGGAACGGTGCACCTCGACCGTGCGCTGGCTGAGGCCGAGGTCGATGGCGATGACCTTGTTCGCCTTTCCCTGAATCACCATGTCCATCACCTCGCGTTCGCGACGCGTGAGGGAGGAGATCCTCTTTGCGATGTCCTGCTTGACCTCCTCCACGTTCCGGCGGCGACGGTTCTGTTCCAGCGCCAGATTTATCCGATCGAGAAGCTCCTGGTCCCGGAACGGCTTCTGGATGAAGTCCACGGCGCCGCGCTTCATCGCCTCCACCGCCATGGGCACGTCGCCATGTCCGGTGATGAAGACGACCGGCAGAGTGGAGCCGCGTTCGTTCAGACGCTCCTGAAGCTCCAGACCGCTCATGCCGGGCATGCGGATATCCAGCACCAGGCAGCCCCGCCGTGCGTTGTCGTAATCCGCGAGGAAATCGTGGGCGGAGGGATAGGTCGCGACCTCGAGGCCTACCGAGTCGATGAGGTCGCTGAGCGAATCTCGTACCGCATCGTCGTCATCGACGACGAATATCGTGGGAGCCGAGTCGTTCATTGGAGCCACCCCGTCGCCTTTGGCAAGGAGAAGTGGAAAGTCACTCCCCGGTCGGGATTGCGCGTGAACCAGAAACGCCCACCGTGGGCGCTGACGATCGAGTGGCTTATGGACAGTCCCATGCCCATACCGGCCACCTTCGTGGTGAAGAAAGGTTCGAAAAGGTGCTGCTCGTGCACCTTGGTGATGCCGGTGCCCCGGTCGCAAACCGAAACCTCCACGAAGTTGTCGCGCTCTTCGGTGCGGACCATCAGACGACTCTCGCCCTTGGCCACCATGCCCATCGCGTCGATCGCATTGCGCAGCAGGTTGAGAATCACCTGTTCGATTTGAACCGGGTCCGCGAGCACTCGGCTGGGGCACTCGGTGAACGAGGTCTCGACCACGACATCGTGAATGCGGGCATCGATTTCGGCGAGCCTCAGGCTGTCGCACACCAGTTCATTGATATCGAGCAGCTCGCGCTGGCTTTCTCGCTTCTTCACCAGGTTGCGCAGTCGGCGGACCACCTCTCCGGCACGCTGGGCCTGTTCGTCGATCTTCATGAGGGATGAGGAGAGCTTCTCGCCGTCGAGTTGTCCTGCGCTCACGCGGCGGTAGGCGGCGTTGGTGTAGTTCGCAATGGCGGACAGGGGCTGGTTGATCTCGTGGGCGATACTTGCCGCCATCTCTCCCATGACATTGAGCCGATCCACGTGCGCGAGCCGCTCCCGATGCTCGCGCGCGTCCTCCTCGGCCTTCATCCGCTCGGTCAGATCCTCCACCTGCACCACGAACATCTCGGGTCGCCCCTGGTCGCCGCGTACCACACCATTGTGCAAAACGACGTGAACCACCCGACCGTCCTTGTGCACGTAGCGCTTCTGGTAGGTGTAGGTATCCCCCTCTCCTCGCAGCGCTTCGTCCATCAGGCTCACGGTGAGGGGCAGGTCTTCCGGAAAAGTGAAGTCGCGAAATGTCATCCGGACGATCTCGCGCTGGGTGTAGCCGAGCATCTTGCAGAAGGAGAGATTTGCGCTCAGGACGGTGCCGTCGAGTCCGACGGTGCAGATCGGTATCGGAGCGTTCTCGATCGTCAGGCGCAGTTCATGTTCGCGCTGAGTCAGGCGCCTCTCGATCTTCTTGCGTTCGCTGATGTCGCGGATGATGCCGACGAAGCGCGGTACCTGCGAGCGAACCTCTCCCAGCGCAAGCTCGACGGGAAAGGTCGAGCCGTCCCGGCGGTGAGCCACCAGCTCTCGGCTGCCGGCCAACTGGGGGCGGCCGGCCGCTGGTTCAGGGACCAGGGGCACTTGCTTCTCTCCCTGGCGGCTCTCGGACATGAGCATGCCGACCTTTCTTCCCATCACTTCTTCGGGGGAGAAGCCGAAGAGCCGCTCGGCGCTCGCGTTGAGTCCCTCGATCCTGCCCTCGGCGTCCATGATCACGATGCCGTCCACCGCCGCGTCGAGCAGCGCGGAAAACTCTGCCTCCGTCAGGCGTGCCCGTTCGTCGGCCACCGGAGAGCGGGAGGGGGCGGGCCGCAGCGCCATGGAATCGATCTCGGTCTCCACTAATGCAATGCATCATCGCACGCCGTCCCGGGGCATGCGAGGACCAGGCTTTCCAGGGCCAGGCGTTCGTTGAGGTTGACGCCGCGAGCAAGCGCGCCTCGGGCCGCCAGACAGGAGTCGAGCAGGCGGAACCATTCGGGCAGCGCCGCCTTGCCGGCCATCGACTGGATCCCGCGGTCCAGAGTGCCCAGAGTCGGTGCGGATCTCGCCCGAATCGCATCCTGCGTGATTCCGGTCAGCCACCACGACACGGCGTCGATCCCGTGCTCGGCCCACCGCTCGGCGATGGCGATCGGGTCCGTGGTCGCATCGAGAAGCGAATCAACGTGCCCCAGCAGCTCCGTGCGGATGTCGTCGCTTCGGGCAATCTCGACGGCGCGCAAGGGTGCGCCATGGGCAAGTCCGAGCAGCGTTGCCGCCGGCTGCCCGGCGTCGAGCCGGCCCTCGAGCCATCGCAGTGCGACCGGCGCCGGCGGGCAGGGGAACGTGAGCGTCTGGCAACGACTGCGAATCGTGGCCGGCAGGAGGCTGCCGCGGTCCGACACCAGAACGAAGACGGTGTAGTCCGGAGGCTCCTCGAGCGTCTTCAGAAGGGTGTTGGCAGCCGGACGGGTCATGGCCTCCGCGGGGATGATGACGACCACTTTGCGCACTCCACCGCTTGCGGTCAGCGCCACACGCCCGCTGACCTCGCGAATCTGCTCGATCCCGACCAGCTTCCGGTCCTCCAGTGCTTCGATCGGGTGCCAATCAGGGTGGAGCCCGGTCGATGCGAGGTGACAGGCCCGACAGGCGCCGCAAGCGCCCTCTTCCGAAGGCGACAGGCACAACAGAGTCCGGGCCAGTCGCCGGGCGAAGCTCCGTTTGCCTACCCCGGAAGGACCGCGCAGGAGCAAGGCGTGCGGAAGTCGATCGCGGGTCGTGGAGGACCAGATGCGTTTCCAGTTCTCCTCGTGCCAGGGCAGTCGATCGTTCATTCGATGAGAGGGGATATCGCGCGACGGATGGCGGCCGCGGTGAGCGCGGGGCAAGCGCTTGCGTCGATTATGCGGTAGCGCGAAGGCATGGATCGCGCCCGTTCGAGGTATGCGGCGCGAATACGCTCGAAGAACGCGTCATCCTCCTGCTCGAAGCGGTCCGCCCGGCGCCCGCGGATGCGCGCCCGGCTCTGCGCCACCGGCAAGTCGAGCACGAGGGTCAGGTCTGGGCGAAAATCGCCCTGCACCCATTCCTCCAGCGCCGCGATGCGTCGTGAATCGGTCTCGCGCCCCGCCCCCTGATAGGCGAAAGTCGCATCGGTGAATCGGTCGCTCACTACCCAGAGCCCCCGCTCGAGGGCGGGCCTGATGACCTTCTCGATGTGCTCGGCGCGCGCCGCGAACATCAGCAGCGCTTCCGCATCCTTGCCGAGCGAACGGTGGGCGGGGTCGATCAGCACCGAGCGAATCGCTTCCGCCACCGGCGTCCCTCCCGGCTCTCGGGTGGCCAGCGCGTCGATGCCGCGCCTCGACAGCTCCTGCATCAGCGAAACGATCTGGGTCGACTTTCCGGCGCCTTCGATGCCCTCCAGGGTGATGAAGCGCCCTCTTCGATCTCCGATACTCACCCTTCAGGAGTCGTCCGCGCTATCTCGGGAACCGCCTCGCCGCTGGTATCGACGCACCGCCGCCTGGTGCTCCGGATAGGTTACCGAGAAGTGGTGGCTGCCGTCCCCCTTGGCGACGAAGAACAGTGTTTCGCCGGGCTCCGGATGAAGGGCCGCGTGAATGGAGGCGGTACCGGGCATGGCGATGGGGGTAGGAGGCAGGCCCTTGTGAAGATAGGTATTGTACGGAGTGTCGAAGCGGAGGTCGCGCTTGCGCAGATTGCCGTCGAAATCGGCCCCCAACCCGTAGATAACGGTAGGATCGGCTTCCAGACGCATGTTTCTCTTCAGCCGGCGCACGAGCACTCCGGCGATCTCCGCCCGCTCCTCGGCCTTCCCGGTTTCCTTTTCGATGATTGATGCGACGATGAGGGCATCGACCGGAGATTCATAGGGAAGATCCGGCGCGCGTTCGTTCCACGCATCGTGGAGGTATGACTCCATCGACTGGTATGCCCGGCGCAGGAATGCGGCATCGCTCGTGCCCCGGGGGAAGTGATAGGTGTCGGCGAGAAAGCGACCCTCGGGGTGCACTCCGGGATAGCCGAGTTGCGCCATGATCTCGGAATACGTTGCCTCGTCAGCAAAAGTATGGGCGAGTTCCGACTTCGAACTGAGCGCGGCCAGCACTTCCTCGAATGTCCATCCGTCCACCACGGTCAGGGAGTGCTGTACCACCTTCCCGGAATGGAGGAGGTCCAGCAGCTCGCGAGGCGTCATGGACGGATCTATTGCGTACTCTCCGGCCTGAAGCTTCGCGGCGTGTCCGGATAATCTGGCGTAGACCTCGAGGACGTAGCGCTGGGGGACGATTCCGGCGTGCTCGAGCTCCGTCACGATTTCCGAGAAACTCGCTCCCGGTTCGATGACGTGACGACGAATCTCGTTCCCGAACGCCAAGGGGCGATCCAGCGCTCGATAGAACTGGAACGTTGCCCAGATCAGCGCGAGAACACCGAGAATCGCCGCCGAAGCGCAGATCTTTTTCAGTGAAGCACGCACGGGGCTTCGCGGCGAGGATTCCGATGGTCCCGGTTCGGGCGAGCTCGGGTTCGGCTCCGGAAGGGATCGCGCCGAGACCAAGGCGGATCAGTGGAGACGTTTGAACACCAGAGTGCCGTTCGTGCCTCCGAATCCGAACGAGTTCGACATCGAGACATCCACCTGCATGTCCCGAGCGGTATGGGGCACGTAGTCCAGGTCGCAGCCATCGTCGACGTCATCGAGATTGATGGTGGGAGGCACGACACCGTCACGAATCGACAGGATGCTGAAGATGGCTTCGACCCCACCGGCGGCGCCGAGCAGGTGTCCGATCATCGATTTGGTGGAACTCATCGCGACCCGGTAGGCATGATCACGCAGGCAGCTCTTCACCGCATTCGATTCGATGATGTCGCCGGCGGGAGTAGAGGTGCCGTGAGCGTTGATGTAGTCGATGTCTTCGGGGTTGACTCCGGCATCCTCCATCGCCAGTTGCATGCAGCGTGCCGCCCCTTCGCCATCGGGGGATGGCAATGTGATGTGGTAGGCGTCGCTGCTCATGCCGTATCCGGCGAGCTCCGCGTAGATTTCGGCGCCACGGGTCCGGGCGTGCTCGTACTCCTCCAGCACCAGGACTCCGGCGCCGTCCCCCAGCACGAAACCGTCGCGCCCGCGATCCCACGGCCGGCTGGCTCGCTCCGGCTCTTCGTTTCGGGTCGACAGCGCCCTTGCCGCGGCGAATCCGCCGAGTCCCATGGGGGACGTCGCCATTTCGGCGCCGCCCGCAATCATGACATCGACGTCGTTACGTTCGATCATTCTTGCGGCATCGCCGATATTGTGCGTACCGGTGGAGCAGGCGGTGACGATGCCGTAGTTTGGTCCCTTTATGCCGTAACGGATCGACAGATTGCCCGCAATCATGTTGATGATGTTGGCGGGCACGAAGAATGGCGAGATCTTGCGAGGCCCCCCGCGCATGTATCCGAGGTGCCCCTTCTCGATTCCCGACAACCCGCCGATTCCCGAACCGATGGCAATCCCGATCCGCGCGGCGTTCGCGGGCGTTATCTCAAGCCCCGATTCCGCGATGGCCTGGATCGCCGCCGCGATGCCGTAGTGCACGAAGTCATCGGTCTTTCGTGCTTCTTTGGGCGACAGGTAGGGGGTGAGGTCGAAGCCCTTCACCTCCGCCCCGATACGGCTGGCGAAAGCGCTCGCGTCGAAGCGTTCGATCGGCGCGACTCCGGTACGTCCATCGCAGATTGCCGACCACGTGTCGGCAACGTCGTGACCGACCGGAGTGACCATGCCGAGACCGGTGACTACGACGCGACGCATGACCTGTCTGGAATCTGTCGCCGCGTGTTCGATGTTCGCACGCTTGCGCGGCGTGGAGTCGCCAGGGACGCCGAATTCTCCCGCGTTCCGCGCTATTGGAGGTGGTTGTTTATGTAGTCTATCGCCTGCTCGACCGTGGTGATCTTCTCGGCTTCTTCGTCCGGGATTTCACAGTTGAACTCCTCTTCCAGAGCCATGACGAGTTCGACCGTGTCAAGGGAGTCGGCGCCGAGATCGTCCACGAACGAAGACTCGAGGTTGACCTCCTCTTCCTTTACGCCGAGCTGCTCGACGACTATCTGCGTGACGCGTTCTTCGACCGTACTCATGTCAGGCGTTTCCCCCGAGAGAAGATTCCGGCACCGCCGGACCCGCGCCTAGTGTATTGAAATGGCTCCAAGTTGCAACAATCGCCGAGGGACGGCCAGGGACGTCAGAAATTCCATTAATAACATGTATTTAAAGGAGTTTTCAGATATTCGGGAAGAGTCTTCAGGACATCAGCAGGCCGCCGTTGACATGCAGGGTCTGGCCGGTGATGTAGGCGGCGCGAGGGGAGGCGAGAAAGGTGACCGCGGCGGCCACTTCCCTCCCCGCTCCCATTCTTCCCAGCGGAATCCGGTCCAACACTTCGGCGCGGCGTTCGGGGGCCATGGCGCGGGTCATGTCGGTGTCGATGAACCCCGGGGCGACCGCGTTCACGGTGATGTTCCTGGCCGCGAGCTCTCTCGCGAGAGAACGGGTGAACCCCTCCATTCCCGCCTTCGCGGCGGCGTAGTTGGACTGTCCGGCGTTGCCCAGGGCGGCGCTTATCGAGCTGACGTTCACGATGCGTCCCGCGCGTGCCTTGAGCATTGCGCGCGCGCATCCTTTGCACATCCGATACAGCGATGACAGATTGGTCTCGATCACGGAGATCCACTCTTCGTCCTTCATGCGTATCAACAGGTTGTCACGCGTAATTCCCGCGTTGTTTACGAGAATGCCTGGTGTGTTGCCGCTCTCCTTGAGCTTTGCGAAGAAGTCGTCGATCGAGGATGGGTCTGAAATGTCCAGCACCATCCCCATTCCTCGAGCGCCTTGCTCGCGCAGTCCGGCCTCGATCGATTCGACGCCGGAGTCCGTGGTTGCAGTACCGATGACGGTGGCGCCATTGTCCGCCAGATCGCCGAGTATGGCTTTGCCGATGCCCCGGCTTGCACCACTCACGACCGCCACTTCACCGGCCAAGTCCATCGCGCGCGCTCCTTCCACTCTCGTTTGTTTCCGCGCTCAGGCAAGTTCCGCGAGCGCGCTATCGAAACTCTTGGGCTCGTGCAGGCTCAGTGCGCGCAGGTCGCGGTCCGTGCGTCGAGCCAGGCCGGTCAGCACCCGGCCCGGTCCCGCTTCAACCAAGGTTCGGCTCCCTCGTTCCTTGAAGACCTCGACCGTGGAGGTCCACCTCACCGGATGCGTGAGCTGGCGCACGAGCGCCGACCTTATCTTCCGCGCCTGGGTGTGGCACTGGAGGTCCGCGTTCTGGACCACCGCAATCTTCGGGGGAAGAAACTCGATGCGCGAGAGCACCTCTTCGAAGTGTTCGGCGGCGGGAGCCATGAGCGGGCAATGAACGGGAACACTCATCGGCAGGGGTATGACCCTGCGCGCGCCGCGGTCGCCGGCGAATTCGATGGCGCGCGCCACCGCTTCGCTTCTTCCGGCGATCACCACCTGCCCCGGTGCGTTGTAGTTGACCGCCCAGACTCCGGCGTCGTCGCCCGCGCCCGCTTCCGCGCAGAGCTCTTCGACCGCCGCGTCCGAAAGCCCCAGCACCGCGGCGATGGCGCCTTCACCGCGCGGCACCGCCGACTGCATGAGACGGGCCCGGGCCGATACCGCCCTTATCGCCCCGGCAAAGTCGAGACTCTCCGCGCACACCAGGGCCGAGTACTCTCCGAGGCTGTGGCCCGCCATGAGGTCCGGCGCCTTGCCCCCGCCGGCTTTCCAGGCCCGCCAGGTCGCGACACCGGCCGCCAGCATCGCGGGCTGGGTGTATTGCGTCTCGTCGAGACGCTCACGCGGCCCTTCCCGCACCAGTGCGAAGAGGTCGTAACCGAGCAGATCGGATGCGGCTTCGAAGGTGGCCGCCACCTCCGGATGCCGCTGCGCAAGTCCGTCCATCATGCCAAGGGACTGGGAGCCCTGCCCGGGAAACACGAACGCGACGCTCATGACCGTACCCCGGTGGTGCGAACGCGCCCGGTGCTGTCAGCGCTTCGCCTCAAAGGATCTCCGCCGGTGCGCGGATCGAGGACGGAAATGGCATGCAACTCAGGCGGACGCGGTCCGAGCGTGCCGCAAAGCATCGGTGCGGCCACATCGCAGCGTGTCGGAGAAGGAGTCATCCAGGTTTCCGGCCAGGTTTCCGCGCCGAGACTTCAGTAGCGAATCAGAGCCGAGCCCCAGGTGAAGCCACCGCCGAAAGCTTCCAGCAACAGGTTGTCTCCCCGCTTGATGCGGCCGTCGCGCACCGCGACGTCGAGCGCGAGGGGTACGGAAGCGGCCGAGGTGTTGCCGTGATCATCGATGGTGATCACGACCCGCTCCATGGGCAGGCCAAGCTTGCGGGCCGTGGCCTCGATGATGCGTATGTTCGCCTGGTGGGGGATGAGCCAGTCGATGTCGGACTTGTGGAGATCATTCGCGGCCAGAGTCTCATCGACGATGCGGTGAAGGGTGCGGACCGCGACCTTGAAGACTTCGTTGCCGCGCATCTTGGTATAGGCATTGCCATCGGCGATCACGCCATTGCCTTTTGGAACTCCTCCGTCGACGTAGAGGAGGCTCTCGTAGGTACCGTCCGCGTGCAGATGCGTGGAGCACACGCCGGGCTTCTCGTCGGCTCCGAGCACGACCGCTCCCGCACCGTCTCCAAACAGGATGCAGGTAGTGCGATCCGACCAGTCGAGCAGCCGTGAGTGCGTGTCGGCGCCTACGACCAGAGCCCGGCGGGCGGAAGCGGTGCGCACGAATCGGTCTGCGACCCCGAGCGCGTAGATGAACCCGGTGCAGACCGCCTGCACGTCGAAGGCGGGGCAGCCCTTCGCGCCGAGGCGCGCCTGCAGACGGCACGCGGTCGCGGGATAGATGCGGTCGGGGGTGGTGGTGCCCACCACAATGAGGTCGAGCTCCCGGGGGTCGATATCGGCCGCCTCCAGCGCGGATCGGGCGGCTCGCTCCGCGAGATCCACGGTGGATTCCGACTCGTCGGCGACATGTCTCTGGCGAATACCGGTGCGCTCGCGAATCCAGGCGTCGCTGGTGTCGACGAGGTGTTCGATATCGGCGTTTGTTAGTGTCTTTTCAGGCAGATAGGAGCCAGTGCCGATAATTCTGCTGAAGATCACACCGCCTCCTCGTTGACGAGCATGGTTGCAAGGTGGGTGCTGATGCGCTGCGGTATGTTCTTCGAGACCTCGGCGCCCGCTTCCGTGATCGCTTTGGCAAAAGCCTTGACGTCGGCGCTCCCGTGGCTCTTCACGACGATTCCACGCAGTCCCACGAAGCTTGCCCCGTTGTACTCGCGGGGGTCGAAGCGGGTTCGGCTCGCCTTGAGCACCGGGCTGGCCACCCATGCCGCCGCCCGGGTGAAGAAATTGCGATCGAACTCCCGCTTCACGAAGTGTGTGATCATGTGGGCGACTCCCTCGCTGGACTTGAGAGCCACGTTGCCGACGAATCCGTCGCACACGATGACGTTGGCGGTACCGAGGAAGAGATCATCGCCTTCGACGAATCCGATGTAGTGAATGTCGCTGTCGGCGAGCATCCGCGCCGCCTGCTTGATCTGGCTGTTGCCCTTGATCGATTCCTGGCCAATGTTGAGCAGACCCACTTTGGGTCGGGGAAGGTCATCGACCGCGCTCGCCAGCACCGATCCCATCACCGCAAACTCGAAGAGATGTCGAGCGCTCGACTCCACGTTGGCGCCAAGATCCAGGACGTGGGTGTGGCCGTGCATGGAGGGCAGCGCCGAGCAGATTGCCGGCCGATCGACACCGGGAAGGGTCTTGAGCAGAAACCTCGCAATGGCCATCAGGGCGCCGGTGTTTCCGGCGCTCACGCAGGCATCGGCGCCTCCCTCCTTCACGAGATCCACCGCGACTCGCATCGAGGAGTCCTTCTTTGCGCGCAGCGCCTGTGACGGGACCTCATCCATTTCCACCCGTTGCGAGGCGTGGCGAATCTGGAGACGCTCGAAGGGCTCCCCGCTCGCTTGTCGAAGTTCGCGGTGTATCGCCTGCTGGTCACCTACGAGGATGAGCTTGATGTCATCGTTCGAGGCCAGGACCCTGAGCGCGGCGGGAACGACGACCTTCGGGCCATGGTCGCCGCCCATCGCGTCCAATGCAACGGTGGGAATCAAGCGCTACTCGTCCTCCGTGTCCCACACCTTGCGCCCGCGATAGTAGCCGTCCGGGCTGATGTGGTGGCGGAGGTGCTTCTCGCCGGTGGTCGGGTCCTCGGAAAGCGTCGGCGGACGCAGCGCCTGGTGGGCGCGGCGCATGTTCCGGCGGGAGGTGGATTTCTTGCGTTGCGATACAGCCATGGGGTTCTCTCATGTAGGTTCGGGATGAACGAGCTCCGCGAGGGAAGCCAGGGGTCCCGGCGGCGTGGCATCGGGATTGGCGTCTCGCGACCTGGGGATGGCCGGTGGCGTGCACCGCCCCGGCGGGTGCGATGCGTGCATGGGGAGGGCAAGCAGCAGCTCGTCCTCGATCAATTCGGTAAGCGGCAGGGTATCGCCTTCTATCTCAATGGTGTCCCCATCCTGGTCACCGGGTTCGGCCCCGTCTTCGGAGCGTACGACGAGCACGTCGACGGAAGCTTTGAGATTGGTCTCGAAGGACTCGAGGCATCGTTGACAGGTCAACTGGACGGGAACCTCCACTCGTCCGTCCACTCTGATCCGCCCTCGCGTGTCCTGCCTGAACCCAAGGCTCACCCGTGCCGGATGCACCGCGTCATCCACCGCCCGTACAAGGCGATCCAGGGCCCCCACCGGGAGGGTGCCAGCCAAAGACTCCTCCCGGGAGGCGAGCAGAGCCGGATTGCAGCGTTGGGGCAACATAAACTCTTGATCCTACTGAGACGGAAAACACGGTGTCAAAGTGCGGATGACTTTGAATTTCGTACGGCGCCAGGACCCGGTGGACAAGATCGCGAGCTGGCCGCAAGATTTCGCCGACTTTCGATGGCTTCGAGCGCCAGTATGCCGAGACTGCGAGGCGTACGGACCGCAACACGCGCAAGAGCGAGCATCAGACAGACTGATCACCCTGATCACCGGTGGCGCGGGCTTCCCTGCGAGCGGGCCGGCCACATATGGCCAGCCGGGGTTCACGCCTCATCTCCGATTGCGAAGCGAAGCGGGTAGCCGACCCCACTTCGAAGCCGCGCGACGCAGTACCGCCCGCACCCGCGAGCATAATGGCGTGCGCGACCGCAAATCGGTGAATCTTCCGGGCTAGGGTACGCAACCGCGAGCGGCTTGACGTGCGCGGCGGCAGTTCGGGGAAATCGGGCAAACAGGATTCAGTGGAATGGAAATCGTCCTCGCTTCGTCTTCTCCCTATCGCCGGGAGCTGCTTTCGCGCCTCGGGATACCCTTTGATGTCATATCGCCCGATATCGACGAGAGTCCGAGGAAAAACGAGTCTCCCCGGACGCTGGTCGCACGTCTTGCCTGTCTCAAGGCCCGAGCGATAGCTCCCCTTCGTCCTCGCGCCTTGATCGTCGGCTCGGATCAAGTGGCGGTGCTCGATGACCAGGTCATGGGCAAGCCCGGGAGCCATGAGGCCAACGTCCTCCAGCTCCGGCTTGCCAGCGGCCGGCGGGTACGCTTTCTGACCGGAGTCGCACTGCTGAACGCCGCGAGCGCCGAGATGCAATGCGAGGTAGTGGAGTACGGCGTGCACTTCCGATCCCTGGACGAAGCGCAAGTGGAAGCCTACGTACGCGCGGAGAAGCCATACGACTGCGCCGGGGGCTTCCGAGCCGAAGGTCTGGGCGCGGCGCTGTTTCAGCGCATGGAGGGGGAGGATCCCACGGCTCTCATCGGGTTGCCGTTGATTGCGCTGGTGTCAATGCTGAAGCGCGAGGGGGTCGATGTTCTACTGCAGGCTTAGCGCAGCCGATCCGGGCGCCATGCCCAGCACCCGGGCCAGACCCACGCCAAGGTGCTCCGCAAGCGCCTCCAGATGCGAGGGACGGGGCGTGAAATCGACGATTTCCTCCGCTCCGATGATCTCTCTCGCAACATGGCCGCTGCTGCCGAATCCATCCACGAGGCCGAGATCGACGGCCTGTGCGCCCGTCCAGATGAGACCGCTGAAAATGTCCTCGTTGTCGGCAAGTCGGTCGCCACGGCCGCGCTTCACGACCTCGATGAAGTGCCCGTGCACTTCTTCGAGCAGGGTGCGCAGATGCGCCAGCTCTTCCTCCCGTACGGGCAGGAAGGGGTCCAGCAAGCCCTTGTGCTCTCCCGCGGTGATCAGGCGCCTTTCCACCCCGAGCTTGTCCATTGCGTCGACGAAGCCGAATCCATTCATCCTTACCCCGATGGAGCCGATCACACTGGCGCGGCTCGCGTAGATCCTGTCCGCGGCGGCGGCGATGTAGTAGCCGCCGGAGGCCGCGATATCGACGATTACCGCATAAAGCGGAGTGTTCGGATGCAGATCGCGCAACCGCACGATCTCGTCGTAGATGTATCCGGCTTGCACCGGACTGCCGCCTGGACTGTTGACGCGCAAGATCACCCCCGCGGTGGCGGGATCCTCGAAAGCGTTGCGCAGAGCCGCAACGATCCGATCCGCACTCTCTCCTTCGCCTTCACTGAGGATGCCGCGCACGTCGACGAGCGCGCTGTGGGTGCCGCCCGGGCTGGTGGCGGACCATTCGGGAGCCATCCACAACGCGACGCCAACCACGAGAAACGCGAGCAGGGTGAACCTGAAGAACCACTTCCAGCGACGCGCGCGCCGCCGCTCTACCAGCGCCTCGAACGCGAGACGCTCGATGATGTCACGTTCCCAGCGCGGCGTTTCCCGAAGAGGAAGCGACTCCGCGGGGTTCGCGGGGGATGCGGACGCCTCGTCAGGCATGCGCAACGAAGCGCGCGGGCATCGACAGCCCGAGAACATCGAGCACACGCTGTAACGCCGGCTCGAGTGGGGCCTTGAGTTCGAGGCTCCGCCCGCCGGCGCTGTCGCGAATGCGCAGTGCATGCGCGTGCAGAAACATTCGCCGCAGGCCGGCGCCCTCGAGGCGCCGGTTGAAGTCCGCATCGCCGTAGCGTGGGTCTCCCGCTACCGGATGGCCGGCACTGGCCGCATGCACGCGAATCTGGTGGGTGCGCCCGGTGCGCGGTCGCGCCTCCAGCAGCGAACAGTCACGACTTCGGCGCACGGGGACAAAGTCCGTCGCGGACGCCTGGCCCTCCGGTGACACCTCTACCCTTCTCTCTCCGGATTTCAGGACACCCTTTGCCAGAGGCTGGTCGATGCGCCGGGAGCGACCGAAATGCCCCATCACCAGCACCCAGTAGCGCTTGTCCACGCGGCCCTCCCGGAAAGCGCGATGGAGTGCGGTCAGCGTGCTCCGCCGTTTGGCGATCAACAACAATCCGGAGGTCTCGCGGTCGAGACGGTGCACCAGGTCGAGGAAGCGCAGTTCCGGGCGCAGATAACGAAGCCCCTCGATGACGCCGAGACGCAGCCCGCTGCCACCGTGGACGGCGATGCCGGCCGGTTTGTCCAGAGCCACCAGGTCCGCATCCTCATACACGATGGAGCGTTGCAGCGCTTGCAGTATGCGTGGATTGGGAGCGCGTTCGGGACCCTCGGCCGCGGTGCGCAGCGGCGGGATGCGCACGGTGTCTCCCGTGCGGAGCCGATAGTGCTGCCGAATGCGGGCGCGATTTACGCGTACTTCGCCACGACGCAGTATTCGATAGATGTGGGACGTGGGTACGCCCTTCAATGCGCTGCGAAGGAAATTGTCGATGCGCTGTCCCGCGCCGTCGGGCTCGATGCGGATCTCGTGCGCCGGGTTCGGGGGCTGGTGCTGAAGGTCCATGATGGCCCGGGGAATGATAGCACCCGGGTCACGAGGCCGGCCGTTTGAGCGACATGCCTCGCTCCGACGCCCAGGCGACCAGCCCCTGCGCGGTCCGGACACATCATGTGCGGCCACGCCCCGCTTGCGGCGCCAACCGGAAACCGCCGACTTGTGGCCTGGAGCGCTCCCGTGCCGTCACACCGGACGGGTCATTGGCCCCCGCCCCGCGCGGTTTGCCGTCGATCGCTTCTCCGGCTAGAATCCGTCGGTCCGGCATGTGCGGCGCTTCCCCTTGGGTGGGGCGTCTGACGCGCAGGGCCGGACCAATCAAAGTCGCAACGACGCGTAAGCGCAAAGCGCGGCCCGAAGGGCAAGTGCACCAGATTGGGTCCGAGGGCACCGATCGGAGCACAACCGCTTCCAGGATTTCAAAGTACCGATACGAGGCTGGCTCAGGCAGATTCGCTTGAAGTGGACGGATTGCCACTGGAACGGCGACCTCGCTTCGACCACGCACGCGTGGGAAGAGCGGATTCGAAGTCGAGCCCGGTCGGAGCCGGTGCCCCATGACGGCGCCAACGTGCGGAACCCGGCTCGAAGTGCCGTGCGCACCGCAACACTCTTTCCTGCTCGACGCGCCTCGTTTCGAAGATGTTCGAACCGGGGGTGCCGACCGCATTGCGCTCCTCGTTGCTCCTGCGGTACCCGACGTCCTCTTTGGAGGTGCGCGTGCGGGTACCCGAACACTCGGTTTCGCCCTCCGGGGCGGGGCCGGCGCCAAGCGAGGACATCATGAAACGGATGTTGATAAACGCCACCCAGCCCGAAGAGCTGCGGGTGGCGACGGTAGATGGACAACGCCTGCTTGATCTCGATATCGAGGTAGCGTCCCACAGCCAGAAAAAGGCGAGTATCTACAAAGGAAGAGTCACCCGCATAGAACCCAGCCTCGAAGCCGCCTTCGTCGACTACGGCGCGGAACGCCAGGGTTTCCTGCCGCTCAAGGAGGTGGCGCGCGAGCACTCTCGCCCGGACGAAGAAGACGCGGCGGGCAAGAAGCGCAGCGTCCAGAACACCCTCGAAGTCGGCCAGGAGTTCCTGGTTCAGGTCGACAAGGAAGAGCGTGGCACCAAGGGGGCGGCGCTGACCACCTTCCCGAGTCTCGCCGGACGCTACCTTGTCCTCATGCCGAACAATCCGCGAGCGGGAGGAATATCCCGGCGGGTCGAGGGCAGTGAGCGGGGTGAGCTGCGCGAGATTCTGAGCTCCCTGACCGTGCCCGAGGGCATGGGACTCATCGTGCGCACCGCGGGCGTCGGCCGTTCGGCGGAAGAGCTGCAGTGGGATCTCGACTATCTGCTGAAGCTGTGGCGCGCGATCGCGACGGCATCCGAAGAGCGAGAGGCTCCCTGCCTCCTGTACCAGGAGAGCAACGTAATCATTCGCGCGATTCGGGATAACTTCGATCAGGACATCGGCGAGATCCTCATCGACGTACCGGAGGTGCATGCGGAAGCGCATGCCTTCATGTCGCAGGTCATGCCCCAGAACGCGTCCCGCGTAAAGCTCTATCAGAACAAGGTGCCGCTGTTCTCCCGTTTCCAGATCGAGAGCCAGATCGAAGCGGCATTCACGCACACCGTGCGTCTGCCTTCGGGAGGCGCGATCGTCATCGATCACACCGAAGCGCTGGTGTCCATCGATATCAATTCCGCGCGTGCCACCAAGGGAGCGGATATCGAGGAGACCGCGCTGAACACCAACCTCGAGGCGGCGGACGAGATCGCAAGGCAACTGCGCCTTCGGGACATCGGAGGCCTCATCGTCATCGATTTCATCGACATGGGGCCGCAGAAGAATCAGAGAGAGGTCGAGAGCCGGTTCCGGGGGGCGCTCGAACGGGATCGGGCGCGCGTTCAGACCGGGAGGATCTCCCGCTTCGGACTTCTGGAGATGTCGCGACAGCGGCTGCGCCCCTCGCTCGGTGAATCAAGTCTGGGGGTGTGCACCACCTGCAACGGCCAAGGCCAGATTCGAAGCCCGGAGTCGCTGGCCTTGTCGGTACTGCGGCTCGTCGCGGAGGAGGCGATGAAGGGAAACACGGGCAGGATCCTGGCCCGATTGCCGATGCAGGTCGGCACCTACCTGCTGAACGAGAAGCGGGCGGCAATCCGTGAAATCGAGCAGCAGTGCGATGTGGTCGTGATCGTGCTCCCCTGCCCCGAGCTCGCGGCGTCGAGCTACAGCGTGGAGCGGATTCGCGCCAATGACCGTGATCACGAAACGCATTATCGGGCGAGCTTCGAGCTCGAAGCGGAAACGCAGTCACTGCCGGAGTTCGTCACTGCCGCGGACCGGCAAGCACCGTCCGAGCCGGTAGTGAGAGCGCAGATTCCCGATGCGGCCCCGCCTCCCGCCGCCGCGAAGGTGGAGCCTTCGCAACCTCGGCGCGGTGGGATCATCGCCCGCACCCTCGCCTTCCTCGCCAGAACATTCTCCCGCTCCGGCGCGGGTCCGAAGGCCGCTGCCTCCGCCTCCGGGCGCAAGGGACGCTCGAGACGAGGCGACAGACGGGGCCCACGGCGCAGCGGCGGCGATGGACGCCAGAGCGGTTCTCGCCGCAGCGCGGCATCGTCCGCGCGACGCGACGGCGCGCATCCACGGACGGCGAGAAACACGCAAGGCGCCGACGAGTCCGCGGGCCGTGCTCGAACCAGGAAGAGCACCGACACCCGTCCTCCCCCTCTTCAGGCTTCTTCCGCGTCCGCACGTACTTCATTCTCGGAGCGCGCTTCGTCGCCGGGGCGTGCGAGGCGAGGCCGGCGCGGAGGACGTGGACGCCAGCGCGAGGCATCCGGCAAGGCCGCAACCCCAGGCACCGCCACCGCAACGGAAACGACGGGCGGCGCCGGACGGACGGAAGATCCACCGTGGGATCCACCGAGGGATCCACCGAGGGCCGCCTCCGCCAGCCCTTCCGCCGGCGAAGCGTCGACCGCGTTGTCGACCGCGTCTTCGATGTCTCCCGCCGAATCCGTGCCGCGTGCGACATCGGACCAGGCGCCGCCGACATCGAGTCCGACGCGCGCGGGTAGCGACTCCTCCGATACGCAGCCCCGCGGCGGTGGCGAAAGCGGGGAGATGAGCCGGTGCGGCGGGAGTTCCGCCGCGTAGCACGCGCAAGCGGCAAGAGGGCGCGCCCGAAGGCGTCAGCGGTCGTATTACCTGCGCCGGCGCGCCGACGCTTCGTGAATCGGGTCGGTGTCGCGGCTCGATGAGGATCGAAACAGCATCCGGCTGGCAATCGGCCGCGGTCCGAGGAGCCGATCGAGCAGGTAACGCATCAGGCGCTTGGCCTCGCGCATGTGCTCGGCCGATTCCAGGCTTTCCCGGGAGAGGGCAAGCAGCGTGGCTCCGGACACGTCGATGCCCGGACTCTCTCCCCTTGCGTCTACCACCGGCCCCTGTTCCGGAACATACCGGTATCGCGTCTCGTCTCGCACCGGCACTTCGCTGCCCGCTTCTCGCTCCAGCAGGAGGCCATATCCGACTGCACTCAGAAGCCGCTTCTCGAATACCCGCAGGACGGGTTCGATGTCGGTGCCTTCACGCAGGCCGGACAAGGCTCTCCGGTAGTCCAGCAACAATCCGGGATGGGGGTCGTGACGGTGAACAAGGCGCATGATCAGTTCGTTCAGATAGAGACCGCCCGCAAGCCCTCTTCCGCTCAGGGGTAGCGCAACCCCGTCCACTTCCGCCGCCCTCAGCGTTCCGAGCTCCCCCCGATCCGACCAGGAAACGAGCAGCGGCACGAAGGGTTGCAAGAGTCCGCGCAGAGGTGATGAAGCCCTGCGGGCGCCTCGGGCCACGAGTCCGAGCCGTCCGGAGTGCGTGCTGAACACTTCGACGATGAGGCTCGTCTCCCGCCACGCACGTTGATGCAGAACAAAGCAGGGGTCCAGATCGACGCGCTGCGAAGCTGTCATTCGCCGCGGGCTCCGGAACTCAGTCGGTGTAGCCCATTCTGTTCAATGCCTGCTCGTCATCCGACCAGCCCGCCTTCACCTTCACCCACAGGTCCAGGTGCACGCGCCGGTCGAGCATGGATTCGATCTGCCGGCGTGCCCGGGTGCCGACCTTCTTGAGTGTGGCGCCCTCCCGGCCTACGACGATCGCTTTGTGGCTGCGCCGCTCCACCCACACGATGGCGGCGACCCGCACCGGATTCGACCCGTCGGAGAATCGTTCGATTTCCACGCTCAGACGATAGGGGAGCTCCTGGTTCAGCAGGCTGGTCAACTGTTCCCGGATCAACTCCGCACTCAGGAATCGTTCGCTTCGGTCACTCAGCCGGTCGCTCGGAAAGAGCGGCTCTCCCCTGGGGAGGTGTTCGACGATGTGCGTTTCGAGGACATCGGTGTTGATGCCACGTCGCGCGGAAAGCGGAATCAGATTCGTACAGCCCGTATGTTGCGAGACGTCCGCCAGGAAAGGCAGCAGTTTCGCCTTGTCCGCGACGCGATCCACCTTGTTGATTCCGACGATGATCGGTGCTGGCGCCTCGCGCAGTCGGCGCAGCACGCGCTCATCGCCCTCGGTCCACCGTCCCGCTTCGATCATGAACACGACCACATCGCCATCGTCCAGCGCGCCCGTTGCGGCGCGATTCATGTAACGGCCAAGCGCGCGCCCCGGCGCGTGGTGGATACCCGGAGTGTCCACGTACACCACCTGATAGCTCGCAGTCGTCTTGATGCCGAGGATTCGATGGCGGGTCGTTTGCGGTCTGCGGGAGGTGATCGAGAGCTTCTGGCCGAGCAGGTGATTCACCAGCGTCGACTTGCCTACGTTGGGACGTCCCAGGATGGCGGCATATCCGCTCGAGTATTCCGGGACTTCGCCCGAGGTGGCGTCCACAAGTCCGGTATCGCGCTTGCGGGTGTTCAACGGTCGCACATGTCGCGCAGGAGATCGAGCGCGCCTCGGGCGGCGGACTGCTCGGCCTCGCGGCGACTGCCTCCGGTGCCGGTCGCCGCTCCATCGAGACCCGATATCCGGCAAGTGACCGTGAAGAACTGCTCATGCGCCGCGCCACTCACTTTGTCCACCGTATACACGGGAAGGGATAGGCCGCGGGCCTGCAGTGTCTCCTGCAGCTCGGTCTTGGGATCTTTCGTGGTTTCTTCGCGTGAAAGGCGGTCCAGGCGATCTTCCAGGAGCTCGAGCAGCCACGAACGGCAGGCCTCCAGACCTGCGTCCAGATAGAATGCGCTCACCAGAGCCTCGAAAGCATCGGCAAGGATCGAGTCTCGATTCCTGCCCCCGCTCTTCAGCTCGCCTCCTCCGAGCTTCAATGCGTTTCCCAGTCCGATCTGGCGCGCCAGCTCGGCCAGGGTGGACTGGCGCACCAGTTCGGCGCGCGCGCGGGTCAAGAGACCTTCCCGGGCATGCGGTATCCGACGATACAGCGCCTCGGCCACTACGAGGTTGAGGATGGCGTCACCGAGAAACTCGAGCCGTTCGTTGTTGTCGCGGCCGGCGCTGCGATGAGTGAGAGAACGCCTGAGCAACGCCTCGCTCTGGAAGCGGTGCGGGATACTCTGGACGAGGGTGCGCCGTCCTTGCGCTTCCCGATCGGCCGATGGGCTGTCGCTCAAGGATTCGACCCACGTGACGAAGGCGTTTCCGGCAAGGCTTCAGCTCGGCTCGCGTTCGTCTGCGCAATCGATGGCGGTTCCGATTCGAGACCACATGACACCGTGACTGAATCCGGCGTTCAACCAGATCGCGAATGCCTTGCCAATCAGGTGGCTGTCCGGGACCGTGCCCCAATAACGACTGTCTCTGCTGTTGTCGCGATTGTCGCCGAGGACGAAGTAGTGGCCAGGCGGGACTACGGTTTCGCCCGCCCGGGACGGGTATCCCCGGTGTACGAGTATGTCGTGCACGCAGTCACCGACTTGCTCCGTACGGTGGCTGGCGCCGGTCATGCTGCGGCCGGGCCCGGTTCCCACGTAGCGACCGAGTGTCTCCTGCTCCGCGGGCATGCCGTTTACGTAGAGGATCTTGTCGTGATATCCGATGCGATCTCCCGGCAACCCCACGATTCGCTTGATGAAGGGTGTCGACGGATCTTCGGGGTACCGGAAGACCACGACATCGCCGCGTTTCGGAGAGCCGATCTCGATTGCCTTGTAGTCGATCACGGGCAAGCGAATCCCGTAGGTGAACTTGTTCACGAGGATGAAGTCGCCGATGAGCAAGGTGGGCATCATGGAGCCGGAGGGAATCCTGAACGGTTCGACAAGGAAGGAGCGAAGCACGAGCACGATCAGAAAGACCGGGAAGAAGGACCGAGCGTACTCGACGATGCGCGAAGGGGGGGGACCCTCCTGCACGATGCCTTCTTCGGAAGTCTCGCCTCCATTTGCCATCGCCCTTCGGCGACGAGCCAGCACCAGAACGTCGACGATCCATATGAGCCCGCTCGCGAGCACGAGCAGCACCATGACGGTGGCAAAATCGAATTTCAAAGTTTCGTGATCCAGCGCAAGTAAAGACCTTCAATCATAGCGCTCCGCGGTGTGGGGACCAAAGGGACGAAGCCGTCGCGCGCTCTCCCTTGCGACTCTCCACATCCCCGCGCACCCGACCGCGAATAGTGAGCGTCCGTCCCGGGGGCGGTAGCCCGGGAGTCGCGGGTCGAAGGGATCTGCCGCGTTCTTCGCGGCGCCCGGTCAGCCGCTTGGCAACGAAAAGGTAATGAGCTCTCCACGTCTGCGGGCCAGGATGGAGACACCCTGGTCGTCGGAGAGGCGCCTGGTCAATTCGAGCAGACCCGCGGCGCCATCCACGCCGACTCCTTCCACCGACAAGATGATGTCTCCCGGTCTCAACCCGGCACGGTAGGCGGGCCCCTCCTCGACTTCCGTCACCAGCACTCCCCCCTTCGAGAGTCCCCATTGCCGCCGCTGTCCGGGCGTGGGGTCCACCACCTCGATACCCAGGGCGGAGACCACCGAGGGTTCGGGGGGGCGCCCCGCGGCGAGCCGAATCTCTTCGTTACCGGGCAGTTCCGCGGTGAGTACGTACAGGGTCTGCGTCTCGCCGTCTCTCAGCACCTTGATGGGAACTCGAACCCCCACTTGAGTGCGCCCCACGATCGGCGGGAGGTCGGAAGACTGGGAGACGACGATTCCGTCGAACTCCAGCACGATGTCGTGTTCCTTGAGGCCCGCCGACGCCGCCGGACCGTCCGCAAGCACCTTGGCAATCCAGGCGCCCCGAGGACGATCCATGTCCAGGGACTCCGCCAGGTTGGGAGACACATCGTCGACGAGCACCCCGAGCCAACCGCGCGACACGCGTCCCCGTTCGCGCAACTGGGTGACCACGTTCATCGCGACTTCGATGGGGATGGCGAAGGAGAGCCCCATGAACCCACCGGTACCGCTGAATATCTGGGAGTTTATTCCCACCACTTCTCCGGCCAGATTGAACAGGGGGCCGCCCGAGTTTCCCGGATTGATGGCGACGTCGGTCTGGATGAAGGGAACGTAGTTCTCTCTCGGCAGACTTCTTCCCTTGGCGCTGACTATGCCGGCGGTGACCGAGTGTTCGAATCCGAAGGGCGAGCCTATCGCGAGCACCCACTCCCCCACCTGGAGGTCGTTGCCGGCGCCGATGCGCACCGAGGGCAGATCGGCGGCGTCAATCTTCAGCAGGCCGATATCGCTGCGCTCATCGATGCCGATGATCCGGGCATCGAATTCCCGCCTGTCGTTCAGGCGCACGACGATCCGATCGGCGCCGCGGATCACGTGGTGATTGCAGATGATGTAGCCGTCCGGGCTGATGATGAAACCCGAACCGAGGGATCGTGCACGAAAGCGCTCCTGGTGCGGGCTGCCGAAGAAGTAGCGCCGGAAGAACTCGTGGTAGGGGCTGTCTTCAGGCAGATCCGGAATGGAAAAGGGCCGGGCTTCCCGGTCGGCGATCGACGGGCTTCGCCGGGTGGCGCTGATGTTCACGACGGCCGGACCGTGTTCGGCGACCAGGGATATGAAGTCCGGCAGAATCGTTGCCGCCCGGCCGCCGGTCGTAGCGACGCACAGGAACACCGCGACGAACAGGAGGCCGAGCCTATGCGGCGCCAAAGCGAGGCGATGCTTGTCCGAGGCGGCGGCGGGCCTCGGCGCCGGCATCGCGTCACGACCTGGCCGTAGCCCGCGGATCTGCCCGATTCTCGTTGCGAGAGGCGCTCTGCCACCACGAACACCGGGTCCCGCTCTGATCATGGTGCTTCCTGGACCGTGTGCGAAACAACAAGGCCGGCGCGCGCCGCGTGGGCCCGAATGCCTGCGCCCCGGAGATTATATGTCAGTCTTCCCGCCCGCAGATTACAGCGATCTCCGGCCACTCTGGGCGCCAGGATGCCGGTGCGCACGGACCGAAAGACGTTGAAATCGTGGCCGACACGAAGTCGAAAGTGGCGCGACGAAGTACGATCTGCAACCGCGAGCATATTGTCGCCTGCCGGTTGAGACATCAGGGCAATTTGCGGGCTGACCTCGTCGTTGCGGATGCGCGCAAGGAGCCCCGCCTGGAAGAAGCGCGCGAGCCCACGCCGGAGGGCGCGGGCCAGGGCTCAAGCGCTCAAGAAGGGAAAGCTGATGACCTCCTCCAGGCGAGGACGCCCGGAGGCGATCATCGCCAGACGGTCGAAACCGAGCGCCACCCCGGAACACTCCGGCATCCCTTCGCGCAAGGCGGCGATCAGGCGACGGTCGACCGGGGTATCGGGCAGACCTCGCCGCTTGCGCTTCACCCGATCCTGCTCGAAGCGATGGAGTTGCTCTCTCGCGTCCGTGAGCTCCCGATACCCATTGCCGACCTCGATTCCGTCGACGAACACCTCAAAGCGTTCCGCAATGGTCCGATCCGCGGGCTTGAGACGAGCGAAAGAGGCCTGCGAGGCGGGGAAGTCCATGAGAGTCACGATACCGGGCGAGAGACCGCTTTGCACCGAGTTATCGAGCAAAAAGTCGAGGCAGGCGTCCCGGCCCGCATTCCGGGCGTCTTGCCAGCCCCGGGCGCGGCAGCGGCGGCGCAGATCGGGAAGGCTCGCGTGCTTCGGGTCCAGGCCCGCGAAGCGCCTGAATGCCTCCCGATACGTCAGGCGGCGGGGCTCGTTCCGGTTCAGAAGCTTGCCGAGCAGATCTTCCACCTCGGTGATGAGCGCTTCGTAGCCGAATCCGGGCCGATACCACTCCACGATGGTGAACTCGGGATTGTGCAGACGTCCCGCCTCCCCGGCGCGGAATGCCTTCGTGATCTGATAGATGGGACCGCTTTCGGCGCAGAGGAGCCGCTTCATCGCGAATTCCGGTGATGTCTGAAGCCAACCCGCCCTGCCGTCGCGGTCGGGAAAGCGGACTTCGAAGCTCAGGACGTGCGTTTCGGGACTGGTCGCGGCGGCCAGCATCGGAGTCTCGACCTCCAACACCCCGCGAGCGCGAAAGAAGGCCCTGATATCCGCCAGCAGCGAAGCGCGCAGACGCAGCGTGTCGAGATCCGCACTCGGACGCCAGTGCGCATGGGGCCCGGTCTGCGTCACCGCGACGCTTCTTTCCCGATGCCGGGTACCGGCGGGTGCGCGACGAGGCGCGGGACCGGGTTGCGCCGCCCGGGCGCCACCGCCACGGCGCGCCGCATGCGCGTCATTCCTTGGCGCGGGCGACGTACTCCCCGGTGCGGGTGTCGATGCGAATGCGCTCTCCCTGATTGACGAAGAGAGGCACCTTCACCGTCGCGCCCGTCTCGACTTTCGCCGGCTTGGTCGCGCCGCTTGCGGTATCCCCGCGCACCCCGGGATCGGTCTCGGTGATTTCGAGAATCACGAAGTTGGGCGGCGATACGCTCAAGGGTTCGCCGTTCCACAGCGTGAGCGTGCAGACATCCTGTTCCTTGAGCCAGCTCGAGCTGTCTCCCACCGCTTCGCGCGGCGCCGCATACTGCTCGAAGGTCTGATCGTCCATGAAGTGCCAGCTGTCGCCATCGGTATACAGATACTGAAGGCTCACCTCGATCACGTCCGCCGCCTCGACACTCTCACCCGATCTGAAGGTCCGCTCGATGACCCGTCCGGACTTGAGATTGCGGATCTTTACGCGGTTGAAGGCCTGACCCTTGCCCGGCTTGACGAATTCATTTTCGATGATCGCGCAAGGGTCGCCGTCGAGGAGGATCTTGAGCCCTCCCCTGAACTCGTTGGTGGCATAGCTTGCCATGTTCTACCTCTCTGGATCTTCGTGGTGGGAGACTTCCGGGCCCCGGTTCAGTCCCCCGTCGCCGCAGCACGCTTGCGGATGACTTTCGCAGCGGTTCCCCGGTCCGTCCCGCGCCCCCGGGGTTGCGGTGCGACGCGGGCCCGCCCCGCTCGAGATCGAGGGTGCGCCCCGGCAACGCACGCATGCGAGCCCGAAGCGGGGACCAGGCGGCGGATCCCGGTCTGCCTCATGGGGCGGCGATCGCCAGACGGTCCACGCGCTGCAGGCCTCTTGGGAGCAATCCCCCCCGTTTGCCGCGCCCGTAACGGTACGCATCCAGGTCCCGCGCTTTCAGGGTGAGGTGGCGTTTCCCGGCATGAAGCGTCAGCGCTCTGCCCGGGGGAAGGCAGATCACGTCCACCACCCACTCTTCACCCGCTTTGAAACGAGGCGACGGTATATGAATGATTTTTATGCCCTTTCCTCTTGGCAAACGGGGTAACTCGCCGATCGGGAGCACGAGCAGACGCCCGCTCGAGGACGCCGCGGCCACGAGGTCGCCGCTCGGGTCGCATACCTTGCGCGGGGTCATCACGGCGGCGCCGCGCAGACTCGACAGCACCACCTTGCCGCCCTTGTTGCGCGCCACCAGATCCTCGAAGCGGGCGACGAAAGCGTAGCCGGAGGAAGTGCAAAGCAGAAAGAGGTCGTCCGGTTCGCCGATCGCCACCCCCTCGAAGGTGGCGCCGTCCGGAGGGTTGATACGGCCGGAGAGCGGTTCTCCGAGCCCCCGGGCGGAGGGCAGGACATGGGCGGGCAAGGTGTACGCTCTGCCGGTGGAGTCGAAAAACACCGCGGACTGGTTGCTGCGTCCCCGGCCCACCGCCCGGAAGTCATCGCCCGACTTGTAGGGCAGCGCATAAGGGTCGATGTCGTGCCCCTTGGCGGCCCGCACCCAACCTCGTCTGGACAGGATGATGGTGAGGGCTTCGGTGGGCACGAGGTCGGTATCCTGGAGGGCCTCGGCGGGAGGACGAGACACGATGGGCGAACGGCGCTCGTCCCCGTATCTCTGGGCGTCATCCTCGATCTCCTCGCGGATCAGCTTCGAGAGGAGGCGCCGGTCCTCGAGCGTTTCGGCCAGCGACCCGCGTTCTTCCCCAAGTGCTTCCTGCTCCGCTCGGAGTTTCATCTCTTCGAGTCGGGCGAGGTGGCGCAGCCTGAGTTCGAGGATGTCCTCGGCCTGGGCCTCGCTGAGGCGAAAGCGCTCCATCAGCACCGGCTTCGGATCGTCTTCGCGTCGAATGATGGCAATGACTTCGTCGATGTCCAGAAACGCGATCAGGCGACCCTCGAGCAGGTGCAGGCGCGCGTCGATGCGCTCCAGGCGGTGGGCAATGCGCTTTCGCACGGTGTGCGTTCGAAACTCGAGCCACTCTTCGAGCAGGGGCTTCAAGCCCTTGAGTCGGGGCCGGCCGTCAAGCCCGATCAGGTTCATGTTGACCCGGTAGGTGCGCTCCAGATCGGTGGTGGCGAAGAGGTGGGACATCAGGCGATCGATGTCGACGCGGTTCGAGCGAGGCAGAACGACCAGACGCACCGGATTCTCGTGATCCGACTCGTCACGAAGATCTTCGACCCAGGGGAGTTTCCGGGCGAGCATCTGTCCCGCAATCTGCTCCAGCACCCGGCTACCGGAGACCTGGTAAGGCAGGGCGGTGATCACCACGGCGCCATCCTCCACCTCGTAGCGCGCCCGCATCCGCACGGAACCGGTCCCGCTGCGATAGAGATCGAGCAACTCCTCTGGCGGGGTGATGATCTCGGCCTCGCAGGGATAGTCGGGGCCGTGGATGCGCCGACAGAGATCTTCCAGCGTGCAGTCCGGCTCCTCCAGCAGATGGACGCATGCCGCGGCCACCTCCCGCACGTTGTGTGGGGGCAGGTCGGTCGCCATGCCCACCGCGATGCCGGAAGCGCCGTTTAGCAGCACGTGCGGGAGACGGGCGGGCAGGACCCTGGGCTCTTCGAGGGTGCCGTCGAAGTTGGAGAACCATTCCACCGCGCCCTGGCCAAGCTCCGACAGCAGAACCTCCGTGAAGCGCGCCAGCCTCGCCTCCGTGTAGCGCATGGCGGCAAAAGACTTCGGGTCGTCGATGGAGCCCCAATTACCCTGCCCGTCGATCAGGGGATAACGAAACGAGAAGGACTGAGCCATCAACACCATGGCTTCGTAGCAGGGGGCATCGCCGTGCGGATGAAACTTCCCCAGCACGTCTCCCACGGTGCGCGCGGACTTCTTGTGCTTGGCGCCGGCGGAGAGGCGAAGCTCCGACATCGCGTACACGATGCGGCGCTGTACCGGTTTGAGCCCGTCTCCGACGTGGGGAAGGGCGCGATCCAGAATGACGTACATGGAGTAATCCAGATACGCCTTTTCCGTGAACTCGCGCAGAGATGAGCGTTCGATTCCTTCGAGACTGGCTTCCACCGTCATCCGTTGATGCGTCCTTTGGTCAGAGATCCGGGTTCGAGATGCGCACGCGAGCGACGATGTCACGCACTTCGGCGCGGGCGCGCTCAAGGCGCGCCCCGAGCTCCGCAAGAGTGGCGACGCCCGCCGCCGCGGCGAAACGCGCATGCAGGCCCGCGGGCAGGTCCTCCAATTCCACGTCCTCGCTCACCAGGCCGCGCAGCGCGCGGATTGCCGTGCCCATCTGCCACGTGTCGAGCAGCACGCGCGCGTCTTGCGTACCGAGCAGACCGGCGTGTTCGAGGAGGGGAATCGCCTCCCCGGTGTCGCAGTCCGCGAGGTCGGCATTGTCCGGCGCCGCTCGTATCTGAAGACTCTGCACAAAACTCTCCAGATCGGGGAGTCCGCCCCGATGGCGCAGTGCGTGCCAGTAGTCTTCGGACTGCGCGCCGGTATTCGCGGGGGCTTCCGTGTCGGCGACGTGGCATGGGGCGGTGAGCGTGCGTCGCACGATCTCGCGGATGCGCTCGGCAACGCCCTCCCCGCCCGCAACGACCCGCATGCGTATCAACGCCATGCGCACCTCCGGCGACGGGTTCTCGTCACAGTAGCGCTCGAAAGCCGCGAGGCTGCTCACCCACCGCAGCACGCCCCGGTCGGCGCAGAGCGCAAGCTCGGAGTGGGTGGTCTCGTTTCCTGCCTCTGCCTCCCCGCCCCCGAGCTCAACGAGGCGCCGCAACAGCTCCCGGAAGCGCACGGACGCGGGGAGCGGCGTCTCGCCACCCGCTTCGCCGGGTTCGGGAGAATCGTGAATCAGCCCCAGATTCCGATCCGTGACGATCGACGTGTTCCTGGTACCCGGGCGGTCCACGACGAGCAATGCGCAGTCGCCAGAAGCGATGGGTCCGTGACTCGAACCGGAAACACCGATGCAGTGCGCCAGCAACCACCGCAGTGCGCAGTCGGTCGCGCAGGTGCGCAACGCCGGCTCGTCGAGGGGATCGAGACGGCGAAAGAGCGTGTGGGCGAGGATTCGAAGCTCGGTTGCCTCCATCCATCCGCGCAGGCGGGACAGCAGCTCTTCGCGATCGCCGGGCGAGTCGAGATGTCGGTCGAGCTCTTCCTCGAGCCCCAAGCGGTCCGCAACGAGGCCGTCGGCTTCGCTCTCAAGCAGCGTCTGGAAGAGGGCCGGGCGCTCCGCTACCCGCTGTGCGATCGCGGGGGCGCTCACCATCATCTCCGCGACATGCTCCATGACGTGAAGGTTCGCCTGGAAGAGCGAGAACATCTGCCGGCCATCGGGCAGGCACGAGAGGAGGTGGTCGAAGCGCTCCAGGGCCCGGTCGGGGTCCACCGTGCCCGTCATCGCGGTGAGCAGCGCCGGGGTGAGCGCGTCGAGAAGCTCGCGGGAACGGTGGTCCTTGACTACCGGATAGTGCGCGTGCTTCCAGCGTCCCAGAACCGCGGCCGCCGCCCCGGGCTCCGTGAACCCCAGGCGCGCAAGCCGATCCAGGGTCTCTTCCGCCTCCGGATCGGGCGCTCCCCGGGCGGTAACCTCGAGGGGAATCTCGTAGAGCTCCGTGTAGTACTGCTCGACCTCCCTGAGGTGCCCCACCAGGTCGGAGACGAAGGAAGCGTCATCCGGGTAACCGAGGAATCGGACGAGGATTCCAAACGACACGGGGTCCTCGGGCAGCGCGTGGGTCTGCTCGTCACGGGTCATCTGCACGCGGTGCTCGACCCGGCGCAGGAATCGGTAGGCGGCAACGAATCCGTCCGCCACCCTTCCCGGAATCCGGTTGGTGTCGGACAGTACGCGCAGGACCTCGCAGGTGGGCACTATCCGCAGTCGCCGGTCCCTGCCCCCCCAGACAAGCTGGTGGGTCTGCGCGAAGAATTCGATTTCGCGGATACCGCCACGGCCGAGCTTGAGGTCGTGGCCACGAGGCTCGATCCCGCCCCCGCCGTGCTGCGCGTCGATCTGTCGCTTGATCTCGTGGAGCTCCTGGACCGTGGCGAAGTCCAGGTTCTGCCGCCATACGAAGCCCCCGATGTCGTCCAGAAAGGCCCGCGCGGCGGCGCGGTCCGCCGCGATCGGACGCGCCTTGATGAGTGCGGCCCGTTCCCAGGTCCTCCCGCGCTCGCGGTAGTAGTGCCGGGCGGCCTCCGCGGACACCACCAGCGGGGTGGCGCTGGGGTCCGGGCGCAAGCGCAGGTCGACCCGGAACGCGTAGCCGTCCGCGGTGCGCGTCGAGAGCAGCGCGACGAAGCGCCGCGCGAGGCGGACCAGATGACGCTCGATGTCCTCTCCTCTCTTCGCCGGCACCGCGTCCGCTTCGAACAGCAAGATGAGGTCGATGTCCGACGAATAGTTGAGTTCGCGTCCTCCCAGCTTACCCAGGCCCAGGGCGATCAGACCGCTGCCCGCCTCCGGCTCCTCGGGGTTCGGGGGGGTGAGGACTCCCCTCGAGGCGAGCCTGGTGAGCAGAAGCCGCAGGGCGGTGGAGCACGCGGTGTCCGCGAGATCGGAGAGCGCGCCGGTGACCGCTTCCAGCTCCCAGGCGCCGGATATGTCGGCGAGCGCCAGCGTCAGTGCGGCACGGCGCCTCGCGATGCGCAGGGCGCGACCGGCGCTCTCCTCGCCGGTGTCAAGCGGCAGCGCCGCGAGCCCGGCGAGAATCTCCGTGAAGCAGAAGTCCGGGCCCTCGGACCAGAGCTTTCGCACGTAGCCCGGCTCGGCGAGCAGACAGGACTCGAGGAAAGGGCTCGATCCGAACACGCACTGGAGCATGGCCTTGCCCGCGGGCGTGGAAGCAAGGCCCGCCGCGAATGCCCGATCTTCGTCCGAGTCAAGCCGTGCCGCCGCGCCGGCCCACCTTTCGAGCCCCGTCTTCGCCCGCTCGACGTCACCCGCGCCCGGCCACACTTCGGGCCGGTCGAACGCCGCGTTCACCTCGACGGCGCCAAGCGCGGCGCCGACCTCGCGGGCGATGTCCGCTCCAATGACCGCGTCCGGGCCGGTCCCCTTGCAAGCGGGGGTCGGTGAGCGCCGTGCGAGGGACTCCCTTCAGGCCAGCCACCGGAGACTCTGCGTCGCATGTCTTGGAGCTTGTACACCCGAATCGCCACCGTGTCGACCCCGACGCACGCAACGCCGTGCGCTCAGATCTGCGCCAGGTTGCCCTTGGTTTCCAGCCAGTGCCGGCGATCCGAAGCGCGCTTTCTGGACAGGAGCAGATCCAGGCGCTCGTCGGTACCGTCATCCGCCTCCACGGTGAGCTGCACCAGACGTCGCGTCTCCGGCGCGATCGTGGTTTCGCGCAGCTGCCGCGGGTTCATCTCTCCAAGCCCCTTGAAGCGTTGGACGTTCACCGTCCCGCGCTTGTTCTCCGCCGCGATGCGGTCGAGCGTGCCCCTCCTCTCGCCGTCGTCGAGGGCGTAGAAGACCTCCTTGCCGACGTCGATGCGGTAGAGCGGCGGCATGGCGATGTACACGTGACCCGCCTCCACCAGGGACCGGAAGTGACGGAGGAACATCGCACACAGCAAAGAGGCGATGTGGGCTCCATCGGAGTCCGCATCGGCGAGGACGCACACCTTGCCGTAACGAAGACCGGAGAGGTCGGCCGCCCCCGGTTCCACACCAATCGCGACCGATATGTCGTGGACCTCCTGGGAACGCAACACTTCGCCCGCTTCGATCTCCCAGGTGTTCAGAATCTTCCCGCGCAACGGCATCACCGCCTGGAACTCGCGGTCCCGGGCCTGCTTGGCGGAGCCGCCCGCGGAGTCGCCTTCCACCAGGAACAGCTCCGTCCTCGAGACGTCCTGGGAGGTGCAATCGGCGAGCTTGCCCGGCAGGGCCGGCCCCACCGTGGCCTTCTTGCGCACCACCTTCCGGGCGGTGTGGAGCCGCTGCCTTGCGCTTTGCAAGGCGAGCATGGCGATCTGGTCTCCGGTTTCGGGGTGCTGGCTGAGCCAGAGACCGAGGGCGTTCTTGATCGTCCCGGACACGAACTTCGCACACTCCCGGGACGAGAGGCGATCCTTGGTCTGCCCCGTGAACTGGGGATCGACCATCTTCACCGAGAGGATGTAGGCGACGTTCTCCCACACGTCGTCGGAGACGAGCCTCACTCCCCGCGGCAAAAGGCTGCGAAAGTCACAGAACTCCCGCACCGCTTCGAGCAGCCCGGTCCGCAATCCGTTGACGTGGGTGCCGCCGAGCGGAGTCGGAACCAGATTCACGTAGCTCTCGTTGGGCGCCTCTCCACCCTCGGGAAGCCAGCACACGCTCCAGTCGGCGGCTTCCGCACCGCCTTCGATGTGTCCATCGAAGGGGAGCTCGGGGATGCGCGGAGCGCCTGCGAGCCGGTCGAGCAGGTAGGCGCTCAATCCTTCCTCGTACTGCCAGGACTCCTGTTCTCCCGATGCCTCGTCGCAAAAGGAGACCCGCAGGCCCGGGCAGAGGACGGCTTTGGCGCGCAGGGTGTGCTTGAGGCGCGCAAGGGAGAATCGGGCGGAATCGAAGAAGGCCGGGTCCGGCCAGAAGCGCAGGCGGGTGCCGGTGTTGCGCCGGCCGACCGTGTCGATGGGCTCCAGGTCGCAGCGCTTCTCGCCGTTGGTGAAGGACATGTTGTACTCGTGCCCCCCACGCTTGATCCACACTTCCAGGTGCCGGGACAGGGCGTTGACCACCGAGACCCCGACCCCGTGAAGCCCGCCCGAAAAACGGTAGTTTCGCTCCGAGAACTTCGCTCCCGCATGCAATCGCGTGAGGATGAGCTCCACCCCCGGGACCCCTTCCTCGGGATGGACGTCCACGGGCATTCCTCGCCCGTCGTCGGCCACGCTGAGCGAGCCATCCCGATGCAGCATGACGTCGATGTTGCCGGCGAAGCCCGCGAGCGCTTCGTCGACGCTGTTGTCGATGACTTCCTGGGCGAGGTGGTTGGGCCGGGAGGTGTCGGTGTACATGCCCGGGCGCCTGCGCACCGGCTCCAGGCCGATCAACACCTCGATGTCGGCTGCGTCGTACCGGGTGTTGCTCAAGGATTCGCGCACGAGGGAAAGACTGGATGGGATGGAGGGATCAACAGTGGCGCCGGTCCGGCGGCAAGTGCGCGTGGCGCCAACACGCGAATTTCACCTATTGTCGGTCGCTCCGGACGCCAGGATGCCGTGATGGCGCAGTGTCCGAACCGGAGTACGCATGATGCGTAGCCGACGAGAAGCTGTTGCGGCGCGACGGAGGGAGGCCCGCAACCGCGAGCATATTGGCGTTCGCTCGTTTGGAAATCGGAGAAGATTGTGGGCCAGGCTTGGCGGCGGGGTCCCGGCGATTCGCCCGAGCCTCGCGCCGGGTCGAGGGGCCGGGACCGGCGTGGCGGCAGCTTGCGCTTCCGCCGGCGAGGCGCGCAAGACAACCCGCGCCGCTCCTTAGCGAGGAGGGCGCGGGCAGACTGCGGGCGAAGCGTCAGGAGTCCAGGTTGTCGAGAGCCTTCTGGAACCGGTTGGCGTGGGAGCGCTCCGCCTTGGCGAGGGTCTCGAACCAGTCGGCGACCTCGTCGAACCCCTCTTCCCGCGCGCTCTTCGCCATGCCCGGATACATGTCGGTGTACTCGTAGGTCTCGCCGGCGATGGCGGCCTTGAGGTTGTCGGCGGTAGCGCCGATGGGCAGGCCCGTCGCGGGATCGCCACTTGCTTCGAGATACTCCAGGTGGCCGTGCGCGTGCCCGGTCTCCCCTTCCGCGGTGGAGCGAAACACCGCCGAGACATCGTTGTATCCCTCGACGTCGGCCTTGGCGGCGAAGTAGAGGTAGCGGCGATTGGCCTGCGACTCGCCCGCGAACGCGTCCTTGAGGTTCTGTTCGGTCTTGCTGCCCTTGATGCTCATGGTCGTCTCCTGGAATGCTGAATCGGGAGCCGGTGGCCCCGAGGGGTCGAGCCCGCCGAGCTGCCGCATGCGTGTCCGCGTCGGAGCGGAAATCGGCTGCGGAATCTCGGGTTAGACTCAGTCTAAAGCGCTCAGGAAAGTTAGCCGGATCGGGTCGGGGTGTCAACACGAACCAGTGCCTGGCCCCGCTCGTCCCGCGGGCGCGAGCGCATTGATCACGTGCCGGTCCTCGGTTACCTTGGCCGGCGATGGGAACGCGATGGATCGCCCACGGGCGATGGAACGTCGCCGCGAATTCGCGAGCGGAAGTTCCAGGAGCTGCGCCTCGACCGGCCGGGTAACAGGCCTCGATCTCTCTTTCGTGACTCCTCCACATCCGGACTTGACGACGCCGAAAGCGCCAGGAAGCAACGTGGCCGCCCCCAAGCGAAAGACGCTCGACTTCGAACGTTCGCTCGAAGAACTGGAACGGCTTGTGGAGCGAATGGAGGACGGCGAGCTGAGTCTCGAGGACTCCCTCACCCACTACGAGCGCGGTATTCGCCTCGGCCGACGCTGCCAGCAGGCTCTCGACGAAGCCGAGCAACGCATCCAGGTACTGGCGGAGAAGGACGGACAGGCGGAGCTCACCCTCTTCGAGACGGATGACGACGACGCCGATTGAGAGTGTCTCGTCCCGCGCCGCGGAGATGCGCAGGCGAAGCGCCGAGTACAGAAAGCGCGTGGATGTCGCGCTCGACCGGTGCTTGCCCCCGGCCGAAGAGCCACCGCAGCGCCTCCATGCCGCGATGCGCTATGCGGTGCTCGGCGCCGGCAAGCGCGTGCGGGCGATCCTGGCCTATGCGTCGGCCGAAGCGGTGGGAGGCGCGTCGAGGGGCCTGGACGTCCCCGCTTGCGCGGTGGAGCTGATCCACGCGTACTCCCTCGTGCACGACGACTTGCCCGCCATGGATGACGACGAGCTGCGCCGCGGTCGCCCCACCTGTCACCGCGCTTTCGACGAGGCGACCGCCCTTCTCGCGGGCGATGCGCTTCAGTCTCTCGCTTTCGAGGTGCTGTCCTCGGACCCGGACCTTACGGTCACCGCCGAGCGCCGCTGCCGTATGCTGGGGCTGCTGGGAAGGGCGGCGGGCTCGCGCGGCATGGCGGGTGGACAAGCCATCGATCTCGGCGCGGTCGGGGGCTCGCTCAGCCTGGACGAGCTGGAGCAGATGCATCTGTGCAAGACGGGCGCCCTGATCCGGGCCAGTGTGCTGCTTGGCGCCCTGTGCGCTTCGGCCGACGATGCGAGCGTTGCGAAGCTCGACGAGTACGCCCGCTGCGTGGGGCTCGCCTTCCAGATCCAGGACGATGTCCTCGACGTCGAGGGAGACACGGCGCTGCTGGGAAAGGCGGTGGGCGCCGATTCCGCGCTGGGAAAGCCCACCTACCCGTCGATCCTCGGAGTGTCGGAGTCGCGTCGCCGGGCCGCCGCGCTGCACGACCGCGCCCTTGACTGTATCGCGGACCTGGGGTCTTGCGCCGACACGCTGCGGATGCTGTCCGAATACGTGGTGACGAGAAGACATTGATTGGACGCGGGGCCGCGAATCCGCTTAGAGTCTCCAGTCCAGATGCAGCGCCGCGCAGGGGCCGCCAGATGAACCGAGTCTCCACGATTGACGAGCGGGCGGAAGCGCCGATCGCCGACATCCAGGGCAGCCCCGACGAACGTCGAATCTCCATCGACAAAGTGGGTATCAAGGGGATACGCCACCCGGTGCGGATCCGGGACCGATCCCAGGGCGAGCAGCACACCGTCGCCACTTTCGACATGTACGTGAACCTGCCGCACAGCTTCAAGGGGACGCACATGTCGCGCTTCGTGGAGATACTCAATCGCCACGAGTACGAGATAACCGTCGAGTCCTTCCGCACGATGCTGACCGAAATGGCCCACGCGCTCGACGCCCGGTCGGGATACGTGGAGATGCGCTTCCCTTACTTCGTCAACAAGCGCGCGCCGGTCACCGGAGTGGAGAGCCTGATGGACTACCAGGTGATCCTTACCGGCGAGGTCGAGGACGACTCCGCCGATATCCGGGTCACGGTGCGGGTCCCGGTGACCAGCCTGTGTCCGTGCTCGAAGCAGATATCGGACTACGGCGCCCACAATCAGCGCTCGGAGGTGAGCATCTCGGTGTCCACCCGGGGGTTCATCTGGATCGAGGAGCTCATCGAGCTGGTGGAGGAGCAGGCCTCCTGCGAGCTCTACGGTCTGCTCAAGCGTCCGGATGAGAAGTACGTCACCGAGCGGGCCTACGACAACCCGAAGTTCGTCGAAGACATGGTGCGCGACGTGGCCAGTGCGCTGAATCGCGAGGATCGGGTGACACGCTACGTGGTCGAGGCGGAGAACTTCGAGTCCATTCACAATCACTCGGCCTACGCCCGCCTCGAGCGCGACAAGAACTTACCGGTGTAACCCCATGTTCTGGTGGAATATTCTTCCTTGAAAGCGACCCGCAAGCGGGAGGCGAACATGACGCTGGCAAGAGTGCCCGGGATCCTCGCCACCGCCGCTCGCCGTATCGCGCCGGTCGGCATCGCCGTGTTGCTCTCGGCCTGCGCCACCATGGGGCCGGACTACGATCCCTTCGAGACCATGAATCGCGGGGTTCATGCATTCAACGAGGCCGTGGACGAAGCGGCCCTGAAGCCGGCCGCCACTCTCTACGAAGAGCTGACGCCCGATCTCGTGAGCCAGGCGGTCGGCAACTTCTTCGGCAATCTTCGCGACATCCAGACCGTGCTCTACGATCTGCTCCAGGGCAAGGTCTCCATGGCGCTCGGTGGCGTCATGCGGGTCGCCGTGAACTCGACCATGGGCGTCGGGGGATTGGTCGATGTCGGCACCGAGTTCGGACTCGAACGGCGGGTGGAGGACTTCGGCCAGACCATGGGGGTCTGGGGGGTGGGCTCCGGTCCCTACCTCGTGCTGCCCCTGCTCGGCCCGAGCAACGTGCGGGACGCCTTCGGGAGCGCGGTGGACATCCTGACGGATCCACTGGGCATCTACACCCAGGGCTCGCTCAAGTACGGCGCGTCCGCCTTGCGCCTCGTGGATGACCGCGCCGGACTCCTCCATATCGACGTGATTCTGGGGACCGCGGCCATGGACGAGTACAGCTATGTCCGCGACGCCCATCTGCAGCGTCGGCACGCCCAGATTCACGATGGCGAGGTTCCCGTGGCCGAGGAAGCGCAGGATCTCGACGACGAGTGAGCCTCGCGTCGAGACGCGAGTTCAGCCTCTCGCCTTCAGCCCTCCAGGGTCTTGGCCCGCTCCCAGTCGCGTTCGAGTTCGGCCGCGCTGCTGTGCGCAAGGCTACGCCCTTCGGCCGTGGCCGCCTCTTCCATTCGGCGGAAGCGCCGCTCGAACTTGACATTGCTCCGCCGCAGCGCTTCGTCGGCATCCAGGTCGAGGTGCCGAGCGAGGTTGATGCAGGTGAAGAGCAGGTCGCCCAGCTCCTCTTCCACCGCTTCCCGGCCGGCCCTCCCGCGTAGCGCACGGTCCAGCTCCTCCACTTCCTCGCGAAGCTTCGGCAGTACCGACTGAGCGGCGTCCCAGTCGAAGCCGACGCTCGCGGCCCGTCGCTGCATCTTTGCGGCCCTCACCGTGGGCGCCAGGCCGCGCGGCAGCTCATCCATGAGGCTTGCCCGAGCGGGGCGCTCGGCGGCCTTGATCGCTTCCCACGCCCGGCTCTGCGCGCGGGCGCTCTCGATACGGGAGTCCCCGAACACGTGGGGATGGCGCCGGATCATCTTGTCGACGATCGCCCGCACGATATCGGTGAACCGGAATCGGCCGGACTCCGAGCCCATCTGCGCGTAGAAGACCACCTGAAAGAGCAGGTCGCCCAGCTCGTCCACGAGCGCGGCGTCGTCCCGGCGGGCAATGGCGTCCGCCACTTCGTGAGCCTCTTCGATCGTGTGCGGGGCGATGGTGTCGAAGGTCTGTTCGAGGTCCCAGGGACAGCCGCGTTCGGGGTCGCGCAGTCTCGCCATTACTGCCCGCAGCTCGTCGATGCCGCCCGTCGGCGACGCCGCGGGCCCGGGTCCATCGGATCGGCGCACTCTCTCGCTCTCCGGTGACGCCGAGCCGGGGCGTCCGGGCGGAGCATGCGAGAGATAAATCGATCCATCTGGTTGGACGACGCCCTGCCGCTCCTGCCCTGGTCCGTGCCGCTTCAAGTCTCGCAGTCCATCGCCGCGCGCCAGTGTGTCGACGCCACTCGGACCACAGTGTACCCTCGCACCGATCCCGGTCCACTTGCGACGGACGGAGCCCGAGCCAGACGGCGCGTACCTCCGCGGGAACGAAGGGCATGCGCACCGAGAACGGAATATTCGAACCCGAGCACTACCAGGCGGTGCGCAAACCGCTGCTGGAGGCGGAGACGATGCCGCCCTGGTGCTACACCTCTGCCGCGTTCCATGAGCGGGAAGTCGAACGCATCTTCCGCCGGGAGTGGAACTTCATCGGTCGTGCCGACCGCATTCCGAATCCCGGGGACTACTTCACTCTCGAGTTCGCCGACGTGCCCGTGGTGGTGGTGCGCGGAGCAGACGGGGCGGTGCGCGCGTTCTCCAACGTTTGCCGTCATCGAGGCGCTCGGATAATGGGCGGAGAGGGAAACGCCCAGACCTTGCGCTGTCCCTACCACAGTTGGAGCTACGGGCTGGACGGGCGTCTGGAACGCGCGCCCGAAATGCACGAGACCCGCGGATTCGATCTCGCCGACTATGGTCTCAAGCCCGTACGGCTGGAAATGTGGGCCGGGTTCATGTTCATCAACTTCGACCCCGATGCGGTGGATCTGAACACCTTCCTCGGCGATCTGCCCGAATTGACCGCACCGTACCGCTTCGAGGAAATGACCTGCGTCCGCCGCCAGGAGTACGACCTCGCCTGCAACTGGAAGATCTACGTGGAGAACGCCATGGAGGCGTACCACGTGCCCACCGTTCACATGCAGACGATCTCCCGGCAGAAGAGGGAGAACAATCCGCCCATACCCTCCGCGGGCGGATACTGCGGGATATTCACTCGGCACGAGGGCAGCCGAGCGATCCTGCCCGGCGAGCCGGGCTTCCCCCACATCCCGACGCTGAGCGGACAAACCGCCCGGGGCACGTACTACATTCTCATCTACCCCAGTACGATGTTCGGCTGCACGCTCGACTGCATGTGGTGGCTGGAGCTTCACCCCCGTGGACCCGAGGAGACGCATCTCACGGTCGGGTCCTGCTTTCCCGATACGACCGTCGCCCGCGACGACTTCGACGCCCTGATCGGCAACTACTACCGGCGCTGGAACACCTCCATCATGGAGGACAACGTCATCTCGGAGCAGCAGCAGGAGGGAATGCGTTCTCCTCTGGTGAGCCCGGGCCGTCTCTCCTATCTGGAGCCGCTGGTGCACACCCTGGCCAACTGGGTGCTGGATCGCGTCCTGGACTAAGCCGCAAGTTTCACCAGTCTCTCAACTGGCGGGCTAGAGGTTGCGGGCCGCCTGGAAGCAATCGGGCCGGGCCGAAGGCCGGACCGAGGCGGCGGTCAAGATCGGGATACGCGCGCGATCCGGCCGGAATCGGATGCCGTCAGGAATGCCGTGGACGGCGGCCTGGCCGTGCAGTCGAGGAACAAGTGCCCCTGATGCGTGCAGAACTTGAGCCACTTCAACAGAAAGCGGTTCGCTTCCCACTTCCTGTCCACCTCCGGCATCCGGCCCCGTTGGCGCGGGAGATGCCGGCGTGCTCGGCGGCGTCGGGAATGACCGAGCAGCTCCACCGCACGCACATCGTGATAGACCCGGACTCGGGCGTTGGGCTCCAGGACCGGGCCGGTCTCGGTCTCGAAGAGATAGGTCAAGTCCAGCGTGGTGGTGTAGTCATGGCGTTCGACCACGCTCAGGTGGAGGTCGAGGGCGCCTCCCACTCGAGACACCACCGAACCGTCCATCCGCTCGAGTTCGGGGGCAAGGCGAGCGAGGCGGATGTAGTTGGCCTCGTACAAAGTGATGAGAGCCGCGAGGTCTCGCGACTCCTGAAAACGTGCCGTACGTGCACCTGCCAAGCGAATCATGCCGGCATATTACAGGTTTCCGGTGCCATTAAAAGCCCGGTGGGAGTGGTGTACGGCAGGCACAGAGAACGACGGAACGTCCTCCTCCGCCTACGGAGGTAGGCCGGTGGAGCCGGCCGCACGCCATGTGCCGCGCGTCGTGCCGTCTCGGTCAAACCGGAAAGCGCAGGGCCTTCGCGCCGCGACTTCCGGATGGCGAAGCGCCCGTCAGGCCGATGTCTCTCGGCCGCCGGTCGCCGGTAGCGGGCGGGCGAACGCGGTCGCGTCCGGTGGGGTGGCCAGGCGCACTTCCCGGTGGAGCCGGGACCAGTCGAAAGCCGGCCCCGGGTCCGTCTTGCGGCCGGGCGCGATGTCGCAGTGCCCCACGATGCGCTCGCGGGTGATGGCCGGCCAGCGTCGCATCAGCAAGGCGCAAAGCTGGCTGAGCGTGCGGTACTGCGGCGTCGTGTACGCAATGTCGTCACAGCCTTCGAGCTCGATCCCGATGGAGAAGTCGTTGCAGCGTTCCCGGCCCTCGAAGTGGGAAACGCCGGCGTGCCATGCACGCATCGTGAACGGGACGTACTGGGTGAGGACCCCGTCGCGAGTGATGACGGCATGCGCGGAGACCCGAAGCGACGCAATGGTGGCGAAAAAGGGATCCGCTTCCACATCAAGGCGATTGAGAAAGAAGTCCTCGATGCACGAGGTACCGAACCTGCGCGGCGGCAGGCTTATCGCGTGCACCACGAGCAGGTCGATGGCGACGCCGTCGGGCCGCGGGTCGCAGTTCGGGGACGCCAGGCGGCGAACGCCCCGAAGCCAGGCGCCGGCCTCGTCCAGGACGAGCTGGCCGGTCTCGCTTGGCGAACCGGTCTCAGCCACGATGAGGCCCCCCGGTGTCGCGTCCCGGCGGCGCGCCCGCGCGAGGCTTCGGGCCGGCACTCCCGGTAGCGGTCATTGCGGCCATCGCTTTCGCGGGGCGGGGCCGGGGCGCCATGCCGGTCTGGTTCATGGCGAGGGCCGCGCATCCGCCGGCATGGGGCATGTTGAACACGGTCAGGGGGCGCGGCCGCACCATCGCAGCACGCCTGCGCACCCTGATTCGAAAACGCCCCCTCCCCCGCCGACATCCCTGTGTCCGCGTCTCGTGAATCGGTGAAACATGGCGAATGCCTTCGAAATGCGGTCCGGATTGTCGGTTCCGGTGGCCGATGATAACGTCCCGCCGATTCACCCACTCTGTGCCGACCCGATGAAAACGATACTGCTTCCCTTCTACGACGACGGAGCCGCGGAGAGCGCCCTCCACCAGGGTTGCATGCTCGCGCAGCGTTTCGGCGCGCACATCGAGGGCCTGTTCGTCATGCGGCCGCCGCAGATCATCGAGGCGGAGGGCATCGCGCTGGCGGGCGCCTACATCACCCAGCTCAAGGCGGAGTGGCGCCGGCGCGCGAATGCCGCGCGCGAGCGTTTTGCCGAATTGATGGCAACCCACGGCATTCCCATGCGCCCGGTGTCGGAGTCGGAGTCGGAGTCCGGGCCGAGCGCCGACTGGCGCGAGGTGGAGGGTCCGGAAGGCCAAGTGATCGGGGACCACGGACGCCTTTTCGACCTGATCGTGATCGCACGCACCTCGGAGCAGGCGCTCATCGACTGGCAGGTGATGTGCGAGGCGGCCTTCTTCGAGAGCGGACGCCCGACGCTCATCGCGGCGGCCGAAGTACCCGGCGTCATTGGCTCCAGGGTGCTGATTCACTGGAACGGCAGTACCGAGGCCGCCCGCACCCTGTCCTTCGCCCGCCCCTTTCTCGACGAAGCGGAGTCGGTGACGGTGCTGACGGTGACGGAAGCGATGGTGCCGGGGCCGAGCGGTGAACACATTGCCACCCATCTGCGCCGGGGCGGTATCGATGCCGAGGCGATCAGCGTGGAGAGCGCGGGCCTCGGTCCGGGGGAGGCGATCATCGAGGCGGCGCGGGAGCGCGGCATCGACCTGCTCGTGAAGAGCGCGTACACCCACGGCCGACTGCGCCAGCTCGTGTTCGGGGGGGCGACTCGCCGGATTCTGACCCAGGCCGAAACGCCGGTCTTCATGGCGCACTGAGGTTCCTGGCGCCCGATACGAAGTCGCAAGCGGCACGAGGGCGAACGGCCCGCATCGGTGGGCAGATTGGCGTCGGCGGCAGAGAATCGGTGAGATATTGCGGCTATCATCAGGACACCCTCCAGGGTGCAATCGCCCTCTTCCGCGGATGAAGATCGAGCCGCAATTCCTCCCCTCCTCCGAGCCGGTCGAACCGATTCGCGTACTCGACGAATCGGGTCGCCTCGCTGAAGGGATGGGCGCGCCGCTTGACTCGGACCGGGTGCGCGAAGCGCTGCGCTACATGATGTTCGGTCGCGCCTTCGACGCACGCTGCTGGAGTCTGCAGCGCCAGGGACGACTGGGGACCTTCGCCCCCATCACCGGCCAGGAAGCGTCGATCATGGGCTCGGCCATGGCGGTGGACCCGGCCCGGGACTGGCTGGTGCCGCAGTACCGGGAGCTGCCGGCGCTTGTGCGCCACGGCTATCCGGCCGAGCGCATCGTGCTCTACCGGCAAGGCCACCCGGAGGGAGGCTTCGTGCCGCCGGGAGTGCGGGTGATGCAGTATCAGGTCTCCCTGGCCGCTCAGCTCCCGCACGCGGTCGGGCTCGCCTGGGGCATGAAGCTCCAGGAAGAGAGCGGCGTGGCGATGGTCTACTTCGGTGACGGCGCCTCCTCGGAGGGAGACTTCCACGAATCGTGCAATCTCGCCGGAGTGGTCGACGCTCCCGTCATCTTCCTCCTGCAGAACAACGGCTGGGCGATATCCACCCCGCGAGCTATCCAGAGCGCCGGAAGCGACATCGCGGCGCGGGCTCCCGCATACGGATTCCCCGGCGTCTCGGTGGACGGCAACGACCTGATGGCGGTCTATCTGGTCACGGCACAGGCGGTCGAGCGGGCGAGGTCCGGCGCGGGCCCTACCCTCATCGAGGCGCATACCTACCGCATGGGGGCCCACACCACCGCCGACGACCCGAGCCGCTACGTCGACCCCGAGGTGGAACGGCAGTGGGCCGGGCGCGATCCGATCCTCCGCGTACAGCGCTACCTCGCCCATCTCGGCCAGTGGTCCGAAGAGGTCGAGCGTCAGTGGCGCCAGGAGATCGAGGCCGAAATCGACGACGCCTTCGCCCGGGCGGCCCGATTCCCTCCTCCGCGGGCGGACGCGCTCTACGAGCACGTCTTCGCGGAGCCCACGCCTGCCCTCGAACGTCAGCGGCGCTGGCACCTGCAGGCGCCGGAGGGTGGCGGGGAGGTCGAGTGATGGCCGAGATGAACATGATCGATGCGATCCGCTCCGCGCTGCGTTTCGAGATGGCGCGCGACGAACGCGTGATCCTGATGGGCGAGGACATCGGTCAGCTCGGGGGGGTGTTCCGGGCGACGGACGGACTGCGACAGTTCTTCGGCCCGGCCCGGGTCGTCGACACCCCGCTCTCGGAGAGCGTGATCGCCGGTTCCGCCCTCGGCCTCGCACTCGCCGGCCTCGTGCCGGTCATCGAGATTCAATTCCTGGGCTTCGCCCAGAACGCCTATCACCAGCTGTGCCAGCAGGTTGCTCGCAGCCGCTACCGCACGCGGGGCGCCCACCCCGCCCCGATCACGGTGCGCGCGCCCTTCGGCGGGAATGTGCGCACGCCGGAGTTTCACAGCGATTCCATGGAGTCCCAGTTCGCCCAGAACACGGGACTCAAGATAGTGATGCCGGCGAGTGCTCCGGACGCCAAGGGACTCTTACTCCAGTCCATTCGAGACCCGGACCCGGTGCTCTTCCTGGAGCCCCTGCGCGGCTATCGCATGATTTCGGGCGAGGTCCCGGACGGAGACTACACCGTGCCCTTCGGGAAGCTGCGCACCGTGCGCGAAGGCGACGACATCACCCTCGTGGCCTGGAGCGGAAGCGTGCCCGTGGTGGTCGAGGCGGCCGAGCAGCTTGCCGAGAAGGGGATCGGCGCCCATGTGGTCGATCTCCGCACCCTGGTGCCCCTCGACGAGGCCGGTCTCGTCGCCGCGCTCGAACGCACCGGGCGCTGCGTGGTGGTGCACGAGGCCCCGGCGACCGCCGGCTTTGGCGCGGAGGTGGTGGCGCTGCTCCAGGAACAGGCCTTCTACTCGCTGGAGGCGCCGCTGCGCCGCGTCGCCGCGCCCGACAGCCACTATCCCTTCCCCGGAGTGGAGCGCGAGTTCGTACCCGGAGCCGGTCTCGTGGTGCGCGCGGCGCTCGAGACCCTGGATAGCTGAGGCCGACATGAGCGCCTGCGAGTTCAAGCTGCCCGATGTTGGCGAAGGCTTGAGCGAAGCCGAGATTGTGCGCTGGCACGTGGCGCCGGGAGAGAGGGTGCGGGTCCACGGGAGCCTGGTCGACGTGCAGACCGACAAGGCCATCGTGGAGATTCCGGCGCCGCTCACCGGCACGCTCCTTCGCCACGGCGGAGCCCCGGGAGATGTCATCCCGGTCGGGGCCATCCTGGCGGTGATCGATGGCGAAGATGCTCCAGCCCATGCACCGGAGTCGACGGCGACCGCATCGGAGACGGAAGCGGTCTCGCCCCAGCCTCCCTCGGCTTGCGTCGCGGGGTCGGGCGGCGACCGGCGCGTACGGGCAAGCCCCGCGGTGCGCAAGCTGGCGCGCGAGCGCGGCATCGACCTCGCCGCGATAAGCGGCAGCGGCGGCCGGGGGCAGATTACCCGCGAAGACGTGGAGGCGGCGCTTGCCGGAACCGTTGCGACGGCGAGCGAGACGTCGGCCGCGGCCCCGCTTGCGCCGGAGGGCGAGGACCGTATCGAAGCTCTGAGCGGCCTGCGCCACCGGATCGCGCGGACCATGACCGAGGCGTGGCGCACCGTGCCCCACATCTTCACCATGGAGGAGATCGATGCCCGCGATCTGGTGCGCGCGCGCGACAGCGTCAACGTGGTGCACGCCGATTCCGGACCGCGCATCGGCTACCTCCCCTTCTTCGTGCAGGCCTGCGCGGCGGCGCTGCGCGCCCACCCGCGCTTCAACGCGAGCCTGGACCTGGATGCCCGGCGGATCGTCTACCGCCACCGCTGCAACATCGGCATCGCCACCGCGACGCCGGACGGCCTCATCGTCACCGTGGTGCACGACGCGGACGGCAAGAGTCTGCGCGATCTCGCTCGGGAGATCCGCGAGCTGAGTGCGCTCGCCCGTGCCCGCAAAGCCAGCCCCGCCCAGCTTGCGGGCGGTAGTTTCACGATATCCAACTACGGAAGCTACGGAGGCGGGATGGGCGCGCCGATCATCCGTCCCCCGGAAGTCGCCATTGCCGGCTTCGGACGGCTGCGCGAGTCGGTGGTCCCGGTCGACGGACAGGCCATGGTACGCCCGGTGCTGCCGCTTTGCGTCTCCACCGATCACCGCCTCAACGATGGCGAACACCTCCACGCGTTCATGGAGAGTATCGCCCGACATCTGCGCGAACCCGCTCTCCTGCTCGCCCGGGTCTGATGGTCGTCGGCGAGGTTCCCGAGGCCGCCGACCTCGTCGTCGCGGGCGCCGGCCCCGGTGGCTACGCCGCCGCGATTCACGCTTCCCGACGAGGCCGACAGGTCATGCTGGTGGACCGTGCGGGCCGGGAAGGAAGCGGCGGGGTCTGTCTGCGTGAGGGGTGCATACCGAGCAAGGCCCTGATCGAGAGCGCGGATCTGTTCTCCCGAGCCGCGGCCGGAGCCGAACGAGGGGTCGTGGTGTCCGCGCCTCGCTTCGATCTCGACGCCTTTCAGACCTTCAAGACCGGGGTCGTCGACCGCCTGAGCGCCGGGGTGCAAGGGCTGCTCGACGCGGGCAAGGTCGAGATGGTCGAGGGAGAGCTCTCGCTCGTCGACGAGACCACCGCGGTGATCACCCAGCCCGGCGATCGGGTGCGCTTCGTTGCCTTCCACGACCTCGTCATCGCCACCGGATCTTCGGCGGTGGAGCTTCCCGAGCTGCCCTTCGACCGCGCCCGGGTGCTCGATTCGAGCGAGGTGCTCGAGCTCCGCGACCTGCCCGGTGCGATGTGCATCGTCGGGGCCGGATACATCGGGGTCGAGATCGGCATTGCGCTCGCCAAGCTGGGGACGCGGGTGACGGTGGTCGAGGCGGCCGGGCGCGTGTTGCCCGAGATCCCCGCCCACCTCGCCGCCCCGGTCGAGCGGCGCATGCGGGCGCTGGGTGTGGACCTGCGGGTCGATACCCGCGCCCTCGCCTGTCGCGACGGCCGGGTCGAGTTCGATGGAGAGGCGTCGCCCCGCGGTGTCGATGTCGATCTCGTGATGGTGGCGGTCGGCCGGAGTCCGGCGATCGAGTCGCTGAATCTGGCGTCGATCGGGGTGACGCCCGGCCCGGACGGCCGGCTCGCGGTCGCTGCGGATCGCCGCCTGCGACCCCACATCTGCGCGATAGGAGACCTGACCCCAGGGCCGGCGCTGGCGCACAAGGCGTCCGCGGAAGCGGTGGTCGCGGTGGATGCGCTCTGTGGCGACCGGACCGCGTTCGAGCCGGCCGCCATTCCGATCGTGGTGTTCTCGGATCCGGAGATCGCCTCGCTGGGGGCCGACGCGGGCCCTGGTCTCATGAGCTCGCGTTTCCCGGTCGGCGCCTCGGGCCGGGCCGCGACCCTTGGCGAGGATCTCGGTTTCGTCGAAGTGGTGAGCGACGAGCAGGACGGCGCGGTGCGCGGTGTGCACATCGTCGCGCCGCACGCCTCGGAGCTCATCGCGGAAGGCCTGCTTGCGGTGGAGATGGGCGCAACGCTCGAAGATCTCGCGCTCACCATCCACCCGCATCCCACCTTGAGCGAGATGCTCGGCGAGGCGGCGGGCCTCGGGACGGGACGCCCCTTGCACGTACGCCACGGCGCGGCCTGAACTACCCCAACCTTTCGGGCGGCGACAGCTTTACTCTTGCCCCTGGCATGCAAAGCGCCCGGAAGAAGCGGACTCGGCAGTGGAGTTCAGCAAGCGACCACAAAACGGTCGTGTTTGCTGAAGAACACGTCATGCCCGTTTCAAGGCGAGGGTGACAAGGCGCCGGGGTAGTGGGTCGCAGGGGCCCATGAGGCGCGCGGCGGCGCACTGGTATTGGACGAAGCGGATTGAAGGAGCACGCTCTGCCACCGCGCCTCGGCCAGTCGGCGAAGGGTTGCGGTCAGACTCCCGGCGGGATCTCGAGCTTGCGCCTCGCCATGTAGTCGCGCAATGCCTCGTCAACGCCAGGATCCAGGGGCGGCGCTTCGTATTCCTCGAGCAGTTGCTTCCAGATGCGGTTGGCGCGTTGGGTGGCGTCGAGGGCTCCGCGCTCCTCCCAGGTCTCGAAGTTGCTCCAGTCGGACACGACCGGTGCGTAGAAAGCCGTCTCGTAGCGCGCCATCGTGTGGGTCGCGCCGAAGAAGTGACCACCGGGCTGAACCTCCGCGATCGCGTCGAGGGCCAGGCTGTCGTCGTCCACCACGATCGGTTGCAGGCACTCCCCCATCATCTGCAGCATCTCCGCGTCGATGACGAGCTTCTCGAAGGAGGCGACGAGTCCGCCCTCCAGCCAACCGCCGCTGTGGGCGATCATGTTCCCGTGTCCGGTCACCGCGGCCCAGATCGACATCTCGCTTTCGTACGCGGCCTGGGCATCGACGATGGTGGAGGCGTTGGTGTTGCTGGTGCGGTAGGGCACCCGGTAGCGGCGCGCAAGCTGGCCACCCGCCTGGGTCGCCTTCACGTACTCCGGGGTGCCGAAGGCCGGAGCCCCGCTCTTCATGTCGACGTTGGAGGTGAAGCCTCCGTAGACGACCGGCACTCCGGGGCGCACCACCTGGGCGAGAACCATCCCCGCGAGCGCCTCGGCGTTTTGCTGGGTGAGCGCGCCCGCAATGGTGGTCGGGGCCATCGCGCCGAGCAGAGTGAATGGAGTGACCACTACCGGTTGACCCGCCTCCGCGAGCACCGTGAGGGCGTCGGACATGCTCTCGTCGAGCTGCCGGGGCGAGTTGGTGTTGATGTTGCCGAGGCCCACCACCTGCTCGGGAAGCTCTTCGTACCCGATGCCGTGCACGATACAGAGCATTTCCATCGCATCGCGGGCCCGGAATCCCCCGAGCATCGCCGCGCTCCAGATCTTGTCGTGACAGGTGATGGCCGCGTAGCTCTTGTCGAGATGACGGCTCTCCGCCGGCAGGTCCAGGGGCTCGAAGGGGCTCGATCCGCCCGCATGCAGAATGTCGAAGCTCTGCACCACGCGCAGAAAGTCGCACATCTCCTCGTAGGTGCCCGCGCGCCGGCCGCGGTCGGTATCCGAGACAAAGGAGGGGCCTCCCACCGGAAAGAAGTTGATGTGGTTGCTCCCCAGCGTTATCGACTTGGCCGGGTTTCTCGCCCGAATGGTGACGTGGGACGGCGCCAGCGCCATGTACTCCTCCACCATGCCGGGATCGAAACGCACCATCATCGTTTCGTGGTCCACATCGGCGCCGGCGCGGTCGAGCCGTTCGCGCGCGTCGACGCCCAGCATCTTCATGCCGATCTCGGCGAGCACGCGCAGCGAGGCGTGGTGAATCGCCTCGAGCTGGTCCTCGCTCAGCACCTCGATCGGCGCGAGCGGATTGACGAGGTCGCGCCACGGGAGGCGGGGGACCGCGGTGCCGGGAGCCCTTCGTTCCCGCCGTCGTCGCCTGCCGGCCGCCACCTCAGCTTCCCCGCGTCCGGGACTTGCCCCGCCGACCCTGGTCCATGTCTCTCATCACGTCCCTCCTCCTGTGGCGTACCGCGATTCTAGCCCGCATGTTTCAGCGATTTTCGTCACGAGGGCGCCCGAATGCCGTGACGGTGGGGCAAACGGACCGAAAGACGCGCAACGGCGAGCCGGAAACAGACGAAGCGCCGGTGGTGCTTCGTCCCGGCCGGCAAGCCCGGCAGGGACTGCGCAGCGCTGCAGGTGGCCGACACGAAGTCGCAAGCGGCGCGACACGGTTCGGCCCGCAAAGCGCCCGCATACTGGCGTCCGCGAGTTGAGATATCGCTGAAACATGCGGGCCAAGGGTTGGCCGATGCATGGTGCCGAGGAGTGCACATGATCGTGCACGTCGTCTCCGCCTCGACAGTGCGCGGAAGGCGGCGCTGGTATCGGGATCACCCCGGGTCCGCATCCGCGGCGGGAATCCAGCTCTTCGCCTCACCGGCATAGAGCGGGCCCGGGTTTCCCCATACCGTGGTGCGCCACATGAGCCGTTCGTGGCGCTCCGTGTCGAACCAGGTCGCGCAGTGCGCGAGGCAGCGGTTGTCGTACGCGATGAGGTCGCCGTTCTCCCACTCGTGCGCGTAGGTGAAGCAGGGCTTGGTGTAGTGGGCCATGAGCTCATGGAGCAGGGCGCCGCCCTCCCCGCCCGGGCCTCGTTCCAGCCCTGCGAAGGGTCCGGTTATCCAGTCCATCTGACCGGATTCACCGATATAGAGGGCGCGCTTACCGGTCACCGGGTGTACGCGCACCACCGGCTGTCGCTGCGGCTGCTCGTGGGGCGCGAGCGGGCGTGGCGTTACTCCCGCCCGCACCTCCTCCTCGGAGCGCCCCCAGAAGGGATAGACGTGGATGCCTTCGAGGTTCTCGATCCGACCTTTTAGCCGGGTGGGCAGGGACTCGTAGGCCGCGACGCCGTCCGCGAAGAGAGTCTGCCCCTGCCCCTTGGGGCTTGCGATCACCGCATAGAAAAGAGAGACATCGGGCGGGGGGCGACGGAAGCTCTGATCGCTGTGCCAGCCCTTGCGATGGGGGAACTGCACCGGCAAGCCTCCGTCCTCGCTTCGCGGCGGGTCCGGAGGCGCAGGCGGCTGTCGATTGCTTGGGGGCCGGTTGCCGAGCACGTAGATCTCGTCGATCCGCGGATGGATCATGTGCGCTTCGGACAGGGTCTGGCGGTAGCTCTCCACCTCGGGGCCGAAGAGGCGGCTCAGCCGCACCATCAGTTCGGGTTCGCGCGCGATCGCGTGCAGACCGGGAAAGAGAAGCAGACCGCCCGAGCGGGCGAATGCGTCCGAAAGGCGCTCGGGCGCGGCCTCCAGCGCCGCGATCGCGCTTCGGGTGTCTACATCGGCGGGGAAACGAAACACCGCGCCGAAGCCGGCGCCGGGCAACGGGCTCACCTCGAAGTCCATTCCCACATGCTACAACAACGCATTAGCCCGGAAGTTTCACCGATTTTCGGCCGCTTCGGGCGCCAAGATGCCGTGATAGCAGGAAGCACGGACCGAAAGACGCTGAAGGCGTAGCCGACACTACGTCGAAGCGGCTTGAGGGAGTACGGCCCGCTACCGCGAGCATATTGGCGTCCGCAGTAGGAAATCGGTGAAACTTCCGGGTTAGGCCCGCCGACGGCTGGAGCGTCACCCGCCGCCCGCTTCCACCGCATCCTGGCGTCCCCGTTACGAGCCGGGGAGGCATGGCGACCGGAACTGCGAAGTCCGAGCGTGCCGAGGTGTGGTCGGGCGAGGTGTAGTCGGGGGGCAGAGACTCGTCGGAGGCGAGCGCGGCTCGAAACGGACCCGCTCCGCAGTCGCGACCGGCGGTCTCAGACCGAGGGCAGGCCCCGATGCGCGCGGTGCTCGATCGCCTGTCGGAGGCTTGCGAGCGCCCCGGCTTCGATCTGGCGTACCCGCTCGGCGGAGATCCCGTACTCGTCGGCGAGTTCGCGAAGCTTCGCCTTCGGTTCCCGCAGCCAGCGCCGGGTGATGATGTCCCGGCTGCGTTCGTCGATTTCTTCAAGTGCCGCGGCCATGTGCCCCGAGGTGTAGGCGGACCACTGCGCGTCTTCGACGAGCGCGCCCGGTTCATGGCTGTAATCTTCGATGAAGAGCCCCGGTGAGGGAGCCGTCTCGCCGGAGTCGTCCTCCGCGCCGTCGAATGCGGCGTCCCGGGAGGCCAGCCGGCGCTCCATCTCCAGTACTTCGTCGGGCCGCACGCTGAGCTCTTCGGCGACCTCCTCCACCTCTTGCCGCGAAAGCCACCCGAGGCGCTTCTTGCGGCTGCGCAGATTGAAGAAGAGCTTTCGCTGTGCCTTGGTGGTGGCGACCTTGACGATGCGCCAGTTCCGCAGCACGTACTCGTGGATCTCGGCCCGAATCCAATGCACCGCGAAGGAGACGAAGCGCACTCCGACCTCCGGATCGAAGCGCTTGGCCGCCTTCATCAGTCCAATGTTGCCTTCCTGGATGAGATCTTCGTGCGGAAGTCCGTACCCCAGGTATCCCCGCGTGATCTTGACCACATAGCGCAGGTGCGACGTCACGAGCTGCCAGGCCGCCTCCAGATCCTGGTCCTGGCGGTAGCGTTCGGCGAGCTCTCGTTCCTCTTCCGCCGTCAGCAAGGGGAAGGTGTTCACCGCCTGCAGATATCCCTGCAGGTCGGCACCGGGAATAGGAAGACGCCTGGCAAGGGTGTTCGTCATCGGGGTCGTCGTGCTCCTTGAACCGTGAGACTGATGCGGGTGGGGGGAGCGAAGCGTGCCTCCCCCTGAACGAGGAGATGGGGGCGGGTGCGCCGAGTTCAAGTCCGGCTCATGCCCGAGGGTCTGCTCGCCTTGGGTCCTGGGCCCCGCGGCGTGGCGCGGAACTCCTGGTGAACGGGTCATTCCCGCCATCGCGAACCCCCACCGGCATCCGACGAGACACCAGCATGCCACCGGCTGCGGCGAGTCTCACTGCGTAATGACCGCAATCTCCGTGCGCAAAGGCGCTCTTCGAATTGGTCTCGCAGCGTCCCGTGGGCACGAAAGCGCCCCGGGAAGGCGCGTTACTCAAGCGTCCGGGAACCAGGGTCCGTTCCGAGTGACGGACTCAAGTCGAGACTTCGTCGCGCCTCGCCTCCCGGAGGATGGCGCTCAACGCCGGCCGGTGGCGCGCGATCTCCTCGTCGCTCAGGCCCTCGACCGAATGGGGGAACTTGATCCACTCTTCCGTGTCGTGCAGGTAGTAGTCTGGGACCATCGTCGTGAGATTCTTCTTCGGCTTGTAGTACGACACCGCGACTCGAACTTCGACCGGAGAGTTGCGCCGGGTCTTCTCCCGGAGGATCTCGATTACGCGCTCGATCGTGCGGCCGGTGTCGAATACGTCGTCCACGATGAGCAGGCGGTCGTCATGCCTGATGTTCCTGACCAGATAGCCGAGGCCGTGCACGCGCACCTCGGAGTCGCGCCCGTCGATCCCGTGGTAGGAAGACGTGCGAATCGCGATATGGTCGGAGCGTACGCCGAAGTAGTCGAGCAGCTCCTGCACCGCGATCCCAATGGGGGTGCCGCCTCGCCAGATGGCGACGATGAAGCTCGGGCGAAAACCGCTCTCCAGCACCCTCGCCCCGAGCTCGAACGCGTCCTCGAGCAGTGCCTGCGCCCCGACGTAGAGCATTTCGGTCTCCGGCGATTTACCCCGTTGCCGTGCTTCAGTATGTTGGTCCCTTCGGATCGAAGACAAGGGCAAAGCGATGGAAAAGCTCTTCATCGCCGAAGAGGATCTCCTCCTCGACGCTTATCGCCTCGGGGTCAGGATATTCAACAGCGGGTTCAGACCGACCTTCATCGTCGGCCTGTGGCGCGGAGGCAGCACGGTGGGGATCGCGGTCCAGGAGTGCCTCCAGCATCTCGGCGTCGATACCGACCACATCTCGATCCGCACCTCCTATCGGGGCATGCAGCGCTATCAGCGCATGATCGACGAGGCGGCATCCGAGATCAGGGTCCACGGCACCCAGTACCTGATCGAAAGCATGAACGCGGAGGATCGCCTGCTCATCGTCGACGACGTCTACAACACGGGTCTCAACGTCAAGGCGGTGCTCGAACGACTGGAAACACGCATGCGGCGCAACATGCCGCACGATACGCGCATCGCAGTCCCCTGGTACAAGCCGGCTCGAAACCTCACCGGTCGCATCCCGGACTACCATCTCCATGAGACCGACAAGTGGCTGGTGCTGCCCTACGAGATGAACGGGCTCGACCTGGCGGAGATTCGCGCCCACAAGCCCTTTCTCGCCCCTCTCGTGGAGCGGCTGCGCGTGGCGCTCGATCCGCCCCCCGTGGTTTAGCCCGCAAGTTTCACCGACTTTCGGCCGCTTCGGGCGCCAAGATGCCGTGATAGTGGGGTGCACGGACCGAAAGACGCTGAAGGCGTAGCCGACACGAAGTCGTTGCGGCGCGACGGAGTACGCCTCGCTAACACGAGCATATTGGCGTCCGCGAGTTGAGAAATCGGTGAAATTTGCGGGTTAGTCCGGGCGCCTCGGCCGGGCGCCGCGACACCCTCGCGAGCCGTGCGCTATGCTCGCCGCATCAGTCCGGGAAGCTCCACTGGTGCGTGTGCTCGTCCTCAACTGCGGCTCGTCCTCGCTCAAGTTCCAGCTCATGGACTCCAGCGCGGGCACCCGAATCGCACGGGGAAGCATCGAGCGCATCGGCGGACAGGCCCTGTGCACCTACGAGCCCCACCACCGGGAGGCCCGCATGCACGCGGAGCCGATCCGAGACCACGGGCACGCGCTGGACCGGATGATGCGCTCACTGGTGGAGACGGGCGACGGCGACGGGGTTATCGATTCGCCGGACGCGGTCGGCGCGGTCGGCCACCGTGTCGTGCACGGCGGTGAAGGCTTTCGGAGCCACGCCCGGATCGACGAGCGCGTCATTCGTCAGATCGAGGACTGTATCGAGCTTGCGCCGCTGCACAATCCCGCGAACCTGAGCGGCATCCGGGCCTCACGCGCCCTCTTCGGCGAATCCGTGCCCATGGTTGCGGTCTTCGATACCGCGTTCCATTCGACCATGCCCGAGGTGTCCTACCACTACGCGATTCCGTATCAGCTCTACCGGCGCCATCGCATCCGGCGCTACGGATTTCACGGCACCTCGCACGCCTGGCTGGTTCAACGCTACGCGGAGCTGGCCCGCAAGCCCAGCGACGCCGTCGATCTCGTCACCCTGCACCTCGGCAACGGCTGCTCCGCCTGCGCGATCCATCGCGGCCGCTCCTTCGCCACGTCGATGGGCTTCACTCCGCTGGAAGGACTGGTGATGGGCACCCGATCCGGCGATGTCGACCCCTCCCTCGTCGAGCACATCGCCCTCAAGGAGGGCCTGAGCCTGCGCGAGACCAATACCCTGCTCAACAAGCAGTCAGGGCTGTTCGGCATCTCCGGGTTGACCAACGACATGCGAGAGCTGCTCGACGAGGAGCGCGAACACGGAGACCGGCGCGCGACGCTCGCCATCGATCTCTTCGTCCGGGGCGTCAAACACTACATCGGCGCCTATCTCGCCGTGCTCGGCGGAGCCGAGGCGGTCGTTTTCAGCGGCGGGATCGGCGAGAACTCGCCCGAGATCCGGCGGCGTATCTGTCAGGGACTCGAATGGCTCGGCATCGAGCTCGACGTGGACAAGAACGACCACCTCGCTCCCGGGGAGGAAGGAGAGGTGGGAGTGCCCGGATCCCGGGTGGGGCTCATGGTGATTCCCACCGACGAGGAGCGCATGATCGCGCGTGAGACGCTTGCGGTGCTCGGCCGCGACGACGCGTGAGGAGGATGGCGGGGCCTTGCCCGGGCCGACGTGAAAGGACCCCGGGGCCAGACCCGCACCCCCCGATTTCTCGACTGGCCGACGCCGATACGCTCGCGGTTGCGGGCCGTGGCGCATCGCGGTGCTTTCGACGCAGTGTCGGCTACCCGTATCGCTGCGCTTTCATTGGGCGAGGCCTTCCGGCCGGGCAAGTCATCCCTGTCTTGCCCGCCCGCCGGGAAGCCCGCGCCATCGGCGCCTGGTCTGGTTCCGGCTCTCCGTTGCGCGTCTTCAAACCCGGGTGTTTCACCAAACTTCGGCCGTTTCGGGCATCATGACGGCCGAAACTCGGTGAGGATTGCAGGTCCCTGACGGTGCGGATGACTTTGCCCGACCCGCCTTGTATCTTCGGGCGCTGTCGTCACGCCTTGCCACGGGGGAACGCCCGAGCGGGTACGGCCACCGCCCCTTGACAGGAGAATCCCCATGCAGATGCTCAGGCATGGCGTAGCGACCAGGTACGCGTTCGACACCGACGACGCCGGCGGATGCGCGCGCACCGCGGTGAATCGGTGAAGGTTGGCGGCGAGATCCTTCCAGGAGCAGCCCATGCGTTCCATCGCGGTCCTTCACGATAGCCCCGAAGACTGCCGGGACCTGCTCGAGGACCGCTTTCCCGCGCTCGCCTTTCACTACGCGACTTGCAGCGAGCAGATCGTGCCGGTGCTTGAGGCGCACGATCCGGAGGCGGTGCTGTCCATCAAGCATCCGCAGTTTCCCGGCCCCACCCACCGTCCGAGCGTCCTCCACCCCTCGGTGCGGTGGGTCCACGTCGGGGGCTCGGGCTACGATCACCTGACCCCGTGGGATCCGGATCGGGTAACCGTCACCAACAGTGCGGGGATCCTGAGTCCCTATCTCGCGGAAACCGTGATCGGCGCCATCCTCGCGATCAACGGGGGCTTTCTGCACTACGTGGAGCGGCGCAGAGAGAGACGCTGGGCGCCCCGCCCCTTCGTTCCGCTGTCGGAACAGACGCTTCTCGTGGTGGGTCTTGGAGCAATCGGTGGATGCGTGGCCACTCTGGCCAAAGCGCTCGGAATGCGGGTGCTCGCGGTGCGCCGGAGCGACACCCCCCATCGCGCGGTGGACGAGCTCTTCGCCCCGCACGACCTGCACGCCGTACTCGGGCGGGCCGACTACGTTTCCCTGCACGTGCGCGCCAACGACGAGACCCGGCACCTCATCGACGCCCCGGCGCTGGCCGCGATGAAGGCGGGCGCGGTGCTGTTGAACACTTCACGGGGCTTCGTGGTCGACGAGGCGGCGCTCATCCGCGCGCTCGAGAACGGCCACCTTGCCGGCGCGTACCTGGATGTCTTCGAGACCGAGCCCCTCCCGTCGGCGAGTCCCCTGTGGAGTTTCGACAACGTCCTGCTCACCCCGCACGCTTCCGACAACATACAAGCCTGGCCTCGCAAGTTCATCCGCCTCTTCGCCGACAACCTGGAGCGCTGGCTTGCGGGGGAGGCGCTGGTCAACGTGGTCCGTCCCTGAAGCGGTCGGGGACGCGGTCCGCACGCTGACATCGCGGCACTTTGCGCTGTTGACCCTTCCGTCGCGCGATGAACCAGACCGCGTTCTTCACCCTCTCCTTCGTGGTGCTCAGCGCCTTGCTCTTTCTGCCGGTCAGCCGACTGATCTGGGTGCTCCGCGTCCGCCGCCTCGAGCGCGGGCGAAAGCGCCTTCTCGAGGACGCGGAACGACAAGCCCAGCTCCGTCGTGCCCGCGTGATCGCGGTGCCCGTGGTGCTCGCTTTCTCCTTCCTCTTCAACCTCCAGACGCTTGGACCGCCGGTTGGGTAACGAGGGCGTCCATCACCTGCTCGCCCGTGTGGCGGTCCCCGTCGGCGCGGCGGTCGGCGGCGATGCTCGATGGTTCCGAGATCGAGCGTTTGCGCCCCGCGCTGGGCGTGGACCAGCCCCTGGCCGCCCCTGAAATGGCGTCCCTCGGCAGTCGGCACACGGTCGCAGCCGGCGGCGCCGTCCTCGGTGCGTTCACCCTTCTCGCGGAGTTCGCGGCCACCGTGCTCGATCCGGGGGAACGGTGTCCGTTCCCCTCCTGCCACTGAGGGTCGAGACGATGCGATTTGCCGGACGCAACGCCTTCGTGACCGGAGCCGGCGGAGGCATGGGCCTTGCGATAGCCCGCGGTCTGCTCGATGAAGGCTGCGCGGTCACCGGCTTCGATCTCAAGCCCTGTCCCGAGGTGTTCGACGGCCGCCCGGCGCAGGCGGCCTATGTGCGAGGCGATCTCACCGACGACGCGCTCGTGAACCGCGCCGTCGAGGAGGCATTCACCCGCCACCAGCGCCTGGACTACCTGGTCAACGCGGCGGGCGTACTGCTCTTCGGAGAGGACCGGTCCGCGGCGGATGTGGATCTCGCGCTCTGGGACCGGGTGATGGACATCAACCTCAAGTCCGTCGTCCACACCTGCCGCCACGCCATTCCACACCTGCGGCGCAGTGGCGGAGGCGCGATGGTGCACATCGGCACCATTCAGTGCCTGCGCGGAGATGCCGCGCCCCAAGATGCCTACCAGGCATCCAAGGCGGGCGTGAGCGCGCTCTCGAAGTCCCTCGCGGTCCAGCTCGCCGGCCACCGGATTCGCTCCAACGTCATCCACCCGGGGCCGACGCTGAGCCCCATGCAGCAACGCTGGTACGATGATCCGCAGGCTGCCGCGGAGGTCGCCGAGGCGGTCCCCCTGGGCAGGCTGGGGACTCCGCAAGACATCGCCCACGCGGTGCTCTTCCTGCTCTCCGACGCCGCGTCGTACATCACCGGCACCGAGCTCATCGTGGACGGAGGGCTCATGGCCCTTCCTTGATCAGTGCTTCTTCGGGCGCCGCCCCGGCCGCGGCTCGGGTGAGGCGCCCCGGCGCCGCTGCAGCCACGATACAAGGGCGCCAAGATGCCGTGATAGTAGGGCGCACGGACCGACAGACGATGAATTCGTAGCCGATACGAAGTCGTTGCGGCTTGAGGAAGTACGGCCTGCTAACGCGAGCGTATTGGTGTTCGCAGTAGCAAATCGGTGAAACATCCAGGCTAAGCGGCCCGACCGGGCACGAGCCGCAGGCGCGAGCGTATTGGCGTACGCGAGTTGAAGAGCCGGTGAATCTTGCGGGTCAGGGCGCCGCCCCTGCCGAGCTTCGGGTGAGGCGTGCCCGGCGGCGCTGCAGCCCCAACACGAGGGCGAAGAGGAGAAGGGCCGGCAGGTAGAACACCTCCTTCACGACTCGCTCGTTGGGCAGCGAGAGTGCGGCGATCACCACCGGTTCGTCGGCGTAGAAGTCGAAAGTGGTCGCGAGGCGCTCGAAGCGCGAAGCGGGCAAAGGCTCCTCCAGCAGCGCCGCTCCGTCCTCGACGCTGACCAGCAGCCCGTTGCTTCCGAGGCGGTCCACTCCCTCGCCGGAGCCCCCGAGGGGAACCACGAGACTGGTCTCGCGGACGAGGTCCGGGTCGTTGAAGTCGGGGCCGGACACCGTGAGCCGGAGCTCCTCGTCCGCGGCGCGCTCGCCCGCGACCGCGATCACTTCGGCCCCCGGGCGTTCCACGAAGGGCGGCGCGACCCGGTCCAGCCAGAACCCGGGTCGCAAGAGGGTGAAAGCGATGAGCAGCAGGGCCAGGGTCTCCCAGATGCGGCTGCGGGTCACGAGATAGCCTTGCGTCGCGGCGGCGAAGATCATCATCGCCGCCACCGCCACCACGAAGACCGCGAGCGCCTTCAGGGGCGTCACGTCGATGAGAAGCAGCTCGGTATTGAAGATGAAGAGGAAGGGCAGGATCGCGGTGCGGATGTCGTAGGCGAATCCCTGGACACCGGTGCGGATGGGGTCGCCACGCGAGATCGCGGCGGCGGCGAAGGCGGCGACGCCGACCGGAGGGGTGTCGTCGGCGAGAATGCCGAAGTAGAAAACGAACATGTGCACCGCCACGAGCGGCACGATGAGGCCGCTCTCCGCTCCGAGAGCGACGACCACGGGCGCCATCAGCGAGGACACCACGATGTAGTTCGCGGTGGTGGGCAGACCCATGCCGAGAATGAGGCTCATCACCGCGACCAGCAGCAGCATCACCATCAGGTAGCCGCCGGAGAGGAACTCGACGAACTCTCCCACCACCTGGTGCGCCCCGGTGAGCGAGATGGTGCCCACGATCACTCCGGCCGCGCCCGTCGCCACGCTGATCCCGATCATGTTCCGGGTCCCCGAGATCATGCCGTCGAAACATTCGCGGGCGCCGCGGCGAAGCCCTTCGCCGAGGTCCCCGCGGCCCCGCATCAGCGCCTTCAGCGGATGCTGGGTGAGCGCCACCGCGAGCATCGCCATCGCGGCCCAGAATGCCGACAGCGCGGGCGAGAGCCGCTCCACGAGAATGCACCACATCAGGATCACGATGGGCAGCAGGAAGTGCAGGCCGGACAGAGCGGTGGGACCGGCGCGGGGCAGCGAGACGATCGGCGCGTCCGGCGCATCCACCTCGAGGTCCGGAATCCGCGCGGCAAGGAAGAGCAGCAGGAGATACAGCGCCGCGCAGAGCGCGACGACGAAGAGAAAGGCATAGTCCGGGGCGGCGGTCTTGATCCAGCCGAGTCCCACGTAGACCACCGCGCCGATGACGGCCAACCCGATGAAGCCGGCCAGGAATCCCACGACCTTGGTCGCCAGACCGAGCGAGGAAGGCGGTTTCGTAAGGCCCTTGAGGTCGAGCTTCAGGGCTTCGAGGTGCACGATATAGACCAGTGCGATATAGGACGCGATGGCCGGCACCGCGGCGTGCTTGATGATCTCGGCATAGCTGACGCCGGTGTACTCGGATATGAGGAAGGCGGCCGCGCCCATCACCGGCGGGGTGAGCTGGCCGTTCGTCGACGAGGCCACCTCCACCGCTCCCGCCTTCTCCGGCGTGAATCCGGTACGTTTCATGAGGGGAATGGTGAAGGTCCCGGTGGTCACGGTGTTCGCCACCGAAGACCCGGAGTAGATCCCGCTCATCGCGGAGGCCGCCACCGCCGCCTTCGCGGGTCCGCCCCGGTAGTGTCCGAGGAGGGAGAAGGCGACTTTCATGAAGTAGTTGCCGGCGCCCGCCTTCTCGAGAATCCCCCCGAAGAGTACGAAGAGGAAGATGAGCGACGCGGACACGCCGATCGCCACCCCGAACACCCCCTCGGTCTGCATCCAGTAGTGCCACATCGCCTTGCCGATGGATGCGCCCTTCCATCGGATCGCGTCCGGGAGCCACTCCAGGTGGCCGAAGAAGACGTAGAACACGAAGACGCTCGCGACCACCACCAGGGGCAGGCCGAGGGTGCGGTACACCGCGATCCCCAGCACCACCATCCCGAGGCAGCCCGCCGTGATATCGGTCGGACCCGAGACCCCCGCCCGCAACGCGATGTCGTCCTTGAACACCAGCAGGTAGAGGCACGGCGCGGCGCCGAGCGCGGCGAGGGCCCAGTCGTACCAGGGGATGCGGTCTCGCGCGCTGCGCCGGAACAGGGGGTAGGCGAAGGCGGCTAGAATCAGGCCGAAGCTCAAGTGCAGGAAGCGGGCCTGATCGGTGTTGACGGTGACGTTGACTCCCAGAACTTCGGTCAGGGTGAAGGGCAGGTTCGAAGCGATGTAGAGCTGGAAGAGCGCCCACGTGAAGGCGATCCCGATGATGAGGCGGCCCTGCCACCCGGCGGGGTCGCGGGCCCCGATGTCGATTCCCGCAACGAGATCGCCCACCTCCCCCGCGCTGATTCTCTCTTTCGCCAATGTCCTCCCCCTTCCTGGCGACGGGGGCAAGGGCGCTCGCGGGTCAAGCTGCGACTAGCGACCTTCGACCCTGCGGCGCCGCCCCCTGATTCGCGTCCGGCACCGTCCATGCCGACAGACGCGCGTCCCCGGTCATGTAGTGATACAACGCCAGGATTCCCGCGCTGACGGAAATCCATCGGCGTGCATCCGCCAAGACCGTGTCGAAGGAGGCGGGGAGCGCCGGTGGGAACTCCCCGCCCCTGCTTCGGATTACATCCAGCCGCGTTCCTTGTAGTACATGAGCGCGCCCGGATGGAGCGGAGCGGACAGGGAGTCCGTGATCATTTCCATTTCGTTGAGGTTGGCGAAGGCGGGATGGAGCTTCTTGAACTGGTCGAAGTTCTCGAAGACGGCCTTCACCACCGTGTACACGACCTTGTCGGGTACGTCGGTGCTGGAAATGAAGGTGGCGCCCACGCCGAAGGTCTTGATGTCTTCCTCGTTGTTGTACATGCCGGCGGGGATGGTGGCCGGGCGGTAGTAGGGACGATCCGCCACCAGCTTGTCGATCTCGGGAGCGACGGCATGCACGAGGTGAGTCGGACAGGTCGCAAGCGATTCCTGCGTGAGGGCGCTCGGATGCCCCACCAGCCAGAAGTAGGCGTCGATCTTGTTGTCGCATACCGCCTGGCCGGTCTCCGCCGACTTGAGCTCGGAGGCGAGCTTGAGGTCGCTGCGATCCCAGCCCATCGCCTCCTCGATCACTTCCCAGGTGCCGCGGGTGCCGGAGCCGACATTGCCGATATTGACCCGCTTGCCCTTGAGATCGGTGATGTTGCTGACGCCGGAGTCGTCGCGGGCGATGATGGTGACGGGCTCGGGATGTACCGAGAACACCGCCCGCAGCCCTTCGAAGGCGCCCTTGTCCTCGAACTTCGAAGTCCCCCGATAGGCATGGTACTGCCAGTCGGACTGCACGACTCCGAACTCGAGCTCCTGCGCGCGGACGGTATTGATGTTGTAGATGGAGCCACCGGTCGACTCGGCCGAGCAGCGGATTCCGGTTTCCTTGCGCATCTTGTTGACGAGGCGGCAGATCGCGCCTCCGGTCGGATAATAGACACCGGTCACGCCACCGGTACCGATGGAAATGAACTGCTCCGCGGCCACGGGGCCCGACATGAAGGCCACGGCAAGCGCCGCGGCTACCGCATGGACGTACTTTCGCATATGCCTCTACTCCTCAAGCTCGGCTTGTTGAAACTCTGATACCTGTCCGGGCGGATCGGCCGCCTGAACATCAGCGACGGAGGCTGGGCCCGCATATCTGCGGCAACAGCTCCCGGGCGCCTCAATGGAATGATAGCGTACCGAGCGCTTCCAACCCCGAACTGGTCAGCTCGGTGTGATGCCGCGCATGCGTTCGCTGCGCCGGCGCAACCACTCCATGGTGAACATGAGGAGGATGGAAACGATGATCAGCATCGTCGCGGCCGCGATGATGGTGGGGCTCAAGAGCTCGCGAATCCCGCTCCACATCCGCCGCGGAACCGTGTGCTGTTCAGAGCTGGCGAGGAAGAGCACGACCACGATCTCGTCCCAGGAAGCGGCAAACGCGAAGAGGCTTCCGGAGACCACGCCCGGGGTGATGATGGGCAGCGTGACCTTGCGAAACACGCGCACCGGATTCGCGCCGAGTATGGCGCCGGCCCGCACGAGGTTGTGGTCGAAGCCCTGAAGGGTCGCCGACACCGTGATCACGACGAACGGAACGCCGAGCGTGGTGTGGGCGAGGATGATGCCGGTCAGGCTGCTCACCAGACCGACCTGGGCGTAGAAGTAGAACATCCCCACCGCGATCACCACGATCGGCACCATGATCGGGGAGATGAGAATCGCCATGACCGCGGCCTTTCCCGGGAAGTTCGCGCGGGTGAGTCCGAGCGCCGCCAGCGTGCCGAGGACGGTGGCGAGAAGGGTCGCGCACACCGCGACCACCACACTGTTGACCATCGAACGCTGCCACAGGATGGAGATCGGAGAGTCTCCGAAGATCTCCCCGTACCAGCGCCACGAGAAGCCCTCCATGGGATAGGTAAAGAAGGGCACCGGATTGAAGCCCAGGGGAATGATGACCAGGATGGGCATGATCAGGAAGAAGAAGATCAGCCCGCACAGAACACGGAATGTGTAGTACCACGCCTTCTCGAGCGGTGTTGCGTAGGGTGCGACGGCCATCGCTTCAGTTCATCCGGATGTTGCCCACGCCCACCAGGCGCTGGTACATGATGAAGAAGATCATCACGCACACCAGGAGCAACGCGCTGAGCGCGGCAGCGAGCCCCCAGTTGACCGTGGTGTTGACGTGGAAGGCGATGAAGTAGCTCAGCATCTGGTCGGCCGGTCCTCCCACCAGCGCCGGCGTGATGTAGTAGCCGAGCGACAGGATGAACACGAGCAGCACGCCCGCCCCCACCCCGGGCAGGGTCTGGGGAAGGTAGACCTTGATGAAGGCGCTCACGGGATTCGCCCCCAGCGAAGCCGCCGCCTTCATGTGGTAGGGATCGATACCCTTCATGACGCTGAACATCGGCAGCACCATGAAGGGCAGCAGAATGTGCACCATGGCGATGTAGGTGCCCATGCGATTGCGCACCAGTTGCACCGGCTCGTCCCAGAGGCCGAAATAGATCGCGAGATCGTTGATCACCCCCTCGTTCTGAAGCAGCACCAGCCAGGCGGTGGTGCGCACCAGAAGCGAAGTCCAGAAGGGGAGCAGCAGCAGCAGGATCAGCAGGTTGCTCTGCTTGGTGGGCAAGGTGCCGAGGAGATAGGCGATGGGAAAGCCGAGCACCAGGCACAGAATGGTCACCACCGCGCTGATCACGATCGTGCGCCACAGCACTTCGACGTGGATGGCCTGGTCCTCGCTGATGGGGACGATGTCGGTGTTCTCGTCGTAGTCGCGGTCGATGGAGCGAAGCAGGTACCACGCGGTGTGCGGAGGCGACGCCTGCCGAATGATCGACCAATAGCGCCGCTCGCCCCAGCGCTTGTCGAGGCTGGTGAAGCGCTCCAGCATGTCGGCGCCCTCGAGTACCGCCTCTTCGCCTTCGCTCTTGATCGCGCGTTCGAGCTTGGTGCCGGTCTTGAACAGCATCGAGCGGAACCCCGATGCGTGGTAGTTGAGGCGTTTGGCCGCCTTGCCAAGCGTCTTCGCCTCCTTCGCGACTACCACTTCGGCGGCGAAGGTCTGCATCGTCTCGTTGGGAGGGAACCCTTCTCCGTCCCAGAGCCGCATCTCGGCGGCGGTGCGTGGCAGCACCTGGAGGATCTCCGGGTTCTCGACGCTTCGCACCAGCATGAGGATGATGGGGATCGCGAAGGTGACCATGAGAAAAAGGAAGAGCGGACTGATAAGCCCGATCGCCTTGATCTTGCGCATCCGCTCCGCGCGTTCGAGACGGATCTTGAGCGGCACTCCATCGAGCATGATGGGACCGGTGGGAGGCAAGCCTACGGCGGCCACGACTCTAACGTTCCCTTGCCGTCTTGCCAGGCGCCACTCGGACCTGGTTCCCGTTCACGCGTCCAGCGCCCGGCAGTCGGCCGGGTTCCAGCCCACGGTGCGCGTCTCGCCGACCTCGAGCCGCGGCGCGTCGCCGCTTCGCGGCACCTTGATGATGAAGTCGTCGTGCAGACACACGTTCACCCGCACCCGGGTGTGGTCGCCCAGGTAGATGAGCTCCTCCACCCGGGCTTCGAATCGGTCCGGGTAGCCGTCGCTCGGTGGGTCTATCTTGACGCTCTCGGGGCGCAGCGAGAGCGTGGTGCGCTTGCCCACGCCCGCGATGTTCACCGCGAGCGCGGTCACCGTGCCGCCGCCGTCGATCTCGACCTGGCATTCGCTGCCGTTCACCGCGGTGACCGTGCCCATCAGGCGGTTGTTCTCGCCGATGAACTGGGCGACGAAGGCGTTGTCCGGCTCCTCGTAGAGCACCTGCGGACTCGCGATCTGCTGCACTTCCCCCTCGTTGAACACCGCGATGCGGTTCGACATGGTGAGCGCCTCACCCTGGTCGTGCGTCACGTAGACGACCGTTACCCCCACCGTCTCGTGAATGTGCTTGAGCTCGTACTGCATGTTCTCCCGGAGCTGCCGGTCGAGCGCGCCCAGGGGCTCGTCCATCAGCACGAGCTGCGGCTCGTAGACGAGCGCGCGCGCCACCGCGACCCGCTGCTGCTGGCCCCCGGACAACTGGGTGGGCCGGCGGCGACTGAACTCGCTCAAACGCACCATCGCGAGCGCCCGGTCGATCTTCTCCTTGATCTGGTCCTTCGGCAACTTGCGCGCTTCGAGGGGAAACGCGAGGTTCTCCTCGACCGTCATGTGGGGGAAGAGCGCGTAGTTCTGGAAGACCATTCCGATGTCACGACGGTAGGGCGGCACGTTCTTGAGCGAGCGCCCTCCCAGCAGGATGTCCCCGTGGGTTATCGACTCGAAGCCGGCCAGCATCAGCAGGGTGGTCGTCTTGCCCGAGCCCGAGGGGCCGAGCATGGTGAGGAACTCGCCCTGCCCGACCTTCATGTTCAGGCTCTTCACGACCAGCGTCTCGCCGTCGAAGGTCTTGTCCACGTTGTTGAATTCGACGAGAGCGCCGTTCTCACTCACCATCGCGCCATCCACTCCTTGCTCGTTCGCCCCCGCACCGTGTTTCCACCGTGCGCGGACCGCCGAGAGATTGTCCCCGCGGGGGATACTAAGGCAAGCGCGCACGCATTCAAAACCCGGCGCCCCGCCTCACCGCTTGACGAGGGCGGTGGGCGCGCGGGTTCCGGCGGGGGCGAGGGGGTTGCGCGGCCCGGGCGCGCAGGCATACCCGCCCCGCTCCGCGCCCCGACTCGCGTGCAGCCCCGTCCATGCCGGCGGCGGCGCGAGCGCGGCTGTGGATCGGAAAAGAGCAGGTCCAGGGAGGGGCCGATCCGCCCACGGGCCGATCTGGAAGTGACGTACCAAATCCGGCAGGATTGCGCCCGAGTCCGAGCGGGGGTAGCGGTCGAAGCGTCGCCCCTCTCGCGGCCTGTTCCGAAACCCACAGGAGACCTGCAACGATGAAGTTCAAGAACATCACGGTCCTGGGCGCCAGCCTCACGCTGCTCGCGATGGGATCATCCGGCATCGCCCTCGCCGGCACCATTACCGTCACGTCCTGGGGCGGTTCTTACAGTGAGAGCCAGCGCAAGGCGTACTACGAGCCCTTCATGGCCGAGACCGGACACACACTGCTCGAGGACGAGTGGGACGGCAGCCTGGCCCTCATCCGGGCGATGGTGGAGACCGGGAACTACAAGTCCCACGTCATCGACGGCTCGGTAACCGCCGCTCAGGCGGGGTGCGACGAAGGCTTCCTCGAGACCATCGACTACGAACGCCTTGGATTCTCCCCCGACGATCTGATCGACGGCGCCTCGCACGAGTGCGGCATCGGCACCATCACCTACGCCACCCTGTTCGCCTACCGCAGCGACGTGTTTCCGAACGATCCCCCGGGAAGCTGGGCCGACTTCTGGAACGTCGACAAGTATCCCGGCAAGCGGGCCCTGAAGAAGGACGAGGCGCAGGCGACGCTCGAGTTCGCCCTCATCGCCGATGGCGTGCCCACCTCGGAGGTCTATGACGTGCTGGCAGCCGATGGTGGCATCGATCGCGCCTTCGCCAAGCTGGACGAGATCAAGGACCACCTGATCTACTGGGAGACCGGAGCCCACGCGCCGCAGCTCCTCGCCGACAAGGAAGTGGTCATGACCAGCGGCTGGAACGGGCGCTTCTACACCGCGGTGGTCAACGACGGACAGCCCTTCGAGATGGTATGGAACGGTCAGGCGCTGGACTTCGACTACTGGTTCATCCCGAAGGACCACCCGGAGCTCGACCTCGCCTACGAGTTCCTGCGCTTCGCGTCGCGTCCGGACCGCCAGGGTGATCAGACCAACTACATCGCCTACGGCCCGGTGGTGAAGGCGGCGTCGGATCACATCAATCCCGACATCCTGCCGCATCTGCCCACTGCTCCGGAGAATCTGGAGAACCACTTCGTCTTGAATGTGGAGTTCTGGGGCGACAACCGCGAGAGCCTGAAGGCCCGCATGGCGACCTGGGCAGCCAAGTAGACCGCCGAACCTTGACGCCGGCGTTCCTTGTGACGCCGCGCATCCTCGAACGCCCGCGACACCTCGTCGCGGGCGTTTTTTCGTGCTCGGGAGCCGGGGCCCGGTCCCCGGGCATTTTGCCGCGGGGTGTCCTCACCCGCCTCGCCCACCTCCCTCGCCTCGCCCGCGCCACAAGCGTGACGAGTCCGCCCGCCGGCAGCCTCGCATGAGCCAGGGCGAAGAAGCATCCGTGGCGCCCGGGGCCCTCGCCGCCCACCAGCCGCTTGCGGGAATCCGCGTGGTGGAGCTCGGCAGCAGCGTCGCCGCGCCCTACGCGGCGTGGCTACTTGCCGCGCTCGGCGCCGAGGTGCTCAAGGTGGAGCGCCCGGGCGCGGGTGACGACGCGCGCCAGTGGGGAGAGCTGTTCCCCGACGGCCGCTCCTCGTTCTTCGAAGCCCTCAACCGCGACAAGCTCGGAATCACCGTCGATCTGAAGGACGAGGCGGAGCGCGCATGGCTTCGCGGCCTCTGTGCGACCGACATCGACGTGGTGGTACAGAACCTGCGCCCCGGCGTCGTCGAGCGCTACGGCCTCGGGGCCGCGGCGCTGACCCGGGAGAACCCGCGCCTGGTCTATTGCAATCTCGGAGCCTTCGGCGACCGGGGACCACTGCGCGAGCATCCCGGCTACGACCCCCTGATGCAGGCCTGCGGGGGCATCATGAGCGTCACCGGCGAGGAGGGGCGTCCCCCGGTGCGGGTAGGCACGTCGATAATCGACATGGGTACCGGAATGTGGTGCGTCATCGGCATCCTCGGCGCCCTGTATCGCCGGTCGATCACCGGGCGGGGTTGCGTGGTGGACGCCTCGCTTTACGAGACCGCCCTGGGGTGGATGACCATTTTCACGAGCGTGATGCAGGCGGCGGGCCGCAGTCCCGGCCGGCAGGGCAGCGGCATCCGCGGGCTCGCGCCCTATCAGGCCTACGAATGCGCAGACGGCTACCTCATGATCGCCGCGCCGAACGACCGGCTCTTCGCCCGCCTCGCGGGCGCGCTCGACCACCCCGAGTGGCCCGCCGACGAGCGCTTCGACTCCAACCAGAAACGTTCCCGCAACCTCGCCGCGCTGAACCGTCTGCTCGCACCGGTGCTCGCGACGCGGCCCAGGGCCCACTGGCAGGCGAAGCTCGATGCGGCGGGAGTGCCGAGTGCCCCGGTGCGCGCCACCGCCGAGGTGCTGGAACACGAACAGACCCTCGCGCTCGAGATTCTCCAGAGTCTGCCCGGAGACCCCTTGCGCCGCGTGGGCATGCCGCTTCGCTTCGACGGCGAACGCCCGCCCCTTCGCGGTCCCGCTCCCTCCCTCGGCCAGCACGACGCCGAAGTGAAGGGACAGGACCGGCCTGCGGGGCAAGAGAGCGCCGATCGGACTCCGCCGGGCTCCCGCGGCGAAAGTTCCTGAATCCGCGCCTCGGCGCGGGGTGTGCGATGGCCGCGGGCCGGTAGACGGCGTACGTCGCGCGAGCCTCTTCGCCGGAGTCCGCACAATGTCGAGTCCATCAAGGGGAGTATAGAAAATATATCTGGAACAATGTCCTACCTCCGCAAGTTACACCGATTTCCTAGCTAACGAACGCCAGTATGCTCGCGGCTGCGGGCCTCCCTCCGTCGCGCCGCTTTCGACTTCGTGTCGGCTACCTGCTCGGCTCCGCAGTCCTTGGGCGAAGCTTTCCGGCCTGGGCAAGCCATCCTTGGCTTGCCCGCTCGCCGACCGTTGCGCGCCACCGACGTTTCGCCTGTTTCCGGCTCGCCCTGCAGCTTCTTTCGGTCCGTGCGCCCTGCTATCGCGGCATCTTGGCGCCCGAGACGGTGGAAATCGGGAAAAATTGCGAGCTAGCCCGGATGTTTGACCGATTCTCGTAGCGAGGGCGCCAAGATGCCGTGATAGTGGGGCGCACGGACTGAGAGACGCTGAAGGCGTAGCCGACACTACGTCGAAGCGGCTTGAGGGAGTACGGCCCGCTAACACGTGCATATTGGCGTCCGCAGTAGAAAATCGGTGAAACATCCGGGCTAGGGCAGGAAGCCGCCCGGAAGGACTGCTTCGTTACTCCTTCTGCACTTGGCAGACGAGCTGTCGGCACTATCGGCACAAGACCGGAAGAACCAAAAAATGTACAAAGGCGGAGTACACGCAGAGTCTCAGGAGTGCGCCGTGCCGGACTAGCCCGGATGATTCACCGATTTTCGTAGCGAGGGCGTCAAGATGCCGTGATAGTGGGGCGCACGGACCGAAAGACGCTGAAGGCGTAGCCGACACTACGTCGAAGCGGCTTGAGGGAGTACGACCCGCTAACACGAGCATATTGACGTCCGCAGTAGGAAATCGGTGAATCATCCGGGCTAGTTCGGACGCCGGTAGGGCACCAGGACGAGGAAGGGCACGGCGGCGAGCGAGAGCCAGGTCATCAACCGAAATACGTTCGCGTAGGCGATGGCGCCCGCCTGTTCGGCCACCTCGGCGCGGGCGGCGGCGAGCCCCGGGATGCGGTCAAGGGCGTAGGCGGCGTGCTCGGAGAAGAGCAGGCGTTCGTGGCCGAAGACGAAGTGGGCGCCAAGCTCCGCGGTGTTGACCTGCACACTGCGGGTGAGCAGTGCGACCAGCAGCGCCACGCCGGCGCTGCTCACCACGTTGAAGCTCAGGCTCACCAGGGTCGCGGCATCGTTGTAGAACTCCGCCTTCACCGTGGAATACATCATGTAGAAGATGGACATCCACATGAAGGAGCTCCCGATGCCGAAGAAGACGTGGGGCAGGTAGATGTCCCACAGGCCGACATCCCGGTTGTAGCCGGAGACCAGGTGGCAGCCGTAGGCGAAGACCAGAAACCCGAAGATGCACAGCCACCGCGGATCGCTGCGCGCGAGCACCGGGCCGAGGAGCGTCATCACCACGATCTGCACTGAGCCGCGGAACACGAACACGAGCCCGATGGTGGTCACCTCGAGTCCCTTGAGGCTGGTGAGCATCGGGGGGATGAGCACCAGAGGGGCCAGGCTCATGCCCGACATGAGGGCGCACAACACCAGACCGTAGCTCAGGTTCCAGTCGCGCAGCACCTCCCAGCGGATGAAACGCAGGCGACTCGAGAGCGTGTGCCCCAGGTAGATGGAAAGGGCAAGCGCGGCGAGGGCGAGCCAGCCGAGGATCTCCGTCGATTCGAGCCAGTCCAGGCGCTGGCCGCGATTGAACACCATCTGGGTCGCAAGCAGCACCACCGACAGGGTGACGAAACCGGTCCAGTCGAACTCGAGCTTGCGGTCCTCTTCGACACGATCGAGAAAGACCACGCACGCCAGGGTCGCCACGATCGATATCGGAGCGATGATGAAGAAGCTGACCCGCCAGTTGTACCAGTCGGAGAGATAGGCGCCGGCGGTGGGTCCGAACACCCAGCCCGTGGTGAGCGCCACCGACCAGACCGCCATCGCGGTGCCCCGGCGCTCGTAGGGCACGAGGCCGATGCACAGGCTCTGGGAGAGCACGAAGATCGGCGCGCCGAAGCAGGCCTGGCAGATGCGCCACAGGATGACTTCCTCCAGCGAGCCGGCGGTGCCAATCAGGGCGGAGGAGATGGTGAACGCGATCATGGAAACCACGAGCAGGTTCTTGGTTCCGAAGCGCGCCGCGAGCCAGGGGGTGGGAGGGATCCCGATTGCGCCCGCGACCACGGCGGCGGTCACCACCCAGGTCACTTGATCCAGGCCGACCGAGAGGTCTCCCTGCATCTGGGGAAGCAGGGCGGTACCGATGGTGGTGGCGAAGGTGTAGCACCACGCGCCGAGCGTGATGCTCCAGAACCCGAGATCGGCGAGTCCTCTCTGGGACGGCATCTTCCTATCCCGGACTTGTCACGGGGGCGTGGACACGCCGTGGCGAAGATGCGTTGCGCGTGGGTCCTTGCGCGTCGCCAAGCGCGTTCCGGAATGCGCGAAGCGCCCGCACCCGGGACCCACCCTCCGGGCTCGGAGAGCGTCGCCCCCTCGCGCGCCGATGAGCGTATCTCGCCGCGCATGCCGCGCCGATGAACGTGTATCGGAGACGATGTACGCCATGGCGCTCAAAGCCGCCTCACCCTCGCTTCGGGCGCCGATTATGACCAGCGTCGCGCGCTCTGGCGATGCTTTGACGCCTTTTCCATGTCCGGCGCGGATTCGGGCTAACCCGGATGTTTCACCGCTTTCCTACTGCGGACGCCAATATGCTCGTGTTAGCGTGCCGTACTCCCTCAAGCCGCTTCGACGTAGTGTCAGCTACGACTTCAGCGTCTTTCGGTCCGTGCTTCCTGCTATCACGGCATCTTGACGCCCTCGCTACGAAAATCGGTGAAACATCCGGGCTAACATGCGTGCGTCCTTGGAAACACGCGCTCCCATTTCGTCCCCTTCCCGCCGCGGTCTTCTTCCCGTTTGCGGTGAAGGACCGTGCCGCCGCCGAGGGTTTGTTTCACCCCTTCACGGGCGGCGCCGGAGCGCGGACCAGGACCTGCGCGGCGCCCGCCGCCACCCAATCCCGGCAATTCGAGCGCTCCTCGTCGCCCTCCTCGTCTCGTGCGCGCTGCCCGCTGTCGCCCAATCCGCAAACGACGCCGATCAGGAGGCCTCCGACGCGACCATAGCGACGGGAACTGCCTCGCCGGGCATGGCGGATCTGGAGGCGGGCGCGGCGGTGGACATCCAGGCCACCCTCGGGTTTTCCGGCGTCTATCGTCTCGGGGCCTTCGCGCCCCTGACGGTGACCCTTGCAAACCACCGCGCGAGCCTGACCGGGCATCTCGAAGTTCGGGTGCCCGACGGGGATTCGCTCTCAGATCGGGCCTTTGTCAACATTCACCGGCGATCCGTCGATCTGGCCGGGGGTTCACGCAAGCACTTCTATTTTACAATTTTTCTCAAGAATTTCTCTCAGCCAATTGAAATAAATGTTCTTTCTGGTGGCTCCATCATTGCCAAAGAACGGGTCGACCTGCGCCGCGGAGTCACCAACGCCCGCATCGTCCTCGCGCTTGGCCGTGACGCCGATCTCGACTTCCTGAACGATGACCGAGGCCGGCTTCTCCGGGTGGTCTACCCCCGGGTGGAGCGCCTCCCGGAACACTGGGCGGGTTACGATGGGGTGGCCGCACTCGTCCTCCACGGACTCTCCCTGGAGGGCTTGAGCGCCCGGCAGCACCTGGCCCTGACCAGTTGGCTGGCGAGTGGGGGAATCCTCGCCGTCTCCGGGGGTCCGGACTACGGCCTGCTCAGGACTCCACGCCTCGCGATGCTCCTGCCCGGGCTTCCCCTCGGCCTCGTGCGCATGGAGGACGGAGAGGCGGCGGGATTCGCTCTCGGCGCGCCTCTGCCCACGCGACGTCCCTTCCACGTCAACCTCGTCCCGGACTTCGAGGGTCGGGCCCTGTACCGTGCCGGAGAAGCGCCGCTGGTCATCGAGCGGCCGCTCGGGCAGGGACGGGTGGTCTATCTCACCTTCGACATCTCCCGCCATCCCTTCGAGGGCTGGCCGGGGATGGCCGGACTGTGGCACCGAATCCTCGATCTCCCGCCTCCGGAGTCGCTGTCCGAGCGTCTGATGCGTACCGAGGAGCCGAGCGCCGTACCCGGCCTCATTCAGACCGCTCCGCTCTCCTTCCCGGGGCACCCCACGCTGCTGGTGTTCATCGCGTTCTATCTGGGCTGCCTGGTTGCCGCCTTCGATCTGCCTTCCCGGCGTCGGAGCGGATGGCGCACTCCGATGCGGCTGCACTTTGCCGTCCCCGTGCTCTTCGCGCCGCTCGCGTACTTCCTGTTCGGCCCCCTCCTCTTTCCGCCGGGTCCGGTGGCGGTGGTGGCCGCGCGCATCGCGCCCCATCCTCACGGACCGCTTGCGGATCTCGATGTCGAGGTCGGCATGTTCGCAAGCTCCGACGGCCCTCTGCGTCTTCACTACCGCTCTCCCGAGCCGGCATTCCGTCCCGCCTACCGCACTCCACCGCGAAACACCGTCACGAACTGGCGGTACCGGGAAGCGTCTTCCGGTGGATCGCTCGAACCCGCCGCCACCGGCAAGTACCTGCTGCATGTTCTCGAAGGCCGGGATGTCATCGCCTGGGATCTGCATGCGGCTCTGGTGGACGAAGGCGAAGAGATGCGCCTTAAGGTCCGCAACCGCTCGGGGCGCCCCGTGTACGAGCTGTGGCTGGTGCTCCCCGACGGGCGAAGTCATCCCCTCGACCCACTCCCGGCGGAGGGAGACACGACGCGGATCATCGATCCCAATCGCGATGTCGCATCGGTCCGGGAACACTCCTGGAAACGGCACTTCACAAGCCGATCCGACGCCCCCGCCTCCAGATCGAACGCGATGGCGAACCTGATCGTGGCAGAGGTCGCGCGGCGACGAGCACGCGATGCGCCCTCCGTGAACGAGGCGACTCTCGTCGGATTCTCGACAAGCCCCCTTCACTTCTCCGGTCCGAGCGCCACGTGGCGCCGCCACGAGTTCGCCCTGGTCCTGGTGCGGGTGCCCATCGAGCGTCGCATCCGTGAGGCCCCGGGGTTCCGACCGTGAAGCACCTCAATCCCCTGGCGCGGGAGGCCCTGCTCGGGCTGGTGGAGCCCGGCCGGGCGCATCTGGTGCACCTTGGCTACCTTGCGCTGCAGGGCCTGGTGCTCTTTCTCTGGTGGCCGCCACGCAACGACCTCTACCATGTGCTCGCGACCGGTAATCCCCCCGACACCCTGCTCGCGGTCGTGATCGCGCTGGGGGCGACGCACTCCTACTACAGCCTGCGCGTCGGCGCCGAGGAGCTCACGCTTCCGGGACAGCACTCGCTGGGGGAATGGGCGCTTGCGAGCCCGCTGCCGCTGCGACGCATCCTCGGCGGCTACATCGCGGGACAACTGATACTCAGTGGACACGCCCTGTTGCTGTCCTCGCCCTTGCTGCTCGCGGCGTACACCGTGGGCGGGGGGGCATGGCCCGTACTCCTCGCGTGTCTCGGCGTCTTGCTCGTGCAGGCTCTGTTCTACCGCCTGTGCGGGGCGCTGATGTATCTCCTCTTCGGACACCGGCGCAACCTCATGCTGGTTTCGGTGCGCGCGGTGGCGCTGTTGGGATACGCTTGCCCCCCCTTCGTACTGCCCGCCGCCAGCCATGTCATGCTCTCGTACCGTCTCTTCAATCAACCCCAGTCCGCCGAGACCGCGACCGTGCCCGAGCCCCTGCTTTTCGTGCTGATCTACGCGGGACTGTCCCTGCTGGCGACGCTGGTGCTTTTCTTCATCTTCCTGCGCCACCGCGCCGCGGCCGCGTCCGCACGCCAGGTCCGCTCCGGCTCCGAGTCCTGAAGCATGCCGGCAGGGACCTTCGCATGGGACAGGACGGAGGAACCCGGCGACGCCGGCGTCCGGCTCGACGGGTTCGTGCGCGATCTGACGCGCGCCCGGCGTTTGCAGATCTTCGTGGAGCTGGCCTGGGGCGGGCTCTTCTTCGGACTCCTCGCCGCCTGCGTTCCCTTGCTGGCCATCGAACTCGGCGCCTCCACCCTTCCACCGTGGCCGAGCGCGGCCACCGTTCTCGCCCTGTTCCTCGTCGTGGCGGGCCTGCTCGCATGGCATCGCCGCCCCGACACTCTCGAGGTATCCATTCGGGCCGATCTTGAGCTCGGCCTCGACCAGCGGCTGAGCACCGCCTGGGAGTTCGCCCAACGGGTCCCCGACACTCCCATCGCGCTGCGTCTCGCCCGCGCGGCGCTGGCGCGGAAAGTGCCGATGACCCACCTGGTCTTTCCCCTGCGCATCAATGTCTGGGGACGGCTCGCGCCACTCGCCCTCCTCCTGCTCGGGTTAATCGGTCTCATGGACTTCGGGCTCCGCGCCGGAGCTCCCGCACCGTCGGTGGATCCGGTCGTGGCCGAGGAAGGCACGCGCATCCGGGAACACGGCCGGCGAATGGAGGCGCGTGCCGAGCGCGAGAGCCTGCCCCGGAGCGGGAAGCGCGCGGGGGAAATGCAGCGCCTCGGCGCCGGCATGGAGAGCGGCTCGACCTCGCGGAAACAGGCGCTCACGCAGCTGCGCGATCTCGACGACGCCCTGGAGCAGGAACGGCGCGCGATGTTGCTGGAAGACCTGCCGCCGGGCGCCTCGGAGCTCCCGCCCGAGCGCCTCGCGGGGGCTCCCATCTTCTCCGACGGGCGCCTCGACGCGCTCCTGCAAGGCCTGCGCCAGGGCGCCCTGACGCTCGAAGACCTCGATGTGCTGGGGACGGAGAGCGCGGCGCTCTCGGTCCTCGGGATCTCTCCCGCGGAGATCGAGGAGGCGCTCGCCCGCTTCGAGTCCGGCGAATACGGGGTCCTGCGCGACCTCCTGGAACGCCTCTCCGACATCGATGGCTCCCTTCGTGAGGCCACCCTGCTCCGGGATGCGGAACGCGCCGTCGAGCTCGCCCGGGAGAACCTGGGCGACCCCGGCGTGCTGCTGGGCTATCGGGGTGAGGGAGAAAGTTCGCCGCTGGAGGGGGACGGTCCCCTCGCGCTGTTGAACGCCCGTCCCCCGGTGCACATGGACATGGAGGAAGAGTTCGGATCCTTCGTTGCGCTCCGGGGACCGGGACGCGGAGAGGGGCCGCAGAGCGAGACGCCGCCATCCATTTCCCCGCGTTTGTCCCGGGAACCGGAAGGGGCGGTGCTCGAAGTGAAGGGCAGGCTGGGCGAGGGCGAGGTGTACCGAAGCGAGGCCCGGGTCCTGCCCCGCGCGGGAAAGGCATCGGCTCCGGTAGCGGAGCTATCGCCACAGTTTCGTCACGAGGTGGAAGCGGTGCTTGCCCGGCAGAGCTATCCCCTGCAACACAAGGAGCTCGTCCGGCGCTACTTCCTCGCCCTGAGCGCGGGGAGTGCGGTGGTGGACGGGGCGGAGAGTTCACCATGAGCGATGTCCCGGTTGCGCTGTCCGCGCTGCCCACCGAAGAAAGCGTCGACCGCGCACTGGAGCGCGTGGACGCCCTCCAAAGAGAGATCAACCGGCGAATCGTCGGACACCGGCCGGTCATGGAAGGGGTGCTGGCCGGTCTGCTTGCGGCCGGGCACGTGCTCCTCGAAGGCGTGCCGGGGCTCGGCAAGACCCTGCTGGTGAAGAGTCTGAGCGATGCGCTCAAGCTCGAATTCTCGCGCATCCAGTTCACTCCCGATCTCATGCCGGCGGACATCATCGGCACTCAGATGGTGATGCAGGACGACGACGGCGGTCGCCACTTCCGCTTTCAGCCCGGACCGGTGTTCACCCATCTGCTGCTCGCCGACGAAATCAACCGGGCCACTCCCAAGACCCAGTCCGCGCTACTGGAGGCGATGGAGGAGAAGCGGGTCACGGTCGGGCGAGACGGACATCCGCTGCCCGAGCCCTTCATGGTGCTCGCGACCCAGAACCCCATCGAGATGGAAGGGACCTACCCGCTTCCCGAAGCGCAGCTCGATCGCTTCCTGCTCAAGCTGACCGCATCCTTCCCCGACGCGGACGATCTGTCGCAGATCGTGGACCGCACCACGGGCAGCGAGCTGCCCGAGGTGGACGCGGTCATGGGCGTCGAGGAGCTCGCGTGGCTGCGCCGGCTGGTGAGGCAAGTGGTGGTCGCGGAGCACGTGAAGGGCTACGCCATCCGTCTCGTCCTGTCGACTCACGCCGACCATCCGAGCGCTACGCCCCGCGCCCGGCGCTATGTCCGTCACGGCGCGAGTCCACGCGGAGTGCAGAGCCTCGTTCTGGCCGCGAAGGTCTTCGCACTTTTCGCCGGTCGTCTCAACGTCAGCTTCGAAGACATCAAGGCGGCGGCGATGCCGGCCTTGCGCCACCGCATGCTGCTCAACTTCGAGGGAGAGGCGGAAGGCATCACCCCGGAAGATCTGATCGAAGAGCTGCTCCGAGAGACCCCGGTGGTCGAGGGAGGCGCCGCACCGTGAGCGAAGTGCGCGCCGGACCCGATCCGGCAGCACTCGTCTTCGATGGAGAATTCCTGCGCAAGCTCGAAAACCTCGAGTGGGTGGCGAGGAAGGCGTTGCGCGGGCTGCCGCGGGGGGAACGCAGCACCGCACGGCGTGGCAGGGGCCTTGAGTTCGACGACTTTCGCCGCTACCAGCCCGGCGACGACTTCCGCCACATCGACTGGAACATCTTCTCGCGCCTGGACCGGCTGGTGGTGAAGCTCTACACCTCGGAAGAAGATCTGACGCTGCATCTGGCCGTCGACTGCAGTGCGAGCATGGGCTTCGGCGACCCCTCGAAGTTCGACTATGCCCGACGTCTGGCCGCCGCCCTGGGATTCATCGGGCTCCACCATCTGGATCGGGTCGCGCTCACCACCTTCGCGGACACCCATCGCGCGGGGCCACCTCCTTTCGCGAGCCGAAGGCAGCTCGCCGCCCTCCTCGACTTTCTTTCCGGGCTGCGTTGCACCGGAGCGACCCGGTATCAATCCTCTTTCCGCGAGCTCGCGGCGAGCGGCCGAGGCGCCCGCCTCATGGTGGTCATCAGCGACTTCATGGGAACGGAGGCTCTCCCGGAGGCGCTCGATGCGCTGCGCTACCGGGGCCATGACGTGGTGGCGATGCAGGTGCTCTGCGAAGACGAGATCGCGCCTCCCCTCGATGGTCCCCTCGAGCTCGTCGACGCCGAGCATGGCGAAACGCTACGGGCGACGGTGGACGAGGGGCTCCGCGCCCTCTACCGCACGCGCCTGGACACGCAACTGCGCGCCTTCGAAGACTATTGCCGGCGCAGTGGCGTGGAGTATCTGCGCACGAGCACCGCGATCGCGTTCGAGGACCTGGTGCTGCGCTATCTGCGCCAGGGAAGCCACCTGCGTTGATGCACCTGGCATATCCGCTCGGGCTGTTCGCGCTCGCGGCGATTCCCGTGCTTCTCGTGCTCTACAGCCTGCGCCCGCGACGCCGGCGGGTGGTGCTGCCCTCCTCGGCGCTGTGGAGCGAAGCGTTGCGGGAACGCCAACGTGGAATCGGACTGCAGAAGCTGCTCCGCAACGCAAGCCTGCTCGCCCTGCTGCTCTTCGCGACCGCGCTCGCACTGGCCCTCGCCGACCCGGGCCTTGTCACCCGCGTGGCCGAGACGGGAGACACGGTGCTCATCGTGGATGTGAGCGCGAGCATGCAGGCAAGAGCGGGGAACACCACCCGCTTCGAGGAAGCAAGAAGCGAGGCAAAGCGGCGCATCGATGCCCTGGCCGGCGATTCGCGCATGCTCCTCATGGCGAGCGGACGGCGGCCGCGCCTGCTCTCCTCCTTCGAGAGCGACAAGGAGCTCCTGCACGGCGCCCTCGCGCGACTCGCGCCCACCGACGAGGCGGGACGTCCGCACGCCGCCCTGCGATTGGGCGCCAGCCTGCTGCGAAACCGCGAAGGAGGGGGCATGGTGTTCGTGACCGATGCCGCTTTCGACGAGGCGCCGGATATCGCGACGAGCGGCGCCGAGTACCACGTGGTGGGTGCGGGGGGACGCAACGTCGCGATAACGCGTTTCGATCTGCGGCGTGAACCCGGCGCCGACGATCGCTTCCAGCTCCTGCTCGCGATCCGGAACTTCACCAGCGACCCGCAGAGCGTGCCGGCCAGCGTGCGCCTCGACGAGCTGCCGATCTTCGAAGAGATCGTGGAGATTCCCGCCGGGGGCGGGCGGACTCTGGTAGTCCCTTTCCAGGGCCACGCCTCGGGTCGCGCGAGCGCCCACATCGACATCGACGACGATCTCGCCGCGGACAACCGGGCCTTCGCGGTGCTCGGAATCGACGAACCGCTCCGCATCGCTCTGTATACGCAGGGAAACTTCTACCTGGAAAGCGCGCTCAGCGCTCTTCCGAACGTGCTCCTGACCCGGCGCGGCGCGCCCGGCCCGAGCCTCGAGCGCGATGCGCGCACCCACGATCTGATGGTGATCGACGCCCAGGAGCTGTCCGCTCTCCCCTCCGGGGCATGGCTCCTCGTCGATGCGCTCCCCCCGCAGCTCCCCTTCCGGTCGTCGGGAAGCGCGATCGAACATCCGGTTCTCGAAGGCCGGTCGGAGAATCCTCTGGTCGAGGACCTGAATCTCGGCGCACTGCGCATCGATTCCGCCACGCGGATTCAGGTGGACCCGAATCCGGGCGCCCTGCACCGCCTGCTCTGGTCGCAGGACACGACGCTCGCCCTCACCTACGCCCGGGACGACCTGCGACTGGTCTACCTCGCTTTCGATGTCACGAAGTCCAACTTCCCCCTGCAGGCGGCGTTCCCGCTCTTCGTGCAGCGAAGCGCCGCATGGCTGCGCGGCCCGGGCCGGCGCTTCTCCCCCACCCAGATCTCCGCCGGTGAGGCATGGTCGATCCGGGTGCCCCTGAGCCAGCGCGAGCTCATCCTGCGCACCCCCGAGGGCGAGGGCATCGTCTACGAGGTCGAAGGCGGAGAATTGGTCTTCGATCGGACCGCCACCGCGGGCATCTATCGCTATACCCGGCAGGATCCCTTCGGCGACGCGCACCGCTACTTCGCGGTGACGCTCGCCGACGAGGACGAGTCCGACATCGCCTCCCGGGCGACGCTGGCGCCCCCGGACCCGTCCGCCGGGAGGGGTGAGGGGGCGCTGGCGGCCAGCACTCTCGCCCTGTGGCCGTGGCTTGCGATGGCGGCCCTCGTCCTGCTCGTGGCCGAGTGGTGGCTCGGCGGGCACCTGAACGCGGGCCGCTCGCCCGCGATCCAGTCCAAGGCCTGAGCGGACCTTGGTGCCCGAATTCGCACAGCCCTGGTGGCTCGCGCTCCTCGCGGCGCTGCCCCTGCTGGCATGGGGCATTCGCGGCTCGGGAGGCAATGCCCTCGTCTTTCGACACGCGGGCGGCGCCGTGCTGCGCGGGCTTGCGATCGCCGCCCTCGTCGTCGCCCTCGCCGGCCCCCTGGAGCGCGGCTCGCCACGGCACACCGACGTGATGTTCGCGCTCGACGTATCGAGAAGCGTCGAAGCGGATACCGTTGCGCAGGCTCTCGACTTCGTGAACCGCGCCATCGAGGACAAGGCCCCCGAGGCGAGAATGGGGCTGGTGGTGTTCGGGGCGGATGCGGCGACCGAGCTCTCGCTCGACGCCCGCAGCGCGCCGCTTCGCGATCTTCGGGTAGACGTGCCCGAGGGGGGCACCGACATCGGCCGCGCGCTCGAAGTGGCGGCGGGCGCCTTCGACTCCGAGCGGGGGCGGCGGATTGTGCTGTTGAGCGACGGGCGCGAGACCACCGGCAACGCCCGCGCGGCGAGCGTGGCGGCCCGATCCCTCGGGGTGGAGATCCTCGGCGTGCCCCTTTCGCCCCGTAGCGTCCGCGACGAAGTCCGGGTGCGCGGCATCCTCGTGCCGAGCGTGGCGCGAAGCGGCGAGCCCTTCGAGGTGCAGGTGATGGTCGAAAGCCGCAACGCGGCCCGTGCCCACCTGGTGCTCCTGCGCGACGGGGCGGTGCTGCGCGAAGAGGAGGTGCGCCTGGTCCCGGGAACGAACCGCTACGTGCTGCACGAAGAGGCGCCGGAGTCCGGACTGCGCGAGTACGAGGCGATCGTCAACAGCGAGAGCGACCTGCTTCCCGAGAACAACCGGCATCGCGCCTTCGTGCGGGTGAGCGGCGTCCCCAAAGTGCTCCACGCGCTCGGTCACGCCGACATCGCGCCCTTTCTCCCCGATGCGCTTCGGGCCCAGGGGCTCGAGGTGGTCGAGCTCGCCGCGAGTGTCCTGCCCTCCACCTTGCACGAACTCGCCGAGTACGACCTCGTCGTCCTCGACGACGTCTCGGGATTCGACATGTCGCTCGCGAAAATGGAGCAGCTCGAACGCTACGTCCGCGACGCGGGAGGCGGAATCGTCAAGCTCGGCGGCGATCGCAGCTACAGCGCCGGTGGATACTACGATACGCCGGTCGAGCGTCTGCTCCCGGTCACCATGGACATCGAGACCGAGGTGAGGATCCCGTCGCTGGCGGTCACCTTCGTCATCGACAAGTCGGGCAGCATGTCCTCCCAGGCGGAGGGGGAGGAGAAGCTCGCCATCGCCAAGGTCGCGGCGCTTTCCGCCATCGAGGTGCTGAATCCGCTCGACCGCGTCGCCATCCTGAGCTTCGACGCGGCCTACGAGTGGAGCGTGCCGCCCACCGAAGCCGGCAATCGGCACACCATCGCGGAGACCCTGCGGGTGCTCGGCGCCGGCGGCAGTACCGACCTCTTTCGCGCGCTCGAGGAAGCCTACCGCGGCACGCGCGAGCAGAACGCGAAGCTCAAGCACTTGATCGTGCTGTCGGACGGCCTGAGCCGAGGTGACGCGGACTACACGAGCCTGGCGCGCCGCATTCATGCCGACGGCATCACGATCTCCACGGTGGCCTTCGGCGAGGACGCGGATCTCGCCCTGATGGCGAACATTGCCCTCCACGGCGAAGGGCGCTTCTACCACACCGAAGACCCTCGCAACATTCCCCGTATCTTCACCAGCGAGACGCTGGTCGTCTCCCGGGACCTGCTGGTCGAACAGCACGTCGTGCCCCGTGCGGGCTATCCGGGAGAGATGCTCGAAGGGTTCGACCTCGACGCGTTTCCGCCGCTCGCGGGATTCCAGCGCACCTGGCCCAAGCCGGCCGCGCAGGTTCTGTTGCGCACCGACGAGGGGGAGCCCTTGCTCGCGGCCTGGCGCTATGGACTCGGCAAGTCGGTCGCCTTCACCTCCGATCTCGGCGGACGCTGGGGCCGGGAGTGGGTGTCCTGGCCGGAATTCGGCCGCTTTGCCGCCCAGATGGCGCGCTGGACCATGCGCCACCGTGGGCCGGAGACCCTCGTGCCATCTTTCCAATGGCGCGACGGAAGCGCACGGATCACGGTCGACGCGCTGGACGCGGACGATCGCTTCGTCAACCACCTGGACCTGCGGGCAACCGTACTCGGGCCCCGGGGCGAGGGCCGGGCGCTCACGCTGCCCCAGATCGCGCCCGGGCGCTACCAGGGACGCTTCGAGGCCGAACCCGGCGAGCGCTACTACGTGAACCTGCGGGGCCGATCCGAAGCGGGCGAGGTGGGACCGGAGACCTTCGGGCTGGCCCTGCCCTACTCCCTGGAGTACGCGGGACAGGGCGTCGACCGGAGAACCCTGAGTGATATCGCCGCCGCCACGGGCGGACGGCTTTTGCCGCTTGCCAACACCTCGCTCGACGCCATCCGGGCGCCCCCCGCCGACGGTCCGGGACCACGCTGGCGGGTGTGGAAGCCTCTGCTCATCGCCGCGCTCGTCCTCCTTCTTCTGGAAGTCGCGCTGCGCAAGCTCACGGTGCCGGAGGCGTGGCGCCGCCGCTTCGGGGCGCGACGCGCGCGCCCGGCTCCCGAGGCCGAGCCCGCCTATCAGGAGCTCAGAGAAGAGATCACGCGGGCCCGGGAACGGCACATCCAGGCGCTGCGCGACCAGATCTACTACCGTCCCGACGATCCGGCGGTGCGCGCGCGCCTCTACGTTTCCGGCTTCCGGCGCGGCGAGGGGTGAAGACGGGCGCGGCGTGCACCCCGGTTCCGATGTCAGCCTGGGTGAGGAGCGGGGGTCGGAGACTGTGGACGAGGCCCGCCGTTGTCCTCGGTAGTGGGCAACGCTACCATGACTTCGCTTCGTGCTGGCGACTTGCGGACCGCTCAGGCCCCTCGCTATTGGCGTGACGCGCGGGTGGCGGTCGAGATGCCGCCCGCGGATGATTCCAGGCGCTCGCACGTCCCCCGTCATCAGGAGGAGAGAACCGTAATGAAGAAACCAGCCACCCCCTTGAGCCGTCGGCGTGTCCTCGTCGGCAGCGGCGCGGCCGCGGCCGCGGTCGCCTTTCCCACCATCCTTACCCCGCGCAAGGCGGGCGCGGTGACCAAGCTCACGGTGCGCGACCCCGGCGGCCCCTATGTGGAGGCGTATGGCGCGGCCTACTACGAGCCCTTCAACAAGAAGTTCGCCGGCAAGATCGAGGTGACCGGAGTCGTCGGCAAGCACGAGCCGACCTCGCAGATCAAGGCGATGGTGGACACTGGCACCTACACCTGGGACGTCGCGCTGCTGAGCGAGGCCGCCCACAACCTGCTGCGCGACGCCGACTACCTGGAGAAGCTCGCCAACCGGGACCACCCCGATGTCCAGGAGATCCCGGACGAATTCAAGACCGAGTATCTCCAGGGGGTGGACGTCTACGGCACCATCCTCGCCTATCGCAACGACGTGTACCCCGCCAAGGCGCGGGTGCCAGACCAGGGCTGGAAGGATCTCTGGGACGTGGGCGCCATCCCCGGCATCCGGGCCTTGCGCAAGCATCCATTTGACACCATCGAGCAGTCCCTCATGGCGGACGGAGTGGAGCCCGGCAAGGAGTACGACTGGATACGTGGCAACGGCTACGACCGGGCCTTCGCCTCACTCGACCGGATCAAGCCGAACATCGACATCTGGTGGACGGGCGGCGCGCAGACCTCGCAGTTGCTGAGCACCGGCGAGGTCGACATCTGTCCCACCTGGAACGGTCGCGCCCAAGCCGCAATCGACGGCGGCGCTCCGGTAACCATCTCGTGGAACGAGGGCATCTTCAACTTCGAGGGCTGGTGCATCCTCAAGGGCACCCCCAACCTGGAAGCGGCGCAGGAGTTCGTCACTTTCTGCGCGAACGCGAAGACCCAGGCCCTGCAGGCCCCCCACATCTCCTACGGGCCGGTCAATCCCAACGCCTATGCACACATCGACGCGGATCGCGCCAAGGTGCTCTCGACCAACCCGGACTTCCTGCCGCTCATGCACAAGGCGGACAACGTGTTCTGGGGCAAGGAGAAGGACAAGGCGACCGAGCTCTTCAACGCGTGGCTGGTGGGGTAGCGCGTCGCCGCGCCTGAATCCGGCAAGCGGGCGCGGCGCGGGCAGCGCCGCGCCCGTCTGGCGGCATGATGAGCGCGCACGTCTCCCGAGCGTGAGCGGCCACGGCGCCCCGCCCCGCCCCGTCGCTTTGGAAGCCGTCCCGTTTCGTCGGGCGAAGCGGCGCCCCGCGCAGGCCATCCGCCGCCGAGGCGGGCAAGGAAGGGCGCCGCCGTCAGGGGCCGGGGACCTCTCTCCCGATGTGGCGATCCCATGGCATTCGATGGATGACGCAATGATTCAGATAACAAGGGCATCACCCCCGACGCCGCTCTGCCGATCGAGCGTGGGGCGTGCGACCCCGACCGCTCTCTTGCGCTCATGAACACCGCCCCCGGCCCGAAGCTCCAGATCCGCGCTCTGCGCAAGACCTACGGTCCCGTGGTCGCCCTTGCCGGGGCCGATGTCGAGATGGGCGAGGGCGAGTTCCTCACCCTGCTCGGACCTTCGGGCTCGGGCAAGACCACCATGCTGATGCTCATCGCCGGTCTCATCCAGCCCGAGCGCGGCGAGGTGTGGATCGACGGGCGCCTGTCCACCTACATGCCGCCCCACCGGCGCGATCTGGGCATGGTGTTCCAGAACTACGCCCTCTTCCCGCACATGACGGTGTACGAGAACATCGCGTTCCCGCTGCGCATGCGCAAGGCGAAGGAAGCGACGATCCGCGACGAAGTCGAGCGCGTGCTCGACGTCGTGCAGCTCGGCGGCATCGAGGCGCGGCACCCCCGCCAGCTCTCGGGCGGGCAGCAGCAGCGTATCGCGCTCGCCCGCTGCATGGTCTACCGCCCTCCCATCATCCTCATGGACGAGCCGCTCGGCGCGCTCGACAAGAAGCTGCGCGAACAGCTTCAGCTCGAGATCCGCCGCCTCCACCGGGACCAGGGAATCACGGTGCTCTACGTCACCCACGATCAGGAAGAGGCGCTGGTGATGTCGGATCGGATCTGTCTGATGGACAAGGGCGAGATCGTACAGCTCGATACCCCGGACGGGCTCTACTTCCGCCCCGAGACGGTGTTCGCGGCGGACTTTCTCGGCGAATCGAACCTGCTCGATGCCATCGTGCGCCGCGTCGGCGAGAGCGTCGTCCACCTGGAGGGGCCGGGCGGGGCGCACATCGAAGCCCCGGCCCGGGACGGGCTCTCGGAGGGACAGGCGGTCAAGTTCATGGTGCGCCCCGAGAACGTGCGCCTGCTCGAGGGCGAAGAGCGCGCCGAGAACACGCTGGAAGCCGCGCTGCGCGATGTGATCCTCGTCGGCCAGGTCACCAAGCACTACGCCCTGCTGTCCGACGATGTGGAGGTCTCCGCGACCTCGCTGACCCGGCGCCGGCGGCCTCGCTTCACTCCGGGAGAGACGGTGCGATTCGGCTTCGACCGCGGAAGCACCGTGGTGCTGCCGGTCGGCGACGCCCCGGCCGCGGCGTGAAGTCGTCTCCGGCAGCGGCGCGCCACGGCCTCGGGATTCGAGGACGGCCCGAGTGGCGTGCCTTCGGCCCCCTTCTGCCGGTGCTCGCCTTTCTCGGGGTGCTCTTCGTGTTCCCCGTCCTCCAGCTTCTGTGGCTCAGCGTGGTCGATGCGCAGGGCGCCTTCACCGGCGTGCACTACTCGCGGCTCTTCGAGTCCGCCGTCTACGTCAAGGTGCTCGGCATCACTTTCCGCATCGCGGCCTGGACGACGCTGTTCTGCGTGTTGGCCGGCTATCCGGTGGCCTATCTTCTCGCGACCGCGCACGAGCGTACCCGCAACATGCTCATCCTGTGGGTGCTGATGCCCTTCTGGACGAGCTTCCTGGTGCGCACCTTCGCCTGGATGGTGTTGCTGGGACGCCGGGGCGCGATCAACGAATGGATGCAGGCGCTCGGCCTCACCGATGCGCCGGTGAAGCTCATCTACAACTTCGCGGGTGTCATGATCGGCATGGTCCACGCGCTCATGCCGCTCGCCATCGTGACCATGCTCGCGGTGATGCGCAACATCGACCAGAACCTGACGCTCGCCGCGAGCTCCCTCGGGGCGAGGGGCGGACAGGCCTTCTGGCGGGTGTACTTCCCTCTCTCGCTGCCGGGTGTGGCCTCGAGCGCGCTGCTCGTGTTCATCGTCGCGCTCGGCTTCTTCATCACCCCGGCGCTGCTCGGCAGCGGGCGCGAGATCATGATCGCGCAGGTCATCATCGAACAGATGGAGGAACTCCTCAACTGGAGCTTCTCCGGCGCGGTCGCGGTGCTGCTGCTCGCCACCACCCTCGTGGTGTTCTTCGTCTATGACCGCCTCTTCGGCCTCTCCACCATGTCGAGCGCCGGGGGCATCGCCGAAGAAGGTGAGCGCCGGCCCGGATACATCGCGCGGGCCGGGGCCTGGGTCGGCGGATGCCTCATCGCTCTGATGGGGTGGATATGCGACCGCTTCTCCGATGTGGCGGAGGCGCTGCGCGCGCCGAAACCGGAGCGCCCGCGCGTCACCCGGTCGCGCACGGTGCTGTGGTGCGTCGGGATTAGCGTGCTCGTCTACCTCGTCGCCCCCTCCTTCTTCGTGATCCCGATGTCCTTCTCCGAGGCCGCGTTCATCAGTTGGCCGCCGATCGGGTTCACCCTCCAGAACTACGAGATGTTTCTCACTGATCCGATCTACGTCGGCGCGATGATCCGCTCCTTCGTGGTGGCGCTCACCTCCGCCGGTCTCGCGATGCTGCTCGGAGTGCCCGCGGCCTTCGTCATGGCGAGACAGCGGATGCGAGGCAAGGGCCTGGTGTTCGCGTGCATCCTCGCACCGGTCATCATCCCCCACATCATCATCGCGATCGCCCTCTTCTACGCCTTCGCGCAGGTGGGCCTCGTCGGCACCACCCTGGGGCTGGTGCTCGGCCATACCGTCATCTCCGTACCCTTCGTGGTGGTGACCATCATGGCGGTGCTCAAGAACTACGACACCCGGCTCGATCAGGCCGCCTGGAGCCTGGGCGCATCGAAGCTGCGCACGCTTCGCCACGTCACCTTTCCCCTCATCCTGCCCGGGCTGATCGCGGCCTTTCTCTTCGCCTTCGTGATCTCGCTGGACGAGCTCACCATCGCCCTCTTCGTGAGCGGAGGCCAGACCCCGACCCTGCCCAAGCAGATGTGGGTCGATGCGATATTCAAGCTGAATCCCATGGTGACCGCGGTCTCCACCGTGGTTCTGGTCTTCGTCACCTCGCTCATCCTGGTCGCGGAGTTCACCCGGCGCCGCTCCGAGAGGGTCATGGGATAGCCGCCTTCGAGTGACGCCGCGTCCTCCAGGGTCACCGCACGCCGCCGCGGCAGGGCCACGCCATCACCGCGACAGGTTCGTGGGCCGGAGAGCGCAACGGGGAAGCGTTTCACCGATCCGCGGCTGAGATCCAGTGTGGGGTACGCGCTTACGGCTCGCCGCATGGCACGCCAGGCGGATGCGGCTACCACCGCGACGGGCGCCAGGCGCGGGACTCAGGGGCTCCGTTCGGCGACAAGGCTCCACGGCACCCATAGCGGCAACGCCGCCCGCCGCCCTACCAGCGGATGTGGAACTCCAGATTCACGCCATGCACCGGATGGAGGCCGTCGTGCTCGCTACGCGTCACCATCAGGCCAGCGGTGAGATCCGGCGCATCGGGGGTGGGCGCGAGGAACCAGCCGAGCCCAAGCTCCATGCTGTCGGCGGTACCGCTGAATCGCATCTGGGGACCGTTGACGAAGCGCCCGCCGAACGCGCGGTACCCGTAAGCCGCTTCGGCGGTGTACCGGCCAGCTTGCGCGTTGCCGCGGCGTGCTTCCAGCGGGCTCCTGGCGAACAGCGCTTCGAGTCCGCCGCTTGCCGGATCACCCCAATCCTGAGTGAGCCGTAGCGTCGGGCCAAGTCCGTCCACCGGGTTCGGGTGGTAGAGGAACGAAACGGCAACACCGCGGTGTTCGAAGTCTTCGGCGGCGTGCGTAACCAGTGTGCGGCCTTGCAAGGACAGTTCAAGGCCCAGGGTCGGGACGGTCCAGGCCAGGCCGGCGCCAACTTCCACCCCGAGACCGGTCTCAGCATCGCCGCCATCGTGGCGCAGGCCGGCCTCAAGCTTCGAGACGACAGAGGACCCCTGATCTCCGAGGGCCATGGTCCAGCTCCCCTCGAGACCAAGCCGGAATCGGCTGATCTCGCCTTCGCTCTCGGGCAACGCCATCGACTGATCCAGCTTCGTGCGCGCCCACAGCGCATCCGAAGTCAACGCAAGGCCCAGTCCGGAACGCGACTCTCGCTCAAGGAGTTCACTCCGAGCGCCCCCGGCAAACATCGTCCAGGCGAGATCCGACTTCAGGGGCTGCCCATTCTCTGGCCGAAGCGTCAACTCTCCTCGGCCGAGTCCCGCCGCGCCCCAGAGCTTGAGCCTATCGGTTGCCTGAATGGAACCGTACGGTATGGCGGCGGTAAGTGACGTCCTGATTTCGTCATCATCCTTCCCTGCCGACAGCGCGGAGTCGCTGAGGGCGCTTCCCTCGCCCGAACTCTGCGTGACGGCAACGCCCGCAAGCCAGGACCTGGTGCCATAGTCCAGCCCCAGCATTCCCGTAGTCACCTCGCCATCCGACTTGTAAGCGCCGTCCCGGCTGCTGAAGCGAGACTCCGCGACGCGACCCCACAAGGCGAGATTGCCGCCGCTTGCGTCTTGCTTTCCGGTCAGGGTGAAGCCGCTTTGGAGCAGCGTTTCACCAAGGCCAAGGGTCTGCGTGAGCGGGTAGTCGCGGGCCAGAACCGGGGAATCGCCGAGATCAGTGCTTCCGGATTGGGTTTGCAGGCCGGCTCCAGCCACCTCCGCTCCCCCGAACGGTGCCGATACATCGCCCCCACCAGGGATGCCGTTCCATGAGGCGCCGGCCTCGGCGCCTTGCTGACCGCCCAGCCTGAACGCAGCCCCGCCAATGATGCCCTCGGTGCCGGCGGTGCGTGGCGCCGTCATCCTTTCGGCAACGCCGTCCAGGGCCTGTTCGGCCACGGCGCGGCCGAAGCGCGTCATCCAGCCCTCCAACGCCTCCTGACTGTCAGCGGTCACTGCCACGTTCACAGTGAACGTGTTCTGGGTTGTGGCGCCAGACGAATCGGTTGCGGTCACCGTGACGCTAGCCGAGCCGGTCGCCATGCCGGTGATGGTCAGCGTCGTGCCCGACAGCGACACCTTCACTATGCTGGTGTCTCCCGAGAGGGCGCCAAAGGTCAGTGAATCCAGATCCGGGTCGCTGAACACCGTGGAGAGGTCCACAGTCACCGAAGCGCCCTCCGCCAATGTCAGATCGACGAGCGGGTTGTCCACAACCGGCGCCCGGTTGTCCGCCTCGACCGTGATCGCGAAGGTCAGCGACGCCGCATCGGAAGCCTCTCGGTTGTCGTCTGAATCCTCTACCGTGTAGGTGAATGTCGTCGCGGCCTGCGCTTCCGTCGGCGTGCCGCTCAACGTGCGCGTTGCCGCATCAAAGGCCAGACCCGCCGGCAGCGCCGGGCTGATGCTGTAGGTCAGCAGGCCGTCGCCGCCCGTCGCCTCCGGCAGCGTCAATGCCGTGATGGCTTCATCTTGCGTGTAGGACTGATCCTCGATCGTCTGATCCCCGAAGCTCGGGGCACTGTCCACCGCCGCCTCGACCGTGATCGCGAAGGTCAGCGACGCCGCGTCTGAAGCCTCTCGGTTGTCGTCTGAATCCTCTACCGTATAGGTGTATGTCGTCGCGGCCTGCGCCTCCGTCGGCGTGCCGCTCAACGTGCGCGTTGCCGCATCAAAGGCCAGACCCGCCGGCAGCGCCGGGCTGATGCCGTAGGTCAGCAGGCCGTCGCCGCCCGTCGCCTCCGGCAGCGTCAATGCCGTGATGGCTTCATCTTGCGTGTAGGACTGATCCTCGATCGTCTGATCCCCGAAGCTCGGGGCACTGTCCACCGCCGCCTCGACCGTTATCGCGAAGGTCAGCGACGCCGCGTCGGAAGCCTCTCGGTTGTCGTCTGAATCCTCTACCGTGTAGGTGAATGTCGTCGCGGCCTGCGCTTCCGTCGGCGTGCCGCTCAACGTGCGCGTTGCCGCATCAAAGGCCAGACCCGCCGGCAGCGCCGGGCTGATGCCGTAGGTCAGCAGGCCGTCGCCGCCCGTCGCCTCCGGCAGCGTCAATGCCGTGATGACTTCATCTTGGATATAGGTCAGATCCTGAATCGTCTGATCCCCGAAGCTCGGCACGAGGTCTTCCGCGATCGTGATGTCGAAGGTCAGGCTCGCCGTGTCGCCGTCGTTGTCGGTGACGGTGTAGGTGTACTCCGTCTCCCCCTGGAAGCCTGACGGCGTGCCGGCAAGGGTGCGGTTCGTGGCGTCGAAGGTCAGGCCCGCCGGGGCATCCGGAGTCAGGGTGTAAGTCAGCGGGGTGTCGCCACCACTCGCCACGGGCAGGTTCAGCGTCGTGATGGTCGTGTTCTGGACGTAGCTCTGGTCGTCAATCGAGACGCCGGTGTCGAAGCTCGGTGCGAGATCCTCCGCAATGGTGATCTTGAACGTCAGGCTCGCCGTATCGCCGTCGTTGTCGGTGACGGTGTATGTGTACTCCGTCTCCCCCTGGAAGCCCGACGGCGTGCCGGCAAGGGTGCGGTTGGTGGCGTCGAAGGTCAGGCCCGCCGGGGCGTCCGGAGTCAGGGTGTAGGTCAGCGGGGTGTCGCCACCACTCGCCACGGGCAGGTTCAGCGTCGTGATGGTCGTGTTCTGGACGTAGCTCTGGTCGTCAATCGAGGCGCCGGTGTCGAAGCTCGGTGCGAGATCCTCCGCAATGGTGATCTTGAACGTCAGGCTCGCCGTGTCGCCGTCGGAGTCGGTGACGGTGTATGTGTATTCCGTCTCCCCCTGGAAGCCCGACGGCGTGCCGGCAAGGGTGCGGTTGGTGGCGTCGAAGGTCAGGCCCGCCGGGGCGTCCGGAGTCAGGGTGTAGGTCAGCGGGGTGTCGCCGCCAGTGGCCGCAGGCAAGTTCAGCGTCGCGATCGCGGCGTTCTGCACGTAGCTCTGGTCGTCAATCGAGACGCCGGTGTCGAAGCTCGGCATCTTGTCGGCCGCAATGGTGATCTTGAACGTCAGGCTCGCCGTGTCGCCGTCGGAGTCGGTGACGGTGTATGTGTACTCCGTCTCCCCCTGGAAGCCCGACGGCGTGCCGGCAAGGGTGCGGTTGGTGGCGTCGAAGGTCAGGCCCGCCGGGGCGTCCGGAGTCAGGGTGTAGGTCAGCGGGGTGTCGCCACCACTCGCCACGGGCAGGTTCAGCGTCGTGATGGTCGTGTTCTGGACGTAGCTCTGGTCGTCAATCGAGACGCCGGCGTCGAAGCTCGGCATCTTGTCCGCCGCAATGGTGATATTGAACTTGAGACTCGCCGTGTCGCCGTCGTTGTCGGTGACGGAGTAGGTGTACTCCGTTTCCCCCTGGAAGCCTGACGGCGTGCCGGTGAGCGTGCGGTTCGTGGCGTCGAAGGTCAGGCCCGCCGGGGCGTCCGGAGTCAGGGTGTAGGTCAGCGGGGTGTCGCCACCACTCGCCACGGGCAGGTTCAGCGTCGTGATCGCGGCGTTCTGCACGTAGCTCTGGTCGTCAATCGAGACGCCGGCGTCGAAGCTCGGCATCTTGTCGGCCGCAATGGTGATCTTGAACGTCAGGCTCGCCGTGTCGCCGTCGGAGTCGGTGACGGTGTATGTGTACTCCGTCTCCCCCTGGAAGCCCGACGGCGTGCCGGTGAGCGTGCGGTTCGTGGCGTCGAAGGTCAGGCCCGCCGGGGCGTCCGGAGTCAGGGTGTAAGTCAGCGGGGTGTCACCGCCGCTTGCCACGGGCAAGTTCAGCGTCGCGATCGCGGCGTTCTGCACGTAGCTCTGGTCGTTAATCGAGACGCCGGCGTCGAAGCTCGGCATCTTGTCCGCCGCAATGGTGATCTTGAACGTCAGGCTCGCCGTGTCGCCGTCATCGTCGGTTGCGGTGTAGGTGTACTCCGTCTCCCTTTGCGAACTCGACGGCGTGCCGGCAAGGGTGCGGTTCGTAGCGTTGAAGGTCAGGCCTGCCGGGGCATCCGGAGTCAGGGTGTAAGTCAGCGGGGTGTCGCCACCACTTGCCACGGGCAGGTTCAGCGTCGTGATGGTCGTGTTCTGGACGTAGCTCTGGTCGTCAATCGAGACGCCGGTGTCGAAGCTCGGCATCTTGTCGGCCGCAATGGTGATCTTGAACGTCAGGCTCGCCGTGTCACCGTCGTTGTCGGTTGCGGTGTAGGTGTACTCCGTCTCCCCCTGGGAACCCGACGGCGTGCCGGCAAGGGTGCGGTTCGTGGCGTTGAAGGTCAGGCCCGCCGGGGCGTTCGGAGTCAGGGTGTAGGTCAGCGGGGTGTCGCCACCACTCGCCACGGGCAGGTTCAGCGTCGTGATCGCGGTGTTCTGCACGTAGCTCTGGTCGTCGATCGAGACGCCGGCGTCGAAGCTCGGCACGAGGTCTTCCGCGATCGTTATGTCGAAGGTCAGGCTCGCCGTGTCGCCGTCGTTGTCGGTGACGGTGTAGGTGTACTCCGTCTCCCCCTGGAAGCCTGACGGCGTGCCGGCAAGGGTGCGGTTCGTGGCGTCGAAGGTCAGGCCCGCCGGGGCGTCCGGAGTCAGGGTGTAGGTCAGCGGGGTGTCGCCACCACTCGCCGCGGGCAGGTTCAGCGTCGTGATCGCGGTGTTCTGCACGTAGCTCTGGTCGTCAATCGAGACGCCGGCGGCGAAGCTCGGTGCGAGATCCTCCGCAATGGTGATCTTGAATGTCAGGCTCGCCGTGTCGCCGTCGTTGTCGGTGACGGTGTAGGTGTACTCCGTCTCCCCCTGGAAGCCCGACGGCGTGCCGGTGAGCGTGCGGTTCGTGGCGTTGAAGGTCAGGCCCGCCGGGGCGTTCGGAGTCAGGGTGTAGGTCAGGGTGCCGTCGCCGCCTGTGGCTGCGGGCAGGTTCAGCGTCGCGATCGTGGCGTTCTGCACGTAGCTCTGGTCGTCAATCGAGACGCCGGCGTCGAAGCTCGGCATCTTGTCCGCCGCAATGGTGATATTGAACTTGAGACTCGCCGTATCGCCGTCGTTGTCGGTGACGGAGTAGGTGTACTCCGTTTCCCCCTGGAAGCCCGACGGCGTGCCGGTAAGGGTGCGGTTCGTGGCGTCGAAGGTCAGGCCCGCCGGGGCGTCCGGAGTCAGGGTGTAGGTCAGCGGGGTGTCGCCACCACTCGCCGCGGGCAGGTTCAGCGTCGTGATCGCGGTGTTCTGCACGTAGCTCTGGTCGTCAATCGAGACGCCGGCGTCGAAGCTCGGTGCGAGGTCTTCCGCGATCGTGATGTCGAAGGTCAGACTCGCCGTGTCGCCGTCGTTGTCGGTGACGGTGTAGGTGTACTCCGTTTCCCTCTGCGAACCCGACGGCGTGCCGGTAAGGGTGCGGTTCGTGGCGTTGAAGGACAGGCCCGCCGGGGCGTCCGGAGTCAGGGTGTAGGTCAGCGGGGTGTCGCCGCCAGTGGCCGCAGGCAAGTTCAGCGTCGCGATCGCGGCGTTCTGCACGTAGCTCTGGTCGTCAATCGAGACGCCGGCGTCGAAGCTCGGCATCTTGTCGGCCGCAATGGTGATCTTGAACGTCAGACTCGCCGTGTCGCCGTCGTTGTCGGTTGCGGTGTAGGTGTACTCCGTCTCCCTCTGCGAACCAGACGGCGTGCCGGCAAGGGTGCGGTTCGTGGCGTCGAAGGTCAGGCCCGCCGGGGCGTCCGGAGTCAGGCTGTAGGTCAGGGTGCCGTCGCCGCCGCTCGCAGCGGGCAGGTTCAGCGTCGTGATGGTCGTGTTCTGCACGTAGCTCTGGTCGTCAATCGAGACGCCGGCGGCGAAGCTCGGCACGGCATCCAGGCCCACCGCCACCGAGGCACTCAGGCCGGCGTAGCCGCCGCCGCTTGAGCTCAAGGCGATGGTCGCGTTCCCGTTGGTCGGGTTCGCCGCCATGTTCAAGGTCACCGTCTGCGCGGTGGCGTAGTCCCCGGTGGTGAACGTCAGGCTGGACGAGCTCGCATCCACCGTGACGTCGCTGTTGTTGCTGGTCACCGCCACCGTCACCGTGCCGCTCGGCGCGGCGGTCAGCGCCGCGGTGAAGGCGCCGCTGGCGCCCGCCTTGATCTTGAGGCTGTTTGGCGACACCACCAGGCCCGCCAGCGTCACGCTCTCCTCGTCGCTCGCCGGGCCGGCGCCGCCGCCGTTCACCGCGCGCACCTGGAAGGTGTAGGTGGCCCCGCTCGTCAGGCCCGTCACCGTGTGGCTGGTGGTGGTGGCGTCGCTGCCGGTGATGTCCGTCCAGGCCGTGCTGTCCGGCACGGTGGTTCCCTCGGCGTAGCGCACCCGCCAGTTGCTCGCTGTGGCAATCGCGGACCAGGACAGGTCCACTTCGCCAGTGTTCGCGCCCAATTCCGCTGCGAAGTTCGCCGGCTTGCTCAGGGTCGCGGTGGAGGCCACCACCTCGATGTCGAAGGTCCTCGTGTCCTCGTCCGTCGCGCCTGTCACGCTGTCCGTGTCCGTCACGGTCAAGGTGTAGGTCTGGGCCGCCGTCACCCGCACCGGCGTGCCGGTGAAGCGCGGCGCGTTGTTCTGGCCCAGGCCCACGCCGCTGTCGTCCGGACCGTCGCCGTCATAGACCAGGCCCGCGGGCAGCGCCGGCGTCAGCACGTACTTCAACTTGCCGTCGCCCGTGTTCGACCACAGGAACTCCCGGTCCTCCGTCTCGCCCACCGTGAAGGTCTGTTTCTCCACGGAGAGGGTGTTGAATACCGGCTTGCTGTTTACCTCGTCTCCCTCAAAACGCAGCGTCGCCGTGTAGGTCGCCGCCGACGCCTCGCCGGCGGTGTCGATCACCTTGAAGGTGAAGGTCGTGTCGAAGGCGGCGTCGCCTTCGGGCGGGAAGAAGGCCAGAGCCCTCGCCCTCGACGAATTTTGAACCTCAATCACCGGAATCTTGGCGCCGGGGTCCACGTCCTTCTCTTCCACCCTCGACCTGCTGGAGGCGGGAATCGTCTTCAGCTTGCCGGTGTCGGGCAGGGTCACAATCTCGACCTCCCGGAACGCCGCTTTGGTGTCCGCCGGCGTGTACGGGAACGCGCTGATCGTGCTGTCCCGCGTCACGTTCAGCCTTGTGCGCGGCTTGGATACCTCCAGCGTGAAGTCGGCGCTCGACGGCGTCGCCAACGGTGTGGCCGCGGTGGTGGCCGCGGGGCCGTTGCCGGCGGTGTTGGTGGCGCGCACCGCGAAGGTGTAGTCGGTGCCGCTGGTCAGGCCCGTCGCCGTGTAGGCGGTGGCCGTGCCGGCGAGGTCGGTCCAGGCGTCGGTGGCGGTGAACGGCAGGTCGGCGGTGGCTTTCCAGCGCACCTGCACGGCGCCGATTACGCTGGCGTTCGTCGGCAGGATCCAGCTCAATTCGACCTGGGCGTTGCCGCCGGTTGCGGTCAGACTTGTCGGGGCGTCAGGCACCGCCAGCTTCGGCTGGGCGGCCACGGCCACCGAGTCGCTGCTTCCGGCAGTGTTGCTGGCGCGGACCTCGAACTCGTAGCTCACGCCGTTGTCGAGGCCGGTCTCGGTGTGGGTGGTGGCGTCCGCCGCCAGCAGGGTCCACTCGCTCCAGCTCGTGTCCGTCTTCTTCTTGTGGCGCACGTCGATGGTGTCGACGGTGCCCTTGTCCGGCAGGTTCCAGGTCAGGGTCACCTGAGTGTCGCCGGCGCTGGCCTGCAGGTTGCTCGGGGCCGAAGGCTTCGCCAGCTCCGGCGTGCCCTCCACGCTCGCCGACGGACCCGTGCCCGCGGTGTTCACCGCGCGGACTTCGAACAGGTAGTCGGTGCCGTTGACCAGACCCGTCACCCGGGAACGCTCCGCCGTGCCCGCCAGGGAGCTCCACTCGCTCCAGCCGGTGTCGGGGGCCGTCTTCACCTTGTGGCGCAGCTCGACGCTGTCGATCCGGCTGGTGTTGGTGGGCAGCGTCCACAGCACCACCACTTCGGTGTCGCCGGGCACCGCGCTCAGGTTGGTCGGCGCGCCCGGCGCCACCAGCGGGGGAACCGGAGTGGCCGAGACCGACGCCGCCGCGCCGGCGCCGGAGGCGTTCTCCGCCCGCACCTCGAAGTTGTACAGCTCCCCGTTGCTCAAGCCGGTCACGGTGTGGGTGGTGGCGTCCGCGGCCAAGTCAACCCAGGCCTGCCATTGCTTCGCCGTGTCCGCCTTGTGGCGCGCCTGCACCTTGGTCAGAACGCCCGAATCGGTCGGCAGGGTCCAGCTCAGGACGACCTGGGTGTCGCCGGGAGCCGCCGCCAGGCCGGTCGGCGCGGTCGGCACGGCCACCGGCGTCGCGTCCACCTCCGCCACGGCGCCGCGGCCCGCACCGTTCAGCGCGCGCACGATGAACGTGTACTCGGTGCCGTTGGTCAGGCCAGTGACCTCGTGGCTGGTCGCGTCCTTCGCCAGGTCAACCCAAGGCTGGAAGTTCGCCGCGCTCTTCAGCTTGTATGCCACCTGCAGCCTGTCGATTTCGCTGGTGTTGGTGGGCAGGTCCCAGGTCAGGCCGACCTTCCCGTCGCCCGGCGCCGCAGTGAAGTTGCCGGGGGCTTCGGGGATCGCCAGCTTCGGCGTGGCCGTCACCGCCGAGGCCGCGCCGGCGCCATCGGCGTTCACCGCGCGGATCTCGAAGGCGTACTGCTTGCCGTTGGCGAGACCGGTCACCGTGTGCCCGGTGGTGCCGGCGTTGCTGCCAGCGATGTCGGTCCAGTCCTCGCTGTCGGGTACGGACGCGCCTTCGACGTAGCGGATCTGGTACTTGGTGATGCTGTTGTCCCGCGCGTGGGTCCACGTCAGCGTCACCTGGGTGTCGCCGGCCGTTGCGTTCAGATTGGCGGGTGCAGATGGGACCTTGCCCGGCCCCGCCTCGGGCGTCGCGTCCACCTTCGCCTCGGCGCCGCGGCCCGCGCCGTTCAGCGCGCGCACGATGAAGTTGTACTCGGTGCCGTTGGTCAGGCCGGTGACGTCGTAACTGGTCGCGTCTTTCGCCAGGTCGACCCAGGGTTGGTAGTTGGCCGCGCCCGACTCCCTGTATGCCACCTGCATCTTGTCAATTTCGCTGGTGTTGGTGGGCAGGTCCCAGGTCAGGGCCACCGCGCCGTCGCCCACTGTTGCGGTCAGATTGCCGGGGGCGTCCGGGACCGCCAGCTTCGGCTGGGCGGCCACGGCCACCGAGTCGCTGCTGCCGGCGGCGTTGGTGGCGCGGACCTCGAACTCGTAGGGCACGCCGTTGTCAAGACTGGTCACGGTGCGGGTGGTGGCGTCCTTGGCCAGCAGGGTCCATTGGCCCCAGCTCGTGTCCGCCCTCTTCTTGTGGCGCACGTCGATGCTGTCCACGGTGCCCTTGTCCGGCAGGTCCCAGGTCAGGGTCACCCGGGTGTCGCCGGCGCTGGCCTGCAGGTTGCTCGGGGCCGAGGGCTTCGCCAGCTTCGGCGTGCCCTCGACGCTCGCCGACGGGCCTGTGCCCGCGGCGTTCTTGGCGCGGACCTCGAACAGGTAGTCGGTGCCGTTGACCAGGCCCGTCACGCGGGACCGCTCCGCCGTGCCCGCCAGGGAACTCCATGCGCTCCAGCCGGTGTCGGGGGCCGTCTTCACCTTGTGGCGCAGCTCGACGCTGTCGATACGGCTGGTGTTGGTCGGCAGGGTCCACAGCACCACCACCTCGGTGTCGCCGGGCACCGTGCTCAGGTTGGTCGGCGCGCCAGGCGCAACCAGCGGGGGCGCCCGCGGCGTCGCCGCGCCGGTGGCGGGGTCGCCGTTGCCGGCGCTGTTGGTGGCGCGCACCTGGAAGGTGTAACCGGTGCCGTTGGTCAGGCCGGTGACCTTGTGGCTGGTGGCGTCGGCGGACGGCAGGTCGGTCCACTTGTCGCGGTCGTCGTCGAACGGCAGGTCCGCCGTGGCCTTCCAGCGCACCTGCACGGCGTCGATCTCGCTGGTGTTGGTGGGCAGCGTCCAGGCCAGGTCCACTTCGGCGTTGCCCGCCGAGGCGCTGAGCCTGGTCGGGGCGCCGGGGACCGCCAGCTCCGGCCTTCCGGCCGTCCGCGCCGCCGGGCCGGTGCCGGACGCGCTCTCCGCGCGCACTTCGAAGAAGTAGTCCTGGCCGTTCTTTAGATTGGTCACGGTGTGGGTGGTGGCGTCCGCCGCCAAGTCCGTCCAAGGCTCCCAGGTCGTCTCGCCCCGGGCCTGGTGGCGCACCTGCACCTTGTCCAGCACGCTGGCGTTGGTGGGCAGGTCCCAGCTCAGGCTCACCGAGCGGTCGCCCGCGGTGGCCGTCAGGTTGTCCGGGGCGTCGGGAACCGCCACCTGCGGCGTCGCCTTGACCGCGATCGAGGGATCGCCCGGGACTTTGCCGGCCACGGCGCGGATCTGGAAGGTGTACTCCGTGCCGTTGACCAGGTTCTCCACGGTGTGGCGGGTGGTCGTGGCGTCGCTGCCCTCGATGGGTTCCCAGGGATCGGAGCCGTATTGGTAGAGAACCTCGTAACCGGTGATGGTGGGGTCGTTCGGATTTGTCCAGACCAGGGTGACCTTGGTGTCGCCGGCTATGGCGAACAGGTTGCTGGGACTGTGGGGTGGCTCCACCGCCTCGGCGACGGTGATGTTGAACGTGAGGCTGGCCGTGTCGCCGTCGGCGTCGGAGGCGGTGTAGGTGTACTGCGTCGCATCCTGGACCGCGCTCGGGGTGCCGGTGAGGGTGCGGTTGGTGGCGTCGAAGTTCAGGCCCGCCGGGGCGTTCGGGCTCAGGCTGTAGGTCAGGGTGCCGTTGCCGCCGGTGGCTGCGGGCAGGGTCAGCGTGGCGATGGCCGTGTTGCGGGTGTAGTTCTGGTCGACAATGGTTTCGGTGCCGAAGCTGGGCGTGGTGTCGGCCCGCGGCGTCGCGGTGGCGGTGTCGGAGGCGTCGCTGTTGCCGGCGTTGTTCACCGCCCGGATCTGGAAGGCGTATTGCTGGCCGTTGGTCAGGCCGGTGACCGTGTGGCTGGTGGTGGCGGCGCCGCTGCCGGTGATGTCGGCCCAGGCGGTGCTGCCGGGCACGGTTTGGCCCTGGGCCTGGCGGAACTGGTACTTGGTGATGCTGGAATCGTTCGGGTTGTTCCAGCTCAGCGTGACTTCGGTGTCGCCGGGCGCGGCGGCCAGGTTGGCGGGCACGGCGGGTACCGGCGGCGGTGTTGCCGTGTAAACGATCTTCTGGTTGCCAAACGCAAGTTCGATGTGGAAATCGTTGTCGCCCAAGGTATCGAGCACGGTGCCGGAGTACGTTACCGTCTTGCCCGTCGGGTTATAGATGTCCCCGTTGAGGCTGGCCTTGTCCACGACCATGTACTTGCGGTAGGTGTTGAACAGGATGGTGAAATCGTTGCTGTAGTTGGCCAGGTTTAATATTTCGTTGTAACCCGTGAAGGAACTCCTACCGGTCTTGGTGAAGTCCGGCAGATCCTCGTAGCGCCTCGATGGGGCGCCGTTGCTCAGCGACGCCGGATGAAAAGCCCAGAGTTCATCGGTATCGTCTATCTTGATGTAAATGACGTGTTGCGGCACGGTATCCCCGACATCTGTGAAGCCAGACATATCCAGGCTTCCGGAGGCGGCAATGGTGGTGGTGGTGCCGTCATCGGAGAAGGTGAAGGTCAGCGTGCGCGCTGGAGTCGAGGGCGCCATCGGTGTGGCCGCGGCGGTGGCCGCGGGGCCGTCGCCGGCGGTGTTGGTGGCGCGCACCGCGAAGGTGTAGCCGGTGCCGTTGGTCAGGCCCGTCGCCGTGTAGGCGGTGGCCGTGCCGGCGAGGTCGGTCCAAGCGTCGCTGGCGGTGAACGGCAGATCCGCCGTCGCCTTCCAGCGCACCTGCACGGCGCCGATCACGCTGGCGTTGGTCGGCAGGGTCCAGCTCAATTCGACCTGGGCGTTGCCGGCGGTTGCCGTCAGGCTCGTCGGGGCGTCCGGCACCGCCAGCTTCGGCTGGGCGGCCACCGCCACCGAGGCGCTGCTGCCGGCGGTGTTGCTGGCGCGGACCTCGAACTCGTAGCTCACGCCGTTGTCGAGACCGGTCTCGGTGTGGGTGGTGGCGTCCTTGGCCAGCAGGGTCCATTGGCTCCAGGCCGTGTCCGTCTTCTTCTTGTGACGCACGTCGATGGTGTCGACCGTGCCCTTGTCCGGCAGGTCCCAGGTCAGGGTCACTTGGGTGTCGCCGGCGCTGGCTTGCAGGTTGCTCGGGGCCGAAGGCTTCGCCAGCTCCGGCGTGCCCTCCACGCTGGCTGACGGGCCCGTGCCCGCGGTGTTCACCGCGCGGACTTCGAACAGGTAGTCGGTGCCGTTGACCAGGCCCGTCACCCGGGACCGCTCCGCCGTGCCTGCCAGCGAACTCCACTCGCTCCAGCCGGTGTCGGGGGCCGTCTTCACCTTGTGGCGCAGCTCGACGCTGTCGATCCGGCTGGTGTTGGTGGGCAGCGTCCACAGCACAACCACTTCGGTGTCGCCGGGCACCGCGCTCAGTTTGGTCGGCGCGCCCGGCGCCACCAGCGGGGGAACCGGAGTGGCCGAGACCGACGCCGCCGCGCCGGCGCCGGAGGCGTTCTCCGCCCGCACCTCGAAGTTGTACAGCCCGCCGTTGGTCAGGCCGGTCACGGTGTGGGTGGTGGCGTCCGCGGCCAGGTCAACCCAGGCCTGCCACTGCTTCGCCGTGTCCGCCTTGTGGCGCGCCTGCACCTTGGTCAGAACGCCCGAATCGGTCGGCAGGGTCCAGCTCAGAACGACTTGGGTGTTGCCGGGGGCCGCCGCCAGGCCGGTCGGCGCGGTCGGCGCCGCCACCGGCGTCGCGTCCACCTCCGCCACGGCGCCGCGGCCCGCGCCGTTCAGCGCGCGCACGATGAACGTGTACTCGGTGCCGTTGGTCAGGCCGGTGACCTCGTGGCTGGTCGCGTCCTTCGCCAGGTCAACCCAAGGCTGGAAGTTCGCCGCGCTCTTCAGCTTGTATGCCACCTGCAGCCTGTCGATTTCGCTGGTGTTGGTCGGCACGTCCCAGGTCAGGCTCACCGCGCCGTCGCCCACGGCGGCGGTCAGGTTGCCGGGGGCTTCGGGGATCGCCAGCTTCGGCGTCGCCGTCACCGCCGAGGCCGCGCCGGCGCCGTCGGCGTTCACCGCGCGGATCTCGAAGGCGTGCTGCTTGCCGTTGGCGAGACCGGTCACCGTGTGGCCGGTGGTGCCGGCGTTGCTGCCAGCGATGTCGGTCCAAGGCTCGCTGTCGGGCACGCTGGCGCCTTCAACATAGCGGACCTGGTACTTGGTGATGCTGTTGTCCCGCGCGTGGGTCCACGTCAACGTCACCTGGGTGTCGCCGGTCGTCGCCGCCAGATTGGCGGGGGCGGACGGCACCTTGCCCGGCCCCGCTTCGGGCGTCGCGTCCACCTCCGCCAAGGCGCCGCGGCCCGCGCCGTTCAGCGCGCGCACGATGAACGTGTACTCGGTGCCGTTGGTCAGGCCGGTGATGTCGTAACTGGTGGCGTCCTTCGCCAGGTCCACCCAGGGCAGGAATTTCGCCGCGCCCTTCACCTTGTATGCCACCTGCATCTTGTCGATTTCGCTGGTGTTGGTGGGCAGGTCCCAGGTCAGGGCCACCGCTCCGTCGCCCACGGCGGCGGTCAGGTTGCCGGGGGCGTCGGGAATCGCCAGCTTCGGCTGGGCGGCCACGGCCACCGAGTCGCTGCTGCCGGCGGCGTTGGTGGCGCGGACCTCGAACTCGTAGGGCACGCCGTTGTCAAGACTGGTCACGGTGTGGGTGGTGGCATCCGCCGCCAGCAGGGTCCATTGGCCCCAGCTCGTGTCCGCCCTCTTCTTGTGGCGCACGTCGATGGTGTCCACGGTGCCCTTGTCCGGCAGGTCCCAGGTCAGGGTCACCGTTGTGTCGCCGGCGCTGGCCTGCAGGTTGCTCGGGGCCGAAGGCTTCGCCAGCTTCGGCGTGCCCTCTACGCTGGCCGAAGGGCCTGTGCCCGCAGCGTTCTTGGCGCGGACCTCGAACAGGTAGTCGGTGCCGTTGACCAGGCCCATCACCCGGGACCGCTCCGCCGTGCCGGCCAGCGAGCTCCACTCGCTCCAGCCGGTGTCGGGGGCCGTCTTCACCTTGTGGCGCAGCTCGACGCTGTCGATCCGGCTGGTGTTGGTGGGCAGGGTCCACAGCACCACCACCTCGGTGTCGCCGGGCACCGTGCTCAGGTTGGTCGGCGCGCCCGGCGTAACCAGCGGGGGCGCCCGCGGCGTCGCCGCGCCGGTGGCCGGCTCGCCGTTGCCAGCCTTGTTGGTGGCGCGCACCTGGAAGGTGTAGCCGGTGCCGTTGGTCAGGCCGGTGACCTTGTGGTTGGTGGCCGCGGAGGACGGAAGGTCGGTCCAGGCGTCGCGGGCGTCGTCGAACGGCAGGCCCGCCGTCGCCTTCCAGCGCACCTGCACGGTGACAATCTCGCTGGTGTTGGTGGGCAGCGTCCAGTTCAGGTCCACTTCGGCGTTGCCCGCCGTGGCGCTGAGCCCGGTCGGGGCGCCGGGGACCGCCAACTCCGGCCTTCCCACCGTCCGCGCCGCCGGGCCGGCGCCGGACGCGCTCTCCGCGCGCACTTCAAAGAGGTAGTCCTGGCCGTTCTTCAGGTTGGCCACGGTGTGGGTGGTGGCGTCCGCCGCCAGGTCCGTCCAGGGCTCCCAGGTCGTCTCGCCCCGGGCCTGGTGGCGCACCTGCACCTTGTCCAGCACGCTGGCGTTGGTGGGCAGGTCCCAGCTCAGGCTCACCGAGCGGTCGCCCGCGGTGGCCGTCAGGTTGTCCGGGGCGTCCGGGACCGCCACTTGCGGCGTCGCCTTGACCGCGTCGGAGGCGTCGCCCAGGAGGCTGCCGGCCACGGCGCGGATCTGGAAGGTGTACTCGGTGCCGTTGGTCAGGCCGGTCACGGTGTGGGTGATGGTGTCGGCGCCGCTGCCCGGAATGTCATCCCACAGGTCGATCCCCACGTTTTCAAAGTCGAATATCTGGTACTTGGTGATGCTGTCGTCCCTGGGATCTTCCCAGTTCAGGGTGACTTCCATGTCGCCGGCTACAGCGGTGAAGTTCCTGGGCTTGGCGGGCGGCACCACCGCTTCCGCGACGGTGATGGTGAACTTGAGGCTGGCCGTGTCGCCGTCGGCGTCGGTGACGGTGTAGGTGTAGGCCGTCGCACTCTGGATCTCGGTCGGGGTGCCGCTGAGGGTGCGGGCGTCGGCGTCGAAGGCCAGGCCCTTCGGGAGGGCCGAGCTGAGGCTGTAGGTCAGGGTGCCGTTGCCGCCGGTGGCTGCGGGCAGGGTCAAGGTCGAGATGGCCGTGTTCCGGGTGTAGTTCTGGTCGGCGATGGTCTGGGTGCCGAAGCTCGGCGTGGTGTCCGCCTCCACCGTCACGGTGAACTCGTTGTCCGCCGTGCCCGACTTGTTGTCGTCCGCCGTCACCGTCACCGTGGCCGCGCCAGCCGCGACCCCGGCAACCGTCACCGTCGACTCCTTCACCGTCACCGTCGCCTTCGATGTGTCGTCCGAGCTTGCCGTATAGGTCAACGGGTCCTTGTCCGGGTCGTTGAACACCAGAGACACGTCCACGTCCCGACTTTCGCCTACCAATAGCGTCAGGTCTTCGATCGGCTTGACGACCTCCGGCGGATCGTTCAGCAACGCGTGCACCGTCACCGTGAACGTGGTCGAGACCGTTCCGCCCCTGCCATCGTCCGCCGTCACGGTTACCGTCGGCTTGCCGGCCGACACCGACGTGTACGTGAGCGTGAAGCCGTCCACCGACACCGTCACCTGGGCGGGCGCACTCGATACCGCACTGAAGGTCAGCGGGTCCTTGTCCGGGTCGCTGAACACCGCCGACAGGTCCACCGTACCGGACTTGCCCTCGTTTAGCTCCGCGTCCGGGATCGCCTTGTCCACCACCGGCGGGTTGTTCGGCAACTGGTAGATTGCGGTGACCGTTGTCGCGGCCGTGTTGGCATTGCCGGCGGTGTCCTTCGCCACATTCGCCGCCACGCCAACGCTGAATTCGCCAGCAGCCTTCGGCGTGATCTTGGCGGTGTAGGTCGACCCGTCCCCGCTACCCGATTGGGCGAAATCCGAAGCGTCGGCATTGGTCAGCGTGATGTCGCCGGCCTCGAAGCCGGTGACCGGCTCGCTGAAGGTGAAGGTGGCGTCCACCGCCGCGGTGACCGTGCCTGAAACGCCGGTGATGGCCACCGTTGGCGCGATATTGTCCAGCGTGAACGACTCAACCGGTCCCGTCGGCGTTCGGTCTCCAATCGACACGCCGGTGCAGCTTCGAATTCTCACGCCCGGCTTCAGCGTCAGCGTGACCGTTCCGTTGTAGTCGTCCAGACTGGTGCTTGCGTTGAAGTCGCCGATATGCACGTCGTAGGTGCGGCTGCCATTGCAGCCCGGCAGGAGAGCCCCTGCCGACACCACGGGCGCGGGTGGGTTTGTCAACTCCGGACTGAATGAAGTCGCGTAGGACGACGACTTGAAAGCGTCGTTGAAGTGGACGCGCTCGCTGAAGGAGACTTTCCACCGCACTCTATCCGCGTTTGTGATCGATTCGGTCGGCTTGTTCCGCTCGATCGATTTCAACACGGGCACGGACGCGACCTGCACGGAAGCGGCGATGCCGTCGTAGCCGCCGCCGCTGGCGCTCAGGGTCACTGTGCCATTGCCGCCAAAGGGCCTGCGGTACTCGGCCATGTTCACGGTCACGGTTTGGGCCGTGGCGTAATCCGTGGTGGAGAAGTTCAGGCTGGCCGGGGTCACGGTCGCGTCCGACTCGTTGCTGACCACCGCCACCTTGACCGGGCCGCTGGGCGCGGTAGTCAACTTCACGGTGAAGGTATCGCTGCCGCCTCCGGGCACCCAGAGGTTGGTCTCAGACACATCAAGGGCGGGCACCACCACCGGCGTGACCGTGGCGGTGGCCGCGGGGCCGTTGCCGGCGGTGTTGGTGGCGCGCACCGCGAAGGTGTAGCCGGTGCCGTTGGTCAGACCCGTCGCCGTGTAGGCGGTGGCCGTGCCGGCGAGGTCGGTCCAGGCGTCGCTGGCGGTGAACGGCAGGTCGGCGGTGGCCTTCCAGCGCACCTGCACGGCGCCGATTACGCTGGCGTTCGTCGGCAGGATCCAGCTCAATTCGACCTGGGCGTTGCCGGCGTTGGCCGCCAGGCTCGTTGGGGCTTCGGGGATCGCCAGCTTCGGCTGGGCGGCCACGGCCACCGAGTCGCTGCTGCCGGCGGCGTTGGTGGCGCGGACCTCGAACTCGTAGCTCACGCCGTTGTCGAGGCCGGTTTCGGTGTGGGTGGTGGCGTCCGCGGCCAGCAGGGTCCATTGGCTCCAGGCCGTGTCCGTCTTCTTCTTGTGGCGCACGTCGATGGTGACCACCGTGCCCTTGTCCGGCAGGTCCCAGGTCAGGGTCACTTGGGTGTCGCCGGCGCTGGCCTGCAGGTTGCTCGGGGCCGAAGGCTTCGCCAGCTCCGGCGTGCCCTCCACGCTGGCCGACGGACCCGTGCCCGCGGTGTTCACCGCGCGGACTTCGAACAGGTAGTCGGTGCCGTTGACCAGACCCGTCACCCGGGAACGTTCCGCCGTGCCCGCCAGGGAGCTCCACTCGCTCCAGCCGGTGTCGGGGGCCGTCTTCACCTTGTGGCGCAGCTCGACGCTGTCGATCTTTCTGGTGTTGGTCGGCAGCGTCCACAGCACCACCACCTCGGTGTCGCCGGGCACCGCGCTCAGGTTGGTCGGCGCGCCCGGCGCCACCAGCGGGGGCACCGGAGTGGCCGAGACCGACGCCGCCGCGCCGGCGCCGGAGGCGTTCTCCGCCCGCACCTCGAAGTTGTACAGCCCGCCGTTGGTCAGGCCGGTCACGGTGTGGGTGGTGGCGTCCGCGGCCAGGTCAACCCAGGCCTGCCACTGCTTCGCCGTGTCCGCCTTGTGGCGCGCCTGCACCTTGGTCAGCACGCCCGAATCGGTCGGCAGGGTCCAGCTCAGGACGACCTGCGTGTCGCCGGGGGCCGCCGCCAGGCCGGTCGGCGCGGTCGGCACCGCCACCGGCGTCGCGTCCACCTCCGCCACGGCGCCGCGGCCCGCGCCGTTCAGCGCGCGCACGATGAACGTGTACTCGGTGCCGTTGGTCAGGCCGGTGACCTCGTGGCTGGTCGCGTCCTTCGCCAGATCAACCCAAGGCTGGAAGTTCGCCGCGCTCTTCAGCTTGTATGCCACCTGCAGCCTGTCGATTTCGCTGGTGTTGGTCGGCAGGTCCCAGGTCAGGCGAACCTTGCCGTCGCCCGGCGCCGCGGTCAGGTTGCCGGGGGCTTCGGGGATCGCCAGCTTCGGCTGGGCGTCCACGGCCACCGAGTCGCTGCTGCCGGCGGCGTTGGTGGCACGGACCTCGAACTCGTAGCTCACGCCGTTGTCGAGGCCGATTTCGGTGTGGGTGGTGGCGTCCTTGGCCAGCAGGGTCCAGACGCTCCAGCTCTTGTCCGTCTTCTTCTTGTGGCGCACGTCGATGCTGTCCACGGTGCCCTTGTCCGGCAGGTCCCAGGTCAGGGTCACTTGGGTGTCGCCCGCGCTGGCCTGCAGGTTGCTCGGGGCCGAAGGCTTCGCCAGCTCCGGCGTGCCCTCCACGCTCGCCGACGGACCCGTGCCCGCGGTGTTCACCGCGCGGACTTCGAACAGGTAGTCGGTGCCGTTGACCAGACCCGTCACCCGGGACCGCTCCGCCGTGCCGGCCAGCGAGCTCCACTCGCTCCAGCCGGTGTCGGGGGCCGTCTTCACCTTGTGGCGCAGCTCAACGCTGTCGATACGGCTGGTGTTGGTGGGCAGCGTCCACAGCACCACCACCTCGGTGTCGCCGGGCACCGTGCTCAGGTTGGTCGGCGCACCAGGCGTCACCAGCGGGGGAACCGGGGTGGCCGAGACCGACGCCGCCGCGCCGGCGCCAGAAGCGTTCTCCGCCCGCACCTCAAAGTTATACAACTGCCCGTTGGTCAGACCCGTCACCGTGTGGGTGGTGGCGTCCGCGGCCAGGTCCACCCAGGCCTGCCAGGACTTCGCCGTGTCCGCCTTGTGGCGCGCCTGCACCTTGGTCAACACGCCCGAGCCGGTCGGCAGGGTCCAACTCAGGCCGACTTGCGTGTCGCCGGGGGTCGCCGCCAAGCCGGTCGGCGCGGACGGCACCGCCAGCGGCGTCGCATCCACGCTCGCCACCGCGCCACGGCCCGCATCGTTGCGCGCACGCACGATGAACGTGTACTCGGTGCCGTTGGTCAGGCCCGTAACCGTGTGCGTGGTCGCATCCTCGTCTTCCAGGGTCACCCACGGCCGGTAGTTCGTCGCACTCTTCTCCTTGTAGGCCACATCCACCCAGTCAATTTCGCTGGTATTAGTCGGCAATACCCAGGTCAGGGTCACCTGCTGGTCGCCAGGCGCCGCGGTCAGGTCCGTCGGCTCACCCGGTATCGCCAGCACCGGGCGCGCCGTTATCCGCGCCTCGCCCTCGCCCGCGGTGTTCACCGCACGCACCGCAAACTGGTAGGTCTGACCGTTCTTCAGGTTCGTTACCGTGTGCTCCGTCGCATCCGCAGCCAGGTCCACCCACGCCGACCAGGTCGCCTCAGTGATCCGCCGGTAGCGCACCTGTACCTTGTCAAGCTCGCTGGCGTTGGTCGGCAATACCCAATTCAAGGTGACCCGGGTGTCGCCCGGGGTCGCCTTCAGTTCGGTCGGGGCGTCCGGCACCGCCAACTCAGGAATGGCCTTGCGCTCATCCGAGGGCGGGCCGGCGGCCGTGCCCACCACTGCCCGTACCTGGAACGTGTACTCGGTGCCGTTGGTCAGGTTCTCCACCGTGTGGCTGGTGGTCGTCGCGCCGCTGTTGAGAATGTCCACCCACGAGTCATACCCCACACCCGTGTGGTCCGTCACCTGGTACTTGGTGATGCTGCGGTCGCGCGGGTCGTTCCAGGTCAACGTGACCCGGGTGTCACCTGCCCTGGCATTGAAGTTACTGGGCTTGGCCGGCGGCTCGACCGCCTCCGATATGGTGATGTTAAACGTCAGGCTGGCCGTGTCGCCGTCGGCGTCGGTGACGGTGTAGGTGTACTGCGTCGCATCCTGGACCGCGCTCGGGGTGCCGGTGAGGGTGCGGTTGGTGGCGTCGAAGTTCAGGCCGGCCGGGGCGTTCGGGCTCAGGCTGTAGGTCAGGGTGCCGTTGCCGCCGGTGGCTTCGGGCAGGGTCAGCGTGGCGATGGCCGTGTTCCGGGTGTAGTTCTGGTCGTCAATGGCCTCGGTGCCGAAGCTGGGATCAGTGTCGACCCGCGGCGTCGCGGTGGCGGTGTCGGAGGCGTCGCTGTTGCCGCGGGCGTTCACGGCGCGGATTTCGAAGGCGTATTGGGTGCCGTTGGTCAGGCCGGTGACCGTGTGGCTGGTGGTGCCGGCGCCGCTGCCGGTGATGTCTTCCCAGTTGGCGGTAGTGGGCACGTTGGAACCCGCGCCGTAGCGCACTTGGTACCTGGTGATGTTGCTGTCGTTCGGGTTGGTCCAAGCCAGGTCAACCTGGGTACTGCCCGCGGTCGCCGTCAGCCCGGTTGGCGCGTTTGGCACCGTGGCCGGGTTTGCCGTCTGGAACACGATCTTCTGGTTGCCGATGGCGAATTCGATGTCGAAGTCGTTGTCGCCCAGCGTGGATTGCAAGGTGCCATCGAAGGTCGCCGCGCCGTTCGCGATCTGGTAGATGTCGCCGGTGAAATTGGCGCTGTCCATTTCCAAGTACTTGGAATAGGTGCTGAACCGGATGTAATAGCTAGAACTGTAATTGACCATGTTTTCCAGTTCGCTAGTGCCACCGTAGGACGTCTCGCCGGTGGTCACGAAGTCCGGCAGCGAGTCATAACGTTTGATCGGGATGGAATTGGGCGGGTGGATGCCCCAGATTTCCGTATCGTTCATCCGGATCCTCGAGAGATCCGCCGGCACACCGACTCGATCAAAATTGAAGCCTGAGGTATCCAGGCTGCCCGAGGCGGCGATGGTCACGGTGCTGCCGTTATCGGAGAAGGTGTAGGTCAGCGTGCGCGCCTGGGTCGGGGCCATCGGCGTGGCCGCGACGGTGGCCGCGGAGCCGTTGCCGGCAGTGTTGGTGGCGCGCACCGCGAAGGTGTAGCCGGTGCCGTTGGTTAGGCCCGTCGCCGTGTAGGCGGTGGCCGTGCCGGCGAGGTCGGTCCAGGCGTCGCTGGCGGTGAACGGCAGGTCGGCGGTGGCTTTCCAGCGCACCTGCACGGCGCCGATCACGCTGGCGTTCGTCGGCAGGGTCCAGCTCAATTCGACCTGAGCGTTGCCGCCGGTTGCCGTCAGGCTCGTCGGGGCTTCGGGCACCGCCAGCTTCGGCTGGGCGGCCACGGCCACCGAGTCGCTGCTGCCGGCGAGGTTGCTGGCGCGGACTTCGAACTCGTAGGTCACGCCGTTATCGAGGCCGGTCTCAGTGTGGGTGGTGGCGTCCTTGGCCAGCAGGGTCCATTGGCTCCAGGCCGTGTCCGTCTTCTTCTTGTGGCGCACGTCGATGGTGTCGACCGTGCCCTTGTCCGGCAGGTCCCAGGTCAGGGTCACCGTTGTGTCGCCCGCGCTGGCCTGCAGGTTGCTCGGGGCCGAGGGCTTCGCCAGCTGCGGCGTGCCCTCCACGCTGGCCGACGGGCCCGTGCCCGCGGCGTTCACCGCGCGGACCTCGAACAGGTAGTCGGTGCCGTTGACCAGGCCCGTCACCCGGGACCGCTCCGCCGTGCCCGCCAGGGAGCTCCATGCGCTCCAGCCGGTGTCGGGGGCCATCTTCACCTTGTGGCGCAGCTCGACGCTGTCGATACGGCTGGTGTTGGTCGGCAACGTCCACAGCACCACCACCTCGGTGTCGCCGGGCACCGCGCTCAGGTTGGTCGGCGCCCCAGGCGCCACCAGCGGGGGCACCGGGGTGGCCGAGACCGACGCCGCCGCGCCGGGGCCGGAGGCGTTCTCCGCCCGCACCTCGAAGTTGTACAGCTCGCCGTTGGTCAGGCCCGTCACGGTGTGGGTGGTGGCGTTCGCCGCCAGGTCAACCCAGGCCTCCCAGTCTTTCGCCGTGTCCGCCTTGTGGCGCGCCTGCACCTTGGTCAGCACGCCGGAGTTTGTCGGCAGGGTCCAGCTCAGGACGACTTGGGTGTCGCCGGGGGCCGCCGCCAGGCCGGTCGGTGCGGTCGGCACCGCCACCGGCGTCGAATCCACCTCCGCCACGGCGCCGCGGCCCGCGCCGTTCAGCGCGCGCACGATGAACGTGTACTCGGTGCCGTTGGTCAGGCCGGTGACCTCGTGGCTGGTCGCGTCCTTCGCCAGATCAACCCAAGGCTGGAAGTTCGCCGCGCTCTTCAGCTTGTATGCCACCTGCAGCCTGTCGATTTCGCTGGTGTTGGTCGGCAGATCCCAAGTCAGGGCCACCGCGCCGTCGCCCACGGCGGCGGTCAGGTTGCCGGGGGCGTCCGGGACCGCCAGCTTTGGCTGGGCGTCCACGGCCACTGAGTCGCTGCTGCCGGCGGCGTTGGTGGCACGGACCTCGAACTCGTAGGACACGCCGTTGTCGAGGCCGGTTTCGGTGTGGGTGGTGGCGTCCTTGGCCAGCAGGGTCCATTGGCTCCAGCTCTTGTCCGTCTTCTTCTTGTGACGCACGTCGATGGTGACCACCGTGCCCTTGTCCGGCAGGTCCCAGGTCAGGGTCACCTGGGTATCGCCCGCGCTGGCCTGCAGATTGCTCGGGGCCGAAGGCTTCGCCAGCTCCGGCGTGCCCTCCACGCTCGCCGACGGACCCGTGCCCGCGGTGTTCACCGCGCGGACTTCGAACAGGTAGTCGGTGCCGTTGACCAGGCCCGTCACCCGGGACCGCTCCGCCGTGCCGACCAGGGAGCTCCACTCGCTCCAGCCGGTGTCGGGGGCCGTCTTCACCTTGTGGCGCAGCTCGACGCTGTCGATTTGGCTGGTGTTGGTCGGCAGGGTCCACAGCACCACCACTTCGGTGTCGCCGGGCACCGTGCTCAGGTTGGTCGGCGCGCCAGGCGTATCCAGTGGGGGCGCCCGCGGGGTCGCTGCGCCGGTGGCCGGCTCGCCGTTGCCGGCGCTGTTGGTGGCGCGCACTTCAAAGGTGTAGCCGGTGCCGTTGGTCAGGCCGGTGACCTTGTGGTTGGTGGCGTCGGAGGACGGCAGGTCGGTCCATTTGTCGCGGGCGTCGTCAAACGGCAGGTCCACCGTGGCCTTCCAGCGCACCTGCACGGTGTCGATCTCGCTGGTGTTGGTGGGCAGCGTCCAGCTCAGATCCACTTCGGCGTTGCCCGCCGTGGCGCTGAGTCCGGTCGGGGCGCCGGGGACCGCCAGCTTCGGCGTTCCGGCCGTCCGCGCCGCCGGGCCGGCGCCGGACGCGCTCTCCGCGCGCACTTCGAAGAGGTAGTCCTGGCCGTTCTTCAGGTTGGTCACGGTGTGGGTGGTGGCGTCCGCGGCCAGGTCGGTCCAGGGCTCCCAGGTGGTCTCGCCCCGGGCCTGGTGGCGCACCTGCACCTTGTCCAGCGCGCTGGCGTTGGTGGGCAGGTCCCAGCTCAGGCTCACCGAGCGGTCGCCCGCGGTGGCCGTCAGGTTGTCCGGGGCGTCCGGGACCGCCACTTGCGGCGTCGCCTTGACTGCGTCGGAGGCCTCGCCCAGCAGGCTGCCGGCCACGGCGCGGATCTGGAAGGTGTACTCGGTGCCGTTGGTCAGGCCGGTCACTGTGTGGGTGACGGTGTCGGCGCCGCTGTCCGGAATGTCATCCCACAGGTTGATCCCCACGGTTTCAGAGTTGAAAACCTGGTACTTGGTGATGCTGTCGTCACCGGGGTTGGCCCAGATCAGGGTGACTTCCGCGTCGCCGGCTATGGCGACCAGGCTCCTCGGCTTGGCGGGCGGCTCCAGTTCGTCGTAGATAGCGGTGACCGTGGTCGCGGCGGCGTTGTCGTTGCCGGCGGCGTCCTGGGCCACGCCCGCCGCCACGGCGACGCTGAACTCGCCCTCGGCCTTCGGCGTGATCTTCGCCGTGTAGACCGGCGCTGCCGGATCCGGTTGGGCGAAGTCCGAAGCGTCGGCGTTGGTCAATGTGATGTCGCCGGCCTCGAAGCCGGTGACGGACTCGCTGAAGGTGAAGGTGGCATCCACCGCTGCGTTGACCGTTCCGGAAACGCCCGTGATGGCCACCGTTGGCGCCGTGTTGTCCAACTCGTACGTAATCTGATTGCCGCGGGGCGGGGTCCGGTTACGGAGCGTATTGCCAACGCAGTCCGTGACCTGCGCATGATTCAGCGTCAAGGTGGCCGTGCCGTTGTAGCCAGCCAACGCGCCGCCGGAAATGTTTACGACGTAGGGAGCGTAGACTCCGCAGGTATTCGGATCATCGGCCCCCGGGGTCACGGTCAGCGTCGGCTCCTGCGTGATCGCCGGCACGAAGGTAACCGTATAGGCAGCCGCACTGCCGGCCCCCGAATGGCGCATGCTTTCGTTGTATTGAACCGCCCACTGCACCGAATCCCGGTTGGTCGGGGACTTCGCGTCGGTGTTCCCAGTTTCGCTGTCGTAACGGTGAATTGAAGTTACGTGTGGAGGGGTCCTGTCCAGCAGGTAGGTGTCGTCGTTGGTCCCCGTCGGCGTGGTGTCGGTCAGCGCGTTGCCGGCGGCATCCTGGATGTCGTGGCCTTGTACGAACTCCAGGTTCACCGTGCCGGCCAGCACCACCAAATTGCCACCGGCCACCTTCACGTCCCAGGTGGTGCCGTCCGTGCCGACTGCCGTCGCCGTCTCCGCCCCGTCCGTACCCGCAACGTGGAAGTCATCGTCGGACACATTCACCACCGCCTCGCTGAACGTCACCCGCCAGGTCAAGGTCACTGCGTTGGTGGGTGAAGTTGGCGGATCATGTCGCACAATGCTCGCCACCCGCGGCGCCTGGTTGTCCAGGCTCACTTCACTGACTGGGCCGGCGCCGCCACCGTTCACCGCGCGCACCTGGAAGGTGTAGGTGCCGTCGCTATTCAGGCCCGTCACCGTGTGGCTGGTGGTGGTGGCATCGCTTCCGGTGATGTCCGTCCAGGCCGTGCTGTCCGGCACGGTGGTTCCCTCGGCGTAGCGCACCCGCCAGTTGCTCGCTGTCGCAATCGCGTCCCAGGACAGGTCCACTTCGCCGGTGTTCGCGCCCAATGCCGCCGCGAAGTTCGCCGGCTTGGTCAGGGTCGCGGTGGAGGCCACCACCTCGATGTCGAAGGTCCTCGTGTCCTCGTCCGTCGCGCCCGTCACGCTGTCCGTGTCCGACACGGTCAAGGTGTAGGTCTGGGCCGCCGTCACCCGTACCGGCGTGCCGGTGAAGCGTGGTGCGTTGTTCTGGCCCGGATCGACGCCAGCGTCGTCCGGACCGTCGCCGTCATAGGCCAAGCCCGCGGGCAGCGCCGGCGTCAGCACGTACTTCAACTTGCCGTCGCCCGTGTTCGACCACAGGAACTCACTGTCCTCCGTCTCGCCCACCGTGAAGGTCTGGGGCGCCACGGAAAGAGTGCTGAATACCGGCTTGCTGTTTACCTCGTCTCCCTCGAAACGAAGCGTCGCCGTGTAGGTCGCCGCGGACGTCTTGCCGGCGGTGTCGGTCACCTTGAAGGTGAAGGTCGTGTTGAAGTCGGCGTTGCCGTCGGGTGGGAAGAAGGCCAGAACCTTCTCCCCGCGCGAGTTTTGGACTTCGGACACCGGAATCTTGTTGCCGGCTTCAACGTCCTTCTCTTCCACCGTCGACCTGCTGGAGGCGGGAATCGTCTTCAGCTTGCCCGTGTCCGGCAGGGTCACAATCTCGACCTCCCGGAACGCCGCGTCGGAGGAGTCAGCCGGCGTGTACGGGAACGCGCTGATGGTGCTGTCTCGCGACGCCTCCAGCCTCTTGCGCGGTTTGGACACTTCCAGTGCGAAGTCCGCGCTCGTGGGCCACGGCGCCATCGCCGTGGGCGACGCCGTCACTGTGAGGGAGGGGTTGCCAGAGCCTCTGAAGTTACGCGCACGAATTTCGAACGCGTATTGCGTGCCGTTGGTCAGATTGCGAACCGTATGGCTCGCGGTTGTCTGGCCACTGTTGGCGATATCCGCCCACTGCGCGCTGTCCGGAATGCTCGAACCTTCACCGTAACGAAGCTCGTACCTGTTGATGCGGAAGCCGGGATAACCAATCGTTGCTTTCCAATCCAGTGTCACCTCGGTGTTACCCGCCGTCGCCGTCAGACCAGTCGGCGGGCTCGGTGCTCTCTGTCCGAAAATCTTGATCGTGAACGTGAGGCTCGCCGTGTCGCCATCCTCGTCCGTCACGGTGTAGGTGTACTGCCCATGCGGCGTCTCAAGACTCGAATACTCCGTCGGCAAGCCGCTGAGGGTGCGCGTATCGGGGTCGAAAGTCAGGCCCCCCGGCGGCGGCGGATTCAGCGCGTACGTCAGCGTGCCGGTACCGTTGAAAGCCTCGGGTAACGTCAATGTCGGGATCGCTTCGCCCTGCGTATAGTCCTGGAGAGGGACCCACGCCAGGCCAAAACTCGGCACCCCCGCAATCAGCAGCGTCGTCGAGACCGTGGCGACATAGCCATCGCCCACGCTGTTACTGGCGCGCACCTGGAACGTATACGAGTTGGCGTTGGTCAGGCCGGTTACCGTGGTGGTCGTTGGCCTGCCGAGGATGTCGGTCCACTCCCCATAGTTGCCGTCGCGGAAGACACTCCAGCGCACCTGCACCTTGGTAATCTCGGTGGTGTTGGTCGGCAACGTCCAACTCAGGATGACTTGGGCGTTGCCGGCCGTTGCGGTCAGCCCCGTTGGTGGGAAGGGGAGCACCAGCGGCGTCGGGGTGGCCGTGGTGGTGGCTGCGGGGCCGTTGATGGCGATGTTGGTGGCGGTGTTGGTGGCGCGCACCTCGAAGGTGTAGTTAGTGCCGTTAGTAAGGCCTGTCACCGTGTAGGTGGTGGCCGCGGCGTCGTTGAGGCTGGTCCAGGTGTCGCTGGCGCCAAACGGCAAGTCGGCAGTGGCCTTCCAGCGCACCTGCATGTCGCCGACCACGCTGGTGTCGATGGGCAGCGTCCAGGACAGAAAAACCTGGGCGTTGCCTCGCGTGGTGCTCAGGTTCGTGGGCGCTCCCGGAACTGCCGACGCCGTCGGGGTGGCCGTGGTGGAGGCCGACGGGCCGTTGCCGGAGAAATTGATGCCGCGCACCTCGAAGGTGTAGGCCGTGCCGTTGGTAAGGCCTGTCACCGTGTAGGTGGTGGCTGTGTAGTCGTTGAGGTTGGTCCAGGTATCGCTGTCGCCAAACGGCAAATCAGCAGTAGCCTTCCAGCGCACCTGCATGTCGTTAGACACATTGGGAGATGGCCGCGTCCAGCTCAAGATGACCTGGGCATTGCCGGCCAAGGCCGTAAAGTCGGTCGGCACCGTTGGCACCTGAGCCTGAGCGACAGCGACCGACGCGAGCGAAATGACCGCCAGCAAGAATGCCGCGAAGGGTGTGCGCTTCCTCGTCATGACCTCAGTCGCCCTGCTGATCCGGAGCAACTGGCAATGCTTGAAGCGGCTGTACTGACTGAGTCTGCACCGAGACTGTCCGTGTTGAGCGTCTTCTGCGCCTGTAAGTGTGTCTCGCCCTCAACCACCAAAATCATGGTTCACCAGCGTCCCTGGCTGGTGAACTCAGAAAAAACATTAGCATGAATCTTTATCTGATTGTAGTCCATGCGTTTTCTGATTCAAGTGGCAATGCGGCAGGCAGTCTCGTCAGGCTCTGAGACTCCCGTTGCCTCTTCACGGGCCGGTCAGGCCACGACGCATATCGCCACTGAATTGACGTATCTGGGCAGTGCTTCAACAGCACCGGTGCCTCCCGTCCATGCAATCGACACTTGCTCCCCTTGCTGGCACGGCGCGCAAGGGGAACCGGGGGGGAAGCTCGGCTCCGACAACGGCACCGATGCGTCGGTGATACTCCTTTCGCCAGTGTCCATCATCAGATGAATAAGTCTAAAACCATTATATTTCATAAACTTATACGGAAATTTTCACAACTGCCCGCACCACATCCCCGGGGAAGCGCCGCCGTGACCGCCTCCTGTGCTACCGCCCCGCCGTGCGGCCCAACCGAGGAGCCGTACCCATGAGCGGCCACCCCAAAATCCCCTCGCGCCGGGCGGATCCGCGCCGCCAGATCCCGTGAGACGTTACGAATTCCATGACGACGGCACCCCGCCCTATTCCTGCGCGTCCATCCGTTCGAGGCGCGGTCCCGTCCCCTCAGCCGCATGGTGCGCGGGCGCAGACGCGAGGCCTCCCGCGGTAGCGCCGAGGCCCTGGCCGTCCCGCAAGTACGCCGTGAAGCCGCCCACGAGTGCACGCGGGTGACGCTGACGGGTGACCGTCCCGCGGGCGTGTCGGGAGACCAGGGGGGCGAGCGACAACGCATCGAGATTGTTCGACCGTCCCCCCCGGCGCGCCGTGAGACCGGCGGGCATAGCGTTCCCGCCCCTGCTTCCGCTGACCATCCCCCGCGCACGCCGTGTAACCGAGACGAGGAGGTGATCGGTTACTGGATGGATCACCCACCCCCGCGCGCACCGTTAAACCGGGTCGCGGTCACCGCCGCGGCTACTTGGCGTCGGCAGTACCCCACACGCGCCGTGAAACCACAAATGGAGCACGGCGGATGGGACCTGAATCGGGCCGTCCTGAATGCGCGTCGCGAAGCCTCAACCGAGAGCTGTCAAGCGACACCTAGTTTTACGCGTTAGCGCGACATCTATCTTTACGCACCGTTGTCGTGCCATCGTGCTGGTCCGGTTCACGGCCTCGAACTGATGGCCTGTTCGAGGTCGCGGAGTCGATAGCTACGGCCCTTGATGTTGAGCACATGGCTATGGTGCAGGAGCCGGTCGAGGATGGCGGTGGCGAGGACCGCATCGCCTGCGAGCAGCTCGGGCCAGTCCTTGATGCCCTTATTGGTGGTGATGAGGATCGAGCCTCGGCCGTAGCGGTAGCTCACGAGCCGAAAGAACAGGCTCGCCTCGGTCCGGGTCATGGGCTCGAATCCCATTTCGTCGATGATCAGCAGGGCGACGTTGAGGTACTTGCGCCGGCGCAGCCTTGCCGGTGGGCACTCGGCATCGGCCCGAAGGGCGGCAAGCAACTCCTCGAGCCGGTAGAAGGTGACCGAGAATCCGTTCTCGATCGCTCGAACGCCCAGGGCGACACAAAGATGCGTCTTCCCGACCCCGGGAGGACCTTGGATGAGCAGCGTCTCCTTGCCCCGGACCCAGGCGCAGGTGGCCAGCGTCTCGATCCGGGAGCGTTCGACCGAAGGCTGGAAGGCGAAGTCGAAACTGCCCAGCGTTTGCCCGGTGGGCAGTCCGGAGAGCCGAAGCGAGGTCTTGACTCGTCGCTCCTCACGCTCGGTGAGCTCAATGTCCAGGAGTCGGTCCAGGAACGCGTGCGCGGGCAACTGCGCCTTGGCGCTGTCGGTGAGGCAATCGGCCAAGTGCTCGGCACCGTGGACCAGCCCCAGGCGGACCAGGCGCTCGACGGTGGCGTCGAGGTCGACCTTGGGGCGCACCTTGCCCGGGGCGCTCATCGGGCCACCTCTGCCAGCGCCGCGTACAGGTCCAGCGGTCGATGCTCCGGTGCCAGGGCCGCGATCTGCGCGATGCGCGCCCCCATCCGCCCTAGCGGCGCCGGAGCGATGACCGTCTCGGTCGACTCGCCCTGGAAGTGCCCGGGGTCGAGCACGATGCGATGGGCGGTCGCCCGCGGATGAGCGGCGACCAGGTCGGCACCGGCCAGGACCTGAACGTGTCGTGCGCAACCGCGAACCTCCACCCGCTGGCCTACCAGCGCAAACGGCACCGAGTACGTCCTTCCCTCGAACACGACCGTGCAATCGGCGCCCACGCGGCGCGTGACCGCGATGTCGAAGGGCTCGGGCATCGGCTCGGGAAGGGCACCGAGGTGCGCGCGCTCTTGCTCCCAGGCCCGCAGCACGTCGGTCCCGGTGGCCGGGCACACCCGTCGGCTCATCGTCTCGGAACCGCGCGCGTCGGTATGCGCCTGGAGCTCCTCGAGCGCCTCCCAGTGCCGGCGATACGGGCTGCACCCGGCGCGCCCGTCACGGATCCGACGCTCGACCTTGCCCTTCGCTTGCGGACTTCGCGGGGCACAGGCATCGACGTGGAATCGCAGCGTCTGCGCATAGCGCTCGTAGACCGGATGTACCGTCCCCCACGCGCCCGCTCCGGCCACCACCGCCGTCTTCTCATTGTCGACCCGGATCGTGGCCGGTACTCCGCCCAGGCGTTGCAGCGCCGCGTTATGCACCGACAGCCAAGCGAGCAGATGCTTGCGCTCGCTCCACACCAGCGCCCACGCGCGCGAGAACGACAACGTGAGCACAAATGCGAGCAGGTCCCGGCGCGCGCCCCCGACCCAGACCCCGGGAAACGACGCCCAGTCCGCCTGGGCCTGAACCCCGGGTGGGGTCTCCACACGACGCCGCGCCCGACGCGCCGGCGTCCGATACGCCCGGCGAACATAGCGCTGCACCGAGCGAAGACCCGCCGGATAGTCGTGCTCGGCCACCAGCCACGCGTGAAGCGCCGCAACGTTGCTCGGCGACTCCTCCCCGCTGCCCAACACGTACGCGTCGATCGCCTCCTGGAACCGGGCCGCAACCGGCTGCTGCTCCGAACGCCCATCCGGCGCACCCGCCGCTTGGCGTCGACGGTGGTAGCGAACCGTTCCTTCCGATACCCCCAATAACCGTGCGATGTGCCGGTTCGAACATTGCCTGCCTGTCAAGCTCTTGATCGTCATCCGATCCTCCCAACTGAGCCTGGCCATGGCGCGCCTCCGCCCTCGCGAACGAAAACGCTACCTTGCCAAGGGGCATCACGCCCCGGGAGGTGCGTAAATCTGGATGTCGCCTTAGCTCAAGTCTCAGGCGTCGCTGTACAAGAGCTCCGGCACCAGGCACGGCACAGCCAACCACCCGATCAGCGCCCTCGAGTGGCTCAACCAAGCCGAACCTGGGTGGCTCCACCAGGGCGACCAGCGACACCCCCAGCGTGCCGCGTACCCCGCAGGCTGATCGCACGGTACGCCGGATCGGCGAAGACCGATGTCAGCCCAATCGACACTGCGATACACACTCCGAACGCTCGTGCCTCCGAACAAGGTCACCTCGGGCCTTCGTTCAGGCCACATCCAGGGTGTGGGATACCTCGGATGAATCTGGTGAGTCCTACTCAGGTCGCGACTTGGAGAGCACCTCGGACAGGCCTCGGGAGTCTTAATGCGGCCCCGACAGCCCCGGACCCTGGAGATCCACGCCGGCATGGTCCGCCACCTCATCCTGCCCGCCTTCATTGGCTGGACCGCGAGCTATTGCTATGGCAGTGGCTCCATCCCCATCACCACTAACAGGGGCATCAAGGAATGGCCGGAGCTGCTCGCAGGCGATGCGGTCCCTGACACCGCCATCCTCGACCGGCTCCTTCACCATAACCATGTGCTCAACATCAAGGGGCGTAGCTACCTACCGACTCCGAGACCTCGAACAGCCCCTCAGCTCAAGGCCGTGAACCGGCCAGTAAGGTGGTAAGACAACGGTACGTAGACACTGGAGGACAGTACCGCTTCGGGCACTTTGGATACCAACAAGACCCGCTGACTCGCGGACTTTCCAAACTCCAAGCCGGGTCGCCAACAAGTTATTCTACCTCTTCCCGGGCTGATGCTTCGTCGTATTGGCTGATCGGAAACTCCGTGTAATGCTCGGTGCTCTCTCAGGTCGCACCACAAAAGACGTGGGTAATCTCACCTTGGTAGTCGTGAATATGCTGCATGTTTCTACCATCAAACTCACCAAATCCAATGCAGTGTTTGCAGATCAGGCACTCATACAATCGCAGCTTTCCTGTGTAGTATTTTCTCCCATCCCAAACGTATGTTGCAGCCATTCTGGGAAGTGGACATTTGACAAGCATTGTATATCCTTCATAGGAAGGGACAAGCTCTCTCTCAACACATCGTGACACCGCATCTTTGTACTGCCTATGCGCTATCTCATTGTGAATCCACCGTTTGTGTTTTATCTCCTCGACAATGGGTTTATGAATCGCAACCCGGGTTGTGTTGCGTGGCAACCAGGATGCGTCGATCTCGATTGCCGACTGGTGCATCCTTTTGTAAAGATTGGTCTTCTCTTCGCTTATACCATGCGTCACCAGGATCTCAATGTGAAGTAGCCTCGCGTTCCCTCTTGGATCGACAATGGTCGCTGTTACGTCTGGACGGATCTCTTCGAGTGCCTTCTCAACTTCGACCTGGTCGAACCTGACACTCTTCGAGGGTCGTGTTTCTCTTTCCCGATGAATGAGTGATGGGACTGGAGGAAGCTTCATCTCGCGACATTGTTCGATTGTCTGTTTCACCGCGAGGTGCAATGCGCTCTCTCCGAGCCGCTAACAAGTGTCATCGTCTACCGCGTGGGCAAAGTGATGGGCACGCACATTCCCCTTCCTCGCAATGACCGGCTTGCCGCACGAGGTGCACAGGGCCTCGCAAGCGAGACCTCGCTTAACCTCGCTGACGTGGACGGCCCGTCCGTTCCTCTCGGCCCATCCGTTCAGGTTCACAACATCCCCCTTTAGGGTGTCAGAAAACGTGTGCTTGCGCGTTCCCACGGTATGCGAGATCTTGTTGATGTAAAAATGTAGACGCTCGCGTATTTTTCTTGAGTTATTATCTCGTTCTTTCTACCGTGCGGCTTGGAAGCCATACGAGGATTTTAAACTGTCAATATTGATGCGCAGTGAGCGTTGCTACTCAAGTACCACGCAGACAGGTTGCCAGTTGCATAGTGGTTTTCACTACTCATCTGTCTGGGCGATCAGAAAAGATGGTTGAGGAGTCAATCGGCGCGTAGGTTTCACAACAGCGTAGCGACATTTAGTACGGTTAACCTAAGACTGATTACACTTGCATCAGCGACGAATGAATGCGAAGAGAGTCCAGAATCAACCTAGATCTACTGGTGCACGTTAAAAAAAAGTGAAGGATACCGTGGACGACTTACGAGATGGTAAGCCGCTGCAGGCGTTTGATTAGCCTTGGGACATCGGTTCGTGGCGAACGGGGTGAACCGGATGATCTCGTGCTGTCCAGCCGCCGAGCGTTCTCCATGGCGTAGTCCAACCGCTCTTCTAGTCGCTTAAAGTTACGGGAATCATTCTTGCTATAGTCAGCAAGGTGATGCCGAAGCGTCTTGATGACCTCATCGCATGCGGTCCGACCGTGAGGCTGGGCGGTGAAAGGACGATCGGTGAATTCGAAGTGGAGAAGCAGCCAGTACTCGAAGCACGGGTCCGAGAGGATCATCTCGACTCGAGATGACCGGTATCGCCGATCCAAAGTGGCCAGTTTGGTATCAAGGTCAATGATTTCCGAAACTCGGCCGTCGTGGTCAACCACGCAGTAGACTTCATCCCAGCCGCGATCCTCTCGCAGCTCGGCGTTTGTCCGCTCCCATAGTCCCCGAGGTCCAGATGGAGTCGGCTTAACTACGACGCTGGTCAGACGCTTGTCATTCTTCAGCTTACTGAAGTAGCTGGTCTCCGTCTTCGTACCCTCGCAGAGGATGAGAATCCGGGGTTTCCCGCTCCGGCGGGCACGGTGGCGTCCCGGCCGACGTGGATGATGCCGGCGTCGGTCGCGTTCAGTCGGCAAGCTCGGGTTCCGCGACGTTGGGAAGCGCACCGTAACGTCCTCCCAGGTACCCTCGCCGCAATGATTCATTCTTTCGGGGGTGGAACTCGGCCACCGCCGTAAGGTGTGCGGCTTGATCAGGGCCCTTCTCGGTCAACCAGACTTGGTTCCGATCGAGCGCGTCTTGGAGCATTGTCGTGTCGTGCAGGGTGGCAACGAGCTGCGGATGCCGATCGGGCGAGTGGTCCGCGCGATTGATGAACTGAATCAGAAACCTCACGAGGTGTGGGTGCAGACTGCGGTCAAGCTCGTCCACGACCAATACCAATCCAATGTCGATGAGTCCAAGCCATGGAAGTGCAAACGCGTACAGTCTCTGGGTCCCGTCGGACTGGTTCTCAAGATCCAGGTACTCGACGGTGTCGCCCCCGGCCATCGGTAGTCCGAATTCCGCTATCGGGTATTTTTCTCCAACCGCTTCCCGCAGCGGATTCAGAATCCTCTCCGGAACATACGAAGAAATCTCGTTGTAATCGATATCCTTCTCTCGAACCCGGATGTCCGAATAGGGTAAGTCTGCCCTCCGTAAAAACGCGAGTAGTTGTGTAGCGAAATCAGGCGCCTCGCGAAGTTTCTTCGTCGTGTACTTGGGGGGCATACCACCGGCTCCTACGATGGTCAGTTTCTGGAACCATTCCACGATCGGTCGAAGAGATTCGCTGTTGAGCTGGGTGGCGGTGGAGACATAGAGGACGTCTTGTCGCGTGGCCCGACGCCACGTCTCCCGCTGACCGCGGAGCGACGGGCCGAATGCCCAATCGGTGCTTCCTGTTTCTGGGTTGAGTCTTCGGCTGATCCAGCGCTGAAGACGTCCACCGGGGGGGCGGACGAACAGCCATTCCTCATGCACGCGCGTGGAGTCCACCTCAAAGCCGTACTCATACACCACCCCGCCTTCTATGAAGGCAATCTCGAATCGGCAGGGACTTCCGACCGTCCGGATGTCGAAACGAAACGGCACAGTTTTTATGGTGTCGCCGGTCTGGGTCTCTTTCGACGACCCAATGACAAAACGTTTCATGAAGATGAGTGCTTCGACCAGGCAGGACTTGCCGCTCGCGTTCGGCCCGTAGATCGCGGCGACCCGGTTCAGCCTCGGGTATCGGGCCGCCTCGGTGTCGAACGCATACTCGTCCGATACCCGGCCGGTGGTCTCCATGCTGAGCTCCTGCCGGTCTCGGAAGCATTTCCAATTCTCGACCGCGAATGACACAAGCATGGTTCGGTCTCCTCAGCGCATTCTCACTGGCAGATTTAGCCGGTACCGCATCCCAGCAGTCACCCTGAAGGGTGTATTATAGCGGTGGTTTTGAAAAAAACACGCAAAACATTCCAGTAAACGTCAGGTAGAGAGTTCATGGCGGCTGTGAGGTCCGCGACGAATTCCACCCTCGCGCAAGCTTCAAGAGAAGGACTATGCAGACAGGTACCGCAGCTCGGACTTCCCGTGAACCTGGCGGGTCTGGCGCTCGATGCCAGCCGATTCCGCGTCCAGGAGCGCCGAGAGCGTACCGACGCAACCATGCGTAGCGCTCTCGCCTGAGGCAAATCACTCCCACATCAGCGAGGACTGGATGCAACTAAAATCCTGTATCACCCTCGCCATGTCGATGCGCGCGGACAGAAGGGTACCGTGGGCGACTGGGTTGCGGACGTTGTAGAATTCCGTGATCCTCTTTCAGTCCGGGCTGCCCTTCTCCAGAACCAGCGTCAGGCGGTTCTCAAAGCTCAGACCAAAGAGCCGGCGGTCGCTCGGGTTGTACAGAGACCAGGCACGGTGGCACCGCCTGTGCTTGCTCGATTGACCACTTCGGATGGCGTCCTGACAGGCTTCGTCGATATCCGCTTCCAACTGACCCCACGCGAGCACGAAGTACGCTTGGTCGTTGTTCCTCTGTTTTTGATCGACGGGATCAGCCGTCAGCTCCTCGCCAGCCCACCTCCTCATGTCGCGCAGATTCTGGAGATGGAGACCGGTCTGTTCGTATACAGTCGTAAGGGTCTGGAAACCGCTAACTGAAGGATGCGCCACACCCACTCGCGTGTCACCACTTAGCAGTCGCACATCCGCTCGACGCGGGAGATCTCCCAGCTCGGTTCAGCGAAACTCTCGGCTGTATCGACTATGAAGAATAAACGACCGTTGCGTTTCAGGTCGATGCGTCCATTCTCCACGATGGTTCAGAGCGCGTGAGGTTCGAGTCTGAAGAGATGGTCTGCCCGGCCGCGGAGTCCGGGTGTCGGCATCCGCTTCGCTTCGATACCAGCTTTCGCATCAGCGGCTCATGCATGACAACGGTGGCACTACGTCGGGGTTCCCATCCCTCTGACAATCAGTCGCCGATCATGGCATAAAGCCCTTTCAGCCGCTCTTCCCAGTCGTCCACGCAACGCCGTATATGGGTCGCATCGACCGCTCCACTAGTGACGTCGTCAAGAACCGTGCCCATCGAATCATTCCATTCTTCCGCCTGCATGACAGAGTCGTGAGTTATCCGCTATGCAGTGAAAATGTTACACCGTGATTGGCCATGTGCTCCGGCGACGCCTAACTCCCCTGATGCCCCCGTCCCGTTTACCCTTTCTGCTCTTCATGTTACCCGTCTTACGACCGTACCGGCAGTTTTGTGGTGTTTAATCCGAGAATCCTCGCCGCTCTTGACCGGCCCCGACGCCTGCTGCCCCGTGGTTGCCGATCCGTTTGTAGTACTCAAGGCCGTGTAGCCTGCAATGCTAGGTCATATCAGGATATCCGACTTCGTCTAATCCGTTGAATCAGCGGACCTCTCACGAGACACAGTAACGATCCACGGGGCATTGGACACTCTTCCTGCCTTACTTCGAGGTCCCGTCCGGTTGTTCGTTGAAATCGGAGGAAAACAACTCGATACGGTTCACTGATTTCAAGAAATCGATCCCTTTGTTAGTCCTGCGACTTCTTGGAATGGCATTATCTATCCACTCCAACACTTCAATGGCGTGCTCTACCGTCGTCGGATCGTTCTTTTTTCTATTATTCAATACTTTCCTATACCGTTTCATAAGCGGAGTATCAGAAAGAGGGTTCGGCACGCCACCGTATCCTCGATCCCGTTCCTGTTGTCCGGCAATCATCCACGCCTCGAACTTGGCGATTGCGTTCTTGTGCTTCGCCCGTACATGCTCATCGAGGAGAGCTACGACACCGTCCACCACCTCGGCGTCGGTAGCCCGGCCATCCACGAATCGGTAATACAGATCCCGATTCAACGTGTGGAGAATTATCAATGCTGCCGTTGTGGTTCCGAGTACACCTCGTATGTCCGCAAGTGTCCCGTACACCAGCCCCAGGTGGTGAAGCGCTCTTGCGACAATCCTCAGACTGACGATCGTCTCGCCGAAGAAGGCAATAAGCATCGACTCAAGGTCGGAAATTTCGTCCGAACCGTATTCATCTACCATCTTGCTTAGATAGGTTCTGATTCCAACCTTCTTGACCGTCTCCTTGATAAACCTCGACCGCGAGGGTATCGGAAGTCGGAATTGCTCGTCGAAGAACCGATCCAGATAACCCGATGCATCGAACGCCGGCCCGTACAGCGCCTGGACCGAGTTAGCGAGCTCTTTTCGGTTCACCGCGACCACGAACACCACACCGTCGACGTCGAACAGGTGCTTCGCGACTTCCAGGAGCTCTACTGCGTAGGAGGGGCGGCATCTATCGAGCTCGTCTATTGTCACGACCAGTAGTTGCTGATTTGGGTTTGGCGACACTACCTGCGCTATATCGCGCAAGGCCTTCTTGAACTCCTCGACCGTCTTTCGTGAATCGCGGTACGCTGAGATCCGCTCGTCGACGTAGGCATCCGCGATACCGTCGACTATCTCTTCCAGAGTCCCACCCGCCATCGGTATCCGCGCAAGCAACGCCTTCAACATCGCCGGCCACCTGGCCCTCATCACCGCCTTTGCACAGTCAATCCCCGCTTTGATCCTCTCCCGAGTCTCTTCATCGGAGCACTTCGGAAGCCCCTCCGTCAGTTCGGTAACAATCGCCGTAAACGGGTCCGACACGTAATCGGACTCCCACGCGTTGAAGGCCACCACCGGCACGTCTTGATCCTCCAGGAGTCGATGCAGCATCCGGATGAAGGTTGTCTTGCCGTACCCCCAATCCGCGTCAATCCCGATAACGCCCGGGCCCTCCACAGAGCGTATTAATCCGGCAAGGACCTCGACCAGATCCTTCCGGTCCAAGGTGTCGTACTTGAAGGGGTCTCCCGGCGGTACCTCGATATCGACCGGCTTAATCCGTACTCGAAACGCCTGCTCCTTGACCTCTTGTCTCATCGCTGGGTGCTCATCAGGATTCCGCGTCGTGGATTGAAGTGTAGGGGGTTGGTGTACTTTCGGGGGTCTTCACGACCGTATGTTTGCTGGTCAGTATGGTGACCCCTACAATATCACCCCACGAAATGTCCGGATTCGCACGGCAACGTCGCGATGTCCGGGACCAACTGGCCGCCTTCAACGATCCATGCCCATGCTCGCTGACGCGGTGCTACCGGAAACAAGAGGAGACGGTCTGCCACTCTGTCAACGAAGTTTACCCAGATCAGAGACCAAACTCGTCGTTGACCCGGACGGTGCAAGACAGGCCCGGAGTCCGCATCATACCCGCCGCCGAGGCTGTGGATGTCTCGCGGACAAGTACTGCACATCGGACCACACTGCGGACCTTGCGGGTGTGGCGCGCGACGCCGAACCCCACGTCATCTGCGTCTTCGACGCCACCATCCCCTTTGAAGCGCCGCAACTGACTACTCACCCGCAGACCGTCCAGACGGTCAGATGGCCTCAGGGTTCCGATCCGCCATATAGTTCCGGCCCTCCCCATGTCTCCGCCCCGAACCTCGCGCCTATCGGCGCATCGCGATGGTTTCAATCTCGATCTCCGCCCCGGGCAAGGAGAATCCGGGCAAGGGCACTCCGGTCGATGCCCCGGCGGGCTCGCGGTAGAAGGACGAGCGCAGACGCTGGTTGGTGACTATGTCCTCGGCCCGCGCGGCGCCGAGGTAGAAGCTCGTCTGTTTCACCATGTCGTCCAGATCGAGCCCGAAGGCGGCAAGGTCGGCTCGGGTGTGGGCCATCGCGAGGCGGGTCTGCGCGTTGAGATCACCCCGGTGGCGCACCTCTCCCCTTTCGTCGAGCGGCGGGTGGCCGCCGAGGAACACGAAGTCTCCACACTCCAGCGCGTGCGGGAATGGCAGGCTCGCCGGCCATCGCCATTCGGGAGTCGTGGGCGCGTGTCGGCGCGCCGTGGGCTTCCCTGCCGCCCAACCCCATAGCCGTACTCCGACCGAGGCGTCGAGGGAGGGCGTCGGCAGTGCACTCAGTACCGGGGCCTCTCCGTCGAAGCACGATCCGAGGCCCTCGACCAGGCTCAGCCAGCCCCGGTCCCCTCCTCCTCCACCGGGAAACCAGGCGTTGAGCTTAGCGAGATCCGCAAGCCCGGAACCCGCCGCGGCCAGGACTTTACCGAGGTGCTCCATTGCCTGCGCCGGCTCGGACGCCTCCACCGCACCGGTCCACAGGTGTTCCTCGCAGCGCATCGCATGCGAGAGCGTGTCCGGCAGCGCCGCGCCGCCGGACACGCGAAAGCACTCGCGCGGCGGGCGGGCATCCCCTTCCCCGAGCCGCGCCACCGCCTCGATCTCCACCAGCATTCCGGGCAACGCGAGACAGGGCAAGGGTATGAGCGAGAGCACCGGCCCCCGGCCCGGCTCCACCGACCCGATCTCCCGCAGATGCCTGCCGATGTCGGCGGTAAGCGCGTCCTCGCCGCCCGGGGGCGCGGCGTGGTAGGCGGTCAGGCTCACCACGTCCCGAAGACCCGAGCCGAACTCCGCGAGCACCCGATCGATGTGGCCGATGACCACCTCGGTCTGCGCCGGAAGATCTCCGACGCGCTGCGGCTCACCGCTTGAATCCTTGTCGACCTGCCCGCCCAGGAAGGCGAATCCGCCACAGCGCACGCCGTGCTTGAACGCGAGGTGCCGGTACCAGTCCCAGTGGCCTTCGGGCCAGGACCAGGTGCGTTGTCTCATGAAAACTCCTCCCAGGCTTCCGGCGCGACGTTCCGGCATCTGCGGCAATCGGAGCAGGATTCGGGCGCGTTCACCGGAAGCACTCGCCGTCAGGGCCGGACCCGGCATCCCCGTCCGGCGACTGCACAGGGCGTGGGATCACGAGAGCGTCCACCGCCAGGCAGCCCCCCTCGTGTGCGATGAGCGGGTTCACATCCACCTCGGAGAGGACATCGGCGAGCTCGGTGGCCAGCGTTCCGAAACTCGCGATCGTGTGGCACAACGCGCCGCGATCGACGGGGGCGGCGCCGCGCACCCCGCCGAGCAGCGGGGCGATGCGCAGGGCGTTGAGGGCGCGCGCCGCGGTCGCTTCGTCGATCGGCGGCAACAGGAAGCGGCGGTCTTCGAGCACCTCCACCAGCACTCCGCCCGCTCCGACCATCACCAGAGGTCCGAAGTCGGGGTCGATGACGATGCCGAGCGCCAGTTCCACTCCCGTCGGCGCCATGCCCGCGACTACAACCTGTGGACCCAGCCGTGCGCTCAGATCGCGATAGGCCGCTTCGAGGGCGCCCGGGTCCTCAAGCGCAAGCCGGATCCCGTCCACCTCCGACTTGTGATGCACTCCGGGCACGGCCGTCTTCAAGACTACCGGATAACCGATACCGAGAGCCGCCTCCCGGGCGGCATTCAGGCTCTCGGCGACGAGGGTGGGGACACAGGGCACGCCGAAAGCGTCGAGCAGAGCGTTCGATTCCACCGGGTCCGGTGCTTCTCCCCGCGCCAGGCGCGCACGCCACGCCGCCACCGTCGCGCCGGGCGGTGGGGCCGCAGGCGCGGTCTCGCCGCGCGCACGGTAGTCCCGGTAGGCGAAGGCATGCTTGACCGCGAGGATCGCGTTCTCCGCACCGTCGAGCACCGGCACGCCGTTGCGGGTGAGTTCGGCCGCGGCCTGCGGTGAACGCTGGCGGCTGAAGTTGTTCGCAAGCGCCAAGGGCTTGCCGGTGCGTTCTGCGACCTCCATCGGCAGGCGTGAGAAGGCCTTCGACACCTCGTCCTCGATCGCCACGTCGGTGAACAGCACGGTGAGCGCGGTGCCCGGATCTTCGGAGAGCGCCTCGAGGCAGGTACGGAACACGTCCTGATAGCCCTCGTATCCTCCCCACGCGTCGACGGGATTGACCGCGGGCAGGCCGTACGCGAGGGTCCGGGCAAGTTTCGCGGTGGTCGACTGGCCGATCTCGGTCAGAGGTACCCCGGCCCGGTGGGCGAGATCGATGATCATCCCGCGAAGACCTCCGGAGTCGTGCACGGAAGACAAGGCTCCCGGGCCGAGGTCCGGATGTATGGAGAGCAGGGTGAGGGTGGCGGCGAGCTCATCCAGGCTGTGCACGCGCATCACGCCGTAGTGGTCGAACACCGCTTCGTAGGCCGCGTCGTTTCCGGCCAGCGCTCCCGAGTGGCTGTGGGCGAGGCGCGCGCTCAGCGCGGTGCGTCCCACCTTGAGTGCGACCACCGGAGTGCCGCACTCCCGCGCGCGCTCGAGCCCGGCGATGAAGCGTTCCGGATCGCGTACCGCTTCGAGCAGCAGCCCGACCACCCGCGTGCTCGAAAGGCCGAGGGCATAGTCCAGATAGTCCGCCGCGCTCGTCACCAGCTCCTGGCCCGGAGAGACGATCAGGTTGTAGCGCAGACGCGGGTCGATTCCGGCGAGCGAGTAGTAGGCGGTGCCGGAGTGCGCGATCATGGCGATGGAGCCGGGCTCCAGTGCGTCGTAGTCGAACCATGTCGCGCGCGCGCCGACTTCGAGCTGCGCGAAACCGAGGCAGTTGGCGCCGCAGATGGGAATGCCCGCCTCGCGCGCGATGTCGCGCAGGCGCTCCGCGAGCAGGGGGGCGTGGTCGTCTTTGAGGTAGGCGCTCGCGAAGATCACTGCCGACTCCACTCCCTGTTCGATCGCATCCACGAGCGCCGCCTCGATGCGCTCGTTGCCGAGCGCCAGCACCGCGAGACCGGCCGGCGCGGGAAGAGACTCAAGGGACGGGTAGCAGGGAACGCCGAGTATCGACTCGTAGCGCGGATTGACGGGATGGACCGGGCCGGCCAATCCGCCGATCAGCGCCTGGCGAATCGCGGTGTGGCCAAGTGTCTCCTCGCGCGCCGAGGCGCCGACCACCGCGATCGACTTCGGCTCAAGCAGAGGGCGCAGGGGATGTTCAGCCATTCAGGCGAAACGCCGGCGGCGCGAACATCAGCATCTCGTCCGAGCGGCCTCCGCCACCTTCGCAGCCACCGTGACGACGTGGATTCGTTCGAAGCCGCAAGACTCTATCGGAATCGAAGGGCGTCGTACACTCGCTTCCGATCCCGAACGGAGAGGGTCGGGGTGACTCTCGATCAAGGTGGTGCCGGTGAGTGGACTCGAACCACCGACCTACTGATTACGCCATTGCATGAAGCCGCGTCCGCCGGCCATCTCACCGTGGCCCGAACGCTACCCGCTGCCAGCGCCAGCCCCAACGCCACCACGCATTGCAGTGAGCGGCTGCACCCGTGTCGGAGTCGTGTCAGGCCATCCCCGCATGGGTTACGCTCTGGCTGTAACCACGTCTCGGAATCTCTGCCATGACCGCCAGCACTTTCGATGCCTTCCGCGCCGCCCGTGCCCTTGAATCCGCCGGGGTCGAGCGGTCCGAAGCCGAAGCCATCGCCAGCGCTATCACCGCGCAGACAGTGACACGCACCGACCTTGAACCGCTCGCCACGAAAGCCGAACTCGCCACGCTCCGATCGGAGATGCGCTGGATGTTCGGCTTCCAAGCCGCGCTCATCCTCGCCATCGCCGCCAAGCTGTTCGGCTTCGTTTGAGCACCACGCCATAACGGCTCTGAGTCTCGCGACCGCGCCACCTGCATGCACGAGTACCGCGTCTGACGGTGCACCGGGACCAACTGCGAAGGCCCTTGCCCATCCACCAGAGCGGGGCAGCCCCGGTTCAAGGTGGTGCCGGTGAGTGGACTCGAACCACCGACCTACTGATTACGAATCAGTTGCTCTGCCAGCTGAGCTACACCGGCCCGGTTCCCCGACGGGGGCGCGAGTATAGCGGATGTGGTGTCGCCACCCTCCCCCGTCTGGCGGCCAAGCGGGGCGAAATGCCTACTTCGCGCCGCTTCGAATCCGCACGATCACGTCGACCCCCTCGACCTGCGCCCCGGGCGGAAGATCGGGGATGTCGCCGATCTCGATGCGCTCCCGATCGATGTCGGTGAGCTCCCCCGTGCTGACGTCGTAGAAGTGGTAGTGCTCGGTGGGATTGGAGTCGTAGAACACCTTCGCGGGATCGACGACGACCTCCCGGACGAGTCCGCGCTGCGCAAAGAGCCCGAGGGTGTTGTAGACGGTCGCCTTGGAAACCGCGAGGTCTTCAAGGTTCGCCAGATACAACAGGCGCTCCGCGCACAGGTGTCGGGGGCGTGCGAGCAGGATCCTGGCAAGCTTCAGGCGTTGCGCGGTGGGCGTGATCCGGTGCGCGCGAAGCAGCTCCGCGAGCCGGTCTCGCCGCGATCCGCGAGCGGTGACATTCGAACCCGTCATGCGAAAGACGCGATGCCGTCAGGGCCGTCGGAGCAGTATATGCCTGTCCCGAAACAGGTTTCCACCGCCGTCGCGGGGCCGCGGCAGGCATCTCTGCGGCGCTTGGGCACACTCGCGGACGGATAGCACCCCTTCGGTTCGCGCCACATCTCTGCGGCAGAGTCGTCACGTGACGCCTCCGCCACGGCCCGCGGGGTGAGGAGTCGCCCCTCCCCTCAGGGGGAGACCCTGGCCCATTGGGCTTCAAGCCGGCGCTCCGATATCCGGTATGCGGTGCCGATCTCTTGGGCGAACAATGAGACGCGGAACTCTTCCAGCATCCACCGGTAGCGCTCGAGCTCGGGGTCGCGCCGGCCCCGGGCGCGCTGCTCCCGCCCCCGGTCCGCAAAGCGTGTCCAGAAAGGCTCGAACACCGCGAGCTTGCGGGCGTCCCCCGCCCCGCCTCGCCGGATCTTCTCGAGGCGAAGGGTCAGTGCTTCGAGATACCTGGGTATTTCGGCGAGTTCGCTCCAACCCGTTGCAAGCAGGAAGCCGCGAAACACGAGGTGGGAGAGCTGACGCTCCACGTCAGCGGCGGAATCCGCGGAAAGCGTGACCTCACTGCGCTTCGCCCGCACCTCGCGGTAACGCTCCAGTATCCTTTCGCAGAGTGCGAAGACCTCGTCGGTGGCCTCCGCGAGCCGCTCCTCGCCCCGCCGGTACGCGGCTTCGAATGCGCTCGATGAGCGTACCTCCGGAGCGTGGGAGAGGAAGGCCCGCGCACCGGCGCTCTCGGCCAGCTCTTCGGCAAGCCCGGGCGGCGACTCGCACAGCCTTCGCGGGATGTTCAGAAGGCTCACCACCGCGCTCGACACCGGCGGGACGAGAGCGTACGCGAGTCCGAGCCGCTCGATACCCGGGAGGGTGCGGCGCCGCTTCTTGAGGTGGGGCGCGGCGCGGATCATCAGCAGGCGCAGCAGGCCGCGTTGCGTGAGGGCGGAAGCATCCTCGCGAGCGTCGACGAGCGAGAGATCCACCGAGTCTCCACGGTCGATGAGCGCCGGATACGCGCGCCAGCGCGAGCCGCACTGCTCCAGATCGACTGCTTCGGGCAGCGTATCGAAGTCCCACGCGATGAGCCCGCTCCGTTCGAAGCCCGTCGCGGCCCGCGTCCCCGCTCCGACATGGGGACCGAATCGGCGCTGGAGCAAGGCGAGATCGCGTCCCGCGCCGAGGGTCTCCCCCGACTCCCCGAGCACCTGGAATTGAATCGTGAGATGGGGCGGCAGCTCGCGCGCGAGTCGCGAGGGGCGAAAGTACTCTTCTTCCACCGGCACGCCCTCGTGGCGCCACAGGTAGCGGCGAAGCGCCGCCGCGAGCGAGCCCGTCGGCCGCGGGCACGCGACGACGAAGCGCGCCGCGACCTCCGGCAGGGGCATCAACTCCCGCCTCAGGGGCTTGGGCAGCGCGCGCAGCATCGACAGGACCTTCTCCTGCCGGAGCCCCGGCACGTGCCACTCGAAATCGCCGGGGTCGAGACGGCCGAGCAAGGACCGGGGCACATCGACCCGGACGCCGTCATTGCTCTCGCCGGGGGAGAAGCGATAGGTCAGTGGCAGGCTGGCGTCCTCCAGGCGCCAGTGATCGGGATAGTCGCGTTCGCTGTCCTTCGGAGGACGGCGCCCGATGCGCGCGGGATGCATCATGAGGCGCTCTCTCTCGACGCAAGAGCAGCGCTGCCACCACGCGGCGAAGCTCACCCCGTCGCAAGTGCTCACGGGCAGGTTCTCGTCATAGAAATCGAACACATCCCGGTCCCGAATGGCCACGTCGGGGCGCCGGTGCTTGTGGTCGAAGCGCCGCAGCCCGGCCACCACTTCGCGGTTGTGCGCCAGGCACTCGGCGGGAGATTCGAAGTGGCCTTCGACCAGGCCTGCGCGGATGAACAGAGCTCGGGCCTCGGAGCGGCTGACGGGGGAGAAGCGCACGCGGCGCCTGGGGACCAGGGTGAGTCCGTAGAGCGAGGTCTGCTCGTAGACCATCGCCTCGGCGCGCGCCGCATCCCAATGCGCATCGAAGTGCGTGCGCCGCAGCAGCGCGAGGCTGCTGCGCTCGATCCATTCGGGGCGGACCTCGGCCACCCGGTGGGCGTAGAGGCGCTCCGTCTCGATGAGATCCGCCGCGACCACCCACTTGGGACGGCGGGTGAAGAGCACCGAGCCGGGAGAGATGCGGAAGCTCAAGTCCCTTACTCCGGAGTAGTCGTGCAGATCGCTTCGCATGCCCACGTTGCGCACCAGCCCCGCGAGCAGGGCGCGATGCACACGCCCGTAGGTCGGCGCCTTGCGCTCTCCCTTGTTCCGGATATCCCGTGCCGCCTGGCATAGCTGGTCGTGCACGTCCTGCCACTCGCGCATCGCGGACCAGGACAGAAAGTGCCGACGGCAGTACTTGCGCGTGGACGAGAGGCTGCGCGCCCGGGCGCGCTGGTGGAAGGTCCGCCAGAGACGCAGCAGGCCCATGAAGTCCGAGCGCCCGTCGCGGAAACGTTCGTGGGCGCCCTGCGCCTGGGTCTCGGCGCCGGGGGGGCGCTCGCGGGGGTCCGCGACCGACAGCGCGCTTGCAATCACCAGCACTTCGTCGAGGACGCCGAGCGAGGCCGCCTCGATGAGCATGCGTCCCGTTCGAGGATCCACCGGCATGCGGGCGAGGGTCCATCCGACGTCGGTCAGCGCCCCGCCCTCGAGCGCCCCGAGCTCGCGCAAGAGGCGCTCGGCGTCGCTCAGGCGGCGGCGCTCGGGGCGGTCGAGAAAGGGGAACTCGAAGAGCTCGTCGACGCCGATCGCCTTCAGGCGCAGCAGAAGCGCGGCCAGACTGGAGCGCAGGATCTCCGGCTCGGTGAACTCGGAACGGGCGTCGAAGTCCTCCGAGGAGTAGAGACGAATGCACAGGCCGGGGCCGATTCTTCCGCAGCGCCCCTTGCGCTGGTCGGCGGAAGCCCTGGATATGGGCTCCACCGGCAGGCGCTGCACGGCGTGACGATGCATGTGGCGGCTGATGCGCGCCCTGCCGGCATCGATGAGGTAGCGGATGCGCGGAACGGTGAGGGAGGTCTCGGCCACGTTGGTCGCGAGCACCACGCGCCGCCTCGATCCCGGCTCGAAGACCCGGAGCTGGTCGCGCAGAGGCAGGCGCGCGTAGAGAGGCAGCACCTCGGTGTCGGGCAGGTTCATGCGCCGCACCGCGTCCGCGCTCTCTCGTATCTCACGCTCGCTCGCCAGAAAGACGAGCACGTCGCCTTCGCCCTTCTCGCGGTAGACCTCCGAGAGCGCGGCGCAGAGCCCGCCCGGCACGTCGTCGTCGGGAGGCGGGCGGTAGCGCACCTCGATGGGATAGCGCCGGCCCGACACTTCGATCACCGGAGCGTTGTCGAAAAAGGCCGAGAAGCGTCGGGTGTCGATGGTGGCGGAGCTCACGATGACGCTGAGATCGGCGCGCCGTTGCACGAGGCGCCGGAGGTGGCCCAGCAACACGTCGATGTTGAGACTGCGCTCATGCGCCTCGTCGACGATGATTGCGCGGTACTCGCGCAGCTCCGGATCCGCCTGGACTTCAGCGAGCAGAATGCCGTCGGTCATGAGCTTGAGCCGGCTGCGTCTCGCGACCCGGCGGTCGAATCGGATCTGGTAGCCGACCAGTTCCCCGATGCGCGTGCCCGTCTCTCCCGCAATCCGCGCCGCCACGCTGCGCGCCGCGATGCGCCGGGGCTGGGTGTGGCCGATGCGGCGCTTCTCCCGCGGCCAGCACGCGAGACACATCTTCGGAAGCTGGGTGGTCTTGCCCGAGCCGGTGTCTCCACAGACGATGAGCACCCGATGCTCGCGCAGGCCCCGAGCGATGGCCGCGGCGTGCGCCGCGATCGGCAGCGCGGGGTCTACCGAGAGACGCGGGCCCCCGGCGCGCGGCGCGCTCTCGGCGGGATCTTGCGTCCCCCGAGCCGGCGCCTCGGAGCGCTCACCCACCCGAGGCGCTTCGCCGCTCCCCGAGAGGACGTTCCGACGCACGGCGTTTCGTCCAGGCGTCACGCAAGGTGACGATGCGATTGAAGATCGGCCGTCCGGGAACGGAGTCGGTCGAATCCGCGCAGAAGTAGCCCTGGCGCTCGAACTGATACGCTGCCCCCGCCTCGGCGTGCAGGAGGCTCTCTTCGGCCCGGGCGTCGGTCACGACGCGACGGGAGTCGGGGTTGAGGACGCTGGCGAGGTCCTCGTTCGCCCCCGGATCGGGCACGGCAAACAAGCGCTCGTAGAGACGGATCTCGACCGGGCGCGAGCGCCGGGCGCACACCCAGTGCAGTGCCCCCTTCACTTTGCGCCCGTCCGGCGCGGCCCCGCCGCGAGACCGCGGATCGTGGGTGCAGTGGACTTCCACCACCTCTCCGTCCTCATCGGTCACATAGTCCACGCAGGTCACGAGCCAGGCATGGCGCAGTCGCACCTCCCGGCCGGGGGCGAGGCGGAAGAAACGTGGCGCCGGCTCCGCCATGAAGTCGTCGCGTTCGATCCAGACCTCCCGGGAGAAGGGCAACTCCCGGCTCCCCAGACTCGGGTCCCGGGGATGATTGGGGGCGGGCAGGCGTTCTTCCCCATCCTCCGGATAGTCGACGATGACCACCTTGAGCGGGTTCACGACGCACATCGCGCGCGGCGCGCACGCGTCGAGTTCGGCGCGCACGCAGTGCTCCAGGGACTCGATCTCCACCACGCTGTCCTTGCGGGTAACGCCGACCCGACGGCAGAGCTCGCGTATCGCCGCGGCCGGATAGCCGCGTCGTCGCATGGCGCGCAGGGTCGGCATGCGTGGATCGTCCCAGCCGTCCACGTGGCCGGCTTCCACCAGCCGGATCAGCGCGCGTTTGCTGAGCACGGTGTAGGTGAGGTTGAGGCGCGCGAACTCGTACTGGCGCGGCGCGGGCTCGACTTCGAGCGCTTCCAGGAACCAGTCGTAGAGGGCGCGATGATCCTCGAACTCCAGTGTGCACAGGGAGTGGGTGACCCCCTCCAGGTAGTCGCACTGGCCGTGCGCCCAGTCATACATGGGGTAGATGCACCACCGGTCCCCGGTGTTCTGGTGGGTCCGGTGCAGAATGCGGTACATGACTGGATCCCGCAGGTTGAGGTTGGGGCTTGCCATGTCGATCTTCGCCCGCAGCACCAGCGCTCCGTCCGGGAACTCGCCCGCGCGCATGCGGCGGAAGAGGTCCACGTTCTCTTCCACGCTCCGGTCGCGCCAGGGGCTTTCCACGCCGGGCTCGGTCAGGGTGCCCCGATTCGCCCGGATCTGCTCCTGGCTCTGGCTGTCCACGTACGCCTTGCCGCCTTGCACGAGGCGCATCGCGAGATCGTAGAGTTCCTCGAAGTAGTCCGAGGCATGCGTGAGACGCTCCTCCCACGAGAATCCCAGCCAGCGCAGGTCCTCCTTCATCGACTCCACGTACTCGGCGCTCTCCCGCGCGGGATTCGTGTCGTCGAAGCGCAGGTAGCAACGCCCCTGTGGATAGCGCGCGGCGATGCCGAAGTTGAGCGCGGCGGACTTGGCATGTCCGACATGCAGATATCCGTTCGGCTCCGGAGGGAATCGGGTCACCACGTCGAGCGCTCCGGCGGAGTGGTCGGCATCGACGATGTCGCGCACGAAGTCCCGGGGCCCGGGGGCGCTTTCTTCGTTCACCGGCTCAGGCTTCCGCGCGCTGCCCGCGCAGCGCAAGCACGTGACGGATCAGGCCCGCGGTGGAAGGGTCGACTTCGTCCACCCCGCTCCGCCCTTCCAGGCAGCCAAGTACGTCGCGGGCGATCTCCTTGCCGAGTTCTACCCCGAACTGATCGAAGGAGTTCACCCCCCAGCACACCCCCTGGACGAATACCTTGTGCTCGTAGAGGGCGATGAGCGCGCCCAGCACTCGCGCATCGAGGCGATCGTACACGATGGTGGTGGAGGGTTGATTACCGGGGACCCTCCGGTGCGCGGCGATTCCGGCGGCCTGCACGCGCGCCTCCCCGTGCAACGCGGGAGACTCCTCGCCGCGGTGTCCGCACATCATCGCCCGGGACTGCGCGAGCGCATTGGCCACCGCCTCCAGGTGGTGCCCCTCGAGCTCGTTCTGGCCGCGCGCGGCGACGATGAAGTCGCAGGGCACCAGCTCCGCCCCCTGGTGCAGTTTCTGGAAGAAGGCGTGCTGCGCATCGTTGCCGAGGCCTCCCCAGACCACGGGACAGGTCTCGAGGGTGGCGGGCCGGCCGTTGCGGTCCACGCTCTTGCCGTTGCTCTCCATCTCCAGTTGCTGGAGATAGGCGGGCAGGAGAGACAGCGCACAGTCGTAGGGCAGCACCGCCAGCGTCGGGGCCCCGAGCACGTTGCGATTCCATATTCCGATGAGCGCCATCAGCACCGGGATGTTCTCGTTCAGCGGTGCGTCGCGGAAATGCCGGTCCATGTCGGCGGCGCCCGCGAGCAGCTCCTCGAAGGCGTCCATCCCGGCCAGGGCGGCGATGGACAGTCCCGCCGCCGACCAGAGCGAGTAGCGCCCGCCTACCCAGTCCCAGAGCTCGAACACGCGGTCCGAATCGATGCCGAACTCGCCGGCGCGGTCCGCCCGGGCGGTCGCGGCGACGAAGTGGCGCGCCACCGCCTTCGAGTCGCCCGCCGCGCGCACCAGCCACTCGCGCGCGCTGGCGGCGTTGACGAGCGTCTCGCGAGTGCCGAAGGTCTTGGAGACGACGACGAAGAGCGTTTCTTGCGGGTCCGAGCTCTCCAGCACGCGGGCAAGCTCCAAGGACTCGACGTTCGACACGAAATGGGCCTTCAAGTCCGGCCGATGGCGGGCCCCCAGGGCCTCGCACACCATCGCGGGGCCGAGGTCCGAGCCCCCGATGCCGATGTTCACCACGTTGCGCACGGGACGCCCGCTGTATCCCCTTAGCTCCCCCCGGTGGAGTGCGCCGCACCACCGGCGCATGCGTTCGCGCACGCTGCGCACCTGCGCCATCACGTCCCGCGCTGCGCTCGGATAGGGTCCGTCGCCGCGATAGCGAAGCGCGCAGTGAAGCGCCGCCCGGCCTTCGGTGAAGTTGACGCTCTCTCCGTCGAGCAAGGCCTCGATGTGCGCACCAAGGCGAAGCGCCCGCGCGTGGACGAGGAGGAGCTCGATGCTCTCCGGGTCGATCCGCTGTTTCGAGAAGTCGACGAGCAGCCCGCAGGCCGAGAGGCTGAGGTGCGCGTATCTTCGCGGATCGCGGGCGAACAGATCGTCGATGCGCGCGTGGCGCATCCCGCGCCCGTGCGCGACGAGACGACGCCAGGTCTCGGTTGAGTTGGCTGCTTCGGTGAGGTCCAAGTATCGGGAACCGTGACGGCGCCGCCTGCGTGCGGCGAGCCGTAGATTAATGTCCCCGGTCCGGAACCGGAACCGTCAGCGGGTACGCTGGACTCCCGGATCGGGACAGGCACCGGAGTGATGCCGGACGAAATCTAAAGTCAAACGTGAGATAAACGTGATAAAACATTGATAAGAAATTTATTTCCAGTACAACCAATCCTGTCTCTTGCGCCGATGCCCGGATCCCCAACGCAAGGCATCGCAAGCCCCCCCTTGCGCAAACGCCGGATTCCCCCGGCACCGCGGGGTGGATCCGCCGGCTCACCACTTTTTCGGCCGCGCTGCGTTTCTCGCTTGGTTGGCCGCATTCGAGCGGGTATACTGCCGCGCCGTCCGGGCGGCGCTTGAGGCCCGGAGCGGAACCGGGTTCAGGATCTGCCTGCGCGGTGGCAGCGTTCGAGGGATGAAATGACGATGAATCACTGGATGTGCGCAGGTGTCGCCGCACTTGGACTGCTCTTGGCCACCTCGACTGCTAGCGCCTCGGGAGACGCCGAGGCGGGTGAGTGGAAGGCCATAACCTGCATGGGCTGTCACGGCATCGAGGGTTACGCCAACGTCTATCCGACCTACCGCGTGCCCAAGATCGGCGGCCAGCATCCGGCCTACCTCGTCGAGGCGCTCAAGGCCTATCGCGCGGGAACGAGAGCCCACCCCACGATGCGAGCGCAGGCCGCATCGCTGAGCGATCAGGACATGCTGGACATTGCCGCGTACTTTGCGCAGGGAGAAGGCGATGAGTAACCCCCACCGGCAGCGCCCCAGCCCCGCCGCCCGCCGGGTGTGCGGCGTCGCCCTGGCCGCGGCAATGACGCTCTGGGGAGCCGCGGCGCTGGCCGGCGGAGACCCCGTCGCCGGCGCCAAGGTGGCCGAACGCTGCGTCGCCTGTCACGGCCCGGACGGGAACGGTCCGAGCCCGATGTTCCCCCTCCTCGCCGGCCAGTACGCCGACTACCTGTTGAAGACGCTCGAGGACTATCGTTCCGGCGAGCGCGACAACGCGGTCATGAAGGCTTTCGCGATGCAGTTGAGCGATCAGGAGATGGAGGACGTCTCCGCGTTCTACGCGAGCCAGGAAGGGACGCTCTTCACCATAGAGCTCACGCGACGGCGGTAGCACCGTTTTCGCGCGTTCCTTCGCGCTTCCCGTCGGCGGTCGCAATCCGACGCGCCGCGCGAGTTCGATACGCGCCGCCGGAACGCACCGTTCGCGGTTTGGGCAAGGCGCCGGCCCCCGCGAACGGGGTCGCGCGAGCCTACTTCAGGTTCTTGTGGGTGCCGTCGCAGTAGGGGGCGTTGGCGCTGTGCTTGCAGCCGCAGAGCCAGACTTTCCCGGGTTCGTCGAGCGCGATCTTCATCGGAGTGAATCCGGTGTCCTTGTGCGATCCATCGCAGAAAGGCTGGTTCCTGGAGCGCCCGCACCGGCACCACCAGTAGTCTCCGGGCTCGAGCTCCATGGCGTAGGGCATGCGCTGCGCGATCACCGGCTCAGTCATGGTTCCTGGTCTCCCCGTCCTTAGCCAATGCGCGAGCCTAGCAGCTCACCCGCCCGCCCGCCATGTCCACCCGAGCGAAGGATGCGGCGTCTCGGAACCGGCACCGTGACGGTGCTGGCGAACATCGGCCGATGGTCGATGCGCCCGACCTCAGGTTCGATGCTTCGGGCGCCTGGCGTTGCGGACTCGCGAGTGCTTCCGTTGCCGCCGGCCGAGCGCGCCTTGACCGCATCGATCAGGTCCCCCGTCCCAGCAACTCCTGGCGAAGCAGCTCCACGCGGTGGCGCGTGCCTCGCGAGTGAGGATTGATCTCAAGCACCGCCTCGAAAGCATCGAGCGCCCCGAGGGGATCGCCGCGCTTGAGGAAGATGAGGCCCATCCCCGAGATCGCCCCGAAGTGGCGCGGCTCAAGCGCCAGGGTACGCTGGATGTCGTACACCGATTCGCTCAACTCGTCGTTCAGGTAGTAGGCGGTGGCGCGCTTGTTCCATCCCTCGGCGAAGTCCGGGGCCATATCCACGATCTCGCCGAAGTGTCCGATGGCCTCGTCGAAGCGTCCGGACCGCATCGCCGCGATGCCTTGCCTCATGATGCCGTCGACGTCTTCGCGCCCGCTGCTCATCCAGATCTGCCAGATCCGAAGCTCCGCCTCGCGAGCCACCATCGGCTCGCCGGTGGTTCCAAGCAGCTCGAAGAGATCGGGAAGGCGAGGATCCCTCTGATCCGCACTCGCGATCGCGCTCGCGACCATCAGGGCGCCGGCCGTGGCCAACGCCAGCCCGATGCGCCTGCCTGCCGGTGAAGTGAGGAAGTTCATGACGATACTCCCGGGCGACCCAGGCGGGACCTGACTTCACGGTACACCTTGCCGCGCGCCCGCACCACCGCGCTCAGCGCATCGTCACCAGCTCCTCCGCCCCGGTGGGGTGGATGGCAACGGTGTCGTCGAAGTCCGCCTTGGTCGCTCCCATCCGGATCGCGACCGCGAACCCCTGCAGCATCTCGTCCGCGCCGAGACCGACGATGTGGCAACCGATCACCCTCTCCTTCGCTCCGACGGTGAGCAGTTTCATCTCGCAGGGGCGCCGGTGCGCCGTGAACGCGTAGTACATGGGCGTGAACCGGGTGTGGTAGACCTTGAGATCTTCTCCATGGGCCTCGCGCGCCTCGCTCTCGGTCATGCCTACACTCCCCACCGGAGGGTGACCGAAGATGACCGAAGGCACCAGGTCGTAGGAGAGGTGACGGCCTTCCATCCCCCCGAACACTCGGTCCGCGAGACGCCTCCCCGCCGCGATGGCCACCGGCGTGAGCGCCGCGCGCCCCGTCACGTCTCCGATCGCGTGGACACCGGGCACGTTGGTGTCCTGCCACGCGTCGGTGGGAATCGTTCCGTCCTCGTTGACGCGAACAGCGGTGTTGGCGAGGCCCAGCTCGTCGGTGGCGGGGCTGCGCCCGATCGCCCACAACACCGCATCCGCTTCGCGCGTCTTTCCGTCATCGCACTCGACTGCGATTGCGTCCCCGCCGCCTCGCCGCAGCGAACGCACCCGGGTTTCGGTGAGCACCTCCACGCCATCGGCGCGCATCTGCTCGGTGAGGACCTCGCCCAGCATGGCGTCGAAACTCCGCAGCAGCCGCTCACGCCGGACCAGCAGCGAGACACGCGAGCCCAGCGCCTGAAGCATCCCGGTAAGCTCGGTGGCGATGTAGCCGCTGCCCACCACAATCACCCGTGCGGGGGCGCGCTCAAGGAGGAAGAAACCGTCGGAGGTGATGCCGAGCTCCGCCCCTGGCACCGCGGGCACGGTGGGAAAGCCGCCGGTCGCGATGACGACGTGGTCGGCGGAGAAGGACTCGCCGTCGACCTGGACCTCGCGCTCCGCGCTGAACCTGGCCCGGCCCCGCACATAGTCGATCCCGGTGTCGGCGAGCCGCTTCTCGTAGATGCCGTTGAGACGCCGGACATAGGCATCGCGCGCCTCCTTGAGAGTCTTCCACTCGAAGGAGGTCGTTCCGACTTCGAACCCGTATCCGGGCGCATCCAGGAGCGTGTGGGCGATGCTCGCGCCGTACCACATCACTTTCTTCGGTACGCACCCTACGTTCACGCAGGTGCCGCCGAGGGGGCCGCTCTCGATGACCGCGCAGCGCGCACCGTAGCTTGCCGCCCGGACGGCGCAAGCGATACCGCCGCTGCCGCCCCCGATTACCAGACAGTCATGAGTGCTCGTCATCGTCCTTCCGCAGTCGAAGCGCGTAACGCGGCCTGTATAATGCCGCCGCGCTTCGCGCCCCGCCATGCCCGCCGATTCAGCCACAGCCACCGGTGCCCCCCCTCCTTTGCTCGAAGCCAGTGGGCTCACCTGTTGGCGCGGCGATCGGCTGCTCTTCGAGGACCTCCACCTCTGCGTCGCGGCGGGAGAGATGCTCGAAATCCATGGTCCCAACGGCAGCGGCAAGACGACGCTCCTGCGCGCGCTGTGCAACCTCACCCATCTCGATGCCGGCGAGGTGCGTTGGCGGGGTCAAGCACTCGCGGAGCGGCGTGAAGCGTTCCTCTCCGCGCTGCGCTACGTGGGCCACCAGGACGGCATCAAACTCATGCTCACGGTGCGCGAGAACCTTGAAGTCGCGGCGCGGCTGCTTGTGGACGCCGGCGACATCGAGCCGGCGCTTCGACGCTTCGGTCTCGAATCGGTGGCGGATCGGCCGGCGCGCGCCCTGTCCGCGGGCCAGCGTCGGCGCGCGGCGCTCGCCCGGCTGCTGCTTCGCGACGCCGCCCTCTGGGTGCTCGACGAGCCCTTCACCGCGCTCGACGAAGAGGGGGCCGCGCTGATGCGGGAGCTGCTCGCGCAACAAGTGGGAAAGGGCGGCGCCGTGCTGCTGAGCACCCACCGTCCGCTCGTACGGGGCTGCCCCGGACACCGGCTTCTCGAGCTCGGGCGATGAACGCGCCCGCGCCCGGAAGCGCTTTCCTCGCCATGCTGCGGCGAGACCTGCGGATCGCCTTTCGCTCGCCGGTGGAGGTGCTGAACCCCCTCCTGTTCTTCGTGATCGTCGTCACCCTGTTCCGTCTCGGGACCGGTCCCGGCGGACACGCGGGGGCCGCGCTCGCGCCGGGCGTGCTGTGGATGGCCGCCCTCCTCGCCACCCTGCTCGGCCTCGACGCGCTCTTTCGCGCCGACTTCGAGGACGGCAGCCTCGAGCAGATCCTGCTCTGTCCCACCCCCCTGCCCCTGCTCGTCGCGGCCAAGGTGCTCGCCCACTGGCTCGTGGCGGGCCTGCCGCTGCTGGTGCTCGCGCCGCTGCTCGCGGGCGCGCTCGGCGCCGGAGCCGAATCGCTTCCGGTGCTGCTTCTCAGTCTGGCGCTGGGCGGCCCGGTGCTGAGTCTGGTCGGCGCCATCGGCGTGGCCCTGACGGTGGGCCTGCGGCGCGGCGGCACGATCGTGGCCTTGCTCGTGCTGCCCCTGTACGTCCCGGTGCTGGTGTTCGGCGCGCAGGCGGTGAGTGCGGCCGGAGCGGGACTGCCGGCCGCGGGCGCGCTCTACATGCTGTCGGCGCTGCTCGCGCTCGCGCTGGTGCTGTCGCCGCTCGCGACGGCGGCGGCGCTTCGCATCAGTCTGGGCTGAAGCGCGGCGATGGACATGGTGCCGGCATACCTCAGGGGTCTCGCCGCCCCCATGCGCTTCTACCACTGGTGCGCCCGGCTCGCGCCCTGGCTCGGTGCGGGGGCGGCGCTGCTGCTGGCCCTTGGATGGTGGGGCGGTCTCGTGCTCGCACCCCCCGACTACCAGCAGGGGGACGGATTTCGCATCATCTACGTGCACGTGCCGAGCGCGTGGATGTCGCTCTTCGTCTACGTGGTCATGGCCGGCGCGGGGGCGGTGGCCCTCATCTGGCGCATCAAGCTCGCCGAAGTGCTGATGGCGGCGAGTGCGCCGCTGGGAGCATGGTTCACCTTCCTCGCGCTCGCGACCGGCTCAATCTGGGGCAAGCCGATGTGGGGCACTTACTGGGTATGGGACGCGAGGCTCACTTCGGAGCTCATTCTGCTCTTCCTCTACCTCGGGGTGATCGCGCTGCTCGCGGCGAACGAGGACCGCCGCCGCGCGAGCCGGGCCGCCGCGGTGCTCGCCCTCGTGGGCGTGGTCAACATCCCCATCATCCACTACTCGGTGCAGTGGTGGAGCACGCTGCACCAGGGGCCGAGCGTGGGCAGCTTCGGCGCTCCTTCCATACACTGGAGCATGCTGGCTCCCCTGCTCGTGACCGCCCTCGCCTTCAAGCTCTACTACCTTGCCGTGCTGCTCCTGCGCGCCCGGTGCGAGATCGTGCTGCGCGAGCGCAACAGCGCCTGGGTACGCGAGATGCTCTCCCGATGAGCGAGATCGCGCGTTTTCTGGACATGGGCGGTTACGCGGTCTACGTGTGGTCCGCGTACGGGATCGTCGTCGCGGTGCTCGCCGCCAATGTCGCCGAGCCGCTCGTGCGCCAGCGGCGCCTGCTGCGGCGTCTCGCCGAGCGCGGCGCGAAGCGCGAACACCCCCACCGCCGCGACTCGGAATCATGACGTCCACCGGAGTCCACGGCTGATGCGGCGCCGGCAGCAGCGCATGCTCTTCGCCGGGGTGGTGCTCGCCGGGGTGGCGGTGGCCGCGGCGCTGGCGGTGCGCGGGCTGGGCGAGAACATGCTCTTCTTCTTCAGCCCGAGCCAGATCGCCGCGGGCGAAGTGCCGAAGGGGCGCAACGTCCGGGTCGGCGGCCTCGTGGTCGAGGGCAGCGTGGCGCGCGGCGAAGGGCTCGCGGTGCGATTCGCCTTGAGCGACGGCGCGAAGGACCTCGTCGTGCATTACGAGGGCATCCTTCCCGACCTGTTTCGGGAGGGACAGGGCATCGTCGCGCGGGGCCGCCTTCGCGACGATGGCGGATTCACCGCCGACGAAGTGCTCGCCAAGCACGACGAGAACTACATGCCGCCGGAGGTCGCGCAGGCCCTGGAAATCGCGCGCGAGGGTGGACGCATGCCGGATCCGGCCGGAGGCGCGACTCCGTGACGCCCGAACTCGGCCACTTCGCCCTGGTGCTCGCGTTCGGGGTGAGCCTGGTGCAAAGCGCCGCCCCCTTCACCGCCGGAGGCGGGGCCGAACGCCGCCTCGGCATCGCTCGAGCCGGAGCCCGCATCCAGCTCCTGCTCGTCGCGCTCTCCTACGCCGCCCTCACCCATGCCTTCGTCACGCACGACTTCTCTCTCGCTTACGTGGCGGCCCATTCGAATCTGGAGCTGCCGCTCTTCTACCGCATCTCGGCGGTATGGGGCGCCCACGAGGGCTCGATGCTGCTATGGGTCCTGGTGCTTTCGGTCTGGTCGGCGGCGGTCAGCGTGAGAGGCGGCCCCCTCCCGGCACATTTCCAGGCCCGGGTATTGGGCCTGCTGGGGGCGCTCGGCGCCGGCTTTCACATATTTCTCCTGTGGGCCTCGAATCCCTTCGAACGCCTTCTGCCCGCCGCGCTCAACGGCCGCGACCTGAACCCGCTCCTGCAGGATCCGGGGATGGCCTTCCACCCCCCGATGCTCTATCTCGGCTATGTCGGTCTGGCGGTGCCCTTCTGCTTCGCCTGCGTTGCGCTTCTGGACGGACGTCTCGATGCGGCGTGGACGCGCTGGACCCGCCCCTGGACCACGATGTCCTGGACTTTCCTCACCGCGGGCATCGCGCTCGGGAGCTGGTGGGCCTACAACGAGCTCGGCTGGGGCGGATGGTGGTTCTGGGACCCGGTGGAAAACGCGTCCTTCATTCCCTGGCTGGTGGCGACCGCGCTGCTGCATTCCCTCGCGGTGAGCGAGCAGCGCTCCGCGTTCAAGTCGTGGACGGTGCTGCTCGCGATCTTCGCCTTCTCCGCCAGCCTGCTCGGCGCCTTCCTGGTGCGCTCCGGGGTGCTGGTGTCGGTACACGCGTTCGCGACCGATCCGCAACGCGGCATGTTCATCCTGACCTTCCTCGCGCTCGTGGCCGGCGGCGCGCTCACCCTCTACGCGGCGCGGGCGGGGAGCATCCGTGACGGCGGCGCATTCGAGTATCTGTCGCGCGAGACGCTGCTGCTGGTGAACAACGTCGTCCTGGTGGTGGTGGCGGGGGCGGTGACGCTCGGCACCCTCTATCCCCTCGCGTACCAGGCGCTCGGATGGGGGACGCTGTCCATCGGACCTCCCTGGTTCAACCTGATGTTCGTGCCCTTCATGCTCGCGCTCGCGGTGCTCGCGGGCTTCGGCCCGCACACCCGGTGGCGGCGCGACCGGGGGGGCGCGCTCCTGCGGCGCCTGCGCCCCGCCGCGCTCGCGATGCTGCTGCTTGGCTGTCTTCTGCTCCTGCTCCTCTCAGTGCGAACCCTCGGCCTCGGCCTCGCGGTGCTCGTCGCGGTCTGGGTCGCGGCATCCACGCTGCAGAACCTGTGGCAGCGCGTGCGCGGTGGCGACGGAGACGGCGCGCGCTTTCGCCTCCCGCCGCGCGGCTTCGCGGGCATGACGCTCGCCCACCTCGGGGTGGCCGCATTCACCCTGGGGGTGGCGCTGACGAGCAGCCTCGGCACCGAACGCGACGTGCGCCTCGCTCCCGGCGAGGCGGTGGATGTCGCCGGGTATCGATTCGAGCTCGCCGGCGTGGAGTCAGTGCCGGGACCGAACTACCAGGCGCGGCGGGCGCGCGTCGAAGTGAGCCGCGATGGCCGCCGGGTGGCGATGCTCGAGCCGGAGAAGCGCTTCTACCACAGCCAGAGCCAGCCGATGACGGAAGCCGCAGTCGATGTGGGCCTGACCCGCGACCTCTTCGTGGCGCTCGGCGAGCCGCTCGACGGCGAGGCGTGGGCGCTGCGCATTCACCACAAGCCCTTCATCCGCTGGATCTGGGGCGGGGCGGCGCTGATGGCGCTCGGCGGGCTCGTCGCGGTCAGCGACCGCCGCTACCGCCGGCCACGGCGGGAGGCAGCGCGGGAGGCGCCCGCCGGGACGCTGGCATGAAGCCGCGCCACCTCGTGCCCCTCCTTGGCTTCGCCGCCCTTGCGCTGCTGCTGTGGATCGGCCTCGGACTCGATCCGAGGGTGGTGTCCTCCCCTCTGGTGGGCAAAGCGGCGCCGGACTTCTCGTTGCCGCGCCTGGAGGATCCCGCCCGGCGCTTCGAACGCGCGGATCTGCTCGGACAGGTCAGCCTCCTCAACGTATGGGCGACCTGGTGCGCCGGCTGCCGGGACGAACATCCGCTGCTCGTCGAGCTTGCGCAAAGCGGCGCCGTGGCGATCTTCGGCATCAACTACAAGGACCAGTACCGTCCCGCGCTCGACTGGCTGCAACGTTACGGCAATCCCTACGTCACGAGCGGCTACGACGCGCAGGGGCTCACGGGAATCGATTTCGGGGTGTACGGACTGCCCGAGACCTTCGTCATCGACCCCGACGGAAACATCGTCTACAAGCACGTCGGCCCCCTCGATTACGCGGTATGGCGCGAACGCATCCTGCCTGTCGTCGAAAACCACCGGGAGCGCTCGGGGTGAGGGACTTTTTCCTCGCGCTCGCCTTGCTCGCATGCGTCGCACCGGCGTCGGCGACCGTGTTCGAGCCGCGGGAGTGGAGCGACGAGCGCTACCGGCAGCGCTACCACGATCTCATAGAGGAGCTGCGCTGCCTGGTGTGCCAGAACCAGAGCATCGCCGACTCCGACGCGGAGCTCGCGGCCGACCTTCGCCGGATCGTCTACGAGATGCTGGAACGCGGCGAGAGCGACGAGGCGATCACCGCGTACATGAGCGAGCGCTATGGCGCCTTCGTGCTCTACCGCCCCCCCCTTTCCCCTGCCACCCTGGCGCTGTGGGCGGGACCGGCGCTCTTCGCGATCCTCGGCGCCACGATTCTCTTCGTGACCCTGAAACGCCGCCGCGCCCGGAGCGCGGCGGGGCGCGCGGGGGCGGCGCACATCACTGGTGGAGAACCCTGAACCGCGTACCGTGACCGGCGAAGGCGCCCGGGCGGCTCACCCGTTGCCGTAGAACTCCCGATACCAGTCGACGAAGTGCGCGAGACCGGTCTCAAGCGGAGTCCCGGGACGGTAGCCGAGCTCCTGCGACAGCGGCCCGAGATCGGCGCTGGTGCTCTCGACATCGCCGGGCTGGGGGCCTACCAGGTTGCGTTTCGCCACGGTTCCAAGGTGCCCCTCCAGCACCGAGATGAAACGGTCCAGGCTCACCGAACGCCCGTTGCCGACGTTGTAGAGGCGGTACGCGGCGCGACTGGTGCCGGGGTCCGGCGCCTTCGGATCCCACGCGGGGTTCGGCTCGGGCGTTCGGTCGAGTACCCGCACCACGGCGTCCACCGCATCGTCTATGTAGGTGAAGTCGCGCCGGTTGCGGCCCTCGTTGAAGACCTCGATGGGCTGGCCGCCGAGGATCCGATCCGTGAAGCTGAAGTAGGCCATGTCCGGGCGTCCCCACGGTCCGTAGACGGTGAAGAAGCGCAAGCCCGTCACCGGCAGCGCGTAGAGATGGCAGTAGCTGTGCGCCATCGCCTCGTTGGCCTTCTTGGTGGCGCCGTAGAGCGAGACAGGGTGATCGGCGACATCGTGAACCGAGAACGGGGTCCTCGCGCTCGCCCCGTACACCGAGCTCGAGGACGCAAACACCAGGTGCCGGGGCGGGTAGCGCCGGCAACACTCGAGCAGGTTCGCGAAGCCGACGAGATTGCTCTCGATGTAGTCCCCGGGGTGCGTGAGCGAACGGCGCACTCCCGCCTGGGCGGCAAGGTGCACCACCTGGTCCGGCGCCTCGGATGCGAACACGCGATCCAGAAGGGCGGCGTTGCCGAGGTCGCCGCGCACGAGCCGAAAATCCTCCCCCGGACAGAAGTGCGCGATTCTCGCCTCCTTGAGCGCGGGGTCGTAGTAGGCGTTGAAGTTGTCGAAGCCCACCACGCCGTCGCCGCGGGCGAGCAGGCGCCCGCACAGCGCCGCGCCGATGAATCCGGCGGCTCCCGTTACCAGGACTTTCACTCGAGCTCTCCGCGCCCTGCGTACCGGGCATCTCGCATTGTAGGACCAAATGCCGCAGAATCCGCCCGCGTTTTCCAAGACCCCGCGAATCGATGCCCAGCGTGCGTCGGCGAACAGGCGCCGATTGATCAAGACCGCTCAGCAACGCCTGACGCAACTCACGGTCTCCCGAGGCGACGGATACCTCGCGGGCGGCCTGACCGGGCTCGAAAAGGAGTCGCTGCGAGTAGACCGCGACGGCGCGATATCGCGGCGTGCTCATCCGCGGGGGCTCGGGTCCGCGCTCACCCATCCCCACATCACCACCGATTTCTCCGAAGCGCTCATCGAGCTCATCACCCCGCCGCTCGCCGATCTTCGAAGCACCCTCGCCTTCCTCCACGATCTGCACGTCTACGTGCTCGGGCGCCTGGAGGCGGACGAGATGCTCTGGACCGCCAGCATGCCCTGCCGGGTGGAGGGAGACGTGAGCGTACCCATCGCGCGCTACGGCAGCTCCAACGTCGGAATGATGAAGCACGTCTACCGGGTGGGCTTGAGTTACCGGTACGGACGCATCATGCAGGCGATTGCCGGGGTGCATTTCAACTATTCGCTCCCGCACGCCCTGTGGCGCCCCCTGAAGGAGATGGAGGGCGACGCATCCCCCATGTCCCTCTTCGTGTCCGATCGCTACTTCGCTCTCATCCGCAACTTCCAGCGCATGGGCTGGATAGTCCCCTATCTCTTCGGGGCCTCGCCCGCGCTGTGCCGATCCTTCCTTGGCGGCGATCGCGAGCGCTTCGATCCTTTCGACGAAGGCACGCGTTACCTTCCCTTCGCCACGTCGCTTCGCATGAGCGACATCGGGTACAAGAACAACAGCCAGTCGGGGCTCGCGATCTCCTACGACGGACTCGAGCGCTACGTCGAGAGCCTCGCCCGGGCGATCGAGACCCCGAGCCCCGAGTTCGAGGCTTTCGGGGTGGAGACGGCAGGCGAGTACCGACAGCTCAATGCCAACGTGCTGCAGATCGAGAACGAGTACTACAGCTTCGTGCGCCCCAAACAGGTCGCGCGCTCCGGAGAGAAGCCCACCGTGGCGCTTCGCCGTCGCGGCGTCGAGTATGTGGAGGTGCGCGCACTCGACCTCAGTCCCTTCGAAGCTGTCGGAACCAGCGAGTCGCAGCTTCGCTTCCTCGAGGCCCTGCTCATTCTCTGCCTGCTCACCGACAGCCCGCCCATCGACGCGTCCGAAGCGCGGAAAATCGACGCCAATCAGGAGCTGGTCGCACGCCAGGGCCGGGACCCCCATCTCGTGCTCCAGCGGCGTGATCGCGAACAGCGCCTGCGCGACTGGGCCGAAGAGATCCTCGACTCGTTGCAGGGTATCTGCGAGTGCCTGGACCGCGCGGGTGCCGACCACGTCTACCGTCGTGCTCTCGACGAACAGCACGACGCGCTGCGCCACCCGGAAGGACTCCCCTCCGCACGCGTCCTGGACGAGATGCGCTCACGGCGCGAGAGCTTCTTCGATTTCGCGATGCGCAAGTCCGAAGAGCACGCCCGCGCCTGGAGAGCGCAACGCCAGAACGCGCGGCGGCAGAGCGAGCTCACCGCCATGAGCGAGGCGTCGCTGCGGGATCAGGCCCAGATCGAGGCGACGGACCGCGTCGGCTTCGCCGAGTATCTCCGAGCCTACTTCAACGAAGAGCTCGATGTCGCCGAGGCCACCGAGGCATTGTGAGAGAGCCCGACGAGCTGGCGCGGCTGCGCGTATTCCCGGGACGCCCGGAACACTTTCGTCCTCTCGATCCCCGACTCGGGGCGTGGGCGCGCGCGCTCGCCGCCGCGAAGCCGGGCTCTGCCCTGCTGCACCTTTGCGAGTCGAGCGACGAGATCGCGCTGTGGATCCGCTCCGGTATGGACCTCGGCAGCCGCCTCGTCGTCGTGTCACCCGAAGCGCAAGCGTGCAGGGCGCTCGATCACGTCCTCGGCTTCGATCTCCAGATCACCTGTCATTGCCAGCCGCCCGACGCGTTTCTCGAGGATGTGCGCTCCCACCGCTTCGGCCTCATCGTCCACGACGGCGTACCGCGGGACGCGGGGCGCATCGAACGCACCTGGGAGGTGCTCTCCCCGGGAGGTCTGCTCCTGGTGTGCGGGTTGGACGCGCGCTCGGGAATGCCGAACGCTTCCCCGGCGGCGGATCTGATTGGCGAGCTCACAGACGCCGCGCTGGCCTGTGACGCGGGTATCGAGGGCACCCTGCTTGCGACCCGGGTGACGCCCGTGCCTTCTCCCACGAGGCGCGGTGGCCGCAGAGCGCGGCGGGACCCGGGATCCGTCACCGCCCTTCGTCCCCACGGGTGAGTGGCCGCCCTTGGCCCCCGCGGGTGTCGAAGCACGGTCAGGGCCGCAGAACCTCGCCGCCGTCGTCCTCGGTCCTCGCACCGTCTCGCATGGCGAGACGCCCGTTGACGAGCACGTGGACGATGCCCGTCGCGTACTCGCGTGGCTTCTCGATCGTGCAACGGCTCTCGATCCTCGCCCGATCGAAGACCGTGATGTCCGCTTTCAATCCCGCTCGCAGTCGGCCCCGGTCGCGGATCCCGACGCGCTCGGCCGGTAGCGAGGTCATGCGGCGGATGCCCTCCGCGAAGGAGAGCACGCTGCGCTGGCGTACGTACAGCGCGAGGAAACGCGCCGCCCAGCCGTACCCGGAGATGGACCCGAGGTGTTTGGCGAGCTCCCCGTAGGGTGCGAGCGCAAGCGTGTCGGAGATCACGGCACAGCGCGGGTCCCCCAGGCAGAGCTCGATGTCGGCGTCGTCGAAGCTGTGCGAGGTCCAGAGCAGTCCCCCCATCAATTCGCCCTCCTCGAGCATCAGGTCCAGGGCCGCGTCGAAGGGGGTGGTGTTTCGCATGCGTCCAATGTCGGCAAAGGTCGCCCCGACCAGGTCGGGGTTCGCCTCGCTGTTCAGCAGCGCGATGTCGTGCCAGCGCTCGTCGGTGACGAGCAGCCACATGTGCTTGGGGTTCAACTTCATCCGCTCGCGGGTAGCCGGGTCCTTCAGGCGCTCGAGGATGCCGGGGATTCCGCCCTCCTGGGCCCACGGCGGCAGGATCGCGCTGATCAATGTGTGGTTCCATTCATGGGGAATGACGTCGAAGGCGACATCGACCCCGTGGCGCTCGGCCGCCGCAATCATCTCCAGGGTGTGCGCCATCGCATGCGCGGGCGCACCGTACTTGGGCTGGATGTGGGAGATCTGCAGCCGGGCCGAGGCGTTGCGCGCGGTGCACAGCGCCTCCTCGAAGCCGAGATCGTAGTAGGCGTCCCGGTTGCGCACGTGGGTCGCGTACAACCGATCCCGGCGAGCCGCGACGTTGCACAGCGGGATGATGTGCTCGGGCGCGCAGATGCTGCCCGGCCAGTACTCAAGACCGGTGGAGAACCCGTAGGCGCCCTGGTCGAAGGCCTCGTCGAGGAGCTCCGCCATCGTTCGGGTCTCCTCGATATCGGGCGTGCGCAGTTCGTCGCCCATCACCGCACGGTGCACCGCGCCATGCCCGACGAAAGCGGCCACATTGACGCCGAGAGGCGCCGAGCCCAGCCGCTCCAGGTATTCCCCGAAGCTCTGCCAGCTGAGCTCCACGCTGCTGTCCTCGGAGTACCCGATCGCACCGTGGGCCGCGTGCTCGCGGCTCGTGACCGGCGCGCAGCTATGGCCACACTGGCCGATCACCTCGGTGGTCACCCCCTGGTGGACCTGGCTCTCCGCCCGGCCGTTGACCAGCAGGGTGAAGTCCGAGTGGGTGTGCAGGTCGATGAAGCCGGGGCTCACCGCTCGGCCGTCGAGCTCCAGACGCTCGCCCGCCTCCTGGCCGGCCAGGTCGCCAATGCACGCGATGCGTCCATCCTTGACCCCGATGTCCGCGCCGAAGGCCTCCGCTCCCGTGCCGTCGAAGACCTCGCCACCGGCCAGTATCAAGTCAAGCATCGTCGTACCCTCTCGTGTGGTCTGAACGGCGGACACGGTCGTGAGAGTGTCCGCCCGCCCCTGGTGATAGTCCCGATCACCACAGGGTAGGTGGGCGTGGTATCGAAGACAAATCAACCGGTGCGCGGTGGAAATCCCCACGATTGATCCCTGCCGACCGGCCGTGCCACCATCGCGAGGCTGTGGAAACTACGGAGGAGTCAAAACAATGAGATACCTGCTCGCATCGGTCCTGTCGATCTTCGCCGCGACGGCCGCCGTGACCGCCGACACCCCCCAGCAGGGCGGGACGATGGTGTACATGTCGGGCAAGATCCCCAGCTTCGATCCGCTTCACGGCCAGTACAACGTGGGGCTGGTGTCCTCGAACATCTTCGCCAGCCTGACCCGGCTGAACGAGAACAACGAAGTCAGTCCCTATCTTGCGGAGTCCTATTCCGTTTCCGACGACGGGCTGACCTACACGTTCAATCTCGCGAAGAACGCGAAGTTCCACGACGGAGAGCCCGTCACCGCCGAAGACGTCGTGTTCTCGCTCGGCATCATCCGCGAGCGGCACCGCTTCGGCCCCCAGATGTTCGGACCGATCGAGACCATCGAGACGCCGGACGACCATACCGTGATTCTCCGGCTGTCCCAGCCCCACGGTCCGCTCCTTCTGGCCGCGACGACCCCCAGGCAGTTGCCCATCATGCCCAAGCACGTCTACGGCGAGGGGGACTTCTCGGCGAACCCGGCGCACAAGAATCCCGTCGGCTCCGGTCCCTTCCGGCTGAAGGAGCACAAGATCGACGAGTACGTCCTGCTGGAAAGGGATGAAAACCACTTCCGCGAGGGATACCCCCTGCTCGACCAGATCATTTTCCGGGTCGTGACCGACAAGACCGCCATGCGGGTCGGTCTGCAGCGCAACCAGTTCCACCTCGCCGGCGTTGCGACGGTGACGCGCTACGGCGACATCAAGAACTTCGAGGAGATCCCGCATCTGGCGCTCACGCGCGTGAAGAGTCCCTCGGGCGGCGCCGCCATTCTCGAGTTCAACCACCGCGACGAGCGTTTCGCCAACGTCAAGGTCCGCCAGGCCATCGCCCACGCGGTCGACAACGAGTACATCTCGAATGTCTTCCACGGCGGATGGACCCTGCCCTCCGTCGGCCCCTTCCCGCAGACCAACGTCTTCTTCGACGAGAACATCGAGGGACGCGAGTACGACGTCGAGAAGGCCAACCGGCTGCTCGACGAGGCGGGCTACCCCCGTGGTGACGATGGCGTGCGCTTCGAGATGAAGGTGCTCTACATCGCACCGCCTCACGAGCCCGATGTCCAGATCGTTCTGGGCGAGTATCTCGGGGTCGCGCTCAAGGATGTCGGCATCAAGGTGGTCCAGGAGGCGATGCCCGGGGCGGCCGCGTGGTCGAAGCGCATGGCCGACTGGAGCTACGAGACTTCGATCATCCTGGCCGGCGACAAGATAGACCCCGCCATCGGCATCGGCCGCCTCTACCGTTGCGACAACATCAAGAATCAGGCCTACACGAACACTTCGGGCTACTGCAATTCCGCGGTGGACGATCTCTTCGTGCGCGGCGCGATGGAGCCCAATGTCGAGAAGCGCCAGGCCATCTACAGCGAAGTCCAGGCCATGCTGCTGGAGGAGATGCCGCTGTTCTGGCTTACCGATTCGACCAACCTCTGGTTCAACCACAAGGACCTCGCTTTCCCGTCGTACGGATACGGCGAGTTCTGGGACGAGGTGTACTGGAAGACGCCCCAGGAGTAATTCTTCCGTCGTCACCAGCGAACAGGGCGTGGGGGACACGTGCGCCTCGGTGTCCCCCGCGACCCGCGTGAAGAGCGCAGCCTGCTCCGGACGGCCGCGCCGCCACCGTCCTCCCGGTAGCTGGCCGATGAGCGATACCGACAGATGTCGATAGCGATCGTTCAGCGCATCGTCTACGGCGTTCTCCTCGTCTTCGCCGTCATCATCCTTGACTTCCTGCTGATACAGGCCGCCCCCGGCGACGTGGTCGACGTCCTGGTGACCGAGGCGGGGGGCGGAGACCCCGCGATCGCCGCGCAGATCCGCGCCGCCTACGGGCTCGACAAGCCCGTCCACGTGCAGCTTCTGACCTACCTGGGGAAGATGCTGAGCGGGGATCTGGGCCACTCCTACTACTACGACGAACCGGTCCTCTCGCTGCTGCTGAGTCACCTGCCGGTGACCCTGATGCTGGTCGTCTCGGCGCTGGTGCTGGCGGTGTGCATCGGCACCCTGTTCGGCGTGATCGCCGCGATGCGCCCGCACGGCATTTCGAGCCATGTGGTCACCGTGTTCTCGCTGCTCGGCTACGCGACCCCGGTGTTCTGGCTGGGGATGATGGTGCTGCTCCTCTTCGCGCAGTACTTCCCCCTCTTTCCGGCCTTCGGGATCCGCACCATCCCGGTCCCGGACACGGCGCTTGCCAGGGCCCTGGACGTTCTCCACCACCTGGTACTGCCGACCTTTACCCTGTCGATCCTGTACCTGGCCGCCTACAGCCGCCTCTCGCGGGCCTCGATGCTCGACGTGCTCGGCTCCGACTACGTGCGCACCGCGCGCGCGAAGGGCCTGGAAGAGCCCCTCGTCGTCTTCAAGCACGCGCTCAAGAATGCCGCCCTGCCGATCGTGACGATCGCGGGCCTGCAGGCCGGCGCCGTGTTTTCGGGCGCGGTGCTGGTCGAAACGGTGTTCAGCCTGCCGGGGATCGGCCCGCTGCTCTACGAGTCGATCCTGCGCCGCGACTACCCGGTCATGCTGGGAGTGCTCTTCGGCGCCGCGGTGACCACGGTCGTGGCCAACATCATCACCGACCTCGTCTACCGCGTCATGGATCCGCGGATCAGGGCCATTTCCTAGTGAACAGCACGCATCCCGGCCCTGAGTTACCCCCCATCACACCGGAGACGGAACCGCCCGAGATCCCATGGCAGGTGACGGCGCGCATGTTCTACGCCAACAAGGCGGCGGTGTTCGGCCTTGCCGGCTTCGCCATGATTGCGGTGGTGGGGTTGATCGGACCCGGCATCCTGCAAGCCGATCCCTTCGCCATCGTCGGCGCCCCGCTCACGGGACCGGGCGAGCCCCGGCCGATGGGGACCGACTACCTGGGCCGGGACGTGCTTGCCGGCATGATCCACGGCACGCGGCCGACCCTGATGATGGCGGTCACCGCGACCGGTTTCGCGGTGCTCATCGGAATCTCCATCGGCGCGCTGGCCGGGTTCTACGGCGGCCGGCTGGACAACCTGCTGATGCGCATCACCGAGTTCTTCCAGGTGCTGCCGCCGCTGGTGTTCGCCATGGTCATCGTCGCCATCTTCGGCGCGAGCTTCATCATCGTGATTCTGGCCATCGGCGTGACGACCTGGACCGATCTGGCCCGCCTCACCCGGGCCGAAGTCCTGAAGATCAAGGAACGCGAGTTCGTCATGGCCGCCCGCGCCGTCGGAATGCGCAATCGGCCGCTCATCCTCCGGGTCCTGCTGCCCAATGCCCTGCCGCCATTGATCATCGCGGTGACCCTTCAGATCGGCTTCACCATCATCTACGAGGCCGCGCTGAGCTTCCTCGGGCTGACCGATCCGGAAATCATGACCTGGGGCCGGATGATCGGCCTCTCGCGCGATTTCTTCTTCGAGGCGTGGTGGTCGGTGACCTTCCCGGGGCTCGCCATCCTGTTCACCACCCTGTGCATCGCGTTGATCGGCGACGGTCTCAACGACGCCCTCAATCCCCGGCTGCGCGGGCGGTGAGGCCCGCAACGATGCCCGCGGTCAGGGCGGATGACGTCGTCCTGGATGTCGAGGGCCTGTGCGTGGACTTCGCCGTTCGCAGGGGCGAGGTCCGGGTGCTGTCGGACATCAGCTTCAGGGTCGCACGCGGCGAAACGCTCGGCATCATCGGCGAGAGCGGATGCGGCAAGAGCATGACCGCGCTCGCACTGATGCGGATGATCCCGTCTCCCCCCGGGCGCATCGCCGCGGGGCGCGTGCTCCTCGATGGCGAGGACCTGCTCCAGGTTTCGGAGAAGCGGATACGCGCCATTCGCGGCGGGGAGATCTCCATGATCTTCCAGGAGCCGATGACCTCTCTCAATCCCGTCTATACCATCGGCAACCAGATCGCCGAGACGATACGTCGCCACAAGGGCCTCGGCCGGGCCGCGGCATGGAAGGAGGCGGCGGACTTGCTGGACATGGTGCACATCCCTGCCCCCGGCCGGCGCGTGCACGAATACCCGCACCAGCTCTCCGGCGGCATGCGCCAGCGGGTCATGATCGCGATGGCGCTTGCCTGCGAGCCCACCGTGCTGCTCGCCGACGAGCCGACGACCGCCCTCGACGTCACCGTCCAGGCGCAAATCTTCGACTTGCTGCGCGAGCTGCAGGACGCCCATGGCACGTGCATCGTACTCATCACCCACGATTTCGGCGCCGTCTCCGAGATGGCCGACCGGGTCCTGGTCATGTACGCGGGTCACAAGGTGGAGGAAGGCACCATCGACGAGATAAGCGACGAGCCGCGCCATCCGTACACCCAGGGCCTGCTGCGCTCCATGCCCGAGATCGTCGACAGTCCGGGCGACGCCCGGGTGCGGCTGCCGGAGATACCGGGGACGGTCCCGGACCTGCTGCGCGGACTGCGGGGATGTCCTTTCGCGCCCCGCTGTCCTTCCGCGATGTCCCGATGTCGCGAGCTTCCGCACACCACGCGCCTCGGCGACCACCGCTCCGTGAGGTGCTGGCTGGCGTCGGAAGGCGCGGGAGGCCACGCCGGATCATGACAAGGCGGCCACTGCTCGCGGTCCGCGACCTGCAAGTGCACTACCGGCTTGCTCGCCCCCACCTGTTCGGCGCGAGACCCACCTTGCGCGCCGTGGACGGGGTGAGCCTTTCCGTCGACCGTGGACGTACGCTGGGGCTGGTGGGCGAGAGCGGGTGCGGGAAGACGACCCTCGGGCTGGCGGTGCTGCGCCTCGTCGAGCCGACCGGGGGCACGATCACCTTCGACGGTACGCAGTTGCACACACTCGCGACGGAACCTCTGCTCGACATGCGCCGTCGCATGCAGATCATCTTCCAGGATCCCTACTCGTCGCTGAATCCGCGCCAGACCGCGGGTGACATCGTGAGGAGCCCGCTCGACGTACAACGGGTCGGCAGCCCCGCGGAGCGCGAGGAGCGGGTCGCGGAGCTGTTCTCGCTCGTCGGACTGCGACCCAACCAGAGGAACCTGTTCCCGCATCAGTTCTCGGGCGGTCAGCGTCAGCGAATCAGCATCGCGCGCGCGCTCGCGTTGAATCCGGACTTCATCGTCTGCGACGAACCGGTATCGGCGCTCGATGTCGCGATACAGGCCCAGATCCTGAACCTTCTGGGCGATCTGCAGGAGGAGCTGCACCTGACCTTCCTGTTCATCTCCCACGATCTGGCGGTGGTGCAGCACATCTGCGACGAGATCGCGGTGATGTACCTCGGGGTCGTGGTGGAGCAGGCGGATCGCGGGGTGCTCTTTCGCAATCCCCGGCATCCATACACGCGAGCGCTGTTGTCGGCGGTTCCCGCCCGGCGCTCGTCACGCAGATCCGAACGCATTCGGCTGGAGGGGGACATTCCCAGCCCCATCGACATTCCGCCCGGATGCCGATTCCACACCCGTTGCGCCCACGCCCGGGAACAGTGTCGCGTGGAGACCCCGAAGCTCGTGGAGAAGGCGCCCGGTCACTGGGAGGCGTGTCATTTCGATACGTCTGTTCGTGTGAATCTTTAGTATTTCAAGTTCTTGACACTTCATGTTTATGTAACTCCTCAGAGTACCCTTGCCGCGCCACGAGGCTTCTGGTCTGATGCCCGCGCCGCCGCCTGGCCCCCGAGAGATTCACAACCAGGAAAACGCCCTTGAACCTCCCCGAAACATCCATCGACACCCATCCCGAGGCCCACCTCAAGACCCTGCCCGCGCACGGCGTGTGGTCTCCCGCGATGACACCTCTTCGCCCTGACCTGTCCATAGACCGCGAGCGCTATCTCGAACATGCGCGCGGCCTGCTCGCCAACGGTTGCCACGGGCTGGCCGTGTTCGGCACTACCGGCGAGGCGAATTCCTTCTCGGTCGCCGAACGCATGGCGCTGCTGGAATACCTGCTCGCGGCCGGGATCGAGCCCGATCGCCTGATGGTGGGCACCGGGTGCTGCGCCCTCCCCGACTCGCTCGCGCTCAGCCGGCATGCGATGGACAACGGATGCACCAGGCTCCTGATGCTTCCTCCCTTCTACTACAAGGGGGTCAGTGACGAAGGCCTCTTCCACTCGTTCGCACGGATCATCGAGGGGGTGGGCAACCCGGCCCTGCGTCTCTTCTTCTACCACTTCCCACGCCTGTCGGGCGTGCCGATAACCACCGGACTCATCGACCGTACCCGGGCCGCGTACCCGGATATCGTGGCCGGCGTGAAGGACAGCTCCGGAGACCGGGAGCACACCCTGGCCCTGATTGCGCGCTACCCCGATCTCGCCATCTTCCCGGGGGCGGAGACCCTGCTCCTCGCGGGTCTTCGTAGCGGCGGCGCCGGCTGCATCACCGCCTCGGCCAACGTCAATGTCGCCGCGATCCGCCGTCTCTACGACGCGTGGTGCGGCTCGGGCGAGGATGCGGACGTCCTCGACCGCTCGGTTCGGGCGACGCGCGACGCCATGGAGAGCTTTCCGATGGTCCCCGCCCTCAAGTACGTCGCCGCCCACTTCCGGAGCGATCCCGAGTGGGCCACGGTGCGCCCTCCGATGGTCGCGCTCACTCCGGAACAGGGAGACAGCCTGCTGTCGAAGCTGGAAGAGATCGGGTTCGACTCCACCTCGCTCGCGTGAACCCGCATGTTTCACCGATTTTCGTCACGAGGGCGCCAGGATCCCGAGATAGCACGAAGCACGGACCGAAAGACGCAGAAGGTGGCCGACACGAAGTCGTTGCGGCTTGAGGGAGGGACGCCCGCTTACACGAGCATATTCGCGTCCGCGAGTTGAGAATTCGGTGAAATTTGCGGGTCAAGCCCGGGTGTCTTTCCGCCAGCCGATCGCAACTCTCACAACCTGACGGGGGGCGCCGCGCGGACATTGCGCGGCGCCCCGCTCCCGCTACATCACCCGCGCGCCCGTTCGCCCTTGCGGTCGTAGAGCGCGCCGAGCGAGGCCTTCGCCGGCACCCGTTCGCCTTCCACGATTACCTCCCACCTGCCGCTCTCGACCCAGTCCCGGCTCACGCCATCGTCGCATCGGGCGTAGCCCAGACCGACCCCGCCGCCGAGGGTGTGCCCGTAGTTGCCGGAGGTGAGGTAGCCGACTCCTTCGCCGTCGCGCAGCACCGGCTCGTGCCCGAAGAGCAGGGGCTCGGGGTCTTCGAGCAGGAGCTGCAGGAGGCGCTTCGGTGGCGTCCGGTTCGCGTCGATCTGGCGCGCGATCGCGTCGCGTCCGATGAAGGGCACGGCCTTGTCCATCCTGCACACCCAGCGCATGCCGGCTTCCACCGGAGTGTCCACGTCGGCGACATCGTGGCCGTAGTGCACGAACTTCTTCTCGATCCGGCACGAATCCAGGGCGTGCATTCCGGCCAGGACGAGGCCGTGCGCCTCGCCCGCCTCCATGATGCGATCGAAGGCGTGCCGGGCCTGATCGACGGACACGTAGATCTCGAATCCGAGCTCGCCGACGTAGGACACCCGGGCCGCGCGTGCGAGCGCACAGCCGAGCTCGACTTCTCGCACCGCGCCGAAGGGCAGCGCCTCCCGGGAGAGGTCTTCTCCCGTCAGGTCGCCGACGAGGCGGCGGCTCTTCGGCCCCATCACTCCGAAGACCGCCCAGAGCGCGCTCACATCGACCACCACCGCGCGCGCATCGCCGTCGATGTGACGTTCGAGCCATCCGATATCGCGCCGCGTCGCACCGGCTCCGCTCACCACGAAGAACTCGTTCTCGGCAATGCGGGTCACGGTGAGCTCGGCCTCGATGCCTCCGCGCTCGTTCAGCCAGTGGGTGTACACGAGGTGTCCGGGGGCGATGTCGATGTCGTTGCTGCAGATGCGCTGGAGCGCGGCGCATGCGTCCCGGCCCTTGACGAGGTATTTGGAGAAGCTCGACTGGTCGAACAGGGCCACCCCTTCGCGCGCGGCGCGATGTTCGGCGGCGGAGTACTCGAACCAGTTCTGGCGCCCGAAGCGATACTCGTAACGGGGCTCGACGCCATCGGGCGCGAACCAGTTCGGGCGCTCCCAGCCTCCCGCCTCCCCGAAGCAGGCGCCGCGGGCGGCGAGGCGCTCGTGCACCGGCGAGTGGCGTACGTCACGGGAGGTGGTGTACTGCCGGTAGGGATAGTGACGGGCGTAGAGAAGCCCGAGCGTCTCCGACACCCGGTTCTCGATGTACGCCTGAGTTCCCTGGAAGGCGAAGACCCGGCGCAGGTCGTTGCCGGTGAGATCGAGCGGCGGATGCCCCTGATCCATCCACTGCGCGCAGGCCCTGCCGATGCCCCCCGAGGTGACGATTCCGACGGAGTTGAGCCCGCACGCGACGTAGAAGTTCCCGAGTTCGGGCGCTTCCCCGACATGGAACTGGTCATCGTGGGTGAAGCTCTCCGGACCGCAGAAGAAGCTCCGCCAGCCGACCTCCCGGAGAAAGGGCACGCGGTCCATCGCGTCCTCCAGCACCGGCATGAGCTGGTCTTCCATGTGGCCGGGGAGCTGGTCGAAGCAGAAGTCGGCGGGGATGGCGTCGAGCCGAACCGGCCGCGCCACCGGCTCGAAGGCTCCGACCAGGAGACTGCCGGCGTCCTCCCGGTAGTAGGCGCACTTGTCCTGGTCGCGCAGGACCGGCAGGTCGCTCGGCAGATCGTCGCGCTTCTCGGTGTGGGCGTAGTAGTGTTCGCAGGCGTGCAGGGGGATGGTGACCCCGGCAAGACGCCCGAGGTGGCGCGACCACAGGCCCGCCGCGCACACCACGTACTCGCAGGCGATGTCCCCGGCCGTGGTCGAGACCCCCGCCACGCGGCCGTTGGCGCGGCGGATTCCGGTGACCGCCACGTTCTCGATGCAGGTGACGCCACGCCCGCGCGCACCCTTGACGTAGGCGTTCACGACGTCGACCGGACTCGCCATCCCGTCGCGTTCGAGCCAGGTCCCCCCGAGCAGATCGTCGGTGCGCACCAGGGGATGAAAGTGGCCGACCTCCTCGGCGGTGATCACCTCCATGCGACCGAATCCGAACGCGTTGTAGGAGTCGGCGAGACGCTTGAGCTCCGCGAGGCGATCCCGGTTGTGGGCGATGGCCACGCTGCCGACCTGCCGGAATCCCGTCGACTGACCGGTTTCCTCTTCCAACTCGGTGAGGAGATTACGGGTATAGGCGCAGAGTTCCGCGTGCGTGTCGCTCGGCCGGGCGGTGCCGATCAGACCCGCCGCGTGCCAGCTCGTGCCCGACGCGAACTGCTGGCGCTCCAGCAGTACGACATCCGTCCATCCCAGTCTCGCAAGGTGATAAGCAACGCTCGTCCCGGTGACCCCGCCACCGATCACCACCGCGCTCGCTCGTTCCGGTACCGTCTGGCTCACCCGCTTCTCCTCGTGCCGCCCCGGTCGATCTCGAAGGCGCGATTGCGCCACACTGCGCCTACCCTGGCAAGCGCTCTTGGTGCATACCAGGGTTATCCTGCCGAATCACGGCAGCAACCGCGAAGAGGCGTACCGATGAACGACGGATGCGAATTGGGCCGGGTGCGCGCCGGCGGACTCGATCAGAGCATCGTGCAATGGGGAGAGCCGGATCGTCCGGCGATGGTGCTGCTGCACGGGATCACGGGCCACGCGCGCATGTGGGACGCCTTCGCGCGCGCCATGGCGCCCCGCTACCGGGTCGTCGCCCTCGACCAGCGGGGCCACGGCGACACCGAGTGGCCGCGACCGCCCGCCTATGCCACCGCGGACTTCACAGGAGACCTCCACGCCCTCGCCGATGCGCTCGGATGCGCGCGATTCACCCTGATCGGCCTCTCCATGGGCGCGCACAACGCCCTCGCATTCGCCATCCGGTACCCGGAGAAAGTCGAACGCCTCGTGGCGGTGGACATACCGCACAACCTGCGCCTGCCCCGGGATCGGCAGACGCTGGCCGGATCGGATCCGGCGTGCATCGGGTTCGCATCGGTGAACACGGCGTTCCTCACGGAACGGCCGAGGTATCCGTTGAGCTCGGAGGAAGTGGTGATGCACCGGGTCCGCCACAACCTGAAGCGGCGCGAGGACGGGCGATGGGGGTGGAAGTTCAGCCCTGACGTGGCGGCGCACTGGAACCCCGACGACCTCGAAGACGCGATCGGCGCGATACGCTGCCCGACGCTCATCGTGCGGGGCGAGCTGAGCGATGTGCTCGACCCGCAGACCGCCACCCGCATGGCCGAACTCATCCCGCACGCCACCCTGGTCACGGTCGAGGGCTCGGGACACTCCGTACCCATGGACCGGCCATCGGGCTTCGAAGTCGCGGTACGGGAGTTTCTGGCCTCCTGAGACCCGGGCGCCTGCGAGCCCCGATTAATGTACGGCCCGCCCCCGCCAGGCATCCGCGGGCGGCATCTGCAAGTGGTAGCCCTCGTCGACGAGATTGCGCATCACGTCCCGGACATCCTCCCGGGCGAGCCGGCGACCGGGATGCAGTTCGACCTCCATCACCAGCTCCATTCGACCCATGGCCTGTAGCAGCGCGCGTGGCACCCGGTCGAGACCCTCCTCCGCCGGCACGAAGAGATAGGTCTCGTCCCGGCGCGAGCCCTTGTAGACGAGCGCTTTCACGACCTGCGTCACAGATTCATCAGCGGTGGATGGTCAATACAGTATTCGCGTATCCAAAGGCTGGCGGATCTGCTTCACATGGCGAGACTCGGATGCCTTTGACGTCGAGCTGAACAATCACTACGAGCATTAGACCGAGGATCACGATGGCCGCCATACCCACAAATCGGATCGCGACCCATCCCGGCGCATTGCTGCGCGAACAGATTGAGGAACTGGGCCTGTCCGTTCACCGGGTCGCCCGGGATACCGATCTTCCGGCAACACGACTGCACGAGATCGTCCATGAGCGGCGAGGTGTGAGCGCTGAGACAGCGATAGCTCTGGGTGAGTACTTCGGGCAGAGGCCCGAATTCTGGATCGACGCCCAGAAGACCTTCGAGCTCAGCAAGGCCCTGGCCGAGAGCGGTCTGGACATTCGCGCCAGAGTCCGACGCCGCGCGGTGGACCACGCCGCGGCGCGGTGACCACGCGAGGGGCCGGTCAGCCGCCCTTGAGGGGCGGCATGATCGCGAGCTGGTCACCGTCGTTCAGGACCTGGCGGTCGCGCTCGGCGACGCGCACCACGGTACCGTTCAGGGACACGAGATAGCTGTTCTCGAGCGGCATGCCGAGCCGGCTCATCACGTCGAGGGGGGTCGTCCCCGGGTCTACTTGCAGGACCGCGCGGTTGCGCTCGCTGCCCGGCGGGAGGTAGGAGCCGAGTAGTCCGGCGGTCTTCACCCGTATCTTCAATGGGGGTGATCCGGGTCGAGTCAGGCCGCGCTTGCCTGCGTGCGGTCGAGATAGGCGTCCATCACCCGATGGGGGTCCTTGCACAGAGCCTTCTTCCAGGCTCCGAGGGGCACTTGCGTTTGCACCAGCCCGCGTATGACGCCCACGTGCTGCGTGAGTCCGATCGCCAGCGCGCCCACGATGCGATCTTGCTCGAATTCCAGGCGCAGGTACCTGAAGCGCTCCGGATCCGAAACGATGGCCCGCTCGCCACCGTCCACTCCCGTCCACACTCCGAAAGAGCTCGACACGAGGCCCAGGGTATTGAGCACGTTCATGGAGAGGCTGCCGCGAAAGGGGGTATCGTGGCCGGCCATGTTGCGCGCCGCGATTCGCCCGTGCTCGCTCGCGGTCGGCTGGATCGCGTGCACCTCCTTCGCGCCGGTTGGGAAGGCGGGCCCTTGCGCCACGTCTCCGGCCGCGTAGATGCCCTCCACGTTCGTACGCAGGCGATCGTCGACCAGTACCCCGTCGCCAATCTCTACCCCGCTGTCGGCAAGAAAACCAACGTTGGGGGCGACGCCGGTGGCGCACACCACGAGGTCCGCGTTGATGGAAGGGGCGCCGTCGAGGTTCAGTCGCACCTGCGACCCCTCGTCCGCGAGTCCGGTGACCCGGGTCGAGGTCAGCACCCGGACGCCCTTGCCTTCGCACCACCGCTTGATCATGTCCGCGCCGGTATCGTCCATCATGCGCGCGAGCATTCGGTCGGCGAGCTCGACCACCGTCAGCTCCACGCCGCGCGAGACCAGCGCCTCGAGGACGATGCAGCCGATGAAGCCCGCCCCCATGAGCACCACCCGGGAGCCCGGCTGGGCCTTAGCGATGATCCGGCGCGCGTCCGCAAGCGTCCAGCAGTTCTCCAGGCGGGCGAGGTCCGCGCCCTCTATGGGCGGGCGCACCGTGTGCGATCCAGAGGCCACCAGCAGGCGGTCGTAACGCAGCGAGCCGCCATCGGCGAGGGTGACGGTGCGCGCGACCGGGTCCACGCCACTTGCGCGCCCCGCCCGCACCTCGATGCCGCGGCGCTCGTAGTGGCGTTCGCCGTGGCGAAGGTGGGTGCCCTCCTCCGCGATGTCCTCGGCGAGCAGGTAGGGGATCGCCATCCGCGAATAGGGCTTCTCCGGCTCGTCCCCCACGATCGTGATCCTGGCTCGGGAATCGCTCCGGCGCAGGGTCTCCGCCGCGATGACTCCGGCCGGTCCGGCTCCGATGATGACGTGATGCATTTACCTCCTCCCGGATGTTCCCTGGTCTCTCGCCGGATATCGTCGTCGTGAAGGCGCCGCGCCGGGGCGCCGGCATCCCTTCTCCCGTGCGCTCAGCGGGCGGCGAGCCCCAGTCGCTGAAGGGTCTGAGTGGTCGGCTCGCCGTCGGGAGTCCAGCCGCGCGCCTCGTAGTACTGAGGCAGCATCACGTCGAGCTCGTTGACCCGGCCCTTGGCGGTACCCGAGGGCGCCGGCGTCTCGAGGAGCCGGCGGGGCAGCGTGTCGTCGGCCTTGGTGAGGCCGGCGGCGAGGTTGAACTGGCGCTCCAGGTTCCAGACCCGTTCGCCCACCTGGGTGAGGCGCTCGGCCGTCCACTCGCCCTCGCAGGCGGCGTCGATCTGCGCCGCGAACTCCTCCAGTCCCCACGCCCCGGTGGTGAACAGGCAAAGCCCGGTGGAATCCACCGCCGCGACCCTGTCTTGTGAATCCTTGCACGGCTTGGCCTTGCCTTGCCCGGTCTGGTCCTCCATGTCCTCCGCGAACATGTCGTGCTTGAGGTGGCAGGCGCCTCGGTTCGACGTGGCGTAGCCGAGCCCCATCCCCTGCAGGGCGCGGGAGTCGTAGCCGGCGAACTCCTGCCCCTTGACGCCCATGAAGAGCTCGGGGTGGCCGTACTTCTCGCACATGCGCCGGGAGCCGAGGCCCAGCACCTGGCCGAACCCCTCGTACTTGCCGGTCTTCTCCGCCATGACGGTCAGGGCTTCCGCGTTGCCGAAGTTGAGCGCGACGCCGTCGGTATCCTCCTTGGTGATGACGCCCATCTCGTAGAGCTCCATCGCCGCGGCCAGCGTGACGCCGAAGGAGATCGGGTCCATGCCGTGCTCGTTCATCATGTAGCCGGCGAAGGTCAACGCGTCGAGATCGTCCACGCCCACCACGGGACCGAAGGCGTAGGCGGTCTCGTATTCGAGTCCGCCCGAGGCGTGCCAGTACTCCCTGCGGTTGACGATGGTGAAGTGCTCCTTGTCGATGTGGGCGATGCGCCCGCAGGCAATGGTGCAGCCGAAGCACGCCTTGTTGGTAAGCAGGTTGGTGTGGCCGTTTGGCTTGCGCGCGGCCATCGCTCCCGGGTTGATGTTCTCGACGCCTTCGAACTGCACTTCCTGAAAGTTGCGGGTGGGCAGACCGCCGAACTCCTGCATGACGTCGATCATCGCGTTGGTGCCGACCTCGGCGAGCTCCGCGCGTCCCGCGTTGTCCCAGAGCACCGCCTTGGTGTCCTTCACCGCCTGCATGAAGCGCTTCGGGTCGTCGACCTTGACCCCCACCGACCCGTGCACCGCGATCGCCTTGAGGTTCTTGGAGCCCATGACCGCACCGACGCCGGAACGCCCCGCGGCCCGGTGCAAATCATTGACCACGCAGGCGTACTTCACTCCCCGCTCCCCCGCGACCCCGATCGCGGCCACCTTGAGCTGGGGGTTCTGGTGATGCTGCCTCAACCATGCGTCGGTATCCCAGACGCTGGCGCCCCAGATCTCGTCCGCAGCCAGGATCTCGACGCTGTCGTCGACGATGTGGAGGTAGACCGGACGATCCGCGCGGCCTTCGACGATCAGCAGGTCGTAACCCGCGAACTTGAGCTCCGCCCCGAACTTGCCGCCGGAATTGGAGCACGCGATCGCCCCGGTGAGCGGGCCCTTCGTCACCACCGCGTAGCGCCCGCTCGTCGATGCCATGGTGCCGCTCAGCGGCCCGGTGGCGAAGATGAGCACGTTGTCGGGACCGAGGGGATCCGCCTTCGGATCCATGTTCTCCATCAGATACTTCGTGGCGAGTCCGCGCTCGCCCAGGAAGTCATGCGCCCACTCCATCTCGAGGGGCTCCGCCTGTGCCCGGCCCTCGCTCAAGTTCACTCTGAGTATCTGTCTCTGCCAGCTCATCTTCTCTTACCCCCTGGAAGACTGCCCGTACGTTCGTCGGCGAGGTCAGGCGCCGGCATCCAGGCGCTTGGCCCAGTCCCGCATCCGGTCGTAGCCCGTCCAGCTTGCGTCCACATAGGTGATGGCGCCGGTGGGACAGGCCTCCACGCACTGCGGGTCGCCGCCGCAGAGATCGCATTTCACGACCTTCCCGGTATCGGCGTTGTAGTTCACGGTGCCGAAGGGACAGGCGATGGTGCACACCTTGCAGCCGACGCACACCGATTCATGCACCACCTTGGCCCCGGTTGCCGGGTCCACCGTGATCGCTTCCACCGGGCACGCGTGCATGCACCACGCCTCGTCGCACTGGGTGCAGGTGTAGGGGATCGCCCGCGCGCCGTGTTCGAACTCGAAGATCTTGATCCGCGACCGGGCGGGATTGAAGGCGCCTTCGTGTTCGAAGGAGCAGGCCATCTCGCATTGCAGACAGCTCGTGCACTTCTGGGGATCGATGAGTAGCGACTTGTGCATGGGCAACGCTCCTTGGAAATTCCGGGCTCGAGCACCGCGGGGCGGGCTCGAAGCTCCGGCGCACTCTAGCCCATTTCCCCGCGGCATTGTATCCGGGAGTCCGGCCCGCGACGCCGGCGGCAAGCGGCGTGGCGTGGCGTGACGGGTCCGGACTCAGGCCGCGAGATCGCCAAGCGCCACCGCGGGGTCGGCGAGCGCGTCTCGGGACGGGCGCGCCCGCGCGCCCACCAGCTTGCGGCACACGATGTGATCTCGCATGCCGTTGACGGTCTCCGCCGCGATCACCGCCCCGTCGCGCAGGTGGAACACGCTGAAGGCGCCCGCGGCGGGGTCGCCGCGCACCACCCGATCGTCGGCGCCCTGGGCGAGACCGACGATCTGCAGCTTCGCATCGTACTGGTCGGACCAGAACCAGGGCGCCTCGTCGTAAGGCGTGCCCTTCCCGCAGATGTTGGCGGCTACGACCTTGGCCTGGCTCATCGCGTTGTGCACGCTCTCCAGGCGTATCCGCCCCCCGTAAAGGCGGCTCGGGTGGCGGGCGCAGTCCCCGGCCGCCCATACGCCGGCTTCGGACGTGACGCCGTACTCATCCACCACCACGCCGTCATCGACCTCGAGTCCGCCCGCCGCCGCCAGGGTGTCGTTGGCGCCGATGCCGATGCCGACGACCACACAGTCGGCATCGAAAGCGGTTCCGTCCGCGCACCGCACGCGGGAGACACTTCCGTTGCCCTCGAACCCGGAAACGCGCACCCCGGTGCGCACATCGACGCCCGCCTTCCGGTGCAGGTCGAGGTACCAGGCGGACATCTCCGGCGACACCACACGATTCATGAGGCGTGACTCGGTCTCGACGACGGTCACCGCAGCGCCCTTGCGCGCGGCGACGGAAGCCACCTCGAGTCCGATGTAGCCCCCGCCCACGACCACGAGACGGCTCCCCTCCCCTATCGCGCCGCGAATCGCGTCGCTGTCGGCGATCTCGCGCAGATAGCGGATGCCGGCGAGATCCGCTCCCGGCACCCTCAGCCGGCGCACCGTCGCACCGGTGGCGAGCACCAGGGTTTCGTAGGGGAGCGCGTCCCCGTTGTCCAGGCGGACCTTCCGTGTCCCGGGATCGATCTCGCGCACTCCGGCGCCAAGACGCAGCGCGATGTCGTTGTCCGCGTAGAACGACGCGGGCCGCAACAGCACCCGTTCCACGCCCACTTCTCCCGCAAGGTAGTTCTTGGACAGCGGCGGGCGCTGGTAGGGGGGGTGAGTCTCGGCCCCGACCACGGTGATCGCACCCTGGTGGCCCTCCGCACGCAGCCTCGCCACCAACTGTCCGGCACAGTGGCCGGCTCCCGCCACGACGACTCCCGCTCCCATCGACAGCTCTCCGCTTCGTGTCCACCCGCGATCGATCGAGAATAGCATGGGTGATCGCGGCGCCCGCGCGCGCACTGCGTCGCGGACCGCGAGAACCTGCGTCAAGTACTCACTTTCAATTCTCTCTCGCGTACCGGAAGATTCCGGGTAATCCCTCCGCTTGCCAGAGGTGGCCGGAGGGGGTTGCGCCGAGCACGTGACGCTCCCGGTTGCCCGGGGGCGTGGCTCACGGACCGGATCTCGCCGCGGACCGATGGGGGGTGCGCGAGGGCGCGCGGTGCGGATTCCTCTCGTACACAAGGACAAGCGGGAACACATCGTCGATGTCGATACTCACCGCGGTTACCGGGACCTGGGCCCTCCTGCTCGGCATCGCCTTCATCATGGTGGGCAACGGCCTGCAGGGGACTCTGCTTGGCCTGCGCGCTTCGCTGGAGGGTTTTCCGACCGCCGCCACCGGCGTGGTGATGACCGGCTACTACGTCGGTTTCGTCGCCGGCTCGAGCATCGTGCCGAAGCTGCTGAAGAACGTGGGGCACATCCGGGTGTTCGCGGCGATGGCTTCGATCGCCTCCGGCGCGGTGCTGCTGCACGGCCTCTGGGTGCACCCGGCGGGATGGACGCTGTTCCGGCTGATGACGGGCTTCTGCTTCGCCGGCCTCTTCGTGGTGACCGAGAGCTGGCTCAACGACGCCGCCACCAATCGCAACCGCGGGCAGCTCCTGTCGGTATACATGGTCCTGGTGTTCAGCGGAATGGGCACCGGCCAGTATCTGCTGCTGGTCGCGGACCCCTTGAGTTTCGAACTCTTCATCGTCGTCTCGCTGATGGTCTCCTTCGCGCTGGTGCCCATCGTGCTCTCGGTGAGCCCCGCTCCCCGCTTCGAAGCCCCGGCCCATCTGGGCTGGCGCGCGCTCTATGCGATGTCCCCGCTGGGAGTGGCGGGGGCGGTGCTGGTGGGCATGGCGCATGCCGCCCTGTTCGCGATGACGCCGGTCTACGCCGGCCTCGCGGGCCTGAGCGTGGCGCAGATCTCGGTGCTGATGTCCGCGGCGCTCGCGGGCGGGATGATCCTGCAGTGGCCGATCGGATGGATCTCCGATCGCTTCGATCGGCGTACCGTGATCACCGTGGTCACCTTCGTCGCCGCGCTCGCCGCGCTGGCCGCCTGGTGGGTGGCGGACATCTCGTGGGTCGCCTTCATCGCCTGTGCGTTCCTGTTCGGCGGCCTCAGTCTGCCGCTTTACTCCCTGTGCATTGCCCACGTCAACGACTACCTGGAGCCGGAGCAGATCGTCTCCGCAAGCGCCACCGTGGTGCTCGTGGGCGGCATCGGCCTCTGCCTCGGGCCGCTACTGGCGAGCGCCGGGATGAGCCTGGCGGGACCGGAGGGCCTGTTTATCCACCTCGCGGCGGTCCATGCAAGTATCGGCGCCTTCGCGCTCTACCGGATGACCCGTCGCAGCGCGCCGCCGCTTGAAGATCAGCGCCACTACGAGGCCATGTCGCCACGAACGTCCCCGATCGGGGCGGCGATCGCGATGCGCCAGATCCGGGACGCCCAGGACCGCGATCTCGCGCGCCGGAGCAATTTCTGAGCCGATCCGCCCAAGGCCAGCCGTTCGCGTTACGCCCGTCACTGCGTTCAAGTGACGGCTCAGGCGACGGATCCGGCTCGGATGGAATCGGACAAGGGATGGCGCAATCTGCCTCACCGGGCGAACCGGCGCCGTAGTGGACGTTGCCGTGCCCGCGGAGGGTGCGTTCGCCTCGCCTGGCTCTGGGTGTTAGCCTGCCCTTAGAGGCTGGGCATGGCGTCGAGAGGGCGGCGTCGAGCGTGTGCCCCGAGCGGTGGCGCTCGATGTTGCCGCGCGCCGCACGTCGCGTCGCGCCAGGCGTCTTCCACCTCGCTGACCACACACATCGGGAGGAGAAGGACGATGTCGGAGCAGGAACGAATCGCGAAGCTGTACGGAGAGGGCAGGATCACGCGCCGGGAGTTCCTGGCGAGGGCGGCGGCACTCGGAGTCGGCGCGAGCGCCCCGATGCTCCTGGGCGAGGCGGCGAAGGCCGAGGAGCCGAAGAGGGGGGGACGCCTGCGCATGGGCGTCACCGACGCTTTCACCAGCGACTCCCTGGACCCGGCCCTGTCGGTCACCATCATGCAGGCGCTCATCACCCACGGCCAGGTCATGAACAATCTCGTGGAGATAGACCACGAGGGCGCTCCCGTTCCGGAGCTGGCGGAGCACTGGGAATCGACCCCGGACGCGGCGCAGTGGACCTTCGATCTCCGCCGGGACGTGGAGTTTCACAACGGCAAGTCGCTGGAAGCGCGGGACGTCATCTATTCCTTCAACCATCACCGCGGCGAGGACAGCAAGTCCGGCGCCAAGGGGATCCTGGAGGCGATCACCGACATCAAGGCCGACGGCAAGCACCGGGTGGTCTTTACGTTGTCGGGAGGAAGCGCGGACTTCCCCTACATCACCAGCGAATTCCACATGAGCATCTTTCCCGAGGGCACCAAGACGGTCGAGGAGTTCAACCGGGGCATCGGGACCGGACCCTACATGCTCGAGAGCTTCGACCCCGGGGTGCGCGCGCTCGCCAAACGCAACCCGAACTACTGGAAGGCGGGCCGTGGGCACTTCGACGAAGTGGAGACCCTGGGCATCGCGGACATCAGCGCGCGCACCAACGCGCTGCAGACCGGCGAGATCGATGTCATGAACCGCTGCGAGCGCAAGACCGTGCACCTGCTCCGGCAGGCCGCGGGCATCGTGGTGGAGCAGACCGACGGCACCCAGCACTACACCGCGCCGATGCACACCGGTCTCGCACCTTTCGACAACAACGACGTGCGGCTCGCGATCAAGTACGCGGTCGATCGCCAGCACCTGCTCGACAACATCCTCCGTGGCACCGGAGTGCTCGGCAACGACCATCCCATCAGCCGGGCCAACCGCTTTCACGCCACCGAAGAAGAGATCCCGCAGCGCCCCTACGACCCCGACCGGGCCAAGTTCCATCTCAAGAAGGCCGGTCACGACACCCTCGCGGTGACGCTGCAGGCCGCCGACGCCGCATTCCCCGGGGCGGTGGACACCGGAGTGCTGATGCGCGAGCACGCCGCCCGGGCGGGCATCGACATCACGGTCGAGCGGGTGCCCGAGGACGGCTACTGGAACGACACCTGGCTCAAGTCGCCGTGGTGCTTCTGCTTCTGGTTCGGGCGCCCGACCGAGGACATGATGTTCTCGACCGCCTATGCCGCGAACGCGGCGTGGAACGATGCCCACTGGAAGCACGAGCGCTTCAACAAGCTGCTCGTCGAGGCCCGGGCGATGCTCGACGAGGCGAAGCGGCGGGAGATGTACGTGGAAATGCAGCGCATCGTCCACGCGGAAGGGGGTACCGTGGTGCCGCTCTTCGCCTCCGACCTGATGGCCACCAGCGACCGGCTCCGGCACGGACCGCTCGCCAAGAACATCCAGATGGACGGCCTGCGCCTTCCCGAACGCTGGTGGTTCGCCTGACGCGCGGAGCTGTCCTCCCCCACGGCCGTTCCAACCCGCAAGTGTCACCGATGTCTCAACTCGCGGACGCCAATAGGCCCGCGGTTGCGGGCCATACCCCGTCGCGCCACTTTCGACGCAGTGTCGGCTGCACTTGCGCGTCGTTCGGTACGTGCGCCCCACGATCACGGCATCTTGGCGCCCGAAGCGGCCGAAAATCGGTGAAACATCCGGGTTGACGCGTTTCGCACTGCGCGCCGACAAAGCGCGGTCAACCTCGAAGCGGCCGGCTCCGGCCGCCGTACGCGGCGGTCGGGGCCGGCCCGTACGAGCGCGCGCGGCTCACTCCTTGACGAGCAGGTCGAGCGGGAGCCGGGAGAGCGACTCCGCGCCGCTCTCGGTCACGAGCACCGTGTTGCCGAGGCCGACCGCGAGACCGCGGCGCTTGTCGCCGAGCATCACGTGGGGAAAGTAGACCATGCCCGGGCGCATCTCGAGCGTGTTGCCGGCAAAGATCATCGGGGGCACGTCCATCCAGCTCGGGCGGTAGGTGGCGCCGAGCGAGTATCCGCACGCCGCGTAGCGTTCCTCGGCGTAGCCGGCGGCGTCGAGGCGCTGGCGGTGCACCTCGTCCACCCAGCCGAGCGCCTCTCCCGGCTTGAACGCCCCGATGACCGCGTCGATCGCGTCGCGCACCACGGCGTACATGTCGCGCTGCGCCGCGCTCGGCGCGCCGAGCACGAGCGTGCGTTCAATGCAGCAGTTGTAGCGCCGAAAGGTCCCCGCGAGCTCGACGAGGATCTGGTCTCGCGCTTCGAGCGGGCGCGGGCCGCTCACGCTGCGCCCGTAGACCGCCTTGGGTCCCGAGTTGACCAGGGGGTCCCCGGGCGCCGGATCGCCGCCTCCGTCCAGGATTGCGGCTACGCCGGCGGCGGCGAGGCTGCTGTCGGGCACGCCGGGCCGGGCGGCGTCGAAGATCGCTTCCACCGCATCGTCGGCGAGCGCGGCGGCGCGGCGCACATGTTCGATCTCGGCGGCCGACTTGATGAGCCTCGCGTCTCGCACCAGGGAAGAGGCGTCCACCAGCTCGCAGAACCCCGCGAGTTCCCGCGCCACCATCAGATGGTTCGCCGCGGTGAGGCCGTAGGTGTCGAGCTCGATGCCGATGCGGGTGCCCGCAAGGCCCATTTCCGACAGGATCGCCCGCAGATCCCGGGCCGGGTTGGCGTCCATCGCGTTGCGCCACACCCGGATGTCCGTGATGGAGGAGGTGTCCCGGGCCTGCGCGACATCGGGCAGGCGGCACAGGAGCACCGGCTCCCGATCGTCGGCGGGAAGCACCACCGACTGGAAGAAGACATAGCCGGTGCCGTCGTAGCCGAACAGGTAGTAGTGGCTCTCCTGCGCGAAGAGCAGGAGCGCATCCAGCCCCCGTTCTTCCAGTCCCGCCCGCACCGCGCGGATCCTTCGTGCGTACTCGGCGTCTGTGAAGGGTCTGGTCCGGGCAGGGAGAGCCAAGGCGGCGACCTGTGATTCGGGTGGTCGCCACAGTATGCGGCATCTCCAGCGCCGGCGTCGGAGCACGGGAGCTCGTGCCGCGCGTCGGCGCTGCGTGATTACCACTGGTCCGCCTCCTGGGCACGGTGTCGGAGCGCACCCACGAGTCCGGTTCGACACATTGACCGCAGCCATCGATCCCGCACGGCGATCGGTGCGGTCATGGCACATCCCGCCCTCGCCGCTTGCGTGGTGTCGGCTTCCCAGACGGGGCACCATCGCGTGAAAACCCGCCCTCCCCGGCGCGCAAGCGGGCACAATAGACGCAGGGAAAGGCCGCGCGCGGCAACCGGAGCAGGACACCATGAAGACACAGGCACGGGTCGTCGTCATCGGCGGGGGCGTCGTCGGCGCCGCCACCCTCTATCACCTTGCGCGCAAGGGTTGGAGCGATGTGGTGCTGGTGGAACGCCGGGAACTCACCAGCGGCTCCACCTGGCATGCCGCCGGCCTGCTGCCGCTGTTCAACATGAGCTATTCGGTCGGGCAGATTCACAAGGACTCCGTCTCGCTCTACAAGACCCTGGAAGAAGAGACGGGACAGGAGGTCGGGTTCCGGGTGGTGGGCAACATCCGCCTTGCCACCCACCGGGACCGGATGGACGAGTACCACCAGTACGCCGGCGTCGCCCGCACCATCGGGGTGCGGGTGGACTTCCTCACCCCGGACGAAGTGAAGGAGCGGTGGCCCCTGTGCAGCACCGATGGACTTGTCGGCGCCATCGTCCACCCCGATGACGGCTACATCCAGCCCGCGGACCTCACCCAGGCCCTGGCCACCGGCGCCCGGGCGCGGGGTGCGGAGATCCACCGCAACACCACCGTCACCGCCATCGAGGCGCGACCCAACGGCGAGTGGCGGGTGCGCACCGACCGGGGCGACATCGACTGCGAACACGTGGTGAGCGCCACCGGCAGCTTCGCCCGGCGCACCGGCGCGATGGTGGGGCTCGACGTGCCGGTGATTCCGGTCCAGCACCAGTACATCGTTACCGAGCCGCACCCCGACATCGAAGCCCGCCACGCCCGGGGGTTGCCGGAAATGGGCGTCCTGAGGGAGTCGGACGGCTCCTGGTACATGCGCGAGGAGCGCGGCGGACTGGTGCTCGGCCCCTACGAAGTCGGCGCCCCCGCCTGCTACGTCGACGGCCCCGCCGAGGACTGCGAGTACGAGCTCTTCCCCGAGGACCTCGAACGCCTCGAGCCGCACATCGAGTCCGCGATCCGGCGCGTGCCCGCGTTCGGAGAAGTCGGGGTGAAGCAGGTCTACAACGGCGCCATCTGCTACACGCCGGACGGAAGCCCGATCATCGGCCCGGCCTGGGGCCTGCGGAACTTCTGGCTGAACGAGGGCCACAGCTTCGGCATCACCGCCGCGGGCGGGGCCGGCTTCCAGCTGGCGGAGTGGATCGTCGAGGGCGAGCCCACCATCGACATGCTGGGAGTGGACCCGCGCCGATTCGGCGACTACGCGACCGGATCCTACCTCGTTGCGAAGAACGAGGAGGCCTACCGCAACGTGTTCACGATCCATTACCCGGACGAGGAGCGCCCCGCGGGCCGGCCCCTGCGCACCGCACCGTGCTACGAGCGCCAGAAGGCCCAAGGCGCGGTGTTCGGCCAGAAGTTCGGCTGGGAGCGCGCCAACTGGTTCGCCCCGCCGGGCACGCCCCAGGAGGATCACTGGTCCTTCCGGCGTTCTCGCTGGTTCGAGCCGATCGGCCGCGAGGTGCGCAACGCGAGCGAGAACGCCGGTCTCCTCGACATGAGCGCCTTCGCGAAGTGCCGGTTATCGGGCCCCGGAGCGGAAGCCTTCCTCGATCGCCTCGTCGCCAACCGAATCCCGCGCCGGCCCGGTCCGGTGCGGCTGGTCCATGCGCTCAACACCCGAGGCGGGGTGCACTCCGAGTTCACCGTGTACCGCGAGAGCGAGGAGAGCTTCTACCTCGTTTCCGCCGGCGCCTATCAGCGCCTCGATCACGACTGGATCTGGAGACACCTGCCGCGGGACGGCTCGGTCGGCTTCGAGAACGTGACGAACCGCATCGGGGTACTGGTGGTGGCGGGCCCGCGCTCGCGCGAGATCCTCTCCCGGGTATCTTCCGCCTCCTTCTCGACCCCGGATTTCCCGTGGTTGAGCGGGCGCGAGATCGATGTGGGGTTGGCGCCCTGCCTCGCGCTGCGGGTGAACTACGTGGGAGAGCTCGGATGGGAGCTGCACCACCCGATCGAGTACCAGAACCACATCTACGATGCGCTGATGGAGGCGGGCCAAGAACTCGGGCTCGGCCCCCTCGGTATCCGGGCGATGGACACGATGCGCCTGGAGAAGTCCTACCGCATGGTCGGCACCGAGCTCTCCATCGAGTATGCCGCGCTGGAGTCGGGACTCGATCGCTTCGTGCACCTCAACAAGAGCGACTTCATCGGTCGCGACGCCCTCACACGGTGGCGGGAGCGCGGCTTCGCCAACCAGCTCGTGACCCTGGAAGTGCACGGGGTCGGCGACGCGGACGCGCTCGGCAACAACCCCATCTTCGACGACGCGGAGCTGGTGGGGCGCGCGACCGGGGGCGGATACGGGTTCCGGGTGGAGAAGTCGCTCGCGCTCGGGATGGTCCGGCCCGAGCTCGCGGCAATCGGAACATCGCTGCGCATGGACATCCTCGGCACGATGCACGACGTCACGGTGATCCCCGAGTCCCCCTACGATCCCTCCAACCAGAAGCTGCGCGCCTGAGCGCTCAGGCCGCGCGCGAGGTCACGACGACATGAGCGAGAGACGCCCCCGCACTCGATCAAGAGGCGGCGCGCGGGCGGCGCGCCGGGCGGCGCGAGCCGAAACCGCGCCCGCGATTCCCTACATCACGCGCAAGGTGCCGGTGTACGACGTGCTCGACGAAGAGGGCTTGACTCTCATCGAAGAGAACGCCGAGACCATCCTCCAGGAGGTCGGGATCGAGTTTCGCGAGGACGAGGAGGCGCTCGCCCTGTGGCGCGAAGCGGGGGCCGACGTCAAGGGAGAGCGGGTGCGCTTCCCGCGCGGCATGTGCCGGGCGCTCATCCGCGACAACGCCCCCGCCCAGTTCATCCAGCATGCGCGCAACCCTGAGCGCAGCGTGAAGATCGGCGGTCCCCATACCGTGTTCGTGCCCGCCTACGGCCCCCCTTTCGTGCGCAGTCTCGACGAGGGACGGCGCTACGCCACGATCGAAGACTTCCGCAACTTCGTGAAGCTCGCCTACCTCTCCCCCGCCCTGCACCACTCGGGCGGAACCCTGTGCGAGCCAGTGGATCTCCCCGTCAACAAGCGCCACCTCGACATGGTCTACAGCCACCTGCGCTACAGCGACAAGGCGCTCATGGGCTCGGTCACCGCGCCGGAGCGGGCCGCGGACAGCGTGGACATGATGAAGGTGGTCTTCGGTGAGGACTTCGTCGAGAACAACACGGTGCTCACGAGCCTCATCAACGCGAACTCCCCGATGGTGTGGGACAGCACCATGCTCGGAGCGCTCAAGGTCTACGCGCGGCACAACCAGGCGACGGTGGTCTCGCCCTTCATCCTCGCGGGCGCGATGTCGCCCGTCACCGTGGCCGGGACCTGCGCCCAGCTCTTCGCCGAGGCGCTCTCCGGCATGGCCTTCGCGCAGCTCGTGCGCCCCGGCGCGCCGGTGGTGTTCGGCACCTTCGGCAGCTCGATCTCCATGCAGTCGGGAGCGCCCACCTTCGGCACCCCCGAGCCGGGCCTGGTGATCTTCGTCGCCGCCGCCCTCGCCCGCCGCCTCGGCGTGCCCTTCCGCAGCGGCGGGGGCCTGTGCGCGGCGAAGACCGCGGACGCGCAGGCCGCCTACGAGTCCGCCAACACGCTCCAGCAGGCGATGCTCGCGGGCGTGAACTTCATGCTGCACGTGGCGGGATGGCTCGAAGGCGGCCTCGTCATGGGCTACGAGAAGTTCGTCATGGACGCGGATCAGGCGGGCATGATGCAGGTGTTCCTGAAGGGCGTGGACCTCTCCGAGGACGGCCAGGCGATGGACGCGATCCGCGAGGTGGGCCCGGGCTCGCACTTCCTCGGCTGCGCCCACACCCAGGCCAACTTCGAGAACGCCTTCTACCGCTCTTCCATCGCCGACAACAACAGCTTCGAACAATGGGAGGCGGACGGCGCGATGGACGCCGAGCGCCGCGCCAACGCGCTGTGGAAGGAGATGCTCGAACGCTACGAGGCGCCGCCGCTCGACCCCGCCATCGACGAGGCGCTGCGCGAGTTCATGGACCGGCGCAAGGCGGAAATGCCCGACATGAGTTATTGATCTGGCTGTCTGTTCCTCAGGCCCGGACCACGCGGGCCTTGGGGCGGCTCACCTCGGCCATGGCGTTGCGGGTGTCCACGATGAGCGGCGCGTGCTCCCCGAGCAGCGTGTAATCGATGTCGCGGTGATTGGTGACGATGACCACGCAGTCGCTTCGCGCCACCCGCTCCGGGCGAAGCGCTTCGGAGCGAAGCGCGATGCGATGCCGGCGCATGGCGGGAAAGACCGGCACGAGGGGGTCGTGGTAGGCGACGGTGGCGCCGAGGGCGGCGAGGCGCTCGATGATCTCCGCCGCGGGACTTTCGCGCATGTCGTCGACATCGGGCTTGTAGGCCACTCCGACCACGATGATGTCCGCCCCGTGCACGGGTTTGCGCGCACGGTTCAGGGCGTCCGACACCCTCGACACCACGTAGCCCGGCATGCGGGAATTCACCTCGCCCGCGAGCTCGATGAAACGGGTGGAGTGCCCGAACTCCTTGGCCCGCCAGGTCAGGTAGAAGGGATCGATGGGGATGCAGTGCCCGCCGAGTCCCGGACCGGGGTAGAAGGCCTCGAACCCGAAGGGCTTGGTCGCGGCGGCGCGGATGACCTCCCAGACATCGATGCCCATGTCCTCGAACACCACCTTCAGCTCGTTCACGAGTGCGATGTTCACGGCGCGATAGATGTTCTCCAGCAGCTTCGCGGACTCCGCAACTTCGGCCGAGGAGACCCGATGCACCTCGTCGATGCATGCCGCGTAGAGCGCCTGGGCGAGGTCCCCGCTCCGGTCGTCCACGCCGCCCACCAGCTTGGGGATGGTGCGGGTGCTGGCGTCGGCGCGCCCGGGATCCTCGCGCTCCGGACTGTAGGCGAGAAAGAAATCGCTGCCGCAGCGCAGCCCCCCCGCCTCCAGGATCGGGAGCATCTGCTCCCGGGTGGTGCCGGGAAAGGTCGTCGATTCAAGCACCACCAGGTGTCCCGGCCGCAGATGCTCCGCGAGCATGCGGGTGCTCGAGAGCAGGTACTCGAGATCCGGCTCCCGATGCTTTCCGAGCGGCGTCGGCACGCAGAGCAGGATCGCGTCGGCGTCGCGAAGCTCCGCCGCCGCCGCGGTGGCGCGGAAGCGCCCCGACGCGTTGAGTCCCGGCACGAGATGCGGGCCGAGATGGCGCAGATAGCACTCCCCGCGCCCGAGCATCGCGACCTTTTCCCGGTCCGTGTCGTAGCCGAGCACCGGGTATCCGGCATCGTGGACCGCGCGGACCAGGGGCAGCCCGACGTAGCCGAGTCCCACCACCGCGACCAGCGCGGTGCGCGCGCGAAGTGCCTCCTCCAGGTGGTGCGCGGCCTCGCCGGCGGAGGCGCGCCCGCGGCCGAGATGCGAGGAATCCGGGCGCCTATCGATGGTATCGGTCCTCGTAGCGCACGATGTCGTCCTCGTCCAGGCGGCTTCCCGACTGCACCTCGATGACCTCCAGTGGGCCGGATCCGGGATTCTCGAGACGATGGGCGGCGCCCACCGGAATGTCGATCGATTCGTTCTCGGAGAGGACCAGGGTCTCCTCGCCCCGAGTGACCCGGGCCGTGCCGCGCACCACCACCCAGTGCTCGAAGCGCTCGCGGTGCATCTGCAACGACAGGGCCTCACCCGGCTTCACGCACAGTCTCTTGACCTGATAGCCCTCCCCGCCGTCGAGGCGCTCGAAGCTGCCCCAGGGCCGTTCGACCCGACGGTGGTGCTTGCCTTCATCCCGGCGCTCGCCTTCGAGCCAGTCGACGACCTCGCCGATCTTGCGCGCCGCATCCTTGTGCGCGACCAGCACCGCGTCCGCGGTCTCGACCACCACGGTGTCGGAGAGTCCCACCGCCGCGAGCAGCCGGTGTTCGGCGTGCAGCAGGCAGTTGTCAGTATCGCGGACGTACACGTCGCCGCTGGTGGCGTTGCCGCTTCCCCCGCGCTTGAGATCGAGCCAGGTGGTCCAGGACCCGACGTCCGCCCAGCCCGCCTCCAGGGAGACCACCACGGCCGGTATCGGCGCTCCCTCGCGACCGTCGGCGGCCGGCTTGAGACGGGAGCCGGCGAGGCGCTCCATCACCGCATAGTCGATGGAGTCGCGCGGGCAGCGCTCCATCGCCGCGGCCTCCAGGTGCAGGAAGCCCCCCGCCTCGCGCACCCCCGCGAGCGCCCGCCGGCAGGCGGTCAGCACCTCCGGGCGATGACGGTCCACCGCCTCCAGCCAAACCGAAGCGCGCATCGCGAAGATCCCGGCGTTCCACAGATAGGCCCCCGAAGCCAGATAGGACGTGGCCGCGTCCCGGCCCGGCTTCTCGACGAAGGCCTCGATGGAGTGTCCCTTCGCGCCGGACTTCGCCCGGACGCCGACGCCGCGCCGGATGTAGCCATAGCCCGTCTCCGGGCGGGTGGGGGTCACCCCGAATGCCACGATCATTCCCTCGGCGCCGAAGCGCAGCGCCGAGAGCACCGCCGCCCCGAACGCGCCGAGGTCCGACACGACATGGTCGGAAGGCGCCACGAGCAGGACCGGATCACCGCCCGTTCGTTGCGCCCAGAGGGCGGCCGCGGTGAGCGCGGGAGCGGTGTCCCGCGCCAACGGCTCCAGGAGCACGGTGGTGTCGGGCATCGAGACTTCATCGAGCTGATCACGCACGATGAAGCGGTGCTCTTCGTGACACACCACGACCGGCGGGGCGAAGCGGGCCTCGCCGTCGGATGAGCCCCCCTCCCGGGGCAATGAACACAGACGCCGCGCCGTCTCCTGGAGCAGGGAGCGCTCGCCGAAGGGGCGCAGCAACTGCTTGGGATATCTTTCGCGCGACAGAGGCCAGAGCCGGGTGCCGGATCCTCCCGCGAGGATCACCGGAACGACGGGAACTCCTTGCAAGCCTGCCTCCTTCGGTCGCGTGACGCGCCGGACGGAACCGGCCCGACTACTCTACAGGACGAGCGCGGCGAGGTAGGCGCCGAGCAGCATCGCCACCGCGGCCACCGCGGCCCGGGTGGTCCAGGCCCGGCCGAGCGGTCCCGCCGGTTCGTGCGTGATCCGCACCCCCCTCTCCACGCTTCGAAGCAACGCGCGCAGGCGCTTCTGCGCGGCGGCGTCGAGGGCCCGCAAGGCTGGCGCGATCCGGCGGCAGGCATCGGGCACGAGACGCCGGTACACCCACTCGACGTCGATGTTCACGCTGCGAAGCTCAGGCGGATAGAGTCCGGAGAAGCGAAGCCAGACGAAGGCAAGGGCGGAGAAGAAGAGCAGTTGCGTCTGGGCGAGCACGTGCGATGCGGTGTATGGCTCGTAGGAGAACTCGAAGGGCGCCAGGGAGTAGAGCAGCCCGGGCGCGACGCCGATCACGATGCACAGCACCGCCGCCAGCGCCATCGCGAGGAGCATGTTGGCGGGGGGATCCGTGGTGCGAATGCCGGAGTCGTGCGCGAAGAACGCGAAGAAGGGGATCTTGATGCCGGCGTGGTGAAACACGCCGGCGGAGGCGAAGAGCAGACCCAGCCACACCCAGGAGTATCCCTCCCCGATCGCCGCCGACATCACCAGGGACTTGCTCACGAACCCGCTGAACAGCGGGAACGCGGAGATCGAGGCGGCGCCCACGATGCACAGGACGGTGGTCTTCGGCATGCTCTTGTAGAGCCCGCCGAGATCGGAGCCGTTGATGCGCCCGGTCATGTGCAGCACCGCGCCCATCGACATCATCAGCAGTCCCTTGAAGATCACGTCGTTGAACGCGTGGGCGACCGCGCCCGCGAGCGCCAGAGAGGTGCCGATCCCGATGCCGCAGACCATGAACCCGATCTGGTTGATCATGCTGTAGGCGAGAACCCGGCGCAGGTCGTTCTCGATCACCGCGTAGAAGATGGGGAAGCAGGTCATCGCCATCCCGATGTAGACGAGCGCTTCGGTGCCCGGGAAGCCGCGCGCGAGCGCGTACACCGCGACCTTGGTGGTGAACATGCTGAGATATACGGTGCCGGTCGGCGTCGCTTCCGGATAGGCGTCAGTCAACCAGTTGTGCACGAAGGGAAAGGCGCACTTGATTCCGAACGCCGCCAGCAGCAGCAGACCCGCGACGCTGTCCGCGCCGATCCGCTCGAACCCGAGGGAACCCGTCATGCGCAGATAGAAGAGCGCGCCGGCAAGCAGCAGCACTCCGGACAGAATGTGAGTAAGCAGGTAGCGCAGCCCGGCGCGCAGCGCTCGGGGGCCGCGCCTCGCCCAGATGAGGCATGCGGAGGAGAGCGCCATCAGCTCCCAGAACACGAAGAGCGTCAGCAGGTCACCGGCAAAGACCGCGCCCAGCGCCGCCCCCGCGTAAACCAGGGCCGCGACGTGTTGCACGCGGTCGCGAACATGCAGGGCGAACACGGCGGCAAGGAAGGCCGCAAGGTGAAATAGCCACCCGAACATCAGGCTCAGGCCGTCCACCCGCAGGGGCACGAGCACAAGGCCAAGCCACGGGAAGGACCACGACACCCCGTCGTCGAGCCCGGCGAGCGACACCGCCCCGACGAGCGGCACGCCGAGCAGCAGCACCGCCCGGAACCGGGGGCCGAGCGCGAGCAGGGCGATGGCCCCGACGAAGAAGGGCAGGAAGGGCGCGGTCACGGCTCGTGCGCGCTCCGCTCGGGCGCCGCCGCGCGCTCCCGGGGCGGCTCCTCGTAGTAGTCCTCGCGGCGCATGAGCACCCGACGCATCTGCTTCGCAACGATCACCAGCACCACGCAGGCGACGAATCCGTAGAGGGCATGGAACGCGAAGGCGCTCTCCCAGGGATGCTCGGCGTGCCGGTGCACGAACACCTCCAGGGCGACGAGCGCCGCACACAGCGCATAGAAGACCCGTCTCAGGCGTCGCTGGTTGGTGGGCCGATCGAGGAAGCGAGGAGGCTCGTTCAACTCGAAGCTCCCTGGGTTGCACCCGCGCCGCCGCCCGACACCAGTGGCTCCAGCACCCGGTGGAGAAGATCGGGGGCGGTGAAGGACCAGAGCACGAGCAGCGCGCATATCACGATCGCCGCCGTGCACGGCCACGGCGCTTCCCGGATCGCCCCGTCCGAAGGCGAGGCCGGCGCCCGGCAGAAGGCGTTCACGCAGATCGGCGCGAGGTAGGCAAAGCTCAGAATCGATCCGATGAGCAGCGCGGCGAGCAGCACCCCCTCCCCCGCTTCCAGGGTGCCGAGGGCGAGCTGCCACTTGCTCCACATTCCCCCCGCCGGCGGCAGTCCCACTACCCCCAGACTCGCCACCGCGAAGGCGCCCATGGTGATGGGCATGCGCCGACCGATACCGCCGAGTTCGCTGACCCGGGTCTTGCCGCTCGCGACCAGGATCGCGCCCGCGCAGAAGAAGAGCGTGATCTTCGCGGCGGCGTGCATGACGATGTGCAGGCCGGCGCCGAGGGTGGCGGGCGCATTGGCCATCAGCGCCCCCAGCGTCACGTAGGAAAGCTGGCTCACCGTCGACCACGCCAGACGCGCCTTGAGGTTGTCCTGGCGTCCCGCGACGACGGCCGCGATCACGAGGCCGAGCGCGGCCAGGTACATGAGCCACCGGGTCGCCGAGGCCTCTGCGAGCATATCCGGGCCGAAGATGTACACCGCCACCTTGAGGATCGAGAAGACCCCCGCCTTCACCACCGCGACCGCGTGCAGCAGCGCGCTCACCGGAGTCGGAGCCACCATCGCCGCGGGCAGCCAGCGGTGCAGCGGCATGATCGCCGCCTTGGCGATCCCGAACACGTAGAGGGCGAGGAGAAGGCCCGCCGCCCCCGGCGAGACCCGTCCCGCGAGCACCCCGCCCGGCTCGAAGGCGAGCGTGCCGGCGAGACTCTGCGTCCACACGATCGCCGGCAGCAGAAAGGCGATGGAAGCCCCGAGCAGAAGGAGCGCGTAGACGCGCCCGCCGCGACGCGCCTTGCCGTCTTCATGGTGGGTGACGAGCGGCCAGGTCGCCAGGGTGAGGACTTCGTAGAACACGAACAGCGTGAACAGGTTGGCGGCGAAGGCGACCCCGGTGGTTGCGGCCAGGGACAGCGCGAAGCACGCGTAGAAGCGGGTCTGGGCGTGCTCGCCGAGCGCCCTCATGTACCCCACGGAAAACAACGACGTAGTGATCCACAGGACGCTCGCGAGGGTCGCGAAGAGCAGCCCCAGTGGCTCCACCTCGAAGGCGAGGCGCAACGCGGGAGAGATGTCGAAAGCCACGAAGAGAGGACGTTCTCCCGCCGCGACCGCCGGCCACATCGACACGGTGGCGGCAAGCAGCGCCAGTCCCGTCGCGAAGGTCACGCCTTCGCGCAGATTGGGCCGCCTTCGCGCGAGCACGATGGCGAGAGCGCCGACAAGCGGCACTCCCGCGGCGATGATCGGGGCCGCGCTCACCGCCATCGCGCCGCCGATGCCTCGAGGAGCTCGAGCGCGGCCCGTTCCGCCACGCCCAGACTGAGCCCGGTATCGATCCCGAGCCACAGACTCGCGCCCGCGAGCAGCCAGAGCGCGACCAGCAACCCGGCGGGGGCCTCCTCCATCCGCGGCGCGGGCGGCGCGTCGGCGCGAGGCTTGCGCAGCCAGGCCGCCTCGACGATGCGTCCCGCGTAGAGAACGGTGAGCAGGGAGCCGGCGACGATCACCACGACCAGGACCCAGGCGTCGCGCTCGAGCGCCGCTTCGAGGAGGTACCACTTGCTGATGAAACCGGCGCTACCGGGCACTCCCACGAGTCCCAGACAACCCACCAGCAATCCGGCCAGGGTCAGGGGCATGCGTCGTCCCATCCCCGCGAGCGCATCCACGCTGAGCGCGCCGGTGCGCAGGACGATGCCACCGAGCGCGAGAAAGATCGCGGTCTTCATCAGGGCATGGTTCATCACGTGCACGAGCGCGGCGCTCAGGCCCGCGGCGCTCGCAAGCGCCGCGCCGAGCACCATGTATGCGACCTGGGCCACGCTCGACCAGGCGAACATCCGCTTGAGGTCGTTCTGGTAGAGCGCGGCGACCCCGCCCACGATCACCCCGAGCGCGGCGCAGGGCAGCAGCACCCAGTCCACGGACAGGCGCGCAAAAGCGTAGTCGGCGCCGAACACTCCGAAGACCACCCGTACGAGTGCGTAGACCGCAACCTTGGTCGAGCTGCCGGCGAGGAACGCGCCCACCACCGATGGCGCACAGGCGTAGGCGCCGGGAAGCCAGGCATGGAGCGGGAAGAGCGCCATCTTGATCGCGATGCCGATCACGAGAAATGCGAACGCGGACTTGACCGCGGCGCGATCCCCCACCTGCGGAAGACGCCCCGCGATGTCCGCCATGTTGAGCGTCCCGGTGGCCGCGTAGAGGAGCCCGATCCCGATGAGCACGAAGGTCGCCCCGACGGTGCCCGCCACGAGGTAACGAAATGCCGCGAGCTTCGCTCTGCCGCCGGGTCCGAACGCGACCAGCACATACGAGGAGAGCGACGCTATCTCGAGGAACACGAAGAGGTTGAAGAGATCCCCGGTGATCACGATCCCGGTCATTCCCGCCAGGCTGAGCATCAGCAGCGCGTAGAAGAAGTGCTGACGCTCCGGCCTTACCTCGCGTTCGACACTCGCGCGGGTCAAAGGAATCACCACCACCGCCACCACGGTGACGATGACGAGGACGAACGCGCTCAGGAAATCGACGCGGTACTCGATGCCCCACGGCGCGGCCCAGCCCCCGAGCGCGTAGCTCCGCGCTCCCTCCACCGAAGTCTCGGCAAGCAGGAGCGCGGCGATCGCCAGACACGCGAGCGCGCCGAGGGACGCGGTGGCCTGCGCCACGCGTCCCGACCGCAGAATCACGCACAAGGGGGCGCACAGCAGCGCAACGACCACTTGCAGCGCCGGGAGGTGCCAGGCGAGCGCCGGGATCACGACCAGGGCGTGCTCGATCCGGCGTCCGCGATCTCCTCCTCCTCCACGGACTGGTAGGCCCGGTGGATCATCACGATGAGGGAGAGGGCGAGCGCGGTGGTCGCGACTCCCACCACGATGGCGGTCAGGATGAGCACGTGCGGCAGGGGATTCGCATATCGGGTGTATTCGGCGGCGAGGATGGGGGCGGTGCCTCCGTCGAGCCTGCTCAGGCTGATGTAGAAGACGAACACCGAGGTTTGAAAGAGATTGAGTCCCAGCACCTTCTTGACGAGATTCGAGTTGACCATGACCACGTAGAGGCCGGCCACCATCAGAACGACCACCGCGAAGTAGTGATAGCTGCCGAAGAAGGACACCGGTGCGCCTCAGCCGCGAGTGAAGGCGAAAAAGAGTCCGATCATGACCGCGCTCACCGTCGCCCCCACCCCGAACTCGATGAGCAGGATCCCCAGGTGTTGTCCCGCCAGGGGGTCCGCCAGCAGCGCGTCGTAGTCGAGATAGACGCCACCGCCGATGAGCGACGCGACTCCCACCAGGGTGAAGAGGAGCACCCCGCCCGCGGCCACCCGCTGCACCAGCTCCGGCGGCGTCACGCGCGCGAGGGCATCCACGCCGAAGACGAGCCCATGGAGGATGCAACCGGCGCCGAAGATGACTCCGGCCTGAAAGCCTCCGCCCGGTCCGAAGTCACCGTGAAACTGGACATAGAGCGCGAAGAGCAGGATGCAGGGCACGAGCAGCCTCGCGCCTACCCGGACGATCGGATGATCAACCATCTTCGACCGTCTCGTTTCGCCGGCGGCGAAAGTGCCCCCCGAGCAGCGCCGCCACTCCCAGCCCCGCGGTGAAGATGACCACCACTTCGCCGAGCGTGTCGTAGCCGCGATAGCTCGCGAGCACCGCGGTCACCACGTTGGGCACGCCGACCTCCGTCGCGGTCTCGCCCAGATATCTCGGCGCGACGTGATTGTGGGCCGGCGCCGCGGGGTCCCCCACCGGAGAGAGGTCGCGCAATCCGATGAGGAGGACCGTCGCGAGCGCGAGACAGAGCGCGAGTGGCAGGGCGCGGCGGTGTCTGAGCGCTTTCTCGCGGCTGCTGGTCGCAGAGAGCGTGGCCAGCATGAGGATGCTCGACGCTCCCGCTCCCACCGCCGCTTCGGTGAAGGCGACGTCCACCGCATCGAGGACCACGAAGAGCGCGGCGGCGGAGAGGCTGTAGATCGCGAACAGCATCACCGCCGCGAACAGGTTGCGCAGCACCGCCACCGCCAGCGCCACCGTCACCATGAAGGCGAGGAGGCCGAGGTTGATCAACTGCCAGGTGATGGTCCCGGATCCTCCAGGATGGGGCGAACCCCGGCGTGCCGGGCCGCCCGGGCGAGCGCGTGGGAGGCGATCGGCGCGGTGGCGAGCATGAAGAGCGCGATGAGCACGAGGCGCACCAGCGCGTCGCCCGGTCCCGCGTGCAGCATCAGGCCGCCGACGATCGCCAGCATGCCGAGCGTTTCCGTCACTCCGGCCGCATGCAGGCGGGTGTAGAAGTCGGGGAAACGCAGCATGCCGATGGTTCCCGCAAGGGTGAACACGATGCCCGCCCCGAGCAGAAAGTTCGCCAGAACTTCAAGCATCCCCGTCACCTCCTCGCGTCGTCCCCCTTCCGAGGTCACCGTAGGCAAAGTACTTGAGCACCGCAATCACCGCGATGAAATTGATGAGGGCATAGGCGAGCGCGATGTCGAGGAAGTCCGGCCGGCCATCGAGAAAGCCGTACACCGCGATGAGCAGCACCGCGGCGGCTCCCATGTTGTTCGCGGCGAGGATCCGGTCGTAGAGAGTCGGTCCCCGGAGCGCCCTTACCAGCATCAGCGCCATCGCCAGGATGAGCGCGAAGGCCGCCGCGGCGATCATGCTTCCAGCTCCTCGACCCGACGCCCCATCTCGCCCCCGGCGAGGGAGTCGGCGCTCTCCCGGGTGAGCGCGTGGACCTCGACCTCCGACTCGCCGAGGTGCACCGACACGGTCCCAGGGGTCAGCGTGATCGAGTTGGCGAAGAGGACTCGGCCGACCTCGGTACGTTGCCGTGCGGGAACGCGCAGCACCACGGGCCGAACCCGCCGTCGCGGACTCAGAGCCAGCCGCGCCACCTCGACGTTCGCGCGCACGATCTGGCCGAACAGCCAGACGCCGTAGCGCAGGGTGGCAACCGGGCGCAGGCGGAACTCCAGTCGCGCACCATCGGCCTTCGCCATCCGGTGCACGAGCCATGTCACGAAGACGACCGAAGCAAGGCCAAGGCCAAGAAAGAGCGGGGAACTCTGACCCGAGAGCAGCACCCACACCACCGCGAGCACGCCGGCCAGGACTATCCTTCCCGTCATTCGCCTGGTTCCTCGACACCTTCGCGGTGCGGGCGCGATTGTCCGTACCCACCCTTCGAACTAAACTGCACGGTAGTCGCCCCGGTTGCCCCAAGCAAGCAACTTTACTCGTGAAATCAGCCAGTTCAAGCACCGCCGGTGCGCCTCGGTCATGCCCACCGCCCGCTCTGGCCCCACTTCACCGACAGCCATGAGCGTCGAGCTTCTGCTCAACGTCTCTCCCCGCGAGACCCGGATTGCGGTCGTCGAGAACGGCGTGCTCCAGGAAGTCTTCGTCGAGCGGGCCAATCGGCGCGGGCTCGTGGGCAACATCTACAAGGGGCGCGTCTGCCGGGTTCTGCCCGGCATGCAGGCCGCCTTCGTCGACATCGGGCTGGAACGCGCGGCCTTTCTGCATGCCTCGGATGTCGCGATCCCCAATGGCGCCCGTCCCCCCGAGTTGCCGGCCCCGGACCCACCCGGCAACGGCGCCGACGCGTTCTCGCACGACGCCGCGCCCCCTCGGGCTGCGCACCCCGACATCGGCACCCTGTTGCATCAGGACCAGGACATCGTGGTGCAGGTCCTCAAGGACCCGATCGGCGGCAAGGGCGCTCGACTCACGACCCACCTCTCAATCCCCTCGCGCTATCTGGTGTACATGCCCGGGGGAGGCACGATCGGCATCTCCCAGCGCATCGAAGACCCCGTGGAGAGGGAGCGGCTTCGGTCGACGATGTTCGGTCTGATGGACACGGACAAGGGCCGCCTCCCGCCACGGGACCCGAGGATCTCGAACCGTCCGGCGCCTGGCGACGGCTACATCGTGCGCACCGCGAGCGAGTCGGCGTCGGAGAGCACTCTCGGCGCCGACATGGACTTTCTCCACCGACTGTGGGAGTCGGTGCGCGAACGGGCGGCGGAGGCGCCGCCACGCACCCTCATCCACGAGGACCTGCCGCTCATGATCCGGACCCTGCGCGAGCTGAGCGGCACGGAGATCGAACGCGCCCGGGTCGACTCCAGAACCGCGTTGCGCAGCATCCTCGAGTTCACCGAACGTTTCATACCCGAAGTGTCGCAACGCATCGAACACTACTCGGGTGAGCGTCCCATCTTCGACCTGTACGGGGTCGAGGACGAAATCCGCAAGGCGCTCGGGCGCAAGGTGGCATTGAAGTCCGGCGGCCACCTCGTCATCGACCAGACCGAAGCGATGACCACCATCGACGTCAACACCGGCGGCTATGTCGGATACCGCAACCTCGAGGAAACGATCTTCAAGACCAATCTCGAGGCGACCTCGGCGGTCGCGCGCCAACTGCGCCTGCGCAATCTCGGTGGCATCATCATCATCGACTTCATCGACATGGCCACTCCCGAACATCGCCGCCAGGTCCTGCGTTCACTGCAGAAGCTGCTCGAGCGCGATCCCACCCGGACCCGAATCAGCGAGGTCTCGCCTCTCGGCCTCGTCCAGATGACGAGAAAGCGCACCCGGGAAAGCCTTGAACATCAGCTCTGCGAGCCCTGTCCGACCTGCGGCGGCCGGGGGTCGATCAAGGCGCCGGATACCGTGTGCTACGAGATTTTCCGCGAGATCGTGCGCGAGGCGCGAGAGTACGACGCGGCGAAAATGCTGGTGCTGGCCTCCCCCGAAGTCGTCGAGACCCTGATCGACGAGGAGTCCGACGCCTTCGCCGAGCTCGAGAACTTCATCGGGCGGCCCATCACCTTGCAGGTGGAGGCGCTGTACTCGCGCGAGCAGTTCGACGTGGTGTTGATGTAGGCGACCCCACCCTGCACCCACCCCGACTACGAGTACACACGCATCGCCCGCTCTGAAGGACAACCGGATCGCCCGGGGGCGATGGACGGCGAGCGGGACACGCACGAAAGCGTGGGCAGGTCCCGTCGACGGTCACGCTGGACACTGGTGGCGTGGGGCGGGATCGGCGCCGCCGCGATCGCCGCCGTCCTCGTGGCCGTTGCGATCTGGATCGCCTGGCCGGCGGTCGGCTCCTATCCCCGGGAAGTGTCCCGCTGGCTGAGCGCGAGCATCGGGCAGCGGGTCTCGATCACGTCGATCGAGGCGCGGTGGGAGGGAGTGAGTCCTCGACTGGAACTGCACGACGTGACGCTGCTGGATACCCGTCCCGGGAACGACGAACGCGCGCTGGCCCGCTTCGGTTCTCTCGACGTCCTCGTCGACGTCTGGGCCTCGATTCTCAGCCGCTCCCTGCGCCTGGCTTCGGTAACGGTGCACGGCGCTTCGATGATGCTCATCCGCCACCCCGACGGCAGTCTGGACGTTCAGGGAATTCAGGACGAGGTCGAGGGCGCGAAGGGCTCGGACGCCCTCGCCCGGCTCATTCTCGGGCAGGCCCGGGTCTCGGTCCGTTCCAGCCGCCTGCTCTGGGTGGACCGCTCCGGCACCGGAGCCACCGTGTCGATCCGCGACCTGGACCTCTACCTCGAGAGCGAGGGAGAACGCCGGTACGCCACGGTGTCCGGGGTGCTCGGGCGCTCCGGCTCCGGTCGATTCGACCTGGAGCTCGATCTGGAGGGCAACCTCCTCACGCCGGCCTGGTCGGGCGCGGCCTCCCTGAACGCACAGGATCTCGATCTCGCGGTCGCGAACGCGGTCTTCGACATTGCGGGCGAAGCGGAGATCGCGGGAAGGGCGAACCTCGACCTCACCGGGCGATGGCACGGCGGGCGCCTGGTCTCCGCGCAGGGCGGGGTTCACCTGCGCGAAACGGTACTCGCTTTCGACGAGGTACAGGCCTTCCTGCCCGAAGCGACCGGGAGGGTCGAGCTTCACCCCGTCGGCGGCCTGTTCGTGGTCGAGTCCGGAACGCTCGAATGGACCTGGCCCGAATTCTTCGATCGACCCGTGACGGTCTCCGCGTTCTCGGGCAACGCCGGCTGGCAACGCGAATCGGGGAACACCCGCGTGGTGCTCGGCGACGTGTCGTTCGAGAACGCGCATCTGCAGGGCTCCATCGAAGGCAGTGTCGACTGGCGAGAAGGCCGGCCGGATCCGGTGCTCGGAGTATCGGCGCGGATCGCGCGCGCCGACCTTGCCCATCTCCCGCTCTATCTGCCGAGTCGCGGCCTGAATCCGGATGTGAGGACCTGGCTGTCGCGTGCGATCGATGGAGGCCATCTCGAGGACGGCGAAGTACGGATCGAGGGCGCGCTTGGCGACTGGCCATTCGACGAAGGGCAAGGGAAGCTCGACGCGAGCGCCCGGGTCTCGGGAGTGGATCTCCACTACTCTCCCGCCTGGCCCAGTATCGAGGCGCTCGCCGCCGACCTGCGCTTCGAAGGGCGCCGGGCGGAGTTCTCCTTGAGTTCGGGCCAAGTCCACGGTGCGGAAATCACCGGCGCGAAGGTCCGCATTCCGCGCATGGGAAGTGAGGCCACCATCGAGATCGAGGGCAAGGTCGAAGGCTCCACCGAACAGGCGGCGGACTTCCTTCGCAACAGCCCTCTCGCCCCACGCTTTCGCACGATGCTGGACACCCTGGAGGCGTCGGGGCCGGCGGGGCTCGAATTGCGCATCGCCTTGCCGCTGCCCACCGGAACCGGAGACAACGAGGTATCGGGCCGCCTCGAGGTACGCGACAACCGCAGCCGACTGCCGGGCGTCGCCGAGGGCCTTGCCCAGGTGAACGGCGTCTTCAGCCTGGAGGGCACGATGCTTCGCGCCGAGGGGGTCGAAGCCCTCTATCTCGGCCGTCCCGTCACGCTGCGGGTCGAACCGTCGGGGATCGAGGGCGGATACCGGATCGAAGCGCAGGGCTCCACGACTCGCCCGCACCTCGCCCACCACCTGCACAACGCCGGAATGCTCGCCTCCCCCGACGGGGAACTCCCGGCCTGGCTCTCCCGGATCGATGGCGAGAGCGCCTGGCGTGGTGTCCTCGAGCTGCGGACGCGCGCCCCCGAGCACGAGGCGTTCGCGCATATTCGGATCGCTTCGGAGCTCGAAGGGGCGCGTATCGACTTGCCCTCACCCATCGGCAAGGCGCCGGGCGAGTCCGTCAGACTCGATCTCGACTTCGAATTCGACCGCAAGGGCGCACGGATCCTGCGGGCACGCTACGGCGAGCTCCTGTCCTCGGTGTTCCGGCTGCGCGAGAGCGGCGAAGAGGGCGCGCGCCTCGCGCGGGGCGCGATTCGTTTCGGGGGAGGCGAGGCCGAGCTGCCCGGCGAAGAGGGCCTCATAGTGAACGGCTCGCTGCCCCGCCTGTCCCTCGGCGAGTGGACCCGCCTGCTGCGCACCGAGCGCGGCACGCAGCGCGCGGCCGACGCCGGCGACGCCGCGCCAGTACCCGCCCCGCTCCTTCGCAGAGTGAACCTCCAGGTGGACGAGTTCGAGGTCTTTGGCGTGCCTCTGGGCACGACTCGGGTCGACGCCACGGCCGATGCGTCTTCGACCTGGAGCGCCTCCGTCGTCGGAGCCAATCTCCTGGGGGAGATCCGGATCCCGGCCACTCCCGATCCGGTTCTCGTTCACATGGACCGTCTCGTCGTCCCCGGTTCCACGCTGCCCGACGACGCCGAAGAGACTTCGAGCCTCTTCTCCCAGAACCCCGTCGGAGTGCCCGCATTTCGCTTCACCTGCGCCGAGTGCAGGCTCAGCGACCGCCTGCAGGGGAGTGTCGACATCGTCGCCCTGCCCGACCCCGACGGAATCCGCTTCCAGTCCTTCTACATGCGGGGAGAAGGCTACGAAACCCGCGGCAGCGGGGCCTGGCTGGTCTCCGACGGGATACCCCGGTCCACGGTGGACGCCGAGGTGCAAAGTGACGATCTCGGCCGCCTGCTTGCGGCCTTCGGCCATGTCGGGGGAGAGTCCATCTCCGGGGCCACGGAGATGCTGCTGAGCGCGTCGTGGCCCGGCTCCCCCTTCGACTTCGATCTGCGGCGTATCGACGGAGTCCTTCACTTCCGGGCGAGCGAGGGACGGCTGACGCAGGTGCGCCGGGGCGCCACCGGCCGCTTCTTCGGGCTCCTCATGCTGCCCTCGCTACCGCGCCGTCTCGCGCTCGACTTTCGTGATTTCTTCCAGGCGGGCCTGACCTACGATCTGATGGAAGGGAGCTTCGCGATAGAGTCCGGCGACGCCTACACCAACAACTTCCTCATCGAGAGTCCCACCGCCACCATCGAGCTTGCCGGTCGGACCGGAATCGTGGACGAGGACTACGACCACGTGCTCACCCTCACCCCAAAGCTCAGCGAGAACATCGCCCTTCTGCCGATCTGGCTCGGTGAGCGGATCCTGAACACGCGTTTCTTCGATCGGGCCTTCGCTCACTACTATTCGATCCGAGGCCCCTGGTCCGCCCCCGAAATCGAGCCGATCCCGTTCGAGGATCAGCCCTCGCGACGTCAGCGAAACCCGTGACCACCCGAGATCACGTGTTCGTAGCGCTTTCCGGCGGAGTGGACTCGGCGGTCGCGGCACTGCGACTTGCCGACGCGGGCGTGCGCGTCAGCGCCCTGTTCATGAAGAACTGGGAGGAGGACGACGAGGACGACTGGTGCGCGGCCGAGCAGGACCTCGAGGATGCCCGCGCCGTCTGCGAACGCCTCGGCATCCCCCTGCACACCGTGAACTTCTCCTACGAGTACTGGGAGCGGGTGTTCACCCGCTTCGTGAGCGAGTACCGCGAGGGCCGCACCCCGAACCCGGATGTGTCATGCAATCGCGAAGTGAAGTTCCAGGTGTTCGCGGAGCATGCCCGGGACCTTGGCGCCACCTCCATCGCCACCGGCCATTACGCACGCAACGAGTGCTCCGCCGGAACCTGGCGCCTGCGCAAGGGCATCGACGAGAGCAAGGACCAGAGCTACTTCCTTCACACCCTCACCCAGGCCCAGCTCGCGGGAAGCCTTTTCCCGCTCGGCGCGATGCGAAAGACCGATGTGCGCCGAATCGCGCGAGAGGCACGCCTTCCGTGCAGCGAGAAGAAGGACAGCACCGGGATCTGTTTCATCGGCGAGCGTCCCTTCCGTAGTTTTCTCGAGCGCTACGTCGATCCCGCGCCCGGTCCGATCGTCGATCCCGAGGGGCGGATGCTCGGGCGCCACGACGGCCTGCCCTACTACACCATCGGGCAGCGGCAGGGGCTGCGCATCGGCGGTCGGGCCGGCGGCAGCGGCTCCCCGTGGTACGTGTACGGGAAGGACCTCGATGGCAACCGCCTGCGGGTCGCCCAGGGGCGGGAGCATCCCGCGCTGTACTGCCGGGAGGTCATCGCGCAAGACGTCCACTGGATCGCGGGAACGCCTCCCCGCCTGCCGCTTCGGTGCCGGGGCAAGATCCGGTATCGCCAGCCGGACCAGCCCTGCACCGTCCACCCGGAGGCGCAAGACCGCATTCGGGTGCGCTTCGACGCGCCGCAGTGGGCCGCCGCCCCCGGCCAGAGCCTCGTCCTTTACGACCAGGACACCTGCCTGGGCGGGGGGAACATCGAAGCCGCGCGCTAACCCGGAGGCCCGTCCCCGGGAGAGGGGCGAGAAGAAATTCAGCCTTCGGGAATCCGCAGGACGTCGCCGATGTGGATCCGGTCGCCGCGGATACGGTTCACCGAACGCAGTGCGGCGAGCGAGACGCGATAGCGCTTCGCGATCTCCGACAGGGTGTCGCCCCGGGCGATGACGTGGCGCCGCTTGGCGAGCAGGGTGCCGGCGGGCGGATGCGCTTCGAAGTACCCGGCGATGCCCTGCGCGATCGCGCCGGCGATGGCCCGGCGTTGCGCGGGGTCCATCAGGCGACGCTGGTCCCGGGCATTGGTGATGAACCCGGTCTCGACGAGGATGGAGGGAAAGTCGGGCGCCTTGAGGACCATGAACCCGGCGCGCTCCACCCGCCGCTTGTGGACGGGGCCGACGCGGCCGAGACGGGTAAGGACCCGGCGCCCCACGTCATGGCTCGCACGCAATGAGCCGGTCTGGGACAGATCGAGCAGGACCGTCGCCAGCCCATCTTCCTTGTCGTCGAGCGAGACCCCGCCCGCGAGGTCGGCGGCATTCTCCTGCGCCGCGAGCCAGCGCGCCGCCTCGCTGCTCGCGCCTCGGTGGGAAATGACGTACACCGAGGCGCCGCGGACGCTCGGATCCCGGAAGGCATCGGCGTGGACCGAGACGAAGAGATCGGCCCCCGCCTGCCGCGCGAGCTCCATGCGCCGGCGCAAGCCTATGTAGTAGTCTCCGTCCCGGATGAGGGCCGCGCGCATCCCCTCCCGGGCGTCGATGATCCGCGCAAGCTCCCGCGATATCGCGAGCACCACGTCCTTCTCGTGAATGCCCTTGCGAGGCGCCGCGCCCGGATCCTCCCCGCCGTGGCCCGCGTCGATCGCGACCACGACATCGCGAAAACCCGCGGGTCCCCGCTGTGCGGACTGGTTCTCGCCGACTCCGTCGCCGGCATCGGTGCGCTTCGGGTGGAGATCCATCACGAGGCGATACCCGTACTGCCGGTTCGGAGCGAGGAGAAAGCTGTGCGGACGGGTCGCACGCTTCGTATCGAGCACGACCCGCAGCCCCCCATTCTTGCGGGGGGCGCTGCGGATGGCGCGGAGCAACCGGTCGGACCGTGACGGGCGCCGAATTTCGGTCGCAAGCCGCGTGTGCTGCATGTCGATCACCACGCGATCGGGGCCATCGAGGAGGAACACGTTGTACGCCACCGCCGAGTCGAGATCGAAAACGACTCGGGTGTGGTCGGGTGCGGACCAGATCCGCACGTTCTTGACCTGCACCGCGGCGACCGGGGCGCTCCACAGGAAAATCGCGGCGAGGATCGTGGCGATTCGAATCACTGTCTCGAAGGGTCCAGGCGCGGGGGTGAAAATTACTATACTGATCGGAGGGTTATGTCAAGGATCTTAATCGACTTGTTAAGTAGTGACCGGTTCCTCTTCACGCGTCCGGAAAGCGGCACTCGGCGAGCAGGCGCCGGCCTTCCCGCGAGTTCGCACTTCCCAGGAGCAGCCGGCCCTCACCGAGGACTTCGAGATCGAAGACCAGATCGGGACGCGGGAGTGCGCCCGCGCCGCGCTCCGGCCACTCCACCACGCACAGCGCGTCTTCATGGAAGTAGTCCCGCGCGCCGAAGTCCTCGAGCTCCCACGCATCGGAGAGGCGGTAGAGATCGAAGTGGTAGATGTTGAGTCCCTCCATCTCATAGGGCTCAAGGAGGGTATAAGTCGGACTCCTGACCGGCCCCCGGTGGCCCAGCCCCCGCATCAGTCCCCGCACCAGGGTGGTCTTGCCGGCGCCAAGCGGACCCGAGAGATGCACGCTCGCCGCCCTCGGGAGCCCGCCTCCCGCGCTTCTCAGTGCGCGCAGCGCCTCCGCCAGCCGGCGCCCCGCACGCACCGTCGAATCCGGATCGGGCAGCGCTACCCGGCATCCCGGCGGCGGATCGCTCATGCCGGATTCAGGACCTCGCGAAGCATCGCGATGACGTCGCCCGCCAGCATCCCGCGTTCTCCCCCCGCCCTTGCCGCGCGGTCCGCCGCCTCGGCGTGGGCGCATACCCCCACCCGGGCCGCGAGGGAGGAAGAGAAGCCCTGAGCGATGAGTGCGGCCACGACTCCGCACAGCACGTCTCCCATGCCGGCGCTCGCCATGCCGGGGTTTCCGCCATGGCACACCGAGACCAGATCGTCTCCGTCCTCCACCAGAGTGCCCGCTCCCTTGAGCACCACCACCGCCCCGCTGCGCGCGCGGATGTGTTCCGCGGCCGCGAACCGACCCGCTTCCACCTGCGCGACATCGACCCCAAGCAGGCGCGCGGCCTCTCCGGGATGCGGGGTGAGCACCGAGGCGTCGAGCTCCAGATCATCGCCTTCCCGCGCAATCAGATTGAGCGCATCCGCATCGAGCACCATCGGTTTGCCCGCGGTAAGCGCGGCGTCCAGCATGGCGCGACCCCAGGCCGACTCGCCGAGTCCGGGTCCGATGGCGACGGCGCTGGCCCGCTCGAGCAGAGGACCGAGCGCCGACGCGCTCTCGACGCCGCGCGACATGATCTCCGGTCGCGACGCTGCCACGAGAGCGGCGTGCGCGGAGCGGGTGGCCACGCTCACGAGCCCCGCTCCGCTGCGGGCGGCCGCCTCCGCGGCCAGACGCGGCGCGCCCGGCATGCCCTCGTCTCCCCCGATGACGAGCACGTGGCCGAAGTGCCCCTTGTGGGCATGCCGCGGCCGTGGGCCCAGCACCTGGTGGAACTGCTCGAGCCGAATGCGGCGCGCGCTCGGCAGCGCGGCGGCGTAGGCCGCCTCGGGCACCTGAAGGGTGTCGAAGGCCACCCGGCCGGCGATCTCCGGCCCCTCTCCGGTGAACAGGCCCTGCTTCAGGCCTATGAAGGTAATGGTCGAGGACGCCCGCACCGCAACGCCGAGGCGCGCGCCGGTGTCGCTGTGCAAGCCGGAAGGCACGTCGATGCACAGGACCGGACGCCCGCACCGGTTGACCCGCTCGATCGCGCGCGCGAAGGCGCCTCTCACTTCCCGGTCGAGTCCCGTGCCGAGCATCGCGTCGACCACCACGTCGAAACGGGAGAGATCCGGCGCTTCGGGCGCCGGCGTGATGCCCGCCTCCTTGCAGCGCCGGGCGGCTTCGCGCGCGTCGCCTCGAAGCCGCCGCCGCGAACCCGTCAATTCAAGCGCCACCTCGAGCCCCGCGCCGGCCGCGAGCTGCGCGATGAGAAAGCCGTCTCCGCCGTTGTTGCCGTGACCGCACAGGACCGCGATGCGGCGCGCGTCGGGCCAGCACTGGCGCAGATGGCGAAACGCCGCGGCGGCGGCGCGCTCCATGAGAGTGATGCCGGGGATGCCGAAGAGCGCGGTGGCGGCCCGGTCGAGAGCCCGCAGCTCCCGGGCGCGATAGAGCGTGTCGGGCAGCTCGTTCGACATGGGAAGCAGGTACCCCGGCTCGGGTTCCGATCGCGCCGCACGATACCGGCGGCCCCGTCTCAGAACGACTTCAGGAAGTGCTCGCGGTAGAAGTGGAGTTCCGCGATGGAATCGCGCACGTCGTCGAGCGCGCGATGCCGACTCTCTTTCGACAGGCCCGCGAAGAGCTCCGGCCGCCAGCGGCGACACAGCTCCTTCAAGGTACTGACATCGAGATTGCGGTAGTGGAAGAAGCGCTCGAGTTGCGGCATCCAGCGGGCGAGGAAGCGGCGATCCTGGCAGATGCTGTTGCCGCACATCGGCGAGAACCCGGCGGGCACGTGGCGGGCCACGAACTCAAGCGTCTGCCGGGCGGCGTCGGACTCCCGGTGAGGACTGCGAAGAACCCGATCGGTGAGGCCGGAGCGCCGGTGCTGGCGGGTGTTCCACTCGTCCATGCCCGCGAGCACCTCCTCGGGCTGGTGCACCACCAGCACCGGTCCCTCCTCGAGGATGTCGAGTCTCGAATCGGTGACGATGGTGGCAATCTCGATGATTCGATCCCGGTCCGGGTCGAGCCCCGTCATCTCCAGGTCGATCCAGATCAGGTTGTCGCGCTCCACCGCCATGTCGCTACCCGGGAGGAAGGCAGTCGGGCCGCCCCCTTTGCTCCAGACGGGTGGCGCCGGCCGCGTGGGTCGGCCCGGCCGACGCTGCGAACCCGTGCGCGGCGTGCACCGTCTTCCACTCGGCCCGACGAGTGTACCAGAGCCGCGATCGGGATCGGTCTTGCCTCAACCGAGTTCCACCCGTCCCGTAAACGCATGCGCGAGGGTCGATGAATCCACGAACTCGAGCTCGCCCCCGAGCGGCACGCCGTGGGCGATCCGGGTCACGCGCACGTCGAGTTCGTCCGCCATCTCCGCTATGTAGTGCGCGGTGGCCTGCCCCTCCACCGTGGAACCGGTGGCGAGTATGAGCTCCTTCACCTCCCCCTCGCGAAGGCGCTCGCCCAGCACCTCGAGACCGAGATCCTCCGGGCCAATCCCGTCGAGAGGAGACAAGCGGCCGAGCAGCACGAAGAAGTACCCTCGATAGCCGGCTCCGCGATCGATCGCGAGGACATCGCCAGGAGTCTCCACCACGCACAGCTGGCTCGGATCTCGGGAGCGGTCGGCGCAGCGGGAACACCGGGGGTGTTCGCTCAGATCCCGGCAGCGTTCGCAGTTGGCGATGCGTTCCACCGCTTCGATGAGGGTTTCTCCCAGGCGGCGGCCCCCGGCGCGATCCCGTTCCAGAACGTGCAGGGCCATGCGCTGGGCGGACTTGGGTCCCACCCCCGGCAGGCAACGAAGCGCACCCACGAGACGGACGATGAGAGCGGAGTCGGACAATGATCTCGGACCGCGCGCAACCGGGGCTTCAGCTCGGGCGTCGGCTGCGCGCCGCCCCGCTGCGTTGCGCGTGCGCGCCAGACCGCCGGCGACCACGGGGGCGCATCCGTCGGCATGGACCGCGACGATGACGTCCCGAGCGCACGGTGGGGGCAGCAGGGTCGAATTGCGTCGGCGCGCCCCGATCCGCAAACGCCCTCGCCCCGGTCGACATGCGCGCGCCCCTGGCTCTTGTGAACCGGTGAAAGCGGGCGCTCAGAACGGCAGCTTCAGGCCGGCCGGGAGGCCCATGCCGGAGGCCAGTCCCGAGAACTTGTCCTTCACCATCTCCTCGACCCGGCGCACCGCGTCGTTGACCGCGGATGCGATCAGATCTTCGATGAGCTCCCGGTCCGGCTCTTCGAGCAGGCTGGAATCGATGTGCACCCGGCGCACGTCGTGGCGTCCGGTCATCGTGACCCTGACCATGCCGCCTCCCGACTCGCCCGTGACTTCGAGGCGCGCGAGCTCCTCCTGGGCTCGTTGCAGGTTTCCCTGCATGGCCTGGGCCTGCTTCATCAAATCACCGAGAGGGTTCTTCATCGATGTCTCCCCGCCAACGGGCGCTTTGCTCTCCTCGTGGCCGGCTTCAATCCACCGGGTCCACAAGCCTCGGATCCACCTTCGTGCCGAAGGTCTCGCAGATGGCGCGCACCGTGCGATCGTTTTCGATGGCTTCCACCGCCGCCCGCCGCCGATTCGCATCGTCTCGTCGAGCGCGCTGGGCCGGAGTGTCCCGCGGCGGCTCCTCGATCCCGATGTCGAGCCTTACCGGCGCCCCCAGACGTTTCTCCAGTGCCCCTTCGAGCTGCTCCCGCGCCCGGTCCGCGTTCAATTGCGCGTGACTCGGGGCCAGGCGCAGCTTCAGCACGCCGCTGACATGCTCCGTCGGCTCGCAGTTGACGGCAAGCTCACGGGCCATCCCCGAGACCTCCAGTTCGTCCACCCACGCGGTCCAGACCTCAGGGGTCACCACGGGGGACGCCGCGGGAGCGGATTCGGCGACCCCTGGCGCTGGTGGGCGGGAAGCGGGGGTCTTCGGGGACGGGGCCGCGCGGTCGCCACCTTCCCGCTCGCTGTCTTCGTGCGCCGGCTCGAAGGCCAGCATCCGCAGCAGGATCATTTCGAATCCGCCGCGCGGATCGGGCGAGAGCGGCAGATCGCGCCGACCGAGCAGCGCAATCTGATAGAAGAGCTGCACGTCTTCCCTGCCCAGGCGTCCCGCGAGGTCGAGGAAGCGGGCTTCGTCCTCGGGCTCCTCCAGCCCGCCCGCCCCCGGCACCGTCTGGAGGATGGCGATGCGCTGCAAGGCGGAGATGAGCTCGGCCAGCGCATCCTCGAAGTCGACCGCATCCGCCGCCATTTCCTCGACGCGCCCGAGCAGCTTCTGCGCATCGCCGGCGGCGATGCCCTCGAGAATCCCATGGAGATGGCCCCGCTCCAGGGTGCCGAGCATCACGCTCGCCTCCTGGTATGCGACTTGGCCTGCACCGTAGGCAATGGCCTGATCGAGCAGACTCAGCGCGTCGCGCATGCTCCCGTCCGCGGCCCGCGCGATGAGGCGAAGCGCCGGCGCGTCGGAGTCGATCCCCTCGTGGGTCAGAATGGCGCCGAGGTGCGCGGCGATTTCGTCGACCGGAAGCCGCTTGAGGCTGAACTGGAGGCAACGCGAGAGCACCGTGATCGGGAGCTTCTGCGGCTCGGTGGTGGCGAGCAGGAACTTCACGTGGGGCGGGGGCTCCTCCAGCGTCTTGAGCAGCGCGTTGAAGCTCTTCTCCGAGAACATGTGCACTTCGTCGATGAGGTAGACCTTGTAGCGTCCCCGAGTCGAAGCGAACTGCACGTTCTCCATCAGGTCCCGCGTCTCGTCCACCCTGCTTCGCGACGCCGCGTCCACTTCGATGAGGTCGACGAAACGCCCCTCGTCGATCTCGGTGCAGGCCCCACAGGCGCCGCAGGGGGTGGAAGCGACCCCCTGCTCGCAGTTCAGGCATTTCGCGAGCACTCGGGCCAGGGTGGTCTTTCCCACTCCCCGGGTGCCGGTAAACAGGAAAGCGTGGTGCAGGCGGTCACCGTCTAGTGCGTTCGCGAGGGAGCGCACGACGTGGGCCTGACCCACGACCTGGGAGAAGTCTCGAGGCCGCCACTTGCGGGCCAGGACCTGATAGCTCACTTGAGGCGTCTGTCTCCGGGAAGGAAGCCCGCGGGGGCGAGCGATTATACGGCCCGGCTCCGTGGGCCGAGAAGCGGCGGAGATCCAGCCAGGCCCCCGCCGGGGAGACAGCCGGGATCCCGCAAGCGCAAGGGGCACGCCGATGCGCGGTGGGCGTCGAGCAACCGACTCGCTTCCACCGCCCCACCACCCCCCGTGCGTCGGCGTGCCCCGAGGTAATACAAAGCGTTGCAAAGACCATATATTCCCTTGTTCCACATGCCATCCGGGAAGCGCCCGCAATGACGCACGAAGCGCCAGACCCCTTCGAGGTCGAACTTCTCGAGAACGCGCTCGACACCGTCGCGGACGAGATGGCGCTCACCGTGTGTCGAAGCGCCCGATCCTTCGTGGTCAAGGAGGCGCTCGACTTCTCGACCGCGCTCTTCGACGGACGGGGCCGCATGGTGGCCCAGGGCACCTGCCTGCCCTTGCACCTGGGCGCAATGCCGGCGGCGCTGGATGCGATTCTGAACACCTTCGCAGACGACCTTCGACCCGGCGACGTCTTCTGCACCAACGATCCCTACGATGGCGGTACGCACTTGCCGGACATCGTCTGTGTGAAGCCCGTGTTCTTGAGGGAAGCCATCGTCGGCTACGCGGCGGTGCTCGCCCACATGACCGACATCGGAGGCCGGGTGGCAGGTGGCAACGCCTGCGACTCGACCGAGATCTACCAGGAGGGACTGATCATCCCGCCTTCGCGCCTCTACGATGCCGGCAAAGCGAACACGACGCTCTTTCGGCTCATCGCGCGCAACGTTCGAGTTCCGGATCTCGTCATGGGTGACCTCAGGAGCGAGATCGCCGCCTGCGAGATCGGCGAACGCGGCCTCCGGGCGCTGGTGGAACGCCACGGACAGGAGCGTTTCGAGAGTCTCGGCTCCGCCCTGCTGGACTACACCGAGCGCTTCACACGCTCCGAGATCGCGAAATTGCCCGACGGCGCTTATGACTTCACCGACTACATCGACGACGATGGCATGGGGTCGGGCCGTATCGCCCTGACGGTGCGGGTCACGGTTTCAGGCGATGCCATGACGATCGACTTCAGCGGCACCAGCGGCCAGGTGAAGGGGGCGATCAACTCCGTGCATGCGTTTTCGGCCTCCGCGGCCTGGGCGGCGGTGCGTTCAATACTCGACCCCGGCATCCCGAACAACGAGGGTTTCTTCCGCGCCGTCCGGATCGAGATACCGCAAGGGAGTATCGCCAATCCGATGCCGCCCGCGGCGGTCGCCGCCCGCGGCCTGACCGGCTTCAGGATTGCGGATGCGGTCTTCGGCGCACTCGCCCGGATCGCCCCGGACAAGGTCCCCGCCGGCGGGTCGAGCACACCGGACACCGCCATCAGCATCGGCGGCCATGACCGTCAGCGAAAACCCTTCGTCTACATCGAGTTCCTCCTCGCCTCCTGGGGTGGCGGCCCCCGGCGCGACGGCATGGATGCCTGTACCGGCCTCGTCATCAACTACTCGAACACGCCGGGCGAACTGCTGGAAACGGAGCAACCCCTGCGGGTCGAACGCTACGCCTTCGTTCCCGACAGCGGCGGTCCCGGCGAGTGGCGCGGTGGCCTGGCGCTCGAGCGTCACATTCGCATGCTGGCGGACGAGGCGACGGTACAGATCCGCTCCGACCGCCGCGAAGTGGCGCCCTACGGTCTCGAAGGCGGTCGAGACGGCACGACCAGCGCCGTCTCGATCCGGAGAAGAAATGGCGCCGACGAGCAATACCCCTCCAAGTTCATGACGACGATGGGCCGGGACGACGTAATCCACCTGCGGCTCGCCGGAGGCGGAGGCTATGGCGACCCCCTGAAACGCGACCCGGATCGCGTGCTCGATGATCTGCGCGAAGGCAAAGTCTCGGTATCGGGCGCGGCGCGCGACTACGGCGTGGTCGTCGATCCGGCCTCACACGCCCTCGACCGGGCGGCGACGGAGGCGCTTCGCGCCGAACGCCGCAACGCCCGGCCGTGACCTACCGCGCCGGGGTCGATATCGGTGGAACCTTCACCGACATCGTTCTGCTCGCCGACGACGGCGCCGTGATCACCCGCAAAGTGCCCTCGACCCCGGAGGACTACAGCCGGGGCATCGCCGAAGGCCTCACCCTCGCCTGCCGGGAAGAGGGGTTGGACGCCGGGGAGATCACGCACTTCCTGCACGGCACCACGGTTGCGACCAATGCGCTGCTGGAGCGCACGGGCGCACTCACCGGACTCGTCACGACCGAAGGCTTTCGCGACGTCCTGGAGATTCGAAGGCTTCGCATGCCGCGGCTCTACGACATCGCCTACCAGAAGCCCGAGACGCTGGTCCGGCGAGCGCTCCGATTCGAGGTGCCGGAGCGGATCGACTTCCGGGGTGAGGTCATTCGGCCCCTGGACGAAGCGGCCGCACGCTCGACCCTCGCCCGGCTGCTCGCAAGCGGCGTCGAGTCGATCGCGATCTGCCTCTACAACGCCTACGCAAACGGCGCGCACGAGAGGCGCCTGCGGGATTTGCTGCGTGAGCAGCACCCGGACATCCCGGTGTCCCTGTCGAGCGAAGTGCTGCCGGAGCTGCGCGAATACGAGCGCACTTCGACGACGGTCGTGAACGCCTACCTCACCCCTCTGGTGAAGGGCTACCTTCGCCGCTTGTCGGCCGAGCTCGGGCGCTGCGGTATCGGGGCCCCGGTTCGGATCATGCAATCCAACGGCGGCGCCATGGGCGTCGGGGCCGCCTGTGCGCGCCCTGTCAACATGATCGAATCCGGTCCCGCCGCCGGGGTCGTGGGGGCGGCGGCACTGGCCGGGATCCTGGGCTTCGAAGACGTCCTCACCTTCGACATGGGCGGCACCACCGCCAAGGCGGCGATCATCAGCGGGGGCGCCTACGCTCACCTGAACGAGCTCGATGTCGGCGCCGGCATCAACAGCGCGGGCCGCCTGATGCAGGGAGGCGGCTACCACGTCCGGGTACCCGCCATCGATCTCGCCGAAGTGGGCACGGGCGGCGGCAGCCTGGTGCGCCTGGATCCGGGCGGCTCGGTCAGGGTCGGACCGGACAGCGCCGGCGCGGTACCGGGGCCGGTCGCCTACCGCATGGGAGGTCGGGTACCTACGGTGACCGATGCCAATCTGCTGCTCGGCTATCTCAACCCCCATCATCTGGTCGGCGGCGCGCTTGCGCTCGACCGCGACCGGGCCCGGTGCGCGATCCGGGAACAGATAGCCGACCCGCTGGGGCTCACGGTGCCGGATGCGGCGCTCGGCATCCACCGCGTTGCGGACGCGGAGATGTCACGGGCGCTGCGCGCGGTGTCCAGCGAGCGAGGACGCGACCCTCGTGACTACGCGATGATGGCGTTCGGAGGCAACGGCCCGTTGCATGGCGCCTCACTCGCCGAGAACCTCGGCATGACCCGCATCATTCTGCCGCCGGCCGCTGGAGTGTTCAGTGCCCTCGGCCTGCTCTTCCCGGAAGCCGAGCAACGCTATGCGCGGACCTGCAAGGGGCCGATTCGGGAGGTGTCGGAGCACAGCATCCGCTCGATCCTGCGCACGTTGGAGGGCGAGGGACGGCGTGACCTCGCGGCGGAAGGATTCTCCGCCGAACGCGTGGCTTTCGAACACCTCGCCGATGTCCGCTACGCGGGGGAGAACTCGGAGTTGACGCTCCCCTTCCCCGCTCTGCGCGGCGGCTGGCGCGATGCGGTGGCGGCACGTTTCCATGAGCGGCACGATGAGACCTACGGCTACGCCTCGGCGGAGGAGGTGGTGGAGCTGGTTTCCCTGCGGGTGATCGCGCGCGGCAGATCCGAACGCAGCCGCATTCCGACCGAGCCCGTCTTCGCCCGCGGGAGCGGCGACGAGGGGCCATGGGCGGAGCGCGAGGTCTACTTCGCAGGCGCGCAGGGCTGGCGCCGCCTTCCCGTGCTGCCGGGCCGCACCGCGATCCCCGATTCGGGCGTGGAAGGCCCCGCCATCGTCGAGGAATACGATTCGACCACTCTCGTGCCTCCCGGCTGGCGGCTGGACCACGCTGCCTGGGGCTGCACCCTCCTCACCCGGGTGCGGTAACCGCAACAAAGGAAGCGGCCACCATGCGCGAAGGAATCCACCCCGTCCTCGTCAGCTCTTAGCCCGGGATCTGAAGGGGGGCACCTTCGCCCTGCGGCGAAGCGTCGAATACCAGATCGGCGCCGCGCGGGCGCGGTGGATTCAGAGCTGCCCCGAGTCATCCCAGGTCTCGAGCCACTGCCGGTACCGCGGGCGCTCGTAGCGCTCCAGCGTGAAGGCCCAGGCGTGGTCCGCAAGCGGGTCGCCGAGCACCTGGTCGGCGAGAAGCTCGGCCGCTCCCATCGAGGCCATGATCCCGAATCCGGAAAACGCCGCGTGGATGTAGGCGCCTTCCACCGGAAGGGGGCCCATGAGGGGGCGGTTCTCGCGGGTCTTGGTGTAGTACCCGCCGTCGACAAAGGGTCGCGGCAGCGCGCCGAAGTAGGACTTCAGTCCCGGCAGCATCGCGCTCGTCCCGCGCACCACGATCTCCGGGAGATTCGGATCCCCCTCGACGGGAAAGGTGGCCGGCACGGGCTCGCAGTCGTAGGTCCAGTACAGGATGACGCTCTGTCCGGATCCGAGCGGGCGGCCGTGGGCGCCAGGCGGAAACTCCGAGAGGAGATAGCGGGTCTCGTGCGTCTCCTCGAGCACGGTGCGCTCGTCTTGCGACCAGGGCAGCGTGATCGGGTCCGTCCAGATGAAGAGCGGGGCCTCGCGCGGCACCACCGCTTGGCGATCCTCGAAGGTCACCTTGATGTGCCGTTCGGAGAAGATGGGGAGCGTCAGACCGAGGTGTTCGCCGAAGGCATTGATGAGCGGTCCCGCCGCCGCGACGAGCCGGGCGGTGTCGATCCTCTCAGTCCCCGTGGCGGTCTCCACACTGACCGACCGGACCCGGCCTCCCGTGGTGTCCACGCCAACGATCCGTCCGCGCTTCTGTCTCGTGCCGGCGGCCCGCGCCGCCTCGAGCAGATACATGCCGAGCTGCTGGGCGTCCAGCCAGCCGCAGCGCCGGGCGTGGAGCACCACCGCGGTTTGCGGGCTCAGCCAGGGAAAGAGTCGCGCCACCGCGGCACGGCCCTCGATGACATCGGCGCCGTCCGGCTGCCCTTCGAACCCGCTCGGCTCGGCGGGGCGGTAGTCCGCCGCCGCCCCCCGGTGCATGCGCAAGGGGCCCGCTCCCAGGCTCGCCGCCTCCTCGGCCGCATCGCGGAAGCGCTCCACCTGTTCCTCGCGTGCCGACGCGTAGAGATAGCCGCGGCGATTCATGAGGAAGGCGTTACCGCTGCTGTGCGCCAGTTCTTCGAGGCGATCGATGCTGCGGTTCATCAGGCGGACCATGGCGTCGCCCGGACCCGGCCACCAGTTGCGGTAGCACTCGGTGGACTTGTCGCTGGTGAGCGTGAGCGCGGGCCGCTCGTCGACGAGGACGACCCCGCGCTGCCCGCGTACCACGCTGAGCTCGTAGGCGGCGGCAATGCCGGCGATTCCGGCTCCGCAGATAACGATTTCAGCTACCGGCACCGGGAGAGTTCGGCCGGGGAAGCGGGGATTGCGAAAGTGTCCGGCGCGGTCAATCGCCGCGGCGGACTTCGTAGCCGAACTCCGCCGCCTCGTCGGCCAGCCACTCCCACATCGCGAGGCCGAAGCTTCGAAACACGTAGAGGTCGAAGCAGTCCTCGGCCCGGCAGTGCAAAACGACGCTGTAGGGCCCGAGCTTGGTCGGCGCACAGAATCCGGCTTCGAGCCCATCGACATCCAGGGGGCAGCCCTTGGCGAGCAGCTCCCGCGACATCGGACCGGCCACGCGCACCACGGTGCGGGCGTGACCGAGATCGAGAGCGGTGGCATCGTCGCCGCCGCAGAGAGCGCGCACATCGGAAGCGCTCATCTCCCGCTCTCGATCCACCACCCACCATTGATCCGCGCTGGTCCACAGCACCGAGCCGGACGCACCCGTGACGCCGAGTCTAGGCTCCGGCGTACCCGCGATGCCGAGACGGGAGAGCACCGCGGCGAGCGAGCCGGGGTCGGATACCCCGTTCAACTGAATCAGGGCACGCGGCGCCACCTCCTCGAGAACCACTCCTGGTGTCTCGACCTCCGGGGCGCCGTAACGACCCGGCTCGACGTGGCCCTCGAGCGCGGAGAGTCCTCTTCGATCGGCAGTGTCGTTCATTGCGCTTTTTTCCGGGATCTCGCGCCTCATCCGCGCGCCCGATCTCCCGCCGGGTCGATGAATACGGGATGGGTGACCTCCACCGGCACGTTCTCGCCTTCGAGCGGTGAGGACGCGTAGAGGATCTCGCCCTGGTAACGCTCCGCGTCATCGAGCAGGGCGAGCGCGATGTGCCGGCCGAGATTGGGGCTGTAGCACGTGGCGGTCACGTGTCCGAGCATGGGCACCGGCCGCGGGCGCGCGGCGTTGACGACGATCTGGGCGCCGCGCGGGATGCGCCGCCCGTCCACCGAGCGCAGGCCCACGAAGCCGTGCCGGCCCTCCTTGGTGAGACCCGGGCGTTCCAGGGATCGCTTGCCGATGAAGTCCGAGTCGGGCCGCTGGAGCCGGTCGAAGCCGAAGTCGGAAGGCACGGTGCGGCCATCGAGCTCCGAGGCGACCACGTGTCCCTTCTCGATGCGCAACACGCCGAGCGCCTCCATGCCGTAGGGCATGATGTCCCAGGGCTTGCCCGCTTCGAGCAGGGCTTCCCATACCCGCAGGCCATGGCCCGACGGGGTGTGCACCTCGTAGGCGAGCTCTCCGGAGAAAGTCATGCGCAGGATGCGCACCGGCGCCCCCGAGATCGTCGCCTCAAGGTAGCCCATGAAGGGCAGCGCCTCATTGCCGACATCCGCCCCCTCGCACGCCGCGGCGAGGGTCCGGCGGCTGTTCGGGCCCGCGAGCGCCACCCCCGCCCACTGGTCGGTGATCGAGGAAAGGTGCACGTGCAGCTCCGGCCACACCGTCTGCGCGTAGTACTCCAGATGCGCCATCACCGGGCCCGCGTTGCCGGTGGTGGTGGTCATGTAGTACTCGTCCTCCGCGACGCGGGTGGTGGTGCCATCGTCGAAGATGAAGCCGTCTTCGCGCAGCATGAATCCGTAGCGCAGCCGCCCGACCTTGAGATTCTTCCAACGGTTGATGTAGACGCGCTCCAGGAACTCTCCCGCGTCGCGCCCCTGCACCGCGATCTTCCCGAGTGTGGACACATCGGTCACGCCCACGCTGCGCCGCACCGCGAGCGCTTCGCGGTTGATGGAGTCCATGATCGACTCCCCCTGCCGGGGATAGTACTGGGGACGCAGCCACTGGCCCGCGGTAATGAAGGGAGCCCCCGCCCGCACGTGCCACTCGTGCATGGGAGTGCGGCGGATGGGTGAAAACTCGACGCCGACCTCGCGCCCCGCGATCGCTCCGAGGGTGACGGGCGCGTAGGGCGGGCGGAAGGTGGTGGTGCCTACCTCGGGGATGGATTGGCCGACCTGGGCGGCGAGGATCGCCAGTCCGTTGACGTTGCTCGTGCGGCCCTGGTCGGTGCCCATTCCAAGGGTGGTGTAGCGCTTGAGGTGCTCCACCGAGTCGTAGCCCTCGCGCGCGGCGAGCGCCACGTCATCCACCGTGACGTCGTTCTGGAAGTCCACGAAGCGCTTGGCGCGGCGTCCCTCGGGCAAGGGCACCGTCCACAGGGGCAGCAACGGGTTTTCGCGCCACTCCCCCTTCCCCGCGGTGGGAGGCGAAGGAGAGGTGGATACCGTCCCGGCGTTCGCCGCTTCGGCGGCGGCGGCCCCGGCCTCGACCCCTTCGGCGAGGCACTGGGAGAGAGACCAGGTGCCGCGGGCGGCGCCGGCGGAGCGTTCCGCCTGACGCGACTCGCCGGGAACGAAGGCCGCGAGACCCTCGTCGTAGGCGAGCTGCCCCTGCGACTGCGAAAAGAGGTGAACGGCCGGACTGTAGCCGCCGGACATGCAGAGGAGATCGCAATCGAGACGGCCGACATCGCTCACCGCGCCGCGATCGTGGTGGTACCGGGCGATGCGGACCGCTTCGAGCGACTTCGACCCCTTCGCCTCGATCACCACATGTCCCGGGCGCGCCTCGATGCCCACTGCCTCGATCGCGCGCAGGGCATCCGGACCGGGGCCCTCGGCCCGCGCGTCGACGACCGCGCGCACCTCCACGCCTTGCCGGTGCAACGCCAATGCGGTGCGGTAGGCGTCGTCGTTGTTGGTGCAGACCACGGCGCGTTGCCCGCATCGCACCGCGTAGCGCCGTGCGTACTCGCGTACCGCGCAGGAGAGCATTACCCCCGGCAGGTCGTTGCCGCCGAACACGAGCGGGCGTTCGATCGCGCCGGTGGCGAGCACCACCTGCTTCGCCCGCACCCACCACAGGCGCTGACGGGGCTGGTGGGGGGCGGGTTGCGCAAGGTGATCGGCACAGCGCTCGTTGAGCGCGACGAGGTTCTGGTCGTAGTAGCCGAATGCGGTGGTGCGGGTCAGCACGCGTACGTTGCCGGACTCGGACAGCTCCCGCCGCATCGACTCGACCCATTCGAGCGCGGGCATGCCCTCGATCTCGGCCTCCAGGCCCATCAGGCTGCCCCCGAGACGAGACTGTTCGTCCACGAGCATCACCCGCCCTCCCCCGTGCGCGGCCGCCTGGGCGGCGGCGAGCCCGGTGGGTCCTGCGCCCACCACCAGTACGTCGCAGTGGGCGTAACGGTGCGCGTAGGTATCGGGGTCCGGCTGTCGGGGCGCCACGCCCAGACCGGCCGCCTTGCGAATGAAGTGCTCGTAGAAGCGCCACCACGTGCCTGGCCACATGAAGGTCTTGTAGTAGAACCCGGCCGGCAACATTCGCGACGCGACGTTGTTGATGGCGCCGATGTCGAAGGCAAGGGAGGGCCAGCGGTTCTGGCTCGTGCAGGAGAGTCCGTCGAAGAGCTCGACCTGGGTCGCGCGCAGATTCGGTTCCGCGCGCGCGCCACGGCGCAGCCCGATCAGTGCGTTCGGCTCCTCCGCTCCCACGCCCACCAGCCCGCGACGGCGGTGGTACTTGAAGCTGCGCCCCACCGTGCGCACCCCGTTTGCGAGCAGGGCGGAGGCGACGCTGTCCCCGGCGTAGCCGGCCAGCGCACGCCCGTCGAACTCGAAGCGAAGCTCCTGGCTGCGGTCGATGAGGCCGCCCTCGCCGTGGCGCCAGGACTGATTCATGCGTCGTCCTCTCCAATGTCGCCGCCGGGGGGCGCCGATCCGAGCACCTCGTGGGTCAAGGTATCGCGCTTCACCATGAACCAGCGCCGGCAACCGGTGGAGTGATGCCACCACTCCAGATGGGGGCCGCGCGGGTTCTTTCGGAGGTAGACGTGGTCGAGCCACTCCCGAAGGGACACCGCCTGCGGATCGGCGGGCCGAACGATCGTCGCGTCGCCGCCATAGGTGAATTCGCTCTGCGCGCGTTCCCCGCACCACGGACAATCGAGCAGCAGCACGCCATTCCCTCCTTCGTCCCGCCGCCTCTCAGTGCGCGCCCGGGGTCGCGCCGGACCCCCTCTCGTCGATCAGGCGTCCAGAGTGGAAGCGATCGAGGGTGAACCGGGCGTTCAGACGGTGAGGCTCTCCCTTGGCGAGGGTGTGGGCGAATACCCAGCCCGAGCCCGGCGTCGCCTTGAAGCCCCCGTAGCACCACCCGCCGTCCATGAACAGGCCCTCCACCGGCAGCTTCCCGATGATGGGACTGCCGTCCATCGTCATGTCCATCACGCCGCCCCAGGTCCGCATGAGGCGGAGCCGACTCATGCAGGGGAACATCGTGACCGCGGCCTGCACCACGTGCTCGACGAGGGGCAGATTGCCGCGCTGGGCGTAGGAGTTGTACCCGTCGAGATCGCCCCCCATCAAGAGCTCGCCCTTGTCGGTCTGGCTGATGTACATGTGCGCCGCGCCCGAGGTCACCACGGTGTGCAGGAATGGCTTGAGCGGCTCGCTCACCATCGCCTGGAGCACGTGGGACTCGATCGGCAGGGTGACCCCGGCCATCGCGGCGAGTCGGCTGCTGTTGCCCGCCACAACGATGCCGACCCGCTTCGCGCCGATGTAGCCCCGGGTGGTCTCCACGCCGACCACGCGGCCCCCTTCGAGGCGCATGCCGACGACCTCGCAGTTCTGGATGATGTCGACGCCGCGCGAGTCGGCGCCGCGTGCGAACCCCCACGCCACGGCATCGTGGCGCGCGCTGCCCCCGCGGCGTTGAATGAGCCCGCCCACCACCGGGAAGCGCGCCTCGGGCGAGCAGTCGAGCTCGGGAATCATCGCCTGGATCTCTTCGCGCGTCAGAAGCTCCGCGTCGATGCCGTTCAGGCGCATCGTGTTGCCGCGGCGGGCGTTGGCATCGAGTTGCGCATCGGAATGCGCGAGGTTGAGCACCCCGCGCTGACTGAACATGACGTTGTAGTTCAGATCCTGAGAGAGCTGCTCCCAGAGCTTCAACGACCATTCGTAGAAGTGCGCGTTGGCATCGAGCATGTAGTTCGAGCGCACGATGGTGGTGTTGCGCCCGGTGTTGCCGCCGCCGAGCCAGCCCTTCTCCAGGACCGCGACATTGGTTATGCCGTGCTCCTTGGCCAGGTAGTACGCGGTCGCAAGACCGTGGCCGCCGCCGCCCACCACCACGATATCGTACTCGCGGCGCGGCGCCGGGCTCCGCCACGCCCGCGCCCAGTGCTCGTGGTAGCTGAGCGCGTTGCGCGCGAGACTGAATATGGAGTAGCGCACGGACCCCCCGCCGCCTGGAACCGAACCGGCGGCAATCTAGTCGACTAGTCTCCGGCGGGCAAGGCGGGCGGCGTTCGATTCGGTACTCACCCAAGTCGGCCTTCGGCATGTCCGGTTGATTACGGAGCCCGGACGCGATGATTGCCTCGCGCCTTCGCACCCCCTACCCTTGTCGTTCGGACTCGGAGAGGTGACCGAGCGGCTTAAGGTGCACGCCTGGAAAGTGTGTGTACGTTAATAGCGTACCGAGGGTTCGAATCCCTCCCTCTCCGCCAAAAAACACAAACTAAACAATAAGTTATAGAATTCTCGCCTGAAGAGTGAAACGCCTGGATAAACGCCTCCCGGCGTTTTTCTGAAATCGACGTGACGGGCTTGCGACGAGTGCACCGAACGTGAACCTCTCGAATCCCGCCCTTTTCGACTTCATCACGCCGGAGCATCGCGATCGGGTGCTCGGGCGTTGCGGGCTGAGCCGCCGCCTGCCCCGACACGTCTACTCCGACCCCGACTTCCTCCGTCTGGAGTACGAGGGCTGGCTCGCGCGCACCTGGCTCATGGTCGGACGCGCGCACGAGATACCCGAAGCGGGCGACGCGGCGCCCGTTCCGGGACATCCCATCTTTCTCATCCGGGACGTCGAAGGCGAGATCCGCGCCTTCTACAACTCCTGCCGGCACCGTGGCCACGAGCTCGTCTCGGAACCTTGCAACCGCAGGCAGGGCATCGTCTGTCCCTACCACCACTGGGTCTACCACACCACGGGCGAGCTGCGGACCGCCACCCACTTCGGCGGCTATCGCAAGCACGAACACCCGGACCTCGACCCGAAAGCCTTCGGTCTCAAGGCCATCCGCACCGGGGTGTGGCACAACTGGATCCTCGTCAACCTGGACGGGCGGGCGCCGCCGCTAGAGGACTTCGTCGCGCCCCTGGCGGAGTACTACCGGGATGTCGCGTTCTCCCGCGCCCGCCACTTCTCCACCGTCTCTCGCCACCCCTTCCCCGCGAACTGGAAGACGGTCACCGAGAACAACATCGAGCCCTACCACGTGCCGATGGTCCATCCCGGCACCACGGCCGGCCACCCCTTCGATTGCCACCGCATCGTGGACGAAGGCCCGCTCGTTGGCTGCGCGGTGGACATTGCCGGCTCGACCTTCACCAACCGCCCGCCCCCTCGGACCGCGGCTCACCTCGACGGCAGCGGCCGCTTCATCCTGCGGGTGCCCAACCTCTACATCGCCGCGCATGCTCCGGACAAGCTGGTGGACTCGCTCATCCTTCCCGACAGTGAAGATCCCATGAAGTGCTGGGTGAGCCACGCCTGCTACACCACCTCCGAGACGGACACGGACCGCGACGCGCTCGGGCGGTGGGCGGCGATCCAGGAACAGGTGATGGAGGAGGACGCCGCGGTGATGGAAGGCGTGGTGCGGGGATTTCGGGCGCCGGTGATGGACGACGGCGGGGTTATCTCGCCCGCCTGGGAAAATTGCGTAAGCGGGTTCTACCGAGAACTCCTGGGGGCGCTCGAGAACCAGGACTTCATCTGAGGGCCGTGCGACTCCATGCCGCCAGGTCGTGACCCCAAACGCCGGAGGGGGGAGTCCCAGAACGACTTCGAACCCGCACCGATCAAGAGACACGCGCCGCCCTGTGACTCCGGGAGGGAATCTCCGTGACCGCCTCCTCCGACGATTCCGGCTGGAGCGAGGACGACTCCAGACACTTCATCGACTACGGCGCCTACTTCGTGCCCGAGCGCGAGATTCAGCTCGACACGATATGCAGCGTCATCCCGCCCGCGCCCGACGGCGCGGCCATCGTCGAGATCTGCTGCGGAGAGGGGCTGCTCTGCGAAGCCCTCGCAAGACGCTTTCCCCGGGCCGAGATCCATGCGCTCGACGGCTCACCCACCATGCTCGCCGCCGCGAAGGCCCGGCTCGAGGCGACTAGCGTGGCGCACCGGACCGCGATCATCGACATCGCCGAGACCGGTTGGCGAGCCTTCGGTGCGCCGGTCCACGCCTTCGCCTCGTCTCTCGCCATCCATCACCTGGACGCTCCCGGCAAGGCGCGACTGTTCAAGGATCTGGCCGCGGCGCTCGCACCGGGCGGCGTGATCGTGGTCTGCGATCTGGTGGAGGCGCAGCGCAACGCCGGTCTCGAGCTCTGGAAGCGGCACTGGGATGACGGAGTGCGCGAGCGCTCGCTGGCGCTCGACGGCAACGAGAAGATGCTCGACTTCTTCCGCGACGACGGCTGGAACTACTACGCGGACCCCGATGCCGATCCCGCCGACATGCCCTCCGCGCTATTCGACCAGTTGAGCTGGATGGCGGACGCCGGACTGACCGGGATCGACGTCCACTGGCTGCGCGCCGGTCACGCCATCTTCTCGGGGATGAAGCCTGGACCGGGCTAACCCGCAAGTTTCACCGATTTCTCAACTCGCGGACGCCAATATGCTCGTGTCAGCGGGCCGTACTCCCTCAAGCCGCAACGACGTAGTGAAAGCTACGACTTCAGCGTCTTTCGGTCCGTGCTTCCTGCTATCACGGCATCTTGACGCCCGAAGCGGCCGAAATCGGTAAAACTTGCGGGTTAAAGGACGCGACACAGGCGATAGGCGTCGAGCACCGCGGCATGGATGTTGCGGCTCGAGACCGCATCACCGACACGAAAGAGCTGAAAGCCGCCCGTACCGGCGCCGGGCTGCGCCCGTCCCTCGAGCAACGCCCGCTGGTCCATGATCCCGCGATTCGAGGACTGGTCCGCGAGACCCTGGAAGAGGTGGTCCGCGGGGCGGGTCCCATGCTCGACCACGAGATGGTCGGTCTCGTGCATCTCCGCCTCGTCCGTGAGCTCGTTGCGGAAGGACACGCGCAACCGGTTGCCGTGGCGCTCGACCCGCTCGAGCCGACGGTCGAGTCTGGGCGCGATGTCGAGCTCGTACATCCGTCTGCGCCAGATGACCTGCTCGGCGTAGGACATCTCCATCGCGAGCTGGCCGTCGAGGCCGAAGAAGGCGGTTTCGCAGCCCGCCAGGCGGAGCTTCTCCGCCGCGGTGAGCGCGGCGTGCCGACCGGTACCGTCGTACACGACGACTTCCCCCATCGGCTTGACAGTGCCACCGAGCACGTCCCACACACTCGTGCAGTGCGCGGCGCCATCGATCCAGTCGAGGTCGGGGACCCCTCCGGTGGCGACGATCACGACATCGACGTGCTGTGTGTCCACCGTGTCCACGTCCAGCAGGTCGTTGAAGCGCACCTCGACTCCCAGGTGCGCAAGCTCGCGCACCCTCCAGTCGACGATGCCGATGAGATCGCGGCGCCAGCTCGCCTGGGTGGCAAGGAGCACCTGCCCTCCGAGGACGTCGGATGCCTCCACGAGCCGCACCTCATGGCCGCGTTCGGCGCACACCCGCGCCGCCTCCAGTCCGGCGGGGCCACCACCCGCGACCAGCACCCGGCGGCGCTCCTTGGCCGCCTCGATTTCGTGGGGCAGCTCGCGCTCGTGACCGGTTGAGGGGTTGTGCAGGCAGGTCGGGCGCAGCTCGCTCATGCAGTGGGTAGCGCCCACGCAGGGGCGTACCCGCTCTTCGTCGCCACGCGCAAGCTTCGCGGCGAGGGCGGGGTCCGCGATGTGCGCCCGGGTCATCGCCACCATGTCGAGCAGCCCCTCCCGAATCGCGTGCCGGGCGGTCGCGAGCTCGGTGATCCGGGTGGCGTGGAACACCGGCAGGCGCACCGCCTGCTTGAACGCCCCGGCCTGGGAGAGGAAGGGCGCCATCGGCGACGCCATGCCCGGCATGCAGTCGACCGCGAGCTTGAGTTGCGTATCCATCCGTCCGTAGATCGCGTTGAAGAAATCGATGGTCCCCGCGGATTCGAAGATCCTCGCGATCTCCAGACACTCGTCGAAGTCGAGGCGCCCCTCCCCCGCTTCGTCCATGACGAAACGTATCCCGACCACGAAGTCATCGCCGACCCGCTTGCGGATGGCTTCGTGCACCATGAGCCCGAAGCGGCAGCGGTTCGCCAGCGAGCCTCCGAAGCGGTCACGGCGCCGGTTCGTCGCGGGCGAGAAGAATTGGCCGATGAGGTGGGCGCCGGTCAGCGTCTCGATGCCGTCGAGCCCGCCGTCCCGGCAGCGCGCAGCGGCTTCGGCGTAGTCCGCCACCACTCGGGCGATGTCGTGCTCGTCCATCTCCCGGGCGAAGGCGCGATGAAGGGTCTCGCGCACCGGTGAGGGGCCGATGGGCGGCAGGCGCGCTCCGGCATAGGGTTCTCCGCGTCCACCCACGTGGCTCACCTGACACATGAGGCGCGCGCCGTTCGCGTGCATGCGCTCCGCGAAGCGCCGGAAGTGCGCGACGACGCGCTCGTCGTGCAGGTTGATCTGCGGAAAGTTCCACTGCGAGTCAGGCGATACGTTGGAAGATCCCCCAAACATCGTGAGCGCGATTCCGCCCTTCGCCTTCGCCTCGTGGTAGCTCTGGTAGCGGTCCGCCGGCATGCCTTCCTCCGCGAGACCGCACGCATGGCTCGTGCTCATGATGCGGTTGCGGAACTCAAGGTGCTTGAGCCGGAAGGGAGTGAGGAGGGGGTCGGACGCGCCCGCTTGCGGCACGTTGTCGGTTGCGGACATGCGAAGAGACTCCGGAGACGGGGCCACGCTGACCGGCCCGTTCAACGGCAAGGATAGCCGCAAACTCTCAGTGACTGACTCCCGGTGGCATCGGGCACCCCGCAACCACGCCATCCTGGCGTGCGCGAGCTCGGAACCCGGTGGGCGGTTGCGGACAGTTTCTGTGCGGCCTACCGGCTCGGCCGGCGAGATCCTCTCTGATGAATGGCTGTATTAGCGCTCCCCCTGTCCGTACGGCCTACCGCCTCGGCCGGCGAGATCCCCGGGGCGATCGGCGCGACCTACATGCCGATCAGCGAGCCTGCGATGTGCGCGAGTGGGTACAAATCGTGCATCGTCCGCTTGCACGGTCGGAGCCCCGGGGTGCGTTGCTATAGTTGCCACCCCGCAGCACCGGAAACGAGAGTCCATGGCAGTGCGTGAGGTCGGCGGCACAACCGCGCCCATGGAGGCATCGCCCGCGGCGGCCGACTCCGTCTCCCACCGGCCCGGGCGCCGCCCGCGCCGGAACGTGAGCGCCCCGAAGCGGCGCGGGACGGCGTTGCGATGACCAAGACGGAGAAGGCGCTGCGCGAAGAGCTGGTCGAGCGCTACCGCGAGATGAACCGGGCCGGCATCAACCAGGGCACTTCGGGGAACATCTCCGCGCGCTTCGAGGACCGGATGCTGATCACGCCCTCGGCGACGCCCGTCGACGCGCTGACGCTGGATACGATCGCATCGGTCGCGCTCGACGATCCGCACGGCGCGTGGGAGGGCCCCCTCGCCCCCTCCACCGAGTGGCGCTTTCATCGCGCACTGCTGCGAGGCCGCGACGACGCACGGGCGGTCGTGCACGCCCACCCCACCTACTGCACCACGCTGGCGATCGCGCGCAGGGAGATCCCGGCCTGTCACTACATGATCGCGGCCTTCGGCGGGAACAACGTCCGCTGTTCCGGATACGCCACCTTCGGCACCGAGGAGCTCTCCCGCCTCATCATGGACGCGATGAGCGGGCGCAGCGCCTGCCTGATCGCGAACCACGGCATGGTCGCGATCGGAGAGTCCCTCGCCAAGGCGATGTGGCGGGCGATCGAGCTGGAGACGATCGCGAGGCAGTACTACTTGAGCCTGCTGATTGGAGGCCCGATCCTGCTTGACGACATCGAAATCGGCGCCGCATCGAAGGGATTCACCCGTTACGGCGTTTGACGGAGTAGCTGCCCACAGCTCCCTCGGGAGTAGCTGCCCGTAGCTCCCTCGGAGGGATGAGATAGCCTGCAGCAACGTGCCAACCGTGCCAACCCGCACGTTTCACCGAGCTCTCGACAAGCGGACGCCCATACGCTCGCGGTTGCGGGCCGTACTCGGTCGCGCCGCCTGCGACTTCGTGTCGGCTACCCGCATCGCTTCGCTATCCTTGGGCGAAGCATACCGACCGGGCAAGCCATCCCTGGCTTGCCCGCTTGCCGACCGTTGCGCGCCACCGGCGCTTCGTCTGATTCCGGCTCGCCGTGGCGCGTTTGTTTAAGGCCTCGCCCCGGCCGACCTCGAATGATCCCGTACCGGTTCGGCGAAGTCGGGTTAAAGTGGAAGTTCGCACTTCACGGCAGGAGACGCGGCAATGGCGGGACCGCTCGCCGGATACCGGATAGTCGATCTCACCACGATGCTGACCGGTCCCTGGGCCACCTTCATGCTCGGTGACCAGGGCGCGGACGTCATCAAGGTGGAGATGCCCGGAGCCGGAGACCACACCCGATCCCTCGGCAACCGGCGGGGCGGGCTGTCGGCCAGCTTCCTCAACCTCAACCGCAGCAAGCGTTCCTTGGGCCTGGACCTCAAGCACCCCGAAGGCCGCTCGGTGCTCCTGAAGCTGGCGGCGAGCGCGGACGTGTTCATCCAGAACTTCCGCCCCGGGGTGGTGGAACGCCTCGGCGTATCGGAGCCGGAAGTCCGCGCGGTCGCGCCCGAGGTGGTTTACGTGTCCATCTCCGGCTTCGGGGAGCGCGGCCCGCTCGCGGACCGGCCCACCTACGACCCCATCGTCCAGGCCCTGTCGGGACTGACCACGATCCAGGCCGGCTCCGACCACGCGAGACCGCGCCTGATCCGCACCGTCCTCCCCGACAAACTGACCGCGCTCGCGGCGTCCCAGGCGATCTGCGCCGCCCTTCTCGCGCGCGAGAGGACCGGCAAGGGGCAGCACGTGCGGCTCTCCATGCTCGACACGGTGCTCTCCTTCATGTGGGCCTCCGACATGGGCGGCCTGACCTTCGTGGACCAGCCGCTCACCCATCAGGAAGCGGCGAGCTTCATCGACCTCATCTACGAGACCCGGGACGGCTACATCACGGTCTCCACGATGAGCGACAAGCAGTGGGCGGGTTTCTGCCGCGCCTTCGCCCGCCCGGACCTGCACGAGGACCCGCGCTTCGCGACACCCCAACTCCGGGACCGCAACGTCAACGAACGCCTCGCTCTGATCCAGGAAGAGCTGAAGGCACGCACCACGCAGGAATCGTTGACCCTGCTGGAGCGCGAAGACGTCCCCTGCGCCCCCGCGCTCACGCGCCACCAAGCTATCCAGCACCCCCAGACCCTCGCGAGCGAGATTCTGGTCGAGCACGAACATCCCGTCGCGGGCCGGGTTCGGCAGACGCGGACGCCGGCGCGCTTCGAGGGCACGCCTCCCGACACCCCGCGCGGCGCCCCGGAGCTTGGCGAGCACAACGACGAGATTCTGGCCGAGCTCGGCTACTCGGAACCGGAGATCACCGCCTTGCGCGAGAACGGGGCCTTCGGCCGGCAACGCGCCGCCTGAGGTAGGCAGGAGCGCCATCCCTCAACCGGCCCGGAGAGATCGCAGGGGCAGGGCCTCCGTCTCCAGCGTGGAAAGGTCAAGGCTTTGCGAAGCATGGTCGATGTCGAGACCAACCACGCGGCCGTTCGCGTCGAGATCTACTTTCAGCCCTTCGGAAATCTCGCGCGTCTCCGCGCCAGGACCCGCCTGGAACTCGATATAGAGGCTATCGGTTTCCGGATAGTAATGGAGTTTCATGGTCGGTCCTTCCTGAAGCCTCGGTCGAAGAATGCGTTGTGCACCGTCTCGCCATCCGCCAGAGTGATGACGCGAAGGATGCGCCGACGATCGTCGCCGGGCCGCATCACCTCACCCCAGAAGCGTATTCGGCCGTCGGATTGTCGTTTGCGAAACATCGGCGCGGCGATAACCTCCTCACACCATCGAGGTTCGATATAGGGACGCTTGCGCAAGACCTGCTCGTTGAAACAGCGTGTGGTCTTCATTTATCCCCATGGATGTTTGGCGTCAGCCTGTAGGCCTCTATGGCAGCAAGCCGTCTGCAGCGCGTTCCACATCGCCGGCGCCCGACACTAACTCCAAGGGAATCCGGTGCATCAACGATGTTGGCAGAGAGGGCTTGGGCTGTCAAAATTCAACAGGCTTATGGCATCAGTTCGTTGACTTAACACCCTCGGTTGGACGGCATATATGGTGAACCTGGTAGCAGCGGATCCGGATTCGCTACACGTGGTCGATGACTTTCCGAACGAGATACGCATCGTTCAGGATCTGCGGATTCCGATGCCAGATGGGACAAACCTGTCTGCTCGCATGTGGTTACCGGTCGACGCAGACGCGACCCCCGTGCCCGCGGTTGTCGAGTACATCCCCTTTCGCCATCGGGATTTTTCCGCTCCGCGTGACGCCATCATCCATCCTTGGTTCGCTGGGCATGGATACGCCTCCATCCGTCTCGAACCAAGGGGATCTCAAGAGAGTGACGGCGATCCGATGGACGAGTACGTCGCGCAGGAACAGCGCGACGCCGTAGACGCCCTGGATTGGATCTCTTCCCAGGCGTGGTGCACGGGAGCAACCGGCATGTTCGGCATGTCGTGGGGCGCCTTTTCCGCGTTGCAAGTAGCGGCTTTGAACCCGCCTTCACTGAAAGCGATCATTCCGGTACATGGCACCGATGACCGGTTTGGCGAGGACATTCATTTCAAGGGCGGCTGCCTCCTGAGCGCGAACCTGTCGTGGTCATGGGTCTATACCAATTACATGATGCGCCCACCGGACCCGGCTCTGACAGGAGACCGCTGGCGCGAGATCTGGAAGCGACGAATTGAGCGCGCGCCATTCGTGTTCCGGGATTGGGTCGGCAGGCAGTCAAGAGATGCCTATTGGCGCCACGGCTCGGTGTGCGAAGACTACGGCGCAATAACCGCGGCCACCTGTGTCTTCTGCGGATGGGCTGACGGTTATCGAAATGCAGCCTTGCGAATGGCTGAACACATGGAGGCACCGACCAGGGTCGTCATTGGGCCTTGGGCGCATACCTACCCGCACATTGCCAAACCTGGTCCCCAAATCGGGTTTCTGCAAGAAGCAACCCGCTGGTGGGACCGATGGCTCAAAGACATCGACAATGGCATCGACACCGAACCGAAGATCTGTGTCTGGATGCTGGATACGGCGCCGCCTGCTCCATCCTACGAGCAACGGGGAGGTCACTGGATCGCTGAGGAGAGTTGGCCTTCGGTCAACACGACCTCTCAGACCTTCTTCCTCAATGACAGGACCTTGAGCGAGTTTGCCGGCGCAACGGTCGAACGCGATGTGTGTACGCCACTGTCAAGCGGCATGACAGGTGGCGAGTGGCTGCCGCATGGCGTCGGTCCGGAAATGCCTCTGGACCAGGGTCATGAGGATGTGGGCGCGCTGGTTTTCGAAACGAAACCGCTCTCTGGGGATCTTCAAATCCTGGGTACACCACGTGTCAAGCTCAAGATCAGGGCAGATCAGACCCGTGGGCTTCTGAACCTCCGCCTCTCCGATGTCGCGCCCGATGGAAAAGCGACGATGATCTGTTACGGCCTGCTCAACCTCACAGGCCGCAATGGGTTCGAGGGACCCGAGGCGATGACACCCGGCGAGTGGATGGATGTGTCGGTGCCACTCGACGCGGTCGCACAGCGCCTACCCGCTGGCCATCGTCTTCGCCTTTCCGTGGGCACCAACGCATTCCCGCTAGTCTGGCCTGTACCCGTGAAGACCACATGCACCTTGATGCTGGGTGAGGCCAGCACTCTCACCATCCCGACCCGACCATTGAACGTACCAAATGCGGTCGAGCCAGCATTCGAGAGTGCCGCTATACCTCCACCGCCAGCCGTCGAATGGCAGCGCCCAGTGTCACGTACACGCAGAATCGAACGTGACGTTGTCAGCGGCGAGGTCAGCCGGGTTTACATCAAGGACGATGGCGCGTTTGTTCTCAAGGAGACCGGCATGGCGCTCGACGTCGTTGCGACGCTCAAGTACTCGTGCGTCGACGATGATCCGCTTTCCGCACGGGCCGAGCTCGGGATCACCATCAAGAACAACCGAGATGACTGGAGCACGGAGCTGGATGGTCGCCTGGTGATGACATCCGAACCGACGTCATTTCACGTCAAGGCCACGGTCATCGCGAAGGAAGGCGACCAGCAAGTCGCGAAGCGCATGTTTGACGAACGAATAGCCCGCACGTTCGTGTGAGCCTCTGGTCGGAGGCAGCAGTCAAAGCTATCACGCCCTGGCTCAGACCGCCGCGCGTCACGACAGCCTGGCAGACAGAATCCCGACGCAGGGCCCCATGCCGATGTCGTTCTTGAACTATGGTCGAAACTTGGTCATTATCTCTGCTTAACCGATTTAACCGGTCTGGACAAGCATGTCAGGCGCTGACGATCTGTTCAATGCAGACACCTCGATGCGTCTTCGAGCTTTCGAGCACATCCGGAGGCTCACCGAGCTCCACGGCTTGTTGACTCCCCGGTTGATAGAAGCCGGTTTCCAGTTCGAAGGCACGCGCATTCCACTCGTGAACCCGCGGCGGGGTATCTTCAAACCTGGCCAGATGCGCTTCCTGCTGTCGGTCAGGACCGTCATCCCACGACGGGGCGGCAAGGTTCGTTACTACGACCAGCTAGATGCTCATGAAAAAGTTTATCAAGGAGACGAAAGCGTCGACTACGCGTTCATGGGTACTAATCCGAAGAGCGCCGACAACCTTCTGTTACTCGAAGCTCACGAGTGTCGGATTCCTGTCATCTATTTTCTCGGCATCAAGCCCGGCTTGTACCAGGCTCTGATCCCGACTTTCATTTCCGGATGGGATTCTGCGTCACTCAAGGCAAGCCTCTCGTTCGGACTGCCCGGACGCGACGACCTTTCGTCACCACTGCCGGCAGTGGAGCGCCGCTATGCCCTGCGTGTGGTGAAACAGCGTCTCCACCAGGAGTCGTTCCGGGAAGCCGTCATCACCGCATATAGTGGACGCTGCGCCCTGTCGCGTCTCCGCGAGCATCGCCTGCTCGATGCGGCGCACATCGTTGCAGACAAAGACGAACTGCTGGGCCAACCGGTTGTTCCCAACGGGCTACCGCTGTCCAAAATTCATCATGCCGCCTTCGATGCCAACCTGATCGGTATCGATCCAGACTATCGCGTACATGTCTCCGAGCGTCTTCTTGCCCAACGCGACGGCCCAATGCTGGACGCCTTGAAGCAGCTTAAGGATAGAAGACTACACTTCCCCAAACGGGTGCAGGATCGTCCTGATCGCGACCGGCTCGACGAGCGCTTCAAGCTCTTCAAGGCAGCGGCCTGACAGGAAGGCACGTGCGGACGAGGTCGTCGGCCGTGATTCCGTATCGCGAATCGACGCCGGCGTGCTTCGAGGGCGCACCTGCGGACACTCCGCCCGGCGCCACCATGATCGGAGGCGCCGGGCGGGGGCAGCCGGTTCATACCTGGAGAGCTGGCAGCGCTACTCGCAGTGCAGCTCTTCGAAGCTCAAGTTGACGTTCTGGGCGTGAGGCTTGTAGCCCGAACAGTTGGCGCGCATCGCCGCGACCTGATGCATGAAGGCGGGAGTGATCACCCCGCCCTCCATCGAGAGCAGCTCCTGGGCCTGCCGGTAAAGATCCACCCGCTTGCCGGCATCGAGCTCGCGGGACGCGGCGTCGAGCAGCGCCTGGAAGTCGTCGCGGTGCCAGTTGGTCTCGTTCCACTCCGCCCCCTTGGCGTAGGCGATGGACAGACCCACCGCGGGCGCACGCTGAGACCACCCGGAGGAGAAGAAGGCACGCTTCATCCAGATATCGGACCAGTAGCTGTCCGGCGGCGTGTTGATGATGTTGACAGTGATGCCCGCCGCGGCCGCCTGCTGCTGAAAGACCTGGGCGGCGAGCTTCATGCCGGGCAGGGCGTCCGAGGTATGTAGATCCACCGTGAGCCCGTCGCCGTAGCCCGCCTCGGTCAGCAGCGCCTTGGCGCGCTCGATGTCCTGTCCCTTGATCTCCGCGGTGTAGGCGGCCGGCCACGATGGGGGTACCGGGTTGTCGTTGCCGGGCTGACCGAGTCCGAGCAGCGCAGTGTTCACAATCTCCTGACGGTTGACGACCGCCTTCAGTGCTTCGCGCACGCGGTTGTCGTTGAAGGGTTCCTTGTCGGTCTGCATGGAGAAGGTGAGCGAAGTGGCGGCGCCGGTCTCAAGAAGGGTGACGTTCTCGTCCCCTCGGAGTGCGGACAGGATCTCCGGGGCGGCGCTCATCAGCAGGTCCGCCTCGCCGGACTTGAGCGCCGCGAGCTGGGAGACCGCCTCCGTGATCACCGTGACCCGCAGGCACTCCGCCTTGGGCAGCCCCTCACGCCAGTAGTTGGGGTTGCGCCGCAGCACCCGCACCGCGCCGCCCGGGGTGAACTCTTCCTGCATGAAAGGCCCAGTGCCCATTCCGTTCAACTTGAGATCCGCGGTCTGCGCGCCCTCGGAAACGATGAGGTTGAACTTGAGAGACAGCAGCGTAGGCATATCCGCAATGGGATCGTCGGTCTCGAAGCGCACGGTGTGCGCGTCCACCGCCTGAATACCCTCCGGCTTCAGGAAGGACAGGATGGGAGCGGCGCCCGAACCCACCTCGGGGTCGAGCAGGCGCCGCAGGGAGTAGACGACATCGCCCGAGTCGAAGTCGCTGCCGTCGTGGAACTTGACCCCCTGCTCCAGCTCGAAAGTCCATGTTCTTCCATCCTCGGAGACGGACCAGGACTTGGCGAGCTCCGGCACGACCTGGAAGTTATCGTCTATGTCCACCAGGCGGTTGTACACCGCGTACACATGCACCGAGTCGTCCGAGGACAGGAGATCGGCGGGGTCCATCGAGCCCTTCTCGCCGCTGGACTCGTAATGGACGATGTTCACGCATTCCTCGGCGACGACGGAGGCCGGATGCGCGGCCCCAAGTGCCAAGGTTCCCACTGCGCACGCTCGCAATATGGATTCCAATCTCATGGCTATCTCCTGAGGGGAGTCTGTGGATCGGCGCAAAGTATGATAGAGCGCTCAAGAAACAAGGCAAACCAAGGCGCAGGCGGCTCTCCGGCGCGCGCCACCTCCCCCGACTCCGAGGAACCCGCACCGTGGCACGTCTGATCTGCGCCCGGATCCTGCTCTCGATCGTGACGCTGCTGCTCGTATCCGTGGTCATCTTCGCGATCGTCGAAGTTCTCCCCGGGGATGTCGCCACCCGTATCCTCGGGCGCGCCGCTACCGAGGAATCCCTCGCCGCCCTGCGCGCGCGTCTGAATCTCGACCTTCCGCCCGCCGAACGCTACCTGATGTGGCTCGGCAACGCGGTTCGTGGCGATTTTGGCGTCGCGCTCACCAGTACCCGCCCGGTGACCGAGATTCTCGCGCCGCGTATCGTCAACACCCTCATCCTCTCCGGCGTCGCGTTCCTGATCTACATCCCGCTCGCGCTGATTCCGGCCGCGATCCAGGCGCTCAACCGCGACCGCGCCGTGGACCATGCGCTTTCGGTGCTGACGCTTGTGTTCGTGTCCATGCCGGAGTTTCTCCTCGGCACCCTGATGCTGATCCTGTTCGTGATCGCGATACCCGTCCTGCCCGCAACCTCCGTGGTGGTGGAGTCATCCACCATCGGGGAGTGGATAAAGGCCCTGGTGCTGCCTTCGGTGACGCTCGCGATCGTGATGGCGGTGTACGCGGTGCGCATGCTGCGCGACAACCTCATAGAGGTGCTCGATTCGCAATACATCCGCATGGCGGAGCTCAAGGGCTTGCCGCGGCACCTCGTGCTGCTGCGCCACGGCGTGATGAACGCGCTCGGGCCGACCCTCAACATCACCGCGCTCAACATCTCCTACCTCATCGGCGGAGTGGTGGTGCTGGAGAAGGTGTTCGGTTTCCCCGGTTTCGGCAGCCTGCTCATCGACGCCCTGCTGCTGCGCGACATCCCGCTCATCGAAGCGACGGTGCTGATCGCTTCGCTCGTCTACATTGTCGCAAACCTTCTCGCGGACATCGCGGCCATCGTGCTCAACCCGCGGCTGCGCAACGAGGGCGCCGCGTGAGCACCGAGGCCGCCGCCTCGTCGAGGAGCGCGGGCGAGGGTTTGTGGTCGCGCTTCAATCGCACCCCGAGAAGCTTCCGAATCGGCTCCATCATCCTGCTCGCCCACCTCGCGATAGCGGCGACCGGTCCCTGGTGGGCGCCCTTCGGCCCGGCCCAGATGGGCGCGGGTCCGCCGCTTTCGGGCATGAGCTGGACCAACCTCTTCGGCACCGATCAGCTCGGCCGCGACGTGTTCAGCCGAGTGGTGCACGGGAGTCATATCGTCATCCTGCTCTCGGTATCCGGAACGGCGCTCGGAGTGGCCCTGGGCTCGGTCCTGGGCCTGCTGAGCGGGTACATCCGGGGTTGGTTCGACGAGATCCTCATGCGCGTGCTGGAGGCGATGATCAGCATCCCCTTCCTGGTGCTGGCGCTGCTCGCGGTCGCCTCCGCCGGACCCGGCCTCTCGGGCGAACCGGCGCTCGTGATCCTGGTGGTGGCCCTCGTCTACACGCCACGCATCGCCCGCATGGCGCGCGCCGCCGCCCTGGAAGTCGTGACGCAGGACTTCGTAAGCGTCGCCCGCCTGCGAGGCGAGAGCGCGTGGTCGGTCATGTGGCGCGAGCTGCTGCCCAACACCACCGGCACGCTGCTGGTGGAGTTCGCGATCCGGGCGGGCTACGCCCCGGTGCTGGTGGGCTCGCTCGGATTCCTCGGCTTCGGGCTGCGCCCGCCCACTCCGGAGTGGGGGCTCATGATCAGCGAGAATCGCGCCCTCATCGTCACCGCCCCCATCACCGTCATCGGCCCCGGACTGGCGCTCGCCTCCCTGGTGGTCGGGCTGAACCTGTGGACGGAGGGACTCGCGCGCATGCTGGGGCGCAGCGTTTCCCACATGGGCCGATGACTCCCCCTCCCCTTCTCGAAGTGGATGGACTCCATCTCGCCTACTGGCAGAGCGGGGACTGGCTCAAGGTTCTGCACGACGTCTCGATGCGGATCCAGCCTGGAGAGATGGTGGGGCTGGTGGGCGAATCGGGGTGTGGCAAGTCGACACTCGCGTACCAGTTGCTCGGCTATCGGCATCCAATGGCCCGGGTGCTCGAAGGGGAGGTCCGCTTCAAGGGGGAGTCGCTGCTCTCCCTGACCCGGCCCGCACTCGACGCGCTGCGCGGCAACCGGGTAGCACTGGTGCCCCAGGATCCGACTACCGCGCTGAGCCCCGGGATGCGGGTGGGGCGCCAGATTGCGGAGGTCCTGATGATTCACGGACTCTTCGCTTCCCGAGACGACGCCGAGCGGCACGTGGCGGAGCTCTTCGCGAGCGTCCGGCTGCCCAACCCCGAAGAGGCGCTCGGCCGTTATCCTCATCAGTTGTCGGGCGGTCAGCAGCAACGGGTGCTCATCGCGATGGCGCTCGCCTGCAATCCCGATCTCGTGGTGCTCGACGAGCCCACGACCGGACTGGACGTCACCACCCAGGAACAGATTCTCGGCCTGCTCCTCGATCTGCGTGAACGCTTTTCGACCGCTATGCTCTACGTCACCCACGACCTCGGCGTCATCAAAGAGGTCGCCGACCGCGTGGGGGTGATGTACGCCGGACACATGGTCGAAGTCGCTCCGACCGGGAGGCTCTTCGCGGAGCCCCTGCACCCCTACACCCGCGGCCTGATCGACTCCATCCCCCGGATCTCCGCAAACGGCCAGGGCGCGAGCACGCTCCGGGGGCTGCTTCGTCGCGAGGCGCTGCCCCCTGGCTGTCCCTTCCAGCCTCGCTGCGACTTCGCTACCCCCCAGTGCGCCGCGAACCGGCAGCGCCTCGAAGCGGCGGGTCCCGACCGAGGCGTGGCCTGCGAACGCTGGGAAGAGATACCGAGGGCGGTCGGGAGCGCGCCGCCGGTCGCGGGATCCCGGCGCCGCGCCCCGGACGCGGAAGTGCTCTCGGTCGTGGGCGTCTCCCTCGCCTACAGCAGTCGCCGACGGGGCCTGCGGCGCGGCGAATCCAACGCCAAGGTCGTGCACGATTGCTCCTTCTCCATCGCTCACGGTGAGACCTTCGCGCTCGTGGGAGAGTCCGGAAGCGGGAAGTCGACCATCGCCCGGGCCATTGCGGGGCTGCTGCCACCGATAGAAGGAAGCATTCGCTTCCGAGGATCGCCCGCCCCCGCCCTGGTCGAAGACAGAAGCCCTTCGACACGCCGCGACATCCAGTACGTCTTCCAGAATCCAGACGCTTCGCTGAATCCACGCAAGCGTGTTGGCGCCATTCTTTCCCGACCGCTCCAGATGTTCTTCGACCTGGATCGAAGGAGCATTCGACGCCGGGTGACGGAAGCGCTCCACGATGTGCGCCTCGAGGGGGGGTACGCGGACCGCTATCCGGATCAGCTCTCCGGAGGGGAGCGCCAGCGTATCGCGATCGCCCGCGCGCTCGTGGCCGAACCGAGTCTGATGCTCTGCGACGAGGTGCTCTCGGCCCTTGATGTCTCCGTCCAGGCCAGCATGCTCGATCTGCTGCGCCGGCTGCGCCGGGAACGAGACATCGCGATGCTCTTCATCTCCCACGACCTGGCGGTGGTGAGGTCCCTCGCCGATCGTGCGGCGGTGCTCTTTCACGGCCATCTCTTCGAGGTCGGCGCCATCGAGCACATCTTCAATCCGCCCTTCCACCCCTACACCCACAGCCTGCTGATGGCGGTGCCGGGGACGGGCCGGGTGCACCGGAGCAAGGGTGGACGCACCCACCCCGGAGGCACGAGCGCCTCGGCGAAGCTTGGCTGTCCCTTCGTCGATCGCTGTCCCTGGAAGGCCGGACCGGCCTGCGAAGAAGTGCGCCCGCCGTGGCGCGAGACTGAAACGGGGCTTCGCATCCGCTGCCACCTCCCACTCGAAACGCTCTCTGCCCGGGCCGAGTGGAGGCCCGAAGGGCGCCCGAGTCCGGCTGGCGGGTAAGCATCTCGAATCCTCGGTGCAACGCAGTGCAGTAACGCTGTGCTTCCTTGGTGGCGGGCTCGGCCCGGCCTGACGCGTCGTTGGCATAACGGAACAGCGGGTCTGCAGTCGTGACGATATTCTCGATTTCTGAACCCGCCTGCGCTTCGAGGAGGGGGATCGAGCTGATCAGCATCGCCTGGTTCGGAATGATATCCCCGGAGACCCGGAGCTCCGCCAGCGCCACACGCCGGGCAATGCAAATCCGAAGAACGGCCCTTGTTTCAATCTCCGAAGCCGGCGGCGGGCCCGGCAGATCATTGAAGGGGCGGCTGGGAATGAAGGTCACATCGATGTGCCTCGCATTCGTCGACACCTGCTCCCGACATGTCGATCGCATCGACACTTCACACCAACGTATCGATGCAGGGACAATACATCGACACGTTGGGCATGGACAATCAATTAACGACATGCGTCCCCCGTTTCCCTGTCGCCATCTGAATGTCGAGGATCGACGCTGTCCTGGTCCCGGGAATCAGCGTCCACCCTTGTGAGGTTGCCGCCGATGCTCTGCGTGGTCCGAGAGGCGCCGGTCAGGATAGAGTCCCGAACCAGGTACGCATGGCGCGCAGTGGCCTGAACCGTGGTGTGGCCTAGCAGCCCTCACCGGGCGACGTCGTCGTAATCCGGTTCGATTCGCCCCCGACTCTTCAGTTGCATCGCGCAACGGCTTGTACGAGCTCTCTCCTGTTGCTAGGGTCCGACCGCTGTGGCAGCTTTGACCGGAGGAGCGCGATGACCATTACAATCTCTAGCCTGCCCTTGCCCAACCGCGGACCCTACTGCAACTGCTGAGGCGTAGTTTGCCTCAAAAACAACGATCCCAACAGCGAAGAATACTGATTTTAACATCTCCCATCCGATGACGCCTGCCAGGGGAGGCAACTATGGATCTCAGAAACGTTATGATAATCGTCGGCTGCGCGCTGGTTGTTTCTTCTTGCGCGGCACCCAGTGGCTTGGAGAAAGCGACCCGGGCGGTGACCACCACGGCGACTGCAGACAGTGCAGCGGCTGCCGTGACCGAAACCCCCTCAAAACCAATTCGCGAACTCCTGTCGTACGAGAGTGCGGATGGAGTCGATTCCTATGCCGACATTCTGAGGGGAAAGTCGTTCGCTTCCACAACCCTGACGGCACGCCTCACTCTGCCCTCCAAGTGCGCGGAGCCGGACCACAAGGTGCCGGCAGTCATCATTCAGCACGGGTCTGGTGCGCCCCGCCACCGCTGGTATGAGCAGTTATCCAACGTGTTGGCAGAAGCGGGGATTGCCGCACTCGTGCCCGATTCCTATTCGGCAAGGGGAATAGGTTCGACCGCGTCCGATCAAACCCAGCTCTCCAAGGCCAACCGAGTGTACGACGCATTCGCTGCGTTTCGCGCACTTGCCAAGGTGCCCTGCATCGACCTCGATCGAATCGGCATTACCGGATATTCGTTCGGCGGAATCGTAAGTCGAGACGTGGTTGAGTCGGAGCTGGCGGAAAGGCTTGGTGCGGGCCATGCCTTCAAAGCGAGCCTGCCTGTCTATCCAAGCTGCCAAAGCCAATGGGATGTGAGCCGACCGACGAATACCCGAGTGCATTTCCTCCTGGCGGAACTGGACGACTATACTCCAGCCAGTTACTGCCTCGAACACATTCCCGAATTGAGAGCTTCTGGTTGGAATGTCTCCCACAGCGTCCTCACCGGCGCCCATCACGGATTCATTTCCGAAGACTCCCCGCATCGATACCAGAAAGCCTGGACCTTCAAGGATTGCGGCGTCGTACGAGTGACCACGGAAGGATATGAGATATCAGACCAATTGAACCTTGATGTAGGCAAGACGATGACCTGGGTGGAGTACATCCGCGCAACTGCAAAGGCGTGCGGGAAGCGTGGAGTGACCTTGGGGGCGAACCGCAAGACCCGGGAGTCGGCAATGCAGTTCACCATGAACTTCTTCTTGGAGAATCTCTGAACGGACATGTTTCCCAAGAATTCATCCGCGAGCCCAGGTAACGCAAACTCACAATTTACCGCTGCATCACATAGCATTCTGATGTCACCAAAACGCACCACCCTCACATCAGAGTCAAGATGGATCAGCATAGCGAGTAGATAGATGAAAATTACTCGAATCCTGGTTCACATGGTCGACTTGCCGCCGCGAGGTATCGGCGGAGATGTCGATGGGAAGTTCAAGAAGCTGGACACCTTCAAGTCCGTTGTCGTCCGGGTCGAGACGGATGAGGGAATCACTGGTCTTGGGGAGGTCTGCACCATCGGCGCCCACTACATGCGAGGATTCTCGGAGGGTGCGGCCGCGGGTGTGCCGATCCTGGCCAAGGCGTTGATCGGAGAGGACCCTTACCAGACCGATCGGCTGAACCGGCAGTGGGACCGGGCCTTCAAGGACGACCTCTACGTGAAGACGCCCCTCGACATGGCGCTGTGGGATATCAAAGGACAGGCGATCGGACGTCCACTCTGTGATCTGTTGGGAGGTCGCTACCCGGGCCAGGCGCCGCTCTACCGGTCAATCTACTACCCACCGGATGTTACGGTTACGCCGGAGGATGTCGTGCAGGGGTGCATTGCCGCTCGCGAACAGGGGTTTCGACATTTTCAGCTCAAACCCGGCAAGAACGCGGACCGCTCCATCGACAACGAGATCGCGCAAATTGAGGCCGTCGCCGACATTCGGCGACCGGATGAGGCTATTCTGATCGACGCCAACGCAAACTGGACGTTGACCGAGGCGATCCGTGCCGCGAATGCGCTCAAGGATTTACCGGTGATCTTCGAGCAGCCGTGCATCACGTGGGAAGAGTGCATCGAGTTCCGCCGTCATTGCTCGACGCCGATCAAGCTGGACGAAGTGATAGAAACGCCCCAGGACATCATTCGTGGCTTTCAAGCGGGGGCAATGGATATCGTCGCCATCAAGATTGCCCGGGTTGGTGGCTTGACCAAGGCCAAGCGGATGCGTGACCTGGCGCTCGACCTCGGCATCACCGTAGTGCCCGACGATGCATGGGGCAGCGAAATTGTCTCTTCCGCCCTCCTCCACTTCGCAGCCAGCACCGATCCACGGTATCTGCTTTGCTACACCGACCTTACCGACTATGTGGGAGTCTCGACCGCCGACGGTTATCCGGTACGGGATGGCGGTAACATCCAGGCATCGTCCGCGCCCGGCCTGGGCCTCACCCCCCTCATGGATATGCTGGGCGAACCGCTTGCCGTGATTGAGTGAGGCGGCTCCCGCCCGCGAGGTTGTAGTGCACACCCAAGCAAGCAACCTCACAAAGCGCGAGTGTGCATATCTCGGCGGGGCCGAGGACGTTCGCGAACCAGAATGCGCAGCCGTGAATCGGGGTAACGGGAGAGCTTGATCTCGAACGTCGTGCGCTAAGTTCGGGAATGGCGATCCAGGAACACGGTCAGGGCGCGATTGAATTCCGCCTGGCATTCCACGTTCGAGAAGTGCAGCGCTTCGGGCAGCACCACGAGCTCGGAGCCCGCGATGCGGTCGCGGATTACCTCGTGGGCGGCCACCGGGGTGCCCGGATCCTTCTCGCCCACGATGAGGAGGACGGGGCGATCGATGACCGAGATCCGGTCGGTGAGGTCGAGGCGGGCGATCGCGGCGCTGCAGCCGCAGTACCCGTCGACGCTGGTGGTGCGGATCATCTCCCTTACCTTGTCCACCTCCCCCGCCTGACTCTCCCGGAAGCTTGCCGAGAACCAGCGCTCGATGGTGGACTCGACCAGCGCCTCCATGCCCTGTGCGCGTGCGGTGGCGATTCGCTCCTCCCACATTGGCTGGGCCTCGGGCGGGATCCGGCTGCTCGTGTCGCACAGCGACAGGGTGAGGAAGCGGCTCTGGTCCTTGAGCGCGGCGGTCTGACCGATCATCCCGCCCATCGAGAGGCCGACGTAGTGGGTGTGGTCGATCCGAAGCGTGTCGAGCAGAGCGAAGAGGTCATCGGCGAGCATTTCCAGGGAGTACTCGCCGCCCGGGGCGCTGGTGCCTCCGTGCCCCCGAGTGTCGTAGCGCAGCACCCGGTACCCGGCCAGCGCGGGCATCTGCCACTGCCACATCTCCAGGCTCGCGGCCAGGGAATGACTCATGGTGACGAGCGGCGCCGACTCGGGGCCGTCGATGCGATAGCTGATCGAAATGCCGTTGGCGTCGACTCTCATGGACAAGCTCCGGGACTTCGCAAGTGTGGGCGCGCGCGAAGAGCGAATGTCGTTGCACCACGCGCACCTTCGAGTCCTGATTATAGAACCCGCGCGCCGCGCGCCGGATGGGTCCCGACGACTCGTGGGCGCGGTCGGAAGAGAGGGCTTCACCCCGACCACCGGGAAGTGCCCGAGTGGTCATGCGGGTGCCCGATGGTCTTCCGGTGTGGCGACGGCGTACCATTGAGCCGGTCGCGCCGGCACCACCATCCGGACAGGGCGTCCTCGGCAATCCCGGTGCGTAGCCCTTCCCGTGCCGGGCGCAGGGACCGCGACGGCTCGACATCCTGGCAACTATCGAGAGCTGGCCGAATGAAGACACCCCATTTCGCCCCCATCCGCATCATCGATGTCGCCCCTCTCTCCTCGGGGAGCGCTCCTGCCACCGAACGCGCCATCGCGGAAGCGCTCGAGGCCCACGGCGGTTTCGTCGCCACCGGCTTCGAGGGCTCCGAAGGGTTCAGCGATCGCGTCGCCGAGCTGCTCGCCTTCTTCCGCATGGCCGAAGCGGACAAGCTGGTGTGCGGCACCTGCAAGCACGTGCCGCGCAACTCCAACGTCTATCGGGGGTACTACCCGCTGCCGAAGAAGTCCCACTGGACCCACAACGAGATATTCGACATCGGCCCCGAGCCCGCGATGACCTCGCCCGATGTCCCCGGCGCCGAGTCGTTCCGCGAGGCCAACGTCTGGCCCCTGGTGGAGCCGGTGCCCGGCTGGCGCGCGAGGATGCTGGCGATGCTTGCGTTCCAGCGGGATTTCGCTCTTCGGCTGATGGCCGCCATCGCCAGCGGGTTGGACCTCGACGAGGAGACACTCGTCGGGCCGGCGCGAGGACGCAACGCCACGCTGCGGCTGCTTCACTATGCCCCCGCCCCGCCGGAATTCGTCTTCCAGGGTCACGACGAGAACGAGCCCGAGGCGATCGGCGACGGCCGCCGCTTGATCGCGAGCAGCCACGTCGATACCGGACTGCTGTCGTTCCTGTGGCAGGACGCGACGGGCGGGCTGCAGATGGAGGGTCCGGACGGCGTCTGGCGCGAGGTACCCCAGGCGCCCGAAGGGCTATCGGTCCACTGCGGCGACCTGGTCAAGGTACTCACCGGGGGGCGTCTGCAGGGCACGGTCCACCGCGTCGTCGGCCACGGGGAAGATCGCTGCTCGGTCGGCTTTTTCCTGGAGCCGGACTTCGAGACCCGAGTCGTCGCACCCACCGGAGGCGCGCCGGTGAGCTACGCGCGGCACCTCGTCAACCAGTTCCCTCAACGGTTCGAGGCGCCCAAGGCGGCTTGAGGCCGGGAAGACCGGGTAATCCTGGGGAAACGGGGGATAGCGGGGGGGGAGCGGCCGACCCCACAGCCCTGACCCGATTCGGCCTGCCCGGCCACTATCCCGCAAGGACTTCCAGCCCCCATCCGGCCAGTGCGCCGAGGACCACCACCAGCCAGGGCGGCACCTTCCAGGAAACAAGCAGCGCGAGCGCCGCCACCGCAAGTGCGAAATCGATCCCGGAGCGCACCCCCGCCGTCCACACCGGGTCGTAGAACGCCGCGAGGAGGAGGCCGACCACCACGGCATTGATTCCGAGCATCGCCCGGCGGGCCGGCTCGTAGCGCCTCATCCTCTCCCACAGGGGCAGCGTACCGATGACGAGAAGAAAGGAAGGCGCATAGATCGCCAAGAGGCAGATCATGCCTCCCATCCAGCCCGCCGGAGGCACCTGCATCACCGTCCCCAGATAGGCGGCGAACGTGAACATGGGACCGGGCAGCGCCTGGGCCGCGCCGTAGCCGGCGAGGAAGGCGTCCCCCGAGACCCAGCCGGTAGGGAGCACCTGCGCCTCCAGCAAGGGAAGCACGACGTGCCCGCCTCCGAAGACCAGGGACCCTGAGCGGTAGAAGCTGTCCGCGAGGGCGAGAGACTGCGAGGGCCAGGTGGCGGCAAGCAGGGGCAGCAGGACGAGCAGCGCGACGAAGAGCACGAGCGCGAGCGCCGGAATCCCGGTGAGCGCCGCACCCCGCTGCGACCCCGATGCCGGTCCCGCCTCGTCCCGCAGGAAGGCGAGTCCGGCGAGCGCCCCGCCCGCAATGGCGGAAAGCTGCGCCGCCGCGCCGGGCGCAACGAGAACGAGCGCGGCCGCGAGCACCGCCAGGGAGAGGCGCAGAGGATCCGGACAAAGCGTCCTGCCCATGCCCCATAGCGCCTGCGCCACCACCGCGACCACCACCGCCTTGAGACCCTGGAGAAGTCCCGCGGGAATCGCGTCGTCGAAGGCGAGCACGCCGTACCCGAACGCGATCATCAACAACGCGGAAGGCGCGGTGAAGCCCAGCCAGGCCGCGAGCGCTCCCGGGAGACCAGCCTTCGTGAAGCCGATACCGATACCGACCTGGCTCGAGCTCGGTCCCGGAAGCATCTGACACAGGGCGACGAGGTCGGCGAAGCGATGCTCCTGCGTCCAGGCGCGCCTTGCCACGAACTCCTCGCGGAAGTAGCCGATGTGCGCTACCGGACCTCCGAAGGACGTGAGCCCCAAGCGCAGGAAGGCGAGGAAGATCGCCACCGGCGACGGATCTTCCGCGCTACGCCCCGAGACCTCAGGCGTCATCTGGCCCCGACTCACGAAGCGGCGGCGCGCGCGTGCCGGCGGGCGGAACGGCGTTCGCGCGTGAGGGTGTCAAGGCGCACCTGGACACTACGCGGAGCCCCCGCGCCGCATTCAACCCGGCCAGGCATGGCGGTTGCGCGTTCGCAACCGTGATGCGGGCAAGCCTGGCGGCCACGTCCCGCGCGCCCGCGGCCGTGTATCGGGACCACCGGGCGACCGGATCCCGATCACGCGCATCGCCGAAGTAGCGAGTGCCGGCGGACACCCCGGCCGGCTCGCGCTCAGGCCCGGACGGGGGCCGGGAGCTTGCCCTCCTCCACCATCTGCTCGTCGTAGCGAGCGCAGATTTCGAGCTCGCTCTCACCGCGCGCGAAGCGTCGAATGTGCCCCCAGTGGAGCCGGAAATACGGCGCACTCGGCAACCGGTAGCCCAGACGCGCCTCGATCTCGCGGTGCAGCTCCGGCAGCCGGTGGAAGGGGACGCTGGGAAAGGTATGGTGGGCGGTGTGATAGGTCATGTTCCAGTTGAGCCAGCGCATGAATGCGTTGGTGGTGAAGGTGCGCGTGTTGAGGAGCGTGTTCGGTTCGTGGGTGAGGCCGAAGTGCTCTCCCACGCCCTGGAGCATGTAGGTCCAGCGCATCAGCACGAAGGGTCCGAGCCAGTAGTAGAGCGGCCACCAGGACTGGGCCGCCACCGCGCTCACCGCGACCAGCGCGTAACCCGCCACCATCCACCGCGCGCAGGCGACGACGCTGCGCCGCTGTCGCGGCGTGAGATACCAGTCATCGGTCCCGGCGAAGGCATGGCGGAAGATTCGGGGTACCTTGTGGCGGATCAGCATCAGTCCCGACAGGTAGTACAGATAACCTGCGGTGGTGTGGATCGGGCCCCGGCCGAGCTCGGTATCCTTGTCCCAGTTCTGGGTGTTGCGGTGATGGGTGTAGTGGGACCACCGGTGGTCTTCGTTAGCGTTGAAGATGAAGAAACCGCACACGAAGGCGACCCCCTTGTTTATCCAGCGGGTCCTGAACGCAGTGAAGTGGTCGCACTCGTGCTCGGGTGCGTAGAGATAGTTGATGAGCAGTCCCTGGAGCAGGAACAACGGCACGCACCACCACGTCCCCCATGTGTAGTGCATCGCGACCGAGTTGAGGGCGATCGCCCCCCAGTGGCTCGCGAGGTACATGAAGGCCGGTGCGTTGCGGCGCTCGGAGAGCTCGGCGAGCCGCTCCTTCGGAATGACCCCCTTGACGCCGACGAAGTCCTGCATGCGACGTTCCTGCCGCCGTTTACCGCCGCGAAGCGTATCACCGGGGCGACGGCGCTGAGAAGCGGTCGCGCTTCCTTAGCCCACAAATTTCAACGATTTCTCAACTCGCGGACGCCAATATGCTCTCGCAAGCGGGCCTCCCTCCCTCAAGCCGCAACGACTTCGTGTCGGCTACGCCTTCAGCGTCTTTCGGTCCGTGCATCCTGCTATCACGGCATCTTGACGCCCTCGTGACGAAAATCGGTGAAACATGCGGGTTAGCTCGATACCCGAAGGCCCGCCGGCTATTCACGATCCGGCCGGGATCCACCCGACCGTCGCGCAGATTCCATGCCGCGGGTACCATCCCACCGACGATGGCGAAGGGGTCCGACCTCGGCGAGCGCACCGGACCCGGCGTCGAGGTCTGGCGCGCTCCGATAAAAGCCCGGCCACAAAGTTCACCGGAGTGCTGGCTTCACGGGGATGGAAAACAAACCGGGAAGCAGGGCGCCGAGTCTCCGGGGAGGAACACGGCGCGATGGCGGCGCGGGTCGAGTGTATCGACGAGCCCTTGCCGTCAGACACCGGGAGTGGCGTGCGGATGATCGGCTGCGCAAGGCGTGGCGAGCCCCGCCCAAAAGCACGGGCCCGGCCTCAGCGCCCCGGCATCGTGAACTCCGACGACGGTGTGCACGGTTGACTGAAGTATTTACTGAACGGGAGTGACCATGACCCGAGACCCAAGGTACGACCTCCTCTTCGAACCGGTACGGATCGGACCGGTGACGGCGAAGAATCGCTTCTACCAGGTCCCGCACTGCTCCGGCATGGGATACACACGGCCCCATACGCTCCATCGGGCGCGCGAGATCAACGCGGAGGGCGGCTGGGGCGTCGTGTGCACCGAGTACTGCTCGATCCACCCTTCCGCCAATGACGATCCCCATCCCCAGTGCACGCTGTGGGACGAGAACGACGTGAAGACCCTGGCGGACATGACCGAGCGGGTCCACCGCCATGGCGCGCTCGCCGGCGTGGAACTCTGGTACGGAGGATATTCCACCGGAAACCGGCTGACGCGCGAGAACTCCCTCGCCCCTTCCAGCATGCCCACGTGGGACGGGGCGACGCAGACCCAGGCCATGGACCGGAGCGACATTCGCAATCTGCGCAAGTGGCACCGCGACGCCGCCCTGCGGGCAAAGCGGGCGGGATTCGACATCGTCTACGTCTACGCCGCGCACGGCTACCTGCCGGCACAATTCCTGTCGCCAGTGGAGAATCGGCGCACGGACGAGTACGGCGGAAGCTTCGAGAATCGGGCCCGACTGATACGCGAGCTGCTCGAAGACACCAAGGAGGCGGTGGGCGACACCTGCGGCGTGGCGTTTCGCTTCGCCGTCGACAACCTGGACCGCGAGGTGGGGATCACCCATGACGGCGATGGCCGGGCTCTCGTGGAGTACCTGGCCGAGGTGCCCGACCTCTGGGACGTGAACGTTGCGGACTTCGAGGCCGACGCACGCAGTTCGCGCTTCGTCGGGGAAGGCGCCCAGGAGGAGTACGTCTCCTTCGTCAAGCAGGTGACCACCAAGCCCGTGGTCGGCGTCGGTCGGTTCACGAGCCCCGACACCATGGCGGGTCAGATCCGGCGCGGGGTGCTGGACCTGATCGGCGCGGCGCGTCCCGCCATCGCGGATCCCTTCCTGCCGCGCAAGATCGAAGAGGGCCGGGCGGACGAGATCCGGGAGTGCATCGGCTGCAACATCTGCATCTGGGCCAACGGCCATGCCGTGCCCATGCGCTGCACCCAGAACCCGACCCGCGGAGAAGAGTGGCGACGCGGCTGGCATCCCGAAGAGATCCCCAGCGCCCACGCCGAGGAGAGCGTGCTGGTGGTCGGGGGCGGACCGGCGGGGCTTGAGGCGGCGCGGGCGCTTGGCCTTCGGGGCTACCGGGTCACGCTCGCCGAAGCGACGAGGGAGCTCGGCGGCCGCGTCACGCGCGAAAGCGGACTTCCGGGACTGAGCGAATGGGCGCGGGTACGCGACTATCGGGTGGGGCAGATTCGCGCGCTGCCCAACGTCGAGGTGTATCTGGACAGCCGCCTCGACGCGGAGCAAGTCCTCGACTTCGGCTTTCGGCATGTGTGCATCGCCACCGGCGCGCAGTGGCGCGCGGACGGGCGTGGCCGCTTCAGCTTCGATCCCGTCGACGGCTATCCGCACGCGCGCATGCTCTCGCCCGATCAGGTGATGGAAGGCGCCCGGGTCGAGGGTCCGGTGGCGGTCTATGACGACGACCACTTCTACCTGGGCGGCCTCATCGCCGAGAAGCTCCGCCTTGCGGGACTTGAAGTCCTGCTCGTGACCAGCGCGTCGTGCCTCTCGCCGGAGACGCAGCGCACCCTCGAACAGGACCGCATCCAGACCCGGGCACTCGAACTCGGGGTGGAGTTGGTGGTGTCCCACCGCGTGACGCACTTCGACGGCGACCAGGTCACGCTTGCCTGCGTCTACTCGGGCCGGGAATCCGTGCGCGCCTGCCGGACTCTGGTGCCGGTGACCTCGCGCGAGCCCGCCGACGCACTCTACCTGGCGCTCTCTTCCGACCCGCAGGGGCTGCGTGACGCCGGTATCCGGTCGCTCTCGCGCATCGGAGACTGCGCCGCGCCCGGCATGATCGCCCAGGCCGTCTTCGCCGGACACCGCTACGCGCGAGAGCTCGGCGCCAACGACACCGAGGCGGATCGCGACCGCGTGACCATCGAAACCGAGCGCTGACGGGTGTCGGCGGCGCGACTCGCTCCCGGATCCGGATCAGGTTCCGGATTCGGAATTCCGCGCGAGGCGTCGGCTCGGACCCGCGCCCCGACATCCGGCCGCCGGTACCCGTGATGCGCGCGCCGGCCACGCTGCGTGCGCTCGGGAGTGCGCGGTTTCGGCGTTACTCGATGGGTCTCTTCGCCTACGCGAGCGCCGTGCGTCTGGTCATGATCGCGCAAGGGTGGCTGGTCTTCGAGCTCAGCCGTTCTCCGCTCGACCTCGGACTGCTCGGTGCGGCGATGGCGCTGCCGGCAATCCTCCTGACCTGGACGGGCGGCGCGCTCGCGGATCGCGTGGACCGGCGCAAGCTGCTGATGATGACCTCGGTAGCGACGATGGCGCTCCTCGTGCTGCAGGCGGCCCTCGACCTCTCGGGCGTCGTCACGGTATGGCAGGTGCTCACGATCGCGGTGCTTCTCGGGATGGTCGGCGGCCTGGAGTGGCCGGCGATGCAGGCGCTGATGCCGAACCTGGTCGCGCGGGAACACCTGATGGGCGCGGTCGCGATGAACGCCATCGTGTGGCAGGGGACCCGCATGGTGATTCCCGCGGTCGCCGGACTCGCCATTGCGTTCTGGGACACCGGAGTGCTCTTTCTGGCCGCGGTGGCCGGCCCCGCGAGCATGCTTGCGGTACTCTCCTTCCTCGATGTCGGCGCGGTTCGCCGCTCACGAGGGCCCGCGGGCGGCGCCTTCGCCGAGGCGATGCGCTTCATCCTCCGCCATCGGCTCTTCGCCGTCCTCATCCCCCTCTCGTGGGCGCTGGGGTTCTTCGGCAGCTCCTATCTGCAGCTCATGCCGGTCTTCGCCGATCTCCTCGGGGCGGGAGGCGCGGGTTTCGGCGTGCTCATCTCCGCATCGGGAGCGGGATCGATGCTGGGCAGCCTCCTCGTGGGCAGCCTCGCCGGGGCGCGAAGGCTGGGGTGGATCATGCTCGGGGGCCTTGCCGCCACGGGGGCCGGCCTCTTCGGATTCGCACTGATCGCGGGATTCGCGAACATGCTGCCGAATGCCTTTCACACCGGCATACTCTTCGTCGCCCTGACCAACCTGTTCATGTCCGTGTTCATGGTGACCTCGATGACCGCCCTCCAGTTGCGCTGCCCCGACTCGTTGCGCGGCCGGGTCATGGGGCTTCACGGCGTCTCCTTCAACCTGATGCTTCTCGGCGCGCTCTTTACCGGGGCGCTCGCGTCCTTCCTCGGCGCCCCGACTTCCCTCGCGATCACCGCGCTCATCGTCGCGGCGTCGGCTGCCGCCACGCTCATCACCCAACCCGCAGTCCGCAGCCTTGACGGCCGAGTCGACGCCACCGCCAAGGCGGAGTGATCCCATGCCTGTCCTGACCGAATCGTCAACAGATGTCGCGCCAGCGAAGCCACCTCTTGCCGCCACCGCGAAAATGAGTGCCGTCGGACCCATCCGAAAGCTACTCGTCGCCAACCGCAGCGAGATCGCGATCCGCGTGCTGCGCGCGGCGAACGAGCTCGGGATCCGCACCGTCGCCATCTTCTCCCACGAAGACCGTTACGCCCTGCACCGCTTCAAGGCGGACGAAGCCTATCTCGTCGGCAAGGGCCAGCCGCCCATACGGGCCTACCTCGACATCGAGAGCATCGTGCGCATGGCGCGTGATGCCGGAGCCAACGCGGTGCACCCGGGCTACGGATTCCTCTCCGAGAACCCGGACTTCGCCAAGGCCTGCTTCGATGCCGATCTCATGTTCGTGGGACCGCCGGCCGACGTGATGCGCCTGCTCGGCAGCAAGCTCGAGGCCCGCCGGCTCGCCGTCCAGTGCGGTCTGCAAGTGATGCCCGCGAGCGGCCCCCTGCCCCGCGACGAAGCGCAGATGCGGCGCGCGGCGGAAGACATCGGCTTCCCGGTGATGGCGAAGGCGAGCTGGGGGGGCGGGGGCCGCGGCATGCGCGTGATCGAAGACGCCGACAGTCTCGTCGAGCAGGTCGCGATCGCACGCCGCGAGGCCCAGGCCGCCTTCGGCAACGACGAGGTCTTTCTGGAGAAACTGGTCCGCCGCGCGCGTCACCTGGAGGTCCAGGTGATCGCCGACGCCCGCGGCAACGTCGTGCACCTCTTCGAGCGCGAGTGCTCCATGCAGCGGCGTCACCAGAAGGTGGTCGAGCGCGCCCCCGCGCCCTACCTCGACCCCGAGGCGCGCGCGGCGCTGTGCGACGCGGCGGTGCGCCTCACCCGGGCCGCCGGCTACCGGAGCGCGGGCACCGTCGAGTTCCTGATGGACGCCGACACCGGCGCCTGCTACTTCATCGAGGTCAACCCCCGCATCCAGGTCGAGCACACCGTCAGCGAAGTGGTGACCGGCGTGGACATCGTGAAGGCGCAGTTGCGCATCGCGGAAGGGGCGAGCATCGGCGAGGCGTCGAGCGGGGTGCCGGCGCAGTCGGAGATTCGCCTCCACGGCCACGCCCTGCAATGCCGGATCACCACCGAGGACCCGCAGAACAAGTTCATCCCGGACTATGGGCGCATCACCGCCTACCGCGGCGCCAACGGTTTCGGCATCCGCCTCGACGGCGGCACCGCCTACTCCGGGGCGGTGATCACCCCCTTCTACGACTCGCTGCTGGAGAAGGTCACGGCGTGGGCGCCGAGCGCGGACGAAGCGGCGGCGCGGATGGGCCGGGCCCTGCGCGAGTTCCGGATCCGCGGCGTGGCCACGAACCTGCGCTTCCTCGAGGCACTTATCGGGCACCCGGACTTCCGCCGCGGCGATGTCACCACCACCTTCATCGACGACACGCCGGCGCTCTTCGACTTCCGCCCGCGCCGCGACCGCGCCACCCGTCTCCTCGGCTTCCTTGCCGATGTGCTCATCAACGGCAACCCCGACGTGCGCGGACGCCCGCGCCCCGAACACCTGCCCGACCCACAGGTCCCCGAGCTACCTGATCATCCCCCGCCGCCGGGAAGCCGGCAGCGGCTCGAAGCCCTCGAACCGGAGAAGTTCGCGCAGTGGATGCGGGACGAGGAGCGGGTCCTGGTCACCGACACCACGATGCGCGACGCCCACCAGTCGCTCATCGCCACCCGGATGCGCAGCGTCGACATGCTGGCGGTGGCGCCGCACTACGCCCGCCTCCTGCCACAACTGTTCTCGCTGGAATGCTGGGGCGGCGCGACCTTCGACGTGGCGATGCGTTTCCTCAAGGAAGACCCCTGGGAGCGCCTGGCGGCGCTGCGCGAGGCGGTGCCCAACATCCTGCTTCAGGCGCTGGTGCGCGGGGCCAACGGCGTCGGCTACCGCAACTACCCCGACAATGTGGTGCGCTTCTTCGTGCGCCGGGCCGCCGCCGGCGGCATCGACCTCTTCCGCGTCTTCGACTGCCTGAACTGGGTCGACAACATGCGCCTCACGATGGACGCGGTGCTTGAGGAAGGCAAGCTCTGCGAAGCCGCGATCTGCTACAGCGGCGACCTGTGCGAGAAGGGCGGCAAGTACGACCTGAAGTACTACCTCCGGCTCGCCGAGGAGCTCGAAGCGGCCGGCGCCCACATCATCGGCATCAAGGACATGGCGGGCCTGTGCAAGCCCCAAGCCGCGCGCGAGCTCGTCAGCGCCCTCAAGGCGGAGATCGGCCTGCCGCTGCACTTCCATACCCACGACACCAGCGGGATCTCCGCCGCGAGCGCCATCGCGGCCGCGGAAGCGGGATGCGACGCCATCGACGGGGCGATGGATTCCTGGAGCGGGCTGACCTCGCAGCCGAACCTCGGCGCCATCGTCGAAGCCCTTCGGGGCAACGAGAAGCGAAATCCCGGACTCGACCGCGACGCGATGAGGCGCATCAACACCTACTGGGAGGGCGTGCGCTACGCCTACGGCGCCTTCGAGAGCGACATGCGCGCGGGCTCCGCGACGGTGTTCGAGCACGGCATGCCCGGCGGTCAGTACACCAATCTGCGCGAGCAGGCCCGCGCCCTCGGGCTCGAGGGCCACTGGCCGGAGGTCGAGCGGGCCTATACCGAGGTCAACGACCTCTTCGGGGACATCATCAAGGTGACCCCGACCTCCAAGGTGGTCGGGGACATGGCGCTCACGATGGTGAGCGGCGGAATCTCGGCCGAGGAGGTCGCGAACCCCGATCGCGATGTGAACTTCCCCGCCTCGGTGATTCAGCTTTTCAGGGGCGAGCTGGGCCAGCCCCACGGCGGATTCCCGCCCGCTCTGCAACGCAAGGTGCTCAAGGGCGAATCACCGATCACCGAGCGCCCGGGGGCGGTGTTGCCGCCCGCCGACCTGGAAGCCGAACGACGCGAGGCGGAGAAGAAGGCGAGGCGCGCCATCAGCGATGACGAACTCGCCTCGTACCTGATGTACCCGCAGGTGTTTCTGGAGTACGCCGCGCACCGGCGTTCCTTCTCCGATGTCTCGGTGCTCCCCACCCCGGTCTTCTTCTTCGGGCCGGAGTTCGATCACGAGTTCGAGATCGAGCTCGAGAAGGGCAAGGTCCTGCTGATCACCTGCCGCGCGGTGGGCGAGGCGGACAGCGAGGGCCACCGCACCGTGTTCTTCGAGCTGAACGGCCAGCCCCGCACCGTCCGCGTCCAGGATCGGGCCCTCGCGGGAAGGGGCGAGGCCCGCCGCCAGGCCGATGACGCGAACCCCGCGCACGTCGGCGCGCCGATGCCCGGCCTCATCGTGGGAGTGGCGGTGCGCGCCGGCGAGAAGGTTGCTCGCGGAGATCCCCTCTTCACGATCGAAGCGATGAAGATGGAGAGCGCGGTCTACGCGGAAATGCCCGGAACCGTCGAAGAGGTCGTCGCCGGCGCCGGCCATCGCGTCGAGGCCCACGACCTCGTCGTCGTGATCGGCCACGAAGAGGGGGCGGCGAATCCTCGTTGACGGATTTAGCGCCACTTTCCGAAAGTCCCACCCCGCCCCGAATTCGAACCGGACGCCGCCCGGACCAGGCTCGGGCGGTCCGGGCATTTCCCCCTGGGCGGCGTATAGCTCCCGGCGCGGATGCGAGTCCGGCTCCCACGCTCGTCCGTCATCGTGTAGATTGGCTTGCGAATGGACCGCAGAGCCCTTCTCGAACACATCCGGGCAACTCACTTCGAGTCCGGCGACCGGGGCCTCGCGGTCTCCGACGCCCGCCGCATCGCGCGCTTTCTCAGTGAGCATGGCGCCCGCCGGATCGTGGGGGTCGGCTCGGCCTTCGATCCGACGCGGCCCTTCACCCATCGCTCGGATGTGGACCTGGTGGTCGAAGGGATCGCCCCGCGCCGCTTCTACTCGCTCTCGGCGCGCGCCGCGGCCATGACCGCCTTCGCCCTGGACCTGATCCCCACGGAATCGGCGAGCCCTGCGCTTCTTTGCGAGCTGGACCAACGGGGTGTCGATCTGTGAAGCATCCGGACCAAGAGGAGCTCTTTGATGCCTGAACGAGACAACGAGACGCGGATCGTCACCGACTTTCCGTGTGTGGTGGAGGAGCGGGAACACGTCTGGATTCCGATGTCCGACGGCGTCCGGCTCTCCGCGCGGATCTGGATGCCCGATGACGCCGAAGAGAAACCGGTTCCGGCGATACTGGAGTACATCCCCTACCGCAAACGCGACGGCACCCGGGTCGGGGACGAGCCCCGGCATCGCTACTGGGCCGGCCACGGCTACGCATGCATCCGGCTCGACATCCGGGGCACGGGAGAATCGGAAGGCCTGATCACGGACGAGTACGCCCGGCAGGAGCAGGACGATGCGGTGGAGGCGATCGCGTGGATCGCGAAGCAACCCTGGTGCACGGGCAAGGTCGGCATGACCGGCATCTCGTGGGGCGGCTTCAACTCGCTGCAGGTGGCCGCGCGGCGCCCGCCCGCGTTGCGGGCGATCATCACCCACTGCTCCACCGACGACCGCTACGCCGACGACGTCCACTACATGGGCGGATGTCTCCTGCTCGACAACTTCTTCTGGGGATCGGGCTTTTTCATGATCATGGCGCGCTCGGGCGACCCCGAGATTCAGGGGCAGCGCTGGCGCGAACAGTGGATGGAGCGCCTGGAGCAGTGGGAGCCGGTCGCCGCCACCATCTGGCAACAGCATCCGCAGCGAGACGACTACTGGAAGCACGGCTCGGTGTGCGAGAGCTACGACGACATCGAGTGCGCGGTCTACGCGGTCGGAGGCTGGAACGACGGCTACTCCAACGCCGTGCCGCGCATGCTCGCCAACCTCCGATGCCCGACGAAGGGCCTCATCGGCCCGTGGGGGCACAAGTATCCGCAAAACGCCATCCCCGGCCCTTCTATCGGCTTCCTCCAGCACGCGTTGCGCTGGTGGGATCACTGGCTGAAGGATGCCGACACCGGCATCATGGACGAAGACCAGTACACGGTATGGCTCGACGAAGCCCAGGCGCCCCTCGCCTCCCTGCCCATGTCAAAGGGCCGCTGGGTGACCGAGCCCGTCTGGCCATCGCCCCGCCTCAAAGCCGAGACGCTGTTCCTTGACGCGAGCGGGCTCACCCGCGAGAAGGGGCCGGAGACGACGATCGCGCACCGGTCGCCCGAGACGGTCGGCGCCGGGGGCGGGGTGTGGTGCCCCTACGGACTCGGGGGTTCGAGCCCGGATCTCCCCGTCGACCAGCGCGAGGACGACGCCAAGTCCCTGTGCTTCGACGGCGAAGCCCTGTCCGACCGGATCGAGATTCTCGGGGCGCCGGTCGTAACGTTGCGCCTTTCCATCGACGAGCCCCAGGGGATGGTGGCGGTACGGCTGAACGACGTCGCGCCCGACGGCACCTCGGTGCGGGTCACTTACGGGCTGCTGAACCTCTCCCAGCGCGAAGATCGGGAGCGGACCCGTACCATGACCCCGGGAGAGGAGACCGATGTGCGGGTGGTGCTCAACGACTGCGCCCACGCCTTCCTCCCCGGACATCGCGTTCGGGTGGCGATCTCCACCTCCTACTTCCCGGTCGCCTGGCCCGCGCCGGCGCCCTTCACCCTGAGCATCACGACGGGCGCAAGCTCCCTCGTCCTGCCCTTGCGAGCGCCGCGCGCCGAGGACCCGAGCGCCGATCCCTTTCCGCCGCCGGAGATGGCGCCCCGGCCCGAAACGACCACGCTGGTGCCCCCGGTGGGTACGCGTCACATCGAGCGCGATGTGGCGACCGGTGAGCAAGTGACCCGCTTGGTCGAGGACGGTGGGGTCTACCGCCTGGAGGCCATCGATCTCGAATGCGCCGACGGAGGCCGGTCGGAGTTTCGAATCGTCGAGGGCGATCCCGGCTCGGCGCGCGCCGACTGGCAGTGGTGGAGCCACCGGAAGCGTGGCGACTGGAAGGTCGGGGTGAAGGCGACGATGCGGGTCGCGGTCACCCGGGAGTCGTTCCGGATCGAGAGCGACCTCGAAGCCTTCGAAGGCGAACGGAGAGTATTCTCGCGAAGCTGGAACCACGAGGTGCCGCGCAAGCACCTGTGAGTGGGTTCAGGGAGGTATAGGACTCAAGCGAGCGCGATCACGCGGATTTCGGCTGACTCCCTCCCTCGGGCGCCGCATCCGCCCCCGCCTCCTTGCCGAAGAGGCGCACCTGCGCGCCCGCCAGCATGTCGCGAAGCTTTCCGCGGATGGCGTAGAGACATATCAGGGAAGGGATCACCATGATGGTAGTGATGATGAAGAAGGTGCCCCAGTCCCCGTCCAGCCAGTCGACGAGCGCGCCGGACGAGGCGGCGAAGAGCGTCCTTCCCGCGGTGCCGATGGAGGCGAGCAGCGCGTACTGGGTGGCGGTGTAGGTGCGGTCCACCAGCATCGAGATGAAGGCGACGAAGGTAACGGTGGCGAAGGCGCTGGTGAGATCGTCCATGACCACCGCGGCCGCGAAGAGCGGCTCGGAGCGTCCCACCCACGCGAGCACGGCGAAGAGCAGATTGGTGAGCGCCATCGCGATGCCGGACACGAACATCGCCCGCACCAGTCCCATCCGGATCGCGAAGAGCCCACCGAGCACCGTGAAGGCCACCGTCGTCACCCAGCCCAGTCCCTTGGAGTAGAGCGCGATGTCGGACTTCGTGAACCCGATCTCCTTGTAGAAGACCAGCGACATGCGCCCCAGAAACGCCTCTCCAATCTTGAACAGGAAGATGAAGCCGAGCACCGCGACCGCGATCGCGAATCCGTTTCGCCGGAAGAAGCTCGCAAGCGGCCCGACCACGGTGACCGCGAGCCAGGCGGCGGCGTGTCCGAGCGGCCCGCTCACGTGCAGTCGCGAGGCCATGCGCTCGTCCTCTTGCGCCTGTGCGGCCACGCGCTGCGATGCGGGCACCTCGCGCACGAAGAGCAGGCCGATGTTGCAGAGCACGACCACCACTCCGAGCACGAGAAAGGCGGCCTGCCAGTAGTTCTCCACCCCGGCGCTCTGGAAAGCCTGCGCCGTCTCGAGCGCGACCACGCCGCCGAGCTTGTACCCCGTCCACCAGCCCACCACCGCGGTCGCCGCGCCCGCGGCCATCGCCTCGCCCTCGGTCTTGCCGATCTGCTCGATGCGCAGGGCGTCGATGGTGATGTCCTGGGTCGCGGACGCGATCGCAATCACGAGGCCGATCGCTACCACCGCCGCGAGGTTCGCGGTCGGCTCGACCGTGCTCCACAACACGAGACAGGCCAGGATGACGACCTGCAGGACCACGATCCAGGCGCGACGGTGGCCGAGGCGCTCCGAGAGCCCGGGCACCCGGATACGGTCGATCAGGGGCGCCCAGAGGAAGTTGAAGGCGTAGACCCCGAAAATGAGGCCGGCCCAGCCGATGGTGCTGCGGCTCAGCCCGTCTTCCTTGAGCCAGAGGCTGAGGCTGCTGCCGATCAGTACCCAGGGAAAGCCGCTGATGATCCCGAGCAGGAAGATCCGGGCCATCCTGCGCTCGAAGTAGACACTGAGCGACTGCGTGACGCTTGGCATGTTGTCTTCCCCGCCCCTCTCGACGCCGCTCAGATCCAGCCGCGGGCCCTGAGGGCGGGCATGAATGAGCGGCTGACGGGGACCTGGACGCCGTTCACGAGGCGCAACACCACCCGGCCTTCGCGTCGCTGCACTTTCTCCACCGCGGCGCGAGCCACCCAGTGCGAGCGGTGCACCTGCATGCCATCCACCCCCTCGACCTCTTGCAGCGCATCGCGGAAACGCAGCAGCAGCATCTCCATGCCCTTGTCCGTATGGACCTCGACGTAGTGGTCCTGCATGCGCAGATGGAGCAGCTCGCCCCGCTTGGGCGCGGGCAGCCGCGAAAGCAGGGCCTTTGCGCCATTCCCGGCCTCCGATTCGCCCCCGAGCGAAGCGGCGTCGGAGGCGGCGCTGGCGTCACCGGTACCGGCATCGCCGGCACCGGCGGCGTCGGTGGCACTGGCAGCGCCGGTGCCGGAATCGGCGGCAGCGGCCGCTGCGTCGGCATCGCGCCCGGGCTGCGCACCCCGCGCACCTCCCTCGACCGCGGACGCTTCCACCCTGACCGCACGCAGGCGAAGCGACCTCTCGATGAAGTGGAACACGAGACCGCCGATGACTACCTGGAGCACGGCGACCTGGCCGTAGAGCCGGAAGACCTCGGAGAATCCGGAGGGCCTGTGGTCCAGATACAAGGCCACCACCAACCAGACCGCGGCGGTGCCGGGCGCCGCCGTAATCACGCTCGCGAGCACCACTCCCACCCAGGGTGACCACTCCCGCTCGAAGAAGATGGAGAGCGTGATGGTGAACACGAACCAGGCGCAGAACCAGTTGACTCCCACCGCGATCGCCCAGAATCCCACCCGCTCAGAGACGGCAAGTGAATTCCAGGTGCCGAAGGGACCGAGATAGGCGAGCAGCGCCACCGTCAACAGAAACCCGATGCCGTGAAGGCTGATCCGCTTCCCGATCCGCCCCTGGCGAACCGGGTAATGCGTGACGATCGTCTCCTTGGAAGGGTCCTTGGGTTTCATCGGTTTCCGATCGATGACGCCGTTTCGCGGGGTCGTGAGACGGCGCCACCGCACACCGTAGCGCGGGCCCCTCCATCACGGTCCGGCTTGAGAGATTCCACCATGATCTGCGCAGTGCTCGCCACCGCCCATCCCGCCGGCATTCTATCCGCCCTTGTCGTCGTCCTCGCGATCGTCCTCGCGATCGACAACGTGCTCGCCCTTGCCCCCACCCATGTTCTGGCAGTTTCCCCTACCCTCGCCCACGTCCTGGTCCTCGTCCGTTTCTCGTCCACATCCTCGCCCAGATCACCCAGGGGCATGGCGCGGCCAAGCGAACCCTTGAAATCCTCCCCGCCATACTCATGTCCGCCCGCCAGGGGGACGTCATTGACAAACGTCTCCCCGACGCCCGCGCCGGCATCAGCGGTCTTGATGATCCGCTATCATCTGGACGTGACAATCGCGGCCAAGTTCGGGAAGTTGTCCGAATCTAGCAGCGACAGCATCCAGCGGGTCCTCAAGCGTCCGAAGGCGTTTGACCGCGCTGGTGGCAAGCACGCTCAAGCGGCAGACGCTCTACCGAAACGCGTTCCAGATGGTAGGGTCAGGAGCTCCGGGGCGTTGGACGCTCCCGGGCGCGCGACCGAGGTGACGGGATGAGCATCCCTCTCGCCGATGCGCCCATCCGTGCTGGGACTCGATACAGCAAGTTACACGGTTTACCAAGGAGGGTTTTGGAGCCATGAACGAAGGTACCCCGACTGCCGCACCTGGCGGCGAGATTGCTGTTTATGGAAGCCTGGACGGCGACGTTCGGGTGGAGGTACGCCTTGAAAACGATACGGTCTGGCTCACGCAGCTGCAGATGGCGGAGTTGTTCGGTCGTGAGCGCTCGGTGATCGCTCGACATGTGGGCAACACCTTCCGAGAAGGTGAGTTAGAGCGCGACGCAACTTGTGCATATTTTGCACAAGTTCGCACCGAAGGCGGACGGGCGGTCACGCGGGAAGTGGAACACTACAACCTGGACGTAATCATCTCCGTCGGCTACCGGGTCAAATCCTTGCAAGGCACCAAGTTCCGCCAGTGGGCCACGCGCACCCTGCGCGAGCACTTGGTACGCGGCTTCACCGCGAACGAGCGACGACTGGCCGAGCGAGGCCTCCACGAAGCCCGCCAGACACTCGACCTGCTGGCCCGGACCCTCAAGAGTCAAGCACTGGTGGACGAGACCGGGCAGGCCGTACTCGATCTCATTTCCGGCTATGCCGACACTTGGCGCCTGCTGCTGGAATACGACGAGGACCGGCTGCGGACGCCGCCCGGCGCGCTTCCCGCCACAAGCGCGCTCGACCTCGACCGGACCCTTGACGCGATCGCCACGTTCAAGCGGGACCTTGCGGCGCGAGGCGAGGCCACGGCGCTGTTCGGCAATCCGCGCGGCGATGCGCTCGAGGCCATTCTCGGCAACCTTGAGCAGACCATGTTCGGCGAAGCGCTCTATCGCAGCCGCGAGGAAAAGGCGGCGCACTTGCTCTACTTCATCGTTAAGGATCACCCGTTCACCGACGGCAACAAGCGCATCGGCGCTCTCCTGTTCCTGCTCTACATGCGGCAAGAGGGCATCGGGCACCAGCTCGATCCCCGGGCGTTGACCGCGCTCACCCTGCTGATCGCCGAGAGCGCCCCGGCCAACAAGGACTTGATGACCCGCCTCGTCATGAATCTGTTGACGACTTCCGCCGAATAAGCGTCGTAACGTAAACCACGGTCGAAAACGTCTCACTCGACTGGCTCGCCGGGCTCGGGGACCGGACCGACTGTGAATGGTGGCGCCAGCGACGCCCCGCAAATCGATTCGGGCAGCAGGGGCCCCTACGGTAGACTCGTATCTACTCTTCTACCGGAAGAGCCATGAGTCTCACCATCAAGAACGGCGAGACGTGCAGGCTCGCAAATGACCTGGCCCTTCTGACCGGAGAGACCATGACGGACGCGATAACCGTTGCCTTGCGCGAGCGTTTGGAGCGTGAGCACCGCAAGCGCAAGATCGCGAGCCGTGCCCGCGAGCTCCGGGCCATTGCCGAGCGCTGCGCGGCGCTAATGGCCCTCGGACCGTCGGCAATCGACCATGGCGACCTGCTCTACGGCGAACGTGGCCTGCCCAAGTGATCGTCGGCTGGGGACTTTCCGGAAGGCACAGTCATGTGCTCGAGATACTGCCGGTGAAAGTGGTGCAGCGCATGCTCCGACCACTCGTCTCGCGCCGCGTCGATGACATAGCGTCCCTGGTTGTAGCCGCGTTGCCGCAGCCCCCGCTGCACCGCCTCGCAGAGCCGAATGTCCTCGGGTCCGACGAAGTCCGACGCCCAGTGATCGCGGGCCCGCTCCGCATCGCCGATTTCTCCCGGTAGACCGATGTTGAAGAAGTGCCGCCGGGTGCGCTCGGGCTCGAGCGGTGTGAATCGCGACATGTACAGTGATGGCGGCCCCGGTGGCAGCACGACGGAGGTGTTCGGCCAGAGGAACCAGAACGTGCCGAGCTGTACCGGTTCGTCCGGGCCGACGACATAGGGCGTATCGCCGGGGTCGTCCGACACCGGCATCGACTGTCGAGAGACGATTCCGTCAACAACAATGTCGGTACGCGACACGTCGAGGGTCTCGGAGAAGGTCGGGTGCGCGGTCCGACAGTGATAGCACTCCAGGAAGTTGTCGACCACGACCTTCCAGTTGGCACGCATCTCGGGCGGCACGAAGTTTCGCTCCCCGCGCGCGACCAGTTCGTCGTACATCGGCAGGTGGGCTCGAATGTCGTCCGCGAGTCCCGGCGCCTGCCTCGCCATAGGCAGTGCCGTGTCGTCGAGATTGATGAACACGAAGTCGAGCAGCCACTCGGTGCGCACCTCGCTCAAGGAGATGGCGTCACGCTCGAAGTGGGCCATCGACTGGGTGCCCCGCGCGTGGAGCAGGCGCCCGTCCAGATCGTAGGTCCAGGCGTGATACGGGCAGACGAGGCGCTGCGTGCATCCCTGCCCCTCGACGAGAGGATGGGCACGGTGCGCGCACGCGTTGTAGAACGCACGGACCTCGCCGTCGGCGTTGCAGATCAGGAAGATCTCCTGATCGTGGATGCGGGTGGTGACGAACTTGCCCGGGGTGTCGAGCTGGCTGCGATGCGCGGCGAACTGCCAGCTCCGATAGAAGATGGCTTCCTTCTCCGCCTCGAAAACGTCGGGGTCGACGTAGTAGCGAGCGGCAAGAGTGGGGGAGCGTTCCGGCTCGGGGTGCAGGGGTTGCTCGTCGAACAGACGGGATACAGGGGACGGGTTCATGGGGGCCACCTCCTGACGTTGTTCGCCTGCGATCGAACCACAAATTGCGGTCGAATCACAATATGCAATCTACGTGTGAGGCGGCCGTCATGGCCGTGAAATCGACCTTATCCCTCGATGTCGAAGCCGTGCGGCATCTGGCAGGCTTGGTGAAGCAAAGGCTTCGGGATTGGACAGGGACGAACGAGCCCGCGGCCCTGAGCGGACTTGTTTTGACGGAGGCTCCCGCCGACCTCTCACCGCCCCCGCGGATTTCCTACTCCAGCGCCTCCAGCGACTCGGGCAGGACCTGCCCGCCGTCGACGGTGATCGTCTGACCGGTGATGTAGCCCGCTTCCTTCGAGGCGAGGAAGAGCACCGCGTAGCCGATGTCCTCGACCTCCCCGAGCTTCTTGAGCGGGATGGAGGCCACCATGGACGAGTGGTAGTCATCGCCCAGGCCCCCCATGTCCTCGGTGATGATGTTGCCAGGCAGCACCGCGTTCACGGTGATGCCGTGGCGGGCAAGTTCGATGCAGGCGGAACGCATGAACCCGAGCTGGCCGGACTTCGACGCGCCGTAGTGCGCCCAACCCGGAAAGCCGGTCATCGGACCGGTGATCGACGAGGTCAGGATGATGCGCCCCTGGTTCGAGCGCTTCAGCGCGGGCAGGCAGGCCTTGACGCTCAGGAAACTGCCCGTCAGGTTGGTGCTCATCACATGGTCCCACTCCGAGGGGTCCATGTCCTCGATGCCGGTTTGCGGATAGATCCCTGCGTTCGCGCACAGGATGTCGAGCCCGCCGTGGCGCTCGAGCGCGGCCGCTGCCATCGCCCGGCACTGGTCGAAGTCGCCAACGTCGGCTCTGAAAGCGCTTGCCCCGTTCCCGATATCCGCCGCGCTCGCCTCGGCTTCCGCGAGATTGCGCGATACCACCAGCACCTTCGCCCCCTGTCGAGCGAACACGCGGGCGATACCCTTGCCGATGCCTTTGCTGGCGCCGGTCACGATAACGGAACGTCCGGACAGGGAGGTCAGCATCACTTATCTCCTCTAGTGACTTCGAAAGAACGCCGGTCAATCACTGGCATTCGGCACCGACGCGGCGGCCGGATCCGGTACCCGTATCCGACACGGGCGGACACTTTTTGGCAGGTACCCCGGTGGCGACAAGCGGGCCCCGCTTCCACGTATACTGCGGCTCGGCGGCCCGCATCGGTCCCCCCGCATCGTCAGACTGCGAACCCCGTCAGGCCCGGAAGGGAGCAGCGGTAGCAGAGGAAGCGAGTGCCGGGGTGAGGCTGCTGCGGGCGGCCATTCAATTCCCTCGCCCCAGCGGCACTCGGAGTAACCCCGCCGCCGCTCAGAGCAGGTCCCGGATCGCGTCGCGTTCCTCTTCGAGCTCCCGGTGGGTTGCGTCCATCTTCTCGCGGCTGAAGGCGTCGATCTCCAGGCCGGACACCACCCGGTACTCGCCGGCGGCGGTGGTGACGGGATAGGAGTAGATGACGCCTTCCGGTATTCCGTAGCTCCCGTCGCTCGGCACGGCCATGCTCACCCAGTCCCCTTCCCTCGTCCCGAGCACCCAGTCGCGCATGTGACAGAGGGCGGCGTGGGCGGCGGACGCGGCGCTCGAAGCGCCCCGAGCCTCGATGATCTCGGTGCCCCTTCTTTGCACGCGCGGGATGAAGGTCTCGCGCACCCAGGCCGGGTCGAGCAGTTCTGAAGCGGACTGGCCACGCACCGTGGCGTGGCGGTGATCCGGGTACTGCGTAGCCGAATGGTTTCCCCAGATCGTGACCATGCGCACGTCGCGCACTTGCGCATCGCAGCGCTCGGCAATCTGGGCGAGCGCCCGGTTGTGGTCGAGACGGGTCATCGCGCTGAACCGGGTGGGATCGAGATCCGGCGCGTTGCGCATCGCGATGAGCGCATTGGTGTTCGCGGGGTTGCCGACCACCACGACCCGCACGTCTCGTGACGCGTGCTCGTTGAGCGCCCGGCCCTGCGGGGCGAATATCTTGCCGTTCTCCGCGAGCAGGTCGCGGCGCTCCATGTCCGCGCTGCGCGGGCGGGCCCCCACCAGGAAGGCATAGTCGGCATCCCGGAACGCACGCGACGCGTCATCGGTCGTTACCACGTCTTGCAGCAAGGGAAATGCGCAATCGTCGAGCTCCATCACGACCCCCCGCAGCGCCTTAAGCGCGGGCGTGATCTCGAGCAGGTGCAAGATGACCGGCCGCTCCTTGCCGAGAAGTTCTCCCGAAGCGATGCGAAACAGGAGCGAGTAGGAGATTTGTCCGGCGGCCCCGGTGACCGCGATGCGGGCGGGACTCATGCGTGGCGCTCCGCGAGGGGCTGGTAGTCGCGACGCGCCGCGCCGTCATAGAGCTGCTGGGGCCGGCCAATGCGCTGCTCCTCGTCCACCATCATCTCCAGCCACTGGGCGATCCACCCGACGCTTCGCGCCATCGCGAAGAGCACCGTGAACATGTTGAGCGGAATCCCGAGCGCGCGCAGGATGATGCCGCTGTAGAAATCCACGTTCGGATAGAGCTTGCGCGCGACGAAATAGTCGTCCTCAAGCGCGATGCGTTCGAGCTCGAGCGCGATCTCGAAGAGAGGCTGGTTGCCGGCGTCGAGATCCTGCAGGAGATCGTGGCAGGCCTGGCGGATCAGGGTCGCCCGGGGATCGAAGTTCTTGTACACCCGGTGTCCGAAGCCCATCAGGCGGAAGGGATCGTTGCGATCCTTGGCGCGGGCGATGAACTTGGGGATATTGGCGGGCTCGCCAATCGATTCGAGGAGCCCGATCACCGCTTCGTTGGCGCCGCCGTGCGCGGGTCCCCACAAGGTGGCGATGCCGGCCGCGATGCACGCGAAGGGATTCGCGCCGGAGCTTCCCGCGAGCCGCACGGTGGAGGTGCTGGCGTTCTGCTCGTGATCGGCGTGAAGGATGAGGATCGTCTCCAGCGCGCGCACCGCCACCGGATTGGGCACGTAAGGCTCGGCGCGCACCGCGAACATCATTTGCAGGAAGTTCTCGACGTACCCGAGGGAGTTAATCGGATACATGTACGGTTGGCCGATGCTGTGCTTGTAGCAGTCGGCCGCAATCGAGGGCATCTTTGCGATGAGGCGAATCGCGGAAAGAATGCGATGCTCCGGCGCGTTCACATCGAGCGAGTCGTGGTAGTAGGTGGACAGCGCCCCCACGATGCCAACCAGCATGCCCATGGGATGAGCGCCGTAGCGATAGCCGAACATGAAGCGCCGGATCCCCTCGTGCACCATCGTATGGCGCCGGATTGCGGCGTTGAACTCCTCCCACTGTGCGCGGTCCGGCAGCTCGCCGTAGAGCAGCAGGTAGCACACTTCGAGGTAATCGCTCTTCTCGGCGAGCTGCTCGATCGGGTAGCCGCGGTAAAGCAGCTCGCCCTTCTCTCCGTCGATATAGGTGATCGAGCTGCGGCAGGCCGCGGTGGTGGCGTATCCGGGGTCGTAGGTGAAACATCCGAGTTCCCTCTCGATTCCCCGGATATCGACAACCGGTCGCCCGTGAGTGCCCTCGACTACCGGACATTCGGCCGACTTTCCGGTGGCGGAGTCCCGGATCGTGACGACTCGTTTCTCGTGCATGGTCGTACCTCGAACTTGGCGCCGATGGCGCGGCACCCGGGCGGCGCCGCAGTCACGCGACGCGCATGCGAAGCGCCCCATCACCCTTCAGGATACGCGAAAACGCGAACTCCGATGCGCGCGCGTGGGCGCAGTCCGGCAGGGCCCGGACAAACCCCACACATTTGGTACCGAATTCAAACGTTTGTCGGCTACAATGGGCCCTGGAGGTATCTACCCGCCCCACCTGCAGGAAGCGAAGCGCCACCACGGCCCGCACGAGAGCTCGCCGCCATGTCTCGACGACTTGAGAGAGCCAAGGGCGCGCACCGGCCAGATTCTGCGTCGCATCCCGATCTCGAAGCTCGACCCGAGCCCCGAAGGAGCCCCGATGGCGGAACCCTCGCTCCTTAACGGTGTGAACGCCGCCTGGGTCGAGACTCTTTACGAGTCCTGGCTCAACGACCCGGCCAGCGTCGATGGCGATTGGCGCGCCTGTTTCGAGGGCCTCGACCAGGCGGGCGAGACCTCCACCGCCCCGACGCGCCTCCCCTCCGAGAGCCTCTCGGAAGTCGCGGCGAAGCAGGCGAAGGTGCTGCAGCTCATCAGCGCTCTGCGCTACCGCGGTCATCAGGAAGCCGACCTCGACCCCCTCGGGCTCTACGAAGAGCTGTACGAGCGCCCCTCCATTCCCGACACGAATCCGGAGTACTACGGGTTCGACGATGCGGACATGCGCCGCACCTTCAACACCGGCTCGGTGTACATGGCCCCCGAGGCGACGCTCGAGGAAATCTGCTCCCTGCTGCGCGACACCTACTCGCGCAGTATCGGCACCGAGCTCACCCACGTCTCGTCGACCGAGCAGAAGCGCTGGGTGCAGGAGCGCCTGGAGCGTACCCGCGGCCGGCCGAACTTCGACCACGCCAAGAAGCGCAATATCCTCCACTGGATCACTGCGGCGCGAACGCTCGAGGAGTACCTGCACCGCAAGTACGTGGGGCAGAAGCGTTTCTCTCTCGAAGGCGGCGAGAACCTCATCCCGATGCTCGACGAGGTCATACAGCGCGCCGGCACGCAAGGCGTGCGCGAGGCGATCATCGGCATGGCGCACCGGGGTCGGCTCAACGTGCTCGTCAACATTCTCGGCAAGCACCCCAAGACTCTCTTCGGCGAGTTCGAAGGGAAGATCGAGGTCGGGTCCGGCTCCGGCGACGTGAAGTATCACCTCGGCTTTTCTTCCGACGTGGAAACCCCCGGTGGCCCGATGCACCTCGTGCTCGCCTTCAACCCCTCCCACCTGGAGATCATCAACCCGGTGGTGGAAGGGTCGGTGCGGGCGCGCCAGGAGCGCCGGGGCGACGAGGAGCAGACCGCGGTGCTGCCGATACTCGTGCACGGCGACGCCGCGTTCGCCGGACAAGGCGTGGTGACCGAGACTCTGAACCTCTCCGAGACCCGCGGCTACAGCACCGGGGGCACCATCCACGTCATCGTGAACAACCAGATCGGGTTCACGACCAGCGATCCCCGCGACACCCGCTCCACTCTCTACTGCACCGATGTCGCCAAGCTGGTGCAGGCGCCGATCTTCCATGTCAACGGCAACGATGCCGAGGCCGCGGTGTTCGTGGCGCAGCTCGCCCTCGACTTCCGCATGCGTTTCAAGAAGGACGTGGTGCTCGACCTCGTGTGCTATCGCCGTTGGGGCCACAACGAGTCCGACGAGCCGCTCGCCACCCAGCCCGTGATGTACAAGAAGGTCCGCGATCAGAAAGGACCGCGCCGCACCTACGCCGATCAGCTCATCTCCGAGGGGGTTATCCGGGAAAACGAGTACGAGGAATGGTCCGAGACCCATCACTCGGCGCTCGAACAGAACCACGTGATGTCCCGCCCTCTCGTGCCCGATCATCCGCAGGAGTTCATCGCCGACTGGACCCCCTATTTCGGCACCCACTGGCGCGACCCGGCCGACACCACCATCCCGCTCGAAAAGATCGAGGCGCTGGGGACGGCGATGTGCCGCTACCCCGGGGAATTCGAGCTACACCGCAGTGTGCAACGCATCCTCGATGCGCGCCTGGAGATGGCCCGCGGCGAACGACCGATGGACTGGGGCTTCGCGGAGAACCTCGCCTACGCGAGCCTGCTCGACAACGGCTACTCGGTACGCCTCTCGGGCCAGGACAGCCAGCGCGGCACCTTCTTCCACCGTCACGCGGTGCTCCACAACCAGAAACGCCGCGGCACGCACACTCCGCTCGAGCATCTCGGCCCGGACCAGCCGAGCTTTCGCGTCATCAACTCGCTCCTTTCCGAGGAGGCGGTGCTCGCCTTCGAGTACGGATTCGCGACCGCCGAGCCGGAGGCGTTGACGATCTGGGAAGCGCAGTTCGGCGATTTCGCCAACGGCGCCCAGGTCGTGATCGATCAGTTCCTGAGCTCCTGCGAATCCAAATGGGGACGCTACTGCGGACTCGTGATGTTTCTGCCCCACGGGTACGACGGGCAGGGACCGGAGCACTCCTCGGCGCGCCTGGAGCGCTACCTCCAGCTCTGCGCCGACGACAACATGCAGGTGTGCGTGCCGAGCACCCCCGCCCAGATGTTCCATCTGCTGCGGCGCCAGATGCTGCGACCCTACCGACGTCCCCTTGTCGTGATGACTCCCAAGAGCCTGCTGCGCCACCGCGTCGCGACCTCGCCTCGCGGCGCGCTCACCGAGGGCGGATTCGAGCTGCTCATCGACGAAATCGACCCCATCGATCCCGAGCAGGTAACCAGGCTGGTGCTGTGCACGGGCAAGGTCTACTACGACCTGGTGGAGAAACGACGCGAGCACCGTCTCGACCACATCGCCATCGTGCGCGTCGAGCAGCTCTACCCCTTCCCGGAAGACGAGATCAAGAACATCATCGCGCGCTACCCCAAGGCGCACGAGATCTGCTGGACCCAGGAAGAGCCGCGCAACCAGGGCACCTGGTTCTTCATGCTCTCCCGCCGGCACCTCGCGGGGCTGATTGGAAAGCACCACCGGCTGAGCTACGCGGGGCGCACCTACTCAGCCTCCCCCGCCGCCGGTTACCTGAACGTGCACCTGGCCGAGCAGCGCGAGCTGGTCAACACCGCGCTTGCGCTCGACACCGAGAGCACGAAGCAGCGCATGAGCGCCTGACGAGAACACACGCATGCTGATCGACGTGAAAGTGCCAGTACTGGCGGAATCCGTCCCCGACGCGACCCTGCTTGACTGGAAGAAGCGCGAAGGCGAAGCGGTCGCCAAGAACGAGATCCTGATCGAGCTGGAGACGGACAAGGTGGTGCTGGAGGTTCCCGCTCCGCACGCGGGAGTGCTGGCGGAGATCGTCCACCGCGACGGGGACACGGTGCAAAGCGAGGACGTGCTCGCCCGGATCGATACCGAGGCGAGCGGGGCCAGCGCCGCCCCGGCCGCCGCCCCCTCCTCCGACGCGGCCACGGGCGCGCCGGCGCCGCAGAGCACGGGTGGCGCGGAAGACGCGCCCGCCCCCGCGCATGGCGATGAGGCTCCGGCCTCCTCGTCCGCACCGCGCCCCAGCCCCGCTGCGCGCAAGGCGGCCGCGGAGCGCGGGATAGACCTCGCCCGGGTCGCCGGCACCGGGCGCGACGGGCGCATCACCAAGGAGGACGTGCTCGCGCACGACCCGAAGGCAGGAGCAAGCGAGAAGGCTGCCCCGGCCGGCGCCCCGGAGCCCGCCCTCGCGCCGCCCGCGCCCGCGAAGGCCGCCGAGTCCGCCGCCTCGGAGCCGGCCCCGAGACCTTCGTCTCCCTCCGAGACGCCAGGAGGACGCGTCGAACGGCGGGAGAAGATGAGCCGCCTGCGCGCGCGCGTCGCCGAGCGCCTCAAGGAGGCGCAGAACCGCGCCGCCATCCTCACCACCTTCAACGAGGTGGACATGGGGCCGGTGATGGCGATGCGCCAGCGCTACCGCGACGACTTTGAGAAGGCCCACGGCGTGCGGCTCGGCTTCATGTCCTTCTTCGCAAGAGCGGCGGTACGGGCCCTGCAACGCATTCCCGCCGTCAACGCGTACATCGAGGGGCCGGATATCGTCTACCACGATTACTGCGACATCGGCGTAGCGGTGGGATCGCCACGGGGGCTGGTGGTGCCGATCCTGCGCAACGTCGAAGGCATGTCCTTTGCGCAGATCGAGTCGCAGATCGCCGACTTCGGCGCGCGGGCCCGCGAGGGCACGCTCCGCGTCGAGGAGATGAGCGGGGGCACCTTCACCATCTCCAACGGCGGCGTATTCGGCTCGCTTCTCTCGACCCCGATTCTCAACCCGCCTCAGAGCGCCATCCTCGGCATGCACAAGACCGAGGAGCGCCCGGTCGTCGTCGACGGCGAGGTGGTGGTGCGGCCGATGATGTACCTCGCCCTCTCCTACGATCACCGCATCATCGATGGGCGCGAAGCGGTGGTCTTCCTGGTCACCATCAAGGAAGCGATCGAAGACCCGGCGCGCCTGCTGCTCGACGTTTGAGCGTCCGGCCGGCACGCCGCGGACCGCTGCCGCCACCCGCTTCGGGCGAGACCGGCGGGATGCGCCACGCGATCGTTTCGAGCCCTGCCGCCTCGCAATGGAGCAACCCATGAAGGAATTCGATGTCGTGGTGATCGGCGCCGGTCCGGGCGGTTACGTTGCCGCGATCCGCTGCGCCCAGCTCGGGTTGCGCACCGCATGCGTGGACCGGTGGCGAGACGGCAAGGGCCGGCCGGTGCTGGGCGGCACCTGCCTCAACGTGGGCTGCATACCCTCCAAGGCCCTCCTCGATTCCTCTCACCACTACCACAACCTCCAGCACCTGCTCCCCTCCCACGGCATTCGCGTACGGGAAGCGTCGATCGACGTCACCGCCATGCAGGCGCGCAAGGAGAAGGTGGTCAGCACCTTGACCCGCGGCATCGCGGGCCTGTTCAAGAAGAACCGGGTGCAGTGGTTCCAGGGCGAGGGCGCTCTCGTTTCCGGAAACCAGGTGGAGGTCACTCCGGCCGGAGGGGGGGAAGCCGAGGTGCTGGCGGCGCGCAACATCATCGTCGCGACCGGCTCTAGCCCGATCGAGCTGCCGATGGCAAAGACCGACGGCGAGCGCATCGTCGACAACGAGGGGGCGCTCGCGTTCACGGAAGTGCCCCGGCGCCTGGGGATCATCGGAGCGGGCGTGATCGGGCTCGAGCTCGGCAGCGTGTGGCGGCGTCTCGGGGCCGAGGTCACGCTGCTCGAAGCGCTCGACGATTTCCTCGTCGCCGCCGACCGAGAGGTCGCGGCAGCCGCCCTCGCCTCCTTTACCGCCCAGGGACTCGACATCCGTCTCGGCACCATGGTCACCGCGACCGAGGTCGGACCGGACGGCGTGCGGGTCACCTGCCGCAAGGACGGTGCGGACGAGACATTCGAGTTCGACCGGCTGGTGGTCGCGGTCGGCCGCCGGGCGGAGAAGGAAGGACTCCGGACCGAGGCGGTGGGTCTTCGCCTCGACGCGGCCGGGCGCATCGAGGTCGACGCCCGGTGCCGCACTTCGGTGGAGGGGGTCTACGCCATCGGCGATGCGGTGGCGGGCCCCATGCTCGCCCACAAGGCATCCGAGGAAGGCATGGCGGTCGCCGAGCACATCGCGGGCGAGGCCGTCGAGATCGATCACGGGCTCGTGCCTTTCGTCATCTACACCCACCCCGAGGTCGCGTGGGTCGGCAAGACCGAGGCCGAGCTGAAGGGCGCGGGCATCGCGTACCGCGCCGGCGCCTTTCCCTACATGGCGCTAGGACGCGCCCGGGGCGCCGGCGACACCGAGGGCATGGTCAAGATGCTCGGCGACGCGCAGAGCGATCGTCTGCTCGGAGTGCACATCTTCGGGGCACAGGCCTCCGAACTCATTGCCGAGGCGGTCACCGCGATGGCCTTTCACGCGAGCACCGAGGACCTCGCCCGGATCGTTCACGCCCACCCCACCCTCTCTGAGAGCCTGCACGAGGCGGCGCTCGCGGTGGACGGTCGCGCCATTCACATGTAGCAAGTGGTGGTTCCGAGTTATCCCCGCTCAATCAATTCTTTGCACATCATTCTTGACGCGTAACATCACCTCTGCGGCCACCTGGGGCCCCTCTCCCAAAGCCGGCCAACGGCCGGCGGGATAGCCGCCCCGTCGTCGCTCCTTGAGTCCGAGGAAATCCATGCACGACAGCTTCAACGCCCGCACCACCCTCAGCGCCGACGAGCAACGCTACGAGTTCTTCAGCCTGCGCGCGCTGGAGAACGACTTCCCCGTCTCCACCCTGCCCTGGTCGCTCAAGGTCCTGCTGGAGAACCTGCTGCGCCATGAGGACGGAACGAACGTAACCCGGGAGGACATCGCGGCGCTCGCGGGCTGGGACCCCAGCGCCGAGCCGGCGACGGAGATCGCCTTCACCCCCTCGCGGGTGATCCTGCAAGACTTCACCGGCGTTCCCGCGCTCGTCGATCTCGCCGCGATGCGCGACGCGGTGCGAGGGCTCGGCGGCGATCCGGCAAAGATCAATCCGCTGTCGCCCGCGGAGCTCGTCATCGACCACTCGGTGCAGGTCGACACTTTCGGCCGCCCCGGCGCGCACGCCGCCAACGCCGAGATCGAGTTCGAGCGCAACCGAGAACGCTACGCCTTCCTGCGCTGGGGACAGAACGCCTTTCAGGACTTCAAGGTCGTGCCGCCCAATACCGGCATCGTCCACCAGGTCAACCTGGAGCACCTCGCCCGGGTGGTGTTCACGGCGCAGGCGAACGGGAGCGCGCTCGCCTTTCCCGATACCGTCGTCGGCACCGACTCGCACACCACGATGATCAACGGACTGGGGGTGCTCGGCTGGGGGGTGGGCGGCATCGAGGCGGAGGCCGCGATGCTCGGCCAGGCGATCACCATGCTCATTCCGAATGTCGTCGGCTTCCGTCTCACCGGACGCCTGCCCGGCGGCGCCACCGCGACCGACCTGGTGCTGACCGTCGTTCAGATGCTTCGCGAGCGGGGAGTGGTGGGCAAGTTCGTGGAGTTCTTCGGTGAGGGACTCGCCAGTCTGCCTCTCGCCGACCGGGCCACCATCGCCAACATGGCGCCGGAGTACGGCGCCACCTGCGGCATGTTCCCCATCGATTCGGAGTGCCTGCGCTACCTGGAGCTGAGCGGACGCTCGAGCGAACAGGTGGCTCTGGTCGAGGCCTATGCCCGGGCCCAGGATCTCTTCGCGGAGGCGGACACCGCGCCCGCCCGATACAGCGACCTGCTCCATCTCGACATGAGCGAGGTCGTGCCGAGCATCGCGGGTCCCCGGCGTCCCCAGGACCGCATCGCCCTCACCGGGGCGAAGGCCACCGTCGACCACGAGCTCGAGCGCTACCGGGACGAGCGGGCCAAGCGTCGCCCCGAGGCGAGCGGCGAGGTCGCGGTGGACCACGACGGCGCCCACTTCTCCCTCACGGACGGCGCGGTGGTCATCGCGGCGATCACCTCGTGCACCAACACCTCAAATCCCGCGGTCATGATCGGCGCCGGCCTGCTCGCCCGCAACGCTCGGGCGCGGGGCCTGCGGGTTCCGCCCTGGGTGAAGACCAGTCTCGCCCCCGGGTCCCTGGTGGTCACGGAGTACCTGCGCAAGGCCGGGCTGATGGAGGATCTCGAAGCGCTCGGCTTCCACCTCGTCGGCTACGGGTGCACCACCTGCATCGGGAACTCGGGACCGCTGCCCGCCGCGGTCGGCGCGGCGGTGCGGGAGGGCGATCTCATCGCCTGTTCGGTGCTCTCGGGCAACCGGAACTTCGAAGGGAGGGTGCACGGCGATGTGCGCATGAACTTTCTCGCCTCGCCCCCTCTCGTGGTGGCCTATGCGCTTGCGGGCCGGGTCGACATCGACCCCTACCGCGACCCCCTGGGCACCGGAAGCGACGGGAAAGCGGTCTTCCTCGAGGACCTCTGGCCGAGCGCGGCCGAGATTCACGACACCGTTCGCTCCACCGTGAATTCACGGATGTTTCGGGCGAGCTACGAAAACCTCTTCGCGGGCGACGCCCGCTGGCGGGGACTCGACGTGGCGCACTCGGACCACTTCACCTGGGACGAGTCTTCGACCTACGTGCGCCACCCGCCCTACTTCGAGGGGATGACCCGAAATCCCGGGGAGCTTGAGGATATCTCCGGCGCCCGGGTGCTCGCCCTGCTCGGCGACAGCATCACCACCGACCACATCTCGCCGGCGGGCGCGATCAAGGCGGAGAGCCCGGCGGGCGAGTATCTCCTCGCGCACGGGGTCGACCCCAAGGACTTCAACTCCTACGGCTCCCGGCGCGGCAATCACGAAGTGATGATGCGCGGCACCTTCGCCAATGTGCGCCTGCGCAACCGGCTCGCTCCGGGCACCGAGGGCGGCTGGACCCGCCATCAGCCCGGCGGCGAGCAGATGTCCATCTACGATGCGGCCATGCGCTACCGGGACGAGGGGGTGCCCCTGATCGTCATCGGCGGCAGCGAGTACGGGAGCGGCTCGTCGCGGGACTGGGCGGCGAAGGGGGTGCTCCTGCTCGGGGTGCGCGCGGTGCTCGTCAAGAGCTTCGAGCGCATCCACCGATCCAATCTCGTCGGCATGGGAGTGGCGCCCCTGCAGTTCCGCGACGGCGAGGACGCGGACTCCCTGGGGCTGACGGGCCGCGAGACATTCGATGTCCGCGGACTCCGCCCCGGCGCGGAGGAAGTCGAGATCCACGTGCGCGCACCGGGCGAGGAGCCACGCGTCTTCCACGCCCGCGTGCGCATCGACACCCCCAAGGAGTGGGACTACTACACCCACGGAGGCATCCTGCACTACGTGCTGCGCGAGCTCGCACGCTGAAGCATGATGCGCCCCAATCCGCCCCCCGATCTGCCCCCCGAGAGGAAACGCGAGATGGATGAGCGAACCCGAATCGAGTGCGAAGCCGCCGCATTCCGCACCCTGGTCGACCACCTGCGCGAGCGCACCGACGTTCAGAACATCGACCTCATGAACCTCGCCGGCTTCTGCCGCAACTGCCTGTCGAAGTGGTACCGGGCCGGGGCGGAGACCCAGGGCCACGACATCTCCTACGACGACGCGCGCGAGATCGTGTACGGCATGCCCTTCGGGGAATGGCGGGAGCGCTACCAGAAGGAAGCGAGCGCGGATCAGAAGGCGGCATTCGAAGCGTCCACCGGCCGCAAGGCCTGAAGCGACGGGCCCCGCGAGTCGCGGGGCTGCGAATCCCAATGTCCCTTAGCGCCCTCAGCGCGATATCGCCGGTCGACGGCCGCTATCGCGACCAGGTGCCGGAGCTACGCCCGCTCTTCAGCGAATCCGGACTGATCCGGCAGCGCATCCGGGTCGAAGTGGAGTGGTTCAAGGTCCTCGCGCGACGCCCCGAGCTGACCAGAGGGCGGCCAGTCGAGGAAAGCGAACTGCGCGCGCTCGATACGCTGGTCGAGAGCTTCGACGAGGCGCAAGCGGCCCGGGTCAAGGAGATCGAGGGCAGAACCCGCCACGATGTGAAGTCGGTGGAGTACTACCTACGTGAGCGACTTGAGGACCTACCGGAGCTCCACCTCCACCGGGAGCTTCTGCACTTCGCGTGCACCTCCGAAGACATCAACAACCTCGCCTACGCGCTGATGATCAAGGAGGCGCGAGCACAGGTGTTGCTGCCGGTCATGGACGAGGTCATTGCGGCGCTCCGCGCTCTCGCCCACCGCCACGCGGGTCGCGCCATGCTCGCCCGCACCCACGGTCAGGCCGCAACGCCCACCACCCTCGGCAAGGAGATGGCGGTGTTCGCGGTCCGTCTTCGCCGCCAGGCCGACGAGGTGGCGCGCGTAGCGGTGCGGGGGAAGTTCAACGGCGCGGTCGGCAACTACAACGCGCACCTGTTTGCGTGCCCCGAGCTCGACTGGCCCGGAATCGCCGAAACCTTCGTCACGGACCTCGGCCTCGAGTTCAACCCCTGCACCACCCAGATCGAGGCGCACGACTGGATGGCTGAGCTGTTTCACGCCCTGATGCGCTTCAATACCGTCCTCCTCGACCTCTGCCGCGACGCCTGGACCTACATCTCGCTTGGCTACTTCCGTCAGCGCACGCGCGCGGGCGAGGTCGGTTCTTCGACCATGCCGCACAAGGTCAACCCCATCGACTTCGAGAACGCCGAGGGCAACCTCGGCATCGCCAACGCCCTGCTCTCCCATCTCGCGTCGAAACTCCCGGTCTCGCGCCTGCAGCGGGACCTCAGCGATTCGACCGCACAGCGCAGCACGGGCACCGGGCTCGCCCACTCGGTGCTCGCCTGGCGCTCCTGTCTGCGCGGCCTCGCGCGGGTCGAAGTCGACGATGCGGCGATGGAGCGCGACCTGGAAGCGGCGTGGGAGGTGCTTGCCGAGCCGATCCAGACCCTGCTCCGGCGCTACGGGATGGCGGACGCCTACGAGCGACTCAAGGAACTTACCCGAGGACGCGCCGTGGACCGGGAAGCCATCGAGCGCTTCATCGGCGAGCTGGAGATTCCCGACGAGGCGAGAGCGCGCCTGTGGGCGCTGACCCCGAGCACCTACACCGGGCACGCGGAACGCTTGGCACGGGAGATCTGAGCCGGCCACGGAGCGCCTCCCGCACGCGGAACGCCTGACAGGGGAGTCCTGAGCCGGGCACGGAGCGCCACCACCTGGTTGGACCGGGTCGCGAGGATCAGGGGCGCGCGGGCGTACCTGGGCCAGACCGCGCCGCGCCCCGACGCGGGCTCACCACCTTCTCTACCGTCGGAGACGTGCCCGGGTAGGTTAATCGGAGCAACCGGGAGACCTGGGTCGACGACCGGGAGGCCGTCGGGCCGACAGCGGCGCTCAGACGCCGTTGCGGGCGCGGCGCACTTCGTCGATGACGATTTCGAGTCCCCGCTCGATCCGGCTCCACTCGTCGGCGTAGCTGATGCGGATGCACTCGTGCTTGTGCGGCCAGTCGTCGTGCCCGAGCCCGGGAAAGAAGTGGTGGCCGGACACCACGATCACCCCGCGCGCCTTGAGCCGTTCGTAGAGCTCCGCGCTCGTCACCGGCAAGCCGGGCATCCACAGCCAGAGGAAGAACGCGCCTTCGGGCCGGTGGATTCGCACGTCGCAGTCTCCGAGTCCGCGAAGCAGGATGCCGACCGCGCGCTCGGCCCGCTCCGCGTAGTGCGGGCGGATGACATCGCGGCCGAGCGCGAGCACCTCGCCGCTTTCGACCAGACCGGTCGCGAACGCGGGACCGAGGCTCCCGGGCGCCAGACAGAAGATCGCGTTGACCGCGGCGAGCGCCGAGACGATCTCCTCGCGGGCGACCACGATGCCGATCCGGAGCCCGGGCAGGCCGAGCTTGGAGAGGCTCATGCAGAGGATGGTCCCTTCGTCCCAGCTCGGCGATGCGTCCCCGAACACGATTCCGGGAAAGGGGAGCCCGTAGGCGTTGTCCACGATGAGCGGCACATCGCGCGCGCGGGCGAAGGCCCCGAGGCGTTCGATCTCCTCATCGGTCACCACGTTGCCGGTCGGGTTGGTCGGTCGCGACACGCAGACCGCGGCGATGTCCTCGACCCCTTCGAGACCCTCGAAGTCGACTCCGTACTTGAAGAGACCCTCCTCCAGGCAGGTGATGGTGGCCCGGCGGGAAGTGAAGAGATCGGGGGCGAGACCGAGGTCCGCGTATCCGATGTACTCCGGCGAGAGCGGCAGAAGGATACGCCGCCGGCGCCCGCCGCCATCCGGGCCCGCGAGCAGGTTGAACAGGGCGAGGAAGGCCGACTGGCTGCCGTTGGTGATCGCGATGTTGCGCTCACCCACGTCCCAACCCAGCTCCTGCCGGAACAGGCGGGCAAGCGCACCGGCAAAGCCCCGGTCGCCGGCCGGGCCGTCGTAGCTGCCCACCGCGCGTTCGAACGCGCCGTCCCGGTGCATGAGCGCCTGCATGTGCGCCCGGAACACCTTCTCCGCGGCGGGGATGAGGCTCGGGTTGCCACCCCCGAGATTCACGATGTCTCCGCTGCCCGCGGCCACCGCGCCGAGGTCGTCCATGAGGGAGAGCGTGCCCGATTCGCTCGCCAGTCGCCGGCCCAGTGCCGACAGGTCGAAGCTCGACTTCATGCCATTGCGCGCCTGTTCATGTCTTTCGATCTGGAGAATTATCCGTGACGTTGTATGCAGGCGTGACCATTCTCGACCAGATTCCGGGACCACCCGGTGCGCCCAGCTCCACCCTGCCTTGGTCCGCTACTCAATCCTCTACACCCAGCTTCACCTGGCCCTGACCCACCACTCCAAACGCAACGCCGTTCATGCGCCTGACGCCCGCCCTCCCCGCCTTTCGAAGACATGACGGGGAGTCTCCCAAGCGCCGGAGGGGTGGCGGAACGGCGCGCGCTAGTAGGCGGCCCGCGGTGGGGGGTGGTACAGCGGGGTAGGCAGGGCGATGCACCAGTAATAGGGCGGAGCACAGGGCACCAGCACCGGAGGCCGGGGCCAGTAGCCCGCTCCGGGGACCATCGCGGGAGCGGAATGGAGGGGCGCCAGGGTCGCGGCCGATTCCGGAGGTGGCGGCCAACCGGTATCGCCCGCGGCGCCGCCCGGCTCCGTCGTCCCCGGCCCCCACATCGCCTCGCCCGAGGCCGGAGGCACGGGCGCCTGACCACCACCCGCGTACGGATGGGAAGACCACACCGGGTATGCGGCCCCGTACTGCGCCGGCGCCGCGCCCCAGGCGCCCGTCGCGGCCCCGGCCGGCGGCGTTGGAGTGACGCTTTGCGATCCGGTGCCCGCCGCGGCCTGGGCTTCAGGTGCGGGAGGCGGCGGCGCGACCATCTCCTCGGGCGATGCCACCCCTATTCCCACCTGCCCGATAACCCACTGTGCGTTCTCCAGCGCATCGTCAAGGTCCACGTCTTCCACCGAGGCGACACTTGCCGCATCTTCGCCGGTAGTCTCGTCGCCGTTCGATGCCGCCGCTTCGGTGGTCTCGGGCGGAGCGGGCTCCGGCTCGGCGGGGGCGATCGGCTCGGTTGAATCGGACCCGGCGTCGGTTGAATCGGCCCCGGCGGCGGCCGCGTTCGCCATCTGCTCGCTTGCGGGCGCGGCGGCGGAGGAATCGGCGGCGGTATCCTCCCCCGCTTCCAGGGCCGGGGCCGCTTCCTGCCCTGCCGCAGTCTCGGCGACCGGTTGCGCCGCCGCTTCGGCCGTCGTGGTCTGCGCGGTCGGCTCAGGGGCCGGCGCCTCCGCCGCCGCCTCGGGCTCTTGCGCGGGAGACGCCGCCGGCGCCTCGGTGGCGGAGGAACTCTGCGGCCCGTCGTTGGTGTTCAGCACGAGCACCAGGAACCCGATGATGATGAGCGGACCCCAGAGCGCGAGCGCCCCGCTGATGCCGCGCTCCCCACTCGAATCCGTGGATGCGCCTGCCGCCGGAGCCGGCGTGTAACCCGCCGCGGAGCCGCCCGCGGGCGAAGAGCCCGACCAGGGCTCGGACGACGCGGCGGGAGCCGACGGAGGCGCGGCGGGGGCGGCTTCGCCCCGCTCCGGGCCGGGATGCGACGGCTCACTCGATCGGGTCTTGCCTTTCGTGGCGCGCTTGCGGCCACCTCCGCCTCCGGATCCCTCCGGGTGTTCTCCGTCAACCATCTCCGGTGCGACTCCCAAGCTCGCGAGTTTTCAGGAAAAGTCCATAAATGGTAGCACGCCGAACGCCTTGTTAAAGCGCGTCGAGGGCTCCCGCGCACGCTCTTTCCATGCACTATCATCCGCCCACTTCGATGAGCCCGACCGCCGACCCGATCCTCACCCTCGAAGGCCCGAGCGCACTCTCGGATTTTCGGCGCGAACGTCTCCTCGAGGAGGCGAGGAAACGGGTGCCAGCGCTGCACTCGCTCAGCGCCCGGCACCTGTACTACGTGGCGCTTCGCGCGTCCCTCGACAGCGCCCAGCACACGAGACTCCTGGAGGTGCTCGGGGCCCGGGACCACGACACCGACGAAGCCGAGGCGACGCTGGTCGTCATTCCCCGGCCCGGCACCGTCTCCGCGTGGTCGTCGAAGGCGACCGACATCGCCCGGCGATGCGGCGTGGACGCGGTCGAGCGCATCGAGCGGGGCACCCGATGGCGCTTCGAGGGGGGCGAGCGCCACCAGGATTGCCTGGCGACGCGGCTCGGCCCGCTGCTCCACGATCGCATGACGCAGTCGGTCCTCCCTGCCGGAGAGGCCGCGACGGCACTCTTCTCCCGGTCCGCGGCCACACCAATGCGAGAGATCGATATCGAACAGGGAGGCCGCGGGGCGCTGGAAGAGGCGAACCTGGCGATGGGGCTCGCCCTTGACGACGCGGAGATCGACCATCTGCTGGACATCTTCGGCGCGCTCGGGCGCAACCCCAACGATCTGGAGCTGATGATGTTCGCCCAGGTCAACTCCGAGCACTGCCGCCACAAGATATTCAATTCGACGTGGACCATCGATGGCCGGACGCGCGGGCGCACCCTCTTCGAGATGATTCGAAGCACCCGGGAGCGAAGCCCCGGCCGCGTGCTCTCGGCCTACCGCGACAACGCCGCGGTCATCGAGGGGGCGATGGGCAAGTGGCTCATGAGCGAGCCCGACTCCGGTCGCTACGTCGCCCGCGAGGGGCCGGTGGACATCGTCCTCAAGGCCGAGACCCACAACCACCCCACCGGCATCTCCCCCTTTCCCGGCGCGGCCACCGGCGCCGGAGGCGAGATCCGCGACGAGGGGGCCACCGGGCGCGGCGCGCGCAGCAAGGCGGGATTCACCGGATTCTCGGTCTCCAATCTGTGCATTCCCGGCTTCGTCCAGCCCTGGGAGCGGGACTTCGGGCGACCGGAGCGCATCGCGTCCGCACTGCAGATCATGACCGAAGCGCCGCTCGGGGCGGCGCGCTACAACAACGAGTTCGGCCGTCCCGCCCTCGCCGGCTATTTCAGGACGCTGGAAGTCGATGCCGGCACGCCGGGCGCCACGGACCTGCGGGGATACCACAAGCCGATCATGCTCGCGGGCGGCATGGGCAACATCCGCCGCGAGCATGTCGAGAAGGCGGAGATCCCGGTCGGCGCCCACATCGTGGTGCTCGGAGGACCCGCCATGCTCATCGGCCTGGGAGGGGGCGCCGCGTCCTCGCTCGCAACCGGCGCGAGCGAATCGGAGCTCGACTTCGCCTCGGTGCAGCGGGACAACGCCGAGATGCAGCGCCGCTGCCAGGAAGTCATCAACCAGTGCATCGCGCTCGGGCCCGAAAACCCAATTCTCTCCATCCACGACGTCGGTGCGGGGGGACTGTCGAACGCGGTACCGGAGCTCGTCCACGCCGCCTCCCGGGGCGGCGTCCTCGATCTGTCGTCGATCCCCACCGCCGACGGCGGCATGTCGCCGCTGGAGCTCTGGTGCAACGAAGCGCAGGAGCGCTACGTCCTCGCGCTTGCGCCGGTGCGCCTCGAAGTGTTCGCGTCCCTGTGTGAACGCGAACGCTGTCCCTACGCCAGCATCGGCCGGGCGACGCGGGAGCGCAACCTGCGGCTCGAAGGGGGCGGCTCGCGACGCCCCGCCATCGACATGCCGCTGCGGGCCTTGCTCGGGGGGCCGGCGCCGAAGCACCGTAGAGTCAGCAGGCAGGCCCCCCCGGTCCACCCGCCCTTCACGGGCGCGGATCTCGACCTTCACGAAGCACTGCTGCGCGTGCTCGCCCTGCCCGCGGTCGCCGACAAGAGCTTTCTCGTCACGATCGGCGACCGCAGCGTGTCCGGCCTCGTGTGCCGCGACCAGATGGTGGGACCCCGGCAGGTGCCGGTGGCCGACTGCGCGGTGACCGCCACCGACTATTCGGGATACACCGGAGAGGCGATGGCCCTGGGGGAACGCGCCCCCATCGCCCTCATCGACGCCCCCGCCTCCGGGCGCATGGCGGTGGCGGAAGCGCTCACCAATATCGCCGCCGCCCGCATCGACGGGCTGGACCGGGTCGTGCTCTCGGCGAACTGGATGGCCGCCTGCGGCCACCCGGGCGCGGACGCGGAACTCTTCGACACGGTGCATGCAGTGGCCGGCGAGCTGTGCCCCGCGCTCGGCGTCTCCATCCCGGTCGGAAAGGACTCCCTGTCGATGAAGACCCTGTGGACCGAGGAGGGAGCTCCCCGCGAGATGGCCGCCCCCCTGTCGCTGGCCGTCTCCGCGTTTGCGCCGGTGCGCGACGTGCGCAAGACGCTCACCCCGGAGCTGCGCTTCGAGGCCGGCGACAGCGTCCTCGTCCTCATCGATCTCGGACGGGGACGGCGGCGGCTCGGCGCTTCCGCCCTCGCCCAGGTCTGCGGAGCGATCGGAGACTCGCCCTCCGACCTTGACTGCCCCCAGTCGCTCGTCGATCTCTTCCAGTGCGTACAGACACTTAACGAAGCGGGGCGCCTGCTCGCCTATCACGACCGCTCCGACGGCGGCGTGGTGGTCACCCTGTGCGAGATGGCCTTCGCGGCGGGATGCGGGCTCCATATCGATCTCGATGCTCTCGGATCGGATTCCATCGCCGACCTGTTCTGCGAGGAGGCGGGTGCGGTGCTCCAGATCGCGCGGCGCGACCAGGAGCGGGTGCTCGCGCACTTGCGCGCCCATGCCTCCCTGCGCGAGCACGTGCACGTGATCGCTTCGCCGGTAGAGGGCGACGCCATCGAATTCCATCGCGGCGGCCGATGCGAGACAAGGTCGTCGCGCCGCGAGCTACATGCGAAGTGGTCGGAGACGAGCTTCCGCATGCAGGAGCGGCGCGACCACGCGGAGAGCGCGCGCGAGGCGTTCGCACGAATCCGGGACCCGCACGAGCGCGGCCTCACCGCACATCTCACCTTCTCCCCCGAGACCCCGGTAGCGCCCGCAACGCTTTCGAGCCGCCCGCGGATCGTCATCCTTCGCGAGCAGGGGGTGAACGGCCACCTGGAGATGGCCGCCGCCTTCGATCGGGCGGGATTCGAGTGCGTGGACGTGCACATGAGCGACCTCGCGCAGGGTCGCCGGACACTGCGCGAGTTCCGGGGTCTCGCCGCCGGCGGCGGCTTCTCCTACGGAGACGTCCTCGGCGCCGGGGCGGGCTGGGCTGCCTCGATCGTGCACGATGTCCGGATGCGCGACGAGTTCCAGGCCTTCTTCGAGCGCCCCGACACCTTCGCCCTCGGCGTGTGTAACGGCTGTCAGATGTTCTCCGGCCTGGGCGCCCTGCTCGGGGACGACTCGCAATGGCCGCGTTTCGAAGTCAATCGTTCCGAACAGTTCGAGGCGCGCCTAGTCATGGTCGAGGTCCGCCTCAGCCCATCAATCTTCTTCGCCGGCATGGAGGGCTCGATCATTTCTGTACCCGTGGCCCACGGCGAGGGACGCGCCCTGTTCGCACATCCCGGACCAGACGGCGTAGACCCTCACGCACACATCTGCCTGCGCTACGTCGAGAGCGACGGATCGCCCGCGACGCGCTACCCCGCCAACCCCAACGGCTCCCCGCTCGGCGTCACCGGATTCACCACCCCGGACGGCCGTGTCACGATCATGATGCCGCACCCCGAACGCGCATTCCGCAGCGTCCAGAACTCCTGGCATCCCCCCGAATGGGGCGAGGACGGCCCCTGGATGCGCATCTTCCGCAACGCCCGTCGGTGGGTGGGGTAGCCCAGCCTCGTCACCGATGCTCCCTTAATAGTCTCGCTTTGGACCGCGCGCAAGCTTGGCCGCTGGGTGTGTGGGGTGTGGAGACCAACCCGGCTCACAGCTCCTCTTCCTGCCGCCCTGACTTCAATCCCATCGAACTGGCCTTTGCCAAGCTCAAGGCAAGGTTCCGAAAAGCGGCCGGGAGAACCATCGACGACCTCTGGCAAACCATCGGCCACATCTGCCGGACCTTCTCGCCATAAATAAATTCTTCAACGACGCCGGCCACCTCTCAACGTGATCGGATTTCATTCCAGCCTCCAGGCGGATTGCCAGCCCGGAAGAGTTGTCGCGATAATCAACACACTGGCTGAACCGCATCGTCACCCTGTCGCGACTTCGGCGCGGCGGCGGGAAACCGAGAAGGAACCATGCTCACCCGCCTTGAAGTGGACGGCTTCAAGAACCTCATCGATTTCTCGGTCGAGTTCGGCCCCTGCACCTGCATCGCCGGGCCGAATGGTATCGGGAAGTCGAACATCTTCGACGCAATCCGGTTTCTTTCGCTGCTCGCCGATCACCCGATCATCGAGGCCGCGACACTGATCAGAACGGGCACCGGGGACTTTGACCGGCTGGACGACCTGTTCTTCCGAAGCGGGACCGAGCGTCGGGACTCGTTCAGGATCGCCGCCGAGATGCTGGTCGAACACGATGTGACCGACGATTTCGGGCGGCCGAGCAAGGCAACCTCCACCCTCCTTCGATATGAGCTTGAAATCGGCAGAAAATCGACGACCTCTAGCGATCGCGACCAACCCTTCGATATCGAACTGCGTTCCGAATCGCTCCACCCAATCCGCAAGGGCGACGCCAACAAACGGCTCCGGTTCCCACATTCCGCATCGAAATTTCGAAAACATCTCGTACAAAATCAGCGATTCACCACCTCGGGCTACATCTCTACCGTTCCCGACGATGATTCGGGACCGGAGATTGTGGTGCACCAGGATGGCGGCTCACGGGGGCCAGGACAGAAGGCGCCGGCCCGCAAGGCGCCGCGAACCATTGTCGGCACCACCAACACGGTTGCCACTCCGACCATCCTGGCGGCGCGGCGCGAAATGCAAAGCTGGAGGCTGCTTGCCCTGGAGCCGAGCGCCATGCGTCAACCGGATCGCCTCGGGCGGGACACGGACATCGTCTCGGATAACGGCGCGCATCTGGCGGCCGCACTTTATCGACTGAGACGCGCCGATGCCGAGACCGGTGACATTATCGGGCGAATCTCGGCGCGCCTGATGGAGTTGGTCCCCGTGCGGAAAGTGGATGTCGTCCTCGACAGCGTTCGGCAATTACTCTCCCTGTCGGTGACCGAGCTGGACGGCGGACAGTTCTCTGCCGGCGCGATTTCTGACGGCACCCTGCGTTTCCTCGCCCTTGCCATATTGGCCGAAGACCCGAAGGCGCGAGGCCTGCTCTGCATCGAGGAGCCGGAGAACGGCATTCACCCGGAAAGACTGGATTCGATGGCAAATCTGATACGCGATCTGGCCACCGATCCCAGAGAAGAACCGGGAGACGACAATGTCCTGCGTCAGGTCATCGTCGCGACACATTCGCCTTACTTCCTCCAGCTTCAGGACAAGGATGACGTTCTGTTGGCGAGAGAAGTCTCCTATCGCTGTAGCGACAGCCCCGTCCGCGCCCTCAGATGTTACCCGCTACAGGGCAGCTGGCGGACGAGTGGCGCAGGCGCGAACCGCGGTTTTTCGACCACCGCAATGCTCAGCTATCTCCGTCCTCCGGAAGCGGCCCAATTAACCCTGCCGTTGGAATTCCGGTCGACAGGGCCGGCGCCCTCTCCGTGAGCACACGGACTGTACGATTCGCCCTGCTCTGCGAAGGAAGCTCGGATGGCGCACTTGTCCCGCATCTGGAGAAGCTGCTGCTCCACTACGGCGCGACCGAAGCGACGGGAACGCCCGTACCTCTTAGCTCGTTATCTCTTAGCGAGGCGGAATCAGTTTCGTCACTGGGCGGCAAGATAAGCGAATTCCTATCCACCGACTCAGGCCATGACCTGCTGTTCGTGCATCGCGACGCCGACAGAGCTGGTCATGCAGCCAGACTGCAGGAAATCCGCACCGGCATCGCCGAAGCCGACCCGAACGCCCGATGGGTCCCCGTCATTCCCGTGAGAGCGACGGAAGCCTGGATCCTGCTGGACGAAGCGGAGATTCGGAAGGTTGCCGGAAATCCGAACGGGAAGGCAGTGCTGGACTTGCCGAGGCCATCCCAAGTGGAACAGGTCGCTGACCCCAAGTCGATGCTGGAGGACGTCTTGTGCCAGGCCAGCGAGCACGCCGGACGCCGATTGCGAAGATTCAAAAGCAATTTCCCGAAGCATCGCAGCATCCTGCTCCAGCAGTTGCCCATAGGAGGCCCCCTGGAGCAGGTCGCCGGATGGAGTCGGCTGCGGGACGCGGTGACCGCGTTTCTGGTCTGAATTCCCACATGCGCCCGGCGGAAACACCGCCATCGACCACATTGACGCTGTCGGTGCAGTCGCTGGCCTCGTCGCTGGCAAGGTGGGGTATCAGGCGGGCGACCTCTTCCGGCTCGCCATAGCGGCGTGGCGGCGGCGAGCGGCTGGTTACTGCCGAAGCCGCCCACGCCGTGTAGCGCCTCCAGGACGCGTAGCATCCCCGTGTCGATCGGTGAGGGGTTGACCGTGTTGACGCGGATATTGACGCCACGCGCCCTCGTTCCCGGCGCACAGATTCTCTTGTTGCCGCCCTGACTTCAATACCATCGAACTGGCTTTCGCCAAGCTCAAGGCACGGTTCCGAAAGGCGACCGAGAGAACCGTCGAAGGCTTCTGGCAAACCAGTGGCCACATCTCCCGGACCCTCTCGTCACAAGTATGTAATGAATACTTCAACGCCGCCAGCCACATCTCAACGTGATCGGATTCCGTCCCAGATTGCGCGGGAGACAGTTATGTTTCTCAAGGCGAAGTATTATTGAATTGTCCTGCAATACGCAGTCTTGATGTCTTGTAACTTTCAGATTGAATCTACAAGGTTGCGCAGCGCGTCATGACACTTGGCGAAATCATGGTATCGTCGTGATCACGCTGCCCAGCGCGCCGACAACACTTCCGCCTGTTGCAGTACCGTTTGCACTGCGGCGTCCTGAAGATCCGGGGGGTAGCCGTGTTTGCGGAGGATGCGTTTGACGAGGACGCGCATACGGGCGCGGGCCGGGGCGCGGTGTTGCCAGTCTATCGAGGCGCTGCCTTTCAGGCTGTTCAGCAGTTCCTGGGCGATAACGCGGAGGTGATCGTTGCCCATGACTTCGACGGCGCTCTCGTTGCGAGCGAGCGCGTCGTAGAAGGCGATTTCCTCCGGGCTCAGCCCCTCCTCCTCGCCGCGCCGGTGGGCGGCGCGGATGTCGCGGGCGAGACCGATCAGTTCCTGAAGCACTTCCGCCGTGGTAATGGCGTTGTTGTGGTAGCGCGCGACCGCTTCCGCCAGCCGCTCGGAGAAGGCACGCGTCTCGACGACATTGACGCGGCTTCGGGAGCGCAATTCGCCGTCGAGGAGCTTGCGCAGCGCTTCCAGAGCGAGGTTCTTTTTCTCCATGTCCTGCACTTCGGCCAGGAACTCGTCTGAGAGGATGGAGATGTCCGGTGTTTCCAGACCGGCAGCCTTCAGTATATCGACGATCTCAGTCGAGACCACGGCTCGGCTGACGATCTGCTGCACGGCCAGGTCCCGCTCAGCGGAGGACGCGCCGGCGCCAGGCGCGCTCTTGGCGAGTGCGGCGCGGACGGTCTGGAAGAAGCCCACATCCTCGCGGATGGCGCGCGCCACGTCGCTGGCGGCAGCGAGCGCGAACGCCCGCGAGAGCGCCAGCACGGCGTCGCCGAAGCGGCGATGGGCGTGTTTCTTGCCCTCCTCGGTCTCTTCCCTGGCCGCCTCACGCTGTTGTAGGGCGAGTACCCAATCGATGGCGCCGGCAAGCGCGGCGAGCCGGTCCTGCGGCGAGCCTTCAAGCCCCGTGCGATAGTCGAAACCGTGAAACATGGCGCGCACGATCTCGTGCTTCTCCCGCAGTGCCGCCACGGCTTCGGCCTCGTCGATACCGGCATGCTGCCGGTCGTCGCGCGAATACTGGCCAAGGGCCGATTTCAGGTTCTGCGCGATGCCTATGTAGTCCACTATCAGCCCGGCCGGCTTGTCGCGGAACACGCGGTTGACGCGGGCGATGGCTTGCATGAGCCCATGCCCGCGCATCGGCTTGTCGACATACATGGTGTGCAGGCTGGGCGCGTCGAAGCCGGTCAGCCACATGTCGCGCACGATCGCGATCTTCAGCGCGTCGTCCGGGTCCTTGATCCGCTTCGCCAGCAGATCACGCCGCGCCTTGCCGCCGATATGCCGTTGCCATTCGCCGGGGTCTGACGCCGCGCCGGTCATGACGATCTTGATCGCGCCCTTCTCGTCGTCATCGCTGTGCCAGACCGGGCGCAGCCGGACGATCTCGTCATAGAGCGCGACGCAGATCCGCCGGCTCATGCACACAATCATGGCCTTGCCGTCGAGGCCGGCGACACGGCTCTCGAAATGCTCCACCAGGTCGCGGCCGATCAGGCGCAGGCGTTTCTCCGTGCCGACCACGGCCTCGACATTGGCCCACCGGCGCTTGAGCCGTTCCTGCTCGCCTTCGGACTCGTCCTCGGTCAGCGATGCGATTTCGTCGTCGAGCGCCGGCTTCTCGTCCTCGTCGAGTTCGATGCGGGCGAGGCGGCTCTCATAGTAGATCGGCACCGTCGCGCCGTCCTCGACGCCCCGATTGATGTCATAGACGTCGATGTAGTGGCCGAACACGACCGGCGTGCTTACGTCCTCCTCCTCGATCGGCGTACCGGTGAATCCGATGAAGGAAGCGTTCGGCAGGGCGTCGCGCAGATACTTGGCGAAGCCGTAGGAGAGTTCGCCGGTCGTGCGCGCCACCTTCGCCCTGAAGCCGTACTGGCTGCGATGCGCCTCGTCGGCGATGACGACGACGTTGCGTCGGTCGGTGAGCAAGGGATAGTCGTTTTCGCCCGGCTTGGGCGTGAACTTCTGGATGGTGGTAAACACCACGCCGCCGGAAGGACGGGTCAGGACCCGCTGCAAATCCTCGCGGCTCTCGGCCTGTTGCGGGGTCTGGCGCAGCAGGTCACGGCACAGGGAGAAGGTTCGGAACAACTGGTCGTCGAGGTCGTTGCGGTCGGTGATAACGACGACGGTCGGGTTTTCCAATTCCGGGTGGGCGATAATCTGCCCAGCATAGAACGCCATGAGCAGGCTCTTGCCGGAGCCTTGCGTGTGCCAGATCACGCCGATGCGTCGGTCACCCTCCGGCTGCAACGCAACCGAAGGCAATCCGTATGCGGCCCGGTCCTCGCGCACACCCGGAGCAAGTCCGGGCGACGCCCGCAATGTGGAAGCGACCGCGCGCCGTACCGCGTGGAACTGGTGGTAGCCCGCCACAATCTTGACCAGCCCATCGCCCGTGTCTCCGAACACGGTGAAATCGCGGATCAGCTCCAGAAACCAGGTCTTGTCGAATACGCCTTTGATGACGGTTGCGATTTCCGGTGCGCCCTTCGGGGCGATGGAGGACCCATCAACGGTGCGCCACGGCATGAATCTCTCAAGGTTGGCCGTCAGCGAGCCGAGGCGCGCCCGCAGTCCATCAGAGGTCGCGAGCACGGCGTTGGTGCGAAACAGGGAAGGGATTTCGGCCTTGTAGGTCCGGAGCTGGTTGAACGCCCCTTCGAGAGTGGCGCTCCCGCCGCCGGGGTTCTTCAGCTCGATCACGGCGAGTGGCAGGCCGTTGACGAACAGCACGATATCCACCCGGCGGCTGTTCTGCCCCTCGATGACCGTGAACTGGTTCACCGCAAGCCAGTCATTGGCCTCGATGTTGGCGAAGTCGAGCAGCCGGACGGCGTCGCCGCCGATGCTGCCATCCTCCCTAGCGAGCTCGACGGGCGCGCCCTCGACCAGATAGCGATGCAGGCGGCGGTTCTCTTCAATGAGCGAGGGTGACTCCGCCTGGCGCAGCTTGCGCTGCACCTCCTCCAGCGCCTCGTCGGGCAAATGCGGGTTCAGGCGCGCGAGCGCCGCACGGAGCCGGCCGGCCAGCAGCACCTCGCTATGGCTGCCGCGCTCCGGCACCGAACCCTCCGGGCCGATGTCCGGCCCGCGCAGCACGGCGTAGCCCAACCCGGCAAACCAGGCGAGCGCGGCGTCCTCCACCTCGGACTCGGTGACGGCGCTCATGCGGCGGACGCTCGGCGACGCACCCACCGCCGCCCCTCGGTTCGAACTACCAAGGAATCCTTACCAGTTGACCCGGCTTCCAATTCTTCGCCGGACCCCCAGCACCGAATCCCAGCCCGGGTAAGCTTATCGGCGAGAGGGATGTTCATCCCAACCCCCCGGGCGCGCGCCCGAGCTCGTCGAAGGCCCCGGAACTCCTGACGCCCAACATCCGGAACGCATCCCGATAGAGTGTCTGCCCCTCAAACGTGCTCGCCACCAGCGCGCGCAATACGGCGTAGCCCATTCCAGCAAGTCGGGCGAGCGCGGCGGCCTTCCACTCGGATTCAGTGAAAGCCAACATCAAGCTGCCATCCTGCCATCACCCAGAATGAATCTTGCGCGCTCGCGGCGGAGCATGACGTAGGGGGTCATGCAACGCAGACCAAGCCCAATGCAGGCATTGGGAATCTTGATCTTCCTGGTGGTATCGGCGGGCACCTCGTGCGTGACGACGACGCACTGATGTGCCAACGCGTGCGCGACAAGCCAGTAGTCGGCGACCTGCAGGAAGGTCGCGACGGCAGCCGGTTGGTATCCTTGGCCGCTCGCCCAATCGCTCACGACGCGAAGCGCTGGCAACACGGTGTCATCCATCGGCAGGAAGAACCTTTCGCCACGCACGATCGCCCACTCTGCAAGCTCGTCGTCGCCTGCCCGCAGTTCGTCCGCGACCTTATCGATGCTTGCGACTTTGCCGGTGTCGTTCTTTTCGACCATCCAATCCCAAAAGGCAGGGCAGAAATCGAAGCCATAGTGCAGATTCTTGGCTTGGATGAATACATTCGCGTCGATGAGATAATCGGTCATCCCATCACTCCAGCTTCGCGCCCGAGATTGTTAAAGGACTCGGTCTTGCGAACACCCAACATTCGGAACGCATCCCGATAGAGCGTCTGCCCCTCAAGCGTGCTCGCCACCAGCGCGTGAGCGAACCGCCGTCCGACCCGTGCGATCGTCGTGCGATGGAAACTGCCGCCATCGGTCTTGTCCGACTGGACCAGATTCCGTAACCGTTCGTTCTCCTGCGCCCATGCGGTGTCGAAGCGCTCCCGGGTTAGCCAGCCCGCGTCGAACAGGCGGCGCAGGATGACCAATGTGCTGACCTTGTAGGTGCGTGCCAACCGCGATAGCGCGTCCTCAAGCAGCTCGTTCCGTCGCAGCTCGGATCGCAGCGCTTCTAGCGGCACCAGAAGCTCCGCGGCCACCGCGTTGCACCAAACTTCCTCCTGCCGAAAACCCCGCTCCGGCGCTGCCCCGAGGTTCGACAATGCGGAGGCGCCGAGCCAGATATGCGCGAGCTCGTGGGCAAGCGTGAACATCTGCGCCGCCTTTGTGTCCTTGCCATTGACGAAGATCAGCGGCGCCAGCGGATCGCTGAGTGCGAAGCCGCGAAATTCGCCGGGGTCGAGCGGGCGGTGCGTGTTGCTCATCACGATCCCGGTCACCATGACTAGGACGCCGGCGTCATCGGCTTGGCGTATGAACAGCCGCAGCGCCTCAGTCCAGGTCCGACACCCGCGGCGGGCGGCCAGATCGAACCCGAGGGTCTCCCGCATCTCCGCCGCGACAGTCTCAGGCGATGCCCCCACGGACGCGCTGCCGACGAAGTCCAGTTCCGGCTCGCCGGCAACATATGCAAAATCCCGATACCAACCCTGCCGTTCCTGACAAGCATAGATCATGTCCAGCAGGTTCGGGCTGGGCCGCATAACCTCCCGTCCGGCGAAAGTGCGGAAGTCCGGGATAGGAACGGCCTCCTCCGGTGGCTCCGACAGGAACAGGTAGCCGAACGGCACGTGGACGGCGCGGGCGAACGCTTCTAGCTGCTTGAGGGTAGGCTGGATGAGGCCGCTTTCCCATTCGGGAAGCTTTTTGAATTTCACCGCGAGGTCTTCGCGCCCGATCCCGGCGCGCTCGCGCGCCCAGAGGAGAAGCTCGGGTTTGACGGTGGCGCGGGTCATTCCACAGCTCCCACGGCAGCTCCGCCCTCGGCAACACGGATTTCTCCGGACATGAGCTTCGGAAGAAGTAAATCACGAATTTTCGAAAGCTTCCTGGACTCTCGACGATTCGACAGAAGTTGGCTCATCATTGGACTGAACATTCTGTCAAACAACGCGAGCTGCGTTGGGCTCGCAGCCAGAACTTCACGGGAGAGAAGCGACTTCGTCTGAACCCGCTGGTGGCTCTTGGATGTACCAGTAACCCTTGCAGCCATCTCCCTTCTAAAGTATCGACTTCTGAAGAGGCAATAAAGAACCATCTGTGTAGCTGGTGGGAGCGGTGTAAAAGATAAGAATTCGGTAGATGCGATCTGAGGATTGTTCCCAATAGGATTTGGCAACCATACCCTTTCAATTTCGGGATTAAGCTTGGACAGAAGAACTGCGCCTTCCGGCACTATCGTCTTGTTACTCTTGATCGCACGACCAAGATCAGCAACCGGTTCATGTCCGGCATCGTACGCCGGGATGCTGTAATGCTCGTAGGTGCGCTCCGGCTGGACACCGGGCGATAGGGTTGCGCGGTGATGATGCGTCAAATCGCTCAGCAAGTATGTCTGCCACCCCACCGGCTTACCCTCGTCGTCCAGCGCGTCGGGGAAGAGGGACCAGACTTCGGGGGCGAGGTAGGGAGGGTGGCCTTCGGCCTTGGCGCGGGTAGGGCCGAAATCGACGAACCAGTCCTTGAAGATCACCCGCGCCATCGCCTCCAGCGTCGCGTTCATCCGCCAATTCAACTCGATCTTGTCATCTATGGAATCGAAGATCTTTGTTATAGCCTTCTGTTCCCACAGTGGTGGTAGTTCGATCTGCATACGTTTAAGATTTGTGACCGGACGAGAAATTGCTGGAACGCCGACTTGAGACGCGTGCACTAGAAGCCGATGCTTCCCCAATGGACCATGGAACCAACGCGCTATGAAAGCAGGATCGGCTTTGGACGTATCGACCCTGAGATAGAACTGGCGCTGGGAGATCACATAACGCGCAAACTTAGAATCCGCAGGAACATAGGCCACTTGACCAATATTGCCAGCATGAGTGAAAACGATATCTCCTCGGTAAACATTAGCGTTGGCAAGTCGTTGCGCGTGCTCTTGAGTGATGAAGTTGAAGCCAAGTGAATCATTCAGTCGGGTTCCTCGCAGGTGCTTCCCGCTGATGATTGGTATGCCGTCGGGCACAAATGTTTCAACCTTAATATTTGAGCCAAACGGTCCCATTGCAATCTTTCTTGCGATGTCTTTGATCTCAATGACCCGCCACTTACTCATGCGATTCGATGACTGTCGTGCAGTATCGGTCGCTCTAGTCTTGGCCCTCGGATTTTGCAGGGTCAGCCCATCGCGTCGAATGATCTTGCGAAACGATCCGTCGATCCTTGCCCAGTCAACGAGATCGACCTTGAACGGGAGATCGGATTCGCTGAAGGCTTCGGCCAGGGCCGCGCTGGCGTCCAGCGAAAGCGGTTTGTCGCCCAGAATTGCGAGATCGAGATCGGAGTATTGCTTTGCCTTCCAGGTGGCGCGGGACCCGAACGCCAGCACTTCGCGATCCGGCACATGGCGCTGCAGGAGGTCGCGAACGATGTCCCAGTGGTCGGGGCGGAGGTCGAGAAGCGGCGCTGCGTCGTTCATGCCAGACGCTCCCGCAGCCTGTCGCGCAGATAGACCGCCTCCTCCAGGAAGCGCGGGATGCCTTCTACCACTTCGAGAGCGGTATCTTCATTGTATGTATGGCTGGTCTTTGCGCGCATTTCGCGAAAACCTCGCCAAGCCGGCCAGGCGCCCAGCAGCAAGCCTTGTTCGTTTCCCGACCGGATCAGATCCTGAAAGGTCAGCGAGGCGATCTCTTCGGGATTTGCGGATATGTGCGCAAGATACCGCCTCAGCACCTTGTACCCGAGCTCGTAAGTGAACTCGAAGCGCTGCACCAGGCCGTCCCGAATTTGCGAATCGCTGGTGTCGGCCTGAAATCGCACCAGCCCTTCATCCAGTCGTTTGATCGCGCGTTCGAAAGGCCCGGTCTCGACGTCAGCCTGGGTCATGACGATCTCCGGTTCGAAATCCGAGCTTCTCCAGATTGGCGGCGATGGCGGCGTCGAACCTGGCGCCCTCGGCCTGCTGCGCTCCGAGCTCGGCGACCAGGCGCGTCATCTTCTCTGCGAACGGCTCGCCATCATCCTCCTGCGGCGCCGCGCCGACATAGCGGCCGGGCGTTAGCACATGGCCGTGTTTCGCGATCTCCATCAGAGAGGCGGATTTGCAGAAGCCCGGCTCGTCCGCATAGGGGGCCACTTCGGACTTGCTGCGCCAGGCATGGTAGGCGTCGGCGATCCGGTCGATATCCTCGTCGGAGAACTCCCTGCGGGTCCGGTCCACCATGCGGCCGAGCTTGCGCGCGTCGATGAACAGCACCTCGCCGCGCCGGTCGCGCAGGCCCTGGCCGGCATACTTGTTGCGAGCGAGAAACCAGAGGCAGGCCGGAATCTGGGTCGAGTAGAAGAGCTGACCCGGCAGGGCGATCATGCAGTCCACCGCATCGGCCTCGACCATGGCGCGGCGGATGGCGCCCTCGGCCGATGTGGCGGTGGACATGGAGCCGTTGGCGAGCACCACCCCCGCCATGCCGTTGGGCGCGAGGTGGTGGTGGATATGCTGGAGCCAGGCATAGTTGGCGTTGCCCGGCGGCGGCGCTCCGAAGGCCCAGCGGGCATCGTCGTGCAGCCGCTCGCCGCCCCAGTCCGAGACATTGAAGGGCGGATTGGCGAGGATGAAGTTGGCCTTGAGGTCCGGCAGTTCGTTCTTGTGGAAGCTGCCTTCGTTGTTCCAGCGGATGTCGGCGTCGATGCCTCGCACCGCGAGGTTCATCCGGGCGAGCCGCCAAGTGGTGTAGTTGCTCTCCTGGCCGTAGATGGCGATGTCGCCGATGCGCCCGCCATGCTCCTCGACGAACTTCTCGGATTGCACGAACATGCCGCCCGAGCCGCAGCAGGGGTCATAGACGCGGCCTCGATAGGGCTCCAGCATCTCGACCAGCAGGCGGACGACGGAGCGTGGCGTGTAGAACTCGCCGCCGCGCTTGCCCTCGGCTCCGGCGAAGCCGCCGAGGAAATATTCATAGACGCGACCGAGAATGTCGCGGGAGCGGTCCGCCACCTCCGCCATGCCGATGCCGCTCACCAGGTCGATCAGCTCGCCGAGCATGACCTTGTTGAGCGCCGGGCGGGCATAGTCCTTCGGCAGCACGCCCTTGAGCGAGGCGTTGCTGGCCTCAATGGCCAGCATGGCGTCGTCGATGTCCTTGCCGATCGTCGCCTGCCGAGCTCTCGCCTGCAGATGCGACCAACGGGCGGGCGCAGGCACCCAGAAGACGTTTTCGGCGAGATATTCCTCCGGGTCCTCGGCGTCGGCCAGCGCGTCGCCGAGCAGCGCCGCCCGCTTCGCCTCGAAGGCGTCGGAAATGTATTTCAGGAAGATCAGGCCGAGGACGACGTGCTTGTAGTCCGACGGCTCCATATTGCCGCGCAGCTTGTCCGCCGCCGCCCAAAGCTGCCTCTCGAAACCGAGACTAGCGCCGTTATCCTTCGTCCGCTTTGCCATGCGCTGCTCTCTCTCCTGCCGTCGCGCAGTGGGCGCGAGTTCCATCAACCGGAGCCTCAAACCTGACGGTGGTGCCTTCCGCCTGAGCTGCCGTCCGAAGCATCCTGCGTATCGCTCTACTCCCGCAATATGGCGATGGGTCGGAAGGATCCGTCAGCAGTGCGGTACTTCCAGTTGCCACTCCACACATTCTCGTTGCCTAACGCGATGGACTCGTTGAGTCGGTTAAGGCTGGAAAAGCGCTCGGCGGTGTCCTCGCGCACCCACATGCCGCCCCGAGCGATCGCCTTGTACTCCCTGCGTTTGTAGTTGCGGAACACCTCGAAGCCTTCGGGGAAATGCACTCCGTTGCGGGCATCGTAGAAGCCCCCTTCACGCGTGTCGCGAAGCTCGGTCGCCCGCCCTCCTCCGCCGCATTCAAGGAGACGACGGAGTATCGCGTCCTCCGTCTCCTCGCCCTCCTTGCGCTTCGCCCAGATCGCGGCGAAGACGGCTGTCGATAGCGTAATGGTTCTGGACATGTTGCTCTCCATTGCCATGGAATCTCTTTAATAGCAAATAGCACTATAGCCGGTCAAGAGCATAGCGAGGGACAGGCACGGAATATGACAATGCGGACGTTGGCACCGGATCGACGCGTGGACCCCGAGAGCCCAGCCCCGCGATCTGCCGGGCAGGTCCCCTGGTCGGCGGGCCCGCGAGTGCCTTCGTCAGCACATTCGACCATAGCCCGTCAAGCGGCGGCAGAGGCCTACCGTCAGAGTCGGATCCCGAGAGGCGATCCGGTTTGGCCGGCCACAGTAGGCACTAATCCGTTGGTTCGGGGGCGATTCCAGGCCATCGAAGACGCCCTCGCAGCCTGAGGTCTTGTGGCAGCATTGAGGTTGGTATTCCATCTTTATGGATGAAATAGATTTATTCGATGTATTTCACTCAGTTCCGTTCATTTCAGGCGGTCGCCATCGAAGGGAGCTTCACGCGCGCCGCCGAGCGCCTGAACCTGAGCCAGCCGACCATCACCCAGCAGGTCCGGCACCTGGAGCGGGTATTAGGGGTCGAGCTCTTTCATCGTCAGGGTCGGCAGATCGAGCTCAGCGAGGTCGGCCGGAACCTGCTCACGGCCACGGAGCGGCTGTTGACCATGAGCGACGAAACCATCGAACTCCTGGAAGCCGCAAGCGGCCTTGGCACCGGACATCTCCGTGTCAGCGCGATGGGGCCCTTCGATGTGATCCCGGTGATCGCGTTCGTCGTCGAGCGGCTCGACGGGACGGACCCCTGGCCACGGGGTACGCCATGAAATTCATCCACTTCACCGATCCACACCTGGTGCCGCGCGGCGAATGGCTGCACGGGCTCAATCCAGTCGAGCGCCTGGAGGCTTGCATCGACGACATCAATCGCCATCACGGGGATGCCGAGCTTTGCGTCGTGACCGGCGACCTTGCGCACCACGCACAGCCCGAAGCCTACGCCGACTTGCGAGAGTGTCTGGCGCGTCTGCGGATGCCGACCCATCTTGTCGTCGGCAACCACGACCGGCGCGATCGGTTGCTGGAGGCGTTCCCCGAGACGCCCGTCGACGCCGACGGGTTCCTCCAGGCGGCGGTGGAGACCAGCGCGGGGTGGTTCCTGATGCTCGACACCGTCGAGCGGGGAAAGGGTTGGGGCAGCTACTGCGCCCGACGCCGGGACTGGCTGCGCCGCGCGCTTGAGGATGCTCGCGGCCGGCCCGTCTACCTGTTCATGCACCATCCGCCCTTCGACGTCGGAATTCCATGCCTGGACCGGCTCGGCCTCGGCGCCGACGGGGACCGCATCGGCGAAGTGCTGTCGGCGCACGCCAATGTCCGCCACCTGTTTTTCGGTCATGTCCACCGGCCGATCACCGGCAGTTGGCAGGGTATTGCCTATTCCACGCTGCGCGGAACGAACCACCAGGTGCCGCTGGACTTCGCCGCTGTCGAGGTGATTCCCAAAAGCCACGAGCCTCCGGCCTATTCCCTGGTCTTCCTGGAAGACGGCCAGACCACCGTGCACTTCCACGACTACCTGGATACCTATCGGGTCCCCTATGACAAGAGGAGCGAAGGCAGGCCCGACTGGGGATAAGGCGATAGCCGATGCACATTCCGGCGAGGCGGAACCTGTCAACGACATTGAGACAGCGGGTGCGGTGATTTACTGAGCGACAAGCGGTGTTGCGTCAGCGACGGGCGGGTTGATCCAGACTTCTTTGGGCAGGGTCTTGGGTTAGGGGACCCCGTGGACCTACCCCGTTTTGGCGGACAGGTAAGGGATTTCGCGGTTGGGTAGGTGGAGGGCGTTTTACCGACGACGCCCTTCCAACGACGCCCCTCCGACCAGCTCCGCCAAGCATCAGGCCCCCAACCCGCCCCCGACGCAGGACGGAGGTTCTTCGAAGACGATCCTCGCATCGTAGTTCTTGCCTCGTGCGTCCCGGACGTTGGAGAGTCCGGTGTATCGCAGCAGGCGGCGGACGGCCAGGGCGTAGGTGACGCGAATCGGCGCCACCACCAAGCGCAGCAGGACCGAGTCCACCTCCAGAACGAACACGGCCTCCCGCGCGGAGTCGGACGGCACTTGACGGATCGCCACGTCCACGAAGCGTCCGCGGCTCGGGATCAGGAAGGGACGGACGATGCGCTCCCCGCGCATGAGCCTGTCCCAGCTCGACTCGATGAAGCGGTCGAAGCCGGCATCCACGATCGGATCGCGCACCGGCTCGAGCCGCGAGCGTTGCTCGGTGCTCGTCGCGGATCTGCGGAAGAACAAGACGAGCGTGCCGCCGTCGGACTCCAACCCTTCGAGGTGTCCGGTGGCCATGTTCTCGAACCGGAACAGCGGCCTCTCGGGATCACCGGTGAAGTCAACGGTCTTCGCCGCGAGCGGACGACCTTCCGGGTCCGAGTAATGCACCCGGGCGGCGACGACTTGCCCCGCCTCGATGCGTTCCTCGTGGGTCTCCACGTACAGCAGCTCCCCGGTGGTGCGCTCGTAGGCGCATCCGGTCCGCTCGCGCACCTCTTCGGCCGCCCCGCCCCCCGACGCGAGCAGCAGCCAGACCGCAAGCCATCGCGACAGGACACGCCTCATGGCCGCTTCGGGTCGGTATTCGCTGCTCCCATCCAGAAGGCGTGCGGGTCGCCGCCGCTCGTGCGCAGTGCGAGCAGCACGTAGAGCGCCGAGACAAGGTTCCCGACGATGCAGATCAGCGCGATCCACGTGACGGCCACGGCCCAGGAGCGTTCGCGATACACGATCCAGCCCGCGAGCAGGAAGATGCCGGCGTAGATCTCGACCAGGCTCAAGAGTCCCCACGGCATTGAGAGCAGCGCCGCGCCTTCGCGGGAAAAGTCCCCGGCGACGAAGGCGTGGAACAGCATCACCGCCATCAGCGCGGCCACCGTGCCGGCGAGCCAGCCGGCGGCAGAGCGGTTAACCCGCATGCTTCACCGATTTTCGTAGCGAGGGCGCCAAGATGCCGCGATCGCGGGGCGCACGGACTGAAGGACGTCGAAGGCGGACCCAACACTACTTCGAAGCGGTTTTCGGGAGTACATCCCGTTAGCGCAAGTGGATTGGCATCCGCAACAGGAAATCGGTGAAGTATGCGGGCAAAGACTGGGATCGGGGGGCGCCATCAGCACTCTCCGCGGCGCCCGAACAGGTAGTGGGCGACCCACCACTCCTGTCCCCGGCGGTAGCCGAAGAGCTCCGCACAGGCCATGAAGAACATGCGCCAACGCACCCACCATTGGCGCGCATGCTCCGCTCCGTAGGTCTCGGCGAGGATCGGCATCACCGCCTCGCGGCTCTGGTCCATGTTCGAAAGCCACGCGTTGGCGGTACGCTGGTAGTGGGTGCCGTCCCATCGCCACAGGTCGGTGTTCTCGAGATGGGACTGGAAGCGCAGCGGCAGGCTCTCGCTCGGCATGATGCCCCCGGAGAAGAAGTGGCGACTCATCCAGTCGCCCTCTCCGGCGTCCACGAACTCGTAGGGCGCCGCCCGGTGGCAGAAGATGTGCATGAAGAAGCGACCCCGCGGCGCGAGCCAGCCGTGGATGCGCTCGAAGAGCACCGAGTAGTTGCGCATGTGCTCGAACATTTCGATCGACATGATCCGGTCGAAGCGCTCGTCGATGTCGAACTGGTTCATGTCCGCGGTCACCAGCCGCACGTTGGCGAGCGCCCGGCGCCTCGCCTCTTCCTCGACATGGCGCCGCTGCGAGGCGGAGTTCGACACGGCCGTGATCCTTGCCTCGGGGAATCGTTCGGCGATCCACAGGGTGAGCGAACCCCACCCGCAGCCAAGCTCCAGCACCCGCATGCCGTTCTCGATGCCGGCGCGTCGGCAGGTGAGCTCCAGCGCGTGCGCCTCGGCCTCCGCCAGACGATCAATCCCGGGGCCGAAGCACGCGCTGCTGTACTTACGGTGCGGGCCCAACACCGTCTCGAAGAACGCCGCGGGCACCTCGTAGTGCTGCGTGTTCGCCAGATGCGATACGGGTGCGATCGGCGCGTCGCGCATCGCCGCGATGAAGGCGCGGGTGTCGTCCGCCATCGCTTCGCAATCGCCCGCCCGAATGGCATCGAGCCTCGCGCGCAGCAGGCGCCGCATCCCCGCGCGGACGACGTGATCCGGAAGCCATCCCCGCTCCGCCGCGCGCAGCGCCGCACTGAAGATCGCGCTCATGCCGCGCCTTCGCCGTGCGGCCGTGGAGGACGGGGGAAGAAGGCGCTGACCCGCGCCTGATAGCGGCGATACGCATCGCCGCGGGTGCGTAGCGCCTGCCTCTCGGTATGGGGGATGCCGGTGATCCGGGTCAGGAACACGTACATCAGCACGACCGTCGCCACCGTGAGCCACCAATGGGGCGAGCCCATCCCGATCGCGACGTAGGCGAACCAGTAGAGCCACTCGAAGAAGTAGTTCGGGTGACGGGAGTAACGCCACAGCCCTACATCGCAGACCCGCCCGCGATTGGCCGGATCGGCCCGGAACCGGGCGAGCTGGCGATCCGCCACCGTCTCGCCCGTGATCGCCGCGAGCCCGATCGCGGCTCCGACCAGGTCCCAGACGCTGAGCGCGGCGGGCGACGAAGCGGCGGCCCAGGGCGCCAGCGCGAACAACAGCGTCCACCCGGCCTGCACCTGGAAGAACAGGAACATCACCGGCGCCGCCCGCGCACCGAAGTGCTCGCGCATGTAGGCATAACGTCCGTCGCCCGACTCGCGGCGCAGCCGGCGCAGGAGATGGACCCCGATCCGCACGCCCCACAGCGCGCCGAGAACCGCGATCAGCCAGCGGCGCGATTCCTCTCCGTCCGCGGCGAGGACGAGCCAACCGATCATCGCCGCGGTGCCGAAGGCCCAGCCCACATCGACCACGCCGGCGTTGCCGGTCTCGCGCTGGCGGAGCCAGAGCACGAGCATCACCACCGCCATGACCGCCCAGCCGGCGAGCATCGCCGTGGCGCTCGTAATGTTCTCGGGGAGACTCATCGAATGTTCTCGGAAGGACTCACCGCAGGCCCGGTCGCTCGAATGCCTCGCCCGAACGTCGCCGCAGGGACCGGGCGAGAACCGCGCGCGCCAGAATCAGCAGCGGCAGCGCAAGCGCCCACGCCGCCGCGATCCAGAGGATCGAGGCGGGCCCCGCCGTGAGCTCGACGGCGCCGAACCGGGCTCCGGCCCAATACGCCGCGGAACCGCCGACCAGACCGAGCGCGGCCGCGAGGAGGTAGCGCCCGTTCAGCCACCGCAGCGACCGGGCGAGCGTTGCCGAGAACCCGATCCACAGCGCCACCATCCACAACGGGCTGTCCGCGGCGTCGGGATGGAGGGGGAAGGCCAGCCGATCCGCACTCAGGAGCAACGTGTCGACCCCGTAGCCGAGCGCGGCCGCGAAAAGCAGCAGCCGCCATTCCACCCGCCGCTCGGTGTTGTCCATTATCCAGAGATGCGCCACGACCCAGGCGAGGACGAAAGCCGGTCCCAACCAGGGGGCGCCGCGTGCCGCGCCCAGCACGCAGGCGAGCCAGGCCGCTTGAAACGCGACGAAGTTCGCGATGTTGGCGCGCATGGGGATCACGCCGGCCGGCGAAGCGTCGAATCGGCGGCGCCGCCGTCGCGCGACGTCGGGCGAATCGGGCCGAGCACCGGCGCGGCTCGCCGGGCCGGCTTGTCGAGGAGCATCTGCACCACGCCGGTATGGCGTTCCGCGAACCCCGCCTCGCAGTAGCACAGGTAGTAACGCCACAAGCGCAGCAGATCGTCGCCGTAGCCGAGCGCGCGCGCGGTATCGGCGTTGCGATTGAGCGCGGCACGCCAGGTACGCAGCGTCTTCGCGTAGTGCGGCGCGAAGTCCTCCAGATGCACGAGCTTCAGATCCGTGGCGTCGCGCACCGCGGCCTGCATCGCCGAGAGCGACGGCACGCAGCTCCCCGGGAACACGCAGGCACGGATGAAATCGCTCGTGCGCAGGTAGCGACGATAGCGCTGGTCCGGCATGGTGATCGCCTGCAGCACCATCGCGCCGTCCGGTCGCAGCAACGAGGCGCACGTGGCGAAGAACTCGGGCAGGTACTCGTGGCCTACCGCCTCGATCATCTCGATCGAGACCAGCTTGTCGAAGCCGCCTTCGAATTCGCCTCGCAGATCGCGATAGTCCGTCAGCAAGATCTCCACGCGCTCTGCAAGTACCCGGGCCTCGACCCGCCGACGGGCCTCTTCGTACTGCGCGCTCGACAGCGTGACCGCGGTCACCCGGGCGCCGTAGCGCGACGCGGCGTGGATGGCGAAGCTTCCCCAGCCGCAGCCAATCTCCAGCACGTGGTCGCTCGGGCCGAGATCGAGCTTGCGGCAGATGCGGTCGAGCTTTTCGATCGACGCCTCGCGCAGGTCGGAGGTCGCCCGGGGGAAGATCCCGCTCGAATAGGTCATCGTCTCGTCGAGGAAGAGCGCGAAGAAATCGTTCCCGAGGTCGTAGTGCGCGTGGATGTTGCGCCGGCTGCCGGTGCGGCTGTTGCGCCGCCACCGGTGCCCGATCCACTCGGCGGCGTTGGCAAGGAAAGCGGGACCGCCCTCCATCGCATACATGAGGCGGGGATTGCGCAGCAGCAGCGAGAAGAGCGCAGTGAGGTCGTCGCAGTCCCAGACTCCGTGGTTGTGGGCGCGCGCGGCCGCGATCCCGCCGCCGAACACCAGGTCCCGGTAGAAGCGGGTGGAGTGGACCTCGACCCGCACCGCGGGCCGGGCGGCGTCGCCGACCCGCCAGCGCCCCCACGCGTCCTCGACTTCGATGGCCCCGTCGGTCAGCGGGCCGAGCCCTCGACGCAACCACTCCCGGCACCACCACGCGAACCGTCCCGCGCGCTCCGTCGCAGAAGGCGACGCCGGGCGCTCCGCCAGCCGAGCCGCCGGGAGCCTCATCCTCGCAGCCTCGGACTCGCGGCGCCGTGCCTGGGATGCGCGAAGAACGGAGTGCCCTTGAGCCACAGCCGCAACGCCTGCCAGTAGATGGCGCCGACCACTCTGACCGGCATCAGCGGGAAACGCAGCAGCGCCGAGGCCATCGCGCGCGAGGTCATCTCCCGCCGGCGCAGGTGCATCCCGGCCCGGAACACCCGCTCCGCATTCTGGTGACTGTCCATCGAGACCGAGAGATGGGAGCCGGGCGGACTGAATGTCCACCGATAGCGCTGGTGCATGGGCATGAACGGGGACACGTGAAAGGCCTTGTCGAGCTCGAATTCGAGCGCGGCGCGGTCGACCGTCTCGGGCTCGGTATCGGTCCGGCCCGCTCTCGCACCCGGATGCGCATCCGCAACCGCGGTCGATGCGGCGACGGTGCCGGCGGCGGAATCGGCCGCCATCTCGGCCGCGCCCGACCCGGCGCGGGAGCCGGCGGCGGGGGTGCCGGCGACGGCATCGGCCGCCATGTCGGTTGCGCACGATCCGGCGCCGCGCGCGTCACCGGCGCTCAGCACGTAAGCGTGGCGCTCAAGCCAGGGGGTGTTGTCGACCTCCGCCACCACGCAGGCGAGGGTCTCGCCGTCCGGTTCGAAGCAGTAGTAGAAGCTCACCGGGTTGAAGCAGAGCCCGAAGTAGCGAAGGTGCGTGAGCAAGCGCACGGGACCGGTCGGACGCTTGCCCGTACGCCGCTCGACGAGATCGCGGATCGATTCGCGCAGCGGCGCCTCCCGGCCGGGCGCGCGGCGCCGGGTCCGGGAGGCCTCCCCCTGCGCACCGAGGCCGTGATCACGCTCGCGAAACCAGGCGATCGCCGGCCGGCGGGCCGACCAGAGGAGGAAGCGGTCGAAGACTCCGGGCAGCTCGTCCAGATCGAGGTAGACCATGAAGATCCGGTAGCTGAAGGTGTGGGTACGGGGCGCCAGGCGCCGGTGGGTGACGACGCCTTCGTACAGCGCGCTCGTCATCGGCGTCCCCTCAGGGGATCCGCGCCGCGAATCGGCCGCGCTCATGCCGCGAGCCCCGCATCATCAAGGCCGATCCCGAAGGCGTCGCAGACGGCGAGCGCGCTGCGCACGCCGTCCTCGTGGAATCCATAGCCCCAGTAGGCGCCGCAAAAGGAGACGCCGCGGCGGCGGATGAGGGCGGAATGCTCCGCCTGCGCGACCCCGCGCCCGGGTACGAAGCCGGGGTGGCGGTAGTCGATGCGCCGCACCACCCGGCTCGGATCGAGGCTCGGCGGCGGATTCAGAGTGATGCAGTAGGTGCGCCGCGCGTCAAGCCCCTGCAGGCGGTTGAGATCGTAGGTGACGACCACGCGCTCGGCCGCGTTGTCGGGCGGGATGCGGTAGTTCCAGCTCGCCCGGGCCCGCGGGCGGTTGGGCAGCAGCCCTTCGTCGGTATGCAGCACCGCGCGGTTGGGGTGATAAGGGAAGCAGGCAAGCACCTCCTGTTCGAAGGTATCCGGCGGCGCGATCAATCGCAGGCTCTCGTCCGCGTGGCAGGCGAGCACCACCTCGTCGAAGTCCTCGCTCGCACCATCGGCGAACCCGACCCGGACCCCGCGACGGGTCCGCTCGATCCGGTCGACCTGGCGGCCGGGGACACATCGTTCGCCGAGCCGCTCGACGATACGGCGCACATACTGTCTGGAACCGCCCTTCACCGTGCGCCAGACCGGTCGGGCGCCGACCTGCAGCATGCTGTGGTTGTGGAGGAACTCGATGACGAATCGGATCGGAAACCCGAGGAAATCCCGTCCCGCGCACGACCAGAGGGACGCCCCGAGCGGCACGAGGTAGCGATCGAGGAAGACTCCGTCGAGCCGGTGTGCGACGACGTAGTCGTGCACCGTCACCGTGTCCGGGAGGCCGGCGCGCAGATCGGCCTGGGCCTGGCGATGAAAGCGCACGATGTCGCCGAGCATCCGCAAGTGGCGGCGGTTGAAGACGTTGCGGCGCTGGACGAAGAGCCGATCGAGATCGCGGCCGTTGTACTCGAAGCCGGTACGTTCGCAGTGCACGCTGAAGCTCATGTCCGAAGTCCGGGACCGAACGCCAAGTTGCTCGAAGATACGGCAAAGATTCGGATAGTTCGGCTCGTTGAAGACCATGAAGCCGGTATCGATGGCGTGCGTGCGCTCCGGCGATCCATCCTCGCCGGGCTCGACGACGTCCACCGTGTGCGCGTGGCCGCCGAGCCGTTCCTCCGACTCGAACAGCCGCACCTCGTGCCGGTGGCCGAGCAGCCAGGCACTCACCAGACCCGAGACCCCGCCCCCAATCACCGCTATTTTCATGGCCGGGTACGCCTCATGTCCGGTCGCGGTGGCCGAGACCCGCGCGGAGCACGTGCGCGGGGACCGGCCTCAAGTCGGAGACCCCGCCCACGGCGGCAAGCAGGCGCAGACCGAGCCAGGTGAGATCGATCTCCCACCAGTAGAACCCCTGCCGGGCGGCGCCGGGATAGTAGTGGTGATTGTTGTGCCAGCCTTCGCCGAGCGTTACCAGGGCGAGCAACGGATTGTTGCGGCTGTCGTCGCCGGTTTCGAATCGGCGCGAGCCCCATCCGTGACACAGCGAGTTGATGGTGTAGGTGGCGTGGTACAGCACCACGGTGGAGATGCCGAAGCCCCAGACCAGCATCTGCACGCCATTCGTCCCAAGCTCCGGCCGGAACGCGCCAAGCGCCTCGCCGAGGGCGTAGCATGCGCCGGCCAGCGCGAGGAAGGGGACCCAGTCCAGCTTCTCCAGCCAGCGCAGCTCAGGCACCCGCATCCAGTCCCGAACCCGGTGCTCGGGCGTGGCGAAGCTGCCTCGGGTCAGGAACCACAGGGTGTGACTGAAGAGACGTCCGCGCCAGAGCGGCGAGTGGGGATCGGCTTCGGTATCGGAGGTGAGGTGGTGCTCTCGGTGGTGGGCGGCCCACCATATCGGTCCGCGCTGGCCGGCTGTGGCGCCCAGGACCGCCATCACGAACTGAGCCGCGCGCCCGGCCCGGAACGCGCGGTGCGAGAAGTATCGATGGTAGAACGCGGTGATGAAGAACATGCGCGCCACGTACAGGATGAACGCGACCAGCGCCGCGACCGGACTGAAGCCGACCCAGAACACCCCGAGGCACAGAAGATGAAGCGCGAGGAACGCGCCCACCCGCACCGGGTCGATGCGGGCGCGCTCGGTCTCGCTCAGACCCTCTGTCCTTCGCGCGTCCTTGAGCAGCCACCACAGGAGATGGCGCATCCTGGCCGGACGCTTGAATTGCGGCATGCGCTCGGTCTGTGACATCAGCCAGAAAATCGGCATTTCCGGTTCATGGGTGCGCAGTATCGATCGGCGTCGGTGAAGAGACGGTGCAGGCCGCGTGAAGACGGCGTGAAGATCGGGCGCAGTTACCGCATTTCTGCGGCAGGGGGCCTCCCTCGCGGGCACGCGGAGGCGTCGGCGGAGGTGGTCTCGCGGTTGCGGCGAGGCGCACCGCCCTCGCGGGCGCGCAGAGGCGTCTCGAGCGCAGCGCAGCCTGGGCCGGCGCCCCCGGAATAGCCGGATGTGCGATCGGAGCTCGATCATGCCGCGGGGCGGTCGGCTCCCCCATGTGGGTCCTGAATGCCGGTGCGCGAAGATCAGACTCCCCCGCTGTTCTGCGCCGAGAGGGCACCGGCTCACGGCTCACCGCCCCGGTGGCCGTCGCGCGCGGGCCCGCAGTCTTGCGCCGAGAGCGCACCAAACTCACGGTGAAAGCGGCAATGCCTCACCCCTGTACGCGTCCCGCCCCCGGGGGGGCACCCCCGATCCCTCCCGCGTCAGGATTCAGCCCCGCGCAGGCCGAGGGGGGAGGACGGAAACTGCATCACGACCCGGGTGCCGATGCCTTCGGTGCTTTGCAGGCTCACCGGCCACCCGAAGCGCTCCGAGAGCCGGCGCACGATGGATAGTCCCACGCCGTAGCCGACCCCCGTGCCCGACTCCCCGCGCACGAAGGGCTCGAAGGCGCGGCGCATCGTTTCCGGCGCCATGCCCGCGCCGTCGTCCTCGATGGTAAGGGCGTCCGGCCCGACCTCCACCCGCACCCTGCCGCGCTCCGTGTAGAGGCAGGCGTTGCGCAGGAGGTTGCCGACGAGCACCGCCAGCACCTTGTCCGGCGCCCGCACCGTGAGCCGCTCCGTCTCCTCGAAGACGATCTCGATCGGCTTGTGCTCGACCAGCGCGCGTACCCGCTGCACCTCCTCGCGGACCACCTCGTTCACGCTCTTCGGCTCCCTGGGAAGCCCCCGATCCGATTCTCGGGAGAGCAGCAGGAACACCTCGGTCAGCTCCTCCATGTCCGCGGCGGCCCGCTTGATGCGCAGCGCGGAGTTGCGCGCGGGATGGGGCAGCTCCTGCTCGCTCAGCAGCATGCTCGCCGCGAGTCGGATCACGGTGAGCGGACTGCGCAGCTCGTGGCTCGCGTCACGGGTGAAGCTGTGCTCGCGCTCGATGAAGGCGTTGAGCCGCTCGCACAGGCTGCGCAGGGCGTCGGCCAGGATGACGATCTCCTCGCCCGCGTGGTCGGGCAGACGCTCGACGCTGAACGCGCGCGCATCCGGCGACGCGGGCTGAAGGCGCCTGACCTCGGAGGCAAGCTGGATGACCGGCGACACCGTGCGCCGCGAGGCGCGGTATCCGAACCACGCCGCGTTGTAGATGATGATGAGGACCAGGGCGAGGGGCGCGAGCCCGAAGTAGAGGGAGAGTTCGCGCACCCGCTCGCCGTTGAATACGAGGTAGAGCAGATCGGACCCGCGTTCGGTGACGTGCAGCACCGAGAAGTCCGTGTCGAAATCAAGCTCGTGGAAGCCGGGTCCGAAGGCCGCCAATGCCGACGGAGGCGCCGCGGGGCCGTTACGCGAAGACAGATACCCGGTGAGGTTGAGGGTATCGGGGAGGGGAAACGCGGGGTTCGCCTCGTAGCGCGACCAGAAGTGCTCGGCCTCGCGGATCAGGGCGCGCTTGATCAGCAGCTCCTCGATGGCGAAGGCGGCCACGTAGACGCCGAGGCCGGCAGCGGCGCCGATTAGGAGAGCCTGTACGACGAAGGCCTGACCGAGCCGTCGGCCGATCCCGGAGCGTCTACTAGCTCGCATGTTTCACCGATTTACGTCACGAGGGCGCCAAGATGCCGTGACAGTGGGAAGCACGGACCGAAAGACGCGCCACGGCGAGCCGGAAACAGGCGAAGCGCCGGTGGCACTTCGCCCCGGCGAGCGGGCAAGCCAAGGATGGCTTGCCCGGCCGGAAAGCTTCGCCTCGGACTGCGCAGCGCAGCGGGTAGCCGGCACGAAGTCGTTGCGGCGCGACGGAGGGAGGCCCGCTGACACGAGCATATTGGCGTCCGCGAGTTGAGAAATCGGTGAAATTTGCGGGCTATGCATCGGGGTTTCGGATCCGATAGCCCGCGCTCTGCACGGTCTCCAGGAGAGGCTCGGCGAAGGGTCGGTCGATCGCCTTGCGCAAGGTGTAGAGGTGGCTGCGCAGCACGTCGCTGCTCGGCGGCATGTCCCCCCAGATTCGCTGCTCGAGCGCGCGGCGGCTCACCACTCGGGGGGATGCCTTGAGGAGCTCGGTGAGGATCTTGAGCCCGATCGGCGTCAGGCCGATCTCGCGTCCGGCCCGGGTCGCGCGCAGCGTGCCGGTATCGAGGACCAGATCGCCCACGGTCAGGGTCTCCGGGCTCACCTGCCCCCGCCGGCGCCTGATCATGGCGCGCACCCGCGCCTCCAGCTCCTCGACTTCGAAGGGCTTGACGAGGTAGTCGTCCGCACCCGCATCGAGACCGGCGACCTTGTCCGACAACGTGTCGCGTGCGGTCAGCATCAGGATTGGCGTGTCGCACCGGCCCTCGCCCCGCAACCGCGCGCACAGGTCGAGCCCGTCGATGCCCGGCAGGATGAGGTCCAGCACGATGACGTCGTACTGGTGGGTCGTGGCGAGGTGCAGGCCGGTGATGCCGTCGGCCGCGTAGTCGACGCTGTACCCGCGCCGCTCGAACCAGGCGTAGACCATCTCCGCGATGTCCCGGTGGTCCTCGACCAGCAGAATGCTTCCCTCGGTGCTCGACACGTCGCCCGCTCGCGCAACCCGCCCCATGCAGTGTAGCGCGCCGACGCAAGGTTGCGCGCCCGGCGCCCACCCCATGGCCACCGCCGGTACGCTCGCAACGGCGCCGCGACGATCCGCGCGCCGGGCAAGCGGGTGGACACGTCCCTCCAGATACCCCGAGGCCAGGTCGTGGAGCGCCAGCGAGCCCTCGTGCGGATGGCGCCGGACGCGTGAGCTGCCACTACAATGGCCGGAGCAGAAGACAAGGTATCGCGCCCGCGCGGGCGATATCGAACCCGTTCAAGAGACTCTGGAGGCGTGCGATGCTCATCAAGCAGGCTGCAGACATCAAGGCGTCGGAGGTGACGCCGGAACCCATCTACCGCGAGCGTCGGCGATTCATGCAGGGCACGCTCGGCCTCGCTTCGAGCGCCGCCCTGCTCGGCGGGGCCGGGCTCATCTCGCCCTCCCCGGTCCGGGCCCTCGCCTCGGACCCCGAGGCGAGCGGCGCGATGCTCGACAACGTGATGGAGAGCGATCTCTCGACCGACGAGGAGCTCACTTCCTACAAGGACATCACCCGCTACAACAACTTCTACGAGTTCGGCACCGACAAGGAGGATCCGAAGCGCCACTCGGGCCGCTTCAAGCCGCGCCCGTGGAGCGTTGCCTTTTCCGGCGAGTGCGAGCGACCGGGCGAGCTGGATCTCGACGACGTTATCAACCCCCATCAGCTCGAAGAGCGGATCTACCGCATGCGCTGCGTCGAGGCCTGGTCGATGGTGATCCCCTGGGTTGGCGTGCCCCTCGGGCCGGTGCTCGAACGCTTCCGCCCCACCTCGAAGGCGAAGTACGTCGCCTTCACCACCGTGCTGCGGCCCGACGAGATGCCCGGCCAGAAGCGCTCCTTCATCGACTGGCCCTACGTCGAGGGCTTGCGCATCGACGAGGCGATGCACCCGCTGACCCTGCTCACCGTCGGTCTCTACGGGCGAGTGCTCCCCAACCAGAACGGCGCCCCCATCCGCCTCGTGGTCCCGTGGAAGTACGGCTTCAAGAGCATCAAGTCCGTGGTGTCGATCGCGTTCACCGAGGAAGAGCCGCCGACCACCTGGAACATTCAGAATGCCCGCGAGTACGGCTTCTACTCCAACGTGAACCCCGAAGTGGACCATCCCCGCTGGAGCCAGAAGCGCGAGCGCCGCATCGGCTTCCTGAGCAAGCGCGATACCCTGATGTTCAACGGCTACGCGGACCAGGTGGCGCACCTGTACCAGGGCATGGATCTCGCCAAGTACTACTGATGCCCCCCGCTTCCCGCCTCGCCCCGCGCGCTGGCGTGGCCAGCGGGCAGGGCCGAGGGGCCGAGGCGTCCCGGGGCCGCCTGCCCCGCTGGCTGAAGCCGGCCCTCTTCGTGGCCGCGCTCATACCTTTCGGCGCCCTCGTGTTCGGGTTCTTCACCGACCGGCTCGGCGCGAATCCGGTGGAGAAGATAACCCTCGAGAGCGGCGAGTGGGCGCTGCGTCTGCTGCTCCTGACCCTGCTCGTCACCCCGCTTCGTCGCGCCACCGGTCTCGCCTGGCTGGTGCGGGTGCGCCGCATGCTCGGCCTCTTCGCGTTTTTCTACCTGATGGTGCACTTCGCCACCTACGCGGTGCTCGACGCGGGCCTGGATCCGAGTTACGTGTTGGACGACGTGCTCGAACGGCCCTACATCACGGTGGGTTTCGTGACCCTGTGTATCCTGGTGCCGCTCGCCGCCACTTCGACCGACGCGATGATCCGCCGCCTGGGCGGCGCCCGCTGGCGGCGTCTGCACCGCCTCGCCTACTTCGCGGGCGCGGGAGGAGTGCTGCACTTCCTGTGGCTCGCGTGGTCGAAGTCGGACCTGCGCGACCCCCTCGTCTACCTCGCGATCCTCGCGGTGCTGCTGGTCGCGCGCATCCCCGCGGTGGCCGCGCGTCTGTCCCGTCTTGCGCCGAGTCGCGCACCGCGTCGCGCACCGCCGGCCCGCCATGAGATCTCCCGGCCTCACGAGGGCTGATCGCAAGGGAGCGATGCGATAATCGCCGCCGGGCGCGCCGGGGTACGCTCCGCGGCGAATGTGGGCCTCTCACCAGGAGAAGGAGCCATCGATGGGCACGGGGAAGCCCCTGGATCCCGATGACGCCGCGCTCTTCCGCCGGTCGGTGGGCAAGGTTCGCACCATTGACGATCCCCGGCCCGCCGGCGCTTCCTCGACCGCACGCACGGCGCGTCCAAACCCCCGTAGCTCGCGCAGCGCCGGTCCCCCCGACCCCTCCTTCGCCCTCGTCGAAGCGGGAGAGCGCCTCTCCTACCTGCGCCCGGGCCTGCAAAGCCGGGTGTTGCGGGATCTGCGCCGCGGCCGGTGGCCGGTACGAGACGAGATCCACCTGCGCGGCATGCGCGCGGCCGAAGCGCTCCGCGCCGCCCGCGACTTCATCGCGGCCGCGGCGCAGGATGACCTTCGCTGCGTGCGCATCGTGCACGGCAAGGGCCGAGGCTCCGCCGACGGTCGCCCCGTCATCAAGGGCGAGATCGACCACTGGCTGCGCCGTCACGATGCGGTCGATGCCTTCTGCTCGGCCCGAGACATCGACGGCGGCACCGGCGCCCTGTACGTGCTGCTGCGTCGGCGCTGAGCGCCATCAGCGCACCCGTCCCGACCGCGTCCGGGTCCTCGAGGAGTGCGGCCAGGCTTTTCGCGGCCGAACCCGACCGGTGATGGCATACAATCCGCCGCCTGCCCCGATAGCTCAGCTGGACAGAGCACCGCCCTCCTAAGGCGGGTGTCGCAGGTTCGAATCCTGCTCGGGGCGCTCGCTGCGGACTTCGACGCCGGTCGCACCCTCGCCCGCGTGTGTGGTCCGGGGCCGGGCGGTGCGGAGCGTTCAGCGCGCCGCCTGCGCCCCCGGGAAGAAGCAGGCGGCGTGGTGCCCGCCCGCCCCTCCTCCGGCGAGCACCGGCTCCTCGCTCTCGCATCGGGGCCTGGCGATCACGCACCGCGGATGGAAGGGGCATCCCGGGGGAGGATCCATGGGACTCGGCGGCTCGCCGCGGATGTCGTCACCGGCCGCGAGCCCGTTCTCTTCCAGCAGCGATGCCGCAAGCAGCGCTCGCGTGTAGGGATGCAGCGGATCGTCGAACACCGCGTCGCGCTCGCCGACCTCGACGATACGCCCCAGATACATGACCGCAACCCGATCGCTTGCGTAGCGCACGACGCGCAGATCGTGCGAAATCAGCAGCAGCGTGAGATCGAAGCGGTCCTTCAGATCGACGAGCAGGTTGACGATCTGCGCGCGCAGGGACGCGTCCAGGGCCGACGTCGGTTCGTCGCACACCAGGAATCGGGGCTTGAGCAGCAGCGCACGGGCGATGACGATGCGTTGAAGCTCTCCGCCCGAGCACTGTCGGGGCAGGCGATCGACGAAGGAATCGTCGAGCCCAACCTCCCCGAGCATGGCGGCGGCGCGCCGGCGCCGCTCGGGCTGTGTTCCGATGCCGTGCTGCGCGAGCGGCGTCTCCAGGCTCGTCCCGATCCTCATGCGGGGGTCGAGCGCCGCGTAGGGATTCTGAAAGACGAGCTGCATCGTGGTGCGGAAGCGGCGAAGGTCTTCCGGGGGCAGCGACGACAGATCGCGCCCCGCGATGGTCACGGTGCCGCTGTCCGGCGCCAGAAGCCGAAGGAGCACCCGGGCGAGCGTGCTCTTTCCGCAACCGGATTCCCCGACCAGGCCCATCACCTCGCCTCGGCGTATCCGGAGGCTGACCCCGTCGATCGAGCGTACGCTCCTTCGCCGCCACAAGCCCGTGCGCACCGGAAAGTGCTTGACGATCCGGTCGGCGACCACGAAGTCCGGTTGAGCCCCGGTGAGATCGCGCGGCGCCTGGTGTTTCTCCTGCGCCTGCGCCGTCATATCTCGTCCCGCGCGAGCGCCCAGCACCGCACACCGCCGCCGTCGGGAAGCGCCTCAAGGGCGGGCTCTTCGCCGCGGCACCTGACTTGCACCGGGTCCCGGGTGGCGGTGGGGCAACGCGCGTAGTAGCGGCACCCGCGGGCCGCGTGTCGGACATCCCGGCTGGATAACGGGCGCGCAGGCGAGTCGCCCCCGGAACGCTCCCGCAACAGGGAGCTCTCGACCAGCGCCTGCGTGTAGGGGTGTCTCGGTTTTTTAAGGATCTGCGAGCTGGCTCCGTACTCCACGATCCGCCCCGCGTACATGACCGCGATGCGGTCCGCCAGCGCCGCCACGACCGCGAGATCGTGCGTGATCAGCAGCACCGCGAGTCCGCGCTCGCGCCGCTCGCGGTGCAGCAGCTTCAGAATCTGGACCTGGATCGTGACGTCCAGCGCCGTGGTCGGTTCGTCGGCGATCAGCACTTCCGGGTTCCCGCCGAGGGCGGCCGCGATCAGCACGCGCTGCGCCATGCCGCCGGAGAGCTGGAAGGCGTAGTTGCGCGCGCGGTACTCCGGGTCCGGAATCCCCACCTCGCGCAGCAGCTCCACCACCCGCCGTGTGGCACGGGGCCGGTTCATTCCCAGATGCAGCCGCAACGGCTCGGCGATTTGCGCCCCGGCGGTCGAGGTCGGATCGAGCATGCTCTGGGGCTGCTGGAAGAGCATGGCGATGCGCCGGCCGCGGATCGCGCTCAGCTCGCGCTCGGACTTCGCCAGCAGGTCACTGGCGCCGAGCCGGATGGCGCCGCCGCTCACCTCGAACCCACGCGGAAGCAGGCGCATCAGGGAGAGCGCGGTCAGACTCTTCCCGCACCCGGACTCGCCGACGAGGGCGAGGACCTCCCCGGGGGCGATCTGAAGCGATACGTCGACGACAAACTCGCCGAGCTCGCGGTGAGCCACGCACAGGCGCTCCACCATCAGCGCGGGCCCGGGTTCGCCCGCGGTGTTCGGACCCGAGGCAGGAGCCGCGGCCTGCGCTCGCGCCACGCTCATTCGAAGAGACGCTGCGCCGCAACGCGAGTCCCGCCCCGGCGGGACGCACCGCCCGGGGGCTTTTGCAGGTGCTTGCGGATCGCGCGCCGCGCACCGTGGGCGTCCTGCGCCGCGAGCCGCTCGATCAGCGTACGGTGCGCCTCGATGTAGCCCGCGTGCGTGGTGGCGCCGCTGTCTGTCTCCGTCATGTGCAGACACAGGCGGGTCTCCGCGATCAGTACGGAGTACATCCGCGACAGCCGGCGACTCCTGGCCGAGTCCACGAACTGCATGTGAAATCGCGCCTCGTGGTCGACGACGGCTCTCCAGTCGTCCCGGTCCAACGCACCGGCCACTCGATCGACTTCGGCGGTCAGACGTCGCGAGACGGACACCGACTCTCCTTCCGCCATGATTCGGCCGAGGGCGGCCGTCTCGATCGCTTCGCGGGCACAGTGGATGTCGGCAAGATCCTCGCCGGTCAGCTCGGGAACGAATACGCCGCGGTGCGGCCGGTTCTCCAGCAGCCCGTCCTGGATGAGGCGCTGCATCGCCTCGCGCAACGGGCCGCGGCTCACCCCGAAGCGGCGCGCGAGCTCGACCTCCTGGAGCTGCTCCCCCGGAGCGTACAACCCGGCCAGTATCCCGTCCCGGAGACGTTCCGCAACCTGCCCTGACAGAGTCTTTCGGCGGATGGGCTCCGCTGCCGGATCGGGTGTCTTCATCGCTTGCCTCAATGTGTCCTGGTGTCCGCCGGGCCCGACGCTGCCCCGGCCGCGGTGCGCCGATCGGCCCTCAACTCCAACCCCTGCCCGATCATGGTCACGCTCAGCGCGGTAAGGAAGATGACCACCCCCGGCGCGAGTGCGAGCAAGGGCATGCGCTCCATGTACGGCCGCGCGTCCGCCAGCATCGCCCCCCAGTCGGAGCCCGGCGGCTGGACGCCAAGGCCCAGGAAAGAGAGGCCTCCGACCGTGATCAGCTTGTGCCCGAAGCGCAGGAAGGTGATCGCCGCGATCGGGCGCGCGAGGTTGGGGATGATGTGGCGCAGCACGATGAAGCGCCGCCGGCAACCGAGCACCTCGGCGGCCGCAATGTAGTCCTGGGCATTCACGCTGAGCGCCATGCCTCGGGCCACGCGCGCGAAGGGCGTCCAGCCGGTGAGGGTCAGGGCGACGACCAGAGTGCCGTAGCCCGGCCCGACGATCGCGATCAGGAACAGCGCCACGACGACTTCCGGAAACGACAGCAGCAGGTCGACGATACGCATGAGCGCCTCGTCGAAGAGGCCGCCAATCCGGGCGCTGAGCGCTCCGAGCACGGTCCCGATGACCACTGACAGAAGCAAGGTCAACAGTGCGATCGACACCGAGAACCGCCCCCCCTCCAGCAGCCGGCTCAGCACATCCCGGCCCAGATGGTCGGTGCCGAGCCAGTGCTCGGGACCAGGAGGCGCCATGCGCAGCCGCAGGTCGAGGGCGGCGGGGTCATGCGGCGAGATCCACGGAGTGAGGACCAGAAGCACTGCGATGACCGCGAATCCGCACACCCCGAGAGTGAGCCACCAGTGCCGCACCGCGAGAGCGCTACCGACCCACCGTGCGACCGGGCCCGCCGAGCGCGCCGCCGCACCCGGATCGCTCGTCGCCGGTCTGCGCTCAGTTCGCATGGTGCGATACCCGAAGCGCCGGATTCAGAGCGAGGTAGAGCAGATCCGCCACGGTGTTGATGGCGACCGCCAGCGCGACGATGCACACGACTCCCGCCTGCAACAGCGGAATGTCGTGATTCACCACGGCGTTGTACACCAGCCGCCCCATTCCGGGAATCGCGAAGATGACCTCGATAACGACCGCGCCGCCGATCAGTCCGGCGAGCCAGATCCCGAACAGCGTCATCACCGGCGGCGTGGCGTTGCGCAATCCGTGCGCGACAATCGACCTCGCGACGCCGAGCCCGCGGCTTCGCGCGGCGGTCATGTAGGGCGCGTTCAGCACGTCCAGCATCGAGGCCCGGGCCACGCGGGTGAAGTAGGCAAGCGGCCGGAACGCGAGCACGCATGCGGGCATGATGATGTGGGAAGGCTCAAGCCACCCGGCGGAGGGCAGCCAGCCGAGGTGGAGTGCGAACACCAGGATTGCGAGCGGTCCCATCCAGTACTCCGGCAACGCGACGAGGCTCTGGGTGATGAAGGTCACCACGTTGTCCGCCGGGCCGCCGGGCCGGACCGCGGCCACGGTGCCGAGCGGAAGCGCAACGACGATGGCGATGGCGAGCGCCGTGAGCGCGAGCGTCGCCGAGACCCGCAGCGCGCTTCCGATCTGATCGCCGACCGGCATCCGGTTCGTGAAGGAGTACCCGAAGTCGCCTCGCACCACGTTGCCGATCCAGCTTGCATACTGCACCGACAGCGGCCGATCCAGGCCGTATCGAGCCTTGAGCCCCTCCACCGCATCCGGATCGATGGCGAGATCGGCGACCCGGGACCGCAGTATCGACCGGGCCGGATCGCCATCGCTTAGATACGGCAGCGCGAAGCAGATCACGGAGACCACCAGCAGCGTCAGGATCAGGACGACGAATCTGCGGACGATGAAGGGAACCATGGCGTCTCAGCGCGGGTTGTGCCGCAAGCGCCGACCGGGGACGGCGCGGCCGGTCCGTGATCGACGAAGCCCGTTCGGACCAGAGCCGAACCGGCCTTCGCCTACAGCCCGAGCAGGGTCGGCAGCCCGGTCAGATCGGGCATTTCGTGGTACTGGTAGTACGGCACCGAAGGCTCGTTGCCCCGATTGACGTACACCTTGTGGGGGATGCGGAGATCGTGCGCGGCGATCAGGTCGTAGCGCAGGCTGGACGAGACATGCAGGATCTCCTCGCGCCCGCACCCGAGCGTATCCAGCATGTACTCGAAGGCCTGGAACCTCGGCTTGTAGGCGCGCGCCCGCTCAGCGGTGAGCACCGCGTGGAAGGGTGCTCCCAGCTTCTCCACGTTTCGATGGATCTGACTCTCGGCGGCGTTGGACAGGATGACCAGGGGATAGTGCTCCGCGACCCGGGCGAGCGGCTCCGGCACATCGGGGAAGGGACCCCAGTTGGGGACGTCTCCCGCGATCTCGTCTCCCTCCGACTCCATGTACTCGATCGACCACCGCGCACAGGTCCGGCGCAGCGCGCCCTTGATGACATCCGGATAGGGCTTCCAGGCCCCGAGCACCTCATCCATGCGGTAGGCCTCGAAGTCGTCGAGAAACTCGCCCATTCGCTCCGACGACACCCGGTCCGCGAACAGGGTGCGGGTCGGTGCGGAAATCTGGAAGTCCGTCAGCGTGTCGTAGAGGTCGAAAGTGACGTACTTCGGTCTCGGATTCATGGGGGGCATTCACACCGCCTCTGCCGCCGTCATTCAAACAAGGCCAGCTCGGGGACGAGCACGTAATGCGCAAGCGGATGTATCCGGTGGCCCCGCACCTTATCACTGACCGCCTCGATGTTCCCGATGTGGACGAGAAAGACGGTGACGGCTTCATCCTGGAGCTGAGCCGCCACCTCGGCGTACAGCGCATTGCGCGCCGCGGGATCGGCAGTGCCCCGGGCTTCCTCGACCAACGCGTCGATGGCCGGATCACAGAAGTTCGACACGTTGAAGCCTCCGTCGCAGGTGTAGTCCGCGGCGAGGAAGGCAATCGGATCCGCGACGTCGATCAGGTGGCTGCGGGACATCAGGAACAGGTCGAAGTTGCCGGCATAGAGATCGGACTCGAGTCCCGCCCAGTTGCTCATCCGGATCTCGAGGTTGAACCCGAGCTGCTGGAGCTGGGCCTGAACCACCGCCGCCAGATCCGGCAGCTCGGGTCGCTCGGTGTAGGTAAGGATAGTGAGATCGAGCGAATCGGCGTCGACGCCGGCTTCGGTGAGCATGTACTTCGCTGTTCCGAGATCGTAGGAAGCGACCGAAGCACTGTACGGCGCCCAAGGCTCGTTCGGTGCGAACGGACCCACCGCGGGCTGTGCGGAGCCCTCATAAATCGCATCCGCGATTGCTGCGACATCGATGGCGCCTTGCACCGCTCGGCGCACATTCACGTTGTCGAAAGGCGCCCGTTCGTGGTTGAAGTACAGCCCGTTGGTGCGTGCGGTCTCGATGGACACCACGGTAACGCCCGGGGCCGACTCGAGCTTCTCGAGCGCCGAGGCGGGGATGATGCGTGAGATGTGGGCCTCTCCGGTCTGGATCTGCGTCGCGCGCACGCCGCCATCGAGGACGAATCTCACTTCCGCGGCCTCAAGCCGAGCTACTCCACCCCAGTAGTCGACGTTTCGTTCCAACCGCAGGGCCTGATCGGGAATGTACTCGACGATCCTGAACGGCCCGGTACAGGTTCCGATGGGGTCGATCTGATCGCCCGCGTACGCCTGGGGAGCGAGAATTCCGGTGTTGGGCGCGGCCAGGCGCAGCGGAAGCAGGACGCTCGGGCTCGGGGTGGTGATGCGCACCGTCATGTCCCCGGTGGCCGCGACGGATGCCACGACCTTGGGGGAGAACGCCCGCGCCGGCGCATCCGCCGCGAGCAGATGGTTCAGCGCGCCCGCGACCGCGGCCGCGTCGAGTGCCTCGCCGTTCTGGAACTTGACGCCCTCGCGGAGCGTGAAGTCCCATTCGGTCGGAGAAACCTGCGTCCAGCCCGTGGCCAGGGCCGGGACCACCTTCCCGCCGAAGTCGACGCGCGCCAGAGCCTCCAGGCATCCGACCCGGGTGAGGACGAAGGGATCGTCGGTCTCCATCGCCCAGCCCGCGGTCGGCGGAAACGCTTCGGCGATGACGAGCTTTCCGCCGGCAGCGTACGCGCTGGGCGCGGACGCGGCGAGCAGGGCGAGCAACCCCGCAACGACGCTGCGGGCGGATCTGGAAACGGTTCGGACCATGACTTCTTCCTCGATTGATGCGTGGACCTGGACAGCGCCGACCGGTGCGAGTATGGACCGGGCACCGTATCGGCGACGCCATGCCAGACTGGACTTGAGCGGCGGAACTCTATTCGTCGACAACAGGATTGTCTACAATTTCCGGGTTCCAGACATCATCTTGTCAGCCCAGCGGCACGTCAAGAAACGCGACGACCGATCGCACTCGGGCGCGTTAGTGAACTATGGCAGGGCGTTCAGATTCCGCCGCCGCGTGGTGTCGACAAACGCGAACGATCCAGTCGCCCGGTCATGCAACGCCTCCCGGGTCGGCTTGCGCCCATCGATCCACTCCATCCGTCGCGGCTCGACCGCAAAGAACTGCTTCATCGCGATTGCGTATTCGTCGTCCTGGCGGCGCATGCCTTCGAGGATTCCCGCCAACCATCCCGAGACGTTGCGCTCGTTCTCCGCAGCTCCGTTCCGAACCCGCCGGTAGAGACACCTGAGCAGGGTGACCGTGATGCTTTTCATCGGAAAGTCCTGGGAATCGCAGAAGACCAGAGTGCGTAACGAGACTATCGGGCGATTCGGGCTCGTTGTCCACGTTCACGCACCCCACGTACCCGGTTGCTCAGGCGCGGCCCGCTCACTGCCAATATCGTTGATACACCGGTAACCCTTGGAATTAGTGTAGGGCGGTGGAGGTGAAAGACGATGAGAACAAAGAGAACTTCGGTCCCCGGGATGGAGGCGCATGCCCCAGCCGTGGGGATCGAGGAGCGTAGCGAGACCGGCTGCTGCACCATTTTGTTCATGCAACCAACCTCCCTACCGCGGACATGGCGGCAGCAAGGGCGCCGCCAGCCGATTCATGCCGGATCTGGGCTTCCGAGATGCCGGCTCGACGCCTGTTGAGCTCCGCTCAGACCCCGCGAGTTTATGGGCTGCGCCTGTGGTGAAATCAGAGGTCTTTCGCGTATCGTCGCGTGCCAGATGAGCCAGAAGCCTACACGGGCCGGGATTCTAGCCTACATCGAATGGTGCTTCGACCGCCTGCGCCGACAAGTGGCGGTGTGTAGGCTCTCAGTCGCGCCCAAGGACCGTCAGCTCGACGAACTGATGGCTTCCCGCGTCGCCCCTCCTAGGAACCCATCATTCTTGCCGATTTCCGGGTAATCGCCACGGGACAAGCTTGCCAGAACGAGCGGGGCAGCCAAAGCATCTCCGCAAGTCGTTTCAGATTTATCAGATGGAACACCGAAGGATGTCGTATTAAATCCTGCGAATACCCTGCGGAGAACACAAGTCAGTGACGGGTCTTCCGACGAATAAGCCGGTGCCCATGTATGGTAAGCCCCTTCGCACGGAGCAGGTACTCCCAACCGCGGCGTGTGCCGATATGTGCCGGAGCCTCGTACAGCCCCTTCGATTCTTCCTGTCGGGTCAACCGCGCGAATTTCCCATGGTGTGGATGGTCCGGAGCGACAAACGTCTCCTTCCGGTGGAGAATCGGTGGGTTCAGAGAAGTGGTGTAGTCCCGTACGCGCACGCGGAAGGTTTGGAGATGGACCGTCATGGACGCCGTCAGTGCAGGATGGGGGGCGGAATCGAAGTCGGGATAGGACAGATACGAAATCTTCGGCTCGCTCGTGTGGAGTTTGATGAGGTTCGCGCCGTCCACGTGCCCGATGTAAGTACGTGCGCAGCCTTCGTAGAGACGAAGCAGCGGAGGCAGGCTCTCTACGGCGCTTTCGTGAACGTAGATGGCAGACGGAGTGAGCTTTCCGACCGTGGAACGTCTCGCAGCTCTCGACACCCGGTCTATATCGCCAACAGCCAGCAGCGCTACGTCAGCTTCTTCGCATGCCCGACGATACGTCGAGAACATCGCACGGATGTCCCGCCGTACGGCAAGCGGAAGCTGCCCGAAAGGAGGTCTCCCGTGGAACCTCAAGAGCGCGAGGAAGATGAGAAGATCTTCCCCTCGGGCAGTGACGATTCGTCTCCACTCTCTGGCATCGTGAGCGCGTTGCACAAGTCGAAACGCTCGTCGCAAGCTCCCGAAACGCTCCCGGATTGCGGCGCTGCTCGGAAGTTCTTCTTCATTCGGGGCTCGACCTCGCACTTTGAAGAACTCGACGAGGGGCCTCAGCAACTCCTTGTGACCTTCGATGGTGAAGTTGGTCGACGAGACGAGTTCGTGGCATCTGCGCCGGTATCGACTCGCAACGAACGCCATACGATCCGCTATGTCGCGAAAGATGTAGAAGACACCAGGCCCGGCTGCCACTGCGGGTTCGGGAAGTTGATCTTCGATCCAGTCCTTGAGTTCCCCTTGCTCGTAGAATTTCTGAAACGTCGGAATCGAAGTCACGAAGCCGTCCCCGAATGGCGTAAGCGGACCAATCCCGGGCGATTCCGACCTGAGACGAGCAGACACGATCAGGACGCGTTCCGCGTACGACCACGCATGCCGGAGGCATTGCGCACGCTCCTCGGGATCCTCGATTACGTTGACAACGTATCCGATATTCACAACCTCCGCCGACGCTGGTGTACAGTCAGCCATATGCTCGGGATCCCATCCGGTAGCCTGGATACCGCCGAGACTGAGATTGCGAACGTCATCACCTCGACCGCAGCCGAAGTCAAGGATCGTGGCTCGGGTGTGAATCAGGCCATCGACCATTGCAACCCTGATCGGCCGAGAGTAGTCCGTCCTCGCGATGGCAGTCTTGTGTCGATTCTGCGCAAGCAGAGTCGCGAGTTTTTCGGAATAATCAGGTGGTTTCATGGACCATCCGGAGATCTGAGGGCCGTGGTAACCGGAACGCCTCGGGGAGCATGCAGTACCGCGCACTGCACGTCACACATCCGCCACTATTGGCGGAACGGAGCGGGAAGCGCAACGCGCCTGCTGTTCCTCACACGCTCGACCGAAGCCTCTTCTCCAAGCGCATCCCACGGCCTGCTCCCACCACGCCCGAGGCGACCTGTGCCTACCGCGGACCAACAGCTTCCCGGCTTCACCCGCAGGTCCACCGACCAATTGCTCCCCATCTCGGACCGGACTTGGCAATCTTGCCGGGCTCTCGTGGACGCCGCTCGGTTGACGCCACCACTACTAGGTAACAATACTCCGCGCTCGGCGAGATTCACGTCCCAACCCTCGGGTGGCTCCCAAGCAATTCTGTCCATGGCAAACTCCGGCAAACCTCCCGCTCTTCGCTGGCGATCCAAGCACGTCTCCGATTCCAACTCAGGCGTCCCGGCGTCCTCTGGCGTGTACGTTATCGGTCACTGCCACTCACTCTACGGCCTCGAACTGAGCCGAGTCTACGTCTATGTCGGTGAGACCATGAATCTGAGACGCCGTCTCGATGAGCACCTTCCACAAACCGAGGAGAATCCGGACCTTAAGGCCTATCTACGCATCAACTACACTATCGCGGTATGCTGGTATGCGCCTACGGAAGCCAGCCGACGGAAGGCAGTTCAGGACGAACTCATCCGCGAACTCCAGCCACGATTCAACACCCTTGGTCTGTTGGCCAAGGCAAGGAGATCTAAATTATGAGCGACCCGTCGCAAAAAGACATGGACGCTATCCTGGACATCATGAAGGCGCAGCAAAGAGAGCAACGCGTCCTAAGCCAGCTATTGGAGAGGCTTCGGAGCCAGACCAGCCACCACTTTGCTCTTCATGTTCGAATGGGCGAAGTCTCGTCGTACCTCACGTCGGTCACGCTCGAGTGGGTAGCGAACAAGGTCCGTTTCGCCGCGGATCTTCCCATCTTCCGAGAGAGTAGTGAAGGGTCCAAGCGGATCCAGCTCGACCCGGAAACCGTAGAGCTACTTCAACAGCGTCAACCCGACTGGCGCCGCCAGCTTAGCATGACAGCTTACTTGGCGACTCGCCGGCATCACAAATTTCCGCCACTGCTTCTCGTCGGATATCAGCACTGGGTCTACGAGGAGAGGGACGACAGGTGGGGGACCGATGCTCATGCAATGAATGTCAGCCTCACCCTCCGAGGACTGGAACCGAATGAAACCTATTGGGACTTGGACGACACTCACACGGAATTCTATGCGCTCGACGGACAACACCGGCTGATGGCCATCCTTGGCCTGCGCGAACTCATCCAGACTGGTCAGCTTCACGCTCTCGATCAAGAACGCAAACCCAGGAAGGGAGGGGGACTATCGCGAGAGGAGATTGTCGACCACATCCACAATGGCACTGGCGAGAGCCATACCGACATCCACGAGCGGCTCCAGCACATTATGCACGAGCGTATCGGCATCGAAATCGTCCCCGCCGTGTGCGTGGGAGAAACCTACGTGGAGGCGCTCCAACGGCTTCGACAGATGTTCGTCGATGTGAACGAGAACGCCAAACCGCTAAGTCGCAGCGAACTCGTCCAACTCGACGAGAACAACGGATACCGAATCGTCTCGCGAAGATTGCTCGCAAAGCACCCGCTGCTCATGAGTGGCACTACCGCAGATGGGGAGCCCCGGTCCAAAGTGGATGTCACCAAGACCAACCTTGCCGAGGGATCCAACTGCTACACGACGCTCGATACCCTTGCAAGAATTACCAGGTTGTACCTAAAGGAGAACAAAGCCCTTCCAGAGAATAGTAATTATGTCTCCTGGGACAACTTGGTCGCAAAGGACGTCTTCATTCGACCCGAAGATTCGGCACTCAATATGGGCGTTCAAGCCATGGACGAGTACTTCGATCATCTGTCGACCATCCCCTCCCACGTGGATTTCATCCAAGGCAAGCCAGCCAGTGAGCTTCGCAAGTCCGAAGATGGCGAAGATAACATCCTTTTTCGCCCCATGGTTCAGGTCGCGCTGGCGGAGGCCATCGGCAAGCTCGTGAGTCGGGGGGTGACCCTCAAGAACGCCGCTGATGAGCTTGGTCGTCAGGAGCTGTGTGGTCAACTGAAACTCACGGAGCGGACCGGTCCTTGGTTTGGCGTGTTATGCGACCCCTCCGGCAAGATGCGCCGCCACAAGCGCAACGAATCGCTTTGCTGCCGTCTGTTCCAGTATCTCCTAGGTGGCGGGATCGAGGATGATGTTGACCGAGCGCAACTCAGGGATGATTTTGCGGCCGAACGCCGTCCTGATCCAGAGAGTGAACTTGCGATCAACCTCGAAGGCAAATCTGTCCCGATTGCCGAGGTTCGGCTGCCCAACCCGTGGCGATGACTCCGCCCACCGTAGAGGGCTGCCCCCCGACCGCAGAACTCGATCCCCCATTTACGAGCCTCGGGGACATCGATCGCATCGGCGACGACTTCTGCCGATTCGCGCAAGATCTTCAGCGCATCGCCGCCGTGCAGCGCTACCGGTCATTCCGCATGCACTGCCTCACGAGCACCCTCGCTATCGTCGACGCCTGCGAGGTGCCACGCGAGGCAACCGTCAGCGTCCGGCTCAAGCGTCTCGACAGCATCCGCCGGAAGATCGGACGCGCGAACACCAACTTCACTCTCGGACGACTCGATGACGTGATCGGGGTGAGGGTCATCTGCCAGGACCTCAGCACGAGCAGGGCACTCAGCAACCGCATCCAGAACTCGCACACTTTGTACGGCGTAAGGGACTACATCACTGCACCGGCACCGACTGGTTATCGAGGAATCAACCACATCATGCGATTCAGGCAGCCGGTCACGGCAACGAACGCGGTCAGTATGCGTTTCGAGATCCAGGTGCGTACCTACCTGCAGCATTGCTGGGCGGTCTGGTCGGAGTCGCATGGCGAGGCAACCAAGCTGGGCGTAGGTACGGAGGAGGAGCATGAGCGCCTGCGCGCCCTCTCCGACGGAATCGCACGATGGGAAACCGACAATCCGTCAACCGGTCAGATCGCGCTCCCTCGGTACTCCGGGGGCCGATCGATTGCTGTGTGCTGGAGGACACGATACGGACCGGTTACACCCCAGTACTTTCATGATCAAGTCCCGGATGCCGTCGACTGGCTCAACTACCTTGAGACCACCTATCCAGGCGAGCGGGAGAACGCGCTACTACTCATCGGTGTCACCGAACCCACCGACACGCAACGGCTGCTCCAGCTCACCCATCCGCTGTTCACCGGGGCCCGGGTACCGGATCCAAGGTACTGGATGCCCGAACTCCCGCAATGACGTATGCTCTCAGGGAGCTGCCGGCATACGCGACACCAGCGGGCCCTATCATGGACGGTGTACGCGGTCACGGCTTCCCACCGGACCGCCCCCGCCAAGCGTCAGCGCAGCGAACGGATCCGGGCCGCGACAGCGTCCCAGTCGACTTCCGGGGTCATGTGGCACCACGACATCCGTACCGCGCCCGACACCATCTCCGGCGAAAGGCCCATCGCCTCCAGGACATGACTCGACGTGTAGCTCTGCGACGTACACGCCGAGCCGTTGGATACCGCCACGAGATCCTTGACCGCAACCATGAGCGCCTCCGAGTCCACTCCTTCGATCGAGAAGTTCAGGACATGCGGTACACACTGCTCGGGATCACCATGCAGACGAATTCCCAGGGGCTCCAATCCCGCGAGCACCTTCCTGCGCATTGCCATACAGCGTTCGGTTCGCTGTGCGGCATCACGCTCAGCCACGCTCGCAGCCACTCCAAATCCAACAATCAGCGCAGTCGGTAGCGTGCCGGGCCGAAGTCCCCGTTCGTGTCCTCCACCGTAAATGAGAGGTGCCAGCGGAGGGCGTTCGAAGCTGCGTCGGCGGGCCACGAGTGCGCCTACACCCATTGGGCCGTAAATCTTGTGCGAACTGATGCTGATGAGGTCGATCCGGCGCGAACGCAGTGCATTCAGCTCCTTGCCGTATCCCTGCGCCGCATCGACATGGAGGTACGCATCGTGCCCGTCAAGATCACGGGCGATCGCCTCGATCGGCTGGCGTATCCCCGTTTCGTTGTTCACGTGCATGACCGAAACGAGCAGCGTATCCGGCCGCAGCACACGCCGTACGGCGTCGGCTGACACGACCCCCGTGGCGTCGGGTGACACCAGCGATACGTCGAAGCCCCTCTTCGCGAGCGCCGCAACAGGTTCCAGCACAGCCTTGTGCTCAATCCCGGTCGTCACGACATGGCGCCTGCCGCCTTTGTCACCGAACGGTGCCAGTCCCAGAATGGCGACGTTGTTGCTCTCTGTCGCCCCGCTGGTGAACAGGACCTCGTCCGGTGATGCGTCAACGACCGCTCCGACCTGCTCTCGGGCTCGCTCTACTTCCCTCCTCGCCCGCAGTCCGTACCCGTGCGTGCGGCTGGCAGCATTGCCGATTTCACTGTTGTACCAGTGCACCACCGCTTTACGCACCGCTGGATCAAGAGGAGAGGTGGCGTTGCAGTCGAGATAGGCTGGTTCATTCATCAGTGTACGTTTCACGATGCAAATGTTTGTTCCTGTGTTGACAAACTGTTTGTCACGGCGTTAGATTCCGTTATCGCACAGACCGGCGCAGGAGGCAACCACACTTGGCCGTTGGCTTCGAGTACCAATTCCCGGCGATCCGGGGGATCCAGGCGGGGCGCGAGTACTACGTCTCCATGTGCCCCATGCGCCTGCTCCCGAAGATCTTCCTCTTCGACGAGGAAGAACTCGTTCCCGAGCTGCGTGCCCAGCGGCTCATCAACAAGTCGCGCCTCCCCGATCTGACTCGCTACATCACCGAGAATCCGGGCAGCTACGTGTTCTCCGCAATCACGGTGTCGATCGATGCCGAAGTCCGGTTTGACAGCATTGCCGAGGAAGGTGACGCCAGCCGGATAGGCATGCTGCACGTTCCCATGTCCGCCCGCTTCATCATCAACGACGGCCAGCACCGCCGCGCGGCCATGGAACGGGCACTGCGCGAAAACCCCGCACTCGGCGACGAGACGATCGCGGTCGTCTTCTTCCTCGACATCGGACTCGAGCGCTGTCAGCAGATGTTCGCTGACCTGAACCGCTACGCCATCCGGCCGTCGAAGTCGCTGAGCATCCTGTACGACCATCGCGACTACACGGCTGCGCTGACGAAAGCTCTGATCGTGAAGTCGCCCGCATTCCGCGATGTAGTCGAGCTCGAGAAGACGAGCCTCGCGACCCGCTCCCGGCGCCTATTCACTCTGAGTGCGCTGTACCACGCCACCGCCGAGCTGCTCGCTGGCCAGGAAGACGGTGATCCGCAGGAGCTTGCAGAGCTCGCGCTCAGCTACTGGGAGGCAGTCGCTTCCCAGCTTGAGGAGTGGCAGCGTGTACGGATTGGCGAGTTGTCGGCTGGTGAGGTCCGCATGGACTACATCCACACCCACGGCGTGGTGCTCCAGGCGCTCGGACGTGTCGGAAATGCACTACTTCAGCGATACCCGAAACAGTGGCAGAAGAAGCTTCCGGCGCTCGGTCACATCGACTGGCGCAGAAGCAACAGCACGCTGTGGGAAGGACGCGCTCTGTCCGGTGGACGCCTGTCGAAGGCCGGACAGAGCGTCGTGCTAACAGCCAACGCAATCAAGGCTCGCCTCGATCTTCCACTGAGTCCAGAGGAACAGGAAGTCGAGAACGCCTTCAACCGGGGGAGCGATGACACCAGGACGCCATAGTGCAGTTCCGGCCTCCGCCTTCGCCGAGTCGGGGCTTAAGAGTGCCGTCGCCGAGCTCTCGGCGGAGATTGCCGAGCTCTACCTTGCCGACGAGATCCCTTGGGTCATCGGATACAGCGGCGGGAAGGACTCCACGGCGGTTCTCCAACTCGTCTGGTCTGCGATTGCCTCCGTTCCCGAGGAACGACGGCGAAAGCCCATCTATGTCATCAGCACTGACACGCTCGTTGAAAACCCGATCGTCGCCCTCTGGGTTTCGAAATCGCTCGAAACGATGGCGGCGGCTGCACGGGAGCAGGATCTCCCACTCACTTCGCATCGACTCACACCCGGAACCGAGAACACGTTTTGGGTCAATCTCATCGGACGCGGCTACCCGGCTCCACGCCCCAAGTTCCGTTGGTGCACCGAGCGCCTCAAGATCATGCCTTCTACCGAGTTCATCACCTCGGTCGTCCAACGTTACGGGGAAGCCATCCTCGTCCTTGGTACGCGCAAGACGGAGAGCGCGGCGCGGGCACGCACCATGGACCGCTACGAGAAGGCTCGCGAGCGTCACCGCTTGAGCCCCAACGGCAGCCTCGCCAATTCCTACATCTACACGCCTATCGAGGATTGGTCCAACGACGACGTCTGGATGTACCTCATGCAGATCCCGAACCCGTGGGGATACGACAACAAGGACCTGCTTACGATGTATCAGGGCGCGTCACCCGACGGGGAGTGCCCGTTGGTCGTCGACGCCAGCACTCCGAGTTGCGGCGACAGCCGGTTCGGCTGCTGGGTTTGCACCATGGTCGAACAGGACAGGTCCATGGCCGCCATGATTCACAACGATGACGAGAAGCAATGGATGCTGCCGCTTCTTGAGCTGCGTAACCGTCTCGACCCACCCAAGACGCCCGATGGCGATCGTGCGCTACGCGACTTCCGGCGAATGAACGGCACAGTACAGCTCTTCCGTGATCGACCGATTCCAGGTCCCTACACTCAGCGGGCACGCGAATCTTGGCTGCGCCAAGTGCTCCGCGCCCAGTGCCACATCCGCAAGTACGGCCCCGAGCAGGTTCGACACATCGACCTCATCACGCTCGCCGAGCTAGAGGCTATTCGCCGTATCTGGGTGGTAGAGAAACACGAAATCGAAGACAGCCTCCCGCGCATCTATGGGGAGGCTACCGGCGAGCCATATCCAGGACAACGCCTCGATGACAACGCCGTGCTTGGGTCTGATGAGGTCGAGCTCTTGCGTGACCTGTGCAGCGACGACCAGCTTCATTTCGAACTCGTCAGGGAGCTTCTGTCCACTGAGAAGCGGCACAAGAACATGCTGCGCCGTGCGGGTATCTTCGATGCCATCGAGCGGGCTTTCAAGCGCAGCTTCTTTACCAGCGTAGACGACGCCATCAACCGTGCCCGTGAGCGCCGCGACGCTCTCACCGCAGCCCGCGAAACCGTGTTCGGTCCGGATGTGGTTACGAGTTCGGAGTCCGGCCAGTCCATGTCGGATGAAACACTATGATCCTCGACAGTATCACGCTGACGAACTTCGGACTCTACGCCGGGCGGCAGGAAATCCTGCTCACGCCGCCTTCCATCGATAAACCGGTTATCCTTTTCGGAGGTCTCAACGGTGGCGGCAAGACAACCTTTCTCGACGCGCTCCAGCTATGCCTCTTCGGTGCTCACGCGAAGACATCGAACCGTGGCAGACTCGGCTACTCGGAGTACCTATCGCGCTGCATCCATAGTCACGCCGCGGACCACTCCGCCAGCATTCAGCTCCGCTTCCGCCATACGATCGAGGGTGACGAGGACCGTTACGTACTGAAACGCTCCTGGGCACACACCAATGGGCAGTGCTCCGAAGTGTTCCATGTGCTCAAGAACGACCGACTGGCACCCGCTCTGGCTGACAATTGGGCTTTCCAGGTCGAAGACCTGATGCCGGCAAACATAGCCCACCTTTTCCTTTTCGACGGCGAACAGATCGAGCGGTACGCCTCCCCAGTCGAATCAGCTTCACTGATCGGCACCGCGATCCAGAACCTGCTCGGACTCGATATTGTCGATCAGCTCGAGAAGGACATGCGGGTGTTCGAGCGCCGAAAGAGGTCCGAACAGATAGACGACCAAGTACGCGCTAAAATCGCGTCGGCTGAGTCCGAACTTCAGGACCTGCGCGCGCGCATCAGCCGCACAAGGCAGGACCGCGCGGCGCTCCGAACCCATCGCATCGAGCGTCGACGGTTGGAACTGCAGGCTGTCGAGAAAGAATTCCGCCGACTCGGCGGTAATCTATTCGAACAGCGCTTGGACATTGAAGCGAGACTCGCCGAAGCTGAGCGCACCTGCACGGAATGCTCCGATGCCCTGCGCGAACTTGCCGCTAGCGCCCTCCCACTCCTTCTTGTCTCCGGGTTGCTCGAATCGGCTGCCGCCCGCGATCAGGAGGATCGGGATACTGCCCAAGCACGGCAATTACTCAACCTGCTGGATGATCGTGATCAAGGACTTCTCGCACACATAAAAACCCGAGGCGTGGACGCCGCTACGCAAACGCTTCTTCGCGGCTACCTGGAGCGAGACCGGGCTGCGTACGAGATCCTGGCGGCTCGTAGTACTTCGCTCGACCTTCCGGACGAGGCGCAACGTGCCCTTACTGTCCTCTTGCATGGACAGATGGACGACCTAAGGCGCACCGCCAGCGAGCGTCTAGCACGTCACTCTCATGCGAAAGCAGACGTCGAGCAGGCGCAGAGCGTTCACCACAGTGTTCCACAGCAGGACACAGTCGCTGAAGTGCTTCAACATCGTGAATCCCTGAAGGATGAGCTTTCACGCCTCGACATCGAAGACGTCACCCTGAAGCGAGAGATCGAACGCATGGAGAATGATATCGAACGCGTCGAACGAACGCTTGCCGTGCACATGGAGGCTCACGTCAGGGATCGTGAGCGTCATGACGATCGTACCAGGATGCTTTTTTCTGCGGCGCGCGTGCGTGAAACATTGGCGAACTTCCGTGCTGCCACCGTCAAGCGACACGTTGCCCGGATTGAACACCTAGTTCTTGAGAGCTACCAACACCTTTTGCGCAAGTCGTCACTCGTCACGCGCCTCTCCATCCACCCAGAGAGCTTCTCGCTGACTCTCTTTGGCAGATCCGGCGAGGTGTTGCCCGCCGAATCGCTATCCGCCGGTGAAAGGCAGCTCCTCGGTATCGCCCTGCTATGGGGCCTGGCGAAGGCGTCCGGCAGGTCGTTACCCACAGCTATCGATACTCCGCTTGGACGCCTCGACACGGATCACCGCCGGCATTTCGTCGAGCACTACGTTCCGTTCGCCAGCCACCAGACACTACTCTTCTCAACCAACGAAGAAATAGTCGGTGACTACCTCGAACGCCTCAGTCCGTCGATTGGGCGCTGTTACTTTCTGGACCACGACGATCAGCGTGGGTGTACCAACGTTACAGCTGGGTACTTCGAAGGAGAGTGCATTGCCAATGGCCATTGAGCACATCCGGCTTTCGCAGCAGGCCAAAGACCAGCTGAGCCGGCTTAAACGCGTGACCGGCATCGGATCTTGGAACGTGCTCTGTCGCTGGGGTCTGTGTGCATCCCTCGCCGAGTCGAGTGTTCCACCGATCAAAAGGATTCCCGCCGACAGTAATGTGGAGATGAGCTGGAGGGTGTTTGCTGGAAGCTACAGCGGTATCTACCTTACCCTTCTAAAAGAACGCTGCGTGCGCGACGGTCTCGACGTTGATGTGGAGACAGTCGCACAGCAGTTCCGACTGCACCTTCACCGAGGTATCTCCTATCTCGCGGCTGATAAACGGTTACGTGGAATCGAAGATCTAATATCTCTAGTCAACAGCAAGTAAGTCGAAACCAGATAGGATGACGATTCTTGAATGTTCTCAGTATCTTTCCGAGTTGTGCCGGAACGAGAAACCATTCAGGAGATTACGAACTTGTACGCTCGAAGATGTAGAAGGTGGGAAAGGTGGTGCCTAGGCTCTGTATCGCGTAGCTCTGGTATCCATCTGCGCAATTTACCGGCTTAGAGCAGAAGTAGTCTGCCCCTGCCATCACGAGCCAAGGTCCATTCTTCCCAACGAAACCAGGGCTGCGGAATCCGCCAGCGCCTCCAGCACCTTCCGCTGCCCGCCGCGGAGCGCCGCTTCGGTCAACTGCGCGGCGCGGTCCCCGTCGCCTTCGATAAGCGCGTCGACCAGATCGTCGTGGAAGTGGTGGAACTCCTGCTCGCGCTTCTGCAATGCGAGGCCGAGGTGGACGATTCGCTCATGCTGCTCCATCAGGCCGACCAGCAGCGCGGCGAGTCGCTGGTTGCCGCTGGACTCCGCGACGTAGCGGTGCAGCTCCCGGTTGGCTTGGAGATAGGTCGACTCGCGGGTCTCGTCGCCCGGTAGCCAAGCGGCGTGCGCCGCCTCGTTCAGCGAACGGAGCCGGGCTGCGTCCACCTTTCCGGCGGCGAGTCGGACCGCGGTGACCTCCAGCACCAACCGGAGCTGGAAGACTTCCTGCACGTCGCGAAGGGTGACCGCGGAGACCGCGTTGCCCTGCCGGCCACGCGACACCACCAGCCCTTCCTGGCGCAGGCGCATCAGTGCGCTGCGGATTGGGGCCTTGCCCAGCCGGTAGTGCGCGGCGAGCATCCCCTCGGAGACATCCTGCCCGGGGTGCAGGGTGCAGGAAATGATGTCGTCCTTGATCGCGCGGTAGGCGAGATCGTTCAGATTCCTGTCGGCGGTCTGTCCGCCGCCGTCTCCTCCGGGACTCCCGTTACGAGCGTATGCTTGTTGCTTCCTGGACGGCATGAATGATCAGCTCCCCGGCGGCGCTCGGTGCGGGACACAACCGGCACGCATGACGATTGTCAACGCAGCGCCGGGCAAGCGTCCACGGCTCGCGGCGCCGGGGGAACGGATCAGGAATCGACTTCCTCGACAAGTGCGACGGCGTGCACGGCAATGCCCTCGACCCGCCCGATGTATCCCATTCCCTCGGTGGTGGTCGCCTTTACGTTGACCCGGGACTCCTCGAGTCCCAGATCGGCGCCGAGGTTGGCGCGCATCGCGTCGAGGTAGGGGGACAGACGCGGGCGCTCGGCGATCACCGTGACATCGACGTTCGAGACCCGGAGCGCGCAAGACCGCAATCGGGAGACCACGGTGCGCAGCAGTATGCGGCTGTCCACGTTCTCGTACTCGGGCGCGTCGTCGGGGAAGTGTCGGCCGATGTCGCCGAGGGCCGCCGCACCGAGCAGAGCGTCGCACACCGCGTGCAGCGCGACATCACCGTCGGAGTGCGCGGCGAGACCGAACTCGAAGGGAACCTCGACACCGCCCAGCACCAGGGGCCGGCCCGGCTCGAAGCGGTGGGCGTCGAAGCCATGCCCGATCCTCATGCGTCCTCCCCCTGCGCCGCGAGGTAGAGCTCCGCCAGCGCGATATCGCCGGGCCAGGTGATCTTGATGTTGTCCGAATGGCCTTCGACCATCACCGGGAACACCCCTTGCGCTTCCATCGCCTGAGACTCGTCGCCCACCCCCGACCCGCCCTTGCCGGCCACGGCCTCGAGCGCCCGGCGCAACGCCCCGAAGCGAAACATCTGCGGGGTCTGGGCGTGCCAGAGTCCGCCGCGCGCGAGCGTCGTCACGACCCTTGCCCCCTTGTCCACCCGCTTGAGAGCATCCCGGGCGGGCACCCCCAGCACCGCGCCCGGCGCGCCCCCGGCCACCGCTTCGATGAGGCGGCTGATGTCGGCGGCGCGCACACAGGGGCGCACCGCGTCGTGCACCATCACCCAGTCCTCGTCCGCCGCCCTTCCCTTAAGCGCATCAAGCCCGCGCAGCACCGAAAGATGGCGTTCCGCGCCCCCGTTCGTCCTCAGGACGCCACGCTCCGTCGCGAGTGCGAGTCCCGGCCACCAGGGGTCGTCCTCCCGGATGGCCACCACCACCGCGTCCACCCCCGGATGCCGGTAGATGCGCGAAACGCTGTGTTCGAGGACGGTACGCCCGGCCAGGGAGAGGTACTGCTTCGGCGTCGACTCTCCCATTCGGCGGCCGAGCCCGGCCGCGGGAACTACCGCGAAGCGACGCGGCATGGCGGCAACGTTCCGTCTCCCCGCTTAGCCCGGATGTTTCATCGATTTCTCAACTCGCGGACGCCAATATGCTCGCGCTAGCGGGTCGTACTCCCTCAAGCCGCTTTGACGTAGTGTCGGCTCCGCCTTCAGCGTCTTTCAGTCCGTGCTTCCTGCTATCACGGCATCTTGGCGCCCTCGCTACGAAAATCGGTGAAACATCCGGGTTAAGCCCCGACCGCCGGCTCACTCGGCGAAATGGAAGAAGGTCTCGTCGCGGTGGATCATGCCGAACTCCCGGCGCGCCACCATCTCCACCGCGGGGCCTTCCTGCCTGAGATCCAGGACCTCCGCCGCGAGGAGCCCGTTACGCTCCCGCAGCACGGCGTTCTCCTCGGACTGGGCGGCAATGTCCGCGCGCAGCCGCTGGACCTCGCGCAGGCCGTCGTCCGCAATCCAGAGGCGGTACTGCAATACCGCCAGCAGCGCCACCATGAACCACCCGAGCGTCTTCCCCGTCACCACGTCACTCCCCCGCCTCGAAGGCGGCGCGGCCCGGATAGCTGGAGCGGCCCTTGAGTTGTTCCTCGATCCGCATGAGGCGATTGTACTTCGCCACCCTCTCGGAGCGACTGAGGGAACCGGTCTTTATCTGCCCCACCCCGGTCGCCACCGCAAGATCGGCAATCGTGGTGTCCTCGGTCTCGCCCGAGCGGTGCGAGATCACCGCGGCGTAGCCCGCCTCTTTCGCCACGCCCACCGTCTCCAGCGCCTCGCTGAGCGTGCCGACCTGGTTCACCTTGACGAGCACCGCGTTGCCCACCCCGCGCGCGACGCCCGCGCGCAGCGTCGCGGACTCGCTTACGAAGATGTCGTCACCCACGAGCTGCACCCGGTCTCCGAGTCGCCGGGTGAGCGCCTCCCACCCCTCCCAGTCGTCCTCGCCGAGGCCGTCCTCGATGGAGAGGATCGGATAGGCGCGCACCCAGCTCTCCAGCAGATCGATGAGACCCTCGGCGTCGAGGCGCCGACCCTCAGAGCGCAGGTGGTAGAGACCCTGTTCGCGGAACTCCGAGCCGGCGACGTCAAGCGCCAACGCCACGTCCCGTCCGGGTGCGTACCCCGCGTCGTGGACGGCTTCGAGGATCACCTCGATCGCCTCTTCATTGGAGCGCAGATCGGGTGCGAATCCGCCCTCGTCGCCCACCGTGGTGGCGAGGCCTCGCCGTCCGAGCACGCTCTTGAGCGCCCCGAACACTTCCGCGCCGCAGCGCACCGCCTCGCGCAGCGAATCGGCACGAAGCGGCACGATCATGAACTCCTGAAAGTCGACGCTGTTGTCGGCGTGGGCGCCGCCGTTGACGATATTCATGAGCGGCACCGGCATCAGGTAAGGCCCCTCTCCGCCGAGATAGCGGTACAGGGGCGCACCGCGACTGCGGGCCGCCGCCTTCGCGCAGGCGAGAGAGACCGCAAGGATGGCGTTGGCGCCGAGCGCCGACTTGTCCGGCGTGCCGTCGAGCTCCACCAGTCTCGCGTCGATTCCGCTCTGGTCGCTCGCCTCCCAGCCCTTGAGCGCATCGCGGATCGCGCCCCGGACGTGGCCCACCGCTTTCTCCACCCCCTTGCCGCGGTAGCGTTGCGGGTCCGCGTCACGAAGTTCGAGCGCCTCCCGTGAGCCGGTGGAGGCGCCCGAGGGCACCGCGGCGCGTCCGAGGCACCCGTCCGCCAGCACCACGTCGGCCTCCACCGTGGGGTTGCCCCGGGAATCGAGGATCTCGCGCGCGAGGATGTCACGGATCTCGGCCAATGGTGTCGATCTCCTCGTCGGCGCCGGGTCACGCCCGCCGGCCAGGCGGCTTCGCCTCGTCCCGGCTACTCCGCCGCCGCCGGAGCGGATTCGGATTCGGATTCGGTCTCAGGCGCGGGTTCGGCCTCGGATTCGGGCTCGACCTCGATCTCCCGGCCTCCCCGAAACTCCCACGCCGCCTTGACGAAACCGGAGAAGAGCGGATGGCCGTCACGCGGGGTGGAGGTGAACTCGGGATGGAACTGGCAACCGATGAACCAGGGATGGTTCGCTACCTCGACCACCTCGACCAGCGCACCGTCCAGGGTCCTTCCCGCGATCTGCAGACCCGCGTCCTGCAGGGGGTCCATGTAGGTGTTGTTGAACTCGTACCGGTGCCGGTGCCGCTCCATGATGATGTCCTTGCCGTACACCATGCGCACCCGCGACTCGCGGCGGAGCCTCACCTGCTGCGCTCCGAGGCGCATGGTGCCCCCCAGATCCGCGCCCTGGTTACGGTGCTCGACGCTGCCATCCTTGTTCATCCACTCCGTGATGAGGGCGATCACCGGGTGGGGAGTATCGCGGTTGAACTCGGTGCTGTTCGCGCCGGGCAGATCCGCCTGGTGGCGCGCGTACTCGATGACCGCCACCTGCATTCCCAGGCAGAGACCCAGATACGGGATCTTGTTCTCTCTGGCGTGACGCACCGCCCGGATCTTTCCTTCGATGCCCCGCTTGCCGAATCCGCCCGGAACGAGGATCGCGTCCACGCCCTGAAGGAGAGCGGTGCCGGAGCGTTCGATCTGCTCGGAGTCGACATAGTCGATGTCGACCCGGGTCCCGGTGTGGATGCCGGCGTGCACCAGCGCTTCGATGAGCGACTTGTAGGACTCGCGCAGATCCACGTACTTGCCGACCATCGCGATCCGCACCCGGCGGCGCGCGCTCTCGATGCCGCGCACCACGGCGTCCCACTCCGAGAGATCGATGGGCGCGGCCTCGAGACCCAGTTTCTCGACCACCAGATCGTCGAGCCCCTGCTCGTGATACAGGCGCGGGACCATGTAGACGTTGTCGGCATCGAGCGCGGAGATCACGGCCCGCTCGGGAACGTTGGTGAAGAGCGCGATCTTGCGCCGCTCGTTCTCCGGCAGGGGAGACATGCAACGGCAGAGCAGCACATCGGGCTGGATGCCGATGGAGCGAAGCTCTTTCACCGAGTGCTGGGTCGGCTTGGTCTTTATCTCGCCCGCCGATTGCATGTAGGGCACCAGGGTGAGGTGGATGAACAGCGAGCTGCGCTCTCCGAGCTCGATGCGCATCTGCCGGATCGCCTCGAGGAAGGGCTGCGACTCGATGTCGCCGACCGTGCCCCCGATCTCCACCAGAGTGACTTCGGCATCGCCCGCGCCCCGCCGGATGCCGGCCTTTATCTCGTCGGTGATATGGGGGATGACCTGTACGGTCCCGCCCAGATACTCGCCCCGGCGTTCCTTGCGGATGACGTTATCGTAGATCTGGCCAGTCGTGTAGTTGTTGTGCCGGCCCATGGTGGTGCGCACGAAACGTTCGTAGTGCCCGAGGTCCAGATCGGTCTCCGCTCCGTCCGTGGTCACGAACACCTCTCCGTGCTGGAAGGGGTTCATGGTGCCGGGATCGACGTTGATGTACGGATCCAGCTTCACGAGCGTCACCTTGATGCGGCGCGCCTCGAGAATGGCGGCGAGGGAGGCGGAGGCGATGCCCTTGCCCAGGGAGGACACGACACCGCCCGTGATGAAGATGAAACGCCCCATCAACCCTCCGTTCGGCGACCGGATCGCACCTGTCTCCGAACGCCGACCCACGCTACCAGAATCCGGGGCCCCGCTCAATCCGGGAGGTCGGCGGCCGCACTGCGACTCGTGACGCCCAGCCGTGGCTCACCGCCACTTGGATCTGTGGCGTCGACATGCTGGCCCGCAGACTTCTCGGATCTTTGTCACAAGGGCGTCAAGATGCCGTGATCGTGGGGCGCACACACTGGAATACGCGCAACGGCGAGCTGGAAACAGGCGAAGCGCCAGTGGCGCCACGCCCACCTCCGGCCGCAACTGCTCTCACTGAGCAACGTCGGCGTACCCGGTCAGCTCGACGTAGCCGGAGCCTGACACCGGGTGGCCCCCGGCGCGGCCCCGGGCGGAAACCGCGCCCTCCCAGTAGCGGAAGGTCTGCCGCCACTCCTGGTCTGCAACCCAGGGCCGGACCTCCACGTCGAGCGCCACGGAAGGTACTCGAAGTCGCCACTGCGAGGGGTAAGTTACTTTCTTGTCAGTGGTTTGCCAGGTTTTCTTCGCCTCGATTATGAAATCTTCGGAAGCAAGGACCAGAGTATCCCCGGCCGCGCCCACGAGGAGCCCGTAGCTGAAGGGATCGGCGCTCCCGTCCCGGCGCCGGAGCCGGTAGAGCATCAGCTCGCGGTCGTCGGAGAGGCGTAAGGCGAACCAGTCCCAACCGACCTGGTCGGAGGCAAGCGCGCTGCTGCTCCACTCCCGGTCCAGCCACCCCTCGCCCGCGACCTCGAAGCTGCCCCGGGGTGTCCACAATCGACCGGAGACCGGCATGCGAGGGTATGAGTAGTAGTACGACGCGTTGCCGGGGGCAGCGCTCTTGCGGCTGTAGCCGGCATCGCCGTGGAGGACCGGCCCTTCACCCGGCCCGAACGCGAGGTCGATGCCCGTTCCCGCCTCCCGCGCCCGGAGGCGCACCGCAAAGTCGCGGGTCCCGCCCTGCCCGCTCGCGCTCCAGTCGTCAAGCCACACCCGGAACGGGGAGGCCTGCACACCGGCAAGGTCGAGGGCGTCCCGGCTGAAGCGCTCGAAGGCGTGAAAACGATCGGCCTCGACATCGGTGAGTGCGAAGTGCGCCATGTACACCTGCCGCGCCGCCCACTCCGAACGTCGCTCGGCCGCGCGCGCGGAGAGGCCGAAGCGAAAGAAGGTGAGCTGAAAGCCGTACCGGCTTTCGTCCTCGGCCCGCACGTTTCCAGTGAAGTACCACCACTCGCTTCGGTAGTGCGGATGGGGGCCGTGATCGGCGGGAAACGCGAAGGGACGCGGTCCCGTGACCAGCGCGAAGCCCTCGGCGGGCGCCCCGAGCACGCGCTCGAGCACCGGCGACGCTGCGCCCTCTTCCCCTTCGCCGCCCGTAGACCCCGTGGGCGCCGCCGTCCGTGCTCTTTCCGCACCCGCTCCCCCGGCCATCAGGATCGCGGCGAGAACGACGACGACGCATCGCATCCGCGGATTCAAGGCTCCTCGTCCGCGCCCGTGACGGAGCGCGTCAGGGCATCGTGCTCCAGCTCCCGCAGGTAGGCAACGAGCGCGCGCGCCTCCCGGCCGTCCTCCTCCCCGGCGTCGCGCTCAGCCCGTGCGGCGCGCACCATCCGGCGCACGCGTTGCCGGTCGACGCCGGGATGGTCCTCGATCAGCTCCTGTATCGCTTCGTCGCCAACGGCGAGAAGGCGCTCGCGGCGTGCTTCCTGGCGGCGCCGGCGCGCGCCCGCCGCCGGCCCCGAGCCCAAGACATACTCCATCGCGGCGCGCACCGCCTCGGGGTCGCCACGGACGAGGAGCCGTGCGAGATGGCGCAAGTGGCGGCGATAGGCGCTGCCTTCGAGGCGCCGCGCTTCCACGACCGCGGCGCGCAACGCGTCCGCAAGCGGCATTCGGTCAAAGTGCCCGGGGCTCATGCGCACGAGCGCCTCGCCGAGCTCCTGCACCGCCAGATAGTCGCGCCGGTGCTGCGACCTGCTCTTGCCGGATTCGAGAAGCGTCATGCCCTGGGACGAGCGCTTCCCCTCATTCGAGGAGGTAGGTGTGCTCATGGAGCTGCGTCAGGCCGCGCTTTCGCAGGCTCGAACGCTCGATGATGTCTTCTTCCGCCAGATGCCGAACCCGGCGCAGGTCGCCAAAGAGTTCGCGGATTTCCGTTTCCGGGACCGAAAACGGAGGACCTTCGATCTCGTGCTCGGGGTAGACCATGGAAATCAGCAGTATCGGGGCCTCGACCAGCGTGGCGAGGCACTGCGCATAGCGCCTGCGCGTGGGCGCGGGAAGGGCGACCAGAGCCGCCCGGTCGTAGACGGCGGCGACCCCGGCGAGGTCGGCGGCTTCGAGCGCGAAGAAGTCCCCGGCGAGCAGGCGAAACCCCGGACTCTCGAGTACCGAGTGGCGGGAGTTCCGAGACTCGGTGAACTCCAGACCATGGGCGTTCAGAAACTCGCGCCCCGCAATCGGACTCAAATCGATCCCGAGCACCTCGAACCCGCGCTCATGGAGCCACCACATGTCCTCCGTCTTGCCGCACAAAGGCACGAAGACCCGATCGCCGGGCCGCAGCCTCAGGCAATCCAGATGGCGTCTGAGCGCCACGTTCGGGGCGCCCTCGTGCCAGGGAGTGCTGCCGTCGCGCCAGCGCTGCAACCAGAACTCCGCTTCCACCAAACTTCTTCCTCTCCATGCCGCGCCTCATCCCGGAGCGCCCACCCGGGCGAGTACGGCAACAGCCGGCGGCAGCCGACGGTCGGCACGTGGCGTCGCGAGCCACCAGCCTCCCGCTGCGGTCGTAACGTGCGGGTCCGCTGGCAAGGCGGACGCGGCGGCGCCGGTTGCGGCACCCGGCCCCGCGCGGGAGCCGCCCTATCGCTTGAGGAGGCTGCTCAGCTCGCCGGCCTCGGGAAAACGCCCGAGCGACTTCTTGGAGAAGACGAGCTTGTCGTCGGCCCGGACCTCGAACACCCCTCCGCTCGACTTCACCAGCTCCACCTCGGCGCCGAACTCGGCCGCCAGGTCATCCCTCGCGCTCACGGCGCGAGACTCGTAGCCTCAAGCCCCGCAGTATTCGATCTCGATTCGCATTGCGCATGCCTCCGCTTCCGAGTCGCAAAGCATAGCGCGCGACCCGGCTCACCGTAAGTACCAGAGACTCTTGCCGTGAATCCGATGAAGTCCGACTTCCTGGGGCGGGAACGATGAGCAGCAGCGGGGACGGCATGTTGCTTGATCGCAAGGAAACCGAAGCGGCCCCCGGAGTGCCGTCGGTACTTGAAGTCGTCCATTAATCGAGTCTGTTGCTTCACATTCCCGCCGTGAAGCTGGTGTTGGATCTCGCCAACGCGATGGTCACCGTGCATTGCGTAGGCGAGCCTGTCGCCGGCAGATGATGGCGTGGCCCCGGGATGCGGACCGGCGCCAGTCCGCTCGCCTGGCGTCCCCGCGGTTGCGAATGTACCGTGACCAGCGGCCGCGCTTCAGCATGCGCCGAGCAGGTCGATTGCGGTACTCGCCAGGGTCTCGATGTCTTCGGCGATGTGAAGGTCGTGAATGACCTCGCCGGCCCCGGCCCGCTCCAGGGTCGCGAGCTGACTGTCGAGCAGTCCGGCCGGCATGAAATGGTCAGCACGTTGCGCCATGCGGGCCCGCAGCAGCGCAGAGTCGCCGGTCAGGTGCACGAAGCGCACGTCGGCGCCGCATTCGCGCAGCCGGTCGCGATAGACCCGGCGCAGGGCCGAGCAGGCGACCACGATCGTCCGGCCCTCGCCGTCAGCCTGTCGCATCCGCGCCGCGATGCGATCGAGCCAGGGCCAGCGATCCCCGTCGGTCAGCGGCGTGCCCGAGGACATCTTGCGCCGATTCGCCGCCGGATGCAGATCGTCTCCTTCGAGGAACTCCCACGCCATGCGCTCGGCGATCGCGCTGCCGACGCTGGTCTTGCCCGAGCCGCATACCCCCATGACGACGACGATCACCAACCACTCCCCCTGCCCGTACGCCCCGGGGGCGCAGCGCCCGCATCGGGCCTCCGAGCGCTTACGGTCGCTGAACCCCCTCGCGATTCAGCACCAGAGAGTAGACGGATGTCGAGGCGGTGACGAAGAGCCGATGCCTGGCGCGCCCGCCGAAGCACACGTTCGAGACCAGCTCGGGGACCAATATCTTGCCGAGCAACGCCCCGTGCGGGCCGATGCAGTGCACGCCGTCCGCGGCCGAAGTCCACAGGTTTCCGTCACTGTCGAGGCGAAACCCGTCCGCCGCACCGGGGCGCACGACGTGAAAGACGTCGCCCCCGCCGAGCGCACCGCCCTCGCCGACGTCGAACACCCGGATATGGGTCGGATCGTCACCGAACATGCGTCCGGTGTCGGCCACATAGAGGCGTTGCTCGTCGGGACTGAAGGCCAGGCCGTTTGGACAATGGAAGTCGGTAATCACGGCCTCCAGGGTTCCGGTTGCGGGAACGAAGCGGTACACATTGCACGGCAGCTCCTGCTCCGACCGGAAGCCCTCGTAGTCGGTGGCGATCCCGTAGTGGGGATCGGTGAACCAGATGGTTCCGTCCGACTTCACCACCACATCGTTCGGCGAGTTGAGCCGCTTGCCGTCGTAGCGATCGGCGATAACCGTGATCGACCCGTCAAGCTCGGTCCGCGTCACGCGTCGCGTGCCGTGCTCGCAGGAGACGAGCCGGCCCTGCCGGTCTCGGGTGTGCCCGTTCGCGTAGTGCGACGGCTCGCGGTAGACGGAAACGCCCGCCCCTTGCGTCCAGCGCATGATCCGATCGTTCGGAATGTCGGAGAACAACAGGCAGCCCGCATCACCGAACCAGACCGGGCCTTCCGTCCATTCGAATCCGGTGGCGATCTGCTTCAGGGGCGCGTGCTCCAGAACGTAGGTACCGAAGATCGGCTCGATGGCTTCGAAGAATGACATGCTTTACCTCTCGTCGATGGGCCGGGTCTCCCGCAGGTTCGAGGTTCGCACCGAACCAGGCTTCGAAAACGAATGGTCCGGCTCCGGAAGCGACAGACCACAGATGTCGGCCGAAGATCAGGTGAAGGCGATCTGGGTCTTCATCGCCTGGCTGCGATCGTTGGCAATCCGAAACGCCCGTTCGGCGTCATCCAGGGGAATCGTGTGCGTGATCACCGGCTTGACATCGATGAGACCCGTCTGCATCAGCCTCACCGCGGTCTCGAACTCCTCGTGGAACCGGAACGAGCCACGCAAGTCGAGCTCCTTTGCGGTGATCTGCATCATCGGCACCGGCATATCACCGCCGAGTCCGATCTGCACCACGACGCCGCGCGGGCGCACCGCCTCTATCCCGCTCGCGAGCGCGCGAGCGGTGCCGGAACACTCGTAGAGCACGTCGAAACAACCCTTGCCGGCAGCGTAGGCGTCCAGGGCATCCGGGGCTTCGGCCACGTCGATCGTCCGATCGGCGCCCGCCGACGCCGCGTGGCGCAGCGCATTCGGCACGCGATCGGTGGCGACGATCTCCACCGCCCCGGCGCGTCGCGCCGCCATGATTGCGAGCACCCCGATCGGCCCGCACCCGGTGACCAGTACACGTTTGCCCAGAACTTCCCCGGCCCGGCGCGTGGCGTGCAGACCGACCGACAAGGGCTCGGCCATCGCCGCCTCGGCCGCGGACAGACCGTGCGCCCGCACACATTGGGAGGCGTCGGCGATCAGTTCCTCGCAGAATGCCCCCTGAATGTGCGGAAAGGGCATCGCGGACCCGTAGAAGCGCATGTCGAGGCAATGGTTGGGCAGCCCCTCGCCGCAGAATCGGCAGCGTCCACAGGGACGCGACGGAGATACCGCGACCAGATCGCCAGGCTCAAGGCCCTCCACCTCCCTTCCTACCTCGGCGACGTGCCCGGAGACCTCGTGGCCCAGGATCATCGGCTCCTTCAGACGAACCGACCCGAAGCCTCCGTGGTTGTAGTAGTGCAGATCGGAGCCGCACACGCCCCCGGCGGCCAGGCGGACCCTGACTTCACCTGGTCCCGGTGCGCCGACATCGCGCTCCTCGATGCGCAGAGTCCCTGCTTCATGGACGACGATCGCTCTCATGAGAGCCTCGGGGGGTGTCGAGAGCGGACGAATCCGCCCGTCGATCCGTGGAATTGCCGGAGTTAACATACACAACCCCGGTCGGGAACGTCGAGGGGGCGCAGAAGGCGATTCCCGCGGAACCTCCGTTGTATCTGGTGTACGGCGGATCCCTGGGAAAGCACCGGCTAGGCGTGCGCCGGCTTGGCGAGGCAAGGCCTGCGAAACTGGAGTGCGCGAGTGGCCCTGGGAGAGGAGTTCGACCGTCGATGGCTGGAACGGAGCTCTTCGATCTGAGCGGCAAGACGGCGCTGGTGACCGGTTCGTCGCGAGGCATCGGTCACGCACTGGCCACGGGACTCGCAGGCGCCGGAGCGCGGATCGTTCTGAACGGACGTGACGCGAAGGCGCTCGCCGACGCGAAGAAGCGCCTCGAGGCGACCGGCGCCACGGTCACGGCGCTCGCCTTCGATGCCTGCGACCATGAGGCGGCACGCGTGGCGGTGGACGACCACGAAGCCCGCTCCGGTCCCATCGATATCCTGGTCAACAACGCCGGCATGCAGCATCGAGGACCGCTGGAGGACTTCGATGCGGACGCCTTCGAACGGCTGATGCGCACCAACGTCTCGACCGTCTTCAACGTCGGCCAGGCCGTCGCACGCCACATGATCGGGCGGGGCCAGGGGCGCATCATCAACATCGCGTCCGTGCAGGCGGTGCTGGCACGGCCCGGAATCACGCCCTACACGGCGTCGAAGGGCGCGGTCGCCAACCTGACCAAGGGCATGGCGGCCGACTGGGCGAGGTACGGGCTCAACGTCAACGCGATCGCGCCCGGCTATTTCGACACCCCGCTGAACGCGGCCCTGGTCGCGGACCCGGAGTTCAACGAATGGCTCGCGCGCCGCACACCACAGGGGCGCTGGGGCCGGCTCTCCGAGCTGGCGGGCGCGTGTATCTTCCTCGCCTCCGCCGCGTCCACCTTCGTCAACGGACACACCCTGTACGTCGACGGTGGCATCAGCGTGTGCCTGTAGGGAGTCGAAGATGCCGAACCACGTAGCTCTCATCGGTTGCGGCGTCATGGGCGGCGCCATCGGGACCCGGCTCTGCGAGGTGGGCGAGCACCTGACCGTCTTCGACATCGACGAGGCCAGGATGCGCGCGATCGCCGATCGCGGCGCGGATACCTCGAGCTCGGCGGCCGAGGCGGCGGCGAAGTCGGACTACGTGATCCTCAGCCTGAACACCGCGGAGATCGTGCGCGCCGCGGTCTTCGGGGCGCACGGCGTGGCCACCGGGGCGAAGCCCGGGACCCTGATCATCGACATGTCGTCGATCGACCCGCCTTCGACCGAGGCGCTGGCCGCCGAGGCGGCACGCATGCAGCTTCGCTGGGTGGACTGCCCGCTCTCGGGCGGCGCGCCTAAGGCCCTGCTCGGACAACTCACCGTCATGGCCGGCGGCGGCGCCGAAGACTTCGAGGCATCGAAGGCGGTAATGCGACACCTGTGTGCGAACATCACCCACATGGGCCCGTCGGGCGCCGGACAGACCACAAAGCTTATCAATCAGGTACTGTGCGCGCTCCACTTCATGGCCGTTGCCGAGGCGACGCAGCTGGCGCGCAACGCCGGCGTTGACGCCACGAAGATTCCACAGGCGATCGCCGGTGGCCGGGCCGACAGCGCCATCTTGCAGGAGTTCATGGTGAAGTTCGCGAACCGGGACTACACCCCCACCGGCCGGATCGACAACATGGTCAAGGACCTGGACGGCGCGCAGGATCTCGCGCGTTCGACCGGCACCGCAATGCCCCTGACCGCGGCGTGTGCCGAAATCCATCGCTTGCTCGCCTCCGCCGGTCTGGGCGCGGCCGACAACGCGGCCCTGATGAAGTACTTCGATGGACCGGGAACGCACGGCATCCCGACGTGAACGTCACCGGCGCCGCGTTATGACATCGTGCGGACCCGTGACCGCGCGCCGTGGGCGTCTCCCCTCCGTCGGGGCACGTCCCGCACGCTTGCGCATTCTCCGACTCGTGTGCCCGGCACGCCGGTGGCGAGCCGGGCGGCGCGTTAGCCGTGCTCGTGCGGCGCGATACGCCGGGTGCCTGAGGCGCGAACGGGGAACGCCATGACCGACACCCGACCCATCGTGACCATGCGCGGGATATGCAAGCGCTTCGGCGGGATTGCCGCGCTGACCGACGTCGACATGGATGCCTACGCCGGAGAGGTACTGGCCATCGTCGGGGACAACGGCGCGGGCAAGTCAACACTTATCAAGATTCTCACCGGCGTCTACCAGCCGACCAGCGGGGCCATGGAGATGGACGGACGGCCGCTGGAGATGAACAGCCACTCCGACGCCATCGCCCGGGGGATCGACGCGGTCTATCAGACCCTCGCGCTTGCCGACCATCTGGACGCGGCGGCGAACGTGTTCCTGGGCAACGAGCTGACCCACCGGATCGCCGGCGTCACGCTGCTGGACAACCAGCGCATGCGCACCGAGGCGGAGCGCGTCCTGTTCGAACGCATCGGAGTGCGGCTGCCCGACATGAGCGCCGCCGCCGAGAGTCTCTCGGGGGGCCAGCGTCAGGCCATCGCGATTGCGCGGGCCGTGTACCACACCGATCTCCGGGTGCTCGTGATGGACGAGCCGACGGCGGCGCTCGGCCCGCAGGAGACCGAACGCACCCTGAACCTGATCGCCGCGCTCAAGGCCCAGGGCCTGGCGATCATCCTCATCTCGCACTCTCTGGATGACGTGTTCGCAAGCTCCGACCGGGTGCTGGTCATGCGACGCGGACGGCGGGCCGGGGTCGTGAACACGGCCGAAAGCACCCGGCAGGACGTGCTGGGCCTGATCGTGGGTGGCGCCGATGCCTGGTGAGCGCGAACCCATGAATCCCGTGCCGACCCCGGTCGCTTCCGACCTCAAGTCTCGTATCGATCCCTACATGGCCATCGTCGGGCCACTGGCGATGATCGCGATGCTTCTCGCCTTCATGGCGGTGATGGAGCCGGCGCGCTACTTCCGCCTCTCGAACCTCAACATCATCCTGCTCGAAGCCGCCCTGTACCTGCCGATGGCCATGGCGATGACCTTCGTCATCACCCAGCGCGGCATCGATCTCTCCATCGGATCGATCGCGGCGCTGTCGGGCATCATCATGGCCTTCCTGATCAAGCAGTTCGGCTTTCCCGCGTGGGTCGGTGTGCTCTGCGCGGTAGCGATCGGGGCCAGCCTGGGGCTGGTGAACGGACTGATCATCACCAAGTTCCGCGTGCCGGACCTGATCGGCACGCTTGCGATGGATCTGGTGTATCGCGGCTTCGCGCTGGTGCTCGCGAAGGGTCTGGTGCTGGCCCGCTTCCCGGACCTGATAACGAACATCGGGCGCGGACGCCTCGACTGGTTCCTGCCGATCCCGGTGACGATCGGACTCCTGACCATGCTCGCAGGCTACGTGCTGCTGCGTCGGACGCACTTCGGCCGCTACAGCATTGCGATCGGCTCGAACCCCGAGGCGGCGGAGATGGCCGGCATCGCGGTCGAACGACACAAGGTCTACGCGTACGTCCTGATGGGCGCCATGGCGGGACTGGCGGGCGTCATGCTGACCGGCAAGCTGAACGCGATTCAGGCCACGTCCGCCCCCTACTTCAACCTCCACGTGATCGCGGCGGTCGTGGTCGGCGGCACGTCGCTGTTCGGCGGACGGGCCTCGTTGATCGGCTCCTTCGCCGGCGTCCTGCTGCTGTCGATGATGATCAATGCGCTGGTGACGCTGCGCATCGAGTTCTTCTGGCAGTCGGTCGCGTCGGGGGTGGTGATCATCAGCTCCGTCAGTCTCTATACTTGGCTCCAGAGAAAGGACCGCGACGGCGCACGCAGCCTGCTGGCGGCGGCTCGGATCCCCGAGAACCGCCGGCTGCTGCATCTTTCAGCCGCTGTCGCCGGCGTGGTCGCCTTCCTGCTCGCCCTCGGGTGGCTGCTGGCGGGCGCGCCAAATCCAAGCGGCTGAAACCACACTTCTCACAGGAGAATACGCGATGTCCAAGCTATCACTGACGCTGGCCGCCGCGGCGGCGCTTGCGGGCAGCACCGCGCTGGCCGCCGAGCTGCCGCTCAAGGCGCTCCCGGACGACGCCGACCGCGACTACTGGGTACCGGAGCAGGTGAACGCCGAAGGCAAGCTCGAGGCGCTCCAGGCGGTCGTCGGCGGGGAGGCCGTTCCCTATTCCGGCTCCCAGGAAAAGCCGATACAGATTGCGCTGATCTATCCCTCGGCGGACGTCTCCGATTTCTGGGCGCGCAACTACCTCGCGCTGACCAAGCGCCTCGATCAGCTCGGCATCCAGTACGAGACCACCGAGTTCGCGTCCCGGCAGATCGAGCATTCGCTCCAGAGCACCTATACCGAACAGGTGGTGCAGGACGCCGATCTGTACGACTACGTCATCTTCGGCCCCTCCGAGCTCGCGACCCAGGCCGACAACATCGACAAGCTGGCCGGGACCGAGGGGTTCGACACCTATGTCTGGGCATTCCACACGCCGCTGAAGTACCTGAAGAACCAGCCCGACGTGTGGCTCGACTTCTCGTCGGCCTATGGTGCTCTGAAGATGTGCGACTACATGCTGTCGCGCCTCGGCAACGACGTCACCTACGCCCTGAATCGGGGCATCCCCGGCATCACCGACAACCAGCGCTCGGGCGACTTCATGAATTGCGTAGCCGAGCGGGGCAACTGGAACGCGGTCTACGAGCACTACGGCGAGTATCAGCGTGAGGGCGGCTTCGAAGGGACCAACCTGATCATGCAGGCCTACCCGGAAGCCAAGGTCATCCACAACGCCAATACCGCGATGGCGATGGGCTCGGTCGAGGCGCAGGTGGCGGCCGGTATGGAAAAGGAAATCTTCTCGACCGGCTGGGGCGGCACCGGACTCGAGCTCGAAGCGATCCGACGCGGTGAGCTGGACGCCACCCCGATGCGCATGGGCGACGACGTGGGGGCCGCGACCGCCGAGGCGATCCGGGCCGACATGGAAGGGCGCAATGACGAACTGCCCTTCGTGTTCCTCGGTCGGATCACCGTCGCGCACGACCAGATGAGCGTCGACGAGATCGATGCCCTGGAACAGGAGGCATTCCGCTTCTCCGGCGTCGGCGCCCTGAAGCGCTGACCCAAGCAACCCCGCGGCGGCGGCGCCCCGACCGGCGCCGCCGCTCTTCACCGCGTGCCACGGACGGCGCCCTAACCCGAATCTCTCACTGATTTTCGGCGGATTCGGGCGCCAAGATACCGTGATAGTGGGGCGAACGGACCGGACGACGCTGCACGCGTAGCCGACACGAAGTCGCAAGCGGCGCGACGGAGTACGGCTCGCAAGCGCCCGCATATCGGCGTCCGCGAGTTGATAAATCGGTGGTGTTTCCCGTCTGGCATTCCTCTTGCGCCCGACGGGGATAGAGGCCTTGCCCTGACCCGCGCAATGTGCCCCTGGGCAAGCGCTTATTCGGGGTACAGGTGACAGGCGACGAGCTGGCGCGGGATTTTGCTGTTGCGAAGGGCCGGCTGGGTGGTCTCGCATATCGAGCCCAGCTTCTCCGGGCAACGCGGGTTGAACCGGCAACCCGCCGGAGGATTCAGAGGCGACGGTATCTCCCCGGACAGCACGATCTCTTCCCTCTGCTCGTCGGGATGATAGGGAAGGACCGCCGAAAGTAGCGCCTGCGTATACGGATGCCGGGGGTTCTCGAATAGGTCTTCGCTGGCTGCGTACTCCACGATCCGGCCCAGGTACATCACCGCGATGTCGTCCGCCATGTACCGTGTCGTGCCGAGATCGTGCGCCACCAGCAGGTAGCTGACCTCGTACTCGCTCTGCAGATCCTTGAACAGGTTCATGATCTGCGCACGTATGGAGACGTCGAGCGCCGACACCGGTTCGTCGAGGATGATCAGGGCGGGATTCGAGATGAGCGCGCTTGCAATCGCGATCCTCTGGCGCTGTCCCCCCGAGAACTCGTGCGGGAAGTTGCGCGCCTGCTCCGGGCGCATGCCGACATCGCGCAGCACCTTGTCGACCCGGCGGTCGATCTCCTTGCGGCCCAGCCGCTCGTTGACGATCAGGGGCTCGGCCACGATGCTGCGAACCCGCATCCTCGGATTGAGCGACGACCACGGATCCTGAAACACCGCCTGGACGCGCATGCGGAAGCGTCTCAGCGCGTCACCCCGCAGGGCGTGAACGTCCTCGCCCTCCATCAGGATCCTGCCTGAGCTCGGCTGCTCCAACCTGAGGATCAGCCTGGCGGTGGTGGTCTTCCCGCACCCGGATTCGCCCACCACCGCCAGCGTGCGGCCCCGGCCGAGGGAAAAATCCAAGCCGTCCACCGCCCTCACCGGGCCGAAATGCTTGCTCAGGGTGCGGACTTCGAGCAGCGTGTCGGATTCCATTCGGGATTCTCCAGCTTCCAGCACGAGGCCACGTGGTCCGCGGTATCGCGTTGCACGTCGAACGACGGCGGATACTGCGAACGACAGCGCTCGTCGGCATGCGGGCAGCGTGGAGCGAACCGGCATCCCGGCGGGAGGCTCCACAGCGCGGGAGGTTGCCCCTCTATGGCCTGGAGCCGCTCGACCCTCGAGTCGGGCCGGACCACCGAGCCCAACAGTGCGCTGGTATAGGGATGCGAGGGATTGTCGAACACCGCCCTCACCGGACCCGCCTCGACGATCCGCCCCGCGTACATGACCAGCAGTCGCTGACACAGCTTGGCGACGATGCCGAAATCGTGCGTGATGAACAGCATCGCGAGCCCCGCCTCGCGTTGCAGATCGCGCAGCAGCCGCAGGTACTGCGCCTGTATCGTCACATCGAGCGAGGTCGTGGGCTCGTCCGCGACGATGATGCGGGGTCGACATGAGATCGCCATCGCGCCGACGGCCCGCTGCTTCATGCCGCCGCTCATCTGATGCGGGTACGAACGGATGCGCGCCTCGGGAGCCGCGATTCCGACCTGCTTGAGTGCCTCGACCGCGCGTTGCAGCAGCGCTCTTCGCCCATCATCGCGCCGATGGATGCGCAGCGCCTCCAGAATCTGGTTGCCGACGGTGAACACCGGGTTCAGCGACGACTGCGGATCCTGGAGGATCATCGCAATCTCGCGCCCGCGAACTCGGCGCATCTCCCGTTCGCTCGTAGCCAGAAGGTTCCGGCCCTGATACCGGACCTCTCCGCCGACGATCCGCGCCGCGGGCTTCGGCACCACCCGCAGGATCGACAGCGCGGTCATCGACTTGCCGCTGCCGGACTCGCCGATGATGCCGAGTGTCTCCCCCTCGTGCAGCCGGAAGCTCACTCCGTCGACGGCACGCACGACCCCGTTCTTGGTGTCGAGGTGGGTGCGAAGGTCGCTCACCTCCAGCAGGAGCTCGCCGGACGCCGCCGCCACTATGGTCTCCTCGCGTGCCACGGATCTTCAGGATTGCACCCGATTGCCGGCACGGCCTTCAGACCTCGCTCAGCTCGGGGTCGAGACGGTCGCGAAGCCAGTCGCCGAGAAGATTGACCGACAGCACGGCGAGCAGGATGGCAACGCCGGGGAAGAACGAGATCCACCACGCGCTCACGACGAGTTGCCGACCGTCGGCCACCAGAAGGCCCCACGCCGGCGTCGGGCGCGGCACCCCGATCCCGAGGAAGCTGAGCGCGGCCTCCAGAAGGATCACCACCCCCACTTGAAGCGTGGCCATCACCACGACGGTGTTGACCACGTTCGGCAGGATGTGACGAAAGACGATGCGCGCATGCGACGCCCCGGCCACGCGCGCGCGCGCGACGAAATCGCGTTCGCGAAGGCTCAGCACCTCGGCACGCACCTGGCGGGCGAAGTAGGCCCACAGCACGAACGCGACGACGATGATCACGGCCTCGAAGCTCGGGCCCCATGCCGCGGCGAGGGCGAGCGCGAGAAGAATGCTGGGCAGGGCCAGCGAGACATCGACCAGCCGCATGATGACGATGTCGGTCCAGCCCCGCGCGTAGCCTGCGACGAGCCCGAGCACCGTGCCGATGGCGGCGCCCAGGAAAATGCCGACGGCAGAGATTGCGAGCGCGTACTGGGCGCCATGCATGATCCGACTCAACACGCACCGGCCCAGGCGGTCCGTGCCAAGCACGAACTTCCAGCTCCCGCCCCAGAAGACGGGCGGCTCGAGGCGGTCGCGCAGGTGACTCTGGTAAGGGTCGTGCGGCGCCAACCAGTCGGCGAGCGCGGCGGGCACGAACAGGACCGCCAGAAGCACGGCGGCCGGCACGAGCGGGTAGCGGCTCAGGGAGAGGCGCCTCATGCCACCGCTCGACTTGACCCCGGCGGACCGAGGCGGCCACGCTCACGCACGGCGAATCCGCGGGTCGACCAGGGCATAGAGAGCGTCCACCACGTAATTGATGAGGAGGAACACCACCGCGAAGAGGATGACGACGGCCTGTACCACCGGGTAGTCGCGGCCGCGAATGGCCTCGATGGACAGCAGGCCGGTACCGGGCCAGGAGAAGACCGACTCGATGACGACCGACCCCGTCAGGAGCGAACCGGTGAGGAGCCCAAAGTAGGTCAGAGGCGCGATCGCCGCATTGCGCAGTGCGTGTTTCCAGACGATCTTGAATTCCGAGACCCCCTTCAGCCGTGCGAGCTTCACGTACTCGGAACGAAGGGCGTCGAGCATCGCGGAGCGGGTCAGGCGCGTCAGGGCGGCGATCTGGAACGACGCCATCGCGACCGCGGGAAGGACCATGTGCCGCAGCCCTCCCTGGCCGGAAGTGGGGAACCACCTGAGTCCGACCGCGAAGATCCAGATCAGCATGATCCCCAGCCAGAACTGCGGCAGGGACTGGCCCAGCAGCGCGATGACGTTGGCCGACTTGTCGGCCATGGTTCCCCGGTACGTCGCGGCGATAACGCCGAGCGGAATCGCGACCACTACGCTCAGGAGCACCGACAAGCCGCCCAGCTTCAGCGTTGCCGGCAGACGCTGCAGCACGACCTCCATCGAGGTGTAGCCCCGCCACTTGAGTGACGCCCCGAAGTCGCCCTGAACCGCATTGCCGAGAAATGCGAGGTACTGCTCGTGCAGCGGGCGATCCAGACCCCAGTGCCGGATGAGCGTCTCGATCTGCTCCTGGGACGCATCGTCGGGCAGCAAGGCATCGACCGGACTTCCCGTCAGATGGGTGAGCCCGAAGACGATCAACGTGACCGCGAACAGCGCGACGAGCGTCTGCAGGAAGCGGACTGCGAGGAAGCGTCTCACAAGGGATCAGGCGTGCGCCCGCACCGCGCTTCGAGAGGCGAACCGAGCGGGGGCGGCCATCGGGCACGCCCCCCTCGGTCCGAATCGCGAGCCAACTACTCGGCTGCTTCGATCAAGTGGTAATGGCTGACACTGTTGGTGGACACCCCGGGGAAGATCCAGTCGGCAACGACCGTCGGATCCACCGTCAGCTCGGCAAACACCGCGGCCAGAGGCATGTCCGCGTACTGCTCGAACAGGTACGTGAACGCCTCCGCCGCGATCCGGTTGCGCTCGTCCGGGTCGATGGTCTGTTCCAGCTTGTCGGCCAGGCCTTCGCTGGTGTCGCTCTCGTAACCGCCGTATCGCGTGCCGCGCTCGGTGTGGAAGTTCACGAGGGCGGCCTCGGTCGGGCGAATCGGTGCGTTGCGCACGGGGCTCACAAGGTACGCTTCCCGGGCACGGCCGAGGGAGCCCAGCGTCGCCCAGTCCATCTCGCGCATCTCGGTCTGCAGGCCGACCGCCTCGAAGTAGACCTGCAGCAACTCGGCCATCGTCCCGAACTCCGGGTTTCCTGCCAGCACCGAGGAGACGATCGGAATCACAGGCTCGGGGAACGCGTCCGGGTAGCCCGCCTCGGCGAGCAGGGCCCTGGCACGCTCCGGGTCGTAACCGTACATCTCTTCGAACCTTTCATTCAGCTCCGGCACGTAGCCCTCGTGACGCGAGTCCATCAGCCAGCTCGGGACGGGCTCTCCGCGCCCGCCGTACAGTATTTCGAGCATCTCCTCGCGGTTGAGGGCGCGATTCATCGCCTCGCGCACGCGGATGTCAGACCACGGCAGGTCGGCCCGATACGCGGGGTCCCCGGACTTGCCGTACATGCCGTTGAAGATGGCGCCCGTGGTCATCGCAGGGTTCTTCGACTTGACGATCGCCTTGCCGGCTGCGATCGCCTCACCCTGAATCTCCTGGGGCAGGTCACTGATGTGCGCTTCGCCCGACAGGAGCAAGGCGAGCTTCGTCGCCGGCTCCGAGACCCATCGCAGCTCTAGCGTCTCGAAGTCCGGCACCGTTCCCTGCCAGTGGTCGGGAACGCGCTCGAAGGTCACACTGGCGCCCGGTTGGCGCTCTACATACTGGTACGCCGCGGTACCGGCTGGCTTCGCGACGTAGCCGTCCACGCCCTCCTTGTCGAACTGGGCCTTGCTGTAGACCACCATGGATCCGCGTCCCGCATGCTGGAACGCGTAGTCGGTTCTTGGGGAGTCGAAGCGGAACACGACGGTGTGGTCGTCCAGCGCCTCGGCCGATGCCGCGCGCAGATGTTCGATCGAGTTGATGGTGCTGTCCGGTCCGGTGGTGAGTTCGTAGCTGTGCACGACATCGGCCGCGGTGACCGGCCCCCAGCCGAAGTGGAACTGCGCATCCTTCTTCAAGTGAAAGGTCCATTCCGTGAACTCGTCGTTCGTGGACCATGACTCCGCCAGCTCGGAGTTGTCGTACTTGCCCGTGATCGGGTCATGTCCTACCAGACCCTGGAAGCAAGGCAGGCGCTCACCGGTGCCGTTCCAGAAGAGGTTGGTCTCCGCGGTAGGGGGATCGAGGGCCAGTACGACCCTTTCCGCCGCTTGTGCCGCGGTGCTCATGGCGGCAGCCACCAGCGCGGCGCCGATGCCTGCCATGATCGCCGCCAATCCGGAATATCGCATCGAATTCATCGTGTCGTCTCCTTCGGCCTTCGTGTGGTTGTCGTGACTCGCGCGTCCTCTCGTCCTTCCTCCTGAATGTTCTCCGATCCTGAAGTGAGTCTGAACGAGGAGTGAGATCTGGCGGGTGGGACAGCGATGCTGGGGCTGTCGCAGATGCAGGCATGATGGGTTGCGGGAGCGGAGGCGGTCAAGCCGGGGTCAGGGCGACGTTCTCGAAGCGCCGGTGCCTCAATCTCTGAACCAGGGCGGCGCCCACGCCCTCGGTCATTGTCGCCTCTCCTCCCGGAGAGGGCTGCGGAACCAGGGGCGAGGTTCGAGGTGTCTCCCCGGCTGCAGGCCAACGAACATCCCGCCCTCACCCCACACCCCCCGCCTCCGGAAGAGAAGCATCACCCCGGCCGAACGGAAGCGGCCGGCGGTGCAAACGTCGTAACCGGCTCCATCAGAATCTTCGAACGCGGGGGAGTTCCCGGTCGGCGGGACCAGAAGGGTTTCGAAGCGCTCAGAGGGAGTAGCTACCTTGCTCCGGCGCGCATCGGCGTACCCGCGCTTCGTGCTATCCGGTCCACCACTGGCAGACGTGCAAGAGGCCGGCCCCGAGTGCGGCGAGCGCGAGACAATAAGGCGCGTTCCAGCAGGCGAAGCGCCATCCCGGCACCGCGTAGCGCACCTTGAGCACCAGGACCTGTCCCGACAGGGGGCTGCCGGCGCAGCCGATACCCCAACCCATCACGAAGCTCATGACCATGAGGGTGGGGTCGGGATCAAGGGGCCTGAGAAGCGTCGCGGCGATGGTCAGGGGTACGACCGGATGCACCCCCACGAAAGCAAGCGCGTAGACCCCGAACACCAGGGCGGAGGCGGCGGCGGCGTCGAATCGGGCCGGCATCCACGGAATGCCGTGGGCGACAAACGCGCTGGTAAGCCCCACCGCGAGCACCCCCGCGGCGAGAAAGAGCGCCAGCTCCCCCGACATACCGGGCAGCTCCGCGCGCCCGTGCGCGAGCACGGTCCGCACGCCGCGCCGCGCTCCGCGGGTGACCATCAGCACCGCGAGCGCCATCGACGGCGCCAGCCACGCGATCAACACCAGCACCGGAAAGGTGGGATCGGACAAGTGCCAGCCGAGGACCGTCACTGCGAGCAGCGCGGGAAAAACGAGATTGCCGTAGCGAAGCGGATAGCCCTCGAAACGGTCCATGGCGCTGCCGGCGCGCCTTCGCTCGTCGCCATAGGTGAGTGCAATTCCCGCAAGAGCCAAGGCCACGCCCAGGGTCATGACCGTGATGAGCTTCGAGCCCGGGGCGTAGTGCAGCGCGAGGGCCATGCCTCCGATGAAGGGCGAATAGAACACCGTTGAGGAGAAGGCGCGGCACACCAGCAGCGCCTCGCGGCGCGCCAGGGGTCCGCCGCGCCCCAGGCGATCGCCGACGATGATCATCCCCGGGATATTGATGAGAGCGCCCTGCACGTTGATGGCGAGCGCGGTGCGAAGAAAAGCGCCCCGCCCGCGCGGCGGGGTATCGCCGCCCGCCCGGGAGGTTGGAATCAGTCGCAGGAATCTCACCGCCACCAGCATCGCGAGCAGAGCGTCGTTGTATCCGAGCAGCGCGGAAGCCGACAGGCCCGCCGCCCCGGGGTCCCCGACCGCAAACGCAATCCCTCCGATCACCGCAAGGACGCCGGACTGAATGCGGACCGCATTCGGGACTTCCGGCCACAGGAGGATCATCGCCAGGAGCCCGACGCCGCCCGCCAGCGCGCGCGGCACGAATTCCGCAAACTGGTCCAGCACCACGAAGCACAGCATCGCGCCAAGCAGCGCGGCGGCGATCGTCGACCGAAGCGACGTCTCGGCCCGACCCGGGTTCTGTGGCATGGCGGGCGGCCGCCTCAGGCGCGGTCGCGGAGGAGCTGGCGCATCGTATTCATCTTCCGCCTCACGGTCGGACCCGCTTCCCGCCGTGCTTGCGGAGCAGACGCCAGCCGCAACGTTTCCTCGATTCGCGCTTCGTGGGCGCACCGCTGCCAGTAGAGGCGAGGTTCGCCGCGAAGCTCGGTGCTCGCGTAGGGCAAAGCGAGGGCGCCCGATACCAGCTTGCTTCGACACCGCGGTCCCGCACTCGCTTCGTCTCGCGTTCGGTCCCGACCATGGCGCGAGGTGCGCGTGCGCGCCGCCGCGAAGCGCGGAAACAGGAACGGCTACAGGTTCTTGACGATCTCCTCCACCATCTTCTTGGCGTCCGAGAACAGCATCATGGTGTTGTCCCGGAAGAAGAGCTCGTTGTCGATGCCCGCATAGCCCGAGCCGAGCCCGCGCTTCACGAACAGGACCGTCCGCGCCCTCTCGACATCGAGAATGGGCATCCCGTAGATGGGGCTCGACGGATCCTTCTTCGCCGCCGGGTTGGTGACGTCGTTGGCGCCGATCACGAAGGCGACATCGCTTCGGGCGAACTCGCTGTTGATGTCCTCGAGCTCGAACACTTCGTCGTAGGGCACGTTCGCCTCGGCGAGCAGCACGTTCATGTGCCCGGGCATGCGTCCCGCCACGGGATGGACGGCGTAGGAGAGCTTGACGCCGGCGGCCTTGAGGCCGTCCGCCATCTCGCGGAGCGCATGCTGGGCCTGGGCGACCGCCATGCCGTAACCGGGAACGATCACCACCGAGCCCGCGTTCTTCATCACGAAGGCCGCGTCCGCGGCGCTTCCCTGCTTGATCGGCCTCGTCTCGGGCGCGGCCCCGGCTCCCGCATCGCTCTCGCCGCCGAAGCCGCCGAGGATCACGTTCCAGAATGAGCGGTTCATGCCCCGGCACATGATGTAGGACAGAATCGCGCCGGAAGCGCCGACGAGCGCGCCGGTGATGATGAGCGCGGTGTTCTCCAGGGTGAAGCCGACTCCCGCCGCCGCCCAGCCGGAATAGGAATTGAGCATGGACACGACCACCGGCATGTCCGCTCCCCCGATGGGAATGATGATCAACACCCCGATGAGCAGCGCGAGCGCGGTGAGCGTGAAGAACGCGGCGTGCGACTCGGTGGCGCAGAACCACACCGTGACCCCGATCAGGACGAGGCCCGCGAGCGCGTTGAGCGGGTGCTGTCCCGGGAAGACCACCGGACGACCGGAGACCAGCCCCTGGAGCTTGGTGAAGGCCACCACCGAGCCGGAAAAGGTTATCGCTCCGATCGCGGAGCCGAGCGACATCTCGATGAGGCTCGCCACTCCCAGGCTGCCCGCGCTCCCGATGCCGTAGGCGTGTGGCGTGAGCAGGGCGGCGGTGGCCACCAGCACCGCCGCCAGTCCCACGAGGCTGTGGAAGGCGGCCACGAGCTGCGGCATTGCGGTCATCGCGATGCGCAGCGCGACCACCGCGCCGACGGCGCCTCCGATCCCCGCCGCGAGCGCGATCAGTCCGACGGTAAGGCCATCCGCGATGTCCGACACCCACAGGGTGGTGAGTATCGCAAGCGCCATTCCCGCCATCCCGTACACGTTTCCGCGGGGCGCGGATTCCGGCGATGAGAGCCCGCGCAAGGCGAGAATGAAGAGCACCCCGCAGGCGAGGTAGGCGAGCGCTGCGATTCCGGCCATCTCCGCGATTCCCTAGCGCTTCTTGCGGTACATCGACAGCATCCGATGGGTTACCAGGAACCCGCCGACGATGTTGACCGAGGCGAGCATGATCGCCACGAAGCCAAGCGCCTTGGACCAGGCTCCCGATCCGGGTCCGCCATCAAGCGGCGCGGACACCGCGAGCAGCGCGCCGACCACGATGACCGAGGAGACCGCGTTGGTCACCGACATGAGTGGCGTGTGCAGGGCCGGCGTCACGCTCCACACGACGTAGTACCCGACGAAGATCGCGAGCACGAATATCGATATGCGGAACACGAAGGGGTCGACCTGCGCCAGCTCGTTCACTTTACGTCTCCCTCCCGCAGCAGTATCGGATGAATCAGGGCGCCATCGCGGGTGAGCGCGGTCTCCGCGAGCAGCTCGTCGTCCCAGTCGAGCGCGAGCTCTCCCTCGCCCTCCCCGCACATCGCCGAGACGAAGCTCACCAGGTTGCGCCCGTACATCGCCGAAGCGTCGGCCGGAATCCGGCACGCCATGCGGGTGTAGGCGATGATAGTGACTCCCTCGTGGTTCACCACTTCGTCCGGGCGCGACAGCTCGCAATTGCCGCCCTGCTCCGCCGCGAGATCCACGACCACCGAACCCGCGCGCATGCTCTCCACCATCGCGGCGCTCAGGAGGCGCGGCGCCGGTCGTCCCGGCACCAGGGCCGTCGTGATCACGATGTCCTGTCGGGCGACGTGCCCCGACACCAGCTCGGCCTGCCGACGGCGGTGTTCCTCGCTCATCTCCCGGGCGTAACCGCCGGCGCCTTCTCCGCCCTCCTCGCTCTCCACCATGACGAAGTCCGCGCCCAGGCTCTCCACCTGCTCCTTCACCGCCGGGCGCACGTCGGTCGCGCTCGCCACCGCGCCGAGACGCCGCCCGGTGGCGAGCGCCTGGAGCCCCGCCACGCCCGCCCCGATCACGAAGAGCCGCGCGGGGGCAATGGTGCCGGCCGCGGTCATCATCATGGGCATGGCCCGGGGCAGATGCGAGGCCGCTTCGATCACCGCCTGGTAGCCGGCGAGATTGGATTGCGACGAGAGCGCGTCCATCGACTGGGCGCGGCTGATGCGCGGCATCAGCTCCATCGCCACCGCGATCACCCCGCGTCGGGCGAGGGCTTCGATGCCGGCGCGATCGCGGTAGGGATCCAGCATTCCGATGAGCACGCAGCCCTCTTCCAGGCACGCCTCGACTTGCGCGTCGGGCCGCCCCACCGAGAGCGCCACCCCGGCGCCGGACAACGCCTGCGCCGCCTCGGAGCGCACTTCGGCGCCCGCGCGCCGGTACTGATCGTCGTCGTAGCCCGCCCGGTGACCCAGTCCGGACTCCACGTCCACCGAGAAACCCAGCGCGCGCAGCCGTTCGACCGAGTCCGGAGTCGCCGCCGCGCGGGTCTCGCGGGGATCGCGCTCGCGCGCCACCGCGATCTTCATCGCATGCTCCCTTCCGGCGCCCGGCGCGGCTCGTAGTGCGATGCCACGTACTGATCGACGAGGCGGTGGAACTCCTCCGCGATGCCCTCACCGCGCAGGGTCACGGTCTTTCTTCCGTCGACGAACACGGGAGCGGCCGGCGACTCTCCGGTACCGGGGAGGCTGATCCCGATGTTCGCGTGCCGGCTCTCCCCGGGGCCGTTGACGACGCATCCCATGACCGCCACCGACATCGTCTCCACCCCCCGGTATCGCTCCCGCCACTGCGGCATCTTCTCACGGAGGTGGTCCTGGATGCTGCCGGCAAGCTCCTGGAAGTAGGTGCTGGTGGTGCGCCCGCACCCCGGACAGGCGGTGACGAGGGGAGTGAAGGAGCGCAGCCCCATCGTCTGCAGGAGTTCCTGGGCGACGACGACTTCCCGGGTGCGATCCCCCCCGGGCTCCGGGGTGAGCGAGACCCGCACCGTGTCGCCGATTCCGCGCTGCAACAGCACCCCCATGGCGGCGGCGGAGGCCACGATGCCCTTCGACCCCATGCCCGCCTCGGTGAGGCCGAGGTGCAGGGCGTAATCGCAGCGCCGGGCGAGCTCGTCGTACACCGCGATGAGGTCCTGGACCGCACTCACCTTGCACGACAGCACGATACGCTCGCGCCCCAGTCCGAGATCTTCCGCGAACGCCGCGCTGCCGAGCGCGGACTGGATCAGCGCCTCCCGGGTCACCGCCCTCGCGTCGAGCGGCTTGCGCCGCCCGGCGTTCTCGTCCATCAATCGAGTGAGCAGCGCCGCGTCGAGGCTGCCCCAGTTCACCCCGATCCGGATCGCCTTGCCGTGCCGAAGCGCGGCTTCGATCACCGTCGCGAAGCGCGTGTCCTTCTTGCGGCCGAAACCCACGTTGCCGGGGTTGATCCGATACTTCTCCAGCGCCGTGGCGCATTCGGGGTACTGCACGAGGAGCCGGTGGCCGTTGTAGTGGAAGTCGCCGACGAGCGGCACCGTGCAATCGCGCGCATCGAGGCGGGCCCGGATCTCCGGCACCGCCGCCGCGGCCTGCGGCGTGTTGACGGTGATGCGCACCAGTTCCGACCCGGCCCGCGCCAGCGCCTCTACCTGCGCGGTGGTCGCCTCGGCGTCGGCGGTATCGGTGTTGGTCATCGACTGCACGGCGATGGGGGCGTCGCCCCCGATGGTCACCGGGCCCACCCGGACCGCAACGCTGGCCCTTCGTGTCACTTCCATCGATGTCGAGACCGCTTCATTCGCGTCGGCGGTTGCGGAGTCTACTCCAAGCGCCGCCGCTTTCCCCGCTTCCGGGGGGCCGTGCGTGCGCAGGCGTCGAGAGGACGCGGCGAACGGGACGCCGCGCCTACTCCGAGCGCAGGGCTGCGGCCGGCGCCGGCCGCGTCATGCGCCACGCCGGGAAGAGTCCGGCGAGCAGGGCCGCCAGCACGGCCAGACCGATGGCCTGGAGGCACAGCGCCGGATCGACGTGCACCGACATGCTCCATCCGAAGGAGCGGCGATTGATGACGACGATCAGAAGCAGCGCCATGCCGAGACCGACGGGCAGGGAGAGCAGGCCCGCGATGAGACCGAGCAACCCGGTCTCGCCCTGGACCACCGCGAACACCTCTCGTCGGGTCAGCCCCAGGGTGCGCAGCACCGCCACTTCACGGGCGCGCTCGAGCGAGAGGGCAAGGAGCGCGCTCAGAACGCCGAGGAAAGCGACGACACAGGCGAGCAGGCGCAGCACTCCGGTGATGGTGAAAGTGCGGTCGAATATCTCCAGGGACGCCTGGCGGATGCCGGCGCGCGGACGCACCAGGATTTCCTGATCGGCGGGCAACAGGGTCCGAATTCGCTGCGCGGCTCTCGCGGCATCCCGGCCCGGATGCAGGTAGACGCCGATCCCGCTCACTCCCCGGTCCGGCCAGTGGCGCAGATAAGTGGCGCGGCTCATCAGCACAGTGCCCTCCGACGACTGGTAATCGCGGTACACGCCCACGACTTCGAAGCGGCGCCTGCCCGCCGGGGCGCCGAGCGCGACCTCCCCGCCGGCGGAGAGTGCTTCGCGCCACGCGTAGGGCTCGCTCACGAGGACCACGTCCCGGGAGACGAAGGCGGGCCAGACCTCTCGCGGCGTTCCTTCCAGCAGCTCGAAGCCGGCATGGCTCTGTCTCGCCATGTCCAGGACGAAGAGGCGGGCGGGGCCGCGTTCGGTGTCGACCGGCAACATCCTTCCTGTGCTCACGTCGTCGACCTCGGAGAGCGCGAGAATCTCGTCGGCCAGAGTCGGGGGCAGCACGCGTTCCCAACCGCGCCCGGGCACGCCAAGGTAGAGATCGGCGCGCAGGGTGCGGTCGAGCCAGACCTCGACGCTGTAGCGAAAACTGTCCACCATCACCCCCACCCCGACGGTGGCGGCAACCGCGACCATGAGGGCGGCGACCGCGACGGCGCTGCGCACGAGACCCGCCGCCGCGCCCCGCACCGCGATCGTCGCGAGCACGCCGCCCCGGCGGCGGGCCATGCGCAACACGACATGGAGGAAGAGACGGCTCACTCCCGGGGCGAGGAACACGCACCCGAGCACGAGCGCGACGAGGGCGGCGAAGCCGACGCCCGGGGCCCGGGTCGGCCAGGCGACGAGGGCGGCGCCGATCCCCAGGCAGAGCGCACCGAGACCGTTCGCCAGGGGAAGCAGACGCCGCATTCGGGTCTCGAGCGTGGATGCCTGGGCCGCGACGCGGGGGCTGACCCGGGTCGCCTCCAGGGCTGGCGCCACCGCCGCGAGGAGTCCCGTTCCCACTCCCAGCGCGAACCCCTTGAGCAGAGCGGGAAGCGCCGGATGCACCTCGCTCACCGCCACCACGAAGTAGTGATCGTCAAGGGTGCGCGTGACGAGATCGAGAAGGCTCTGCGCGAGCAGCACGCCCAGTCCGAGACCCGCCGCCGACGCGAGTCCGGTGAGCACCAGGGCCTCCGTCATCACCAGGGCGAACACCTGCCGGCGGGTCACTCCGAGCATCCGCAGGTGCGCGATCAGGGTGCGGCGACGCAGCACGGAAAAGGTCATGGTGTTGTAGATCAGGAACATGCCGACCACCAGGGAGAGGATCCCCAGCATGCGCAGGTTCAGCTCGAAGGCGCGGGCCATCTGCCCCGCGACCTCGTGCCGGCGCCCCGCGGAGTGCAGCGTTACCCCGGGGGGCAGCGCCGCTTCGAGCGCCTCGCGCGCCGCGTCTCCCTCGATGATCACGTCGACCCGACTGAGCACCCCGAAGCGCTCGAAGAGTTCCTGGGCCCCGGCGATGTCCATGACTATCAGGTCCGACCATGCGGCGGCTTCGAGCCCGTCCGGAGCCGCGCTGAGGCCGAGCAACACGAGCGAACGGGCACGCCCCCCGGCCCGAACCGTGAAACGCTCCCCGGGTTCGAGCCCGAGGGTTGCCGCGTAACCCGCGCTCATCACCGCGCCGTCCGGCCGGGCGAGGAAGTCGCCGAGCCACTCGCGCGCCGCGGTGGCCGCGAAGTCGGCACGAAAGGGGGCCTCGGCGAAGAGATCGATGCCAAGGACCCTCGCGGTCCTCGGCGTCTCCCCGACCACGTTCACGTAGCCTTCGACGACCGGTGCGAGGCGCACCGGCAGCCCGCTGCTACGCAACCGCGTGTAGAGCGTCTCCGCGACGCCACCCGGCTCCGCGCGAAGGACATGGGTGGCGGCCCCGGCGATTGCGGCATGAGTACGCTCGAAGGCGAGTCGCGAGCTCGCGATCGAGAGATCCACCGCGATGACCACCGCGACCCCGAGCGCCACACCGCCAAGCGCGAGCGCGAGCTGCCAGGGGTGCCGCCACGCGTGACGGGCGCTCGCGAGACGCCGGGTGGAGCGCCACGCTATCACCGGCCCGCTTCCACCAAACCGCCTCGCTCAAGACGCAGCACCCGGTCCGCGACCCCGGCCGCCTCGTCGCTGTGGGTCGCAAGCAGCAGGAGCCGGCCCTCCCGCGTCGCGAGCTCGCGCAGGAGGGTGATGATCCGATGCGCGGTTTCCGCGTCCAGGTTCCCGGTCGGCTCGTCCGCGAGAACGATCGCCGGCCGGTGTATGAGCGCTCGCGCGATGGCGACGCGCTGCCGTTCGCCTCCGGAGAGACGATCCGGGAAGCTGCGGCGGCGCTCGGCGAGTCCGACCCGGCCCAGCATCGCGCCGATGCGCGACTCCGCGTCCCGGTGAAGGCGGTTCAGCTCGAGCGGCAGGCGCAGGTTCTCCTCGACGCTCAGGCTGGGGATCAGATTGAAGAACTGGAACACGAAACCGATGCGCGCCCGGCGCACCAGCGTACGCTCTCGCTCCGAGCAGGCCGCGATGTCGCGTCCTTCCAGCCACACCGAGCCCGAATCCGGTTCGTCGACCCCGCTGACCAGGTTGAGCAGGGTGGACTTGCCGCTGCCGCTTCGGCCGCGTATCGCCACGCACTCCCCCGCGGAGAATTGCGCACTCGCGCCCCGCAGCACTTCGCGACGCGCGCCGCCTTCGTCGTAGGCCTTGCGGAGATTCTCTATGCGCAGCACCGGGGTATCCGGCGTCGAGTCTTCACCATCCCATCCTCCCCGTGCCCGTGGGTCGGCCCGGCCCCCGAGGCCGCCCTCGCCCATGGCTCGGAGAGTAGAGGAAAGTCGGCGCGTGCGTTAACCGCAACCTCTCACTGATCACAACTCGAGGACCGAGTTCCGGTCACACCCACGGCACCGGAAGGATTCGACGTGGTGTAGGCTATGCTTGCGCGCAATTTACCGCTCCCGCACCGGTCACCGTGGCGTCTCGTTCGCGGATGTGCTTGCGGGTCCGGCGAGTGTGCGCCACCCGACCGACAGCATGCACTGCCCTTTCTGCCAAGCGAAGGAGACCAGGGTCATCGACTCGCGGCTGGTCGGCGGAGGTGCGCAGGTGCGCAGACGCCGCGAATGCGGCGGGTGCGGGGAGCGCTTCACCACCTACGAGAGCGTGGAGCTCGGTCTGCCCCGGGTGGTCAAGCGCGACGGAGCCCGGGAGCCCTTCGACGAAGAGAAGCTTCGCACCGGCATGCTGCGGGCGCTTGAGCAGCGGCCGGTGCCGAGCGACGATTTCGAAGCGGCGCTGTCGCGACTCAAGCACGAGCTCGCGACCGGCGCGGAGCGGGAGGTTTCCTCGCGCGCGATCGGCGAACACGTGATGTCGGCGCTTCGCGAGCTGGACTCGGTCGCCTTCGTGCGCTTCGCCTCGGTATACCGGCGCTTCCAGGACGTGGGCGACTTCCGCGAGGAGATCGAGCGACTCGAATCGGAGCCGACGCCGGAGGCAAGACGCAACCAACTGCCGCTGCTTCCCGATGGATAGTCCGGCCTCCTTCACCGCGCTGGACTACGCCCACATGGACCGCGCGATCTCGCTCGCCCGGCGGGGGCTCTTCACCACCGACCCCAACCCCCGGGTGGGCTGCGTCATCGCACGGGGCGCCGAAGTGGTCGGCGAAGGCTGGCACCGGCGCGCGGGCGGTCCCCATGCCGAGATCGACGCCCTGCGCGATGCGGGCGCGCGGGCGCGCGGGGCCACCGCCTATGTGAGCCTCGAACCCTGCGCCCACACCGGGCGCACCGGACCGTGCACCAGGGCACTGGTCGAAGCGGGTATCGAGAGCGTCGTGGCGGCCATGGTCGACCCCAATCCGGCGGTTTCGGGCCGCGGGCTTGCCGCCTTGCGCGATGCCGGTATCCGGACCGGATGCGGGCTGCGCGCGGTCGAGGCCGAGGCGCTCAATCCCGGATACACGATGCGCATGCGCCAGGGACGGCCCTGGTTGCGGGTCAAGATGGCGATGAGCCTCGACGGGCGCACCGCGCTCGCCTCGGGCGAGAGCCGCTGGATCACCGGTCGGGAGGCGCGGCACGATGTGCACCGCCTGCGGGCGCGCAGCTCCGCGATGCTCACCGGAATCGGCACCGTGCTCGCCGACGATCCCGCCCTCACGCCGCGCCTGCACGACTTCGGCGAGTGCCGCGAGGTCGAGGCGCCGCTCAAGGTCGTGCTCGATTCCGCCCTGCGCACGCCTCCCGGCGCCCGCCTGCTCTCCCCTCCCGGGCCCTGTCTGATCGTGCACGGGAAGGGTAGCGCCCAATGCGCGGCGGCGCTGGAACGCCAGGGTGCGCAGTTGCTACGGCTTCCCGACGCGAAGGGCCGCATCGACGTCGCGAGTCTGCTCTTCGCGCTCGCAGAGCGCGGAATCAACGAAGTGACGGCGGAGTGCGGGCCGACGCTCGCCGGCGCCCTGGTCGCGGCGAAGCGGGTCGACGAGCTCGTCGTCTACATGGCCCCCCTTCTGCTCGGCGACACCGCTCGCGAACTCTTCACTCTGCCCGCCATCACCCGCATGGCGGAGAAGATTGCGCTCGAGATCGTGGCGGTGGAGCCGGTGGGTCGCGACTGGCGCGTGACCGCCCGGCCCGTGTCCCAGCCCGCCAAGTAATGAAGAGCAACCCGGGAGGAGCATAGCTGCCCATGTTCAGCGGAATCGTGCAGTGCATCGGAGAGGTGCGCGAGGTCAAGTCCTTCGGCGGTGAGCAGGGCGATCGGCGGATGACGATCGCGTGTCCGGACATTGCGCGGGAACGCCGCGCCCTCGGCGACTCGGTCTCGGTGAACGGGGTGTGTCTGAGCGTGGCGGCCGACTCCGGCGACGCTTTCGAGGCGGACCTGTCGGCCGAGACCCTCTCGCTCACGACGCTCGGCGAGCTCGCCGCGGGATCCGCCGTCAACCTGGAGCCGGCGCTGCGTCTGGACAGTGGCCTGGGAGGGCACCTGGTGTCGGGCCACGTCGACGGACTCGCCCGGCTCGTGGAGCGCCGGGAAGAGGCCCGCAGCACCCGCATGCGCTTCTCCTTTCCCACCGCCCTCGCGGGCTTCATCGCGGTAAAGGGCTCGGTGTGCGTGGACGGCGTGAGCCTCACCGTCAACGACGTCAGCGGGTCGGACTTCGGGGTGAACCTCATTCCCCACACCCTGCAGGCGACCACCCTGGGACGCCTGCGGCCCGGCGACTCCGCCAATCTCGAAGTGGACCTCGTCGCACGCTACCTGGAGCGTCTGCTGCACGTACAACGCACGTAGACCGCGAACCCACAAGTTTCACTGACTTCTCAACTCGCGGTCGCAAGTCCGCTCGCGTGCGCGTGGCGTACTCCGTCGCACCGCAGCGACGAAGTGTCGGCTACGACTTGCGCGTCTGTCGGTCCGTGCGTCCCAATATCTCGGCATCCCTGCGACCGACGCGGCCGAAAACCTGTGAAATTCGCCGGCGAGCGCTTCCGTTGCTCGTGGGCGCGTTCTGGTGGCCCATCGGCGCTGGCATCATAATCCGCTCCCCCGGAGACCCTCCGAGTCGGCTCACGCCATGAACCACCACACGATCGAGGAAATCATCGCCGACTTCGCCGAGGGAAAGCTCATCGTGCTCATGGATGACGAGAGTCGCGAGAACGAGGGCGATCTCATCATGCCGGCGGAGAAGGTAAGCCCCGAAGCGATCAACTTCATGGCCCGCTACGGGCGAGGGTTGATCTGCATGCCGATCACCCGCGAGCGGTGCGCGCAGCTCGACCTCAAGCCCATGGTGGCGGAGAACCGCGAGGCCCAACGCACCCAGTTCACGGCCTCCATCGACGCGGCATCGGGCGTGAGTACGGGCATCTCGGCCGCGGATCGCGCCACCACCGTCCTCGCCGCGATACATCCGCACGCCAAGCCCTCCGACCTGGTGCAGCCGGGACACATCTTCCCGCTGATGGCGGAGCCCGGCGGGGTGCTCACGCGCGCCGGCCACACCGAGGCGGGCTGCGACCTCGCCCGGCTTGCCGGCCTCGCGCCGGCCGCGGTGCTGGTGGAGATCCTCAACGAAGACGGCACCATGGCGAGGCGCCCCGAACTCGAGGCCTTCGCGCTACGCCACGGGCTCAAGCTCGGGACCATCGCCGACCTCATACGCTATCGGATGACGACCGAGAAGACGGTGCGCCGCGTGGGGGAGTGCGATCTGCCCACTCGCCACGGACACTTCCGACTCGTCGCCTATCAGGACAGCGTGGCGGGGAGAGTGCATTTCGCGCTCGTCGCCGGTACGCCCGCCCGCGACGAGCGCGGGGCCCTCATCAGGGTCCACATCGCCGACTCCCTCAACGATCTCACCGGCAACCGTCGCGACGAACACCTCTGGAGCATCGGAGGCGCGCTCGAGAGGATCGCGAGCGAGGGCGCGGGAGCGCTCATCATCCTGCGCAGCCAGGAAACCGAGCAGGACATCCTCGCCCAGGTGCGCACCTACGAGCAGCGCGACCGGGGGGAACCCCTGCCGAGCACCGAATCCAGCCCCGACCTGCGCACCTACGGCCTCGGCACCCAGATCCTCCTCGATCTCGGTCTCACCCGGGTCCGGGTGCTGGGCACTCCGCGGCGACTGCTCGGGGTATCGGGATTCGGGCTCGAGATCGTCGACTACGTGGAACCCTGAGGAGAGACCGGCAAGCCCCATGGCCAAGTTCGATATCGAGCCCGCGGACTACGAGGTCGGGAACGCGCGTTTCGCAATCGTCGCGGCCCGTTTCAATCGCGACATCGGCGACGCCCTCCTCGAAGGGGCGCTCCACGCGTTCTCAGACCATGGCGTGCCGCCCGAGGAGATCCGTGTGGTGCGGGTGCCGGGGGCCTTCGAGCTGCCGCTGGCGGCAAAGCGCCTGGCCGAAGGCGGTCGCTACGCCGCCGTCGTCGCTCTCGGCGCCGTGATCCGCGGCGAGACGCCGCACTTCGACTACGTCGCGGGCGAGTGCGCGCGCGGCATTGCGAAGGTGTCGCTCGACTCCGGAGTGCCGGTGATCTTCGGCGTGCTCACCACCGATGACCACGCGCAGGCGAAAGCCCGGGCGGGAGGCGCGGCCGGCAACAAGGGGGCGGAAGCGGCGATGGCCGCGCTCGAGATGGCCACCCTGCTGCGCGCGCTCGACCGATGAAGAGGGGGGGCCGGGTGCGGGCGAGACAGGCGGCGGTGCAGGCCCTGTACCAGTGGCAGATCACCCACCAGCCCCCGCGCGAGGTCGCGGCCCAGTTCCGCGAAGAGGGTCGCCTCGACGATCTCGACGAAGACCTCTTCATCGAGCTGATGGACGCAGTGCCCGCCAACCTCGCGGGCCTGGACGCGTCCCTGGAGCCCTGGCTTGATCGTCCCCTCGCCCAGGTGGACCCGGTGGAGCGTGCCATCCTGCGCCTGTGCGCCCACGAGCTGGCCCATGCGAGCGATGTGCCGTGGCGGGTCATCGTGAGCCAGGGCGTGGAGCTCGCCCACACCTTCGGAGCGGAGCAGAGCCACCGCTTCGTGAACGGCGTGCTCGATCGCCTCGCGAGGGCCACCCGCCCCACCGAGACGCAGTGCGGGTAGCAGCCGCAGAAGGCGAGCAGATCGCGATCGCCGTCGACACCCTGGTGGACGGCGTGCACTTTCCCTCCGACACCGACCCCGTGGATGTCGGCTACAAGGCGGTGGCGGTCAACCTGAGCGATCTCGCCGCGATGGGGGCCCGGCCCCTCGCCCTCTCCGCCGCGCTGCTCGCGCCGGGGCACGAGGACCGACGCGTGGCCGCGCTGCGCCGGGGCATGGAAGAGGCTTGCCGGCCGCACCGCCTCGAAGCGCCCCGGCCGCGGGTCGGAGCGGGGCATTTCACGGTGTGCGTCAGTGCGGCGGGCGCGCTGCCGCGGGGTTCGGCGCTCACCCGTGCGGGGGCGCGGGTCGGGGACCGCGTCTACGTCACCGGAGAGCTCGGAGACGCCGGCCTCGCGCTGCGCGAGCACTACGGCAGCCTGCGCCTTCGCGAAGAGGCCCGGCGCCGGGCGTGGTCCCGATTGCGCCGCCCGAGCGCGCGGGTGGCGGTCGGAATCGCGCTTCGCCCCATCGCCTCCGCCGCCATCGACGTGTCCGACGGCTTGATTGCGGATCTCGGACACCTGTGCCGCGCGAGCCGGGTCGGCGCGCGCCTCCATCCCGACCGGCTGCCCCGGTCGGACGCGTTGCGCACCAGCGCGGGGGAGGAGGATGGCTGGCGCCTCGCCGCCACCGGCGGAGACGACTACGAGCTGTGCTTCACGGTTCCGCCGGCGCGGGTGGCGCTGCTCGAGGCGCTCGTGGCCGACTTCGGCTGCCAGGTGACCGAGATCGGCAGCATCGAAGCGGGTTCCGAGGTGAGCTGCATCCTCCCGGACGGGCGACCCTGGCACCCCGGAGACCGCGGCGGTTATCGACACTTCGCACCACGCCGCCGGAGGGGGGACGGGCCATCGGATCCGAACGCGTGAACGCTCCGGCCGCCCGCGATCGCCCCGCTCTGCGCTGGTGGCTGCATCCTCGCCGCCTGCTCGCCTGCGGTCTCGGTCTCGGACTGTCCCCGCGGGCGCCCGGAACCTGCGGCACCCTCCTCGGAGTCCTCCTCTACCTTCCGGCCGCGCACCTGCCGCTGCCCGTCTATCTCCTCGCCCTCGCCGCTCTCGCCGGAATCGGGGTATGGATTTGCGGGCGCACCGCGGAGGAGCTCGCCGACCACGACCCCTCCGCCATCGTCTGGGACGAGGTGATCGGATTCCTGACCGCCATGATTGCGGCGCCGGCGGGCTGGGTCTGGCTGGTGGCCGGATTCGTGTTGTTCCGATTCTTCGATATCGCGAAGCCCTGGCCGGTGCGGGCGGCGGAGCGCCTCCCGGGCGGCCTCGGCATCCTGCTCGACGACGTGGTCGCGGGAGCGCTCAGCCTGGTCGTGCTGCAACTCGCCGCGCTTGCCATCGGTCCAGGGGGCTGATGGCGGCACGCGCGTACGCGTGCCCGCGCTGACCCGGGTGTAGGGTTCCACCGGCGCCGGGCCGCCTGCTCGCTATACTCGACTTCCTTCCGCCGCGACCGGGAACGATTCCGACCGCGCACCCGTCGACAGTGGACGAATTCGAACTCATCGAGCGCTTCTTCAAAGCCCCGGGCGCGCCCGGTGACGGCGTGTGGCTCGGCATCGGCGACGACGCCGCGGTGCTCGAGGTCCCGTCCGGGCGCACCGTTGTCGACGCAATGACCGTGCACGCCATTCCACGAGGTGGGGACGGCTTCGCGTTCGGCTCCTTCGCGCTCCGCGACGCCATCGAGCGTGCGCGCGCGACGGGAGGGACGCCACGCTGGCTCGCCCTCGCGCTCACCCTTCCGGAAGCCGACGAGGAATGGCTCGAAGGGTTCGCGCGCGCGGTCCGCGACACCGAACGCCGCCACCGCGTGCGCCTGGTCGGCGGGGACACCACCGCGGGACCGGGCGCGCTCGTGGTCTGCGTGTTCGCGGTGCTTGCCGAAGGCAGGCATCACGACGACGGTCTCGCCGCAACGCCGCCTCAGGGCGGCGGGAAGAACGAGTGACCCCGCCGCCGCCAAGCCGCCCCGCCCCGCCCCGGGACGAGGAAGAGCTCATGACGCGAGCCAGGGCGCTCGCCGGTCTCACGCTCGCTGAAGTCGCAGAGGAACAGGGATGGCCGATTCCCGATACCTCACGATCCGGCAAGGGGTGGCCCGGACAACTCATCGAGAGTGCGCTGGGCGCGAGCGCGGCATCGCGACCGGAGCCTGACTTCCAGCTCATTGGAGTCGAGCTCAAGACGATTCCCGTCGACCCTCGCGGCCGCCCCCGGGAAACCACCTACGTGTGCAGCGTTCCCCTCGGCGACGGGTCGAGCTCGACCTGGGAGGAGTCGAGCCTGAGGCGCAAGCTCGCACGCGTGTTGTGGATTCCCCTCCTCTGCGGCGATGCGCTTCCCGTCGGCGAGCGAAGGATCGGCTCGCCGCTGTTATGGAGCCCGGACGCGGAAGAAGAGGCGGCGCTGCGCGCGGACTGGGAAGAGTTCATGGAGCTTGTCTGCGTCGGGCGGGTCGACGAGATCACCGCGCATTTCGGCACCTGCCTGCAGATTCGACCGAAGGCCGCGAACGCGCGCAGCCGGCGCTTCGCGGTGGGAGTCGACGGCACCCGGGTGCCCACTCTCCCCCGAGGCTTCTATCTGCGCACCGGGTTCACCGCCGCGATCCTCGAGTCCGGCTACCTGATGGCGGGCTGATCTCAACCGGCACATCCGTCTACTCGGCAAAGCGTGGCCACGCCACGCGCCGGTCGGCCGAGGGCGGCGTATTTGACCACCGGTATCACTGCCGCAAGAATGACCGGGACGGGATCCACATCCATCTGGAGGTCGTAATGAACACGAACCGGAGCACGTCTCTCAATCGCCGCGACTTTCTCATCGGGTCGAGTGCACTCGGGGTGGCGGCCGCCGCCGGCCCCCGGCTCGCGTGGGGCGCCGAGGGCAGTGTCCTGCGGGTACGCTCCTATGCCGACCTTCAGATACTCGATCCGAGCTACACGCTGTCGGAGCCGGAGTCCGACATCCAGGGCGCCATCTTCAACCGGCTCATCGAATACGCCCCGGGCGATGTCTGGGAGTGGAGGCTGGACGCGGCAAGCGCCATCGAGCAGGTGGACGACCACCACATCTCGTTCACCCTGCGCCCCGGCATCATGTGGACGGGTGGCTTCGGCGAGATGACGGCCGAAGACGTGAAGTACTCCTTCGAGCGGGTGGCGGACCCGGCGATGGAGTCACCTTATGCGGAGGACTGGGCGAGCCTCGTACGGGTAGACGTGACGGACCGGTACTCGGGCGTCATCGTGCTCAAGGAACCCTCGCCGATGGTGTGGACCACGACGCTGGTCGGCCAGGGCGGCACGATCGTCTGCAAGGCGGCAGTGGAAGCGCTGCCCGAGAAGAGATTCACCACCGAGCCCCCCGCGGTATCCGGCCCCTACTACATCGAGGAGTGGGTGCCCAAGCAGAGGACGGTGCTCGCCCGCAACCCCGACTGGAATGGCCCCGCGCCGGGCTTCGACCGGATCGAGATCTACCCCATCGAGGACGAGAAGACCGCCGAGCTCGGCTTCGAGGCCGGGGACCTGGACTACACGCGAATCAGCCTGAGCTCCCTGACCGAGTACCGGCAGTCTCTGCCCCAGGGAGCGATGCTGCTCGAGAACCCCTCGCTCAAGTACGTCTGGCTGGGGATGAACATCGACCATCCCCAGTTCCAGGATATCCGGGTGCGCAAGGCGGTTCAGATGGCGGTGGACGTGGACGCGATCCTGGAGGCGGCCTACTTCGGCGTCGCCGAGGCCGCGACCGGCATCGTGGCGCCGGGTCTTACCGGCAACCGCGGATACAACATGACGGAATACGATCCGGAAGCGGCCCGTCAGTTGCTCGCCGACGCCGGATACGAGAACGGGTTCCGCACCACACTGAACGTTCTCAACAAGGCCGCCTTCGTGACGATGGCGCAGGTGATTCAGGCCAACCTCGCCGAGATCGGCATCGAGGTGCAGATCAACCAGCTCGACTCCGGTGCCTGGTGGACGATGGGCATGGAGTCGGAAGGGGAAGCGTGGAAGGACGTGCAGCTCTACCTGCAACGATTCTCGACGCTGCCCGACCCGGGCTGGACGACGATGTGGTTCACCTGTGATCAGGTCGGGGTGTGGAACTGGGAGCGCTGGTGCAACCAGGAGTTCACGGAGTTGCACCGCAATGCGATGGTCGAGCTCGATCCCGCGAAGCGCGACGTCATGTACAAGCGCATGCAGGACCTGATGGAGGAGTCGGGCGCTTACCGCTTCATCACCCACGAAGCCACCCCGGCCCTGTACCGCGACACCATCATTCCGGCCGTACAGCCGGACGGGGGAGTTTCACTACGGGACTTCAAGCAAGCCTGATCTGATCCCGCGGCGTGCGTAGCGGCGCCGCCAACACGGCCGCCGCTACGTGAGCGCTGGAGTTCCGTGGTCGAACAGAATCTTCACGCTTCGACGGCAGTCTTCAGGGATTCTGCTTCGTGTTTGAGGACAGCGGTTACCTGCCACGCCTTCACCTCGGGATACCACTCAAGAAACTCCTTCACGGTAGCTCCGCTCTCGAGATTCTCGAAAAGGGCGTACACCGGCACTCGGGTGCCTACAAAGGCCCAATCTCCGCTGATCTTGTGGGGATTGCATTCCACCGCCGGGCAGTTCGTCCAGTTCGTCATGGGGTGGCCTTCTCTACCTAAGGGGTTGAGTCACCTAGCGTGCACTCTCGAGCGGTACCGAAGTCCCGCAACACCGTCCACAGAACCGCGCTGGCGTAGATTTTGCATCGCAAGCAAACCTTCGCGCATACGTGGGCCAAATACTCCATCTGCACCTTGGGTGAAAACGTGGTAACAGGCTGACGAAATGCCCATACACTTGGCACGGACCACGGCAATGCTCCTGATGAATTCAAGGTGGACAACTCCAATCTGATCAGAGGTCTTAACCCATCTCAAGGCCTTTCTTGCTTCTTCCAAGACGCTGTTATGCGGTCACGAGTGAACCGGTCCGCGGGCCATCGTCATCATGCGGCGGGTTATGCGAAGTCCGAGCGCCACACTTGCACCGCGCGTTGGGCGAGATAGTGTTGACGCTTCTCCATGAACGCGAACGTCCATTCCTCGGGCGCCATCTCGGCGACCCGTCGCGTCAGCGCATAGGTGCTCTCTTCATACTTGGGACGTTTCTCCGAGTACGCGGCACTTCCCATACTGCGGTTGATAGCCGACTCGAGCAGCGTTGCGTTCCCGATTCGATCCACGGCTGCCTGTGCCTCCTGGGCGGAGAACGCATCCGACCAGTGACCGGCTGGGTTCTGGGGGAGGATGTGTTCGATCGATGCTGGATCGGTCTCCGGGTCTCTCTCCCGTTCACTACCGTTGGCATCGTCCTCCAGACGGCAGAGGATGTACTTGAGGAGCTTGCGTTTCCGGGTGCCGACTGAATACGCCGCGAAGGTGGTCTCGAATGCGCCGTCGTCGACATAGATGGATTGGAGGTGTTGTGAGAAAACGGCACGAGGCCGTAGCACTGTCCCATCAAGAATGGCCTTCGCCGCTGCGTGATATGCGCCTTCCAGGGCATTCGGATTACGACCACTGATCAGGTATCTGAACGACACGACGCCGACCAGTTTCAGGATTCGATCAAAGTCATCCGGGGAGAACTTCTCCCAGGCGGCGAAGAGCACCGGCGTCACCTGTCGGGCGCGAAATAGGATCAGGTCCCGGACACACCACTTTGCCGTTGCCGTTGACCGGTCTCGCCAGTATTCGTGGTTTGCGTCGGAGAGCGCGGCGTACAGCTCCGCTCGCCTCTCCAGCGATTCAAGCAGATCGAAAACCTGATGCACAGTGTCGATACGCTCGCGCACAAGTTTGAACAGCCGTTCCTTGCGGACCCTGGGCTCCTGGCAGAGAAGGTGGTAGCGCAGGAATTCGGAGAAGCGTTCTGCGGTGACAGTGGCGATCAGGGCCTGCCAACGTCGCTGCAGCGCGTCCAGATCGGTTGGCACCCTTACCTTCGAAAAGAAATAGTTCTTCAACAGATCGGCTGCGGTCAGCTCCAGACCTCGTGCATTCAGCGTCTCGAACACGGTGTATGCGCTCAGCTCGTCCTCTACCGAGATGAGGATGAAGAGCAACTGTCGGGCGACCGTCTCGGAGAGGAGTCTGGCGAACGCCGCGCCGTCGTCCTTCAGGTCCTCGAGTGCGTCGAGCTTCTCCGTGAAATACGTAAAGCAACGCCAAAGCAGTGCGTTCGATCGCGCCAGACCGCGTGGATTAGGCGGATCCCGGAGCTGGACCAGATAGTCCTGGTAGAACGCGTCATCGGCCTCGCTTAGATTCAGGCGGCTGTGTTCGTTGAGAGATGCGGGATCTTTCTCTCCGACGAAGCGATTCCGAAGCTCCCTGGCACGCTCCTGGTTGTTCGCTGCATCAACTCCATGATCCGCCATCCGACCCAGCTTGGCGATCACGGCCAGAGCGAGAATTCCGATAGTGGCCATCCGCTGCTGACCGTCGATGATCGTGAACTTGCGGTCGCTGTCGCCCTTGATCACCAGGGCGCCCATGTAGTGACGTGCTTCCGGCTCTCCACGAACATCAAGCACATCGTTCCAGAGATCTTCCCATTCCTCCTCCGTCCACGCGTAGTCGCGCTGATAGGGAGGCACGCGGTAGATCTTCCCGTTCCCGATCAGCTCCAGGTAGCTGACAGTGGCGGTGCTCAATACGTTGGTGAGGCTCATGATGTCGTCGGTCAGGTGGATCCGCGGTCGCGGTGGAGTTTGCCGATGGCTCAGGGAAATGCGGAAGCCCAAGATCGGGCGAGTCCGGTGGGGAGTCAAGTGTCCTGCATGTTTTGCGGCCCGAGCGACAGAGCTGATCCACAGCGCCGCATAGCACGAGACAGGGGGGCCAGTGCGTTCCCGGTGGTCTTCGCTTACGGGGACGCGCGGCGGTGGGTCTGCACGTCACTCACCCGAAGATGTCGTACAGCACGAGGCCCCAGACGGCCGCGCAGCCGACGAGGCTGACGAACACCGCTGCGCTGCCTGAGTCCTTGGCCTGCTTGGCAAGTGCGTGATCGTCGAAGGAGATGCGGTCGACCGTCGCCTCCACCGCCGTATTCAGCAGCTCGACGATGAGCACGAGCAGCACCACGCTGACGAGCAGCGCGATCTGCGTCGGCGTCGCCGGCAGCGCCACGGCGATCACTACGAGTACCGTCGCGAGCGCGAGCTCCTGCCGGAACGCCAATTCCTTGCGGAACGCGCTGACGAGACCCGCCATCGAGTGGCGCAGCGCACGCCAGATTCGAACCAGGCCCGCCTTGCTCTTGTGGGGACTCGCTCTTTCCTTGGATTGGTTCATGCCGAACCTCCATCGGCCGCACGCCGCGACATGCGGGTGTGGATTGCATCATGGAAGTGACCCAGTTTTTTCATGCTCGTGTCGCCGGTGTTTGACGCCAGGATAGAAACGAAAAACCAATTTTCTATATAAAAATCAGTGTTTTGTAAGTATGCCCGAGAACACCCATGTCGCCACGACGCACTTCGCCGGAGGCCGGTGGCTCCGAGCCTGTCCCGGCGAGAAGGCTGTGCCAAACCAGGGAGCCGGTACGACCCGGATGTCAGGGATGCGGTACCACCTCGAAGTCAGAGAGACGGCACGACCTCGATTTCGAACAGGCGGGGCCAATTCTTGCCGGTCACGAAGAGGCGTCCGGTGCTGGGATCGTAGGCGATGCCGTTCAACACCTCTTCGCGCGTTCTCCGGAACATCGGGGACAGGATTCCGCCGAGGTCGATCCATGCCTCGACCTCTCCGCTCTGCGGGGAGATGACGGCAATGCGATCGTCGTACCAGACGTTGGCGTAGATCCTGCCTTCGACGTATTCGAGTTCGTTCAGGCGCTTCACGGGAATTCCCTGCTCTCTCACTTCGAGGCGGCGCACTTCGGTGAAACCGGGCAGATCGAGAAAGCGCAGCGACGCGCTGCCATCGCTCATGATCAGATGTTCGCCGTCGAAAGTGAGGCCCCAGCCCTCCCCCGGATACTCGAAGCTTCCCATGGGCTCGAGGGTTTCGGGATCGTAGAGGAGCGCCAGACCCGCGCGCCAAGTGAGCTGGATCAGGGCGTTTCCGGCTAGTGCGAGCCCTTCGCCGAAGAGTTGGGAAGACAACCTTCGCTTCTTCACCACCCGGCCCGTCTCCAGCTCGACCCGGCGTAGGGTCGAGCGGCCGTAATCACCGGTGCTCTCCAGCAGGGTGCCCCGGTCGAAGACCAGCCCCTGGGTGAAGGCTTCGCGATCGTGGGGGTACACATTGACCACCCGGTAGGAATGCAGGGTGGGCGCCGCGGCCGGAACCTTCAAATTCGGGCTCGCGAGCAGGCCGAGCGCCAACAGCGCAAGGGCTGCCGTCGGCGCCCCACGTTCAGCCCGCACCGAAAGGGCTACTCGTCGGTCACGCAGCCTTCGGAGGCGTTCTTCACGTTCTTGATGTACTTGTAGAGGGTGCCCCGGGTCTCCTTGTAGGGCGGCATCTCCCACGCCTCGCGCCGCCTCGCCAGCTCCTCGTCGTCGATCTCGACGCGAAGCTGGTTCGCCTCCGCGTCGATGGTGATGCGGTCGCCGTTTCGCACCAGCGCAATCGGACCGCCCTCCTGCGCTTCCGGCACCACGTGACCGATGATGAAGCCGTGCGATCCCCCCGAGAAACGCCCGTCCGTGATCATCGCCACGTCGGAGCCGAGCCCGGCCCCCATGATCGCGGAAGTCGGTGTCAGCATCTCGGGCATGCCGGGTCCGCCCTTCGGCCCCTCGTAGCGGATGACGATCACCTGCCCCTTCTCGATCTCGCCGCGTTCAAGCGCCGCGAGCATGTCCTCCTCCGCATCGAATACGTTGGCGGGGCCTGAGAAGACCATGCCCTCCTTCCCGGTGATCTTGGCTACCGCGCCGCCGGGAGCGAGGTTCCCCCACAGGATGCGGATGTGTCCGGTCGCCTTGATGGGCTGACCGAGGGGATGGATGATGTCCTGGCCCGCGTCGAGCCCCGGCAGAGGTTCGAGGTTCTCCGCGATGGTGCGACCAGTGACGCTCAGGCAGTCTCCATGGATGAGGCCTTCTTCGAGGAGGTACTTCATCACTCCCGGCACTCCGCCGACCGCGTGCAAGTCCTCCATCACGTACTTGCCGCTCGGCTTCAGGTCCGCGATGAAAGGCACCCGATCGCTTACCGCTTGGAAATCGTCGATCCCGAGCGGCACCCCGGCCGCCCTCGCCATCGCGATGAGGTGAAGCACGGCGTTGGTGGAGCCGCCGAGCACCATCACCATCACCATCGCGTTCTCGAATGCCTCCCGGGTCATGATCCGGCTCGGCCGCAGATCCATCTCCAGCAGCCGCCGCACCGCGGCGCCCGCACGCCGGCACTCCTCGCGCTTGCCGGGGTCCGTCGCCGGTGTGCAGGAGCTGTAGGGAAGCGACATGCCCATCGCCTCGATCGCCGAGGACATGGTGTTCGCGGTGTACATGCCGCCGCAGGCGCCGGCCCCCGGACAGGCGTTGCGCACGATGTCGGAGAGGTCGTCCCGATCGATGTGCCCGGCGATGTACTGGCCGTAACTCTGGAAGGCGGACACGATGTCCACGACCTCGCCGCGCCGGGTCCGGCCCGCCCTGATGGTGCCTCCGTAGACCATGAGCGAGGGCCTGTCCACCCGCGAGAGCGCCATCATCACCCCCGGCATGTTCTTGTCGCAGCCGGGAATGACGATCGCGCCGTCGTACCACTGGCCGCGCGTGACGGTTTCGATGGAGTCCGCGATGAGGTCCCGGGACTGCAGCGAGAAGGACATGCCCTCGGTCCCCATCGACATGCCGTCGCTCACCCCGACAGTGTTGTAGCGCATGCCCTTGAGTCCGGCTTCTTCCACTCCCTCTTTCACCCACTTCGCGAGATCGAGCAGATGCATGTTGCAACTGTTGCCCTCGAACCACACGCTCCCGATCCCGATCTGGGCTTTCTCGAAATCCGCGTCCGTGAAGCCGGTGGCGAAGAGCTGCGCCTGGGAGGCGGGCTGGGAAAGCGTTTGGGTGATGCGACGGCTGTGCCGGTTGAGCGCTTCGGGCATGACCTGCTCTCTGGTTTCGGGTTGCCTTCGAGGTTTGCCGATCGGCTCTCCGGCGTCAAGAACGCGAAGCGCAGTTCCCGTCATGTCCGTCACCGCGTTCACGTGACGCTCAGGCGTAACGACCCGACCTGGACCGGTTTGTAAAGGGAGAGGCGGCATATTCGCCTTACCGTACGAACGGGCGCGAAGAAGCGAAGCGCGGGAACGAGACGGTATCTGGAAAACGCGCCGGCGCCGGGCTATCGTCTCCGCGCCATGGACCTGATCCCGACCATCGGCGTGTCCGCGTGCCGGAAGTTCCTGTCGCCCCACCCCTTTCACGCGGCGGGGGAGAAGTATCTCGTCGCGCTCTCGCGCGCTTCCCGGGGACTGCCCCTGATGATCCCCGCCCTCGGCGATGCGGTGGGGGTCGACGATCTGCTTTCGCGTCTCGACGGGCTCTTTCTCACCGGCAGCCCCTCCAACGTCGAGCCCCATCACTATGCGGCGTCGAGGATCGACCGGGAGATTGAACACGATCCCCACCGCGACGCCACCACCCTGCCGCTCATTCGGCGCGCAGTGGAATGCGAGGTGCCGCTCTTTGCGGTGTGCCGGGGCTACCAGGAGATGAACGTCGCCTTCGGCGGCACCCTGCACCAGAAGGTGCAGGAGGTGGAGGGGTTGATGGACCACCGCGAGGACAAGTCGGCGCCTCTGGATTCGCAGTACGCGCCGGCGCACCCGGTGCGCCTCGAATCCGACGGATTCCTCGCCCGGCTCACGGGGCGCAACGAACTCGATGTCAACTCCCTCCACGCGCAGGGCGTCGAGCGCCTCGGGGCGGGGCTGCGGGTGGAAGCGCGCGCCCCCGACGGACTCATCGAGGCGTTTCGGGTGGAAGACGCTTCCACTTTCGCCTGCGGCGTGCAGTGGCATCCGGAGTGGAAGGTGCTCGACAACCCCGTCTCGCGAGCGCTCTTCGAAGCCTTCGGCGACGCATGCCGCGAGCGGGCGGCGGCACGGACGAGTCATGTCCTCCATACCGCAGTGGTGTGACGAGCACGACATCGAGGAGGTCGAGGCGTTCATGCCCGACATCTGCGGTGTCGCGCGCGGCAAGATCATGCCGGCGGAGAAGTACTGCGAAGACCTGGGAATCCACCTCCCCGAGCAGACCATTCTCCAGACGGTGACCGGCGACTACCCCGACGATCAACGCGCCGTGCGCCCCAACGACGGGGACATGGTGCTTCGGGCCGACCCCGACACCATTCGTCTCGTGCCCTGGGCGTCGGAGCCCACCGCGCAGGTCATTCACGACTGCTACTTCACGAACGGTGAGCCGGTCGACATGACGCCGCGCTACGTGTTGCGCCGGGTGCTGGATCTCTACGCGGCCCGGGGCTGGCGGGCGGTGGTCGCTCCGGAACTCGAGTTCTATCTGGTGCGGCCGAATCCCGACTCGGACTACGCGCTGGAGCCGCCCGTCGGGCGCTCCGGTCGCGCCGAGAGCGGCCGGCAGTCCTACTCCATCGACGCCCTGAACGAGTACGACCCCCTCATCGAGGACATTTACCGGTTCTGCGAGGAGCAGAACATCGAGCTCGACACCCTCATCCACGAGGCCGGCCCCTGCCAGCTCGAAGTGAACCTGATTCACGGCGATCCCCTGGATCTCGCCGACCAGGCCTTTCTCTTCAAGCGTACGGTGCGCGAAGCCGCGCTGCGCCACGAGATGTACGCGACCTTCATGGCCCGGCCCATGGAAGACGAGCCGGGCAGCGCGATGCACCTGCACCAGAGCGTGGTCGGCGCGGAGACCGGCACCAATCTCTTCGCCAACCCCGACGGCTCGCATTCGGAGCTCTTCTTCAGCCACGTCGCCGGCCTGCAGCGCCACCTCCCGGCCGCGATGTCGATCTTCGCCCCCAACGTCAATTCCTACCGGCGCATCACGCGATACAGCTCCGCCCCCATCAACGTGCAGTGGGGCTACGACAACCGGACCGCGGGCCTGCGGATTCCTGAGGCGGAGCCCGAATCGACCCGCGTCGAGAACCGGGTGGGCGGCGCCGACGCCAATCCCTACCTCGCCATCGCGGCCTCGCTCGCGTGCGGCTATCTCGGCATGGTGGGCGGTCTCGAACCGGGCGAGCCGGTCGAGGGAAGCGCCTACGACCTGCCCTACGCGCTGCCCCGCAACCTCGAGGACGCGCTGCAGCGCCTGCGCGAGTGCGATGTCCTCCTCGATGTGCTCGGGCACCGCTTCGCGACCGCCTACAACGCGGTCAAGGAGTGCGAGTTCGAAGCCTACCAGCAGGTCATCAGCTCCTGGGAACGGGAATACCTGCTGCTGAACGTCTGACGCGGCGGCGCCCCGCGGTCCTTGCGTCAAGGCCCTTGCGTATAATCACGCTTCCTCGGGCAGGTTGCACTTTCGCCGCATGACCAGACCGCTGGATGACCCGCGCACCTTCGTGCAGTGGTTTCGCAACTCGGCGCCCTACATCAACGCGCACCGGGGCCGCACCTTCGTGGTGCACTTCGGAGGCGAAGCGATCGAGAGCGGCACTTTCTCCGCCCTCATCCACGATTTCACGCTCCTCGACTCCCTTGGCATCCGGCTGGTGCTGGTGCACGGCTCCCGGCCGCAGATCGACGCCCGCCTCGCGGAGTCGGGCATTGCGTCCACATTCACTAACGGAACCCGCATCACCGGCGCGCGGGCGCTGCGATGCGCGGTGGAGGCGAATGCGGCGGCGCGCACTCGGGTGGAGACCCTGCTGTCGATGGGTCTGCCGAACTCGCCGATGGCGGGAGCGGGCATTCGCGTGAGCTCCGGCAACTTCCTCGTCGCCCGTCCGCTCGGAGTGCGCGACGGCGTCGACTTTCAACACACGGGAGAGCTGCGCCGAGTCGACACCGAGGCGATTCGCGCCCACCTCGACCAGGGCTCGATCGTGCTCGTCTCACCGCTCGGATACTCCCCCTCCGGCGAGGTCTTCAACCTGCGGGCCGAGGAAGTCGCGCGCGACGTGGCCGCCGAGCTGCGCGCGGCGAAGCTCATATACCTGAGCGAGGATGCGCCGCTGCGCGACCCCGCCCGGTCTCCGATGCGAGAGCTGACCCTGCGCGAAGCGCGGGCCCTGCTCACGAGACGAGTTCGCGCCGGAGACGGCGACACCCTTCTGCTCGCCGCCGCGGTGCACGCGTGCGGCAACGGCGTCCAGCGCGTCCACCTGCTGGACCGTGGCACCGACGGCGCGCTGCTCCTGGAGCTGTTCACCCGCGACGGCATCTGCACCATGGTGAGCGCGGATGCCTACGACGCAACCCGCCGAGCCACCCTCGCCGACATCGGCGGCGTCCTGGAGCTCATCGCTCCCTTGCAGTCCGAGGGCTGGCTCGCGACGCGGTCCCGCGAGAACCTAGAGAGCGAGATCGACCACTACATCGTGGTGGAGCGGGACGGCGCGGTGATCGGCTGCGCCGCGCTCTTCTCGTATCCCGAGTCGGACATGGCCGAGCTCGCCTGCCTCGCGGTCGACGAAAGCTATCGCAACGCCGGCCGCGGCGACGTACTGCTCGAGGCGATCGAACGTGAGGCGCGGAGCACCGGAGCATCGCGTCTCTTCGTGCTCACCACCCGCGCCAGCCACTGGTTCAAGGAGCGCGAGTTCCGAGACGGAAACGTCGACGATCTCCCGCCCCCTCGCCGGCACGCCTACGACGAGGCGAGGCGCTCGAAGGTGATGCTGAAGTCCCTGGCGGAGCGCCCCGGCGGCGCCCGCGAGGCATCAGTGGCGGCGGCCTCCTCGTTCCCGTGAGTTCCTGACTCCTGAGCCTTTGGCCCGCAAGTTTCACCGATTCTCGACCGCTTCGGGCGCCAAAATGCCGTGATGGTGGGACACGCGGACCGAAAGACGCGTAACGGCGAGCGTATTGGCGTCCGCGAGTTGAGAATTCGGTGAATTTTGAGGGTCAGCCCGCCGCCCACGGCGCTCAGAGCATCTCGAAGTCGATCGCCCGTTTCGCGATGGTGTGCATCAACGCCGCTTCGAAGACATCCAAAGGCATCGTCTCCTGCGCTTTGACGCCGTGACGGCGCAGCGTTACGGTGCCCGCGGCGGTCTCGCGTTCGCCCACGATGAGCAGGTTGGGGATCTTGCGTGCCGCGCCGTCGCGGATCTTCTTCGACACGGTGTCGCTTTCCGATGCGAGCTCGGCGCGCACGAACTTCTCGCGCAGCCGGGCCACGATGCGCTCCCCGTACTCCTGGAACTGCTCCGAGACGGTGATCACTTGCACCTGCACCGGCGCGAGCCAGGTCGGAAAGGCGCCCCCGAAATGTTCGAGAAGCAGCGCCACGAAGCGCTCATGGGTGCTGAAGGGCGCCCGGTGCACACAGTAGGGGACGTGCTCCGCGCCGTCGGCGCCGATGTAGCGCAGCCCCAGGCGCGGCGGCACCGCGAAGTCGAGCTGCACCGTGGACAGTGACTCGTCACGGCCGGTCACGGTCTGGAACTGCACGTCGATCTTGGGCCCGTAGAAGGCGGCCTCCCCCGGCGCGTCGACGTAGTCCACCCCCATCTCGTCGAGCAGCTCGGCGATGATCCGTTCCGTGCGCCGCCAGTCCTCGGGCGCGTCGACGTACTTCTCCCGACCTTTGGGATCCTCGGGGTCCCAGCGCGAGAGCCTGATGTAGTAGTTGCTCAGGCCGAGGATGCGATAGGCCTCGTCGTACTGCGAGATCACTTCCCGGAACACGTCCCGGGTCTGCGCCTCGGTGCAGTAGATGTGGGCGTCGTTCATGGAGAGCATGCGCACCCGCAGCAGCCCCGATACCGCACCCGAAGCCTCCCAGCGGTAGACCTCGCCGTACTCCGCGAGGCGCAGCGGCAGGTCCCGATAGCTCCGCAGCCGCGAAGCGTAAATCTTGTGGTGGTGGGGACAGTTCATGGGCTTGAGCATGTAGGTCTCCCGGATGGTCTCTCCCTCCGGGGTCTCCTCCAGCACCTCCATGGGGGGATACATGCTCTCCCGGTAATGATCGAGGTGCCCGGTCTGAGCGTAGAGACTGCTCTTGGCGATGTGCGGCGTCGCGACGCGCTGGTAGCCGGCCTTGAACTCGAGCTCGACCGCGAGCTTCTCGATCTCGTCGCGGATGATCGTGCCGTTGGGCATCCACAGGGGCAGTCCGCGACCCACGCTGTCGTCGAAGGTGAAGAGGTCGAGTTCCCGACCGAGCTTGCGGTGGTCGCGTTCCTGGGCAAGCTCGTAGACCCGCACCGCCTCGTCCAGCGCCTCCTTGTCGGCGAAAGCCCACGCGTAGATGCGCGTCATCATCACGTTGCCGGAATCGCCCCGCCAGTAGGCCCCGGCGATGCTGCGAAGCTTGAACGCGTTTCGGGGAATGTCGGCGGAAGTCTCGACGTGGGGGCCGTCACACATGTCGAGGAAGGGGCCGTTGCGGTAGAAGGTGAGCTCCTCGAGGCCCTGCCGCGCGACGAGCTCTTCGGCGTACTCCCGCTTGTAGGGCTCCCCCATCTCGTCGAGGCGCCGGTAGGCCTCGGCGACCGGCACTTCCTCGCGATAGAAACGCTGCCCCTTCTTGAGAATCCGACGCATCCGCCGCTCGAGCTCGGGAAAGTCCTTTTCGCTCAAGGGCTCGCTGAGAATGAAGTCGTAGTAGAAGCCGTCCGCGATGGGAGGGCCGAAGCCCAGCGTGGAGCCCCCACGCATGTCCTGCACCGCCTGCGCCATCACGTGTGCGAGACTGTGCCGGATGCGATACAGGTCGCCGTCGGCGTGTTCTGCTGCTGCATTCATGGCTCGATTCCGCTTCTCAAAATGAAAAACCCCGGTGGGCCGTCGCCTTCCGGGGTTTCGAGAAGCGGCGGCCGGGGTGGGACCGCCGAATTCCTCTAACGCGAAGAGGCGATCCCACGACACGTGGTGGTCGTGGTAGTGAGCCCCGTCGTTCGTGTGGCCGCGTTCATGACGGCGTGCATGATAAGCGCCGACTTCGGGATTGCAAGGCCGCGCGCATCACGCCGGCCCGTTCAGTTCCTGCATCGGCTTGATCATGTTCCAGTGCTTGCAGCTCGGACAGCGCCAGTGCGGAGACTTGGCGCGAAAGCCGCAGTGACCGCACTGATACGGGGATCGGTCGTCGAGCAGGGCCGCCGTCAAGGCCCTCTGGAGCGTGAGGTGCCCGGGCGCCCTTGCTCCCTGCTTGCAGAGCTCCAGATCGAGCAGGTAGTCGAGCCCGCGGATGGACACCCTCTGCTCGAGCCTTCCCGCCACGAACTCCGCGGCCGCATCCAGGCCTTCCTTCTCCCGGATCAGATCGGCGAGCGCCAGGGTCGCCGCGACCGAGCCGTAGGCGTCGATGAGATGCCGAAGGTAGTCCGACAGCGCTTCGCGACGATCGAGGGCCTCGAAGCACTCGCGCAAGCAGGGCAGCACCTCGGCCAGATAGTTGGGATCCTGTGATTCGACATCGAGGTAGGCATCGAGGGCGAGCTGATACTCGCCGCGCGCGCGGCGCATGTCTCCCTCCAGGAAGCGCGCGCGCACGCAGCCGCGATGCAGCTCGAGCGCCTGCGCGACCGCCGCCAGCGCGTTCTCGGACTCGCCCTTCGAGACGAGATGCTCGGCCTTCTCGCAACAGTAGTGAGCAATGACCGCGCCGAGCTCTCCCTCGGTGGCCACCTCCAGGCGCCGGGCGGCGAGGATGGCCTGGTCCCAGTCCTTTTCCTGCTCGTAGATGTCGACGAGCTGACGCAACGCCGGCACGCCGTGCACCGGATGCTCGGCCAGGGACTGGAAGACGCTCTCGGCGCGGTCGAGGAGGCCCGCGCTCAGATAGTCCTGACCGAGCTCCAGCAGCGCTTCGCTCCGCTCCTCGGCGCCGAGAGAGCGCCCCTCGATCAGATTGTGGTGGATGCGGATCGCGCGGTCGACTTCACCGCGACGCCGATACAGGTTGCCGAGCGCGAGGTGGGTGTCGACCGTTTCGCTGTCGACCTCGAGCATCCGGATGAAGAGCTCGATCGCCTTGTCCGGCTGCTCGTTCAGCAGGTAGTTGACGCCCCGGAAATAGTGGTTGCGCAGCTCGGTCTGGGCGAACGAGCGCTTGTCGCCGCGCTTGCGGCGCATCGCCGCATACCAGCCCGATGTGGCGGCGACCGGCAGCAGGAGCCAGAGCCAGTCCAGAGCAACCAGGTTCGCCACTTGCGTTCATCCGCCTCCGTCCGCCCCGAAACCGCGCCCGCATGTCCCGCCGGGCGCAGCGGGAAGTCGGTGAGACATCGCGGATCGCCGCGCATCGCGCACGCCCGGGTCGGGAGACGCTGAAGGCATGGGGGCGGGCACGCTCAATCGGCTCTGGGGAGTGCGCCCCTTCGACGTAAGTGTATTGACGTTCGCGGGAGGAGGTCGCGCGGATGTGCGGACCAAGAGCGCCAAGGCGTCACTCGCCGGGGGAAGAGGACGCGCCGGAGGCAGCGAGCGCGGCGGTAGCGCCTCCTGCTTCTTCCCCGTCGTCACCGGTCTCGGAGCGTCGAGCGCGCCGTTTGTCCACGCGCTCGCGCAGCTCCTTGCCCGGCTTGAAGTGCGGGACGTGCTTGGCGGGAAGCGACACTGGCGCGCCGGTCTTGGGGTTCCTTCCCATCCGGCCCGGGCGATAGTGCAGGGAGAAGCTGCCGAAGCCCCGGATCTCGATTCTCTCACCGCTCGCCAGGCGCTCCGCCATGTGTTCCAGAATCATCTTCACCGCAAGCTCGACGTCCCGGTGGGCGAGCTGCGCCTGTTTCTGCGCAATGCGTTCGATGAGTTCCGACTTGGTCATGATGGAGCCCGCGTTCGGCTCTCCCCAGGCTGTTCTCGATTCGAGCTATCCGAAGTTCTCCCTGCGACCAGCGCCGGACTTCTACCCCCGGCGCCCGCGCCGCCCCTAGCGGGTATCCATCTGCTCCTTCAGCAGGTCGCCGAGGGTGGCGCCGGTGCCCGACGCGCTGGACCGGTACTCCTGCACCGCGGCCGCCTCCTCGTCGGACTCCTTGGCCTTCACGGAGAGCGAAAGGGCCCGACGCTTGCGGTCGAGGCCGATGAACTTCGCCTCGATCTCGTCCCCCGCCTTGAGCACGGTGCGAGCGTCCTCGACCCGGTCCCGGGCCAGCTCGGAAGCGCGCAGATGGCCTTCGACCCCGCCTTCGAGCTCGACCACCGCGCCCTTGGCGTCGACCTCGACCACCGTGCCTCTCACCACGCTGCCCTTGGGATACTGGCCGAGGAACGCGGAGAAGGGATCCTTGTCGAGCTGCTTGACGCCGAGCGAGATGCGCTCGCGCTCCGCATCCACCGCCAGCACCACCGTCTCGATCTCGTCGCCCTTCTTGAAGCCCCGGATCGCATCCTCTCCCGCCTGGTGCCAGGAGATATCGGACAGGTGCACCAGACCGTCGATGTTGCCGTCGAGGCCCACGAACACGCCGAAGTCCGTGATGGACTTGATCTTCCCGACGACGTGGTCGCCCTTGTTGTGGTTGACCGCGAAGTCGTCCCAGGGATTCGGCTGACACTGCTTGATGCCGAGCGAGATGCGCCGACGCTCCTGATCGATGTCGAGCACCATGACCTCGACCTCGTCGTTGAGCGCCACCACCCGGCTCGGATGGACGTTCTTGTTGGTCCAGTCCATCTCCGACACGTGCACCAGACCTTCGACCCCCTCCTCGATCTCCACGAAGCAGCCGTAGTCGGCGATGTTCGTGACGACTCCGAAGAGACGGGTGCTCTCCGGGTAGCGGCGCTCGATGTCGACCCAGGGATCGGCGCCGAGCTGCTTCAGCCCCAGCGACACCCGATTGCGATCGCGGTCGAACTTGAGCACCTTCACCTGAAGCTCGTCTCCGACGTTGACCACCTCGGTGGGGTGCCGCACACGCTTCCACGCCATGTCGGTGATGTGCAGGAGGCCGTCGATGCCTCCGAGGTCGACGAAGGCGCCGTACTCGGTAAGGTTCTTGACCACTCCGGCGAGGACCGCCCCTTCCTGCAGGCTCTCAAGGAGCGCTTCACGCTCGGCCGAGTTCTCCTCCTCGACGACCGCCCGGCGCGAGACGACGACATTGTTGCGTCGGCGATCGAGCTTGATGACCTTGAACTCGAGCGGCTTTCCCTCGAGATATGAGGTGTCGCGAACCGGCCGCACATCGACGAGCGAACCCGGCAGGAAGGCCCGGATGTCGTCGATATCCACGGTGAACCCGCCCTTGACCTTGCCGTTGATGTAGCCGGTGACCGTCACCGCGTCCTCGAAGGACGACTCCAGACGCGACCAGGCCCGCGCCCGCTTGGCCTTCTCTCGGGACAGGCGCGTCGCGCCGAAGCCGTCTTCCACCGCGTCGAGGGCGACTTCGATGCTGTCGCCTATCATCACCTCGATTGCGCCGGACTCTCCCCTGAACTGATCCAGGGGAATGATCGATTCGGACTTGAGTCCCGCATGCACGGTGACGTACTCCGTCCCGACATCGACCACGGTTCCGGTGAGGATGGCGCCGGGGCGCATCCTCTTCTCCACTTCGCTCTGTGCCAGCAGCTCCGCAAAACTTTCCATCATGTAAACGCTCGCAGACGGCGGGTCGCCGTCTCAGTTTCCGTTTGCGGGCGCGCCCTCGTCCTCGAACGTGCCCGTGACCATTGCCGATTGGAGATCCTGCCGGTGCCCCCGGTTCCGGAGCAGGCTGCGGGCTTCGATCGCATCCATTACCAATTCCACCACGGCCTCTACGCCGTGGGGCGTGGTGTCGATGACGATCGCGTCCGTGGCCGGCCGCAACGGGGCGACGGGTCGTTCCTGATCCCGTTTGTCGCGCAGGCTGATCTCCCCCATGAGGTGCGCGAGGCTAACATCAAAGCCCTTGGCAACCAACTGTTTATGTCGCCTGCGGGCGCGTTCCCGGATGTGCGCGGTGAGATAGACCTTGAGCGGCGCGTCCGGAAACACGACGGTGCCCATGTCGCGGCCGTCCGCGACGAGCCCCGGAGGCCGCCGGAACGCGCGCTGCCTCGCAAGCAACGCCTCGCGCACGGCGGGATCGGCGGCGAGCTCCGACGAGCGCTGCCCGCAGGCTTCGTCGCGAATCAGGGCGCCCACCTCTTCTCCCTCCAGGCGCACTCGAAGCGGGTCGCCCTCCGGGCTGCGCTCGAAACGCACGTCTAGGCCGCGCGCGAGTCCAAGCAGCGCATCCCGGTCCGCGCTGGACAAGCCCCGGCGCAGCGAAGCCAGGGCGAGCACCCGGTAGATCGCACCGCTGTCCAGGAGATGGAATCCCAGGCGCTCGGCCACCCGTCCGCTCACCGCGCCCTTGCCCGCGCCGACCGGCCCGTCCACCGTGATGACCGCTACGGCGCCGCTCATGTCCAGCGCTCGGATATCCGCAGGCCCCGGGCGGCCGCGAAGTCGACGAATCCGGGAAAGGAAGTGTCGACGTTGCGACAGTCCTCGACCGTCACCGGTCCCCGGGCCCGAAGTCCCGCGATCGAGAAGGCCATCGCGATGCGGTGGTCGCCATGCGAGTGCACCGTGCCCCCGGAGAGCTCGCCCCCTTCGATGTCCATCCCGTCGGCCACGCTGCGCACCCGCACGCCGAGCGCGCGCAGGCCCTGCGCCATCGCCTCCAGGCGATCGCTTTCCTTTACCCGAAGCTCGGCGGCGCCGCGCACCCGGGTGACGCCGCGCGCGCAGGCGGCCGCGACGCACAGGATGGGGAACTCGTCGATGGCCAGGGGGACCTGCTCCGGCGGGATATCGATGCCGTGAAGCTCGCTCGAGCGCACCTCCAGGTCGGCCACCGGCTCTTCGGCCACGTCGCCCGCGTCCCCGGTGCGCGCCGGGCAAGTCCGGATGTCGGCCCCCATCGCCCGCAGGATGTCGATGACTCCGCGGCGGGTGGGGTTCGTCCCGACCCCTTCGAGGCGCAGCGAGGATCCGGGGGCGATCAGCGCTCCCACCATGGGAAAGGCCGCGGACGAGAGGTCTCCGGGGACCCGGACCGGTCGCGGCCGCAGTACCCCGCCTCCCGCCAGGCTCACGCTGTGTCCCGTGCGCTCGACCGGGTAGGCGAAGGTGGCGAGCATGCGCTCGGTGTGGTCGCGCGACGGCGCGGGTTCCCTCACCGTGGTCGTGCCCCGGGCATAGAGCCCCGCGATCAGCAGGCAGGACTTCACCTGGGCGCTCGCCACCGGCATGTCGTACTCGATTCCCCGCAGCGCCGTCGCGCCGCCGCCCACTTCCAGCGGTGGCGTGCCGTTTGCGCTGGTGCGCACGTGAGCGCCCATGCGCAGGAGCGGATCGCGTATCCGGCCCATCGGGCGCCGCGACAGGGAGGTGTCGCCCACCAGCCGGCACGCGAACCCCTGCCCCGCGAGAAGGCCCGCGGCAAGGCGCATCGCGGTGCCCGAATTGCCGAAGTCGAGCGGCGATTCGGGACGGCGAAGTCCGCCTCGGCCCACCCCGTGGATCCGCAGCGACGCGCCGGAGCGCTCCACCTCGACCCCGAGCGCGCGCACGGCGTCGAGGGTGGCGAGCGTGTCCTCGGCCTCCAGGAAGCCTTCGACACGGGTCACGCCGTTCGCGATCGCGCCGAGGATGAGCGCGCGGTGCGAGACGGATTTGTCCCCCGGCACCGTGGCGGATCCATGCAGCCTCCCGCCCGGAGCGACCGTGAAACAGAGCCGGTCAGCGCCGCTCTTCATGCGCCCCGCGCACCTCCGCCTCCTGGATGTGGGTATCGCGCAGACGCTTGGCGCGAGAGAACATCTCGTGCAGGGACTGCCCGTCGCGCGCGCGCACCGCCTCGGTCAGAGCGCCGAGCTCCCGACGGAAGGATTCCAGAACCTCGAGCAGGGGCTCCCGGTTGGCGATGCAGGTGTCGTGCCACATCCGTGGGTCGCTCGACGCGATGCGCGTGAAGTCGCGCAGCCCCCCCGCCGCGTAGCGAAAGATCTCGACCCGCTCCGACATGCCGCCGAGAAGGTCCATCAGCGCGTAGGCCAGCATGTGGGGAAGGTGGCTGGTGGCGGCGAGCACTTCGTCGTGGTGCGCAGGGTCCGTCTCCAGCACCTGCGCCCCGACCGCCTCCCACATCTCCCGGACCCGTGCGCAGCACTCGCTCTCGGTGTCGGCGGTCGGGGTGAGGATGACCCGGTGGTCGCGAAAGAGCCCCTCCCGGGAGGCGTCGATGCCGCTGTGCTCGGTGCCCGCGATGGGATGTCCGGGCACGAAGCGCGTGCGCGCCGGACCGAGCTCGCGCATCGCGTCGGCGACCGCGCTTTGCTTGGAGCTGCCGACGTCGGTGACGATCGCGTGCGCCTCGAGGTGGTCGCGGATCCGCGCGAACACCGTCGACATGGCGCCAAGCGGCACTGCGACCACCACCAGGTCCGCTCCGCGTACCGCCCTGGCCACGTCCACCTCGTAGCGGTCGATCACGCCGAGGTGGCGGGCGCGCTCCAGGTTCTCCTCCCGGCGGCTGGATCCCACGACCTCGCCGACCAGATCAAGCGCCTTCAGGTCCCTTGCGAGCGAGCCCCCGATGAGCCCGACCCCGACCACGCACAGGCGCTCGAAGCGCCGTCGCGGTCCGCCACGCGCGCTCCGGGGGTTTTCCTCCTCCCCCGCGCTCATTCGAGCCCGTCTTGGTCGCCGTTGTCGCCGTTTTCGCCGACGTCCTCGATGACCCGCTCCACCCCCGCGAGCCGCTCTCCGGAAACGAGCCGGATGAGCTTCACCCCCTGCGTGTTGCGCCCGAGCACGCTGACCTCGGCGACCCGGGTACGCACCAGCTTGCCGCCGTCGGTCACGAGCATGATCTCGTCACTCGGCCCCACCGCGAGCGCGGCGGTGACGGCGCCGTTGCGCTCGCCGGTGCGAACGGAGATGACTCCCATCGTGCCCCGACCCTTGCGCGGGTACTCGTCCATTCGCGTGCACTTGCCATATCCGTTCTCGGTCGCGGTGAGCAGCATGCCGTCTCCGGCGACGATGAGCGAGATGATCCGCTCGCGTTCGGAGATCCGCATGCCGATCACCCCGCGAGCGGCACGGCCCATTGCGCGCACCTGGCGCTCGTGGAAGCGGCACACGCGGCCCCCGCTGCTCGCAAGCATGACCTCGCGTTCGCCGTCGGTGATCGCGACCCCGATGAGGCGGTCGGCCGGCAGCAGGTCGATGGCGATGATGCCGTTGGAGCGCGGCCGGGAGAACTCCGAGAGCAGGGTCTTCTTGATGAGGCCGCGCTCGGTCGCCATCAGCACATAGCTCGACCCGTTGAATTCCTTGACCGGCAGGACCGCGGTGATGCGCTCGTCGCTCTGCAGGGCCGGAAGCAGGTTGATGACCGGGCTCCCCCGCGCCGTGCGCCCTCCCTGCGGAAGCTCGTACACCCGCCGCCAGTACACCTTGCCGCGATTGGAGAAGCACAGGAGCTGGTCGTGGGTGTTGGCGACGAAGAGGCGGTCGACGAAGTCCGCCTCCTTCATGGTGGTGGCGGTCTTGCCCATCCCGCCGCGCCTCTGCGCCGAGTAGGCGTCGACCGGCTGCCACTTGACGTAGCCCCAGTGGGAGAAGGTCACCACCGCCTCCCCCGGAGTCACGAGGTCCGCCGGATCGAACTCCATCTCGTCGCGGACGATCTCGGTACGGCGCGGGTCGGCGTACTGCTTTCTCAACTCGGCGAGCTCGTCGCGAACCACCGCCTTCAGGCGTTCGGGATCCTCGAGAATCTCGAGAAGCTCCTCGATACGGCGCAGAAGCTCGTCGTACTCGCCGAGGATCTTGTCCCGCTCCAGACCGGTGAGGCGGTGCAGGCGCAGATCCAGGATCGCCTGTGCCTGGCGCTCGGAGAGGCGGTAGCCCGCGTCACTGAGACCCGAGTCCTCGGACTCGCCTTGCGCTTGCGTATCGGCGGCCCCCGCGCGCTCCAGCATCGCCGACACCGCGCCGGGCGGCCACACTTCGCTGCGCAACGCCGTTCTCGCCTCCGCGGGACTGCGAGCGGCCCGAATGAGCGCGATGATGCGATCGATGTTCGCGAGGGCAACCGCGAGACCCTCCAGGACATGGGCGCGATCCCTCGCCTTACGCAGGTCGAAGATCGTGCGCCGGGTCACCACTTCGCGGCGGTGGCGAACGAACGCCTCGATCATCTGCTTCAGGGTCAGCAGACGGGGCTGGGAATCGACCAGGGCCACCAGGTTGATGCCGAAGACGCTCTGCATCTGGGTGTGCCGGTAGAGATGGTTCAGCACCACATCCGGCACCGCCCCCCGGCGCAGTTCGATGACCATGCGCATGCCGTCCTTGTCGGACTCGTCGCGCAGCTCGGCGATCCCCTCGATGCGCTTGTCCTTGACGAGCTCGGCGATCTTCTCGAGGAGGCGTGCCTTGTTCACCTGATACGGCAGTTCGGTCACCGCGATTCGCTGGCGGGCGCCGTTCTCTCCTTCCTCGATGTGGGCCCGGGCGCGCACGTAGATGCGTCCCCGGCCGGTCTGGTAGGCCTCGCGGATCCCTCGCGAGCCGTTGATGAGGCCCGCGGTCGGGAAGTCCGGGCCGGGAAGAAGCGCGAGCAGCTCCGGCAGCCCGATGTCGGGATCCTCGATGTAGGCCACGCAGGCGTCGATGACCTCGCCGAGGTTGTGGGGAGGGATGTTGGTGGCCATGCCCACCGCGATCCCCGCCGAGCCGTTGACCAGCAGGTTCGGCAGACGCGTCGGGAAGACCGCAGGCTCGTGCTCGGAATCGTCGTAGTTCGGTACGAAGTCGACGGTGTCCTGATCGAGATCGGCGAGCATTTCGTGCGCGATGCGCGCGAGGCGCACCTCGGTGTAGCGCATCGCGGCCGGCGGATCGCCATCCACCGAGCCGAAGTTGCCCTGGCCGTCGACGAGGACGCTGCGCATGGAGAAGGTCTGGGCGAGGCGCACCAGTGCGTCGTACACGGCCTGGTCGCCGTGGGGGTGATACTTGCCGGTGGTGTCGCCGCACACCCGCGCGGACTTCTTGAAGGGACGGTTCCAGTGGAGGTCCAGCTCCCGCATCGCGTACAGGATTCTCCGATGCACGGGCTTGAGTCCGTCACGCACGTCGGGAAGCGCCCGTCCCACGATCACGCTCATCGCGTAGTCGAGGTAGGACTGCTTCATCTCCTCCTCGATGTTGACCTGGAGGACCTCCTTTGCGAACCCTTCCATATGAATTCCTCGTGCCCGAAACGTGCCCGAAAAGCGTCCTTCGGCCCACGCCCTCGCGCGGGAAGAAAGCGCCGCCGATGCGCATGCGAATCGAATTCGCGAAAAGGAAAAATTCTACCTCATTCAGTACCTCGATGCACACCTGGACTCACCCGAAAAGCCCGGCCGAGCGCCTGCGCGAGCCCGGAAATCTCACCGACTTTCGGCGAGATCCCGGGGCGCGGAACCGAGGAGCTCCTCGATCCCCGCCCGATCCGGTCGGCGAACGACACCGCGCTCCGTCACCAGCGCGTCCACGAGCGCGGCGGGAGTGACGTCGAAGACCGGGTTCCAGGCCTCGGCCCCGGGTGCGGCGACCGGCTGCCCACCGAGGCGGAGCAGCTCGGCGGGCGGGCGCTCCTCGATCGGGATGGCGCCGCCGTCGAGACACTGCGGATCGATGGTGCTGACCGGGGCGACCACCATGAAGCCGACGCCGTGATGGCGCGCGCTGACCGCAAGCGAGTAAGTGCCGATCTTGTTGGCGACATCCCCGTTCGCGGCAACCCGATCCGCCCCCACCACCACCCACGCCACCGCGCCCCGACCGAGCAGGAAGCTCGCGGCGCCATCGGCGAGCAGGCTTACCGGGATATCGTCTTGCACCAGCTCCCAGGCGGTGAGCCGGGCGCCCTGCAGCCAGGGACGGGTCTCGTCCGCGTAGACCCGCGAGACCTTCCCCCGCCGCCAGGCGTCACGAATGACCCCGAGCGCGGTGCCGTAGCCGCCGGTGGCAAGAGATCCGGTGTTGCAATGGGTGAGGACCTGGCACCGCTCTTCGATCAGCCCCGCGCCGAACGCGCCCATCCGCCGGTTCGCGGCGACATCCTCCTCGTGGATCGCCAACGCCTCGGCGAGCAGGCGCCGATGGGGGTCTCCGGCGGCGCGCGCCGCGACCCCGCGCATGCGCTCGAGCGCCCACGCGAGATTGACCGCGGTGGGACGCGCCGCGCCGAGCGCGGCGAGGTCGTCGCCCATCGCCTCCCGCCAGCGCTGCGGCTCTTCCCGGAAGGCCCGGCGCGCGGCAAGCACCACCCCGTATGCGGCGCTGATCCCGATGGCGGGCGCTCCGCGCACCACCATCGCCCGAATGGCCCGGGCCACATCGACCGCGCTGGCGCACTCCAGCCACTCTTCGCGCTCCGGCAAAGCGCGCTGATCGAGCAACGCGAGCGTGTCGCCGGTCCAGCGACAGGGGCGAAGGGTCTCGGCATTGGAACCCAATCGCAGATCCTCCATATCGCGACCGCACCGCGCCCCTCGCCCGCGCGGGCCGCGCCTTAAGCCTCCCGGGCGGCTAAGCTATCATCATTCCTCCTCTCCCCTCGCGCTCCTCCTGCATGCAGCCCGCCGACACCCTCATCACCGCCCGGTGGATCGTGCCGGTGGCGCCCCCCGGAAGGGTTCTCGAGGACCATGCCCTGGTCGTGGCGGAGGGAAAGATCGTCGATCTGCTGCCGCGCGAGGAAGCCGCGAAGCGCTACCGTGCGTCGGAGGAGGTCTCGCTCGACTCCCATGCGCTCATCCCGGGTCTGGTAAACGCCCACACCCACGCCGCGATGACTCTCTTGCGAGGCATCGCCGACGATGTCGGCCTGCAGACGTGGCTTACCGAACACATCTGGCCCGCGGAAACGCGGTGGATGGACGACGCCTTCGTGCGCGACGGCACCCGCCTCGCGGTGGCGGAGATGCTGCGCGGGGGGACCACCTGCTTCAACGACATGTACTTCCATCCGGAGGTGGCGGGAAGCGTCGCCTCGGAGGCCGGCATGCGGGTGTGCGTGGGGCTGATCGCACTCGACTTCCCCACGGTGTGGGCGAATGGTCCCGACCAGTACCTGGAGAAGGGAGTCGAAGTACACCAGCGATTCCGGGACGACCCGCTGGTATCGTGCGCGTGGGCGCCACACTCCCCCTACACCATCTCCGACGGCCCCCTGGAGCGGATCCGCGCGCTCGCCGAGGATCTGGATCTGCCGATACACATGCACGTGCACGAGAGCGCGCACGAGGTGGAGAGCGCGCTCTCCGACCACGGCGAACGGCCCATCGACCGGCTCGAGCGTCTCGGCCTCCTCGGATCCCGCCTCATCGCGGTGCACATGACGCAGCTCGAAGGCGAGGACTTCCCGCGCCTCGCCGAGCGCGGCGTCCATGTCGTGCACTGCCCGGAGTCGAATCTCAAGCTGGCGAGCGGTCTTTGCCCCGCGGGCGAGCTCCTGCGCGCCGGCGTCAGTCTCGGCCTCGGCACCGACGGGGCGGCCAGCAACAACGACCTCAGCATGCTCGGAGAGATGCGCACCGCGTGCCTGCTCGCCAAGGGCGTTGCGCAAGACGCGAGCGTGCTGAGTGCGGCCCAGGCGCTGGAGATGGGGACCCTGGGCGGCGCACGCAGCCTCGGCCTGGACGACCGGATCGGCAGCCTCGAACCCGGCAAGGACGCGGACGTGGTGGGGATCGACTTGTCGCCGCCGGAGACCTGGCCCGTCTACCATCCGATCTCGCAGATCGTCTACTCGGCCTCGACGCAGCAGGTGAGCGATGTCTGGGTGGCGGGGCGCCGGGTGCTCGAAGATCGGCAGCTCCGGCACATCGATCTCGACGAGGTGAGCGGCCGGGCCGAGGCGTGGCGGCGGCGCATTGCGGGCCAGTGAGCGCGGCGTCGCGGGCCAACGTCGATCCGGGCGAGACCGCCCGATTCGAAGCCCTCGCCGCGCGCTGGTGGGACCCCGAAGGCGCGTTCCGGGCCCTGCACGAGATAAACCCCGTACGCCTGCGCTTCGTGGAGGAGCGCGCCCGCCTCGAAGGCGCCCGGATCCTCGATGTCGGCTGCGGGGGCGGGATCTTCGCGGAAGCCCTCGCGCGCCAGGGCGCCGAGGTCACGGGAGTCGATGCCTCGGAGGGCGCGCTCGAAGTCGCGAGGATGCACCGGGACGAAGCGAATCTCGGCATCGACTATCGGCGGACAACGGCCGAAGCGCTCGCGCTTGAGTACCCCGAGCACTTCGACGCGATCGCGTGCATGGAGCTCCTGGAGCACGTGCCGGATCCCGGCTCGCTCGTGCAAGCGTGCGCCGACCTCGCCCGGCCCGGCGCCGGCCTCTTCTTCTCGACCCTCAACCGCACCGTGAAGTCCTTCCTCCTCGGGATCGTGGCGGCGGAGCACATCCTCGAGATCCTGCCCCGGGGCACCCACGAGTACGCCCGATTCCTGCGCCCCTCCGAGCTCGATGCGGCGGGCCGCGCCGCCGGCCTCACACTGCGCGAGGTCCGGGGACTGCGTTACAACCCCTTCACCCGGCGCGGCCGCCTCCACTGCGACGTGGGGGTGAACTATCTCGCGTGGTTCACCAAGGGCTGAGCCGCGACGCGACGATGCTCGACCCTTCCGTCCCGCCTCCTCGGCATCGCGTCGATGCGGTGCTCTTCGATCTCGACGGCACCCTGGCCGACACCCTGCCGGATCTCGCGGCGGCCGTGAACGCGGCGCTCACCGAACACGGCGCCACCGCGCTCGCGCCCCACCGCTACCGGAGCATGGTGAACGGGGGCAGCCTTGCCATGATCCGCAGTGTGCTCGCCCCGGATGCGGATCCGCAGTGGATACAGGAGATCCGCCGTAGCTTCCTCGCCCGTTACGCCGGGCGCATCGCGGTGGATACCACGCTCTTTGCCGGCGTCGACACGGTGCTGGCCGAGATCGAGGCGCGCGGAGTCCCGTGGGGCATCGTCACCAACAAGCCCGAAGAGCTCGCCCGGCGCCTGACCAGCGCTCTCGGCGTGGCGCAACGCGCCTCGTGCATCGTGGGCGGAGACACGCTTCGCCACGCCAAGCCCCACCCCGAACCCGTCCTCCACGCCTGCCGGCTCCTCGGCGCGTGTCCCGGGCGTTGCCTCTTCGTGGGGGATGCGCCGAGCGACGTGGCCGCGGGCCGAAGCGCCGGGGTTCGCACCCTGGTCGCCCTCTACGGGTACCTGCCGGATGACGGCGACCCGAGAGCCTGGGGAGCGCACGGCTACATCGAGCGGCCGGGCGATCTTCTGGCCTGGCTGGACCGCGCCGAGGCGAATCGGACGTCTCCCATTTAGCCTGGATACATCGCCGATTTCTCAACTGGCGGACACCAACATGATCGCGGTTGCGGGCCCTCTCACCTCAAGGCGCTTTCGACTTCGTGTGGGCTACCTGCTGCGCTGCGTCGTCCCGGCTTCGCTTGCAGGCCGGCAAGCCACTCCCGGCTTGCCCGCTCGCCGGGGCGAAGCGCCACCGGCGCTTCGCCGGTTCCCGGCTCGCCAGTGCGCGACTCTCGGTACGTGCACCCCGCCACCACGGAATCTTGGCGCCCTCGGCACGAGAACCAGTGAAACATCCGGGCCAGTCGATGGACCCGCTTGACCACCTCCGCGACCAGGTCGCGCCCCCGGGTTCGAACCTTCATTACTGCCTGCTCTTCGCGAATCCGCACGCGCGCCGGGTCCTGTGCGCGGTGGCGGCCTGGCAGCAGGAGACGCGGCGGCTCGCGTTCGCGCCCTGGGAGCAAAGCGCCGCGCTCGCCCGCATCGACTGGTGGCGGGAGGAAGCGCTGCGCCTTCGCACCGGCCTCCCTCGACACCCCATCACCATCGCGCTCGGAGTCGATTCCCCCTCGCCACACGCAACGGCGGAGAGCCTGCTGCGTATGGTGGAACAGGTCCGGCGCCTCGTCCTCGATGACCGGGTGATGGAGGAAGGGGACCTGTGGCAGCATTGCGACGCGCTCGGGTCCGAGGGAGAGAGGATGATTGCGCAGGCGCTCGCGACACCCGGGCGCGGGAAGCCGCCGGGCATCGTCGACGAAGTAGGCCGGGGGTTGGAGATGCTCGAGCTCATCCGCCCTCCCCCCGGACACCGCCGCATCACGCCGCGCATGGTGCCCCGCGCCCACGACGAAGCCCTGGACAGCGGTCCCGAGACCGGCTCGCGGCTCTCGGGAGACTCCGCGCTGCGAGACCTGCTCCGGAAGCGCGGAGAGCGAAGCGAACGCCTGATCCGCGAGGGCTTGCGTCGGCTGGAGGAGCTTCCCCGGCCCCCCGAACGCGCCCGCGCGGTGCTCGCCCGACTCGCCCTCGTCCACCTCGGGGTGCTCGCGCGCGAGGGATACCGGCGCTGGGAAAGCGGAGCCTCTCCGCTTCGCAGGCTCTGGACCGCGTGGCGCGCGGCGCGGCGATACTCTTGAGCACCCCGATCTCAGGAGTGATGCCCGAGCACTACTCGCCCGCGCGCGACGAGCTCGCGGGAAGAACGATCCTCATCACCGGCGCCACCGGCGGCCTCGGCCGGGAGGCGGCACTCGCCATGACCGGCAGCGGCGCGCGGGTGCTGCTGATCGGTCGCAACCTCCTCCGCCTGGAGCGCCTCTGCGACGAGATCGACGCACGCGGCGCGGGCGAGGCCGCCATCTATCCGATGAACCTCGCCGGCGCGGGGCCCGACGACTACACGGAACTCGCCACCAGGGTCGAGTCAGAGTACGGGTGCATCGACGGCCTGCTGCACGGGGCCGCGGTCCTCGGCGGGCTCACCGCGCTCGCGCGCTATCCCCTGCAACGCTGGGCGGAAGTGCTGCAGGTCAACCTGAATGCCTGTTTCCTGCTCACCCGCGCCTGCCTGCCCCTGCTCGAACGCGCGCCGGACCCGGTGATCGCGTTCGTCGGCGACGAAGGGGCGCGCCGCGGGCGGGCATACTGGGGCGCGTACAGCATCACGAAAGTCGCGGTGGAGACCTTCTCGCGCATCCTCGCCGACGAGCTCGAATGCAACTCGAACCTGAGAGTGCAATGTCTCTATCCCGGCCCGATGCGCACCGCGCTGCGCGCCCTTGCCTATCCCGCACAGTCTCCCGACCGCGCGTGCGCGCCGGCGGAACGGGCGCCGGCGCTGGTCTTCCTGTTCGGGCCCCACAGCCGCGATCTCGGCAGCGGCGAATTCGACCTGCGGCCCAGGTGAGCGCCGTGCCCTCACCACGAATAGCGGTGAAACATGGGTGCTAACGGGAAGCACGATTCGGAGTCCGTTCGCGGTTTCGGGCCCGTGACGGGAAAGGCGGATCCGGCGCTTCGCATCGACTGCGCCTGGCGCCTCGCCCTCGCCCGCGCCTTCCTCACCACTCTGGATCCCCGACGCACCCTGGAGGTATTCGCGCGGCACAGCGCCGAGATCGTCGCCCATGACGCGGTGGAGTTCACCGCGGCGACGCCGGCCCTGCGCATGAGCTGCGGCCGGCCGGGACCCTGCCGTCACCTTGTCGAGCTCCGGCTCGCGGGACGCGGCCTCGGCCACCTCACCTTCTCGCGCCGGCGCCCCTTCGAGGCAGATGAAATCACCGCCCTGGAAACGATGAGCGGGGATCTCGCGCTTCCCCTCGACAATGCGCTGCGTCACCGCGAGGCACGAGAGGCCGCGACCCGGGACCCCCTGACCGGCGCCGCCAACCGCGGGCAGCTCGCGCGGATGCTGGAGCGGGAAGTCGGTCTGGTCCGGCGCCACGGCGGGGCTCTCGCCCTGTTGATGGTCGACATCGATCACTTCAAGGGGATCAACGATCGCTTTGGCCACGCCACCGGCGATCGCAGTCTGGTCGCGGTTGCGGACTGCATCGCGGGATGCGTGCGCGGCAGCGATGTCCTCTTTCGCTACGGCGGGGAAGAGTTCTGCGTGCTGCTCCCGCGCACCGACGCCCGCGGCGCCTGGCGCCTCGCGGAGCGGGTGCGCGAGGCGGTGGGCGCGCTCCGGATCCCGGCCGCAAGCGAGGCGATCCGCCTCACCGCGAGCCTCGGCGTGGCCTCGCTCGCCGCCGCAGACGACGCGGCGGACCTGCTCCGCAAGGCCGATGCCGCTCTCTACCGCTCCAAGCGGTCGGGCCGCAACCGGGTCTGCGCGCCCGAAGCGGAGGCACCGGTCCGCGAAAGCCAACCGCACTGTCTCATCGATTCTCGGTAGCTTTGGGCGTCGAGCCCGCAAGCTTCACCGATTTCTCAACTCGCGGACGTCAATACGCTCGTAGCTGCGGGTCGTACTCCCTGAATCCGCTTCGACGTAGTGTCGGCTACGCCTTGCGCGTGTTTCAGTCCGCGCGCCCCACTATCACGGTTTCTTTACGCCCGAGGTTACGAACGCGCCGCGTCACTCAATCTCAAGCGCTTCGCGGGGGTCGTCGAGGAGTCGGGCAAGCTCCTCCTCCCCCAGCACCGGCACCCCGAGGCGCTCGGCCTTGTCCAGCTTGGAACCCGCCGCCTCGCCCGCGATCAGGTAGTCGGTCTTCTTCGAGACCGAGCCGGTCACCTTGGCGCCGAGCGCCTGCAGGCGTTCCCTCGCCTCGCTCCGCCCCATCGATCCCAGAGTGCCGGTTATCACGAAAGTCTTGCCGGCGAGCGGTGACCGGACCGGCCGGGACTCCGCGGGCCAGGAGAGGATCCCGGCCAGGCGCCGCACCAGATCCCGGCTCTTCGGGTTGTCGAAGAAGGCGCGAATGTTGGCGGCGACCACCGGACCCACGTCCGGCACCTCCCGGAGGCTCTCCTCGCTCGCCTCGAGCAGGGGCTCCAGATCGCCGAAGTGCCGGGCGAGGGAGGCCGCGGTCGCCTCGCCCACGTCGCGGATTCCGAGCCCGTACAGAAAGCGGGGCAAAGTGGTCTGGCGGCTGCGCTCGAGGGCCTCGACCAGGTTGGCGGCCGACTTCTCCGCCATGCGCTCCAGGTCGGCGAGCGCTTCGGCTTCCAGGTGGTAGAGGTCCACGACGTTTTCCACCATGCCCTGATCGACGAGCTGGTCGACCAGCTTGTCGCCGAGCCCCTCGATGTCCAGCGCCCGGCGACTCGCAAAGTGCGTGATGCCCTGCTTGCGCTGCGCGGGGCAGGAGAGACCGGCCCCGCAGCGTACCGCGCTCTCCCCCTCGGATCGCAGGGCGGGCGCGCCGCATATCGGACACTCGCGCGGCAACGTGAAGGGCCGTGTGCCCTCGGGGCGGCGCTCGAGGAGCACGCGCACCACCTCCGGGATAACGTCACCCGCGCGGCGCACGATCACGGTATCGCCGACCCGGACATCCTTGCGGTCGACCTCGTCCTGGTTGTGAAGCGTGGCGTTGGTCACGGTGACCCCGGCCACCCGCACCGGCGCAAGGCGCGCGACCGGCGTCAGGGTGCCGGTACGCCCGACCTGAACGTCGATTCCGTCCACCACGGTGAGCTCTTCCTGGGCGGGGAACTTGCAGGCCACCGCCCATCTCGGCGCCCGCGAGACGGTACCGAGGGCTCTTTGCTGGTCGAATCGGTTGACCTTCACCACGATGCCGTCGATGTCGAAGTCGAGCTGGTCGCGGCGCCGGCCGATCTCCTCGTAGAAGGCGAGGCAGCCCTCGACGCCGCGCACCACATCGAGCTCTCGCGAGATCGGGAATCCCCACGCGAGCAGTTCCTTCGTCATGGCCCGATGGGTCTCGAATCCGGCATGGCCTTCGATGCGCCCGATTCCGTGGAAGAGGATGGTCAGGGGGCGCGTCGCGGTGATCGCGGGATCGAGCTGGCGAAGGCTCCCCGCCGCCGCATTGCGCGGGTTCGCATAGACCTTCTCACCGCTTGAACGCTGCTTCGCGTTGAGGCGCTCGAAGCCCGAACGGGTCATGTACACCTCGCCTCGCACGTCGAGTACCCGCGGGTGCCCGCTCCCGCGCATGCGCAGGGGCACCGCGGACAGGGTGCGCAGGTTCCGGGTCACCTCCTCCCCGCGCTCCCCGTCCCCTCGCGTCGCACCCCGCTCCAGGCGCCCGTCGACATAAACGAGGCTGGCCGCGAGTCCGTCGAGCTTGGGCTCCAGCGCGTACTCCACCTCATCGACTTCCAGGCGTTCGCGCACCCTTCGGTCGAAGTCGCGGAGCTCTTCCTCCCCGAAAGCGTTCCCGAGCGAGAGCATCGGCGAGGCATGCACCACCTCGGCAAAGGCGGAGACCGGCTTCGCTCCCACCCGCCGGGTGGGAGAGTCCGGTGTGCTCAGATCGGGATGCGCGGCCTCAAGCGACTCCAGCTCCCGCATCAGACGGTCATACTCGGAGTCGGGGATCTCGGGGTCGTCGAGGGCGTGATACCGGTAGTTGTGGTAGTCGATGCGCTCGCGGAGCGCGGCGACTCGCGCGGCGGCCTCCGCCACGATTGGCGCGGGCGCGCCAGAGCGGACGATGCGCGCGTGCACTCCGTCAGTCGCCTCGGCCGGCGCGCCTTCGGGCCGGCGCGACTCAGACACGCAGCAGGCGCCTCCGCCCGAAATCGGCGATCTGCTCCCGGAGGTGATTGAGGGTCTGGGCGGTGAGCTTGCTGCGGGTCTCGTCGCAGAGCTGCGCCTCGAGCGCGACCGCGATCTCGCGGGCGGCCTCCACCATCTCCGCGAACGCGTCTCCAGGATCCTTGGGGCCGGGCAGGCGCATGAAGAGACCTACCCCGGGCGTGTGCATCGAGTCCATGGCCTCCAGATCGAAGACCCCCGGCTCCACGATATTGACGGCGCTGTAGAGCGGTCCCACGCTCGCCGGGGCGGAGTCGGGATAGCGATGAAAGATGCGATCGTCGCCGTAGCGAAGACCCTGCGCTTCCAGGGCGTCGCGAAGCGCCGCGCCCTCGATCCTCTCCCCCGGCGGCGCGAGCACGGTGAGGACCACCACCAGGGTCTCCGACCTTTGCTCCCCTTCTTCGGATCCTCCGTCCGCGCCCGCATCTTCCGCGTCCAGCTCCGGGATGTCCTCGTCCAGATCGAAGGGATCCATCACCAGTTGCTCGGGGTCGTCGCGGGTGGCGCGCAGGCCCTGAAGGTCGCCCAGTTCCGATCCGCGGCCGCCACCCCCCGGTCCCGCGGGGAACGTATCGTCTTCCGCGGGGACTCGCCCCCCCCGATCGGCGCCTCTTCTCGAGGCCCCGCCTCCCATCGCGCGGCGCGGGGCGTCCCACTCGTCCCCCGGCGCGTGGTCGGCGCCTTCGGAGCCCCGACGCGCGCGGGGAGAATCGAATCCGAGAGGCGGCTCCCCGGGACCCTCGTCCTCGTAGGGAAGATCGAGCGCCCGGGTTTCTCCCCGGCGGACACGGGGAGGACCGGGAGAGCGCGCCGTCCTGCCCTTTGCCTTCCAGCGCCACCACCCGCCCGCGCGCCGCGGCGCCCTTGCCAGCCGTGGGCGCGCAATTCCGCCGCGTCGGCGCGAATGGAGGGTCCAGAGCCAGATGCCGACGATGAGCACGACCCCGAGTCCGAGGAGGATGAGTCTGAGATCGCTCATGGGCTGCACCTTCTCGTTCGGGCGGCGTGGCGCATGTCCGGCGACCGGCCGATGCCACCGAGCGTCCGCACGCTCCCCGGGCGCCGGACGCTCGGCGGCGGCTTCGAGGACGCGGCGAATCCGCGGCCCGGTTCCGCCCGAAGTTCGTGAGTACGCGATCGCAAAGGCACGAGTCGTCCCCTCCGCGATGGAGCCTACGGAGCCGCCATCTCCACCGCCTGGTCGAGATCCACCGTCACCAGGCGCGACACGCCCGGCTCGTTCATCGTAACCCCGATGAGCTGCTGTGCAATCTCCATGGAGATCTTGTTGTGGGTCACCATCACGAGTTGAAGGCGCTCCGACATCTCCTTCACCAGCTCGCAGAATCGCACCACGTTGGCATCGTCCAGCGGAGCATCCACCTCGTCCAGGAGACAGAAGGGCGCCGGGTTGAGCTCGAATATCGCGAACACGAGCGCGATGGCGCACAGGGCCTTTTCCCCGCCGGAGAGGAGCGCGATGTTCGAGTTGCGCTTTCCCGGAGGACGCGCCATGACCGCGACTCCGGTATCGAGCAGGTCGTCGCCGGTAAGGGTCAGGCTCGCCTCGCCGCCGCCGAAGAGGCGCGGGAACATCCGCGCGAGTCCCGCATTGACCTTGTCGTAGGTCTCCCGGAAGCGCGCGCGCATTTCCCGGTCGATCTTCCTGATCGCGGTGTTGAGCGTATCCAGCGCCTCGGTGAGGTCCTCGTGCTGCGAGTCGAGCCAGGCCTTGCGCTCGGCGAGCTCCTCGTGCTCGTCGATGGCGGCGAGGTTTATCGGACCGAGCCGGGAGATACGCGCCGCCACTTCGGCCAGCCGCTTCTCCCACGCCTCCTCGCTCGCCTCCGGATCAAGATCGCTCAGCAGATCCTGCGCGCGCAGTCCCTGCGTCTGGAGCTGCTCCTCCAGCGTCTTGCGGCGCACCACCACTTCCTGCCCCGCCACCCGCTCGCGTTCCAGGACTTCGCGCTCCTCGTCACTGCGCGACGCGCACTTGCGCCGGGCCTGCTCGGCCTCCGCGAGTCGACCCTCGGCGCCCTCGACCTCGCGCCGCGCGCCCCGCAGATTCGCCTCGAGCTCGCTCTTGCGCGCAAGGCCCGACTGCAGGCGGTCCCGCGCCTCTTCGGACGGAGCCTCGGTGTCGTGGAGCTCCTGCTCCAGCTCGCGGCAACGCGTCTCTCCGGCCGCGATCCGCTTGCCGGCCTGTTCCGTGGCGGTGCGCAGGCTCTCGCGCCGCACCCGTATGGACTCGACTCGCAAGGCCACCTGGTGGGAGAGGTCGCGCGCGGCGTTCCAGCGCTCTCTCGCCTGCTCCAGCCGCACGCGCTGCGGCTCGCGCCCCTCCTCCCATGCGCTGCGTTCCCGCGCCAGTCGTTCGGCCTCTTCCGTGGTCGCCCGCACCGCTTCGCGCGCCGCCTCGTCGATTCGCCGCTGCGCCTCGATCTTCGCCGAGAGCTCGCGCTGCTCCGCCCCCACCTCGACCAGACGACGGCTGGTCTGCTCCAGCCTTGCTTCCCGGGCCCCGAGCTCCGCCTGCACCGAGGCCACGCGCTCGTGCGCGGCGGAGAGGCGCTGCTGCAACTCGCCCTGCGCCGCCTCCAGGGCGGAGAGCCGCTCGGTCGCCGCGCCATGTTCCGCCTCCAGCTCCGAGACCTGCTTCTGGAGCGCGGCGCATTCGCGGCGCACCGCCTCGAGCTGCGGCCGGCGCGCCAGCACCCCGGATTCCTCCGAATCGCGTGCGAGACGCACCCAGTCGGGTCCCAGCCACACCCCACCGCGCGTGACGACGCTCTCCGCCGGCCCGAGCCTCGCCCGCAGGTCGAGCGCCTCGTCCAGGCTCTCCACCGCGTACACGCCATGGAGCAGCGTGCCGAGGCGGTCGTCGCCGTGCAGATACTGGCGAAGGGGGATCGCGGCCCCGCCCTCGTCGCGTCCGGACTCGGGCGCCGGACCGGGCCGAAAGAGCGTGACCCGACCCTCTCGCATGGACTCGAGCGTCCGGGCGTGTTGCGTCGTGGCGTCCACGCACAGGGCCTTGAGCCGCGCGCCGAGCACCGCTTCCATCGCGGCTTCCCACCCCGGACGCGTACGCACCCGCTCGGCGAGACGCGGGCGCTGCGCGAGACCCCGCTCCTTCAACCACTGCGCCGCGCCGGGACGGGACTCTCCGAGCGCCTCGCGCTGCAGGCGCTCGAGCGCCGCCTCGCGTCCGCGCGCCGCCTCGAGCGCGGCGCGCTTCTCGTGCCGGGCGCGCGCCAGGGATTCCTGCGCGTCCCGGCCGCCACCAAGAGAGTCGAGAACCTGCGCAAGCTCCGCGTCGAGCGCATCGAGCGACGCGCGTTCGTCGTCAAGGCGCCGCCGGGTCTCGTGCAGGGCCTGTTGCAGGGGGGCGATGGCGAAGCGCGCACGTTCTTCCTCCAGGCGGGCCTCCCTTTCGCCAAGGGCGGCGAGCCGCTCTCCGGCGTACTGAAGCCGCGCCTGCTCGTCGCGGGCGGCCTGCGAGGCCCGATCGCCGCGCTCTCGGATCGCCTCCCACTCCGCCTGCCACGCGCGCATCGCCTCGTCGCTCTGGCGAAGCGCCGCCCGCGTCTCGGCGGTGGCGCGCTCCGCGCCCTCTTGCGACTGGCGCTCGCGCTGGAGCTCGACATCCAGACCCGCCAGCTGCTCGCGTTCCCGGCGCGCTTCCGCGCGTGCGCGCTCACGCTCCTCGCGCTCGCGCGTCAGCGCCTGCTCCGCCCTCTGGCGTTGCTGCCGCAGACCGCGAATCTGCTCTTCGGTCCGCGCGACTTCGGTGCCGGCGTTCAGGACCTGACGATAGAGCTCGTTGAAGGCGTCGCTCGAGGCCTGGTGCGCGGTACGGGCCTGCTCGAGTTCGGCCTCCGCGCGCCGTTGGGCCGCGACCGCGGCATCCAGAGTCCCTTCCCTGGCCCCGAGCGCGCGCTGGTGGGCCAAGACTTCCTCGTCGTAGCGGCGCCAACGCTGGGCGAGGAGCTCCGCCTCCAGGCCTCGCTGCTCCTCCCGGTAGACCTTGTAGCGTTCGGCAATGGTCGCCTGGCGCTTGAGGTGCACCAGACGCCGGCCGATGTCCTCGCGCCGATCGCCCAGACGCTCCAGGTTGTCGCGCGCGTGCTGGATGCGGTTCGCCGTCTCGCGGCGTCGCTCCCGGTACTTGGCGATCCCCGCCGCCTCCTCGAGGAAGACCCGGAGCTCCTCCGGTTTCGCTTCGATCAGGCGCGAGATCGTCCCCTGCTCGATGATGGTGTAGCTGCGCGGTCCGAGACCGGTTCCGAGAAACACGTCCGTCACGTCCCGGCGGCGGCACTGTGTCCCGTTGAGGAAATAGCGCGAGTGACCCTCGCGAGCGACCTGGCGCTTGATCGATATCTCGGGGAACGCGGCGTAGCGCCCTCCCAGACGCCCGTCGCCGTTGTCGAAGACGAGCTCCACCGAGGCGCGCGCCAGCGGCTGGCGGGTGTTCGATCCCGTGAACACCACATCGGCCATGGACTCGCCGCGCAGGTGTCGCGCGGAGAGCTCCCCCATCACCCAGCGCACCGCGTCGATGATGTTCGACTTGCCGCACCCATTCGGACCGACGATGCCGATCAAGTTGCCGGGAAAGGCGATCACGGTGGGATCGACGAAGGACTTGAAGCCCGTCAGTCGGACTTTGCGCAGGCGCATCTACTCTGAAGTGCTTGCACGCACGTCGATCGACATTCGCCGATGATAGCGCAGCCCGACGGCCCGCGTTAATCGACCTCGTCGCCCCGGACTTTGAACCGCGAGAGGCCGTCCCTACACTTCGCATGCGCGCACTCGGTGTCGAATCTCGATGGATGGAAGACGACGAGGTCCGCGGGGCCGGGGTCGCTTCGCGCCCTCTCCGACCGGGGACCTCCACTTCGGTTCGGTGGTCGCGGCGGTGGCGAGCTTCCTGGATGCCCGTTCCCGGGGCGACGAGTGGCTGGTGCGCATCGACGACCTCGACGCGCCTCGGAGCGTGCCCGGCGCCAGCGCCGCCATCCTGCGCGAGCTGGAACGCCTGGGGCTGCACTGGGACGCTACGGTCGTCTACCAGAGCGCGCGCACCCGACTCTATGCGGCGGCGCTCGAAGCGCTCGAAGCGGGGGGCCACTGCTTCCCCTGCGCCTGCTCGCGCCGGGAGGTGGGAGGACGGGTGTACCCGGGCACCTGTCGAAATGGCGTGCCGGCGGGACGAGCGGCACGTTCGGTACGGGTGCGGGCGGGCGCCGGCACCATCGGGTTCGAGGACCTCGTGCGGGGCGGTCAACGCCAGGACCTCGGCCGGGACATCGGAGACTTCATCGTCTATCGCGCCGACGCCGTCTTCGCCTATCACCTCGCTACCGCCTTCGACGACACCGAGCAGGGGATCACCCGCGTGGTCCGGGGGGCGGACCTGCTGCTTTCGACGCTACCGCAGGTGTACCTCCAGGATCTCCTTCGCCGCCCCCGTCCGCGCTACGCGCACGTGCCCGTGGCCACGGACCGGCGCGGCAAGAAGCTCGGCAAGCGAACGCACGCCCCGCCCACCCGGCTGCGGCCCGCGACCGCGGTAGCGGGCGACGCGCTGCGCTTCCTCGCCCACGCTCCCCCCGCCGAGCTCGTGGGGGCGCCCCCGCGGGAGCTGTGGTCCTGGGCGCAGGAAGAATGGGATCTGGCGCGAGTGCCCCGGGTCGCGCGCCGCGTCTCGCCGGAGCGCAATGACTCGCCGATTAACGAGAGCTGAGCCGCGCGCCTTCGCCGCGGTCCTCTCCGCGACGAAGGCGCCTCAAAGCGCCTGGATCGGTGCCCCTTCGATCGCTGTCGACTCCTTCCCGTCGACTCCGCGCGGCACGTCGCCGTTCAGGGTGACGCGGTAGAACTGGCGGTCGTAGTCGGTCTCGAAGATATCGCGCGGGGCGAGGTGCGCGGTCGCGCGATTGTCCCAGAACGCGATGCTTCCCTCCTCCCACCGGAAACGCACCGTGAACTCCGGAAGCACCGCGTGCTCCCAGAGCAGCTCCAGCAGCGTATCGCTCTCGCGCCGCGACAGTCCCACGATCGACTTCACAAAGCCCGGGCTGACGAAGAGCACCTTCTCCGCGGTCTCCGGGTGGACGCGCACCAGAGGGTGTTCGCTCTCGTAGCGAAACCGGCGCACGCGCTCCTCGTACTCGCGGCTCATTTTCCCACCCCACTCGACCTCGAAGCGGTGGACGCCGCGCAAGCCCTCGAGGAAACGCCGCATCGGAGCGGAAAGGCTCCGGTAGGCGGCCGCGAGGTTGGTCCACAGGGTGTCACCGCCGACCGGAGGCACCGTGACCCCGCGCAGAATCGACGCGGCGGGAGGATTGACGGCGGCGGTGATGTCGGTGTGCCAGCCCGTCCAGGTCCGCACGTAGGGATCGCCCACCACCGTGTTTGCGACCCGGTGCTTCGCGACGGAGTAGATCTCGGGATGTATCGAATCGCCTCCGAACACCACGTGTCCCGGGGTCGGGTCTCCGAATTGGCGGGCGAACGCCACATGCTGCGCGTGGTCGAGGGACTGGCCGCGGAAGAAGATGACCTTCCACTCGAGCAGCGCCGCGCGTATCTCGGCAACGCTTTGCGCGGACAGGGGCCGGGTCAGGTCGACCCCCTCGATCTCGGCGCCGATGTGCACCGCCATCGGCCGAACACGGATCGATGGGTCGCGGTCGCGATTCGGGAGCGCGCTCATCCCCTGTCCCCCAGACAACCGACACTCGCGGCGAGCATACCCGATTTTCCGGCGCACGACCGCCCCGCCGTCCTCAAGCCGCGATACCGCGCCGCTGCGAGGCCGTGAACACGCATCCGCCGGCCTGACCACGTCGAAAGCGAGGCGGAAGGCGGGAAGGTGTACTCACCCCTCCCCAGCCGTCGCGCCGCTTCCCCCCGGGTTGGCCGTCGTTTCCGCGCCCCGTACGCCTGCCCGAGTCTCATCCGCCGACTCTCCGTCAGCCACTCGGTCCTTTTCTTGGCGACACTTTCTCGGTAACCGTCCAACCGGACAGCTCCTGTGCTACTACACCGAACAGACAAGTTGCTCCTGATCGACACCGGCCGCCGCGAGTCGCCATCGGGTGGCGCCACGCCGTAACATCGCGGGCACAGGCGAGCCGCGTTTCCGGTCGATGCGATGGAACCCCCGACAGACTTGAAGGACGAAACCAGGATCGTCTCCGCGGGCCGGGGGCGGGTCGAGCCGGAGGGCACCGTCAACCTTCCCGTGTACCGCGCGTCCACGATCCTCTCCCCCGACATCGACAGCTACCTCCGCCGCTTCGACGAGGGCCGCGCCTACGAGGCGATCACCTACGGGGCGAACGGCACCCACAACGCGCGCGCGCTCGCGCAGGCGGTGGCCGCTCTGGAAGGCGGCGCAAGATCGGTGGTCACCGCGTCGGGGCTCTCCGCGATCACGATGGCGCTCTGCGCGTTCGCATCGAAGGGAGACCATGTGCTGGTCACCGATTCCGTGTACGGCCCCACCCGGCGCTTCTGCCACGAGGTTCTCGCCCGGTGGGGAGTCGAGACGACCTTCTATCACCCCGGCGCGGGTGCGGGCATCGCCGAACTCTTCCGCGAGAACACCCGCCTGGTGTTCCTCGAAGCCCCCGGCTCGCTCAGCTTCGAGATGCAGGACGTGCCAGCCATCGCGGGCGCGGCCCGGGCCGCGGGCATCCTCACCGCGATGGACAACACGTGGGCGACGCCGCTCTTCTTCAAGCCGCTCGCCCACGGTGTCGACCTCTCCATCCAGGCCGGAACCAAGTACTTCGCCGGACACTCCGACCTCGTCATCGGCCTCGTCACGACGGCCGACGAGGCGCTCCACCGCCGCCTCGCCGACACCGTGATGGCCTTCGGGGAGGTCGCCGGCCCCGACGACTGCTACCTCGCCCTGCGGGGTCTTCGCACCCTCTCGGTGCGCCTGCGGCGTCAGGCGCGCTCCGCCCTCACGGTGGCCACCTGGCTCGCCGAGCAGCCCGGGGTGCGGCGCGTGCTCTACCCTCCCCTGCCCTCCGACCCCGGCCACGCCCTCTGGCGGCGAGACTTCGGGGGCGCCGCGAGCCTCTTCGGCGTCGTGCTGGAGGACACCGACCAGGCGGCGATCGCGCGCATGATCGACGGCCTCGCGCTCTTTCGCATCGGCTCCTCCTGGGGCGGCTACGAGAGCCTGGTGTCGCTGTACCCCACGCCGCTGCCCCGCGACGTCGCGCCCTGGACCGAGTCGCCCTTGCTGATGCGTCTGCACGTCGGACTCGAGGATCCGCAAGACCTGATCGCGGACCTCGATGCGGGCCTGCGGCGATTGGCCGGGCCCGGCTGACATGGGCGCCCGCTTCCGGCGAGGGGTCCGCGGCTCCGTGGCGGCCGCGGGCTCAGGCCGCCCGGCAGTGACAAGTCAATTCGACTATGTAGTCGTCGGCGCCGGCTCGGCCGGCTGCGTGGTGGCGAACCGGCTGTCCTCCGACCCTTCGACCCGGGTACTGCTGCTGGAGGCGGGCGGCAAGGACCGCAACCCCTGGATCCACATCCCGGTCGGCTACTTCAAGACCATGCACAATCCGGCAACGGACTGGTGCTACGTCACCGAGCCCGAGCCGGAGCTTGACAGTCGCGCGCTCGACTGGCCCCGGGGGAAGGTGCTCGGGGGCTCGAGCTCCATCAACGGACTGCTCTACGTGCGCGGGCAGGCCCGGGACTACGACCACTGGCGCCAGCTCGGAAACACCGGGTGGTCCTTCGAGGACGTGCTTCCCTGCTTCAAGCGCGCCGAGGATCAGGAACGCGGCGCCAACGCATGGCACGGCGCCGGCGGCCCGCTCGCGGTATCCGACATGCGGGTGCGCCGCGACGTGTGCGACGCGTTCATCGCCGGGGCGGCCGAAATCGGGATACCGCGCAACGACGACATCAACGGCGCCAGCGCGGAGGGGTCGGGCTACTACCAGCTCACCGCGCGCAAGGGCCTGCGCTGCAGCGCCGCCACCGCCTATCTTCGACCGGCGCGCCGGCGAACCAACCTCGTGGTGGAGACCGGAGCCCACGTGCTCGGACTGTGCTTCGAGGGCCGCCGCGCCACCGGAGTCCGCTACGTGCGCGGACGGGGCGCGCACGAAGCGCGGGCGCGCGCCGAGGTCATCCTCTGCGCGGGCGCGGTGGGCTCTCCGCAAGTCCTCCAGCTCTCCGGCGTGGGCCCGGCCGATCTGCTGCGCGAGCACGGCATCGAGGTCGTCCATCCCCTGCCCGGGGTGGGAGAGAACCTCCAGGATCACCTCCAGATCCGCGCGGTGTACGCGTGCCGCACGCCCACCCTGAACGACGAGGTCAACCACCCGATTCGCAAGATGCTCATCGGCATCGAGTACCTCCTGCGGCGCAGCGGCCCGATGAGCATGGGGGCAAGCCAGGTCTACGTGTTCACGCGCACCCGTCCCGAGCTCGAAACGCCCGACATCCAGTTCCACTTCCAGCCCCTTTCCGCCGACCGGCCCGGACATGGCCTGCACCGGTACTCCGCGTTCACCGCTTCGGTGACCCAGCTCCGCCCGGAGAGCCGCGGGACCATCCGCATCCGTTCTCCCGACCCGTTCGCATACCCGGCAATCCGGCCGAACTACCTCTCCACCGCGCTCGATCGCGAGACCGCGGTCGCCGGGCTCCGGGTCACCCGGGCGATCGCCGCAACGCGCGCGATGGCGCCGCACATCGTGGAGGAGCTGTTGCCGGGCGCGCAGGCGCGCACCGACGAAGAGCTCCTCGCGGCGGCCCGGCACATCGCCCAGACTATCTACCACCCCGTCGGCACCTGCCGCATGGGGCGCGACCCGGACGCGGTCGTCGACGAGCGTCTGCGCGTTCACGGTCTCGGCGGAGTGCGGGTGGTGGACGCTTCCATCATGCCGACGATCACCTCCGGCAACACCAATGCGCCGGCGATCATGATCGGAGAGAAGGCTTCCGATCTCATCCGCGAAGACGCCGACCGGTAGCTCGAGACGGCGAGTGGACCCGGCCCGGAAGTCTCAGCGCAGGCCATGAGCGAAGAGAACGCCTCCGCCGACTACCTGCTGGAAGCGCGCCGCATCGTGAAGCGCTTCGGCGACTTCACGGCCAACGACGAAGTCTCTCTCGCGCTGCGTCCCGGCGTCATCCACGCCCTGCTCGGCGAGAACGGCGCCGGCAAGTCCACGCTGGTCAAGATCATCTACGGCGCGTTGCAGCCGAACGCGGGAGAGCTTCGCTGGCAGGGCCGGCCGGTGCGCATCGCCGATCCGGCGGCGGCGCGGCGGCTTGGCATCGGCATGGTCTTTCAGCACTTCTCGCTCTTCGACGCGCTCTCGGTGGTGGAGAACATCGCCCTCGCTCTCCCGGGCGCATTCGACCGGGAGAGGCTCGCATCGCGAATCGCCGAAGTCTCGCGCGAGTACGGCCTGCCGCTCGAGCCCGAGGCCCTGGTGGCCGATCTCTCGGTGGGCGAGCGGCAACGCATCGAGATCGTGCGCTGCCTGCTGCAGGCGCCGCGCCTGCTCATCATGGACGAGCCGACCGCGGTGCTCACCCCGCAGGAGGCCGACCAGCTCTTCGTGACGCTGCGCCGCCTCGCCCGCGAGGGATGCGCGGTGCTCTACATCTCTCACCGGCTGGAAGAGGTGAAACGCCTGTGCCACCACGCCACCATCCTGCGTCACGGCAAGGTGGTCGCCAGCGTGGACCCCGGCGAGGAGAGCGCCGCCTCGCTCGCGCGCCTCATGGTGGGTACGCACGTGCACGAGGTGAGCGCGCAAGCGGGAGGCGGCGACGGTGCGGTGATGCTCGCGGTCTCGGATCTCACCTTGCCCGCCGACGGCCCCTTCGGGGTACGGCTGCGCAAGGTGTCGCTGCGGGTGCATGCGGGCGAGGTGGTCGCGATCGCCGGGGTGGCGGGCAATGGACAAACGGAGCTCTTCGATGCGATCTCCGGCGAACGTCCCGCCCCGCACGACGCGTGCATCGAGCTCGCCGGGGCGCTCTGCGGCGCACGGGGCATTACCGCGCGCCGCCGTCTGGGCGCGGCCTTCGTGCCGGAGGAGCGCCTCGGGCACAGCGCGCTGCCGGGCCTCGCGCTCTCGGACAACGTGCTGCTCACGCACCACGCCTGCGACCGGGAAATGGCGCCCCGCGGCTTCGTCGACCGGGTCCGGTCCCGCGAGGTGGGCGAGCGGGTGGTGAAACGATTCGACGTGCGCACCAGCCATCCCGACCCGCGGGCGAGCGCGCTGTCCGGGGGCAACCTGCAGAAGTTCGTGCTCGGACGGGAGCTCGACCGCGACCCGCGCATCATCGTGATCAATCAGCCGACCTGGGGCGTGGACGCGGGGGCGGCCGCGCTCATCCGCCAGGCGCTGATCGACATGGCGCGCGCGGGCGCCGGAGTGCTGGTGATCAGCCAGGACCTCGACGAGATCTTCGAGATCGCGGACCGCATCGCCGTCATCTCGCGCGGCGAACTGTCCGCGGCACATCCCGCGAACGCCACCGACCGGGAACAGATCGGCCTGCTGATGGCGGGCGCGCACGAGACCGGCGCCAGTCCAGAGGGGGCCGCCGCGTGAAGCTGTGGCTCGAGCTTCGCCCGGAACCGAGCCGCGCCATGAGCGTGCTCTCCCCCCTGATCGCCATCGCGCTCACGGTGATCGCGGGCGGGATCATCTTCGCCGCGAGCGGGCTCGACCCGCTCCGGGCGCTCTTCATCTACTTCGTCGAGCCGGTCACCACCCTGTGGTCGATCGAGGAGCTCGTCGTCAAGACCGCGCCGCTCGTGCTGATCGGTGTCGGACTCGCGGTGTGCTTTCGCGCCAATCTGTGGAACATCGGCGCGGAGGGTCAGCTCACCGCGGGCGCCATCGCCGGCGCCGCGGTGCCCATCCTCGCCCCGGAGTGGGACTCCTTCCTGGTGCTTCCCGCGATGCTCCTGCTCGGCGTGCTCGGGGGAATGGCGTGGGCGGCGGTCCCCGCCCTGCTGCGCAACCGTTTCGGCGCGAACGAGATCCTCACCAGCCTCATGCTGGTCTACGTCGCCCAGCTCCTCCTCGACTGGCTGGTGCGCGGCCCGTGGCGCGACCCGGCCGGCTACAACTTTCCGGTGTCGATCGACTTCGAGGGCTGGGCGCTCCTGCCCACCCTCGGCGCGGGCCGCGTGCACCTCGGCGTGCTCCTCGCGCTGCTTGCCGTCGTGGCGCTCTTCGTCTTCATGTCGCGCACGCTCAAGGGCTTCGAGATTCGCGTGAGCGGAGAGGCGCCGCGGGCCGGGCGCTTCGGTGGCTTCTCGCGTTCGCGCACCGTGTGGCTGTGCTTCGCGCTCTCGGGCGGGCTCGCGGGCCTCGCCGGCATCTGCGAGGTGGCGGGTCCGGTGGGACAGCTCCAGCCCTCCATCTCGCCCGGCTACGGATTCACCGCGATCATCGTCGCCTTTCTCGGGCGTCTGAACCCGCTCGTGGTGTTGTTCGCAGGGATCGTGCTCGGCATCAGCTACCTGGGCGGCGAGGCGGCGCAAGTGATGCTCGGGGTCTCGGACAAGTTCACCCAGGTGTTCCAGGGCATGCTGCTCTTCTTCATCCTCGTCTGCGACACCCTGATCCGTTATCGGATCAACATGATCTGGCGCAAGGCCGACGCACCCGCCGCGGGGCCGGCGCGATGAGCGGTTTGGAGGCGATTCTGCTGACCATCATCACGGCGTCCACGCCCTTGCTGCTCGCCGCACTCGGCGAGCTCGTCACGGAGCGCTCCGGCGTGCTGAACCTCGGGGTGGAGGGAATGATGGTCATGGGGGCGGTGGCCGGCTTCGTCGCCGCGTACGCCACCGGGTCCGCCGCCCTCGGGGTGGCGGCGGCGATCCTCGCGGGAGTGGCGATGTCGATGCTCTTCGCCTTCCTGACCCAGACGCTCGCGACCAACCAGGTCGCGACCGGGCTCGCGCTCACTCTCTTCGGTATCGGGCTTTCCGGCCTGATCGGCGAGGCGTTCACCGGGCTTCCAGGGGTCAGGCTCCCCGCCCTGTACATTCCGGTGCTGACCGACATCCCGCTGCTCGGGCCGGTGTTCTTCGGCCAGGACGCCCTCGTCTACGCCTCCATCGTTCTCACGGTGCTCGTGGCCTGGGTGCTCGCGCGCACCCGCCTGGGTCTCGTGATCCGCGCGACGGGCGGCAATCACCACTCCGCGCACGCGCTCGGCTACCCCGTGGTCGCGGTGCGATATGCCTGCATCGCATTCGGCGGAATGTGCTCGGGGCTCGCGGGAGCGTACCTCTCCCTCGCCTACACCCCCCAATGGGCCGAGAACATGACCGCCGGCCGCGGCTGGATCGCGCTCGCGCTCGTCGTCTTCTCCACCTGGGCCCCGCGCCGGGTCGCCATCGGCGCCTACCTCTTCGGCACGGTGTGGATCATGGGCCTCTACGTGCAAGCCGTCGGAATCGCCATCCCCTCGCAACTGCTCTCGTCCCTGCCCTACCTCGTGACCATCGCCGCCCTGGTGGCGATCTCGGGGAATCGTCTCCTGACGAGAGTGAACACCCCCGCCTGTATCGGCCAGACCTTCGTGCCGGATCGCTGACGAATGCGCGGGGATCCCTGCGCAGACACCTTGGCGAGAGCGCAACCTTCGGTTCATCATGAGAGACGGGGGCCGCGGGGCATGATATCCGCCCCCCGATGGGCCGCGCCCGGAGGCGGGAGCCCCGAATTGCAGCAAATCAAACACACCAGAGGAGAAACCCGGATGAAGAAACTGCTCGCACTGGCCGCCGGCCTCGTGCTGTCGCTCGCGATGACCGCGGTCTCGGGCGCGGAGAAGCTGAAGGTCGGCTTCGTCTACTTCGGTCCCATCGGCGACTACGGTTGGACCTACACCCACGACCGGGGGCGCCTGATGGTCGAGGAAGAGCTCGGGGACCAGGTCGAGACGGTGTACGTCGAGAACGTAACCTCCGGTCCCGACGCCGAGCGGGCCATAAACCGACTCGCGCGCAGCGGCGCCGGCCTTATCTTCACGACCTCCTTCGGTTTCATGGACCCCACCCTCAAGGTCGCGGAGAACTTTCCGGACATCAAGTTCGAACACGCGACCGGTTACAAGCGCGCCGACAACGTGTCGACCTACAGCGGACGTTTTTACGAGGGACGCTACGTGATCGGCCAGATCGCGGCCAGGGTCTCGAAAAGCGGGGTCGCGGGCTACGTCGCCGCCTTCCCCATCCCGGAGGTGGTGCGCGGCATCAATGCCTTCATGCTCGGGGCCCAGTCCGTCAACCCCGACTTCAAGATCAAGGTGGTATGGGTGAACACCTGGTACGACCCCGGCAAGGAGGCCGACGCCGTCAAGGTGCTGATCGGACAGGGAGTGGACATAATCGCCCAGCACACCGACTCCACCGCGCCGATTCAGATCGCGGAGGAAATGGGGGTGCCCGGCTTCGGCCACACTTCGGACATGATCGCCTTCGCTCCGAATTCCCAACTCACCGCGGTGATCGACAACTGGGGGCCCTACTACGTCGCCCGCACCCGGGCGGTCCTCGACGGGACCTGGGAGTCCGTCGACACCTGGGACGGAATGGCGCAACGCATGGTCGTGATGGGCCCTTACACCAACCTGCCCGATGACGTGGCCGCGATGGCGGCGGAGACCGCCGAGAAGATCCGTACCGGAGCCATGCACCCCTTCGACGGCCCCATCTACCGTCAGGACGGCGAGATGGCGATCGGCGAAGGCGAGCACCTGGATGACGGCACCCTGCTCGGCATGAACTGGTATGTGAAGGGCATTGACGACGAACTGCCGCAGTAGCAGTAGCCCGTCTTCCCCACCCCGACCCGCACGGGTCGGGGTGGGGGTATTCCCACCGGATTGCGGCCTTCCCGCGACACGGGAGCGAAGCGCGCCACCTCCCTTCGGAGCGGCCGGTTAACCCGAAAGTTTCACCGATTTTCGGCCGCTTCGGGCGCCAAGATGCCGTGATAGCGGGGTGCACGGACCGAAAGACGCTGAAGTCGTAGCCGACACGAAGTCGTTGCGGCTTGAGGGAGTACAACCCACTAGCACTAGCATATTGGCGTCCGCGAGTTGAGAAATCGGTGAAATTTGCGGGTTAAGCCACCGCTCCGCGAGCCGGCACGGATCCCGCACCACGGAGCGCTCCGAGCCTTGTATGACCCCTCCCCTCCGCGCGCACTCCCCTTTGCCGCCCGGGCGCCCGCGACTCGTCGGCCCGGGATCGGGAAGGCGGCGCAACCGCGCCCGGGCCTCGTCATCCGGATGGTCTTCCTCGAAGTATCGGGCGTGCTCGCCACGTCGATGCGCACCGGCCACCGCCGCTCGTTGAAATCATGAGCGCCTTCGTCGCCGACTGGCTGAACCTGCTGCTGCGCTGGGCCCACCTCATCGCCGGCATCGGCTGGATCGGCACCTCGTTCTACTTCATTGCCCTCGATCTCTCGCTCGAGCGCCGCGCGGGGGCGGCGCCGGGTATCGCGGGGAGCGCCTGGCAAGTGCACGGCGGGGGCTTCTACCACGTCGAGAAGTACGCGGTCGCACCGCAGGCCCTGCCCCGCCACCTCGTGTGGTTCCGGTGGGAGGCGTACCTCACCTGGCTCACCGGCTTCGCGCTGCTCGTGGTGCAGTACTACCTGAACCCCGGCGCATGGTTGATCGACCCCGCGGTGATGGCCCTCGATCCGGCCCAGGCCATCGTTATCTCGGTCGCGAGCCTCGCCTTCGGATGGTTCGCGTACGACGGCATCTGCCGCTCCCCCGCCGGCCGGCGCCCGGTGCTGCTCGCCGGCATCGTTTTCGCACTGATCCTCGCCGCCGCCTGGATCTATACCCATGTCTTCAGCGCACGCAGCGCGCTCATGCACGTCGGCGCCCTCGCGGGCACGATCATGGCCGTCAACGTGTTCGCGGTGATCATCCCGAACCAGAGAAAGATCGTCGCCGCGCTGCGCGCGGGCGAGACGCCGGATGCGCGCCACGGCCAGATCGGCCGGCAGCGCTCGGTGCACAACACCTACCTGACGCTCCCGGTGCTCGTGCTCATGGTGAGTGGGCACTACCCGCTGCTCACCGGCCACCCGCAGGCCTGGCTGCTCGTCGGCCTCATCCTGGTGGGGGGCGCGAGCGCGCGCCACCTGCTGCTGCGCATCGAGGTCGGACGGCCCTTCGGCGCCCTCGCGTGGGCGGCGCCGCTCATCGCCGTCTGCCTGATCGCCGCGCTGTGGATGACCGCCCCCCCGCCCCGCGATCCGGCGCGCGACACGGGGGCGGTGGACGGCGCCGAGGTCCTGGCCCTCGTCCACACCCACTGCACCTCGTGCCATGCGCGCGAGCCCACAAGCGAGATATTCCGTACCCCACCCGCGAACGTGGTGCTGGAGACCCTGGACGACGTGCGCCGCTACGCGATGCTCGTGGAGCAGAACACGGTGAACACCCATGCCATGCCGCTCGGCAACCTGAGCGGCATGAACGAGGAGGAGCGCCGCCTCCTCGGCGCCTGGCTCGCCCCGCATCTGCCGTGACCACGGCCCCACTCCCCCTGTCCCGGGTCAACGCCCTCGACGAGGCGGCGTTCACCGCACGCTTCGCCGCCGTGGCCGAGGACTCGCCCTGGGTGGCGGCCGAGGCCGCGCGCCGGCGCCCCTTCGCGACCCGGGAGGCGATGGTCGCGGCCTTCGCCGACGCGGTGCGCGGCGCCCCCGCCCCCGCCCGCCTCGCCCTGCTGCGCGCGCACCCCGATCTGGCCACACGCCTTCGCGCCCTGAGTGCGGACTCGCGCCGCGAGCAGAGCGGCGCCGGCCTCGACCGGCTGGGGCCAGAGGACCGCACGCGCTTCGAGACCCGCAACCGCGCCTACCGGGAGCGCTTCGGCTTCCCCTTCATCTTCGCGGTCAAGGGCGCCACCGGGGAAGAGATCCTGGATGCCTTCGAGGAGCGCCTCCCGCGTCCGATCGAAATCGAGCGGGAGGCCGCCATCGAGCAGGTTCTTCGCATCATCCGGTTCCGGATCGAAGAACAGGTGACCTGACCCGAGTGTTTCCGCGATCTTCGGCCGCTTCGGGCGCCAAGATGCCGTGATAGCAGGAAGCACGGACTGAGAGACGCGCAACGGCGAGCCGGATAAAGGCGAAGCGCCGGTGGCGCTTAGCCCCGGCGAGCGGGCAAGCCAAGGATGGCTTGCCCTGGCCGGAAAGCTTCGCCCAAGGACTGCGCAGCGCAGCAGGTAGCCGACACGCAGTCGTTGCGGCGCGACGGAGTACGACCCGCTTACGCAAGCATATTGGCGTCCGCGAGTTGAGAAATCGGTGAAATTTGCGGGATAGGGACTACGGCCCGCAACCGCGCGAACACCGGCGTCAGCGGGCCGGGACGTCTGTGCGATGTCGCGGCCCGGGACCCGACCCGCGTCCTTCGGGTTCGGGCCGCGCTTTCAGGCTACACTTTCGCGCCGCCCGAGCCCACGAGACGCACTCCGATGGCCGAATACCTCGCCGCACTCCGGTCGCACTCCGAGCCGGCGGCGGTACCCAAGACCTATATCAGCGCGCAGTCCCTTCTGGAGGACTCCTTCCGGCTCGGCACGCAGATTCTCGACAGCGGCTTTCGCCCGAGCTTCATCGTCGGCGTGTGGCGGGGCGGCACCCCGGTCGGCATCGCGGTGCAGGAGCTGCTCGACTTCTTCGGGGTGAAGACCGACCACATCGCCATCCGCACCTCCTTCTACAAGGGCATCGCCCGCACCGGCTCCCGGATCCGCGTCCACGGCATGCAGTACATCATCGACAACGTGAACGCGGATCAGAGCCTGCTCATCGTCGATGACGTGTTCGACACCGGCCTCAGCATCGACGCGGTGATCTCGCATCTTCGACGCAAGGCCCGCCGCAACGCGCCGATCGACACCCGGGTCGCCACCGTGTACTACAAACCGAGCAACAACCGCACCGAGCGCGAGCCCGACTACTACGTCCACGAAACCGAAGACTGGCTGGTGTTTCCTCACGAACTGCACGGCCTGACCCGGGAGGAGATTCTCGGGAACAAGCTCGGCATCGAGCCCTTCGCGCAACGCCTTTGACCGCGCCGCAATCGCGGAACTCGCTCCGCGGCTGGCTCGCGGCCTCCGCCGCGTTCCTGTCGATGGGGATCTCCATCGGTGCGAGCCAGTATGCGTTCGGCCACTTCATCGAGCCGCTGGAACAGAGCTTCGGCTGGACCCGCACCCAGATCAGCGCGTCGCTCTCCTTCACCGCGGTGGGCACTCTGGCCGCGCCGCTCATCGGGCGGCTGATGGACGTCTACGGGGCGCGCCCGATCATGGTCGGGTCGCTGCTGATGATGGGCACGAGCTTCGTCCTGCGCCCACTCATGAGCGAGCTGTGGCACTGGTACGTGCTCAGCTTCATTCAGCTCGTACCCTTTGCCGGCATGACCATCCTGCCCGCCGGGCGCCTCATCGGGCTGTGGTTCCGGCGCACCCGGGGCCGGATGATGGGGATCACCAACGCGGGAGCCAACTTCGGCGGACTCGTCATACCGCCCGCGACCGCGCTGGTGCTCGCGATCGGGACCTGGCGCGATGCCTACATCGCGATGGGCCTCGGCTGCTTCGCCATCGCCCTGTACTCCCTGCTGGTGGTGCGGGAGCGGCCGCTGGGGAGCACGGCGCGGCCGGAAGATACCGGCGGGCCACCGGGCTCGGAGCCGGAGCCGGGGGAAGGCGCGGAGGAAGAATCGGAGGAAGACGCGGAGGAGGAGCACTGGACGACCCGGCGCGCGCTGCGGACCCGGAGCTTCTACGCCATCGCGATCGCGGTCTGCCTCGGCTGCTTCACCTACGCCACCATCCTTCCCCATGTGGTGGTCCACCTCACCAACGAGGGCGCCGGCATCACCGTCGCTTCCCTCGCGCTCGCGATGCTCGCGATAAGCGGGATCGCCGGCAAGGTGGGCTTCGGCTTCCTCGCCGAACGCTTCGGGGCCCGCAAGACCTTCATCGTCGATCTCCTGGGGCAGGCCGTCGCGGTGCTCTGCCTCGCGTTCGCGCCGAGCCCGCTGCTGATGCTCGCCATAACGCCGGTCTACGGCTTCTTCATGGGGGGCACCGGGGTGCTGTTGCTCCTCATCGTGCAGGAGACCTTTGGGCTGCGCCACTACGGCGCCATCCTCGGGCTCATCAACATGAGCACGATCGTCACCTTCACGGTCGGCCCTCTGCTCGCGGGCGCCTCTTTCGACCTCACCGGCAGCTACTCCACCGCCTTCGGATGCTGTTGCGCGTTCTTCCTGTGCGCGGCCGCGGTGCTGCAATGGACGAGAGACGACGCGGGCGCCACGCCGCGCACTTCGCGCACCTAGCCCGGCTCCAGCCCTCGGCCACGACAGTTCTCCGATTCACCAGGCAGGGGCACGCAAGCGCCGGAATGGACCGGATCGGACGCGAGCCGGGACCAAGGACAATACCGCCCCCACAGGCGAGCGGAACGGTGAGCGGGCAAGGCACGAACGCTTTGTCCAACCGGAAAGCACCGTTCAGGTATTGGTAGCCCACGCTGCGTCGAAGCGGAGCGCCGGAGTACGGCCCTCGACCGAGTGCACATCGGCGACCGCGAGCCGGGAAATCGTCGAGAGATTGCGGTCGGTGCGGGGCGACGGGGCAGGCTTCAGCCGTCGCGGAAGCGCGCGAGGCCCAGGCGCCCGATCCACTGCGAGTCCAGTCGCACCCGCAGGCGCACCGCTTGCGGGTCGCAGGCGCGTTCGAGCACCTCGCCGTGTCCGTGGAGCTGGGAGAGCAGGCGGCCCTCGGCGTAGGGAATGCGAAGATCGACCGTAACCTCGCGCTCCCGGCAGCGGGCTCGGATCCGGTCTCGCAGGGCGTCGAGGCCCGCCCCGGAGAGCGCCGAGACCTCCACCCCCGCGGCTTGCGCCCGGGCGGGCATCTCGAGCGCCCCTGCGCCCTCGCAACGCGCCACCCGATCGACCTTGTTGTACACCACGATCGTTGCGCGGTCCCCGATGCCGAGTTCGGCGAGCACCCCCTCGACGGTCTCCATCTGCAGGTCCCAGTGCGGGTGCGAGAGGTCGACGACATGGAGCAGAAGGTCGGCGGCCACCGCCTCCTCCAGGGTGGCGCGAAAGGAGGCGAGCAGGCGATGGGGAAGGCGCTTGATGAAGCCGACGGTGTCGGTAAGGAGGACCCGGCCCGTCCCGTCGAGCTCCACCGCGCGGGTGGTCGAGTCGAGGGTGGCGAAGAGGCGATCCTCGACGAGCACGTCCGCACCGGAGAGCGCCCGCATCAGGGTGGACTTGCCGGCATTGGTGTACCCCACGAGAGCGACGCGGAAGAGGTCGCCGCGCCCCTTGCGCGAGGTCGTCAGCTGCGACCCGATCTTCGTGAGTTCGCGCCGCAGGCTGCGAATGCGGTTGCGTATCAGGCGGCGGTCGATCTCGAGCTGCGTCTCGCCGGGGCCGCGCACCCCGGCCGCGCCCATGCCCCGGATGGCGCCGCCGACCTGTCGGGACAGGTGTGTCCACTGCCGGGTGAGACGGGGCAGCAGGTACTCCAGCTGGGCGAGCTCGACCTGCACCTTCGCGGTCCGGGTGCGGGCGTGGCGGGCGAAGATGTCGAGCACGATGGCGCTGCGGTCGAGAACCCGTCTCCCGGTGAGCCGCTCGAGGTTGCGCATCTGCGCCGGTGACAGGTCGTGGTCGAAGGCGATGACGTCGGCCCCGAACTCCTGCGAGCGCTCCGCGATCTCGTGGGCCTTGCCCTTGCCGACGTAGTAGGTCGCGCGGGTCCGCGGCTGCGCCTGCAGCACCCGGTCGACCACGACGAACATCGCGGTCTCGGCAAGCCGGGCCAGCTCATCGATGGAGTCGCGCGCTTCCCACTCCGGCGTGCCGGGGAGAACGAGGCCGACGAGCAGCACGGACTCCCGCGGGACCACGCCCGGGCGGCTCGGGGTGCGGGCATTACCGTTGGGGGACTTCGCCATCGATTCGCCGATGGGCGTGGCTATTGTCTCTCGTTCCGGCGCGTCCGACGCCTCAGGTCCGCGCCGGAGCCGCATCGGCGTCCTCTTCCCCCGCCGCGAGGTCGTCGAAGGAGGCGTAGTTCAGCCGGTAGAGGCGCGCGTAGAGCCCTCCGAGCGCGATCAGATCCTCGTGGGTGCCCTGTTCCACGAGCTCTCCGTCGCGCAGCACGAGAATGCGGTCGGCCCCCCGGATGGTGGCGAGGCGGTGGGCGATGACGATCGCGGTGCGCCCCTCCAGCAGGCGCGCGAGCGCGCGCTGGATCTGGCGCTCGGTGTAGCTGTCGACGTTGGCGGTCGCCTCGTCGAGCACCAGCACCGGGGCGCCGGTCACGAGCGCGCGGGCGAAGCTCAGGAGCTGACGCTGTCCGAGCGAGAGGTTCGCGCCGCGCTGGTCGAGCACGGTGTCGTAGCCCTCGGGGAGGCGTTCGATGAACTCGTGGGCGCCGACCGCGCGCGCCGCCTCCTCCACCTGTGCGCGGGTGGCGTCCGCCTTGTTGTAGCGGATGTTGTCGTACACGCTGCCCGTGAACAGGAAGGGCTCCTGGAGCACCATCGCCACATGCGCGCCGAGGTCGTCCTGGCGCACGTCGCGCACGTCGTAGCCCCCGATCCGCACCGCCCCGCTCCACACGTCGTAGAAGCGGTGGACGAGCGCGGTGATGCTGGTCTTTCCCGAGCCGGTCGGCCCCACCAGAGCCACCGTCTCGCCGGGCTCCACCCGCAGGCTGATGTTGCGCAGCACCGGGTGGCCGGGCGCGTAGCCGAAAGTCACGTCGTCGAGCTCGATGGTGCGCGCCTCGCGCGGCAGCGCGACCGCGCCGGGCTTGTCGCGCACCTCGATGGGCACGTCCAGCACCTCGAAGATGCGCTGCCCCGCCGCCATCGCCCGCTGCATGATGCTGTACTGGATGGTGAGGGAACGGATGGGGTCGAAGAAGCGCTGCACGTAGAAGATGAAGGCGACCATCACGCCGAGCTCGAGCTCCTGCCCGAGCACCATGCCGCCGCCGACCACGATCACCACCGCCATCGCGATGCCGGTGAGGGTGTCCACGATCGGGATCATCACGTTGGAGAACTTCGACGCGCGCAGGTGGGCGCGCAAATTGTCCTTCGCCTTCTCGTCGAAGAGCGTGAAGTTCACGGATTCGCGCCCCATCTCCTGGATGGTGCGCACCCCGTGGACGTTTTCCGCGAGCGCGCCGTTGACGATCGAGCTCGTCTCGCGGGCCCGGATGAAGGCCCGCCGGGCGCGAGGCAGCCACACGATGCGTACCGCGAACAGGATAGGCACCACCGAGAGGGTCAGCAGCCCGAGCTCCAGATCGAGCACGAGCAGCACGGACACGATGCCGATGAGCAGCACGAAGTCTCCGACCGCGAAGATGGAGGTCTCCAGGAATTCCTGCAGGGCGTTGACGTCGCCCTGAAGCCGGGACATGAGCCGGCCCACCTCGGTCTTGTCCATGAAGGAGAGCGAGACCTGCTGCAGGTGCCGGTACATCGCGCGGCGCAGATCGAAGAGCAGGCTCCCCGAGATCCGACCGACCACGAGCTCCTGAACGAAGTTCGAGGCGTAGTTGATGCTCACCACCACGAAGAAGGCGACGACGATGTAGCGCAGCACCGCAAGGCCCGCCTCGCCCGCGACGAGCGCTTCGTCGATCGCGTAGCGCAGCACGAGCGGGATCGCGATCTGGGTGAGGGTGAACACGAACACCGCGGCCACCCCGATCCACACGCGCGTGCGGTGGGGCACCACGAAGGCCCAGAAACGACTCACCACCTTCCCGTCGAAGACGGCGCCGAACATCTCCTCTTCGTAGGAGATCTGCGAACCGACCACCGCCCGGGGCGGAGGCCGCAGCGCGGGGCCCGACTGCACCGTGGCCTTCATGTGCCCTGCGCCGGCGTCGTGGTGAGCGCGTCGATCGCGGCACCCTCGCTGATGCGGGTCTGCAGCGCGTAGAGGGCGGCGTAGCGCCCGCCGAGAGCGACCAGGACATCGTGGGCGCCGCGCTCCACGATCCGGCCTTCCTCCAGGAAGAGGATCTCGTCCGCGTACATCACCGAGGAGAGGCGGTGGGCGATGATGATGATCGCGCGGTCGCGGGTGAGATCCGCCAGCGCCTCGTGGATCTGGCGCTCGGTCGCGGCGTCGACCGCCGCGGTGGAGTCGTCGAAGACGATGACGCTCGAAGTGGGCAGCACGCTGCGCGCGATCGCGAGGCGCTGGCGCTGCCCGCCGGAGAGCGAGACGCCCCGCTCCCCGACCAGGGTCTCGTAACCCTCCGGAAGCTGCTCGACGTACTTGTTGAGCTGCGCCGCCTCGGTGGCGCGGCGGATGGTGCTGCGGTCGGCCCACGGGTCGCCGTAGTTCACGTTGGTGTCGATCGCGGCGGTGAACAGGAAGGGATCCTGCTGCACCACGCTCACGTGTCGGCGCAGCGACGCGAGGGTCACGTCGCGCACGTCCTGCCCGTCGATGCTGACCCGGCCCTCGTCCACATCGTAGAAGCGCGGCAGCAGGTGGGCGATGGTCGACTTGCCGCTGCCGGGCGGTCCCACGAGGCCGGTCACGCGCCCGGGTCGGACCTCGAAGCTCACGTCGCGCAGCACCGGCGGACCCTTGCCCTCCTTGCGGTAGCGGAAGGACACGTTCTCGAAGCGGACCGTCCCGTCGCGGACTTCGATGTCGCGCGCGCCCGGGCGGTCCCGGATCTCGGGTTCCAGGTCGAGGACCTCGAAGAGGCGCCCGCCACAGGTCGAGGTCCGCGCCACCGCGTTCACCGTCCACGCGATCTGGCGCACCGGCATCTGCAGGATCGCCATGAAGGCGAGGAAGGCGGCCAGCTCCCCGATCGTCAGCTCGCCGGCCAGCACCTTCTCGCCCCCCACCCACAGCACCAAGCCCATGGAGAGGAAGTACGCGAAGGTCATCGTCGTGGTGCTCTTCACGAAGGTGTCGATGCGCCGGTGCGCGATGGCGAGCGCGCGCCGCGAGATGGTGTCGAAGCGGGCCATCTCGAAGGTCTGGGACACGAAGGCGCGCACCACGCGAATGCCGCCCAGGTTCTCTTCCATCACCCGGGTGAGTACCGCGAGCTCCTCCTGCAACGCATACCACAGGGTGCGCAGACGCAGACGGGCGATCGAAGCGCCGAACGCCACGAAGGGCGCGAAACCGAGCGCGAGGCAGCCGAGCAGCACGTCGATCGACATCAGCAGCCACGCGCCGCCCCCGACCAGGACCGTGAGCAGGACCGCGCGCTGGAGCCCGGTGCTCACCCACAGTTTGATGCCCTCGATGTCGAGGATGCCCCGGGTCATGAGGTCACCGGTGTGCACCCGGTCGTGGTAGCTGAAGGAGAGTTTCTGGACCTTGGCGTACAGGGCGAGGCGCATCTGGTAGCCGATGAGCTGGCCCACCGCCTCCCCCTGGTAGTTCTGCATCATCGTGCAGATCCCGCGCGCGAACGAGGTCACGAGGATCAGGATGGCGGCCCGCAACAACGCGACCCGGGCCTCGCCATCGTCGCCGGCGGAGGCGAGCAGGCCCTGGGCGTAGTCGACCGCCTCGCCGATGAGCTTGGGGATGAAGAGCTGCGCAAGCGCCGCGAGCAAAGTGGCGCCCATGCCAAGCGCCATGCGCCACGGATGGGCGAAGGCCATGCGCGTGATGCGCAGCAGAACTCCGCCGTCGAAGGAGACCGCGGTGCGCTGCGTGCGCACCGATTCCGGCACGAGAGCGAGCGTGGGGTCAGGGGTGGTGGATGCGGCGGGCGCGGACATGGAATCCTGTAAAAAAGCAGGCCATTTTCAGGCCACGTGGTCTCGGGAGCAAGCCCGGGCCTTCACTCCTGTCAGGAGCAAATAGTCTGCCCGGTGTAGCAGCACATGACTTGTCCGCTTTGATCGGCACCGAGGAGGCGTCCCGTGACCAGGACCGATGTACCGCGCTCAGTCATGGGTGAAGCGCCGGCGCTCAACATCGACGTGCGCCGGTTTCCGGACGCTGTCTAGCCCGGATGTTTCACCGATTTTCGTAGCGAGGATGTCAAGATGCCGTGATAGTGGGGCGCACGGACCGAAAGACGCTGAAGGCGTAGCTGACACTACGTCGAAGCGGCTTGAGGGAGTACGGCCCGCTAACACGAGCATATTGGCGTCCGCAGCAGGAAATCGGTGAATCATCCGGGCTAGAACCCGAAACGCTCGGGTGTCTCGCCTGCGCGCCTTGTTCAAAGCTCCGGCAATCGACGCTCCACAGCCCTTCCCGCGCCGCCCCCCCACGGAAGCACCCGGCAATTCCCATTAGAAACGAGTCGGGTGAAAGAGGGTGTGTTCACTGGCGAGTGCGCCCATGGCGAGAAGGTCCGGGGACCTGGCGCATTTCTTCAAGCCCGAAACGAAGAGAAGGGCCGAAGCCCTTCTCTTGCGAATCCCGCACCGCCGTGGCGCAGCGGCGCGGGCTCATCCGTACGACACTAGTCGCCGACTCGTGTCTTGTACACCACCGTGTTGGTCTCCCCATCCCGGCGGTTGGTCTGGTTGGTGGCCACGGTGATATTGTCCGCGGTGACCGGGAAGGTGATGGTTCCGGATACGCGGTGCGGCGGCCCGCCCTCGATCGTCACCACATCGCGGACCCTCAGCACCGTGGTGCCGGAGGGCAGCGTACCGCTCGATCTCATTCCGGGCCGCGCCGTGACGCCTTCCTCCGAGGAGAAGCTTATCTCGTACGTGGTCGCCTCCCCGTGGTTCACGAGGAACAGACGCTGGTTGTAGCGCGGGTCGGTGACCATGTACGGAAGGCGCACCTGGGCGCCGTCCCGACGGATGGAGCCGTAGGTGACGGTGATCATCGCCGGGGCGAAGTCCTGGTTGACGCCGTCCTTGTAGTCGAACGTGATCTCCGCCTGGTATGGAGCAGTCTCCGGCATCGGAATGGAACCCGTCCTGAGGCTGGGTAACCTCCGGTCACTAGAATGGTGGCGGGTGAAGTCGTTCACCCAGATGCAAAGGTGCCGGCCGGTTAGGTCTCGAAGAACGTCGGTCCACAATTCCTGCTGCTCGCCCAACTCCTGCCGCTGGCCGGGACGTTCTCTGATGAGATTGTCCTCATATACCGTGCAAAGCGGATCGGCCGGATACGTGTGGGGCGGGTTTTCCAGCGTCACGAACGAGGGGAAGGAGAAATCGCCCTTGAGGATGTAAGAGCTGCCGTAAAGACCGTCGGTGGTGTATCCGCCGTCTTCGTAAATATCGTCTTCAACGGCGGCAACGCCATCCGGTTTCAGGTAGGGCTCGACCGAAACCGTGACCGTGCCCAACGAAGCCCTCATGCGGACGGGCCAGCCACCCCCGCTGTCCACGAACGGACCATCCTTGTACCTCAGGTACCCATCGTTGACCGACGCCACGGGATTGATGGGGTTTTCGGTCACGGTCACCGCGAGCTTCGCATCGATCGCGTTCGGGTGGCTCACCTGGTATTGCTGCGGAACGCCGCCGTCCTGGACCGGATCCGCCCTCACCTCCATCGTGACCGATACGGGCTCGCTCGCCGATATGCCCACCCCGCCGCTCGAAACGTCGAGGGTAAGCACCGTATCCGCCGGCAATTCGCTGGCGGGGCTGAGCGTAAAGAGCGCGGTGCTCGCTCCCTTGAACCCGCCGAGCGAGTGCACCACGTTCGTTTGGCTTACGTCCGCCCCCGCCGAATCCGTGACTTTGAGAGCGGGGGGCGTGGTCTCATTGATGAACACCAGGTTCTGGAAGATGAACTCCACGGTGGCATTACGGTTGGCGCCGATCACCAGGCCCAGCTTGGCCTTGACGAGGCCGGTGCCGGCGCTCGTCACCGAGTAGTAGGCGACCTCTTCGTGCGTGGTGGAGTCCTTCAAGAGCTCCTTGGCGAAGGTGACTGAGGCCTTGCTCTTGTCCTCGGCGTCGAGGTCGGCGGCCGCGTGGGCCACGCCGCTCGCCAGCAGGGCCAGGGAACCCAGTATGGCCGCCCCGGCAACCCCGAAAGTTCTTCTCCCGAGCATGAGGTGCTCCTTATTTGATTTTTGAGTCGGAATTCTGGTTGCGATGGATGCTGGCGTGCCAGCCCACTGACCCGCGCTCGAAAGCCCGGGTCATGCGGCGCGGGGCGGATTATCCACGATGCGACACCCGCCGCAAACCCCGCCGGCGCACCGGGGGTTCGCCACGCGTCTGACGTTGCCCCGAACACACGGAGCTCGACATGGCCGGAGCAGCTCCGATCACACCCCGCAACTGCACCGCACGCCCCGGCTTTGAAAAAACTGACCGGCCCACCCAGATCGCCGCGGCGATACCCCCCGGCCCCGCAACGGCACAGACCCTGGCATGGCGCAAGAAACTCCGTTCACGCCCCGTATCCTCACCGATCGCAGCGTCCCCGGCGCCGAGGTGGTCCTGCGGCGACGCCGCGGCGACAGACATCCGGCACTGAGACGCTCATCGGCTCGTAATCGTTGTGCCACGATGCCCGCGCGTCCGGCGCCGAAATGGTCTCGCGCCAGCGTGGGAACCGGGTACTGGCGTTGGAACCGGGTAACATAGTGCGCGGGCACAGGCCGACTCGCAGCACAGAAGTTCAAGGAATCTCCGGGCATGCACGAAGGGATGCGTGGGGCGAAAGCAAGGCCCCGCTTCGGGCCGCGCCCCGGTGAGCGGGCGCCGCCGCGGGGTCGCCACTTCGGCTGACACGGTGCCCCCGCGAGGACTTGCAAGCCCCTTGCGCCTGCGCGCGGGCGCGCTGCGCGCCGCCGTGGTGCTGGTGCTCGTCGCGGGGCTCGCCCTGTGGGGCGCGGGGAAAGTGCGCGAGTCGATGCTTGTGGTGAGCGAGACCGACGCGCGGGTCGCCGCGGACATGGTGACGGTGAGCAGCCGGGTCGCCGGCCAGGTGGTCGAACGGCCGGCCCGCGACGGGACACGGGTCGCCGAGGGCGATGTCCTCGCGGTGCTCGATGCGCGCGGCGCCCGGGCACGGCTCGCGGAGCTCGAAGCCGAGCTGCGCCGCCGGGAGGCCGAACTCGCCGTCCACGCATTCGGCAGCGTAGCCAACGACACCGCGGACCAGGAGCGCGTCGTACTCGAGGCGCAACGCGACGCGGTCCTCGCCCGCATCCGCCGCCAGGAGCTCGACATCGCCTCCCATCGCGTGACCAGCCCGCTCGCGGGCGTGGTGAGCAAGGTGTTCGTGACGGCGGGGGAGCACGTGCAGCCCGGTCAGCGCATCGCGCTGGTCCACGACCCGCGGAAGGTGTACGTCCAGGCCAACATCCGCGAGACCGACATCCGCAAGCTCGCGCTCGGCCAGAGCGTGCGCATCGAGGTGGATGCCTATCCGGACCGCGGCTTCGAAGGGACCCTGAGCGCGATCGGGCTCGCCGCCACCAGCACCTTCGCCCTGCTGCCGAACGCCAAGCCGGGAGGCAGCTTCACCAAGGTCACGCAGCGCTTTCCGGTGCGCGTCGCGCTCGATGCGGACGGCGAGCGCCTGCTCCCCGGCATGATGGTGGAAGTCTTCATCGACATCACCGATGAGTGAGGCGCCGCGCGACGGCGCTCCCCCCGCATCCGGGGGCGACGCGCCGGGCGCTTTCGCGCACCCGTGGCTCGCGACCAGCGCGGTGATGCTCGGCCTCACCTCCAGCATCATGGCGTCGACGATGGCCAACGTCGCGATCGCGGACATCATGGGCGCGTTCGGGGCGGGACAGAACCGCGTGCACTGGATAGCCACCGGATTCCTGTGCGCCACTACCGTGAGCATGCTGCTGAACGCCTGGTTCGTGCACAACCTCGGACCACGCAACACCTTCCTCATCGCGGCCGCGGTGTTCGCGCTGGCGAGCGTCATGGGTCAGTTCGCCCCCACCTTCGAAGGGGTGGTGGCGGCGCGGGTGATCCAGGGCGCCGCCACCGGCGTGCTGCAACCCTTGAGCCTGAGCGTCATCTTCACGGTGTTTCCGGCCCACGAGCGGGGCAAGGCGCTCGGCTTCTTCGGGATCGGGGTGATGCTGGGGCCGGCGCTCGGCCCCATCTACGGCGGCCTCATCATCGACCTCCTGGACTGGCGCTACGTGTTCGCGGGCCCGCTGCCCTTCATGGCGCTGGGCGCGGCGATCGGCGCGCGCTTCCTGCCGCGTCGCCGCGCGAGCGCGTCGCGGGCGCGCCTCAACTGGGTGAGCCTCGGGCTCGCCACCATCGCCATCACCTGCTTCCTGAACGGCGTCACGACCGGACAGCAGCAGGGCTGGGACTCCAACGCGGTGCTGGCGCTGCTCATCGTCTCGGCGATCGCGACGCTGGTCTTCATCGAGGTGGAGCTTCGCACCGAGCATCCCCTGCTCAACGTCAGGCTCTTCACCGATCGCTCCTTCCTGGTGACCACGCTGGTCGGCTTCGTCTTCGGGGCCGGCATGTTCGCCTCCTTCTACCTGATGCCGGTGTTCGTGCGCACCGTGCAGGGCTTCACCGGCACCCGGGCGGGCGGCCTGCTCCTCCTCGGCGAGCTCGCCACCTTCGCGGTCTTCCCCATCGCGGGCTGGCTGGTGCAACGCTACAACCCGGCGTGGCCGGTGCTCGGCGGCACCCTGCTCTTCGGGCTCTCCTCCCTCGCCCTCTCGACCATCGACTCCGACACCTCATTCGCAACGCTCGTGGTGCTGATCGCACTCGGGCGCATCGGGCTCGGGCTCGCCCTCCCCGCGCTCACCGCGGCCGGTCTTGCGCACCTTGGCCCCGAGCTGGTCGCCTACGGCGCAGGGACCATGAACTTCATCCGCATGCTCGGCGGCGCGATGGGCGTGAACTGCATCGCGATCACCCTGGACATGCGCTCCGCCCACTACTTCGACCTGCTCGCCGCCACCCAGCAGAGCCTGCGCGGCGCGACCGGGGCGCTGGTCGAGGGCGTCGCCGAGCGCTTCGGACAGGGCGGGCTCCCCCTCTCCGAGCGGCTGCCCCACGCGCTCGCCTACCTTCAGGAGACGATCGCGGCCGGCGCCGACGCGCTCTCCTTCCAGGATGCCTACCTCGTGCTCGCGGTGGCCTTCGGCCTCGCGACCCTGTGCGCCCTCACCCTGCCGCGCCACACCCCGGTCCGGCAGGGGTGAGCGCGGTGCCGGCCCACCCCACGCCACGATCGCTTCCCGGCATCGGGCGCGGCTTGGTGGTGCGCGACCGGGCGGTGTAGATTGGCGAGAGGCGCCCGAGCACCCCGATGGCCGACGATCACCACCCCCACCCGCACCCCGCGCCGCGGCTCGCCGATCCGCAGCTACGGGTCCGGGCACTTCAATCGCTGCTCACCGAGAAGGGGCTGGTCGAGCCCGCCGCGCTCGACACCATCGTCGACTTCTACGAGAACCGGGTCGGGCCGCGCAACGGCGCCCGGGTCGTCGCCCGGGCCTGGACGGACCGCGAGTTCAAGCGGCGCCTCCTGCGCGAGGCGGGTGCGACCATCGCGGAGCTCGGCTTCGTGGGGAGCCAGGGCGAGCACATGACGGTGGTGGAGAACACCCCCGAAGTCCACAACATGGTGGTGTGCACGCTGTGCTCGTGCTACCCGTGGCCCACGCTGGGGCTTCCCCCGGTGTGGTACAAGTCCCCCTCTTACCGCTCCCGCGCGGTCGCCGACCCCCGCGGGGTACTGGAAGAGTTCGGGGTCCGCCTGCCCGAAGAAGTCGAAGTCCGGGTCTGGGACAGCACCGCGGAGATGCGCTATCTCGTCCTGCCCCGGCGCCCGGCCGGGACCGAGGGCATGAGCGAAGCGGCGCTCGCCGGGCTGGTGACGCGCGATGCGATGATCGGCGTCGCCCTCGCTCGCGCCCCCGACGGGCGCTGATCCGGTGAACGGAGTACACGACCTCGGCGGCATGCACGGCTACCCGGAGCTCGGCTACGAGCGCGACGAGCCCACCTTCCACCACGAGTGGGAGCGGCGCTGCTTCGCGCTCAACTTCGCGGTGGACGCGCTCGGCCGGTGGAACCTCGACATGTGGCGGCATGCGGTGGAGCGGATGGACCCGCACGAATACCTGACCACGAGCTACTACGAGCACTGGCTCCATGCGATGGAGACCCTGCTCGTCGAACACGCTCTGCTGACCCGCGAGGAGCTCGAAGCCCGCCTCGCCGGCGACTTCTCCGCGGTGTCGCCGGCACCAGGGCAGCCGGCGGCGCTCGCGGCGGCCGAAGTCGAGGCGGCTCTCTTCCAGGGCGAGCCCGCGGCGCGCGATATCGAGCGACCCGCCCGCTTCCGGCCCGGTGATCGCGTGCGCACCGCCAACATGCACCCGGAGGGGCACACGCGCCTGCCCCGCTACGCCCGGGCGAAGTGCGGCACCGTGCGCGACGACCGCGGCGTGCACCTCTTTCCCGACCGGCGCGCGGCCGGACACAACGACGCCGCGGAACGACTCTACGGCGTCGAGTTCAGCGCCCGGGAGCTCTGGGGCGAAGACGCGCCCCCTCGCGACACGGTGCGCCTCGACCTCTGGGAAAGCTACCTGGAAGCGGTGTGAGCCCTTCCCGCGAGCCGGTACCCCTCGACGCCCTTCCCGCGATACCGCGAGACGAAGAAGGCCCGGTGTTCGCCGCGCCGTGGGAGGCGCAGGCCTTCGCGATGGCGGTGGAGCTCCACGCCCGCGGCGCCTTCACCTGGCCGGAGTGGAGCGAGGCGCTGGGGCGCGAGATCGCGTCCGAGCCGGTGCGCGACGGCGACCGCGACGGCGCCAAGGGCTACTACGAGCACTGGCTGGCGGCGCTCGAAGGTCTGGTGACGCGCAAGCGCCTGGCCACCGGCGCGGAGCTCGCGACCCGCAGGGCGACGTGGAAGGCGGCGGCCGAGGCCACACCCCACGGAGAGCCCATCGTGCTTGACGCGGCCGCGCGGGCCGCGGAGGGCTCCCCCGACTCCTGACCGGCGCCCGGCGGGCGGCGCTATCGCGTCACGCGGATCGCGGCCGCCTCTTCCTCGAAGCGATCGACCTCGGCGCCCAGCCACTCGCGAAACAGCTCGACCGCGCTGCGGCGCAGGTGCAGGCTGGGGTAGACGAGCCAGTACGCGCGAAAGCGAATCCCCTCCAAGGCCGGGAACATCGGCACCAGTGTGCCGTCCTTGAGCTCCTCGCTCGCCAGGCTGACGCTGTCGAGGACGACGCCGAGACCCGCCTTCGCCGCCTCCATCGACATGAAGGTCCGATCGAAACGAAGTCCGGGCGCGGCGTCGATCTCGAAGAACCGGTTCAGGGCGAGCCAGTCCTCCCACTTCGCCGACGACTTGACGGTGTGGATCAGCCGGCACGCGCGCAGACAATCGAGCGGCCGTTCCCGCAGCGCGAAGGCGGGATAGTCGGGGCTGCACAGCGGCACGTCGAGATCGTGGGTCAGGGGCTCGACGGTGAGCCCCGGCCAGCTCCCGTCCCCGTAGCGGATGTCGAGGTCCACGTTCTCGCGCTCGAAGTCGGTCAGCTCGGGGGTCGCGTCGACGTGCAGATCGATGTCGGGGTGCGCGCGGATGAACTTCGGCAGCCTCGGCATGAGCCACTTCCAGCCGAAGCTCGGCGCAACCCGCACCACGAGCGGGCGGGTTCGCTGCTTCAGCGAGACGTCCTGCTCGGCGCGGCGCAGCAGCTTGAGCGCGCGATTGGCGGACAGGAACATCCGCTCGCCCGCCTCGGTGAGGACCAGGCGCCGGTTCAGGCGACGGAACAGCTTCACGCCGAGTCGCTGCTCGAGACTCTTGAGCTGCTGGCTCACGGCCGAGGGCGTGACGTGGAGCTCCTCCGCCGCGGTCGCGAGGCGCCCCTGACGCGCGACGCACTCGAAGTACACGAGCATGTTCATGGTGCGTGGCGCGGGCATCACGGTATCTCTATTACTTAAGCTCTGCTGAACATTAACGAAGAAAAACGAAATTGAAAATGCGCACTTTCTGCCCGTTTAATCGTATCCGGGCATAGAGAGCTGAAGTCCGTCTAAACCGAGGCCGAGATTTGAGCCTTGTCACAACGCCGGGTCCGGCGCTCGCGGCGCCACGACGGCGACCCCGTCGAAACCCGGTAACCGGATAACGAGAGGAGTGATAGTCATGCACACGCACCCAGGCGAAAACCGCAGGCCAGCGCTGTCCGTGCTCGGCCGGCGCGTGGTGGCCACCGTCGCGCTCGGCGTACTGGTCGCCTCGGCGCACGCCGACGAAATCGTGATCGGCACGAACGGCAAGCCCGGCAACCCGCGGGTAACCGCGGCGGAGATGTTCGGCGACATGCTCGAGCAGCGCTCCAGAGGCAAGTACACGGTCAAGGTCGCGCACTCCGCGACACTGGGCGACGACCGGCAGATGCTCAAGTCGGTACGGCTTGGCACCATGCACATCACGGTCAACTCCGACGGCCCGGTGGCCGAGATCGTTCCCGAACTCGCCGCCTTCGGGCTGCCCTACCTCTTCTCCAGCCTGCCCGCGGCGTGGGAGGTGCTCGACGGCCCGATCGGCAACGAGCTCGCGGCGACTCTGGAAACGAAGGGCTACGTCGTGCTCGCCTGGTGGGACAACGGCATTCGCAAGATCACCCACGTCAGCAAGCCGATCGCCACCCCCGAGGACATCAAGGGGATGAAGATCCGAACCCCCCAGAGCCAGGTCACGATCGACGCGTTCCAGGCGCTTGGCGCCAACCCGGCGCCGCTCGCCTTCTCCGAGCTTCCCGCGGCGCTGCAAAGCGGCGTGTTCGAGGGTCAGGAGAACCCGCTTGCGAACATCTACTCGTCGAAGCTCCACGAACTGACGCCGTACATCGCGAAGTCGAACCACAAGTACGAGATGACTCCGGTCCTCGCATCCCAGCGCTGGTGGGACAAGCTCTCGGCCGAGGATCAGGCCTTGATCCGTGAGGTCGCCGACGCCGCCACCTGGTACAACCGCGGCTACTTCCTGGTCAACGACGCCCAGCTCGAGCAGACGCTCATGGACGCCGGCGCGCTGTTCAACGAGGTCGACTCCGACGCGTTCAAGGAGGCCACGGCCGGCGTCTACGACAAGTGGGCCGGCGAGATCGGCGACATCGTGCCTCGTATCCAGAGCGCGGCCGCCGAAGCGCAAAGCACGCAGTGACCGGAGCGCGAGCGATGCGCGAGTTCGTGGAATCACCACCCGCCACGGGGCCTCTCGGCCCCGTGGTCTCCCGTATCGACGGACTCATCCGCTGGCTGTGCGCAGTGATCCTGGGGGTGGGGTTCCTCGCCCTCTTTCTGCCGACGCTCGCGAACGCGATCCTGCGCTACACGACCGACAAGAGCGTCATCTGGTCGGTCGAGGCGGTGCAGCTCGTCTTCCCCTGGTTCATCATGGCGGGGGCCACGCTGGCGGCGCAGCACAGCCGCCACATCAGCGTCGAGTTCTTCATCCGCCTGCTGCCCCGGACCTTGAGCCGCTGGGTGACGATACCGGTGCAGATCATCGTCTTCGCCGGCGCGGTGGCGGTGCTGTACGTGTTCCTCGGGCTCGGCCGCTTCGAGGGCGGCATCGCGTTCGCCGCCGGCGACACGATGTACACCTCGCTGCGCGTGCCCCAGTCGTACAGCTACTCGGCGCTGCTCTTCGGCTACGCCCTGCTGTCCATCACCGCGATCACCAACATCTACCGGCAGAGCACGGGCACGAACGACCCGAGGCTCGAGCCGCACGAACCCAGTTCCGCGGCCTGATCCCGCGGACCGGCGCACGCACGACACCCACCCGGATAACTCACCGATTGCTCAACTGGTGGACACCAGACTGCTCGTGGCGCAGGGCGCAAGCGCGTCGCACCGCAATGACTTCGGTCGACGGCGCCCGGCGCGTCACACGGTCGGTCCGTGGGCCCCACCGTCTCGGCATCCGGGCGCGCGCAGCGACCGTGAATCGGTGAGACATCCGAGCTAGAAACCAGGAGGACACACCATGTCGGTCATCGCGGCTGCAGTGTTCATCGGGCTCCTGATCCTCACGGTACCCGTCGCCCACGCCCTGCTCATCGCGAGCGGCTTCGCGATGGCGGCGGAGGAGCCGCTCTTCCTCTTCGAAGCGATTCTCAAGCTTTACAACCCGACCTCGCAGTTCCCGATGCTGGCCATCCCCTTCTTCATCCTCGCCGGCGACCTGATGATGTCGGGACGCTTCGGCGAGTACCTGATGAACTTCGTTCGCATGCTCGTCGGCTGGATGAAGGGCGGGCTCTCGCAGGTCAGCGTGCTCGGCTCGCTGTTCTTCGGCGGCGTGTCGGGCTCCGCGGTCGCGGACGCCTCCGCGCTCGGCAATGCGCTCATCCCCGTGCAGAAGAAGGAGGGCTACCCCGACGGATACTCCGCGGCGGTGAACTCGGCCTCGTCGACGATCTCGGTGCTCATCCCGCCGTCGATCCCGCTGATCCTCTACGGCCTGGTTACCGAGGCGTCGATTCCGGATCTCTTCCTGGCCGGAATCGTCCCCGGCGTGATGCTCACGGTGGTCATGTTCGTGCTCTGCTACATCATCGGGCGCATCCTCAACCTTCCCCGCTCGCGCGGTCTGCGCCTTGCGCGGGAAGACTTCGGCACGTCGCGGGACTGGCTGGTCTGTGTGGCCATCGCGCTCGCCTGGCTCGCGCTCCATCGCGTCGGCGCCCTCGGCTTCGCCGGCAAGTTCGCCCTGCCGCTCGCGATCGTCGCCTGGTTCGTGACCGGCTGGTGCTACTCAAGGTTCTTCTCGCAGTTCAACCAGGACCTCGTGATGGCGGTACCCGCCCTGATCATGCCGCTGATGGTGATCGTGCTGGCGCGCGGGGGCGTGGTGACGCCCACCGAGATCAGCGTGATCGCGGTCTTCTACGCGCTGCTGGTGGGCTTCGTCGTCTACCGCGACCTGACGCCCGCGATCGTCGTGCGCTGCATCCTGACCGCCGGGATGATGACCGGCGTGATCATGCTGGTCATCATGGGATCGAGCGTGCTGCAGTGGATACTGTCCTACGAGAGCGTCCCGCAGAACCTCGCCAACTGGATGCTGCAGGTGCTGGAGTCCCCCTGGACGATCATCCTCGCGATGAATCTGCTGATGATCGTGATCGGCACCTTCCTCGACCTGCCAGCCGCGATCCTGCTGCTTGCCCCGATCTTCCTCGGCGTCGCGAGCGCGGTCGGCCTGGAGCCGGTGCAGCTCGGCGTCATCATGGTCGTGAACCTCGCGATCGGCCTGTACACGCCCCCGGTCGGGACCACGCTGTTCGTCTCGGTGGCGATCGAGAAGGTACCGATGGGCAAGGTCGTCACCCGCCTCGCGCCCTTCTATCTCGCCGCCCTGGTCGTGCTCGCTCTGGTCAGCTTCGTTCCCGGGATCACCACGGTCTTCCTCTGAGCGGGCGGGTCCTGCACCGGGCACGGCGGAGAGATGTACGCGAGCGAGCCGACCAACGTCTCCCTGGAGGAACGCGCCTACCGCATTCGCCGCTACGCGTTGCGCATGGCCGAGCTTCAGGGCCAGGGCTACATCGCCCAGGCCCTGGATGTCGCCGACATCCTCGCGGTGGCCTACTTTCACGCGCTCGACTACCGGCCCCGGGATCCGCACTGGGAGCACCGGGACCGCTTTCTGCTCTCGATCGGGCACTACGCCATCGCCCTGTACGCGGCGCTGATCGAGGCCGGGGTGCTGCCCGAGAGCGAGCTCGAGACCTATGGCGCCGACGACAGTCGCCTGCCGATGTCGGGGATGGCCGCCTACACGCCGGGCATGGAGGTAACCGGCGGGTCGCTCGGCCACGGCCTCGGCATCGCCGTCGGCATGGGCCTCGGGCTCAAGCGCAAGCGCTCCGCGGCCTTCGTCTACAACCTGCTCTCCGACGGTGAGCTCGGGGAGGGCTCGACGTGGGAGGCGGCGATGGCCGCCGCCCACCACCGGCTCGACAATCTGATCGCCATCGTCGACTTCAACAACCAGCAGGCGGACGGCCCGTCGACGAGGATGCTGCGCGCCGAGCCTGTAGAAGAGAAATGGGCCGCGTTCGGCTGGCATACCCAGCGCGTCGACGGCAACGACATCGAGAGCGTCCGGGACGCCTTCGACCTCGCCCGTGGCGCGAGCTTCGCCGGCCCGCGGGTCATCGTCTGCGACACCCTGATGGGCAAGGGCGTGCCCTTCCTGGAGCAACGCGAGAAGACCCACTTCATCCGCATCGAGGCGCACGAATGGGCGCTCGCGATCGAAGCGCTGGACGCGGGGAGGCCGCGATGAGCGCTTCGGAGTCCACTCCGCGCCCTGCGCCGCCCGCCGGGGGCGCGAAGCGGCGCACCTCGGCGATGATCGCCTCGCTCGGAACCGAGGGGATGCCGACCAGGAAGGCGCCCTTCGGTCACGCGCTGTGCGAGGCGGCGGCGCGCGACGAGCGCATCGTCGGCATCACCGCCGACCTGTCGAAGTACACCGACCTCTACGTGTTCGCCGAGCGGTATCCGGACCGCTTCTACCAGATGGGCATGGCCGAGCAGGTCATGATCGGCGCCGCGGCGGGGATGGCCCGCGAGGGCTGCAACGTGTTCGCGACGACCTACGCGGTGTTCGCCTCGCGCCGGGCCTACGACTTCATCTGCCTGGCGATCGCCGAGGAGTCGCTCGATGTGAAGATCGTCTGCGCGCTGCCGGGCCTCACGACCGGCTACGGTCCGAGCCACCAGGCGCAGGAGGACCTCGCGATCTTCCGCGGGATGCCGAACCTCACCATCGTCGACCCCTGCGATGCGACCGACACCGAGCAGGCGACCCGGGCCATCGCGGAGCACCGCGGCCCCGTGTACATGCGCCTGCTGCGCGGCAATGTTCCGGACGTGCTCGGCGAGTACGACTATCGTTTCGAGCTCGGCAAGGCGAGCCTGTTGCGAGACGGCGCCGATGTCCTGTTCGTCTCCAGCGGCCTCATGACCATGCGGGTACTGGAGGCGGCGAAGCGGCTCGAGGCGGACTCGGTGGACTGTGCGGTGCTGCACGTGGCCACGGTCAAGCCGCTCGACACCGAGGCGATCCTCGCGGCGGCGTCGAAGCCCGGGCGGCTGGTGGTGGTGGCGGAGAACCACTCGGTGGTGGGCGGACTCGGCGAGGCGGTCGCGAGTACCCTGCTCAGGCAAGGAGTCGCCCCGGTCTTCAGGCAGATCGGGCTGCCCGACGAGTTCCTCGATGCCGGGGCACTGCCAACGCTCCACGATCGCTACGGACTGTCCACCGATGCGGTGTGCAAAGCGGTGCGCGGATGGCTCTGACCGGCGCCCCCCGCGCCGCCGTCATCGGGATCGGCTCCATGGGTTCGGGGATGGCCGACAACATCCGTGCCGCCGGTATCGACATCGTCGCATACGATATCTCGGAGCCGGCGCGGGAGCGCTTCCGGGCCACGGGCGGCGCGGTCGCGTCGAGTGCGGCCGAAGCGGCCCGCGCGGCCGATGTGCTGGTGCTGATGGTGGTCGACGCCGCGCAGGCCGCGGACGCGCTCTTCGGCGCCGGCGGGGTCGTGGACACGCTGCCTCGGGGCGCCGTGGTGATGCTCTGCGCCACGATCGCCCCCAAGGACGTCGTCGCGATCTGCGCGCGGCTCTCCGCAACCGGCCACCTGTGGCTCGACGCCCCGGTTTCCGGGGGGCGGGCCGGCGCCGAGAGCGGCGCTCTGACCATCATGGCCGCGGGCTCCGAAGCCGCCTTCGCCAAGGCCGAGCCGGTACTGGACGCGGTGGCGACGAAGGTCTACCGCCTCGGCGAGCGTCCCGGCCTCGGTGCCACCTACAAGGTCGTCCACCAGCTCGCGGCCGGGGTGCACCTCGCCGCCGCCGCCGAGGTGATGATGTTCGGGGCCAGGGCGGGGTGCGACCCGCACACACTCTTCGAGATCATCTCCCGATCCTCCGGCCGGTCCTGGATGCTGACCGACCGCGTGCCCCACATGCTCGACGACGACTTCCGCCCCCGCAGCACCGTGGACATCTTCGTCAAGGATCTGGGGCTGGTCGTCGACACCGCGAAGGAAGTCCGCATGCCCCTGCCCCTGGGGGCGAGCGCGCACCAGCAGTTCCTCGCCGCGTCCGCGGCGGGCTTCGGCGCCATCGACGACGCCGGTGTGGTCAAGGTCTACGAGCTGTTGACCGGGATGCCGCTCGCCGGCCAGCTCGAGAAGAGCACTCCGACGGAGGCAGGCGAGAGCTGAAGCGCGCCGCGTGGCGGCACCGCGCGACGTGCGCCGACCCGGCCGAGGTCACCCGCCGGGAAGGCCACAGGGAGTCGGAATCTCCACGATGGTGAGGGCGTGCGGCCCACACCTCTTTGCCGGCCATCGGTGGCCGTCAATGGCGTTTAGCGGACACATTTCCGGAAATATGGCCGTCAAAATTCTTTGGCGGACATGCGTGACCGCCACGCCGAGACGGTACGCAGACGGGTAGACACGCACAGCGCTACCATGGACGGAAAGCGGCAGGTAGAACAATCCAGCAACCCGCCGACCGACATGGTGGCGGCGGGATGGATTGACGCGGGGAAGGAGGAGTCCCTCATGTCGATAGCTCCGGGTCGGGAAGGCGGTTGCCAGTGTGGCGCGATCCGGTACCGGCTGCTGCGCGCGCCGGTCGCGCTCTACGCCTGCCACTGCCGGGACTGCCAGAAGCAGTCATCGAGCGCGTTCGGACTGTCGATGTGGGTCGAACGCGACGCGATCGAGTTCAGCGGCGCCGAGCCGCGCATCTACCGCACGCGCGGCGACTCCGGCCGGGAGAAGCTCTGTGCGTTCTGCGGGGCGTGCGGCACCCGCCTGTACCACGCGGGCGGTGGAACGCGCTCCGACGAAAACACGACGCTCAGCATGAAGGCGGGCACCCTCGACGACACCTCGGTCATCGTGCCCACTTGTCATCTGTGGACGAGAAGCGCCCAATCGTGGCTTGCGCCCGTGTTCGAGCGCGACCTCTGCTTCGACACCGAGCCGGACCGCGAAGCGACACTGCGTGACCAGTGGCGCAACGCCGATGGAGCGAATCGCTGACCGGGGCGCCACCACCGGAGTCTCGCCAGGTTGGCCTCCAAATCCTTTGGTGGACATGCGTGACCGCGAGATCCGACCTTGCTGCCAATCCGCGCCTGCCAGCCCTGGCAGTTATCGCGTTACATCCCGCCCTTCGGTTACGTGCAGCAGCTCAGGAAACGCGAGGGGGATCCGTCGGCGTGCGATCGGTGCCGCGCGAGCGAATTCACGCTAGGATGTCGCCATGAATCGCGAGCCGCTCCAGCCCGTCACCAACGAGATGGTCGAAGCCTACAGGCGCGACGGTGCGGTCCATGTTCCCGGGGTGCTCGATGACGCGTGGGTCGAGCACCTGCGCGAAGCGGTCGCCCTCGCCCGCACCCGCCCGGGTCCCAACGCGCAGGACCACAGCATCGCCGGCGAGTCCGGCGGATTCTTCAGCGACCTGCAGATGTCGCATCGGGTTCCCGCCTTCCTGCCCTTCATCACCGAGTCGCCGATGGGCGCGGTGGCGGCCGAACTCATGGGTTCGCGCCGGGTGAACCTGCTGCACGACGCGATGTGGCTCAAGGAGGCGGGAAGCTCGCGCCGTACCCCCTGGCACCAGGACCAGCCCTTCTACTGCATGGAAGGCAAGCAGATGTGCATCATGTGGGTGGCGCTCGACTCGCATCCCGCCTCGGTGTCGCTCGCCTTCCTGCGTGGCTCGCACCAATTGGGCCGGCGCTTCCGTCCCGAACGCATCAATGGCGGCTGGTACGACGGCTATGGCGAAGGCGACGGCTTCGAGGCCCCGCCCAGCATCGAGGAGGCGCCCGCGCGCTTCGAGCGCCTGGCCTGGCCGATGCGCGCGGGGGACTGCGTCGTGTTCCACGGCCTCACCCTGCACGGGTCTCCCGGCAACCACGAGACGACGCCAAGGCGTGCGATTTCGCTCGTGGTGGTGGGCGACGACGCGGTGTTCGTGGAGCGCGGACGCGAGACCCAGCCGAGCTACACCGGCCACGGTCTCTCGCCCGGCGACCCCATCGACTGCGCGTACTTTCCCCGGATGTACACCGCGGCCTGAGGCGAGTCGCTCGACAAGACTTCCGCCCCGCGCTGGATCCCGCCTCCGGTCGTTTGCCGACGTGGACGGCGGCTTCGGTCCACCCGAGACGTGGCAAGCGCGGCCCCCGTTACCGACTCGTAACGCCCGCCGCGGCCCGCAATCCAGTAGACTGAATTCGCGGGCGGCCGACAAGCGCCCCATCGCATTGTTTTCGTTCGAGTTCTCTCCGACCCCGGGAGTGGCGGCGCTGTCCTCGCCAGCGTCGTTCCCGGGGCGTCGGGGACCCACCAGAGAACCACGGAGCATGGGGGGTTCGCGGCCAGCGGCACTTCGTCGACTGCCCTGCCGGTGCTCGGGGTCCCTAACCCGGACATTTCACCGATTTCTCAACTCGCGGACGCCAATATGCTCGCGTTAGCGGGCCGTACTCCCTCAAGCCGCTTCGACGTAGTGTCGGCTACGCCTGCAGCGTCTTTCGGTGCGTGCGACCCACTATCACGGCATCTTGGCGCCCTCGCTACGAAAATCGGTGAAACATCCGGGCTAAGCAACGGGCTCCGGTCCGACCGAAAGGCGCCGCGAAGGCCGCTCGCGCACTTGCCGCCACCGCTCCGCTCGCAACACCCGCCGGGGAGACGCTGATGTTCCGATCCTTCTTTCTCAGCCGCCAATGGCTGCCGTGGTCCTTCGCCGGCAGCATCATCATCCTCGTCGTCACCTGGTACAAGGTGCAACTCGACGTGCGCATCAACGAGTGGTTCGGCGAGTTCTACGACACCCTGCAGGAAGCGCTGGGAAGCCCCGGCAGCGTCGAGCTCTCCACTTTCCTCGGCCACTGCCTCACCTTCACCCAGATCGCGGCCATCTACATCGCGGTCGCGGTGGTGCTGGAGTTCTTCATCCGCCACTACGTGTTCCGGTGGCGCACCGCGATGAACAACTACTACATGGACCGGTGGCCGCGCCTGCGCCACATCGAAGGCGCCGCCCAGCGCGTGCAGGAAGACACGATGCGCTTCGCGCGCATCATGGAAGGGCTCGGTGTCAGCTTCATGCGCGCCATCATGACCCTCTTCGCGTTCCTGCCGCTGCTGTGGGGTCTCAGCCAGCATGTCACCGAGCTGCCCTGGATCGGCCCCGTCGACCACGCGCTGGTGTTCGTGGCGATCGTCTCCGCCGCCGGCGGCACAGTGCTGCTCGCGATCGTGGGCATCAAGCTGCCGGGACTCGAATTCGACATCCAGAAGGTGGAGGCCGCCTATCGCAAGGAGCTGGTCTTTGGCGAGGACTACGAAGATCGCGCGGACCCGCCCCGGGTGAGAGAGCTCTTCGGCAACGTGCGCATGACCTACTTCCGCTACTACCTCCACTACTTCTACTTCGACATCGCGAAGTGGTCCTACCTGCAGGCCGCGGTCATGCTGCCCTACGTGGCGCTCGCCCCCACCATCGTCGCGGGCGCGGTCACGCTCGGCGTCATCCAGCAGATCCTGCGCGCCTTCGACCGGGTGGAGGGCTCCTTCCAGTTCCTGGTGCACTCGTGGTCGGTCATCGTGGAGCTCATCTCGATCTACAAGCGCCTCAAGGCATTCGAATCGCAGATCCGCGAAGAAGGCGGCCCCGGCGTCCCGGAGGGCGCGCCAGCCTGACCATTCCCCGCCCGCTCTCGATATCGAAACATCTCCGCCCGCAACACCTCGCCGGTCGGCTGGCCGCTGGTGGCCGGATGTCCGCCTGGTTTTGCAGTGCCGGTCCGGCGGGCAGTTCAGGGATTCCGCAACCCCGCCGGCATCGCCTCCCGCGGAAGCGGGGGGCCGCCGGCCGGACCCGGTGAGGGCTGCGCCGCGCGCTCAGCGCTGGCAGACGAAGATGCCGGAACGAAGCTTCGGGACGAAGAAGGTCGACTTGGGCGGCATCGTCTCGCCCGCGTCGGCCACCGCCATCAGCGCCTCGATGGAGGGCGGGCAGGTCGCGAAGGCGAGCCGCCAGCCCTCTTCCCGCAGGCGCGCGAGAGAGGCCGCATCGAAATCGCCCGGACGGTAGTCCAGACGCGGCTCGGCGCGCGGATCCTCGATGCCGAGCAGGGGGCGCAGAATCCGCTCCTGCAGGATGTTGACGTCGAGCGAGCCGGCGGGGTCGTCGGGCACGATCCCGGGCCGGGCGCGGAGACGGTAGGAACGCTCGTCGAGGCGCATCGCGAAGCCTCCCGGCTCGTCGCAGCGAAGCGCTCCGTCCGCGATGGGCGTCACGTCGAAGGCGTCGCCGAGGGACTTGAGGAAGTCCTCCGGCCGGGCGCCGTCGAGGTCCCTCACGCAGCGGTTGAAGGGATGGATGCGGAGCTGGTCGTGCGGAAAGAGGGCGGCGAGGATGTGGTTGTAGGCCTCTTCCCCCGAGTGTTTCGGGTTTTCCTCTTCCCGCCACGCCGCGTAGCGCGCGGTCGCGGCGCAACGGTGGTGCCCGTCGGTCAGGTAGGCACACGGGATGTCGGCGAAGGCCTGCGCGAGACGCGCATTGCGGCGCGGGCCGTCGATCCGCCAGACGCTGTGGCGCACCCCGTCGTCGGCGTCGTAGACGAGAGCGGGCGGGCGCTCGGTCTCCGCCTCCACCAGCACGTCGATCGCATCGTTCTGGCGATAGGCGAGGCTCACCGGGCTGGACGCGGCGCCGACCCGGTAGAGGTAGTGGGCGAGGCGGTCCTCCCGGTCGGAGCGGGTGTTCTCGTGCTTCTTGAGGAGCCCGCCCCGGTACTCGTCCACCGACACCTCCCCCACCACCCCGGTCTGCACGTCGCCGTCCATCTCCATGCGGTAGAGGTAGAAGCAGGATTCGCCGTGGTAGCGAAAGAACCCGTCGCCGAGGAAGCGCTCCAGGGATTGCCCGTTGGCGGCGAGCAGGGCGTCCAGGCTGGGCCGGCGCTCCGGGGGAAACTCCTCCAGGGCCCGCATCGCGTTCAGATAGCTGCGCGGGTGCGCTTGCGCGTATTCGTAGCGCTCGTTCGGGGTCAGCGAATCGTAAGCGGGCGCGACGACGTCGGCCGCGAACGCGGGATCCACAAGCCATGCGGCGAAGGGGCGCAGCGCGGGCACCGCAAGTCCTTCAGCGATTCCCGTCCCGGAACTCACCCATGAAGTCGCACAGCACCTCGACGCTGGCGTGCGGCATCGCGTTATAGAGGCTCGCGCGACAGCCGCCGACGCTCCGGTGTCCCTTGAGATTCACGAGGTCCCGCGCTTTCGCCTGCTCGAGGAACTTCGCCTCCAACGCCTCGCTCGGGAGGCGGAAGACGACGTTCATGTGCGAACGGCTGGCCGCCTCGACCGGGCAGCGGTAGTAGCCCTCGCTCGCGTCGATCACCGCGTACACCAGCTCCGCCTTCTCGCGCGCCTCGCGCTCGATGACCTCGAGACCGCCCTTGTCCTTCATCCAGCGCAGCACCTTGCCGGTCACCCACACGCTGAACACCGGCGGCGTGTTGAACAGGGAGTCGCTTTTCTGGTGCACGCCGTAGCGCAGATAGCGGGCCACGTGCTCGCCCGCCTCTTCCAGCAGCGCGCGGCGGATGAAAACCATCGCCATCCCGGCCGGTCCCAGATTCTTCTGCACCCCGCCGTACACGAGGTCGAAGCGCGACCAGGGGATGGGTCGGGACATGAAGTCGGAAGACATGTCGGCCACCAGCGGCACCGGCGCCTGCGGCCACTGCGCGTAGCGGACCCCGCCGATGGTCTCGTTCGAGGTGATGTGAAGGTAGCGGGTGTCCTTCTCGAGGCGAATCTCGTGCGAGTCGGGCGCGCGCCGATAGCCCTCCTCCTTCCCGTCCCAGGCCGCGTAGACATCCCCATAGTGCGCGGCGTCCTGGAACGCGCCACGGGCCCAGGAGCCGGTGAGGGCGTAGGCGCCCCGGCGTCCCGGCCCGAGGAGGTTCATCGGCACCATTGCGAACTGCAGCGAGGCGCCGCCCTGCACGAAGAGCACGTCGAAATCCTCGGGCGCCCCGTAGACTTCGAGCGCGAGCGCCTTGGCCTGCGCGTGCACCGCGTCGTAGTGCCCGCCGCGGTGACTCATCTCGATGAGCGACATGCCCGCGCCCTGATAGTCGACGAATTCCGCCTGCACTTCCTCCAGCACCGAAAGCGGCAGGATGCAGGGACCCGCGCAGAAGTTGTGGACGCGCCCGCTCATGAGCTGGTCTCGGTGACGCGCGCGGCGGAGCGTGACACCGGGGTGTTCACGCGGTTTCGGATCTCGCCGTGCGCCACCGCGTCCAGGATCTCGATCACGCCGTCCGCCACCGCGACCTGGGCCTGGTCGGTGGAGGCGCCGATGTGGTGGGTGCCGTAGACGTTGGGATGACGGGCGAGCGGGCTTTCGAAGTCCGCGCGGCCGCTCCCTGGCTCGTTCGCGTACACGTCGAGTCCCACCCGGAGATCCTTCTCCTCTATCGCGGCGAGCAGGGCCGCCTCGTCGACGAGGTCGCCGCGCGAGGTGTTGACAATTATCGCGCCGGGGCGCACGTGCCGCAGCAGGCCCGCGCCGAGCAGGCCCTTGCTCTGCGGTACCGCGGGGAGGTGGAAGCTGAGGATATCGGACTCTTCCGCGAGCGCCTCGATGCTCGGCGCGGAGCTCGCGTTCAGTGCTTCGAGGCGGGCCTCGATCTCCGGAGCACGCCGCTTGCCGAGCACCGCGATCCGCAGCCCGAAGGCGTGCGCGCGCTCCGCCACCGCCATACCGATCGCCCCGAGCCCGACGATGCCGAGCCGCGCGCCCAGGAGCCCGCGGGCCTCGGAGTAGCGCTTCTTGTCCCAGCGTCCCGCGCGGAGATCGGCGACGTTGTCGGCGATGCGGCGGTCGAGCGCGATCATCAGCCCCAGGGTAAGCTCGGCCACCGCCACCGCGTTGCGCCCGGGCACGTTGCACACCGAGATGCCGAGCGCGGAGGCGGCCCCGGTATCGATGGTGTTGGTGCCCGCGCCCGCGCGAATGACGAGCTCCAGGTGTTCTCCCGCGCGCAGCGCCGCCTCCGTCACCCTGGTGCTGCGCACGACGAGCGCCTCGTGCCCGCCGAGCGCCCCCGTGAGGTCGTCGGCGCCGAGCTCGGGCCGAAAGGTGGCCTCGTGCCCGCGCTTCTCGAGCTGGCGCAGGTGTTCCGCCGGGAACTTGTCGGCAATGAGGACCTTCACTTCGCACCCCTCCCAAGGCGCAGCCCCGGCTCCGGCCACGCCTTCTGAGGAGGCGCGGGCGCGGCACTCTAGCCCACCGCGCGCAAGCCCGGCAAGGGCGCGCGCGTCGCGCGTTTGTCCGTCCACGACGGGCGCGGCGGATCCGGTTGCCCGCCCGGTAAGGACATCGCCCCGCCCCCGTGGCGCGCTTGTGAAGGGGAGACCGAATCGGGCATGCTTCGCGTGACTTCGACCCGAGCCCGAGCGCCCGAGGAGGCCCCGTTCATGGAGGATATGCGTTACGCGGCGCCCGAATCGATCGACGCCGCGGTGGCCCTGCTCAACGAGTTCGAAGCGGGAGCGCACGTGCTCGCCGGGGGCACCGACCTCCTCGTGCAGATGCGATCGGGGCTGGCCGAGCCCCGATTAATCGTCGACATCAAGCAGATCCCGGAGACGCTCGATATCTCGGACGACGACGACGGCGGATTTCGCATCGGCGCCGCGGTGAGCGGGGCGGAGCTCGGCGAGCACCCGGAGCTGAAGGCGATGTGGCCCGGCGTGGTGGAGGCGGCGGAGCTCATCGGCTCCACCCAGATCCAGGGCCGCGCCTCCATGGGCGGCAATCTCTGCAACGCCTCGCCGGCCGCGGACACCGTGCCGGCGCTGATCGCGGCGCGCGCCACCTGCACCGTCGTCGGGCCGCGGGGCGAGCGCGAGGTCCCGGTCGAGGAGGTATGCACCGGTCCCGGGCAGACGAGTCTCGCCCGCGGGGAGTTCGTGGTCTCCTTCCGCCTTCCTCCCCGTCCCGCGCGCTCCGCCGACGCCTATCTTCGCTTCATCCCCCGCACCGAGATGGACATTGCGGTGGTGGGGGCCGGGGTCAGCCTGACCCTCGACAAGACGGGCACTTGCACCGAAGCGGAGGTGTCGCTCGGGGCGGTGGCGCCCACCGCGCTGCGGGTGCGCGAGGCGGCCGACGCCCTCGTCGGCACCCGCCTCGACGACGAGGCGATGGAGGCCCTGGCGCGCGCCGCGTCCGCCGCCTGCCGGCCGATCGACGACAAGCGCGGCACGGTGGAGTTCCGCACTCGGGTGGCCGGCGTTCTCGCCCAGCGCGCCGCCCGCATCGCCGGTGACCGGGCGAGGAGCGACTAGATGGCCAAGCTGCACATATCGACCACCGTCAACGGCGACCCCACCGAGTTCCTGTGCGAGCCGGAGCAGACTCTGCTCGACGTGCTTCGCGACGAGCTGCAACTCACCGGAAGCAAGGAAGGCTGCGCTTCCGGCGACTGTGGCGCGTGCAGCGTGATGCTCGACGGACGGCTCGTGTGCGCCTGCCTGGTGCTCGGCGCGGAGGCCGAGGGGCGGCAGGTGGACACGATCGAAGGGGTCGCCCAGGGCGATGAGCTGCATCTGGTGCAGCGCAAGTTCCTGGAGCACCACGCCCTGCAGTGCGGGGTGTGCACGCCCGGCTTCATCGTCGCCGCCAAGGCGCTGCTCGAGCGCAATTCCGACCCCACCGAGACCGAAGTGCGCTACTGGCTGGCCGGCAACCTGTGCCGCTGCACCGGCTACGACAAGATCGTGCGCGCGGTGCTCGACGCCGCGGCGGAGACGAGAAAGGAGGCGGCGGCATGAGCGGTGATTCCACAAGCGGCAACGGCGCCGCGGGGAACCTGCGCCTGGTCGGCACCCGGGCGGCGCGCCCGGACGGCGTCGACAAGGTCACGGGCCGGGCCCGCTTCGGCGCGGACCTTTTCGCTCCCGACATGTTGCACGCACGGGTGCTGCGAAGTCCCTGGGCGCACGCGCGTATCGTGCGCCTGGATACGTCGAAGGCGGCGGCCCTGCCCGGGGTCAAGGCCATCATTACCCGGGACGATCTACCCGAGCAGCCTTCCGACTGGAGCTCGGCGGGCGAGCTGCTTGTCAACTACCACGACATGACGCGCAACGTCATGGCGCGCGAGAAGGCCCTCTACGAGGGTCACGCGGTGGCCGCGGTCGCCGCGACCAGCGCCGCGCTTGCGAAGAGGGCGCTCGCTCTCATCGAGGTCGAGTACGAGGTGCTCCCGCACGTACTGGACCCGGTTGCCGCGATGCGCCCCGACGCCCCCCTCCTCCACGACCACTACATCACCGAGGGCGTGGACCCACCGCCCGCGAAGCCCTCCAACGTCGCCAAGCGGGTGCAATTCGGACACGGCGATCTCGAAGCGGGGTTCGCCCGGGCCGAGGTCACGCTGGAACGCGAGTTCGACACCCGGCCCGTGCACCAGGGCTACATCGAACCCCACGCCTGCCTCGCAAGCGTTTCCGAGGACGGCCAGGCCGAGCTCTGGGTGTCCACCCAGGGCCACTTCGCGGTACGCAGCCACTGCTCGCGCCTGCTCGGCTGGGAGATGTCGCGGATCCGGGTCACCGCCGCCGAGATCGGCGGTGGCTTCGGCGGCAAGACCGTCGTGTACCTGGAGCCCCTCGCGCTCGCGCTCTCCGCCCGGGCCGGCCGGCCGGTGAAGATGGCGATGACCCGCGAGGAGGTCTTCCGGGCCACCGGCCCGACCTCGGGCGCCCACGTGCGGGTGAAGGTCGGCGCCACCCGCGACGGGCGCATCACCGCTGCCGATGCGGAGCTCGTCTACCAGGCGGGCGCCTTCCGGGGCTCCCCGGTGCAGCCGGGCGCGATGTGCGCCTTCGCCCCCTACGAGCTTCCGGCGGTGCGCACCGTCGGCTACGACGTGGTGGTCAACCGGCCCAAGGTCGCGGCCTACCGCGCGCCCGGCGCCCCGATCGCGGAGTTCGCGGTCGAGTCGACCCTCGATGAGCTCGCGCGCGAACTCGACCTCGATCCGCTGGAGCTGCGCTTGCGCAACGCCGCGCGGGAAGGCAGCCAGTCGAGCTACGGGCCTAAGTTCGGACCGATCGGGCTCGCGGAGACCCTGGATGCGGCGAAGGCGCACCCCCACTACCGCGCTCCGCTTCGGGCGAACCAGGGGCGCGGGGTCGCGACCGGATTCTGGTTCAACGTCGGGGGCGAGACCTGCGCCACCATGAACGTCAACGAGGACGGCACGGTGGGGCTGATGACCGGCACCCCGGACATCGGCGGCACCCGGGCCTCGGTCTCGATGATGGCGGCGGAGGCCCTCGGCGTGCCGCTCGACCGGATACGCCCGATCATCGGCGACACCAACGCGCTCGGCTACACCTTCCTGACCGGCGGCAGCCGGGTCACCTACTCGAGCGGAATGGCCGCGGTACGAGCGGCCGAGGACGTTATCGCGCAGGTGCGCGAGCGCGCCGCCCGCCTCTGGGACATCCCGGTGGAGGCGGTGGAGTGGAAGGACGGCGAGGTCGCCCCGGCCGGCGCCAACGCCGGAGACTTCGAGCCGATGAGTCTCGCGGACATCGCCCGGATCTCGGGGCGCACCGGCGGTCCCATCGTCGGCAAGGTCGCGATCAACGCCCAGGGCGCGGGGCCGAGCTTCGGCACCCACATCGTCGATGTCGAGGTCGACCCCGACACCGGGCGGGTCTGGATCACCCGCTACACCGCGGTCCAGGACGCCGGCCGGGCGGTGCACCCGAGCTACGTGGAAGGCCAGATGCAAGGCGGCGCGGTGCAGGGGATAGGCTGGGCGCTCAACGAGGAGTACATCTACGACGACGAGGGTCGGCTTCAGAACGCGGGCTTCCTCGACTACCGCATGCCGGTGTGCTCCGACGTGCCGATGATCGACACCGTAATCGTCGAAGTGCCCAACCCCGCCCATCCCTTCGGGGTGCGGGGCGTGGGCGAGACTCCGATCATTCCGCCGATGGCCGCGATCGCCAACGCGGTGGAGGATGCGATCGGGCTGCGCTTCCACGAGCTGCCGATGTCGCCGCCGCGGGTGCTGAAGGCGCTCGACGAACAACGCGAACGCCTCCAGGCGCAGGCGGCGGAGTAGGCGCAGGGGCCGCGGGCCGACAGCGGCAGCGGCGCACCCGACGGCGTACATGGCCCGGATCACCCTGATGTCGAGCTTCATGGCCTTCACCGGAGGCCAGAGTCGGGTGGACGTGGACGCCGCCAACGTGCGCGAACTCATGCGCCGCCTCGGGGAGCGCTTCCCCGAACTCGCGCCCCACCTCGACGACGACCTCGCGGTCGTCATCGACGGGGAGATCCACCAGGACGACTGGTTCGCGAAGCTCGAGCCGGACAGTGAAGTGCACCTCATGCCCCGGATCGGCGGTGGTTGAAGCCCTGCGAAGGAGGCGGTGCTGATGCCGGGCGCACATGCGGTGTACGGGCGCTGGGTGCAGGCCGGCGCGGGCGCGAAGGCGCCTGAGATGCGGACCGACGCCTACGTGGTGGTGGAGGACGGGCTCATCGCCGAGGTCTCGGACACCCGCCCGCGCGGGATCCCCGTCTATGAGATCCCGGATGCCTTCGTCCTTCCCGGTTTAGTCAACTGCCACAACCACTGCATGTCATCGGTGATGTTCCGTGGACTGACCGAGGACCGCTCCTCCGAGCACCCCGCCGAGGAGCTGGTCTACAGGATCCTGATGCCGCTCGGCGCCCTCGCGGTGGAGACCCTCTCGGACCGCGAGATGCGCGCGGTGATGGAGCTCGGGATGGTCGAGATCATCAAGGGCGGCAGCACCACCCTGGTCGAGGTGTTTCGGGCGGGCGCGCGCGAGACCTTCGACGCCGCGATCGAGCTCGGCCTTCGTTTCTACGGCGCACTCTACGTGTTCTCTTCTTCCGATCTCGGGTTCTCGGAGAGCCGGATCACCTACGGGACGGCGGGCACCGAGGTCCGGGGCCTCGACATAGCGCTCGCCGCGCACCAGCGCTACCACGGCGCCGAAGACGACCGGATCCGGGTCGCGCTCGCCCCCCACGGCGCCGACACCTGCGGGCCGGACGTTCTGCGCGCGGTGCACCGTGCCGCGAAGAAGCTCGGCTGCCTCATGACCATCCACCTCGCCCAGAGCGCGCAGGAGGTGGAGAAGGTGGTGGCGGAGCACGGAGTGCGTCCCGCCGAGTATCTTGAGCGCTGCGGCGTGCTCGGGCCGCACCTCATCGCCGCCCACTGCATCTACTGCACCGACGAGGAGCTCGACATCCTGCGCCGCACCGACACCACGGTGGTGAGCTGCCCGCGCACCTTCTCCCGGACCGGTTTGAGCGCCGCGTACTCGCGCTTCGCCGACCGGGGGATCCGCACCGTCCTCGGCACCGACGGCTACAACATGGACTTCGTCACCGAGATGCGCGCGGCGGGCCTCACCTCGAAGCTCCACTTCAACGACGGCGGGAGCGCGAACGCGCAGGAGCTCGTCGAGGCGGGCACCCGCCGGGGCGCGGCGGCGCTCGGGCGCGACGACCTCGGCCGCATAGAGGCGGGGGCGCGCGCCGACCTCGTGGTGATCGACATGGGCAAGCCCCACCTGCAGCCGGTGAGCGACCCCCTGCGCACCATGGTATGGAACGTGGACCGTGCGGACGTAGACGCCACCCTCGTCGACGGGCGCTACCTTGTCCGCGACGGCGCACTCCAGACCGGCGACGAGCGCGACATCGTGCGCCGCGGCGCGGCCGCGGTCGAGAAACTCTGGCGCGAGGCCCGCGCCCTGGGCCTCATGGACGAGCACTGGCAGGTCGCCTGAGAGCCCGACCCGGCCGCCTCTTCCCGGCGCCGGCCTGCCGAAGCCATCTTCCCGTATCGCGGCGCAAGGGCGACCCGGCCGCTCACTGGAGTTTCACCGCGGTACCACTCACGGTGACCATGAGCATCGACTTGCTGCCGCTTCCCAGGTGCTCGTAGTCGAGGTCCACTCCGACTACCGCCCCGGTTCGGTGTAGGGCGCGGGGGGCTCCACGCCGTTGAGGCGCCAGTTGAGGTAATGGCCGAAGTCCGCCACGACCCGCTCCATGGGCACGAGGCGCCCGGGGACGAAGTCGCCGGTGTAGCCACGCTGGACGCGCTCGCAGATCGCCTTGTCCTCGGGCAGGAAGTCCGGTTGCGTGTATGCGGCGGCCTTGCCGAGGGTCCTGGCCATCCACTTGCCGAGACGGCCCCGGGGAGCGGCGGCTTCCTGGCGTGATGCGAAGGCGCCGCCGGTGTGGACGGCGCACCGGTGCGTTCCCATCGGGCGCACCGAGAGCCAGACGAAGGATTCCCGCGTGATGGCGCCGACGAAGCCCGGCGGCAGGCTGACGAGCGAGTAGTCTTCGTGACCGTGGTAGGTTCCGCCGGTGACGCTCGCCCGCGCCGATCCCGCGACGTAGTAGGTGCCCCGGGTAGGCGTGTACGGTTCCAGCGTCTTGGGATGCACCTTGAACAGATGGTAGCTCTCCATCGCGTTCATGACGGCGACCTTCCAGTTGCACTCCCAGGTGTCCGTCGCCTCGATAGTCGGATCGTGACGCCACTGGTGGATGCCTCGCGCGGTCACGTGGGGTTCGATCGCCGCGAAGCCTTCGGCAAGCGGCTCGACATCGGGATTGAGGCTTACGAACACGAGGCCGTGCCACGACTCGACCCGGTATGCGGGAAGGCAGTGCGCCGTCCAGTCGAGCGCGTCCTTTGGCGCGAAGGGCACCGCGGTCAGCCGCCCGGCGTCGTCGTATGTCCAGGCGTGGTAGGGGCACTGGATGCGTCGGTCGTTGGTCGGCCCTTCGACGAGCAGGGTGCCGCGGTGGGCGCACAGATTCGACAGTGCCGCCAGCTCCCCCGCCTGGTTGCGCAGCAGCAGCACCGGCTGGTCACCGATCACGAGGGGAAGCTGGTCACCGGGCGCGGGGAGTGCATCCACCGTGGTCGCGAAGACCCAGTCTCCGTGCCAGATTCTCTCCTTCTCTGCTGCCAGCCACTCCGGGTCCCGGTACGCGGCGGCGGGCAGCGCTCGGGCGGGATCCAGAGGCAGTGGGCCGGCTGCCGCGTACGCCATCCCGGTCAACCGGTACCGACCGCGCGCGCGGGAGCATCCGTCCCCCGCTTCACGGTGCGCATGAACGGAATCGAATTGTCGCGACGGGCGAGTGCCGCACGGGTCTCGGGATTCATTGCGCCTCCCCGGCAGGGCCGAGCGCGTGGTACGAAACGAAGGCCATGATTCGACTTCCCCGCGGTGCGCGCAAGTGTCAGGGAAAGCCTGGGCACTAGACCGGGCGGTGTCCCTCGTCGAGGATGGGCATGGACTATGAGGCAAACTCACCTTCAGGAGGCGGAATCATGAGCGGCAGCAGTACAACGGTCATCCGCGATGCGGCGTGGATCGCGGCCTGGGACGGGCACCGGCACCGCTACCTGCGCGACGGCGATGTCGCCTTCACCGATGACCGCATCGTGCACGTCGGCGGCCGTTACGACGGGCCCTGCGACCTGCGCATCGACGGTGCGCGGCGCTTCGTGATGCCGGGCCTCGTCAACATCCACTCTCATCCCCACACCGAGCCCGCCAACAAGGGGGTAAGGGAAGATCACGGTGTCCCCGAGATGTTCGACACCGGGCTCTACGAGCGCTCCTGTGCCTTCTTCCTCGATGAGCCCGGCCGACAGGCCGCGATGGAGATGTCCTACGCGGAGCTGCTGCTTGGCGGCGTCACCACGGTGGCGGATCTCTCGAGTCAGGTGGAGGGGTGGCTTGATCTGGCGGGCCGCAGCGGACTCCGGGTCTACGTCGGTCCCTTCTTCGCCGACGCCTTCTGGAAGCTTGAAAACCAGCACGAGCTCCACTTCGACTGGGACGAGGCACGCGGCCGGCGCTACTTCGACGAAGCGCTGCGCACCATGGACCGCGCGGAGCAGCACCCGAGCGGTCGGCTCCGAGGCATCGTCTATCCCGGCCAGATCGAGACCTGCTCGGAGGAGACTTTGCGCGACGCGGCCGCCCACGCGCGCGAGACGGGACGCCCCCTCACGACCCACATCTCGCAGTCGAGGCTCGAGTTCCAGGAGGTAGTGCGCCGCCACGGCAAGACCCCGCTCGAATATGCACAAGACATAGGCTTCCTCGGCCCCGACGCCATCCTCGGACACGCGCTCTTCATCGACGAGCACCCGGACATCCGGTGGCGCGGCGCGAGGGACCTCGATCGGCTGGCCGACTCCGGGGCATCCGTGGCGCACTGCCCTTCACCCTTCGCCCGCTACGGCCAGGCGATGACCCACTTCGGCCGCTACCGCGCGCGCGGGATCAACATGGGCCTGGGGACCGATGTCGCCCCCCACAGTCTGGTCGAGGAGATGCGCCTCGCCATCGTGCTCGCCCGGGTAATGGCGGGCAGTATCGCTGCGATCGATACCGAGGAGATGTTCCGCGCCGCCACGGTGGGAGGGGCCGGCGCCCTCGGGCGCGACGACCTCGGGCGGCTCGCGCCGGGGGCGAAGGCGGACCTCGTGCTCCTCGATCTCGACCATCCCGCGATGCGGCCCGCGCGCGATCCCCTTCGGACCTTCGTGTTCGCGGCGGCGGATCGGGCGGTGCGCGAGGTCTTCGTCGATGGAAATCCGGTTGTCTACGACGGCAGGCCCCTGCACCTCGACCCGGCGCGGGCTGGCGCCCAGCTCGAGGAGTCCCAGGCCCGGATGCTCGCCGACGCGCCCCGGCACGACTTTCTCGGGCGCAGCGCCGACGCGATCGCCCCTCGTTCGCTGCCCCAATAACCAGCCCCATGGAGGCGCGGGTGTTGCTCCGTGGCGCCGCGGCGCCCGCTCACGAGCGAAAGCGCGGCATCACCTCCTCGGCGAAGCGCCCGAGCGCGGCCGGCACCGCGTCGATCGGGCAGGCGAGATTGAGCACGAATTGGGTCACGCCGACGTCCCGGTAGGCCGCGATGGTCGCGGCGCAGGCGTCCGGGTCGCCGAAGGCGAAGCGTCCGTCGTCGGCGAGGCTCACCGGGTGTCCATAGCGCGCCGCAAGGTTGCGCTCGGCGTCGGCGTGGGCAGCGGACGGATCGGCGTCGACGCAGTGACAGTAGAGGTGCAGGGCTCGGGTGATCGCGTCGGGGTTACGCCCCGCCTCGCGCGCGTGGTGCTCGATCCGGCGCCAGCGCCGCGCGTAGTCGGCAGGCCCCGCCGCGACCGGTACGAAGCCGTCCCCGACCCGGCCCGCGCGCCGCAGCATGCCCTCGGCGTCGCCGCCGGCCCAGATCGGCGGATGCGGGCGCTGGTGCGGCCGCGGCGCGATGGCCATCGCGTCAAGCGAGAAGAATCGCCCATTGCAGGTGACGGGCTCGCCACGCCACAGCGCGATCATCACGTCGAGGTACTCGTCGCAGCGCGCCCCCCGGGTGCGCGCATCCGTGTTGGTGATGTCGTAGGCGCCACGGTCGGCCATCCCGGAGGCCCCCACCCCGATCCCGAACACGAAGCGCCCGCCCGAGAGGATGTCCAGCGTCGCCACCTCCTTGGCCAGCAGCGTGGGGTTGCGCAACGGCACCAGTACCACACAGCTCCCGATGCGGATCCGCTCCGCCGCGAGCGCCATCGCGCCGAGCGCGAGGAAGGGATCGAGGGCGGGCTGGGTGCTTGCCGGCCCCTCCCCCATCCAGGCCGAGTCGAAGCCCGAGGCCTGGAGCATTGCCGCGAACTCGCCCGGACCGATGTGGGGGTAGAAGCGGCTGAACATGACACCGAACTCGATACGCGCCATCGTCAAATTTCCTCCGGATCGGGGGTACGCGCCGCGAGAACCGGGCGGCTGCCGACCCGCCCGCCGGGAGCCATGATCCGCCGACGCCCGCCCTCCCGCCGCTTCGAGGGGGCGGTCCGGCGAGGGTCCGGCCCTCGCTCGTACCGTCCCTCCCGCGCGCGGCGCCAAGCCTACCAGCCGGGACCGCGCGCGATACAATCGTTCGCTCGGACCAGAGACCGCGCTGCACACGCTCCGCGGTGCCTGACGCCAGGACCTCGACCGGAGGACACGCCTTGAACCTGCACGAAGCCATCGAGCATCCCGTCGCGACGGAAAACGAGAGCGCCAGTTCGCCCTACGTGCCTTCCCTTCAGCTCACCACCGGGCAGCCCCCGCCCATCGCGGCGAACGACGGGCTCTCCTTCATGGCCTTCGATCGGGACGGGGACGGGGGAAGCGGCGCGGCGCTCGAGGTGGCGCTCAAGGACATCGGTGAAGGGCATCTGCAGCAGTTCATCGACTGGATGAGCAACGCGCCGCCCGGTCCCATCGAAACCAGATGGGGACCCGGCTTTCGCAAGTACGAGGAATGCGTCGCTTACATCCGGGAGCAGAACATCGAAGTCCCGGAAGGCGGCGTGGCGTTGCCGCTGCGCTACTCCGTCTACGAACGGCCCTCCTACTCCGTGGTGTCCTCCAACGCGCTGTGGCGGGACCCGGAGCGTCCGGAGGAGTCGAAGCAGTTGCGCGAGGACTACTACGGCATTCGCGCGCTGTACTTCCCGCAGGTGCTGCGCGACGCGCGCCGCATCGGCGAGTACTACCCCGGCCTCGCCGTCGACAGCCCCGAATGCATGGACCGGCTCGGGCTCTCGATGGCCCATCTTGAGTCCAAGTGCACGAATTTCTACGACTCGGCGGAGGTGCAGCGCGTTTATTACCCCGAGATCGAGAAGCTGCTGCTTGAATTCTTCCCGGACGCCACCGACGCGCTCGTCTACAACCACGATGTCTTCGACAAGGACTACCAGGGCGACCGCACCGAAGACCAGGACGCCAAGAACCCGGGCGTCAACTCGCGCTACGTCAACCTCGTGCACAACGACCTGAACGACAACAGCGGCCGAGTGCGCTGCCGCGAGCTGCTGACGAAGAATCTGCGCAACTTCGGGCGCGAGCAGCACTACAGCGACGCGGAGGCCGACGCGAAGATGTCGCGGCGCTTCATGTCGCTGAACCTCGCCAAGCCCATGGAGACCGTGCGCCAGTATCCCTTCGTGCTCTGCGCCTGGCCCTCCTTCGCCGACCAGCCCTACATCACCAACTACCGCATCTACGACGACCGCGTCGGCGAGACTACCCGCTTCACCTACCGCCCCGAGCACGAGTGGTACTGGATTCCGCAGCAGACTCCGACCGAGGTCTCGATGCTCAAGTGTTACGACTCGGTCACCGACGGTTCCGTCTCACGCTGGTCCTTCCACAGCGCCTGCATCGACCCCACCACCCCCCTCGACGCACCGTGCCGCAAGAACGTGGTGGTGCGCACCTACGTCTTCTTCTGACTCGATGCGCGTCGAGGAATTCTCCCGGGAGTTTTTCGAGGATGTCGTGATCGCGGGGCGTGCAGACTGAAAGACGCGAAGCAGCGAGCGGGAAACAGACGAAGCGCCGCAAGTGCGGACTTCCCTGCGAGCGGGCAACCCACGGATGGCGTGCCTGGAAGGGAGGCTCCGCCCAATGATTGTGCAGCGATGCGGTTAGCCGACACGAAGTCGTTGCGGCGCGACGGAGTACGGTCCACAACCGCGGGCATGTTGGCGTGCGCCAGTTGAGAAGTCGGTGGAATTTGCGGGCTGGACAGATGACCGGTTCAGAGGCTGATCGGGTTCACTCAATGTGGGGCCAAGGGGGATTGCGCTGAACGACGAGGCGAGGCCGCATCCGGGCGGGAAGGCCGAAGCGCGCGGAGAGGAGGCGTCTTCCGACTCCGAGACCGACGGCGCTTCCGACTTCGCGGCCGACTCCGCGCCCGGCGGCGCGACTCGGGCGGAGCTCGTCCTGCCGAGTCGCGACCTGCTCGCGGATCTTGCCTTCTTTCGCGAACGGCTCGGATTCCGCCTCGATGCCATCTTTCCCGCCGACGACCCCGCGCAGGCGGCGCTCTCGGGGCACGGCATCCGGATTCGGCTCGAGCGCGGCGCCGCCCACCCTCCCGGCCAGATCCGGCTCCGCTGCGAGAACCCGGACGCTCTCGGAGAGGGCATGCGGGAGCTTCGCGCCCCCAACGGCACCCGCATCGAGATCCGCGGCCACCTCACCGGCCCGGCGCGCCCGCCCACCCGGCACGCCCTGGTGGTGCAATGCCAGGACGCGGACGGCGGCGGGTGGGGGATGGGCCGCGCCGGCATGCTCTACCGAGACCTCGTTCCGGGGCGCCTCGGCGGCGCAATCATCGCCTCGCACATCCGTATCCCGAATGCGGGGCCGGTGCCCGACGACGTGCACTACCACATCGCCGCCTTCCAGCTCATCTACTGCTACCGGGGCTGGGTGGACCTCGTATACGAGGATCAGGGCCCGCCCTTCCGCCTCGAATCCGGGGACTGCCTCATTCAGCCCCCGCGGATCCGCCACCGGGTGCTCGAGTCGTCCGCCGGCCTGGAGGTGATCGAAGTCGCGACCCCGGCCGATCACCTCACCGCGTTCGACCATGCGCTCACCCTCCCCACCGGGCGCCTGCGCCCGGATCGAGACTTCGGCGGGCAGCGCTTCCATCGCCACGCCGCGCGCGACGCGCGGTGGCGGGCGGGCCGCCTCCCCGGCTTCGCGGCCTGCGATACCGGAATCGCCGCCGCGACCGGCGGGGTGGCGAACGCGCGGGTCGCCCGACGCGAAGACGGCGGCGGCAACGGCGCGCAGTCGAGCCATGACGCGGACATCCTCTTCACCTTCGTCCTGGCCGGAAGGATGACGCTGCGGGCGCAAGGAGAAGAGGCCTTAAACCTCCGCGCGGGGGACGCCTTCGTGCTGCCACCGGGGCTTCGCGCCGCCTACGATCGCTGCAGCGCCGATCTCGAGTTGCTGGAGGTTTCCCTGCCCGGCGTATTCCGGACCACCCTCCACCGCGGTGCCTGACGCCACTCCCGTGCGCATCCACCTCCTTCGAGACCACCCTTCACCGGAGCCCCTGATGCCGCTCCCGCGCACCAAAGGCCACCCCCGCCGATGAGCGACTTCGCCCGCACCAAGGCCCTCTTCCACCTCCCGGAGGGCGTCGTCTATCTCGACGGCAACTCGCTCGGCCCGCTGCCGCTCGCAGCGCGCGAGCGCGTCGCCCGCCTGCTCCGCGAGGAATGGGGCGGGATGCTGATCCGCGGCTGGAACGAGGCGGGCTGGATGGATGCCCCGGCGCGAATTGGCGATCGCGTCGGTCGCCTCATCGGCGCCGCGCCCGGCACGGTGGTGATGGGCGACACTCTCTCCATCAAGGTGTACCAGGCGCTCGCGGCCGCCATGGAGCTAAGGCCGAAGCGGCGGGTGATCCTCTCCGATCACGGCAACTTCCCCTCCGACCTCCACATCGCGAAGGGGCTGTTGCGCAGCCTCGGCCGCGGCCACGAGCTGCGCCTGGTGGCGCCGGAGGCGGTGGAGGAGGCCCTCGACGAACACGTCGCGGCGCTGATGCTGACCGAGGTGGACTACCGCACCGGGCGCCTCCACGACATGGCCGGCCTGACCCGGGCCGCGCACGCGGTCGGAGCCCTGACGATCTGGGACCTCGCCCATTCCGCGGGCGCGCTGCCCATCGACCTCGAAGGGACCGTAGCCGACTTCGCGGTCGGCTGCACCTACAAGTACCTCAACGGTGGACCGGGTGCGCCCGCCTTCATCTACGTCGCCGGGCGGCACATCGAGCGGGTGCGCCCCGCCCTGTCCGGGTGGCTCGGGCACGAGGCCCCCTTCGCCTTCGACCCCGACTACCGCCCCGGTCCCGGCATCGCCCGCATGCGGGTGGGCACGCCCCCCGTTCTCGGCCTCGCCGCCCTCGACGCGGCGCTGGACGCCTTCGAGGAGGTGTCGATCGACGACGTGAGGGCGAGATCGGTGGAGCTCTCCGAGCTCTTCATCGCCGAGGTCGAGCAGCGCTGCCCTGAATTCGAGCTGGCAAGCCCCCGCGCTCCCGCCGAACGAGGCTCGCAGGTGTCGCTGCGATATGCGCACGCCCGCCCCTTCATGGAGGCGCTCATGGAGCGCGGCGTCATCGGGGATTTCCGTCCTCCGGACCTGATGCGCTTCGGGATCGCGCCGCTCTATCTCGACGCCGGCGACATCGTCCAGGCCACCGACGTCATGGAGGAAATAGCTCGCGGTGGGCGGGCTTAGCCCGGATGTTTCACCGATTTTCGGCCGCTTCGGACGCAAAGATGCCGTGATAGCAGGAAGCACGCACCGAAAGACGCTGAAGTCGTAGCCGACACTACGTCGAAGCGGCTTGAGGGATTACGGCCCGCTGACGCGAGCATATTGGCGTCCGCAATAGAAAATCGGTGAGATGTCCTGGTCAGGGGTTGACCGCCAGACACTCCCCGAAGGCGATGGCTCCGAAGGCGCCGGGGTGGCTCTTCCACTCGTCGAGCGCGTGGCGCCACCCGTCGAACTGCTCCTGGGTCGCCAGGCCGAACTTGGTTGCCGCCGCCACGACATCGGGCGAAAAGAACCAGCCGCTGACGAAGGTGTGAAAGAAGGCCACGTCTTCAGAAGCGCTGTACATGTCGAAGGAGGCCGACGCCCGCGCCTCGGTGAATCCCGCGTCGAGGAAACGGGCCTTGAGGTGCTTGCCCATATGGGGATGGCCTCGATTGGCCGCCACCAGCCTCGCGAACGTGTCCCATGCGCCCTGGACCGCGTCATCGGCGGGCGCCATGAACGCCGACGAGATAATCGCTTCGCGGCCCGCGATGAGGCCACCGGGCTTGAGCACGCGCTTGACCTCTCTCAGGGTGGCTTCGGTATCGGGAACGTGCATGAGCAGGGTATGGCAGTGGGCGACGTCGAAGTAATCGTCCTCGAAGGGAAGAGCGGTCACGTCGCCGACGTGAAAGGTGGCGTTCTCGTGCCCGCCGCCCGCCGCGGCCGCCCGCGCCAGCTCGATCTGCGATGCCTCCATGTCGATGCCGTGCAGCTCCCCCGGCTCCACCGCCCTGGCCAGCCCGACCGACAAGGTGCCGGGCCCGCAACCGAAGTCGAGGACCTTCTGCCCGGGCGCAAGATGGGGAAGCAGGTAAGCGGCGTGGGTCTTCGCGCTGCGCCGATTGAGCATCTGACGAAACTCTTCGCTGTAGCCCATGGTGTACTCGGCGCTCGCAGGGGTATTCTCGGACATCGGTGCAGGCTCCTCTTCGGCCATCTGGTGCGGTGGGGGGCAGCATCGGGCGGACGGAATCTCCGCGCAAGACGACGACGCCCGGGCTTTTCCCGCGTAAGGTAAGGACAGTTGATTATCACGGTTGTCAGTTCATGAACAACTGGTTCGAGACCACCCGCGGCGTCGTGTTTCCCTGGCACTGCGACCACTACGGGCACATGAGCGCCCGCTGGTACGTGCACCACTTCGACGACTCGAGCATGCACATCTGGACCGCGGCCGGTCTCGCGCAATCGCGGACCCGCAAGCGAGGCGTGGACACCGTGGTCGCGCGCTACACCGTGGATTACATCCAGGAGATGCACGCCGGCCAGCTCCTGGTGGTGCGCTCCGCCTTCGTGCGTATCGGCAACAAGAGCGTCACCCACCGGCACCGCATGTACGACGCCGACGAGGGCACGCTGCACGCGTCGCTCGAATGCGTGGAGGTGTTCTTCGATCCCGAGACGCGCCGCTCGACGTCGATGCCGGACGACATCCGCGCCGTCCTCGAGGGAAAGCTCGGAGATCCGGAGGAAGACTGGTCCGCGGGGCTTGGCCCCGAATCGTGATCGGCGCGAGGACGCCCGAATGCCCGCCGCCGCGGCATTGTAGGATGCGCTCCTTCCCGGCTTCTTCGAGGTGGACGCCATGAACACGGCAACGCGGCCCGTCGGCTCCTTCATGGGCATTCCGCACGCGCGGGAGGTGGGCGACGCGAAGGCGGCCATCCTCGGCATCCCCTTCGACTGCGGGCTGCACCCGGTGCGCATGGGCGCGCGCATGGGTCCCGCCGCGATTCGCGAACAGTCCCACCTCGTGCGGCCCTACCAGCCTCCGCTGTGGGACCGGAACCCGCTGGAAGAGCTGGGCGCGGTGGACCTCGGAGATGTCGACGTGGTGCTCGGCGACATCATCGAGACCTACGCGCGCATCGAGGAGGCGGTGCACGGCATCGCCGCCGCGGGCGCGGTGCCGATCACGTTCGGCGGCGACGGCGCGGTGACCCTGCCCCAGCTCCGGGCGCTTCGCAAACACCATCCCGATCTGGCGCTGCTGCACTTCGATGCGCACACCGACACCTATCCCGACGAAGACGCGGCGCCCGGGAGCAACGAACGCCGCTTCAATCCCGCCACCACCTTCGCGCGGGCCGCGGAAGAAGGCATCGTCGACGTCAGCCACTCTCTGCACGTCGGGGCGCGCGGCACGATATCGATGAGCGGGGTGTTCGAGTTCACCCGCGCCAAGGGCTTCGAGCTGATATCCGGCCAGGACATGCTGGCGATGGGCATCGAACGCCTGCTCACGCACCTGCGCGAGCGGGTCGCGGGCCGGCCGGTCTACCTGTGCTGGGACATGGACTTCTTCGACCCTTCGTGCGCGCCCGGCGTGTTCACGCCCACCTGGGGCGGCGTCTCCGCGCGCGAGGGCCTCACCATCCTGCAGGGACTCGCCGGCCTCGACATCGTCGCCACCGACGTCAACACCCTCTCCCCGCTCTACGACGTCGGCGGCATGAGCGCGTTCCTCGCCGCCACCTGCGTGATGGAATGCGTGCATCTCGCGTGGCGTGCCGTGCGCGCACGCGAGGCTCGGGGTTGACCCGCGAATCTCACCGGATTTCGTAGCGATGACGGCGCAGAGCTCCCGAACCCGGGAGGCGTTGCGCCGGTCATGGCGACCGCGGCCCACGGGACTGAGCCGGCATGACCCGGACTCTCGGAATTGATACGCTCGCTCTCGCCTGTCGGCCCAAGGCGGCGGGTGCAGACCTAGGCTCACCGAATCCCCCAAATTGCCTGCCCCCTCTCCGACTCTGCGCGCGCTCACCCTCGACGCCACCGGCACTCTGATTGCCTTGGCGCGACCGGCGGGGGAGACCTACGCCGAGGTCGCCCGCGGCTTCGGCGCCCTTCTCGACCCCGAAACGGTGGAGACCGCGCTTCACACCGCGCTCTCGGAGATGTCGCCGCTCTGCTTCCCCGGCGCATCGCCAAGCCGGATCCCCGGTCTCGAACGGGGCTGGTGGCGCGAGCTCGTGGGCCGCGTCGTCGACGCAGCGGGCGGGGTCGAATCCTTCAACCCCTTCTTCGACGCCCTCTACGAGCACTACGCGCGGGGCGGCGCGTGGCGCGCCTATCCCGAGGCGGTCGAGACCTTGCAAGCGCTACGCGCGCGCGGCTGCCGCACCGCGGTGATTTCCAACTTCGACTCCCGCCTCATGAACATCCTGCGCGCACTCGAACTCGACCACTATTTCGACCTCGTGACCTATTCGAGCGCGAGCGGCGCGGCCAAACCGGAGGGCGCAATCTTCGCCCTCACCCTCTCGCGTCTGGGCGTGGCGCCGGAGGAAGCCTTGCACGCCGGAAACGATCCCCGCACCGACGTCGAGGGCGCGCGCGCCGCCGGCCTCATCGGAGTGCTCGTGGACCGCAGCCTGGAACACGCCGATGCCGAGCGCGGGGTCATCTCGTCGCTTGAGGACCTCTTGGCCTGGTTCGGGGCGAGCTGAACGCAAAGTCCTTCACGCGCTTCGTTGCAGCAGGCTGCCGACACGAAGTCGTTGCGGCGCGACAGAGCAAGGCGCGCCAACGCGAGCAAAACCACGTCCGTAGCGGCAAACCGGTGAAACTGGCGGCTCAGGCGGCGTAAGCGCCGAAGCGCGCATGAAAGCGCTCCCACGCGGCCGCGCCGGCCACCGCCGCCCGCTCGATGAGCGCGTCTTCGTCGAGGCCGAGGAGCACGCCGTCACGCACCAGCACCCGGCCGTCGACGAGGACCGTCTCCACGTCCTTGGCGTGCGCGTGATAGACCAGGGTGCGCACGGGATCGGTAACCGGGGTCAGGCCGAAACGGCGCATGTCCACGAGCTGGATGTCCGCCTGTTTCCCGGCCTCGATCGAGCCGATGCGGTCCGAAAGCCCCACCGCGCGCGCCGAACCGATGGTGGCGAGCGCGAGCGCCTCCGGCGCCTGCATCACCTCGGGACTGTCGGCGCGGATGCGCGCGACCGCGACGCAGGAGCGAACCAGGTCAAAGAAGTCGGAGAAGTAGTTGTCGATGCCGAGACCGACCGTGACGCCGCGCTCGCGCATCGTCGCCACCGGCGCGATCTCGCCGCGAAACTGATTCATCAGCGGGCAATGGGCGACACGCGTGCCGGTTTCGGCGAGGGTGTCGAGGTCCGCCTCGCCGATCGTGTAGCAGTGCACGGCCAGCACGTCCTCGCCGAGCAAGCCGTTGGCCCGCGCGTACGCTACGGGCTCCATCCCGTGAATATCCCGCGTCATCTCCGCCTCGCCGGTTCCGAGGTGGATCGAGAGGCGCGCGCCGAGCCGGTCCGCGGCCGCGCGAAGCGCCCGCATGAGCTCGGGCGACGAGGTGGCGACGCCGTTGGTGGTGATCACGCCGCTCACCCGCCCCCCGGCCGCACCGTCGCACTCGCGCGCGAGTCCCACCGCCCGATCGAGTTGCCGACGTCTCTCGGATTCGTCGAACACCGTGTGTCCGCCCATGAGCCGCTCGAGATCGACGTCATGGGTCATGAGGCCGACCGAGGCCCGGATCCCCGATTCCTCGATGAAGGGCAGGAGCGCCTCGGCGTCCTCCTCCATCTGGAACACGGTGGTCACGCCTCCGCGGATCAGCTCCGCGACCGCGAGACTGCCGAGCGCTTCGCGCTCATCGTTACGCATCACCATGCTCATCGGCAGGTAGACGCGGTGGGTGGGCGCGTAGCCGATGTCCTCGGCGCGGCCGCGGAACACCGTGTATCCGAGGTGGTTGTGCGCGCTGACGAAGCCGGGCAGCGCGATGCGCCCCCGCGCATCGATGACCTCGCACCCTTCCGGCGCCCGGGCCGCGACCTCGTCGCTCGGTCCAACCTCGACGATGCGCGTTCCCTCGACGCGCACCGCGCCGGGTGCGAGGATCGATCCGGCCTCGTCCATGGTGATGATCGTGGCGTCACGAATGAGCAGCGACATGGGGAACCTCCCGCGGACATCTTTCGTCGATCCGGCATCGGATCCTAAGCGTTACGTGCGCCTCATGGGGCAACTGCCGATCAAGTGGAACGCCACCCCGGGAGAGGAATCGTGAGCGACACCCCCACCCACATGTCCCCGGACGAATTTCGGCGCGCCGGGCGCCTCGTCGTCGACTGGATCGCCCGCTACATGGAGGAAGTCGAGCGCTATCCGGTGCTCTCGCCGGCGCAACCCGGCGAGGTGCGGGCCAAGCTGCCCCCGCGCCCTCCCCCCGGGGGCGACGAGGTGGAGGCCTGGCTCGCGGACATGGAAGAGATCGTCATGCCGGGGATCACCCACTGGCAGTCGCCGAACTTCTTCGCCTTCTTCCCCGCCAACGCCTCCGGCCCCGCGATCCTCGGCGACCTGCTCGCGGCGGGGCTGGGAGTACAGGGCATGCTGTGGGCCACGAGCCCCGCCTGCACCGAGGTCGAGACCCACGTGCTCGACTGGCTGGTGGGCATGCTGGGACTGCCGGAGCGCTTCCTCTCGACCGGCGCCGGCGGTGGGGTGATCCAGGACACCGCGTCGAGCGCGAGCCTCTGCGCCCTGCTCGCGGCGCGCGAGCGCGCCACCGGCTTCGCGAGCAACGAGCGGGGTACCGACGGGCAGCGTCTCGTCGCCTACACCTCGGACCAGGCCCACTCCTCGATCGAAAAGGCGGTGAAGATCGCGGGCATCGGGCGCGAGAACCTGCGCCTCGTCGCGGTCGACGCCGACTTCGCGATGCGCCCGGACGCCCTTGCCGAGGCGATCGCGGCGGACCGCGCGTGCGGGCGCGCGCCCTTCTTCGTGTGCGCCACCGCCGGCACGACCTCCTCCACCGCCCTCGATCCGGTGCGCGCGATCGGGGAGATCTGCGCCCGGGAGGGGCTATGGCTGCACGTCGACGGCGCCCACTCCGGCTCCGCCGCGCTCGCACCGGAGCTGCGCTTCGTGAACGACGGACTCGAGCTCGCGGACAGCTACTGCTTCAACCCGCACAAGTGGATGCTCACCAACTTCGACTGCGACTGCATGTACGTGGCCGAGCGCGCCGCGCTCATCAAGAGCCTGAGCGTGCTGCCGGAGTACCTGCGCAACCGGGCGACGGAGAGCGAGGCGGTGTTCGACTACCGCGACTGGCACGTGCCGCTCGGCCGGCGCTTCCGGGCGCTCAAGCTGTGGTTCGTGATCCGCCACTACGGCGAGGAGGGGCTGCGCGCCCACGTCCGCCGCCATGTCGCCCTCGCGCAAGCCTTCGCGTCCTGGGTGGAAAACGACCCCCGCTTCGAGCTCGCGGCCCCCGCGCCGCTCAGCCTGGTGTGCTTCCGCCATCGGGGCGGGGACGACGCAAACCAGCGCCTCCTGGACGCCCTCAACGCTTCCGGTCGCCTCTACCTCACCCACACCCGCCTGGACGGCAAGCTGACGCTGCGCATGGCGATCGGCGCCACCGGCACCGAGCGGCGCCACGTGGAGGCGGCGTGGGGCGCGATCCGCGAGCTCGCGCCGGACTGATCGTGAATCAGTGAGAGGGGGCCCTCAGCGCGCCGCGCCCCGGCGCGCCGCGGTCGCGGCGCCGTCGACGCTGCCGTCCGCCGCCAGCACCACGCCGTAGTCGCGCGCCGCGGCTTCCACGCTGACCAGCTCGTTCCTCACGTCGTCGCGAACCCGCTCGGGATCGCGCTCGAAGGGGTCGCCGTAGCCGCCGCCGCCCGGCATCTCCATGACGAGGCGCCCGCCCGCCGGCACCGGCTGGCGGCCCTTGCCGCGGAGCTCGGTCCCGTCGCCGGTATACATGCGCCCGGTGCGCCCCGCCGCCCCGCCCTGGCGCCCGCGCGCGGGATAGGTGATGCGGTCGAACATCGAGGAGATCGCGAAGGGGGCCTCCTCCGCGCTGGTGATCTCCATGATCTGGCCGGTGCCGCCGCGGTGACGGCCGGGTCCGCCCGAGTCCTGGCGGTACTCCTTGCGCCAGACGATGATGGGCGCGATCGCCTCGTTGATCTCCACCGGCGTGTTGCGCACTCCGGAGGGAAAGGCGGTGGCGGAGAGACCGTCCGCCCGCGGACGCGCGCCGGTGCCGCCGTTGTGGAAGAGCGAGACGGTGAAGGGGGTGGCGTCGCCGGCGCGGCCCGCAACGCCGTGACCGGCGTAGAGCACCGGGTTCCACAGGCACGAGGTACCCTCCGCCGGCACCTGACCTTCGAGCGCCGGCTCCAGGCAGCCGAGCACCACGTCGGGCAGCATCTGGCCGATGGCGTGGCGGGCGGCCACCGCGCACGGATGGGGGGCGTTCAGGATGCACCCGGGCGGGGCGCTGACCCGCACCGGGGCGAGCGAGCCGGTGTTGTTCGGTACGCTCGACCCGATCACGCAGCGCGCGCCGAAGGAGGCGTAAGCCTGGGTGTAGGTGATCGGCACGTTGATGCCGTAGGCGGAGACGGGCGAGGTGCCGTCGAAGTCGATGTCGATGCCGGTCTCGCCGATGGCGAGCTTCGCGACGAGGTCGAGCGGCTCGTCGTAGCCGTCGATCCGCATGTGGTTCTCGTAAGTCCCGAAAGGCAGCGCGCGTATCTCCTCCAGCATCGACCGGTGGGAGCTCTCCATGATGAACCCGCCGAGCTCCTCGACGCCGTCGAGCCCGAACTCGTCCATCATCTCCAGCAGGCGCGCGACTCCGGTATCGTTGCACGCGCCGAGGGAGTAGAAGTCGCCCTCCACCTGCACCGGCTCGCGCACGTTGGCCCGCACGATCTCCAGCAGGGACTCGTTCATCACCCCTTCGCGGGCGAGGTGCATGATGGGCAGGTAGATGCCTTCCTCGTACACCTGCCGGCCGTCCGGTCCGAACCCGAGTCCGCCGACGTCGACCACGTGGCTGGTGCTCGCGAAGAGGGCGACGGCGCGCCCGCGCCGGAAGGCGGGGGTGACCACGGTGAAGTCGTGCAGGTGCCCGGTGCCCATCCAGGGGTCGTTGGTGATATAGATGTCGCCTTCTCGCATCGTGGCGATGGGAAACTTCTCGAGGAAGAAGCCCACCGAGGCGGCCATCGCGTTCACGTGGCCCGGGGTGCCGGTCACGGCCTGGGCGAGCATGCGTCCTTCGAGGTCGAAGACCCCGGCGGAGAGGTCGCCGGCCTCGCGCACGGTGTTGGAGAACGCGGTGCGGATGAGGGTCTGGGCCTGTTCCTCGACCACCGCGATGAGGCGGTTCCACATGAGCTGATTGTGGATCCGCGACAGAGGGGAATTGGCGCTCATGTCTTCTCCAGTACGATGTTGCCGCGCCCGTCAATGCGCGCGTCGAAGCCCTCGCCGACCACGGTGGTGGTCTGGTGCTCGGGGATGAGAGCGGGGCCGCGCAGCCGCATCCCGGGCGCGAGCCGCTCCCGGGAGTAGACCGGCACCCGATCGTAGTCGGTCCGCTCGGTGTTGAAGAGCGAGGCGTGACCCTCGGCCGCGCCCGCCTCCACTGCGGGAGGCTCCAGCACGGATTCCGGCGCCGCCACCGGCGCGCTGAGCGTGAGCGACCAGGTCAGCACCTCGACATCCATGCCGGGGATCACCCGTGCGTAGTGCGCGCGGTAGGCGGCGTCGAAGGCCGCCTGCAGGGTCGCGCCGTCGCCCGCCTCGAGGCGGCGGCCGGGTATCGACACGTCCACCTCGTGCCCCTGTCCCACGTAGCGCATGTAGCCGATGCGGGTCTCGACGAGCTCGCGGTCCGGCGCGCCGAGGCGCACGATTTCTTCCGCCTCGCGGCGCATCGCCTCGAACATCGCGTTGACGGTGTCCGCGTCGAAGGCGCCGAGGCGCGTGTAACGGCTGCGCACCACCTCGTAGGAGACCGGCGCGTGCAGGAAGCCGATCGCGGAGCCGACGCCGGCGTCGCCCGGCACGATGACGGTGTCGATGCCGAGCTTCTCGGCGAGGCGCGTCGCATGCAGGGGCGCCGCGCCGCCGAAGGCGACGAGGGTGCGAGAGCCCGCGTCCTTGCCGCGTTCGATCGCGTGCACGCGCGCCGCGTTCGCCATGTTCTCGTCCACCACCTCGCTCACCGCAAAGGCCGCGAGCGAAGTGTCGAGGTTCATCGCCTCCCCCACGTCACGCGAGAGGGAATCCTCCGCCGCCGTGCGGCGAAGCGGCATGCTGCCGCCGGCGAAGCGCTCGGGATCGATGCGCCCCAGCACCAGATCCGCGTCGGTGACGGTGGAGCGCTCCCCGCCCCGGCCGTAGCAGGCCGGTCCCGGCTCCGCGCCCGCGCTCTCCGGCCCGACCCCGATGCGGCCGAGGCGATCGAGGTGCGCGATGGAGCCGCCGCCCGCCCCGATCTCCACCATCTCGATGACCGGAATGCGCAAGGGCAGCCCGCTGCCCTTGGTGAAGCGGTAGACGCGGTCCACCTCGAAGGTGCGCGAGGACTGGGGCTGGCCGTCGTCGATGAGGCAGATCTTGGCGGTGGTGCCGCCCATGTCGAAGGAGAGCACCTGATCGATGCCCTTCTCCGCCGCGAGACGGCTCGCCAGGATCGCGCCGCCGGCCGGCCCCGACTCCACCAGCCGGATCGGGTGCCGGATGGCGGTCTCGACGGTGGTGAGCCCGCCGCCGGAGGTCATCATCAGGAGGGGCGCGCGGATGCCGGCTTCCTCCATGCGCCGCCGGAGGTTGCGGAGATAACGGGCCATGAGCGGCTGCACGTAGGCGTTCGCACACGCGGTGGAGAGCCGCTCGTACTCGCGGATCTCCGCGCAGACGTCGGAGGACAGGGTGAGCCAGGTATCGGGGAAGGCGTCGCGCAGACGCTCCGCGACCAGCTCCTCGTGCGCGGGATTGGCGTAGCCATGGACGAAGCCGATCGCGATGCTCTCCACCTCTTCGCGCGCGAGCCGCTCGATCATCGCGTCGATCGAGGCGGGGTCGGGGGGGAGCAGCACGCGCCCCGCCGCATCCACGCGCTCGCGCACCGGCACCCGCAAATAGCGGGGCACGAGCGGCGCCGGCTTCTGCACGTGGATGTCGTACTGCTCGAAGCGGTTCTCGTAGGCCATCTCCACCGAATCGCGGAAGCCCTCCGTGACCACCAGGGCGGTCTTCGCCCCCTTGCGCTCGATGATCGCGTTGGTCGCAAGGGTGGTGCCGTGGATGACCACCTCCAGGTCGCCGGGATCGATGCCGGCATGCCCGAGGGCCTGCGCCAACCCCTGCAGCACCCCCTCTTCCGGCGCCCTCGGCGTGGTGAGCACCTTGCTCGTGAAGCTCTCTCCCTTCCCCGCGAGGGCAACGTCGGTGAAGGTTCCGCCGATATCCACTCCGACCCGGTAGCGGGCCTGCGACTCACTCATGATCCTGAATCGTTCCTTGTCGTTTGGGTTGTCTTGCGCGCATCGCGCTCAGACGCCGTCGCGCGCGATGGAGAGGTTCCAGGTGCGGCGGCGGACGCGGGCGCCATTCTCGCGCAAGTCGAGGTTCGCCGATCGCCGGAACCGGGCGGCGAGGCGCATCCCGTCCGTCATCGGCATCCACGCTCCTTCCTCGCGCCGCCGGACTGCGCAAGCGAGCCCGATCACGGACTTCATGATTGCTTCCTCAGTCTTCCCGGGCGCGCCAGCGCGACATTGAACCACGCGCCAGGTCCCGCACCGCCGGAACATGGGCGCAAAGTACCAACATCGTGTTTCGGGGTTCAATCGCCCGGACGGAAATCGGAGGGTTTGCGAGAGATTTCGCCACCGGCGTTCCCCGAGCGCCGCCATCAGCTTCCCGCGTTCGGGACGAAGAGCTGCTGGCCGTCGATCCGGTGGGAAGCGATGGCGGCCTGGCCTTCCCGGGACAGGATCCAGTCGACGAAGCGGCGACCCAGTTCGGCCTTGACGCTGGGGTGCCGCCGCGGGTTCACGAGGATGATTCCGTACTGGTTGAAGAGCTTCGGATCGCCCTCGACCATGATCTGGTAGTCCCCCTTGTTGGCGAAGGCTATCCAGGTGGCGCGGTCGGTCATGGCGTAGGCGCCGATGCCCGTACCGATGTTGAGAGTCGCGCCCATGCCCGATCCGGTCTCGCGGTACCAGCCGCCCGAGGCCGCCTGCACGTCGACCCCGGTCTCGCTCCACAGGCTCATCTCCGCCTTGTGGGTGCCGCTGTCGTCGCCACGCGAGGCGAACGCCGCCCGGGCTTCCGCGATCGCCTTGAAGGCGGCGATCACGTCGCGCATACCCTGGACGCCCGCGGGGTCCGAGGGCGGGCCCACGATGACGAAGTCGTTGTACATGACGTTCGTGCGGGCGATGCCGTGACCTTCGGCCACGAACTGCTCTTCGGCGGATTTGGCGTGCACGAGCAGGACATCGCCGTCTCCGTTGGCGGCATTGCGTATCGCCTGCCCGGTGCCGACCGCGACTACGCGGACTTCGATTCCGGTCTCCTCGAAGAACATCGGCAGGATGTGTTCGAAGAGACCCGAATTGCGGGTCGAAGTCGTCGACTGGAGGATGATGAACTCCCCGGGTTCCGCCGCCGGGCCGGACGGTGCGACCGCCGCCAGAGCGAGGGCGACGACGCCGAGCAAGGCGCCTCCGATCATGGAATGTCTCCGTTCGGGATGCCGGCTTGCGGTCCGGCCACCATGTGTCCCGCACTCACGGCAGCGGGCGCGCATCTGCCGGCATGACCCGCCAGGAGCGCGCTTGAGGTGGGCGGGCGACACTACCGAGACCCGCCCGCACGCCCCAACTCGTGGATGCGCTTGCCCCGGCCGGTATCCGTGCCCGCCGGGCTCTCGCCAGTCGGACAGACCAGGCGGGGAGCGGGAGGGCCGAGATGGAGACGCCCCTCCAGCCAGGCGCGGGCCGCATCCGAGCGCGGCGAGTCGAGCACCCGCGAGGCCGGTCCGGTTTCGGCGACGCGCCCCGCATGCAGGAAGATCACGTCGTCGGCGAGGCGTCGAGCCTGCCCCAGGTCGTGGGTCACCAGGACGACGGCGACACCACCGCCGTGCGCCTCGCGGATGAGCTCTTCGATCGCGTGCGTGGAGGCCGGGTCGAGGCTCGCGGTGGGTTCATCGAGCAGGAGCAAGCGTGGTCTGCAGGCGAGCGCGCGGACGACGGCGAGTCGCTGCTGCTCGCCCACCGAGAGGGTCCGGGCGGGTCGGTGCGCCATGTCGTGAAGTCGTGCCCGATCGATCGCTTCCGCCTCCCGCGCCGTGCGATCCGCTTCGCGCACACCGCGTACCGCCAGGGCGAAGCGCAGGTTGGCGAGCACCGAGCGCCGCAGCACCACCGGGCGCTGAAACACCATGGCCTGCGCCCGCCGGCCCTCCCGGTCGAGAGGCCGTCCTCGCCACAGGACCTCGCCCGCGCTCGGCGGAATCAGTCCATGCAGCAGGCGCAGGAGCAGGCTCTTGCCCGCGCCGTTGGCGCCCATGATCACGGTGCGGCGCTGGGGGCGGATATCCACGTCCATGGCGTCGATAAGCCGCCGTCCCCCGGAATCGAAGCACAGCGCCCGGGCGCGCAGCAACGCGACGGGAGCACCTTCCGTTCGCGTATCCGACCCCGCGGCCCCCATCGCGGTCGCTACCTCAGGCATAGGCGCCACGCACCGCGGAGGTTCGCAGCGCCATCACCCCGGCGTTGACGACGATCGCGATCACGAGCAGGACCACGCCGAGCGCCAGCGCGAGCTGGAGGTGGCCCTTCGACGTCTCCAGCGCGATGGCCGTCGTCATCACCCGGGTCACGTGATTGATGTTGCCCCCCACGATGAGCACCGCGCCGACCTCGGCCACCGCGCGGCCGAAGCCCGCAAGCGCCACCGTCAACAGACTGTAGCGGGCGTCCCACAGGAGCGCGGTGACGCGATCGAGGGGGCCTACCTGAAGCGACGAGAACTGTTCGGCGTATTCCCGGTGCAGGTCTTCCACCACCTGTCGGGTCAGCGCCGCCACGATCGGGGTGACGAGGATCGCCTGCGCGATGATCATCGCGGCCGGGGTATAGAGCAGGCCCAGCACCCCGAGAGGGCCCGAGGCCGAGAGCATCAGGTAGACAAATAGCCCCACCACCACGGGCGGCAAGCCCATCAGGGAGTTCAGAAGGAGCGCCGCCACCGCTCGGCCGGGAAACGAGAAGGCGCCGACCACGGCGCCGAGCGGTAGTCCGATCACACAGGCGATGGCGGTGGCGGTAACCGTGACCCGGAGCGAGAGTCCGATGATCTCGATGAGGTCGGGATCCCAAGTGAGGATCAGCATCACGGCATTGCCAAGACTCTCCCAGAAACCCTCCATAACGCTGTTTCCTCCCGGTTTCGGGAAGAAAAGCATAAAACAGACACATTATCCACTGGTTGAAGCGCGCTGTGGCAAGTCATCCAGGCCCGACCCGTGTGATCGCCACCGCTTCACGAAGTGTCGTCCCGTGAGACACGGGCCAGGCGGGAGAGGCTAACCCGCAAATTTCACCGAGGGGATGGAAAAAGGCTGCTCCTCATGGCATAACGGTTGTGTGATCAACAAGTTAAGCCAGACGACGAGGAAGCAGCCTTGGAGACACAGTGTAGTGGCAAGCAGCTTGAGTTTCACGCGTTGGGACGTCGTTGTGTCACGGGTCGATTCGACGGCGGCCACATCAGCAGCGATGCGGGTGGGGTACTGCTACGCGAGGTGGACAAGCGAATCGGTCTGATGTCGCGGGTATCGGGTTGCATGGTGGATTACCGCAACCCTGCGAGCGTGGAACATAGCGTGGATGAGCTGGTATCGCAGCGGGTATATGGCATTGCGTTGGGATACGAAGACCTCAACGACCATGGGGAGCTGCGTACAGATGCGGTGCTGTCGTTGCTGGTGGGCAAGCGCGATGTAACGGGGGAGGGTCGGGTACGCGAGCGTGACCGAGGCTGTGCATTGGCCAGTGCGAGCACGTTGAACCGCATGGAGCTGGGCGCACCTGAGCAGGCGGCGCATGACCGATACAAGCGCATCGTGGCGCGTGGTGAGGGGTTCGATGAGCTGTTAGTGGAGCTCTATGTGGAGTCGCACTCACAGGCGCCGCGTGAGCTGTGGCTGGACCTGGATGCGACCGACGACCCGTTGCACGGGAGCCAGGAGGGGCGATTCTTTCACGGCTACTACGGTTGCTACTGCTATCTGCCGCTGTACATCTTCTGTGGCGAGCACCTGTTGTGCGCGCGGCTGCGCGAGTCCAACCAGGATGCCTCGGCCGGCAGCATTGAGGAGCTCGCCCGCATTGTCGGTCAGATTCGCCGCCACTGGCCCAGGACACGCATCCATATCCGAGGCGATTCGGGCTTTTGTCGCGAGCCCATCATGAAGTGGTGCGAGGACCATAGGGTGGACTACGTGCTGGGATTGGCGCGCAATCGCCGTCTGACGCGCGCCCTGGGCGCTGCGATGCACCAGGCGCGCGCGGTGCATGGGCGTACCGGCAAGGCGGCCCGGCGCTTCGGCGACTTCACCTACCGCACTCGCAAGTCGTGGAGCCGCAGCCGTCGAGTGGTGGGCAAGGCGGAGTATCTGTCCAAGGGGGAGAACCCGCGCTTCGTGGTCACCAGCCTCTCCCCGCGCAAGGCCGCGGCCAAGCGCTTGTACGAACAGTTGTACTGCGCGCGCGGCGAGATGGAAAACCGCATCAAGGAGCAGCAGCTCGACCTCTTTGCCGACCGCACCAGCGCCCACACGATGCGTGCGAATCAGTTGCGGCTGTACTTCTCCTCGTTTGCCTACGTGCTAATGCACGCGCTACGAAGACTCGGAACATCGGGCACTGAGTTCGCCCGCGCCCAGTGCGCCACGCTGCGACTGAAACTGCTCAAGGTCGCCGCCCGGGTCAAAATCACCGCTCGGCGAGTCTGGCTGTCGTTCTCCCAAGCGTATCCCTACGCCAAGACCTTTGCCCAGGTGCTGGTGAACTTGCACAAAGCGCCCTTGTGGCACCCACCTGGATAGTCTTCCGCACCTCTCCCTGGCCCAGGAACCACTGATCGGCGCGCCGCCGAGCCTACCGCTCGCTCGCTTCGCAACATCAGCGACCGTTCAGCTCGCCAGAATCGTATAAATCGCTCTTCACCGCTGCTTAACAGGGCCCGATTACGCCAATCGGCGCTGCTCAACCCCCTACATCGGCAAAATCTGCGTCCTTCAGCCAGAATGCACCTCGTCTTGGAGAATCGGTGACGAATGCGGGCTAAATCCCCTACCACGACCTCCTGGCGTGCGAAGCTACCGAGTGTCGGTGAGACGCGGCTTGGGTCACGCCCAAAAAAAAGAGAAGGGCCGAAGCCCTTCTCTTTCGTGTCGCGCCGTCGCGCGCCTCGAAGCCGCTCGGGCTTCTCTTGCCTGGCGTTACTGGTCTTGCACCTTGTACACCACCGTGTCGGTGCTGCCATTGCTCCGGTTGGTCTGGTTGGTGGCGACGCTCACGCTGTCCGCAACGGCTTCGATGGTGAAGGTGCCGGAAACGCGGTGCGGCGGTCCGCCCTCGATCGTCACCACATCGCTGGTCCGCAGCACCGTGGTGCCGGAGGGCAGCGTTCCGCTCGACTCCATCCCGGCCCGCGCCGTGACGCCTTCCTCCGACGTGAAGCTCATCTCGTAGTTCGTCGCCGCCCCGTGGTTCACGATCACGATGCGCTGGTTGTAGCGCTCGTCGGTGACCAGGTACGGAATGCGCACCATCGCGCCGTCGCGGCCAATGGAGCCGTAGGGGGGGGCAATCACCGGCGACGCCGGGACAAAATCCGGGTTCACAGCATCTTTGTAAACAAACGTAAATTCGGCAACGTACGGGGCGGTCTTCGCGATCGGCGTGGCGTCGGCCGCTCCGCTCACCGTGACGCACAGCAAATCGCCGTCAATAGAAGAAACATACTGTGGGCGCAATCGCGGTTCCTCGTCACTTCGCCTGTAATTGACATGCGAGCCAAGGTTCGATGGGCAAACCGTGTCCGTAACCGCCCTGGAGATGAAAGAGGTATCGCCCTGGATTACCACGTAACCTGTCTCGTCAGACGAAGGAAGTGTCGTGATATTTTCGCCACTGTGATGGCTATCTGTGAACCCAGGTTGATAGATATCTCTCTTGGCTACGGCGGCGCCATCCGGCTTCAAGTAGGGCTCGACCGAGATGGATAGCCCACCAAGCGACGCCGACAACCGGTCGCTCGACACCCCCGGGCCCGCCTTGAACTTCCGGTACCCATCTTCGACCGAGGCCACGGGATAGTTCGGGGTCGTTGTCACCTTGAGCGCGGGCTTGGCATCGATCGCATTGGGGTGGCTCACCTGGTAGGTCACCGGATCGCCGCCGACCTGGGCCGGCTCCGCCGTCAAATCCATCGTGACCGATACCGGCGCGCTGGCCGATATGCCTACCCCGCCGTCGGGAACGCCGAGGGAGAGCACCGTGTCCGCCGGCAATTCGGCGGTGGGGCTGAGTCGGTAGCTCACCGTGTTCTCTCCCGAGAGCCCGCCCCCCGAGTGTGCCTGGCCCGCGACAACTGGCTGCCCGTCCGCGTCCTCGACAGTGATCGCCGGTGCGGTGCTGGTACTGAGGAAAACCAGGTTCTGGAAGGTGAAGGTCACCTCCGCGTTCCTGTCGGCGGCAACCACCGCGCCCAGCTTGGCCATCACGAGGCCAACGCCATCCCCGGAGCCGGTCTGCGTCACCGTGTAGTAGTCGACGTCCCCGTGCGTGGTGGAAGCCTTCAAGAGCTCCTTGGCAAAGGTGACCGCGGCCTTGCTCTTGTCCTCGGCATCGAGGTCGACGATCGCGTGGGCCACGCCGGTCGCGAGCAGGGCCAGGGAACCCAGTATGGCCGCCCCGGCGACCCCGAAAGTTCTTCTTCCGAACATTGGTTGTTCCTCCTCAACTCAAGTCAGAGTCGAACATGACAAGAAAGCCGCCGAATCGGCCAATCGGCTCATGGCTCGAAATCTCGGCCTTGAGCCCAAGCGGCCTCCGGCGAATTGTCCACTATGCGACGCCCATGGCAAGCCCTGACCGGCATCGATCGGACTCGGCCCCTGCGGCTCAAGCCGCAAGTTTCACCGATTTCTCAACTCGCGAACCCCAATACTGTCGCGTAGCGAGGCGTACCGCGTCGTGCCACGACGATTACGTGTCGGCTACCTGCAACGCTACGCAGTCCCTGGGCGTTGCTCTCCGGCCCGGGCATTCCGCCGCTTGCTTGCCCGCTCGCCGGGGGGAAGCAACCGGTGGCGTCTCGACGGTTCCCGGCTCGCCGTTTTGCGTCTCTCGATCCGTGTGCCCCACTGCCACGGTATCTTGGCGCCCGAAACCACCCACTGTCGGTGAGACGCTGCGTAGGTCACGCCCAAAAAAGAGAAGGGCCGAAGCCCTTCTCTTTCGTGTCGCGCCGTCGCGCCTTGAAGCCGCTGGCTTCTCTCGCCTGGCGTTACTGGCCTTGCACCTTGTACACCACCGTGTCGGTGCTGCCATTGCTCCGGTTGGTCTGATTGGTGGCGACGCTCACGCTGCCCGCAACGGCTTCGATGGTGAGGGTGCCGGAAACACGGTGCGGCGGTCCGCCCTCGATCGTCACCACATCGCTGGTCCGCAGCACCGTGGTGCCGGAGGGCAGCGTTCCGCTCGACTCCATCCCGGCCTGTGCCGTGATGCCTTCCTCCGACGTGAAGCTCATCTCGTAGTTCGTCGCCGCCCCGTGGTTCACGATCACGATGCGCTGGTTGTAGCGCTCGTCGGTGACCAGGTACGGAATGCGCACCATCGCGCCGTCGCGGCCAATGGAGCCGTAAGAGGCGCTTGCCGTCGTCGGAACCAGGTCCGGATTCACATCGTCGGTGTAAATGAACGAGAACTCGGCCACATAGGGGGCGGTTCTCGCGATCGGCGTGGCGTCGGCCCCTCCGCTTACCCCGATGCAGAGTAATCTGGCGTCGACAGCTCGGCCATACTGTATGCGCAGCCGCGATTGGTCGTCGCTTCTCCTCATGTCGGGCCCGGTCCAGCCACCCAGCGGTGGGCAATCCACGCTCGTTGCCGCCGATGAGGCGAAAGAGAAATCGCCCCTGACGATGGCGGAACTGAATTGATCGGGTACTCCAGCGAGTCCCTCATCATCGTCCAAGACGTACCAAGTAGCGAACCCGGCACTCCAGATGTCGTTTTCACCTACGGCGGTGCCATCCGGCTTCAAGTACGGCTCGGCCGACACCGTGATGCGGCCAAGCGACGCCGTCAACCGGTCGCTCGACACCCCCGGGCCCGCCTTGAACTTCCGGTACCCATCTTCAACCGAAGCCACAGGGGAGTTGGGGGTCGATGTCACCTTGAGCGCGGGCCTGGCATCGATCGCAATCGGGTGGCTCACCTGATAGGTCACCGGATCGCCGCCTTCCTGGGCCGGCTCCGCCGTCAAATCCATCGTGATCGATACCGGCGCGCTGGCCGATATGCCCACCCCGCCGGTCGGAACGCCGAGGAAGAGCACCGTGTCCGCCGGCAACTCGGCGGTGGGGCTGAGCCGGTAGCTCACCGTGTTCATTCCCCTGGTCCCGCCCCCAAAGTGCGCGTCATTCACACCGCTGACGTCGGTTCCGGCCGAGTCCTCGAAGGAGATGGTCGGGGCGGTGCTGTCATGGAGGAACACCAGGTTCTGGAAGGTGAACGTCACGACCGCGTTCCTGTCGGCGCCCACCACCGCGCCCAGCTTGGCCTTGACGAGGCCGGAGTCACCACTGCCGCCGGTCGCCGTCACCGTGTAGTAGTCGACGTCCCCGTGCTTGGTGGAAGCTTTCAGGAGCTCCTTGGCAAAGGTGACCGAGGCCTTGCTCTTGTCCTCGGCATCGAGGTCGACGATAGCGTGGGCCACGCCGGTCGCGAGCAGGGCCAGGGAACCCAGTATGGCCGCCCCGGCGACCCCACAACTTCTTCTTCCGAACATTGGTTGCTCCTCCTCAACTCAAGTCAGAGTCGAACATGGCAAGAAAGCCACCGAATCGGCTAACTGGCTCATGGCTGAAAAACGCCGGGCCTTGAACGATGCGGCCTCCGGCGAATTGTCCACTATGTGGTGCTCGGTGGTCTCTTCGCCCGTCGGGCGGGGACATGCGGCCACCGGTGAATTGTCCACTATGCGACGCCCATGGCAAGCCCTGACCGGCGTCGATCGGACTCGCCCCCCGGCTCAAGCCGCATGTCTTCACCGATTTCTCAACTCGCGAACGCCAATACTCTCGCGCAGCGAGGCGTACCGCGTCGTGCCACGACGATTACCTGTCGGCTACCTGCACCGCTACGCAGTCCTTCCGCGTCGCTCCGCGGCCCGGGCCATCCATCCCTGGCTTGCCCGCTCGCCGACCGTTACGCGCCACCGGCGCTACGTCTGTTTCCGGCTCTCCCTTGCGCGTCTCTCGGGCCGTGCGCTGCACCGTCACGGCATCGTGACGCCCTGTTGACGAGAATCGGTGAAGTGTGCGCGCTACAGCCGCACGTCGTGCAGTGGCCGACCCCAGTCCCGCGCCCGGGCCACGACCCGTTCGACATCCTCCTCCAGCATCAGGCGTTCGTCCACGAGCCGCCGCGCCGCCGCTTCGATGGCCCGCTCGTAGCCGTCCTCGTCACCGTACCGGGCGAGGATGGAAGCGCGGGGGTCGCCGGTCATCGCCGCTTCGGAGTCGGTGTCCGGAAAGGGGATGTAGCTCCCGGTGAACTCGTGCATGGCGCCGTGACCGAACTCGCGGGCACGCAGGTTCCAGCCCGTACAGGTGCCAAGCGGGGCCTCGACCATCGGCGCCCGCACCCCCGCGACCTCGTTGCCGTCGGCGTCCACGGCGGGGACGAGCACCGCGTAGCCTTCGGGGTCCACCACCTCCGGAGGCTCCCGGGTAAGCAGTCCGCGATCGAAGTCCGGCCCGAAGTCGTAGAGAGGCAGGGCGTTCGCACCGGACGGGATCATGACGCCGGGAATGCGGGGAAAGTGCGCCTTCCACGCCTCGAACTTGACCAGCGTCCCGTCCGCCCGCCGCGGGATCCGGCTGGGGGGCGGCTCGGCGCCCTGGGTGGCCCACGCGTCGAGGGCGTCGAGCATCGCGCGAAACAGCATCGAGGTCTGGACGATGTTCCCGTAGTGCTGGCAGTTGCCGCGGGCCGGACACACGGTGTTCGGACCGGCGAAGTGCTGCGAGCTCGACCACAGGTAGACGCGGACCCCCTCCGGAGGCTCGAGGTCGCGGCCCTCGGTGTCGGTGTGCACCAGTGATCCGCGCCGCTGCCAGTACTCGGTCGCACTCTGGGTGTGCAACACCAGCGGGTCGGTATCGGGTCGCTTGAGGATGGCGTCCCGCCGGCCGCTCAGGTGGTCGGTGGACATCCCGTACGCGAAGGGGAAGCGGTCCGCGCAGTTCTCGTGGTCCTCGTACTGCTGGCCGGCGGGATTGACGACCCGCGCGAAGCGATGGTTCATCCACATCAGGCCGCCGCCCGAGACGTGCGGCAGCACCCCGTCGAAGACCCGCCGGCCGCGCGCGTCGGCGTTGTATCCCCGGTGGAGGAAATCCCGGATGCAGCGCCCGGTCTGCGAACGGCCCCATGCGTAGGCCTTGTCGATGCGGCCCGCGAGGGGGTTTGCGCCGCCGCGCCGGTCCGAGTCGTCGTAGCGCAGGAAGCTCACCAGATCGCGCACCACCGCGTGGCCGACTCCGTAGGGGCGGGGATCGCGCGCGGTGTAGACCAGCTCGTAGATCCACCCGGGCTCGAAGCCGTCGAAGACGTGGATATGCCGGTCGGACTCGACAAGGGCGGTCTCCGCGCCTTGCGCATCGAGGCCGACTCCGCCCTCGGTGCGCGCGAAGGCCCACGCGTCGGAGGCGATCGGCTCGCGCGCATCTCCGGGGTAACGCCGCCGCGTCAATTTCGCCCGTGAGGTGTCGAGAGAAACACTCGGATAGCTGCGCGTGGAAGCCCAGCCGCTCAAGGGAAAGGTCGTTACTCCGGGGCGTTCCGCGATGAACTCCGTTCGCACGAGACCCTCAAGGGGCGCGGCGCCGTCGCGCGCCACCGGCACATCGAGCAGCATGCGCCCGTCGCCCGGCAACAGATCCCCCTCCCAGGCCGCCCACACCACGGTGTATCCACGCCGCATGAGAAAGCCATTGCCGGCTGCGGGCAGGGTTCGCGGATCGTTCGATGCCGGCGCATCGTTGAAGAACTGAAGCTCGCGCTTGTTGCCGCGGTTGCCGTATCCGAAGAAGAGCCTTCGATTGCCCGCTCCCACCGGCCTGAGGATGCACAGGTCGGTTGCGTACTCGACGAGACCATCGGCGTTGCGAGGCGCCCGATCGAGGTCCACGACCTCCGAGTACGCGGGGGAGCGCGGATCGACGGCGAAGTGCGCACGCCCGACAATGCGTTCGTAGGGACCGGTGTCCCCGAAGCGGTGACCCTCCGCGAAGGGCTCGCCCTCGGACGTGCGCAGCTCCAGCAACTCGTTCATGACGCCTCCGATTCGTGTTCGCGTGCGAGGACGATCGCATGTTCTCGCCCGATGCGCGCGCGCCAGTTGAGAATCTGGTGAATCTTGCGGGCCAAATCGCAGCGCAGGGGTGCGATAGAATACGCAGCGCTCCCGGCCGGCAACAGGGTTCGATACCGACATGATGAACATCTGCCGCACCCCGATCGAGCATCCCAGCGCATGGCGCAGCCGCGACTGGACTTCTCCCGACGACTACGCCATCGATCTCGGCCCGCATCACATCGAGGCATTCGAACGCGCGCTTGCGCGGATCCGGGCCGAAGGGCTGACCCTGGAGGACATCGAGCACCGCCACTTCAAGGTGCCCGAGATCGCCTCGGACATCGCCTCGTGGTTCGAAGAGATCCAGCATGGTCGGGGCTTCGTCTTCCTGCGCGGCTTCCCGGTGGACCGATACTCCGAAGACGAGATCGGCATCATCTTCTGGGGAATCGGCACCCACATGGGGGTGGGCGTGTCGCAGAGCGTGCTCGGCGACCGCCTCGGCCACATGATGGACTTCAGTTGGCAGGACCCGAACGCGCGGGCCTACCGCAACCGGCAGGAGCTGGACCTGCACACCGATCTCTCGGAGATCGTCGCCACGCTCAGCCTCTCCAAGGCGAAGACCGGCGGTGCGAGCCGATTCTGCTCCCTCGTCACCGTGCACAACGAGATCCTGGCCAGCCATCCGGAGTATCTCGAGCCGCTCTACCGGGGCTTCCCCTATTACCGATCGGGCGAGGAAGCGCCCGGCGAGGACCCGGTGACGCCCTGGAACGTACCGGTCTTCAGCTATGTCGAGGGCAATCTGAGCGCCCGCTACGTGCGCGGCTACCTGGAGCGGGGCGTCGCGGTTCTGGGGCGCGAGATGAGCGCGCTCGAGCGTGCCGCCCTCGACCACATGGACGAGGTCGCCCGGCGCCCGGATGTGATGCTGGAGTTCACGCTCGAACCCGGCGAAGCGATGTTCTACAACAACTACCTGGTCATGCACGCGCGCACCGCCTTCGAGGACGACCGGGCGGCGGGCATCCGGCGCCACCTGCTCCGCCTCTGGCTCGACGTGCCGGGCGGGCGTCCCGCGCCGAAGGAGATGCGCATCCATGCGACGCCGGGCATCGCGCGCCAGGAAGGCCGGATGCCGACCGGAGAGGGGGATGCCTACAAGGCGCTGTTGCCGACGCAGGAGAGGAGCGCGTCATGAGCGACCCGGCCCGCTTCTACACCCTGGACCCGCTTCCCGGAGCGCACTTCGGGGCGGCGATGCGTTTCCCGGGGCTTCGCGGCACGCGCGAAGCGGTGGCGGCGCTGGAAGCGGAATCCGGCGTCCTCGGCGATGCGATCTGCGCCCGGGGCGGGCTGCTGCTGCTTCCGGACATGCACGGGATATCCGAAGAGCCCGAGCTGCTGGCGCGCCTGAGCCGCCTGCTCGGTCCGGAGGTCGAGGACTACCGCAACAGCTACTCGTTCGAGGACCGCAGCTTTCTCTTCGATTACCACGAGACGGTCCCCGAGATCATCCGGATCACCAACCTGCCTCCCATCAACACCCAGCCCTCGCCCCTGCCGGACCCGCCCCTCACCGAGGACGGCCTGCTTCCGGTGCAGTATCCCCATCGCACGGGTTGGCATACGGATCAGAGCTTCCGGCGTCCCCCGCCCGACTTCTCGCTCTTCTACGCCGAGCAGCCGGTGCCCCAGGGCCAGGGGCAGACCCTCTTCGCCGACGCGAGCGCCGCCTACGAGGCCCTCCCGGATTCGTTGAAGACGCGCATCGACTCCCTGGAGGGCATTCACGTGCTGCCGTCGACCGGCCGCGCGGACTACGAGATCCGGCGCGGCGACACGCCGCGACCGCTCGCCGCCCACCAGCAGCCTCAACGTCAGCCTCTCGTGCGGACCCATCCCGTGACCGGCGGCAAATCCCTCTACTTCTGCGACAGTGGCCAGATGGACTTCGTCATCGGTCCCATCTCTGGAATGGAGCCCGGCCCGGACGGAGAAGGCGCGAGGCTGCTGCGCCGGATCGCCTCGCACGCGACGCAGCGGCGCTTCACCTACATCCACGAGTGGACGCGAGGTGATCTGGTGATCTACGACAACCGCAACCTCCTGCACTCCGGAACCTGGTACGACGCCGAGCGCCAGACGCGCATCATGTGGCGCACCACGGTGCGCGGAAACCCCGATCCCGCCTACGCGGGCGAGACCAGCAGCTGGGTGCCGGCGGGAGACTTCAAGCCGAGCTGAGGTCTCGGCCGGGGGTGAGGCGGCGGTGGTGTAAGCTCCGCGGCGCCCACCGGCGCTAAGGCAGGGCGCGGACGCTCATGAGCTGGCAACCGGAAGTAGACGAGATCCGTCATCGTCGGGAGCTCGCCCGCGCCCAGGGCGGGGCGGAGGCGATCGCCCGCCATCACGCCAAGGGCGAGCTCACGGTGCGCGAGCGCGTGGAAGCGCTCTGCGATCCCGGCTCCTTCCGCGAGCACGGGCGCATGGCGGGCAGTGCCCATCTCGACGAAGCGGGACACGTCGAACGCTTCACTCCGGCCAACTACGTGGTGGGAGTGGGAGAGATCGACGGGCGCCGGGTGGCGGTCGGCGGCGAGGACTTCACGCTGCGTGGCGGCTCCCCCAACGCCTCCGGGCTTCGCAAGAGCGTCTGGGCCGAGCACCTGGCGCTGCGGCTGCGCGTTCCGCTCGTACGCCTGCTCGAGGGCGGGGGCGGCAGCGTGTCCAGCCCCGACGGGGATCCGCGGCGCCCGAAGACGGTGGGCGAGCCCGTCTACGAGCCCCACCGATTCGCAGTCATCGCGGACGCGATGGGCCAAGTGCCGGTGGCCTCGGCGGGTCTCGGCGCGGTGGCGGGCTTTCCCGCCGGGCGCCTCGTCGCTTCCCACTTTTCGGTGATGGCGCGCGGCACCTCGCAGGTCATGGTCGGCGGCCCCGCCCTGGTCGAGCGCGCGCTCGGGCGCACCCTAAGCAAGGAGGAACTCGGGGGCGCCGCGGTGCACGTGCGAAGCGGGGTAGTCGACAACATCGCCGACGACGAGCACGACGCGCTTCGCCAGATCCGCCGATTCCTCGGCTACCTGCCGGGGAACGTCTGCGAGCGTGCGCCTCGCACCGCCTGCGACGACCCGCCGGACCGCTGCGAAGAGGAGCTGCTCTCGATCGTGCCGCGCCAGCGCCGGCGTCCCTTCGACGTGCTGCGCGTGGTGGAACTGGTGGTCGATCGAGGCTCCTTCTTTCCCATCGCACCCGCCTACGGGCCGAGCATCGCGGTCGGCCTCGCCCGGCTGAACGGGCAGAGCGTGGGCGTCACCGCCAACGACTGCCGGTATCTGGCGGGCTCGATGACCGCGCAGGCGGCGCAGAAGATGCGCCGGCTCATCGAGCTCTGCGACACCTTCCACCTCCCCGTGCTCAACTTCGTGGACGAGCCGGGATTCATGATCGGACCCGATGCGGAGCGCGACGGCACCATCCGCTACGGCATGGCGGCGGTCGTCGCCGCCGCGAAGGCCCGCACCCCGTGGGCCTCGGTGCAGATTCACAAGGCGTTCGGCGTCGCCGCCGCCGCCCACTTCGCTCCCGACACCTATCGGCTCGACTGGCCTTCCGCGGAGTCGGGCGCCCTGCCCATCGAGGGCGGCGTCGCGGTGGCTTACCGGCGTCGGATCGCGGAAGCCGAAGACCCGGCGGCGATGCGCCGAGAGCTGGAGGCCCGACTCGCGGGGTCCCGCTCGCCCTATCCCGCGGCGGAGTCCTTCGCGGTGCACGACATCATCGATCCGCGCGAGACCCGCCCCGCGCTCTGCGAGTGGGTGGAGTGGATTCAGCCCATGCTCGAGACCCTGCGGGGGCCGCCCCGATTCACCATGCGTCCCTGAGAAGAGGAGCCTTCCATGATCTACGAGCTGCGCACCTACAGCGCCGCCCCCGGCATGCTCGACACGGTGGTCAGGAACTCGGCCGAGGTCGGCCGCCCGATCCGCGGTGACGACTACGGCAAGCTCGAGGGGTACTGGAGTACCGAGATCGGTCCGCTCGGACGGGTCGTGCACCTGTGGAGCTACGAGAGCCTGGACGAGCGCCGGCGCCTGCGGGCGGCGCTCGCCGAGAACCGGGCCTGGACGGAGGATTACCTCGCGGTGTTGCGCGACCAGATCGTGCTCCAGGAGGTCAGGCTCATGGAGGCGTTCCTGCCCTTCAAGGCGCCGGAACAGGCGGGCAACGTCTACGAGCTGCGCACCTATCGCACCCGGGTGGGCCGGGTGCGGGAATGGGCGGGCCGCTTCGCCGACGTGATGCCGGCGCGAGAACGACACTCCCGAAATGTCGGCGCCTGGATAACGGAGGCCGGACAGCCGAACGAGGTCTGCCACCTCTGGGCCTATCCCGATCTGAACGCGCGCGCCGCGGCGCGTGGCGCGGCGGTGAAGGACCCGCAGTGGCGGGCCTTCCTCGACCAGAGCGCCCATCTGATCGTCGAAGCCCATTCGGCGATCCTGTTGCCGGCGCCGCACTCCCCGCTGCGGTAGTCGCCAGGAGGCGCGTGCCCGTCAAGCCGCAAACCTCACAGACCGTCGTCTCGTGCCTCGCGCAGCAGATCGGCAGCGGGGCGCCGCAATGGCGACATGGACGCCCGGAACCGGGCGAGATCCGCGAGTGGCAGTGGCTTCCTGGGGCGGACGGCGGGGTACAAATGCGCTACCGCCTTGCCGCGGCGGGTAATGACCACCTCCTGGCCCGCCTCCACCCTGTTCAGGAGTTCGCTGAGACGGGCTTTCGCTTGAGAGAGACTAACAGTAACCATGACAAGCTCAGATGGTCATACAAGTAGTCTTATTACCCGTGTTCACCCGATCAGGCTACAGGCTCGTCAATGCGGACGGCCCTCGCCGCGGCTGAGCGTCGAACGCAAGTGGACGCTGCGACAGATGCCCTCAATCTTGGCAGCGATTCCGCACAGGAAGTGCCCGGAGGTCGGATGTGCTCGCGATGGTGGACCGAACTGCGTTGCGCCGCTTGACGGGCATCACGCCCACGGCGGCTTCGCATCCCAGCGTTCCCAACTGGTGGTCTCCGATGTCGGGTATCTCCGCGTGGGTCCGAACCTGCCTCTGGGATATCCCAACGGGATGCAACAATGGAACTCGACCTCGTCGGGTATCCCGAACATCGTGTAGACCCGCTCCATCACCTGGGGGTGCAGGGTCGTGAGCACCGACCCTATCCCGAGCGCGCGCGCCGCGAGCAGAAGATTCTGTACCGGGGGGTAGACCGAGTGGGCCGTGTCCTTGCCTCCCACCGACAGTGCGAGGATGACGGCCGGAGCGTTCACGATCTCATCGGCCAGGCGCGCCGGCATTACATATACGGAACCCGGGGGTATGTCGTCCTTGCCGGTCCAGCCGTACTCGTCGCGTCGCTTCGCCCACCATGCCTCGTGGTAGAGCTTGCCGAACTGCGCGATCCGATCCCGGTCTCGCACCACGAGGAAGCGTGCGGGCTGGCCGTTGCCGCCGCTCGGCGCCTTGGAGGCGGCATCCAGAATCATTTTCAAATGGGTCTCGGCAATGGGGCGGTGCGGGTCGAGGCGGCGGATTGCGCGCTGGGTGAACATCGCCTCGCCGAGGGGCATGCCGAGCTCGGGCGGCGCTTCGAGACGTATCATTTCCATGGAGCAAGCTCTCGGGTAGCGGTTGACCGATATCGCCGACGCCTCGTGCGCAGAGGGCGCGCCGCGTCGCGACAAGTGGTTTGCATCGACACGGTCGTGGATACAGCGCAGTGGGTGACGGACTCGGGGCGTGCCGAGTTACGACCAGGGAATACTATCAGTGCCCCTTGGCGACGGCGCCGCGCCGGTCCTGCCAGCGCGCCCAGGTCGTCAGGACCGGCATGAACCACGGGAAGCCGAGGATACTGGGCGAGATCGGGAACCGGCGCTCGTCGTAGGGCGTGGCGCCTTCCGGATCGCCGAGGAGCTTGAGCGCGACCTTGTGCCCGAGCCAGGTGCCCATCGACAGCCCCGCCGCGTTGCAGCCGAGCGAGAAGTGCACCCCCTCATGCACGCCGAGGTGGGGAAGACGGTCCATGGTGAACGCCACTTCGCCCCGCCAGAGATGGCTGAAGCGCGTGCCCGCGAGGTTGGGAAAGATGCGTTCGAGGTCGGCCTTGAGCAGCTTCGCGATCTCTTCCGGGCGTTTGAAGAGCAGGCCGGTCTGGCCGCCGAAGAGGAGACGCGAGGGGTCGTCCGGGGCGATGCGCCAGAAGTTGAACTGGTAGCGGGAGTAGTCGATGTAGGTGCGATCGGCCGGCATCAGGCTCTTGAGCAGGGTCGGGTCCCGGGGCTCGCAGGCGGCCATGGTGGCGAAGCTTCGTACCAGGCGCCGGCGGAACCAGGGCGTCAGTCCTCCGGTGTAGGCGTTGGTCGCGATCACCACTTCGCGGGCGCGAAGGTCGCCGCGCTCGGTGCGCACCGCGAAGCCGTCCGCCTCGCGCGCGAGCCTCGTGACCGCCGTGCCCCCCATCACCCGGGCGCCCGCCCCCTCCGCCGCCCGTCGCAGGCCCGCGTGGTACATGCCGGGATGCACCGAGGAGGTGTTCTCGATCAGCAGGGCGCCGCACGCGCCGGCGACGCGCAGCTCCTGGGCGAGCTCCCGCTCCGACAGCATTCCCCCCTCGATGGACAGGTGCTGGCGCTGGCGCTCGAAGTCCGCCGCGGTCTCGTCGTACTGCGCCTGGTTCCACACCGGGAGAAGGCGACCGCGGTGGACGAGGTGACAGTCGATGGAAAGGCGCCCCATGAGATCGACCACGAAGTCGTAGGCGTCCTCCGCGCCGCGGTGCAGGGTGACGGTCTCGGGCAGGCCGAGCCTCTCCGACATCCGGCTGAAGCCGCCGAGGAGGCTCCGCCCCACAAAGCCCGCGTTGCGCGAACTCGCCGCCTCGCCCGGCATGAGCCGGTCGAGCACCAGCACCTCCCGGCCCGCCCGGGCGAGGGTCAACGCGGCGGAGAGGCCGGTGTAGCCCGCTCCCACCACAAGCACGTCGGCTACGGCGGGCAGGGGCGTCTCGACGGATGGCCAGGGCCGGGCCGCCTCCCACCACCACGGATCGGTGCTGAAATCCTCGGTGATCGCGTGCCGTGTGCTCATTGTCGGTACCGGAAAGTCAGCGCCATTGCTTCTCCTCCAGCGTCCACCGGCTGCCGGGCAGGCGCCCTTCCTTGATGAACGCGTCGACGACATTGCCGAGCAGGGTGGAGGCGCTGTTGCGATAGTCGTTGGCGGGCAAAGCGCTGCCGAAAGCGATGGAGCCGGTGCTGAACACCGCGCCGTCGTTGGGGGCGCTGAAGTAGGTGATGTCGGCGCGGATGCGGTAGTCGAGCGAGCCGACCAGACCGGCGTAGGCGTAGAGGAGCTCCTCGGTGACCAGCACGTAGTTGTCGCTGTGGCCTCCGGAAGACGCGACGATCCGGGTGTGGGGGGGCGTGCCGAGGGAGAGGTCGTAGCGGTCGAGTTCGATCCCCGCCGCTCCCCCGTAGGCCAGTCCCTCGTCTCCGATGATCTCGCCTTCGATCCCCTCGGTTATCCACGAGACGGTTCGATGGTATGAGTCCGGCATCCTGCGAAACGGGGCGCAGGTCTCGAACCCTTCCGAGATGAACCCGACTCCCGTCAGCTTCTGCGGAGCCCGGCCGCGGGTGCGCCACAGTCCGCTCTTCTCGCCGGTGGTCTGCAGGTAGTGCTCGCCCGGCTTCGCCGCCCACGCGCGCATTCCGGCATCGAGCTTCCTCACCTCCATGCACCAGGGCTCGTCGTCGTAGAAGCCCACGCACCAGTAGTAGCCGTTTCCTCCCATGTAGATGAGCCGCCCGCCCCCGGCAACGAAGTCTTCTTGCGCGTCGAGCATCTTCTCCGAGACGTACTCGGGGTGGGTGCCGGTGATGAGGCAACGGTAGGACTTTATCGCGTCAAGGCCTTCGAGATGCAGGTCCTCGTCGGTGATGATGTCGTAGTCGTAGCCACGGGCCTCGAGCCAGCCCACTATCGACAGATCGGCGGGAAACTGCCAGGGAATGTTCATGCTCGAAATACGGTACTTCGGCCGCATGTTGACGATGGGCCGCTTGTAGGAGCTGAACGACACGCCCGCGCCATCCACGTAGCTGTCGTAGGTCGAGAGCCCGAAGTCGCGGTGCTCGTAGGTCTCGATGTCGATATCGGTGATGATCGGAGGCTGCCCGGTCATCGGCTGGATGATCTGGGCGTCGAAGCTCAGTTTCTCGTTGGCGTAGGCGAGATAACTCGCCGTCGGCATCAGAAGACACAGGCTCGCGCGCGGGCGCACCGGGCGCACGAAAAACACGATGTGCTCTTCTCCGAGCCCGATGCCGTCTCCCGCCCGCAGACGTGCCGCGTAGGCGCCGCTCTTCAGATTGTCGGGCACCCGCATGGTCCGGGTGACGTCCCAGTTGCAGTCGGTCACCGACTCGGGGTGAAACTCGATGCCGCCGTACTCCTGGGGCGCGAGCCGGAAGCAGTCGTTCTTGCCCGACCAGTTCCATCCGGTCTGCGCGCGGATGGGATGGTTGACGCCGCGCGCGTTCAGGGCATGGGGTCCGATATCGATGACCGAAGTGCCGATCCCGTTGTCGTCGTATCCCGCGGTGGTATCCCAGTACGCGAGCACCGCGTCCCGCGGCGGCGGGCTCCCGTCGCGGATGGCGTCCATCTCCTCGCGCGACAGGGCCCGGTCGCAGATCCCGGGCCGATCGATCTTGCCGTAGAACATGTCGTTGACGAAGTCGCCGCGGAGTTCGTGGTTGTCGAGCGCACCCGCCATCATGAAGGGCACGTCGTCGCGGTTGTGCTGCCGGAAGCGGAACATCGCCTCCACGTGCGAGCGGAACTCGTAGGGCACCACCTTGCCGATCAACGAGTTGTAGCGGTTGAGGACTCCTTCCTGGTAAAGGGTGGCGCGACCGCTGGCGTGGTCGAAGCTCGCTCCCACGAAGTACCAGGCCTTCTTGACCAGGGGAAGCTCGGAGACGACGTAGTCGATCTCCTTGCCGTCGCCGACCCAGAACTCGAGCCGGCCCTGGGGACTGATACCGATCGCGAATCCCTCGTTGGTGCGCGCATCGAAACGCCCGACCAGAGTCTGCCGATGTCCCTTGTCGGGCAGGCTGGGCCAGACATGGCAAAAGAGCGAGAAGCTCCCGTCGACCGCGAGTCGCCGGTCCGGGTCCTCGACCACCAGGTGGGACCCCAACTGGGTGAACTGCTTCCTGACCGACCACTGTCCGTCGATGGGGCTTGCCACTTCCTCCTCGACGAAGCCCGGACCGGAAGGGTGCTGGTCGCCGTGAATGAGGCGCACGAGCTGTGCGTCCACGAAGTCCGTACCGTCCGCACTCACGTGGAAATCGATGTCTTCACCCGGCTTTACCGAGATCCGGTTCGCGTAGCCGAAGATTCTTATCTCTGCCATGTGCTTCCAGTGCGTTATGTGGTCGTAGGATTCTTGTCCGCCATCAGGTCTTCCACTCTCTTCAGGAACAGGGCGTGGTAGGCGTCTTCGACCTTTTCGTACACGGCCTCGTCCACCGCACGGGGAGGCACGCCTCTTGTTCCGGAGAGGGCCACGATGCGGAAAGCGCCGTTACGATGCTCTCGCTTGATCGCGTACTTGCCCGCCTGGGGCGCGTGCCCGAAGTGGTGCAGCAGCCGCGCGAGCGGCTCGCTGTGCTGGCCGAGCGGCTTCGCCCGGTGCTCCGCGATGATCTCGTCGCAGACCAGCGTCCTCAGGTACTCGCGCTGCATCTTGTCGAAGTAGCGTCGATAGAGATCGCCCTGATCGGCAACCGCTTCGAAATCTCCGGTCATGACTCTGCTCACCCCCTCCCTCAGGACTCCAGCAGATCGTAGACGCGCCGCAGGAACACCCCGTGATAGGCCTCTTCTTCGGTGCGGTATTCCTTGTCTTCGACGAGACGCGGCGAAATGCCCCTCACGCCGGAAAAGGCGACGATCTTGTAGGTATTGGTGCGCGAATCACGTTTTATCGCGTACTTGTCGACCTGGGGCACGCGCCGGAAGTAGAGCAGCAACCGCTCCAGCGCTTCGCTGTGCTGGCCGAGCGGCTTGGCCTTGTGCTCCGCGATGACCTCGTCGCAGACCAGCGTCTTCAGATAATCGCGCTGCATCTTGTCGAAGCGCCGGTGATAGAGATAGTCCTTGTCGCGGATCTCGGTCGCCTCCTCCGGCAACGCCTCGCCGCCCTTCTCGGTCCGGCTGGAACGCCACTCTCCCTTCTTCTTGTCGCGCCACGCCCGGAACTGCTGCTTCATGCCGAATAGACCGTTTCGCAGGAAGAGCACCACGAAAAGCATCAGGGTTCCGATCATGATGTGGCGTATCGGTCCGAGGGTGATGAGCACCTTGTCGAGAAACACCACGATGAGGGTACCCACCACCGCGCCCTCGGCCCGGCCGATTCCGCCGATGGTGAGCATGGCGAGACCGAGCAGCACGGTGTCGAAACTGAAGATCGAGAACGCGACGCCCCGGTAGTGGGCGGAATAGAAGCCGCCGATGAAACCGAGCGCGACCGAAGAGATGAGGAACACGATGATCCGCGCCCGCTTGTAGTTGACGCCGGTCGCCTCGGCGAATGCCTCGCGCTTCTCGGGCGCCATCTTCAACAGCCGGCCGAGACGTCTCCCGTCGATGAAGCGGAACAGGATGAGCGAAGCGATGAGCAGGGCGAACGCGCCATAGTAGGACACGAGGGACTGCGTGAGCGGCGCCCAGTCGGAGCTGATGTAGGTCGATGCGCCGTAGAGCCCTCCCGACGCGGAGCCGAACTCTTTGGAGGTGACGAAGTAGACCCGGCAGAGTTCGTTCAGTCCCAGAGTCAGCAGCGCATAGTAGAAACCGTCGAGGCGCATCGCCGGCAGCGCGATGATCGCTCCGAAGAGCAATCCGACCGCCATGCCGATGAAGGGCAGGGTCCACCACGGAAACCCCAGATTGATCGAGAGCCACGAGGTGAGAAACGCGGCCATGCCCACGACGGCGTAGCTTGCAAGCGAGAAGACGCTTGCGGTGCCGATGATCAGGGTCCAGCACACGTTTATCGCCGCGTAGATCCCGAATATGGCGCCCGCGGTCAGCAGGGTGTTCTGGACGCCCTCCGGCAGGAAGAAGGGAGCGATCGCGAGCACCAGCAGGCCGGCGACCCAGTAGATGGGCCGCTTGTCGACGATCAGCTTCTGCGCCCGCAGCGTCTTCGTGTTGTAGTAGCCGCGGACCAGCAGCACGGTGCGTCTCGTGGGCCACCATCGCAGGCGTTTCCAGAGCCGGCCGGCATGGGCCTTCCACTTGTGGATGTACTTGAAGCGGCCGACCCCGTGGGTGGGCACCTTGTAGGCGGTGTTGGCGTCCCACACCCCCCGGGGGTCGCCCGGTCGGATCGTGGCCACCTCATGGTTGCCGCCCTTCGCGCCCCATACCGCGAGCGGGTTCTTCCAGGTGTACCTGCCCTCGCCCGCCGCCACGCTACTGCTCCCGCGCCTTGTCCAGGATGCCCGCGATCCCGCGTGGCCTGATGATCAGGATGGTGATGATCACCAGAAACTGGGTGATCAGGACGTACTGGCCGCCCAGCAGTCTCGAGGTGAGCGCCTCGGTGCACCCCAGGATGAAGGCGGCGATCACCGCGCCCAGGACGCTGCCGAGCCCCCCGCAGAGCGCGATGCTCACCCCCTTGATGAGCGGAGTGAGGCCGCTGAAGGGCGCGATGTAGTAGGTCTGGGAGAGCAGGACGGCGGAGAGTCCGGCCATCGCGCCGGTTATCGCCATCACGTAGAAGCCGGTCCTCCTGATTCCGATGCCCACGATGGAAGCGGCATGCGGGTTCATCATCATGGCGCGGATCTCAAGCCCGCGCCGGCTCGACTTCATCCAGCGCACGACGAAGAGGAGCATGAGCGCGGAGCACACCACGATGCCGATCTTGTCGGAGGTCAGCACCACGTCGCCGAGATTGACCTTCCAGTACCCGAAGATCTCCGGCAGCGACTTGTTGCGGGGGCCGAACCACCACAGCAGGCCCTGGGAGCCGATGAGACTGATGGCAAGGGTCCCGATCATTCCCCGCACCGTGAAGTTCGGCTTGTCGTGCAGAGGAATGAACACGAGCGCACAGATGACGATTCCCGCGAGCGCCCCGCTCAGAATTCCCGCCGAGAGCACCACCACCGGGTGATCGGAGAGCATGCGCGCGGCGACGTAGGCGCCGTAGCCCGAGAACGCGAAGATGAAGCCGTAGCCCAGATTCACCAGCCCCAGGCTGGACCAGGTGATGGACACCGCCACCGCGATGAGGCCGTAGATGCAGGCGACCATGACCGCGTTGGTGAGGATGAAGCCGAGGTCCATGGCGAGCGGTGCCTATACGCGAAGCTGCATGGACAGTGCGCTCGAGGCCTCGCCCTTGAGCTTGCCCGCGTGCATGCCGATAACGCGGTCCACCTTGCCTTCCAGAAGCGCGACGTTCTGCTCCGCGATGATCATCGCCGAAGCCTGCAGATCGATCTTCAACAGAGCCTCCATCACCGCGATGCCGATCTTCGGGGCAAGCCCCAGGGAAGGCTCGTCCGCGAGATAGAGCTTGGCGTCGGCCATCAGCCCCCGGCCGATGGAGACCATTCTCCGCTCGCCCCCTGAAAGCCGCGCCACCGGGGTGTGCAGCAGGGGCCGCAGCGGCGAGAAGAGATCCAGCACCTCTTCCTTGCGGCGCGCGCGCGTGCGCCACGCTTCCCGGGTGAAGGCGCCGCTGTCGAGATGTTCCTCAACCGTGAGGCCGTGAAAGATCTCGTCGCCCTGGGGCATGATCGCGAGCCCCTGGCGCACGATGAGATGCGTGTAGCGCCCGGGCCCCTGACTGCGGGTCCTTCCGATCTGGCGGCCGTTGAACATGATCGAACCGCGCTGCCAGCCGGTGAGGCCCGCAATGGCGTAGAAGAGCGTGGTCTTGCCATGGCCGTTCAGGCCCACGATGCCCACCCGTTCTCCCGACGCGATGCTGAGATCCAGGTCGTGGAGCACCCGCAGGGGCCCGTAGCCGGCCGACAGTCCCTTGACATCCAGGATCTCCGACACGTCCGCGCGTTTCCCGTCAGGCCGCGCTCTCGAAGTAGGCGGCGCGCACTCTGGGGTCGTCGACGATCTCGTCCATGAAGCCGCGCGCGATGACCTCGCCCGCGTCCATGACGATCACGCGGTCCGCGATCGTGTCCAGCAGCTCCATGCGGTGCTCGACGATGATCACCGCGATGTTCATCTCCTTGGAAAGCATCCGGAGGATCTCGTCGATCTCGTCGACCTCGGAGTTGATGAGCCCCGCCGCGGGCTCGTCCATGAGGAGAATGTCCGGATCCCGCATGAGCACGGAGGCGAGCAGGAGCTTGCGCCGGTTGAAGGTCTCCAGTTGCGAGTTCGGTACTTCTTCATCGACCACGAAGTCGACGAGATCCGCCGCGTACTCGGCATCGAAACGGGTGAGATAGGGCCGGTAGGCCTGCCGGACCGCCTTGAAGGTCTGGCCCACCGTCAGATCCTCGGGCACCAGCGGCGTCTGATAGGTCCTGCCCACCCCGAGGCGTGCCCGCTGGTAGAGGGGTAAAGCGGTGATGTCCCGGCCCTTGAACCGGACCTCGCCGGTCTTCGGCGCGTAGCGTCCCGAGAATATCTCGATGAGACTGGTCTTGCCGGCGCCGTTCGGACCGATGATCCCCAGGACCTCGCCGGCGCCGACCTCCAGATCGATGTTTCTCAGGATCTCCCGGCCGCCCAGATCGAGCGAGAGGTCTCGGCAGGAAAAGAGCGGGGCAGAGCCGCGTTCGTCCATGGCTGCCCCGCCCCCTGCGTCGACTCAGCTCCACCAGGGCGACGGGCGAAGCTTCGACTCGCTGATCGCGTCGGGCCAGATGATCTTGTGCTGCACGTCCTGAACCTGCACGTAGAGCTGACTCATGCCGGTTTCGTGCGAGTCCGACTGGTTGCCGAAACCGTTGTCCGGGTAGTGCAGGGCTTCCTGATATTCGTTGTTCATGTCCATCATGCCGCACACGCCCCGGAAGGGATTCTCCCGGATCCAGTCGACGTTCTTCTTGAAGTCCTCGGGAGTCGTGTCGAGCGCTCCGGTCGCATTCCAGGACGCCTCCAGATACTTGACGATGTCGTACCCGTTTCCGGTGTACACCAGACCCATGGTGTTTCTCTCGTAGGTGCCGAACTCGGGGAAGCGATCCAGGTACTTCTTCCTGAAGTTCTGGCCGATCTCATCGCCGTAGATCCCGAGCACGGTGCTCCAGCAGAATCCCTCGGTCGCGCGTCCGCCGAGCTCCAGGAACTCCGGCTGCGACGGGCCGTACTGGAGGTAGACCAGGGAGTCGCTCACCGGGTCGGCCACGAACTGCTTGCAGAACGCGGCGTATTCCGCGGCGACCCAGTGATCGATCATGATCGCGCCCGCGTCCACTTCCTTCAGTCTGCGGATCACCGGACTCCAGTCGTTGACGGGATACTGGATGTCGGTCACCTCGGCCAGCTCGAAGCTGGATCTCGGGATCGCCTCCCGCGCCGCCCGGAGAATGGTCTGGTTGTAGCCGACCTGCTCGGCCACGATGTGGATCTTCCGGTTCTTGGGCTTCCAGCCCTGGACTCTTTCCATCTCCTCCAGCCAGAGCGGATAGGTCCATCCGTAGTTGACTTCCGACGGATCCGTCTGCAGCACGTGGCTGTACTTCTCGGGGTCGGCCTTGATGGCTTCGGTCGCGTTGCGCTGGGTGTTGCCCTGCAGATACGGACACTTGTACTTGGCGGACTCGTCCATCGCGGGAATCGGCGCGAAGACGAACGCGTTCGATATGGCGTGGACCTTCTTGTCGATACACGCCGCTATCGTCTGCCGGCAGCTCTCGGGGGAGAGCTTGTCCACGTCGGGGACGAAGAGCTCGATCTCCCGGCCCATGATGCCGCCCGCGGCGTTGATCTCTTCCTGCGCGAGAATGGTGCCGTTCAGGTGGTCGGTATCGTCGGCAACGCCGTAGGGGGTCGACAACGACGACGGAACCCCGAGGAGGATCGTGTCCGAGGCGTGCACCCGTCTGACCCAGGGTGCGGGAAGTGACGAGGCGGCGAGGGCGGCGCCGCCCGCGGCAATGGTCTTGATGGCCTGTCGCCGGGCAATCTTCTTCCTGGGCATGATCGTGTTCCTCCTCGAATATGAATAGCCTTGCTCCCGCCGCCATACTTCCCCGACGCACCGCTTGGCCTTCTTCCTGCGAACCGGGCTCGTGAACCGGGAAATCGTGGCGGCTGGCGCCGTGCCGCGGGCCACCCGGCACGGCGACACATTAGGTCAGCTTCCCCGGAACCCGTCAACATCGGCCCGGGGGACGACCGGAGAGCCTGGAGTAAGACGCGAAGACATGCGAAGCGCCTCGAGGAAGTACGGCCCACGACCACGAGCATATGGCGTTTGCGAGTTGAGAAATCGGTGAAACATGCGGCTGAATGACGATGAGAGCCCGCGCCCCGACCCGGGCCGCATCGCCCGAACGAGGCGCGGATGAGCGGCAGCCGCCCGGCAAGTCCGGCCCTTCCCCACTCCCTGACGGCCGCAGTCGCGCTGTACCTCGCGACGATGGCGCTCTTCGTCGCGATGGACTCCATCGCGAAACATCTGCTCGCGGCGCACTCCATCGTATTCATCGCCTGGGTTCGCTTCCTCGTGCATTTCCTGGTGCTCGCGGCGATCCTGCCGGCGCCGCGCCGGGAACGGCTGCGCACCCGGCATCTGCGGCTGTTGGCGGTCCGCTCCATCGCGTGGATGAGCATCACTTTCCTGTTCTACGCCGGCCTGCGCCACGTGCCGCTCGCCGAATCGATCATGCTCGTGAGCACCGCGCCCTTCATGATCGCCCTCCTCGCCGGCCCCACCCTCGGCGAGCGCATCAGGCCGATGACCTGGGCGGCGATCCTGCTCGCCTTCGCCGGGGTGGTTGTGGTGCTGCGTCCGGGGCTCGGGGCGCTGCACTGGGGAGCGATCCTTCCGCTGCTCGCCGCCGCGGCCTTCTCCGTGGCCCAGATCGTCACCAAGCGCCTGAGCACCGAGGAGGACCACTGGACCATCCTCATCTACGGCGCGGGCATCGCCGCGCTGGTGCTGACCCCCTTCGGCGTTGCGGCGTGGCCGGGCACCGCCCTCACCAACTGGCTCTTGTTGGCTCTCATGGGGCTCATCGCCGCAACCGGGGACATCGCGATTCTCGCGGCGCTGCGCCGCGCACCCGCCTCGACGCTTGCTCCCTACCAGTACTCGCAGATCCTGTGGGCGATCATCGCGGGCGCTCTGGTGTTCGGCGAGACTCCGGACGTGTTCGCCGTCGCCGGCGCCACGATCATCGTCGCCGCTGGCCTGGTCCTGTGGAAGGAGGGCTCCCAAGCACAACGACGCCGCGAATAGGTGAATGCGCCACGCCACCTGCGCGATCGGAAAGGGGGACAACACACCCCGCGGTGAACGCGCCTGCGCCGGGCGTCCCCACTTCCACGGCCACGATGCCAGAGTATGAACAGCAGCCACCGCCGCGGGGGTGGCCGCGCGAGGGGCGCATCGCCCGTCGATTTACGTCTCGGGAGTCGGTCCCGCCGGACGCACCTCAGTCGATCTTGACCTCCACCCGCCCCAGCTTCTCGACTTCGTAGGCCACATGGTCGCCGGCCCCCGGAAACTGGGTCGCGATGATGCTGCCGGTGATCACCACCATGCCGGCGCGCATGGGAAGGCCGCGCCCGGCCAGATGGTTCGCGATCCAGGCGAGTCCCTCCAAAGGGTGGCCGAGCGCATCGCGCGTATTGCCTTCGCCGCGAAGCTCGCCGTTCACGCGCAATGCGCCGGCGAGATCGCCAATGCCGCACTCGCGCCACGCGTCGGTGCGCGGTCCCAGCACCACACCGCTGATCATCGCGTTGTCGGTGATGGACGAGGTCGCATCGATTCCGCGCAGGTTGCAGTTGCGCATGTCGAGCAGCTCGAAGGCGGGCCGCACCGCACACACCGCCGCCGCCATCGCTTCCCGATCGAAGGGCGCGTCGGCCGGTTGCAGATCCGTCCCCAGCTCCACCGCGATTTCGCATTCGACACCGAGCTGCTGGTGGGCGCCGAACAACACCGCGTGCGGCGAGTGATGGACCATGCCGGGCAGGATCGCGCCGAGAAAGGGTTCGGTCAGGCCGACCTGTCCTGGATCGCCTTCGAGGTAGCGGCAATCTTGTATCCCTCGAGGGACGGCGACTCGGTGCCGACGCGCAGACGATGGAACACCTCCTGCGCGGCGTAGGCCTCGGCGAGGTCCCGCGGCCGGATCGATTCCGGAATCCTGCGGTGGCCCGATCCGTCGATGTGGGTCTGATGCATGAAGGCCGCCGCCTTCTCGATACGTTCCCGATCCATGCCCTGCTCCTTGTCGTCTTCTATCCCGGCTCCACTCCCGCCATGTGGTGTGCGGCGATGTAGCCGAATGTCATCGCCGGACCGATGGTGATGCCCGCCCCGGGATAGTTGCCTCCCATGAAGCTCGCCATGTCGTTGCCGGCGGCGTAGAGCCCCGCAATCGGCTCTCCCGCCTCGTCGAGCACGCGCGCGAAGGCGTCGCTCCGCACGCCCATGAAGGTGCCGAGGTCTCCGGGAACCACCCGTACCGCGTACCAGGGCGGCGTGCGCAACGGTTCCAGACAAGGGTTCGGCCGGTGCGCGGGATCGCCGTTGAATCGGTTGTAGACGTTGCCGCCCTTTCCGAACTCGGGATCCTCGCCGCGCTCCGCCCCCCGGTTGAAGCGCTCCACGCTCGCGCGCAAGCCCCCGGGGTCGATCCCCGCCTCCGCCGCGAGCGCCTCCACGCTCTCGCCGCGCAGCAGGTAGCCCGAGCGCAGGTGCGGCGCGATGCGTCCTGGCGAGGGAGGTACCGCGCCGAGTCCGTAGCGACGGATGGCGCGGTGGTCCGCGATCAGATGGACCTCGACCCGCGCCTCGTCCCGGCAGGCCTCGAACATCGCGAGCACGAAGTCATGATAGGAATTCGCTTCGTTGACGAAGCGCGCGCCCCGGCGGTCCACCGCGATGACGCCGGGTTTGCCGCGATCGATGAAGTGCGGAAAGGGCTCCGCCGGACCCTTGGGCCGGGGAACGAGAGAGACCGGGGTCCACGCCGCCGGCTTGCCCGCGTCCGCGGAGAACGCGGCGCCCGCCTCGCGCGCGATGCGGATGCCGTCCCCGCGGTTGTCCTCGGGGGGAAGGGAGTGGTGGTTCTTGCCGTCGCGGACGTGAGGATAGTAGCGCTCCTTGAGCGCCTCGTTCGCGGGGAACCCGCCACAGGCGAGCACCACCCCGCGCGCCGCCTGCACCTCCACCGGCTTGCCGCCGCGGTCGAGCACCGCGCCGCACACCCGCCCGTCCTCGCGCAGCAGCCTCGTCGCCGGCGAGGACAGGAGCATCGGCACGCCACGTTCCTTCAGGGTGAGGGCGAGGCGTGCGACGAGTGCGTTGCCGTTCGCGATGCGCGTCCCCCGGGAGTGCCCGACCCGGTCGACGAGATGGCGCAGGAAGAGCCGTCCGACGTAGAGCGCGGACCGCAGCGAACGGGTCATGCGCAGGAAGTGGGGCACGTCCTCGCGCGCAATGCTCATGCCGCCCATGATCATCGTCGTTTCGAGGGGGCGGCGCAGTGTCGCGAACTCCGGGCCGAGCCGGCGGCCGTCGAAGTGGTCCACCCACAGAGAACGCCCGCCCGGCATCGCGTCACCGACTTCCGGGTGGTAGTCCGGCCAGGGCGCGGCGAGCGCGTACGAAACGTGGCTGTGCGCCTCGAGGAAGTCGAGCATTCGCGGGCCATGTTCGATGAAGGCCTCCGCGAGGTCGCGGTCGAGACGGTTGCCCACCTCGTTGCGAAGATAGGCGAGCGCGGAATCCGGCGAGTCCAAAACGCCCGCGCGCTTCGCATGCGAGCTGCACGGGATCCATATGACCCCTGCCGATATCGCGGTCGTGCCACCGAACACCGGCGCCTTCTCCGCCACGATGACATCGAGCCCGAGATGCGCGGCGCACACCGCCGCACTCAAGCCCCCGGCCCCGGAGCCAATGACCAGCACGTCGCAGTGCCGGGGTGTGGTGTCGGAGGCCATGGACCGGCAGGGTATCACCCCGGGGGCCGCGGCATCATGGCGACTGTGGCGGGAGGCTGCGCTGATGCAATCAGGGTCAAGGTCGTTCGCGAGTCGGGAAGCGCAGGCGTACCTGAACCGTACGGCGAGCACCTTGTCCGCGTTCAGCGTAGGCCATTCCGGCGAATTCGCATCCGCAGCCGTGAGTCGGAAAAGCGGTCGACCGGACATCCGATGCGTTCGAGGCTCTGGGGCGGATTCGCCGCTCAACCCGCCAGCCACCCGCCATCCACGTACAGCGTGGTTCCGGTGATGTAGCTGGCCTCGTCGGAGGCGAGAAAGAGCGCCGCGTTGGCGACGTCCCGAGGCTGCCCTACCCGGCCGAGCGGCACCTTCGAGAGCAGCATCGCGCGCCGCTCCGGGTCCGAGAGAGAAGCTTCGGTCATCCGGGTCTCGATCACCCCGGGGCCGATCGCGTTGACGCGGATGCGGTGGGGGGCGAGATCCAGCGCCATCGCCTTCGTCAGCATGATGAGGCCGCCCTTCGACGCGGTGTAGTGCGCCTGCCCGGCAAGGGCGATCTTCGCGTTGATGGAGGCGATGTTCACGATCGCGCCCGGCGTGCGCGCGTCGACCATTGCGCGTGCCGCGATCTGCGCGCACAGAAAGGCGCCCTTGAGGTTGGTGTCGATGACCCGGTCCCACTCCCTCTCCTCGAGGTCGAGCACCGGGACGAGGGTCTCGACGCCGGCGTTGTTGACGAGGATGTCGACTCCCCCGAAGCGCTCCCGTGCCGCCTTGACCATCGCCACGCCCTGCTCGCGCCGGCCGACGTCGGCGCATACCGCAATCGCCTCTCCACCCGCATCCTCAACCAGATGCGCGGTCGTCTCCGCGGACTCCATGTCCAGGTCGGCGGCCACGATGCGGGCGCCCTCTTCCGCAAAGCGCAACGCAATGCCGCGCCCGTTTCCGGATCCGGCTCCGGTCACGACGGCAACACGGTCCTTCAATCGCACAACGGCAAAGCTCCTGTTCCCGGCGGGGCAGCGATTATCCAACACCAAACGAAAACGCAGGCCCGAGTGAAGGTGGCGACTTTCCAGTAGTTTCCGGCGTACAATAGCGCCGTTTCCTCCACGGGCCGAGGCGAGACGCCTTGGGGCCCGGCAGGACCAGCCCCAAGAACAACAGGGCCGCCACAGGATTCAGAGGCGTGCGCCCGCATCACGGGCCTCGCGCAGAGGCTGCGAGGCGGGAAGGCTCGGGCGGCCGAGTACACGAAGCAAACGGGCACGGAGTGGCTCCGCCCCTTCGTTCTCGTCGAGTCGGCGCCGCGAGGGTCGGCGGAAAACCATCCGGAACCCGGCACGCGAGCGTTGCCGGTCCAGTCAAGGAATATCGCATGGCAATGGCCACGAGCGGGGAAGAGTCCGCCGCAGGTGTGCACGTCGAAGCGGAGCCGCCCCCGGCCGCGCCCCCTCCGACGAAGGCGCGCCGCCCGCGCGGAGCCCGCAAGAAGAGTGCGGCGCGGCGCCGTCCCCCCGTGCTGGATCCGAATGCGACATTCGGCGGCGCCACCTTGGGAGACTGCCGCCGGGTAGCGCGGGAGCGCTTCGGCATCCGCAGCCTCCACCCCGAACAGGTGGAGGCGTTCCACGCCGCGCTCGCGGAGCGCGACACCTTCGTGGTCCTGCCCACCGGCTACGGCAAGTCGCTGATTTACCAGGTGCTGGCGATGCTCGCGCAACGCCCGGTGGTGACCCTGTTCCCGCTCATCGCGCTGATGCAGGACCAGGAGCGGGCGCTGCTCACCCGCGGCGTTCCCGTGGTGCGCCTGGACAGCACCTTGGGCAAGAGAGCGCGAAGCGCCGCGCTCGAAAGGCTCGAGGAGGGGGGGCAGCTCATCGTGCTGACCACGCCCGAGACCCTGGAATCGCCCGATGTGCGCAAGGTCTTCGAAACCACCCGTCCCGCGCTTCTGTGCATCGACGAGGCGCACTGCATCTCGGAGTGGGGACACGATTTTCGACCCGCCTACCTTCGCGTCGGCCTGGAGCGCGCGGCGCTCGGCAATCCGCAGATCCTCGCCCTCACCGCCACCGCTACGCCGCGCGTACAGGAAGATCTGATGGGGCGGCTCGGCATGAGCAACGCCGCCGTGGTGTCCGCTCCCCCGCATCGCACGAACCTTCGTCTTTCCGCGCGGGTCGCGCACGGCAACCTCAAGTTCGTCGCCGCCGGCAAGCTGCTCAAGAGGCTCACTCGCCCCGGCATCGTGTACTGCGCGACCACAAAGGCGGTGGATGAGATCTACGCCGCGCTGCGCCGCGCCCGAATCCCGGCGGTGCGCTACCACGGCAAGATGACCAAGACCGAACGGGTCAAGGCGCAGAAGCGCTTCACCCGGCGCGGTCCGCGGCTGGTGATGGTCGCGACCACCGCCTTCGGCATGGGAATCGACAAGCCGAACATTCGCTACATCCTGCACTACCAGGTTCCGGGCTCCATCGAGCAGTACGTCCAGGAAGCGGGCCGCGCGGGACGCGACGGCCGGACCTCGGAGTGCATCGTGCTCTATGACCCCGCCGATCTGGACATCCAGAAACACCTCAACGAACGCAGTCACGCCACCTTCAGCCAGCTCCGGCGCATTGGCCACTCCCTGAGCGCGTGGCTGGTGAACAACCGCAGCGCCGAAGTGGCGGATCTGGCGCTCGGCGCCCAGGTCCCCGTCACCACCTGCCGGGCGATCTGCGGTCAGCTCGAAGAGGCGGGATTGATCGCGCGCGATGCCGACAAGCGCTACCACGCCCGCGTCGAGCCCGAGGCGCTGGTGAGCGGCATCGAAGATCTCGCGGCCCGGCTCGACACCAAGCAGCGACAGGATTCGCGACGCCTTCAGGCGATGGCCGAGTACGCTTCGAGCGACGATTGCCGCAGCGTGTTCATTCGCAAGTGGTTCGGCGAGGAAGACCCGCCTCGCTGCGGGCAATGCGATCGCTGCCGACGTTTCAACGAGGTCGATCGCGCGGTGATCGGCAAGAAGAAAAAGAAACGCCGGCGTCGCCGTCCCCGCCGGGTGTTTCCTTCGCATTCGGATGCGCCGGTGCGCGGCGAGGCGATGCAGGTGGCCCGGGAAGAGGACACCGCCTGACGATCCGCCCCGCTTCCCCTATTCCCGACCGGGGACGCCCGCCCACCGCATACCAGGAAACTCACCGAAGCAGAAAACAGCGGCGACAGTGTTCAGAACAGCGTGCTGACGTAGAGACGGCCCTTGTCGGTGACCTTCTCCTGGTCGGTGGTGATGCTGCACACGTGATAGGAGTGGGGCAGCACTGAGCCAAAACCGACCGCTAACGAGTCGGGGCGCTCGATGAGGAAGGGCTCCTCCTCAATTTGCTCCGCCGCGACCCTGACCTCCTGCGCGGGGGCTCCGATGCGCACCCATTCGCAGAACCTGTCGGCCTGCGCCCTGCCCTTGAGCTCGATGTTCGCGCCCCAGCCCCCGACGAAGAGGGCGAAGGCGCAGCTCAGCCACCACCGAAACCTGAAGAACCACATGAGCCGAAGCGCCGTGCCGGGAGGGAGGCGCCATGTTATGTCCAGGCGCTCGGCCGCATCCAGGCGGGGCGGGAGTACCGGCGCGTTACCAGCCGGAATGAAGCGCCCCCGGGATGCCGGGAGCGACGGGGCGGGAGTGCAAGCAGGGGCGTCGCGGAGCGCCCCGGGGCAGCCTCCCCCTCTCCCCCCGGGATCGGGAAGGACGCCACTGGCGCCCTATCCGCGCACGGCAACCTCCAGAGCCCGGTCGAGAGCATCGAGCAGGCGCTCGACATGGCTCGACTGGAACACGATGGGCGGGCGGATCTTGAGCACGTTCGCGTGGCGTCCGACCCGGCCGACCAGGACCCCGTTGCGCCGCAGCTCGTTCAGCACCGTCCGGGTCTCGGCCTCGGCCGGCTCTTTCGTCGCGCGCTCTCTCACCAGCTCCACCCCGAGGAAGAGCCCCGCTCCGCGCACGTCGCCGATGAGGGCATGGCGCTGCGCGAGACTCTCCAGGCCGGCCTTGAGCTCCGCACCGGTGCGCGCCGCGTTGTCTTGCAGACCTTCGCGCTCGATGACGTCGAGCACGGCGATCGCCGCCTCGCAGGACACCGGGTTGCCGCCGGTGGTGCTGAAGAAGTGGGCGTGTGTGGCGAAGCGTTCGGCGAGTTCGCGGCGAACCACGACCGCTCCGATGGGGTGTCCGTTCCCGATCGGCTTGCCGAGGGTGACGATGTCCGGGACCACGCCACTTCGCTCGAATCCCCACATGTGCGAACCGATGCGCCCGAATCCCGACTGCACTTCGTCCGCGATGAAGAGTCCGCCCGCGGCGTGCACCCGTGCACGCACCCCGGCGAGATAGCCGGGAGCGGGGTCGATGATGCCGTCGCTGCTGAACACCGGCTCCACGAACGCCGCGGCCGGCGCGCGACCGCCGGCCGCCAGACTCTCGATCGCCGGTTCGGCAAGGGCCGCGTAGCGTTCCCCCCGGTCCGCGATGGTGTGATCCCAGGGCCCGCGATACTCGTCGGGCGGCGGCAGGGTTGCGACGTGGGCGGCGCGCTCGGCTGGCCCCATGTCCTCCTCGGGCGAGAGGGGAACGAGGGCATCGGTGACGCCGTGGTAGGCCCGCTCCATGACGAGCGCGCCGTCGTTGCCGGTGCAGACTTTGGCGATCCGCCATGCGAGATCGTTGGCCTCGCTGCCGGAAGAGACCATGAAGCAGGTGTCGAGTTCCGGCGGCATCGTGGCGGTGAGGCGTTCGGTGTACTCCACCAGCGCCTCGTAGAGGTAGCGCGTGTTGGCGTTGAGGGTGGCCGCCTGGCGGGTAATCGCGTCCACCACCCGGGGATGGCAGTGCCCGACCTGAGGCACGTTGTTGTACGCGTCGAGCCAGGTCTCCCCGTCCGGCCCGTAGAGCCAGACCCCCTCTCCCCGCACCACGTGCACGGGACGCTCGTAGCTCAGCTCGAGGCCGGGGGCGAGAGATGCGCGCCGGCGCTCGATCAGCGCTTCGCTCGATGGCGCGGGCGCCCCGTCGCCACCACCGGCGACCCGGACCGGGCGCAGCCCGCAGGCCGCGCGGTACATGCCTTCGAGCCGGTCCCGCGCCGCCTCGAGCGTGCGCGCCATGCGCCATGTCTCTTCGCTCAGATTCTCGAACTGGGGACGCTCCTCGGCATAGGGACGCCATGCCCCCAGCACCATGGACAGCGCGAGCCGCGTGTTCGCGAGATCCGCGATCAGGGCGATCTCGGCCGACTCCAGGGGAGTGACGCCGTGGTAGCCGGCCACGATCTCGGCGCCCCGGGCGAGGGGGTCCGGGCGCTCGCAGGGAATGTCGGCAACCGGCACCGCGAGCTCCTGCACCAGCGGGGCATGGATGAGGTCCCCGAAGTCGAAGACCCCCGCCACACGCCACGCTTGCGCGGGGTCCACCACCGCGTTGTGGTAGGAGATGTCGTTGTGGATCACCTGGGCGCGCAGCCCCTTGAGCTCCGGCTCCACGAGTCGCGTGAAGCGATCGAAGGCCCGCTCCGCGTACTCGCGCCGGGCGGGATCCGAGATGTGCTCGCAGAGGTGCGCCAGGCGTCCTACACGCTTCAGGTCCCAGCACAGGGGGTGATCCGCGGCGTGGTGAAAGAAGCCTCGCAGCGCCCGGTCGAGGCGGGCCGCGAACGCCCCGCTGTCGCGAAAGAGGCGCGAATCGCTCGGCGCATGCTGCAGCGACTCTCCGGTCAGGTAGCTCATCATCCGCACGCGAAGGGGCGAGCCGTCCGCGCCTTCGCCGCATGCCCACCGCTCGCCCGCGAGCGTGCGCACCACCCGCGGCACGGGCAAGTCGGGGTCGGAGCGCGCAACGTGCTCGAGCGCCGCGGTCTGGAGATCGAGAATCTCGTCCGGCTCGACCGAATTGGCGACCTTCAGCAAGCGTTCTCCCCCCGGGGTCTGGAGGTGGAAGTTGACGTCCCGTTCGCCTCCCTCGGCGCGCGCGCGACCCCGCACCCCGAACTCCCGCTCCGCCAGTCTTTCGGCGTCCGCGGCCGTGAACTCCGGCCGGGGCGACTGGAGGACACTTAGCAGCGCCGCGTCTTCGAATTCCGTCAAGGCCCGGCCCTCAGGCGCGGCGCCGGGCGGGCGAATGCGCCCGGCGCGATGCGCGGGTGGGCCGGCTTGAGGGCGTGACCCTCCTGGGCCACGCCCCGGATCCCTTCGACGCCACGGCCGAAGTCAGCCCGCCGCGGCGACCGCGAGCACCTCGCCCGCCCCGTTGCGGCGCCGCGCCCGGGCCTCGGCGGCGCGACCGAACTCGCGGAACAGCGCGCGCGAGAGCTCGTGCTCCTCCGGCCTCCACTCCGCGTGCCACTGCACGCCCACCGTGAAGGTACGATCATTGCGAAGACGCACCCCTTCGATGACCCCGTCGGGCGAACGGGCCTCGACCTGTAGGCGCGTCGCGAGGCGGTCAATACCCTGTCCGTGCAGAGAATTGACCATCACCTCGGAGCGCCCGACGAGACGCTCGAAGCTGCCCCCGCGCGCGAGCCGCACCGGATGGCGCAGCTCGAAGACCTCCTCCGCGGTCAAGTTCTCGCGCTGGGGCATCCGGTGGTCGTCCATGCCCGGGACCTGATGCACCCGGTAGTGCAAGGTGCCGCCGAGCGCGACGTTCATCTCCTGGATGCCACGACAGATCCCGAAAATCGGGACCTCGGACTTCACGCAGGCCCGCACCAGCGGTAACGCGGTGTGGTCGCGACAGGGATCGATGTACTCGTCGTCGGGGAAGGGATCTCCGCCATAGTGATGCGGTTCGATGTTCGCGCGCCCTCCGGTGAGCAGCAGGCCATCGATGCGGCGCGCGAAGTTCTCGACGTCGATCCGGTCGGCCAGCGCGGGAAGAACGATCGGCACGCACTGCGAGAAGCGTTCCACCGACTCGACGCAGTTCGAACCGGTAGCGTGCACACGGTAGCCTTCGGGTCGGACCTCCATGTGGCTCGCCGGCACGCAGACAAGCGGTTTGCAGTCGTTCAGGGCTCCTTCCTCCGGGTTGGCGGTGGTGGTCGGGCCGGCGGCGACGCGCGCCGGCCACCCGAAAGCAAATCATCCCACTGGCGCGATGTCAAAGAAGAAATCGTTATGAGGCGCCTTGAACGCTGCGCTCAACTCGGCGCCCGACCGGCGACCCGGCGGGCTTTGTCCATCATCTCGTCCAGATAAGGGTCCGTGATGCCGGCCCTGCGCAGTGCGATCACGCTCTGCTCCAGGTATTCGAGACAAGTCCCCAGCTCGCCACGGGCGCGGGCGATACAGGCGGCCCGCGCGTCGTCGTCGAGGCGGCGCGCGTACTGCGGATGGCGGGGGTCGGCGACGAAGGCGAGCACCGCCTGTGACCCGCGACCCTCGTCGCTTCCGGTCAGCCAGCGCGGCCGGTAGATGCCGGTCAGCATCTCGCGCTCCCACAGCGCCCGCAGGGAGTCCATGAGACGGTCGGAGGGGACCCGCATCGCCACCCCATCGCACCCGGAAGCGCCCTCCTCCAGCCCGAGGCCGAGTCCGGGGCACTCGGGTCGCCCGCGTGCCTGTACCGTCCACACGCAGAAGGTCCGCCGGTAGCCGGGCAGATGCAGGCGTCGGGTCGCGCTCGCCTCGAAGCAGGGCCGCCAGATGAGCGAAGCGTATGCGAACACCCAGATGTCGCTTCGATCCGGCGCTGCGGCCAGGGTCTCGCGCAGACTCCGGGCCCGGGCGCGGGGGGCGAGCGCAGCGAAGGGGCCGACCCGAGCGCTCGCGCCGCCGACGCTAGTCGGCTCCGTCACCGCGCCGGAATACGACGACGAGGTTGTTCGCCGGCATGTCCACTCTCTCCACGAGATGGAGCCCGTGTTCGAGCGCCGGAGCCGCAACGTCCGCCAGATCGCGTACCCCCCAGCGCGGGTCCTGCGAACGCAGACCGCGGTCAAACGCGACGTTGCCCGCGCTCGTGTGCCGTCCTTCCTCTTTGAAGGGACCGTAGAGCACCAGGAGCCCACCCTCCCTCAGACACCGACCCGCCCCCCGGAGCAGGCCGAGGCAACAGCTCCAGGGCGCGATGTGGATCAGGTTTGCACAGTACACGACATCGAGGTCGTCGACCGGCCAGTGCTCCGCGGCGACGTCGAGAAGGATCGCCTCTTCCACGTTGGACGCACCCTCCACTTCGGCCCACGCGGCAATCGACGCCAACGCGCTGGGGTCCGCCTCGGAAGGAAGCCAGCGCGTCCCGGGCAGAGCGGCCGCGAAGAAGGCGGCGTGCTGACCGGTCCCGCTCGCCACCTCCAGCACCCGGGCGCCCTGCGCAACGTGGCGGCGCAGCACGTCGAGGATCGGGCCGCGGTTGCGCTCCGCCGCGGGGGCGTAGCGCCGGGCCGCGGATCGCTCCCCCGCCCCTTCGCGGGCCGGAAGAATGAAGCCTGGCGTACGGTTCACTTCCGAGATCCTGGGCATCGCATCACATTCCTGATCGCAACCCTGCGCTTGCTGGGGTCGCCGCTCGAAGTCTCCCGTCTCGAGCGCCCCGGCCAACCCTTCGTCCCTCGAAGCCGGGGCGGGCCGGAGACGCGAGTCCGCAAGTCTCTCTGATTCCTGGCCGCTTCGGGCGCCAGGATGCCGTAACAGCAGGAAGCACGGACCGAAAGACGCTCAAGTCATGGCCGACACGAATTCGAAAGCGCCGCGCCGGAGGAAGGCCCGCGACCGCAAGCATTTTTAGGCGTTCGCCAGCTCTGAAATCGGGGAGACTTGCGGCGCTAGCCCGGATGTTTCACCGATTTTCGTAGCGAGGGCGCCAAGATGCCGTGATAGTGGGGCGCACGCACTGAAAGACGCTGAAGGCGTAGCCGACACTACGTCGAAGCGGCTTGAGGGAGTACGGCCCGCTAACACGAGCATATTGGTGGCCGCAGTAGGAAATCGGTGAAACATCCGGGCTAGACGTTCGTGTTGATCCATACGTTCGCCGGCTTGGTGTACTCGTAGATGGCGTCCAGTCCGCCCTCGCGGCTCTTGCCGCTTTCGCCGAAGCCGCCGATACGCGCCATCGGCGCGCCGAGCCGGTAGCAGTTCACGTACTGAATGCCCGCGCGCACGGAGCGGGTGAGACGCATCGCGGTGCCGAGATCGCGGGTGAATATGCCCGCGGCAAGGCCGTAACGGGTGTCGTTCGCCAGCGCAACCGCCTCGGCCTCGGTCGAGAAAGGGGTGACCGTGATCACCGGTCCGAAGAGCTCGGTGTCGACGATGGGCAGGGAGTGATCCCGGCACAGCAGCACCGTCGGCTCGAAGAACCACCCCCGATCCGGAGAATCGGGCGCCTTGCCTCCGGTGAGGAGCTCCGCGCCCGCCGCCACCGCCTCGTCGACCGCGGCCTGGATGCGCGCGCGCTGGCCCTCGGTGGCGAGCGGCCCCATCTGCGTCTCGGTGGACATGGGGTCGCCCATGCGTATCGTGCGCGCGGCGGCGGTGAAGCGCGCGAGAAAGTCGTCGAAGATGTCCTCGTGCACGATGGCCCGGGAGCTCGCCACGCAGCTCTGCCCGGCCGAGCCGAGGAACACGCCGGCCATGAGGCTCGCCACCGCGTTGTCGAGGTCCGCGTCGGGGAACACCAGCGCGGGCGACTTGCCGCCGAGCTCCAGCGAGATCTCGGCGAGATTGTCCACCGAATTGGCGACGATGCGCCGCGCGGTGGCGGGCCCGCCCGTGAACGCAATCTTGGAGACCAGAGGGTGGCTGGTCAGGACCCGGCCGCAGGGCTCGCCCGTCCCGGTGACGAAGTTGACGACCCCGGGCGGGATCTCCACCACTTCCTCGACGATCTTCATGAACTCGAGCAGGGGCGCGGAGCAGAGCTCCGAGGTCTTGACGACGATGGTGTTGCCCGCGGCGAGAGCGGGTCCGAGCTTGAGCGAGAGCAGCCACAGCGGGTTGTTCCACGGAATGACCGCGGCCACCACCCCCATCGGCACCCGGTGGGTATAGGACTGGATGCCGGGGAAAGGCACGCTGAAGGTGTGCCCGACCGCCTTGTCGGCCAGCTCGCCGTAGAACATGAAGAAGTCGGCGCAGAAGCGCTGGAAGCCGGTGGACTCGGTGAAGATCTTGCCGGCGTCGGAGACTTCCAGGCGGGCGAGCCGCTCGTTGTGCTCCGGCAGGGCGGCGGCGATCGCCTTCAGCATCCGACCGCGCTCCACCGCGGACATCGTCGACCACGGACCTTCGGTGAACGCGCGATGCGCGGCGTGCACCGCCCGGTCCACGTCCTCCTCCTGGCAGTCGGGGAAGTCGCACCAGGGCTCCTCCGTCGCGGGGTTTACGGACACCATGCGACGGCCGCTCGCGGCATCGCACCACTCACCGTCGATGTAAGCCTGAAAGGAAACCAGCTCGCTGCTCACCGTCGCCTCCGTTATGCCTTGCCCTGATCGCCGCTTTGCAGTCTATCCGCAGTGTCGCATCGATTTCCTGGCTCGCGGTCGCCGACTTGCTTGAGGTTGCGGGCCGCACTCCCTTGATGGATTGTTTCGACAGATTGTCGACTTCGCCTTCGGTGTCTCTCGGCCCGTGCACCCCAACCTCTCGGCATCGTGGCGCCCGAAGCCAACGCAAGTTGGTAAGACATACGGGTCATCCGCGGAGTCGCACCGATTTTCCGGCCCGCGGGCGCCAACCCACTCCTTCAGGAGCACAGATCCTCGATACCCTCGATCACCTGTTCCCGGGTGAGGTCTTTGACGATGACGACGATGCGCGAGCGCCGCCCGCCCGCGGGCCAGCGCTCGAGGCGGGAAAGGGGATGAAACACGTGCTGCACCCCGTGCACGACCACCGGCGCCGGGCTGCCCTCCACATCAAGCACGCCCTTGAGCCGCAGTAGCGCATCGCCGTGGCGCTCGATGAGGCGCTCGACCCAGGCGACGAATCGGGCCAGCGGCAGCGCCCGCTCCGCTTCCAGGCACCAGGCGTGTATCCGGTCATCGTGGCGATTGACGTCGTGGTGCGCGTGGGCCTCTTCCCGGTACGCCACCTCGTTCAGCCAGGTCTCGACCCGCGGGACCTTGCCCTGCGTCGCGAAGGGGCTGGCCCCGAAGAGCCGGGAGGGCGCCACATCGCCGTGCAACACCTCCAGCAGGGGGGCGCCGCGGTTGATGCGGCGCAGCCGCCCGCGCAGCGATTCGGTGTCCGCGGGCGGCGCGAGGTCGGTCTTGGTGAGCACCAGGCGATCCGCGACCGCGGCCTGGCGCAGGGGCTCCGGGTGACTATCGAGCTGCCGGGAGCCGTTGACGGCGTCGACGGTGGTGATGATGGCGTCGACGCGAAACGCGGGCTCGATCGCTTCGTGCGCGAGCAGGGTATGCAGGATGGGCGCGGGGTCCGCGAGCCCCGTGGTCTCGATGAGCGCTTGCCGAAAGGGTGGGATGTCGCCGGCCGCCCGCCGTTCGTCGAGGGAGACGAGGCTGCTCACCAGGTCTTCGCGGATGGTGCAGCACAGGCAGCCGGAGCTGAGCAGCACCGTCTCCTCGTCCAGAAGCTCCTCCACGAGCAGGTGGTCGATGCCGATCTCCCCGAACTCGTTCACGAGCACCGCGGTCTCGCCCATATCCGGGTGCCGGAGCAGCGCGTTCAGCAGGGTGGTCTTGCCGCTGCCGAGAAAGCCGGTGATGACGGAGACCGGGGTCTGCATCTGGGACATGGATGGAGAGGACCTGGTTCTACGTGGGTTCGGGATGGGGCTCGGGTCTCTGATCACCCTTGCCGACGGTGGACCAGAGTAGATGCCTCGACGCGAGGGCAAAGCGCCACCGGTCCGCCCTGGCCTGAGCGCAGTATCTCACTCATCTCCGAACTCGGGGACGACGATGTGACTGATGTTACGGCTCGTGCTGCCTCACGCCGCCTGCGCCCCCTTGCAAGAAACGCGCTCGTGGTCGACGCTCCCCGGCATCCTCCATCGCCCGCCCGATACCACGCACGAAGCCACGACCAAGGGAGGTCTCCGGGATGAACGTGATCGACGCCATTCGCACCAAGCGCGCGGTGCGCACCTACCGAGACGAGCCGCTGCCCGACGACATCGTTCACGCGATCCTGCATGCGGGCCGGCGTGCCCAGTCCGCCAAGAACGATCAGCCCTGGCATTTCGTGGTGATTCGGGAGCCCGCCACCCTGAAGGCGCTCGCCCGCACCAGCCCGAACCTCGGGTACATCGCCGGGGCTAAGCTCTGCGTGGCGCTGGTCACGCCGCTGCCCTCGGTGAAACAGACGATCCTCTTCGACGCGGGACAGGCCGCGGCCTGCATGCAGCTCGCGGCATGGGAGCTCGGGGTGGTCTCCTGTCTCGGCACGGTCTACGAGCTGGAGAAGGCCCGCTCCCTGCTCGGCTTTCCCCGCGACCGGCACCTGCACCTGGTGGTGGCCTTCGGCTTTCCCCTGCCCGCCGATGCCAAGCCGCGGCCGGGCCGCAAGGGGGGCCGCCGGCAGATGGAAGACATCGTGCGCTGGGAGCGCTGGTGATGCGCGCGGGCCGAGCCGCGGGTCAGAGCCAGGGCCAAGGCCCTAAAGCAAAGGGCCGCTGCGACTGGCGCACGTCACCGGCTCGGGATGAACTCTCATGAAGCTCACGGCGCGACAGCTCGCCCGCTTCGAGGAGGAGGGCTACCTCTTCATACCTTCGGTGTTCAGTGCGCGGGAGGTCGCGGTGCTCAAGCGCGCCGCCGACGAGGTCTACGCCATGGACCGGGAGGAGGTGTGGCGGGAATCGAGCGGCGTGGCGCGCACCGCCTTCGCCGCCCACCGCTACCACGAGGCGTTCCGCCGGCTGGGCCGCCATCCGCGACTCATCGGGCCCGTGATGCAGATACTCGACGGGCCGGTGTACATGCACCAGTACAAGGTGAACGCCAAGGCGGCCTTCGACGGCGAGGTCTGGCAGTGGCACCAGGACTACGGCACCTGGCGCCGCGACGACGAGATGCCCGAGCCGCGCGCGATGAACATCGCGGTCTTCGTCGATGAAGTGAGCGCGGCGAACGGTCCCCTGCTCTTCATCCCGGGCAGCCACCGCCACGGGGTGGTCGAGGCGGGGCATGATCTCGAGACCACGAGCTATCCCCTCTGGACCCTGAGCCGCGAGAAGGTGGCGGAGCTCGCCGGGCGTGGCGGCTGCGTCGCGCCCACCGGCCCGGGCGGGTGCGTGCTGCTCTTCTCGTCGCTGATGGTGCACGCGAGTCCGCCGAACATCAGCCCCTTCGGGCGCACCATCGTGTACCTCTCCCTGTGCCACGTCGAGAACCACATCCGGCGCTTCCGGCGCGCGGAGTGGATCGCCCACCGCGACTTCGACCCCATCGAGCCGCTGCGAGACGACTGCTTCGAAGAGCTCGCCGGCGCCAGAAATGAAATGCACTGAGTCATGCATTACCCTTTTCAAGGACTTGGCAGCCCGGAGCGCTGAAGCGTGTACGTATACGAGGAGCTGCGGCGGCGCGCCGAGGCGGGCCCTCCGGTTCGGGTCGGCCTCATCGGGGCGGGCAAATTCGGCTCGATGTTCCTGGCCCAGATCCCGTCCACCCGCGGGCTGCAAGTCTCGGCGATCGCGGACCTCGATCCCGACCGCGCGAAGCGCGCCTGCCGCAACGTCGGCTGGAGCGAAGCGCTCGCCGCGGAGACCACGTTCACCGACGACGCCACCGAACTCGCCGCACGAGCGGATGTCGATGTGGTGGTCGAGGCGACGGGCGACCCCGCCGCCGGCATCACGCACGCACGCGCGGCCATCGCCTCGGGCAAACACGTCGTCATGGTCAACGTCGAGGGGGATGTGCTCGCCGGTCCGCTCATCGCCGCCGAGGCGGCGGAAGCGGGGGTGGTCTACTCCATGGCCTACGGCGATCAGCCCGCGCTCACCTGCGAGATGGTGGAGTGGGCACGCTGTTGCGGTTTCGACGTGGTGGCCGCGGGCAAGGGCACCAAGTACCTGCCCGCCTACCACGCCTCCACCCCCGACACGGTCTGGGATCACTACGGGCTGAGCGCGGACGAAGCGGCGGCGGCGGGAATGAACGCGCGCATGTTCAACTCCTTCCTCGACGGCACCAAGTCCGCGATCGAGATGGCGGCAATCGCGAACGCGACCGGCCTCACGCCGCCCCCAGGAGGACTCGAGTTCCCGCCCTGCGGGATGGACGACCTCGCGCACGTGCTGCGCCCGCGCAAGAACGGCGGGCGCCTCCACCACAAGGGCCAGGTCGAGGTGGTCTCTTCTCTCGAGCGTGACGGGCGCCCCGTCGCGCGGGATCTGCGCTGGGGCGTGTACGTGGTCATCGAAGCGCCCAACCACTACAGCGCCGCCTGCTTCCGCCAGTACGGCCTGAACACCGATGCGAGCGGTCGCTACTCGGCGATGTACAAGCCCTTCCACCTGATCGGGCTGGAGCTCAACGTGTCGATCCTCTCCGCGGCCTTCCTCGGACGCCCCACCGGCGCGACCCGATGCTTCGAGGGCGACGTGGTCGCGATCGCCAAGCGCGACCTCGCCGCGGGCGAGCGCCTCGACGGGGAAGGCGGCTACACGGTGTACGGCACGCTGCTCCCGGCGAAGCGCTCACTGAAGGTTGCCGCGCTTCCGATCGGTCTCGCCCGCGATACCGAGCTGCTGCGCCCCATTCGCACCGGAGAGATCATCGCCTGGACGGATGTCCGGATCGACGAATCGGAGCTCGCGCCACGGGCCCGCCGCGAAATGGAGGCCCGCTTCGGACCCCGGCGGCGTTGATGCCGTCGTACTGCCTGCGTGGCCGCGGGCCGCTCTCAGTGCAGCTCGCCCTCGGCCCGCAAGGCGCGCAGGGCGGCGCGCGTCGCCTGCGCGGTGCGTTCGACATCCTCCGCGCAGTGCACGCCGGACACGATTCCCCCCGGCTTGCCGGAGATGTCCACACCGTTGGCGAGCAGCGCGAGGCGAAGCTTGTCGACGCCCGGCATGCTGGAGCATTCCTTGATGTCCTGCAGCGTCCAGGCCATCGGATCGAAGTCGCTCGGGTCCACGCCGACTCCTGACGGATCGGTGAAGAAATAGAACCCGCTGTGTTCTCCGTAGCAGGCCCAGGGGACGCCCTCCTCGGCGAACACGAGATTCAGCGTGTCGCGAATCTCGGCCGCGGTCGCGCTGGCCCGCTCACACAAGTCCTCCCGCACCAGGATATCGAGTGCGGCATTGCCCGCGGCGGCGCTCGCCGGATTGGCGTTGAAGGTGCCGTGATGGGCGATCTTCTCCCGGCCCAGTTGCGCGCTCACCTCGAAGTCCAGGTGGTCCAGCAGCGCCTTGCGCCCGGCGATGCAGCCCCCGGGCAGCCCTCCCGCCACGATCTTGGCGAAGCTCGCGAGATCCGGAACCACGCCGGACCAGGACTGCGCGCCCCCGGGCGCGACTCTGAAGCCGGTTACCACTTCGTCGAAGATCAGCACGATGCCGCGGCGCGTGGCCACCTCGCGCAACGCTTCCAGCAGACCGGGCGCAATGGGTATCGCGCCGAAGCTGCCGCCGGTGGGCTCGAGGATGATCGCGGCGATGTCGTCACGCGATTCCAGCAGCGCCACCGTTCCCGGCACGTCCGCCGAATCGGCGAGCACCACCTGCTCGGCGATGCCGTCGAGCACGCCCGGACTCGCCGTCCCGTCGAGATGGGAGTCCACCCCGAAGGCCACGTGGTCCTGCCAGCCGTGAAAGTGACCGCGAAAGCGCACCAGCACCGTGCGTCCGGTGTGCGCCCGGGCGATGCGCAGGGCCATCAGGTTGGCCTCCGTGCCCGATGACATGAAGCGCACCCGCTCCGCACAGGGGACCAGCGCCTTCAGACGCTCGCCCCACTCCACCTCCTGGTCATGACACGCGGCGAAGTGCGTACCGCGCTCAAGCTGCTCGTGCACCGCCTTCAGTACGCGATCGTCCCCATGTCCGAGGATGAGCGCGCCATGCCCCCCGTAGTAGTCGATGTAGCGATTGCCGTCCACGTCCCACTTGTATGCGCCCTTGGCGCGCTCCACGTAGAGCGGATAGGGCCACATGTGGCGTCCGTCGTGCACCACCCCGCTCGGGAAGACCTCCCGCGCCCGGGCCGTGCGCGTCATCGACCCCGGGGTCAGCTCCCGGTATCTGGTTTCTATGGGACTGTTGCTTGCGCTCGATGCGGCCATCGAAACTCTCCTGCCCTTCGCGGTGTGCCGTCACGCGTGAGGCGTGCGCTCCGCCTGGGCGCCTCGCGTGAATGAATAGCGTCTCGATCGTACCCGACTTTCGTGAACGTACCGCCAGACGGAGCGAGCCTCAGCCCGGAAGCTTCACCGATTCTCGTAGCGAGGGCGCCAAGATGCCGTGATAGTGGGGTGCACGGACCGAAAGACGCGCAACGGCGAGCCGGAAACAGGCGAAGCGCCGGTGGCGCTTCGCCCCGGCGAGCGGGCAAGCCAGGGATGGCTTGCCCAGGCCGGAAAGCTTCGCCCAAGGACTGCGAAGCGAAGCAGGTAGCCGACACTACGTTGAAGCGGCTTGAGGGAGGGAGGCCCGCAGCCGCTTGTCGGTGAATAATTACGGCGGGAGAGACGCCCTCGCGCACCCTGCACGAGGCGCGACGCGGGACATTGACGGGGGTGTGGTTATGGACGATTTGTGCTTTCGGTCCGCCTGCGAGATCGCACGCGCGGTGCGCGACAAGGAAGTCTCCGCGCTTGAGGTGGTGGAGACCCACCTGCGCCGCATCGAGGCGACCCACTCGGACCTGAACGCGGTGGTGACCCTGGCCGCGGACCGCGCGCGCGCCGAGGCGCGGGACGCGGACATCCGGCAGGCGCGCGGCGAGCCCCTGGGAAAGCTGCACGGGGTGCCCGTCACCATCAAGGACTCCATCGAGACCGCGGGGATCCTCACCACCGCGGGCACGACCGGGCTCGCCCACCACGTGCCGGAGCGCGATGCACCGGTCGTGGCCCGGCTCCGGGAAGCCGGCGCGATCGTGCTCGGCAAGACCAATACCCCGGAACTGACTCTTGCGGGCGAGACCGACAACCTGGTCTTCGGTCGCACCAACAATCCGTATCGTCTGAATCGCACTCCCGGTGGAAGCAGCGGCGGCGCGGCGTCCATCGTCGCCGCGGGCGGCGCCGCCCTCGATCTCGGCAGTGACGTGGGCGGCAGCATCCGCGAGCCCGCGCACTACTGCGGCATCGCCGGGATCAAGCCGACCACCGGCCGCGTTCCCGGTACCGGGCACATCCCCGCGAGCTACGGCGCGCTCGACAGCTTCGCCCAGATCGGTCCAATGGCCCGTCGCGTGGAGGACATCGAGCTTGCGCTACGCATCGTGAGCGGCGTCGACTGGTCGGACCCGAGCGTGGTGCCGATGGCGCTCGGGGCCTCCGACTCGGTCACGCCCGAGCGCCTGCGGGTCGCGACATACACCGACAACGCCCTGGTGGCCCCGACCGCGGAAATTGCGCGGACGGTTGACCAGGCCGCGGCCGCGCTGGCGGCGGACGGGGTCGAAGTGGTCGGCGCCCGGCCCGAGGCCATCCCCGATGCGATCGCGCTCTTCCCTCGCTTGCGCGCGGCGGAAGGCGGCGCTCCGGTGCGATACGCGCTCGATCACGCCGGCACCGACACTCCAGGACCCCACCTTGCCTATGCGCTCGACTTCCCCGCTCCCCCTCCCGGCAACGTGCTCTGCGAGCTGATGATCGAGCTCGATCGGGTGCGCTCCCGCATGCTCGCCTTCATGCGCGATTTCGACGCCATCCTCTGTCCCGTGTCGCCGTGGTGCGCACCCGGGCACGCCTTCGAGCCCGAGGACCGCTACGTCGCCTGGAGCCACGCGATGGCCTACAACCTGACGGGCTGGCCGGGAGTGGTGGTGCGCGCCGGGGTGAGCGACGAAGGCTTGCCGATAGGCGTCCAGGTCGTCGCCCGCCCCTGGCGCGAGGATGTCGCCTTCGCCCTCGCGCTTCGCATCGAGTCCGCGCTCGGCGGCTACCGCCCCCCGCCGGAGGAGGCATAGCGGCAGAGGCCAGAGATGCCGGTGGCCACGGCCCCGGCGCTTTGTCTGTTTCCGACCCGCGGTTGTGCGTCTTTCTGGCCCCTGCACCCTGCTGCGGCGTCGTGGCGTCCGAAGCCATCGAGAATCGGGGCATGCCGCGAACCGCGGACTCTTCTCGGCCGACACTGCCCGAGTGCCGACCACGGCCCCGCGCCATCACCCGGCGCGGGGCCGTGCACAAGGGTTGTGACCGGTTACTCGGTCAGGCCCGCGAGCAGCTCGGTCAGATAGGCCTGGCGCTCCTTCCACATCGCGGCGACTTCGTCGCGCCCCAGCACCCGCACCGGCGAGCCGCCTTCCTTCATCTTCTTGGCCACCCGGCGCTGGTTCTTGAACATCTCGGGGACCCGCTCGGCGAGAACGGCGATGACCTCGGGCGGAGTGCCCCCGGGGGCCATGAGGCCGCGGAAGTTCACGCTCGAATCATCGACGTCGATGCCCTGCTCCCGGAGAGTCGGCACGTCGGGCAGGAAGTCGTGGCGTTCCAGATCCGCCACCGCGAGAATCTTGAGGTTGGCCTGCGAGCGGAAGGCGTCGGAGAGATTGTTGAATCCCGCCTTCACCTGACCTCCCATCACGTCCTTGAGTGCGCCCGCGCCTCCCTTGGGGTGCGGCACGTAGGCCATGTCCGCGCCGGTCGCCTGAGCGAACTGGAGGAAAGCGATATGGTGCCCGACGAACTTCCCCGCGCCGTTCACGGTGAGCTTGCCGGGGTTGGCCTTGGCGAACTCGACGAGATCGGCGGCGCTTTCGAAGGGGCTGTCGCTGGGCACGATGAGCACCGCCGGGTCCGCGCCCCAGTTCGCGATCGGCTCCAGGTTGTCGATGTTGTACTTCACCTTGTCCGGAAAGGCGATGGACTGCGCGATGAAGTGCGGCACGTTGTAGGCGGCGAGTTCGTAGCCGTCCGGCTTGGCGCGGGTCACGAAGTCGTTCCAGCCCCTCTGGCCGCCCGCACCGGGCTTGTTGACGATGTAGATCGGCTGACCGAGATATTCTTTCTGCGCCGACATCATCGTCACGATGCGGGCCTGGAAGTCGGTCGCGCCCCCGGCGCCATAGGCCACCATCACCCCGATCGGCCGATCCGGATACTCGTCGGCCCCGGCGAGCGGGGACACCGCCGCGGCGAGCAGAAGGACGCAGAGTCTCTTCAAGTTCTGCAGGGCTTTCATCAGGTTTCTCCTTCGAAGTCGATGAATCGTGGTTACAGAAAGAACTCCCTCGGCACCTGCACCTTCAGCACCACCGAGAAAACCAGGTACAGCACGCCGACCACCGCGCCGCTCACGATGCCGATTCGCACCGGGCGCCGGTGGGCGCTGTACAGTAAGGACATCGCGAAGAAGGCGAGGAACGCGGCGAGGTAGAAGCCGAGATCCTGTGCGACGAGCAGGTAGACGACGAACACTGCGATGCCGGGAGTGATCTTCCGGATCAGGGTCCACGTCAAGACCGGCTCGCCCGCGAAGCCCTCCATGGCGCGGCGCGCGAGATTGATGCCGCAGAAGACGAGCATCAGGATCGCGACGAGGCGGGGGAAGGTGTAGGCGGCGGGCTCGTCGCCCGCGAAAGAGGCCGCTGTCGCGACGAGCGCGAAGACGAAAGCGAGCACGTCGCCGCCGGACGCGCCGAGTGCGCAGGACAGCCGCCCGATCAAGACTCCGCCCCTTGCCCGCGTTCCCGGCGCCGCGCCTTCATTTCGAGTGCCACGCTGCCCGCGACGGAGAGAACGATAAGAGACATCAGAGTCAGATTCAACGCACCGCCGAAGAAATAGGGAAGCACGCCTTCGCCCGCCTCGGCGATGGTGCGCCCGTACACGAAGTTCTGCTCCGCGATCGGTCCGAGCACGATACCGAGCACGAGGGGGCCCGCTCCGAATCCGTACTTCTCGAGCACCCACATCCCGCCGCCGAGCACCGCCATGATCAGCACGTCGGAGTAGGAGTGCTGCACGCTGTAGGTGCCGAACACCGCGAGCACCAGCACCGCCGCGGCGAGATAGTTCTCGGGCAGCAGGATCACCCGCGCCGCGATGCGGCACAGGGCGAGGCCCAGCCCCACCATCAGGATCTGGCCGACGAGCATCGCGTCGATGAAGGTCCATGACACCTCGGGGTGCTGGGTGAAGAGGTCGGGGCCGGGAAAGATCCCGTGGATGAGCAGACCGCCGAGCAGCACCGCGGCGGTGGGGCTGCCCGGAATGCTGAGCGTGAGCAGGGGCACCAGCGAGGGGCCGACCATCGCGTTGTTGGCGGTCTCGGCCGCGATCAACCCCTCGGGCTCGCCCTTGCCGTAGGTGTGGGGCGTGCGGCTGAACTTGCGCGACTGATCGTAGGCGACCAGCCCCGCGATCTGGCCGCCCGCCCCCGGCACGAGGCCGACAATGACCCCGGCCGCGGAGCCGATGGCCAGGGTGCGCGGCGCGCGCACCACTTGGCGCAGCGCCTGCCACAGCGAATGACGTTTGACCTCCGCCGCCTGGCCGGCCCCCGGGGAGCGCGCCAGCATGTCGATGACCTGGGGCACCGCGAAGAGGCCCACCAGGGCCGGAATGATGTGGATGCCGCCATCGAGGTGCGAGGTGAACGCAAAGCGGTGCTCTCCGTGCACCCCGTCATAGCCGATGGAGGAGATCCACATCCCCAGGCAGCCGGCGGCGAGTCCCTTGATGACGGAGCCCGAGGCGAGCGACGCGATCACCGTCACCCCGAGCACCGCCATCCAGAACAGGTGAGAGGGTCCGAAGCCGAGCGCCCACTGGGCCAGCACCGGCGTGAAGAAGATGAGCACCAGCACACCGAGCACCCCGCCCACTCCCGAGGCGAGGAAGGCGAGCTGCAGGGCCTGCGCGGCGCGGCCGTCGCGCACCATCCGGTGGCCGTCGAACGTGGTCGCGATATTGGCCGGCGCCCCGGGGATCTTCAGCAAGATGGCGCTCACCGCGCCCCCCGCGACGGTGGCGGTGTACACCGATCCGAGAAGTATCAGCCCGCTCACCGGCGTCATGTGGAAGGTGAAGGGAATGAGCAGGGCTACCGCCATGGTGGGGCTCAGGCCCGGCAATGCCCCCATGATCAGGCCGCCCACCGTCCCCGCCACCAGGATCAGGAAGTGGAAGGGTTCAAACACGTTGCCGATGTAGTACAGGAACTCGGGCACGGGACTTCCTCCGTCGCAACGCGCAAGCGATGCGATGATAGATCAGACTGGGGTCCAGATAGACCAGATCGGGCTACAAATCGGCAGGACCGGGGCTTGCGTTATCCTCCCCGGTGCTGAACCCTTGGGATGCGGCGCTCGTGCCGCCCGCCACGCACAGGAGATGGACAATGGCGCTCGAACTGCACAGCGACTCCTTCGAGGACAGTGCCTTCCTGGAGCCCATCCACGTACTGTCGGAGGACTACGGCTTCGGCTGCGCCGGCGGCAACAGGTCGCCGCACCTGCGCTGGTCGGGAGCGCCGGAGGGCACCCAGAGCTTCGCGGTGACCTGCTACGACCCCGACGCGCCCACCGGCAGTGGTTTCTGGCACTGGGTGGTGGTCAACATCCCCGCCGATGTGAACGAACTCGCGCTGGATGCGGGCAACCCCAAGTCCGGCTTGCTGCCGGCGGGTGCGCTCCAGACCCGCACCGACTTCGGGAAGCCGGGATACGGGGGTCCCTGCCCGCCGGAGGGCGACCACGCCCACCGCTACCTCTTCACGGTGTTCGCGGTCGGCGCCGAATCCCTTCCGGTCGAGGCGGATACATCGCCCGCGGTCGTCGGCTTCATGCTGAACTTCAACACGCTGGCCAAGGCCGCGCGCATGGGCCTCTTCAAGCGCTGAGGCGCGGGCGCACGCTCGCTCCTTCGGGAGCACGAGAGCACGAACCCGGAAGACCATCGTGCGGGCGGCGGGAAGAACGGCACACCGGCGGCGATGCGCGAGACCAGCAGTGAGCGCGCCACCGCGAGCAAACCGAAAATCAATCGGAGACAACACGCAATGAGCACCGCCCACGCCCTCGAGACCCGCTTCGGGATCTGCACCGATCAGAACCTCCCCTTCGACACCCTGGCCGAGCGCTGGCGGCACTTCGAAGCGCTCGGATTCGACAGCGTCTGGGACTGCGACCACTTCAACCAGACCAGCAACGAGACCGGACCCTACTACGAGGGCTGGACCTTGCTCGCGGCGCTCGCCACCCGCACCGAGCGGATCCGGATCGGAGTGCTGGTGAGCTGCAACACCTTCCGCCACCCCGGACTGCTCGCGCAGAGCGCGATGACCGTCGACCACGTGTCCCACGGACGCCTGGAGCTCGGCATCGGCGCCGGCTACACCCACGGCGAGCACGGCCGCTTCGGCATCGAGCTGCCGCCGCCCGGCGAGCGCGTGCGGCGCTTCCGCGAGGCGGTGCAGGTGGTGGACAGCCTGCTGCGCAACGACACCACCACCTTCGACGGGCGCTACTACCAGCTCGACGGCGCCTACGTGCGCCCCGCCCCCATTCAGAAGCCCCGCCCCCCCTTCACCCTCGGTGCCCACAAGACCCGCATGCTGCGCATCTGCGCGGAGTTCGCCGACACCTGGAACTCGCTCGGGAGCGTCGCGGAGATCACCGAACGCAACCGGATCCTCGACGAGCACTGCGCCGACCTCGGCCGCGATCCCAAGAGCCTGCGGCGCTCCTTCTACGGCTGGGCATCGAACATGCTCGAGCACGGGCTCCCCGACATGTGGGAGAGCACCGGCGCCTTCGAGGACGTGGTGGGCCGCTACCGGGAGGTCGGCATCAACGAGTTCATCATCGACCAGCCCCGCGCCGACCAGTTCGACGTACTGGAGCGCGTCGCCACCGACCTGATTCCCCGGCTGCGTCAGCCCTGAGGAGGCCGCCGGCGGCGGCAGAGACCCGTGTAGCGCGCAGCGGCGATGTCCGCGGCCGACCTCGTCCTCGTCGCCCACGCCGCGTTCATCGCCTTCGTGGTCGGCGGCCAGCTCCTGATTCTGGCGGGCTGGGCGCGAGGCTGGCACTGGCCCCGCCACCTGCCCTTTCGCGTGCTTCACCTCGCGGCGATCGCGACGGTGGTGCTCGAATCTTGGTTCGGCGTCACCTGCCCGCTGACCTGGCTCGAGTTCGAGCTCCGCGCGGGCCAGGGCCCTCCGATCGCGGCCGAGGGCTTCGTCGCGTACTGGCTGCACCAGCTCATTTTCTACGACGCGCCCTCCTGGGTGTTCACCCTCGTCTACACCCTCTTCGGCGCGACGGTGTTGGCCGCCTTCGTCTTCTACCCGCCGCGCAGGCGGCCGAGGTAGGCTTGGCCACAATGTCGTGGCCAGCGCAAGAACGACGCGAAGCGAGACGTCGCGCTATCCGGCAGTGCTGCAGCAAAGCAAGGTCATGCGTGCGGCGCGCCTTCGCGCCGTTCGGCAGCGGCTCTCTTGCGTCGTACCTGCGCAAGCTCGTAGCTCGCCTGCATCCGCATCCAGTGATCGGCCGTGCCCCAGCCGATGTCCTCCAGCGCCAACGCCATGTTCGCCGATACGCCCGCCTTGCCGTTCAGCAGGCGCGACAGTGTGCCGCGCTCGCAGCCGAGCCGAGCTGCCGTCTCGGTCACGTTCCAGCCCACATCGTCCATGCTCTCGCGGAGTAGTTCACCAAGGTGCGGTGGATTCAGCATCGGACCAACGCGTTCGTGCGCAATGTCGTTCATGGCCATCGCTCCGGTCAGTGGTAGTCGATCAAGTCCACATCCACGGCTTCGCCGTTCTCGAAGCGAAACACCACGCGCCAGTTGCCGGAGGCGCGTACGCTCCACTGGCCTACACGGTCGCCCTTCAGGGGATGCAGCCGGAATCCCGGCGAGTCAGCGCTTCGCGGATGCGTCGCCTCTTGCAATCGGAACAGGATGCGCTTCAGCCGTGGCACCAGACCCGCAGGCACCCGCGCAGGACTATCCCGCTCGTGAAGCGCCCGCAGTCCTTTGTGTTTGATTTTCACTTCATACTGTAGCGCGATGCGCTACACGCAGCAAGCATCCGTCGTGCCGTCAAGACTGCCGACACCCATGCGGTGCGGGAACATGGGCACGGCTCGGCATTGTGCTTCGGTAACGTGTGAAGCCGCGTCGCCGCCGGTCCGCTTTCTGCGCGCACCATGCCTTATGGATGGCCGGTAGAATCCCCTTGGATGTCCCGCTGCTACAGGATGTGATATGGACGACACCTACTTTGCGGAGATTGCCTGGGACGAGAATGCTGATGTCTGGTACGTGTCCGACACGAATTTCCCTGGTCTCGTGGCCGAAGCCGTCTCAGAGCGCGAATTGGTGCGCAAGGTTCGTGATCTGGTGCCGCAACTCTACGAATTGAATCGAAATCTCTTCGATCCGCCGATGCCGGAAGTCCTTCCGCTACGCATGCAGTCCGACCGGCTGGAGATAATCCGCTTGGCGGGCTGATGGCGAGCTGCACGACAGCGGTGAAACAGAGATTGCGGTGACATTCGAGTATGACGCTCGTGCCTTCGAGCACGGGGCACAGTGTCGGACCATCGCAGGTTCACAGTTCGTCAGGTAGTTCGACGCCATGGGCTACGAACAGATCTGCCAGGTCGTCCAGGGTCATGTCTAGCTGGCCCGCTGCGTACCGCATCGAAATGTGCCCCGCATCGAACGCCGAAGCGAGTGCCTCCACAAAGGGCTTGGAATAGAAAGCAGGCGTCATGCCCGTCGCAACCTCATGATCTTTTTACGCAAGGCTGCCTCGGGAAGCGAGCGCGCCTCTGACGCTTTCAGATAGCCAAGCGCAACCGGCCTCCATCGCAGAGCCGAGGACACCATAAGAAGCTCCTCTACTACTGCACTCAGAGGCTTGGGCGATGTGACTTCGTCGTGTACCAGGGGTCCGCTGCCTCGATCGCGGCGCCGGCCCTGAACACGGTGGCGTCGTCGTAGGTGCGGCCGACGATCTGCACGCCGGTCGGCACGCCGTTGCGATCCCGGCCGGAGGGCACACTGAGCACCGGACAGCGTGACATGACGTTGAAGGGATAGGTCATGCACCAGCCGAGGATGGGATTCACCTCGACGCCGTTGATGCGCACCTCGTCCCGGGTCGAATCGTGGTCGGCGGGCACCGCGGCGAGCGCATTGGTCGGACACAGGAGCGCATCGTGGCGTTCGAGCACCGGGCCCAGGGTGTCGTACATCTCCCCCGCGATGGCGAGGCTCTCGATGAAGTCCTCTCCGGTGGTGGCCATGCCGTACTCCGCGAGGTCCACCGCGTAAGGCATCATCTCGTGTCGGTGGCGGCGCATCGCGGAGGCGATGGTGTTGCCGAAGAGATGCCCGAGGTAGTTCATGGCCGCCGTCAACACCATCGGCGTCCAGCCGATCTCGACCTCCTCGACCACCGCGCCGGCTGCGCGCAGCTTGTCGAGTGCGTCGAGGGTGTTCCGGCGTACGTCCTCATCGACTTCGAAGTAACCCAGATCCATGGAGAAGGCGATCTTCATGCCGGCCACGGAGCCGTAGTCGAGCGGCAGGCGCAGTTTCGGTTTCAGGGTCGCGATGTCGCGCGGGTGCGGCCCCGCCATCACGTTCTGCAGCAGCGCGCAGTCGGCGACCGAGCGCGCCATGGGACCGGAGTGGCAGTAGAAATCCAGGTTGAAGATGTGGTGCTGGGGGTTGCGCCCGTAGGGCGGTTTGAAGCCGACCACCCCCGAGCACGCGGCGGGGATGCGGATCGACCCGCCGATGTCCGAGCCCGTTCCAAGCGTCGCGGCGCCCGAAGCGAGCGTCGCCCCGGTGCCTCCGGAGGAGCCGCCCGGCGTGAAGTGCGGGTTCCATGGGTTGCGGGTCACGCCCCAGAGCCGGGTGTGGGTGACCGCGGAGCAGGAGAACTCCGGTGTCGTGGTACGCAGGTGCATCAGGGCGCCGGCGCGGAAGCACCGTTCGACGATGTAGCTGGTATAGGTCGCAACCTCGTCCTTGAGTGCGACACAGCCCGAGCTCGCGGACAGGCCCTTTATGGGCTCTTCGTCCTTCACCGCAAGGGGTAGTCCTTCGAGCGCCCGGGTGCGCCGCCCCGCCGCGTAGCGCGCCTCCGCCGCACGGGCCTGCTCGCGCGCGCGCTCGAAGAAGCACTGCGAGAACGCGTTGATGTGAGGATTCACCACCTCGGCACGCGCAATCACCGCATCCATCAGCTCGACGGGCGATAGGCGCTTCTCCTTCATGAGGCGCAACGCTTCGACCGCGCCCAGGTAGTGCAGGTCCGAACTTTCCATGGTGTCTCCTATTCCGGTGCCGTTGGGTCCGATGCGGGCCAAATCCACATTCCTGCGAATGAAATCCAAGCTCCGCGCGTCCGGTGTCACGATACACGCGAGAAGCACGCTGACCGCTCGCCTAGTCTCGACTCCGCACGCCGGATGGCGGGTATTCTATCGATGCCGATTTATAGGCCCACTCGGCGGCCAGCAGTGTCCGTGAACGCCTGACACACACTCTCGAGACGCGGCATCGCAACCGGCTTGCAACTCGGCGAAGCGCCGCGACTCGGTTACGCGGCTTTGCCCACGGTGACACTGACACGCCTGCCAAGGCGGCGCAGGGCGCCGTCGATGGTGCCCGCCTTGGTGGCATGATCCGGGTTCAGCATGCGCCGCACTTCGCTCTCGCCTATCCCTAGGTCAGAAGCGAGCCGGCGCTGCGAAACTCCAGCCTCACGGAACGCCTCGTAGAGGGCCGCCTTGAGCGCTATCGGCACTGGCGGCACCACAAGCGACTGTCGCGCAGTCGCGTTCGAGGGGGCCGGCAAATTCTTGCCCTCGCGCATCGTGGCGGCGATCAGCTCGCGGAGCAGGTCACGGGCTTCGGTCAGCGCCTCATCCCGAGTTGCCCCGTCCGTCGCCCCCCATCCGAAGTCCGGAAAAGTAACCACGTGACGCCCCTCCTCGTCACGCTCGATCTCGGCTGGATAGTTATGTGTATCAGGCATGGATTGCTTGCTCCACGTGTTCTGAGTGTTCTGAGTGTTCTGAGATGGAATTTCCAAGATCCGATGCCATCAAGTTACCGAAATGGCGTTTTCTGATGACATCCGTCTCTGTACACACACTTTCCAAATTTCATTTCCCTTTTAATCAATTCTGACTTCCTCGTCTAATCGGACTACTCTATCTTTTTTAACGTTATTCTATTTCTATTGGAAACTTATTCCAGCTAGACCACTCTTTTGACTGCTTTGTAAGGTTATCCCAGAGATCCTTTCGGACTAATTCTTTGAATCTCTTCACTTCAAAAAACATATAACTTTTATCCCAGCCCATAACACCATTTCTGCTCATACTTCCCATTTCGTAATAAACTGAGAACACAATAGACTCTATAGTAGTTAAATTGTGTATGTTTCCATTTTTGAGTTTTATTGATTCCTGAAATGGAGACTTTGTATCACTCTCCCCAAGAAACACGACATTAGGGAACTGCAAGAAATCTCTTCGTATTGCAAATATTGGTATGTAGTGTAAATTTTCCTCATAGTAGAAATTTTTTAATACGCGTAATGAATCATTTTTCCGATCTATAGACCCTCCATGAACCGATTCTCCTCGAACAAATTTCAGTAACTTTAGACGTGTGTAGCCATAATGTTTACGGTGATCATCTTTATTCTTCAAGACAAGACATATATCTTTTTCGAATATTCCATGATCGAGAAAATATGATCTCAGTTGTGGTACTGATTTATCTTTTGTTTTTTGATAATTCAATTTATCTATGTTTCCAGTTTTGACAATTTCATAAATTAGAACTATCTGCTTTGCAATTTCTCCAATATCTTGGGCATCCTCAGGGTGATAGTTTTCACTTAGCGTATTTATCTTCTCTATAGCTGTGTTGAACTGCCTGGTCAGTTTTTTCGAGATGTTCTCTTTCATATTCTTACATTACCTACCATCTCAGAACATTGATTCGATTTCAGTGCACCGACAGAACACTCTGAGTTCTACTATCTTTCACACTATGGGCTCGAGTTGATTACGACGCAAACGATTCAGATCCTGTCGTTTCGTTCAGCACTTCGGACCGATCGGTCGCGACGGCAGGCGGCAACTCACGATCCAACTTCTTCGGCAAGGACCAGTCGGCCAATCGTCCTGTTGTGCCATGTACTCGTGAATGCCAGTCGTAGCGCCGGTGTCGGCCGGTGACCTGCTTCGTCAAGCAATCGTTCCAAGGACACCAGCCGCTCACGGAAACCCAACCGAATCCCGCAGTGCAGACTGGCCGTGTCCGGCCCGCATAATAGCCAGTCATCGTCTCGAGTGACCGCATGCGCCCAAAGCGACGCCTCTCCGCGATCCAGCGCAATGTCGGACACCCGTACGGCCAATTCCACTCGTTCGCGCTGACTCACCTCATGAACCACCGCCAGGGACGCGCGCAATTCAGAGCCGTCGATTCGTTGCTCCGGTCGCCGTCGGTGAAAACCTGTCTGCGTTTCGATCACGCAATCCTCGACGGTCTCGATCGCATAGCCGCCCGTCAGTGCTCGCCACGAATTGGTGCGGTGACTCTCGAGGATGACGTTCGTGTCTACGAGCACGGGGCCACGGTGTCGGGCCATTGCGGGTTCACAGCTCTAATGGCGGCTCGACGCCATGGGTTACGAAGAGGTCTGTCAAGTCATCGACGGTCATATCGAGCAAACCCGCTGCGCGCCGCATGGAGATGTGCCCCTTACCCAGAGCCGAAGCGAGAACCTCTACGAACAGCCTGGAATAGAGAGCAGGCGTCTTGCCCGTCGCGACCTCATGACCGTTGTTGCGCAAGGCTGCCTCAGGCAGCGAGCGCGCCACCGAAAGTTTCAGGTGGCCAAGCGCAACCAGCCGCCAGCGCAGGGCCGAAGACGTCACCCGAAGCTCTTCCGCGACCACGTTCAGCCGTACAATGAGTTCTTCCTCTCCCAACGACCTCCAGTCTCCGTGTCGCTCCAACGCTGCCATCGGCATCAGCACCGCTGCGGCAAAGTTGTTGGCGAGCTGCTCCACCCGATTGCCGCCGATCTCCCTCGCCTCTTCCGAGTGTTCCGGCGGCATCGCTTCCCAGGTCAGGATGTGAAAGAGCTCGTGCGCGAGATCGAAGTGGCGGCGGCCCTCGACTTCCCGGCGTGCGATCAGCACCGCGTCCAGTTCGGGCAGGTGGCAAGCCGCCCCGGAAATCCCTTTGAAGGCGTCCACCATGAGCACCAGGATGCCAAGCTCCCGCTCCATCACTTCGGCCAGACCCCTGGCCGGCACCTCGCCGAGACCGAATTCTGTCACGAACCGCTCACCGGCCCGCATGGCGTCCTCGAAACGCGAATGGCGGGTCAGGCCCAGCGCCTGACGCATGAGAGGAGTCTCCCGCCCGACCTGCAGGGCCAGAGTACGAAACGCCGCGATCCACCGCCCGGCCTTCTGTTCATACTGGCTGAGCTGTTCGGCTCGAACGCCGGACTGGCGCCACGAGAAGCGGCCTTCGCCGACGAGACGAAAGGGATCGGTGAAGTACTCTAGTGACGCTTCCAGCTTCTCCAACACCAGCACGAGTTCGTCCGCCGAGACACGGCGCGTGCCGGTCTCGATGGCCGAGACGGTCTGCCGATCCTTGAAGCCGAGTATCCGTGCAAGGTCGTCCTGCGAGAGCTTGCGCTCCTCGCGCAACGCCTTGAGTCTCATACCAATCAGCTGTGTGGACATGGCGACTTCTGATACCTAATCTTGTCTTGCAATGTAATACATGCAAGAAGTTATTGCTACAGGGTGATCACAGGACGCGCTGTTACTGCGACATCCCGAGGTCCATCCCTGTCCCTCGGTAGGGTTGTGGCACGGAAGGCTCGCGGTCTGCCGTCTTCGGCGGCGCCTTCCCGCGCTCCTTCCTCGCTTCGGGTCCGTACTCCAAGCGCTGAGGGGCGCTTCGCTTCGGCTACCTGATGCCATCCAGCGCCGCCGGGCACACCGGAATCCGGAGGCGCCTGCGCTCGGAGGCTTGGGCAGAGCCGCTTCTCCTTCATGAGGCGTAACGCCTCGATCGCGCCCCGCGCCCCCGGTGTCTTCCATCCGCGGCGAGACTTTGTCAGCCTTGCCGCCGGAATCAAGCCGGGACCGTGACCGTGATGACTGACAAAGCAAGCTCCTCCGCCGCCAGGCGCGAGGTGCGCCTCGAAGACTACCGCCCGCCGCCCTTCCTGGTGGATCGGATCGACCTCGACATCGAGCTCTCGGCGGCGGAGTCGCTCGTGACCTCGACGCTTGCGGTGCGGCGCGCACCCGACACCCCGCCCGACGAAGCGCTCGTCCTCGACGGCACCGATCTCGAGCTTGTGGACGTGGCCTACGAGGGCCGTACCCTCTCCGCGAACGAGTACGGATTCGACGAGGACGGCGGACTCGTCCTGCCCCCCTCCTTCTTCGACCGGGAGCGGGGCGACGCGGGGCCGGCCGACCCCTACGCCCCGTTCTCGCTGCGGGTACGGACCCGGGTGTTTCCCGAGCGCAACACCGGATACAAGGGGCTCTACGCTTCGAACGGAATCCTCTGCACCCAGTGCGAGGCGGAGGACTTCCGGCGCATCACCTTCTATCCCGACCGCCCGGACGTACTCGCCCGCTTCACGACCACCCTGCACGCCAGGCAAAGCGACTTCCCGGTGCTTCTGTCCAACGGAAACTTGGTGGCGAGCGGCGAGAGCGAGGACGGCCGGCACTGGGTGCGCTGGGAAGACCCCTTCCCCAAGCCCTCCTACCTCTTCGCGATCGTCGCGGGCGACCTGGCCTGCGTCGAGCGCGTCCACACCACCGGGTCCGGCCGGGAGGTGCAGCTTCGCATCTACACCGAGGCCCACAACATCGAGCGCTGTGACCACGCAATGGACGCGCTCCAGAAGTCGATGCGCTGGGACGAGGAGACCTACGGCCTGGAATGCGACCTCGATCTCTACATGATTGTGGCGGTCGACCACTTCAACATGGGCGCGATGGAGAACAAGGGCCTCAACGTCTTCAACTCGCGCTTTGTGCTCGCCGATCCGCAGAGCGCGACCGACTCCGATTACGCCAACATCGAGACGGTGATAAGCCACGAGTACTTCCACAACTGGACCGGAAACCGCGTGACCTGCCGCGACTGGTTCCAGCTCAGCCTCAAGGAGGGGCTCACAGTGTTCCGGGATCAGCAGTTCACCGCCGCGATGGGCTCCGCGGCGGTGAAACGCATCCGCGATGCGCGCTTCATTCGCGACCACCAGTTCAGGGAAGACTCCGGCCCCGACGCCCATCCCGTACGCCCCGACGCTTACGAGGCCATCGACAACTTCTATACCGCGACGGTGTACTTCAAGGGCGCGGAGGTCATCCGCATGATGCACACCCTGCTCGGCGCGGACGGATTCCGGCGCGGGATGGACCGGTACTTCGAGCGCCACGACGGGCAGGCAGTCACCACCGACGACTTCGTGGCCGCGATGGAAGACGCAACGGGGACCGATCTGGGGCAGTTCCGGCGCTGGTATGTGCAGGCGGGCACTCCGGTCTTGCGCATCGAGCGCGAATACGACCCCGAGCGGCGCACTCTCGATCTGCGGGTGGAGCAGTGGATTCCGGAGACTGCGGGAGGCGAGCGCGCGAAGCCCATGCACATACCGCTCGCGCTCGGTCTCCTCGGCCCGGAGGGAGAGATCCTCACCCCCGACCGCACCGGCACGTCGGCCCGGGTCGCCGAGCACGGAACCCTCATGCTCGATCTGCGCAATCGCAGGGAGGAATTCCGTCTGGACGGCATCGACGCTCCCCCCTTCGTCTCGGCGCTTCGCGGTTTCTCCGCCCCGGTCAAGCTGCAGGTCGAGCGCTCCGACGAGGAACTGGCCACCCTCCTTGCTCATGATCCCGATCCCTACGCACGCTGGGACGCGGGACAGCAGCTCGCGCTGGCGCGTCTCGACCGCCTCATCGCCGCGGGCGGCGCCTTCGCCGACGGCACGCCGCCCGCCGACGCGCCCTTCGTCGAAGCCCTGCGCGCGGTGCTGCGAGGCCCGGCCATCGACGGCGCTCTCGCCGCCGAGCTCCTGACCCTGCCCTCCGAGGCTTACCTCGCCGAACGCATGGAGCGCATCGACGTGGAAGCGATCCACCGGGCGAGACAGGCTCTGCGTCGCGCTCTCGGGGAAGCGCTCTCGGACGACTTCGATGCGGTGCGGCGGCGTCTTCTCGCCGACGCTCTGCCCTACCGCTTCGACACGGAGGGTGCGGCGCGGCGCGCGCTCGCGAACGTCTGCCTCGCGTATCTCGCCGCCACCGGCAGCGCGGCCGCTCGCGCGCAATGCCTGGACCACTTCCAGAGCGCGGACAACATGACGGATGTGGTGGGTGCGCTCGGCGCTCTTGCCGACATCGACTGCGAAGAACGCACCGAGACTCATGCCCGCTTCGAAGAGCGCTGGCGCAACGATCCGCTCGCCATGGACAAGTGGTTTTCGCTTCAGGCCACCTCCGCCCTTCCCGACACCCTCCACCGGGTGACGAATCTGCTCTCGCACCCCGTCTTCGATCTCGAGAACCCGAACCGGGTGCGCGCCCTCGTCTACGCGTTCTGTGTGGGCAATCCGGCGCGCTTTCACGCCGCGGACGGGGCCGGGTACCGCTTCTGGGTCGAGCGGATGCGAGAGATCGATCCCCTGAACCCCGAGGTGGCGGCGCGCCTCGCCGGCGCCCTCACCCACTTCCGCCGCTACGACGACGCGCGCCGCGAGGGCATGGCCGCCGCGATGGAAGAGGTGCTCGCGTTGCCGAAGCTCTCGAAGAACACCCGTGAAATCCTGACCCGGGCGCTCGCGTCCCGTCCGCGCGGATAGTGGCGCGAGAAGGCGCGGTGGGCGCACCATGAGGGCGGTTGCGACTCGAGAGCAGTACTCGGTCGCCGACCGGCGCCGGGAGGGGACCCGGCGGCATTGCGACTTCGTCGGTGTCGACCCGCACCAGCGAAAGACCCACTTCGAGAGGTGTTTCAGATGACTTCAGTCTACCGCTACGACTTTACCGGGCTCCGGGTCTTCCTGACCGGCGGTGCGCGCGGGATGGGAAAGGGAATTGCCGAAACCTTCGCGGACTGGGGAGCCACGGTAGGGGTGACCGACAGCAACGAGACGGGGGCGGCGGACACCGCGCGAGCGATCGTCGGGCGCGGGGGCCGGGCCACGAGTCACCCGATTGACGTCTCCGACGAGCACTCGGTGCAGGAGGCGCTCGATGCGTTTTGCGAAAGCGCCGGCGGCGTCGACCTTGTCATCAACGCCGCCGGCGTGCTCTCGGTGCATTCCGTGGTGGACATGGATGTGGCGGAGTGGCGCCGCGTACTCGACGTGAACGCCACCGGGTCATTCATCGTGGTCCGGGCGGCGGCCAGGGCGATGATCGAACGGCAAGCCTCGGGCTCCATCGTCTGTATCGCCTCGATTGGCGGAAAGACGGGCAGCCCGGGTCTGGCCCACTACAGCGCATCGAAGTTCGCGGTGATCGGCCTGGTTCAGAGCCTTGCCCGGGAGCTCGGGGATCACGACATCCGAGTCAACGCCATCTGTCCCGGCACCGTGCTCACGCAGATGATCGACGATCTGGCCGAGGCCTGGGCGATGCCCGTGGAGGAGATGCTCGATCAGCAGACCCAGAAGCGTGCTCAGACCCCGGCCGAAATCGCGCTCGGCATCGCCGGCCTGCACGTCAACACCGCGGTGACGGGGCAGTCTCTCAACGTGGACGGCGGCCACGTGTTTCACTGAGGGAGGGAGTCAAGGACCGGTCGGCCGTCCGTCCTGTTCCGCCGATCCGGGGAGCGCTCTCCCGCTCCCGCGAGTGCGATTCGGTAGTGGAACACCGGGAGGTTGCGGTTGATCCGCGGGGAGACCCGCACCGGCACACGCGGGCAGATCTTCGCGCCCATAGCGCATTGGGCAGCGAAGGGCGGAAGTGTCGGAAGGCGCCAGCAGGGTCCGCAAGGCGCCAGCAGACTCAGACGCCGGCCTCGCGTTCGAGCAGCGCCGCCTTGCGCTCCACGCCCCAGCGGTAGCCGGAGAGCTTGCCGTCCCTGCGCACGACCCGGTGACAGGGGATCGCCACCGCCATCGGGTTTGCCGCGCAGGCTCGGGCGACCGCCCGGGCCGCACCTGGCGCGCCGATGCGGGTCGCGATCTCGGCGTAGCTCTCGGTCGAGCCGGCCGGGACATCGCAAAGCGCCTGCCATACCCGCTGCTGGAACGCGGTGCCGCGTATGTCGAGCGGCAGTTCGTGACCGAGCGCGGGCGCCTCGACGAGCGCGATCGCGCGCGCGACCAGCCCCTCGAAGGCCTCGTCGCCGCCCACGAGGCGCGCCTTTGGAAACCGGGCCTCGCAGTCTCGCAGTAGGGCCTCCGGCTCGTCCCCGAGGAGTATGGCGCACACGCCCTTCTCCGTCGCCGCGACGAGTATCGATCCGAGCGAGCACTCCCCGAGCGCGATGCGGATGGTCTCGGCCTTCCCGCCACGGCGATAGCTTGCCGGCGGCATGCCGAGCACCTTCTCGGAGGATTCGTAGAATCGGCTGGCGGAGCCGAAGCCGGCCTCGTGAATCGCGTCCGTCACCGTGGAGCCCCGGCGGAGCGCCTCTCGCACCCGCCGCGCCCGATGGGCCGACGCAAAGGCGCGCGGCGTGAGCCCGGTTGCCGCCTTGAAGACACGGTGAAAGTGGTGGCGGCTCATGCCCGCCGCGCCGGCGAGGGTCGCAAGATCCGGCATCTCTTCCGAGACCTCGATGAGGCGGCAGGCCCGCGCCACCGCGGCGGCGTGGCGCTCCTCGAGCGAATCCCCCTCGGGCCGGCAGCGCCGGCAGGGCCGGAAGCCGGCGCCTTGCGCTTCCTCGGCGTGCGCGAAGAAGCGCACGTTCTCGCGGCGCGGCCGGCGGGCCGGGCACCCGGGACGACAGTAGATACCGGTCGTCACGACGCCGAGGACGAAGTGCCCCTCCGCGCGCCGGTCACGGTCCACCACCGCCGCCCAGCGCTCGTCGTCGCTCTCGTAGCGCACCGCGATTCGCGTTCGTGCGTCCTCGACTCGGCCTGCTATCCCGCCCATGGTCTCGCTCCTCATCGGTCTGTCGACAGACGCCGCGCTACGGCCCGCGGCGTCGAGAGCGATGATGGCTCGGGGCCAGGCGCCATGCGCCCCGATCCTTGCTCTCGATTCCGACGAGAGCGCCCGGCGCCACGCGCAGGGCGCGGCTCTCGTGCCGGACGCGCCGTGGAGCCGTCCATGCCGGCCAATGAACGTCCGCACCCGTTGATTGGTGGATGGTTGACGGCTACAGGCAAGCGCTCCTTCGGGCTCCGCGGCCCCGCCACGGGGAGCCCGGTCGCGAATCCATTCCCTCAGACGAGCTTTCTCGGCACCGTCGCGTCCCAGGTCCGGGTAAACACCCGGGTGTCGTCTTCGTAGGCGTCGAGGGTGGCGGAGATCAGGAAGTCCTCCTTCGTGCAGGTCATGACGCTGCGCGTCTCGGTGCGGATGTTCCAGCCCGGGCGCTCGAAGGTGATGCGATAGCTCGCCTCGTGCCGGGCGGAGAGCGGATCCTCGCCGACGATGCTGATGCGGTCCCGCCCCGCGCCGCTGTAGGTGAGATCGGGGCCTTTGACGTGGTAGCGGCCGCGGTCCTTGATCACGTCGACCGTCAGTTCTTCGCTGTCGGCGTCGAAGTGGATACGCCGGCCCCGCTGGTAGGGCACTTCGCTCGTGTGGGGACTGGGCAATGCCGCTTCCGGTTCCGGAAAGTCCGCCAGCGCGGCGTCGCTCTCTCGCGCTTCGCGTACGGGCAGCACCAGGGTGCTGGCGCCGGCGATGAGCGTGAGGGTAACCGGCGCGGGCGAGGGCCAGGCGCGCGGCCACCAGGCCGTGCCGAGCGCGACGCGCAAGGCTCGCCCCGCCTCGAAGCGGTGGGCGATGTCGTTAAGCTGCACCCGCACCCGGTAGCGGCGTCCGGGCTCGAGCGCCTCGGGGTGTTCGTGGCTCTCCCGGTGGGTGAGGTTCAGCAGCCCGTAGGTGACCTGGGTGGCGGCGCCATCCGGCGCTACGTCGTTGAGACGCACGGCGATGATGGCGTTCGGGCGATCGACGGCGAGCTCAAGCTCCACCACCGGGGGGCCGAGGATCTCGAGGGGTGCGGACAGCGGAGGGGAGTCGAAACACAGCGACTGCCCGTCCTCGAGGCGCTGATCGAGGGGCATCTCGGCCGCGTATCCGTAGGGACACCACTCCCCCGCGTAGAGGCCGACGCGCTGCGGCGAGCGGTGGACGAGCTCCCGCTTCGCCCCCGGCTGCACCGCAAGGCCGTCCGCATTGAGGGCGAGACGCCGGTTCTCGATGTGGGGAGAGGGCCAGCGCTCCTCGGCCACCCAGCGCCCCGGACGCTCGGTGTACTCGGGCTGCGGCGGCACTCCTTCCTGCATCCAGACGCGGTACATGGGCTCGTCCTCGATGCCGGTGTCGATGCCCTTGAGATACTGGTCCCACCAGCGCAGCGCGTCCTGCTCGAATCCGATGCAGGGTCCGGGGATGCAGGCATTGGGCCACGCGTGGGGCCAGGGGCCGATGAGACCGCGGCGCGGGCAGGAAAGCCCTTCGAGCAGACGCGGAATCGCGTTGCTGTAGCCGTCCGCCCATCCCCCGACCGCATACACCGCGCACTCGATGGCGGAGAAGTCCTCGCACACCGAGCCGTGCTTCCACTGTGCGTCGCGGTGGGCGTGCTCGAGCCAGGGAACGATCCACGGGTCGCCGTGCGCGAGGCGTTCCATCCACATCTCGCGCCAGCGCTCCCCGACCACGGTGGGGTCGGGCGGGCGCGAGTTGAACGCGAACATGGTGGCCGCCCAGCTCATGTTCTCGGTGATGAGGCAGCCGCCCATGTAGTGGATGTCGTCGGCGTAGCGGTCGTCGGTGGAACAGGCGGTGATGATCGCCTTGAGCGCGGGCGGACGCAGCGCCGCGACCTGGAGCGCGTTGAATCCGCCCCAGGAGATACCGGTCATCCCGACCGTGCCGCTGCACCAGGGCTGCGCGGCGAGCCAGGCGATCACCTCGACCGCGTCGTCGAGCTCCTGCTGCGTATACTCGTCACGCATCAGCCCGTCGGAGTCCCCGGTGCCGCGCATGTCGACGCGAAGCGAAGCGTAGCCGTGTCCCGCGTAGTAGGCGTGCTTGGTGGCATCGCGGATCGCGGTGAAGTCGCGGCGGCGGTAGGGGATGTACTCGAGGATGGCGGGCACCGGGTCCGACTCCGCGTCCTCGGGTATCCACATCCGGGCCGCGAGGCGGCAGCCGTCGGAGAGCGGAATCCACAGCGTCTCGATCTCCCGCACCCGGCGGGGAAACTTCTCGATGTACTTCATGGGCGCTGCACTTCGCATGGTGGCGGAAGGGGCGTGGTGAGTGTAGTCGTGGCGTCGTGGGAGTGTCACCGAGCGGGAATAGGCGCGCGCGCCCGGCGAGCGTAGACTCGCACCCCTCCAAGCCGGGAGCCGCCATGCCGGGAAACGTTACCGCCGCCGCGCTCATCATCGGCAACGAGATCCTCTCCGGGCGCACCCAGGATCGAAACCTCTCCTTCCTCGGCGAGAAGCTCGGCGAGATCGGGATACGCCTCAAGGAAGCGCGGGTGGTGCCGGACGACGCCGAGGAGATTGCCGCCGCGCTCGATGCGCTGCGCACGCGCTACGACTACGTCTTCACCACCGGCGGCATCGGACCCACCCACGACGACATCACCGCGGACAGCGTGGCCCAGGCCTTCGGGGTCGGCATCGACTACCACCCGGAGGTGTACGAAATCCTCAAGGCCTGGTTCGAGAGCAAGGGACTTGAAGCCAACGAGGCGCGAATGCGCATGGCGCGCATCCCCGACGGGGCGTCGGTGCTCGACAACGAGCTGACCCTCGCTCCGGGCTTTCAGATCGAGAACGTCTTCGTGCTCGCCGGCGTGCCCGCCATCGCCCGCAAGATGTTCGACGGCGCGAAGAACCGCCTCAGCGGCGGCGCTCCCATGTGTTCGCGCGCGATCAAGGTCCACGTCGGCGAAGGGACGGTGGCCGAGGAGCTCGGCACGATTCAGTCCGCCTTTCCCGACATCGACATCGGCAGCTACCCATGGTCGGACGGCGGGGTGTACGGCACCAGCCTGGTCATGCGCGGTACGCAGCCGGAACGCGTGGACGAAGCCTTCACGGAAGTCTTCGAGATGGCCAAACGCCTGGGCGGCGCCCCCCGGGAGGAGTAGAGCCTCCCGTCCCGGCCCCGGCGAGATGTTCGTTGCGGTATGGACCGATCGATCGGTCTACACGCCGCCGAATTCGCTTCATGCCGCCGGAGAGTGTCGGAGCTCCGCCGCAAAGCGTGCCGCCTGCCGGCGGAAGCGCCGGATGAGAAGCCACGCCGCACCCGTCATGGCCACTGCCATGCCGGCCCAGATCCCCGGTCCGCCCAGGCCGAGAACGAAGCCGAGCAGCACGGCGGTGGGAATCCCGAGGCCCCAGCTCGTGGCGACCGCGATCACCATCGGCATCGCGGTGTCCTTGAGACCTTGCAGCGCGCCGCGCACCGCGATCTGCACCGCGTCGGCGAGCATGAAGAAGGCCGCAACGCCGAGCAGAAGCACCGCGAGATCGAGGGCCTCGGCGTTCGCGGGCACCGCAGGGTCCAGTATCAGGCCCGCCACGAAGCGCCCCGCGAGCCAGAACACCACGGCCGGCAGGAGCACCAGCAGTCCCGCGAGCGCGGTCGTGGTCCATCCCGAACGCGTGAGGCGGACCCCGTCACGCGCGCCCGCCGCGCGACCCACCCTCACCGCTCCCGCCTGGGCGAGCCCGACCGGGATCATGAACACGAAGGCGTAGCACTGGGCGGTCACCGCGTGGGCCGCGAGCGCATTGACTCCGATCATGCCCATCATGAGAGTGGTCACGAAGTACATGCCCATCTCGGTGATTTCGGTGACCGCGATCGGGCTGCCGATCTTCACGATCTCGCCCATAGCCGACCACTCGATGCGCCACAGGCGGCTGAGAAGGCGGTAGCGGCGAAACTGCCGGTCTCGCAGGACGAAGCCCAGTAGCGCCAGGAACATGACCCAGTTCACGACGACGCTCGCGAGACCCGCCCCCTCCAGCCCCATGTTCGGCGCCCCGAAGTTGCCGAACATCAGCGAGTAGTCGAGCAGCGCGTTGAGGGCGATACCGAAGAGCGTCACCACGAACACCGCGCGCGGCCGGGTGTGGGCGGCGAGGAACTCCGTGAGCACGGCGAACCAGAGCGAAGGGAGCAGACCCCAGAGCAGCCAGCGCAGATAGGCTTGTCCGTCGTCGGATACCTGCTGCTCCTGGCCGAGCGCCACGAGGATGGGGCTTGCGTTCCACGCCACGACACAGACGGGGATTGTCAGAAAGAACGCGAGCCATGCGGCGTTGCGCACCACGGGCCGGATTCGACGGGACCTGCGCGCGCCCAGATGCTGGGCCATGATCGGAGTGGCGCCGGTCAGAACGCCCATCGAAAAGGCGCCGAACACCCAGAAGAAGTCCCGGGCCATCGACCCCGCGGCGATGGCCTCGGTACCGATCCAGCCCATCATGACCACATCGGTCAGCATGATGGCCATGTACGCCAGGTGGCTCAGCGCCAGGGGCGCCGCGAGATGAACCACGGCACGGGCTTCGTGCAGCCAGACCGGGAATGCGGACGAGGGTGATGCGTTCATGTGATCAGAGCGGCAGCGGTACGCCGACCAGGGAGTGACCCGGGTACGCCGGGTGGAAAGGGCACGGCGAGGCGAAGCGGGTAGCGCCGCGGCGCTAAGATAACGTTCCGCCGGGGCGCGTGCTCGTTGCGCGCGCCCGGGCGCTGATGCACATGACCGGCGCCCGCCGAGGGCGCACCCGATGGGAGGGAGCCAGATGCCGGAATCCGCCGCCGAGGTCCTGGAGCGCCAGAAGCGGAGCATCGCGGGCGGGGTGATGTCGCTCAACCGCGCCATCGACCCGATGCGGGTCTTCGTCCGCGCCAAGGGCGCCCACCTCTGGGATGACGAGGGCAAGCGCTACATCGACTACCACGCCGCCTTTGCCCCCTATCTGCTCGGACATGGCGACGAGGACATCGACAACGCGGTGATCGAGTGCGTGCGCAGTGGCGCCTCCCTCATCGGGGCGGGCACCACGCCGTGGGAGGGCGAGGTGGCCGAGATGCTCGTGGACTGCGTACCGGGACTTGAGCAGGTCCAGCTCACCAACAGCGGCTCGGAGGCGGTCGCCTATGCGCTGCGCCTCGCGCGGGCCGCGACCGGACGCGACAACATCCTGATCATGCAGGGCGGCTACAACGGCTGGATGGACTACGTGGCCTACAACCTGATGGATCCCGCGGCCGTGCTCGCAGACCACGAGGCGGGCGAGCAGTATCCGCTGCGCCCGATCACCGCCGGCATTCCGAAGGCGGTCGAGCAGACGGTCCGGGTGGTGGAGTACAACGACATCGAGGCGGCGGAGCGGGTGCTCGCGCAACGCGACACTGCCGCGCTCATCCTCGAGCCCATCCTCCAGAACATCGGCGTAGTGAAACCCGATCCCGGCTACCTGGAGAGCCTGCGCGCGCTCTGTGATCGCTACGGGACGGCGCTCGTCTTCGACGAGGTGAAGACCGGTTTCCGGCACGCGCTCGGCGGCTATCAGTCGATCTCGGGCGTGATCCCCGACCTCTGCGTGTTCGGAAAAGCGGTGGCGAACGGCTATCCGGTGGGGGTAGTCGGAGGCCGTGAGTCGATTATGGCGCACTGCGTCCACCCCGACCCCTCGCGCCGGGTGGTCATCGCCGGCACCTATAACGCCCACCCCTTCACGGTGGCGGCGACGAAGGCGACGCTCGCCAAGCTCATGAGCCGAGAGGAAGAGATCTACGGCGAGCTCGAACGCCTGGGAGCGCGCATGGAGGAGGGACTGAGCACGCTCTTCGGGCGGCGCAACTATCCCGCCACCGTGGTGCGGCAGGGGTCCGCCTTCGTGGTCTACTTCATGGATCACGCTCCGAGGAGCTGGCGCGACATCGCGGCGCACAACGACGCGGACAAGGATGTCGCCTATCGCAAGGCGCTGGTCGAAGCGGGCGTATTCCACTTCCCGGTCACCACCAAGCAGGGCAGCATCTCCTTCGCCCACTCCGACGCGGACATCGACCGCACGCTGGAACTGACCGACGAGGTGCTCAACCGGCTCGAATGAGGGCGCGCGTCAGCGGCGCTGGCCCGCGACAGCGGGAGCTTTGGTGCACGCAGCCCGGCCGGCCATGCCGGGCTGCGCGTCTCGATCGCGGCCGCGCGTCGAGGACGCCGCGGATCAGATCGCCAGGTGCCGCTGTGCCTGCCGATACACGTCCTGGCCGAAGCCGAACGTGCACCAGGCCATCTTGGCGGCGGAGACGAGGTGCGCACGCCGGCAGGGCTCGCGGCTCGTCTCGTACTCCTCGCGCGCCGCCTGCAAGTGCTTGAAGGCGTGCATCTCACTCGCGTCGTCGCGGCACACCAGCTCGCCGAGGAGTTGAAAGAGCGCGCCCGGATCGTAGTCCGCGTCGGCGTAGGCCTGGGCGAGGGCCAGGGTCTCCTTCACCTCTTCGCCACAGTAGAGCGCCTCGACGCTGACTGCAGGGTCCGCCGGAGTGCGTTCGGTGATGGCGCGTTCGATGGCCTCGAGCAGACCGCGCTGGTCGAGCTGCCCCGCCGCCTCGGTGTCGAAACGAGGTGGCCAGCTCACCCGCGACTCGCAGAGCCGAACCTCGGGACCGCAGGCCCAGCCGAGCAACCCGAGAAGCTTGTTGCGAAGGCTCACCTCCGGCACATCGAGCAGGTAGCGGCGGGTGTTGATGCCGGTGTGCAGGTGCACATCGAAGGGGTTGCCGTAGTCGGTGCGAAGGTGCAGCAGCGCCGCTCCGAAGGACATCGCCTCCCCGACTCCGGCAAGCGAGAGCCCGCCGGCCAGCGCTTGCGCCACGATTCCGGGGATCTCCGCAAAGGGTCTCCCATCCGCGATGCGCTCCCCGAGTGCCGCCACCGCCGTGTCTTCGTCGTCCCCGCTCTCGAGGCGGGTCACGCACTCCAGCAGACGGTGCTCGTCGATGAGCGCCTCGAGACGCCAGAACTCCTTGTACGCCGCGAGATTGCCTTCGACATAATCCGATGTGAAGCCGGAATCGACATCCACGACCGCGCGCATGTTGGTGGAGAGGTAGCGCACCACCGGGCGCAGCACGACCGGCGCCCACTGCCAGCCGATGCACTGCAGTGCCCGCACCGCATGCACGGTGTAGAGAAAGTAATGGTCGTCCATCCCGTTTCGCCGCAGGGCGGTCTCGAGCATCGCATCGAGAATCTCCCCCGGGCGATGGGTCTCGTAGAGGCCGAGAAAGATGCGCTGGGCGAGCACCGGCTCACAGGTCCGGATCGCGTGACGGAAGGCATTGAGCTGCTCTTCCCGCGAGCCGTCCGGGGAGTCCGCGGGCAGGCTCGGCATGATCGCCGGGCCCATCTCGGGAGAATGGACGTGCCGGTTGGCGAGTGCGACGCTGTGCACGACCGGCATCTTCGACCAGTCCCCGGTGAGCCAGGATCCGGTGTGGTGGATTGCGTGCACGCCGGATATGGGATGCACCGGGCCACCGTGGTGATCCGCCGGCAGCTCGGTGGAGCGGCTCACCGCGAGGGCGCCCGCGGCGAGCAGCTCGCTCGGCGCGGCGCCGGCCTCCAGGCGCGCAATCGTGTCCTCGACGATACGTGAGGGCGGGGTCGCTTCGACGAATTGCACCGCCGCCTCCATCGTTCCGGGCAGCTCGACAGCTACTGCCATCTCTCACCTCCCGCCGCGTGGAAACTGGTGCGATTGTGGGCGAGCGGCGCACGGTTGTGAAGTACCGGCCACCACTTTCACAGGGCTATTTCGCGGGGGCCGGGGTAACCGCTCCTCTCCACCGGAGGAGGGGGGTGACCCGCAAATTTCGCCGATTACTTTACCGGCGAACAACAACATGCTCGCGGTGACGGGCCGTACTCCACCGCGGCGCTTTCGACGCAGTGTCGGCTACCTGCTTCGCTTGGCAATCCCTGGGCGAGGCATTCCGGCCGGGCAAGCATCCTTGGCCTGCCCGTTCGCCCGGACGAAGCACCAACGGCGCTTCGCTCGTTGCCGTCTCGCCGTTGCGCGTCCTTCGGCCCGTGCTCCCCACTCTCTGACCATCTTGGCGCCCGAAGGACCGAAGGTCGGTGAAACATGCAGGCTATACTCGCGCCGCCTGCGACCCGCTTGCGTCTCGACCGTGACCCAGCTATTCACCGTCCACCCGAGCAATCCCCAGCGCCGGCTGCTCGCCCAGGCGGTCGCCATCCTGCGCTCGGGCGGACTCATCGTATATCCGACCGATTCCTGCTACGCGTTCGGCTGCTGTATCGGGAACAAGGAGGCGATGGAGAGGATTCGCCGGATTAGGCGCCTCGGCGGCGATCACAACTTCACGCTGGTGTGCGGTGACCTGTCCGAGCTTGCCGGCTACGCCAAGGTCGACAACTCTGCGTTCCGCCTCATCAAGTCGCTGACGCCGGGACCCTACACCTTCATTCTCCCCGCGACCCGCGAAGTGCCGCGACGGCTCCAGCATCCCCGTCGCCGGACCATTGGGCTGCGGATGCCCGACCACCGGATCGCATCGCGCCTCCTGGAGGGCCTCGGCGAACCCCTCATGAGCTCTACGCTCATTCTGCCCGGGGACGACTTGCCCCTAGGCGAGCCGGAGGCGATACGCGAGCGTCTGGAGAACGATGTCGACCTCGTGATCGACGGGGGACCCTGTGGTCACCGGCCCACCACCGTTATCGATCTCACCGGCGGGTCGCCGCGCCTCCTCCGTGAGGGCCTGGGCCCTTTCGAGAGCACCGAATGAAGGCGAAACGGGCGCTCCGCCGGCATCCGGGCATCGCGCTCCCGATCTCGCGAGCACGCCGTGGTGCCTCGCCTGGAGACGCGACCGTTGTTCATCGCCGACGACTTGGCCTCATTATCGCTGGCGGCGGGGACGGGCGCGGCCGCTCGCCGTTCCCCTGACGAGGCGGGTTAGAATGCGCCCAGCCCCGACTGCATACCCGAACCCAGACCTTATCCCGGCCCCGACCACAAACCCGGGCCCGATTCCGATCCCTACCCCGCACCCGAGGAACACCGCCACCGCCCGCCTGCGCGGCGCGCCACCGGCGGCCTGATACATGGATCCGCTCCACCCTTCCCATCAGCGTGTGCTCTCTGGCATGCGCCCCACCGGACAGCTCCACCTCGGCCACTACCACGGGGTGCTCAAGAACTGGGTCCGGTTGCAGCACGAGTACGAGTGCTTCTTCTTCGTCGCGGACTGGCACGCGCTGACCACCCACTACGAGGACTCGCAGGTCATCGGCGAGAACGTGTGGGACATGGTCATCGACTGGCTCGCCTCCGGCATCGATCCCGGCGACGCGACGCTGTTCATCCAGTCCCGGGTGCCCGAGCACGCGGAGCTGCACGTCTTGCTGTCGATGATCACCCCGCTCGGCTGGCTCGAGCGGGTCCCCAGCTTCAAGGACCAGCAGGATCGGCTCCGGGAACGTGACCTCGCAACCTACGGCTTCCTCGGGTATCCGCTGCTGCAGAGCGCGGACATCCTTGCCTACAAGGCGGGCATGGTGCCGGTAGGAGAAGATCAGGTTGCCCACATCGAACTCACTCGCGAAGTGGCCCGGCGCTTCAACCACGTGTTCGGCCGTGAACCGGAGTTCGAGGAGAAGGCGGAAGCCGCGGTGCGCAAGCTCGGCCGCAAGAATGCGAAGCTCTACCGCCAGTTGCGCAGGCAGTACCAGGAGCAGGGCGACGACGAATCGCTCCACAAGGCGCGGGCTCTGCTTGAAAACCAGCCGAACATCACGCTTGGCGACAGCGAACGCCTCTTCGGCTACATCGAAGGCGGAAGCCGGGTCATACTGCCCGAGCCCCAGGCGCTGCTTACGGAGGCCGCGAAGATGCCAGGTCTCGACGGGCAGAAGATGTCGAAGTCCTACGAGAACGTGATCACCCTGCGCGCGGACCCGGATACGGTGACTCGCAAGGTGCGCACCATGCCCACGGATCCGGCGCGGGTCCGGCGCAACGACCCCGGAGAGCCCACCCGCTGCCCGGTATGGGACCTCCACCAGATCTACTCGAGCGAAGAGACGCGGCAATGGGTGGAGCAAGGCTGCCGGAGCGCCGGAATCGGATGCCTGGACTGCAAGAAGCCGGTGATCGATTCGGTGCTCGCCGAGCAGGTGCCGATTCGCGACCGCGCCGAGGAGTACCTCGCCAACCCGGAACTCGTGCGCAATATCATCGCCGAGGGCTGCGAGCGGGCGCGGGACGTGGCGCGGGAGACGCTCGATGATGTCCGCCAGGCGGTGGGAGTGGTGTACCGCTGAAGCGACGCCGGCCAGGGCGTTTCGCACAGGCCGTGGCCGCCGGCTCCCCCAGCTCCGGACCCTCATTCCCGAGCCTTCCGTAAGGCCTCACTTCCCCCAAGATGAGGGGTATTTCGAGGAAATTCCCCTACCCGCTGGCCCACAGCCCTCGGCGTGACGACCGGGAGGCCAAGTGAATAGCGAAGCGTCGCGTACTCAGTCATCCGGTAGACTGGAGCGAGACTTACGGCGAGGCGGCCCGGCGCGCATGAAACTGCTGATCGACTTCTTCCCGATCCTTCTCTTCTTCATCACCTTCAAGTTCTTCGACGACCAGCAGCAGGGCATTCTCGCGGCCACCGCGGTGATCATCGTCGCCACCGGGGTCCAGGTCGCCATCACCTGGGCGTGGAAGCGTCAGGTCGAGAAGATGCACCTCATCACGCTCGCCCTGGTGGTCGTCTTGGGCGGCGCCACCCTTCTGCTGAAGGACGAGATGTTCATCAAGTGGAAGCCGAGCGTGGTGAACTGGCTCTTCGGACTCGCGTTCCTCGCCAGCCACTTCATCGGCAGTCGCAACCTGGTGGAACGGCTGATGGGCTCGAGCCTGCAACTACCGAGCGCGATCTGGGTGAGGCTCAACTTCGCGTGGGTGGTCTTCTTCGTCGCGATGGGACTTCTGAACCTCTACGTCGTGTACCGCTTCGACACCGACACCTGGGTGAACTTCAAGCTCTTCGGGCTGCTGGGCCTCACGCTCCTCTTCGTCCTCGGCCAGGCCCTCTACCTCGCCCGCCATCTCGGCGCAGGACACGCAAAGGACTGACGCGACGGGGGAGCAATCCTCGTCCCCCTCTCCGGGGTAGAGCGACCCTCTCCCTGCCCACCTGGTGGCAGAGAGCTCGGGCGTGGTGCGCTGCCGGACCTAAGTCAGAGGACTCGGGCGTTACGCCGGGCGTAAGTCAGAGGGCTCGGACGTGCCAGGCGCACGTTTGAAGGCTCGGGCGCGGCCCCGGGGATCCTCCCCGGCGCCGCGTGCCCCGGTGCCGCGCGTAGTGCTCAGGCGACGGCCCGCTCGCGGACCTCGGGCTCTTCGAACTGCTCCTCTTCGGTGGAGCCGGCCAGCGCGGTAATCGAGCTCGCCCCGCCGGTGACGACCTGGGTCACGGCGTCGAAGTATCCCGCTCCCACTTCCCGCTGATGCTTGTGGGCGGTGTAGCCCAGCCCTTCGGCCGCGAACTCCGCCTCCTGCAACGCCACGTAGGCGCTCATCGCGTTCTCCCGGTAACCCCGGGCGAGGTCGAACATCCCGTAGTTCAGGGCATGGAACCCGGCAAGGGTGATGAACTGATAGCAGTAACCCATGTCGGCCAGCTCGTCCTGGAAACGGGCGACGGCGGCATCGTCCAGCTTCGACTTCCAGTTGAAGGAAGGCGAGCAGTTGTAGGCGAGCCCCTTGCCCGGGAAGTGCTCGTGCACCGCCTGCGCGAATTCCCGCGCTTCTCCCAGATCGGGGGTGGAAGTCTCGCACCACAGCAGGTCGGCATAGGGCGCGTAGGCGAGCGCGCGAGACACCGCCTGCTCCATTCCGCAGCGCACCGCGTAGAAACCTTCGGTGGTGCGCTCGCCCGTCAGGAAGGGCTGGTCACGCGGGTCCACGTCGCTGGTGAGCAGCTTCGCGGCAAGCGCGTCGGTGCGTGCGACCAGGATGGTGGGCACTCCGCACACGTCGGCGGCGAGGCGCGCGGCAATCAGCTTCTGTACCGACTCCTGTGACGGGAGCAGAACCTTGCCCCCCATGTGGCCGCACTTCTTCGCCGAAGAGAGCTGGTCCTCGAAATGCACCCCGGCCGCGCCGGCGTCGATCATGTCCTTCATCAGCTCGAAGGCGTTGAGCACTCCGCCGAATCCCGCTTCCGCGTCCGCGAGGATGGGAAGAAACCAGTCGATGCTGTCGTCGCCCTCGGCGTGGTGGATCTGGTCCGCGCGCGCGAGAGCGCCGTTGATCCGCCGGATGAGGTCCGGCGCGCTGCTCGCCGGGTAGAGGCTCTGGTCGGGATACATCTGGCCGGCATTGTTGGCGTCGGCGGCCACCTGCCAGCCGGACAGGTAAATCGACTGAAGGCCTGCCTTGGCCATCTGTACGGCCTGGTTGCCGGTCACCGCGCCAAGCGAGCGCACGCAACGCTGGCGCTGCATGAGGTCCCAGAGCTTGAGCGCGCCGCGCTGGGCGAGGGTGTACTCGATGCGTACCGAGCCCCGGAGCCTTACCACGTCCGCGGCGCCGTAGCCCCGCTCGACTCCGTGCCAGCGCGGGTCATCCCGCCAGGCCTGCTCGATCTCTCGCGCCTCGATCTCTCTCGTCATCGCACTCTCCCGGGGAAGGACCTACGAGGTCCGCACCGGCACGAGAGCCAGTGACGGCACGGATACCGAGTCTATGCTAGGTATGCAGCACCATTTGACAATACAATCCACCAAATGCTGATTATTGCGAATGTCAATAGCCCGCTCCCCGGTGCGAGCGACCGGGATCTCGAAACCCGTACGGTCCTGGTCTTCGCTCCTCACTGCGACTGGAGAGTCGCCCTGAATCGCGCCGCGCACCGCCGCCCCGATACCGAGTCGCTCCGCCAAGATTGACAAACAGATGTCGTCGCAGCCTGGCCGTTTCTACTACAAGCAGAACCGCCTGAAGCAGTTGCGGGCCTTCTGTCACGCGGCCCAGGCCAACAGCATCTCCCGGGCGGCCGAGCGCCTCTCCCTGAGTCAGCCCACGATCTCCCTTCAGGTCCGGGCGCTGGAGGACGAGCTCGGGGTGACGCTCTTCGAGCGCAAGGGCCCGCGTATCTCGCTCACCCCGGAGGGCGAGGTCCTCTATCAGCTCGCAGTGCCCCTGGTGGAGGGCATGGACAACCTGAGCGATGCCTTCGCCGAGCGCCTGGGCCACATCGCAACCGGAGAGCTCAACATCGCAGCGGGTGAGTCGACCATCCTGTACATCCTGCCGCGATTCATGAAGCGCTTCGCATCGCAATACCCCGGCGTGCGCGTTCGTCTGCACAACGTCACGGGCCGCGATGGCCTCGCCCAGATCCGGGCGGACGAAGTGGACTTCGCGGTCGGCTCGATGCTCGATCTTCCCGCCGACATCGAGTACCGGCCCACCTTCTCCTACGACACCCTGCTCATCACCGCCAAGTCACACCCGCTCGCCACCCAGGCGCAGCCGAGCCTGCGCGCGATCGGGCGCTACGGGCTGATACTGCCCCCTCGGCACCTGAGCACCTGGCGGGTGGTCGACCTCGTCTTTCAGCAGCACAACGTCCCCTTCCAGGTCACCCTCGAAGCGGGGGGATGGGAGGTGATCAAGCGTTACGTGGAGCTCGATCTCGGGATATCGATCGTCTCGGGACTGTGCATCACCGGGCACGAGCGGTTGGCGGTGAAGCCGCTCGAACGGTACTTCCCGCGACGCACCTACGGGGTGGTGCTGCGGCGAGGGAAGTTCCTGTCCCCGGCGGCGAAGCGATTCATCCGCATGATGGACCCCTCCTCCTTCCCGGGCGGCGACTACGCGACCGCGCCCCGGGAAGACCAGTCAGAAAGCGCCAATGCTGCCGCGCCGCCGGGAGTGCATCCGGGGATTTCTTGAGGCCGGCCCTCCTGGGCTAGAATCTCTGGCCATGGCCAGGCACCCCGAACACGAATCCGATCACGGTCTGGTCGTAGAGGAAGCCAAGCCGCGGCTGAAGCGCCCTCCCCTCTACAACGTCGTACTGCTCAACGACGACTTCACCCCCATGGAGTTCGTGGTCCACGTACTGGAATTCTTCTTCAGCCTGAACCGGGAGGACGCGATTCGGATCATGCTGCACGTCCACACCCGCGGAAAGGGGGTCTGCGGCTGCTTCTCCCGAGAGATCGCGGAGACCAAGGTCGAGCAGGTCAACGATTACGCGCGGGAGAACAACCATCCTCTGCTCTGTACCATGGAAATGGTCTGAGGCCGGAACTCAGGAAATGGCGAAATGCTGAGCAAGGAACTCGAGTTCACACTGAACATGGCCTTCCGCGACGCCCGCGAGAAGCGTCACGAGTTCATGACGGTCGAGCACCTGCTGCTCGCCCTGCTGGACAACCCGGCCGCGAACAAGGTGCTGCGCGCGTGCGGCGCGGGAATGGACAAGCTGCGCGAAGAGCTCGCCGCCTACATCGAGGAGAGCACCCCGATGCTGGCGGAAAAGGACGAACGCGAGACCCAGCCCACGCTGGGGTTCCAGCGCGTCCTGCAACGGGCGGTCTTCCACGTCCAGAGCTCCGGCAAGAAGGAAGTGAACGGCGCCAACGTGCTGGTGGCGATATTCGGCGAACGGGAGTCCCAGGCCGTCTTCTTTCTCGGACGACAGAGCATCACCCGCCTCGATGTCGTCAACTACATCTCCCACGGCATCTCCAAGGTGCACGACAGCGAGGAAGGCGACTCCTTCGCCTCCGGCGGCGAAGAGGAAAAGCCCGCCGAGCAGCCCTCCCGGTCGCCGCTCGAGGCCTTCGCGAGCAACCTCAACGAACAGGCCCTGCTCGGCCGGATCGACCCTCTCATCGGACGGCGCACCGAAGTACAGCGCACCATCCAGATCCTGTGCCGGCGCCGCAAGAACAACCCGCTCTACGTGGGCGAGGCGGGAGTGGGAAAGACCGCGATCGCCGAAGGTCTGGCCAGGATGATCGTCGAGGGAGAAGTGCCCGAAGTGCTTGAGGAGAGCACCATCTACGCGCTCGATCTCGGCGCGCTGCTCGCGGGCACCAAGTACCGGGGAGACTTCGAGAAGCGTCTCAAGGACGTGCTCGCCCGTCTGGACAAGGAGCCCGGCGCCATTCTCTTCATCGACGAGATCCACACCATCATCGGCGCCGGCGCCGCGTCGGGCGGCGTGATGGATGCCTCCAACCTGATCAAGCCGATGCTCGCCTCGGGAGAACTGCGCTGCATCGGCTCCACCACCTACCACGAGTACCGCGGAATCTTCGAGAAGGATCGCGCGCTCTCGCGGCGATTCCAGAAGATCGACATCACCGAGCCGAGCATCGACGAAGCGGTCAGGATCCTCGATGGGCTGAAGTCCCGCTTCGAGGAACACCACCAGATCCGGTACTCCCGCAAGGCGATGCGCGTCGCGGTCGAGCTCTCGCACCGCTACATCCATGACCGCTACCTGCCCGACAAGGCGATCGACGTGATCGACGAGGCGGGCGCCGCCCAGAAGCTGCAACCGCCCTCCAGACGCCGCAAGACCGTGGGCGTCACGGACGTGGAAGCGGTGGTGGCGAAGATGGCGAGGATCCCGCCCAAGACGGTCTCCTCCAACGACAAGGACGTACTGCGCACCCTCGATCGCGACCTCAAGATGGTGGTCTACGGCCAGGACGCCGCCATCGACACGCTCGCGGCCGCGATAAAGATGGCGCGTTCGGGCCTGCGCGAGCCGGATCGCCCCATCGGCTCATACCTCTTCGCCGGCCCCACCGGAGTCGGCAAGACCGAGGTGACCCGCCAGCTCGCGCGCCTGATGGGGGTGGAGCTGGTGCGCTTCGACATGTCCGAGTACATGGAGCGGCACACGGTCTCGCGCCTGATCGGCGCACCCCCCGGCTACGTCGGATTCGATCAGGGCGGGCTCCTCACCGAGGCGATCGCCAAGCACCCGCACTCGGTGCTCCTTCTCGACGAGATCGAGAAGGCCCACCCCGACGTCTTCAACCTCCTCCTGCAGGTCATGGACCACGGCACTCTGACCGACAACAACGGGCGCAAGGCGGACTTTCGCAACGTCGTGCTGATTATGACCACCAACGCCGGCGCCGAGCAGATGAACCGCGCTTCCATCGGGTTCACGCGGCAGGACCACACCGGAGACGCGATCGAAGTCATCAAGCGCCTCTTCACCCCCGAGTTTCGCAATCGCCTGGACGCGGTGGTGCAGTTCTCCGCGCTCGACGAGGAGGTCATCGCCCACGTCGTCGACAAGTTCATCATCGAGCTCGAGGCACAGCTCGAGGACAAGCGGGTCACCCTGGAAGCGGACGAGGCGGCCCGCGCGTGGCTCGCACGCAACGGGTTCGACCGGCTCATGGGCGCGCGTCCGATGGCCCGGATCATCCAGGAGCACATCAAGCGACCGCTCGCCGAGGAGCTGCTTTTCGGCCGCCTCGAAGAAGGCGGCCACGTCAGGATCTCGGTCGCGGACGATCGCCTGTGCTTCGAGTTCGAGGCGGAAACCTCGAAGGATCGGATCGGGGAAGCCGGTTGAGCGCCGCATCGCTCCGCGCTCGGTCGCGCCGGGGCACGACGCGGCTTCTCGGGCTGCTCATTGCGCTCCTCCTCGGCCTGGGAGTGCCCCTGGCCGGATTCGCGCAGGGAATGGCGCCGGGATCGGCCGCCCCCGCTCCAAGTTCGGATCACCTTGCCGCCGGGCCCGCCCAGGTGCTGAGCCGTGGCATCGATCGCCTCACCGGCTTCCTGATCGGAGCGCGCGACCCCTCTCCCGAGGAGATTGCCGCGTTCCTCGACGACGAGATCGCGCCCTTCATCGACTTCGCATACATGGCGGCGTGGGCGGTGGGACCCTACCACCGCCAACTCGACGAGGACCGACGCGCCCGGCTCGCCGTGCGTCTGAGGGAGCTCTTCCTCGGGGCGCTCGCCCGCAATCTCGGCAGCTTCAGCGAACCCCTGCCGCGCATCGACATCTACCGATCCCGGCCGGGACGCGGCGCGGGCGAGACGATCGTGCCCGCACGGGTGGTCTTCGCTTCCGGGTTCGCGGTCCGGCTCGACTTCCGCTTCTACTGGACGGGCGCCGCGTGGCGAGTCTTCGACGTCGCCGCCAACGGGGCCAGCGCCGTCGCCTACTACCGGCGCTACTTCGGGGATGTCCTCGAACACGAAGGATCCAACGGCCTGAACGAATGAGCCGAGCGGCCCGCGCGCGCCACGGCGAGTTCGTCCCGGTAGACGCTGCCTGACCCGCAAGATCTCACCGACTTTCCGCCGCGTCGCGCGCCAGGTTGCCGTGACGGCAGGAAGCACGGACCGAAAGGCGCTGAAAGCGCGGCCGGCACGAAGTCGCAAGCGGCGCGACGCGCTTCGGCCCGCAACCGCGAGCGCATTGGCGCCCGCAAGTTGAGAAATCGGGGAAATCTACGGGTCAAGCCCGAGCCGAGCGCTACTCGAGTCCGTGCTCGTCCTTGTAGGCCTCGATCGCCTCGGCGAGTTCTTCTCGCTCCTCGCATCCCGAAGGGCAGGCGGCGACGAGCTCGGCGAGGCGCTCCTGAGCCAGATCGAGCTTGTCCGTCTCGAGGTAGAGCTCGCCCAGGTACTCGTTGGCGCCGAGATGCCGAGGCTCGATGGCGAGCGCTTCCTGGTAGTAGCGAAGCGCCGCTTCCATCCCGCCGAGCTTGCGGTGCGCGTAGCCCAGCATGTTGAGCACATCGGGGTTGCCGGCGTCTTTACGGTTGAGTGCGTCGAGAATGCGAATCGCCGCCTCGTGGTCCGCCGCTTCGATGAGCGTCACCGCACGCTCGTAGTCCGTGGGGGACGCTTCGCCGGCGCTACTCCCGCTTCCCGTCGCCGCCGCCATCACGGGTGCGTCCACCGCCACCAGTAGCACCGCCAACGCCAAGAATCGCTTCATCGCCCGCACCCCCGCGCCGCCGCCCTTTCGCGCAACCGGGAAAGGGCGCCCGCGGACAAAGTAACCGAAAAGCGCGCGGAGTAGAATCCGCCTCCCGGCAACGCGAACGCAGCCCTCTCAAGCGATACCGAACGCATATCCCTTAGATGTCCTCGCCACTCGAACCGGTCCTGCCGCCGGGTCCCGGTCGGCGGGTCCGGTGGGGTCACCTCTACGGCGCCAGCCGCGCGCTCGCGATTGCCGAAACGGTGCGCCGCCACCCCGGACTCGTGCTGGTGGTGGTGCCCGACACGCCGGCCGCGCATCGGCTGGAAGCGGAGCTGCGCTTCTTCCTTGGCGCCGACGGTGGCGAGATCCTGCACTTTCCCGACTGGGAGACCCTGCCCTACGACCTGTTCTCTCCTCATCAGGACATCGTCTCCGAACGCCTGGCCACCCTGTATCGCCTGCCGGCCCGCCGGGGCGGCGCCCTTATCGTCCCCGTCGCCACGCTGATGGGCCGGCTGCCCCCGCCCGACTACGTCCACGGCGGCAGCATGATTCTGGCCCCGGGCGACGGCCTGGACCTCCACCAGACGCGGGCGCGCCTGGAGCGCTTCGGCTACCGATACGTCAGCCAGGTCATGGATCACGGCGAGTTCGCGGTGCGCGGCTCTCTCCTCGACCTCTTTCCGAGCGGCGCCCCCTACCCCCTGCGCATCGACCTGCTGGACGAGGAGGTGGACAGCATCCGCTCCTTCGATCCGGAGACCCAGCGCTCCATCGAACGCCTCGACCGGATCCGGCTCCTTCCCGCCCGGGAGTTTCCGCTCACCGAGAGCGCCATCGGGCGATTCCGCAGCGCGTGGCGGGCTCGATTCGAGGGCGATCCGCAGGACTGTCCCGTGTACCGCGAAGTAAGCGAAGGCCGCAGTCCGGCCGGCATCGAGTACTACCTGCCACTCTTCTTCGAGGAGAGCGCCGCCCTCTTCGACTACCTGCCCGAAGGCGCGCTCGCCATCCTCTTCGAGGACGTGCACGAGGCGGCGGAGCGATTCAGGAACCAGGCGCAGCAGCGCTTCGAGAACGCCCGCCACAATCGGGAACGTCCCCTGCTGGAGCCGTCCGAGCTCTTCCTCGCCGTCGACGAGACCTTCGCGCGCCTCAAGGCGTACGCGGAAGTACGCCTCGGGCGTTTCGAGGCGCAGGCGCAGCGCGGCTTCACCGCCTACGACACCCGGGTCCCGGTGGGCATGCCGGTCAACCCGCAGGCCCAGGCGCCCTTCGCCGCCCTCGAGCGCTTCCTCGCCGAGTTCGACGGCCGCACCCTGCTGGTGGCGGAGAGCGCGGGACGGCGTGAGCATCTGAGGGATGGGCTGGCCGGCTCGGGGCTGCGCCCGGTGGACTTCGAGGGCTGGACGGACTTTCTGGCGGGGGATGCCGGTCTCGGGATCACCGCCGCTCCGCTCGAAGAGGGCGCCTGGCTGCGCGATCCTCCGGTTGCACTCGTCACCGAGACCCAGCTCTTCGGTGAACGGGCGGTGCAGCGCCGCCGCCGGCGGCGGAGCAATCGGGACACCGAGACCCTGGTGCGCGACCTCGCCGAGCTCGCGCCCGGCGCCCCGGTCGTGCACGAGGACCACGGGGTGGGCCGGTACCGGGGACTCGTCACCCTCGATGTCGGCGACATCGCGGGCGAGTATCTGCACCTGGAGTACGAGGGGGGCGACAAGCTCTACGTGCCGGTCGCCTCCCTTCACCTGGTGAGCCGCTATACCGGGGTCGACCCCGAGCTCGCGCCCCTGCACCGCCTCGGAGGCCAGCAGTGGCCGCGGGCCCGGCGAAAGGCGGCGCAGAAGGCATTCGACGTGGCGGCGGAGCTGCTCGACATCTTCGCCCGCCGCGCCGCCCGGCGGGGACATGCCTTCGCGCTCGAGCGCCGCGAGCTTCGCACTTTCGAGAGCGAGTTTCCCTTCGAGGAGACCCCGGACCAGGAGGCGGCGATCGAAGCGGTGGTCGCGGACATGGCGGGCGAAGCGCCGATGGAGCGCCTCATCTGTGGTGATGTGGGGTTCGGAAAGACCGAGGTGGCGATGCGGGCCGCGTTCATCGCCATCCAGGACAACCGCCAGGTCGCGGTGCTCGTCCCCACCACCCTGCTCGCGCAGCAGCACCATCAGACCTTCACGGATCGCTTCGCGCCGTGGCCGGTGCGCATCGAGCAGCTCTCGCGCTTCCGTTCCCGCCGGGAGCGCAATGTGGTGGTCGAGGCGCTGGCCGAAGGGCGCGTCGACGTGGTCATCGGCACCCATCAGCTCCTCGCGCCCGACATCCGCTTCAAGCGTCTCGGCCTCGTCATCATCGACGAGGAACACCGCTTCGGGGTACGGCAGAAAGAGCGTCTCAAGGCGCTGCGCAGCGAGGTCGATGTGCTCACGCTCACCGCGACCCCGATTCCGCGCACTCTCAACATGGCGCTCTCGGGACTGCGGGACCTCTCGCTCATCGCCACCCCTCCCGAACGCCGCCTCTCCATCAAGACCTTCGTTCGGGAGTGGGACGGCGCGCTGATCGCCGAGGCGCTCGCGCGCGAGCTCAACCGCGGCGGGCAGGTCTACGTGGTCCACAACAAGGTAGAGACCATCCAGCGCACCGCGCGGCGCATCGAAGAGCTGGTTCCCGAGGCGCATGTACGCATCGCACACGGGCAGATGCGCGAACGCGCGCTCGAGCAGACCATGCTCGACTTCTACCATCGCCGCTTCGACGTGCTGGTGTGCACCACCATCATCGAGACCGGCATCGACGTACCGAACGCCAACACCATCATCATCAATCGCGCGGACCACTTCGGCCTCGCCCAGCTCCACCAGTTGCGCGGGCGCGTGGGGCGCTCCCACCACCGCGCCTACGCGTACCTGATCGTGCCGCCGCACCGGGCGATGAGCGCGGACGCGGTCAAGCGCCTGGAGGCGATCGAGTCACTGGAAGATCTGGGCATCGGATTCACGCTGGCGACTCACGATCTGGAGATTCGGGGGGCGGGCGAGCTGCTCGGCGACGAACAGAGCGGTCAGATCCAGGCGGTCGGGTACTCGCTGTACACGTCGCTGCTGGAGCGTGCCGTCAATGCGCTGCGCGCCGGGCGCAGTCCCGCGCTCGATCGCCCGCTTGACCACGGCGCCGAGGTGGATCTGCGCGTCCCCGCCATGATTCCGGAAGACTTCCTGCCCGACGTGCACACGCGCCTGCTGCTGTACAAGCGCATCGCGAGCGCCGCGAGCAAGGCGGAGCTCGACGAGCTGCAGGTCGAGATGGTGGACCGCTTCGGCCTCCTGCCCGACCCCGCCCGCATGCTCTTCCGCGTCACCGAGCTGAAGCTCAAGGCGACCCCGCTCGGCGTGAGGAGAATCGAGTTCGGTGCGAAGGGCGGGCGGATCGTGTTCTCGCCCCAGCCCGCCGTGGACCCGGGCAAGGTCGTGAAGCTGCTGCAGGACGACCCCGCGTCCTATCGCCTCGACGGGGCGGAGAAGATCCGTCTTACCGCGCAGATCGAAGACGAGGCCTCTCGTGTCGTCATGCTCCACGAGCTGCTCGACCGCCTCGCCCTGCCCAGGGCGGCATGAGCGCCGACGGATGCCGCACGACGTGAAGCGCCCACGGACCGGGGCCCTTGCGCGGCACTCGCACGTGCCGAGGGGCATCCGCCATCGGATGACGCCGCCCTGCGCCTCCCGGGTCGTCGCCTCGCGCCGGCTACGCTACGCCCTGAGTGCCCTGACCGCCCTGCTTCTCCTTCTCGGACCGCTCGGCGCAGCACACGGGGCGACCTGGTACACCGTCGAGATGATCGTCTTCGAACGGATCGGCGATGCGAACCTGGACGATGAAGTGTGGCTGGCGGACCCGGGCCGTCCCCCCGTCGAGGAATCGATCGCGCTCGGCCGCGCTTCCGGGTCGGCGTCTCCCGAGGCGTCGGGAGAAGGAAGCGCCGTCCCCCGCAATGCGTTCCGGCTCCTCGATCGCCGCCACTTTCGCCTCGGCGGGGTGTTCGATCGGCTACGGGACTCCGGGGTCTATCGCCCCCTCCTCCACATCGCCTGGCGCCAGCCCGGCTATTCCCGCGGGCGCGCCCGGCACGCCCACATTCAGGGCTGGCGGAACAGCTTTGGCCCGGGCGGATTCGGGGCGCTGCCCCCCGGCGTCGGCGCGTGGCCGGTCATCGACGGAACGGTGCAGCTCTACGCGCGACGTTTTCTCCACTTGCGCGCGGACCTGCTCTACTACCGCCGCGATCCGCGGGGCGAAGCCAACTACGTCGAAGCCTCCGATTTCCCGGCCTCCGCATCCGCCCCGACGGCGCAGGGGGAGGCGTCGAGTGCGACGGAACCGGTGCCAGGAACCGAATCTCAATCTGATTCCGGGTCCGAAGACGGCGCCGTGGCCAACGCCCTGCCCCTGCCGGAGAGCCCCTCTCTGGCCGCCGGGGGCGCCAGCGACCCGGCCCTCGGCTCGGCTTCGGGGACGAATGCGGGGCTCGGGGCGGCCGATGAGCACCGGGGGGTGGCGACCGACGGGCCACCCCCGGTCTTCCGGATGACGACCAGCCGGCGCATGCGCCCTGGAGATCTGCACTACCTCGATCACCCCCTCTTCGGAGTGCTCGTGATCGTCACCCGCAATGCTCCCGCCGGGGGATAGCCGGACGCACCCTGGCCGACTGGATACACCGATTCACGGCGGCGGATGCCTGTGCGCCGGCGTGGACGGCGTTGCGCGCGGTTCAGGGTGCGAAACGGCGGGATCCAGGTTCGCCCGCGCCTCGCGGCCCGTGTAGACCCTCCGCCTCGCGACCCGCAAAGATCCTCCGCCTCGCGACCCGCAAAGATCCTCCGCCTCGCGACCCGCAAAGATCCTCCGCCTCGCGGCGCGCACAGATCCCCCGCCCCTGCCGACACCGTGCGTCCGATGCGGCCGAAAATCGGCAGAAAAATCCAGGCTGGTGATTCAGGGAGGTGCGACGGCTATCCGGCGGAACCGGCGGTGAGTCGGGCGGCGTGGCGAATGATCCGGCACACCTCCCCCATGCCGGTCTTGAGGACCGCGGCAATCGCTTCCATCGATATCGGCCCGGAGCCTCGGCCCGCCGCCTCGTTCACGACCAGGGCGAGGTGCGCATACTCGAGGCCGGCTTCCCGCGCGAGCGCCGCCTCCGGCATTCCGGTCATGCCCACCACGTCGCAACCGTCTCGCTCGAGGCGGTCGATTTCGGCCGCGCTCTCCAGACGCGGTCCCTGCGTAGAGGCGTAGGTGCCGCCGGAGGCAATCGCAACTCCGGCCGCCTCGGCGGCCCCTTCGAGCACCGCGACCAGGGGTCTCGAGTAAGGTGCGCCGAATTCGACATGCACCGGCGCATCGAGATCCTCTTCGAAAAAGGTGTGTCCCCGCCCCCAGGTGTAGTCGATGATCTGATCCGGGATCACGATCGAGCCGGGCCCGAGATCGGCGCGAATGCCACCGACCGCGGCCACCGCGATGATGCGGTCGCAACCGGCTGCGGCGAGCGCACTGATGTTGGCCCGGTAGTTGATGCGATGCGGAGGAATGCGTGACGGCGTGCCGTGACGGTGCATGAACGCGACTTCCCGGCCCTCGATCTCGCCCTCCAGCACCGGACCCGAAGGCGTGCCCCAGGGAGTGTCCCGCTCCCGGCGGACCACCGCCGCAAGCCCCTCCAGCTCCGCAAGGCCCGTACCGCCGATAACGCCCAGGCGACCCATCCGAACGCGCTCAGAGCCCTACCCGCGAAGGGCGGGATCGGCGTACGGTAGACCCTGACATGATGCCGGCCGCGGCCGCCCGATCCGGGCTTCGTTTGTACCGCCCGATATCGTTATTTATATTTAAGACGTAGATCTTAACAGTGTTCCGCATTGTGAAGATTTCCTTAGTAACGACCCTCTTGCCATGCACCGAGGCACAACCGGCCGGTACGAGACCATCAGCGTTGGCGGAGAGACCGTGCGGGCGTTCGTGCCCCCGCGTTTGCCGCCGGAGCCTGCCCTGGACTTGTCGGTCCTGCAGGGCCCTCTCGAGAGAGCGTCGTTGTCACTGGGTCGGGTAGACAGTCTTTCGACGCTTTTACCTGACACCGACCTGTTCCTCTATCGTTACGTTCGAAAGGAGGCGGTGCTGTCCTCGCAGATCGAGGGCACGCAATCATCGCTTTCCGATCTCCTGCTTTTCGAGCTGAACGAGACGCCCGGCGTGCCCCTCGATGATGTCATCGAGGTGTCGAACTACGTGCTGGCCCTGGAGCATGGGTTGCACAGACTGCGCGGTGGCTTTCCGATGTGCAACCGCCTCATACGGGAGATGCACGCCAAGCTGATGACCCGGGGCCGGGGCAGCACGAAGACTCCAGGGGAGTTTCGCCGCTCCCAGAACTGGATCGGAGGCCAACGGCCAAGTACTGCGCGCTTCGTTCCGCCGCCGGTCACGGCGCTTGCGGACTGCATGTCCGACCTGGAGCGATTCCTGAATGCTCGTGATGACGGGCTGCCGGTGCTTCTGCGCGCGGGGCTCGCACACGTTCAGTTCGAGACCATCCATCCCTTCCTGGACGGCAACGGCCGGATCGGGCGCCTGCTGATTGCGTTGATGCTGTGTCACGACCGCGTGCTCCGGGAGCCGCTTCTGTATCTGAGTCTCTACTTCAAGCGACACCGAGATGACTACTATGCATTGCTTGACGAGGTACGGCGAAGCGGCGACTGGGAGGCGTGGCTCACGTTCTTTCTGGAGGGGGTGGCGCAGACCTCGGAAGAGGCGGTGTCGACCGCACGGCGCTTGCGATCGCTATTCGAAAAGGATCGCACTCGCATCCAGTCGCGAGGCCGTGCCGCGGGATCGGCGCTGCGGGTCCATCAGGCACTGCAGGAGCGCCCCATCCTCTCGCTTCGGATGCTGGCCGATCACACGGATCTCTCTGTGCCGGCCGTGACCGCGGGCATGAAGATCCTCCAGGAGCTGGACGTGGCGCGGGAGCTGACCGGCCGGAAGCGCAACCGCCTGTTCGGCTACCGCCGCTACATCGCTGTGCTCAGCGAGGGGACCGATGCGCTGTGAGCAGGGCAACCCAGGATGCGCTTGTCGAGGGGGTGGGACGACGGCAGGGTTAGCCCGGACAGGAGATACCAGCCGGCACCGGCGTGCCGGTAGGGCGAGGAATCCGCTTGCTCTATGCTTGCTCCATCCCGTTCGGCCCTGAACAGCCAAGGCACAATCATGCCGCGCCACACTGAAAGACAGCCGGGAACCGGTCGCGCCAACGGCGGCATCCGCATCGGCGTCGACGTCGGCGGCACCTTCACCGACGTGTACGCCTTCGACGGGGCGTCGGGCCGGTTCGAGATCGCCAAGGTCCCGAGCACGCCGGGGGCGCAGGCCGAGGGATTCATGTCGGGCATCGAGGCGAGTGGAGCGCCGGCCGCTTCCATCGAGACCATTGTGCACGGCACCACCGTCGCCACCAATGCGATCCTGGAGCGCAAGGGCGCGCGGTGCGGGCTGATCGCGACCCGCGGATTCCGTGACGCGTTGGAGCTCGGACGCCGCACCCGGCCGCGCCGCTGGGGGCTCACCGGAAGCTTCGAGGCGCTCATTCCGCGCGAGTTGCGCCTGGACGTGACCGAACGCATCGACGCACGGGGCCACGTCGTCCTCCCGCTCGACGAAGACGAACTCCGGGAGGCGGTGGTCGCGTTGCGCGACGCGGGCTGCGAAGCCCTCGTCATCCACTTCGTCCACTCCTACGCGAATCCGGCCCACGAACGGCGTGCGGCGGAGATTGCGCGCGAGCTGTGGCCGAACGCGTTCATCAGTACCGGCGCCGAGGTGCTCCCCGAGATCCGCGAGTTCGAGCGGGCGAGCGCCACCGCCCTGAACGGCTGGGTGCAGCCGTTGATGGCCCGCTACATCGGCGCCACCGAGCGACGCCTCGAGGAAGCCGGCTTCCGCCACCCACTCCTGCTGATGCAGGGCAACGGAGGGATGATGTCCGCCCGCACCGCGAGCCGGGCGGCGGCGCAGACGGTGATGTCGGGTCCCGCGGCCGGCGCGATTGCCGCGGCCCGTCTGTGCCAGGCGGCCGGATTCGACAACGTGCTGGCCTGCGACATGGGAGGCACCAGCTTCGACCTCACCCTCATCCGCGACGGCCGTCCGGCGGTCACCAACGAGAAGGACCTGGACTACTCGGTACCACTGCACCTGTCGCTGGTCGACATCCACACCATCGGTTCGGGCGGCGGCAGCATCGCCACCGTCGATGCCAGCGGCCTGCTCCGTGTCGGCCCCGAGAGCGCGGGCGCGAGCCCTGGCCCCATCTGCTACGGGCGCGGCGGCGACGCCCCCACCGTGACCGACGCGAACGCGGTGCTCGGACGCATCGACGCCGCCTCGCTCGCCGGCGATCTCGCGCCGACGGATCTCGCTCATGTGCGCGCCCGCCTCGTCGAGACGATCGGCAAGCCGCTTGGACTGAGTGCCGAGGACGCGGCCGCGGCGGTCCTCGCGGTCGCCGACAACCAGATGGCCAACGCGGCGCGGATGGTCTCCATCGAGAAGGGACACGATCCGCGCGAGTTCGTCCTCTTCGCGTTCGGCGGGGCGGGGCCGATGCACGCGGCGGCGATTGCCCGCGAGCTCGGAATCCCCAGGGTGCTGGTGCCGCGCTTTCCGGGCATCACCTCGGCGCTCGGCTGCGTGCTCGCCGATGTGCGTCACGACTACGTGCGCTCGCTGCACCGTCCGCTGGCCGAGGTCGATCCCGATCTCGGGCAGTCCATCCTGGACGAGCAGGTGGCCGATGGCCGGGAACACATCGAATCCGAGGGGGTCGCGATCACCTCGATCGATGTCATCCACGAAGCGGACATGCTCTACCGGGGCCAGAGCCACGTGTTCCGGGTCCCCGTCAACGGTCCGGGATTCGACCCCGAGCGACTGCGCACGACGTTCGCCGAAAGCTACCGGCGCCGCTTCGACATCGCGCTCCCCGAGATGGTCCCGATGCTCGTGAACCTGCGCACCACGGTGATCGGGCGGCGTGAGGCGTTCGACCTCACCGCACTCGCCCGTGCCCCGGACGGCACCGGCACTAACGACCCCCGCATCGGTACACGCGCGGTGCGCTTCGACGGCGCATGGCACGAGACCGCCATCCTCGACCGCGCCGCGCTCGCCCCCGGAGCCCGCATCCACGGCCCCGCGATCATCGAGCAGCTCGACTCCACCATCCCCATCGAGCCGGGGGTGACAGCGGAGGTCGACGGCTTCGGCAACCTGCTCATTCCCGTCGCCCGGCACGACGAGCAGCCCGCCCGGTCCGGGACGAGCACCGCCTCCGGCTTCGCCCCCGACGCCCTCGCCGGTGCCGCCCCCGACGCCATCACCCTGGCCGTGATCCAGAACGGGCTCGGGCAGATTGCGAGCGAGATGGATCTGATTCATCAGAAGACATCGTTCTCGCCGGTCATCTCCGAGGCCTTTGACCGCGCGAACGGCATCTACGATCGGCACGACGGAAAGATCATCGCGCAGGGCGAACTCGGCCTCCCGATCTTCCTCGGAGTGATGCAGGAGACGACGAAGCAGGTCATCGATCACAAGGGTCCGCTCGACGAAGGCGACGTGATCATCGTCAACGACCCCTACTTCGGTGGTACCCATCTGATGGACGTGCGGATGGTCAAGCCGTTCTACTACCGGGGCGCGCTGTGGGCGTACCTGTCCAACACCGGTCACTGGTCGGACACCGGCGGCATGGTGCCCGGCGGCTTCTGCGCGACCGCGACCGAAATCCAGCAGGAGGGCCTGCGACTCCCGCCCGTGCACCTGGTGCGCCGGGGCGAGCTCGTGCAGGACGTCGTCGACGTCATCATGAGCAACATCCGGGTACCGGAGGAGCGCCTGGGCGACATGCGCGCGCAGCTCGGCGCGCTCTCGATCGGCGCGCAGCGCCTCACCGCGCTTCTGGACAAGTACGGAGAGCCGACGGTCAGCGCGGTCATCGCGGAGATGCGCCGGCGATCGGAAACCCTCATGCGGGCGCACATTCGGGCTATTCCGGACGGCACCTACCAATTCTCCACCTTCGTCGACAGCGACGGCATCACCGACGACATCCTGGAGGTCGCGCTCGATGCCCGGGTCGAAGGCTCGGACATCCACTTCGACTACTCGCGCAGCAGCCCCCCGTGCCGCGGTCCGCTGAACTCGGTGTGGGCGACGACGATGGGCTCCACGCTGTGCGGGATGAAGCACATCTTTGCCGACGTGCCCATCAACTCCGGCTGCTTCGCCCCCATCCACATCGAGCCGCCGCGCGGTACCTTCCTCCTGGCCGAGTATCCGCGCCCGGTGTGCGGCTGCGCGGCGGAGGTCTCGCAGCGGATCATGGAGGCGCTGTTCGGTGCGCTCGGGCAAGCGATTCCCGAGCAGACGTTCGCGGGCCCGGCCGGCACCAGCGGCAACTTCAGCCTTGGCGGCCTCGATCCCGAGACCGGCCGCACGTACGTGATGTACCTCTTCACCGGCGGCGGTTACGGGGGCTGGAACGGTGGGGACGGCGTATCCAACGGGACCTCCACCATCGGCATCTCCAAGAACCAGCCCATCGAGGTGCTGGAGCAGCACTTTCCGGTGCTGTTCGAGACCTACGAGCTGCGCGAGGGCAGCGCCGGGGCGGGACGGTGGCGGGGCGGGCTCGGGGTGAGCTACAAGGTGCGGCTGCTGCGCGGCGACGCGAAGGCGTCGTTCATGATGGACCATGGCCGCACCGGACCCTTCGGGATGCTGGGCGGCGAGCCGGGTGCGCTGAACGACATCCGGGTCTCGCAGGGCGGCACCCTCAGCCGCCCCGCCTGGGGCTCGAAGGGCGACGGCTTCGAGCTCGCGTCAGGGGACTGGGTGCTGGTGAACACCCCGGGCGGCGGCGGATACGGACGGCCCGTAACGCGCCCGCGCGAGCTCATCGAGCGGGACGTCTCGCGCGGATACCTCACGCGCGAGCAGGCCGCGGTGTACCGGGGCGGAAACGGGGAGTGACCGGGGGGCGGGGAGGCTCCCGGGCCATTTCACGCCGGCCAGCGGCAGGGGGCGTGCCGGCCCATTCTCCCCTCTCCCGCCGGTGGAAGGGTCGGGAGAGAGGGGCCGGGGAAGAGCGGCCAGGATAGAAGAATCCTCCCTCCAAGCGGACTGATGATTCTCCTGCCCTCACTCCGACCCGGCTTTTCTCCCGGCTCTTGGCTCCTGGCTCCGCATCGCACGTCATTCGACGCGAGCTGCTGTCATCCTGCGACCACATTGCAACGGGCCGCAGTCCTACGTGGAAGCGGGCGTGCGGCGCACGCCGCGCGCGCAGGCTCACGCTATTCTGCCCGTCGCCGCGCTGCGAGCCGGGAACGGAATGGCGCGCCCGAGCGGATGCGTATCACCGCCTTCGAAGAAGCATCCTCGATCTCGCAAAGCGGCGGACCGCGAGAGCCCCGCCGCCCCCGGGACACTCTGGCGGCGCGGGGTACGGGAACCAACACAGGGGAGACTGCCTCATGGAACTGCTGACTGAGTTTGTCGCGTGGTTTGGACTGGTGGCCCTGGCGTTCGGCGGCCCTGCCGCCTATCAGTACTACATCTCTCCCCGGGGCGCTGCGCGCCGCAGGATCGCCCGCTCCGAGAGGCACGTTCGGCGATTGCGGGACGTCACGGAGCGCTTCGAGCGCCTGCAAGCCGAACAGCGTTCGGTGGAGGCGCGGCAGGCGGCCCTGGACACCGACGACATGACCCATGTGGGGACCCTGCAACGGCTGTGCACGGACCTCTCGGGGCGCGCGGACGCCGAACGCCGGTCCCCCGGCTCGACCACGCTGAAGCAGGAGATGGAGGCACTGCTCGACGCCGCCGCATCGCTCGACAACGAGTACACGCGCAGCGCTTCGCTCGGACACATCCTGGAGCTCTACGTCCGCGCCGGTCTCCACGAGCATGCGAGAAGCCATGCTCGATGGGTGACCGACATCGCCGTCCGCGATCGCCTCCACCAGGACCCGAACCTCGCCCCCATCCTGAGATCCAACGGCCCGGCGCTCCTGCTGTTGCGGGTCTGTGCACCGGCGCCGGCGAGCGGGGGCGCATCCACGCCCGTGCCTCGGCCGAAGTCGGCGGAGTGAGCCTGATCCTGCGGGTTTCGCCGAGTCGCGGAGCTGCGGTTCTCCTACCCTCCGTGTTGCTGGAATAGCGCAGGAGCGGGAGACGCTGGCCGCTCCATTTGGCCAGTCACCGACAAGCAGATCGAATCTTGCGGGGAGGTTGCGTACGCGGAGCGCCGCGCGCGGCGCGTCGGTGAGACTTTCGGGCTCATCAATGGTAGTTATTATTCAAAAACAATAGGTTGACGACAGGTATGCGCTATCCTGCGCAGCACTGCGATCAAAGCTCCAATCCGTCGCATCGGTGCGCTCGACAGGCGGATATGACGAATCCTTTACCCTGGATTCGTGCTAGCATAATTTGATGGCAGCCCGCCCCGACGGACTGCCAATCAAGCAGGAGACGCCGGTATGGGCACCAGCATCACCGTCCGCGACATCGATCCCGGCGACAAATCCTGGCTGCGCCGCGAGGCGCAGCAGATCGGCGTCTCCATGGAGGAGCTGGTCCGTCGCCTGATCCACGAGAAGCGCACCAGGACCGAGCGCCGGCTCAAGCCGTCCGAAGCCTTCGCGCGGCATTTCGGCGAGGAGCACGGCGTCGAGTTGCCACCTCTGGCCCGATGTGGCTACAAACCGCTCACCTTTTCCGCCAAAGACAAGGAATGACCGCCCCTCTTGCATGGCTGATAGATGCGAACATCATCTCCGAGATGATGCAGCCGCAGCCTGAGCCGCGTGTCGCCGCCTTTCTGGATTCGATCGCCGCCGACGGTATCGGCCTCGCCTCCATCACCGTCTGGGAAATACTCAACGGTATCGGGCAAGTCGATCCCGGCCGGCGCCGGCGGGGCCTCACAGACCGTTTCCACAACCTCCTCGACGAGCTGTTCGAGGATCGGATCGTCGAGTGGACCCTGGCCGACGCCCGAGAGTGCGCGCGGATCATGGAGAACAAGCGTCGTCGCGGCGAGACCCTCGACGACCACGTGCCCGATGCCTTCCTCGCGGCAGCGGCGGCTACCCGCGGGCTTGCCGTGGTCACCCGCAACACAAGCGAATTTCGCAACACCGGCATCGAGACTGTCGACCCCTGGACCACCGGGCCATACTGAGCCTGGGCCCAGATTGAGGTGGTCCCACGTTACCGGACACCTCATCCGCCGGACATGAACGCGGACCCGGATTGCACGAGAATCGAGCCTGGATGATACGCTCGCGCGCGAGGCGCCAGCACCCATGCAATCCCCCCGCTTTCCCCTGCTCTCCCGGATAGAGAGTCCCGCCGACCTGCGCGGCCTGCCGCAGTCGGAGCTGCCGGCCGTGGTGCGAGAGCTCAGGGAATTCCTGATCGAGAGCGTGTCGGAATCCACCGGGCACTTCGCCGCCGGGCTCGGAGCGATCGAGCTGACCGTCGCCCTGCACTACCTCTACGACACTCCCGAGGACCGGATCGTGTGGGACGTCGGCCACCAGGCCTATCCGCACAAGATCCTCTCCGGGCGGCGAGACCGGATGCACACGGTGCGCAAGTGGCAGGGCCTTGCACCCTTCCCGCGACGCGCGGAGAGCCCCTTCGACACCTTCGGGGTCGGTCACGCCGGCACCTCGGTGGGCGCGGCGCTCGGCATGGCGATCGGAGCCCGCCAGAGCGATGCGTCGAGGAAGGTGGTGGCGGTCATCGGGGACGGAGGCCTGACCTGCGGCATGGCGCTCGAGGCGCTCAACCACGCCGGCGACATCGCGCCCGACCTCCTGGTCATTCTCAACGACAACGAGATGTCCATCTCTCCCAATGTGGGCGCCCTTACCAAGCGCTTCGCCCAGATGCTCTCCGGCAAGCTGTACGCGAGCGTGCGCGAAGGCGGCAAAAAGGCGTTGCGGCGCATGCCCACGATGTGGGAGCTCGCGCGGCGCGCGGAGGAGCACGTGAAGGGTCTGATCGTGCCCGGCACCCTCTTCGAGGAATTCGGTTTCAACTACATCGGCCCCATCGACGGCCACGACCTGTCGGCGCTGCTCTCGACGCTGCGCAACCTGCAAGCGCTGCGCGGACCACAGCTCCTGCACATCATCACGAGAAAGGGCAAGGGCTACCCCCCGGCGGAGGCGGACCCGGTGAAGTACCACGGGGTGGCCGCGCCCTTCGACCCGGGGGTCGGCATCGAGCCGGGCGGCGCTTCGCCCGGCCCCACCTACTCCCAGGTCTTCGGAGACTGGCTGTGCGACATGGCCGCGCGCGACGCGCGCCTGGTCGGCATCACGCCCGCGATGCGCGAGGGCTCGAAGATGGAGCGCTTCGCCCGCGAGTATCCGGGACGCTACTTCGATGTCGGCATCGCCGAACAGCACAGTGTGACGGTGGCCGCGGGCATGGCCTGCGAGGGACTCAAACCCGTGGTCGCGATCTACTCGACCTTCCTGCAGCGGGCCTACGATCAGGTCGTGCACGACGTGGTGATCCAGGGGCTGCCGGTGCTCTTTGCCATCGACCGGGCGGGGCTGGTGGGAGGAGACGGGCCCACCCACGCCGGCGCCTTCGATGTCTCCTTCCTGCGCTGCCTGCCCGGCATCGTCCTGATGGCGCCCGCGGACGAGAACGAGACCCGGCAGATGCTCTACACCGGGTTCGGCCTCGACGGCCCGGCGGCGGTGCGCTACCCGCGCGGCGCCGGCCCCGGGGCGCCGGTGGAAGAAGAGATGCACGCGCTTCCGATCGGGCGCGCGGAGCAGCGCCGACACGGGCGGGACCTCGCCATCCTGTCCTTCGGGCCGATGCTTCAGTACGCGCTCGAAGCGGCGGAGGAGCTCGATGCCAGCGTCGTCAACATGCGCTTCGTCAAGCCGCTCGACGAGGAGATGATTCTCACGATGGCGGCCACCCACGAGCGCCTGCTCACCGTGGAGGAGAACGCGCTCCCGGGTGGAGCGGGCAGCGCGGTGAACGAGGTGCTGCTCGCGCATGGCGCGTCGGCGCGGGTGTGCAACCACGCCCTCCCCGACCGCTTCATCGACCAAGGCTCGCGCGCCGACATGCTACGCGACGCGGGGCTGGATACCGAAGGCATCCTCGCCGCGGCGCGGGCCTTGCAGGGCAGGCCCTGATACGACGTCCGAAGCGCGGCGTGGCCGTGCGTACCCGGAGGCGATGGCATCGGCCGTCCGGTGGCCGACGCCCCCCGGCCATGCCCGGCGCGGGGACCCGGCTGCGGTGACAGCTCAGCCGCGCGCGAACGCGCCGTCGGGCGCGGCAGGCAGCGGTCGAGTCAAGAAAGCGAACAGCCCTCGGAGTATCGGATCGCGGCGGGCCGTGAGATCCGTGACCAGCACCGTCGCCCCGACGCTGGCATGGGAGATCTTGACTTCGTCTCCGGCGCGGAAATCGAGCCGTGCGTGGATTCTTCGCAGGGTGAGCACCGCCATCCCCAGCGCTCGCAGGCAGAAGCGCCGGATGCCCTCCTCACCGCCGGGCACCATCAGCGTGTAGGCGAGCGCGCTCGCGAGATGCTGGCGGGCGATGCCGATCAGCTCCGCGAGACCCCGTTCGAAAGCGGGGTTTTGGGTATCCGTCGCAAGGTCATCGAGGTCGAATCCGGCACGTGCGAACACGTCTCGCGGCAACCAGCACGCGCCCCTCGCGCGGTCTTCCCACAGGTCCTTCAGGATGTTGGTCATCTGCAGACCCTGTCCGAAGGACACCGCAAGCTCGAGCAGCCGGGCACGCTGCGGATCGATGGCGGGAACGTGCTCGCAGAAAAGCTCGGTCAGCATCTCCCCCACCACTCCGGCCACGTGGTAGCAGTAGCGATCGAGGTCCCTCATGCGGGGAAGCCCGGAGAGCGTGCTGCCTTTCTGAAACTCCGCCATGCCTTTCGACATGACGCGCACGCAGCGCTGCAACGCCTCTCGCTGACGGGGAGAGAACGAGTGGGTGATCCGCACCACGCGAGCGGTGTTGCGAATGAGGTCGCGCTCCTCCTCGGTCGTGTGTCGAGAAAGCAGCGGGTGCAGGCTGCGCACGAAATGGTCCGGGCTCTCCTCGCCGGCGAGCACGGCATTGAAGAGCTCCGAAAGCCGCCCCTTCTCGAGCGCGTCGAGAGCAGGCTCGTCTTCGATGGTGTCAGCGATTCGGCAGAGCAGATAGGCGTTGCCGACCGCACGGGAGAGGGGCCCGGGCAACTGCGGGATGGTGAGCGCGAAGGTGCGCGACACCCCCTGCAGAATCCGCTCCTGACAGGCCAGATCGGCGCTCGGAGGCAGCTCGTTCACCGATTGCCTCACCCCTCCCCACCCGCACAACCCGGGAGATGGTGCCCCAGCGCGAAGAGAGGACGCAACTTCGAAGGCAAGACGGAAGTGCGGGCTACTGTCTCGGCATCCTGGCGCCCTCGCAACGAAAGTCGGTGTGGTTTGCGGGCTTGGCGCCACCGGCGGCTCTTCGCTACTGCGCGCGGGGCTTCACCGCCCGGGGATCGGCGCTCTGCCCGCCGGGACCCACGGAAATCCCTTCTTGCTGGCCTCAAGCGCCCTGCCTATAGTGCCCGCGCCAGCACCACCACCCCGGCGGGAGCCATCATGGCCTACCAGCACATCACCATCCCCGAAGGCGGCGAGAAGATCTCGGTTCGCGACAACCGGCTCTCGGTTCCCGACAACCCGATCCTCGGCTACATCGAAGGCGACGGCATCGGCCCGGACATCACGCGGGCCTGTCTGCGCATCTGGGACGCGGCGATAGAGAAGGCCTACCGGGGGCGCCGCCGGGCGCACTGGTGCGAAATATTCATGGGCGAGAAGGCGTCGGAGCTCTACGACGGCGACTACTTTCCCGCGGAGAGCCTCGCCGCCCTGCGCGAGCTGATAGTCTCGATCAAGGGCCCCCTCACTACCCCGGTGGGCGGCGGCTTCCGCTCCCTCAACGTCTCCCTGCGCCAGGAGCTCGATCTCTACGCCTGCGTGCGCCCGGTACGCTACTACGAGGGAGTGCCCTCACCGCTGCGCGAGCCCGAGCAGGTCGATGTGGTGATCTTCCGGGAGAACACCGAGGACGTCTACGCAGGCATCGAGTTCGCCTCCCGCAGCGATCGGAACCGCAAGCTTGCGCACTTCCTTCGAGAAGAGATGGAAGTCGACTTCTTTGAAGACGCCGGCCTCGCGGTCAAGCCGATAAGCCCCTTCGGCTCGCGCCGCCTGGTGCGCAAGGCCATCCGCTACGCGATCGAGAATCAGCGCGAGAGCGTGTGCCTGGTGCACAAGGGCAACATCATGAAGTACACCGAGGGCGCCTTCCGCAACTGGGGGTACGAGCTCGCCCGCGAGGAATTCGCCGAGCACACGGTGTCCGAGGAAGAGCTCTACCGCCGCTACGGCGGCAAGCGCCCGGAAGGCAAGGTGGTGATCAAGGACCGAATCGCCGACATCATCTTCCAGCTCATGCTGTTGCGCCCGAGCGAGTTCGACGTGCTCGCCACCATGAACCTCAATGGCGACTACCTCTCCGATGCGGTGGCGGCCGAAGTCGGCGGCATCGGCATCGCGCCGGGCGCCAACATGGCGGACCACGTGGCGGTCTTCGAAGCCACTCACGGCACCGCTCCCAAGTACGCCAATCTCGACAAGGTGAACCCGGGCTCCCTGCTCTTCAGCGGCGTCATGATGCTCGAGTACATCGGCTGGAAGGAGGCGGCGGACCTCATCACCCACGCCTATCCCGAAGTCGTCAAGCGCAAGGTCGTCACCTACGACTTCGCCCGCCTCATGGAAGGCGCGAGCGAGGTCTCCACCAGCGCTTTCGCCGATGCGATCATCGACCAAATCAACGGACTCGATGTGGAAAGCAAGCGTCGCGAACGCCAGTTCGCGATACAGCGCGAGCGCAGTGCCCGAGAGGCGTGGCACGCGAGCGACCCGCGCGGCGCAATGGAAGCGTCGGGGCGCCGGCCGCACACGGTGGGCGACATCATGACGGGACCACCGGTGTGCGTCGAACCGAACGCGAACGTGCGCGACGCGATGCATCTCATGCGCGACAACGGGATCAGCAGCATCCTGGTCACTCCGGGTGCCGACTCGCAGTGGGGGATCATGACGCAGCGCGACATCGTGTCGCGCATCGTGCACGCCCGGCGCTCGCCGGCGCGGGTCAGGGTCGAGAGGATCGCGACCAAGCCCCTGGTTACCGTGCCCATCGACATGTCGCTCTACGACTGCGCATCGAAGATGCTCGATGCGAAGGTGCGCCGAGTCGTCGTGATGGGGGGCGAGAACCCTATCGGCATCGTGAGCGACACCGACATCTTCGAGACGGTCAACGAGTTCGGCTGGACCACCGAGGACATCTGAGGGGTCTTCGCCACGAGGAGAGGGGTTGGGGTACCGGCGGGGCTACCTGAAGCTGACCGGGGAATGCCCCTGCCCCGTAGAGGGGTCGGGAGCAAGGCGCCACCAGCGAGCGTGATCGCCCGGGCGAGTCTCCATGGACGGGCACCACCCGCAGTGCTTCACCGACTCACAGAGCGGGGGCGCATGAACACCGGCGGGGGTCAGGGCGCGCAGGCGTAGCGGAACGGCACCGTCCATGCCGGCAGAGGCGCGTCCGCCAGCGTGAATCGGCGCGACCGCAGGGCTACGGGCCGGGTTTCATCTCCCGCAGGCTCTCCCGGTAACGCCGCGCGTTCTCGACGTAGTGGGTCGCGATTTCGACGAGACCTTGCTGCTCCGCTTCACTGAGCTTGCGCACCACGCGGCCCGGTGAGCCCACCACGAGGGAACCGTCCGGAATCTCCTTGCCCTCCGGGATGAGGGCGTTCGCGCCGATCAGGCAGTTGGCGCCGATCACCGCGTGATTGAGCACTATGGCGTTGATTCCGACGAGCGAGTTCTCCCCGATCGTGCAGCCGTGAAGCATCGCCATATGGCCGACGCTCACATTGCGATGCAGGGTCAGCGGCACCCCTTCGTCGACGTGCAGGATCGAGCCGTCCTGTACGTTGCAGTTCTCACCGATGCGGATGACGTCGTTGTCGGCGCGCACGACGCAGTTGAACCAGATGCTCGCGTTGTTGCCGAGCACGACCGAGCCGACCACGACCGCGTTGGAAGCGACGAAGTAGTCGCCGAGGACTTCGACCCGCCGGTCGCCGAGGGAGTGGATCATGGTGCCGAGGCCTTCCTCTTTCCGCGTTCTCAGCGCATGTTGCGCGCCCGCCGTCGGCCGCCGCAAGGGGGCGCCGGGACCAGCGGCCGCTGCGTGCATTCCGCAGCCTTCGCTTCCCGGTCGCGGTTCAGCCCCCAAGTTCACCGATTCTCGATCGCTTCGGGCGCGAAGGTGCCGTGATGGTGGGGCGCCCGGACCGAAAGACGTGCAACAGCGAGCCGGATACAGAAGAAGCGGCGGTTGCTCGAACATCCCGGCGAGCAGGAAAGCCACGGATGGCTTACCCAGCCAGAGAGCGAAACTCAATGACCGCGGGGTGAAGCAGGCGGTAGAAGTTACGTCGAATCGGCGCGACGCAGTTCGGCCTGCAGCCGCGAACATGTTGGCGTCCGCTGGTTGAAAAGTAAGTGAGACTGGCGTTCAGCGCGAACAACGGGCGGAAGGCGCGGGCGGGACGGCGCGCTATACCTCCGGCGCCGCGTGCCGGCGTATAAGTTCCCGCGCCCAATCGACCCATTCGCGCTCTTCCTTCGACGGGCGCAGCCCCCGCCAGACCGCAAGCCACTCTCGCAAGCCCCCCGTCTCGGGCGGCGGGTCTTCGCGCGCGAAGGCGTCGAGCCCGCGCCGCGCGAAGGCGCAGGCCTCATCGTGACGGCTTTCCGCCGCGAGCGCCGAACTCATGGTCCGCAACGCCACGAGATGCCCGGCATCGACATCCAGGGCGCGTTGCGCGTAGTCGATGGCCTGCGCGTGACGGGCGCTGCGATGGCAGCACAGCGCCAGCATGCCCAGCGTATTGGGGTTCTCTCCCACCTCCTCCAGGAGTTGCTTGAGAACGATGACGGTGGCCGGGTACTTCTTGAGCGCGAAATTGCGCCGGGCGCGGGCCTCCAACCTCTCGGCGCGGGAGAGGATCATGTCCCCGTCGCCCGGCCGTCCCGCTCCCGCGGATCACGAAACGCGGGCACGCGGAGGCCGGTGGGGCGAAGGCGCGCGCCAACCTGGGGGGTGCTCAGGCGCACTCTGGCCGTTCTCTCCCGCATCCCTGCCGCGTCCAACCCCGCCCGTGCCAGCGGCAGCGCGTCCGCGATCGTGAATCGAGGGGACATCAGGTCTCGTCCCGACTCGTGAGCCCCAGTCGCTCGTGCCACTCCTCGAGGGACTCTTTCGGATAAGTGGCGAATTGCTGGTCGCGGGATGCCGCTTCCACCCTCACCCAGGCCGGCTTGTCGTCCAGCATGAGATGGGTGCGTTCCGGGGCAAGCGGCAGCTCGGTGTCGATGGCCGAGGCGAGCGGGTGAACGAGATCCGGCCATCGCGGGTCCCACAGCCACAGCGAGGTCCCGCAGCGCGCGCAGAAGCTGCGCTCGGCGGGACTTACGCACTCGCTCTCGCCGTCGCGCATCACCGCGTGATAGACGCTGCGGTGTTCCTCTCCCTCCACTTCAAGCGTCTCGTACCGCGCCCCGAGATTGATCGCGAAGCCGCCGCCTCCGCCGGTCTTGCGGCAGATGTTGCAGTAGCAGAGGTTGAAGGGATAGGGATGCGGGCACTGGACCCGGAAACGAATCGCAGCGCAATGACATGATCCTTCGAGCAGCATGGTCAGGCACCTTGTCTTCGGCCTGCGTCGAATGTCCGTCATCCGGCCCGCACGAGGCAACCCGTCGCGCGTGTTCGCACGCCACCGCCGCTTCCCGGGATTTTCCCCCGCGCCGCGCCCCGCGATAATGGCGGCCTCCCTCCCCCACCACAGGTGTCCGCCATGCCCCATGCGATCAGAGTCCACGAAACCGGCGGCGCCGAAGTCCTGCGTTGGGAAGAGGTCGATGTCGGGACGCCCGGTCCCGGCGAAGTGCGGGTGCGCCACACCGCGGTGGGGCTCAACTTCATCGACACCTATCACCGCACCGGTCTCTACCCCTTGCCGCTTCCCTTCGTTCCCGGACTGGAGGCGGCGGGTGTGGTGGAAAGCGTCGGCGACGGGGTCGCGGACTTCGAAGCGGGCGATCGGGTGGCCTACGGGGCGGGACCGATCGGCGCCTACAGCGAAGCGCGCCTGATGCCCGCGGACCGGCTGGTGCGCATTCCGCCGGGGGTCGACGACCGCAGCGCGGCGGCGATGATGCTGCAGGGCATGACGGTCGAGTATCTGCTGCGCCGCACCTACCGGGTTCGGTCGGGCGACACCATCCTCCTGCATGCCGCCGCGGGCGGAGTGGGTCTCATCGCCTGCCAGTGGGCGAAGCATCTCGGAGCGACGGTGATCGGTACCGTCGGCAGCGACGAGAAGGCCGCGCTCGCCCGTGCCCACGGCTGCGACCACCCCGTGGTCTACACCCGCGAGTCCTTTGTGGAACGGGTGAAGGAGCTGACCGGCGCGCGCGGGGTGCCGGTGGTCTACGACTCGGTAGGGCGGGACACTTTCGCGGACTCCCTGGAGTGCCTGTCGCCGCGTGGCCTGATGGTGAGCTTCGGCCAGTCCTCGGGCTCGGTGCCCCCCTTCGATCCGGGAATTCTGAGCGCAAAGGGATCGCTCTTTCTCACCCGTCCCACTCTCATGCACTACGTCGCCGCCCGCGATGACCTGGAACGCTCCGCCACCGCCCTCTTCGACGTGGTGGCGGGCGGTCACGTGAAGGTGGAGGTGCGCCAGACCTTCCCGCTCGCGGATGCGGCCGAAGCCCACCGCGCGCTGGAAGGGCGCCGTACCACCGGCTCCACTGTACTCGTGCCCTGACCCGCGCCCCGACCCCAGGCGCCGCACCGGAGCCCCGCCATGACCACCGGATTCGTATACGACGAACGATTTCTGGAACACGACGCCGGTCCGCGGCACCCGGAGCGCCGGGAGCGCCTGGAGGCCACCATCGCCCACTTGCGCGGCAAGGAGTGGTTCGAGGATCTGCGGGCGGTGCCGGCTTCGCCCTGCGAGCGGTCCTGGATCGAGACGGTGCACGACGGCGAGTTGATCGACCGCGCCCGGGAGGCCTGTCGCCGCGGCCTGCCCTTCCTCGATGTCGCGGACGTCGGCATCTGCCCGGACTCCTACGACATCGCGCTGCTCGCGGCGGGCGGCGCGCTCGCCCTGGCGGAGCGCGTGGCGCGCGCCGAGATCGACAACGGCTTCGCGCTCAGCCGCCCGCCCGGCCACCACGCCGAGCGCAACGTCGCGCTCGGCTTCTGCCTCTTCAACAACGTCGCCATCGCCGCTCGATATCTGCAGCGCGAGCACGGACTGCACAAGATCCTCATCCTCGACTGGGACGTGCACCACGGCAACGGCACCCAGCACACCTTCGAGTCCGACCCCTCGGTGCTCTACGTGAGCACCCACCAGTACCCCTTCTACCCGGGAACCGGGGCATCGAGCGAGGACGGCGAAGGCCGGGGACGAGGGGCGACCCTGAACTGTCCGATGCCCGCGGGCGCCGGGGATCTCCAGTACGAGCGGGCCTTCGCCGAACACATCCTGCCGAAGGTGGACGAGTTCGCTCCCCAGGCGGTGATCCTCTCCGCCGGTTTCGACGCCCATGCGGCCGACCCCCTCGCCGAGATCCGACTCAGCACCGCGTTCTTCTCCTGGATGACGGAACGGATGATGGAGGTCGCCGAGCGTCACGCGGAAGGCCGGCTCATCTCGATACTCGAAGGCGGGTACAACACCGAGGTGCTGCCGCTCTGCGTGGCCGCGCATCTCGAATTGCTGTCCCGAGGGCCGTGAACGCCGACTCGGTCATCTTCTCGATATTCCTGATCTTCACCGGCGCCGCGCTGATGGCGGCGCTCGCGCTCTACGCCCGCCAGTCGCTGCTCGTCGCCTACATCGTGCTCGGCTGGCTCGCCGGACCGTGGGGACTCGAGCTGATACCCGACACCGCGCTGGTGGAAGGCATCGGCCACGTCGGAATCATCTTCCTGCTGTACCTCCTGGGGCTCAACCTGCATCCCCAGAAGCTGCTGCGGCTGCTGAACGAGGCGCTCGCGGTCACCGCCATCAGCTCTCTCGTCTTCGCGCTGGTCGGATACGCCCTGGCCCGGGCCTTCGGCTTTGACGGCACCGATTGCGTGCTGATCGGGGCCGCGGCCATGTTCTCCAGCACCATCCTGGGGCTCAAGCTCCTTCCCGCGACCGCTCTGCACCACCGCCGCACCGGGGAAGTGATCATCAGCATCCTGCTGCTGCAGGACATCCTCGCCATCCTCATCCTGCTCATGCTGGAGACACTCGGACCGGCCGCCCTCGACGTTGCGGGCACCCTGGCGCACCTGGGCGCGCTGCCCCTGCTCGTCGTCATCGCGTTCCTGCTCGAGAAGCTGATCCTGGTCAGGCTCATCAGTCGCTTCGACACCATCGGAGAGTACGTTTTTCTCACCGCGGTGGGCTGGTGCCTCGGGATCTCGCAGCTTGCCGCCTGGCTCGGTCTCTCCTACGAGATGGGCGCCTTCGTGGCCGGCGTCGCGCTCGCCTCGAGCCCCATCGCCACCCACATCGCGGAGAGCCTGAAACCCCTGCGAGACTTCTTCCTCATCATGTTCTTCTTCTCGATGGGAGCGGGCTTCGCGGTCGACTCCCTTCCCGCGGTGGCGCTGCCCGCCGTCGTGATCGCCGCCGTCATCCTCACCCTCAAGCCCTTCGTGTTCCGCTGGCTGTTGCTGCGCGCGGACGAGAAGCCGTCGCTCGCGGCCGAAGTCGGGGCGCGTCTCGGCCAGGGCAGCGAGTTCGCTCTGCTCATCGCCGCGCTCGCGCTCCACCGCGACGTGCTGGGAGAACGGGCCGCCTATCTGATTCAGGCCTTCACCCTGCTCACCTTCATCGCATCGTCGTACATCATCATGTGGCGCTACCCCACGCCCATCGCGACGAACGCGCGCCTGCGCCGAGATTGAGAGCGGCAATGAGTGATTGCGGCTAGAATGCCGCGCGGATCCCTCGTGACGTGAACATGGACGCGCCCGTCAAAGCACCCCTGCTCCGCGACATGGCGCCTCGGCCTCCCGGCGAGTCCTTCCAGCGCCTCTCCGAAAGCATCCGGGAGCGGATCATCGGGCAGGACGCCCTCGTGGACCGGCTGCTCATCGCGCTGCTCTGCGACGGGCACCTGCTGGTCGAGGGCGCGCCGGGGCTCGCGAAGACCAGTGCGGTCAAGGAGCTCGCCGCCCACATTGACGCCACCTTTCATCGGGTGCAGTTCACCCCCGACCTGCTCCCCGCCGATCTCACCGGCACCGAGATCTACCGGCCGGAGGACACTTCCTTCGTCTTTCAGCGCGGGCCCATCTTCCACAACGTGGTGCTCGCGGACGAAGTGAACCGGGCGCCGGCCAAGGTGCAGTCCGCACTGCTCGAAGCGATGGGGGAACGCCAGGTCACGGTGGGCCGCACCACCTATTCCCTGCCTCGCCTGTACATGGTCATGGCGACCCAGAACCCCATCGAGCAGGAGGGCACCTACCCCCTGCCGGAGGCGCAGCTCGACCGCTTTCTGCTCTACGTGCGTATCGACTACCCCGCGCCGGAGGTGGAGCGGCGGATTCTCGAGCTCTCGCGGGCCCGCGCCGCGCGCGAGGCGGAGCATGAGGCGCCGAGCCCGAACGCGGTGGTGAGCGAGGCCGAGGTCCACGCGGCGCGCCAGGAGGTGCTCGCCCGGCATCTCGCGCCGTCGCTTGAGCGTTATCTCATAGAGCTGGTGCTCGCCACCCGCAAGTCGCGCGACTACGGAGACGATCTCGACCGGTGGATAGGCTTTGGCGCGAGCCCCCGCGCGAGCATCGCGCTCGACCGCGCGGCGCGCGCCCACGCCTGGCTCCGGGGTCGTGACTACGTGTCACCCGAAGACATCCAGTCCATCGCTCCCGATGTCCTGCGCCACCGGCTCGTCCTGTCCTACGAGGCGGAGGCGGACGGAATCGACGCCGAGCGGGTGGTCGAGGAGCTGATGGCGAGGGTGCCGGTGCCCTGATGGCGCCCCTCGCGGACCGCGGGGCGCGCGCGCCGCGACCGCGCGGGGCGATACCGGACCTCGATGCGCTGCTCGGCTTGCGCGCCACCGCGCACCTGCTCGACCTGTGCAGCGGGCGGCGCGCTCCCGACCCCCTGTCCGGGACCCGTCCCTCGCGCTACCGGGCGAGGGGCATGGAGTACGCGGAATCGCGCGCGTACCTGCCCGGAGACGAGATCCGCAACATGGACTGGCGCGTGACCGCGCGCACCGGACGCCCCCATACCAAGCTCTACCAGGAAGAGCGCGAGCGCCCCGTGATACTGGCGATCGACTTCGGGCCGAGCATGTTCTTCGGCACCCGGGTCGCGTTCAAATCCGTGGTCGCCGCGCACGCGGCCGCGCTCGTGGCGTGGGCGGCGCTGCGCCGCGGCGACCACGTGGGCGCGGTGATCGTCTCTCCGGAACGAGAAGTGGAGATCCGGGCGGCGGGGGGACGGCGCGGCGTGCTTCGGGTGCTGCGGGCCCTGCACGCGCATGCCGCCCTTCCCGCGGCGCCGGGGAGCGGCGGAGCGCAGCGCCTCGCCGAGCTGCTGACCCGAACCCGGCGCATCGCCCGGACCGGCAGCCTCGTGGTCCTGGTGAGCGACTTCTACGGGTTCGACGACGACGCGGAGTCGGCGCTGGCCCGCCTTCGGAGCCGCTGCGAGCTCGCCGGCGCGCACGTCGTCGATCCCCTGGAGCGCCGCCCCCCTCCCCCGGGGCGCTACCCGATATCGGACGGCCACGCGATCTCGGTGCTGGACAGCCGCGGCAAAGCGTTTCGCGAACAGTACCGGCAGAGCTTCGCGGCGCGCGCGGAGCACGTGCGCGACGCTTTCGCCCGGCTTCACGCCCCCCTGATCACGCTTGCGACCGACGCACCGGTGGCCGAAGCGCTGCACGCGGCGATGCGCGCCCCGGATGCGAGGCGGACCTGAGATGGGGGCCTCCACCGGCAATCCCCTGGACGCGCTGCGCGACATCCATCTGCCCCCCGAGCCGGGCTTCTGGCCCCCCGCCCCCGGATGGTGGCTGCTCGCGCTCGCCCTGGTGCTGGTCGCGGTGGCGCTGGCGTGGTGGTGGACACGCGCGGCGCGCCGGCGTCGGCCGCGGCGCGAGGCGCTTGCGGCCCTCGCGGCGCTGCGCGGGGCGCTTGCGGAGGGGCGAGAGACGCCCCATCGCGTCGCGGCGGAGTGCGCGTCCCTGCTGCGACGGGTAGCGCTCGCCCGCTTCCCGCGCCGGCAAGTCGCGGGGCTCACCGGGGCGGCGTGGCTCGAGTTCCTGCGCACCCATGGGGGCGGCCCCGCGTTCGCCTCCGGGGAAGCCAGGCGGCTCGTGGTCGCTCCCTACGCTTCGCGCGTCGGCGTGGCCGAGGCCGAGCAGATCATCGCGCTGTGCGAACTCTGGATCCGCGCCCCGCGACGCGCCCACCGCGGAGGGATCGCGAAGTGATGCGGCGCTGACACATCCGGGAGTGCGTCATGGGCAGTACGGAGAACTTTCATCGGGAAATTGCAAACCGGATTCAGTCCGGGGTTGCATGGTGGCACAGCCAGTCTCCACCGCCGTCTGCCACAGCAGCAACAGAACGATCAGTTCAAGGGGCCACTGGCGGCTTGAACTTCAACCGGAATACACCTTGACCGAGCCGCCAGGCTGACCGAAAAGGTGGGGCCACCTCAGCTTGCGCACAGGGGGACGAGTGTCCAGATCGTCGGTTACGACGAATTCGACGCGTAACTGTCCACCCGAACCGTTCTGTCGGCTGCAAGGGTGATCTCCACGATTCGGCCTGCAAGATCGAAACCCACGATCCGCGTCAGCACGTGCTCGAAGAGAGCCTGTTGCACCTCGAGACTCATGAGGCCGTGAGCCACATTGATGCAGATCGGTCCGGAATGGTCGTGTTCGCGCTCAATCAGCGACGTGAAGTCCGCCCGGTCCTGCGTCACGAGCACATGTCCGTCTTCCACTGCACGTCGGACTACGGCCCAATCCTGGTTCGACCGCAGCCCGAGCCACGTCACATGCGTCGATTGCGGGAACCCGAGATCGCGAGCCGTCAGTGCCAGCGTGGGACTCAGGCACTCGTCGATGAGAAACTTCACCGGGCCGGCAGAAGATCATCGAAACCCACCTCGCTCGACAAGGCCGGATCGCGCTCGCGCCAGAATGGCTCCCGGCGGGGGCGGCCACGCCGAGGATAGGCCGTGGCGTAGAATGCGGCCAGTTCGATCTGCGCTTGCGAGAGTTGCGGAAAGGCCTCGCGAACCGCATCGACGCTGTTCCCGTTGGCCAACATGTCGGCGATGTCGTGAACCGGAATGCGGGTTCCTCTGATGCAGGGGGCTCCCGACAATACGGCGTCGTCCCGTTCGACCCCGTCCCGTGCGCCGGCCAGCATCGAGAGTCCCTTGCGCACCTCGCCCTTCATCGTTCGCACATCCACGGACAGGTCACGTTCGCGGGCCGCTTTCGCGTCCGGATGGTCGAGAAGGTAGCGCACCAGGCGTCGGCGTCCGTCGAGGGTCAACAGACCCGTCGTCTCGTAGGCGAGCTTCAGGCCCAACAGCCCATCGCGACGGATGGCGCGGGAGCGTCCGTTGCTGCTCGCTGCGGCGTGCAGCAGGCCCGCGTCGATGATGCGATGCACCTGCCTGAGCGGCACGCCGGTGACACAGGCCGCCTCGTTGGCCGACAGTGTTCCGTCCACCATGATTACACTCATATTCCTTCTGTCGATCTGGAAAGTATATAGCGCCAAGGCAAGCAGCGATAACCAGAGCCCCCACTGAGGTGGCCAACCGGGAGCACTTACCGCCCATCGGACGCGGTTACAGAAAGCCGGGGACGCCCCTCCCCTTTCTCAGTTTCGGGATTGTGATCCCACCGCTTGCCCACCGCGCCGTCCGCTTTGAAGTTGCGCAGCGCCGTGGACAAAGCGTGGACAAGTCCACCTGCGCTCGATTCAGTACTTACACAAATCGGCCTTGGGCGTGTCCAGTTGATTTCGGAGCCAAGACAGGTCATCGGGCTCATCCGCGGGGGAGCGAGAGCGCGTAAGATGGTGATAAAGGATCCCTGTGAGAACCTACCACTCAGGGAGGATGCGCCCTGTGTCTGGAGCTACCGCATCAGGAAGCATACTGTTTGTCTCCAGATGGGGAACATCGCGCGTTAACTGCGCTACATTTTCTGCGACGGCCTCGAGAGACCGGGTCCTCGCCCCCACCTGACGGGTCCCCTCGCTGAAGCAAAGGAGAAGGAGAAAACATGAGCATTGCCAAACCCTGGCGCACCGCAAGCGTCGCCCTCACCGTTGTCTCCCTGGCGCTGGCGGGTTCCGCGCTCGCCCGCGGCCCAAGCAGCAACGAGCCGGTCAAGCTGCCCATCATGCAGAGCTCCGACTTCGACTTCATCGTCACGGTCTACGGCGAGGTGTTGAAGGAAGTCGGGTACCGGGTGGAGTACGTCAACGCCGACTACACCGCGAGCTTCTCCGGGGTGAAGGCCGGAGACCTGCACGTGACCATGGGCTGGGATACCTCGCCCGACCTCATCGAAGACGTGACCGACAGCGGCGATGGCATCCTCGCGGGCTCGAGCGGCGTCGCGATCGCCGAGGGCTGGTGGTATCCGGCCTACACGGAAGAATCCTGTCCCGGACTGCCGAACTGGGAGGCGCTCAAGAACCCCGACTGCATGGAGGCGCTGGCCACCGCGGAGACCGAACCGATGGGGCGCTATGTCGGCGCTCCGCCGGGCTGGTCGACCCGGGTGACCGAGCGCATCGAGGCCTTCGGCCTCGACATGGAAGAAGTCTCCTCGGGCAGCCCGGTCACGATGATGGCGACCATGCAGGGGGCGATCCAGCGCCAGGAGCCGGTGATCGGCTGGGGCTACTACCCGCACTGGCTGATGGCATCGGTGGAGGGGCGCCTGGTCGACTTCCCCGACTTCGAGCCCGCCTGCTACGAGGACCCGGCCTGGGGCAGCACGGGAGAGCTCTACGACTGCGACTACCCCACCGGCTGGGTCTGGAAGCTCATGAACACCGAGTTCTCGCTTCGCGAGCCCTACGCCAAGCGCATCCTCTTCCTGATGGACATCGACGCCACCGCGGTGGGCATCGGCATGGACAAGGTCGACAACGGGGGAATGAGTCTGCAAGACGCCGCCCACGAGTGGATGGCCGCCAACCCCGAGGTCTGGCAGGTGTGGATCAAGTAGCGGGGACCGCTCCACGCCTCCCCGGATGAGTTCGGGGAGGCGGCGGACCCTTCGCGATGCAGGTACCGCAGCGGCGCCTCGCGCACCTCATTCCGCTCGCGCTCGCGATCGGCGCTACGGTCTGGCTCAAGAGCGCGGCGGAGATCCCCCGCTGGGTGAAGTACTACCCGCGGGACTGGAAGGTGCCGGTCGACGAGCGGCTGAATGCGCTCTTCGACTTCTTCTCCGAGGAGGCCGATCTCGGGCTCTTCACCTTCAAGGAGCTCACGCGTGGTCTCGCGTGGGTCATCGAGCGGCTGCTCCTCTTCGTTCAGGGCGTCTTCGCCAAGGGGTTCGAGTTCTACGGCGACGCCATGACGCCCTACCTGGTGATCCCGCCCCTGTCGTGGATCGCGGTCAGCGGCCTCTTCATCATCCTCGCGTACTGGGTGAGCGGGCGGGCGCTCGCGGCCCTGATCGCGGTCTTCTTCGCCTACTTCGCGGTGTTCGGCCTGTGGGACAACGCCATGCTCACCCTCGCCTCGGTGTTCGTGGCGGTGCTGCTCGGCATCGCGATCGGGGTCGCCCTGGGGACGCTCGGCTATCGCAGCCGGCTCTTCGACGCCATCCTGACCCCGATCTACGACATCATGCAGACCACCCCGATCTGGTCCTACCTGGTGCCGGTGCTGGTGTTCTTCGGCTTCGGGCCGCTCGCCGGGCTGCTCGCAACCGTGGTTTTCGCGATGCCGCCGATGGCCCGGGTAACCACCCTCGCCCTGCAACGGGTGCCGGCGAACACCCGTGACTTCGGCGACATGGCGGGATGCACGCGCCGCCAGAAGTTGTGGCTGGTGATGCTGCCCTCGGCCCGGCGGAACCTGCTCATCGGCATCAACCAGGTAATCATGCTCTCGCTCGCCGCGGTCATCGTCGCCTCGATCATCGGGGCCGGGGGGCTCGGCGCCGACGTGTACCGGGCCCTCACCGCGCTTCGCATCGGCGATGCGGTGGAGGCGGGCCTTGCCATTACCCTGCTCGCGATCGCGCTGGACCGCATCTCCCAGGGGATCGCGATGCGCCGGCCCGTGCACCGGGTGAACAGCGCGCGCAATCCGCTTCGCCGCCATCCCCTCATCGCGCTGGCGCTCGCGCTCGTCGTGGCGAGCACCGTCCTCGGCTACTTCGTCCCGGCGGTAAAGAGCTTTCCCGACGCGCTCACGGTGTCCACCGGCGACGTCTGGAACGACATGGTCAAGTGGCTGAACGTGAATCATCACGAGACGATCGGGGGGTTCCGGGACTTCTTCATCGTCCACCTGCTGAAGCCGGTGAAGCTGTTCTTCATCCGCTTGCCGTGGCCGGCGGTCATCGTGATCTTCGTCACCCTCGGCTACGCGCTGGGCGGCTGGCGTCTCGCGCTGCTCGCCGGGATTCTGCTCACCGCCATCGCGCTTTCGGGATACTGGAAGCAGGCGATGATCTCGCTGTATCTCGCCACCCTCGGGATTCTCGTCTCGATGCTGATCGGAGCGCCGATTGGAGTGGCGGCCGCCCTCAACCGGCGCGTCGACCGGGTCGTCACCGTGATCATCGACACCCTTCAGACTCTGCCCACCTTCGTCTACCTGCTGCCGGTGGTGATGCTCTTCGCGACCGGAGAGTTCCCCGCCTTCGTCGCGGTGGTGATGTACGCGGTGCTTCCCGCCATCCGCTACACCAAACACGGTATCGCCAACATTCCCCGGCCGATCATCGAGGCGACCGATCTGTGCGGCGCGACGCGGATGCAGAAGCTCTTCCAGGTGCAGATTCCGCTCGCGCTGCCCGATATTCTCCTGGGGGTAAACCAGGTTCTGATGATGGCTTTCGGCATGCTGGTGATTACGGCCCTGGTGGGCACCCGCGGACTTGAGCAGGAGGCGCTGACCGCGCTCGCCAAGGTCCGGCCGGGGACCGGTATCGTCACCGGCCTCGGGATCGCCTGCCTCGTCATCGTCTCGGACCGGATGATCACCGCGGCCAGCGTGCTGACCCGCCGCCGCCTGGGCCTGGCCGCTTCCGCGCCGGCGTCGCCGTGACGAGGTCGGGAACCGTGTCCACGACCGCACCGCCGCACGACGCCGCCCCCGGGGGGCGAGAGGACGGCGTCATGGTCCACTGCGAGGCGGTCTGGAAGGTCTTCGGGGCGGGGGCCAAGCGGGTCATGGCCGAACACGGCGGATCGCCGAGCGACGAGACCCTGTCGCGCCACGAACTGATCGCGGCGGTGCGCGATGTGAGCCTCAGCGTTCACCGTGGAGAGATCTTCGTCATCATGGGACTCTCGGGGTCGGGCAAGTCCACGCTGGTGCGCTGCATGACCGGGCTGATTGGCCTCACTCGGGGCCGCCTGCTCATCGACGGCACCGACCTCATGGACATCTCGACCCGCGATCTGGTGGCGGTGCGCCGCTACAAGATGGGCATGGTCTTTCAGGACTTCGCCCTGCTGCCCCACCTGACGGTGCTCGGAAACGTCGCCTTCCCCCTGAAGATCCAGGGGCTGGAGCGAGGCGCGCGCGAGGCGCGGGCGCGCGAGATGATCGAGCTCGTCGGCCTCGGCGGACGAGAGCGCTACTTTCCGCACGAGCTCTCCGGTGGGCAGCAGCAGCGGGTCGGCATCGCCCGAAGCCTCACCACCGAGCCCGAGATCTGGTTTCTTGACGAGCCCTTCTCCGCCCTCGATCCCCTGATCCGCCACGAGATGCAGGACGAGCTCCTGCGCCTGCAGGGCATGCTCAGAAAGACCATCGTGTTCATCACCCACGACTTCGACGAGGCGATCAGACTCGCGGACCGGATCGCGATCATGAACGAGGGCCGGGTCGTGCAGGTCGGCACGCCCGAGGGACTGGTCGTCAACCCCGCCGACGACTACGTCGCGGAGTTCACCCGGAAGATCCCGCGGGCCCGGGTGCTCACCGTGGGGGCGCTAATGGGCCCGGCGGGGGGCGGCGCAAGCGGCGAGCCTATCCCGGAGAGCCGCCTGGTCCTCGACGCGGCGGAGCGGGTGCTCGCCGCGGGCGGGCCGGTGCCGGTCTCGAACGCCCGGGGCGAGGTGGTGGGGCGCCTCGAGCGGGATGCCGTCATCCAGGTGCTGCTCGAGAAGGACCGCGCGTAGCCGGCGCGATGCCGGCGCGGGCTCGCGGCGCCGCCGGCCCGCCGATTGACGGCCGCACGGTGGGTCCCCGCCCAGCCCGCTGGTTTCACCGATTACCGCCCGGCTAACCCGCAAGTTTCACCGATTTTCGGCCGCTTCGGGCGTCAAGATGCCGTAATAGTGGGGCGCACGGACCGAAAGACGCTGAAGTCGTAGCTGACACTACGTCGAAGCGGCTTGAGGGAGTACGGCCCGCTATCACGAGTATATTGGCGTCCGCAGTAGGAAATCGGTGAAATTTGCGGGCTGAGGCAGGCGCCAAGATGGCGTGACAGTGGGGCGCACGGACTGTAGTACGCCCAACCGCGATCATATTGGCGTCCGCAGCAGGAAATCGGTGAAACTTGAGACCCAACCTGTACCGGCCGCGACACGCACGGGCGGGAGTCCGATGAGCACCACACCTTCGCTGTCCGAGCGCGCCGACGAGCTCGAACGCCGGCAGATGGCAGAGCTCGGCGAGCGGGCAATCGTCAAGTCCGTTCTGTACAACCTCGCCGACGGCGAGCAGAGCTTCGGGCCGCGGCCGCGCGTGGCCGGCCGGCACATGGGGGAGGACCCCCGGCTGCCTCCCATGCCCGAGAAGCCCACTCTGCTCGACTTCTTCCGGCTACGCTTCGCCCCGGGCCAGGCCCATCTCCTGCAGAGCGCAAACCTCGCGCAGAATGCCGGGCTGACCGAGAAGATGGTGCTCGCGTGCCTGCTCCACGACATCGCCATCGTCGGGTTCATCCGCGCCGACCACGGCTACTGGGGCGCCCAGCTCATCGAGCCCTACGTGGACGAGGAGGTGAGCTGGGCGATCCGGATGCACCAGGCGCTGCGCTTCTTTCCCGACGAGTCGGTCGGGTACGAGTACCCCGAGCAGTACCGCACGATGTTCGGCACCGACTACCGGCCCGATCCCTACATCGTGGCCGACTACGAGCGGGCCCGGAAGCACCGCTGGTACATGTCCGCACGCATGATCTGCGTCAACGATCTCTATTCCTTCGACCCCGACGTGCATGTCGAGATCGAGCAGTTCGAGGACATCATCGGCCGGCACTTCCGCCAGCCCCGGGAAGGACTCGGCAACGACAACACCCCCGCCTCGCACATGTGGCGCACAATCCGCCGTCCCTGCAACGCGCTGTAGCGGGCCGGGCTTCGCGCCCGCGTGTGGGCAGAGTTCATCACCGGCCAGGGCGGACCGACGAGAACGACCGCTTCGCGCCCGCGCACGAGCGGGGTGGGCGCTCCGGAGAAGACGAGGAGCGGGGTGTCGGGGAACGAGGGGCACGCCCGCCCCACCCCGCGTTATCCCGGCGGCAGCTTCACCCGAGTGCGCGCGAAACCTTCGTCGCAGGGAGAGAGCATCCGAAGCTCGACCCGCATCGACGAGAAGAACCACTTGCCGACGACCCGCCGACACCGGTCGTGATAGGTCGCAGCCATCCAGTACGCGGCGTCGTCGATCGTGTAGACAATCGGCTCCCACAGCATCCAGCGCGCTTCCGCCACATCGCCATCGACGTCGACAATCGGATTGGTCACATGGTGGAGCGCGAAGGCGACCGCCTCCGACGCATTGACGAAGAAGTCCCGGATCGCGTCGCGCCCCTCGCAGCGTCCCATCGGCCCCCCGTCCCAGATCGCATCCGGGAGGAAGAGCGCGGCGATGCGGTCCGCGTCGTAGCCGTCGTCGCAGGCTTCGCAATAGCGGTACTTGAGACGCCGGATGGCCTCGATGTCCTCGAGGCGCCGCAGGCGCCGTTCGAGCGCTTCGGAGGTTTCCAGGGTCCCGTCCCCCTCAGCGCACGCGCAGCGTCAGGTCGGAGTCCGGATCGAGCAGTTCGCAGCCGGAATCGGTGACGGCGACACTGCGCGAGAAGCCGACGCCGGCGACTCTCGGAATGAAGATGCAGGTGGCGACGTGAAAGCACATGCCGGACTCAAGTTCGGTCTCGACGCCTTCGGCCAGATACATGGGAGCCTCGGTCCAGGTCGGGGACTGTCCCAGACCAATGGAATAACCGTAGGCGCCGAAGAAGTAGATGTCCGGGTGGCCGGCGAGCGCTCCCCCCGAGGCCCTGGCCACGTCATCCCCGGTGCGGCCCGGTCTGATGCTGGCGATCGTCGACTCCACCGTCGCGATCGCCACGTCCGCGAGCCGCGAGACCTCCGGGACAGGCGCTCCGATGGTGGCGCTTCGCATCGCCGGCGCATTGTATCGATAGTGTGTGCCCGATACCTCCAGAAAGACGGCGTCGCCCGCCCCCATCCTCCGCCTGCGATACGGGGCATGGGGAATCCAGCCGGTCCGGGGGCCGCTCATGATCAGAGGATTGATCGCCATCGTCTCGCTGCCGGCGGCAATCAATGCCCGGTGCGCCGCGGCGGCGCACTCGTTGTCGCACACGCCGTCGCCGGCGGCGTCCACTCCGGCCGCCATCCCGGCCCGGGTGTACCGGGCCGCCCGCTTCATGTGGGCGATCTCGTCCGCCGACTTCACAAGCCGGAGCCCCATCACGATCTCAGAGGCGTCGACGAGTTCGGCTCCATCCAGACGCCGCCGCAATTCCCCGAAGCTCGCCGCGTCCATGGCGCCGGTCGCGAAGGTCTCCAGGTTGCGGGTCTCCACCCCGATACGCTTCGAGCCATGGCCGCGCTCGCGCAGCAGGTCCGCGAGTTGAGAACCGGTGTCGCCTCCCTCGTGCCAGCCGAAGAGCACGATGTCGCGTATCGTCGACGACTCGAGCGCGCAGACCGCTTCACAGGTGGAACAGTGGAGCGCGAACTCGCCCTCGACCGGCAGCACGCCGACCGCGTAGCCGGACGGCAGCGCGGAGTCGTATCCGGTCAGGTAGGTGAGGTTCGACACGTTGGATACGAGCAGCACGTCCATGCCGTGTTCCCGCATGGCCTGCCGCACGCGCCCGATCCGGCTCCGGTACTCTTCCAGCCCGAACCCCAGGTCCGGCTCGTGGGGGCGATCGCGGAGCGCTTCGAGGAGATCCACCGGTCTCAGGTCTCCGGAGAATAGGCTTCCCGCATCGCCGCGGTGTCGTAGAACTCGCGCCAGAAGACCAGCCTGCCGTCCTTCCAGTGCGTCTCGTGGACAAAGGGGGTCTCCGCGCGCTTGCCGGTGGCCTTTATGCGGTAGGCCTCCCGTCCGATGGCCACCACCACCTCCCCCGACTCGAGCCACCGGTGCGCCTCCAGGAACTCGTAGTCCGCGGTCGGCTCGGCCGCGAGGACGAAGTAGTCCATGAGCGCATCGACGCCTACGCGGTCGCCCGAGATGGGCGCGTTCGCGGGGGCGAGGTTCTCCGAGCGTACGTCCTCGTCCATCATCTCCCGCATGGACGCGAAATCGCGGGCGGCAAAACGCTCCATGAAGCGCCGGTAGCGGTCGATGTTGCTCACCCCTTCGTCCTTGTCGTGCGTTGGGCCCACCCCGAGCTTGGGACCGCGGCGACCGGAAGAGGGCATGGTATCGCGGGCGGCCGCGTGGTGCCCGCCTTGCGCTGGCGCGGTCGAGCCGCACCGCTCGCGTCTCCAGGTCTTTCGCCTGCTCATGGCCCCCAATCGATGTCGTACAGCACGCGCGGCGGGGAACTAGAAGGTTTCCTCCTGGCGCCGGTGCATGGCCCAGCACCACGAACGACTCTCTTTCCCTCCCGATCCGGTTCCCACTCTGGTCCAGTCTCAGTTCCGACCTGTAGGAGGCGGTACGGTCACCGCCTCGGTCACCGGATCCGAATTCGGCCATCTCTCGAGCCGCTGAACAATGACTGGTCATGCCGGGCGAGAATTACACTTGTCGTTGAGCAAACCCGACACAGCCCTCCGATTTTCCCCGCCCGGGTCCCTGGATGTTCCAATTCGCCTGGCCATGGTTGGCGCCCATCGCGGCGGCGCCCCTTCTCGTGGCGTATCTCGTCCCCCCCGCCTCGCGGCGCGCCGGCGCGGCGCTGCGCATCCCCTTCCATGCCCGAATTCCGCTCCCGGGCGCCGCATCACGCCGGCCGCACCTGCGCGGGCCGGGATGGGCGGCGGGGATAGCGTGGCTGCTTCTGGTGTTCGCCGCCTGTCGGCCGCAGTGGATCCACGAGCCGGTGGAGGTGCCGGTAAGCGGGCGCGATCTGCTGCTCGCGGTCGACCTGTCCGGCAGCATGAAGACCCGGGACCTGCTTCGCGGCGGCGTCCCCGCAAGCCGCCTCGAAGTGGTGAAGGAAGTGGCGGGAGAGTTCATCGAGCGGCGCGTCGGAGACCGCATCGGGTTGATCCTGTTCGGCTCCAGGCCCTACCTCCAGACGCCTCTCACCTTCGATCGCACGAGCGTGCGCCAGCTGCTGGCGGAGGCCGAGATCGGGCTTGCGGGTGAGCAGACCGCGATCGGCGACGCGATCGGGCTTGCGCTGAAGCTCCTTCGCGAGCGGCCGGCGCAGAATCGCATCCTCATTCTGCTCACCGACGGAGCGAATACCGCGGGTGAGGCCACCCCCCGAGAGGCGGCGGAGCTCGCCGCGGCGTACGCCATGCGGATCCACGCTATCGGAATGGGCGCCGACGAGCAGGTCACCCGCCGCCTGTCCCCCGGGGGCGGGGGCGATCTGGACGAAGACACCCTTCAGACCGTCGCCGGCCTCGGAGGCGGACGCTACTTCCGTGCTCGCGACGCGCAAGAGCTCGAAGCGATCTACGCGCTCCTCGACGATCTGGAGCCCATCGCCCGGGACGAGGAGCTGCTGCGCCCCGTGCGCGAGCTCTTCACCCTGCCCCTTGGCGTCGCGCTCGGGCTCGTGGCCGGCCTGCTCATTGGCGTGCTCGGCCGGAACCGGCGCCACCGTGAGGGCGTGCCCTCCCCGGGGTCCCGGGAGCGGGAGAGCTGATGGAGGAGTTCCACTTTCTGCGACCGTGGTGGTTGCTGGCCCTGCCCCCGGGTCTCACCCTGGTGTGGGCCTACACGCGACGCCTTCGCTCCGGCGAGCGGTGGCGCGATCTGTGCGACCCCGCGCTGCTGCCTCATCTGCTCCTGCGAAGGGATGTCAAGACGCTCTCCCTCCTCCCGGTGCTCATGGGATGCGGGCTCGTCCTTGCCATCCTGGCCCTCGCCGGCCCCGCCTGGCACAGCCGGGATCTGCCCGTCCACCGCACCCTGCAGGCGAGGATCGTGGTGCTGGACCTCTCGCGCTCGATGGACGCGGCGGACGTGCCGCCTTCCCGGCTCGCACGCGCCCGCCTCAAGGCGGCCGAGATCTTCGCGATGACCGACGAAGGCCAGGCGGGCCTGGTGGCATACGCGGGCGATGCCTTCCTCGTATCGCCGCTGACCGACGACGGCGCCACCTTGACTGCCATGCTGCCCGCACTCACTACCGAAGTGATGCCGGTTGCGGGCAGCCGCGCCGATCTCGGACTGCGGCGCGCGGGCGAACTCCTCGACCAGGCCGGGTACCGCGACGGAGAGATCATCCTCATCGCGGATTCCGCCGGTGGCGTGCGCGCGGCCGAGGCGGCGGCGGAGCTCGCCGGGAAGGGATTCACCGTCTCCGTCCTCGCGGTGGGCACTGCCGAGGGCGCCCCGATCCCTCTTCCCGAAGGGGGTTTCCTCAAGGACGATGCCGGCGCCATCGTGGTGCCGCGGACCGGCACGAGGGAGCTGCGCGAGATCGCGCGCGCCGGCGGCGGACGTTTCGCCCGGATGAGTGGAGACCACCGCGATCTCCGGTATCTTCTCTCCCCGCGGGAACGCTGGCGGCAAGAAACGCAGGAGAGCGACCATGCCACGCGTAATTGGCGCGACGAAGGACCGTGGCTGGTGCTGGCCCTCCTGCCGCTGGCGGCGCTCGCCTTCCGGCGGGGCTGGCTGCTGGCGCTTGCCTGCCTTCTCGTCGCCCCGGTCGAGCCGGCGCGCGCCATTGAGTGGGCGGACCTGTGGGCGCGCCCCGACCAGCAGGCCGCCGCCGCGCTGGCCCGTGGCGACCCGGTCGCGGCGATCGACAAGGCAAAGGGCGACAAGTGGCGGGGTCCGGCGCTCTACCGCAACCAGGAGTACACGGCGGCGGCGGAGGCTTACGGCGCTCTGGAAGGCGCGAGCGCGCGCTACAACCGCGGCAACGCGCTCGCGCGCGCCGGTCGCCTCCGCGACGCCCTGAATGCCTACGACGAAGCGCTTGCCCTCGTTCCGGACCTCGATGATGCGATCTTCAATCGCCAACTGGTCGAAGAGCTGCTGCGCCGAGACCCGCGTGGCGCGGGCCAGGGCGGGCGCACGGAGGCGGGCGACCCGGGGAGCGCGAGGCCCCCGGGGACGGAGCCGTTCCGGCCCGACGATCAGGCCCCCGGTAACGGGGACCCCCGCGGCGAGTCCAGTCCCCCGGATCTCCAGGACGCGGAGCGCGGCAACGCCCCGGTGAGCGCAGAATCGGCGACCGGCACGCGTGGCGTCGGATCGCAGGCAGCGCCCCGTCCGGCGGCGGAGGCCGAAGACGCGGGGCGCGAGGGGCGCGAGGACCGCGATGGCGAGCGCCCCTCCTCCCCTCCCGCACTGGCGGGCGAGATGAGCGATGAGCAGCGCCAGGCCCTGGAGCAGTGGTTGCGGCGCATACCGGACGACCCCGGAGGCCTGTTGCGTCGCAAGTTCACGCTCGACTACCAGCGCCGGGGCAGCCCGGACCCGGACACTGTCCGTACATGGTAAAGAATCCACATGCGTTGCACGGGCTATACGGTGGTGTCGTGATATGAGGGGAGGGAGACTTCCGCGTGATTGCGCGACCGACGCGTATGTTCGCATCGTCGCCGCCCTGCTCATGGCGGGGTGGTGTGCGATGGCCACCGGGGCGGGCTTGCGCGCCTCGCTCGAGCCCAATCCGATCCGAGCCAACGAGACGACTCGCCTCATCATCGAGGCCGAGGGCATCTACGGGGGGGAGAGACCCGAATTCGCTCCGCTCGATGCAGACTTCGAGCGACTCGTCACCAGCGCCAGCACGCAGATCGATCTCATGAACGGGGAGCAGTCGGCCACTACCCGCTGGGTAGTGGAGCTCGCGCCCCGGAGAAGCGGTGAGATCGAGATACCGCCACTCGCCCTTCACTCCGACTCCACTCCCGGGCTCATCCTGCGGGTCCTCGAGGCGCCGGCTCCCCACGCGGACGAGAAACCGGACATCTTCATCGAGAGCGAGGTCTTCCCGAAATCGCCCTACGTGCAGTCTCAGGTCACCTACGCGCTCCGGCTGTTGCGCAACGTCGAGATCCTGGACGGCACGCTGGAGGAGCCTCGTGCGTCGGATGTCCTCGTGGAGAGACTCGGCCGGGACCGAAGCTATACCTCGACCCGCGACGGACGCACTTACCGGGTGATCGAGCGGCGTTACGCGATGTTTCCGCAGTCGAGCGGAGAGCTCCACATCCCCCCGGTGCAATTCGATGGAGAGGTGGCGGATCTGGGGTCGGGATCCACCAGCTTCGCTCGAATCTTCACACCGGGGCGCAGAGTTCGGCTGCGCACCGAGGAGTACCGGCTCACCGTACGAGCCCGTCCCGCGGAGTTCGAGGGACGGACCTGGCTGCCGGGGAAGAGCCTCAGCCTCGTGGAACAGTGGTCGGACGATCCCGCCGGGATGGGAGTCGGCGAGCCGCTGACCCGGACCATCATCGTGAAGGCAGCCGGTCTGCGCGGGGATCAGCTCCCGGAGTTGGAGTTTGCGGAGCCGGAGGGCGTCCGGGTGTACCCCGATCAACCCATGATTGGCAGCGCGAGCGACGCCGATCTCATCTACGGCAGCCGCGAGCAGCGTTTCGCCATCGTGCCCTTGCGCGAGGGTGAGGTGACCCTGCCGGAAATCCGGATACGCTGGTGGGATACGACGGCGGACGCGCCCGTCGATGCGCTCATTCCCGCGCGCACTCTCTCCGTGGGACCGGCGGTGGCGCAGGCCGAGGGGTTCCTCGATGCGCTCTCGGCTCCGGCGAGCGGGGCGGATACCGAGGGCGCCCCCGTCGGGGGCGGTGGCGAGCCGGTTTCGGGCGGCGGCTGGCGATGGGCGAGCATCGCGCTCTTCGCGCTCTGGGCCGCCACCGCGTTCGCCTGGTGGCGTACGCGTCGCGCCGCTACGGCGGCGACGCCGGAGGATGTGAGGGCTCCGGCGAGGGCGCGAGCCCGGCGCGCCCTGAACGCCGCCTGCGCGGCCGGCCGGGCCGAAGACGCGCGGGACGCGGTGCTGGAATGGGCGGTGGCGGCCTGGCCGGAGACCCCGCCGCGCAGTCTGGGGGAGGCCGCACGTCGGCTCGATCCTCCGCTGACGGCTCGCCTGCACGAGCTTGACCGGTACCTCTATGCGCGCGGGGAGGAGCGCTGGGACGGGCCGGCCCTGTGGCGGGAGGCGAAGGCGGGGCTACGGCGCGCGACACGCCCCTCGCGGGACGCCCCCGTCCCCGGCCTGCCCCCGCTCTACCCGGAGCGCGCGGTCGGCGGCGTTCAGCGCAGCTCGGGGTAGCCCGCTGCGGCGGCCCGGCGCCCGAAGTCCCGAATCCGCTCGTATGCGGAGTGCGGAAGGATCTCCACCCCTTCGATGAATACCGCGGCGCCCGCGGCCCGGACCTCGGGTTCCTCGAACGCCCCGAGGAGCGCGCGGCGCAGCTCGCGGATCAGATCTTCGGAGCTCTCCGCCCGGGTGACGAAGGGAATACCGGGCGCGCTCGCGCTTCGACAGAGCCGCCGCGTCCCTTCGAGACAACGAGGACGATAGCGCTCCACGAGGCCAAGGGTGACGCAGTCGATGGACGCGACATCGGCTTCGCCCTCCGCGACCGCGGCGATGCTCGCGGGGTGCGAACCGCTCACCACGATGCGGGAGAAGAAACGTCCCTCCCGGCTGAGCGGTGCGAGCAGGTCCCGCAGGGCGCTGGCCCCCGAGTGGGACTCGTGGCTGTTCACCACGCAGACGGCGCCGTGGAGGTCCGCAAGCTCGGTTACGGGAGAGTCGGCGGCGACCAGCACCTCGCTCGAATAGAGGCAGCCCTCGCACCCGGGGGCGCTGTAGCGGGGCGTGGCCAGCAATGTGAGCTCGGCAGAGTAGCGCCCCATGACATCGGCTCCGCAGCTCTGGCTGAGCAACAGTCCCGGATCCGTCCACAGTTCGTGCACGTCGAGGCCTCGTTCCAGGGCGCCGGGCACCCCACCCACGCCCGCCTTTTCCAGCCGCCGCGCGATGCTCGCCCAGAGGACATCGTTTGCAGCGTGCACCTCCTCGAAGTCGTACATGGGAAAGCTTGCGGTGAGGGTCATCGAGGGTCCTCAACGAGTAGATCGAACCTTGGCATCGCGCCAAACTTGAATTGCCCCGACCTGGCGGTCCGGCGAGGGGCTTCGCCGTCGAGTGCACCGGGGGCGATCATCGCAGGATGTGGGGGCGGAACGGTAGCGCTCCGCCGAGGGAGTGCTGGGTTAGTGTGAAACTCCCGCGTTCACGCCGCCGCGTGCTTCTGTATGGTTGCGGTGAACCACCCGCCCGGCGCGATGTCTCCCGCCTTCACCGTGGCCACTCCGGCAAAGAGCTCCCGAAGCGAGACTTCCGGTGTCCCAGGTTTGCCCCGGACGGTCAAGTCTCCGTCCCTGGAAGTGAGATTCCACTGGTGTAGCCCTACGTAGCGCTGAGCTTCCCCTTCGTCGCTCGCGTGGTGGAGCCAGCAGTAGCCGCCAGGCTTGCACACGCGAAGCATCTGGCGGAGACCGGTTACCGGGTCGTGGCTGTGGTCGAGCGCGTTGCGACAGTAGACGAGATTGAAGTGCTCGGCCGGGAACAACGTATCCAGGCGCTCCGCTTCACACTTGATGACAGCGACACGCGGCGTGATACCGAACTCGTCGAAGAGCTTGCGATACTCGTCGGCGAGTGGATCGACGGCGGTAAGCTCCACCGGCTTCCCGGTCGAAGCCGTACCCAGTCGTGAGGCCGGCCCCGCACCGACATCGAGCACGCGGATCACCTCGTCTTGCGAGTGCTCCACCAGACGTTGCAGCTCGCGCGGCAGTCCCTTGTCATTTTTGAGGCGACCGTGGAAGTCGTCCAGCCACGCCTGATTGGGGAAGCTTCGGTCGATCATCGAACGCCAGAACCGCACCTCCTCATCGAGGTGGCTGCGCCATACACTCTCACTCATGGGACTCTTTTCCTTGTCATAGGTCTCTTTTCCGGGTTGGAGCACGTCTGCGTGGCAGGGTTTCGGGCGCTCGGAGGGTGCACGGGGGGACGTAAGAGCGCAACCCCCAAGGGTAAGCTTGAACGCGGCTGGCGGGGGGAGTCGGAGGGGATCGAAGGGCCTCGGAGATGGTTGCACCGCAGCATTGAATCGACGGCGGCTTCTGACAGCGCCCGAGTAAATCAATACGAGCCGATAGAAGATCCGTTCGCCGCCCCTCTTGCCGTTGTCGAGTGCTCGCCGAGGCCTGATCTCAGGTCAGCGAGCGTCAATTCACCCGTTCGCGATCTGCACGGATCACTTCGCTGCTATCAACTGACGACTTGAGGCGCTGGCGCAGTGCTGCCACTCTTGCCGCAAAGTCCGCCGTCTTTCCAAGAAGCGCCACGCGCAGGATCTCCCGATGTTCGGCCTCGACTGAGCGTTTGTTGGCCGCCGCTCGCTGCTTGAGCGCAACGACCAATTCCTCACTGATCTTTCGTACTGTAGGTTGTGCCATTGGTTCTTCCATTAAATTCACATCTTTGATCAGATTACGAGTTAACAAACTATCTAAAATACACAGATCACTTTGAGATGTAATGCTTAAGAAAGGAAAAAAGCTCTTGTATCTTTAGTGTCCTCGTTTGTTTGGCTTACTTTCCTTAGACTACCTAACAAGCACAGACTTGCGAAATACTCTGCGAGAGCTCTATCGTTTTTCCAGTCGTAACCTAATTGTGTGTTTGTTCCATGTAAAGTTCGACCTCGAACTTTACTATAGAGTCGTCTTACTGTATCTCTGAGTTCTTCATCATTCCAGTGTGGAAAATGAGACTGAATCAGTTGGCGAATACCCGTTTCCCTACCTCCGCCACTCAACGCTTCCATGGATGCACAAAACTTTGCTATCGCAACTGGATCCAAATCTTCTTTTTCAGCTTCATAGAACCAAAGTAAACTTTGAAAGAGTGCTTGCATAAGTTTGGGTTGATCTACGGCAGTGTCGCCATGTGTAAATACCCGAATCGCTTTTCCTGCTGTGGCGAACTCTCTTGAGAAGTCCTTCGATAGTTGCTTTCCTTCCTGTTCTGTCAGAAAGTCTGTACCTCCAGACATATAGCTTAGGCACATCTTCCAACTGAATTCCTCATTGGAAGAAAACTCGATGTGCTGCTTTTTTAAGCGTCCCACGTCTCGTATCAGAACCATGTCCCGAAGTACCCGTGATGGCGAGCGAAAACACATAGCGACAGCAGCCAATGCAAGACGGGCCGCCGTCAAGGCTTTATACAGCCCCGCCTCACTTCCAGCACGTCCGACAGAAACGCTGCACACATAGCCACCGTCTCCAATAGTCTCTAGAAGCCCTCTCTCGAGCCATGCGTCTTTGAATTTCTTCCTCTTACGTAGTCTCTTATCTCTCCAAGACCTCTCAATTCTTGACAGAGTGATCTTCGATATCATGCCCTTACTCTGGATCCGGGACAACCAGATGGCCTTTGGCTCAAAACATACTGGACCAATAGAAAGCGGTGCGAAATCTTCAGTCTTAGAAAAGTGGCAACCGAACACAAATGTACGTTCCTGAATCTGATCAATGATCTTTCTTATCGCATTCTTGATCTTCAGAAGAACGTCTCGTGCAGTTTCTTCGGCACCCGCTTCCCCGATGATTTCGTCGTAAATAGCATCTCCTAGCGTCTCCCGTACTATCGCATGCCAGTCTGAATCGGTAAACCTCGAACGCTGATCGCTGAATGTTTGTTCCAACAAACACCTTGAGAGGGTGAGAATCAATCGATTGGTCTCACGGTCTACGGGAATTTGTTTTATTTTTCCGAGATTCAGAATACCCGTAATATCACGCTTACCTAGAAATACATCACTCAGTTCGAAGTCACTGCGATGAAGGTATTTTATCTTCTCTCGAATGTCCGCGAGAAGCTGCTCCTGACACTGACCATTTCTCATCACTCACGAACTTCGATACATCCCGCCGTTCGAACTTGTCACCAGTAAGCAGCCCACCCTCATTCAGTGGTGTGCAGGTCCCTGCACGTATCATTGGTTGGTAGGCGGGCGATGGTGGATCCAATATCACACTCCGCAAGCCGTAGTTCGTAGAGCTTTTGGAGGTTCGGCCAAAACTCTCCCGAGGTCCCGAAGAAGCGCCCCAAGCGCAATGCTATGTCGCCGGTCAGCGCCCGGTGGCCGTTAAGAATCTGCGTAATGCGGTTCACCGGCACCTCAATCCGCCGCGCCAGCTCCGCCGCGCTCATGCCGAGCGCATCAAGGTCGTCGCGCAGTGTCTCGCCCGGATGGATGGGTTCGCGCACTTCCTACCTCCTCGCTCCGTAGTACCGATGGTCGGGTGCGGCAAGAGTACCCCCTCTCCTTGCGCAAACCTACACCCAACTTCCGGGCAGACCATGAATGCCGCCAGCTCAGGATGAGATCATGACGAGCATTGTATAGAAGTCCCTTGGCGGATTGAACGATACAATACTAGGTTCTACATCCACATCCATGATGGGAAGCGCAAGCACGGCACGGTTTGCGAACCTCCAAAAAAGAGAACCTCGCACGTCTCGCTCGCCGCGAGGACTTTGGGGAATCGAGTGTTGTACGAGGCGGTGATGCGCATCGAGAAGGGATTGATCGATGCCGTCACTTCGGTGGTGGCGGCGTCTTCAAGCAACGTGTCGCGTATCCGGGCCAGGGCAGATCCGGTGGTATCCGAGCTATCCCGGTGCTGCGGCGGGGAGAGCGCGCATTCTTCCTACACGGATTCGCCAAGAGCGACCGGGAGAACCTCCGGCGAACCGAACTGAACGCAGTGCGGGCGCTCGCCGATGACATGCTCCGACTGGACCACGCCGATATCGATGCGATGCTGGCGAACGGGACGATCAGCGAGGTGAACTTTATTGGCTAAGCAGTATGGGAGCGATGTACTGGCGTCAGTGCACGAGACGGCTCTCGGCATGACGGAGGCGGGGGTGGTGTCCAAGCGGACGATGAAGTCATTCGACGAGATGTTGTCAAGCGACACCTAGTTTTACGCGTTAGCGCGACATCTATCTTTACGCACCGTTGTCGTGCCATCGTGCTGGTCCGGTTCACGGCCTCGAACTGATGGCCTGTTCGAGGTCGCGGAGTCGATAGCTACGGCCCTTGATGTTGAGCACATGGCTATGGTGCAGGAGCCGGTCGAGGATGGCGGTGGCGAGGACCGCATCGCCTGCGAGCAGCTCGGGCCAGTCCTTGATGCCCTTATTGGTGGTGATGAGGATCGAGCCTCGGCCGTAGCGGTAGCTCACGAGCCGAAAGAACAGGCTCGCCTCGGTCCGGGTCATGGGCTCGAATCCCATTTCGTCGATGATCAGCAGGGCGACGTTGAGGTACTTGCGCCGGCGCAGCCTTGCCGGTGGGCACTCGGCATCGGCCCGAAGGGCGGCAAGCAACTCCTCGAGCCGGTAGAAGGTGACCGAGAATCCGTTCTCGATCGCTCGAACGCCCAGGGCGACACAAAGATGCGTCTTCCCGACCCCGGGAGGACCTTGGATGAGCAGCGTCTCCTTGCCCCGGACCCAGGCGCAGGTGGCCAGCGTCTCGATCCGGGAGCGTTCGACCGAAGGCTGGAAGGCGAAGTCGAAACTGCCCAGCGTTTGCCCGGTGGGCAGTCCGGAGAGCCGAAGCGAGGTCTTGACTCGTCGCTCCTCACGCTCGGTGAGCTCAATGTCCAGGAGTCGGTCCAGGAACGCGTGCGCGGGCAACTGCGCCTTGGCGCTGTCGGTGAGGCAATCGGCCAAGTGCTCGGCACCGTGGACCAGCCCCAGGCGGACCAGGCGCTCGACGGTGGCGTCGAGGTCGACCTTGGGGCGCACCTTGCCCGGGGCGCTCATCGGGCCACCTCTGCCAGCGCCGCGTACAGGTCCAGCGGTCGATGCTCCGGTGCCAGGGCCGCGATCTGCGCGATGCGCGCCCCCATCCGCCCTAGCGGCGCCGGAGCGATGACCGTCTCGGTCGACTCGCCCTGGAAGTGCCCGGGGTCGAGCACGATGCGATGGGCGGTCGCCCGCGGATGAGCGGCGACCAGGTCGGCACCGGCCAGGACCTGAACGTGTCGTGCGCAACCGCGAACCTCCACCCGCTGGCCTACCAGCGCAAACGGCACCGAGTACGTCCTTCCCTCGAACACGACCGTGCAATCGGCGCCCACGCGGCGCGTGACCGCGATGTCGAAGGGCTCGGGCATCGGCTCGGGAAGGGCACCGAGGTGCGCGCGCTCTTGCTCCCAGGCCCGCAGCACGTCGGTCCCGGTGGCCGGGCACACCCGTCGGCTCATCGTCTCGGAACCGCGCGCGTCGGTATGCGCCTGGAGCTCCTCGAGCGCCTCCCAGTGCCGGCGATACGGGCTGCACCCGGCGCGCCCGTCACGGATCCGACGCTCGACCTTGCCCTTCGCTTGCGGACTTCGCGGGGCACAGGCATCGACGTGGAATCGCAGCGTCTGCGCATAGCGCTCGTAGACCGGATGTACCGTCCCCCACGCGCCCGCTCCGGCCACCACCGCCGTCTTCTCATTGTCGACCCGGATCGTGGCCGGTACTCCGCCCAGGCGTTGCAGCGCCGCGTTATGCACCGACAGCCAAGCGAGCAGATGCTTGCGCTCGCTCCACACCAGCGCCCACGCGCGCGAGAACGACAACGTGAGCACAAATGCGAGCAGGTCCCGGCGCGCGCCCCCGACCCAGACCCCGGGAAACGACGCCCAGTCCGCCTGGGCCTGAACCCCGGGTGGGGTCTCCACACGACGCCGCGCCCGACGCGCCGGCGTCCGATACGCCCGGCGAACATAGCGCTGCACCGAGCGAAGACCCGCCGGATAGTCGTGCTCGGCCACCAGCCACGCGTGAAGCGCCGCAACGTTGCTCGGCGACTCCTCCCCGCTGCCCAACACGTACGCGTCGATCGCCTCCTGGAACCGGGCCGCAACCGGCTGCTGCTCCGAACGCCCATCCGGCGCACCCGCCGCTTGGCGTCGACGGTGGTAGCGAACCGTTCCTTCCGATACCCCCAATAACCGTGCGATGTGCCGGTTCGAACATTGCCTGCCTGTCAAGCTCTTGATCGTCATCCGATCCTCCCAACTGAGCCTGGCCATGGCGCGCCTCCGCCCTCGCGAACGAAAACGCTACCTTGCCAAGGGGCATCACGCCCCGGGAGGTGCGTAAATCTGGATGTCGCCTTAGCTCAAGTCTCAGGCGTCGCTGTACAGATGTGCCTGACGCCGGTCGAGGAGATGGGGCCAGAAGATATTCGGGCGCTTCGGCTACGTGAGAATGCCAGCCAGGCGGTGTTCGCCCGCTACCTGAACGTGACGACCGGACTGGTGAGCCAGTGGGAGCGCGGCGAGAAGCGCCCGCGCGGGGCGTCACTGAAGCTGCTGACGCTAGTTGAGAAGAACGGCCTCACAGCGGTCGCATGAGGTATTGCCGCGCGGATTGCGGTGTTGCGATTGTGTTGGCACGCACCGTGTAAGAGCCAACAGCGCAGGTGTGTCGACGCTGAAACAGCCGTTTATGTTTCTTCTTTTCTTTCAATAGCTTGAATATCTTTAAGCCTGCATTCTTAAGATTGGAGGAGCGCGCCAAGTCGGCTTTAAGTGCTGTCTCCAAGCGGGGGCATCGTCGGAACCGAAGCGGTCGCGGGGAAACGCCGTAGCGACCAAGCCTAGCCTCAAAAATCAAAACCCCGGGCGCATACCGAGTGGCAGAGGCGGATCCGGGGTGTACGACGTGACTGTGGCGGTTCGAGCAGCAGGCGTCAATGGCTCCCACTACTCCGGCGTGATTTCCGACTAACTCGACGTGAATCTCTGTCGCCATCTCCATCATGGGATGCGCGTTGAATCAGCATGCGGACCAGGCGATTAGGCGCTTGCGGATTTCCGGTTTCGGTAGTCGGCATCGCGGGTGGGCGTCAATCTTGTCGAGACCGGCGTACAGGGCGTGTCGCTCGATGACGCGGTGCTCGAACAACCGGTCGAGAACCCACAGCGCTCCGTGACATGGAACCTTCTCTTGCTCGGCGAGCTCACGCAGTACCCGATCTCCGGATAGCAGACTCCACGCGTTCGTCTTCGCGAGGGCGAGAGCGAAGCTGTCGGCAAGAGACAGGGCTCCCCGATTACGGCGATAGCCGAGAGCCAGCGAGACTCCTTCGCCATCCAGCTCCTCGACGCGAAGCCCCAGCCTCACCAAGTCCGGTCCACCGTGCTCCTTCAGCTCGTTTTCATAGAGCAGGTCTGGAACGGTGAACTCGAAAGGGAGCCGGAACGTCGCTTCGACGAGGTGTCCGCGCTCGAGGTCAATCAGGACGGAGGTGTCGGACACCAGGACTTTCACAAGCCTCAGGCTCCGGCAAGCTCCGCTCCCCGGCTCGGCGGTTCGTCCATACGGCGGTTGAGCTCACGGACCGAGTGGCCGAGCAGTTCGGCTGCCTTCGCCTCCGAGATCGCCTCTTCGGACAGGGCACGGAAACACAGCCGCTCGAATCGGTGAGGCGTTTCGCCGCGCATGGCCCCTGGCTCTTCGTACGGGGGGTCACGCCAGCCGCGGCGCTTGAACTCTTCGAACAGCGCTCGAAACAGGGGACCGCCGAAGATACCGAGCTCCTTGCAACGGTAGGTGAGAGCCTGGACGCTTACGCCGAAGATGCGTTTGAGTTCGAAGAGCTCGCTCCAGCCGATGGACTTGCGATGGCGGCCGGTCTCCGCCCGCAGGGTCTCGGCGGGCATCAGGAACGCGCCGGCAAAGCGATGCGCGGCTCTTTCTCCATCGACCTCCGGCGCCGGGTCGAGGACCAAGTGGCCGAGCTCATGTGCGAGGGTAAAGCGCTGGCGCTCACCCCAACCCTCTCGATTGACAACGACGACCGAGGCAAGGCCGCCATCCTCACGGCGCACGCGCGCGGTCAGCCCATCGATGTCGGGGAGGGTCATCGCGAGGACCTTGATTCCGCGCTCCTCCAGAAGATCGACGAGATTCGGGATTGGGTCGAGACCGATCCCCCAGTAAGTCCGCATGTCGAGCGCGGCCTGCTCCGCTCCAGCCGGGTTGCACCGTACGGGCCAAGGCGCTTCACGCGGCAAGTCCTCCGCGACGGTGGGGAGCCTCAGGATCTCTTCGACCGTGAGATATCGTTCCATCAGGTGCAGGACTCTGGCTTTGACCCGCGCCTCCTCACGGCGACTGGTATGTCGCTTCTTCCGGAATTCGACACTCTCGAGGCGGATGTCGCTGTCGCTGACCAGGTAGTCGATGGGTACGCCAAGGGCATCGGCGAGCGCGATGAACACCCCGGAGCTGGGCATCGACTCGTCGCGTTCGTACTTGCTGATCGCCTGCGCCGTCACGCGGTTGCCGATTCTGGCCTGGAGCTGGCGAAGTGAGAGGCCGCAGGCTCGGCGTGACACTCTGATGCGTTGTCCTACCGTCATCTCAGTTCTCCACCGGTATAGTTGACAAATTATGCCTTACAACACTATTTCGTCAACTACAGGAGGCGAACTCTGACAGAGGCGTACCTGCTTGGCGAGCGAGCCCGTGTTCCGGTAACGCTCGCGTTGCGTCGGCGGCGAACGGACGCTATCGGACAGCCACTCTCCGTCTCACATTGAGCCCTGGCGCCCCTTGAGCGGGCGACCCGTTTTCCGGCGTTCTCGGGGGTCGCGGGATTGGCCGTTGCCGACCCGCATAGGCGTTACCGGTGGACTCAGGCGTGTCGGTGCAGCTCAGGCGTTGCCGGTGAACCTCAGGACCCAGCGGCGCTCGGGCGGGCGGCCGCGCGGGGTCGGGGGCGGGTCTTGCGCCGGATGAACATGTACTCCAGGAGGCCGCGGATCGCGAAGTGTTCGGAGCTGAAGGAGGCGATATCGTCGAGGCGATACTCCGCCCCGGTGAGGATGGTCTCCGCCGCGCGCTGTCCGCTGCGGATCGCGGGTCCGATCCCCTCGCAGAGGTCGCGGGTCGCAAGCCCCGCGGCATCGCCGGTGATGAAGGCGTTGTCGGCGCGGACGACGTCCACGTTGCCCCGCAGGTAGTAGCTGTAGCCGCGGGGCGCGTAGTCGGCCCCCACCACGAAGCCCTTGCTGCGCAGGACTTCGGTGAAGTGGCGCCAGTGGGTCTTGACGTCCGCGCCGCGGGCCTTGAGCTTCTCGGCCATTCCGCCGAGTCCGCAGTTGAGCCAGCCCTTCTCCTTCGGCACGTACCAGGCGTATCCCGGCAGGCCCTTGTCGAAGAACCAGAGGTGGCAGCGCGGGTCCTCCCACTCGAAGGGGAACTCGTGCTCGTAGGTGGTGGCCTGAAGCTCCTTCGCCCGCGGATTGCGCTCGCGGAAGAAGTTCCGGTAGACCGGACAGCGGGTGCCCCCGGCCCCGACCAGGTAATCGCAGCTGAACTCATCGCCGACGATGTAGTGTCCGTTCTCCTGGCGGATGTTCTTGACGTTGCGCCGTAGGACCTCCGCCCCGCTGCGCGCAAGGAGGAAGTCGTCGAACTCGTAGCGGCGGATCGAGTGCTGGGGACTGTCGAGCTTGAAGGTCAGACCCTTGATGTGGGCCACGATCTGCTCGAAGGTGATGAAGCGGCGCGGGTAGTCGGCGGGATCGAGCGCAAGGTCGGCCATCGCCTCCGGGGTGACCCATCCCGCGCAGAGCTTGGTGCGCGGGAACTCCTCCCGGTCGAGGACCGCGACCCTCGCCCCGCCCTGCACGAGCCGGGCGGCGCAGGAGGAGCCGGCGGGACCGCCGCCGACCACGATCGCGTCGTAATGGGTAAGCGCGCTCACCCGAACCCCCAGTGCGCGGCGTTCGCGTCGGGCCGGTAGATGTGTTCCCGGGTGTGCGCGATGGTGTTGTGGCAGCGGTGGGTGAACACCACCTGGAAGAGCTGGATGCTGCTCGCGAGGAAGGCCGCCGCGCATCCTCCCAGGTACAGGCGCCAGGCGCGCACGAAGGTCTCGTCGTAGCGCTGGCGCACGGTGCCGACGTTGGCGTCGAAACGCGCCAGCCACTCCGTCAGCGTGCGGGCGTAGTGCAGGCGCAGGTTCTCGATATCGATGAGCGAGAACTGGTTCGCCTCGAAGATCGACATCATCTCGCGCAGGCTCGGCGGATAGCTCCCCGGGAAGATGCGCTGCTCCAGCCACGCGTTGACGGCGGCGGGACGGCTGCGCCCGACGCTGTGCACGATCCCCAGTCCGTCTTCCTTGAGGCTTCTCGCGATCACATCGCCCAGCGTCTCGTAATGGTCGGGGCCGACATGCTCCAGCATGCCCACCGACACGAAGGCGTCGTACTGTCCGCTGATGTTGCGGTAGTCGTCCTCGACGAACTCGACCTGGGATTCGAGCCCTTCCCGGGCGGCGCGCTCGCGCGCGTAGGCGATCTGCTCCCGGGAGATGTTGAACGCGCGCACCTTCACGCCGTAGTGGCGCGCCATGTGCAGGGCCAGCGACCCCCAGCCGCAGCCCGCTTCCACCACCCGCTGGCCGGGCTCGAGGCGCACCTTCCGGCACACGTGGTGCATCTTCGCCTCCTGGGCCTGCTCCAGCGTCGCCTCGCCGTTCTCGTAGTAGGCGCAGGTGTAGACCATGCGCTCGTCGAGCCAGAGGCGGTAGAAGTCGTTGCCGAGGTCGTAGTGATGGTGGATGTGCTTGCGGGAGCCGCCGAGGGTGTTCTTGCCGGCCCGCGGGAGGCGGCCCAGGATGGACTTCTTGAACGAGGAGCTCGTCTTGCCTTCCATCGCGCGGTAGGCCCGGTACAGCACTTCGATGAGGTCGCCCTCGATCTCGATGCGCCCCGCGCTGTAGCCGTCTCCGAAGCCGAGCTCCGGCGCGCGCACGATGGCCCACAGCGCACCGCGGTCCCGGACGTGGATCCGGCCGACGGCATCTGCGCCGGGCGACCAGACATCCTGTCCGTCCCACAGTGCGAAGCGTACCGGCGGGTTGCCCGCCTCCTGCATGATGCGCCGTGCGAGCCATCGGTCGAGCGCATTTACGCCGGAGGTCTTCGCCTCCGGCCGCGCCCCGGCAATGCCCGTGCCGCCGCCACTCGGCACCCCCAGAGGGTGCTGGCCGTCTCCGCTCACCCTTGCCTTCCTCACGCCGTGATTCCCGGACGGATTATAGGGAATCTCGGTTCTCTCCGTGGAGGCGGTCCCGCGCTATCCAGCGGCACTCATCGTGCCCGTCACGCCGCTCACGGGACGAATCAGGCGGGTTGTGGTCTGGACCGGACAGGGTCGAGAGAGCCGGAGGTGTTCACCTCACGGTGTCAACAGACGCCTTGACAAGAGCGGTGCGCCGGAGCGGAGTGGCGAACTCCGCGCCCATGCCCATGCCCATGCCCGAGACCATGCCCATGCCTGAGCTCAGCGCCCTCGCCGCCACGTGTGGTAGCGCCCCAGGAAGCGCAGCAGGCGCTCGGGGGCGTGGGCGCGCCGCCAGGCTCCGGCCGCGAAGCGGTTCGCCTCGCTGAGTGTCGGGTAGGTGTGGATGGTACCGAGGATCTTGTTGAGGCCGCGGCGATGGCGCATCGCGCTCACGAACTCCGTGAGCAGCTCGGCCGCGCTCTCCCCCACCACGGTCGCGCCGAGGACGCGGTCCTTCCCCGGCGGGGTGAGCACCTTCACCCAGCCCTCGGGCGCCTCGTCCGCGATCGCCCGGTCGAGCTCCGACAGGGGGTAGCGGGTGACCTCGACCTCGATGCCGCGCTCGCGCGCTTCGCGCTCGTTGATGCCCACGCGGGCCACCTCCGGGTCGGTGAAGGTCGCCCAGGGGATCACCGAATAGTCGACGCGGAAGCGCCACAACGAGCCGAAGAGCGCGTTCACGGTCGCGTACCAGGCCTGGTGGGAGGCGACGTGGGTGAACTGGTAGGGGCCGGCCACGTCGCCGCAGGCATAGATGTTCGGACACGCGGTGCGCAGGTATTCGTCGACCTCGACGGTGCGATTGGGCGCCACCCCGATCCCGAGTTCCTCGAGTCCGTAGCCTTCGACGCGGGGCCGGCGCCCCAGCGCCACCAGGATCTCGACGAAGGGAAGCGCCACCTCGCGCCCCTCGTGCTCGCAGACGAGGCGATGCGCTCCGTCCGTGCCCGCCTCGACCCGCTTTGCGGTGTGGCCCACCCGAACGTCGATGCCCTCCTCGCGGAAGCGGCCGGCGACGATCTCGGAGACTTCCTGGTCCTCGCGCGCGAGCAGGCTCGGCAGCATCTCGACCTGGGTGACCCGGCTGCCCAGGCGGGCGAAGCACTGCGCGAGCTCGCAGCCGATCGCGCCCCCGCCCAGCACCAGCAGGCTCTCGGGGAGGGCGCGCAGGTCCCAGATGGTGTCCGAGGTGCGGTAGGCGACGCGGTCGAGCCCCGGGATGGGCGGCACCAGGGGTCCGGCGCCGGTGGCGATGATGATGTTGCGGGTGGTCAGGGTCCGGCCCGCCACCTCGACGGTGTAGGGCGAGGTGAGGGTGGCGTCGCCCTCGACGCACTCGACGCCGAGGCCCTGGTAGCGCTCCCGCGAGTCGTGCGGTTCGATGGTGCGGATCACCCGCCGGACGCGCTCCATCACCTGCCCGAAGTCCACTTCGGCGCTCGCGCTGCGGATGCCGTAGGCGCTCGCGTTGCGGATCTGCGCGAGCAGCCGCGTCGTGCGGATCAGCGCCTTGGAGGGGACGCAGCCGGTGTTCAGGCAGTCGCCCCCCATGCGATCACGCTCCACCAGCGCGACCCGGGCGCGCAGCGTCGCCCCGATGAGCGAGCTGACGAGGCCCGCCGAGCCCGCGCCCACCACCACCAGATCCCAGTCGAAGCGCCGGGGTCTCGGCCACTTGCGAAGCACCCGGCGTGCCTTGATCACCCCGAGCGCGCGTCGCGCCAGCCAGGGAAAGATCCCCAGCAGCACGAAGGAGCCGATCAGGGCGGGGGACAGGATGCCGTCGAGGGAGTCGATGCGGGCCAACTGGGTGCCCGCATTCACGTAGACCAGGGTCCCCGCGAACATTCCGACCAGACTCACCCAGGCGTAGGTGAAGGTCCGGATCGGGGTCAGCGCCATCGCGAGGTTGATGACGAAGAAGGGAAAGAGGGGCACGAGGCGCAGCGTGAAGAGGTAGAACGCGCCGTCCTTCTCGATGCCACGGTTGATCGCGCCGAGGTGGTCCCCGAAGCGCGCCGTCACCATGTCGCGCAACAGGAAGCGGGCCACGAGGAAGGCGATGGTCGCGCCCGCGGTGGCCGCCAGGGAGCAGAGCACCGCGCCCACCACCAGGCCGAAGATGGCGCCGCCAAGCAGAGTGAGCACTGCGGCCGCCGGCAGGGAGAGCGCGGTGATGGACACGTACCCCACGAAGAAGATCGCCGCGCTTCGCACCGGGTGGGCGTCGTGCCAGGCCTGGATGTGCGCCTGCTGCGACTTGAGATGGGAGAGGCTCAGGTAGTCGCCAAAATCAAAGAAGAAGAAGGCGAACACGAGCGCCACGAGCGCGGCCGCCAGGACCGCCTTGCCGACGCTGGAACCCTTTACCGCCACTGGATTCGTTCCCCGGGCGGGGCCGCGCTGGCAGCGGCGCCCGGGCCGTGGCCGGCGGCGGCTTCGTGCTCGTACATGGGATGGCGCCTCTTGCCGGGGGTAGTGGTTCTCGCCGCCTTCGCGCAGTCCGCTCGCACCTTCCGCGCCGCGCCCGGAAACCTTACTGCAAAGGCGCCGCGCAAGCGAAGGGCGCGGGGCTTGCCCGCTCGCAGGGAAGTCCGCGCCATCGGCGCTTCGTCTGTTTCCGGCTCGCCGTTGCGCGTCTTCTTGGCCCATGCGCCTTGCTACCACGGCATCCTGGCGCCCGAAGCAGCCGAAGATTGGCGAGCCTTGCGGGCTTGTCCCACAAGACCGCCCCGCACGGGGCAACACTCTTGCTTGCGCGGCATCGAAAGTAGCGGCTACCCTGCCGCCCCCTCCGACTCCCACGCCCGGGTGATTGGCGCTTCGATGTGGTCCTTCGCCCTGATCGCAATCATCCTGGTGGCGGTGACTCTGGCGTTCCTGCTGCGTCCGCTGTTCCGGGGACAGGCGCCGCAAGGCGACCGGAGCGCCCGCGACGCGAATCTCGAGATCCATCGCGAACGCCTGCGCGAGCTCGAGTCCGAGCACAGAGCGGGCCGCATCACGGCGCAGGAGTGCCTCGAAGCCCGCGAGGAGATCGAGCGCGAGTTGCGGGGCGACATCGCCGAAGGCGAATCGCAAGGGGAGGATCGGGCGCCGGCGTGGCGGACGGCCCTGGTGATCGCGCTGGCGCTCCCGGTGCTCGCATCCGCCGTCTACTATCAACTCGGAGCGTGGCACACCCTGGTGGAGACGCCGGACGAGATCGTGTCGAACGCGTCGAAGGCGGAGCTCGAGTCTCTCGAAGCCGCCGTGCGCCAGAATCCCCGCGACGCCGAGGGCTGGCTGCGCCTCGGGCGCGCCGCGGTGGCGCTCGAACGCTACCACTACGGACTTCAGGCCTTCGCCGAGGCGCACCGGCTTGTCGGCGAGCGCCCGGACATCCTCGCGGACCATGCGGAGGCGGAAGCGCTGCTCGCGGGCTATCGCTTCCTGGGAGGCCCTGCCCAGCGCCTGGAACGCGCGCTGGAGATCGATCCCCGGCACGAGAAGTCGCTGTGGCTCGCGGGCTTCGCCGCCCTGCAGAGCGCACGCCCGGAGCTGGCCCTCACCCGGTGGGAGACGCTGCTTGCGGGCGTCGAGGCCGGTTCGGAGCAGGCCCGCATGCTGGAGACGCTCATCGAGCGCACCCGGGAGGAGACGGGCGCGGCGGGGGGAGAGGCTCAATCCGGGACGGCCGCAACGATGCCCTCCAGTGGGTCGTCCCCCGATTCATCGAACCAGTCCTCCACGAGCCGGTAGGCGATGGACACGCTGGAGACGCTCATCGAGCGCACCCGGGAGGAGACGGGCGCGGCGGGGGGAGAGGCTCAATCCGGGACGGCCGGAACAATGTCCTCCAGGCGGCCGTCCCCCGATTCGTCGAACCAGTCCTCGACGAGCCGGTAGGCGATGGACACACGTCGAGGCAGCTCGACCCGCCCTGCCCGGATCTCTCGAACGAGCTCGTCGCGCGTGAACCACCGCGCGTCGTCGAGCTCCTGCCGGTCCAGCACGATGGACTTGTCCGTCGCCCGGGCCCGAAACCCCAGCATGAGGGAGGCGGGAAAGGGCCAGGGCTGCGAGGAGTGATAGCGCACGTCGGTGACGACCACCCCGGCCTCCTCATGGATCTCTCGCACCACCGCGTCCTCCAGGCTTTCTCCCGGCTCGACGAAGCCGGCGAGCGCGGAGTAGGTCGGCCACGGCCAACCGGGCGAACGGCCGAGCAGGCAGCACGAATCCGCTCCTTCGACGAACTCCACGAGCACGATCACCGCGGGGTCGGTGCGAGGGAATGTCTGCGCCCGGCAGGCTGCGTTGGTGCATTCCAGCATGTGGCCGCCGTGGCGAATGGCGTTCGCGCTGCCGCAGTCACCGCAGTGGCGATGGCGCCGGTGCCAGTGGATGAGCGCCCGGGCGTAGGCGAGCAGAGCGCCGTCCTGGGGATCGAGCCGGACTCCGGCATCCGGGAGCTCGCACAGCTCCGCCCCCGCGGGGAGCCGGTCGAGCAGCGTCTGCTCCTCGATATCGAGGTCCACCGCGAAGCAGGCGCTCGACCCGAGCATGCCCAGCAGCACCATGGTGCCCGGGCCAAGCTCCTCGACCTGATGGGGCTTGAGCAGGAGAGGCGCCGGGGTGCGCGCGCCACATACAACGCTGCGGCTGCGCCAGATCGGGACCAGGAGGGTCTCCGGGCCGCGCCGGCGTCGTTCCAGCCACTGCGGATCGCTGCGGCGCGGGTGCGCGCGGTCCAGGCGCAACCCCGAAAAGTAGTTCCGTGACGAGCGGGTGAGATGGTCCATGGGGATCTCGTCGGCAACGGGATGCTACACCACGAACACCAGATGTAGGGGTTACACTCGGGAGTGACCACAAGTGGTGGTAGGCGAGTCTTGAATTTTGTTCGCGGAAGTCTAGAATCCAGAAGTTCTGGGGTCGTGGGCACGGACACTCGCGCGGTGGCAATGATGGGTCAGAGCATCTGCCCGGATTCATCCACGTTCACCGGGATCCATCCGCACAACTTCACCGATTGACCAAGCGAGGGGGGGCAGATGTCGGCAGGGGTGATGGCGTTTGCGAGGCAGGGAGCGCAGGCGTACCTGGACACGATGTCGAGCAGCCTGATTCGCGTTCAGTATGATCCGTGCCGGCGGGGACACGTCCGCAGCCGCGGATCGGGGGAGAGCCGCGGCCAGCAACAAGTCCCGCCGCCCACCGCTGCGTGTCGCACCGGAGCCGGCGGCGCTACCAGGCTTGACCGGAGCACCACCAGGCCTGACCGGAGCGTCACCAGGCTTGCCCTGAGGGCCACAACCAGGCTTGAACGCACCACCACCGGGCTTGACCGGTAATGAAGCTCGTCCACAGCCAGTCAACGAACTTCACCGCCGCGGGTGCGCCGGAGATCGGCTATCAGACCGCTTCCATCGATATCTGGGACAAGAAGTACCGCCTCAAGTCCAAGGACGGGCGGGCGGTCGACGAGGACATCGACCAGACCTACCGGCGCGTGGCGCGCGCGCTCGCCGATGTGGAGACCACCCGGGAGAAGCGCGAGCACTGGTACGAGAAGTTCCTCGACGCGCTTCGCCGCGGCGCCATCCCCGCCGGGCGGATCGTCTCGAACGCCGGCGCGCGCACCCACAAACCCGCGACCTCCACCATCAACTGCACGGTGTCCGCCGCCATCCACGACTCCATGGACGACATCCTGGAGAAGGTCCACGAGGCCGGACTGACGCTCAAGGCGGGTTGCGGCATCGGATACGAGTTCTCGACGCTTCGCCCCCGGGGGGCCTACGTCAGCGGAGCCGGCGCCTACACCTCCGGGCCGCTCTCCTTCATGGACATCTACGACCGGATGTGCTTCACCGTCTCCTCGGCGGGCGGGCGGCGCGGCGCCCAGATGGCGACCTTCGACATCGGCCACCCCGATGTCATGGAGTTCATCCGGGCGAAGCAGGAGGACGGACGCCTGCGGCAGTTCAACCTGTCCCTGCTCATCAACCGCGGCTTCATGGAAGCGCTCGCCCGGGACGAGGAGTGGCCGCTCGCGTTTCCCCTCACCGCGGCGGAGCGCGATGACGAGGAGATCGATCTCGACGATCCCGAGCGGGTCGTGTGGCGAGAGTGGCCGGTGAGCGACGGGTACCTCTGCGACGAAGAGGGGCGCGTGGCGTGCCGGATCTACCGCAAGATCAAAGCGCAACGGATCTGGGACGTCATCATGACGTCGACCTACGACTTCGCCGAGCCCGGGTTCATTCTCATCGACCAGATCAACGAGATGAACAACAACTGGTTCTGCGAGAACATCCGCGCCACCAACCCGTGCGGAGAGCAGCCCCTCCCGGAGTACGGGGCGTGCCTGCTCGGCTCGCTGAACCTGACCCGATACGTGCTGGATCCCTTCACCGATCGGGCGCGATTCGACTGGGAGGGCTACCAGGACACGATTGCCACCTTCACCCGGATGCTCGACAACGTGGTGGAGCTGCACGGGCTGCCGATCGAGCCCCAGCGCGAAGAGATCCAGCGCAAGCGTCGACACGGGATGGGATACCTGGGCCTGGGGTCGACGCTCGCCCTGCTGGGAATCCGTTACGGCAGCGAGGAGTCCCTGGCGTTCACCGAGCGGGTCAGCCGAGAGATGGCCGTGGTCGGATGGCGCACCGGCGTCGAGCTCTGCGAGGAGAAAGGGCCCGCTCCGGTCATGGACGAGCTCTTCGAAGTCACGCCGCGCATGTTGCAGATGCGCCCCGAGATGCGCGAGGACGGCTATGAGGTCGGAGACCAGGTGCCAGGCCGGATCCTGCACGCGAAGTACAGCCGCTACATGCAGCGCCTCGCCGAGATCGCGCCGGACATCATCGAGGACATCGTCGAGAAGGGCGCCCGCTTTACCCACCATACCTCGATCGCACCGACCGGCACGATCTCTCTGTCGCTCGCCAACAACGCGAGTAACGGCATCGAGCCGAGCTTCGCGCACCACTATTCGCGCAACGTCATTCGAGAGAGCAAGAAGACCAAGGAGAAGATAGATGTGTTCTCCTACGAACTGCTTGCCTACCGCGAACTGATCGACCCGAATGCGATGCCGGATTCCGATCTTCCCGAATACTTCGTGTGCGCCGACGACATCACGCCCACCCAGCACGTGGATGTACAGGCGGCGGCGCAGAAGTGGGTAGATTCTTCGATCTCCAAGACGATCAACGTACCCACCGACTTCGAGTACGAGCGCTTCAAGGACATATACCTTTACGCTTACCGTAAAGGGCTCAAGGGATGCACCACCTTCCGCTTCAATCCGGAGGCGTTTCAGGGCGTGCTCGTGAAGGACGAAGACCTGAAGAACACTACCTACTCCTTCACCCTGGAGGACGGCTCGGTGCTGAAGGTCGCGGGTGACGAGGAAATCGAATACGACGGAGAGACCCACACCGCGGCGAACCTCTTCGACGCGCTCAAGGAGGGCTACTACGGGAAGTTCTGAGCGGCGTCAGGCGCTCAACCCTACGGACAACAACGATCATGACCATAAAGATCGACAAGAAGATAGTCGACTACCGGGTGCTGCAGAATGCCGCCGCCGCAACCGTCGGCGAGCCGCGCGAGCGCGAGGATGATTCGCAGCGGGCGCCCGCCGCCGCTCCGCTTGAGAGGGAGAGCGCGCAGGTCATCCAGATGCACGAACAGGTCGAGCGCCCGGAGATGCTGGTGGGCTCGACCTACAAGATAAAGACCCCGCTCTCGGAGCATGCGCTCTACGTCACCATCAACGACATCGTGCTCAACGAAGGCACCAAGCACGAGCTCAGACGGCCCTTCGAAGTGTTCATCAACTCGAAGAACATGGAACACTTTCAGTGGATAGTCGCCTTGACGTTGATCATATCCGCAGTGTTTCGCAAGGGCGGTGACGTCACCTTCCTGGTCGACGAGCTGCGCTCGGTCTTCGATCCCCGCGGCGGCTACTTCAAGAAGGGCGGCAAGTACATGCCGTCGCTGGTGGCCGAGATCGGTGACGCGATAGAGTCGCACATGCGCCATATCGGCCTGCTCACTCGAGAAGATCTCGATGAGCGACAGCGCGAACTCATCACCAGAAAGCGTCGTGAGTACGAAGCGGCGGGCGCGGCGCGCGCAGGCGACGAAGCGGCGATGGGCGGATTCCCGGCGGGGGCGCAGCTTTGCGCACTGTGCAATACCAAGGCGGTGGTGCTCATGGACGGGTGCATGACCTGTCTGAGCTGCGGAGATTCGAAGTGCGGTTGAGGACCGGCTCCGTTACCCCGCGAATCACGCGCGCTCGCGCGACGTTCAGAGACGCCGCAGTGTTTGCGTGGGAAGGGCCGGTGCGGTTTGGGTCGCCGTGTTTCACCTGTTCACTGCAGCGGGCGCGATCTGCTCGCGGTTGCGGGTCGTACCCGCTTGAACCGCTTCGATGTAGCGTCGCAGGGCGGCGCGATACGGCGACTGGTTCCGGTTCTTGTGGAGGCCGTGACGGGCGCCGAGAGGGAACTCGGCACTGACCTGCCGGTCGCGAAGGGATTCGTCCCCTCGTGACCGGCAGGCTTTTTTTCAGGCGAGCAGGGCCGCTTCGACCCGGTTGACGGCAACGAGGCGCTGGCGAACCGCGGTACGGGGCTGGCGCTCCAGGCCCTGTTCGTACGCGACCACCTGCAGGAGTGGCGCCACCGCCTCGTAGAGCTCCCCCGGCGCGAGCAGGAAGTCCGGATTTCGGGGCCGCCCCACCCGCTCGTTGCCACGCGAGAAGGCCTCGTAGATGAGCGCTCCCTCCGGGGCCACCGCGGCCGCGAGCAGGGGAAGGAGCGGCCGGTGGAGATAGTTCGTGACCACCACCGCGCCGAAGCGGCGCCCGGCGAAGGGCCAGGCGCCCTGCTCCAGATCTGCCCGCACTATCTCCACCCCCGCGTCGTGCGAGAGGTCGCCCAGCGCGGAGACGTCCAGATCCACCCCGAGCACCGGATGCCCGCGGGCGCGGAAATAGCGCAGGTGCCGGCCGTGCCCGCAGGCTACGTCGAGCACCGGGGACCGGGGCGGCACCAGGTGCGCGAAGCGTTGCACCCAGGGTGAGACTGCAACCGCAGGATCAGCGGGCCGATCGAAGCTCAACCCCCCTCCCCTCGCGCGAATCCCTGCCGCGGCGTCGATCGCCACGCCAGCGGGTCTGACCTTCAACGTCACGATCCCCCCGCCCATCCCCGCCGAGACGCCAACCGCCAGCGAAGAGACGTGAGTTCTCACAAGTCAGCCCGGTGTCCACCCTTCAATCACACCCTCGGGCGATCGGGAAGCGCATCCGCAGTGGCGGCGCCGATCGGCACTCCCGAGCGAGCCTCGCCATCGCCAAGGCGCCGCCCCACCAGCTCTCCCTGCTCGTTCAGGCCCTCCACGAGAACCCGCTCGATCGCCGGACCGGGCGTTCCCGCACCGAGATTCACCTTGAGGTAGTTGTCGGTCCACCCCGAGAGCCAGTCGCCTCCCCGAGAGCGGGTTGCCTCCACCACCACCGGCAGCACGCGACCGACGTGTCGTTCCCGAAAGGCGCGGCTCTTCTCCCGAAACAGCCGCTTGAGAGACTGCACCCGGCGCTTCTTGATCTCACCCGAGATCTGGTCGCCAAAGGACTCCGCCACCGACCCGGGACGCACCGAGTAGGTGAAGGGGTGAAGATAGGTGATGGGCAACTCCTCGAGAAGGTCGAAGGTACGCTGGAAGTCGTCGTCACTCTCTCCGGGGAAGCCGCAGATGACGTCGGTGCCGATCCCGCACTCGGGAATCCTCTGGGCAATCTTCCGGATCAGCGAGCAGAAGTGCTCCGAACGGTAGCGCCGCTGCATGCGCGACAGGACGGAGTCGGATCCGCTCTGCAGCGGAATGTGGAAGTGGCGGGCGAAACGGGGCTCCCCCGCCATGAGGTCGATGAGTTCTTCCGTCACCGAAGCGGGCTCGATGGAGCTGAGCCGCAGGCGCAGCAGGCCCGGCGTCTCCAGGATCCGGCCGAGAAGCTCCGGCAAAGTGAGACGTCCCGGGGGAAGGTCCAGCCCATAGTCACCGACGTGCACGCCGCTGATGACGATCTCCACGTACCCCCCGTCGACGAGCTGGCGCACCTGCTCTAGCACGCTCTGTGCCGTTCGGCTGCGGGACCGGCCTCTCGTCTGGGGCACGATGCAGAAAGTGCACTGCTCGTCGCAGCCCTCCTGGACCTTCACGAAGGCCCGGCTGTGGTCCATCATCTCCGTGATCGGGACGTCGAGGAAGGTCGTGGCCTCCGATACTGGGGGCACCGCCACCCGCACCTGGGCCCCTCGGGTCGACTCCGCCTCGCCGACGATGTGCGCCCGGTTCGCGGCGCCCACGACCAGCGACACGCCCGGCAACTCCGCAATCTCGTTCGGGGCCCGCTGCGCATAGCAGCCGGTGACGATGATTTTCGCGTCCGGGCGCTGCTCGTGCAGGCGCCGGATCGCCTTGCGGGCACTCGCATCGGCCCGAGCGGTGACGCTGCAGGTATTGACCACGTAGGCTTCCGCTTCGTCGCTCCAGGGCACGCTGCGCCAGCGCCCCGAATCCTCGAAGAGGGTTCGGACCGCCTCGGTGTCGTACTGGTTCAGACGACACCCGAAGGTATGGAAGGCCACCCGCTTCATTTCGAACTCACCTCTCCCTCACCAGCGAAGCGCCGGTCCCGGGGGCTTACCGCCCCTTGATTCTCGTTTCTCACCGTCTGCCTCGGTAGATCCGATGCCGGTCTACCCGTCGGTCTCCGATCGACGAGATTGCCGCCCACGTGCGTAGACACTCCCCGAAACGGTGCGCGGCGACCGGGCGGCACTATAGGAAGCGGGAGATGACGTGGCAACGCTTGGGAGTGTGGTATCGAGCGCCCCGCCCTCGGCACAGCACGCACCGCAAGCGGCGACGACCACGCGCACGGGCTCCGCGTTATCACCACGCGACGCAAGTCGTCTCACACGGCATACCCGCAACGCGGCGGGCAACAGAGCAGAAGATACCGGCGGCGGCGTTCGCACCGCTGCACGCGCAGGGGGGGACGAGTTCAGCGGCTACGAAGCGCGCGGCCCGCGGCACTCGCCGAATGCTTGCGTCAAGCCTCGAATGGTCTAATGTAGAGACCGGCACTGAAGCGGGACAGCGCAATGACGGACGTCATCGTGCAAGAGCAGTCGCTGCCGGCAGGCGGAGGAGACTTCCACCTTCCATGTCTCGCGCTGGGCGTGTTCCTGAACGACCAGCCGACACATCGTCTCGCGGTCGGCTCCGACCGCCGATCCCACTGCCCCCTGACGAGGAATCAAGGGTGGGTGCTTCCGGCGGGCAGCGAGGGATTCTGCGAATACGATGAGCGGCTCGATGTGTTGATAGTCACATTCGAGGAAGGGCTGCTCGCCGAGGTCGGCTTGGAAAGACCGGATCTCATCGCCCCGACCACTGGCCCCTTCGATCCGCTCACCCTGCAGTTGATCCTGGGCGCCGAGACCTTTCTGGCGGGGGGAACACTCTACCGAGAGACGATGTCACGCGCACTTGCCGCACAGTTGGCGTGTGCGATCAACCCGGGCCGGCCAGTCGTCGCGGATATCGAAGATCGGCGTCTGAAGCGGGTGATCAACCACATTCACGACAACCTTGCGCAAGATCTTTCCTTGAAGGACCTGGCCGGCATCGCGGCAATGAGTCCGTATCACTTTGCGCGGGCATTCAAAGCGGCCACCGATGCATCGCCGCTGCAGTATGTGATCAACGCCAGAGTCGACTGGGCCAAGGTACTGCTCAGGACGACAAGGCTGACCGTCTCCCAGATCGCCTTTCGCACGGGATACGCGGACCCCGGTCGCTTCAGCCGGCATTTCAAGCATCGGGTCGGGGTAACGCCCGGCGCATTTCGTCAAGGCTGATCCGAGAAAGCGCACGATTCACCCGTCGATGCGCAAGAATCGCCGCTGTAATCATTCCGGCGAGGCGTCATCTTTCCGTCACCCAACGCAAGACGGAGAGAAGAGGGATGAAAAGCCTGACCGCAATCATGATCGCGGCAAGCCTTGCCGCCTCGCAAGCGTTTGCCGCCACCACCGAGCGCACCGTGACCTTCGAGAACGAGGGTGCGACTCTGTCCGGCACGCTCTATCTGCCGGCGGCGGCGCCCGACACGCCCCTGCCGGTAGTCGTTGTCACCGGCGCCTGGACCAGCGTCCAGGAGCAGATGCCGCGGGTCTATGCCCGGGAAATGGTCGAACGGGGCTTTGCCGCCTTCACCTTCGACTTCCGTGGCTGGGGCAAGTCCGGAGACCTGGCCAACCAGGTCCGCTACAAAGAGGATCCGGCCGCCAAGATCTCGGACATACGCGCGGCGATCCGCTTCGTCTCGACCCTGCCCGAAGTCGATGCCACGCAGATCAATGGCCTCGGCATCTGTGCGTCCTCTGGCTACATGATCGATGCCGTCTCGGGCAATCCGCTCGTCAACCGAGTCAGCCTGGTCGCGCCCTGGCTGCAGAATGACGAGCTGGTCAGGGCCGTCTATGGGGGCAGCGCGGGAGTCGACGGACTGATCTCGATGAGTCGCGCGGCCGAGGCCAAGGGCGGCGAGATCATTCTCGCGGCGGGCCCCGAGGGCGCCGAAGGGGTTCTGATGCCGATCGGGGGTTACTACTACGATCCAGAGCGCGGCGCCATTCCCGAATACGACAACAAGTGGAACCAGGCGTCCTGGGAAGGCTGGCTGACCTATCATCCGGCCGATAACCCCGATCGTCTGGACAAGCCGCTGGCGGTTGTCCACTCCGAAGCCGCCGCGATTCCCGAGGGCGTCAAGACCTTCGTCAACGGGTTCGCCGGCGAGGCGACGATGAAGTGGCTCGAGGATGTCACCCAGTTCGACTTCTATGACAACCCCGAGGATGTCCGGCGCGCCGCCGATGTCGTAGCCATGCACTTCGGCACACGCTGATACCCGACGCTGGTGGGTGCGCCGACGATCTTCCGCCGGCGCACCCGCCACTTCCTTCCGACCTGGAAGAGGACACCCTTCATGAAGAAGCTTCATGCTCTGGCTCTCACCAGCCTTCTGATCACACCCCCCGTGGCCGGCGCCGAACCCGCACTCCACGTCGAGATCGTCGAATCGATCACCAGCATCGCCGCCGGTGCGGACCGCCACGACTGGGATCGCGTCCGCGCGGCGATGTCCGACGAAATCACTACCGACTATACGAGCCTGTTCGGCGGCGAGCCGGTGACCCAGCCGGCGGACGATCTTGTCAAGGGCTGGGCCGCATTCCTGCCTGGTTTCGACAGCACCCATCACATGGTCACGAACCACACGGTGACCAGCGCCAGTCCCAACATGGCAACCGCCGAAGCTGACTTTACCGCGACCCATCGCATTGGCGGCGCCCTGTGGGTGCTCGGTGGTCGTTACATCTATCGACTAGACAAGTCCGACTCCAGGTGGCTCGTCACCTCGATGACCATGCACGCTCTTTGGGAGACTGGCGACCGAGCTGCCCTGATCGGCCAGGCGCTCGAACGCGTCAACGCAGAGGAATAGGCCCGATTTGACGGAGTGGTCCTGATAGGAGGCTCGATGACGGGGTTGGAGACGCCCGCTCCGCGATGGTCTAACGAGCTGTGCGTTGATCCAGCGGATGGTAGACTTTGGCTGCTACCGCGATCCCATGCACGGGTTCAAGTGACAACATTGTCGTAGAGCGTTAGCAGGCGGTCGGCGTTCATGTCTCTGGCGGTCCGATCTCCACCACCTCGACCGCCATCCTTTCGTCACGAAATGGAACACGATCAACTGGCGAACTCCCGCTTGCGTGTGCCCCGTAACCGCGGGCCCTTGGAAGAACAGGAGTCGCCCAGGATGCCTTTTGGTCTGGATGGGCATCTCGCCGCCACCCGCCGTTGCGTAGAGGCCGTGGTACGCGATGGGCAACCGGCGAACGCCGTAGTAATCTCGCGCGGGTTTCCGGCGTCCGTGGGGGCGTTGTGGGACGCGGTGACCAACCGCGAGCGCATCGGCCTTTGGTTCCTGTCGGTGAGCGGCGAGCTCGAAGTGGGTGGCCGATATCAGCTCGAACGCAATGCGGGAGGCGTGATCACCGCCTGCGAAGCGCTCTCGCATTTCTCGCTGACGTGGGAGTTCGGGGAGCACGTGAGCTGGGTGGATGTGACGGTCGCCGTTGACGGCGATGATTCTGCCCGGCTGACTCTCACGCACAGCTCGCGCCCGTCGGATCATTGGGATCGCTTCGGGCCGGGCGCCATGGGGGTCGGGTGGGAAATGGGCCTGGTGGGGCTCGCCATTCACCTGTCGGACCCGAACGCGACCCTGCCGGAGGATGCCACCTTCACGGGCACCGAAGAAGGCAGGAACTTCGTGCGAGGCAGCAGCGCGGCATGGGGAGAAACCGCGATCGCGGCGGGTGCGGAACCTGGCGCCGCACGCGCGGCGGCGAGACGAAACGCCGCCTTCTACACGGGCGAGCCAGAATGCTGACGCACCAGTAACGCCGGCGATGTGAGGTAACTCCGGCCCTGCGAGGCATCTCGCGGCTCGCCGCCAGCCTCGCGACGAAGCACCGGCAGAGAGCTCGCCGTGTAACTGGAAGTGGCGCAATAGACATTATTGCGCCAAATAAACCTCTTTTGTGGCACCATAATGGCAATCGCGCCATCTACGTCGGAGTGACGCACGTGCCGAAGCAGGTTCCGGGGTCTGAGTTGGACGCTATCGTCGCCGCCGTCGAAGAGTTTCCGGACGGCGCTTCGATCGATACCATCCGGTACATCCTCGACCGCAGGGATGCCCGACGCACCCTGCAACGCCGCCTCGCCATGCTCGTGGCGCGTGGGCGCCTCGTTCGGACCGGACGCGGGCCCGGCACGCGATACCGCATACCGGGCGAGACGACCAACTCACCTCCCCACGCCCGCCCGTCAGTGGCACGGGACACGGCGTCGGTCGATTACGGCATCCCGCTCTCTTCCGACGGAGCGGCCGTCAGCCGGGCCGTTCGCGCGTCCATCCACGAGCGCCAGCCCGTCGGCTATCGACGGGAGTTCCTCGACGCCTACCGTCCCGGAGTCACATGGTACCTGCCGGCCGCGGTCCGCGAACAACTCCTTGCTCTCGGCGGCTCGCCGAACCGAGACGACCCCGCCGGGACTTATGCGCGGAGAATCCACGAACGGCTGCTGATCGATCTCTCCTGGAACTCGAGCCGCCTGGAAGGGAATACCTACTCGTTGCTGGATACGCAGCGCCTTATCGAGGTCGGCGAAGCGGCCGAAGGCAACGATGCCCGCGAAACACAGATGATCCTGAACCACAAGGCTGCTATCGAGCTGCTGGTCACTCAGGCTGAACACGTCGGATTCAATCGCTACACGATCCTGAACTTGCACGCCCTGCTCGCGGAGAACCTGATTGCGGACTCCGGCGCGTGGGGTCGACTGCGCTCGACGCCGGTCGAGATTGGCGGATCGTCCTACCATCCCATCGCCGTAGCGCAGATCATCGAGGAGTGCTTCGGGCAGATTCTGGACAAGGCGGCCGCCATTCCGGATCCCTTCGAGCAGTCGTTCTTCGTGCTCGTGCAGCTTCCCTACCTGCAGCCCTTCCTGGACGTGAACAAGCGAGTATCAAGGCTCGCCGCCAATCTTCCCCTCATCCGCGCGAACCTCTGCCCGCTGTCGTTCGTCGACGTCCCGATGAACGCTTACGTGGACGGTTTGCTGGGGGTCTACGAGCGCAATCGCATCGAACTCCTGCGCGACGTGTTCTGCTGGGCCTGTGAGCGCTCCTCCGCTCGCTACTCGGTGATCCGCCAGTCCCTCGGGGAGCCCGATCCCTTTCGTCTGCGACACCGGGCGCTCATCGCCGAGACCATTCGATCGGTGGTCGCCGGTCCCATGGATCACGCGGCGGCGGGAGCGCATATCCGGCGGCGTGCGCGGGAGGCGTTGCCGGCGGAGGATAGAAATCGATTCATCGAGCTCGTCGAGACGGATCTCCTCAGCCTGCACGATGGCAACCTCGCCCGCGCTGGACTGGCGCCGCGGGAGTTCGAGACATGGAGAGCGTGCTGGCGGTGACATGCGAACGTCACGCTTTCCGGGCGCTACCTGATCCGCATCAGCGATCGGAGTTCAGTGGGCGGCGCGACTTCGACCATGCAGAACTGGGATGACCTTGCCCACCACAAAGACACATGGACTCTGTTGGCCGAAGTCTCGCCAGACCACCACTCAGAACTCGAGCGGGGGATCGGGAACGTGGGGGATCCACTCGATGCGCCATCCCGGTTCCCCCGCTCGCGACTCGAATCCCTGGCAGATCCACAAGTCCGCGACCGCCGCGAGGCGATCGCCTAAGTAGAGCAGCGGCAGCCGGTCCCGCTCCCAGGGCGGCACGGCGTATTCCTGGAGCAGTTTCTTGAGCGTGCGGGAGTGGGCGCGCCCGCTGGGCTTGGCGCGTTCGCCCCCTCGACGGAAACGCACGGTCAAAGGAGATGCGAGGTCCCGCTGGGCCAAGAGCCCGTTGCCCCGGCCGATCTCCGCCCGGAGCTGACCATGGTCCAGCTCCAGGGGGACGCTCGGGTCTTCCCAGGAGTGGGCGCGGTGCGGATCGAAGGCGGGGAGCGGCGCTCCGACGTACAGGCGCCCGCGATAGCGGCGCAACTCCGCCCCCGGCCACCGAACCACCGGCGTGGCGTCGCTTCTCGCCCCGATCACTTCGTCGCGGATGCGTTCGAGTCTTCTGGTGCCCGGCAGAGGGAGGCCCCGTTGGGAGATCCATCGCCGCAGTGCATTCGCGGTGCGCGCCGCCGGCCAGTCGCGCGTGGCGGCGATGGAGAAGGCGCCGTTCGCATCCACCGCCTCCCGGCAGTCGCGCTCGGCGAGCGGCTCGAGCAGGGAGAGTGCCGCACGCTGATGCGCGGCGACCCGAGAGAGGGCGTCCGCCGGGTCCGGCCACCGGCGGGCCAGCACCGGGATCACCTCCTCTCGGAGAAACCCCCGATCGAGGCGGCGATCCGAATTGCTGGGGTCGTCTACATATGGGAGCGCGTGGCGCCTCGCGTAGTCGTGCAGCGCCTCGCGGGGGATGTCCAGGAGGGGGCGCCACAGCCATCCCTCGCCGAAGGGCCGGCGGGCGGGGATACCGGCAAGCCCCGCCGGACCGCTCCCCCGGAGGAGGCGCATCAGGATCGTCTCCGCGAGGTCTTCCCGGTGGTGGGCGGTGGCGGTGACGACGCCCGGTGTGCTGCCGACGGCCAGCGCCGCGTATCGTGCCCGCCTCGCCGCCGCCTCCGGTCCCTTTCCGCGATGCCGGTCCGGGCTCACGGTCAGCACCTCGAGCGCAATGCCGTGCGCGTCGCAAAAACGACGACAGTGCCACGCCCACTGCCCCGATTCCGGATGCAGGCGGTGATCCACATGTACCGCCTCGAGGCCGACGGCGCGCGCCTCAGGCGCCCGGGACAGGAGGTGCAGGAGCACCACCGAATCGGGGCCGCCGCTGTAGGCGACCCGAACCCGCTTCGCGTCGAATGACGCAAGCCCGGCGGCGAGAGAAGCGATGAGTCGCTCGTCCCGCGCTTGCGTCATCGGGTCTCCCGGGGCGTGCGTCTCGAACCGGAGCGAGACCGCGTTGCGGCCGCCGCCGCGCTCACTCCTGGAAGCGGCCGACGGTCATCAGGCGGCGGTATCGTGCCTCCAGCATCGAGGACATATCCATGTTCTCCAGGGCCCGCAACTCTTCGAGCAGGACCCGTTTCAACTCCCGCGCGCAGGCGTCCGCGTCACGATGGGCGCCGCCCACCGGCTCCTCGATGATCCGGTCGATAAGGGCAAGCTGCTTCAGGCGCTCGGAGGTGATCGCCATCGCCTCCGCGGCCTCGGGGGCCCGTTCCGCGCTTCGCCAGAGAATGGAAGCGCAACCCTCGGGGGAGATGACCGAGTACGTGCTGTACTGCAACATCATGATGCGATCGCCGATCCCGATCGCGAGCGCGCCGCCCGATCCCCCTTCGCCGATCACGGTGCACAGTATCGGGGTGGGCAAGGTGGCCATCTCGAACAGGTTCCGCGCGATCGCCTCGCTCTGCCCACGCTCTTCCGCCCCCACGCCGGGGTAGGCGCCGGGAGTGTCGATGAGGGTCAGCACCGGAAGCTGGAAGCGGGCTCCGAGGCGCATGAGACGCAGGGCCTTGCGGTATCCCTCGGGGCCGGGCATGCCGAAGCGCCGGCCGAGCTTCTCCTTGGTGTTGCGGCCCTTCTGATGACCGATCACCACCACCGGACGGCCTTCCAGTCGGCACAGCCCCCCGACCACCGCCGGATCGTCGGAGAAGCTCCGGTCTCCGTGCAGCTCCTCGAAGTCGGTGAAGATTCTCTCGATGTAGTCCAGGGTGTAGGGCCGCTCGGGATGGCGCGCCAGTTGCGAGATCTGCCAGGCGGAGAGCTTCGAGAAGGTGGACTTCGCGAGCTCCTGGCTCTTTCGCTGGAGGCGGGCGATCTCCTCTTCGATGTCGAGACCGGGATCCGCCTCGACCCGCCGCAGCTCGTCGATCTTCGCCTCGAGCTCGGCGATGGGCCGTTCGAAATCGAGGAAATTGTTGCGCTTCATCGATACTCCAGCGAGACCCGGTCCCTTCCCGCCAGCTCCTTCAGGTGCGCAAGCAGCTCGTCGGTGGGACGCACCCGCCACTGGTCTCCGAGCGGCATTCTGACCCGAGCATCGCGGCGGCAATAGTCTATGCACACCGGCGTCGATCCGCCCGGGGTGCCGCGCATCGCCTCGGCGATCGAGCGCAGCAGTCCGCTGTCGGCGTCAGCGTCGGCGTCGTCCAGGCGCAGCGCGATACGCTTGGCCCTCGCCGCCCTCGCCTCCTCCAGGTCATGGACCCGCTCCACCACGATGGAGTGCCCCCCGCTCCACTCGTCGGCGGCGACCTCTCCCTCCAGCACGATGAGTCGGTCCTTGACCAGTGCCTCCCGGTACCGCTGATAGGCTTCGGCATAGACCACCGCCTCGGCCCGGGCGCTCCGGTCGTCGAGGCTGACGATCGCCATGCGTCCCTTGCGGCTGTTGGTGGTGCGCAGACCGACCACCAGCCCGGCCACCACCGCATTTCTGCCGGAGAGCGCGCCCAGGGAATCCAGCCGCCCCGAGACTATCTCGGAGAGCTCCGACTCGAAGCTCGCGATGGGATGCCCGGAGAGGTACACGCCGAGGGTCTCCTTCTCACCCCTCAGGCGCTCCTGTTCCGACCACTCGGGCGCGTCGATGAAGGAATCGCCGCTTTCGACATCGGCCGTGGCGCCCGCGAACCCGAACATGTCGTCCTGCCCGGCCACCGCATCGCGGCTGTACTGCTCCGCCGCCAGCATCGCCTTGGGCAGCGTGGCGAACATCGAGGCGCGCGAGGGGCCGAGTCGATCCAGGGCTCCGGCGCGGATCAGCGCCTCCAGAGCGCGACGGTTTACCCGGCGGGCATCGATGCGGCGGCAGAAATCGAAGAGGTCCCGGAAGGGTCCCGCCGCGTTGCGGTCCTCGACGATGCTTGCGACCGCGCTCTGCCCCATTCCCTTGAGCGCCCCGAGCCCGTAGCGGATCTCGCGCGGGCCGGCGACCGAGAACGCGTATTCGGACTCGTTGACGTCCGGCGGCGAGACCTCGAGGGAGAGCGCTTCGCACTCGTCGATCATCACCACGACCTTGTCGGTGTTGTCCATGTCCGCGGACAGGACCGCGGCCATGAATGCGGCCGGATGGTGCGCCTTGAGCCACGCGGTCTGGTATCCGATGAGTGCGTAGGCGGCGGAGTGCGCGCGATTGAATCCGTACCCCGCGAACTTTTCCATGATGTCGAAGATTGCGCTCGCGACACCGGCAGCCACTTCGCGCTTGCGCGCCCCGTCGAGGAACACCGCGCGCTGCTTGGCCATCTCCTCCGGCTGCTTCTTGCCCATCGCCTTGCGCAGCACGTCGGCGCCGCCCAGGGTGTATCCCGCCAGGACCTGGGCGATCTGCATGACCTGCTCCTGGTACAGCACCACGCCGTAAGTGGGCTTGAGGATCGGCTCCAGGTCCGGGTGGAGGTAGCTCACCGGCACGCGTCCGTGCTTCCTCGCAACGAAGTCCTCGACCATGCCCGACTGCTGCGGTCCCGGCCGAATGAGGGCGTTCAGCGCGGTCACGTCGTCGAAAGTGTCGGGCACCAGGCGTCGGATGAGGTCCTTGCAAAGCGGTGACTCGAGCTGAAACACCGCGGTGGTCGCGGCCCGCTGGATGAGCGCGTAGGTGTCGGGGTCGTCGAGCGGAATCGCGCCGAGATCAAGCGGCGCCTCACCGCGGGCCGCCCGCTCGGCGTCGATGCTTCGCACCGCGCGGTCGATGATGGTCAGGGTGCGCAGTCCCAGCAGGTCGAACTTGACGAGACCGGTCGCCTCGATGTCGTCCTTGTCGAGCTGGGTGACGAGAGTGCCGTCCGGCTCGCGATAGAGCGCGGTGTACTCGGTGAGCGCGCTTGGCGCGATGACGACGCCGCCGGCATGGCGCCCCGCGTTGCGCGCGAGACCTTCCAGTCTGCACGCGAGATCGATGATTGCGCGTGCGTCCTCGTCCTCCTCGCAGCGTGTCTTGAGGGCCTCCTCGCCAAGCGCGCGCGCGAGCGTCATGCCGAGGTCCGGCGGAATCAGCTTGGCGAGCTGGTCGACGAATCCATAGGGGAACCCGAGCACGCGCCCGACATCGCGCACCACCGCGCGCGCCGCCATCGTGCCGAAGGTGATGATCTGAGCGACCCTCTCTCCTCCCGGCGACGTTGCGGCGTGGCGCCTTGCGACGTATTCGATAACCCGGTCCCGCCCATCCATGCAGAAGTCGATGTCGAAGTCGGGCAGGGACACCCGTTCCGGGTTGAGAAAGCGCTCGAAGAGCAACTCGTGCTCTATGGGATCGAGATCGGTGATGCCCAGGGCGTAACCGACCAGTGATCCGGCGCCCGATCCGCGGCCGGGTCCCACCGGCACCCCGTTCTCCCGCGCCCAGCGAGTGAAGTCGGCGACGATGAGGAAGTACCCGGCGAAGCCCATGCGGATGATGACGTCGAGCTCCATCTCCAGGCGTGTGCGGTACGGCGCGGGCTCGACCGGCGCGGCGCGCCGTTCGGTGAGGCGACTCTCGAGGCCGGCCTCGGCCTGGCTTCTCAGGCAGTCCGGCGGCGTGGTGCCCGCCGGCACCGGGAAGTCCGGAAGGTGGTCCTGCCCGAGTGCGAGCTCCAGGTTGCAGCGCTTGGCGATCTCGACGCTGTTCTCGAGCGCCTCGGGAAGATCCGCGAAGAGCTCGGCCATCTCCCGCGGCGAGCGCAGGTATTGCTGGTCCGTGTAGCGCCGGACCCGGCGAGGATCCTCCAGTGTCCGGCCCTCCTGGATGCACACCCGCGCCTCGTGGGCCTCGAAGTCGTCGCGGCGCAGAAAGCGGACCTGGTTGGTGGCCACCACCGGCACATCGAACTCGACGGCCAGCTCCAGGGCTCGATCGAGGTACTCCTGCTCGTGCTCGCGGCCGGTGCGGTGCACCTCCAGGTAATAACGCTCCGGAAACACTCGCAGCCAGCTCTCCAGGCGCCGGCGGGCCGCGTCCGCACGGTCGGCGAGCAGGGCTTGACCGACATCACCGCGCAGCCCTCCGGACAGCGCGATCAGCCCCGGCAGTCCGTCTTCCAGCCACGCGGGGTCGAGCATCGGAGACCCCTTTGTCCACCCCTGCGCGTAGGTCCGGGACACCAGGCGCAGCAGCCGCGCATAGCCGTCGCGATCCTGACAGAGAAGGATGAGGCGGGCGGGCTCATGGGGATCGAAGTCGTTGGGCAGTGCGATGTCCACCCCGATTATCGGCTTGACCCCCTTGCTGCACGCGGCGCGGAAGAACTTGACGGTCGAGAACAGGTTCCCGCATTCGGTGACCGCGAGAGCCGGAATCTCCGCCTCGAGGCAGGATTCCACGAGAGGCGCGATGCGCACGATGCCGTCGACCAGCGAGTACTCGGTGCGCAGATTGAGGTGGACGAATTGGGCGGACATGGCGGCGGGTGGGAGGGGGAACCCGGATTCTATCCCGGATTCTTCACCACCCTTGCAAAGGGGAGACCCCCACATCCCGGGGGGCGGCGCGTCGAGGGTCGGGGCGTGGGCTCCGGATGCAAACGCCCGTGCTCCTGGCGCGAACGGCCAAGCGCGCGCCGCCGCGAATCCGTGAAGTACGGCGGCGGGGTCATGGGCCCCTCTCTCGCTACCCGGTGCCCCCCGACCGCATTTCGGCCGCGCGCCGCACCGGCGCAAAAGTCTGGCGGTGCGCGGGGCATGGACCATGGCGCTCGAGCGCCCGCCGGTGGCTGCGAGTCGGGTAGCCCTTGTTGGAGGCGAATCCGTACTCCGGATGACGCCGATCGAGAAGCACCATCGTGCGATCCCGTTCCACCTTCGCGATGATGGACGCCGCCGAAATCTCGGGAACGGTCGAGTCGCCCGAGACGATGCACCGCGCTTCGCAATCGAAACGGGGAAGCTGGTTGCCATCGACGAGCACGAGGGTGGAGCGAAGCGGAAGCGCCTCCACCGCGCGCCGCATGGCGAGCAGGGTCGCCCGCAGAATGTCGAGCGCATCGATTTCCGCAACGCTTGCGCTCGCGACCGCGAAGCCCCTGGCCCGCGCCCGGATCGCGCCGGCCAGACGCTCCCGAGCCCGAGCGGTGAGGACCTTGGAATCGGCGAGGCCCCGAATGGGACGGTGCGGGTCGAGGATCACCGCCGCCGCCACCACCGGGCCGGCGAGAGGCCCGCGTCCCGCCTCGTCCACGCCCGCCACAATTGGCCCATCGCTCCCGATCACGCAACCTCCCCGCTCTCTCCGCCCGGCATGGGAATCTTGCGTCTTCCCGCGCCGCCGCGTGGCGCCGGGTCAGGAGGAAAGAAGCGCTCTGGAGACCTGCCCGGCGGTGTCCACTCCGCTCTTGTGCGCGCCGCCGACCGTCGCCCACTCGTCGGAGCTGCAGGCTTCGCCTGCGAACCATATCCGCTCGCCGACCGGCCGGCGAAGCACCGATCGCATCCGGTACGCACCCGGCCGGGCCGAAGCGTAGGATCCGCGGGTCAGCGTATTGTGCCCCCATCGCGTGAAGTGAGCCTTGACGAGATGGCGGTCCACGTCGATGTTGAGGATCACGCGCAATTCCCACTTGGCGAAATCGATCGCCGCCTCGGGGCCCGCCTCCTCGAGCTCCATGGCAAAGTCCCCGCCCACGTCGGCCAGGGCGAGCCCGGTGCCCGAGACATTGGTCTTCAGCCCCATGAGGGCCGGCGAATGCGAGCCGTGAGTCCCCATGTTGTATAGCAGGTACTCGTCCGGGCCGGTCCCGAACACGTTCTGATCGAACAAGAGCGCGATGTGGTTGTACACGCCCATGCTGATGGCATTAATGGACTCCCTTTTCTCAAGCGGCAGACTGGGGACGAACACGATGTCCACGTTCGCGAGGACCCCGGTGGACACCGTGAGGATGCATGCTCTCGCGCGGATTCTCCCCGAGTCGGCGGTCTCGACGATGACGCCGCTGCCGCTCCAATCGACCCGCGTCACGCGCGTCGACAAGGCAACGTCCAGTCCTCGGGCGGAGTGGGCGACGATGGCGCCGTAGCCCTCCTTGCAGAACCAGTCCTGGCCATCCTCGGAGTTCCACCAGTCGACGCACGAGAAGTCGTCGAAGTCCTTGGCCATCTCCCACGGCCCGATTGCGAAGTGCACCAGATCGTCCCAGAGCCCGGCGTCGGGCACGACCGAGGCGGGGCTCACGTCCTGACCCTTGCGCCCGGCGGTCGAGATCGCCCGGATCGCGGCACGATAGGCGGCCTGGTACTCGGCGATCTCCTCCGGGGTCGCCTTTCGATCGCCGTAGTAGAGAGACTGCTTGTCGGGATCCGGATAGACGTTGAAACCGTTCTGCAGGCCGTGGATGAGGAAGGGATTGGTCGCCCCCCGATGGAGCCAGTGGGCTCCGATGTCGTAGGGCACGCCGAAGATCGTGTGGTCGGTATGCGCCCTGCCTCCGACCCGATTACTCGCCTCCAGGGTCATCACTGACAGTCCTCGTGAGAGCAGGCTCCGGGCGGCGGCGAGCCCGGCTGCGCCCGCCCCCACCACCACCACGTCGACATCCGCCGCGGCGTTCGCCCGAGACGCGAACCAGGGCGCCGCGAGGGAGGCTCCACTTGCGATGAAACGCCGTCTCGAGAGGGTACGCTTCGGGTTCACGAGCCTTGCGCCCCGTGAAGCCGCATACCGCACCGGGACCATCGGGTCTGCCGTTGGCAGTGCGTTGTTCGGCTGCAGTGTCTGGTCATTGGCCTTCCTGCTGACCTCGAATCGCCGCGTCGCTCTGCGGGCTGCTCGCGCGGAGCTCCGGCTTGCGGGACCTTCGCGCCAGGAGCTCAAGCACCGCGGCGGCGGCGCGGTGGCTGGCATCGTTTCGCAGGGTATGGCGAATTCTAGCGAACTCCACTTCAAGCAACGACACCGCTTCAGGGTGATCGAGATATCGAAGCACCGCGGCCCCGAGATGTGCGCCGTTGGCCCGGTCCTGCAGCAGCTCCGGAACGAGAGCGCGGCCCGCGAGGAGATTGGGCAGGCCGACATGGGCGACGTGCAGGAGTCTGCGTCCAATCTCCCAGGTGAGGGCGCGAGTGCGATAGGTGATGACCATTGGACGCCCATGGAGGAGCGCTTCCAGAGTAGCGGTACCCGAAGCGGCGAGCACGACATCCGCCGCGGCCATCGCCGACCATGACTCGCCGTCGAGAATCCGCACGTCGAGGCCGCGCCCCCCTTCCTCCAGCACCGACTCGAAGTGGCGGCGCAGCGAGGGAGCGGCGATCGGAGCCAGGAAGCAGATCGGGTCGCGGCGCGCCGCGAGCCAGCGAGCGGCTTCCACCATGGGAGCGGCGAGCCGAGCGATCTCGGAATGTCGGCTGCCCGGCAGAAGGGCCACGACCCTCGCATCGCCAGGCAGACGCAGGCGTCTTCGCTCCGCCCTTTGATCCGGAGGGTCGGGCACCTCGTCCGCGCTCGGGTGACCGACGAAAGTCGCCGGCACTCCCCACTCCGCGTAGAAGTCCGCTTCGAAAGGAAAGAGCGCCAGAAGCAGGTCGGCGGCGCGGGCGATCTTGCGCACCCGGTAGCGCCGCCACGCCCAGACCGAGGGACTCACATAGTGCACCGTCGGGATGCCGGCTCGACGCAGTCGCTGCTCCAGGCCGAGGTTGAAGTCCGGCGCGTCCACACCCACGAACAGGTCGGGAGGATTCGCGATCCAGGCGCGGGCCAGGCGGTGGCGCACCGGCAGGAGAGCGAGGTAGCGCGGCACTGCCTCGACGAGCCCGACGACGGACAAGCGTTCCATCGGATAGAGGCTGCGGCAACCCGCCTCGATCATGGCGGGTCCGGCGATGCCCTCGAAGCGGGCATCCGGAAAGCGCTCCCGCAGAGCGCGCACGAGCCCCGCGCCGAGGCGATCCCCCGACGCCTCCCCCGCGGCCAGAGCTACCCGCAACGTCACGGTGCGTCTCCATGAAGCCCAAGTCCGGGCATGTGATTGCCAAATCTCACCAGTTCACCATCGTGGACGCGCATCCGCTCGCAAGGACGGTTGGCAACGCGAGTTCCGGGCGCGGCAAAACACCATCGGGTCACAACCCGGATGTTTCACCGATTTTCGTAGCGAGGGCGCCAAGATGCCGTGATAGTGGGGCGCACGCACTGAAAGACGCTGAAGGCGTAGCCGACACTACGTCGAAGCGGCTTGAGGGAGTACGGCCCGCTAACACGAGCATACTGGTGGCCGCAGTAGGAAATCGGTGAAACATCCGGGTTAGTCCCGCGCACCGCACAATCTCGGCATCCTCGCGCCCGAAACAACAGTAAATCGGTAACCTGTCTTGCGGGCTACCGGACGATTCCCCGCTGCGATCGAAGCAGGAAATCACGCAGGTTGCGCACCTCCTGCGATGTCTCCGCCAGCGCCGCGAGCTCGGCAAGCGCCTGTTCCAGGCTCTTTCCCTGACGGTACACGATCCGGTAGGCGCGCCGGAGGTCCTGAAGCTGTTCGGGACCATAGCCCCGGCGTTTGAGGCCTTCGCGGTTGAGGCCATGGGCACGGGCGAAGTTCCCGGCGACGGTCACGTAGGGGGGCACGTCCTTGAGGATCACCGCTCCCATCGCGGTAAAGCTGTGGGCGCCGATCGCGCAGAACTGATGCACCACGCTGAAGGCGCCAAAGGCAGCCCAGTCGCCCACTTCCACATGACCGGCGAGCGTCGTCCCGTTCGCCATGACGGTATCCGATCCCACCTGGCAGTCGTGCGCGATGTGCACGTAAGCCATGATCCAGTTGCGGTCGCCCAATCGGGTGACGCCGCTGGCGCGAGTCCCGCGGTTGAAGGTGCAGAACTCTCGAATGACGTTGTCGTCGCCGATCTCCAGTCGGGTGGCCTCGCCGCGGAACTTCTTGTCCTGCGGCTCTTCGCCGAGCGAGCTGGACGCAAAGATTCGATTGTTGCGGCCGATGGTGGTCGGCCCCCGGATGACGACGTAAGGACCGATGCTCGTCCCGGATCCGACACTGACCTCCGCGTCGATGATGGCGCCTGGGCCGACCTCCACATCGTCGGCGAGCCGAGCGGACGCATCGACGATCGCGCTCGGATGGATCATTCACCGAGCGTCCGCAGTGCCCCCATGAGCTCGGCGTGCGCTACCACTCGGTCCCCGACGCGCGCCTCCGATCGGACCTTCCATACCCCCCGGGTGTCCCTCAGGCGGTCCACGCGCACCAGCAGTTGGTCGCCGGGCACCACCGGGTGCCGGAAGCGGGCCCGGTCCACTCCGACGAAGTAGTAGATCGAGTCCGCGGGCGGCGGCTCCGCGAGCGAGCGCAGAGCGAGGATTCCCGTCGCCTGCGCCATCGCTTCGAGGATCAGCACCGCCGGCATTACCGGTTGACCCGGAAAATGCCCGGGAAAGAAAGGCTCATTGATGGTGACGTTCTTCAGCGCGAGCACGGACTCGCCCGGCGTGCACTCGATAATCCGATCGATGAGCAACATCGGATAGCGGTGCGGGAGATAGTCCAGCACCTTGGAAATGTCCATGTCGATCATTCGTGCTCTCGGGAGTTCGAGGCCTCGTCGTCACCGTCCGGGCCGAGACCCAGGCGATTCTCGAGGCGGCGTATCCGGCGGGCCATCCGATCGAGCTGACGCATTCTCGCCACGTTCCTGCGCCATTCCCGGTTCGGCTGGATGGGCATGCCGGAAGAATATACACCGGGTTTCCGGATGGAATTGGGAACGGCCGAGGTCGCAGTCAAGTGGACATCATCCGCCACCCGGATATGGCCGGCGAGAGAGGCCGCACCCGCGATCGTGCACCGCTTGCCGATTCGCGCGCTTCCGCCGATGGCCACGCAAGCGGCGATCGCGGTGTGGGCGCCGATGCGCACGTTGTGGGCAATCTGGATAAGGTTGTCGAGCTTCACCCCGTCTTCGATCACGGTGTCTTCGAGTGCCCCCCGGTCCACGGTGGTGTTGGCGCCGATCTCCACGTCGTCGCCAATGTGCACTCCCCCCATCTGCGGGACCTTGATCCAGACGCCTTCGTCGTTGGCGATCCCGAATCCGTCCGCCCCGATGACCACACCGGGATGAATGACGGTGCGCCGGCCGATTCTCGCCCGGGCGCACACCGTGACATTGGCGATCAGATACGCGGCGTCCGCGATTTCGATCTCTCCCTCAAGCACGCAGCCGGGCCCGACCACGGCCCTCTCACCGATGCGCACTCCGGGACCAATCACGCAATGGGCGCCGACCGAAGCGCTTCCGGAAACCTGCGCCCCCTCGTCGATGCTTGCACTCGAATGGATACCCGGCGGGGGAGGGCGGGCACTGCAGAACAATGCCGCCGCCCTCGCGTATCCGGCGTAGGGATTGCTCATCACCAGGCAGGCGGTGGGAGACTCCTCGACGAAGTGCCGCTCCATCAGCACCGCCGCCGCTCGGGTGTGGGCCAGGTCGGATCGGTAGCGGCGGCTGTGGAGGAAACTCAGATCGCAAGGACCGGCGCCGGCGAGAGTGGCGACTCCCTCGATGCGCCGCTCCGGATCCCCTCTCAGCTCGGCGCCCAGCGTGTCCGCGAGCTCCCCCAGCTTGAATCCCGAAGCCCTCGTTTCCGGCGCCTTCAATTCCCGCTCTCGGACTCCGTCTGCAGTCGGTCGAGCACCAGCTTGGTGATGTCGACTCGTTCGCCGGCGAACACCACGCCGTCGGTCAGAACGATGTCGTAACTCTCGGCTCTCGCCAGTGCCTGAATCACTTCGGTGATGTTGCGTTGGAGTTTGGACAGCTCCTGGCTGCGTCTCAGGTTCAAGTCCTCGCGAAACTCCTCCTGGGAACGACGCAGCTCTCGCCTCAGGCGGCGAACGTCCTCTTCCATCTTCGTGCGTTCGCTCGCGGACATGATCGCGCTGTTCTTGACGAGTTTTTCTTCCTTTTCGGACAGCCCCCGCTGCAGCAACAGAAGCTCTCGGTCGCGCGGCGCGAATTCGGCGTCGATACGCGCTCGGGCCTCGATCGCCTGCGGAGCGGCCTCCATGACACGGGGCACGTTGACGAACCCTACCCTGAAATCCTGTGCGAAGCTTGCGGGTTGAAAGGCAAGCCCCGCCGCGGCGAGGACCCCGGCGAGCAGGCACTTGCGAAGCAGCCAGATCTTGCCGGACGTCGTGCTAGAACGTCGACCCGATGGAAAACTGGAAGGGTTGGGTCTCATCACTCGACTCGTCATTCAAGGGATAGGCGAAGCTGATGCTCAATGGACCGAGGGGGGAGAGCCACCTCATCGCGACCCCGGTCGAGGTGCGCAGCTCACCGAAATCGAGATCCTCCGCGGACGCATAGACCTGTCCGAAGTCCCAGAACGCGGAGAAGCGGAACTGATTCGACTCGATGAACGGCATCGGCACCACGAGTTCGGTCTGTCCCGCGAACATGACGCTGCCACCCAAGGGATCATCGAGCGAATCCCTCGGCCCCAGGGTATTGGACTCGAATCCGCGCACCGAACGAGGCCCTCCCCCATAGAAGTTGCGGATCAACGGCAAATCGACGATGTCTCCATATCCGTCGCCGTAACCGATCTCGCCGTCGAAGGCGATGATGAAGTCGCGGGGCAAGGCCAGGAAGCGTTGGTGTCGCAGGGTGAGCTTGTAGTAGGTGAGTTCGCCGAGGGGCAGGCCGACCTCTCCGGAAATCGCGGTCAAGCCGCCTCGGCGGGGGAGGATGATGTTGTCCCGACTGTCGGTGGACCAGGACAGCTCGGTGCGAAGAGACGTGAAACTGCTGCCGAGGAGTTCCTCGAAGTCCCGAACCTCGCGCGAAGCGGTCGCCGCCGCTTCGAACTCCGTAAAGCTGCCTACCAGACGAAGGTCGATTGCGTCGTACTCCGATACCGGAAACCCGAAGGAGACGCCGCCGCTGAGATCGTCGAGGCTGTAGTCGGCGAGGTTGCGTTCGCTGGCGTCCGTGATGCGGTAGGCGCCCTCGATTCCGCGGCTGATGCCGTCGTCGGTGTAATAGGGATTGAACCAGCTGAAGGAGTAATTACGCCGTGACTTGCTGTTGTTGAACGTGAGCGAGAGCCGGTTGCCGGATCCGAGAAAGTTGCGATGGCTCAGCTCGGAAGAAAGCAGCACCCCGGAGTCCTGGGACAGTCCGGCTCCGAAACTCAGATTGCCGGAGGCCGCCTCCACCACATCGACTTCGATGTCGACCTGATCGCTGGTCCCCGGAACCGGGGGAGTCTCGACCTTCACTTCCTGGAAGTAGCCGAGCCGATCGATACGCTCCTTGGAACGAGCCACCGCGCCCGTCGACATCCAGGCCCCTTCCATCTGCCGCATTTCCCGGCGCAACACCTCGTCGCGGGTATCGAGGTTGCCCGTGAAGCTGATGCGGCGCACATAGACCCGCTGGCCCGGATCGACGAAGAAGGTCAGGGCGACCTCCTTCGCCGCCTCGTCAACCTCCGGTACGGCGTTGACGTTGGCAAAGGCGTATCCGTCGTCGCCCAGGCGTTCGGCCAGGTGTTGACTCGTCTCGGCGACCGACGTTCTCGAGAAGATGTCACCCTTGCGAATCTTCACCAGCGCGAAGAGTTCCGACTCGTCGACGAGCAGCTCTCCGCCGAGCCGCACCTCGGAAACCCGGAACTCGCCCCCTTCACTGATGTTTATCGTGATGTAGACATCCTTCTTGTCGGGAGTAATCGACACCTGGGTGGAGTCGATGGCGAAGTTGACGAAGCCTCGGTCGAGATAGTGCGAACGCAGCGCCTCCAGGTCCGCCGCCAGCTTCTGCTTCGAGTACTGGTCCGACCGGGTGAAGAGCGACCACATGCCGGTGGAGCTCAGTTGAAAGAGGTCGAGGAGATCCTCTTCGTCGAAGGCCTGGTTGCCGACCACGTTGATTCGCTTGATCTTCGCTACCCGCCCTTCGGCGATATCGAAGTGCACCGCGACCCGGTTGCGCTCCAGCGGGGTCACGGTGCTCTTGATGCGCACGCCGTAACGTCCGCTTGCGAAGTACGCCCTGCGAAGCTCCTGCTCCACCCGATCGAAGATGGAACGATTGAATACCCGCCCCACCTCGAAGTCGACCTGGCCGAGCTGCGCGCTCAGAACCTCGGTGGTGATCGTCTGGTTGCCTTCGAAGTCCACGCTCGCGATGGAGGGACGTTCCACCAGCGATACCAGCAGAGTGCCGCCCTCGCGCTCCAGACGCACGTCCTCGAAGAAACCGGTCTGAAAGAGGGTCCGTATCGCCTGCGCGCTGAGGGTGGCGTCCATCTCGTCGCCGATCTGCACGGGCAGGTAGTTGAATACGGTCCCCGGCGAGATCCGCTGCAGTCCCTCGAGTCGAATGTCCTCGATGACGAAGGTGTCCTGCGCGCGCCCGGAGGGAGCGACGGTGAGGGCGAGGACCAGTGCGAGAATGGTCGCCGCTGCCTTCAGTACGTACATGGTCTCATCGGGTGCGGTGTGGTTGTTGACGCCCGGGTTGCGGCATCCGGATCAGCCGATCAAGCGCGCGATGTCATTGTAGAAGGCGAGTCCCATCAAACCAACGAGCATTCCCGCGCCTATGCGCTGACCCACCAAACGCGCTTCCTCGGAGAGCGGGCGACCGCTGACAGCTTCGATACAGTAATACATAAGGTGCCCGCCATCCAGCAGCGGTATCGGCAGCAGATTCAGGATCCCGAGACTGATGCTCACGATTGCGAGGAACCCGATGAACCACGCCGCCCCCCGTTCGGCCGATATCCCGGCATACTGGGCGATGCTGATCGGGCCGCTGAGATTGTCCAGGGACACTTCGAGTCTCAGCATCTTCCAGAGCATGCGCAGGGTGAGCACCGTCATTTCGCCCGTACGCTCCACCCCCTTTCCGAGCGCTTCCAGGGGAGGATGGCTCGCGCGCGCGCCGTGTTCGGCCTGGAAGCTCGCCACCGCTTCGGGCGCCGGCGGCTGCACCGCGACTCCGATTCGTCCGTGGCTGCCCTCCTCGTCCGTCACGACATCGGGAACGACGACGAGGCTCATCCTCTGCCCGTGTCGTTCGATGACCAGAGGCAGCGGTTGTCCCGGCCCCTCCCGAACGAGGCGCACCAGTTGCGCCCACTCCTCGACCGGGACTCCGTCGACGGACACCACCCGATCGCCGGCGGCGAGACCGGCCCGCGCGGCGGGAGAATCCTCGGAGACGCTTGCGATCCTCGCCTCGACCCGCAGCCTCTCCGCCTCGATCCCGATGCGCTCGAAGAAGCGGCCCTGCGTCAGCTCATCGACCAGGACCGCGTCGAGGGGAAGCTGCATCTCGCGACGCGCCTCGTCTCCCGGCTGATGGACCGCCAGATGCAGCGTTCCTCCCCGGAGCGTCGCGCCGATCACGCGTTCGATGACGCTTTGCCAGGTGGGAGTCTCCCGGCCGTCCACTTCGACTATCTCCTGCCCCGCTCGCATTCCGGCGAGTTCGGCGAGAGAACCCGGCTCCACTCCTCCGATCACCGGTCGCAGCCCGCCGACCCCCACCATGAACATCGCCCAGTAGGCGACGACGGCGAAGAGAAAATTGAAGAGCGGACCCGCCACCACCACCGCGACCCGCACCGGCATGGGCTGCCGGTCGAAGGCCCGTGGCAAGTCTTCCGGCGGGACCTCCCCCGCCGATGCGTCCAGCATCTGCACGTACCCGCCGAGCGGAATGGCGGATATGCAGTACTCGGTGGCGTCTCGGGCGCGCCGGTAGCGCAGCAGCGGGCGCCCGAAGCCGACCGAGAAGCGCAAGACCTTGACCCCCAGGGTGCGCGCCACCCAGAAGTGGCCGAACTCGTGCACCGTCACCAGAACGCCGATGGCGACGATGAACCACGCAACCGATGTCAGGAATCCGGTCACCGCGCACCCGCCGGAGGGCGGCCGTCGCCGCGACGCATCGTCTCTTCGCCGGCCCACTCCCTCGCCTCTCGATCGAGGGCCAGCACTTCGTCGAGCGATGCCGGTTCGCCTCGTACGCAATCCCCGAGCGTCGATTCGATGACTCCGGCGATGTCGGTGAAAGCGATGCGCCGATCCAGAAAAGCCTGCACCGCCACCTCGTTGGCGGCGTTCAGCACCGTGCTCGTCCCGCCCCCGGCGCGGGCCGCCTCGAACCCGAATCCAAGGCAGGGAAAGCGATCGAAATCGGGTTCCTCGAAGTCCAGGCGCCGAACCCGGAAGAGGTCCAGACTGTCGACCCCGGCATCGAGGCGCCGCGGCCAGCCGAGAGCGTGGGCGATGGGCGTGCGCATGTCGGGATTGCCCATCTGCGCCAGAACCGAACCGTCCTCGTACTCCACCATCGAGTGGACCACGCTCTGAGGATGTATCACCACCTGAATCCGGTCGGGACGGGTGTCGAAGAGCCAGCAGGCTTCGATGATCTCGAGCCCCTTGTTCATCATGGTGGCGGAATCGACCGAGATCTTACGCCCCATCACCCAATTGGGGTGAGCGCAGGCTTGCTCGGGAGTCACTCGGGCGAGCTCGTCGACGGGCGTGCGGCGGAAGGGGCCGCCCGAAGCGGTGAGCAGAATGCGCCGCACTCCGGCGGATTCGGGGCTGTCGCCGCGCGACTGGGGCATGCATTGAAAAATCGCGTTGTGCTCGCTGTCGATGGGCACCAGTTCGGCGCCATTCTCGCGCAGCGCGGCCATGAACAGACGCCCCGACATCACCAACGCTTCCTTGTTGGCGAGCAGCACCCGTTTCCCGGCCCGGGCGGCGGCGAGCGTCGGCAGGAGCCCCGCCGCGCCCACGATGCCCGCCATCACGGTGTCGGCTTCCTCGAGGCGGGCGACGGCCTCGAGTCCCTCCACTCCGGCCCGCACTTCGGTCTCCTCGACCTTCGCGTCGCGCAAGCGCCGAAGCAGTCGCTCGGCCGCATCCGAATCGGCCATCGCGGCCAGCCGAGGACGCCACCGCAAGCACTGGCGGGCCATTCCCGCATCGTCGCGATGCGCGCTCAGTCCCGCGACCCGGAAGCGGGACGGGTGCCGTGCCACGACATCGAGGGTGTTGACCCCGATGGTGCCGGTGGAGCCCAGAATCGCGATGCCTCTCAATTCCGTCTCCCCGCGTCGACTGGATGCGCCGCCCGGCCCCCTGGCGGAGGACCACAGCCCACTGCAAGCCCGCACGTCTCACCGGCAGTCGTAGCGCGGGCGCCCAGGTAGCGGGATAGTGGCGGGCACGGAACGGAAGACGGGCCGCGGCGAGTCGTTGATTGGCGAGATGCCGGTGTCGCTTCGTCCCGGCGAGCGCAGGTCATGTTCGCAAGCCCGGCGCCGACGCTCATCGCAGGAACCTGGTCCCCAACATGCCCGCGATCGCCAGGGCGAAACACGGCGCCGCGGCACACAGACTGTCGATCCGATCCAGCACCCCTCCGTGCCCCGGGATGAGCACCCCGCTGTCCTTGACCCCCGCCTGGCGCTTCACCAGGCTCTCCGTCAAGTCGCCGAGAACAGACACCAGAGCGACTCCCACCGCCAGCACCGCGAAGGTCCACCAGGGAATCCGCGGATCCTGAACGATCAGGGCGGCTCCGATCCCGACCCCCAGGCTGGCCGCGGCGCCTCCGAGAACGCCCTCCCAGGACTTCCCCGGGCTCAGGCGGGAAGCGAGGCGGCGACGGCCGAATCGCCGGCCGACGAAGTAGGCTCCGACATCCGCGCTCCAGACGAACGCGAGGAGCAGCAGCATCCACCACCGGCCTGCAGATCCGGAGGCATGCATCAGTACCAGGGCGCAGAACGCCGGCACCAGCATCAACCACCCAATGACCCAGTGCAGCCACTGCGGACCGGGCCTGATCGCATGGCGACCGCGCTGCGTCCCGACCACCCAGAGCAGAGCCACCCCCCACCACGCCGCCCCCGCGGCACACGTGATGAGCAGCGCGCCAGGAGAAGGCGAGAACGCGAAGAGCAGCAACATCATGAGAAGGCTTGCGAACGCGTAGACAAGGCGCCGAACCGGAGTCGCATCCGCGCCGAGCCCGGCCCACTCCCAGCTCCCCGTGGCGACGAAGAGCGCGGCCGCCGCCGCGAAGTACCCGGTCGGGAGCCATAGCACCGCGGCGACCACCGCCGGCACCAGAACCACCGCGGCCGCGATCCGTCGAGCCAGCTCCGTGTTCAGCATGTCCGCACCGCTGCGCGGGCGCCGCGCTCCCGCGAGAAAGCAGCCCGCTCTCGCCTCAAACCGCGTTTCGGTCGAGCGCGCGCGTGCCCGCGGACCATGCCGGCGCTGCCCGGCTGCACGGGTGGGCGCGACTTCCCACGAGCCCGGTGGCCTGGTCGCCGCGAGATCAGATCCCCCGCGCCTCGGCGATCTGCTCCCCGGTTCTCCCGAAGCGCCTCTGGTGGGCGGCGTAGTAGGCGAGCGCCGCCTCCAGTCCGCTTCGATCGAAGTCCGGCCACAGGGTATCGGTGAAGTAGAGCTCGGTGTATGCGAGATGCCACAACAGAAAGTTGCTGACCCGCCTCTCGCCTCCGGTGCGAATGAAGAGATCCGGCTCCGGCACATCGGCGAGCGAGAGCTCCGCACGCAGTACCTGCTCGTCTATGTCCGCGAGCGCCAGATCGCCCCGCAGCACGCGCTCGGCCACGCGCCGCGTCGCCTGGCAGCAGTCCCACCGGCCCCCGTAGTTTGCGGCGATGACGAGCGTCTGGCCCGTATTGCCTTCGGTGAGGGACTCCGCCTCGTCGATGCGCTCCCGCAGGCCGGCATGAAGGCCATCGCGGTTCCCGATGACACGCAGGCGGATGTTGTTGTCGTGCAACTCCTTCACCTGTTGGTCGAGCACCGCCACGAAGAGATCCATCAGCAGCCCGACCTCCTCCTCGGGTCGCCTCCAGTTCTCGCTGCTGAAGGCGAACAGGGTGAGGACTTCGATGCCCTTGTCGCCGCAGGCGCGCACCATCTCCCGGGCCGTCTCCACGCCTGCCCGGTGGCCTGCGAAGCGCGGGAGCCGCCGCCGGGTCGCCCAGCGGCCATTGCCATCCATGATCATGGCGACATGGCGGGGAGCTTTGCCCTCGGCACTTCCCGCCGGTTGATTGGAGTGCATCGCTCGAATCGTCAGAACTCCATCAACTCCGCTTCCTTCGCCTTGAGAACATCCTCGACCGCGGCAATCTGGCGGTCGGTGGTCTTCTGAATCTCGGCTTCGGCGCGGTGCTCGGCATCTCGGGGCAGGCTCTCGTCCTTGATGAGCTTCTTGAGGTGCGCGTTGGCATCACGGCGGATGTTGCGGATTGCGACGCGGGTGTTCTCCGCCTCGTGGCGCACGAGCTTGATCATGTCTCGGCGCCGTTCTTCCGTCAGCACCGGCAGCGGAACCCGGATGACATCTCCCGCGGTGGCCGGGTTGAGCCCGAGCTCGGAGTTCATGATCGCCTTCTCGACCTCCGGCACCATTTTCTTTTCCCACGGCGTCACCGAAAGGGTGCGCGGATCGGAAACCGTGATGCTCGCGACCTGATTCAACGGCATTTCGGTGCCGTAGTACGCGACCTGAATGTGGTCGAGCAGGCTGGTGTGGGCGCGGCCGGTGCGCAGCTTGGCGAGCTCCTGCTTGAGAGCCTCCAGGCTCTTGTGCATGCGAGTGTTCGCGTCCTTCTTGATCGAATCGACGGTATTCATGGGCCGTTTCCGTGGCTGTCAGGCACGTCAAGGGATCTATATAGCCGATTCCGCGCCGTCCGGCACGTTTTCCACCAGGGTGCCCTCATCCTCTCCCGTCACCGCCCGGAGAAAGGCGTCTGGGCGATTCATGTCGACCACCCGCAGTGGCAGATCGTTATCGCGACACAGCACCACCGCGGTGGCGTCCATGACCGCAAGACGCTGCGAGAGCACCTGGTCATACCCGAGATGGCGATAACGCCGGGCCTCGGGATCGCGATTCGGATCGGCCGAGAACACGCCGTCCACCTTGGTCGCCTTGACGAGGAGATCGGCGTCGATCTCGATGGCGCGCAAGGAGGCCGCGGTATCCGTGGTGAAGAAGGGGTTTCCGATGCCGGCGCCGAAGATCACGACCCGGCCCTTTTCCAGGTGGCGCACCGCGCGGCGGCGGATGTACTCCTCGCACAACTGATTGATGCGGATGCCGGACATCACCCGGGCCGTCATTCCGTGGCTCTCCATCGCGTCCTGCAATGCGAGCGCGTTCATGATGGTGCCGAGCATGCCGATCTGGTCCGCGGTGACCCGTTCGATCCCCTTCTCGACCAGGGCGGAGCCGCGGAAGATGTTGCCGGCTCCGATCACCATTGCCACCTGGACCCCGATGTCCACGAGCTTCGCCACTTCCCGGGATACGGAGCCGAGCATCGCCTTCTCGATACCGAAGCGGGTGTCCCGTAACAGCGCTTCGCCGCTGAGTTTCAGCAGTACGCGTCTGCAGGTAGGCACCGGGCGATTCACTCGGCCGAAGTCTAGCATGAGTCCGGTGTCCGGCCCGGCGCGGTCGGCGCGCACGACGGGCCGATTCTCCCCCACGACGGGCCAATCGGCTCGCGCGCCGCGGGCTGGAATCGCCGTAGGGGAGTCGGGCGGCTGGCTTCGAGACCTCCTTCGGCATACCCTTTCTCATCGGCGGGAGGAACCAGACATGGTCGAGGGAAAGTGTCTCTGCGGGACGGTGCGGTGGCGGGCCCACGGAAAGCTCGACCCCGTCACCCACTGCCACTGCGCCATGTGCCGCAAGGCCCACGGGGCGCCCTTCGCAAGCTACACCGGTGTATCCGCCGCGTCGTTCGAGTGGCTCTCGGGGGAAAGCGCCATCACCCGATACGAGAGCTCCGCGGGCTCGATACGCGCCTTCTGCCGCGTTTGCGGTTCGGTGACGCCCTACCCCTTCGGCGACGCCCGCGTGGGCATTCCGGCCGCAAGCGTGGATGCCGGCGCCGCGGAACTGGAAGTCGTCGCGCACATCTTCGTCGCTTCCATGGCCCCCTGGCACCATATCGGCGACGATCTTCCGCAGTACGACACCTGGCCCCCGGATGAGGGAGGTCCGGTGATCGAGAACTCGCGAGCCCCGAGCGCATCGCCCGGCGCGGTGCCCGGGAGCTGCCTCTGCGCCGCGGTGGCCTTCGAGGTGAAACCCGACTGGAGCGCGATCCATAACTGCCACTGCTCTCGCTGCCGCCTGGCGAGGGCCGCCGCCCACACCACGAACGGGTTCACGGCGACGGACAACCTCGTCTTTCTTCGTGGCGAGGAAAACATCGAATCCTACAAGCTGCCCTCGGCCCGCTTCTTCCGGCAGAACTTCTGCCGTACCTGCGGTTCGGGCATGCCGCGCCGGGACCCCGAGCGCGGATTCGCGGTGGTGCCCTTCGGGGCGCTCGACGGTGATCCCGGTCGGGGAGCGGACGACCACATCTTCGCCGCGGACCGGGCGCCCTGGTACACGATCGCGGACGGCCTGCCGCGCTTCGAGCAGGCCCCGGCCTGACCCCTCGGCGCGCGCCCTCCGTTCCACACCGGGGCGCGGGCGCCACCGCTTCCCGGCGTCGTCCCGGTGCATTTCGATACATTCACTGGACCGGGACCGGTGCGTGCGATGCACTCGAAACCTGGCCGCGCCGGGAAGTGGAGCAGGAAACCGAGACCAGTGCGCAAACCACAACGATACTCGGCCGCTTCGGGCGCCGGTATGCCGAAACAGTGGGGCGCACGGAGCGCCTCCTTAGTCGATCCCGCGCTTGCGGATGGACGCCAGGAAGCCGAGATAGTGGGGCGCACGGGTCGAAAGACGCGCAAGTCGCCACCGACACGGAGTCGAAATCGGCGCGACACAGAACGGACCGCAAGCGCTTACATATCGGCTTCCGCCAGTTGAGCAATCGGTGAGGTTTGCGGGCCAAAGCATCAGAGGATCCCGATGAAGAACGACCGCCAGGGTTTCGCTACCACCTCCATTCACGCGGGGGAAGTCGACTACGCGTCCTCGACGCCAATCCACCAGGGGGCGACCGTCGACGGACAGTACTACCGGAGCGGCAACCCCACGTGTGCCGCGTTCGAAGAGAAAGTCCGCGCTCTGGAGGGGGGCACGCGAAGCGTGTCCGCGGCCTGCGGCATGGCGGCGATCAGCCAGACCATGCTCACGCTGCTCTCCGCCGGGTCACGTCTGGTGACCCACCGCACAACCTACGCCTGGACGACCGAACTGTTTGAGCGCGATCTGCCCCGGCTCGGAGTCGAGGTGGTCTCCGTCGACATGCGCGAGCCCGATCAACTTGCGAAGGCGCTGCAAGAGAAGACGGATGTGGTGTATTTCGAGCCGCTCGCGAACCCCTCCTGCGAGATCATCGACTCCGCCGCCACCATCGATGCCGGGCGCGCGGCCGGCGCCGTGGTGGTGGTGGACGCGACCTGGCTCTCGCCCTGCCTGTTCCGGCCTCTGGAGCTCGGCGCCGACATCGTGATCCACAGTGCGACGAAGTACCTGTGCGGGCACGGCGATGCGCTGGCCGGCGTCATCACCACCCGCGACGAAGAGCTCGCGGAGGAGCTTGTCCGGGTGCGCAACGTGCTGGGCGGCATCCTCGGTCCGACCAACGCATACTATCTGCTGAGAGGCATGAAGACCCTGCCGATTCGCATGCGACGCCACTGCGAGAACGCCGGGAGCGTGGCCGAGTTCCTGGCCGCCCATCGCAAGGTGCGGGCGGTACGATACCCGGGACTGCCGGAGACGCGAGGACACGACCTCGCCCGCCGGCAATGGGACGGTTATGGCGGGATGCTCTCGTTCGACGTCGACCGCGAATCCACGCACTCCCGATTCCTCGAGCGGGTGGAGCTCTGCCGACCCTGGGTCAGCCTCGGCGACGTCGGCTCCCTGGTCACCGGGGTGCGCGAAACCACGCGTATCCGGATGTCGGTCGGGCTCGAAGACATCGACGACATTCTCCGGGATCTGGAGCAGGCTCTGGCCTGAAGTCGCCCGCCATCGCGGCGCGCTGCTCCAGAGTACGGTCAACCGCGATACGGCTCAACCGGCGTGAATTGGCGTCAAGGCCATACCGGGTGGCGCCAGTAGCTCACCGGGAACAAAACCCAACAGAGCGGGCCTGAACCAAGCCGAGCCTCCGGCGTGAAATCGCCACCGGTCCGGCTGTGGGGAAGGTCTATTTGTTGCGACCGTCTGCCTGTGCGCCTCGGTCTCGGAAGGTTCGAAATCACAGAGCCGCTTCAGCCTCTGCTGGCTCTGTTCCCGAAGTACCAAGTGGCCAGCAAGATTCCCACGACGCCAATCACGGCAATGATCAGCAAGTTGTCTCGGGCATTATCGGCGGACTCGGCCGCGGAGGCGGCGGCGTCTACGGCGCGCTGACGGATATCTACCACCATACCGTCCACTTCGGTCAAGAGTGTTTCCAGAATCCTCTCGTTGGCAGCAATCTGCCGGTTCTCTGTGGCGACCAACTGCAATCTGGCACTCGTGTGCTCAAAGATATTCCCTTCTCCCTCGCCGTAGCTGACAAGCCTTTGCAGCAGGGAAATGGCATCGGGGTGCAAGTTGGGAGATCCGTTTGCGGACAAGTACTGAATGCTTCTCTCGATTCGCCGGACTTCCGACTCGAAGTCCTCCTGTATGTACGGAATCATCTGGGCAAAGGGCAGGACGGCTGCGCCTCGCAGCTTGATCATCGCCACCCCCTGGCTACTCGTCAGATTGGCAAAATGATAGAGCCGGAGCACCTCTTCGGATATGGGAGAAGACGTTACTTGCGTCGGTCTTCCGTACTCGTCGTACCTGGTCATCATGTGATGGATCTGGTCGTCCATGCTGGTGTTCATGGCCACTTCGAGCTGCTGGTTGAATCCATGGCGCAGCTCCCGGACGTTGGCGTGACTCTCGCCCAAGATGCGCAACAACTCCGGTCGTCCGCTCTCGATGAGCTCGACACTGGATGTCAGGGAATCGACGTGTTGCCGCACTTGCGCCACACGCCCATCCTGGTCATGGGTCTCCAGAATCGCCAGTTGCTCGTACAAGGCGTCTCTGTTCTCGGCGACGGAAGCGGAAATCCCGGCCAGGCTGTCGGGGGTCATCCGGAAACTTGTCTTGACCGCACTGGCCGACGCCAACAATCCGGCGTATCGGGCGACTTCGAACGCGGCGGACAGGGACTCGGCGTGTTCGCTGGAAGCAGAGCGATTGCCCAGGCGTTCGGTTGACTGCCAACCGCTCAGCACGGCGACAATGAAAATGACCAGGGCCGCGGCCGTGGTCACCAGAAGGGGCGCGGAAAGTCGGAATTGAGCCATTATTCTGCACCTGTCATTTTGTCGACCGGGTGATAATTTCCATCCTCGCCAATCACCGTCAGCAGCACGACATCCGATCCCTGGCTGTCGTTCGGGCCGTACTGGAGCTGGAATCCATCGATATCGATTGCATCGGCGCCACGGACCGAGTTGAGGAAGCAGTCCCGACTGACTTCACGACCACAGGCCTCCAGTGCGACGATGGCCAGGCGTCCGGCCAGATATCCTTCAAGAGACACGAAACTCGGCGCCGCATCGGCATCCTGATCTGCCATGGCTTTTTGGTAGGCGGCAACTACGGGTACGCTGGTGCCATAGGGCAGAGGAACAACCTGAGTAACGTAAACACCGGCCCCGTCCGGCCCCAACGCCGCGGACAGGGCCTTGCTGCCCACGAATGAGACGGTCACGAACACCAGATCCGGATTCGTGCGGGAGGCCAGGGCAATCATCTCGGCCACCGGGGCGTAGGCGCCAATCATGATCAGCGCTTCCGGCTCGGCGGCGGCGATTTCGAGTAGCGCGTACTTCACCGCCGTGGTGTTACGTCGGTAGTACCCGGTCGCAACCGGAGTCAGCCCACGCCGCTCCAGAGCCAACTGCGCCCCGATCAAGCCGTCCGCGCCGTAGGAATCGTTCTGATACAGCACCGCAACGCGCGTTATCCCCAAATCCTCGGTGAGGCGGGCGACTATCTCTTCGGTTTCCTGATGATAGGATGCCCGCAGGTTAAGCACGTTGTCCAAATCGGAACTGCGCAGCAGCTCGGCGCCGGTAAAGGGAGCGACGAAGGGCACTCCGGCCGCCGCCGCTACCGGCACGCTGGCACGGGCGGTGGGCGTTCCGACCGCGCCGATGAGCGCGAAGACTCGGTCGGAGTTGATCAGCCGCTGGGTGTTGTTGAACGCCGCCTCCGTTTCGTAGGAGTCATCCAGGGTCGTGAGTTCCAGGCGGCGACCGTGAACGCCTCCGTTCTCGTTGACCTCACCGAATGCGGCTTCTATGCCCAGTCGCATATTGTTGCCGAGCACTTGCGCGGGGCCGCTGAGCGCCGCGGACTGTCCGAACAGGATGCGGTCGTCGAATACTCCCGGGTCTCCTCCCGCGGTTTGCGAAGCGGCGTTCTGCGCGCCAACACTCCCGGCACCGAGAGCGAGTACGGCCAGGATCCCAGCCCGACGGCTGATGGCGCGCAATGCCGTAGTGCCAATCATTGTCATCATTGCACCCTCGTCTTACGGGTTCCTGCTTGTCCCTCAAGATTCATCCTGCCACACCGTGAATTCGGAAGGTCTATCCGAAGCCGTGACGTGACCCCACCATCCAGGACATGATGAAGACGATACCCGCCGCGGGAAGGACATTCAAGGACGGACAACTCCCATCAGCAGATTCCGCTGATGCGGTGCGAGGGACCACTGGACGGGTCTCACGGAACGCCAGAAGTCTGATGACTCTCCTCCCTTCCCCCCACCGGGCCCGGCTCTTGTAACGAGCCTGACGAGGCGCCGGTGGCGGACACCCCCGGGGACATGAAATACTGACCCTGGAACAGCCTTGCGCAACGGCTGTCGATTTGTCGCCGCGCATTGTTGCAGTGGTCCATTGCCCCGCCATGTCTTCTACCGCCGCGATGGCCCTGACGAGGTGTCATGGATTCGCTATCTGGTGAAAGACGGCGGACTGCGGGATTTCAACGAGACTTCTCAGTTGTAAAGTGGTTTGAGTTCGACTAGAGAGCATCACGCAATGGCGCCGACGACGAGACGAAGCGTCCTTCGATACGGCCTTGCCGGATGGTTGATGGGACTCGGCTGGCGCCCGCACGGTGCGGCGGCTTCGACGGATGCGACCGACGGTGAGATCGTGCTCGGCATGTCCGCCGCGTTCTCGGGTCCTTCCCGTGGGCTCGGCATAGAGCTATTTCGCGGGGCCAGCGCCTGTTTCGAGCACGTCAACCGCAACGGTGGCGTCCGGGGCCGACGGATCGTTCTGAGAGCCTACGACGATGGTTATCAGCCCGATCTGTCGGTCCGGAACACGATAACCCTGATGCTGGAGGACGAGGTCTTTGCGCTCTTTGGCTATGTCGGCACGCCGACGGTCACCCGCGTCCTTCCCATGCTCAAGAAGTTTCAGGACAGACAGGTCTATTTGTTCTTTCCTTTTACCGGCGCGCAGCCTCAGAGGGAGCCGCCGTACGGCGCCTTCGCCTTCAATCTGCGCGCCTCCTATCGGCAGGAGACCGCGGGCCTGGTTCAGAACTTCGTCAGGATCGGACGCAGGCGCATCGCCGTCTTCTATCAGGCCGATGCGTACGGCCGCAGCGGCTGGGCGGGCGTGCGTCGTGCCCTGAAAACCTTCGGCGAGCGAATCGTCGGCGAAGCGACCTACACTCGCGGTTCGAAGTTCACCGGGACCATGCGCGCCCAGGTGGAGATCCTTAAGGCTTCGCGCCCCGACGCGGTCATCTGCATCGGCGCCTACGCCGCATGCGCCGCGTTTCTGCGCGATGCCGTCGATCTCGGGTTGCGCGTGCCCATTGCCAACGTGTCCTTCGTCGGCAGCGAGAACCTCCTGAACCTTGTCATGCGGGAGGTTCAGGACGCCGAGCGCTACACCAGACTGCTCGTCAACTCGCAGGTCGTACCCAGCTATCACGACACGGCGATCCCGGCCGTGCGCGAGTACCAGGAGTTGATGGCGCGGTACGACCCCAAGCCCCCGCAAGAACTGTTGCGGGAAGAGTACACGCCATTCTCCCACAGCTTCGTCAGCCTGGAGGGCTTTCTCAATGCCAAGCTGATGGTCGAGGTGCTCAATCGCCTGGGCGACAGACCGCATCGGGGCGCGCTCGAGGGCGCCGTCTTCGGCATCAGAGATCTTGACCTGGGGATCGGGGAGCGCGTGACATTTGGGCCGAAGCGCCGTCAAGGCTTGCAAAAGGTCTACTACACCGTCGTCGACGAGGGCCGCTTCATTCCCCTGACCAGTTGGGAAGACAGGTTCGCCTGACATGCAAACACCAAAGCTATTCCGAAAGACTCTGTTCGGTGTGTTCCTCCTCTTCGGTCTGATTGGGGTATCGACGTCGCTTCTGTGCATCTACACGGTCGATACGCACTTGTCCGAAGAGTACGAATCCAACAGCCGGGACATTGCCAAGACGATAGCCGACGCCAGCGTAAATATCCTGTTGAACAGCAACCTGGCGGCTCTGCAGTCCCTGATCGATCAGTTCGTGGAGATTCAGGGTATCAGCTACATCTACATCACCAGCGAAACCGGAGAGTTCGTGGCCCACACCTTCGTGCCGGGCATTCCGGAGGAGATCAAGACCCGCGACCCGGCCAGCATGGCCACCGTGAAACGGCACCTGCCCGGCATGGGAGACTTCGTCGAGGTCGCCAGCCCCATCCTGGCGGGAGTCGCCGGAGCGGTCCACATCGGCATGGACACCGGGCTGGTCGCCCTCAAGATCCAGAGAGCGATCGGACAACAGGTCTATCTCATCTCCATCGTATTCGTCGTCGGCATTCTCGCCGCGATCTGGCTCGTCAACCAGGCCGCCAGACCGGTTGACGGAGTCCTCGCCTTTGCGGTGAAGATCGCCCGCGAACGCAAGGCCGACGACGCGGGGAACGAAGCGCTGCTCGCGCGCAAGGACGAGGCCGGCGACCTCGCGCGGCTCTTCCTCTACTTTTCGCAAGCAATGGATTTCGACAAGGCGAATGGGCTCTCACGGACGGACGCAAGAGAATAGCCTTCCATTGGCCGAGTCACGCATAGCGGCGCTCTTCTACTGCACGGTCCTGCAGGTCTGCTTGGGGACCGTCTACGCGTGGAGCTTCTTTCAGACGCTTCTCGTGAGGCAGCTCGGCTGGTCGTTCACCGACACGGCGCTCGCGTTCGGCATCACCATCTTCTCGCTCGGTATGTCCGCCGCGGGCGCAGGCATGATTTTGCCCAAGGTGGGACCGAAACGGCTGGCACTTGCCGGCAGCGTGATGTTCTCGGGCGGCTACATGGTAGCGGGCCTCGCCCTGACGCTCGACAGCCTCGCACTGTTCTGCCTCGGTTACGGCGTGATCGGCGGCGCCGGGATCGGGCTCGGTTACGTGACACCCGTAGCCACGGTGGCGAAGTGGTTTCCGGACAAGAAGGGACTCGCAACGGGCATCGTCGTAATGGGCTTCGGATTTGGTGCGGTCGTGCTGAGCAAGGGGCTTGCGCCCCTGCTTCTGGTGCACACGGATGGAGATCTTTCGCTCCTCTTCATCTGGCTCGGGGTGGTGTTCGCCGCGGTACTGATCCCTTGCAGTCTGGCACTGCGTAACCCACCCCCGGCACTCGCCAGTCATTTTGAGCCCGCCCCGACTTCAGTCGAGCATGATGAGCCGGACTCGACCACTCGCTGTCTGCACTCCAGCGAGTTCGCCGTCATGTGGCTCGTGTTCTTTTTCAACATCGCCGCCGGCATCGCTGTCATCAGCTTTCAGTCACCGCTGCTGCAGGATGTGTGGGGATTTGCCGATCCGAGTGTGGAGCCGGAAACCCTCGCCGCGTATGGCGCAACCCTGATCGCCGCCAGCTCGCTCTGCAACGGCTTTGGCCGGCTTTTCTTCGGATTGCTCTCCGATCGCATCGGCCGTATCCGGGTGTTCAGGATCCTGCTTGCAAGCCAGATGATCGTGTTCGGCATTCTCATGACGGAACGCGATCCGTGGATATTCTCGATACTCGTCTGCTACATCATGCTCTGTTTCGGCGGTGGCTTCGCGACGATGCCCTCTTTCGTGCTCGACGTCTTCGGCGCACGCAAGATGTCCGCAGTCTACGGAGTCATGCTGACGGCCTGGGCGGCGGCGGGCATCTGCGGCCCCCTGTACATCGGCTATCTCAAGGACCAGTACCCCGACCGCTCCATCATCTACTGCTTCCTGATCGGCGTGCTCATCCTCGGCCTCGGATACGTGTTCTCATACCTGCTGAGCGACCGGCGCATCCAGCTGCAACGCCCGAGCGTTGCGAGCACGCTGCGCGCGCACGGCATCTCGGCGCCAGGCCGCGCGTTCACCGGATGAAGCGTGGGGATGCGCCAGCCGACGACTCATCCAGCGGCGCGATCTCGTCGACGGGGACCCTCTCCTCGGCGGCGACCCGCCGGTCCTCGCCAACTTCAAGGCTTCGGTGCGTCGCTTCGCAAGTGCCCTGAATCCGCGGCGTCTTCGACTGGTCCCGCCACGCGCGATACTTCCTTGCTCCCGACACCCGGCGGGCACGGACACCGAAATTCGAAACGATAACGGGTCTCTCTCAGCCGGCTGGACCCGCGTTCTGTGGAGAAGGCTTCTTCAGGCCTGCCCGGAGGGTGTCTCGCTGCCTCGGACCTGCGCCATCACCTCCGCCGCGAAGTTCTCGGCCTTCTTCTCGATTCCCTCGCCGACTTCGAATCGGGCCATGGCATTCACCGATGCCGACGCGCCCTTCAGATACTTCTCCACCGACTGATCCGGGTCCTTGACGAAGGGCTGTCCGAGAAGCGTGATCTCCCGCACGTACTTGCCGAGGCGCCCGGAGACGATCTTCTGCTGAATCGCCTCCGGCTTGCCGCTCTCGGCGACCTGGGCGAGGAGAATCTCGCGCTCCTTCTCCAGCATCTGCGCCGGCAAGTCCGCCTCGCGGATCGCGAGGGGACGGCTTGCCGCCACGTGCATCGCGACATCCTTGCCGAGCGCCGGGTCACCGCCCTCCAGGTCAACCAGCACCCCGATGCGACCGAGGTGCGAGTATGCGCCCAGGTTGCCGCCCCGTGACGCAAGGCAAGTGACGCGTCGCACCGTGATGTTCTCGCCAAGCTGTGCGATGAGATCGCGCCGACGCTCTTCCACGCTTGCGCCGCCTTCCTCGATCGGGCTTGCGAGCAGCGCGTCTACATCGCGGGCGCCATGTTTCAGGGCACAGTCCGCCACCGCCTGCACGAAGGCGCTGAAGCGCTCCTCCTTGGCGACGAAATCGGTCTCGCAGTTGACCTCGACCATCGCCCCCCGCGCGTCCCGGGTTGCGATGCCGATGAGGCCCTGCGCGGTGACGCGTCCCGACTTCTTGTCGGCCTTGGCCTGGCCGGACTTTCGCAGGTGTTCGGCCGCGGCATCGAGGTCGCCCCCCGTTTCGACGAGCGCCTTCTTGCACTCCATCATCCCCGCGCTGGTGCGCTCGCGAAGCTCCTTTACCAGACTTGCGCTGATCTGCATGGCCGGCCTACCTCTGCTCTACTCCGACGGGCGCTCGGCGTCCGCACTCTCTTCGGGGGCGCCCGCTTCCGGGGCGCTCTCTTCGGGCGCACCCCCTTCGGGTTCGGCCGATCCGTTCGTCGCGCTGCTCACGGTCTTGAGAGTCACCTTCTTGCGCACTGTCACTCCCTGCGAATCCGCCGCGGGCTCCACGGCGGCTTCCGGCGCCCCGTCGCCCTCGGCTCCACCCTCCGACGACTCCGACGGCTCAGACGGCGCTTCCTCCGCCGCCTCCCGTGATTCGCTACGCTCGCGCTCGGGACCGATGGGGAGCTGGGCGGACATTCGCCCCTCGATGATCGCGTTCGCCGCACCCTGCAGGTAGAGCTCGATGGAGCGAATCGCATCGTCATTGCCCGGTATCACATAGTCGACGCCTTCCGGGGTGTTGTTGGTGTCGACCACGCCCACTACCGGAATCGAGAGCTTCACCGCCTCGGCCACCGCAATCTTTTCGTGACCGACATCGATGATGAAGATGACGTCGGGAATGCCGTCCATGTCCCGGATCCCGCCGAGACTGCGATTGAGCTTTGCCGCTTCGCGCTGGACGGCAAGCCCCTCCTTCTTGCTGACGCGATCGAGCCCCCCCTCGTCGATCAGTGCCTCATACTCCTTCAGCCGCTTGATGGAGTTCTTCACGGTGCGGAAGTTGGTCAGCATGCCGCCGAGCCAGCGTCGATCGACGTAGGGCATGCCGCAGCGCGCGGCCTCGCGCGCCACTACCGACTGCGCTGCGCGCTTGGTGCCCACGAAGAGGATCGTGCCGCGATTGGCGGCCATCCGCCGCAGGAAGCCCACCGACTCGCTGTAGAGAGGTAACGACTTCTCGAGGTTGATGATATGGATCTTGTTGCGCTCTCCGAAAATGTACGGCGCCATTCTCGGGTTCCAGAAGCGGGTCTGGTGACCGAAGTGAACTCCGGCCTCCAGCATCTCGCGCATGGTGACGTCTGCCATGAACCAATGGCCTCATGAATGGGTTGGGCTTCCGTGCGTCTTGCCCATCGACCCCGGCTTTGGGCGGGGGCACCCGGATGGGAATGTGGAACGCACGTGTGATCTCCCGCCGGCGTGTTGCCGCCGGGGGGCGCGCTTTATACCATAACGCGATCAGCCCCCACAAACCGCCCAGATCCCGACCGGGAATGAGAAATCTCCCCTTGTCCAGACCCAGGCCCGAGCACCGCATCTCGATAAAGTCACCGGAGGAAATCGAGAAAATGCGCGTGGCGGGTCGGCTCGCGGCCCAGGTGCTGCACATGATTCGCCCGCACGTGGTCCCCGGGGTGACGACCGGCGCTCTCGACCGGATCTGTCACGACCACATCGTCGACCGCCTCGGCTGCATTCCGGCCCCGCTCAACTACCACGGGTTTCCCAAGTCCATCTGTACCTCGGTGAACCACCAGGTCTGTCATGGGATTCCCGGCGAGCGCACGCTCAAGAACGGGGATATCGTCAACATCGACATCACCGTGATCAAGGATGGCTACCACGGCGACACGAGCAAGATGTTCATGGTCGGCGACGCGTCGATCGCGGCGAAGCGAGTCTCGCGCATCGCCTACGAGTCGATGCGCATCGGGATCGAAATGGTCCGCCCCGGCATTCACCTGGGCGACATCGGCCATGCGATTCAGTCCCACGTGGAGAAGAACAACTGCTCGGTGGTTCGCGAGTACTGCGGGCACGGTATAGGACGGGTGTTCCACGAGGATCCGCAGGTGCTGCACTACGGCAAGCCCGGAACCCGTGAGCGGCTCGAGGAGGGAATGACGTTCACCATCGAGCCGATGGTCAACGCGGGCAAGCGTCACGTGAAGCTCCTGAAGGACGGCTGGACGGTGGTGACCAAGGATCGGAGTCTGTCCGCGCAGTGGGAGCACACCGTTCTCGTGACCGGGGACGGGTTCGAAGTGCTCACGAAGAGAGCCGAAGACGACATCTGAGCGTCATCGCGAGGCGATGCCTCGGCGGCATGCGCATTGAAGCCCGGTGGCCGGGAGTCGAGACGGAAGGGGCGGCTCGGGCGGCCTGGCCGGCCCGGATCCCGTCCCGGCAGTCGCCCTGCTTCGCCGATTCGCGAGAACCGGGGGCGGGCAGACGTCGCAAGGCGCAAATGCGTACACGCCACGCGGGACGCGCGCGGCGGAGCCTCAGCCTCCGGTCACCGGCGGGAAGAAGGCGACTTCGTCGCCGTCGCGGACCGGATGCTCCCGGCCGACGTAGCAGAAGTTCACCGCCGCCAGCACTTCGGAAGGCATGGGGCGACCCGGGCCGACCCGGCGCCAGACGTCGATCACCTTCATCCCCGTCTCGGCCTGAACCGACGCCTCGGGTCGACCGAACTCCTCCCGAAGACCGGCAAAGAACCGTACCGTGACCACTGGGAAGGCCGCTCCCGTCGACGGATGATGGACGATGATAACAGTGCCCGCACCGCTCGACCCGATCTCTATTCCGCGGTGAGATACTGTGACCCGGCCCAACCCGGACTGAGCCCATGAGCACCCCCGAGCTGACCCACTTCAACCCCCAGGGCGATGTCCACATGGTGGACGTCGGAGACAAGGCGCCAACGCGACGCCTGGCCGTGGCGGAGGGACGTATCCTGATGCGGCCCGAGACCCTGGACCGTATCGTGTCCGGCGAGCACGACAAGGGAGACGTGCTCGCGGTGGCGCGGGTCGCCGGCATCATGGGAGCGAAACGGACCGCGGATCTGATCCCGCTCTGTCATCCTCTGCCCCTGACCCGCATCGAGGTGGATCTGCGCCCGCTCAAGACTCCGTCCTCGGTTCTGTGCACCGCCCGCGTCGAGACCTTCTCCCGTACCGGGGTGGAGATGGAAGCGCTCGCCGCGGTGCAGATCGCATTGCTCACCGTGTACGACATGTGCAAGGCGGTAGACCGGGGAATGACCATGGACGGGGTACGCCTCATGGAGAAGTCGGGGGGGCGCTCCGGATCGTGGATACGCTCCTGAACCCGGGACATGTCAGCGCCGAATCGCATTGATACCCGGGTGCGGGGAGCGGGCGCGCACCCCGCGCAAATTGTCCTTGCCGGGAAGACCACACGGGACCTCGCGCGTTCGGATTCGCTTCCAGGTTAGAATCGTCCCAGGCGATCAACGGAATCATCAATGCCCGGCCAGTCGACGACGCTCGCGCAGCGCATGGCGAAGCTTCAGGAGCATCTCGCGCAGGAAAACCCCATTCTGCTCGACGTGGTGAAGAGCTTCCGGGACCTCGATCATGTCGCGCACCAGCTCGGCATGATGAGCCGGGACGAGTCCTTTGCGACCCGCGTACCGTGGTGGCCGATGGTTTCCGTCCTCGGAACCTTTTCCTCGGGAAAGTCGACCTTCCTCAACGACTTTCTCGGTCACCGGCTGCAAAAAACCGGCAACCAGGCGGTGGATGACAAGTTCACGGTGCTGTGCTTCAGCAGCGAGGGCGAGAGCCGCACGCTGCCGGGACGGGCGCTCGATGGCGATCCGCGCTTTCCCTTCTATCAGATGAGCACCGCCATCGACGAGGTCGCACCCGGCGAAGGCCCGCGCATCGACGTGTACCTGCAGCTCAAGACCAGTCCCTCGGAGCGGCTGCGGGGCAAGATCTTCATCGATTCACCCGGTTTCGATGCGGACGAGCAGCGCAACTCGACCCTTCGCATCACCGATCACATCATGGACATCTCGGACCTGGTCCTGGTGTTCTTCGATGCGCGCCATCCCGAACCGGGGGCGATGCAGGACACGCTCCAGCACCTCGTGGCGGACACCATTCACCGGGCCGACTCGAACAAGTTCCTCTACATCCTGAACCAGATCGACAACGCCGCGCGCGAGGACAACCCGGAAGAAGTGTTCGCGGCCTGGCACCGGGCCCTTGCCCAGAAGGGTCTCACGGCCGGGCGCTTCTACCGTCTCTATTCGCCGGAAGCGGCCATCCAGATCGAAGATCCGCAGTTGCGGCAGCGCTACGAGGACAAGCGCGCCGAGGACATGGCGGAGATCGAGGCGCGTATCGGCCAGGTCGAAGTGGAGCGCGCCTACCGCATCATCGGGGTGCTGGAGCAGGCGGCGAGATCGATTGAAGAACGCGTCATGCCCGCCGTCTCGCGCGCCAAGGCCTCGTGGCGGCGGCGGCTGTGGCTGCTGGATGGTCTCCTGCTCGGCGCGGCCCTCGTGGCTTTTCTCGCGTGGAGCATCCCCGGCGGCCACTGGGCCGGATTGCAATTTCAGCATAGCTGGTGGCTAACCCTGAGCGCACACCCTCTCGCGCTCGGTATCTTCCTGGTGGTCCTGGCGGCGGCGGCCGGGTACGCGCACTTCCTGGTAAGGAGGCTGGCGGCACGCACGGTGCGCGCGGGGCTGCGTCGTCGCCGTGACCTCGATGGCGTGGCGCAATGGGCGCTCGGCGCTTTCGATCACAACACCGTCTTCTGGCGCTGGTCGCTCGGTGTGCGTCCCGCCGGGTGGGGAAAGCCCGCCAAAAGGAGAATCGCCCAGGTGCTCCAGGACGCCGACCGGTACGTCCAGGCTCTCAACACCCGCTTCACGGATCCATCGGGGAGAAGCACCGCGCCCGCGGCGGAGCAGGGTCTCTCCTCGCCGAATCTCTCTCGACGAGACGACGACGCCGGGCCGAACGCGGCGCGAGAATCCCAGGCGGTGGCCGGTGCGCCGGAGACCGCGCACTAGCACCGCACAGCGTTATAGCGACGCGACGCCAGAAAACGGGAATCGGATAGAGAACGCCCAATGAACTTCGAGATTGCCCGGCACAACATGATCGAACAGCAGATTCGGCCATGGGAAGTACTCGATGCCGAGGTCCTGCGCCTGTTCCAACTCTGCCCGCGGGACACCTATGTGCCCGAGGAGTACCGCGCGCTCGCTTATGCGGACACCCGCATCCCGCTCGGCCACGAACAGGAGATGATGCTGCCCCGGGAGGAAGCGCGATTGCTGCAGGCGCTTCAACTCGAAGGTGGAGATACGGTGCTCGAAGTGGGGACGGGGAGCGGCTACCTGACCTCGCTGCTCGCAGCCTCGTCGCGTCACGTCACCAGCGTCGAGATAATCGAAGAGCTGAGCGGGCGCGCGGGCCGGACCCTCACTGCCGAGGGCGTCTACAACGTCACCCTCGAAATCGGAGACGGGCATCGCGGGTGGCCGGCCGGCGGCGTGGCCTACGATGCAATCGCGCTGACCGGTTCGGTGCATCGGCTGGATCCGGCGCTTCTGGATCAGCTCGCCGTCGGGGGGCGCCTGTTCGCGATCGTCGGACGGGCCCCGGCGATGGAGGCCTGCCTGATAACCCGCACGTCGAACCGGCAATGGGACAGCGAGAGCCTGTTCGAGACCGTCGTTCCGCCCCTTGAGGGAGGGGACCCACCGCAGCGCTTCGAGTTCTAGGAAGATACCGGAGGCACCGGCAGTGCGAACAAAAACTACGCCACGGCTCCCAGCGATGTTCGGTCTCTTCGCGGCACTTCTGGTTGCGATCGCGGGTTCCGCACGGGCGGCCGAGATCGACCTGTCGGATGTCTACGACCTCGCCCTGACCAGAGACCCCGATTTCCTCGCCGCGGCGGCGGCGAATCGGGCCGCCCTCGAGAGGCCGGCCCAGGCCCGTGCCGCGTTGCTTCCGAGAGTCAATTCCCATCTCGATCTGAGCACGAACGAAGACATCGACTTCGGAAACGTGATCAGGCTCTCGATTTACCAGCCCGTCTACCGCGGATCCCTGAACATCGCCCTGAAGCAGGCGGACATCCTCTTGCAGCAGGAACACCTGCGCTACGCCTCCGCCAGACAGGACCTGATGCTTCGGGTCTCACAGGGCTACTTCGGCGTTCTCAGAGCCGCCGATGAGCTGTCCTTCGCGAAGGCCACCAAGGACGCCTTCGAACAGCAGCTCGAGCAGAGCCGGCAGCGATTCGAGGTGGGCCTCATCGCGGCGACGGATGTCGAAGAAGCGAAGGCGGGATTCGATCGCGCCCTGGCCCGGGTCATCGCGGCGGAGAACGACCTCGACACCGCCCGCGAGGCGCTGCGCGCGGTGACCGGCGAGTATCACCAGGATCTCGCCACCCTGGGCCAGGATCTGCCCCTGGTAGTCCCGGAACCGGCCGATATCGACGAGTGGACGGCACTGGGGTTGCGCCAGAATCTCGATGTCGCCGCGACGGAGCTCGCCTCCCGATTTGCCCGGGAAGAGGTGAGGAGACGGGAAGCGGGGAGGCTTCCGACCGTCGATCTGAACGCGGAGTACAAGCACAATGCCGGCGCCCGCTTCCGCGCGATGCGCACGGACGGCACCAGCGCGTGGGTGGAACTGGGGGTCCGGCTGCCCCTCTACCAGGGAGGTGGGGTGTTGTCCTCGACGCGCGAGAGCCTTCACCTCCATCGGCAGGCGCTGGAAGAGCACGAGCGCGCCAAGCGCAATGCGCAGCGGCGCACGAGGGAGGCGTTCCTCGGGGTGAAGTCGGGCATATCGCAGGTCGAAGCCCTCGCGCAGGCGGTGCGTTCGGCGATTTCGGCCAAGGAGGCCATCGAAGCCGGGTTTCAGGTCGGCACCCGTACCTCGGTGGATGTCCTCAACGCGGAACGGGATGTCTACGGAGCCCGGCGCGACCACATCGTGGCGCGCTACGACTACATCCTCGACGTGCTCCGACTCAAGCGCTTTGCCGGCACCCTCTCCGAGGACGATCTCTTCACTGTCAACGCCTGGCTCGAGTAGCGCCTGGCCACGCCGGAGCGCGGGCGCTTCCCTGGTAAACCCCTGTTGAAAGGTTCGCGCCGCACCAGCCCGTTGGCCTTCACACCCCTGCGCTTCGCCGCCGGGCGCGAAGGCTCCCGGAGTGCGATTTCATCGAAGGGCCCATCGCGCGCGAGCCGGGGTCGCGTCGTGCGCCGCGCCGCCGGAGCGCGGGCGCGGTGAGAGACCTGGTGCTGCTTCGCCACGGCGAGAGCGAGTGGAACCGGGAGAACCGGTTCACGGGCTGGACCGATGTCGACCTCACTGCGAAGGGCGTACGGGAGGCGGGCGATGCGGGCGCGAGTCTGCTCCGAGAGGGCTTCTCCTTCGACATCGCGTACACCTCGGTGCTCAAGCGGGCCATTCGCACCCTCTGGATCGTGCTCGACGAGATGGATCTCATGTGGATACCGGTCCATCGGCGCTGGCGCCTGAACGAACGGCACTATGGCGATCTGCAGGGGCTCGACAAGGCCGAGACCGCGGCGCGCTTCGGGGATGATCAGGTGCTCAAATGGCGCCGGAGCCTCGATATCCCACCGCCTCCGCTCCCGGCCGGCGACGAGCGTCTACCGCGAGGGGACCGACGCTACCGCGGCGTGGACCCCGCCCTCCTCCCGCGCGGCGAGAGCCTGAAGGACACGATGGAGCGTCTTCGGCCTTGCTGGGACGCGGACATCGTGCCGGCCCTGAATCAGGGAAAGCGCGTGCTCGTCGTGGCCCATGGCAACTCGCTGCGCGCAATCGTGGCCCGCCTCGACCACCTCTCCGATCGGGACGTCCTCGAGCTGAACATCCCGACCGGCGTTCCCCTGGCCTACCGACTGGACGAGTCGCTGAACGCGAGAGAGCGCCGCTATCTCGGAGACCCCGCCGAGATCGCGCGAGCGGTGCGTACCGTGGCCTCGCAGGGACGGGCGCACCCCGAGACCGACCCCTCGGGTCAGGCAGATAACACACAGTGAGCATTCCACGAACGCTCGTTGCGACGATGCTCCTCGCCCTGCCTCTTACCGGGCCGCTCGCGCTCCCGGATCGCTTCGCGGCCAGCTATGTCCTGCATGCCGGCGATCTCGAGGTGGGCACCACGAGCATCGCCCAATCGCCGATGGGTGACGGCCGATTCGAATACACGAGCTTCAGCCGCGCCACGGGAATCGCGTCACTGCTGGACAACAGGGAAGTTCGGGAACGCAGCGTCTGGGAGCTCTCCGGATCGCAAATCCGCCCCTTGCGTTACGACTACAAGCGCCGTGGAGCCAAGGAACGCCAGGTCGAGGTGGTCTTCGACCCGAGCTCGGGAACGTTGACCAACCGCGTAAACGGGGAAACCTGGCAGATGGAAGTGCCCGAGCCGACTTTCGACCGCCAGAGTCATCTCATCGCTCTGATGCGGGACCTCGCGTCGGGAGCCCGGCCCGAGAGCTACCGGGTCGCCGACGGCGGCAAGCTGAAGATCTACCACTTCCGCCATCTCGGTCCCGACCGCGTATCCACCGCGTTGGGCGACCTGGACACCGTCGTGGTGGAGCGAACGGTACCGGGAGCCTCCCGGCGCACCACCTTCTGGCTTGCGCCCTCTTTCGACTATCTGCCGGTACAGATAGAGCACCTGGAGGATGGCACTTCCATCATCGCCCGCATCCGCGAGGCTTCCGGCTTCGAAGATCGCGACGGGGAAGATTAGCCCGCGACTCGGCGTCGGCAAGCGCGGCTGCCAGGGCATCGAAAGCGAGGGTGACGCATTCGTGGCGGCTTGGAAAGTGCCGAGCGGGCGCGAACATCTTCAGGGCTTCCCACGGGGGCGCGAAGCACTCGGGACTCCCCGCCAGCATGGCCGCGAGCTGGTCGCGTGCCTCCGCCACATTGCGGGCACTGACTCCCACCGCGGAACTCCCGATGACGGAGGCCGCCGCCTCGCAGAGCAGGCAACCTCGTACCCGGTGCGCGAGCGCCGATACCTCCGCACCCGTCAGACACACCTGGAAATCCACCCGATCACCGCACAGGTGATTGTCGACTCTCGCGTGACCGTGGGGGCACGACAGCTCTCCCGCGCCGACCGCGGACGCGGCGGCCTCCAGTATCGCGCGCTGGTAGAGGTCATGGCTCACGTCGATGAGAACCCCTCGCCCGAAGCATGTGAATCCTCCACGATTCGCCTGGACCCGGGTCTCGCTGTCGCCGACACGCGGGCGAGCGCCTGCGGGGAGTCCACGTCCAACAGGACCGCGGCATCGTCGATCGCCACTTCGCGCACGACATCCGAATGCTCCCCGATCAGATGTCGCGCCCCCGCATCGCCCCGAATCCGGCAGATCTCGGCAAAGAACCTCCGGGACCACAGCACGGGGTTTCCGCGCTTGCCCCGGTAGCTCGGAACGCAGACTTCGGCGCCCCGTACCGGATCGAAGGCGTCGATGATGCGGTCGAGCAGCTCCGCCGAGACGGCCGGCATGTCCCCGAGGCAAATCAACGCTCCTTCCACGTCCGCGGGCAAGGAGGAAAGCCCCGCCGCGATCGAGGTGCTGATCCCCCGCTCGAAGCTCGGGTTATGCACCAGGCGCACCTCCCGATCGGCCAGCACCTCTTCCACCCGGCTGCGTTCGTGTCCGGTGACCACGTGCACGGCGCAGGCGCGGGATTGGAGCGCCTCCCCGACGACTTTCGCAAGCATCGGCACCCCGCCCACCTTCGCGAGCAGCTTGTTCACCGGACCCATGCGCCTCGACTGCCCGGCCGCGAGCACCACCGCGGCCACCGGCGGCGTTCGGCGAACCCGTCTCGCGACATCCGGCGCGACGTGCAGAGTCCGGTCGAGGCCACCGACTCCGAGAGCGGCCACGCTCCCGGAGTCGACCGGCACCCGCGCGGCAATTCGCTCGAGCAGAAGATCGAAGCTGCTGCGACGCGAGGAGCGGGCACTGCCGGGCGCCACCAGCACCGGCAGATCGCCGCAGCGGGCGAGGAGGGTCAGATGTCCCGGATCGACCGGCATACCCAGTCGCTGCACCGTTCCTCCCGCGAGCTCGATGCCGCGGGGCACGCAGTCCTTGCGATCCATGGTCGCCGACGCGCCAATGACCAGGAGAAGGTCGAGCTCGAGCCGACGGAGCTCGGAGATGGCGGCCGCGACCGCCGCTTCGTGGTGTTCGCAGCTTCGGGTGGCAAAGAGCGAAGCGCCAAGGGATTCCACCCGGGCCCTGGTCGCCGTCAACGTCTTCTCAAGCAGGGAATCCTTGGTGCCCTCGATCCGGGTCAGAAGGAGCCCGACCTTCGAGGCCTGGAAAGCACTGACCGACACCGCGGGCGAGAGGCGGGGGAGGAGAGCGTCGGCTTCGTCCCGGGAGAGGGCCAGCGGCAGGACCTTGAGAGTCGCCAGCACCCGGCCCCGCTCCACCGGGGTCAAGGGCGCGAGGGTGGCGAGCGCCACGCTCTCGCCGGCGTGGTTCAACTCGTGCACCCGGCGCTCGGCGATTGCGGCGAGCCCGGGCTCTTCGGCGTACATCCTGACCCGCCCGTTGACCGGAGCCGCACAGGCGACGCCGGCGCCCGCGAGCCTCTCGGCCAGAGTGGCCGCGGCCCGATTCTCGTCGAGGTCGCCCGCTTCCCGGCGCACCACCGTAACCCGTTCGATGCCGGCCCGGCGCAGCGCGCGCACGTCTTCGGCGCGCAGAGCATGGCCTTTGCGGATCATCGATCCCGACACCCGCAAAGAATGGGCAAGCAGGGCTCCCAGTGCTTCATCGGGCGGGAGGGCGCCGAACTTCACTTCCCCTCCCCCCGCAGCACCGCGGTCAGTTCGGCCACGATGGCAGCCGCTATCTCGGCCGGAGACTGCGCGCCGATGTCGAGACCGATGGGGGAGTGGATTCGAGCGAGCGCGCGCTCTTCGACGCCCGCTTGCCGGAGCCGCTCCAGGCGTGCCCGGTGGGTGCGGCGGCTGCCCAGAGACCCGATGTAGAAGGCAGGGCTTCGAAGACCCGCGATCAGCGCCGGATCGTCGAGCTTCGGATCGTGGGTGAGGGTGACGAGCGCGGTGCGGGAGTCCGGAGCGAGGGCGACCACCGCATCATCCGGCCACTCGTCCACCAGAGCGATCCCGGGAAAGCGCTCGCCGCTCGCAAAGGAGCGGCGGGGGTCCACCACCACCACCTCGTAGCCGACCAGTTGCGCCATCGGCACGAGCGCCTGCGCGATGTGGACCGCACCCACCACCACGAGCCGAAGCGGTGGATTGAACACATGCACGAACACCGGCCCGGACTCCGTCTCCACACAACGTGAACGGTCGCGGCGCAGCGCGTCCCGGATCTCGGATTGAAGCCCGGAATCAAGAGCCGGGGCACGCGCGCGGTCGTTGTGCCGGTAGAGCGTCTGCCGTCCCGACGAGAGAAAAGTGAGCACCGCACAGGGAAGCTTCCGCGTCCGCGCCTCGACGAGCTCATCGAGAAGGCGCCGCTTCATGAGCGCGGGTCGCCGTGCCGGGGGGAGGCCCTTCCAGTCCTTCCCCGCCTTCCGGTGCCGTGGCTCAATCCAGGCTTTCCACGTAGACCCGGACTCGACCGCCGCACGCGAGCCCCACCTCCCACGCCCGCTCGTTGCTGACGCCGTACTCGAGCAGGCGCGGCTCGCCGCTCTTCATCACTTCGAGCGCTTCGCGCACGACCGCGCCTTCAATGCATCCTCCCGACACCGATCCGGCAAAGCGTCCGTCCTCGTCCACGAGCAACTGGCTCCCCGCGGGCCGGGGCGAGGACCCCCAGGTGCCCACCACCGTCGCCAGCGCCGCACGTCTCCCCTCCCCGAGCCACTGCCGGGCGAGGACGAGGACATCCTCCCCGGGATTCGGGTTGTGGCCGTGCGTCATTACGACTCCTCGAAGCCGGCCGGCCCCTCTCCCCGGCTCACGGCTGCGCACGGGCATCCGCCGGCCCGCCGCCAACGCCACGCCTGCCCGAGACCGGCCATGTTCCCGCGAGTCTGGTCATGTTCCGGCACGGGGTGGTTGGCGCGAGCATGGGATTTTCGTCGGGTGAACAGGCTACGCCGCGCGAAGGCGCGTCCCGGAAACAAAGTGGGTAGCGCGAGCCGCTCGCATCCTCGAGTGCGACAGCACCTCGCACAAGACCTCCAGACTGTCCAGATTATGCACGGTGCGCATCTCGTGAACGAAGGGAAGCATCGCCTGCATGCCCCGGGCCCGGGGCTCGAATCCAGAATAGCGAAGGAGCGGATTGAGCCAGAGCAGGCGGCGGCAGGATTTGCGCAATCTCTCCATCTCGAAGGCCAACCCCTGTCCGATATCGCGGTCGAGTCCGTCGGTGACCAGGAGCACGAGCGCGCCGGGTCCGAGCACCCTTCGCGACCACGCGCGATTGAATTCATGCAGGCAGCGGCCGATCCGCGTACCTCCGCTCCAGTCCGCGACGACCCGGGAAACCTCTTCGAGAGCCGCATCCGGATCCCGCTCCCGCAGGTGGCGCGTGATGTTGGTCAGACGCGTACCGAAAACGAAGGCGTGAACCCTCTCCCGCGCGGTGGCGAGCGCGTGCGCGAAGTGCAGCAGCAGCGACGAATAACGGCTCATCGAACCCGAGATATCGCATATCAACACGATGGGGGCGGGCTTCGTCCCCTGACGGGCGCGGACCAGAGGAATGCCGCCCGTTCCCGCTCTCAACGCCGCGCGCAGGGTGGCCCGCATGTCCACGCGCCGGCCTCGGGGATGAACGCAGTGGCGCCGGGTGGAAACCAGGGGCAGGTGCGGGCGCAATGCCGCCACCGCCGCCTTCGCCTTCGCGATCTCCTCCTCGCTCATCTCCTCGAAGTCTTTCGAGCGCAACACCTCGCGGGAGGACCAGGTGAGCACCGCATCCAGGTCGGCCCGCCTCGATCCGGGCGGCGGCGCCTCTTTCATTTGCGGTCCCGCCCCCGCCGCGAGCGCGTCGGCGAGCCTGCGCCCGAACTCCGAGTCCGACCGCGGGTCTGCTTCCTCATCGGGACCCGCCGACGCTGCGAAGGGCAGGGGCAAACCGGAAGTGGTCCAGAAGACCCGAAACGCCCGGTCGAAAATCTCCCGGTCCGCGGACCGGTCGACGAGGATCGCGTGCAGCGTCCAATAGAAGTCGGTCCGATCCTCGATGCCGACGACTCTCACCGCTTCCGTGGCCGACACCAACTGCCCGGAGCCGATGGGGAGTCCACAGGCTCGCAGCAAGCGGCCGAAGTGCATGAGGTTCTCGACGAGCTTGCCGTCGCGGACTCCGCTTGAACGCGCATCGCCGTCCATTGACGCCTCAGGCTGGCCGCTCCTGTTCATGCGACCCGTGGTCGGCGACCTCGGCGAGAAAGCGCGCCGCCTCGCCGCCGCGCACCTTGGCGATATCGTCCTGGTACTTGAGCAATGCGCCCAGCGTGTCGTCCACCGCGGCCGGCTCGAGAGACCGCGTGTCGAGCGCGCAGAGTGCCCGGCTCCAGTCGATGGTCTCGGCAACGCCGGGCGCCTTGAACAGGTCCTCCTCGCGCAGGCGCTGAATGAAGGCCACCACCTGTCGGCTCAGGTCGGGAGCGGCTTCCGGACAGCGCAGAGCGAGGATGCGAAGCTCGCGTTCGGCACTCGGATAATCGACCCAGTGATAGAAGCAGCGCCGCTTGAGCGCATCGTGTATCTCGCGGGTCCGGTTCGATGTCACGATCACGATCGGAGGCTCGGCCGCGGCAATGCGGCCAATTTCCGGAATCGATATCTGGAAGTCGGAAAGCAGCTCCAGCAGGAAGGCCTCGAAGGGTTCGTCGGCTCGGTCCAGTTCGTCGATGAGCAACACCGGTGGTCCCCCCTCGTATGCCTTCAGCGCTTGCAGCAGCGGACGCTCGATGAGGAATCGACGGGAGAACACGTCTTCGCAGAGCTCCTCGTGAGACTTCACTCCCACGGATTCCGCAAGCCTGATCTCTATCATCTGTCTCGAGTAGTTCCACTCGTACACCGCCGAAGCGACATCGAGACCCTCGTAGCACTGCAGGCGAATGAGTCGCCGACCGAGGGTCTCGGCGAGGACCTTCGCAATCTCCGTTTTGCCCACTCCCGCTTCGCCTTCGAGAAACAGCGGCTTGCCGAGGCGCAGGGCGAGCAGGACCGCGGTGGCGAGGCTGCGCTCCGCGACGTAGGCGCCGGACTGAAGCAGCGCCTGCATCTCCTCCACGTCTCGGGGCAGTCCGGTGGTCACGCCGGGTTCTCGCCTAACCGCCACCGCGCCGAAAACAGAGATCGAAGCGTCGCATGAAGTTCTCCCGTTCGGTCTCTTCGACGCCTTCGAAGGCAAACCCCACTACCGTACAGGGCAAGCGCAGGGCGGCGATTCTACGGGTTTGCTCCTTTTCCAGGGTAATCACGAGCGAGCCCTCCTCGAGCTGCACGCGCACGCGACCGGCCTCGGCGACAAAGCTGCGATAGCCAAGCGCCGCGGGCAGCTCTCGAAAGAACTCCTGGTGGGTCAGCCCCATCTCGCGCGTGAAGCGCAGCGGTATCCTCACGGGCGGGCTTGCGCCAGGTCTGGTGCCAACGGGTGGTCGCGCCGGGGAGGGGGAATCCCTCGGCTGGCCTCACCCCCCGGCCACGGGAGGCCAGACCGCCAGGGTATCGCCCTCTTTCAGCCGGGCCTCGTCCCTCTCGTCCCGGGCGCAGTACACGCCGTTGACGAGAACGAGATGCGCAAGGCCGCGGGGCACCTGGTAGCGGTCGATGATCGCGTTCGGAGTCACGTCCTCCGGCACCTCAATCGCGACCGCATTCTCGAACGCGCCATCAGGCAGATAGCCGCCCAGGGTGGCGTAGAGCTTGAAGGTGATTCTCATTCGAACCTGGAGCTTCCCGTCCTTAGTCCCTGCGTCCCGCGCTCTTCCTGACCCGCAAGTTACACCGATTCGAGAACCAGCGCACGCCACTTTGCTCGCGCTTGCGGGTCGTGCTCCGTGGCGCCGCAACGACTTCTTGTCGGCTACGACTTGCGCGTCATTCCAGTGCGTGCTTCCTGCCATCTCGGCATCCTGGCGCTCGTAGCGACCGGTAATCGGTGAGACGCACGGGCCAGCTGGATGATCGTGGCTCGCCGATTCGGCCAAGCAATCTCGGCGGAGGAAGCTCGGGAGCGAGCGAGGCGGCGCTCTCGCGCCGCCTCGCCTGCGGTCTCAGGTCTCGATGTCTTCAGCCCGGCAGGCCGAAGCGATCCCGGGTCTGGGTGGTGAGGGTGCCGTCGGGCGCCCAGCCGCGCAGCTCGTAGTACTCCGGCAGCATCTCGGCGAGACCACTGGTCTTGCCCTCGGCCGGGCCGGTATTGGCGCCTTCCTCCAGCAAACGCGGAGGCAGCGTGTCGTCGGCCTTGCCGAGCCCCGCCCGGTTGTTGAAGTCGCGCTCCAGATTCCAGATGCGCTCGCCGACTTCGGCCAGCCGCTCCACCGACCACTCGCCCTCGCAGGCGGCATCGATCTGAGGCGCGATGTTCTCCAGGGTCCAGGCGAAGGTGACGAACACACACAGCCCCGAGGAGTCCACCGCGGCGGTGGCGTCCTGAAACGCCTTCACCAGCGCCGGCTTGCCTTCGGTCGCAAGCGGGTCGGTCTTCTCCGGGATTCCCAGAATCTCCGACGCCACGGTGTAGCTGCGCAAATGGCAGGCTCCCCGATTAGCGGTGGCGTAGGTCAGGCCCATGCCCTGGATGCCGCGCGGGTCGTAGGCGGGAAACTCCTGGCCCTTCACGGTCATGGACAGCTCCGGCCGGCCGTACTTCTCGCACAGGCGCTTGGAGCCGAGCCCCAGATCGCGACCGAATCCCTCGCCCCGGGCGGTGAGCTCGGTCACCTGGGCCAGCGCCTCCGAGGAGCCGAACTTGAGCTCGATGCCGCCGGTGGTCTCCTTGTCGATGGCGCCACTCTCGTAGAGCTCCATCGCCGCCGCGACCGTAGCTCCGAAGGAGATCGGGTCCATGCCGTCCTCGTTGCAGAGGAAATTGACGTAGGTGAGGCAATCGAGATCGTCGACCCCGGTATCGCTTCCCAGCGCCCACGCCGCTTCGTACTCCAGTCCACCGGAATTGCCCCAGTACTCGGGCTTGTTCTCGACCGTGAAGTGGCCTTTATCTACGGTGGAGATGCGCCCGCAGGCGATGGTGCACCCGAAGCAGGCCGCGTTCGTGGTGAGGTTGGGTTTTCCGTCGCCGGCGCGGGGCTCCTGCATCGCCTCGGCGGAGATCTTGTGCGCGCCTTCGAAGCGCACTTCCCGCATGTTGCGGGTCGGCATCGCGCCCACCTCGTTGATGACGTTCATCAATACCTGGGTGCCCATCGCGGGCAGGCCCTGGCCGGTAACCGCGTTCTCCGCGAGCACCTGCTTCTGCTCCGAGGTCACCTTGAGGAAGCGCATGGGGTCCTTGATGCCGGACACGCCGCGGGTGCCGCGCACCGCAACCGCCTTGAGGTTCTTCGACGCCATCACCGTCCCCACTCCGGAGCGCCCCGCCGCGCGGTGCAGGTCGTTGATGATCGCGGAGTACAGGCATCCCGCCTCGGCGGAGCGGCCGACGCACGCTACGCGAAGCTGTGGATCGTTGTGCTTGTCGTGCAGCAGCGCGTCGGTCTCCCACACCGACTTGCCCCACAGATCGTCGGCCGGAATGACTCGCGCTTCCTCGTTCTCGACGTAGAGGTACACCGGCGAGGGGGCCTTGCCTTCGAAGATGATCATGTCCCAGCCGGCATTCTTCATCTCCGCCCCGATGAAGCCCCCCGAGTTCGAGCAGGCCACCGCCCCGGTCAGCGGACTCTTGGTCACCACGCTGTAGCGGCCCCCGGTGGAGGCACAGGTCCCGGTGAGCGGACCGGTGGTCATGATCAGCTTGTTGTCGGGGCCGAGCGCGTCGCACTTCGGATCGATCTCCTCGACCAGATAACGGGTCGCCAGGCCCCGCTGGCCGAGATACTGCTGAGCCCATTCCATGTTGAGAGGCTCGGCCCTGGCCGTGCCTTCGTTCAGGTTCACCCGCAAGATTTTCTTCGTCCAACCCATCGTAGTTCCTCCAGGGTCTTTCCCGCCGCCCGTGCGCTCAGGCGCTGGCGGCGTTGTCGGTCTTCTCGGCCCACGCCCGCATGCGCTCCATGCCGGTGGCGCCGGCGTCGATGTAGGTGATTGCCTCGGTCGGACAGGCCTCGGCGCACTTGGGATCGCCGCCGCAGAGATCGCACTTGACGACCTTGCCGGTATCGGCGTCGTAATTGACGGTGCCGAAAGGACACGCGATGGTGCAGACCTTGCATCCCACACAGACATCGGCCTTGACGTCCTTGGAGCCGGTGAGGGTGTTGATGACGATCGCGTCTACCGGGCAGGCCTCCATGCACCACGCCTCGTCGCACTGGGTGCAGGTGTAGGGCACGAATCGCCCGGCCTCATGGAAGGTGAAGACCTTTATCCGGGACTTCGAGGGGTTGAACACGCCGGTGTTCTCGTACGAACAGGCCATCTCGCACTGCAGGCAGCCTGTGCACTTGCCGGGATCGATGTGTAATGACTTCAGCATTTATCCTCCTCCGCTGATCCCTTCCACCACGCACTCCGGTGGAGGGGCCATCATAGTCCAATTCGGTCGGAGCCGGCACGCTCCCGCCACGCTCGCCCTGGCCGTCCGCCTCATGCCAGCGAGGCCGCGACCGCACGCCTGGCCATTACCGTCACCAGGTGCGCGCGATACTCGTCGCTGGCATGGATGTCGGAATTGAGCCCGTCCGGCGGGATATGGATATCGGCCACCGACTCGGGCACGAAGCGCTTCGACAGCGCCGCCTCCATCTCGGCGACTCTGAAGACGCGGGGTCCGGCGCCAGTGACCGCCACCCGCACCCCGGCATCGCTCTGCGCCACCATCACCCCGACGATCGCGTAACGGGACGCGGGATTCGGGAACTTGAGGTAGGCGGCGCGCAGAGGCGCCGGGAACTCCACCGCGGTCACGATCTCGTCGGGCTCGAGCGCGGTCTCGAAGAGATCGACGAAGAAGTCGTCCGCCGCGATCCGGCGGGTGCTGGTGCACACCGTCGCCGCCAGCGCCACCAGTGCGGCCGGATAGTCCGCGGCCGGATCGGCGTTCGCGATCGAACCGCCGAGCGTGCCCCGGTTGCGCACCTGCGGATCTCCGATGCGCGAAGCAAGCGCGGCGAGGGCGGGGATCGATGACGTGACCGTCGACGACCGCGCCACTTCGCCATGACGGGCCAGGGCGCCGATCCCCACCCCGCCGGGCAGGGATTCGATCTTCCGAAGCTCGGCCAGCGCCTGCAGGTCCACGACATGCGAAGGGGATGCAAGACGTTGTTTCAGCGTGGGAATCAGAGTGTGGCCGCCGGCCACGAGCTTCGCGTCCTCGTGCGTGCGCAGTGCGCTTACCGCCTCGCTCAGGGTGTCGGGGCGCAAGTATTCGAAGGTGTACATCGCGCCCGTCGCTCACGCTCCGCGCATCGCCTCGGCTCCCGCGAGGATCGACTTGACGATGTTGTGATACCCCGTGCAGCGGCAGAGGTTTCCCTCCAGCCACTCACGCACCTCGCGCTCGGTGGGGTCGGGGTTGTGTCTGACCAGGTCCAGCGCGCTCATGATCACTCCGGGGGTACAGAACCCGCACTGCAGGCCGTGATTCTGCCGGAACGCCTCCTGCATGGGGTGCAGCTTCTCGCCCTCGGCCACGCTCTCGATGGTCCGGATCCGGCAGCCCTCGACCTGCGCGGCCAGCACCGTGCAGCTCTTGACCGAATCGTCGTCGATGTGCACCACGCAGGCGCCACACTGACTGGTGTCGCAGCCCACGTGCGTACCGGTGAGCCGGAAGTGCTCGCGGATCAACGTGACCAGCAGGGTACGCTCTTCGACATCGGCGGCGACCGCCTCGCCGTTCAACGTGAATGAAACGCGCAACGTGGGGCTTCCCTCTTGCCTCGCCTCCGAACCCGACCGGAAGCTGCTCCTCCAGTCTACCGGGGCGCGCGACGGCGTATCATGCCGCCTCGCCTCGACCGTCGCCGGCGCCGGCGCCGGACAAGGTGGCGACGAAGCGCGCAAAGAAGTCGGAAGCGATCTTGCGGGTGGCCCCCGCCACCAGACGGGATCCGATCTGGGCAAGCTTTCCCCCCACCTGCAGCTCCGCCCGATAGCGCAGCACGGTCTCGTCGCCCTCGGCTTCGAGCTCCACATCGGCCGATCCTCGACCAAAGCCGGCCGCCCCGCCCTTGCCGGAGCCGCTGATCGTGTAGCGGGCGGGCGGGTCCAGATTCGAGAGCTCGATGCGGCTGTGGAATCTGGCGTCGACCGGACCGATCCGGGAACGAATCACCGCGATGAACTCGTTTTCCGATTGCCGTTCGATGCTCTCGCAGCCGGGGATGCACTCCTTGAGCACGAGCGGATCGTTGAGCGCATCCCATACGCGCTCCCGGGTCGCCGGGACGCGGAATTCACCGTTGATGTCCACTGCCGTAATATATCAGAGCATGCGCCGGGAACCGTCTGCACGAAGAGCCGGGCAGGCGAATCGCGTCCCGGTTGCGTGACCCTGCCGCCCCATGCGCCGCCTTCGCAACGCCAAGATAATCGCGACCCTCGGACCTGCGAGCTCGAGCGAGGCGACGATCCTGGATCTCTTCGTCGCCGGGGCGGACGTGTTTCGCCTGAACTTCAGTCACGGCACTCTCGAGGAGCATCGCGAGAGGCTGGACATCATACGCCGCCTGGAGAAGCGGACCGGCCGTCCGGTGGCGGCCCTGCTCGACCTCCAGGGACCGAAGCTTCGCATCGGCCGTTTCGAACGGGGAAGCGCGCACCTGCGGGAAGGCAGCACCTTCCGCCTCGACCTCGACGACACGCCCGGCGACGAGACTCGGGCCCCTCTCCCCCACCGGGAAGTGTTCGCGGCGCTGCGGCCCGGGGTGGAACTGCTGCTCGATGATGGGCGCATCCGGCTCGCGGTCAAGACCTCGGGGGCGAACTTCGCCGAGACGCTGGTCAAGATCGGTGGGACCCTGTCGAACAACAAGGGCGTGAACGTACCCGACGTGGTGCTCCCCCTGTCGCCATTCACGGACAAGGACGAGCGCGATCTGCGCGCAGGTCTGGAGCTTGGCGTCGACTGGGTCGCCCCTTCCTTCATCCAGCGTCCGCAGGACGTGCTGGAGCTGCGCCGCCGCCTCGACGGACGCGCGGCGATCATGGTCAAGCTCGAGAAGCCGGCCGCGGTGGAGCGCCTGAAGGAGATTGTCGAGCTCGCCGACGCGGTCATGGTCGCCCGGGGAGACCTCGGGGTGGAGCTGCCGCCCGAGCGGGTACCGAGCGTGCAGAAGTCCATCGTGCGCGAATGCCGCGCCGCCGGCCGTCCGGTGGTGGTCGCCACCCAGATGCTGGAGTCCATGATCGAAGCCCCGGTACCGACCCGCGCCGAGGCTTCCGACGTGGCAACCGCGGTCTACGATGGCGTCGATGCGGTCATGCTCTCGGGCGAGACGGCGGTGGGAAAGTACCCGGTGGAGACCGTCGCCATCATGGATCGCATCATTCGTCACGTGGAACGCGATCCCCACTACCGCCAGCTCATGGACGCGGATCTTCCCGATCCCCAGGCGACCACGGCGGATGCGATCTGCGCGGCCACCCGCCGGATCGCCGAGACCATGCCGGTGGCCGCGACCGTGACCTATACCAGCTCGGGATTCAGCGCCCTGCGCACGGCGCGGGAACGCTCCAAGGCGCCGATCCTCAGTCTGACGCCCAATCTGTCCACCGCGCGGCGCCTGTCCGTGGTGTGGGGGGTGCACGCCCAGCAAAGCGACACGCTCCGTCAGGTGCAGCAGATGGTCGACGACGCGTGCCGCGCGGCCTTGAAGGAGGGGTTCGCCGACGTCGACGACCGGGTGGTGATAGTGGCCGGGCTGCCCTTCGGCCGCTCCGGCACCACCAACATGATTCGGGTGGCGCGCATTCCCGACCCGGGATAGCCCGTATTTCTCACCGATTCTCGGTCGCTGCGGGCGCGAGGATGCGGTGATGGCGGGTCGTACCGCGACGCTACCTGTCCGCGCCCATCACCAACCGGGCCGGCGGATGCGCTCCGCAGCCGTGTACCGGGGACAGCGAAGGGCCTGCGGCCGAGTTCCCGAACAAGTCCCGAAGAGGAGCAGGAACCCCGCGAATCCGCTCCGATCCTCCGATCGCGCTACCCGCCGATCCGGCTCAATGCCAGTCCAGGAAGGCCCCCATCAGGATCAGCACGAAGAGTCCGGCGAATCCGAAGAGCACGTTCGATACCGCCCGATACTTTTCGCGCACTTCGTATCCGACCCAGGCGAGCACCAGCGACAGCGCGAGGAGGATGAAGAGGGTGCGCACCGGCGGCTCGGGGGCGGCGCTCAGGCTCCGTCCGCGTCCGTTTCGAGATGGGTAAGGAGATCGTCCGGCGACAGGTAGCCTCCGAGCAGCTCTCCGGACTGGAGCAGGATCGCCGGGGTTCCCCGCACGCCGATCTCCTGTCCGGCCACGTACTGGGCGCTCACCAGGTTGTCACAGGTACGCTCCGGCACCGGACGGCCGAATTTCGCATCGCCTATCGCCTGGTGCGGATCGTCGGCGCACCACACCGACACCATCTTGTCGTACGTGGGCGAGCCAATGCCGGCCCGCGGGAAGGCGACGTAGCGGATCGCAATCCCGCGCCGATTGTAGTCCGCCATCTGCCGGTGGAGCTTTGCGCAGTAACTGCAGTCGACGTCGGTGAACACGGTAACGGTGTGCTTCGCCTCGGAAGGCGCGAACACGATCATCGACTCCTCGCCGAGCCTCCCGAGCGTGTCCAGGCGCGCCCGCCCGCGGCGCTCCTCGGTCAGATTGCGGTTTTCCGCGACATCGTAGAGGTCGCCACGCAGGGCGTAGCGCCCGTCGGCGGAGAAGTAGAAGATGTTCTGGCCGAACACCACCTCGTAGAAGCCGTCCAGCTCGGCGGATGGCACCGCTTCGGGAACCGCGCCCACGAACACTTTCGCGAGCACCTCGGCGAGCGCCGCCGGGACCTCCTCCGCCGGGGTCTGGGCGAAGGGAAGAAGGGAGAAACAGGCGGCTGCCGCAATACGAACGAACATGAAACACCTCGGGCAGGATGCTGCGGTGGTACCGCTAAGCATAACCATAAATAAACCGTCCCCACATTTTTCTTCACCCTCGCAAGTGGAGGCGCAGCGGCGAGCTGGACAAGGACGAAGCGCCGGTGGCGGGGACTTCCCTGGGAGCGGACAAGCCAGGGACGGCTTGCCCGGCCCGAAAGCATAGCCCAAGGACTGCTCAGCGTTGCAGGTAGCCCGACACTGAGTCGGAAGCGCCGCGACGCGGTACGCCACGCCAAAACGAGCACATTGGCGTCCGCCAGCCAAGAAATCGGTGTAGTGGGCGGGCCAGGCCCCGACGGATGGACTCAGCCCCGGGGGTGGTGCTCGGCGTGGATGTGCTTCAGGCGCTCGCGCGCGACGTGGGTGTAGATCTGCGTGGTGGAGAGATCGCGGTGACCGAGCAGCATCTGGAGAACGCGCAGGTCCGCGCCGTGGTTGAGCAAGTGGGTGGCGAAGGCATGGCGCAGGGTATGGGGCGAGATCTCCCGATCGATTCCGGCGCGCAGCGCATAGCGCTTGATCGCCTGCCAGACGGCCTGCCGGGTTATCGCGTTCGCCCGACGGCTCGGAAACAGCGCTTCGCACACGCGCCCCCCCAGGATCTCGGGGCGGCCGCGGACGAGGTAGCTTTCCAGCCGGTGCGCGGCTTCCTCGCCAAAGGGAACCAGACGTTCTCTTGCTCCCTTCCCACTGATCCGTACCGTACCCTGCCTCAGATTGAGGCGGCTGAGGGTGAGCCCGACCAGTTCCGAGACCCGCAGCCCAGACGCGTAGAGAAGCTCGAGCATCGCCCGATCCCGCAGTCCGAGCGCCGTCGACAGGTCCGGGGCGGCGAGAAGCTCATCGACCTGCGTCTCGCTGAGCACCCCGGGCAGGCGGCGAGCCAGGCGCGGGGACTCGAGCCGAGCGCTCGGGTCGTTTTCCAGCGTCCCCCGCTGGACCTGGTAGCGATAGAAGCGCCGCAGGGCCGACAGACGGCGGGCGACGGTACGCACCGGGGTCCCGATCTGCTCCGCCATGAAGTCCGAGAGATCGGCGGGGCCGACTTCGAGAAGGTTCCGATTCCGCGCGGCGGCCCATGCGGAAAAGAGCAGCAGATCGCCGCGGTAGGCGGACAGGGTGTTCTCCGCGAGGCCCCTCTCCATCCACACGCGATCGAGGAAATCCTCGATGTGTTCGCGATCGCTCAGATCTTCTCCTTGATGCGGGCCGCCCGGCCGGTACGACCGCGAAGGTAGTAGAGCTTGGCGCGCCGCACGTCGCCACGCCGCTTGACCACGACTTCGCTGATCTGGGGACTGTAGGTCTGGAAGACCCGCTCCACCCCCTCGCCGTGAGACAGCTTGCGAACCGTGAACGAGGAGTTCAGACCGCGTTTGCGCTTCGCGATGACCACCCCTTCGAAGTTCTGCAGGCGCTCTCTGGTGCCTTCCCGGACCCTTACCTTTACGACCACGGTGTCGCCGGGGCCGAAGGCGGGCAACTCGCGGGTCATCTGCTCGGCTTCGATTCGCGCGATGATGTCGCTCATTTCCAGGTACTCGCTGTGTTGGCCGAAACGGGGCGCATCGTCGCTCGAAACTCGGACTTGAACTCGTCGAGCAGCGTGCGTTTCTCGGCATTCAATTCGTGTTCTTCCAGGATGTCGGGACGGCGCAACCAGGTCCGCCCGAGAGCCTGCTTGAGCCGCCAGCGCGCGATGGCGCCGTGGTCCCCTCCGAGCAGCACTTCGGGCACCCGCCGTCCATCGCATTCCCGGGGGCGGGTGTAGTGCGGATACTCGAGCAATCCCTGCTCGAAGGACTCCTCTTCGGCGGATTCCTCGTGGCCCAGCGCACCGGGCAGACAGCGCACGACGGCTTCGATCACCACCATCGCCGCCACCTCGCCACCACTTAGCAGGTAGTCGCCGATGGAGACTTCCTCGTCGACCTCGGCTTCGACGAGACGCTCGTCCACGCCTTCGTAGCGCCCGCACACCAGCACCAGGCGGCGCCGCGTGGCAAGCCTCCTGACCGCCTTCTGATCGAGACGCCGTCCCTGAGGACTCAGGTAGACGACATGGGCCGCCTCCTCTGGCTCACCCCGCGCGCACCGGATTGCATCGCGCATCGGTTCGAACAGCATCACCATGCCCGCCCCGCCCCCGTAGGGCCGGTCATCGACGCGGCGGTGGCGGTCGTGGGTGAGATCGCGCGGATTCACGGCGCGTAGATCAACCAGTCCGGCCCCAATCGCCCTGCCCACCACACCGTGCTCGCGTACCGCCGCCAGCATCTCGGGGAAGATCGACACCACGACGATTTCCATCACCGGGTCTCCCCCGCATCGGCGTCCCAGTCGACCTCGATCCGCCCCGCTTCGAGGTCGACCCCGCACACGGTCTGTCCGGGGACGAAGGGAACCAGCACTTGCCGAGCGCCCTCCTCCACCACCATCACATCGTGGGCGCCGGTCTCCATCAGGCGCTGGACCCGGCCAAGCGAAGTGCCGACCTTGTCACGCACCGTCAGTCCGATGAGATCGCACCAGTAGTACTCGTCGGCCTCGGGCTCGGGCAACTGGAAGCGATGGACCGCGATATCCGCCCCGACGAAGCGCCGCGCGGTCTCGCGATCGTCGAGACCTTCCAGCTTGGCGACGAAGCCGCCACCGTGGGGATGTCCGCGGCGGACTTCGAAGGCGTCCCAGCGGCCTTCACCGCCGATCAGCCAGGGTTGATACTCGAGTATGCGCGCCGGTGGCGCGGTAGCGGAATGGACCCTCAGCCAGCCGTGGACGCCGAAGACGCCGCTGATTCTTCCAATGGGCACGCGCCGCTCGGCCAAAGCGTCCATGATTTGCCGCGCACCCCTTGCACCGAGCCGTCAGCCGGGTGTGTCGCCGGCTTCCTTCGTGGGCGCCCCGGTCTCGGCGCGGGCCTGCGTCCTGAGCAGCTTGGCCACCGCCGGTGACGTCTGGGCCCCCCGATCGCGCCAGTGCCGGATGCGTTCGGAGTCGATGCGCACCCGAACCTCGGCGCCGGTGGCGATTGGGTTGTAGAACCCTACCCGTTCGATGAAACGCCCGTCACGCGGCGCCCGGCTTTCCGCGATCACGACATGGTAGAAGGGGCGCCGCTTGGCCCCCGCTCGGGCGAGACGAATCTTGACCATTGAGGGAGTCTCTTCGACCTCGGTTGCTGGGCGGAACCGTCAAGGTACCGCTCGAAAAAAAACGCGTTATTGTACGAAAGCGCCCCGACGCAAGGCAAACGCGGCGCGCGACTCAGCTCCGGCCCGGGAGTCCCGGCAGCATGTTGCCGGGCAGACCGCGCATCATCCGCCCGAGCCCGCCCTTCTTTCGCATGCGCCTCATCATCTTCTGCATCTGGGTGAACTGCTTGAGGAGGCGATTCACGTCCTGGATGCGGGTACCCGAGCCGGCCGCGATGCGTCGCTTCCGCGAGCCCTTGATCAACGCGGGAAAACGCCGTTCCTGCACCGTCATGGAGCAGATCATCGCCTCGAATCTGGCGAACTCGGAGTCGTTGATCCGGCTCCGGGCGTGATCCGGAAGCTGGTCCGTGCCCGGCAGTTTGTCGATCAGGCTGGAGATGCCGCCCATGTTGCGCATCTGGCGAATCTGCTCGCCGAAGTCCTCCAGATCGAAGCGCTTGCCCTTGGCGAACTTGTCCGCGAAATTCTGCGCCTTGGCGTGATCAATCTTGCGTTCCGCCTCCTCGATGAGGCTGAGGACATCGCCCATGCCGAGAATGCGCGAGGCCATCCGGTCCGGGTGGAAGGCCGCCAAGCCGTCGAGCTTCTCCCCCGTGCCCAGGAACTTGATGGGCTTGCCGGTGATGTGGCGGATGGAAAGCGCGGCTCCGCCGCGGGCGTCGCCGTCGGTCTTGGTCAGGACTACGCCGGACAGGGGCAGCGCGCGGTCGAAGGCGCGAGCCACCGTCGCCGCGTCCTGTCCCGTCATGCTGTCCACGACGAAGAGCGTCTCCGCCGGCTCCGCCCGTTGGTGGATGCGCCGCACCTCGTCCATCATTTCGGCGTCGATGTGCATGCGCCCCGCGGTATCGAGCACCAGGACGTCCTGGTGGCGCCGCCTCGCCTCGTCCCGCGCCCGTGTCACGATATCGACCGGGTCCTGCCCGGCGTGGCTCGGGAAGAATTCGACCTGGGCCACGCCCGCGAGCACGCGCAGTTGCTCGATGGCGGCGGGCCGGTGGATATCGCAGCTCGCGACGATGACCTTGCGTTTTTCCTCTTCGCGCAGCCAGCGCGAGAGCTTCGCCACCGTGGTGGTCTTGCCCGAACCCTGGAGTCCGGCCACCAGTATGACCGCCGGCGGCGGCACGTTGAGTGCGAGGCCCGCGTTCTGCTCTCCCATCAGGGCGCACAGCTCGTCACGGACCGCCCGCACGACCTCCTGGTCCGGCGTGAGGCTCTTCAGGACCTCCTGTCCGAGCACCTTCTCTCGCACCCGCTCGGTGAACGCGCCGACCACCTCCAGCGCCACGTCGGCCTCGATCAGCGCCATGCGCACCTCGCGCAGCGCCTCGCGCATGTTGGCGTCGCTCAGACGTCCGCGCCCACGCAGACGCCGCATGGTCGACCCCATGCGCTCGGTCAGAGCCTCGAACACCAGTCCACCTCGCGGGCCTCGAATCGTCGGGCGGGTGATTCTACGTGCTTGACACTGGATCGCGCACCGGCGTAGTAATGACGGGGTGTCACCGGCGAGCCCCGGCTCTTTGTTGAGCGACGTTCCGTTAGGTCTCCTGGTCGCGGCGCTCCTCGTGCTGGTCGTGCTGTCCGCATGCTGTTCGGGCACCGAAACCGCGATGATGGCGTTGAACCGCTATCGGCTGCGCCACCTCGCCAAACACGCCCACGGCGGCGCGCGGCGGGCGCAGGCCCTGCTCAAACGCCCGGATCGCCTGATCGGGCTCATTCTGCTCGGCAACAATCTGGTGAACTTCCTCGCGGTCTCGGTCGCCACCCTGATCGCAATCCGGCTCATGGGAGACCTTGGCCTCGCGCTGGTACCTTTCGTGCTCACCCCGATCATCCTCGTGTTCGCGGAAGTGGCGCCGAAGACTTTTGCCGCCCTGCATCCGGAACGCATCGCCTTCCCCGCCGCCTACGTGCTCGTGCCCTTGCTCCGCGTGTTTCACCCCGCGATTGCCGCGCTCAACTGGCTCGCCAACGGACTGCTGCGTATCTTCTCGGTACGCACCGACGCGGTCGACGAGCAGCAGCTCAGCACCGAGGAGCTGCGCACGGTGGTCAACGAGGCCTCATCCCTCATTCCCAGACGCCACCAGCAGATGCTGGTCGGCATCCTGGACCTCGAGAAGGAAGTGGTCGACGACATAATGGTGCCGCGCAACGAGATCAACGGCATAGACATCGAGGACCCGGTCGAGGACATCATCGAGGACCTGACCCACAGCCTGCACACCCGCCTGCCCCTCTATCGAGGCGACATCAACAACGTGGTGGGGATCTTTCATCTGCGACGCTTCGCCCGGCTCTGGCAGCACGAGGAACTCAAGGTCGAGATGCTGGTCGACCATGCGGACGAACCCTACTTCGTGCCCGCGGGCACGCCCTTGCACACGCAGCTTCGCAACTTCCAGCTCCAGCAGGAGCGAATAGGTCTGGTGGTCAACGAGTACGGCGAGATCGAAGGCCTCGTCACCCTCGAGGACGTGCTCGAGGAGATCGTGGGCGAGTTCACCACCGATCCCGCGATGACCAGCACCGACGTGCACCCGCAACCGGACGGCACCTACCTGATCGACGGCGCCGCGAGCATCCGCCAGCTCAACCGGACCATGGCCTGGGAACTCCCCACCGACGGCCCCCGAACCCTGAACGGACTGCTGCTCGAGCGTCTTGAAGCGATCCCCGAGTCCGGAACGAGCCTGCTCATCGCCGGCTACCCCATCGAGATCGTGCAGAGCACGGGCAACGCCGTGAAGACCGCGCGCATCAAGCCCGCGATGCGCCGGGCGACCGGGACCGGGCGCTGACCCGAACCTCTCGACGCTTTCTCGACCATCCCGCACCCAAGCGCCCACGCCCGCGAATCGCAGGACATGAATCGCCCCTTGCCCAAGCGTTCCGGGAGTCCCCCGACCCTGCTGGCCGGCGAAGCGCGGGCGGAGGCACTCAAGGCGGAGTCCCTGGAGCTGCCCTCGATCGCGCTCGGGCAACGCCAGCTCTGCGATCTCGAACTGCTGCTGAACGGCGGATTCGCTCCGTTGACGGGCTTCATGGACGAGGCCGCCTATGAGTCGGTGCTGGAGCGCTCGCGCCTTCCCGATGCGTCGCTGTGGCCGATGCCGGTGACGCTGGATGTGGACGAGCCGATGGCGCACACGCTCGAGCCGGGGGCCCGGGTCGCGCTGCGAGACCGCGAAGGCTTCATGCTCGCGGTCCTCGAAGTGAACGGCTGCTGGAAGATCGACAAGGAGCGCGAAGCGCGGAGCGTGTACGGCACCCGCAGCCCGCGGCACCCGGGAGTTCGCTACCTGTACGAACAGACCGGGACCCATTACGTGGGCGGAGCGGTAGAGGGAATCCAGCTCCCCACCCACTATGACTACGACGAGCTGCGGCACACCCCGGAAGAGCTGCGCACGCTCTTCGCCAGGCTCGGCTGGCGGCGGGTCATCGCGTTTCACGCAAGCCGCCCCATGCACCGCCTCGCCCACGAGCTCACGATGCGGGCGGCGAAAGCGGCACAGGGCCATCTCCTCATCAACCCGGTGGTCGGGATCACCAAGGCGCAGGATTTGCGCTACTTCACGCGCGTCAAGTGCTATCAGGCCATCCTGCAACACTATCCGCACGGGCTGGCCGCCCTCTCGCTGCTGCCGCTCGCCACTCGAGGAGCGGGGCCGAGGGAAGCGCTCTGGCACGCGATCGTGCGCCGTAGCTACGGATGCACCCACCTGATCGTCGGCAGCGACCACGCGAGTCCCGCAGAGTCCGCGCCCCCCGGCGACAACCCCTTCTATCCCTCCTACGCGGCGCAGGAGGTATTGCAAGAGCACCAGGAGGAGCTGGGGGTGACGATAGTGCCCTTCCGCCACCACACCTACGCGCCGCGGCGTCGACGCTTCGTCCCGAGCGATTCGGAAGCGGGAATGCACGGGGGCGAGGACATCAGCGACCGGGAGCTTGCCCGACGCCTGGAGCGCGGAGAAAGCGTACCCGCCTGGTTCAGCTTTCCCTCGGTGCTGCGGGTGCTGCGCCGGCTCCACCCGCCTCGCCACCAGCAGGGGCTCACCCTGTTCTTCACCGGACTCTCCGGATCGGGCAAATCGACCTTGGCGAGCATTCTCTACGGAAAGTTCATCGAGGACGGACGCCGGCCCGCGACCCTTCTCGACGGCGACATCGTGCGCCGCAACCTCTCCAGCGAGCTCGGTTTCTCCCGCGCCCACCGCGATCTGAACGTGCGTCGCATCGGTTTCGTGGCAAGCGAGATCACCAAGAACGCCGGGGTGGCGATCTGCGCCCCGATCGCGCCCTATGCGAGCACGAGACGGGCGGTGCGCGAGCTCGTCGAGGAGTACGGCGCGATGATCGAGATCCACGTCTCCACCTCGCTCGAAGTCTGCGAGGCGCGCGACCGCAAGGGGCTCTACGCGAAGGCGAGACGCGGACTCATCAAGGAGTTCACGGGGATCAGCGATCCCTACGAAGTGCCGGAAAACCCCGAGATCCGCATCGACACCAATGACCTCACCCCGGCCGAGGCGGCGCAGGTGATCTACCTGTACCTGTTACGGGAAGGATACCTGGACCGCCCGGAGCCGCCGGACCGCGAGGACAGTGAGGACGAAGACCCATTGCGGGAGTAGTCCGACGCGCGCTCGCGGGGCGCCGGAGAAGCCCGTGGCGATTCAGAAGGAGCCTCCCTCGAAGGCGTCCGGCATGTCGTTCTCGAAACGGGTGTGCTCGCCGAGGAACCTGAGCATCACCTTTCCCACCGGACCGTTGCGCTGCTTGCCGATGATGATCTCGGCCTTGCCCTTGTCCTCGCTGTTGTCGTTGTACACCTCGTCTCGGTAGATGAAGAGGATGACATCGGCATCCTGCTCGATCGCCCCGGATTCGCGCAGGTCCGACATCACCGGGCGTTTGTCGGGACGGTTTTCCAGGCTGCGATTCAACTGGGAGACCACCACCACCGGCACGTCGAGCTCGCGCGCGAGCGACTTCAGAGCCCGGGAGATCTCCGAGATCTCGGTCGCCCGGTTCTCGTTCGAGCCCTGCACTTTCATGAGCTGCAGATAGTCGACCACCACGAGGTCGACACCATGCTCGCGCTTCAGCCTCCGGCAGCGGGCGCGAAGCTCGGTGGGGGTGAGCAGGGACGTGTCGTCGATGAAGATGCGGGTGTCGTTCAGCATCGACAGGGCGGAGGTCAGGCGTGGCCAGTCCGCGTCCTGCAGACGCCCGGTGCGCACGCGGTGCTGGTCGACGTGGCCCAGGGAGGACAGCATGCGCATCGTCAGCTGCTCCGCCGGCATCTCCATGCTGAACACCGCCACGGAGAGTTTCTGGGTGATCGCCGCCTCTTCGACCAGGTTGCCCGCGAACGAGGTCTTGCCCATCGAGGGACGCCCGGCGACGATGATCAGATCCGAGCGCTGAAGTCCCGCGGTCTTCGCGTCCAGTTCCTCGAATCCGGTTGCGACCCCGGTGATCGGATCGTCACGACTGGAGAGGACCTGGATGCGCTCGTACACGTCAGCCAGGACATCGCGGATCGGCGCGAAGACGCGCTGGCCCCGAGTGCCCCGTTCCGCCAGCTCGAAGACCTTGCGCTCGGCGAGGTCAAGCAGCTCCAGCGCGCTCTTGCCCTCGTTCTGCAGGGCCGACTCGGCGATGTCGGTTCCCACTCTGGAGAGACCGCGAAGCACGGCGCGCTCGCGCAGGATCTCGGCGTAGTCGCCGATGTTGGCCGAGCTCGGGGTATCGCGCGCGAGCTCTCCGAGATAGGCGAGCCCACCGGCCTCCCCCAGCACGCCCTGACTCTCCAGCCAGTCGGCGGTGGTGAGGGTGTCGATGGGTCGGCCCCGATCCGCGAGCGACTGGATGGCCGCGAACACCATGCGGTGGTCTCGGCGGTAGAAGTCCTGCTCGATGAGAATGTCGGCTACCCGCTCCCATGCCTCGTTGTCGATGAGCAAGCCTCCGAGCACCGACTGCTCGGCCTCGATCGAATGCGGAGGTACGCGCAGAGCGCGGGCGCTGCGGCCGGAGGACGCTTCGGAGAGTACAGTCTCGGCCATTGGTTTCCGGCTCTCCTCCCGCGTTCGAGCACCCCGCTCAGTCGGCTACCGAAGGATACCGGAGGGCGCGGCGCCGCCGAGAGATCACAGCCTGTAGGCAACGCGGGGAATTCCTGTGGATCAATGGGGTATAGCCTCGGCGGGACGTCGTTCCCGGATCCGGCCACCGTGCGCCACTGCGAACCCGTGGTCGGCGCAGGACGCCGCCGCCACGGGCCGGGTAGCGGCGAAGGGCGGCTCTCGCCGGGAGACTGAGCGCGGATCCGCGCTCAGGGAGCCGCCGGGAAATCTCGGGGGATAACGCCGAGAGCGTCGGCTTGACGAAGGACGCAGTCGATGAGCCGGTCCAGTTGCTCTTCGCCGTTCTCGGTCAAGAAGTGGCGCCGAGTCGCCAGTGCGTCCATGCACGGCCACAGCATCGCAAAGAGTGCGCGCGCGCCCTCGAGATTCGACGCCCGCGCGCGGTACTCGATGATCGCCGCCGCGACGAAAGCGGAGTGATACGACTGGTCGTAGCGCCGAGGGAGCCCTCGTAGCGCGCTGACGATCAGGTCGCGGGGTTCCTCCATGGCGCCCGGCTCGCGGCTGAAGAGGGTCCTGACCATGTCCTCCAGAAAGAGGCACTGGTGCACGTATTCATGGAAGAGATGCTCGCCGCACTCCTGTGCGGACCACTCCCGGCGCGGGGCCAGCCACACGAAGCCGATTCGGCTCGACACGCTTCCACTGACATGACCGCTCTTCCTGGCCAGGACCAGGAAGGGAACCGCATCGCGAAAGACCGGGAACGTGTCGGGGAACATGCGGCGCAACCACCGCAAGCCACTCTTCACGACGCGATGACAGTGCCGTCGTTCCTCACATGTGTATGCGCAGCCGGGATCGATCGCCTCGACCGCCATCAGATCGCGAAGCACCGGCGATACGCCCTCGGCCTCGTACCAGTCCCAGACAAGTCTGGGGCCGCCGCCCTGCATCCGCCCAAGCGCCACTTCCGGTGACTGAAGGGCACAGATCGCCCGCCAGAAGGGAAGTTCGCCAAGTCCGTCGCGGGTGGCGACGAAATCCGTGACGAAGCGGAGGTTGCGATCGACCCGCGACGGGGATACGCAGGGAACGCCCTCCTCGAAGACCTGCAATGTTGCGGGAAGCCTCCGGTTACCGCGACACCCTCGCATCGCGACGGTGGCCAAGCCTGCCTGTCGCGACACGAACATCCGGGCCTTCGTCGCCGTCCGACGCGGAGTCGACTCGCCTAAGGTCATCTCCGCGCGCCCCGTCGAACAGGACTACCCGGGTAACGTGCGGCGAGTCAGAACGATGAACGCCCAGGTACCGTCGAATGTTGGCCGCAGCCGCATCGGACCGAAGCGGCCCACCCCCGGCATGCTGCAGCTCATGCTCCCGCATCTTCGCAGACCCTTTCATTCAAGCGCCAATAGGCGCAACTCTGCGGCGCTCGTCAACCCGTGTCAACGGCTCGGTGGCGCTCGCCGATCACGAACACGAAGTCGGTAGCGGCGCCAGACCGCGACTCCTTCGTCGGCGCTTCGTCTTCCGCACGGCTATCCGAAAACCATCATCTGGCGAAGAAATGGCTCCGGATTGTCAATGTGCGTGGCGAATGCCTCGTACTCCCCCGCGCGCAAGGCGCTCTCCGCCCGCTGGAAGGACTCGTCCTTGCGGATGGACGGCGGCAGGTAGTGGGCGCCTTCCCACCGTTCGACCTGAGGACCTTCCTTGAACCAGGGTCCGAGGCGTCGGAAGTTCCCACGAGTTTCGGGTTTATCGCGAAGTCCCAGATAGTCCTCCATCACGCGGCCCGGATTGTGGTCCAGCAGCGCGGCGAACGCACTCGGCACTCCTTTGGGATTGCTCGGCAGGCGCTTCTCCCTGACGCGCTCGAGGATCGTCCGAGGCAGAAAGGTCACCGTATGGGCAACGTCGACGGGAATCCTCGGCGTACCGCCCACGGCCTCCGATTGATGGTTCTTTATCGCTCCGGGAAAGTACACGACAAACCCACAGTCACGAGGAGCCGAACCGACGTCCCAGCTTGCGAAGAGGGCGCCGTCCTCCTCCGCTTCCAACTTGAAGCTTTCGTCTTCGCCTGGCAACGAACGGACGTCGCTCAGGCTCACATCGTCGTTCTGCCCGTCTTCCTTCGTCCACCTGCTTCGGTATGCGGCCTGCGTCAGGTGGGCGACCCCGCGAAGGGCGCGCACCCCTTGCCAGTATTGCAGGGCACAAACGTCCAACGCCGGCTGTGTGGGGTCGACCTCTTCGTACACGATGAAGATCTGCCAGAAGGCATCCCCCTCAATCCCCATCCTTTCCGCCCACTGTTCCTTCTGAATGCTGCTCGCCGGCCGCGCGCAACGGTAAAGCGCGGCGCCCTCCACGAAGGTGCCGGGCAGGCGTCCCCTTCTCCGCCAGTTGGCGATCTGGCCGTCGCCCAGTCCGGAACGTTTGCCAAGTGGCTCAAGATTCAGGAACTTGCGGGTTTCCGCAAGAATGGACCGATCTTCGAGCCAGCGATCCAGACTGCGAAGAAACTCCGCTTTGTCGTTCACCATGGGTCCGTTCCCAAAGCTTCCGGGTCACGAGGGGTGCATCTCCAGAATAGAGCACTCCAAGCCCCGTCGCCACGTCCCTGGCCCACGGGATTGCGAGCGCCCGTACCGCGGGAATTGCCCGCGCGCCCGGAAGTCCCCTCCTTATGAAGGGGACCCAGTCCTTCTGCGGGACGTGGAGCCTACACGACACATTTTTTTTGTTTGTCATATGTATTGCCGTATGATGTTCTTTACTCTCGTCCGGTCGGTTCTGATTTCGCTCAATCCTGATGCTCGAAGTTGCATTCCAGCGCAAAGCCGCTGGCCTCGCACACATAATGATCTGCGCTGAATTGAATTCCGGAATCGAGACTGAGACTGGAAAAGCACATCGACCCGAGTTCGAGAGCGAGTGTGATATTGCCTTTTGCGCAAGCGATGTCTGCCGGGGTGCGCCCTTCGACATCCCTGATCCTCGTGCTGGCACCCTTCTCCACGAGGTACAGCGCGAAACTGTGCTGCCACTCTCGAGCGGCTTCGTGAAGAGGGGTGGACCCCACTCGATTCCTCGCATCGATATTGGCATCGTACTTTAACAGCAACTCCGTTGCCTCGATATTGCCCCAGTGGGCCGCGACGTGCGTGGCGCTGTTCAGCGGTTTTCCTGAGTAGGGATCCTTTGGGCCGGTCACCTTAGCGCCGCGGTCTAGGATGAGCTTCGTACCCTCGAGGTTGTTGTCTCGGATCAGGTGGTAAAGAAGCGGATACGACTTATACGAGGTACTCCATTTGAACACCCGCCCATCTGCACCAGTCAAGTGCCCATTGACACTTGCTCCGCCATCAATCAGCGATATCGCCATGCTCCATTCGGAGAGCCTGAGGGCGTCGTACAGGTCGCGAACGGTAGCCTCCGCACCATTCGAGACCAAGAGGCTCACCAGCCTCGCCGCGCCCGCCCGGACCGCCGTCGAGAGCAGATCAGGGGGCGGCGAGGAGTAGTTGAAATACCGCCGTTCGGCCCTGGGATAATCAACTTCAGCCCCCCGGTCTATCAGGAAGGCGGTCATTTCGAGATTCATGTTGTCCACGGCAATCGAAAGAGGCCTGGACCTGCTGAATGAGATCTCTTTTCCGTTGATATCGACCCCCTGTGCGAGAAGGAAATCGACCGCGTCGAAATGTTTGGCTCCGACCGCGGAGAGCAGCGCCTCCTGCAGCACCATCCGCTCAGAGAAATCGCGGTCCTGGAAATCGACTTCGGTTCCTCCCTTCAGGAACAGCGCCGCCAACTCGGGGTTGAGGCTCTCCCTTCCCAAGAGTGCCCAGAAGAGAGGATGACTGCGATGATCCCGCTCCACAACCCACGTGTCTTCAATGTCCAAGGAGGCACCGTGTTCGATGAGCGTCTTCGCCGCTCTAGGCGAGTTCGCCATGGCCGCGATCGTCAACACCGGCCAGCGTTCGAGGCTGTCGTCGTCACCCGAATAAGGAGGTAACAGACCGCGTTCGGACAGAACTTGCTTCGCGAGCTCCGGAAATCCGACTGCCGCACCCTGCACGCTCTCTAACTCGCGAGGGCCGTTTGTCTTGATACAGGCCGAGGGCCCCCCGCCCAGAAACTCCGCTACGATATGGTGGAGATCGAGAGCTACCGCATAATGAAAGTCCGACCAGTCCTGGTCCTCCTCGCGGAGCTGCGAAGGAGCGTGTCCGATCGTTTCGGAGAACTGCTGGTGTTGCTCCAGCGCCGCCTCGACACGCAGACGCTCCGTCTCCACGCATTGGCGGCTTGGATGGGACTCTGGCACGGCATCGAGCCATGCTTCGAGGTGTACGAGTAGGCTTCGATAGTCGCCTAGCTTCCAATTCACTCGGGCCTTGAGGAACACCAGCTCCGGGGGCGTCCCAGCGACTGCCTCGATCCGCTCGAGACGACGGAGCGCCAGCCGCGCGGCCTCCCGAGTCTCTACGGCCACGATAGCGCGACGAGTCTCCTCAAGCAGATTTCCAAGGGCTCGCTCCCGGATCTCATCAACGGCGGCTTCAACGCCGGCTTCGGCTCCATTTTGCCGGGACCTTCTTGAGGCCTCCACGAGTGCCTTTTCGTTCTCGCCTGACCCAAGTAACTGTTCCGCCATCAGCATCCACTCGGCCAGGGTGTAGCTGCCCGGGGGCGTGGTGTCCGCCTCACTCGGCACAGCCATGACGAGCATCCCGATCGTTCCGACAATCAATGCGAAGCATCTCCTGTGACACTCCAACTTCTTCATCTTGCTTCCGATCCTCCTGCCGAGATTGCCCACGACCCACTCAATGACAACGGCGACAGTCCCTGTCTGTCCACCCAGGGTGTGAACTCCAATCGGCGAACCGAGGCCAGCTCCAAGGCGGCCCCTTTCCGGTTCGGTCGGCACGGCAGGCGTGGCGGCCACCCCGAGAAAACTGATCGTTCTCTTTCCCATCAGCGCCTCTCCTTCGTCTCAAGTGCTCGGCCAGACTATCATACGTGAATCTTATGTGCTACATTTGTTCCACATCCATTATGCAACGAGATGAGTCTGACCAGATGCAACACGGCAGGAAGCCCGCACTGCCGGAAGACGCCCTCGTCGTGAGTAGTTCCGCATCAAACGCTCAGCACCAGGAAGCAGTAAATAGTGCGAATCAGTCGCCTCGTCTGGCTCACGACGATGGTCCCGGCGGTCCTTCTCTCGGCCGCCGGGTGCTCCGACGGCCGAGATTCCATCGAGGAGGCGCTCGTCGGCGTCTGGAGCCTGCGCTTCCTCTCGGCTGATGGCAGCCCCGACGAGCGGGGGGAGCGCTTCAGGCTCGCGATCACCCGTCAGGGGGGGTGGTTCGATTCCGGCCTGACTACCGATTGCGGAATGGACGGTCCCTTCGGATCGTGGAGCGGCAATTGGCGTGAAGTCGAAGTGAAGGCCGGCAGAGCGCCGGAGGGCTCCGCGTCCGGATCGCTGGTTGCCAAGTGCATCCTCTCGGCCTGGCCGATGTCGGGACACCTCATAGAGGCGCTCTTCGACGGTGACCGCATGGTGGGCAAGGTCGTCCACCAGACGAACAGGGGCAACAAGGTGGTCGGCCCCGTGTGGGTCCCCACCAACTTGGGGCTGTTCGTCGGGCACCGGGAGCGGGAGTTGCAAAGCCAATCGCGCGCAGTCCCGCTGGCGCGCGACCGGCAGTCGAGCGATTCACTGACAGCGGACAAGGGGGAAGCGACATGACGACTGGACCATCCAGACGAGCAATTCGGGCGCTAGAAGATCTAAGGGAGAGGGGGTTTCTCTGCGATACAGCCCTTTGCGCCATTCTCAAGGCCGCGCACCATTCGACAGACCCCCACAACATTCTTGCCTTCGCCGCGGTCTACCGCCACTGGATCAGCCAGCACAGAGAGGACGTCCTGGACGACACGGTGGCGATGAGTATTCAAGTGGGTCGGCGAGTCCGGCTGAGCTGGTCGCGGCGTCGATGGGAGGAGGAGCACCGCCGTCTCATGGAACTGACAACGCTCGATCCCGCGGCCGGTTCGACCTCCCGGAACGAGCAGTTCGACACAATATGGCTCGAGAAGTGCCTCGCGCAGAGTCCCGCAAGGCCTGGTCAGATCGAAGTGCTTGGCAGTCGTCGCCGGCTGCGTCAGGAGTCCACCCTGCAGCATCACTGTATCGGCTCCGAGCACTACCAGAGTCGATTCCGACGCCGCAAACTCGGCGGCGTATCGCTTCTGCTCGATGCGTCCGACGGACCCGAGCACTCGACGGTGACCATCGTCGACCTCGCTCGTGCCGCGATTCCCATTCGGTCCGACGGACTCAAGCGCTGGACGGTGACCATCGTTCCTCCGGTGGTCGATGGCGCACCGGCCCGCATCCATCGGATCTACGGCAAGTCGAACGTTGTTCCAGATTCGAGGACCCGAGCGCAGCTCCTGCGGCTGCTGGGAGGGGGCATTGTGGACACTCCCCTCTATTCGTCCACCAGCCATCAGAACGACCGGGCCCTAATGAGTGACAACAATCCTTACGCCCGTCTCCCGCCAAGTCTTAGCGGTCACTTAATCATGCTCCTCGTCTAAGGGAATCGGCCTCCATCGGGGCCAGTCCCAGGACATGTCATGTCAACCAAGGCGATGAGCACCACCGAGCGGGAGCAACCTGCCAGGCAAGGCCTGGTACGGATAGCCCTCACCCCAGGGCCGAATCCGGGACTCGCGCTCGATGCGGCGCCGTCCGCTCCTGACCCGCGCCTCGGCCAGGCGTTTGCGGAGGCGATTGCCGCCCTGGAACGCAAGGGGGCGCCGATCGCGGAGACCGTTCGGCGGCGCTACGAGCGCAAGTGCGAGATCCACCACGACGACCGGCGGGTCCTCGAGGATCTGGTGAGGCTCGGCCTGCTGCCGGAATCGAGGGTCAAGCTGGTTCTCGATGTGGCCGCCGTTGCCGAGGATCCTCATCACGTCCAGTCCTTCGCGACCGCAATCACGAGCCTCCTCGCGCACGGCGTCCCGGTCGAAAAGACCATTCGCATGGCGGCCGCGTACCAGTTCCCGGTCTCGCTGCGCTGGACGGTGGAGCGTTGGTGGATCACCCACTCGAAGTTTTCCCGAGCCCCCACGCTCTGGCGCGTGGCCAACAACCCCGCGGCCCACGCCTCAATTGCGGGCTGGGTCCGGGACCACCTCCCCACGGATCGGGAACGGCGGCGCCATATCACGGTCATCGACTCCCTGAATCGCCTCGCCCGCGAGGAGTTCCGGCAACGCGCGCCGCTCAGCGACCTGGAGGGAGGGTTCGTGAATGGCACTCGGGGCGGGATGTCCGTCCTGATCGGCGGCAAGCGATGGACGGTGCTGGTAGCTGCCCCCGGCGCACGCGGCAGACGCCCGGAGGTGCTTCGTATCTTCGGGGCTGGCGGTGCTCGTCCGAGCGGGGCGAAGCGCAACGAGATTCTCGCCGTCCTCGGCCGCGGCTTCGAGCCGAGATCCCGCAGCGTACGCAACGCCGAGTGGCGCAGCGCCATCATCGGAACCCAGACCGTGCTCATTGCGGCGCTTGCCTTGATGCCGCAATACGCATACTGGCTTGCCGCGATTCCCCCAGGCTGGCCCCTGTCCATCGGCGCGGGCTGCTACACCCTGCGCAGGGTGGCGAGGGCCGAGGGGTGGGGGAGGATCGGAGGGTGCGCTCTCGCGCTGTTGTGGGGTGTCCCTCTCGGCGGTCTGCTGGCCACGACAGGTTACTTCGGTCTGCCGGGTCTGCGCGCCATTCCCTTCGTTCCACTCTTCGTGAGTGGATGTGCCGGGGCCGCCGCTCTTGTCTGGGGGATTCCGGCGACTCGTTGGCTCTTGAGGCGCCTTCGGGACCGCGGATCGAAGCGATGACGCGTCCGAAGGCGCGCCCTCAGCTCTCGGGCTCCACCAGCACGCTTACGGTCGCATCGACACCGACCTGAAGGTGGATGGTCACGCTGTGCTCGCCCGTCTGCCGGATAGGCCCGTCGGAAAGGCGCACTTCACTCTTCTGCACCTCGACGCCCGCCGCCTGAATCGCCTCGACGATGTCCGCGGCGCCGACCGAGCCGAAGAGCCGTCCGCCCTCGCCCGCACGCCGCGCGACGCTCACCGTGACCTGCTCGAGCGCCTGGGCGCGGGCTTCCGCGGTGGCCAGAATGGCGGCCTGGCGACGCACGAGCTCGGCCCGGCGCGACTCGAAGTCGGCCCGGCTCTCCGCGCTCGCCACTATCGCCTTCCCTTGCGGGATCAGATAGTTGCGTGCGAATCCGGGCTTGACATGCACCTCGTCCCCGAGCTCGCCGAGGTGCTGCATGTTCTGCAGGAGTATTACTTGCATGGTTCCAGGTCTCTCGAGTTTCGCTTCTGAACGCTCAGGTCTTCGCCTGCCACCTCTTCCGGTAGTCGAGCCACGCGTCCGAGAACCCCGCGATCGCGAGCCCGAGCACCCCAATCGGCAAGGGCGCCATCAGCAGCACGTACACCGCGACGAGCCAACCTCGGGACGCTTTGCGGTGGGCGACCCAGGTGTGGACCACCGCCAGGCCCTGGACCACGTACAGAGTCAGGGCGAGCCGGAACAGGATCGCGATCAGCCCATCGCCCAGATCTCCGTCGAAGAGCGAGAGCACACCGAGCCCCACCGTCAGCCAGGCGACGCGTCGGTCCAGGCGCAGCTCCCGGAACTCCTGGCCGAAACCGCCGGGATTGTCGAGCAGCGAGTGCCACCACCGTGCGAGCAGCACCGCGACCATCGCGAAGATCATGCTCCATACCGAAAAGTAGCTCGCCATCGCGACCTGATCGATCAGGCGATTCAGGGCCTGCAGCACCGCGGGATCCAGCTGCGCGCGTACCGGCTCGTCGTCGAGTTCCAGCATGAGGATCCGGGCGAGCGCATCGCGCCACCACGCCAACGGATTCCCGGTAAACAGATGAATGGCGCAGAAGGCCAGGGTTCCGAGCACCCCCGTCGCGGCCAGGGTCGTGCCCTGGGACGCGGTCTTGCGAAGCACCATCGACAGCAGGTAGGCGGGCAGCACGAGAGAGGCCCCGATGAGCGCCACCACCGAGATGGACTGTATCAGCAGCGTGGACAGTGCCGCGCCGAGCGCGAAGGTCGAGACAAGCAGTAACGCGCCCTCGGAAGGCCCGTAGCGCAGGGTCACCAGCCCGACCATGCCGGCGGTGACTCCGCTCGCCGGCAGGAAAACCAGTGACAGGAGCAGGGCGAAGGTCGATGTGCATATGGCGTTGAGGCGCCTTCGCATCGCGAAGTGAAGAAAGCGACGCAAGACGACTCCGGCTTGGGCGAACGGCTCTCAGTGCACGTCGCTGTAGGGAAGCAGCGCCAGGTAGCGGGCACGCTTGATGGCCTGCGCGAGCTGGCGCTGATAACGGGCCTTGGTGCCGGTGATGCGGCTGGGCACGATCTTGCCCGTTTCCGTTATGTATTGTTTAAGGGTGTTGAGATCCTTGTAATCGATCTCCTTGACCCCTTCCACCGTGAACCGGCAGTAGCGCCGGCGCCGAAAGAATCGCGACATGTGCGTGGTCCTCGAAGGTTCGGGGGGAGCGACGAGCCGACGCTACTGCGTCTCGGCCGGGGCCGCCGGGGCCGGAGCCGCTGCTTGCGCCGTGGCCGTCTCGGTTTCGGACTTCGGCTCGGCCGAACCCGGCGCATCCTTCGCCGCTTCCCCGTCGCTCGCCGCGGGTCCGCTTGAGCGCGAAGCGCGTTCCCGCGATCCGTGGCGCTCGTCATCCCGGTCGGATTTGGTCTTCGCGAGCGGCGAGGCCTCGGTGACCGCCTCCCGGCGCAGGAGTATCAGGTCGCGCAACACCGCGTCGTTGAATCGAAACGCCGCCTTGAGATCGTTGACGACCTTGGCGCCGCACTCGATGTTCATCAACACATAGTGCGCCTTGTGAACCTTGGCGATCGGAAATGCGAGCTGACGGCGCCCCCAGTCTTCCAGGCGATGAATGCGGCCTTCCTCGGACTCGATGATCGATCGGTAACGCTCGATCATCGCCGGCACCTGTTCGCTCTGGTCGGGGTGGACCAGAATGACGATCTCGTAGTGTCGCAACGTACACTCCTTTCGGGTTGAAGACTCCCGGAAGGACCGGTGAGTCAAGGAGTCGGGGAGCGCGAACGCGCAGGAGCGCGGGCGCCAAAGAGCGCGGGATTCTAAGGCAGGGCAGGCGGGCTTGCAAAACCACGCCGGCGCAGCGCCTCGAAGAGACACACGCCCGCGGCGACCGAGACGTTGAGGCTGCCCACCCCGCCCGCCATCGGGATGTGGACCAGGGCATCGCAGCGCGAGACGGTCAGGCGGCGCAGCCCGCCACCTTCGCCTCCGAGGACGAACGCGACGGGGCCTTCCAGATCGCACTCGAAGACCGAGATCGGCCCGTGCGGTACCGCGCCCAGTATCCGCACGCCGCGCGCCCCGAGGCGCAGGAGCGCGTCCGCGAGATTGCCAACGCGCACCACGGGGGTGGATGCGGCCGCGCCGCTCGCCGCCTTGCGCGCCGCCGCCCCCAAGGGCGCCGAACGCCGGCGGGGAACGATGAGCGCATGCGCGCCGGCCGCCGCCACGCTGCGCAGACAGGCGCCCAGGTTGCGCGGGTCCTGCACCTCGTCGAGCACGAGCAGCAGGGTGTTGGCGTCAATCCCGGCGAGAAGCCCGTCGAAATCCAGCGTGTTGCGCTCCACCTCGCGGTAGCGGCACACCACTCCCTGGTGGGGGACTTTGCCCACCAGACGCTCGAGGGTGCGACGGGGCACTCGGTGCAGCGCGCAGCCGGCCGAGCGCGCCCGCGACGCGATACGTTCGCCCGGCCCTCCGGTGCGCGAATCCGCGAGCCAGATCTCCAGCACCCCCGCGGGATCCGCGTCGAGCACCTCCAGCACCGGGTGCACGCCGTAGAGCACTTCTTCCCGGCGGCTCATCGTCGCGCCTGGCCCCTGCCCCGCCCCCAGCCCCGGCCTCGTCGCCCCGCGAGGCCGGAGCCCCGTCCCCGCCCGGGCCCGGCGACGGGATGGAGCAGCTCCAGAACGATCTTCCCTTCGTCGGGATCCACCCGCGAGACGACGACTTCCAGGCGATCGCCGAGCCGGAAGACCCGGTCACTGCGCTCGCCGCGCACTTCGTGGCGCACCGGATCGTGGTGGAAGTAGTCCGCGCCGAGCGCACTGATATGAACCAGTCCGTCCACGCCGAGGTCTTCGAGCGTGACGAAGAGGCCGAAGCCCACCACCCCGCTCACGCGTCCGTGGAAGGCCTCGCCCACGCGTTTTTGCATGTAGCGGCACTTGAGACGGAACTCGACTTCCCGAGTCGCCTCGTCGGCCCGGCGCTCGGTCATCGACGTGTGCTGCCCCAGTGCGATCATGTCCCCGGGACGCGAGCCCGGACCTGCCCCCGAGACGCCGCTCAGCACTTCCTTGATCGCCCGGTGCACAACGAGGTCGGGGTAGCGGCGAATCGGCGAAGTGAAGTGCGCGTAGGCGGGGAGCGCGAGTCCGAAGTGGCCGGAGTTGTTCGGTGTGTAGACCGCCTGCGCGAGGGAGCGCAGCAGCACCGTGTACACGAGTTCGGCATCCGCACGCGCGCGGCTCTCCTCGACGAGGCGGGCGTAGTCGCGCGGCCGCGGCACCTCACCGCCTCCCAGGCGCAACCCCAGGGGCGCGAGAAAGGCGCGCAGCTCCTCGGCCTTGTCCGTCGTCGGCCCCTCGTGCGCCCGGTAGAGAAAGCGCCGCTGGTGGCGGGAGAGGAAGCGCGCCGCGGCCACGTTGGCGGCGACCATGCACTCTTCGATCAGACGGTGCGCGTCGGTGCGCCGTCGCGCCTCGATCGCGACGACATCCCCGATCTCATCCTGAACGATGCGGGTCTCCGGGGTATCGAGGTCGAGGGCGCCACGTCGACGGCGCGCGTCATGGAGCACCCGAAAGAGTGCGTGCAGGTGGCGCAAGTGCTCGGGCGCGACGCCAAGGCGCGCGGCGGCGGCGTCACCACGAGCGTCGAGCAGATCGGCCACTTCCTCGTAAACGAGCCGGGCCTGCGAACGCATGAGCGCTTCGCGAAAGCGCGAACGCACGATGCGGCCCTCCCGGTCGATGTACATCTCGCAGGCGATGCAGAGACGCTCCTCCTCCGGACGCAGCGAGCAGAGCCCGTTGGAGAGCGCTTCGGGCAGCATCGGGAGAACGCGCCCGGGAAAGTACACCGAAGTCCCGCGGTGGCGCGCCTCGTCGTCGAGCGCGGCGCCGGCCCGCACGTAGTGTGCGACATCGGCGATCGCGACGATGAGACGCCAACCCTTGGGGGTGGGGGCGCAGTAGACGGCGTCGTCGAAGTCGCGGGCGTCCTCGCCGTCGATGGTCACGAGCGGAAGCTCTCGCAGGTCCCACCGCGATGCCCGGTCCACTTCCCGAACCTCGGAGCCGAAGCGGCCGGCTTCGGCCAGGACCTCGTCCGGCCACCGGTCCGGCAACGCGTGACGGCGGATGGCGATGTCGACCTCGATGCCCGGCGCGTCGTGCTCGCCGAGCACTTCGCGCACCTTGCCGGTCGGGGGTGAGTGCGCACTCGGAGGCTCGACGAGCGTGACCACCACCATCTGCCCGGACCGCGCGCCCGCTCGCGCGTGCGCCGGCACCTGTATGTCCTGGTGGAAGCGCGAGTCATCGGGACGCACGAACGCGGTGCCGCTTTCGCGCCAGAAACGTCCCACCAGTTCGCGGTGGCCGCGTTCGAGCACCTCGACCACCACCCCCTCGGCCTGCGCGTCGCGCCCGCGGAAGACCGGCCGCACCAGCGCGCGGTCTCCATGCATGAGACCGAGCATCTGCCGCGGGGCGAGAGGGATGCGCTCCCCTCCATCATCCGGCACCAGGACCGCGCGGCCCTTTGCTCGTCCGTGAACCGTGCCACGCACGAGATCGACTCTGCCGGCCAGGGCATAGCCCTGCCCGCGCTTGCGCATGACCTGACCGTCACGCTGCATGGCGAAGAGGCGGCGCGACAGGGCCCGCAGTTTCATCGGTTCGGAGAGACCGAACACCGCCCCGATGGCGTTCAGTTCCATCGGCGCCCCCGCATCGGACAGCGCGCGCACTACCGCGTCCCGGTCCGGAACGCCTTCCTCATGTGTCCGCTCCCGTCGCCGGGGTCCGAATCGGCGTCCCTTCACCATGTTTCTTCCTTTTCACGCCGGGGCGGTGGCGCCTCGTTGACACCCCATGCCCCTATGATAGAGTGCTCGGCCTGCCTTTCTCCCCGATGTGGCGGGAAAGCACACCGGCCGAGGTGGCGGAATTGGTAGACGCGCTAGCTTCAGGTGCTAGTGGGGGTAACCCCGTGGAGGTTCAAGTCCTCTCCTCGGCACCAATCGATGAAACCCTGCCTCGGTCATCCGATACGCGCCCCCTCGAAACACCCTGCGGTCGTTGCGGCGCGATCTCCCCCACCCGAGGCCAGACCGCCGGTCGCAGCGCGCTGCGCCGGCCCGGCTTCGGGCCTTTGGCTCCTGAACCGAAATGAGACACCGCGATACCCCGACCCTGGATGACTTCCTCGACGAAGCGTCCATCACGGCCCTCACGCGCCCCTCGTTGAAAGAGGCGCGGGGACTGCCGGCCCGCATATACACGAGCGAGGACTTCTTCGCGCTGGAGCAAGGGCAGCTCTTCCCGCGCACCTGGACCGGGGTCGCCTTCGACTCCGACGTGCCGAAGCCGGGCGACGCCATCCCGACCTCGGTGGGCGGCGTGCCGATCATCCTGTTGCGGGACGAGGCGGGCACGGTGCGCGCCTTTCACAACGTGTGCCGGCACCGCGCCACCCTGGTCCTCACCGAGCCCTGCCGCGGCCTGCGCCAGCTCCAGTGCCCCTACCACGCGTGGACCTACGGGCTGGACGGAGCCCTGCGCGCCACCCCGTTCTGGGACGGCACCGCGAAGGCGGAGAAGCAGCCGGTGGACGCGGCGGCGAACGGTCTCGTGCCGGTGCGATGCGCGGTGTGGAACCACGTCGTCTTCGTGAATCTGGCCGAGAACGCGCCGTCGCTCGAAGAGTACCTCGGTCCGATGGCGGCGGAGTCCTCCCACCTCGACCTCGAAGCGCTCGAGTGCGGCCATCGCACGAGCTGGGAGTTCAAGGCGAACTGGAAGCTGGTGCTGGACAACTGGGAGGTGTACCACCACGTCTGGGTGCACGAGGGGATCTTCGACCGGATGTCGGACGAGGTGGATCTCGAAACCGGAGAGCCCTACACCGACTCGATCGCCGACGGGAACGTGATGATTCTGCGGGCCAACGCCCGCCGCCCGAAGAGGAAGCCGGAGACCGGGACCGACGGCAGCGTACTGCCGCTCCTGCCCTCGCGTAACGGCGCCGGCCAAACGCACGGCGCCGCCAACGCGGTCCTGCCCAACACCACGCTGACGCTCGGCCCGAGCGCCTACGTGCCCGCGATCTACGTCCCGGTCGCACCGGGCGTGACCCGGGCCGAGATGGCCTGGTACTTCGCCCCGGAAGCGGCGAGCGGCAAGAAGCACGCGCAGGCGCGCGAAGCCGCCATCGACCGCTGGCTCGGACCGGGCCGCACCCTGAACGAGCGCCGCGGCATCCGCGCCCAGGACCATCGCTGCATGGAGTTGCAGCAGGCGGCGCGCGCCTCGCCGGTGGCCGACGACGTCAAGTTCTCGCCGGTGTGGGAGGCGGACGTGCGCTACTTCCAGACCTGGCTGGTGGACCAGTTGACCCGGGCGCAGCAACCCGCCGGCTGACGCCGCCAGCCTCCAGGTTTCACCGCCTTTCGCGACATTCACCCGCGACGGCAGGTGATAGACTTCGCCGACGTCGCAAGCGACGTTCGCGTCAAGCACCAGAACTTAACCCGCCCACCGATGCCCGCTACGCCCGAGCAGCGCGCTTCGCCCTACAACGGCTACCACCGGGTACCGGAAGCGTGCGAGGATCCGGAGCTCACCCATACCGGCCCGCGCACTCCCGCCGGAGAGTACTTCCGGCGCTTCTGGATGCCGGTCGCGATGAGCGAACAGGTCGGCAAGCATGCGATCATCGTCAAGGTGCTGGGAGAGGAACTCGTACTCTTTCGGGACCTCTCCGGCCGGTTGGGTCTGCTGCACAAGCACTGCAGCCACCGGCGGGCGTCGCTCGAGTACGGAATCATCGCGGAGCACGGCATCCGCTGCTGCTACCACGGATGGCTCTTCGACGTGGACGGCACGATCCTGGACGTGCCCGGCGAGCCCGAGGGCAGTCCGATCCCGCGCCGCCTGCGACACGGCGCCTACCCGGTACGCGAAGTCGCCGGACTCGTCTTCGCCTACCTCGGACCGCCCGAACGCCAGCCGGAGCTTCCCGTCCTCGACACGTTCTCGCTGCCGGGAGACGAGCTCGTGCCCTACGCCATCGACTATCCCTGCAACTGGCTGCAGGTGGCCGAGAACCCGATGGATCCCTTCCACAGCGTGTTCCTGCACACCCGGGTAACGCGCGCGCACTTCAATCCCGCCTGGGGCACGATGCCGGTGGTGGAGTGGCACCCCCTCTCGGACCGCACCGGTATCTACCTCACCAACGTGCGCCGCTGGAACGAGTTCATCTGGGTGCGCACCGCGGAGGTGCTGCTGCCCGCGATCGCGCAACCTCCCGACATCTACCAGAACCCGGACCGCGAGAAGTTCTTCCCCGGGGTCGGGATCACGAAGTGGACGGTCCCGGTGGACGACACCCACTGCCGGATCATCGCCTGGCGCCACTTCAGTCCCGAGCTCGACCTCGACGGCAAGGGCGACCGCACCCGGGTGGGACTGGACCGGGTGGATTTCGTCGGACAGACGGGGAGCGAGCGCAGCCACGAGGAGGGGCTCGCCCTGCCCGGGGACTACGAGGCGCAGGTCTCCCAGGGCCCCATCACCCGGCACGAAGACGAGCAGCTCGCGACCACCGACAAGGGGGTGGCGCTGTACCGGCGGATGCTGCGCCGCGCCATCCGGGACCTCGAGGCGGGCGAGGAGCCTGCGCAACTGCGTCCCAACGCGCACGGTGAGATCCCCACCTTCGCGGGCGACGTGATTCTGCGCGTCCCGGTCTCCAACCGGGATGACGGCGAGCTGCAACGCCGGATGGGGCGTGAAGTCGGACGCATCGTCCACGACACCAGGGAGCTGCCGCGCGCCGCGCGCCGCGCCGCGATCGAAGAGCGGGCGCGCGCGCTGGTCTGAAGCGACCCACACTCGGCCGAGGAGGAAGAGACCCGATGAGCACTGCGCCGACCGCACGCCTGGATGCCGCGGACGTGCCGGTCATCGACATCGGCCCGCTGCGCCACGGCTCCGATCCGACCGGGGTGGGCCGCCGCCTCGCCTGGGCCGCCACCGAGGTCGGATTCATCTACATCGAGAACCACGGCGTGCCCGATTCCTTCATCGAGAATGCGCGCCACGCGGGCCTTGAATTCTTCCGCATGCCCGCGCAGGAGAAGCTCGCCGCGGCCACGAACGAGTTCCACCACGGCTACCTCCGCCCCGGCTCGACGAAGATGTACGACGACGCCCGCCCCGATCTCAAGGAGAGCTTCAACTGGGGAGTGGAACGTGACGGCGGTCACTCCACGACTCCGAACCCGCTCCGGGGGCCTAACGTCTGGCCCCCCGGCATGCCGTCGCTTCGAAGCGCCGTGTATCCCTTCTTCGAGGCGGCGAGCGCCTGTGCGGAGGACCTGTTGCGCGGATTCGCGCTCGGAGCGGGGCTCGACGCCGAGCACTTCATCCGCCATCGGGAGTGGCCCCTGAGCCGCGGCTCCCTCCAGTACTACCCCCCGCCGCCTCCCGACGCCGGAGAGGGCCGATTCGGCGTGGCCCCGCATACCGATTTCGGCGTCATCACCGTGCTGTGTCAGGACGAGGTGGGCGGTCTCCAGATCCGGCTCCCCGACGGCGAGTGGACCGCGGTGCCGCCCATTCCCGGCACCTTCGTGGTCAACATCGGCGATCTGCTGGAACGCTGGTCGAGGCGGCGTTTTCGCTCGACGCCCCACCGCGTGATCAACTCGAGCGGCCGCGAGCGCCTCTCCCTGGTGCTCGCCTACGACCCCGACTTCGAGACCCTCATCGACCCGGGCACCTTCCCCGCCGGAGACGAGGAGCCGGGCGACCCTCCCATCACCTGCGGCGACTACCTGTTGTGGCGTTTCGGGAAAGCCTTCTCCTACCGCCAGTGACACGCAACGCGGTACCGCACCCTTCGCCGCCGCCGGCCCCGAAGTCCGGCCCGCAGCGATTCTCGTTCCTCTCCCTCCTGCGCAACGCGCTGCGCTACCAGCCGGGGTGGCAGCGCATGTGGCGAACCCCGGACCCGAAACGCCGTTACGACGTGATCATCATCGGAGGAGGCGGCCACGGGCTCGGCGCCGCTTACTACCTGGCCCGGGAGCACGGCATCCGCAACGTGGCGGTGCTGGAGCGCGGCTGGCTCGGCGGGGGCAACACCGCGCGCAACACCATGACCATCCGCTCCAACTACGTCCGTCCGCCGAGCGTGCCCTTCCACGAAGGCTCCATGGCCCTGTACCGGGAGCTCTCGCGCGAGCTGGACTACAACCTGATGGTGGGACGGCGCGGCATGATCGCCTTCTTGCAGGGCACCGCGGCCGCGCGCACCGCGGCGCGCATGGCGAACACCATGCACGTGTACGGCGCGAAGTACGAGCTCATCGACGTCGAGGAGCTCAAGCGCCGCGTGCCCGCCTTTCGCCCTCCCGCCCGTCCGCGCCTGCCCCTGCTGGGCGGGGTGTGCCAGCCCGACGCGATGATGGCGCGCCACGACGCCCTCGCGTGGGGGTTCGCGCGCATGGCCGACGCGCTCGGGGTCGACATCATCCAGAACTGCGAAGTCACCGGCATCCGGCGCGAGGGCGGGCGCGTCACCGGCGTGGACACGAATCGGGGAAGGATCGAGGCGGGCAAGGTGGGCATGGCGGTCGCGGGCCACGGCAGCGTCGTGGCGGAAATGGCCGGAATCCGACTGCCCATCGAAGTGCAGCCCCTGCAGGCCTGGGTCTCCGAACCGGTGAAGCCCGTTCTCGACCAGATCCTCGTCTTCAGTGGCTACGGCTGCTACATGATGCAGTCCGACAAGGGCGAGCTGGTCATCGGCGGCCCGACCGACCCCTATCCCTCCTATGCCCAGCGAGGGACCTTCCCGATCATCGAACAGGTGACGGCGGCGGTGCTGGAGATGTTTCCGGCCTTCGCCCGCATGAAGCTGCTGCGCCACTGGGCGGGCATGCTCGACATCGTGTACGACGGCTCGCCGATCATTTCGAAGACGCCGCTCGACGGATTCACGGTGGACGTGGCGGGCTCCGGCGGCTTCAAGACCACGCCCATGGCGGCACGCATGCACGCGTGGCTCATCGCGAAGGACGAGCCGCACGAGCTGATCCGAAGCTTCGGACTCGAACGCTTCGAGCGCGGGCGGCTGGTGTTCGAGGGCGGCGTGTCCTTCAACCGATGAGGATGATCGGGCGATGATGCTCATTCCCTGCCCCTATTGCGGCCCCCGCAACGAGGACGAGTTCACTTGCTGGAGCGAAGCGGTGCCGAGGCCCGCCGAGCCCGGCGCTCTCTCGGATGCGCAGTGGTGCGACTACGTCTACAACCAGCGCAATCCCAAGGGCCGGGTACGCGAGCAGTGGTGGCATGCGCGGGGTTGCCGGCGCTGGATACTGGTGGAGCGCGACACGCTGACCCACGAGATCGCCGCCGCGCTGCCCGCCGCCTCATGAGCGCGGGACGGAGTCGGCGTCTCGCCGCGGGAGGGGAGATCGATCGATCGCGCTCACTGCGCTTCCGCTTCAACGGAAGAGAGCTTCAGGGACATCCCGGCGACACGCTGGCGTCCGCGCTCCTCGCCAACGGCGTGCGCATGGTGGCGCGCAGCTTCAAGTACCACCGTCCCCGGGGCATCTTCACCGCGGGCGCGGAAGAGCCGAACGCCATCGTGCAGCTCGCGGGCGACGACGACGAACCCAACGTGCGGGCCACCACTCTCGCCCTGCGCGAAGGCATGCGCGCGCGCAGCGTCAACTGCTGGCCGAGCCTTGGCTTCGACCTCGGCGCGCTCAACGGGTGTTTCTCCGGGCTCATCACGGCCGGCTTCTACTACAAGACCTTCATCGGTCCTCCTGGCGACTGGAATCTCTACGGACCCCTGATCCGAAGAATGGCCGGTCTCGGGCACGCACCCCGCCGGCCGATGGAGCGCAACTGCGAGAAGCGTTTTCATCATTGCGATGTGCTCGTGGCCGGCGCGGGACCGGCCGGGCTCTCCGCCGCGCTCGCCGCCGCGCGGAGCGGGGCCCGGGTGCTCCTCGCCGACGATGGCCTCGCGCCGGGGGGAGAGCTTCGGGAGCGCGCTTGCGAGGTCGACGGAAGGACGGGCAAGGAGTGGGTCGAGTCGGCGGTCGCGGAGCTCGACGCCTGCCCCGGAGTGCTGCGCCTTCAGAGCGCCACGGTGGCCGGCGCCTACGATCACAATCTGTACACGATCGTGGAGCGCCGCCCCGCCTCTTCCTTCGTGGACGCACGGATGTGGAAAGTGCGGGCCCGCCGCGTGGTGCTCGCGACCGGCGCCTCGGAGCGCGCGCTGGTGTTCACGGACAACGACCGGCCGGGGGTGATGACGCTGAGCGCGGCGCTCGCCTACCTCGCCCGCTACGCGGTGCTCCCGGGACTGCGCGCGGTGGTCGTCACCAACAACAGCTCCGCCTACCGCGGCGCCTCGGTGCTGGTCGACGCGGGCCTCGAGGTGCGCGCGATCGTCGATACGCGGGCGCAGCCCCCCGGAGAGCTGGCGCGCGGCCTGGAATCCCGGGGGGTGGAGGTGCTCCCTTCGAGTGTGGTCCTGCGCGCGATCGGCGCGCGGGGAGTGCGGGCCGCGCAGGTGGCGCCGCGGGACCGTTCTCGTCCCGCACGCCGCATCGAGTGCGATCTCGTACTCTGTTCCGGGGGGTGGGACCCGCGCATTCACCTTCATTCGCAGTCGGGAGGCCGGCCTCGCTACGAGGAGACGCTCGCCTGCTTCCGGCCGGGCGAGCACGCCCCCGCGCAGCAAAGCGCCGGCGCGGCCAACGCCGCGTTCACGCTTGGCGAGTGTCTCCGGGAGGGATGGCAGGCGGGAGTCGAGGCGTGTCGCGCCCTCGACCTCCCGGTCCCGGTGGGCTCGGCATCGGAGTGCCCCCCGGAGCCATCTCTTGATATCGAGGCGTTCTGGGAAGCCCCGCCCCCGGCCGCGCGCCGGCACAAGGCATTCGTCGACTTTCAGAACGACGTGACCACGCACGACATCCGGCAGAGCGTTCAGGAAGGGTTCCGCTCCGTGGAGCACGTCAAGCGCTACACCACCGCGGGCATGGGCACCGACCAGGGCAAGCTCGGCAACGCCAACACCATCGGCGTCCTTTCCGACACCCTCGCACTCCCGCCCGGGTCGGTCGGCACCACGACCTACCGCCCGCCCTATGTCCCGATCGACTTCGACGTGATCGCGGGCCAGGAGCGCGGAGAGCTCGTCCTGCCGGCGCGGCGCACCGCGCTCACCGGCTGGATCGAGAACACTGGCGCGGTGATGTTCGACGCGGGGGCGGGCTATCGCCGCCCGCTCTACTTCCCTCGCGACGGGGAAGACATGGCGGCCGCGGTGGCGCGCGAGGTACGCGCCTGCCGCACGAGCGCGGGAATCTACGACGGCTCTCCTCTTGGCAAGCTGGAGCTCAGCGGACCGGACGCGGTGACCTTTCTCAATCTGACCCACGCCAACCGCTACGAGGATCTGGAGATTGGGCGGGGCCGCTTCGGCTGGATGCTGCGCGAGGACGGCCGGCTCCTCGACGACGGGGTGACCTTCCGGCTGGGAGATACGCGCTACCTGATGTTCGTCGGCAGCGGCGCCGCGGGCCATGTCGAAGCCCACCTCGAACGCCTCCTCCAGATCGAGTGGCCCTCGCTCGAAACCTTCCTCACCGTGGTGACCTCGCAGTGGACCAACATCTGCCTCTGCGGACCGAAGGCGCGCGAGGTGCTCGAAAGCGCGGGAGTCGACGGAGACCTCGACGCCCAGGCCTTCCCGTTCATGTCGATGCGCGACATGCGGGTGGCGGGAGTCCCGGCGCGAGTGGCGAGAGCGGGATACACCGGGGAGCTCTCCTTCGAGATCAACGTGCGCGCCCGCGAAGGGCTGAGGGTATGGGAAGCGCTGGTGCGCGCGGGCGAGGCGCACGAGGTGACCCTCGTCGGATCGGAAGCGAGCATGGTGATGCGCTGCGAGAAGGGCTTCATCTCCGCGGGATTCGAGGGCGACGGTACCGTCAACCCCTTCGACGCCGGGTGCGGGTGGGCGGTGGACATGAGCAAGGAGGACTTCATCGGGCGCCGCTCGCTGGTGCGCGATGCCAATGCGGGGGGCGTCCGGGCCGAAGTGGTGGGCCTGCTCCCGGAGGACACCGCCTTCGTACCGCCGGACGGCTCGCCCCTGGTCGAGGTCGGGGCGCCGCAAGCGTCACCACCGGTAATCGGATACATCTCGCAGGCCTGCCACAGCCCCAACGTGGAACGCTCCATCGCACTCGCGGTGCTCGACGGCGGGCGACGACGCATCGGCGACCGGGTAGCGATCGCCGCAATCGGGCGGCGCGCGGAGGCGCTCGTCACCCGACCCTGCTTCGTGGACCCCAAAGGCGAGCGGATGAGGGGTTGAGGGAGCTTCCCGGAAAATGCCCTATCAAGTCACCCTGAGCGAGCCGCAACTCGTGGCGCTCATCAACCTGCGCGCGCGCGGCGCGGGCCGGGCCGCGATCGAGTCGGCGCTGGGATTCGCGCTGCCCGCCCCCTCGGGGCTCGCCGCGGGCGATGCCTCCGTCCTCGTATTCGGGCTCGGACCGGACGAATGGCTGCTCAGGACGCCGCTCCCGGAGGAAGACCGGTGGCTGACCCGTCTCGAAGAGGCGCTCTCCTCCACCCACGCCTCGGCGGTGCTCGTCTCGGATGCCTATCGCGTCCTGCGTATCGACGGCCCCGAGTGTCTCGATGTGCTCGCCCAGGCGACGGGAGTGGATCTCGACGCCCGGGCCTTTCCCGCTGGGCACACCGCCCGGGCCGCCTTCGCGAAAGCGAGCGCGCTCCTGCACCGCGTGGACGATCGGTCCACATTCGACCTCTACGTCGACAGCTCACACGCCGCCTATGTGTCCAGTTGGCTCCAGGCCGCATCGGGAGCCGGAACCGACTGATCGTCCTCTTCCGCGATCCATCAGAGTTACCGACCATGAACCACGAGACAGCACACTTCACCGGCTACCAGCAGGCGAAAGCGCCACCACCCGGCCCGGACGAAGTGCTGGTGCGGGTGGGGCCGGACACTCCCGCGGGCGAGTACCTGCGCCGCTTCTGGCATCCGGTCGCGATGAGCTCCCAGGTCGGCGATCTCCCCCTCGCGATCCGCCGGCTTGGCGAAGACCTGGTGCTCTTCCGCGACGGTCGCGGCCAGCTCGGGCTGGTCCACCGCCATTGCCCCCACCGCAACGCGTCGCTGGAGTTCGGCATCGTGCAGCCACGCGGGATCCGCTGCTGTTATCACGGCTGGCACTTCGACACCGACGGCACCCTCATCGATGCCCCGGCGGAGCCCGATTCCGTGCGCCTCGAGCGCAGGGTGCGCCTCGGCGCCTACCCGGTGCGCGAGTACCACGGTCTCGTCTTCGCCTACCTCGGTCCGTCGGACGAGCTCCCACCCTTCCCGATCTTCGATACCTGCGAGATAGAGGGCGGGGAGCTGGTGCCCTACGAAGTGCCGATGGACTGCAACTGGCTGCAGGTCGCCGAGAACTCCATGGACCCGATGCACGTGGTGTTCCTGCACACCCGCGTCAACCGGGTGCAGTTCACGAAGAAGCTCGGCATCCTGCCGGTGCTGCGCTGGTTCGAAAGCCCCATCGGATTCTTCTATACCAAGGGCCGCCGGATGGGCGACCTGGTGTGGATCTCCACCAACGACATCGTGCTCCCGAACTTCACCCAGGCCGGCGCGGTGTTCGAGAGTACCGACGGCGCCTCGACCAAGTACTTCGGGCGCAACTCGTTCACCCGCTGGATCGTGCCGGTGGACGACACCCACACCACGGTGCTCGCGTTCCGGCACTTCAACCCCCGGGCGGAGACCGCGCGAGACGAGTGGCGCACTCCGGAGGCGCTGGAGGAGATCGACATCACCCGGCTGCGCAACCGTCCCTACCGGGAGCGGCAGCTCGATCCCGGCGACTACGAGGCGGTGTCCGGACAGGGCCCGATCACCGCCCACGAACGCGAGCATCTCGTCTCCTCCGACGTCGGCGTGGTGCGCTACCGCCGGCGACTGCGCGCGGAGATCCGCGCACTGGCCGACGAGGGACGCGCGCCGCTCCAGCCGGGAGCGCACCACGGCGCCGCCCCGATCCCCACCTACGGCAGCGACACCGTCATTCGCCTGCCGCAGGCTTCGGAAGGGGAAGAAGACGAGGAAGCGATCGGCCGGCTGCTGGAGTCGGTCGGCTCCATCTATCGCAGCGCGGATCATCTTCAGGGAGACCAGCGCTACGACGACCTCGCGGCGAAGCTTGCGACTCTGAACCGGTAGCGCGGTCGGCCGAACCCCGGTGCTTCTCCTGATCATGCCACGAGGCACTCACCTCCCCATGATCGAGAGACTCCGTCGGTCGCGATCCGCATCTCGCCACCGTCACTTCCCTTCAAGCGCCCCGAAGCCCGCAAGTCTCACCGATTTTTTCTGGCCACTTCGGGCACCCGGATGCCGTGATAGTGGATCGCAGCGACCGAAAGACGCGCAAGCGACTTGAAGGAGTACGGCCTGCAACGGCGAGCGTATTGGCGTACGCGGTAGGAAATCGGTGAAATTTGCGGATTGAACATTGAGGGTTACGGCAATGCAGCCATTCGAAGGCATCCGCGTCATAGACATGACCCATGTGCTCGCCGGTCCGTTCTCGACGTACCAGCTCGCCGTCCTCGGCGCCGACGTGATCAAGGTCGAGGGGCCGCACGATCCCGACATGACCCGGATCGAGGGAGCGACCCCGTCGCTGAACGACGAGCTCTACGGCACCTATTTCATGGCGCAGAACGGCGGCAAGCGGGGCCTTGCCGTCGACATCAAGACGCAAGCCGGCCGCGAGGTTCTCAAGCGCCTGGTTGCCACCGCCGATGTCCTGGTCGAAAACTACCGGGGCGGCAAGATGCGTGCGCTTGGGCTCGGCTACGACGACCTGAAAGCGATCAACCCCCGCCTTGTCTACTGTTCCCTGACGGGCTTCGGACATACCGGACCGAAGGGCGGCGACCCCGCCTACGACATCGTGGTTCAGGCCTTTACCGGGCTCATGGCCTCCAACGGGGAGGCGGATTCGCCGCCGGTACGCGTGGGTGCGCCCATGGTCGATTACGGCACCGGCATCCAGGCGGCCTACGCGATCTCGGCCGCGCTCTATCAGCGCGAGCGGACCGGGCGAGGCCAGCGCATCGACGTATCGATGTCCGACGCGGCGCTGATGCTCCAGTGTGCCTTCGTATCGGCGGCGCAGGCGTCGGGGCGGCCACCGGTCTCGCACGGCAACACGCACCCGCACTACGCGGGCTACGCGACGTACCGGACCGCCGACGGGCTGCTGATGATTGGCGCCTGGACCAGCCGCCAGATGGGGGCTCTCTACCGCCTGCTGGGCGATGAGGCCCGCGCCGCGCGGGTCGAGGCAACCCCTCGCAAGGATCTGAAGACGCTGCGCGCGGACGATGCGGCCTTCCTCGAGCGCGAACTGGCCGGGAAGCCGGCGCACGAGTGGGAGACTCTTCTGAACCGGGACGGGGTACCGGCGGCCCGGGTACGCAACCTGGTCGAGACCATGGCGTCGGAACAGATCGCGGCGCGAGGTGTCCTCCAACCCTATGACGGATGTGAGCGTCCCGGCGCTCCGAAGGCGCTTCCGGTCGCCGGATTCACTTATGAACACGCCGGCCCGGCGCTCTCGGCGCCGCCGCCTCGACTGGGCCAGCACACGGACGACGTTCTCGCCGAACTCGGCGTTTCCGCTGAAGAGATCAGGACGCTCCGAGAAGACGGCGTGATCGCATAGCGTCTGTGTTTACTACATGGCTGCCGCGAGACCCGAGATTCTGCGCCCGCACTTTGCCCGCAGGTTTCCCCGACTGACACAGCGCCGCGCCTTCGAACTGCTCGACGTCGATCCCGTGAAAATGTTTCCAGTACGCGTCCAGGTTGAATAACGCTAAACCCCTGAAATCTTTACACTATCCGACAGATTAGCGTGTGAAGTTCCGACTAACGGCTGCGGACGCGCATCTGTCGGCGTGGCGCAAGGCCCGACACAAGGGCTCGCTGCGGGCATGGCCGACCAGAGCTGCGTGCTGGAGCAGGCGATCACAGCGCTGCAACTACCGACGGCGAGCGGGGGCAATGGAGAGCTGACCTGCACGCGCACGCCCGAGGGGCTGGCGTGCGCGAGCGGCACTACCGCGCCTCGACCTCCACCGCCTCGCGGTGCACGAGCTCCCAGCCGTGGAATATCAGCACCACCCCGATGAAGCGCACCGCCGGGGCGCGGCGCGCAAAGTGCGCGTCGCCGAGGTAGCGCCGGAGCTGCGCCGTCGCCTCCTCGCGCAGCGCCTCGATGCGCTCTGCGTGCACATCGTCTGCACGCCGTACGTACTTGAGTTCCACCACGTACCCGTAGCGTGTCTCGGGAAAGCGCACCACGTCCGGCTCCAGCACCAGGTCGGCATACCCCTTCGCACACTCCACCTCCGAGCGCAGCACGAGCTGCTCGCCCAGGCTCAGGTACGCGGCCAGAAAGCCCTGCAGCACCTTCTCCCCCGCGATGTAGTCCCGAATCCCGGTGTACGCCTCGATGCGCTCGGCAATGTGCTCGAACACCGCCGACCACTCGCCCTCCATCGCCATCGCATCGAGCCGCGGCAGCAGCCGGTGCGCATCGAGCGTGAACAGCCGCATGTCCTGATACGCATCGCGCAGGAACCCGTACAGCAGCTCGCGCACCGTCTGGTTAGGAATGCCCAGCACCGTCCCGCTCCCCACCGCCTCGCGGATGCCGAGCAGCCCGAAGTAGTACAGCAGTGACAGGAAGTTGTCCCGCTCGGCGAGGCGCTCCAGCGGAAAGCTCGCCTGGAGCGTGGCCCGGGTGCTCTCCTCCCCGGCCAGATGACGTAGCAGGTCGAAGCTGCCGTTGAGCCGCCGACCCACCACCAGCAGGTGACGCAGCTTCGTGTAGTCGATGCGCACGTTCACGTCGATGAGTCGCCTCGGCATGCTCCCGAGCTGCACCGACTGCTTGAGGTAGTACAGCACCATGTCGGTGTTGTAGAGGGTCGTCTCGGCGTCCTCGGAGAAGCGGTAGCCATCGTACCAGTGGCGCATCACCTTCAGCGCCTCGTCCACGTCCTGCCCGAACGCGCCGAGGGCGCGGTAGCGCTCCAGCACCGCGCGCACCTCCGCCTCGGTCAGGCCCAGCATCTCGTTGAAGCGCGCATCCAGGCTGATGTTCTCGCCGATGTTGAACCCGCTGGTCACGTCGTCCAGCGTGATGGGCGAGACCCCGGTGATGAACAGCCGACTCAGCCCGCCCTTGGCCGTCCCCGCCTTCAGCGTGGCGAAGAAGCTGCGGTAGAAACCGCTGCCGTGGGTGAACGCGTGGTATGCCTCCTCCCCGTGCATCGCCAGAATGGTGTTGGCGAAGTTGTCGTACTCGTCGATCAGACAGTACAGGGCAATACCGTGGTGCCGGGCGTACGTGAACAGCTCGGTGAGCTTGCCGTTGGCCGAGGACGGGGCAAGGATGCGCGCGCGCTCGGCCTCCGGGAACAGGTCGGTGTTCCACTCCATCGCATCACGCACCATGGTGTGGCAGTAGAGTTCGAACTCCTTCTCCAGCGTGGCGAGCGCGTTCTTGAACTCCGAGAAATCGAAGCGCAGGGTGACGTAGCGGCTGTGCTCCTCGGTGGGCGCGCGGCCGATGTCGGTACTGGCGAACAACTGGTCGAACTCGCCGGCGAAGCTGCGGCTGTAGTAGTGCTCCAGCAACGAGACCCAGCACGACTTTCCGATGCGCCGGGGGCGGATGAACACCGCGTAGCGGACCTCTTCGAGCACGCGCACGAAGCGGGTCTTGTCCACGTACAGCTCGCCGTCGAGGCGAATGCGGCGAAAATCGGCAATGCCGTAGGGAATGCGAGGATAGTCGGGCATTCGGCTTGGTCCGGAAGGGGCGGTTCAGTTAGAGAGAAGCGCCTTCTGCTGTTCCGGGCCATTGTGCCACGCTTGCTCGGTCCGCCTACCCCGTCTGCGGCCAGATCCTTCTCTGCGCTCGCTCTGCGCTCCGGTCGAGGCTCGGATTGACGCGACGCATGACAGCGTAGTGGGCACGTGGCACTCGGAGCAAGCCAGCGGATGCAGACTCTTGCAGTGTCGAACAGGTTAGTCGTACGACACGTCGCGGTGCGTATTCGCGGGCGCCCCCGCCACGGTTGAGGCGGTACGCGAGATGACGAGGCTTGAGGAAGTGAAGGCGCCCTTGCGCCCGTGACGCCATCCTCAGTCGAAGGGGTGCCGGTCGATGATCGCGTCGTCGCGGTCCGGTCCGGTCGAGATCAGGTGCACCGGCGCTTCGGCCAGCGACTCGATGCACTCGAGGAAGGCGCGGGCCGGCCCGGGGAGATCGGCCCGCTTGCGCGCGCCCAGGGTGGAGCCCTGCCATCCCGGCATTTCCCGGTAGACGGGTTCGCACCGGGCAAGGCGCTCGGCGTCGGTCGGAAGCTCATCGATGTACTCGCCGTCGAGGCGGTACGCTTCGCACACTTTTACCGTCTCGAGCGTGTCCAGCACGTCGAGCTTGGTGATGCAGAGCCCATCGACGGTGTTGGCGCGCACCGCGCGGCGAAGCGCCACCGCGTCGAGCCATCCGCAGCGCCGGGGCCGGCCGGTGGTGGCGCCGAACTCCCGGCCCTGTTCGGCGATGCGGGCTCCCACCTCGTCGTGGAGCTCGGTGGGAAAGGGCCCCTCGCCCACTCTCGTGGCATAGGCCTTGGCGACGCCGAGTACGTAGTCGAAGCTGCGCACTCCCAGCCCGCTGCCGGAAGACGCGCCGGCCGCGACGGTGCACGACGAGGTGACGAAGGGGAAGGTGCCCTGGTCGACATCGAGCAGGGCGCCCTGGGCGCCCTCGAAGAGCAGGCGTTGCCCCTCTCGTTTCATCTCGTGCAGACGCCGGGGCACGTCGCACACCAACGGACGGATCCTCTCCGCCGCCTCGAGCGCCGCGTCGCGGCACGCCGCGAAGTCCACGCCGGTGGTGCGGTAGTAGTGCCCGAGCAGGAAGTTGTGATAGTCGAGAAGCGGCTCGAGACGACGCTCGAAGCGGGCTTCGTCGACCAGGTCGCAGACGCGCAAGGCACGGCGCGCCGCGCGGTCCTCGTAGGCCGGGCCGATGCCGCGTCCGGTGGTTCCCAGCCGGACCCCGTCGCGGCCCGCCTCCCGCGCGCGGTCCAGCGCGACGTGGGAGGGCAGGATGAGCGTGCACGCATCGCTCACCGAGAGACGCTCGTCCACCGGCACCCCCTGCTTTCGAAGCAGCTCCATCTCTCCGACCAGCGCTTCGGGAGAGAGCACGACCCCGTGCCCGATGAAGGAGCGGACTCCGGCATGCAGGATGCCGGAGGGGATGAGATGGAGGATGGTCTTGCGCCCGCCGATCACCACGGTGTGGCCGGCGTTGTGGCCTCCCTGGAAGCGCACCACGCCCGCGCTGCGCGCGCTCAGGAGATCGACGACTTTTCCCTTGCCCTCATCGCCCCACTGGGAGCCGATGACGACGACTGTCCGGTTCACTCGCGTGGCACCGCGTTCGCCGGGGAGGACGAGGGGGACGCCGAGGGAGCGCGCACCCGCGCTACCTCAGCGCGTAGAGCAGCAGACACCCGAGAATCATGCTGGTCAGTCCCGCGAAACGCAGGGTGTTGTCGTTGAGACTGACCAGCTTCATCACCGCGCGACGCGTCGCGTCAGGACTCAGAAAGGGGAGCAGACCCTCCAGGACGAGCACGAGGGCGACCGCGACCAGAAGATCCTGCAGCATCGGACCGGTAGCCTGTCGGGAGCGTCGCGCGCGCTGCCTGCCACTACCCTCCTGAATCCTTGAAGTAGCGGAAGAACTGCGTGTTGGGCTCGAGCAGCAGGATGTCGGCGGGATTGCTGAAGGTGTTGCGGTAGGCGTCGAGGCTGCGATACAGGGAGTAGAACTCACTGTCCTGGCCATAGGCGGTGGCGTAGGTCTCGGTCGCCACCGCATCGCCGTTGCCGCGGATCTTCTGCCCTTCCCGCTCGGCCTCGGCAAGCAGGACCTCCCGCTCACGCTCCGCCTCCGCCCGAATCTCGCGCGCGAGCTCTTCGCCCTCGGAACGGAACCGCTTCGCGACCTCCTTGCGTTCGGCCGCCATGCGATCGAATACCGACTGGCTCACACTCTCCGGAAGGTCGACGCGCTTGATGCGTACGTCGATTATCTCGATTCCGAGCTCGTCGGCCTGGCCGGAGGCGGACTCGCGCATGATCTCCATGATCTCCGCCCGCTCGCCCGAGACCACCTGGTTCAGGGTGCGCTTGCCGAACTCGTCGCGCAGCGCCTTGACCACCACCACCGAGAGGCGCTGGTTGGCGATCAGGGGATTGCCTCCGGTGGACGTGTAGTACTGCTCGACATCGCGGACTTTCCACTTCACGAAGGAGTCGACGATGACCTGCTTCTTCTCGCTCGTCAGGTAGAGCTGGGGATCGGAGTCGAGCGTCTGAACCCGGGCGTCGAACTTGAGCACCGATTGCCAGAACCACTTGAAGTGCAGCCCGGGCTGGTAGTCCGAGCGCTTGATCTCGCCGAACTGCGTCTTCAGCGCCCTCTCGCGCATGTCGACGGTGAACACCGACAGTGCGCCCATGCCGAGCAGGATCACTCCAGCGACCAGGTAGGCACGATTGATCATTCGAGACTCCTTCCGCTCAGGCTGTCGCGCGAACGGGTTGCGCGACCCGCAGACGACTGCCCCTCACCGTCCCCGTCCGCGTTCTCGCCCTCTCCGGGACGAGGCGCCAGCAGCCGGTCGAGGGGCAGGTACATCAGGTTGTTTCCGCCCTGCACGTCGACCAGAACCTTGCTCGAGTTCGCCATCACCGATTCGACCGCCTCGAGATAGAGGCGCTCGCGGGTGACCTCGGGAGCGCGGCGATACTCGGTCAACACCTGCAGGAAGCGCGAGGTCTCGCCGTCGGCAAGGGCGATGACCCGCTGCCGGTAGGCTTCCGCCCGTTCCACTACCGCCTGCGCCTCGCCTCGGGCCTTCGGAACGATATCCGCCTTGTAGGCATTGGCCTCGTTGATGATGCGCTCCTGGTCCTCGCGGGCCTTGATCGCATCGAAGAAGGCCTCCTGCACCTCGGCCGGAGGCTGGGCGTTTTGCATGTTCACGCTCGTGACGTTGAGCCCGCTGCGATAGCGATCGAGGATCTCCTGGATGAGCACCTGCGCCTCGGCCGCCACCGCCTCGCGTCCGTCGGTGATGACGAAGTCCATGCCGCTGCGCCCCACGATCTCGCGTACCGCGCTCTCCGTCGCCTGGCGAAGCGTAATCTCGGGTTCGACGATGTTGAAGAGGAATGCCGCCGGATCCTTGACGCGGTACTGCACCGCGAACTGGACATCGATGATGTTCTCGTCCTCGGTGAGCATCAGCGCTTCGTGTCCTACCGTTACCGCGCCGGAGCCTTGCGCGCGAAAGCCGATCTCCTGGCCTCGGATGACCTGGACGTTCACCTTCTCCACGCTCTCGATGAAGGGGGGCGCCCAGTGCGGGCCCGGCCCCGTGGTGCGCACGTACTGCCCGAAGCGCGTCACCACTCCCGCCTCGGCGGGGTCCACGACATAGATGCCGTAGGCGCCCCAGGCAAGCACCGCGAGCACGGCGATGACGCCCACTCCGAGGCCGCCGATTCTGCCCATGCCTCCGCCGCCACTGCCGCCGGCACCGTTGCCGCCATTACCGCCGTCGTTGCCGCCGCCACCGTCGCCCGCGCCTCCGGGCCCGGATTTCCGCCCGGGGCGCTCCCCGAAGAGCTGCCCGAGACGCGCTTGCACCTTCTTGATAACCTCGTCCAGATCCGGTGGACCCTGCTGCCCGCCACGATCGTTCCAGGGATCCCGGCCGTCACCGCCAGGTTGATTCCAGGCCATATGAAGTGAACTCCCGGTAGCGCCGAGTGACTCAGTCGGCGGTCGAAGCGCCCCCGTCCTCGGTGTCGGGACGAGGCAGCTTCACGTTGCTCGAGGGTACGACGGTGGAGATCGCGTGCTTGTAGACCATCTGGCTCACCGAGTTGCGCAGCAGCACCACGAACTGGTCGAAAGACTCGATCTGTCCCTGCAGCTTGATTCCGTTCACGAGGAAGATCGATACGGGAACCCTCTCCTTGCGCAACGTGTTCAGGAAGGGATCCTGCAGCGAATGTCCCTTGCTCATCGCCATTCTCCTTGTTCCGGGCTCCTTGTCGTCATCCACCCCGGCCGCCCTCAATTCAGCCGGAGGCGGCGAACCAGTATAAACAATCCTGTCACCCAAGAGACCGGCCTCCGATCCGGCCCTCGAGATGGCGAAGGATGCTCTCCTTCACATCGCATGCGCTCGCATCGAAGCGATCGCCTTGCACCTGGGTGCGCAGCCAGGTGAGCTGTCGCTTCGCGAGCTGACGGGTCGCGGCCAGCACGCCTTCCACCATCGCCTCGAACTCCACCCCTCCATCGAGCCAGGCCCAGACCTGCCGGTATCCCACCGCCCGCATCGCCGGCAGATCGAGGCTGAGACGCGGATCGGCGCGCAATGCGCGCACCTCTTCGACGAGTCCGCGTTCCAGCATCGATGCGAAGCGGGCGCGAATGCGCGCGTGCAGCAGACCGCGATCCGGCATGTCGAGGCCGATCACATGCATCTCGGCGCGAAGCGCCGGGCCGCGGCCCGCGGCGTGCAGGCGAGACAGTGCTCGCCCCCCGAGCATCGCCACTTCCAGCGCGCGCTGGACGCGCTGCGGGTCATTGGGATGGATGCGCGCCGCCGCCTGCGGATCGATGCGGGCGAGGCGGGCGTGCATCGCCGGCGCCCCGCACCGGGCCGCTTCGCCGGCGAGCCGTCTGCGCAGCGCCGGGTCCGCCGCGGGCATCGCCGACAACCCTCGCATCAGGGCGACGAAGTACAGTCCCGTCCCGCCGACCAGCAGCGGCACGCGGCCCCGGCGTCGGATGTCCTCGATGGCCGCCAGGGCGTCGCGGCGAAAGCGGGCGGCGGAATAGACCTCGTGCGGCTCGCGGATATCGACGAGCCAGTGCGGCGCCCGCCTCTGGACCTCCCGGTCCGGCTTGCCGGTTCCGATGTCCATGCGCCGGTAGACCATGGCGGAGTCGACGCTGACGATCTCGAAGGGACCACGGGACACGAGCCACACCGCGAGATCGGTCTTTCCCACCGCGGTGGGACCCATGAGGCAAACGCAGGGCCCCTCACCGGGGCCGGTGTCCGGGACCTTCATCCGCGCTCCGGGGCATCGAACCGCGCCGCGATGTCCCCGCCCGACACTTCGACCCACACTCGACCCGGCGCCGTAGAGGGCGCGCCAGAGAGCATCCCCGACTCCTCGATCAGTGCCCCCACTCGAGACCCGTCCACAGGCAGGTCGAGATGCGCGACGAAACGGCGAACGAAGACGTGGATTCGGTCTTCGCGCTCCTCCTCCCCCAGAGCCTCCAGTGCGCTCGCGAGCGCGCTCGTCACCGCTTCCGGCGCGACTCCCGCGAGCGCGATCGGGCCCTCGCGCAGCGTGATGCGTTCGGGACCGACGCGCCGGAACTCGAAGCCGAGACGCGCGAGCAGCGTCTCGTGCGTCTCGAAGCGGTCCGCCTCGGGCGCGGCCACCGCGTGGGGCTCCGGCACCAGGTAAGGACGTGAGGGCACGGGCTCCCCTTTCGCCACCGCCGTCTCCAATTCGGTGACCAGCCCCTGCTTTCGCGCGGCGACGAGATCCAGGATGCGCAACCCCCCGCCCGCGGCCACCACGGCGTAGCGTCCATTCAGGGGACCGAGCACGACGCTCGCATGCCCGGAAGACTCCGCGGCCGGCACCTCGGCCCTCGCCGCCCGGTGCGGACGCTCCGAATGCACGTAGGTTCCGCGCGTTTCGGCGACTTCCGTGCCACCGCGCACCGCGCTCGCGCCCTCGTCTCGACGCAAGGGGAGCTCAGGAAGGGCGGCCTCGCCCGGCGCCCCGGTGGGAAGCAGCGACGTGCCCGCGAGTCCCCGCAGGCAGCGCATCACGAAATCGTGAACGAGGCGCGAATCGCGAAAGCGCACTTCGTGCTTGGTCGGGTGCACGTTCACGTCCACATCCACCGCGGGAAGCACCAGATCGAGGACGTATGCCGGCTGGCGCTCCGCGCCCAGCCACTCCGCGCACGCGGCGCGAATCGCGTGTCTGACCACCGGGTCACGCACCGCACGGGCATTGACGAAGAGGTGCGCAGGGCGCGAAGCGCCGGACTCGAGCCCCGGGCCGCCCACCCATCCCCGCATCTCGAGCCCGCCGGCGGAGAACTCCACGCGCAGCGCATGCTCGATGAATCGACGCCCGCAGAGCCGAGCGACGCGCGCGTCGCGCTCGTGCTCGTCAGACGCCGCACGCAAGCGATAGACGAGCTTCCCGTCGTGGACGAAGACGACGGCAAGCCCGGGATGCGCCAGCGCGAGGACCTTGACCATCGTTTCCAGGTGACGGTACTCGGTCTTTTCGGTGCGCAGGAACTTCCTGCGGGCCGGGGTGTTGAAGAAGAGATCGCGCACCTCGACCGTCGTTCCCGTCGCGTGGGCGGCGGGAAGGGGGTCGCTCACTTGCGCCGAGCCCGTCGACTCCACCTTCCAGGCGCTTCGCTCCCCTTCCATGCGCGATACCAGCATGAAACGGGATACCGAAGCGATGCTCGGCAGCGCTTCGCCACGAAAGCCCAGGCTCTCGATCCGCCTCAGGTCCTCGAAGCTTCGAATCTTGCTCGTCGCGTGGCGGCGAAGCGCCAGCACCAGATCGTCACGGTGGATGCCGGAGCCGTCGTCCCTGACCCGCACGAGCTTCGTACCGCCGCGCTCGACCTCCACTTCGATATGGCCCGCCTCCGCATCGATGCTGTTCTCGAGAAGCTCCTTCAGCACCGAGGCGGGTCGTTCGACCACCTCGCCCGCCGCAATCTGGTTGGCGAGTGTCAGATCCAGGCGTTGGATTCGCATCGTGACAAGGTATCAACGGAGATCGGCGCGCGCGAGCCGCGTTCCCGGGTCGGCGCGGTTCAGCCCGGTCGGGGGGAGCGTTCCCGAGCGGTGGAGGTTCGCAGTGGCCCTCGCGGACCCAGGCTTCGAGCGAGGATCAGGGCATCCTCGCGTCCACGCGCCGCCGGATAGTAGCCGGGCCGTGTTCCCACCTCGTGAAAGCCCATGCTCTGGTAAAGGCGCCTGGCCCTGCCATTCGTCGTGCGCACTTCCAGAGTGAGGGTGTCCGCGCCCCGGCGGCGCGCGGTGTCGAGGATCGAATCGAGAAGCAGTCTCCCCAGCCCCTGGCCCTGGACCAGAGGCCGCACACACAGATTCAGGACGCGCGCCTGGCGCGCCCGCGCTCCCCGCACTTCCAGAATCCCGAATCCGTCCACCCTCCCGGCCCGCTCCAGCACCGTGCACATGTGACCGGCTCGCAGGCAGTCCGCGAACGCCTCTCCCGACCACGGAAACGCGTTGGCGTCGCGCTCGATCGCCAGCACCGGATCAAGATCGGCCACGCGCATCGCGCGGATCCGTGCCTCGCCGTGCCCGATCGCCAAGGCGTCGACCTGCCTCATGCGAGAGGCCGAGCGCGTCTCGGGGCGCGGCCCGAGGGAATGCGCTCCGTGATCGAAAGCAGTTCGGCGTGCGAAGCGGAAGACCGATGAGGCATCGCGGCTCCGAGCGATGCCGTCAGGTTGCGGAGTCCATCAGTGAGCGCAAGCGCTTCAGATCCTCCCAGGCCTTGGCCTTTTCGTGGGGAGAGCGCAGCAGGTACGCGGGATGATAGGTCACCACCACCGGCAGCGGCGGGGATCCGTAAGTGTGGTCTCCGCCACGCAGGCGGCCGAGGGGGCGCTTCGATGCGAGCAGGTTCTGAGCCGCAACCCGTCCGACGGCCAGGATCGCCTTGGGCCGAACGAGGTCGATCTGCCGGTGCAACCACGTCGAACAGCTCGCAACTTCCTCGGGAAGGGGGTCCCGATTGTTCGGCGGGCGGCACTTCACGATGTTGGCGATGTAGACCTCTTCCCGGGGCGCTCCGAGCGCGAAGAGCATGGAATCGAGGAGCCGGCCCGCACGCCCCACGAAGGGTTCGCCGGTGGCGTCCTCCCGGGCGCCGGGACCCTCGCCGATGATCATGAGGGGCGCGGGCTGGGGTCCCGCCCCGAACACCGCGTGGGTCCGTCCCCGATGCAAGGCGCACCGAGTGCAGACCTCGACCATTCGGCGAAGCGTCTCATGGTCCGCGCGATCGACATCGCAAGGGGACTCGGGCTCGCTCCCGGCATCCATCGCCTCGGACCCCGCCGCTTGCGCACCGGAGGGCGACGAGGTTTCGCGCAGGGTCCAGAGCGTGACGCCCATCTCATGCAGATAGCGCCGACGGCGGCGTTCCCGCCCCTGCGCCGGCGCGGCGGGGGTGCTACTCGGCGCGTTCACCCTTGGACGTGGCGCCGCCGCGTCGAGCCGCCCGCCGACGGTGGACCCCGGTCAGGGTGAGCACGGGACCGTGGAGGGCGTAGAGCATCGAAACCGAGAAGAGGACCAGCGGAGGGTCGCTGGACACGAACACGAACACCGCCACCACGAGCAGCAGCGCAACGAAAGGCACCTTTCCGCGCAGGTCGAGGTCCTTGAAGCTCAGGAAGCGGATGTTGCTCACCATGAGCACCCCGCAGAGCAGACACAGTGCGCAGGCGAGCGCGGAGAGATCGCTTCCCTCGACGCCGAAGTCGGCGCCCAGCCACACCAGTCCCGCGATCACCGCCGCCGCCGGCGGACAGGGCAGCCCCTGGAAGTACTGCTTGTCGGCGGTGCCGATCTGGGTGTTGAAGCGCGCGAGACGCAGTGCGGTCGCGGCGGTGTAGAAGAAGGCGGCGAGCCAGCCCACCTTGCCCATCTCCGCCAGCGACCACTCGTAGACGATGAGGGCGGGCGCGATACCGAAGGACACCATGTCGGCGAGGCTGTCGTACTCCGCCCCGAACGCGCTCTGGGTATTCGTCATCCGGGCAATGCGCCCGTCCGCACCGTCGAGCACCATCGCGATGTAGATCGCGAGCGCCGCCGCCTCGAAGCGTCCTCCCATTGCGGCGACGATCGCGTAGAAGCCGGCAAAGAGCGCAGCGGTGGTAAAGAGGTTCGGCAGCAGGTAGATGCCGCGCCGCTGCTTCGGCGTCGGGTGCGTTTGCATCCTCCGATTGTAGAGGCTCCTCATCGAAAAAGACCATGCGCGAGGCGGCAGCCCCGCGGTCGAGCCGCCGGAGCGGCGCACCGCGATGCCCTGCCCCGCAACCGCGAGCTTGCTGGCGGGCTGCGCCGACCGAGAAGTCGGTGGAGATCGCGGGCCGGGCGGGCTACCGCCACGGGCGCCACCTGGGGATGCCGGCGAGGCTGCCCGCCGCGCTCGGAGGCCAGGGCGGGATCGCGAACCCGCTCAGACCCGCAGCACTTTCTCCCCGCGGCCGATCCCGAGCACACCGGAGCGCACCACCTCCAGGATGAGCGCACCGTCGGGGATCTTCTCTATGAACGCGTCGTTCTTGGCGCGGTCGCCGATGAGTTCGACGACACGGGTCGTGTCGGTCTCGTCCAGGATCCGGCCGTGAAAGGCGTCGCAGAGGCGCTCGATCTCTTCGCGTTGGGCTTGCGTCTTGCGCACCTTTATCAACATCAACTCGCGCTCGACGTGGGCCGCCTCGGTGATGTCGACGAGGCGTACGACATCGACCAGCTTGTTCAACTGCTTGGTGATCTGCTCGATTACCGAATCGGAGCCTTCGGTAACCAGCGTCATTCGCGACACGCTCGGGTCCTCGGTGGCGGCGACGCTGAGCGATTCGATGTTGTAACCGCGTGCGGAGAACAGGTTCGCGACCCGGCACAGGGCTCCCGGCTCGTTCTCCAGCAGCAGCGAGATGATGTGACGCACCGGCACTCTTCCCTCGGGCGAAGCCCTCGGCTTGCGCTCCCCTCAGGCGAGCTCTCGATCCCGGCACATCTTGGAAAGCAGCATCTCGTTGTGCCCCTTCCCCTGCATCATCATCGGGAAGACGTTCTCGGTCGGATCGGTGATGAAATCCAGGAACACCAGACGGTCCTTGAGCGCGAAGGCTTCCTCGAGCGCGGCTTCGACGTCGCCCGGGCTCTCGACGGTGATGCCCACATGGCCGAAGCTTCGGCTGAGAGCGGCGAAGTCCGGCAGAGCGTCGAGATAGGAATGCGACTCCCGGTTCTCGTACGTGAACTCCTGCCATTGCCGGACCATGCCGAGGTATCGGTTGTTGAGATTGATGACCTTGACCGGCAGTTCGTACTGCTTTGCGGTCGACAGCTCCTGAATGCACATGACGACGCTGCCTTCGCCGGTCACGCAGGCGACCTGCGCATCGGGGTAGGCCAGCTGCACGCCCATCGCCGCGGGGAGCCCGAAACCCATCGTCCCGAGCCCACCCGAGTTGATCCAGCGTCGAGGCTCGTCGAAGGGGTAGTACTGCGCCGCCCACATCTGGTGCTGTCCGACGTCGGAGGTGATGTAGGCATCGCCTTGCGTGACTTCGTAGAGCTTCTGCAGCACGTACTGGGGCTTGATCTGGGTATCGGAGGACCCGTAGCGCAGGCAGTCGATGGATTGCCATTCGCGGATCTGCCCCCACCACGCCTCCAGGGCTTGCGCGTCGGGACGGCGGTTCGACGCGGCGAGCATCGCGTTCATTTCTCTCAGCACGCTCCCGACCGGGCCCACGATCGGCACATCGACCTTGACCGTCTTCGAGATCGACGAGGGATCGATGTCGATATGGACGATTCGCGCGCGCGGGCAGAATTTCTTCACGTCTCCGACCACGCGATCGTCGAAGCGGGCCCCGATGCCTATGAGGACATCGCACTCGTGCATCGCCATGTTGGCCTCGTAGGTCCCGTGCATGCCGAGCATTCCCACGAACTGCGGGTCGGTGCCCGGAAACGCGCCGAGTCCCATCAGGGTGTTCGTAATCGGATACCCCAGAGAACGGGTGAAGGTGCGCAGCTCCTCCGACGCGTCGTCGAGCACCACGCCGCCTCCGGTGTATATCATCGGGCGCTCGGCGGAGAGAATCAGATCCAGCGCCTTCTTCATCTGCCCAGCATGTCCCTTGCGCACCGGGTTGTAGCTGCGCATCTGGATGTCTTGCGGATACTCGTAGGGAATCTTGTAGTCCGGACGGGTGACGTCCTTGGGGATGTCGACGACCACCGGCCCCGGTCTGCCCGAAGTCGCCACGTGGAAAGCCTTCCTCAGCGTCACCGCGAGATCGTGCACGTCCTTCACCAGGTAGTTGTGCTTCACGCAGGGCCGGGTGATGCCTACGCAGTCGACTTCCTGGAACGCGTCCATCCCGATCGCGTGGGTCGGCACCTGCCCGGTGATCACGACCATGGGAATGGAGTCCATGTGGGCGGTGGCGATGCCGGTAACCGCGTTGGTCGCGCCAGGCCCCGAGGTCACCAGCACCACGCCGGGCTTGCCGGTGGCTCGGGCGTACCCGTCCGCCATGTGGGTGGCGCCCTGCTCGTGGCGCACCAGGATGTGCTTGATGTCATCCTGCTTGTAGATGGCATCGTAGATATGGAGCACCGCCCCGCCCGGATAGCCGAACAGGTACTCGACACCCTCGTCCTTGAGAAACTGGAGTAAGATCTCCGCCCCGGTGAGTTTCACGAAATTCGCTTCCCGCCCTGAAGGCAAACACACGAACTTGCCAACATAGGCTACTGTTGGTCCGACGGTCAAGATTTCGCTCTCCGGGAGTCCCGCCGGGACCCGAGCCTCGATAAGGGGCGAGCGGCGCCGCGCTGACAATCGACGGATCGCAGGATATATTCGAGCGCTCCGGGGGACCTCTCGCTCCGGGAGTCCCCGACCTCCTCCCGGCGCCGCGCCTGGCGGTCGACGGGCGTATCCACCCCCTTCAGGGCCCTCATCAGCATGCGCGTTTCAAACACGCTCATCGCCACGGTAAAGGAAACCCCGGCGGACGCGGAGATCGTCAGCCATCGCCTCATGCTGCGCGCCGGACTCATCCGTTCGCTCGCGGCGGGTCTCTACACCTGGCTCCCCCTCGGAATGCGGGTGCTGAGGAAGGTCGAGACCATCGTTCGCGAGGAAATGGATGCGGCGGGGGCGCTTGAGGTGTTCATGCCCGCGATCCAGCCCGCCGAGCTCTGGAAGGAGTCCGGCCGGTGGGACAAGTACGGGCCGGAGCTGCTGCGGGTTCGGGACCGCCACGAGCGCGACTTCTGCTTCGGACCCACCCACGAAGAGGTCATCACCGATATCGCGCGGCGCGAGATACGAAGCTACAAGCAGCTGCCGATAAATCTGTATCAGATTCAGACCAAGTTCCGCGACGAAGTGCGCCCCCGCTTCGGCGTCATGCGATCGCGGGAATTCGTGATGAAGGACGCCTACTCGTTCGACCTCGGCAAGGAGGCGCATCAGTCGAGCTATCGGACAATGCACGACGCGTACTGCCGGATATTCGAACGCACCGGACTCGACTTCCGGGTCGTCGCGGCCGACTCCGGAGCAATCGGCGGCAGCCGCTCCCACGAGTTCCACGTGCTCGCCGAATCGGGCGAAGACGCGATTGCGTTCTGCGCCGGCAGCAACTTCGCCGCCAACGTGGAGCTCGTGCCCTGCCGCGCGCCCGAGGAGGCGCGGGAAGAGCCGTCACAGGACCTGGAAGCGGTCGACACGCCAGGAGTGCGCAGCGTACCGGAGCTCGCCGCGCACCTCGGAGTTCCGGCTCGCCGCTGCGTCAAGACGCTGTTCCTCGAGGGCCAGGACGAAACGCCGGTGGCGGTCTGCCTGCGGGGCGACCACGAACTCAATCTGATCAAGGCCGCCGCCCTGCCCGCGGTCGCCACCCCGGTCGCCTTTGCCTCCGCGGAGCGCATCAGCGCCGCGACCGGTTGCCCGCCCGGCTCGGTGGGGCCGGTCGGCCTCTCGCTCCCGGTGTATGCGGATCACGCCGCTGCGCACCTGTCGGACTTCATCTGTGGCGCGAACCACGAGGGGCGTCATCTTCGGGGAGTGAACTGGGGACGCGACACCGCGGAGCCCGTCGCGGCGGATCTGCGCAACGCGGTCGCGGGCGACCCGAGCCCCGACGGCAGCGGCCCCCTGTCGATCGCGCGCGGCATCGAAGTCGGACACATCTTCCAGCTCGGCGACGAATACAGCCGCTCGATGGGCTCGGTGGTGCTCGATGAGCAGGGCCGCGCCATCAACCTCTTCATGGGCTGCTATGGCATCGGCGTGACCCGGGTCGTCGCGGCGGCCATCGAACAGAATCACGATGACAGAGGCATCATATGGCCGGCCGCGATCGCGCCCTACCATGTCGCCCTGCTCCCCATGAACATGCACAAGTCCGAGCGCCTGCGCGCGGCCGTTGACAAGGTCTACGCCGAGCTGTGTGCGGCCGGTATCGAAGTGCTGCTCGACGATCGCCGGGTTCGCCCCGGCGTGATGTTCGCGGACTCCGAGGTGATGGGCATACCCTATCGGGTCGTGATGAGCGATCGCGGCCTCGACCAAGGCCAGGCCGAGTGCATGCACCGGCGGGACACGGAGAGCGCCGAAGTCCCCCTCGACGAGATCGCGGGCACCCTGCGCGCACGCATCGACGCCGAGACCGGGGCGCCGGCTCGCAAGGAGGCTTGAATCATGAGTCTCGTCATCTACCACAATCCGCGCTGCAGCAAGTCCCGGCAAACTCTCGCGTTGCTGCGCGAACGAGGCCTCGATCCGGAGATCGTCCTGTACCTCGAATCGCCGCCCTCGGAGTCCGGGCTCCAGAAGCTGATCGACATGCTCGGCGTGCCGGCGAGGGATCTGATGCGCAGAAACGAGACGCCATACCGGGAGCTCGGTCTCGACGACCCGTCCCTGACCCGTGCGGAACTCGTGACCGCGATGGTCTCGCATCCCATCCTCATCGAGCGCCCAATAGTGGTGTCTGGGACGCGCGCCGCGATCGGCCGCCCACCAGAGAACGTGCTCGGGATCCTCTGAAGCGGCCAGGCAGCTCCCTCCCGGGCGCTCCGGCAGGATTCCGGCCCGACCCCTCGCAATGGCCCTGATCCTGGTTCTCTACTACAGCGCGCACGGGAGTACCGCGGCGATGGCGCGCCAGGTGGTTCGCGGCATCGAGCAGGTCGACGGCGCGACCGCGCGACTGCGCACCGTACCCCGGGTCTCCACCCTCGTCGAGGCGCAGGAGCCCGCGATTCCGCCGCGGGGGCCGCCCTACGCTCGGCTCGCCGATCTCGCCGAGTGCGACGGGCTGGTTCTCGGCAGCCCGACCCGCTTCGGCAACATGGCGGCGCCGCTCAAGTACTTCCTCGACAGTACCAGCGCAGAGTGGATCTCGGGAACGCTGTGCGGAAAGCCGGCCGGCGTCTTCACGTCGACCTCCAGCCCGCACGGCGGACAGGAGAGCACTTTGCTGTCGATGATGATCCCCCTGCTCCATCACGGCATGCTGATGGTGGGTCTGCCCTACACGCGGCCCGAGCTGATGAGCACGCGCGGCGGCGGAACTCCCTACGGCGCAAGCCACCTCGCGGGAGTCGATCCGCCGGCCCGGCTGACCGCCGAGGAGACCGCCTTGTGCCGGAGCCTGGGCGCCCGGGTGGCTGATGTGGCGCGGCGCCTCGTCGCCACGCCCCCCGAGCCCAGAGTTCAGCCCGGATAACCCATCGAGTTCTCGACCAGCGGGCTCGAAACGCGAAGAGGGAGCGCCGTCTTCAACGTCGAGGGTCGCAGACCGGCGGTCTTCGGGCCATCACCTCGCGTACGAAGGGCAGCGTCAGGGCGCGCTTTTCCGACAACGCCGCCCGGTCGAGACGCTCCAGAAGCGCGATGAGCGCATGCAGGTCCCGTCGGTGGTGGCGGAGAATGAAGTCCGAGACCTCGCTTCGAAGGCGCAGCCCCCGCTGGCGCGCATGCACGCGCAGCACCTCGCCGCGGTCACCGTCGCTCAGAGCCTTCAGACGGATGACGAGTGCCGCGGCAAGCCGCGAGGAGAGGTCGCGCAAGGTGAGCCCCAACTCGGCCGGGCCGCACCGCGCCGACACCAGCAGCCCCTTTCCCTTCGCCTGCGCGCCCTGGTAGAGCCCGAACACCGCCTCTTCCCAGTCTGCGCGGGCGGCGATGTGCGCAACGTCGTCCAGGCAGACCAGGTCGAAAGCGTCGAAGCCGGCGATGGTCTCTACCGGCCTCCCGACGTACTCCCCGAGCGGCACATACGCGACCCTTCGCCCGGCGGCGGCGGCGGCCTCGCAGGCCGCGTGCAGCAGATGCGTCTTGCCGGTGCCCGCGCTTCCCCAGAGGTAGAGGCTCGCCCTGCCGCCCTGTTCGGCGAGCCGACGCACGGACTGGATCGCCTCCGCGTTGCCTCCCGCGACCAGGTGTTCGAAGGCGGCTCCGCGGCGCCAGTTGATGGGAAGAGCGAGTTGGGACGGCGCGCCGCCGTCGCTCGTGCTGTCAGCCATCGGACCGAGGGCGGGATTTCATCCGCGCGGCTCGACGCTAGCGCAGCAATCGCAGCTGGAGGGTGCCGTCCGGGCCGGGGACGCCTTCCGGGGCCAGAGTGGAACCGAACGCGACCGTCTCTCGGATCGCGCTGCGTCCGCCATGGGCAGCCACCCGAAATCGAACCTGACCCGGCAGGACGGCATCGACTTCGACTCTTTCCACCTCCTCCAGCGAGTCCAGGTATCGCAGGGCGAGCGCGTAGTCCTCGAGCGTGTGCACTCCCGTCACGAGCGTGTCCACGATGCCCGTGCCGTCCTGGTTCCGGGATCTTGCGTATCTGGCCGCCAGGAGGTCCGCCGCCACATGCATGCCGTCCTCCAGGAGGAGTTCGGGAATGTCGGAGCGGGTCGTCCAGTGCTGCTCGCCACCATCCACCAGCAGGCTCCAACGCGCTTCGGACAGGGTCGGCGGAAACTCGTGGAGGAGGACCAGCAGGATCGCCTCGGGGTCGTAGCGCGCGGAGGCCACCCGCAGACTGTCGAGAAAGCCCGCCCAGAGTTCATGCGGGCGGAGCGCGAGCCGATCCTCTAGATCGAGAAGCGGCAACACCACGGGAAGACCGCGCCGTCGCGCGGCGGCCTCGATGGGAGCGAAGAACGGCCCCCCGTCCGCGGAGCCGAGCAGCTCCCGGCGCCCGGCGCTTTCGACCGAGAGCCACACCAGGGTCGAAGGGCGCGATCGTCCCCACACCCTCAGACCGGACTCGCGCAGCAGAGCATCGACCAGTTCGGCGTCGAACTCCGCCCACAGCCGCAACGTTTCCGCATCGCCGGCCTCCGGGTCCTCGCCCGGGACCCTCCGATACTGGAACTGGCGCACAAAGCGCCCGGGCGCCTCGAGCGCCACCACGAGCGGCTCGTGGGCCTCGACGTTGCGTTGCCCGGTCACCTTCGTGAGCACTCGGCGCAGCGCGAGCCCGAGAGCGGCTTCGCGTTCCCCGCTCTCCTGGCTCGATACCGCAACCTCCGCTTCGTAGAGGTCCGGAAGCTCCGCCGCCCGGGGGGACCCGGCCAGGAGGAGCGCCAGCGCCAGGAGGCACCCGGCGCCGGTCAGAGTCCGCGCCACAGCTCCCCTCGCCTGGCCACCGCGGCCCGTCTTTCCGGCCGCGGGGGCCGCCGCGAAACACGGGCTGTACATGCCCGGAAGGCTATGATCATCCGACCCGCGCCATCAAGATTCCCGAGTCCCCGATCCATGCCTCCTCGCTTGTGCCGCCGACATGACACCACGTGAGCGCGACAACCGCTTGACCTACCGGGACGCCGGCGTGGACATCGATCGAGGAAAGCGCCTCGTCGAGCGCATCGCACCGCTGGCGGTCTCGACCCGACGCCCGGAGGTGATCGGCGGGATCGGCGGCTTTGGCGCCCTCTTCGAGGTGCCCGAGGGATACCGGCGTCCGGTGCTGGTGTCGGGCACGGACGGGGTGGGCACCAAGCTCGCGATCGCGATCGAGCAAGGTCGCCACGAGGGCATCGGGATCGACCTGGTGGCGATGTGCGTGAACGATGTCCTGAGCGCGGGCGCGGAACCCCTGTTCTTTCTGGACTACTTCGCCACCGCGCGCATCGATGAGGAGGTCGCCGCCGCGGTCCTGCGCGGCGTCGCGGAAGGCTGTCGTATCGCGGGCGCGGCCCTGATCGGGGGAGAGAGCGCCGAGATGCCGGGGATGTACGCCGAGGGCGACTACGATCTCGCGGGCTTCTGCGTGGGCATCGTCGAACGCGATCGCATCATCGACGCAAGCCGGGTCCATCCCGGAGACGCCCTGGTCGGCCTCGCCTCGAGCGGCTTGCACGCGAACGGCTACTCTCTGGTGCGAAGAGTGGTGGAATCGAACGCGTCGCGCCTCGACGAAAAGCTCGGGGAGCGTACCCTGGGCGAGACGCTGCTCGAAGCGACGCGAATCTATGTGGCGAGTGTGCTCGATCTGATCCGACACGTCGACGTGCACGGAATCGCGCACATTACCGGCGGCGGACTGGTGGAGAACGTGCCGCGCATGCTGCCCGCATGCTGCGCCGCACGCATCCACCCCCGCGCATGGCCGCGAGACCCCGTGTTTGACTGGCTGGCGGACGCGGGCGGCGTCTCCGAGGAAGAGATGCGCCGGACCTTCAATTGCGGGATCGGCCTGATGCTGGCGCTGGCGCCCGAGCACCTGGACGGCGCGCTGCGCCGACTGCGCGAAAGCGGCGAGCGGCCCTTCGTGGTGGGCGAGGTGGTACCGGCAACCACCCCCGACGCACCCCGGATCGAGTTCGTGTGAAAGCCCCCTTGCGCGCCGTCGTGCTCATTTCCGGACGGGGCTCGAATCTGCAATGCCTGATCGATGCGGTGCGCGAGGGCCGGCTCGCGCTCGACATCCGCGCGGTCATCAGCAACGACGCGCGGGCGGCGGGTCTGCGGCGTGCGCAGTCCGCGGGCATCGAGACCGTGGCGCTCGACCACCGCGCCTTCTCGAAGCGCGAGGACTTCGATGACGCCCTCGCCGCTCTTGTTGATGCGCATCGCCCCGACCTCGTGATCCTGGCGGGATTCATGCGCATCCTCGGCGCCGCGTTCGTACGCCGCTACCACGGGCGACTCATGAACATCCATCCTTCCCTGCTGCCCGCCTTTCCCGGTCTCGACACCCACCGGCGCGTGCTGCGCGCGGGCGCCAGGGTGCATGGCGCCACGGTCCACTTCGTCACCGAAGACCTGGATGGCGGGCCGATCATCGTCCAGTCCCGCGTGCGAGTCCGGCCCGACGACGATGCCGACACGCTCGCCGCCCGGGTGCTCGAAGAGGAGCACCGCATCTACCCGCGAGCGGTGCGATGGTTCACCGAAGGCCGCCTGCTCATCGTGGACGGCAGGACCTGGAAAGATGGCCGTCCCGTAGAGGCGTCGGCGGAGGAGTATGTGTGAGGAATCGGGGAATCACTGCGATCCGCCCCCAGGATCGCGAAGCGACCTCTGCACCGCGCGGAGCACTCCGCGCAGTATGGCGAGTTCCGAACGCAGCAGTCCGGCCCGGTTGAAAAGACGGCGCATACGGCGCATCAGCAGCCGAGGAGCGGCCGGGTCCAGATAGCCGATATCGGTGAGGGTGCGCTCCAGATGCGCGTAGAAGGCATCGAGTTCGCCCACTCGGGCGCGGGGCTCGCGTTCCACGCCGCTATCAGCCGGGGGCGGCGGCGATGCCGCCCCTTCGCCGGCGAGCGCCGCGCGGCGCAGCTCGTAGGCGAGCACTTGCACCGCCCCGCCCAGGTTCAAGGACGCGAATGCGTCATCGGTGGGAATGCGCACCGTCGCCTGGCACTGGTCGATCTCCGAGTTGGAGAGTCCGGTGGCTTCGCGGCCGAAGACCAGCGCCACCTCGGCCGGGGCGCGGGCCAGTGCCTCGCGCGCGCAAGACGCGGGATCGAGCCCGGGCCAGGGAAGGTGGCGCTTTCGCGCGCTCGTCGCCACCGCGAAGGTGCAATCGCCAAGCGCCTGCGCCAGCTCTTCGCAGACCACCGCCCCGACCAGCAGATCGTCGGCGCCGGCCGCGCGAGCGGTCGCTTCGGCGCTGGGAAAGAGGCGTGGACGCACGAGATAGAGGCGGGTCAGGCCCATCGCCTTCATGGCTCGGGCGACCGCGCCGATGTTGCCGGGATGCGAGGGCTCGACCAGCACCACCCGCACTCCCGAGAGAGCGGTGCGGATGGCCTCGGAACCGTCCTCCGCGTGGTGGGGGACTCCCGGCGCCGCCACGTCCGTGGCCAGGGCTTCGGGAGAGGAAGTCTCCGGATGAGTCGTCATCGCGCCACTGACTGGATCGCGTCGCTATACTTGGCCCGCCCCGCGATGGAACGGCCGAACCGATGCACCCTTTGCTGAACATCGCGGTTCGCGCCGCTCGAGTTGCGGGGGACGTGATTGTACGGCAGCTCGATCGCGTGGACCTGCTGGAGGTCGAAGACAAGGGGGACGAGGGCCACCGGGATCTGGTGAGCGAAGTGGACCGGCGCGCGGAAGCCCGAATCATCGACGTCATACGCGGCGCCTATCCCAACCACGCCATCCTGGCCGAGGAATCCGGGCACCTCCCGGGGTCGGAGTTCGAGTGGGTCATCGACCCCCTCGACGGCACCCGCAACTACCTGCGTGGGCTTCCCCACTTCGCGGTGTCCATCGCGGTTCGCCGCGAGGGCGTCGTGGAGCAGGGGGTGGTGTTCGACCCGGTCCGCCAGGAGCTCTTCGCCGCGTCGCGGGGCGCGGGCGCGAGCGTGGACAATCGCCGAATCAGAGTCGCCGCCCGCGGCGGCCTTCGCGACGCGATGCTCGCGACCGGCCTTCCGTCGAGCCAGCACTCCGAGCTCGACGTCCAGCTCGCCGAGATGCGCGCCCTGTGCCGCGAGCAAGCAATCCTGCGGCGTTCGGGCTCGGCCGCCCTCGACCTCGCCTACGTCGCCGCGGGTCGCCTGGACGGATTCTGGGAATGGGGGCTCAAGCCCTGGGACATCGCGGCCGGCATCCTGCTGGTGCGCGAGGCGGGCGGAATCGTCACCGGGCGCGCAGGCGCCGACGATGCGATGCACACCGGTGACGTGGTCGCGGCCAGTCCCAAGGTCCTGCGCGCGATGCTCCCGCGACTGCGCGTGCGCAGCCAGAAATTGGGGAAGTCAGGGGCCTGAACACCTGAGCACAGATATAGACCAGTAGAAGATCCGGGCGGCGTTCGACGATCATGCTAGTTGTAAGCGGAGCGCGAGCGCAGTGGAGGATACGGCCGCCGACGGGGGCGGGCGGGCCGGGCAAGCGTGGCACAATGACCCGGCGCAGGCAGGAAGCGTTTCTCTCTAACTGAGCCGCCCCTTCCGGACGAGGCCGAATGCCCGACTACCCCCGCATTCCCTACGGCATTGCCGACTTTCGCCGCATCCGCCTCGACGGCGAGCTGTACGTGGACAAGACCCGCTTCGTGCGCATGCTCGAAGAGGTCCGCTACGCGGTGCTCATCCGCCCCCGGCGTATCGGCAAGTCGTGCTGGATCTCGCTGCTGGAGCACTACTACGACCGCCGCTTCGCCGGGCACTTCGACGCGCTGTTCGCCGGCACCGACATCGGGCGCAATCCCACCGAGGAGCGCAGCCGCTACGTCACCCTGCGCTTCGACTTCTCGGAGTTCAGGAATGCACCCGAGGTCCTGGAGGCGAGCTTCGAGGAGCACTGCGCGCGCGAGATCCGGCTCACCACCGAGCGCCATCCGGACCTGTTCTCGAAAGAGGCAGCCCGGGCGATCCTCGCCCCGTCCTCGGTCAACGGCAAGCTCGGCGAGCTGTTCGCGCATACCGCTGCGCACGATATCGCCCTGTACTGTCTGATCGACGAGTACGACAACTTCGCCAACACCATTCTGGCGATGCACGGGGAGGAGGCGTACCACGCGTTCACCCACGGCAGCGGTTTCTACCGCAGCTTCTTCGCCACACTGAAGGCGGGGACGGCCAAGGGCGGGCTGAGTCGGCTGTTCATCACCGGGGTCTCGCCGATCACGCTGGACGACGTGACCAGCGGGTTCAACATCGGCCGCAACATCAGCCTGGATGCGCGCTTCAATGAGATGCTGGGCCTGACCGAGGCGGAGGTACGCGAGGTGCTGGAGCGCTACCGCGCCCTCGGAGTATTCCAGCAGGACGTGGACGAGGCGCTCGAGGTGATGAGCCACTGGTACGACGGCTACCGCTTCTGCGAGGACGCCGAAACGACCCTCTACAACACCGACATGGTGCTGTACTACCTGGACGAGTCGATTCCCGGCAGGGCCATGCCGAGGCGCCTCATCGACGTGAACGTGCGCATCGACTACACGAAGCTGCGTCACCTGCTGGTGGTGGGTCGGCGGCTCAACGGCAGCTTCGACCTGCTGCGTCATCTGGCCGGGGAGGAGAGCACGCGGGCCACGCTCCAGGCGAGCTTTCCGCTGGAGCGCCTCGCCGAGCGGGACAACTTCCTGTCGCTGCTGTACTACTTCGGGCTGCTCGGCATCCGCGAGGCGGTGGGGAGCCGGACGGTACTGGGCATCCCGAACCAGACGGTGCGCGAGCTGCTGTACGGGTTCCTGCGCGATGCGTATCAGGACATGCGGCTGTTCACGCTCGATGCGCACCGGCTGCTGCCGCGGCTCGATGCGATGGCGATGGAGGGCGAGTGGTCGGCGGTATTCGAGCACATCGCCGAGCGCATCGAGGCGCACACCGGGATTCGGGACTACATCGCGGGCGAGAAAGTGCTGCAGGGGTTTCTGGCCGCGTACCTGAGCCTGGGCGAGCAGCTTGTGCTGCGCTCGGAGGTGGAGTGTGCGAAGGGGTATGCGGACCTGGTGCTGGAGCCGGACGTGGTGCGCTTTCCCGAGACACGCTACGGGTACGTGGTGGAGCTCAAGTACCTACGGCGCGCGGAGGCGGTGGATGCAGCGCGCATCGAGGCGCTGCGCGAGGAGGCGGCGGCGCAGCTCCGGCGCTACCTCGGCGACGCGCGCTTTGCGCGCCACGCCCCGGCGGTGCGCTTCATCGGCGTGGTGCTGATATTCCACGGCTGGGAGCTCGTGCACCGCGAGGCGGTGGAGGTCGAGGCGCGGTAGTGTCGGATGCGCCACGGGTGCCACGGCTCCCCGATGGTCTGGCCAGGATCGCGGAGTTCCCCAACCTCTGCGCGGCGATGCTGCGGCGCGGCTGGAAGGAGCCCCGGATCCGAAAGGTGCTCGGCGAGAACTGGCTGCGCTTCCTCCACGACGCGTGGAACGAGTGAGCAGCGACGCTGCGGGCCGGCTGCACAGCAGGCCCGCCGAGATCAGAGCGCCTCAGGTCGGTGATGCCGGCGTGACGCCGCTTCAGAAGTTCAGTCGCAAGTCCATTCCGATGCGGGTGTCGGGCTCCCCGCCGGCGCGGTGGCCGGCCGTCAGGGCGGCTTCGATGCCGTTGCGAGCGAAGCCGATACCCGTGCGGTAGTGCTGCGAGTCAGATTCGCCGCTCAACGCCAGGTCCGCAAACGGCGTCAGCACCCCGCCCGCCGCCGCGAAGCCGTAGCCGGCGCGCGCAGTGAGTGACAGGCGCTGCGGCTCCGCGTAGCGCTCGTTTTCGAACACCCGTTCGCCTGCCAAGGCCCCGTTTCGCTGCGGCCCCCATGCGGGGCCGAGTGCGAGCGACAGGCCGCGACCGTCGGCGCCCGGGGCCAGCCGTGCTTCCAGGCTCGCGCCCCATTCCCGCATGCCGCCTTCGGAGTGCAGCGCCAGCCAGTGGCCGGACCCATCGACGCTGAAGCGTCCGTCGGGTGACGCCAACCGCGCGCCGCCGCGGAACTCCACGCCGAGCCCGGTCACACTGTCGCCGCCATCCCTGCGAAGCGCGAACGCGAAGCGCGGCTGTAGCAGCCAATCCGACTCGGCGGACAGCGCAAGGCCGTCATGCACGGCTTCCGCGCCGGCGCGCAGACGCCAGCTCGTGGCCGTCAAAGCGCCGATCGATGTCGATGATGGGCCCTCCGTCTCGATCTCCGAAAGGCTCAACCCGCCGACCGCCGACCAGGAGAGGCCACCCTGCTGCGCCACCGGTATTCGCCCGCTGAACGAACCCGCCACCAGGGAGAGGTCCGCCTTCTCCACGGTGCCGTTGGTCGTCCGATGCTCCGCCTCGCCCGAACCCCGGCCCAGAACCGCGCGCACGGCGGCGCCATTGCCGGTCGCCACCTGCACATAGGGCCACACCGTCGTCAGCGAGGTCTCCAGACTCCCCCCGGACCGGTCCAGCCGGTAATCCGCTTCGCTCTCCCCCCGCGAGAGCGCCAGACCAGCCATCAACCGCCGGTCCAGGCGCGCATCCATGCCCAGCCAGCCCGACCATTGCTCGCCGTCCCAGCTGCCGCCGTCCTTGCGGCCCTCGAACGCCCGCCAGTCGCCCCGGCCCCACATCGTCCAGCCGGGGCCGCCCGACTCCCCGCCCGACGCCGCCAGCGGCAGGGCGAAGGCGCTGTCGCGCAACAGGGACAACCCGTCCACGGAATGTTCCACCAGCGCCCGCCGATCGCTCCAGTCGTCTGGCCGGTTCCACCGCTCATCATCGGCGGCCAGCGCCGCGCCGCCGACCCGATGACCGGCCAGCGACAGCTCCGACCCGCCCGGCGCCGCATCGAAACGCTGCCCGATGACGTCGACCGCGCCGGCGAGCGTCGCCTGCGCCGTCGCCGCCAGCATGTGCGTCAGCGCCCGCCGCTCCGCTTCCGCTGTCGTCACCTCAATGGTGAACGTCAGGGTGGCCGTATCCGCCTCCGAACGGTTGGAGTCCGCGTCCATCGCCTGCCAGGTGTAGGCCAGGGCCGGCTGCAGCGCCGTCGGCGCGCCAGAGATCTGCCGCGTCGAGATGTCGAGGCTCAGCCCGGCCGGCAGTTCGGGCGTCAGCGTGTAGGTCAGCGCGCCATTGCCGCCGCTCGCCGCCGGCAATTGCAACATGTCGATCATCCGATCCTGCGCGTAACTCTGGTCGGCAACGGCCGCGTTGCCGAAACTCGGCGCCGTATCCGCCACCACCGCGATGGTGAAGGTCAGCGTCGCTTCGTCATTGTCCTGGTCCGCCACCCGGTATGTATAGGACGCCGCCGGTTGTAGCGTCGTCGGCGCGCCGGTGATCTGCCGCGTGGAGGCGTCGAAACTCAGCCCGGCGGGTAGATCGGGCGTGAGCGTGTAGGTCAGCGCCCCGTTGCCGCCCGTGGCCCGGGGAAGTTGCAGCGCGTCGATCGCCGAACTCTGCGCGTAACTCTGGTCGGCAATAGCCGCATCGCCGAATTCCGGCGCCATGTCCGCCTCCACCGCGATGGTGAAGGACAGCGTCGCTTCGTCATTGTCCTGGTCCGCCACCCGGTATGTATAGGACGCCGCCGGTTGTAGCGTCGTCGGCGCGCCGGTGATCTGCCGCGTGGACGTGTCGAAGCTCAGCCCGTCCGGCAGTTCGGGCGTGAGCGTATAGGCCAGCGCGCCATTGCCGGCGCTCGCCTCCGGCAGCTGCAGTGCGCGGATGGCCCTGCCCTGCGACCAGCTCTGGTCGGCAATGGCCGCGTCGCCGAAACCCGGTGCCGCGTCCGCCTCCACTGCGATGGTGAAGGTCAGCGTCGCTTCGTCATTGTCCTCATCCGCCGCCTTCCAGCTGTAGGTCACTGCCGGCTGTATCGCCGACGGCACGCCGGTGATCTGCCGCGTGGAGGCGTCGAAGCTCAGCCCGGCGGGTAGATCGGGCGTGAGCGTATAGGTCAGCGCGCCATTGCCGCCGCTCGCCGCCGGCAGTTGCAGCGCGCGGATGGTCCTGTCCAGCGACCAGCTTCGGTCGGCAATGGTCGCGTCGCCGAAGCTTGGCACCTTGTCCGCCTCCAGCACCGTGATGGTGAAGGTCAGCGTGATTTCGTCACCGTCCGCGTCCTCCGCCTTGTAGGTATAAGACGTCGCGGGTTGCATCGCCCTCGGTGCGCCGGTAATTCGCCGCGTCGAGGCGTCGAAGCTCAGTCCGGCGGGAAGATCGGGTGAGATCGAGTAGCGGAGCTCCCCGTTGCCGCTCGTGGCGTTCGGAAATTGCGGCGCACCGATCGCCGAACCGCTGCGCACAACCAGGTCGGCAATGGTCGCGTCGCCGAAGCTTGGCTGCGTATCCGCCCCCACCGCGATAGTGAAGGTCAGCGTCGCTTCGTCATTGTCCTCATCCGCCACCTTATAGGTATAGGAGGTCGCCGACTGCGCCGTATTCGGCGTGCCGGAGATTTGCCGCTCGGACGCGTCGAAGCTCAACCCGCCGGGAAGAGCGGGCGTGAGCGTATAGGTCAGCGCGCCATTGCCGGCGCTCGCCGCCGGCAGTTGCAGCGCGCGGATGGCCTCGTTGTGCGACCAGCTTTGGTCGGCAATGGTCGCGTTGCCGAAGGTTGGCTGCGTATCCCTCTCCACACTGAGCATGAAGCTCAACGTGGCTTGGTCACTGCCGTCCACCGCCTTGTAAGTATAGGAGGTCGGCTGCTGTGTCGAACTCGGCGTGCCGGATATTTGCCGCGTGGAGGCATCGAATCTCAGCCCGGCGGGAAGATTCGGATTAAGCGAATAAATCAGCGTCCCGCTGCTGTTGCTCCGGGGCGTGGCTTCGGGAAGTTGCAGCGCGCTGATCGCCGTATCAATCCGATAGCGTTGATCGGCAATGGTCGCTCCGCCGAAATTCATCGTCAGTGTGATCGTTCTGGTGGAATCGAAATAATAAGTAGCACCGCAGCTTCCGGGATTTAAAAGTTGGTCTGCCTTTACACGTATCCTTACATCTACGCCACCTGTATCTGGCACAATTTCATCTGAGATAGTGTGATTCAGCCACCCACTAAACCTTCGAATACTTTCACTAACCTGCACATGTTTATCTTCGAACTGATTCTCCGACGACTTCTTCATCCAAATTTTCCAATCCTGGACAAAGCAAACGTACTGCGCGCGCACACGAATGCTTCCGTCGTCCTGGAGTACAACGCTTACATTTCTGATATTATCCGCCTCGGCGCTTGTGGGGAAGATGAAGGCGGCCGACAATGCCAAAATGCTTGCGAGCAGCCCCCGGAACCGGGTCGCCGGTCCGCCAGTCGCACCCTTCAGTAGCACCGGCGGGAGGGTACGTCTTGAGCGACAGACCGGCGCTGCCCCGAGTAATTTCCCGGTGGCGGCGCGGAGAAAGCGGGCGCCCGAAGCGAGGGCAAGGAGGCTGGCCAATCCGGGGCAATCCATGCGGCGATGCGGGCAAGTGCCTGTCAGGGTCATGGCGCGAAGTCTCTCCTTGGCCAAGATCGTTTCAAGAGGCCGACACTAGCAACGGGCGGAACCCGATTCAAGGATAAGCGGTGCGGGCTGGCCACCTTCCGATCGCGGAGGGATTTGCGTTGGGTGATTCCTTGATCCACGCGGAGGGCCATCCGATGGAAGATACTGCACGATGTTCCGCCGGCTCTGGGGAGCACGGGAGTGTCGATGGAGCGAAAGATGCAGGGGAGAAAGGGTCGCGACGGCGCTGGAGCGCGGAGGAGAAGGCGCGGGTGGTGCGCGAGAGTTGAACGCCGTACAGACTTCTAGATCCTGGGGAGGAACTTCGGATCGATGCTTCCTCCCACCACCCAGCTCATCCGGCCGGAGGCGCACCGGCCGGAGTAAACGACCGTATCCCCCTCGTTCACGGCGGAAGCGATCGACTTGAAGGTGACGGTCACGGTGGCCTCGGTGTCGCTGCTCGTGGCGAGCGTCGCATCGGAGGTGTACTTGCCGGAATAGTCGGTGGATGCGGCGAGACCGAGCGCGGCGTTATCCATCCCCTCCTCGAGCGTCGCCTCGCGGCAGGCGTTCTCGAGCACGGAGCGGTGGGCGTTGGCGAGGTTGACTCCTTCCTGGACCTTGGACCTCGCGGTGTAGTCAAGGTACGCGGGGATGGCCACCGCGGCCAGGACGCCGATGATCGCCACCACGATCATGAGCTCGATGAGGGTGAATCCTCCTTGCGTCCGCTTTATCGAAACGATTGTGCCTTGCTTGTTCAATGTGCCTCCGACCCTTCCCTTCGCCCGGGAGCGATCCCGAATGGACGCCACGCTTCGCCGCTCCTTCGGTATCCGCCATCCGCGAACATCTGGCCTGAGAGTTTCACCGATTTGCTACCGCGGACGCCAACCTGCTCGCGTTTGCGGGCCAAAGGCCCGTGTTACGATTGATGCGTCGACCTTCTCGCTCCGATCCTGCGGCATGAACCTCCACGAGTACCAGTCCAAGGCGCTGCTCGCCCGCTACTCGATCGCGGTGCCGGAGGGTCTTCCCGCCGATTCGGCACAGGCGGCAAGGCTGCGCGCGCTGGAGCTCGGAGAGGCTCCGTTCATGGTGAAGGCGCAAGTCCACGCGGGGGGGCGCGGCAAGGCGGGCGGAATCCGCAAAGCCGAAGATCCCGACGAGGTCCGCGCCATTGCCGGTGAGATGCTGGGCACCAGGCTGAGAAGCGCCCAGACCACCGCCGACGGCCAACCGATCAATACCGTGCTCGTCGAACGCGCCAGCGCGGTGGCGCGCGAGCTCTACCTGAGCCTGCTGGTGGACCGAAGCCGGGCGCGAGTCGCGGTGGTCGCCTCGGCGGCGGGCGGAATGGACATCGAAGAGGTCGCGGCGACGGAGCCCGAGCGGATCGTCACCGAGGTGGTGGATCCCGCGGCGGGCCTGCAGGCGTATCAGACCCGTCGCATCGCGTTCGCGCTGGACCTCGAGGCGGAGGAACGCCGGGGGTTCGCAACCCTGCTCTCCTCGGCATACCGGCTCTTCGTGGAGAAGGACCTTTCCCTGCTGGAGATCAACCCGCTGGTCACCGTCGACGGAGGCGGGCTGCTCGCTCTCGATGCGAAGATCAACGTCGACGACAACGCACTCTTCCGGCACCCGGATCTCGCGGAGCTGCGAGACGCATCGCAGGAGAACGAGAAGGAAACCCTCGCCCGGCGTTTCGACTTGAGCTACATCGCGCTCGACGGAAACATCGCCTGCATGGTGAACGGCGCCGGTCTGGCCATGGGCACCATGGACATCATCGAGCTGCACGGAGGGCGGCCCGCCAACTTCCTCGACGTGGGCGGCGGCACCGATGCCGCGAAGGTCGCCGAGGCATTCAAGCTCATCGTCTCCGATTCGAAAGTCGAGGCGATTCTCATCAACATCTTCGGCGGCATCGTGCGCTGCGATCTCATCGCCGAGGGCATCATCCGGGCGGTGGATGAAGCGGGAGTCGGGGTGCCGGTGGTGGCGCGGCTCCAGGGAACCAACGTCGAGCAGGGCCGTAAGCTGCTCGCCGAGAGCGGGCTCGACATCATCCCCGCTCGCTCTCTTGCCGAGGCCGCGGAGAAGGCGGTGGAGGCGGCGGCGGGGTCGGGCCCTCGATGAGCGCGCGCCCACCCCCCGCCGAGTGGCCGATGCAGGACCGGGGGCCTCGATGAGCGTACTGGTCGACAAGGAAACCCGCGTGATCTGCCAGGGGTTCACCGGCAGACAGGGCACGTTCCATTCCGCGGAGGCGATCGCGTACGGGACCCGGCTGGTCGGTGGAGTCACTCCCGGCAAGGGTGGCCAGACCCACCTCGGCCTGCCGGTCTTCGATACGGTGCACGACGCGGTCCGCGAGACCGGGGCGCACGCCTCGATGATCTACGTGCCGGCCGCGTTCGCCGCCGACGCGATCCTCGAAGCGGCGGGCGGCGGGATACGCACCATCGTGTGCGTCAGCGAAGGCATTCCGGTACTCGACATGCTGCGGGTCAAGGCGGCTCTCGCGCACTACCCCTCGACTCGGCTCATCGGGCCGAACTGCCCCGGCGTGATCACGCCCGGCCAGTGCAAGATCGGGATCATGCCCGGCCACATTCACCGGCCCGGCTGCGTGGGAATCGTCTCTCGTTCCGGCACCCTGACCTACGAGGCGGTGAACCAGACGAGCGAGAACGGCCTGGGTCAGAGCACCTGTATCGGGATCGGCGGAGATCCGATCCACGGCCTGGATTTCATCGACTGTCTGAAGCTCTTCGAGGCGGATCCCGAGACCAGCGGCATCGTCCTGGTCGGCGAGATCGGGGGCAGCGCCGAAGAAGACGCGGCGGAGTTCATCCGAGCCGAGGTCTCCAAGCCGGTGGTCGCGTACATCGCCGGGGTGAGCGCCCCCCCGGGACGGCGCATGGGGCACGCCGGCGCCATCATCACCGGCGGAAAGGGAAGCGCGACCGCCAAGTACGCGGCCCTGGACGCGGCCGGGGTGCGCACGGTGCGCTCCGCCGCGCTCATCGGGGAATCGATGATCTCGGCCCTGTCATGAGGAAGATCGAGGCGATCATCAAGCCCTTCAAGCTCGACGACGTGCGCGAGGCGCTGTCGGAGATCGGCATCACCGGCATGACGGTGACCGAGGTCAAGGGATTCGGTCGTCAGAAGGGGCACACCGAGCTGTACCGGGGCGCGGAGTACGTGGTGGACTTTCTGCCCAAGGTGAAGATTGAAATCGTGGTCACCGAGGCGCAGGCGGAAGTCTGCCTGGAGGCGATCACGGAAGCGGCCCGCACCGGAAAGATCGGCGACGGGAAGATCTTCATCTCACCGATCGAGGAGATCGTGCGCATTCGCACCGGCGAGCGAAACGACGACGCGCTTTGAGGGCCGTTCACTCGAGCCGGAGATTGCGCACCTCGGCGATTCCCGGGTGGTCGGGAAAGTTGAGCTCCAGCACCCGGAGAGCGTCTTCGGAGAGCTCGTCGAGCTTGAGCACCTTGTACGCGGTGGCCATGATGACGAGCGCTTCGGGCACCGAGGGGGTTTCCTGGAAGCGCTCCACCACTTCTCGGGCCCGATTGGCCGCCGCCACATAGGCGTGGCGTCGCATGTAGAAGCGCGCCACGTGAATCTCGTGTTGCGCCACGGTGTTCTTCAGATACACCATGCGCTGCCGGGCGTCGCCCGCGTAGCGGCTGTCGGGGTACTGGCGCACGAGATCCTCGAAATCCCGAAACGCCTGGGTGACGAAGCCCGGGTCCCGCGCGGACGGGTCCTGCGGGAGAATCACGTCGAGAAAGTTGCGGCCCCGATCGAAGTTCGCAAGCCCCTTGAGGTAGTAGGCGTAGTCGGCGTTGGGATGGCGCGGGTTCAGCTTCATGAAGCGGTCTGCCGCGGCGATGGCCGATCCCGGTTCGTCGCTCTTGTAGTGGGCGTAGGCGGTTTCGAGCTGCGCCTGTTGTGCGAGCGGGCCGAAGGGGTAGCGCGACTCGAGCTTGCCGTAATAGTCGATCGCGCCCTCGTAGTCGCCGTTGTCCAGTCTGAGCTTCGCGGCCGAGTAGAGCTGTTGAGCGGACCAGTCCTTGGTCGGATCGGCTTCGCGGCCCCACATCCCGCAGCCTCCCGCGAGCAGGGACACGAGGAGGATGAGCAGGACCGAAGCTCGGCTTTTTGTCATTTTCGCAGCACCAACGAAGTGAACGAAGCGAGTGGCCCCGATGGGCACGCCTCTGGTTCCGGTCCAAGATTATCCCAGGCTCGATATGCGAGCCAGAGATCCGAGCGGCCCGAAACGAGAAGCGTTTGGCGATGATGGGCGAGAGACTGCGTTCGGTTATCCCCGGACAGCTCGCCGGGCTGCGCCTCGACCGGGCGCTGGCGCGAGTGTTCGGCGACTACTCCCGTTCCCGAATTCAGCGCTCGATTCGCGAGGGACGGGTGCGCATCGACGGTCGCGTCGCCGAGTCCGCGATGCGCATCGCGGGAGGGGAGCGGGTGGAGCTGGAAGTGACGCCCTCCCCCACCGGTGAGGTCTGGGAAGCGGATCCGGTGGCGTTCGGAGTGCTGTACGAAGACTCCGACCTGATCGTGATCGACAAGAAGGCGGGGCTGGTCGTGCATCCGGGAGCGGGAAATCGTACCCGGACCCTGGCCAACGGCCTCCTGCATCGCTATCCCGAGCTCGCCGGTCTGCCGAGAGCCGGCGTCGTACATCGTCTCGACAAGGACACTTCAGGCCTCCTGGTCGTGGCCCGCAGCCTCAGCGCGCACCACCATCTCGCGGCGGAGATACAACGCCGCGCCGTCGAACGCGAGTATGACGCGATCGTCTGGGGAAACCCGAGCGCCGAGCGCGGAACCGTCGATGCCGCCATCGCGCGCGATCGAAGTCATCGCACCCGCATGTCCGTGGCGGGACAGGGCCGTCACGCGGTCACGCACTTCGAGGTACGCGCGCGCCATGCTCACTTCTCTCACCTTCGGGTAAGGCTCGAGACCGGCCGCACCCACCAGATTCGGGTTCACATGCACCACATCGGCCACCCCGTCGCCGGGGACCCCGTCTACGGCGCCCGCCGGCGCAGCGAGCACCTCCCGGCCCCGGTGCGCGGAGCGCTGCGGGCGCTTGAGGGTCAGGCCCTGCATGCCCGCCGCCTCGCGCTGTCTCACCCTCGCGATGGAGGCTGGCGCGAATGGCATGCCCCCCTGCCCGAGGACCTGCAAGGGCTGCTCGCGGCCCTGGAGCAATCCCAGTCTCCGGATGCGAAATCCTGATCGGAGTCCGCAAGCGCGCGCCCGCCGCCCGCTTTGCCCGCCTTGCCAGGTGCGCGCGAAACTCCCGGCGAAGTGACCGCGACCGCTCCCTGACCCTCGGAAGAAGGCGCCCATCCCGACATGCAAGACGACGCGCAAAGCGCCCCCGATCCCGTTGAACTCGTCGTGCCGCGGTGGCCGACGCCGGCCGGTGTGCGCGCCTGCGCCACGACGCGCCGGGGTGGAGTGAGCCAGCCCCCCTTCGATCATCTGAACCTCTCCTTCGGGGTCGGAGACGATCCCGCCGCGGTCGCCACGAACCGGGCCCTCCTCGCGACGACGCTGCGCCTGCCGGCGGAGCCCCGGTGGATGCGGCAGGTTCACGGCACCCGCGTACTCGAGGCCGAAACGGGGCCCCCGGACTCCGAGGGCGATGCATGCGTCGCCCACACGCCCGACGCGCCTTGCGTGGTCTCGGTCGCCGACTGCCTGCCCGTGCTGCTCTGTGCCGGCGATGCCTCGGCCGTCGCCGCGGCCCACGCGGGGTGGCGAGGACTGGCCGCGGGGGTGATCGAGAACACGGTCGCCGAACTGAGGGTTCCCCCCTCGGACCTCATCGCGTGGCTCGGGCCCGCCATCGGCGCGCCGGTCTACGAGGTGGGGCCGGAGGTCCGCGACGCCTTCCTGGATCGAAACCGCATGGACGCGAGCGCGTTCTCGCCCTCCCCCGCCGGCCGCTGGTACGCCGACCTCGCGGGCCTGGCCCGCGCGCGCCTTCGCCGCTGCGGAGTGCGCGCGGTGTACGGCGGTGATTCGTGCACGCACTCCGATCCCCGGCGCTTCTACTCCCACCGGCGGGACGGGCGCACCGGGCGCTTCGCCGCCCTCATCTGGATCGAATCGCAAGGCCCGTACCAGCGCCGCGCCGCGCGCCCGGCTTGAATCGCCCCCCCTCGCCCAAATGTTGTCCGACATTATCGGTTCGAGGACGCCGCAATGCGGATGGATCGACTGACCACACAGTTTCAGCTCGCACTCTCCGATGCCCAGAGTCTCGCGGTTCGGCGGGACCACGCATCGATCGAAGCCTCACACGTACTCGTTGCGCTGCTCGATCAGCAGGGCGGCAGTGTTCGCCATCTCCTGACCCGAGCGGACGTCGACGTGACCCGGCTGCGGTCACGCCTTGGCGAGGCGCTGGACCGGATGCCCACCGTGCGCGGCAATGCCGGCAACGTGCCGATCGGCAACGACCTCGGCCGCTGCCTGAATCTGTGCGACAAGCTCGCCGGGCAGCGGGGGGACCGCTTCATCTCCAGCGAGCTCTTTCCTCTCGCGGTGCTGGATGCGGGGGGAGACGGCGCGCGCGCCCTGAGCGAGAGTGGCGCGACGAGGGAGCGCCTGGAGGAGGCGGTGGACCAGGTGCGCGGCGGCGAGAGCGTGACGAGCGAGAATGCGGAGGAACAGCGCCAGGCGCTCGAGAAGTTCACCATCGACCTCACCGAGCGCGCCGAACAGGGCCGGCTGGATCCGGTCGTCGGCCGCGACGACGAGATCCGCCGCACCGTCCAGGTGCTGCAGCGCCGGACCAAGAACAATCCGGTGCTGATCGGAGAACCCGGAGTCGGCAAGACCGCCATCGTCGAGGGCCTGGCCCAGCGCATCGTCAACGCCGAAGTACCCGAAGGACTCAAGGGCAAGCGCCTCCTCGCGCTGGACCTCGGCGCGCTCGTGGCGGGCACGAAATTCCGCGGCGAGTTCGAGGAACGCATCAAGGCGCTGCTGAACGATCTGGCCAAACAGGAGGGCGAAGTCATCCTCTTCATCGACGAGATTCACACTCTGGTCGGCGCCGGCAAGGCGGAAGGGGCGATGGACGCCGGAAACATGCTCAAGCCCGCCCTCGCTCGGGGCGAGCTCCACTGCGTCGGCGCCACGACGCTCGACGAGTACCGCAAGTGCGTGGAGAAGGACGCCGCGCTCGAGCGCCGCTTCCAGCGCGTGATGGTCGAGGAGCCGAGCGTGGAGGACACCATTGCGATTCTGAGGGGCCTCAAGGAGCGCTACGAGATCCATCACGGCGTCGACATCTCGGACCCCGCCCTCGTCGCCGCAGTCACGCTGTCGCATCGCTACATCTCCGACCGGCAGCTTCCCGACAAGGCGATCGACCTCATCGATGAGGCGGCGAGCCGCATTCGCATGGAGATCGATTCGAAGCCGGAGGCGATGGACCGCCTCGATCGGCGCCTGATCCAGTTGAAGATTGAGCGCGAGGCGTTGCGCAAGGAGACCGACTCCGCGTCTCGTGAACGCCTGAACCGACTGGAGCAGGAGATCGCGAGCGGCGAGAAGGACTACTCGGACCTGGAAGAGATCTGGAAGGCCGAGAAGGCGGCGGTCCAGGGCTCACAGCATGTCAAGGAAGCCCTGGAGCGGGCACGACTCGAGCTCGAGACGGCGCGGCGCGCCGGCGACCTCGGCCGCATGGCGGAGATTCAGTATGGCCGGCTGCCGGAGCTCGAGAAGCAGCTCGAGCTCGCCACGCGCGCCGAGAGCCGGGAGACGCAGTTGCTGCGTTCCGCCGTGGCCGAAGACGAGGTGGCGGAAGTGGTGTCGCGCTGGACCGGCATACCGGTCGCCAAGATGATGGAGGGCGAGCGCGAACGACTCCTGCACATGGAGAAGAGTCTTCACCGCCGCCTCGTGGGGCAGGACGAAGCGGTCCGGGCGGTGTGTGACGCGATCCGCCGCGCGCGCTCGGGACTTGCCGATCCGAAGCGGCCCAACGGCTCGTTCCTCTTTCTCGGTCCCACCGGAGTGGGCAAGACGGAGCTCTGCCGCGCGCTGGCGGAGTTCCTCTTCGATACCGAGGAAGCCATCGTGCGTCTCGACATGTCGGAATTCATGGAGAAGCACTCCGTGTCGAGGATGCTCGGAGCCCCTCCCGGCTATGTCGGCTACGAGGAGGGCGGATACCTCACCGAAGCGGTTCGCCGCAGACCCTACCGCCTCATCCTGCTCGACGAGATCGAGAAGGCCCACCCCGAAGTCTTCAACGTCCTCCTCCAGGTGCTGGAGGACGGTCGACTGACGGACGGGCAGGGCCGTACCGTCGACTTCCGCAATACCGTAATCGCGATGACTTCCAACCTCGGCTCGGACCAGATCCAGAGGATGACGGGGAGAAGCGACTACGACGCGATCAAGAGCTCGGTAATGGAAGCGGTGAAGGCGAACTTCCGCCCCGAATTCATAAACCGCATCGACGAGGTCGTGGTCTTCCATCCCCTGGAAAAGGCGCAGATCCGGGCCATTGCGGGCATTCAGATCGAAGCATTGCGCGAGCGTCTCGCCGCCCAGGATATCGAGCTCGAGGTGAGCGGCGCCGCCCTTGACCAGCTCGGTGAAGCGGGCTTCGATCCGGTATACGGTGCGCGCCCGCTCAAGCGCGCGGTCCAGAGCCGCCTGGAGAACGAACTGGCAAGACGCCTCCTCGCCGGAGAGATCGCGGCCGGCCAGCGGGTCCGCGTGGATTCGATTGGCGGCGAGCTCGGATTCGAGACCATTACCGCGAGGGCCGCCTGATCACGCCGGCGCCCGCCACGCGGCGCCGCGGCGTCGCGGACCCGTACGCGACTTCGGTCCGGCCCCCACCACTGCGCCTGGCGTGACTCCGCCCGAGCTCCTGGCCGCGCATCCCGCCGCGTGCATCGGGGCGGCGTTGTTCCTGGGTCTCGTTGCGGGCAGCTTCCTCAACGTCGTGGTGTTTCGGCTGCCTCGAATGCTGGAACAGGAGTGGCAATGGGAGGCGGCGCGGCGAAGCGGCGGCCCGGAGGTTTCGGACCGCGCCTCGGAGCGCATGAACCTCGCATTCCCGCGCTCTCACTGTCCCTCGTGTCGCACTGCGATACGCGCCCTCGACAACATTCCAGTAGTGGGATTCCTGCGCCTGCGGGGCCGATGCCGCGCCTGCGGGACGCCCATCCCGCTGCGCTACCCCGCGGTGGAGATCTCGAGCGCGCTGACCGCCGCCGCCGTGGCGTGGCATTTCGGTTGCGGTGTGCCCATTGCGGGAGCCCTGCTGTTCACCTTCGCGCTGATTGCGCTGACGTGGATCGACCTGGAGACCCAACTGCTGCCCGATGCGATCACCCTCCCCTTCCTGTGGCTGGGCCTGGCGATCAATCTCTTCGGCGTATACACCCCACTGCCTTCCGCGCTCATCGGGGCCATGGCGGGTTATGGAGTCCTGTGGTCGGTGTTTCAGGTGTTCCGCCTGGTCACCGGCAGGGAGGGGATGGGGCACGGTGACTTCAAGCTTCTTGCGATGGTCGGGGCCTGGCTCGGGTGGCAGGCCCTGCCTCTGGTCATCCTTCTCTCATCGCTGAGCGCACTCGTCGTGGGAGGGGTGTTGATCGCCTCCGGACACCGCAACTGGGCTTCGCCCCTGCCTTTCGGGCCCTTCCTCGCCGCGGCGGCGTGGCTCTGTCTGCTCTTCGGGGACGCGATCGGCCGAAGTTACCTCGAATGGTTCGCGGGATTCTGACCCGAAGACTTCACCCATTCTTACTGCTGCGGACTTGCTACTGCGCACGCCCGGATGCCGGCGGGACAAGCCCGGATGTTTCACCGATTTTCGTCACGAGGACGCCAAGATGCCGTGATAGTGGGGCGCACGGACCGAAAGACGCTGAAGGCGTAGCTGACACTACGTCGAAGCGGCTTGAGGGAGTACGACCCGCTAGCGCGAGCAGATTGGCGTCCGCAGTAGGAAATCGGTGAAATATCCGGGCAAGGGCATTCACGAGTCGGAACGCACCGGCATGCGTGGGCCGTACCGTTGCGTACCCTGACTCTCGTTCGACACCGCCGATGCCCGCAAACGCGCGCGGGCGGTCGTGATTCGGGCGGACATGAAGGCCCCGGGGGACGCCCGCGGGACGAGCGATGTGGTCGCCGGATTGCAGGGTGAACTGATTCAATGAAAGAATCCTGTCCATGCCCCAGACTCTCGCCCTCTCGAGAAGTGTCGGACACCAGCAGATGCCGGACACCAACGACCGTCGCATCTTCTACGAGCAACCGCTGAGCGAGCGGATACGCGCCTTTCTGCGCCTTGAGTTCCTGTTCAACCGGGCGGAGTTCCAGCTTCAGACCGAAGACCCCTGGGCGAGCCGGGGCGCGATGGAGTCGATCATCGACGTCCTGGCGGTGATCAGCCGCTCGGATCTCAAGAAGGAGCTCCTCAAGGAGCTGGAGCGCCAGTGCGCCACCCTCGAAGCGCTCGCGTCGAACCCCAACGTGGACGAGCTGCGTCTCATGTCCGCCCTCGACCAGGTGCGCAGGGTCCGAGACGCCCTCTACGACGGCGAGAACATTCCCGGAATCGAGCTCCGGGACAACGAACTTCTCGGCATGGTCCGCCAGCGAAGCAGCATTCCCGCCGGCACCTGCGCATTCGATCTGCCCGGCTACCACTATTGGCTGCAACTACCGGCCCACAGCCGGATGCGGGATCTTCGCGAGTGGCTGTCCAAGTTCGACCGGCTGCGGGAGGCGATTTCGCTCAGTCTGAAGCTGGTGCGCGAGAGCGCCGGTCCGACCAGGGAGATAGCGCACGGCGGCTTCTACAAGAAGACCCTCGAATCTTCGGCCCATTGCCAGATGATCCGCGTCGCACTCCCCCCCCACGCGGAGTGCTACCCGGAGATAAGCGCGGGCCGGCAACGCTTCACGGTCCGATTCATGCACCCGGTGCAAGGCTCGACACGACCGACCCAGGTTGAAGGGGATGTGACGTTCGAGCTGCTGTGCTGTCTGCTCTGAGTGAACACGATGAGCGCGGCGGACCTCTACATCTTCGAAGCCGGGGAGGACTCCTTCCCGGAGCGGGTTCTGGAGGCTTCGAGACGCACCCCGGTTCTGGTCGACTTCTGGGCCGAATGGTGTGGGCCCTGCCGTGCGCTCACCCCCATCCTCGACGAGATCGTCACGCAGTACCAGGGTGCGGTGCTGCTGGCGAAGGTGGACACGGAACGCGAGCGTCAGCTCGCGCTCGAACACGGCATCCGAAGCCTGCCCACCGTCATGCTCTACAAGGACGCGAGCGTGGTGGACCAGTTTCTGGGATTGCAACCGGAAAGCGTCATACGCGAGATGATCGACCGGCACGTCGCCCGGGAGTCGGACAGTGTCGCGCAGCGGGCGACGGAGCTCGCCGCCGGTGGCGATGTCGAAGCCGCGCTCGCGCTTCTCGAAGAGGCCCGCCGCGACGATCCGGACAATCCTCGCCTGGCGCCCCGACTCGCAGGCCTGCTGCTCGAGACCGGCAAGGCGGACGAGGCGCAGCGAATCGTCACGAGCCTGCCGCTGGACGAACGCGAGGAACCCGCCGTCAAGGCGTTGAGCGCGCGAATCGTGTTCGCCCGCGCCGCGAAAGGGGCTCCGCCGATGGAGGAACTGCGCCAGCGCCTCCGCGACGGGGGCGGCGGCACCGAGGACCGCTATCGCCTTGGAGTTCGAGCGGCGGCGGCGGGAGACTACGAATCGGCGCTCGCCTGCCTCCTCGAGGTGCTGGAGAACGACCGTCGCTACAAGGACGGTGCGGCGCGCCGTGACATGGTTGCGATATTCGACATCCTTGGTCCTTCTCACGCCCTGGTCGACACGTATCGGCCCCGGATGGCGAGGGCGATGTTCTGACCCGACTGTCTCACCGTTTTCTCGGCTAGCGGGCGCCGATACGCTCGTGGTCGATCCGGCGCTCGAACCGTTTCGCCAGGGCCCGCACGAGACGCTCTCCCGCTTCCTGGACCGTCCACTTCAAGCCGTGATCGCGCAGGCGAGTGACGGCCAGTCCCGGATATCCGCAGGGGTCGATCCGGGAGAAGGGCTCCAGATCGACGGACACATTGAGCGCGAGCCCGTGGTAGGTGCATCCGCGCCTCACGCGCAGCCCGAGGGATGCAATCTTCGCCCCGTCCAGATAGACGCCCGGGGCGCCGGGCCTTCGTGCGGCGTGCAGATCCGCGGCAAGCAGGGTGTCGATGACGCACTCCTCGAGCATGTGCACGAAGTCCTTGACACCGATGCGGGCGCGCCGAAGGTCCACCAGCACATAGGCCACGAGCTGGCCCGGCCCGTGAAAGGTGACTTGCCCTCCCCGGTCGCTGTCCTGGACCGGTATCTCGCCCGGCGCAATGAGATGTTGCCGACGACCGGCCTGACCGAGGGTGAACACGGGGAGGTGTTCCACCAGCCAGACTTCGTCCGGCGTCTCGCGGGTGCGCGCATCGGTGAACCCGCGCATCGCGCCTTGCACCGCCTGGCAGGCCTGCACGCCGAGGTCCCGGACGCGGAGTACGTCGAGGGCCCCACCGGTGCGGCCGGAAACGTCGCCGGACCCGGCCCGGACCTCGCCGTGCGATGGTCCCGACGACGAGGACGCGAGGTCCCGGCGGCACGTCTCGTCGACTCGTGGATCCGGATGCGGATCTGTCGGCATCACCTGCGCCGAGCGCGCTCAGGGCGCCAGCTTGTAGATATCACCGCTCTTCCCGGCGAGTGCGCCGCCCGCGCGCCCCGACTCGCGTTCGCCTGGCGGCCGCCGACACCCACCCGCCCTCGCTTCACGAAGAAGGGGGCGGAGTTGCGGGCTAACGGAACAGCAACCGGATCGAATCTCCGATTCTCTGCCACAGGCTGCCCGCCTCCACTTCGTGCAATGCGACGAGGGGCCGCTCCGCCACGAGATCTTCATCGAGTCTGACCCGCAGTGATCCGCGAACCGCTCCTTGCGCCACCGGCGCGACGATGTCTTCCTCGGTATCCACTATCGTGGTCAGCCGTTCGTGTTCGCCACGAGGCAGGGTGAGCAAGAGGTCTTCTCCGAGACCGAGACGAAGCTCCCGGCTCTCGCCCTTCCACACCCGCACATTCGCCACGACTTCCGCCGCCGCATACACCCGGCGCGTATCGTAGGCGCGGAACCCGTATCCGAGCAGAGCCGCGGTGGCGCGCGTTCGAACCTTGGCGCTCGGTGAACCCATCACCACCGAGATCAGGCGCATGTCCCCCCGGGCGGCGGAGGCGACGAGGCAGTATCCCGCTGAACGCGTGTAGCCCGTCTTGAGTCCGTCGACCGACTCGTCCTGCCACAGCAGCCGGTTGCGGTTCTTCTGTTCGATGCCGTTGTACTCGAAGCTCTTTATCGCGTGCCACTGGTAGTAGTCCGGAAAGTCACGGATGAGCGCGCCGGCGATGATGGCCATGTCTCGCGAGGTGGTATAGAGGTCGGGGTCCGGAAGACCTGACGAATTGGTGAAATTGGAGTCGCGCATGCCGAGACGCCGGGCGTGCCGGTTCATGAGATCGGCGAACACCGACTCGTCTCCCGCCACATGCTCGGCGAGGGCGATGCTCGCATCGTTGCCCGACTGAACGATGACGCCGAGGAGCAGTTGCTCGACGCTGACCCGGTCTCCCACCTCGATGAACATGCGCGACCCCGGCGCCCGCCACGCCTTTTCGCTGACCAGCACCTTGTCGTCGAGCCGGATGTTGCCCTCCTCGAGCTCGGAGAAGACAACGTAGACGGTCATTATCTTCGTGAGGCTGGCGGGCTCGTGGCGCTGGTCGGGATTTCGGGACGCCAGCAATTCGCCACTCTGGTAGTCGAGCAGCACGTGCGCCCGGGCATTGACCTCGGGCGGGGACGGGCGCACCGAGCCGGACGCCGCCCCGGCCACGAGCCAGAAAATGCACCATGCGGCTGCGAACCTCATTCGTTTCCTCCCTTGAAATCGCGAGCGATCCACTCCGCGAGCTGATACACGGCCATCGCGTAGAGCTTGCTGTGGTTGTAGCGGGTAATCGCGTAGAAGTTGTCGAGTACCACCCAGTGTTCCCGGCCCTGCTCGCCTTCGAGTTCGATCAGTGCGCCGGAACGATCCGCAAGCGCGCGCCACTCGCCCTGGATGACCACTCCATCAAGGTCGGTGAGCGCGGTATGGGGCTTCATGCCCTCTTCCACCAGGCCCTGCCTCGCCTGCGGCTCGACCGTGGCCGGAAAGACCACCGACTCGCCGCGGCGCCATCCGTGACGTTCAAGGTAGCTCGCGACGCTGCCGATCGCGTCACCCGCGCTCGAGATCAGGTCGCGCCTCGCATCGCCGTCGAAGTCGACCGCGTAGTTGCGGTAGCTCGAGGAGATGAACTGAGGAATGCCCATGGCCCCCGCATACGAGCCCTTGACGTTCCGGGGGTCGAGCCCCTCCTCGTCCACGAGGAGCAGGAAGTGCTCTAGCTCCGAGGTGAAGAAAGCAGAGCGGCGCGGATATCTGAAGGCCAGTGTTGCCAGCGAGTCGAGCACGCGCAGGCTTCCCGCGCGTTTTCCGTAGAAGGTCTCCACACCGATGATGGCGACGATTATGGACGCGGGAACCCCGAACTCGCGCTCGGCCCGATCGAGCAACGCGTGATGACGCCGCCAGAACCGCACGCCACCCTCGGCCCGATCGGGTTTCAGGAAGATCCGGCGGTATTCGCGCCAGGGCTTGGCCTCCGCGGGCCGCGTGATCGCGTCGAGCACGCGTTGCTGCACCACCGCCTCGCGAAGGAGTCGGCGGACCGCTTCGGCGCCGATGGCATGACGTGCCACCAGGCTCTGCACGAAGGGTTCGATCTCCGCCGCCTCGTCGAACCCCTCCGCGGCCGCGCCCTGGAGGGTCACCGCGAGCAGTAGTGCCGCGATGCCTCGCGCGAAGCCGCTGACCTTCAGGATTCGGGCATCGAAGCACGTCGCGCTCCGCCGCATGTCCCGGCCCGGAACCACTCTGGCCGGAGCGGGGACGGGATCGACCGGCGGGGGACGCGGGCCACCCACGAGCGCGGTCCGAAGCGATGGAGGGAGCGAGGAGCCAGTCGTCATGTTCAACCGATTTATGAGAGTTGACCGCAATGTTTCACCGATCTTCGGCAGCTTCGGGCGCCAGGACGCCATTATGGTGGGACGCACGGGCTGAAGGTCGCGCATCCGCCCTCGTCTCTGCCCGGTTCATTCTCGTGGCGGTCAATGGGAGAGCAGACGGCGGTGGGTGTTCACCGACATCAGAACGCCAAACGCCACCATCATCGTAACCAGTGAAGTGCCCCCGTAACTCAGAAGCGGTAATGGTAGTCCGACAATGGGCAACAGCCCACACACCATCGCGACATTGACCATGACGTAGACGAGAAAGACCAGTACCAGACTGCCACCCAGCAGACGCCCGAAGGTCTCCTGTGCTTCCACCGCCAGCTTGAGTCCTCGCACCACCACGAACATGTACGCCGCGAGCAGCAGGGCGACCCCGAGAAATCCGAACTCTTCACTGAACACCGCGAACACGAAGTCGGTCGAGCGCTCGGGAAGGAACTCGAGCTGCGACTGCGTGCCGTTCAGCCAACCCTTGCCATGGAGCCCGCCCGAGCCCACCGCGATCTTCGACTGAATGATGTGGTAGCCCGCACCGAGGGGGTCCTGCTGCGGATCGAAGAGGGTCCGGATGCGCTGGCGCTGATACTCGTGCATCAGCGACCACATGACCGGAGCGGCGGCGGCCAGCAGGGCGCCACACAGAGCGATGTGGCGCCAGCGGACTCCGGCGAGAAAGAGCACGAAGACGCCGGCGCCGGCGATGAGCAGGGCGGTTCCGAGATCCGGTTGCCGGACTACCAGGATGACCGGAACCAGGACCACCAGAGCGGCCGTGATCAGGCGCCACGGACTCGGGGGCAGAGGTCGCCTTGCGACATGGCAGGCCACCATCAACGGCACGGTGAGCTTGGCGAGCTCCGAAGGCTGGAAACGCACCGGGCCGAGACTCAGCCAGCGCCGGGCGCCCTGGCTCACATCGCCGGCGAGCAACACCGCCACCAGCAGAGCAAGGGCGGCGAAGTAGAGCCACGGCGCCCAGCGATAGAGAATCTGGGGCGAAATCTGCGCGACCACGAACATCAACGCGAAAGCGACCACGAGTCGCCATCCCTGTCGGACGACCAACTGGAGATCCTCGCCGCCCGCGCTGTAGAGAACGACGAGACCGAGCGCGGACAGCAGCACCAGCCCCGCCAGCAAGGGCACATCGAGGTGCATCCGCTGAGCGAGCGTTCGGTCCCGATCCGACTGCATTGCGTTCATCCCTTACCGTCAGTTCACCGCGTCGTGCGACGTCTGACCCGTGATTTTCACCGAACTCTCAACTTGCCGATGCCGACATGCTCACGTTGGCGGGCCATACTGCGTCGCGCCGCTTTCGATTTCGTGTCGGCTACCCGCAACGCCACGCCATCCCTGGGCGAAGCTTGCCGGCCCGGGCAAGCCATCCCGTGCTTGTCCGCTTGCCGCACCCTGCGCGCCACCGGCGCTTCGTCTGTTTCCGGCTCGCCGTTGCGCGGTTGTTTGTGTGTCCGTGCGCCCCACTAACACGAGCATATTGGCGTCCGCGAGTTGAGAAATCGGTGAAATTTGCGGGCTACAACCCCGCCATGAGGTGATCGTCCGGTGGTGTCGCGTCACCGGTCAGATAGTAGTCCATCACCTGGCGCGCGATGGGCGCGGCCGACGCGCTGCCTTGACCTGCGTTCTCCACCACGACCGCGACCGCAATGCGCGGTCGATCGACCGGAGCGAAGGCGAGGAAAAGCCCGTGATCCCTCAGGTGTGGCGGGATTTCGTCCTCCTCGTAGTCCTCGTCTTGCGCGATTCCGATCACCTGAGCGGTGCCGGTCTTGCCCGCAATCCGGTACGCCGCGCCCACCCCGGCCCGCCGGGCGGTGCCCCGGGGACCGTGGACCACATCCTCCATCGCCCGCACTACACGCTCCCAGTGGCTCTCCTCGGCCACCTTGATGGTGCCGGTGATCTCCGGAATCAAGGTGCTGGCGTCTTCTCCCCCGCTCCCTTCCCGACGCAAAACCACCTGAGGACGCAAACGCACTCCACGGGTGCCAAGCGCGGCGGCGGCGGAGGCGAGCTGCAAGGGAGTCGCCAGCACGTACCCCTGGCCGATTCCGGTAATCACGGTCTCACCCGGGAACCAGTGCTCACCGCGAGCCGCCTCTTTCCACGCTCGCGATGGCGCGAGCCCCGCCGACTCGCCGGGCAGGTCGACCCCCGTGGGACTGCCGATTCCGAAGTCGGCGAGGGCGCCGTGCATGCGCTCGATACCCAGATCGAGCGCGAGCTGGTAGAAGAACACATCGCATGACTCGACGATCGCCCGGTCGAGATCCACTCGCCCATGCCCGTCCTTCTTCCAGTCGCGGTAGCGGTGCGTGCTGTCGGGCAACGAAAACCATCCTCCGCAGTAGACTTCCCCGGAGGCGGTGTCCGCCTGCGCCTCGAGACCGGCGAGCGCCATGAGCGGCTTGATGGTCGACCCGGGTGGATACTGGCCATTCAGGGCCCGGTTGAAGAGCGGCCGGCCGGTCGAATGGAGCAGGTCTCGATAGACCTGGTGGTCTATGCCGTGGGCGAAGAGATTGGGATCGAAGGCGGGGACGCTGGCGAGCGCGAGAAGCGCACCGCTCGAAGGTTCAATCGCGACGACCGAACCGTTCCACTCCCCCAGGGCCTTCTCCGCCACCGCCTGCAGGCCGGCATCGATCGTCAGATGGATGTCGCTTCCCGGCATCGGATCGCGGCGTTCGAGCACCCGCAAGGTGCGCCCCAGGGCATTGATCTCGATGTGTTCGTATCCGGCCCGGCCGTGCAGAAGGTTCTCGTAGTACTGCTCGACACCGGTCTTGCCAATGTGGTTCGTGCCCCGATAGTTCGCGACATCGATGGACTGGAGGTCGCGCTCGTCGATGCGCCCCACGTATCCCAGAAGATGGGACGCGAGCGATCCGTGGGGATAGGTCCGGGCCAGGCGCGCCTTGAAGTCGGCGCCGGGAAGGAATGGACGGTTGACCGCGAGGCGTGCCACTTCCTCGGGGCTCAGCCGGAAACGCAACGGTACGCTGTCGAAGCGCCGGGCCTTGCCGAGCGCGGCATGGAATCGCTCCAGGTCCGCCGCATCCACCTCGACCAGATCGCCCAGGATCTCGAGCAGCGCATCCATGTCCCGCACCGCTTCCGGCGTGATTTCCAGACTGTAGGTAGGAGTGTTCTGGGCCAGCACGACGCCATTGCGGTCGTAGATGAGGCCGCGGGTGGGCGCTACCGCGACGAGGCTGACCCGGTTGCTCTCCGAAAGCGTGCGAAAGTGCTCGAACTCGAGAACCTGGAGATCGAACACCCTCCCCGCGAGTGCGACGCACACCACCAGCGAGGCCACGAGCATCACCCGCGCGCGCCCGCGCACGAGCTCTGCCTCCCGCACCCGGTCCTGAGCCGTCAGCACCGGGGACAGGTGGGTCTCCCACGCGACCCTTCTCACGGAACGCAACGTTTCGGGCCGATACGACCCCCGGCCCGGAAGGCACGACGCGAGCACGGCGCCCGGGGCCGACGCGCTCCGGCTCGATCAAGGCATGGGGAACATGGCAAGGGCAAGCGGAGGATCAGGCGGTGACACATTTCCGTCTCAAGTCACGCAGGATGACGGATATCCACGGCCAGAGGAGCGTGCTGACGAGAGGCGCCGCCCAGTAGGCGGAAGCGGCTACCGGGAATCCACGTATGCCACTGATCCACAGCACCATGGTCTGGTAAGCGAAGACCAGCGCGAACACGCTGATTGCCTGCTGCCACAGGGGCAGCCCCGAGAGCCACTGGCGGCGGTGGTGGACAATGAACGCCAGCAACGAGAGCCCGAGCGCATGCTGGCCGAGCAGGGTGCCCGACATGACGTCCAGGAGCAGGCCCGTGGTCCAGGCGACCAGAACTCCGGCCCGATTCGGCGTGGCGAGACACCAGTACACGAGCACCAGGGCAACCCACGCCGGACGTCCCGCCGACGCCCAGGCCGGCATCGGCAAGGTACTGAGCATCAGGGCGGCCGCCAGGCTGCCGGCGATCGCCCAGTTGATGCGGGCAGTGGATTCGTTCATGGCGCCGCCAGTTCGGGAAGCAGCCGGGGGGCGGGCTGCTCCGACCACACCAGCAGCACTTCCCGGTTGCGCGCGAGGTCGGCGCTGGATTCGACCGTCACCCGGGCAAAGGGGCGACCGCTGTCACGACTCACGCTCACTATCCGCCCCACCGGGTAGCCGGAAGGAAAGCGCCCCCCCAATCCGGACGTGACCAGCACATCACCCACCAGCACGTCGGCATTGACCGGAATGTGCGTGAGCTCCAACTGATCGAGGGGACCGGTACCGACCGCGACCCCCAGCAGTCCGCTTCGTCTGACCTGAACCGGCAGCGCGTGACTGGGGTCGGTAATGAGCACCGCACTGCTGGAGAAGGGTCCCGCCTCGACGACCTGCCCCATGATTCCGTTGGCGTCGATCAGGGACTGTCCGATCCGGACCCCGTCCCGGATCCCCTTGTTGAGGACGATGCGGCGGCTGTACGGATCCAGGTCCACCGCCAGACGCTCCGCGATCAGGACCTGCACGCCCACCCGTGCCGCGGAGTCCAGAAGCCCCCGCAGACGCCGGTTCTCGGACTCGAGCTCGGCGTATCTCTCGAGCCGGGAATGGGCGGAGAAGTTCTCCCGGCGCAGGCGCTCGTTCTCGCGCATGAGCGTGTGGCGCGATCTCACGTTGTCCGCCAGCCAGCTCCCTCCCCGGATGGGAAGGTCGACCGCATACTGGAGGGGATAGACGAGAGTTGCGAGCAGACTCCTCATCGCGTCGACATGACGCCCGCGATGGTCGGCGATCATCAGCGCCATGGACAGGAGCGCCACCACCACCACGCGCGCCAGAGCGGAGGGGCCGCGTTCGAAGAGGGGCTTCTGGCCGGTGTTCAGAACCATCTTCGGCCGGGAGGCTGCTCCCCGGAGTCCTATTCGTAAGTGAACACGTCGACACCCTTCTCGTCGAGCATTCGCAGGGCTCGACCTCCGCCCTTCGCAACGCAGGTGAGCGGTTCATCGGCGATGATGGTCGGAATGCCCGTCTCTTCCGTCAGAAGGCGATCGATGTCCTGGAGCAGCGCGCCGCCGCCCGTCAACACCATGCCCCGCTCCGCGACATCGGCTCCGAGCTCGGGTGGGGTTTTCTCCAGCGCGGTCTTGACCGCGGTCACGATGCCCGACAAGGGCTCCTGAAGAGACTCGAGGATCTCGTTGCTGTTCAACACGAAGCTGCGCGGAATCCCCTCCGCGAGGTTGCGTCCCCGGACCTCGATGTTCGTCATCGAATTGTTTGGATAGGCCGACCCGATCTCCTGCTTGATCCGCTCCGCGGTCGTTTCTCCGATGAGGGTGCCGAAATTCCTTCGGACATAGTTGGTGATTGCCTCGTCGAATCGATCGCCGCCGATGCGCACGGACGCCGAATAGACGATGCCGTTCAACGAAATCACCGCCACTTCGGTGGTGCCGCCACCGATATCGAGGACCATGGAGCCGCGGGCTTCGCTGACCGGCAGGCCGGCTCCGATGGCGGCCGCCATCGGCTCTTCCATCAGGTAGACGCCTCTCGCCCCGGCCCCGGCGGCCGACTCGCGTATCGCGCGACGCTCGACCTGGGTCGAGCCACAGGGCACGCACACGAGCACCCGGGGACTGGGCCGAAAGAAGCTGTTCTCGTGAGCGCGCTGGATGAAGTGCTGGAGCATCTTCTCCGTGACGGTAAAGTCCGCAATCACGCCATCCTTCAGCGGCCGGATCGCCTCGATGTTTGCGGGAGTGCGGCCCAGCATGCTCTTCGCCGCGTCACCGACCGCCGCGATGCTCTTCGCGCCACCGCCGGGCTCGGTGCGAATCGCGACAACCGAGGGCTCGTCGAGAACTATCCCCTTGTCGCGCGCATAGATGAGGGTGTTGGCCGTTCCCAGATCGATCGAGAGATCGGTCGAGAACAGGCCCCGGATACGCTTGAGGAACATGGGTGTCGGCTAGGCTCGAATACCGGACAACCGCGAGCGGGCGGTGACGGATATAATCGCTTCCCAGTCAGTCACGTATTGAGTCGATACCCCGGTTTTTCGACCCGGGCCCGGTGGTGTCGCGCCTGCTCAGACAGCGCGGCACTTTAGCAGCCGACGTCAAAGCTCACAAGCGATTCCATGTCAGAGATGTGTCAGCCCGAAGACGCCCGGCCGAAGAGCGTCTCGTCCGAAGAACTGGCCCACATCACGCACTTGGCGAGGCTCGCGCTCGACCCCCGGGACATCCCCCGCCTGCGCGAGGAATTGACCCGGATTCTGGCCCTGGTCGACGAGATGAACGCGGTAGACACCGAGGATCTCGCGCCGATGGCGCATCCGGTGGAAACGGGGCAGCGTCTGCGTTGCGACGAGGTTCGCGAGCCCGACCAGCGGGAGCTCCTGCAGCGCGGGGCTCCGCAGGTCGAGGACGGTCTGTACCTGGTGCCGAGGGTTATCGACTAGCGCCGCCGGCGCATGGCGTCCGCGAACATGCACCATCTCTCCGTTCGCGAGCTCGCAGCGGCATTGCGCGCGCGCCGCATGTCGAGCGAGGAGCTCGCCCGCGCTTGCCTCGATCGCCTGCGCGGTACCGGGAGCGAGCTCAATTGCATGATCTCGCTCACCGAAGAGCAGGCACTCGTGGAGGCGCGCGCGGCGGACCGCCGGCTCGCGGCGGGAGAGGGGGCGGTGCTGACCGGCATCCCCATCGTGCACAAGGATCTCTTCTGCACGCGAGGCGTGCGGACATCGTGCGGGTCGAGAATGCTCGACAACTTCATTTCGCCCTACGATGCGACGGTGGTCGAGCGGGCTCGGGGCGAGGGCATGGTGATGCTCGGCAAGACGAACATGGACGAGTTCGCGATGGGCTCGTCGAACGAGAACAGCTACTACGGTCCGGTGCGCAATCCCTGGGACCGCGAGAGAGTTCCCGGAGGCTCTTCGGGCGGCTCCGCCGCCGCGGTCGCCGCGCGCCTCGTACCGGTCGCCACCGGCACCGACACCGGGGGCTCGGTGCGCCAGCCCGCCGCCCTGTGCGGCGTAACTGGAGTGAAGCCGACTTACGGGAGAGTCTCCCGATACGGAATGGTCGCCTACGCATCGAGTCTCGATCAGGCCGGAGTGCTCGCCCGCAGCGCCGAGGATGCCGCCTTCCTGCTCGCGGCCATTGCGGGCTTCGACGAGCGTGACTCGACCAGTGTCGAGCGTCCGTTCGAAGACTACCCGCGGATGCTCGAGCGAAGCGAGGGAGCCCTGAAGCTAGGAGTGGCGAGGGAGTTTTTCAGCGCCGGTGTCGACCCCGCGGTCGGGGATGCGATCGAGGAGGCGCTGCGCGAGTTCGAGCGACTCGGGGCCAGGCGGCGCGAGCTCTCCATCCCCAGCCTCGCGCTCGCGATTCCAGCCTACTACATCGTCGCCCCCGCCGAGTGCTCGTCGAATCTGGCCCGCTATGACGGGGTGCGCTACGGGCATCGTTCACCGGCCGCAAGCGATATCGAGACTCTGTACAAAAGGTCCCGCAGCGAGGGCTTCGGCGCCGAGGTCAAGCGGCGCATCCTCGTTGGCACGTATGCGCTCTCGGCCGGCTACTACGACGCCTACTACCTCAAGGCCCAGAAGATCCGGCGCCTCATCAGCCGGCAACTGCAGGAGGCATTCTCCGAGGTGGATGTGATCGTGGGTCCGACCTCGCCGGTCACCGCGTTCAGGATAGGCGAACACGTGGAAGACCCCGTGACCATGTACCGCTGTGACGTGAACACCACCGCGGTAAACCTCGCCGGACTGCCCGCGGTCTCGATACCGGCGGGATTCGCCCATGGGATGCCGGTGGGTCTGCAGCTCATCGGCGACCACTTCACGGAAGGGAAGCTGCTGCAGGCCGCCCACCGCTTTCAGGTCGCCACCGACTGGCACCATCGAGTCCCCGCCGATTGCGCATAGCCGCCTCTGCGTGAAGCTGCACCCGAGATGAGCAAGCGTCTTCGTGAACCCTGGACTCCCGTCATCATGGAAGATCCGCCATCACATCCCTCTGCCCTGGTTCCCTCTCACATGGAAACGACGCGAGCGCACGGCCTCGACCCGCGTACGCCTTCGATGGCCCTTGCGCGGGGGCGGGCGGGGATCGCCTGCCCATGGCGGGCGTGGCCGGGAGTGACGAGGAGGGGATTTCTCCGGGTGGCCCGTCGATCCCGCGCGAGCGGGAACGACACAGCCGGTTGGCGGGCTGGCCAGGTCGGAGGCCGGGGGTGAGCGAGAGGCGCTGGGAGGCGGTGATCGGGCTCGAGCTGCATGCTCAGCTCGCCACCCGGAGCAAGATCTTCTCCGGGGCCTCCACCGAGTACGGAGCGGCCCCCAACACCCAGGCCTGCGCGATCGACCTCGGATTGCCGGGGGTGCTTCCGGTCCTCAATCGAGACGCGCTCGCGATGGCGGTCAAATTCGGCCTCGCGGTGGGCGCAACCATCGCCCGGCGCTCGGTCTTCGCGCGCAAGAACTACTTCTACCCCGACCTGCCGAAGGGCTACCAGATAAGCCAGTACGAGCTGCCGATCGTGGGGGGAGGATGCGTGGACATCGAGGTCGAGGGTGGTCCACGCCGCATCGGCATCACACGCGCCCACCTCGAGGAAGACGCCGGCAAGTCCGTGCACGACGCGGTGCCGGGCCGAAGCGGCATCGACCTCAATCGGGCCGGCGTCCCGCTGCTGGAGATCGTGTCCGAACCGGACCTGCGCAGCGCGGCCGAGGCGAGCGCCTACATGCACGAGGTGCACACCATCGTGCGCTACCTCGGGATCTGCGACGGGAATCTTCAGGAGGGATCCTTCCGCTGCGACGCCAACGTATCGGTGCGCCCGATAGGGCAGCGAACGCTCGGCACCCGGGTCGAGCTCAAGAACCTGAATTCCTTTCGATTCGTCGAGAAGGCGATTCGGCACGAAATCGAGCGACAGAGTGATGTGCTCGCGGCGGGGGGCGCCGTGGTGCAGCAGACGCGCCTCTACGACCCGGGTCGCGACGAGACCAGGCCGCTGCGAGAGAAAGAAGAAGCGAACGACTACCGCTATTTCCCGGACCCGGATCTGCTCCCGGTGGTGATTGACGACGCGTTCATCGAATCCGTGCGGGCCACCCTGCCCGAGCTGCCCGCCGCCCGCCGCCTCCGCTTCGCAAGCGAGCACGGCTTGAGCGCGCACGAGGCCCACCTGCTCACCTCGGACCGGATGCTCGCCGACTACTTCGAGACCGCCCACGGCGCCGGCGAGGTCGATGCCCGCCTGGCCGCCCGCTGGGTGACGGGAGAGCTCTCCGCCCTCCTGAACCGCGAGGGAGTGGACATCGCCCGATGCCCGGTGAGCCCGACCGCCTTGAAGGGCCTGCTCCTTCGCCTCGAAGATGGCACGCTTTCGGGTCCGATCGCGAAAGAAGTACTCAAGGCGATGTGGGACGGCGAAGGCGCCGCCGAGGGCATCATCGAGAGTCGCGGTCTGCGGCAGGTGAGCGACGAGGACGCGATCGCAAAGCTCGTCGACTCGGTCATCTCGGCCCACCCCGAACAGGTGGGGCAGTTCAGAGCGGGACGCGAGAAGGTGCTCGGATTCCTCGTCGGTCAGGCGATGAAGGCTTCCGGAGGCAAAGCCAACCCCCGCAAGGTGAGCGAACTCATCCGCTCGAGACTCGCGGACTGAGGAAGGCGCCGCAAGGCGCGCGGTTAACTCTCCTCGTCGCCTTGTGGCCGGTCGACCAGCTCCACGAAGGCCATCGGGGCACGGTCTCCGTTGCGGAACCCGCACTTCAGAATCCGCGTGTAGCCGCCCGGGCGGGCCCGAAAGCGGGGTCCGAGATCGTTGAAGAGCTTGCTCACGGTCTTGCGATCCCGCACGCGCGCAAAGGCGAGGCGCCGATTGGCGACGCTGTCATGCTTGGCCAGGGTAATAAGGGGCTCCACCACCCGCCTCAGCTCCTTGGCCTTGGGCACGGTGGTCTTCAGTGCCTCGTGGAGTACCAGAGAAGCCGACAGGTTCCGGAACATCGCCCGCTGGTGGCTGCTGGTTCGGCCGAGCTTTCGCCCGCTCTTTCGGTGTCGCATTGTCTCGTGATTCCCGTCTTCTCAAAGAAACGTGAACGCGTCACATCTCCTTGTCCATGCTCCTCAGGCCCCGGGGGGGCCAATGCTCGAGCCGCATTCCCAGAGAGAGTCCGCGCGACGAGAGCACTTCCTTAATCTCGGTAAGCGACTTCTTGCCCAGATTCGGGGTCTTCAGGAGCTCCACCTCGCTGCGCTGGATGAGGTCGCCGACATAGTAGATGCTCTCCGCCTTGAGGCAGTTGGCGGAACGCACCGTGAGCTCCAGGTCGTCGACCGGGCGCAGCAGGATCGGATCGATTTCCGCGCCGCTGCGTCGCATCGTATCGTCGCTCCGGCTGCTCAGACTCACGAAAACGGAGAGCTGATCCTGCAGCAGCCCCGCGGCGTGCCGGATTGCGTCTTCCGGATCCAGGGTGCCGTTGGTCTCGATCTCCACCACCAGCTTGTCGAGGTCCGTCTGCTGCTCCACGCGTGCGCTGTCGACGACGTAGGCAACACGCCGGACCGGACTGAAGGAAGCATCGAGGAGCAGGCGGCCGATCGGCAGATCGCCCTCCTCCGCCGCCACGCGCGCCGACGCCGGCTGATATCCGCGCCCGGATTCCACCTTCATGGACATGGACAGCGCGCCTTCCTTGGTCAGGTTCGCGATGACGTGATCGTGGTTCAGCACCTCCACGTCATGGTCGACGACGATGTCGCTCGCGAGCACCGGACCCGGCCCCTTCTTGTTCAGCGTCAGGGTCGACTCCTCACGCGCATGCATGCGAATGGCCAGACCCTTGAGGTTGAGAAGGATGTCGGTCACGTCCTCCTGCACGCCTTCAACCGTGGTGTACTCGTGGAGCACCCCTTCGATCGCGACCTCAGTCACCGCACAACCCGGCATCGAGGAAAGCAGCACCCGTCTGAGCGCGTTGCCGAGAGTGTGTCCGAATCCGCGGTCGAGCGGCTCCAGGGTTATCTTTGCCGTGTTGACGCCCATCGGACGAACGTCCACAAGGCGTGGCTTCAAAAGCTGAGTTGCCGCACTCTGCATTCCAATCTCCTGCCTGCCGCCCGATGAACGACGCTAAGGACTTGTAAGTTTGATCTCGACGTCACTCTACTTCGAGTAGAGCTCCACCACGAGCTGCTCGCTGATGTCGGGGGGAAGTTCCTGGCGTTCCGGAACCGCCTTGAAGGCGCCCACCATCTTCGACACATCCACTTCGACCCAGTCGGGGAACCCGTACTGCTCGGCAACGTTGAGCGCGTCCTGAATCCTAGCCTGACGGCGAGCGGGCTCTCGGACGCTGACCACGTCTCCCGCACTCACCTGGTAGGAAGGGAAGTTCACGGTACGTTCGTTCACCAGGATCGCACGATGGCTCACGAGCTGGCGGGCTTCGGCCCGAGTGGAGGCGAAGCCCATGCGGTACACGACGTTATCGAGCCGACACTCGAGCAGCTTCAACAGATTCTCGCCGGTGGCCCCTCGCCTTCGAGCCGCCGTCCGATAGTAGTTGCGGAACTGACGCTCCAGCACCCCATAAATGCGACGGAGCTTCTGCTTCTCACGCAGCTGAATCGCATAGTCGGACGAGCGCCGCTGGCGCCTGGTACCGTGCTGGCCCGGCAAGCTGTCTATCTTGCACTTGGAATCCAGAGGCCGCGCCCGGCTCTTGAGCAGGAGGTCGGTCCCCTCGCGCCGGCTGAGCCGGCAGGTCGGTCCGATGTATCTGGCCATGTTCTAAACGCGCCTCTTCTTGGGGGGGCGGCACCCGTTGTGGGGGATGGGGGTCACGTCGGTGATGCTGGTTATCTTGAAGCCGGCATTGTTGAGCGCCCTGACCGCGCTCTCCCGTCCCGGACCCGGGCCCTTTACTCGCAGCTCCAGGGTTTTCATGCCCATCTCGGCCACCGTCTGTCCCACCTTCGCCGCCGCGACCTGTGCCGCGAACGGAGTGCTCTTCCGAGACCCCTTGAACCCGCTCGCCCCGGCTGTCGCCCAGGCGAGAGCGTTTCCCTGCCGGTCGGTGATCGTGATGACGGTGTTGTTGAAGGAGGCGTGCACGTGCGCCACCCCGTCGCTCACGTTGCGCCGTATCTTCTTCTTGGTGCGAACCTTCGCTCTCGCCATGAAACTCCCCGCCCCTGTTGCCCTGCGGTGCTACTTGCGAATCGGTCTTCTGGGACCCTTTCGGGTGCGGCCGTTCGTGTGGGTGCGCTGCCCCCGGACCGGGAGGCCGCGCCGATGCCGAATGCCTCGATAGCATCCGAGATCCATGAGTCTCTTGATGCTCATGGAAACCGCGCGTCGGAGATCGCCCTCGATGGTATAGCGGCTCACGTGCACGCGCAGCGCTTCGAGCTGCTCCTCGCTCAGATTGACGACCCGGATATCGGTGGGCACTCCGGCCGCCTCACAGATATCGAGGGCACGCCGCCTGCCGATACCGTATATCGAAGTGAGTGCGATCCAGGCGTGCTTGCGGTCCGGAACATTGATGCCGGCGATGCGGGCCATGGTCTCTTACCTCCCCTGGGCGCTACGTCGAGGAGTCGAAGCGCCCCTCATCCCTGCCTCTGTTTGTGACGGCCGTCGCGGCAAATCACCCGGGTGACGCCGCGACGCTTGACGATCCTGCAATTTCGACACAGTCGCTTAACGGATGCTCTGACTCTCATGCTCTCTCTCCCCGCCTAGCGTGGCACGCCGGCCCGTCCATAGCCCTTCAGGTTCGCCTTCTTCAGCAACCCTTCGTATTGATGGGACATCATGTGCGCCTGAACCTGTCCCATGAAATCCATCGTGACCACCACGATGATCAGCAGCGACGTTCCGCCGAAGTAGAACGGCACATTCCACTTGAGGATCAGGAACTCGGGCAGCAGGCATACGCCGGTGATGTACAGGGCCCCGGCTATCGTCAGCCGGGTCATGACCCCGTCGATATAACGCGCGGTCTGGTCCCCGGGCCGGATCCCGGGAATGAAGGCGCCGGACTTCTTGAGGTTTTCCGCGGTGTCCCGCGAATCGAAGACGAGCGCGGTGTAGAAGAAACAGAAGAAAATGATCGCGGCCGCGTAGAACATGACGTAGAGGGGCTGTCCCGGAGACAGGGTGGTCGAGAGGTCCCGGAGCCAGGTCATGCCCTCGGCGCTTCCGAACCATCCTCCCAGGGTCGCGGGGAAGAGAATGATGCTCGAAGCGAATATGGGGGGAATCACGCCCGCCATGTTGAGCTTGAGGGGGAGATGGCTGCTCTGGCCCGCGTACATGCGCCGCCCCACCTGGCGTTTGGCGTAGTTGACGGTAATCCGGCGCTGTCCGCGTTCCACGAACACCACGAACGCGGTCACCGCAAGCGCGAGACCGAGGAGCAGGAACACCAGCACCACGTTCAACTCTCCGGTGCGCGCGAGCTCCAGGGTGCCGCCGATGGCGGAGGGCAGACCGGCCACGATTCCGGCGAAGATGATGATCGAGATGCCGTTTCCGATCCCTCTCTCGCTCACCTGCTCTCCCAGCCACATGAGGAACACGGTGCCGGTCACCAGCGAAGTGACGGCGGTGATGCGAAACCCCCAGCCCGGATCGAGCACCACCTGCAACCCGCCGCTGGCCTGTTGCCCCTCCAGGGCAATCGCCACGCCGAGCGCCTGGAAGGTGGCAAGGGCCACGGTGGCGTAGCGGGTGTACTTGGTGATCTTGCGGCGCCCCGCCTCACCCTCCTTGCGCATCTCCTTCAGCTTCGGCTCGACGTGGGTCAGGAGCTGCATGATGATGGCCGCGGAGATGTAGGGCATGATGCCGATGGCGAACAGCGAGAAACGTCCGAGCGCACCACCGGAAAACATGTTGAACATGTCGAGGATGGTGCCCCGTTGCTGATCGAAGAGCAGTTGGAGAGCGACCGGATCGATACCCGGTACCGGAATGAAGGATCCGACCCGAAACACCACCAGGGCGCCCAGGACGAAGAGAAATCGCTGCCTGAGCTCCGAGGAGGTGCCGGCGACCGGCGAGGCGCTCCGAACTCGACTTCTACTGCGTGCCATGGCTCTCGCAACCGCGCTCGATGCTATTCCACGCGTCCACCCGCCGCCTCCACGGCGGCCCGGGCGCTGCGGGTCGGAATCACCTCGCGGAGGATAACCGCTCGGGTCAGCTCTCCGGCCGCGATGACCTTCACGCGTCGGGCCCGCCGGTTCACCAGGCCGGCCTCCTTGAGCACCGCCAGATCCACCACCTCCGACTCCAGGGCCGAGAGCTGATCCAATCGGACCTCATCGGCGAAGCGGCCCCGCCGGGACGTGAAACCGAACTTGGGCAGGCGGCGATGCAGGGGCATCTGGCCGCCTTCGTAACCGGCGCCGGCGCCGCTCCCGGAACGGGATTTCTGGCCCTTGTGCCCCCGCCCGCAGGTTTTGCCCCGACCCGCGGCAATTCCGCGGCCCACGCGCCGGCGGGAACGCTTCGCGCCGGCGGCGGGATGCAAATCGTTGAGACGCATGGTCGCTCAGCCCTCCTCCACCCGGAGCAGATAAGACACTTTGTCGATCATTCCGCGCACGCAGGGGGTGTCTTCCACTTCCACCGTCTGGTGCATGCGCCGCAGTCCGAGCCCCCGGACGCACTCCCGGTGCCCTTTCGCGCGTCCATGCAGACTTCGTCGCAAGGTCACTCGCAATCTCGCCCGAGAATCCGTCGCCGTCATTTCAGTCTCCGGAACGGCGATCGGAGGCATCGCCCGCCAGCTCTTCGATGGGCAGGCCTCTCTTCGCCGCGACCCGCTCCGGGTCCGAACACGCGCCGAGCCCCCGGAGGGTGGCGCGTATCACGTTCACGGGATTGGGAGAGCCGATGCACTTGGCCAGCACGTCTCTCACTCCGAGCACCTCGAAGACGGCGCGCATCGGTCCGCCCGCAATGATGCCGGTGCCCTCGGAGGCCGGCTGCATGTAGACCTTCGCCGCGCCGTGCCGGGCGGTCATGGAGTAGTGCAGGGTGCCGCCCTTCAGCGGTACGTGAATCATGTTCTTGCGGGCGTTTTCCATCGCCTTCTGGATCGCGGAGGGCACTTCACGCGCCTTGCCCCGTCCCATGCCGACCCGCCCCTTGGCGTCGCCGACCACCGTGAGCGCAGTGAATCCGAAGAGTCGACCACCCTTCACGACCTTGGCCACGCGGTTGATCTGTACGAGCTTCTCGAAGAGCTCGTCGCCGTTTGCGGAAGTCTCGAAGTTTGCCATGAGAAATCGGTCCTGACCGCCCTCCTAGAATTTGAGCCCTTTCTCCCGCGCCTCATCCGCCAGCGCCTTCACCCGTCCGTGGTAGCGAAACCCCGAACGATCGAAAGCGACGCGTCCAACCCCCTTCTCGAGCGCACGCTCCGCAACCACCTGGCCTACCAGCCGGGCCGCCGACTTGTTGCCTCCGTAGGTGAGCGAGCGCCGTACCTCGGCGTCAAGGGTGGATGCGCTCGCGAGAACATTGGCGCCATCGGCGCTGATGATCTGGGCGTAGATGTGTCGAGGGGTGCGGTGTACGCAGAGACGATACCCCCCTTGCGCGGCAATCCTCGCGCGAGTGCGCCGGGCACGTCTCAACCTGCTCTGCTTCTTGTCCATGGACGGTTATTTCTTCTTTCCTTCCTTGCGCACGATGATCTCGTCGCGGTACTTGATTCCCTTGCCCTTGTAGGGCTCGGGCGGTCGAAAGGCGCGAATCACCGCGGCGGTCTGTCCGACTTTCTGCTTGTCGATGCCGCTGACCACGATTTCGGTCTGGCTCGGGGTCTGGATGGAGATTCCATGCGGGGCATCGAGCTCCACCGGATGGGAGAAACCGAGCGAGAGCGAGAGTTTGCTCCCCTGCATCTGGGCTCGGTAACCGATTCCGACGAGCTGCAGGCGTTTCTCGAATCCGCCGTTCACCCCGGTCACCATGTTGTTCAGAAGGGCTCGCGTGGTGCCGGCCATCGCCACCATCTTCGCCTCCGATGCCCTGGCCTGGCATCGCAGCTCTTCCCCTTCCCGGGAGACCGCGACCCAAGCGTGCACCGACAGGTCCAGCTCGCCCTTGGGGCCGCTGACCTTCACGTGCTGGCCATCGATGTCGACTTCGACACCCGATGGAACGGGAACTGGAGCATTGGCAATTCGCGACACGGTCGGGCTTCCTTCAGAACACTACGCCGAGCACTTCGCCGCCATGTCCGGCCGCCCGCGCCTGACGGTCGGTCATCACCCCTCTCGGCGTGGAGATGATGGCAATGCCGAGCCCGCCATTCACGCTCGGCAGATCGTCCTTTCTCTTGTACACCCGAAGACCCGGACGGCTCACCCGGCGGAGCAACTCGATGACCGGCCGCCCCTCGAAGTACTTGAGCACGATGACGAGCTCTCGGTAGTCATTGTCTTCAACCGAGAAGTCCGTGATGTAGCCCTGTTCCTTGAGCACTGCGGCGATCGCCCGCTTGACCTTGGAAAGCGGCATGGCCACTCGGACCTTGCCGGAAGACTGGCCATTGCGAATCCGCGTGAACATGTCGGAGATGGGGTCTTGCATGCTCATGATTGCTTGGAATCTCGCTCCTTACCGGACACCGGCGCGCGCTTCGCGCCTTTGGAATCGACGACCTTGCGGGAATTGATGTCGGCGCCAGGCCCTCACCAGCTCGCCTTCACCAGACCCGGAACATCGCCCGTCATCGCCGCCTCGCGAAGCTTGCCGCGTCCGAGGCCGAACTTGCGGTAGACGCCGTGGGGACGCCCGGTGATTCGGCAGCGCCGACGCAGGCGCACCGGGCTCGCGTTACGCGGAAGTCGCTGCAGTCTGATTCTGGCGTCGTGACGCTCCTCGGGGCTCAGATCCGGGTCCACGGCGCGCACCTTGAGCTCGGCACGCCGGGCCGCATACTTCGCCACCAGCTTCATGCGCTTGGCTTCACGGTTCATCACTGACAGCTTGGCCACATCAACTCCCCTGGGTGTTCATGGTGACTAGTTGGCGCGGAAGGGGAAGCGAAAAGCCTCGAGCAGAGCTCGGCCTTCCTCGTCGCTGCGGGCGCTGGTGGTGATGCACACATCGAGCCCGCGAATGGCGTCGATCCGGTCGTAGTCGATCTCGGGAAAAATGATCTGCTCACGAACTCCCAGGCTGTAGTTGCCTCGGCCATCGAAGGCTCTCGGGCTGTAGCCCCGGAAGTCGCGCGTCCTTGGAATCGCGATGCTGATGAGGCGATCGAGAAACTCGTACATGCGTTCCCGGCGCAACGTGACCTTGGCTCCGATAGGCCAGCCTTCCCTGATCTTGAAACCGGCGACCGACTTTCGCGCCTTGGTTATCACCGCCTTCTGACCGGCGATGCGCCCCAGATCGCCGAGTGCGTTGTCGAGGACCTTCTTGTCCCCGATCGCCTCACCCACCCCCATGTTGAGAGTGATCTTCCGAAGCCTCGGTACCTGCATCACCGACTGGTAACCGAAGCGCTCGATGAGCGTGGGCACGACCTGCTCTTGGTAGTAATCGCGAAGTCTTGGCATTGGCGACCTCAGACGTCGATCACTTCGCCCGTCGACCGGAAAACGCGCACCTTGCGTCCGTCGTCGAGCCATTTGTATCCGATCCGGTCTCCCTTCCCGGTGGCCGGATTGAAGATGTTGACATTGGAGATGTTCACGGGCATCTCCTTCTGGACGATGCCGCCCTGGGTACCTCGTTGGGGGTTGGGTCGGGTATGCCGCTTGACGACATTGACCCCCTCCACGAGAACGCGGTCTTCGTCAACGATCCGCAGCACGGTGCCACGACTGCCCCGGTTGCGACCGGAACGCACGATGACGTCGTCTCCCTTCTTGATGCGTGCCATTGTCATGAGCCCCCGCCTTCAGAGCACCTCGGGCGCCAGAGAGACGATCCTCATGAATCGCTCGGAGCGCAGCTCCCTCGTCACCGGCCCGAAGATCCGCGTGCCGATCGGCTGGAGCTGATTGTTGAGCAGCACTGCCGCATTGCTGTCGAAGCGGATCAGGGAACCGTCCGCCCGCCGCACGCCGGCACGAGTCCTGACCACCACCGCGTTGTACATTTCGCCTTTCTTGACCTTGGCCCGGGGAATGGCTTCCTTGACCGTTACCTTGATGACATCGCCGACCGCGGCGTAACGCCGACGGGACCCGCCCAGCACCTTGACGCACATCAGGCGTCTCGCTCCACTGTTGTCCGCAGCGTGAAGCACTGATTGCATCTGAATCATTTCTCGACTTCCTGGTTCCGCGGCGTCGCGTGGCTACTTCGCCCGTTCGAGAATCGAGCGCAGACGCCACGACTTGGTCTTCGACAGGGGCCGACATTGCTCGACGCTGACAATATCGCCCGGTCGGCATTCGTTGTTCTCGTCGTGCGCATGCAAGGTGCTTTTTCGCCTGATGTACTTCTTGTACAAGGGATGCTTCACACGCCGCTCGACCATCACGGTTACCGTCTTGTCCATGCGGTCGCTCACCACCTGTCCGGTGAGGGCCCGGGCTCGCTGCTCCGGCTGCTGGGCGCCGCCTTCCTGCTCGCTCATTCGCTCTCCCTCGCCAGGCGGCGCTCGTTGCGTATCGTCTTGACCCGGGCCAGATCACGGCGCAGGAGCTTCATCTCGCTCGGCCGCGACAGCTGCCCCGTACCCTGCTGCATGCGCAGGTTGAAGCGTTTGCGGGTGAGCGCCAGAACCTCGGTCTGCAGTTCTTCGTCGCTCTTCGTTCGAAGCTCGTGGGCCTTCATCAGAACACCATCCTGCTCACGAATACCGTTTGCACCGAGAGCTTGGCGGCCGCGAGCCGGAACGCCTCCCGGGCCAGGCTCTCGTCGACGCCCTGGATCTCGTAGAGCATGCGTCCCGGCTGGATCTGGGCCACCCAGTACTCGACGTTGCCCTTGCCCTTGCCCTGGCGCACCTCAAGCGGTTTTTTGGTAATCGGCTTGTCAGGAAAGATCCGGATCCAGATCTTCGCTCCGCGTCGCACCTTTCTGGTGATGGCACGACGCGCCGCCTCGATCTGACGAGCGGTCACGCGACCGCGGGTGGTCGCCTTCAAGCCGAAGTCGCCAAAGCTCACCCGGTTTCCCGACATCGCCTTGCCGCGGTTTCGGCCTTTCTGCTGCTTGCGGTACTTGGTGCGTTTGGGTTGAAACACTCTACTGCGCCTCTGCGCGGGCCGCGGGCTCGCTCCTGGAGCCGTCTTCGTGAGAATCGAAGACCTCTCCCTTGAAGATCCAGACCTTCACCCCGATGACGCCATAGGTGGTACGCGCCTCCGCGAGCCCGTAATCAATATCCGCCCTCAGGGTGTGAAGAGGAACCCGACCCTCCCGGTACCATTCGGAACGCGCGATTTCCGCGCCGTTCAAGCGCCCGCTGACTTTTATCTTGACCCCTTGCGCACCCAGGCGCATGGCGTTGGTCACGGCTCTCCTCATCGCGCGTCGAAACATGATCCGGCGCTCGAGCTGATTGGCGACGCTCTCGGCAACGAGATAGGCGTCGAGCTCGGGCTTGCGGATTTCTTCCACCCCGATATGGACCGGCACCTTCATCATCCGCGCCACCTCGCCGCGCAGTGCCTCGATGTCCTCTCCCTTCTTGCCGATCACGATGCCCGGACGCGCGGTGTGAATGACGATTCGGGCGTTCTTCGCCGGTCGCGCAATGGTGATCGCGCTCACCGAAGCATGCGCCAGCTTGCGCCGCAGAAAGCTGCGCACCTCCAGATCGACATTGAGGTGGTCGGCGTACTCGCCACTGCTGGCATACCAGATGGAGTTCCAGTTCTTGATGATTCCGAGGCGAATGCCGGTCGGATGTACTTTCTGCCCCATGCTTTACTCGCTTTACTCGCTTTACTCCGGCGTTACTCTGCTGCGCCGTCGGCCACGGTCAGGGTGATGTGGCTGGTCGGCTTCACAATCCGCGTCGCCCGGCCTCGCGCTCTGGGTCGGAGTCGCTTGTACACCGGCCCCTGATCGATGCAGACCTGGCTCACGCGCAATTCGTCGATGTCCGCGCCTTCGTTGTGCTCGGCATTGGCGATCGCCGAGTTCAGCACTTTCTTGATGACGAAGGCCGCCTTCTTGGGACTGAAGGCCAACACTTCGTCCGCCCGCTCCACCGGCAGTCCACGGATCTGATCGGCGACCAGTCTCGCCTTGCGCGGCGAAAGGCGGACGTATCTCAATTTGGCCGATGCTTCCATTTCCGCCCCGATCTACTTCTTGGTCTTGCGGTCACCGGAGTGGCCGCGGAATGTCCGGGTGGGAGCGAACTCGCCCAGCTTGTGTCCGACCATGTTCTCGGTGACGAGAATGGGCACGTGCTGGCGGCCGTTGTGTACCGCAATCGTGAGACCGACCATGTCGGGAACGATCATCGAGCGCCGCGACCAGGTCTTGATGGGCCGCTTGCTGTTGATCGCCACCGCCGCCTCCACCCGTCTCTCGAGGTGGTGGTCCACAAAAGGGCCTTTCTTGATCGATCGCGGCACCTCATCACCTCCTGGATCGGCTGCGACGCCGCACGATCATCGAATCCGTGCGCTTGTTCTTGCGGGTCTTGCGCCCTTTGGTCGGCTGTCCCCAGGGCGTCACCGGATGGCGCCCGCCGGAGGAGCGTCCTTCGCCGCCCCCATGGGGATGATCTACCGGATTCATGACCACCCCTCTTACCGTGGGGCGCCGTCCTCGCCAGCGCGCCGCTCCCGCCTTTCCGAGAGAGCGCAATCCGTGCTCGGAATTGCTCACCTCTCCGAGGGTGGCGCGGCACTCCATGGGAACCCGGCGCAGCTCGCCCGAACGCAGACGCAGGGTTGCGAAGCCGCCGGCGCGGGCGATGAGCTGTGCGCTCGTTCCCGCACTTCGAGCGAGCTGCCCGCCCTTGCCGGCCTTCATCTCCACGCAATGGACGACACTTCCGACCGGGATGTTGCGAAGCGGCAGGCAGTTCCCGACCCGAATCGGCGCCGATACACCCGACATCAGGGTATCGCCCTTCTCAAGCCCGGCCGCCGCGAGGATGTAGCGGCGTTCTCCGTCCGCGTAGAGAAGAAGTGCGAGGCGGGCGCTGCGGTTGGGGTCGTATTCGATGCGTTCGATGCGCGCCGGTACACCGTCCTTGCGGCGCTTGAAGTCGACGACGCGATAACGCCGCTTGTGGCCCCCGCCGCGATGGCGCACGGTTATGCGGCCCCGATTGTTGCGTCCGCCCTTCGAGGTTTTCTTCGCCAGGAGCGGCGTATGGGGACCGCCCCGGTGCAGGGCGGCATCCTCGACCTTGACCACGAAACGCCGTCCCGGCGATGTGGGCTTTGTCTGCTTGAGGGTCATCGCACTCGTTCCTTGCCCCGACGGGTCGTAGTCTCAGGACTCGCCACCGAGAAAATCGATATCCTGCCCGGGTCCCAGGCGGAGGTAGGCCTTCTTCCAGTTCGCGCGCCTTCCCCTCGTGCCACGAAGACCCTTCGCCTTTCCCCGACAGTTCGCGGTGCGCACATGCAGCACATCGACATCGAAGAGCTTCTCGACCGCACGCTTGATTTCGGGTTTACGGGCATCGGGCAAGACCCGAAAGACCACCTGATTGTACTTGTCGGCAATGCGGGTGCTCTTCTCCGAAACGTGAGGCGAGACGAGGACGCGCAACAGACGTTCGTCGTTCATGCCACTCGCTCCTCCATGCTGCGACAGGCCGCCACCGTCATGAGGACCTGCGAAAACGCGAGAAGGCCGACTGGATTCACGTCCCGGGCCTCGCTCACCGCGACCCAATGCAGATTTCGCGACGCGAGGGCGAGTTCCGCCTCACACTCCTCGACCACGATCAAGACGTCGTCGAGTCCGAGCTCCTTGAGCTTGCCCGCCAGTTCACGGGTTTTCGGCGAGGACACGCGGAACTCCTCGACCATGTGGATGCGGTCCTGGCGCACCAGCTCCGAGAGGATCGAGCGCATCGCGGCGCGGTACATCTTGCGGTTCACCTTCTGCGCGTAGCTGCGAGGCCGCGCCGCGAAGGTAACGCCGCCGCCGCGCCATATCGGGCTGCGCGAGCTGCCGGCGCGCGCGCGGCCCGTTCCTTTCTGGCGCCAGGGCTTGGCCCCGCCGCCGCGCACTTCCGCGCGGGTCTTCTGTGCGCTCGTGCCGGAACGCTTCCCCGCCATGAATGCCGAGACCACCTGGTGGACGAGGGGAGCGTTGTACGCGGCCCCGAAGGCCGCATCGGCGACCTCGATCTCTCGTCCCGCGCCCTCCGGCGCTTTCGTCACGAGTTGCATTGCCCGACTAGCTCGTTTTTGCCTTTGCCGCGGGCAGAACCAGGACGTTCCCGCCCCGGGAGCCGGGAACCGCCCCGCGCAGAAGCAGCACGCCCTTTTCGGCGTCGACCCGCATCACTTCCAGATTGGGCGCGGTGCGGCGCACCCCGCCCATCCGGCCCGCCATCCGTTTGCCCTTGAACACCCGGCCAGGGGTCTGGTTCTGGCCGATCGACCCGGGGCGCGGTGGGAAAGAGAGTTGCCATGGCTCGCGTCCTGGGTGCGGAAGTTGTGTCGCTTGACCACCCCGGCGTAGCCCTTGCCGATGCTCGTGCCGACCGCATCCACCTGCTGGCCCACCTCGAAGATCCCGAGACTCACTTCTCCCCCGACGCGCAGCTCGAGTCCCTCGTCCGCCTGGAGGCGAAACTCCCACAGACCGCGTCCCGCCTCGACCCCGGCCTTGGCGAGATGTCCGGCCGCGGCCTGATTCACCCGGCGCGCGCGCCGCACTCCGGTGGTGACCTGTACGGCCCGATAACCGTCGCGTTCTTCGTCCTTCAACTGCGTTATCCGGTTGGGCTCGACCTCGATGACGGTAACCGGCACCGATTGGCCGTCTTCGGTGAATATTCGGGTCATGCCGCACTTGCGGCCAACGATTCCGAGTGACATGTCTTCGCTCGGCTAGTTCAGCTTGATCTGGACATCGACGCCCGCGGCCAGGTCCAGCTTCATCAGGGCGTCGACGGTCTTGTCGGTAGGATTGGAGATATCCAGTATCCGCTTGTGGGTGCGAATCTCGTACTGATCCCTCGCGTCCTTGTTCACATGTGGCGACACCAGGACGGTGAAGCGCTCCTTGCGGGTGGGTAAGGGTATGGGTCCTCGCACTTGCGCACCCGTACGCCGCGCGGTCTCCGCAATTTCGGTCGCGGACTGATCGATCAGCCTGTGATCGAAGGCCTTGAGCCGGATGCGTATGCGTTGATTGGCCATGCCTTGTCTGCTCTGCGGCGTTACTTGAGGATTCTGGCGACGACGCCGGCGCCCACCGTACGTCCGCCCTCGCGCACCGCGAAGCGCAGCCCCTCCTCCATCGCAATCGGCGCGATCAGGTTCACCTCCATCTGCACGTTGTCTCCGGGCATCACCATCTCCACACCTTCGGGCAGGTCCACCGCTCCCGTCACATCCGTGGTGCGAAAGTAAAACTGCGGCCGGTATCCCTTGAAAAACGGCGTGTGCCGACCACCCTCGTCCTTCGACAAAACGTACACCTCCGCCTCGAAGTGCGTGTGCGGCGTGATGCTCCCAGGCTTGGCCAACACCTGACCCCGCTCGATGTCGGTGCGCTTCACTCCGCGCAGCAACACCCCGATGTTGTCGCCCGCCTCTCCCTCGTCGAGCAGCTTGCGAAACATCTCCACTCCCGTGCACGTCGTCTTGTCCGTGTCCTTGATGCCGACGATCTCCACCTCTTCGCCTACCTTCACCCGACCTCGCTCCACCCGGCCCGTGGCCACCGTGCCCCGTCCGGATATCGAAAACACGTCCTCCACCGGCATCAGAAAGGCTCCGTCAATCGCTCGCTCGGGCTCCGGGATGTACTCGTCCAGCGCTCGACACAGCGCGCGCACCGACTCCTCTCCCAGCTCCGTGCCCTCTCCCTCCAGCGCCTGCAACGCCGAACCGCGCACCACCGGCGTGTCGTCGCCCGGAAAATCGTACTTCTCCAGCAGCTCGCGTACCTCCAGCTCCACCAGCTCCAGCAACTCCTCGTCGTCCACCATGTCTACCTTGTTCAGGTACACCACGATGTACGGCACCCCAACCTGGCGCGCCAGCAAGATGTGCTCGCGCGTCTGCGGCATCGGTCCGTCCGCCGCACTCACCACCAGAATCGCTCCGTCCATCTGCGCCGCGCCCGTGATCATGTTCTTCACGTAGTCCGCGTGACCCGGACAGTCAACGTGCGCGTAATGACGCGCCGTCGTCTCGTACTCCACGTGCGCCGTCGCGATCGTGATCCCGCGCTCCCTCTCCTCCGGCGCGTTGTCAATCTGGTCAAACGTGCGCACGTCTCCTCCGTGCTCCGATGCCATGATCTTCGTCATCGCCGCCGTCAGCGTCGTCTTGCCGTGGTCCACGTGGCCTATCGTGCCCACGTTGACGTGCGGCTTCGTGCGCGAAAACTTCTCCTTCGCCATTTACTCCCGCCTCATGCCGTCGCGTTGGTTCAGCGACTTCCGCTGATGATCTCGCCGGCGATGCCCGAGGGCACCTCGGCATACTTGAGAAACTCCATGGAGAACGTGGCCCGCCCCTGGGTGAGTGAACGCAGCACCGTGGCGTAGCCGAACATCTCCTTGAGCGGCACCTCGGCCTGAATGGCCGCGCCCGCTACCGTCTCCTCGCTGCCCTGCACCAGCCCGCGCCGACGGCTGAAATCTCCCATCACGTCACCCAGGTACTCGTCCGGGGTGACCGCCTCGACCTTCATGACCGGCTCCATCAGTACCGGACCGGCATCGCGAGCGCCTTCCCGGAAAGCCAGCGCGCCCGCGGCGCGGAAGGCCATCTCGCTCGAATCCACCTCGTGAAAGGAGCCGTCGTAGAGAGTGACCCTGATGTCCACCATGGGGTAGCCGGCCAGCACGCCGTTCTCCATGGCATCGCGGACCCCCTTCTGGACGGCCGGGATGTACTCCTTGGGGATCGTCCCCCCGACGATGGAGTTCTCGAACTCGAAACCGGATCCCGCTTCGAGCGGCTCGATACGCAGCCACACGTGTCCGTACTGGCCTCTCCCACCGGACTGCCGTACGAATCGCCCCTCCTGTTCGACGATCCGGCGAAGCGTCTCGCGATAGGCGACCTGAGGTTTGCCCACGTTCGCGTCGACCTTGAACTCGCGACGCAGGCGGTCGACGATAATCTCCAGGTGAAGCTCTCCCATGCCCGAAATGATCGTCTGGCCCGACTCCTCGTCGTGGCCGACCCGGAAGGAGGGGTCTTCGTGGGCGAGCTTGCCGAGCGCCATTCCCATGCGCTCCTGATCCGCCTTGGTCTTCGGCTCGACCGCCACCGCGATCACCGGCTCCGGGAACTCCATGCGCTCCAGGGTGATGGGAGACTTGACATCGGTCAGCGATTCGCCGGTGGTGACGTCGCGCAACCCCACTGCGGCCGCGATCTCGCCTGCGAACACCTCGTCGATCTCCTCCCGACGGTTGGCGTGCATCTGGAGAATGCGGCCAATGCGCTCCTTCCTGCCCTTCACGGAGTTGTAGACGCGGTCGCCGGACTTGAGCTGTCCGGAGTAGACACGGAAGAAAGTCAGCGAGCCTACGAAGGGGTCGGTGGCGATCTTGAACGCGAGAGCGGCGAAGGGCGCATCGTCGGATGCGGGACGCTCCTCTTCGACGATCTTTCCGTTCTCCACCGTACCGCGAATCGGGGGAACGTCGATGGGAGCGGGCAGGTAGTCGACCACCGCGTCCAGCAGGGCCTGCACGCCCTTGTTGCGGAACGCCGATCCGCAGAGCGCGGGCACGATCTCGGTACGCAAGGTGCGGGCCCGGATTCCCCGCCGGATCTCCGAAGCGTCCAGATCGCCGTTCTCGATGTACTTCTCCATCAACTCATCGTCGGCTTCGGCCGCCGCTTCCACCAGCACCTCTCGCCACTCCCGGCACAGACCTTCCATGTTCCCGGGAATGTTGCGCTCCTCGTAGGCCGTGCCCAGCGTGCCCGAATCCCAGTAGATCGCTTTCATGCCGACCAGGTCGACCACACCCTCGAAGGCGTCTTCCGCTCCGATCGGCAGCTGCACGGGAACCGGACATGCCTTGAGGCGCGTGCGAATCTGCTCGGTCACCTTGAGGAAATCGGCGCCCTGGCGATCCATCTTGTTGACGAAGGCGAGGCGGGGCACGCCGTACTTGCTCGCCTGACGCCATACGGTCTCCGATTGAGGCTCCACTCCCCCTACCGCGCAGAAGACCGCGCACGCCCCGTCGAGAACCCGCAGACTGCGCTCGACCTCGATGGTGAAGTCGACGTGGCCCGGAGTATCGATGATGTTTATCCGATGCTCGTCGTACTGGCGGTCCATGCCTCGCCAGAAGCAGGTCGTCGCCGCCGAGGTGATGGTGATGCCCCGCTCCTGCTCCTGGACCATCCAGTCCATGACCGCGGCGCCGTCATGGACTTCCCCCATCTTGTGGGAGATCCCGGTGTAGTAGAGGATGCGCTCGGTCGTCGTCGTCTTGCCGGCATCGATGTGGGCCATGATGCCGATGTTGCGGTAGCGCTCTATGGGCGTCTTGCGGGGCATGGTGGGATTTCCTTCCGCGTCCGCGCTACCAGCGATAGTGCGAGAAAGCCTTGTTGGCTTCCGCCATGCGGTGAGTGTCCTCGCGCTTCTTCACCGCGGTGCCGCGATTGTCCGCCGCTTCCATCAGTTCGTTGGCAAGGCGCATGCCCATGGATTTCTCGCCCCGCCGCCTCGCGGCGTCCACCAGCCAGCGCATCGCGAGCGCTGTCCTGCGCCGCGGCCTGACCTCGACCGGCACCTGGTACGTGGCCCCGCCCACGCGCCTGGACTTCACTTCGACCACGGGCCGCACGTTGTCGAGCGCCCGACCGAACAGTTCGACGGGGTCTTCGCGAGTCCTCCCCGCCACCTGATCGAGAGCGCCATAGACGATTCTCTCCGCCACCGACTTCTTGCCGTCGAGCATCAGGACGTTGATGAACTTCGCCAGCGTCTCGTCGTGGTACTTGGGGTCGGGCAGTATCACCCGTACCGGGATGTCTCTTCGGCGTGACATGACTCCTCAGCCCTTGGGACGCTTGGCACCGTACTTCGAGCGACCCTGCCGGCGCTCGGAAACGCCGGTGGTGTCGAGGCTGCCGCGCACCACGTGGTAGCGCACTCCCGGCAGGTCTTTCACACGCCCTCCGCGGATGAGAATCACGGAGTGCTCCTGAAGGTTGTGTCCCTCACCCCCGATGTAGGTGATGACCTCTTCCCCGCTGGTCAGACGCACCTTCGCCACCTTTCTCATGGCGGAGTTCGGCTTCTTCGGGGTGGTGGTGTACACCCGGGTGCACACTCCCCTTCGCTGTGGGCAACCTTCGAGCGCGGGCACGCTCGACTTCGTGCGTTGCTGCTTGCGCGGTTTGCGCACGAGCTGATTTATGGTAGCCACGCTGTTTCTCTCCCCATATGGCGCTGTACGGGACCGGCTGCCCACCGGCCGGCTCCGCGCCCTCTCGGGCAGAGCGTTCCGACCGGACCGCGCGCCCTTTTCGGGTTCAGGGCGCCGCGCGGTATCGCGAGCGAAGTCCTGGCTTGCAGAAAAAAACAGGCAGACAAAGCGCCTGCCTGATCTGAAGCCGCCGAAGTCTAGGCCTCCACCTGGTTGCTGTCAACAGGCTCGGGGGCGTTCGCGGTCTCTTCGGGACCGGACGCATCGCCTCCTTCCTCGGGAGCGTCGGCCAGGGAATCCGCGTCTTCCGCAACCGCATCGGGCGGGAGAGCGAGCTGGCGACGCCGCTCCTCATGGTAGGCGAAGCCGGTACCGGCCGGAATCAAGCGCCCCACGATGACGTTCTCCTTCAACCCTCTCAGCTCGTCGAGCTTGCCGTTGACGGAAGCCTCGGTGAGCACCCGGGTCGTCTCCTGGAAGGATGCGGCGGAGATGAAGGACTCGGTGGCGAGTGACGCCTTCGTGATGCCGAGCAGGACCGGCGCCCAGGAACAGGGCGTGCGTTCTTCCGTTTCCGCCCGCTCGTTCTCGGCCAGGACCCGCGCTCGCTCGACCTGCTCGCCCCGAAGGAAGCGGGTATCTCCGGGCTCGGTGATCTCGGCCTTGCGCAGCATCTGTCTGACGATGACCTCGATGTGCTTGTCGTTGATCTTGACTCCCTGCAGCCGATAGACCTCCTGCACTTCGTTGACGATGTAGTTCGAGAGCGCATTGAGACCGCGAAGACGCAGGATGTCGTGAGGATTGGGCATTCCGTCGACAATCTCTTCGCCCTGTTCGACTCTTTCGCCTTCGAACACCAGCAGGTGGCGCCATTTGGGCACGAGCACCTCGCGTTCCTCACCGTCTTCCCGGGTGATGACCAGACGCTGCTTGCCCTTGGTCTCCTTGCCGAAGGAGACGATGCCGCTGACTTCCGCCAGCATCGCCGCTTCCTTGGGCTTGCGCGCCTCGAAGAGGTCGGCGACCCGGGGAAGACCTCCGGTGATGTCACGGGTCTTGGAGGACTCCTGGGGCAGACGTGCGATGACCTCTCCCTTGCCCACGTGGGCGCCGTCCTCAACCCTGATCACCGCAAGCGGCGGCAGAATGTACTGGGCCGGGGTCTGGGTGCCGGGGCGATGGATCTCCCGGCCTTCCTCGTCGACCAGGCGCACCATCGGGCGCAGATCCTTCGCGGCGGCGCTGCGCTGCTTCGGATCCATCACTTCGATGTTGCCAAGGCCCGTGACTTCGTCGGTCTGGTGCTGGACGGTCACGCCTTCCACCACATCGGAGAAGCGCACCGTGCCCGCCACCTCGGTGATCACCGGATGGGTGTGCGGGTCCCAGGCCGCCACTACCTGGCCGCCCTTGACCTCGGCGCCATCGGCGGCGCTCAGCTCCGCTCCGTAGGGCACCTTGTAGCGTTCGCGCTCCCGCCCGTGCTCGTCGAGCACCGCCAGCTCCCCGGAGCGCGACACGACCACGAAGTGGCCGCTCTCATGCTGCACCGGCGTGATGTGGTGCCACTTCAGGGTACCCCCGGCCTTGACCTCGATGTTGTCGACGGCGGCGGCGCGAGAGGCCGCCCCCCCGATGTGGAAGGTGCGCATCGTAAGCTGCGTTCCGGGCTCGCCGATGGACTGGGCGGCCACCACTCCCACCGCTTCGCCAATGTTCACCTGGTCGCCCCGGGCCAGATCACGTCCGTAACAGGACGCGCACACTCCGAAACGGGTCTCGCAGGTGATGGCCGAGCGGACCTTCACTTCGTCGACCCCGACCCGCTCGAGCTTCTCGACCCAGGTCTCGTCGAGCAGGACGCCCCGTGGAATCGCGACCTCCCCGGTGGCGGGAGAGGTCACGTCCTCCGCCACCACCCGCCCGAGCACCCGTTCGGCCAGCGGCTCCACGACGTCCCCGCCCTCGATGAGCGGCGTCAGCGTCAGCCCGGCGGTGGTGCCGCAATCCTCTACCGTGACCACCAGGTCCTGGGCCACATCCACCAGACGGCGGGTCAGGTAGCCGGAATTCGCGGTCTTCAGCGCGGTATCGGCCAGTCCCTTGCGCGCGCCGTGGGTGGAGATGAAGTACTGCAGCACGTCCAGGCCTTCGCGGAAGTTCGCGGTGATCGGCGTCTCGATGATCGACCCGTCCGGCTTCGCCATGAGACCGCGCATGCCGGCGAGCTGCCGAATCTGAGGCGCCGAGCCCCGAGCGCCCGAATCCGCCATCATGAAGATGGAGTTGAACGAGGGCTGTTCGACCTCCCGGCCTTCGGTATCCGTCAGCTGCTCGGTCCCGAGCTTGCGCATCATCGCCTTCGCGACCTGCTCGTTGGTGGAGGCCCAGATGTCCACCACCTTGTTGTAGCGCTCACCGAAGGTGACGAGGCCGGACGCGTACTGTCCCTCGATCTCCTTCACCGCCGCTTCCGCGCTGTCGAGGATCGCTCGCTTCTCCTCCGGCACTTCCATGTCGTCGACACCGATGGAGACCCCGGCGCGCGTCGCGTAGCTGAAGCCGGTGTACATGAGCTGGTCGGCGAAGACCACGGTTTCCTTCAGGCCCACCTGCCGATAGCAGGCGTTGATGAGAGCGGACAATGAGCGCTTGTTGATGACGCGGTTCACGAGCTCGAAAGGCAGCCCCTCGGGCATCACCTCCGACAGCAGGGCGCGTCCCACCGTGGTTTCCACCAGACGCCGCGCCCCGGCATCTTCCTCCCGGGCGCCGTTGTCCCGGGTCTCCACCCGCACCCGGATCTTCGCGTGCAGGCCCACCGCCCCGGTCTCGAAGGCCCGGTGAACTTCCGAAACGTCGCTGAACACCATGCCGGTGCCCTTCGCATCGACGCGCTCCCGGGTCATGTAGTAGAGACCGAGCACCACATCCTGCGTCGGCACGATGATGGGCTCGCCGTGGGCGGGGGAAAGAATGTTGTTGGTGGACATCATCAGTGCCCGCGCCTCGAGCTGCGCCTCGATGGACAAGGGCACGTGAACCGCCATCTGATCACCGTCGAAGTCGGCGTTGAAGGCGGTGCACACGAGGGGATGAAGCTGGATCGCCTTGCCTTCGATGAGTACCGGCTCGAAGGCCTGGATACCCAGGCGATGCAGGGTGGGCGCCCGGTTGAGCATGACCGGATGCTCGCGGATCACTTCTTCCAGGATGTCCCACACCTCCGGCCCCTCGCGCTCCACGAGCTTCTTGGCCGCCTTGATGGTGGTCGCGAGCTCGCGCTGCTCGAGCTTGCCGAACACGAAGGGCTTGAAGAGCTCCAGCGCCATCTTCTTCGGAAGTCCGCACTGGTGGAGCTTCAGGGTGGGGCCGACCACCACCACCGACCGGCCGGAATAGTCGACCCGCTTGCCGAGCAGGTTCTGGCGAAAACGTCCCTGCTTGCCCTTGATCATGTCGGCCAGCGACTTGAGCGCGCGCTTGTTGGTGCCGGTGATGGCGCGCCCGCGCCGTCCGTTGTCCAGAAGCGCGTCCACCGATTCCTGCAGCATGCGCTTTTCGTTGCGCACGATGATGTCCGGAGCATGCAGCTCCAGCAGGCGTTTGAGACGGTTGTTGCGGTTGATCACCCGCCGGTAGAGATCGTTCAGATCCGAGGTGGCAAAACGGCCTCCGTCCAGGGGCACCAGCGGACGAAGCTCGGGCGGCAGCACCGGAAGCACCTTGAGCACCATCCACTCGGGCTTGTTGCCGGACTCCTTGAACGCCTCCATGATCTTGAGACGCTTGGAGAACTTCTTGATCTTGGTCTCCGCGTTGGTCTTCGGGAGTTCCTCGCGGAGTCTTGCGATCTCGGCGTCGAGATCGAGCGTGCGCAGCAGCTCGTGGATGGCTTCCGCCCCCATGCGGGCGTCGAAGTCGTCGCCGAACTGCTCGATCTTCTCGAGATACATCTCGTCGGTAAGGAGCTGCCCGCGTTCCAGATCCGTCATGCCCGGATCGACGACCACGAACGCCTCGAAGTAGAGGATCCTCTCGATCTCGCGCAGAGTCATGTCGAGAAGAAGGCCCATGCGCGAGGGCAGGGACTTGAGATACCAGATGTGGGCGACCGGGCTCGCGAGCTCGATGTGGCCCATGCGTTCCCGTCGCACCTTGGCGACCGTCACCTCCACCCCGCACTTCTCGCAGATCACTCCGCGATGCTTGAGTCGCTTGTACTTGCCGCAGAGGCACTCGTAGTCCTTGTTGGGCCCGAAAATCTTTGCGCAAAAGAGCCCGTCGCGCTCGGGCTTGAAGGTGCGGTAGTTGATCGTCTCCGGTTTCTTGACCTCGCCGAAGGACCACGACCGGATCTTGTCCGGCGACGCCAGTCCGATACGGATGGCGTCGAACATTTCGACTTGGCCCTGGGCTCTGAACAGGTTCATCAGGTCTTTCATCGCTTCTCTCGCGTTGTATTCATGCACTGTGGCGTCAGCGGCCGGTCTTCACTCGTGTTCGAGTTCGATGTCGATTCCAAGCGAACGGATCTCCTTCATCAGCACGTTGAATGATTCCGGCATGCCCGCATCCATGCGGTAGTCACTGTCCACGATGTTCTTGTACATCTTCGTTCGACCGTTGACGTCGTCCGACTTCACCGTGAGCATCTCCTGGAGCGTGTACGAAGCGCCGTAGGCTTCGAGCGCCCATACCTCCATCTCGCCGAAACGCTGGCCGCCGAACTGCGCCTTTCCTCCCAGGGGCTGCTGGGTGACGAGGCTGTAAGGGCCGGTCGAGCGCGCATGCATCTTGTCGTCGACGAGGTGGTTCAGCTTCAGCATGTACATGTAGCCGACCGTCACCTCCCGATCGAAGGCATCGCCGGTACGCCCGTCGTAGAGCACCGTCTGCCCGGAACGGGGCAGTCCGGCGAGCCCGAGCATGTCCTTGATCTCCTTCTCGCTCGCGCCATCGAACACCGGAGTGGCAATGGGCACGCCGTCTCGAATGTTCTCCCCGAGCTCCAGCAGAGATCCGTCGTCGAGATCCCGCAATGCATCGGGCTTGCCCGCGACCGCGTATATCTTCTGCATGTAGCGCCGAATGGTGCGCCGGTTGCCGGTGGAGTCGAGCAACGCTCCGAGCTGTCGGCCAAGCTCTTTCGATGCCCAGCCGAGGTGCGTTTCGAGCACCTGCCCGACGTTCATCCTCGAAGGTACTCCGAGCGGATTCAGCACGATATCGATGGGGGTTCCGTCCTCCATGTACGGCATGTCCTCGACCGGCACGATCATCGAAATGACGCCCTTGTTGCCGTGACGCCCCGCCATCTTGTCCCCGGGCTGCACCCGTCGCTTCACCGCCAGGTACACCTTCACCATCTTCAGGACGCCGGGCGCAAGATCGTCACCCGACGTGAGCTTGGTACGCTTCTCCTCGTACAGCTCGTCGAGCTGCTTTCGCTGCGCTTCGAGCTGGTCCCGGGACCTTTCGAGCTGCTGGTTCGCGCCATCGTCACGCAAGCGAATCTCGAACCACCGGTCGCGGTCGAGAGCCCGAAGATATTCCTTGCCGATCTCGCTGCCTTTCTTGAGACCGGCCGGACCTCCCTCGGAGATCCTGCCCAGGAGGAGGCGCTCGAGGCGAAGGAAGGCATCGTCCTGCAGGATACGGAACTGGTCCTCCAGGTCCTTCTTGACCTTCGCGAGCTCCATTTCCTCTATGTGGCGGGCCCGCACGTCCTTCTCCACCCCGTCACGCGTAAACACCTGCACGTCGATGACGGTGCCGTTCATGCCGGAGGGAACCCGCTGCGAAGTGTCCTTCACATCCGACGCCTTCTCGCCGAATATCGCCCGCAAGAGCTTCTCTTCCGGGGTGAGCTGGGTCTCGCCCTTCGGGGTGACCTTTCCGACCAGGATGTCGCCCGGCTTGACGTCGGCTCCCACCCACACGATGCCCGACTCGTCGAGCTTCGAAAGCGCGCTCTCGCTCACGCTGGGGATGTCGGCGCTGATCTCCTCGGGGCCGAGCTTGGTGTCACGCGCCACGCACACCAGCTCCTCGATGTGGATCGTGGTGTAGCGGTCTTCCTGCACCACCCGTTCGGAGATGAGGATCGAGTCCTCGAAGTTGTATCCGTTCCAGGGCATGAAGGCGACCAGCATGTTCTGGCCGAGCGCAAGCTCTCCGAGATCGGTGGCGGGTCCGTCCGCGAGCACATCGCCGGAGGCGATGACATCGCCCGGCCGGGCGAGGGGGCGCTGGTTGATGCAGGTGTTCTGATTGGAACGCTGGTACTTGATGAGAGAGTAGATATCGACCCCCGGCTCTCCCGCCTCGGTCTCCTCGTCGTTCACTCTCACCACGATGCGTCCCGCGTCGACCGAGTCGACCACCCCTCCGCGTCTCGCAATCACGGTGACTCCGGAGTCCGCCGCCACCTTGCGCTCCATTCCCGTGCCGATGAGCGGCTTCTCGGTCTTCAGAGTCGGTACCGCCTGGCGCTGCATGTTCGAGCCCATGAGCGCGCGGTTGGCGTCGTCATGTTCGAGAAATGGAATGAGCGACGCCGCCACCGACACGATTTGCCGTGGCGAGACGTCCATGTACTCCACCCGCTTCGGAGTGGAGAGCGTGAACTCGTTCTGGTGCCGGCAGGTAACGAGATCGTCGGAGAGCCGTCCCTTCGAATCGAGACTTGCGTTCGCCTGCGCGATGATGAACTTCCCCTCCTCGATCGCGGAGAGGTATTCGATCTCGTCGGTGACGGCGCCGTTCTGGACTTTTCGGTAAGGGGTCTCGAGGAATCCGTACTGATTGGTCCGCGCGTAGACCGCCAGGGAGTTGATGAGGCCGATGTTCGGACCTTCCGGGGTCTCGATCGGGCAAACCCTTCCGTAATGGGTCGGATGCACGTCCCGCACCTCGAAGCCGGCGCGTTCTCGCGTGAGCCCGCCGGGGCCGAGCGCCGATACCCGTCGCTTGTGGGTAACCTCGGAAAGCGGATTGTTCTGGTCCATGAACTGGGAAAGCTGGCTCGAACCGAAGAACTCCTTGACCACCGCGGACACCGGCTTGGCGTTGATGAGTTCCTGGGGCATCAGCTCTTCGGTTTCCGCCAGACTCAGCCGCTCCTTGACCGCCCGCTCGACCCGGATCAGTCCGATCCGGAACTGGTTCTCCGCCATCTCGCCGACGCTGCGAATGCGCCGGTTCCCCAGGTGGTCGATGTCGTCCACGGTGCCGCTGCCATTCTTGATGTCGATGAGCGTCTTGAGCACGGCCACGATGTCGGAAGCCTGACCGTAGGAGGCGGCCAGCTCCTTGGAGTTGGCGTCGTTGCGCCCCGAGAGGTACTTGTGGTCGTAGAGGGTCCCCGGACCGACCTCGCTCGCGAGCCCCATGCGGCGATTGAACTTCATCCGCCCCACCGGGGAGAGGTCGTAGCGTTCGGCGTTGAAGAAGAGATTGTGGAAGAGACCCTCGGCCGCCTCCTTGGTGGGGGGTTCGCCGGGACGCATCATCCGATAGATCTCGACCTGCGCTTCGATCTTCGTGCGGCTCGGATCGATGCCGAGAGTGGAGGAGATGTACGGACCGCGGTCGACATCGTTGACATAGAGGGTGTTTATCGACTCGACTCCCGCCGCCCGAAGCTTCGCGAGCAGGCTCTCGTCCAGCTCGTCGTTGGCGTTGGCAATGACCTCACCGCTCTCCTTGTCGATAACGTCATTGGCGAGGATGCGGCCATAGCCGTAGTCGTCGACCACGTACAGGGTGTGAATGCCGGCTTTCTCCATGCTCCGGATGTGCCGGTTGGTGATGCGCCGACCCGCCTCCACCAGGGTCTTGCCATCCTGGTCCTGGATGTCGAAGGGTGCGATCTCGCCGCGCAGGCGCTCGGCGTCAAGCTCGAAGCGCAGCCCGTCCTCGGTGATGTTGAAGGCGTTGGTCTCGAAGAAGAGGCCCAGAATCTCCTCCGTGGTATAGCCGAGCGCGCGCAGCAGCACGGTAGCCGGCAGCTTGCGCCTTCGATCGATGCGCACGTGCACGGTGTCCTTGGGATCGAACTCGAAGTCGAGCCACGAACCGCGGTAGGGGATGACCCGAGCCGAGAAGAGCAGCTTCCCCGAAGAGTGGGTCTTGCCCTTGTCGTGTTCGAAGAACACGCCGGGAGAACGGTGCAGCTGCGCGACGATGACGCGTTCGGTTCCGTTGACGATAAAGGTGCCGGTATCGGTCATGAGCGGGATCTCGCCCATGTACACTTCCTGCTCCTTGATGTCCCTCACCGAACGGCTGCCCCCCGCTCCCTTGTCGTAGAGCACCAGGCGCAGCTTGACCCGCAGGGACGCCGCGTAGGTGTTGCCTCGCAGCTGACACTCCTTGACGTCGAAGATCGGCGCGCCGAGCCGATAGCTCACGTACTCAAGCCCCGCGTCGGCGGAGTAGCTCTCGATCGGAAACACCGACTTGAACGCCGCGTGCAGTCCTCTCACTTCACGCCGCTCGGGACTCTTCTCCGCCTGCAGAAACTCCTGGTAGGAGTCGAGCTGGATGGCGAGCAGATAGGGCGCATCCAGCACGCCCCGCCGCTTGCCGAAATCCTTTCTCACCCGCTTGCGTTCGGTGAAGGAGTAGTGCTTCTCGGGATTGGACGCGGTTCTTGAAACCGCAGAACGGGAAGAGCCCTTCCCCTGCGCCTTTCGCTTCGCGGCGCTCGCTTCGCGCTCACCGGACTTCGCATCCTCGGGTTTCGAATCTTCCACGCCTTTCGTCAGGTCCGCCGACTGCTTGCTCACTTCACGCATCCCCCATACTCACCGGCGTCGTCGCCGACTCCGTCTCGAATCCCCGATAGCCCCGGTGGGCGCTTCAACCGCCACGCCCCCGGGATGAAAGTCGCATGCGAGGTCTATTTGATCTCGCAGACGGCTCCCGCTTCCTCGAGCTGCTTTACGACGTCTTCCGCCTCTTCCTTGGGGATGCCTTCCCTGACGTTGACGGGTACGCCCTCGACCAGCTCCTTGGCCTCCTTGAGCCCGAGCGAGGTGATGGCGCGAACCACCTTGATCACCTGTACCTTGCTCGACCCGAAGCTCGTCATCACGACGTCGAACTCGGTCTGCTCTTCCTCTTCCACCACTTCGCCGGCGGCAGCGGGAGCCACTGCCACCGCCGCCGCGGCCGACACGCCCCACTTCTCTTCCATCTCCTTCACCAGCCCCACGATCTCCATCAGGGGCTTTGCCTCCAGGGCTTCGATGATCTCCGCATTTGAAAGCGCCATTTCTTCGAACTCCTAACCCGGCCTGGCCGGAATCACAACTTCTGGTTTACCGAAACTAAAGGGAATGACGGAATGCACTTTGAGAGCCGACGCAAACTGCGCGGGATGCGCTTGTCAATCCTTTCATTGATTCGCGTCACTGATTCGCGCCACTGATTCGCGGAAATCCACGAGTCACGCGCGACTCTTCGTGCTCCTGTACAAGACTTCGCGGATGAGGGACCACATCGAAGTGTCCCTTTGCCAGCACCTCGAGAATCACTCGTCCGCATGCTTCTCCCGGTACGCATCGACAACCCGCGCGAGACCCGCTTGAGGTTCCGCCAGGGTACGCACCAGCTTCGTGACCGGCGCGAGAAGCACCGACATCAAACGTGAGAGCGCCTCCTCCCGAGTGGGGAGGCTGGCCAGCACGTCGATGTCCGACGCTTCGAGCGCCCTGCCGTCGAATGACAGGAAACGCACCACGAGCTTGTCGTTGTGCCGGGTGAATTCCTTAACCACGCGCGCCGCCGCGGCTGGCTCATCGCGCGAGAATGCGAGCACCAGAGGGCCGGCGAGCCTGTCGGATGCGCACTCGAAATCCGTGTCTTCGAAAGCCCGGCGAGCGAGGGTGTTGCGCACCACCCTCAGATGGACGTTGGCCTGTTTCGCCTGCGACCTGAGCTCGCTCATCTCGGCCACGCTCATGCCGCGGTACTCGGCCGCCACCAGCGAATGGGCGCCACTGGCGACCGCATGCACTTCTTCGACTACCGTTTTCTTGGACTCAAGGGTCAAAGGCACCGGAACTCACCCCCTATTCTGCGCTCGCAACGCACGGTGTGCCCGCCCGCCTGCCGGCCGCCTTCTCCGGCGCGGCCGCCACTTGAAGAGCGGGCGAGAGAACGATTCTTCAATTCACCGACAAGCTCGCCTTGTCGACGGAAACCCCCGGCCCCTGAGTCGTCGACACCGAGATCTTCTTGATGTACACGCCCTTGGACGTGCTCGGCTTGGCCTTGTTCAGATCCGCGACCAGCGCTTCCAGGTTCGCACGCAGGCTCGGCACATCGAAGCTGGCCTTGCCGATTGTGGTATGGATGATACCGGCCCGGTCGGTGCGGTACTGAACCTGTCCCGCCTTGGCCTTCCTGACCGCACCCGCAACGTCGGGGGTCACGGTGCCGACCTTGGGGTTGGGCATCAGCCCGCGGGGCCCCAGGATCTTGCCGAGCGGCCCGACCACCCGCATGGCGTCCGGCGCGGCCACCGCGATATCGAAGTTGAGCGAGCCGCCCTTCACTTCGTCCGCGAGATCTTCGAATCCCACCACATCCGCGCCGGCTTCCCGCGCGGCATCCGCGGCCGGCCCCTGGGCAAACACCGCAACGCGTACGCTCTTGCCCGTGCCGTGCGGCAGCACGGTCGAGCCACGCACCACCTGATCCGACTTTCTCGGGTCCACGCCGAGATTCACCGACACGTCCACCGACTCCACGAACCGGGGCCCCGAAAGGCTCTTGACGAGGTCGAGCGCCTCGTCGATTTCGTAGCTCCGGCCGCGATCGACCTTCTCGCGTGCTTCGCGTGTACGCTTGCCCCGGTGGCTCATGACACTGCCCCCTCTTCTACCTCCACTCCCATGCTGCGGGCGCTGCCCGCGATGATGCGCACTGCGGACTCCAGGTCGTCGGTGTTGAGATCCGGCATTTTCTTCCGGGCGATCTCCTCGAGCTGGGCCCGGGTGACCGTTCCCATCTTGTCGGTGTTCGGATTGGGACTGCCCTTGTCGAGCCCCAGAGCCTGGCGCAGCAGCACCGACGCGGGGGGCGTGCGGGTGATGTAGCTGAAGCTGCGATCGGCGTACACCGTGATCACGCAGGGGATCGGCATTCCGGGTTCGAGATTCTGCGTCGCCGAGTTGAAGGACTTGCAGAACTCCATGATGTTCACGCCGCGCTGGCCGAGCGCCGGTCCGAGCGGCGGACTGGGGTTCGCCTGACCCGCGGGCACCTGCAGCTTTATGCTGGCATCGATCTTCTTGGCCATTCCGGCTTTCTCCGCGTGCGGGGAGGATCCCGCTCCTCCCCCTGGATGGGGGTCTCCAACTTCACTGCCCGAGCGGGCAATCGCTCGCGCCCTGCGGGCGCACTCACTCCTTCTCCACCTGACTGAACTCGAGCTCCACCGGAGTGGAGCGTCCGAATATCGAGACTTCGAGGCGCAGGCGGCTCTTCTCGTAGTTCACCTCTTCCACGGTGCCGCTGAAGTCCTTGAAGGGACCGTCCACCACCCGTATGACTTCACCCGGCTCGAAGAGCACTTTCGGGCGGGGCTTCTCCACCCCTTCCTGCACCCGTTGCAGAATCTCGTTCGCTTCCCGGTCCGAGATGGGGGCCGGCCGGTCGCTGCTTCCGCCGATGAAGCCCATCACCTTCGGCACACTCTTCACCAGATGCCAGGTCGCGTCGTCCATCGTCATGTTGACGAGCACGTAGCCGGGAAAGAACTTGCGATCGCTCCGGCGACGCTGGCCGGCCCGCATCTCCACCACCTCCTCGGTGGGAACCAGCACCTCTCCGAAACTCTCCTCAAGCCCGCTCCTGCGGATGCGCTCCTGCAGCAGGCGCTTGACCTGCTGTTCGAAGCCGGAGTAGGCGTGCACGACGTACCATCGCCGACTCATCGCTCAACCCCCCTGGCCCAGCAGAATGCGAACCAGCCACCCGAGGAAGGTATCCAGCATCCAGAGCATGACCGCCACCAGTCCCACCATGACGATCACGATGCCGGTGGTCTGCAATGTTTCCCGGCGCGTCGGCCATACCACCTTGCGGACTTCGGTGCGTGCATCGCGAACGAACTCCCAGCCGATTCGCCCTTTCTCGGTCTGGAGCACTACCGCCGTCACCACGGCGATCAGGATCAGGAGACCGATGACGCGAAGCAGGAGCGACTGTTCGCCGAAGTAATAAAAGGCGCTGATACCGGCGATCAGCAGGGCGCTCGCGGCGATCCACTTCAAGTTGTCCGGTATGCCACCCATGGATTCGAGCCTAGCCCCCATGTTTCACCGATTTTCGTCGCGAGGGCGCCAAGATGCCGCGGCAGTGGGGTGCACGGACTTCAGAGACGCTGAAGACGTAGCCAAAACCACGTCGAGGCGGCGCGACGGAGTACGGCCCGCAGCCGCGAGCATATTGGCGTCCGCAGCAGGAAATCGGTGAAATTTGCGGGCGAATGCTCATCGTTCTCCGTACGCTGGCGACATGCCACGCGCCCCAACCACGAACGTCTCCGTGCCAGCTTCTGGCCGTGATCGCGCCCCCGATTCACACGTGAATCTGGCAGGCCAGGAGGGAATCGAACCCCCAACCTGCGGTTTTGGAGACCGCCGCTCTGCCAATTGAGCTACTGGCCTTGTGTCTGTATGCCGTGCCGTTTCTACCGGTTACTTGAGGATTCTGGCGACGACGCCGGCGCCCACCGTACGCCCGCCCTCGCGCACCGCGAAGCGCAGCCCCTCCTCCATCGCAATCGGCGCGATCAGGTTCACCTCCATCTGCACGTTGTCTCCGGGCATCACCATCTCCACCCCTTCGGGCAGGTCCACCGCTCCCGTCACATCCGTGGTGCGAAAGTAAAACTGCGGCCGGTATCCCTTGAAAAACGGCGTGTGCCGACCACCCTCGTCCTTCGACAGTACGTACACCTCCGCCTCGAAGTGCGTGTGCGGCGTGATGCTCCCGGGCTTGGCCAACACCTGACCTCGCTCGATGTCGGTGCGCTTCACTCCGCGCAGCAACACCCCGATGTTGTCGCCCGCCTCTCCCTCGTCGAGCAGCTTGCGAAACATCTCCACTCCCGTGCACGTCGTCTTGTCCGTGTCCTTGATGCCGACGATCTCCACCTCTTCGCCTACCTTCACCCGGCCACGCTCCACCCGGCCCGTGGCCACCGTGCCCCGTCCGGATATCGAAAACACGTCCTCCACCGGCATCAGAAAGGCTCCGTCAATCGCTCGCTCGGGCTCCGGGATGTACTCGTCCAGCGCTCGACACAGCGCGCGCACCGACTCCTCTCCCAGCTCCGTGCCCTCTCCCTCCAGCGCCTGCAACGCCGAACCGCGCACCACCGGCGTGTCGTCGCCCGGAAAATCGTACTTCTCCAGTAGCTCGCGTACCTCCAGCTCCACCAGCTCCAGCAACTCCTCGTCGTCAACCATGTCTACCTTGTTCAGGTACACCACGATGTACGGCACACCAACCTGGCGCGCCAGCAAGATGTGCTCGCGCGTCTGCGGCATCGGTCCGTCCGCCGCACTCACCACCAGAATCGCTCCGTCCATCTGCGCCGCGCCCGTGATCATGTTCTTCACGTAGTCCGCGTGACCCGGACAGTCAACGTGCGCGTAATGACGCGCCGTCGTCTCGTACTCCACGTGCGCCGTCGCGATCGTGATCCCGCGCTCCCTCTCCTCCGGCGCGTTGTCAATCTGGTCAAACGTGCGCACGTCTCCTCCGTGCTCCGATGCCATGATCTTCGTCATCGCCGCCGTCAGCGTCGTCTTGCCGTGGTCCACGTGGCCTATCGTGCCCACGTTGACGTGCGGCTTCGTGCGCGAAAACTTCTCCTTCGCCATCAATGCATCTCCAAGCTCGGAACTGAAGGTCTGGATTTCGGGGCTGGGGTGGTGCCCATAACTGGACTCGAACCAGTGACCTCTCCCTTACCAAGGGAGTGCTCTACCACCTGAGCTATATGGGCGCGGTGCGCCAGGGACATACCCCTGGAGCGGGTGATGGGGATCGAACCCACGTCATCAGCTTGGAAGGCTGAGGTTCTACCATTGAACTACACCCGCATGAAGTCTCGAGACCGGAGCGTGGCCACGCCGGCCTGCGAGGCGCGGAAAGAATGGGCTTCGCCCTGACGACTCTCGCCTGTGTGCACTCATCCTGATCTGCCGGTGGAGGGGGGAGGATTCGAACCTCCGAAGGCTGAGCCGTCAGATTTACAGTCTGATCCCTTTGGCCACTCGGGAACCCCTCCGCGAAAGCGAGCCGCGCATTGTCGGTAACCGGCCCGACCATGTCAAGAGCATGGGGGCACCCGCACAGGGTCGCCGGAACGGCCGAGCTCAGTCCGAAAGCCAGTCCCGGGCTTGCAGGAAGTCCCGGCGCAGCGCTTCCTCCGGGCCGCCGGGCGCGGGCTCGAAGCGGTATGCCCATCGCGCCCTCGGGGGAAGGGACATGAGGATGGACTCCGTACGCCCACCGGACTGCAGACCGAAGAGAGTGCCTCGATCGTGAATGAGGTTGAACTCGACGTAGCGGCCACGTCGATAGAGCTGGAACTCCCGCTCCCGGCTACCGTAGGGAGTGTCCCGGCGCTTCTTGACGATGCGCACGTAGGCATCCAGAAAGGCGCTCCCCACCCCGCCCACGAAGTCGAGGCAGCGCTCGAAGGGCCAGCGGTTCAGATCGTCGAAGAATATCCCCCCGACCCCCCGGGCTTCGTCGCGATGCGGCAGGTAGAAGTACTCGTCGCACCACCGCTTGAGCTTGTCGTAGAGGTCCGGCTCGAACTCGCTGCACAGCTTCGACGCCGCCCGGTGCCAGAGAATGGCGTCTTCCTCGAAGCCGTAGCTGGGAGTGAGGTCGAATCCGCCTCCGAACCACCACACCGGCGACGCCCCCGGCGCCCCGGCCACGAAGTGGCGCACGTTGCAATGCGAGGTCGGAACGTAGGGGTTGCGGGGATGCACCACGCAGGATACGCCGAGCGCCTGGAATGCGCGGCCCGCAAGCTCCGGGCGGCGGCGGCTCGCCGCACTGGGCAGTTCCTCGCCGTGCACGTGGGAGAAGTTGACGCCCGCCTGCTCGAACACCTGGCCCTCGCCAAGCACCCGGGTGATCCCCCCTCCACCCCCCGGGCGCCGCCACTCGTCGGCTCCGAAGCGCGCTTCGGGCTCGAAGCGCTCCAGCGCGACGCAGAGACGTTCCTGCAGCGAGAGCATCAGGCCTCGCACCCGCGCGAGCCGTGACTCCTCGTCGCCCGCCACGACTACCCTGACGCTCCGCGCAGCAGGGCGCCGCTGCGCGCATCGCGGATTTCGGTCGGACCCCGCGCACCGCCAGTGCGGCCCGGCACCAGGTAGTCGGCCCCCGCCCGCAGCTCCCGGGACAGCGAAAGCAGGCGCCGCGGGGGAGCTCTCCCATGGAGGTTGGCGCTGGTGGAGACCACCGGGGCGCCGAACGCGGAACAGATGGCGCTCGCGAGCGGATGCGCGGTGACACGCACGGCAAGGGTATCGCGGCCCCCGGTAACCCAGTCCGGCACCCCGCGCGCGGCCGGCAGCACCCAGGTCACCGGTCCGGGCCAGGTGCGCAGCACATCGTCCATGAGGGCGGGGGACAAAGGGGCGACGAGAGGCCGAACCTGCTCGAAAGTGCTCGCGATCAGGATGAATCCGGTGCGCATCGGCCGGCGCTTGAGCCGGAGCAGACGCCGGACCGACGCCTCCCGGAACGGGTCGCATCCCAGACCAAGCACCCCTTCGCTGGGATAGACGATGACGCCGCCCGCGCCCAGCACGCGGGCGGCGCGGCGGACATGCCAGGCATTCACCGAAGCCGGGCTCATCCCGAAGCGCCGGAATTCACCGGATCGCGGAAGGCGCCACGCGGCTTGCCGGCGCCGCTCCCGCGCGCGCCCCGGAGGGCCCATGCGCCTCGGCGAGGAGGGTTATGCGGTCCAAGCCGCATGGTTCACCGATGCTCGGTTGCTTCCGGCGCCAGGATGCCGCGACAGTGGGGCGTGCGGACCGAATGGCGCGAAACGGCGAGCACACCGGCGTCCGCGCAACGCATGCACACCCGCGTGGCGGTTCAGGAGCCGAGCTCGCGCTGCAACGCGGCGTTCTTGTCCTGAACCGATCGGGCCCGTTCCTCCCGGTCCGCGGCAACGCGAGCGGCAAGCGCGGGGTCCGAGAGCGCCAGAATCTGCGCCGCGAGGTAGCCTGCGTTCGTGGCGCCCGCCTTGCCGACCGCAACCGTGGCCACCGGGAAGCCGGGGGGCATCTGTACGGTGGAAAGCAGCGCATCCACTCCCGCGAGCGGACCCGACACGAGCGGCACCCCGATCACGGGCCGGGGAGCATGCGCCGCCACCGCTCCGGCGAGGTGGGCGGCCATGCCCGCGCCGGCGATGAACACCGCACAGCCACGGGAGGTGGCCTCCTCCACGTAGGCGGCGGTGGCCGCGGGAGTGCGATGGGCGGAGGAAATCCTGACCTCGATGTCGATCTCGAGGCCTTCGAGCACCGCGACCGCGCTCTTCATTACCGGCCAGTCGGAATCGGAGCCCATCATCACCGCGACGAAGGGTTTTGAGTCGTTCATGATCTTCCCCGTTTTGTTTTTGCTCGCCGGCGCCTGACCGGCGCCGCTTCGAGCAGCTTCCGGCACTCCGCAAGGCTCAGTGTCGAGGGATCCCGATCCTTGGGCACCCGGGCGTTCTTCTTGCGATCGGTCACGTAGGGGCCGTAGCGGCCGTTCAGGACCTGAATCTCGCCGTCTTCGAAGCTCTTGATATGGCGGGCCGCTTCCTCCTTCTTCCTGGCCTCGACGATCGACAGGGCCCGTTCCAGCCCGATCTGGTAGGGATCATCGTCGGGGCCGAGCGAGGCGAATTTCGAGCCGTAGCGTACGTAAGGGCCGAATCGCCCGATGCCGATCGAAACCGGCTCTCCATCGGGCGTCTCTCCGAGGGCGCGGGGGAGCCGGAAGAGCAAGAGCCCTTCCTCGTGCGTGATCGTGTTCATGCGCTGATCCGGCCGCAGTCCCGCGAAGAGCGGCTTTTCCTCGTCTTCCGAAGTGCCGATCTGCACGTAGGGGCCGTAGCGACCCATGCGCACCGTCATCGGCCTCCCGCTCTTCGGGTCCACCCCCAGCTCCCGTGGCGCGGGACGACCGCGCTCTCCCTGCTTCTCCTTGACCCGCTGCTCGAAGCTCGTCCAGAACTCCCGCATGAGGGGCTTCCAATCGCGCTCTCCACGCGAGATCGCGTCGAGATCGTCCTCCAGGCGCGCCGTGAACTCGTATTCGACATAGTTCGAGAAATGCTCCGTCAGGTAGCCGTTCACCACCCGGCCGATATCGGTCGGGTGAAAACGCCTGCCTTCGAGCTCGACGTACTCGCGATTCTTCAGCGTCTGGATGATGGCCGCATAGGTCGAGGGTCGCCCGATTCCGTACTCCTCCAGCGCCCGAATGAGGGTCGCTTCGCTGAAGCGCGGGGGAGGCTCGGTGAAGTGCTGTTGCGAGCGGATACGCTTCACATCCACCACGTCCCCCTGCGCAAGGGGGGGCAGGCGGCGTTCCTGCTCGCCCTTGCCGTCGTCGCCGGTGCTCTCCTCGTACACCGCAAGGAATCCCGGGCGGGCGATCGTCTGGCCGTTCGCACGAAAGAGTTCGCTGGCCTCCCCGGTCGGGTTCGCGGCGTCGCCGCAGGAGAGATCGACCCCCACCGTGTCGATGAGGGCATGCGGCATCTGGCAGGCCACCGCCCGTTTCCAGATCAGCTGGTAGAGACGATGCTGATCCCGGCTGAGGGTGCTCTTGAGCGCATCGGGCTCGCGCATCACCGAGGTGGGGCGGATCGCCTCGTGGGCCTCCTGGGCATTCCTGGATCGGGTCTTGAAGACCCGCGCCTCGGCCGGGAGATCCTCGGGCCCGAAACGCTTGCGGATGTAGTCGCGGATCTCTTCACGCGCCTCGGCCGCGAGGTTGAGCGAGTCCGTGCGCATATAGGTAATGAGTCCGACCGACACCCCGTCGATCTCGACGCCTTCGTATAGCTGCTGAGCGACCCGCATGGTCCTCTGGGCGCTGAAGCCGAGCTTTCGCACGCCCTCCTGCTGAAGGGTCGAGGTCATGAAGGGCGGAGGGGGATTGCGCCGGCGTTGCTTCTTCTCCACCTGGACGACCCGCATGCGTCCGCCTTCGATCTCGCTGACCTGCGCTCTCGCCGGCGGGTTCTCGTCACCGTCGGCGGGAAGGTCCGCCGCCGCCTCGCGCGGGCGGCCGCCCACGAGCGCGACGACGTGCTCGGCCATCGATCGGGCATCCGTCTCGCAGGCGACGCTGAACCGGGTCAGTTTGTTCCCCCCGTAGCGGGTCATCCGCGCCGTGAAAGCGCGTCCCTTGCGGTCGAGATCGGCATCCAGCGTCCAGTACTCCCGCGGCTGGAAACGTTCGATCTCATCTTCGCGCTCGACGATCATGCGAAGCGCGGGGCTCTGGACCCGGCCGGCGGAAAGACCCCGGCGAATCTTCCTCCACAGCAGCGGCGAGAGATTGAAGCCCACGAGGTAGTCGAGCGCGCGCCGGGCCTGCTGGGCGTTGACCAGCGCGGTGGAGATATCGCGCGCGTTCTCGATCGCCTCGCGGATCGCGCGCCGAGTGATCTCGTGGAAGACCACCCGGTGCACCGGCTTTGCGTCGAGCGCATCTCGCTCCCTCAGCATCTCGGTCACATGCCAGGCGATCGCTTCGCCTTCCCGGTCCGGGTCGGTCGCGAGATAGAGCGCGTCGGCCTTCTTCATCGCGCGAGCCAGCGCGTTCAGATGCTTCTTGGACTTCTCGATCGCTTCGTAGTGCATCTCGAAGTCGCGCTCCGGCTCGACCGCCCCTTCTCGCGGGACGAGATCCCGGACGTGGCCGTAGGAGGCCAGGACCTCGAATCCGGATCCGAGGTACTTGTTGATCGTCCGGGCCTTGGCCGGGGATTCGACGACAACCAGATTCTTTGCCATGCGAATCAATCCGTCCGCGGCGCGGTCGTGCAATGCATCGGGTTCGGGAGTGCCGCAATCCGTGCGGACGCGCACGGACGCAGTCGCGGAGACCGAACGCGCCCGGCGAGCGGTCGCCGCCGCTGGTCCTCTCGATCTCCAGGCCGGGGCCGCACCCGGATCGCGCGCGCGCTTGCGGTATCGAACAGGCCGGTCAGGACCTTCAATGCCATCTACTCCTTGCTGGCAATTCGTTCGTACGAGCCACCCGGCGTCGATCTCACGTAGCCGTCGAGCTCGAGGCTCAAGAGAATGGAGGATAGCGCATCGGCGGTCAATCCGGCCCGCGCGACCAGGACATCGATCGGGGTCGCTTCGTAGCCCAGACACGCGAGCGCGCGAAGCGAGTCCTCATCCAGCCGGGGCGCGGGCGCCCTCTCTTCCCCGCGCAGCTCCGCCGACGCGATCGGCACGCCCAGAGATCCCGCGAGCTCCTCGAGAACGTCCCGCACCCTCTCCACTACCTTGGCGCCGTTGCGGATGAGGTGATGGCAGCCACGGGCGACCGGATTGCGAATCGAGCCGGGCACCGCGAACACCTCGCGGCCCTGGTCCAGCGCCTGGCGCGCGGTGATCAGCGCCCCGCTTCGAAGCGATGCCTCCACCACCAGCACCCCCCGGCTCAGTCCGCTGATGATGCGGTTACGCCGGGGGAAGTGGGGGCGTAGCGGCGCGGTGCCGACGGGAAACTCCGAGACCACCGCGCCGCTCGCGGACACCGCCCGTGCCAATTCCTCGTGTTCGGGGGGATAGGTGCGGTCGAGCCCCCTCGCGCACACCGCGACGGTGGGGGCGGGGGAAGCGAGCGCCCCCCGGTGGGCGGCCCCGTCGATACCCAGCGCCAGACCGCTGACGGTTCCGATGCCGTGGTCCCCGAGTTGCCGTGCGAAATCGAAGGCGATCTCGCGCCCGGTCGGGCTTGCGTTGCGGCTGCCCACGATGGCCACCAGGGGCCAGCTCAGACTCTCCACATCGCCCTCCACGAAGAGCACCGGCGGCGGATCGGGAAGCTCCGCGAGCAGCCGGGGATAATCGTGGTGTCCCAGCCACAGCAGGGAGCGCCGGGGTCCGGCCAACCAGTCCAGGTCCGAGCGCAGCGCATCGGGATCGAGGCGCATCACGCGGTGAGCCTGCCGCTCCGAGAGCCGCAGCTCGCGAACAAGCGTGGTGCGGCGCCGCAACGCCTCGGAAGGGGACCCGGTCCGCGACAGCGCGCGGGCCGCGAGCCGGGGAGACACGCCAAAGCTCCGGTTGAATTCGAGCCAGGCGCGAAGCGCTTCGTTCCCGTGCTCTGCGCTTTCGTTCATCGGGGATTGAATCCAGGCACCATCCCGCAAATCTCAACGATTCCTCAACTGGCGAACGCCAAATCGCTCGCGGTTGCGCGCCGTACTCCGTCACACCGCTCTCGACTTCGGGTCGGCTACCTGCTTCGCTCTGCGATCCTTGGGCGAGGCTTTCCGACCCGGGCAAGGCAGACGTGGCTTGCCCGCTCGCCGACCCGGGCGCGTCACCGGCGCTGCTTTTTGTTTCCGGTTCGCCGTTGCGCGTCTCTCGCTCCGTACGCTTCACTGTCTCGGCATCCTGGCGCCCGCGCCACCAACAAAGCTGAAACTGGCGGGCCCAAGGAAGCGGCCGATCGGAGTCTATGGGCGTCGTCGCCCCCGCCGCAGCTTCCCCACGGCGACCCGTGGATCGAAGCGGGTAGGACCTGGTCCCGTACGAACATCGCTCGCGGCCTACGCCGGATGAGCCACACAACGTGCACGCAACGTCCCGAACGTTCATGGACCCTCGCCCCTTGACCCCACCGGGCGGTATCGATCTACGCGCCGCGCCCGCCTTGGCGCAGGGGCCGCCGTGCGGCCGCGGCCATCACTCGGTGAGCGGTTGCGGCCAGCTCCGCAGGGGGGCAGTTCACGGCAGATTCCGCGAGTGCGAAATCCCGGAGTCGGAAAGTGCGCATGGCCGTGCCGAGATCCCTTCACCTATACTCGCGGACTCCGCCGCACCAACGCGGGAAGCCCGACGACAAATGGCAGAGCTCGAGATCCTTCACTACCCCGATCCCCGGCTGAGGAATCGAGCCAGGCCGGTCAAACACGTCGACGATGCGGTGCGCCGTCTCGTCGACGACATGTTCGAGACGATGTACCAGGCTCCGGGCATCGGCCTCGCGGCGATTCAGGTCAATGTGCCGCTGCGGGTCATCACTATCGACGTCTCCGAGCAGAAGAACGAGCCGCGGTGTCTCATCAACCCGGTGATCCTCGCCGAAGAGGGCGAGGTCGAATGCGAGGAAGGCTGTCTGTCCGTGCCGGGCGTGTACGAGTCGGTGACCCGCTCCCGATGGATTCGGGCCGGCGCCCTGAACCGGGAGGGCGAGCCCTACGAGTTCGAAGCCGAGGATCTGCTCGCGGTATGTGTCCAGCACGAGATGGACCACCTCAAAGGCCGGTTGTTCGTGGACTACCTGTCCCGGCTCAAGCGTGAGCGGATCCACCGGCGCACCAGGAAGCAGCAGCGCCAGACCTGATCCGCCCTCCCGTCCGACACTCGGGCACATGCGTGTAGTCTTCGCCGGCACCCCGGAGTTCGCCGCCGTCATCATGCTCGCGCTGCTTGCGTCCGAGCACGAGGTGGTGGCGGCCTTCACCCAACCCGATCGCCCCGCGGGAAGGGGCCGGCGCCTGCGGGCGAGTGCGGTCAAGACTCTGGCCACGGAGCGCGGGCTTGCGGTCTTTCAACCCGCGACCCTGCGCGCGCCTGACGCCCATGCCCGCTTGCGCGCGCTCCGCCCGGACGTGATCGCGGTCGCGGCGTACGGCCTCCTGCTGCCGCGCGAAGTGCTCGCGCTTCCTCGCGAGGGATGCATCAACGTGCATGCTTCGCTCCTGCCCCGGTGGCGCGGCGCGGCGCCGATCCAGCGCGCGATACTCGCGGGAGACGAGCGCACCGGCGTGTCCATCATGCAGATGGACGAGGGCCTCGACACCGGCGACGTCCTCGCCCGGTCGGAGATCCCCATACTGGAGACGGACACCGCCGGCGACCTGCACCACCGGCTCGCGGAAGTGGGCAGCGCTCTGCTCGTGCGCACCCTCGACCGCCTGCCCCGGGCCCGGCGCGACGCGCGCCCGCAGCGCGCTTCGGATGCGCGCCATGCGCCGCGGATCGCCAAGGAGGAGGCCCGTCTGGACTGGTCACGCGGCGCGCGGGAACTCGACCGGGTGGTGAGAGCCATGAACCCGTCCCCGGTCGCCTTTACCACCGTCCCGGCGGCGGGGAGCGCCGGACGCCGTCTGCGCGTCTGGCGCGCGCGATGCGTTCCGGGCGCTCCCGGGGAGACGCCGGGCCGGGTGATGCGTGCGAGTCCGCACGAGGTCGAAGTCGCCACCGGCGAGGATCGACTCGCCCTCGTCGAGGTCCAGGCGGAAGGAGGACGGCGCATGCCGGTCGGTCAGTACCTGAACGCGCACCGCCTCGAGCCCGGGACACTTCTCGGGCCCCGGGACCTCCCGGCTCCGCCGGAGGAATCCCGGTGCGGACCATGATCCCGAGACATGCGCACTGAATCACCGCGGCGTCGGCGCCGGGGCGAAGGCGGGCCGGCGCCCGAGCGGCGCTCCCGCTCCCGCGCCTCGCCGCCCTCGAACCCGATCCGGGCCGGGGTCGGAGCGCGCGCCGCCGCGCTCGGGGTGCTGGTGGACGTGCTTTGCCACGGGCGCTCTCTCCGTCATTGCCTCGACACGCATTCGCCGCTGCCCGAAGGCCGGGACGACGCGCTGAAGAAGGAGATCTGCTATGGCGTGCTGCGGCGCCTGCGCCCCCTTCAGCGAGTGCTCGACACCCTGCTGCACCGCCCTCTCGCCCCGAAGGACGCCGACCTCCGGGTCGCGTTGCTGATCGGCCTCTATCAGCTCATGTACACGCGTGTCAGCGCGCACGCCGCCGTCGCGACCAGCGCGGCGCTCGGGTCCCACCTCGGCAACCCGAAGGCGACCGCACTCATCAACGCCGTGCTCAGGAGCTTCCTGCGCCGGCGACGGGAACTGTCCGGACCCATCGCTCGCGCCGAGCGGCCCGAACACTCGCACCCGAGATGGCTGGTCACCGCGCTCCGACGCGCCTGGCCCTCCCGATGGCGCGAGATCCTGTCCGCCAACGACGCCCGCCCCCCCATGACGCTGCGGGTCAACGCACGCCGCACCGGGCGCGCGGAGTACCTGGAGCGGCTTCGGGCGCGCGGAATCGGGGCGAACGCCGCACCGCACTGCGACCATGGCATCACTCTGGCGCAACCCGCCAATGTGACGGACTTGCCGGGTTTCCTCGCCGGCGAGGTGTCGGTCCAGGATGCCGCGGCGCAGCTCGCCGCCCCGTTGCTCGATCCCGCGCCGGACGCAAGAGTACTCGACGCCTGCGCCGCCCCGGGCGGCAAGAGCGCCCACCTGCTGGAGGTGAACCCTCAGCTTCGCCTCGTCGCGCTCGACATCGATCGAGAACGCACGCAGCGCCTTGAGAGCACCCTCGCGCGTCTGGACCTCACCGCGACCGTGCGCTGCGCCGATGCCGGCGAAGCGGCCCAATGGTGGGACGGCCTCCCCTATCAGCGCATCCTCCTCGATGCGCCGTGCACGGCGACCGGAGTAATCCGCCGCCACCCCGACCTCAAGTGGCTGCGACGACCCGAAGATGCGGCCCGGCTCGCCTCGCGGCAGCTTGGCCTCCTCGCGTCCCTCTGGCCGCTGCTGGCCCGCGGAGGAGCGCTCCTGTACGCTACCTGCTCCGTTCTCCCGACCGAAAACGACGACGTCGTCACCCGCTTCCTCGCCGACCACCCTGACGCGAAGCCCGGAGCCATCGATGCAGTCTGGGGTATCGCCACTCGTCACGGGCGACAGATCTTTCCGGGAGAGGAGGCGATGGACGGCTTCTTCTACGCCCGGCTCGTCAAGGACTGATCTCGTGCGCAGTACGGCGGTCGCGCTCGCCATGAGCCTGCTCATGCTCTGCCCTCTCACGGCATGGAGCGCGTCTCCGAGCCTCGACTTCAGCGTGCGGCATGTGGACGCCCGCACCGAGGGCGAGACCTGGGTCCTCGACGCCGGCATCGATCTCGAGTTCAACCAGGAGTCGCTGCGGGCCATGGAGAGCGGGGTACCCCTGACGGTGCTGCTCGAGATCGAAGTGGTGAGGGAGCGAATCCTCCGCGACGAGGGGGTCCTTCGCGTGCGGATGCCCTACCGCATCCAGAGACACGCTCTGAGCGAACGTTACGTCGTCACCTACCTCCCTTCGGGCACGTCGCGCACCTATGACGCAATCGAGGACGCCAGCGCGACGGTGGGGACCATCCGGGAACTGCGCCTGGTGGAACGCGCGCAACTTCTCCCCGGTCACAGCTACCGCGTGCGCTTGCGTGCGCGCCTCGACATCGAGGCCATGCCCTCCCCGCTGCGCCCGGTCGCCTGGTTCAGCTCGCTGTTGCGCTTCCGTGACGATTGGTTCACCTGGGTGCTGTCGTCGTGAAGCGGCTCATGTCCGGCATCCTGCCCTGCGCCGCGCTCGCCCTGCTCCTCGCCTCGCTGTGGATCATGACCAACGCGACGCAGGGCTCGGCGCACTTCGACCGGCTCTATTCGGTGTTGCTGGTGATAAACGTCGCCGGTCTGCTCACCTTGGCCGCGCTCATCGCTCACAACCTGTACCGCCTGTTGCAGCAGATCCGGGAGCGCCAGCCGGGCGCCCGGCTCACCGGACGCATGGCCGCGGTGTTCGTGGCCCTCGCGGTGACGCCGGTCATCGTGGTCTACGTGTTCTCGCTGCAGTTCCTGAACAAGGGCATCGACACCTGGTTCGACGTGCGCATCGAGGAGGCGCTGGACGACGCTCTGGGCCTCGGCCAGGCATCCCTCGACTCGCGCATGCTCGATCAGCTGCACCGGGTCCGGGAGCTCGTGGCGGAACTCGCGGACACCGACGACGCGGGAATCGCGCTGCGCCTGGAGGACCAGCGGCTCGCGAGCGGCGCCTCCGAGCTCGCCCTGATCGGACCGCAGGGTCTCGTCATCGCCTACAGCACCATCGAACGCGCCACTCTGACCCCGGATCGCCCGAGCGACGCCGTGCTGCGGCAGGCTCGGGAGAACGGAAGTTACGTGGACCTCAATCCGATCGGCGATGCGGGGCTGCACATCAGGGTAGTGGTGCTCCTCGACGACACGATCGCGGGCGAGGAGAGCCGACCGCTGACCGAACTGGCGGAGCAACCTCGCTTCCTTCAGGGCTTCTTCCCGCTCTCGGAACGTCTCGGCCTCCTCGCCGACAGCGTGGAGTCCGCTTACGGCCAGTACCACAAGCTGATGTACCTGCGAACTCCCCTCAAGCTGAGCTTCATCCTGACCCTCTCTCTCGTGCTGCTGCTCAGCCTCTTCGCCGCGGTGTGGGTAGCGCTGTTCTCGGCGCGGCGGATCGTCGCTCCCCTGCGCGACGTGGCGCTCGGCACCCGGGCGGTGGCCGCGGGCCGGTACGAAACGCGCCTGCCTCCCGCGGGCAAGGACGAGGTCGGGTTCCTCGTCGGATCCTTCAACGAAATGACCCGGGAGCTCGCCAGAGCGCGCGACGCCACGCGTCAGAGCCAGCGCCAGCTCGAAGAGCAGCGCGGATACCTGGAAGCGGTGCTGGAGCGCCTCTCCAACGGGGTCCTCACCCTGGATCAGGGTGGCCGGCTCCGCGCCGCCAATCCGGCCGCCCAGCAGATCCTGGGCGTGGCGCTGGACCGCCAGATCGGACGGACCCTGGCGGAAATCGCTCGCCGCCATCCTCACCTGCTCGTTCTCGCCGACCGCCTGGAAGTCCATGTGCAAGGCGCCCAGGGCGTGTCCGAGGACTGGCGCGAAGAGGTCTCTCTGCCCCGGGACGGGGCGCCCCGGATTCTCATGTGCAGCGGCAACCGCCTCTCCAGCGCCGAGGAGCCCCCCGGCGGTCACGTCATCGTGTTCGACGATCTCACCGAGCTCGTCGAAGCGCAGCGCAAGGCGGCCTGGAGCGAGGTCGCCCGGCGACTCGCCCACGAGATCAAGAACCCCCTGACGCCCATCCAGCTTTCGGCCGAGCGTCTGCGCAAGAAGTACCTCGATGACATGGAGCCCGAGGAGGGACAGCTCCTGGACCGTTTGACCCGCACCATCGTGCACCAGGTCGAGTCGATGAAGTCCATGGTGAACGCCTTCAGTGACTACGCCCGCTCGCCCCGCGCCAGGCCGCAACGACTCGATCTCAATGCCCTTGCCACCGATGTGGTGGAGCTCTACCGGGACGAGGGCTCGCCCGCGCGTCTCGCCACGCGCCTCGACCCCGGCCTCCCGGCGCTGGAAGCGGATACCGACCGCATGCGTCAGGTGCTGCACAACCTGGTCAAGAATGCGCTGGAGGCCTGCACGGAAGACGCCGACGCGCGCGTGGAAGTGCGCACGCGGCGCGTGGTGCGCACCGACCGCTGCCTGGCCGAGCTTCGGGTCACCGACTCCGGACCGGGATTCCCCGCGGACACCATCGACCGGATTTTCGAGCCCTACACCACCTCGAAGCGCAAGGGGACCGGCCTCGGGCTCGCCATCGTCAAGAAGATCGTGGAAGAGCACAACGGACGGGTATGGGCGGAGAACCGCCGCGAGGGGGGCGGCGCGGTCATCATGCAGTTCCCGCCCCCAGCCCGGACGCGGGCCGGCCCGGAGATGGGCGCGGGCGCGCCCCGCGAGGCGGCGCGGTGAACGGCGCGCTCCACATTCTGGTGGTGGACGACGAGCCGGATATCACCTCGATAGTGCGTGAAATTCTGGAAGACGAGGGCTTCACGGTGAGCGTCGCCCAGGATGCGGCGCAGGCGCGCGAGGCGCGCAGAGCCAGACGTCCGGACCTGGTGCTGCTCGACATCTGGCTCCCCGACACCGATGGCGTCAGTCTGCTCGCAGAGTGGACCCGCCAGTCCGATCTCGACACCCCGGTGGTGATGATGTCGGGCCACGGCACCATCGAGACCGCGGTGGAAGCGACCCGGCTCGGCGCCTTCGACTTCATCGAGAAGCCGCTCTCGACTCCGAAGCTGCTGCTCTCGGTGCACCGCGCCCTGGAGACCGCCAAGCTTCGACGGGAGAACGTCGGCCTGCGGCGTGATTCCGATCTGCCGCCGGAGCCCATCGGGCGCTCGCGCCTCATGGAAGATCTCCGCCGCCAGATCCAGCGGGTCGCCCAGCACGACGCGCCGGTGCTGATCTCGGGGGAGTCGGGCAGCGGCAAGACCATCTGCGCCCACTACCTGCACGCGGTGAGCAACCTGCGAACCGGTCCCTTCGTCCGAATGCCGGCGGACACCGGCGCAAAGCATGACAGCGAAGTCGTGCTGTTCGGCTCCGAGAAGGGAAGCGAGCTGGTCTTCGGCTGTCTCGAACAGGCGAACGGAGGGACCTTCTTTCTTCCCAACCTCCTCGACCTCGCACCCTCGGTGCAGACCCGGCTGCTCGGCGCTCTGCGCCAGGGGTCCTTCCTGCGGGTCGGCGGGGGAAAGCCCGTGCACTTCAACGCCCGGATGGTCGCCGCCACGAACCGCGACCCCGGCTCCGCGCTCGCGGCCGGCGAGTTCCGGAACGACCTCTATTACCACCTGAACGTGGTGCCGCTGCGGGTGCCGCCCCTGCGCGAGCACCGCGAGGACGTGCCGGAGCTCCTCTCCTACTACATGGAATCCTTCGCGAGCCGGGAGAATCTGACCTACCGTCGATTCACGGTGGGCGCGCAGAACCGGCTGCGAAACCATCAGTGGCCGGGGAATGTCCTCGAGCTCAAGAACCTCGTCCACCGCCTTCTCATCCTGGGAAGCGGCGCCGACATCGACCAGGCGGAAGTGGAAGCGGCGCTCGGGCCCGCGCCGGGGCGACCGGAAGAAGTCCATGCCGATGGCGTGGACCTGCCTCTGAAGGCGGCGCGCGAGCAGTTCGAGCGGGAATACCTCCTGCACCAGATTGGCGCCCTTGGCGGCAACATCAGCAAGGTGGCGGCGAAAGCCGGCCTGGAACGCACCCACCTCTACCGCAAGCTCAAGTCCCTGGGGATAGACCCGAGGCGTTCCGGAACCAGGAGGTGAGCGGTGCGCGCTGAGGCCAGGTGTTGCGCACGGCCGGGCCCCGCCGGCGCGAACGAGGCCCCTCGGGCGCGGCGGCGATGAAGATCATCGTCCTCGGCGCGGGACAGGTCGGCAGCACCGTCGCGGAGACCCTCTCCGGCGAAGCCAACGACATCACCATCGTCGATCACGACGCGAGGCGTCTGCGTGTCCTTCAGGACCATCTCGACATCCGCACGGTGACCGGCAACGCCTCCCATCCGGGCGTGCTCGCGCAGGCCGGGGCGGAAGACGCGGACCTGATCCTGGCGGTCACGAGTTCCGACGAGACCAACATGGTCGCCTGCCAGGTCGCCTACACCCTGTTCCAGACCCCGACCAAGATCGCGAGGGTGCGCGCCGCGGAGTACCTGGAACACCCCTCCCTCTTCTGTTCGGACGCGCTGCCGGTCGACGTGCACATCAGCCCCGAGCAGCTCGTCACCGACTACATCCAGCGCCTGATCGAGTCCCCCGGCGCGCTGCAGGTTCTCGACTTCGCCAAGGGAAAGGTACGCCTCGTCGCGGTGCAGGCCTACCACGGCGGCCCCCTGGTCGGTCATGCCCTGCGCGAACTGCCGTCCCACATGCCGGCCATCGATACCCGGGTCGCCGCGATCTTCCGGCGCGGAGGAGCGATCGTTCCGGAGGGCAACACCGTCATCGAGGTCGACGACGAAGTCTTCTTCGTCGCCGCCGCCCAGCACATCGGAGCGGTGATGGGAGAGCTGCGACGCCGCGACCGGGCGGTACGGCGCATCATCCTCGCCGGCGGCGGCAACATCGGCCGGCGCCTGGCGAAGGCGCTGGAACGCGACTACCACGTCAAGCTCATCGAACACGACCTCGCGCGCGCCAAGCGCCTGTCGGAGCTCCTCGATCACACCATCGTGCTGAACGGCGACGCCACCGACGAGGAGCTGTTGCTCGAAGAGAACATCGACGGCACGGACGTGTTCTGCGCCGTCACCAACGACGACCAGAGCAACATCCTCTCGGCGATGCTCGCCAAGCAGATGGGCGCGCGCAAGGTCATGGCGCTCATCAACCGGGGAGCCTACGTGGACCTCGTCCAGAACGGCCTCGTCGACATCGCGATCTCTCCCCAGCAGACCACGATCAGCGGCCTGCTTGCGCACGTGCGGCGCGGAGATGTGGTCGCGGTGCACTCGCTGCGCCGCGGAGCGGCGGAGGCGATCGAGGCGGTTGCGCACGGCGACCGGCGCACATCGCGGGTGGTGGGACGCAGGGTGGAAGAGATCAAGCTGCCTCCCGGGGCCACCATCGACGCGATCGTGCGCGGCGAAGCGGTGATCATCGCGCACCACGACACGGTGATCGAGGCGGGCGACCACGTTATCCTCTTCCTCATCGACAAGACGCGAATCGCGGAGGTCGAGCGCCTCTTCCAGGTGGGAATCACGTTCCTGTGAGCGCCGCTTCTCCGCCTCCGGCGCACCCGGCGTGATGCGGGCCTCCGCGATCCAGAAGATCGTCGGGCTGCTGCTCGCGCTCTTCAGCGTCACCATGCTGCCTCCGGTCGCGGTCTCGTACCTCTACGAAGATCGGGCCGCGATGCCCTTCGTGATCGCCTTCCTCCTCATCCTGGGAGCGGGCCTCGCGCTCTGGATGCCGGTGCGACGCGTGCGGCGCGAGCTCCGCCTGCGGGACGGATTTCTCGTGGTCGTGCTGTTCTGGGTCGCCCTCGGCGCCTCGGGAAGCGTGCCGCTGCTCATCGCCGAGCGGCCCCACCTCGGGCTCGCCGACGCGGTGTTCGAATCGGTTTCCGGCCTCACCACCACCGGCGCCACGGTCATCGTCGGCATCGGCGAGCTGCCGCGCTCGATCCTCTTCTACCGCCAGCAACTGCAGTGGCTGGGAGGCATGGGCATCATCGTCCTCGCCGTCGCCATCCTTCCGATGCTCGGAGTCGGCGGCATGCAGCTCTACCGCGCCGAGACCCCGGGGCCGATCAAGGATGCGAAGCTCACTCCGCGGCTGACCGAGACCGCGAAGGCCCTCTGGTACATCTACCTCGCCCTCACCGCGGCCTGCGCGATCGCCTACCGGCTCGCGGGGATGTCCAACTTCGATGCGCTGGTGCACAGCTTCTCCACCGTCGCCATCGGCGGCTTCTCCACCCATGACGCGAGCCTCGGCCACTTCGACAGTCCCGCGGTGGAAGCCACCGCGGTGGTGTTCATGGCGATTGCCGGAGTCAACTTCGCGCTCCACTTCACCGCGTGGCGCAGCCGCAGCGTGCGCGGGTATGTCAACGACACCGAGTTCAGGGCCTACATCTCGCTGCTCGCGACGGTGGCGCTCGCCACCTCCGTCTACCTCTACCTGAGCGGAACCTTCTCGTCGCTCGCGAGCGCGTTGCGTTTCGGCGTGTTCCAGACGGTTTCCATCAGCACCACCACCGGCTACACCACCACCGGCTACCAGACCTGGCCGAGCTTCCTGCCGGTGCTGCTGCTGTTTGCGAGCTTCGCGGGCGGATGCGCCGGCTCGACCGGCGGCGGACTCAAGGTGATCCGCGTGGTGCTGCTCATCAAGCAGGGCGTGCGCGAGATCATTCGCCTCATCCATCCCAGCGCGCAGGTGCCGATCAAGGTCGGTGGCGCGCCCACCCCCCCGCGGGTGGTCGACGCGGTGTGGGGGTTCTTCGCGATCTACGTCGCCACCTTCGTGGTGATCATGATCGCGCTGATGGCGAGCGGCCTCGATCAGATCACCGCCTTTTCCGCCACCGCGGCCTGCATCAACAACCTCGGTCCCGGACTCGGCGACGTGGCCTCCCACTACGGGGAGCTGACCTCCGCCGCGAAGTGGATCCTGAGCGCGGCGATGTTGCTCGGACGTCTGGAGATCTTCACCCTCCTGGTCATCCTCACCCCCGCATTCTGGAAGAGCTGAGGCCCCGGCCCGTGCCCGATCCCGCTTCCCCCCCGTACCGCGCCCTCCCCGCCCGATGGGCGCCGACGCGTCCCCGCGCGCCCGATTCCCGCCCGGTGTTCCCCGGGCCGTCTCGCGCCGGTGGTGCGCCATGAACATCGCCCAGCTCGAGGCGATGCTCGCCCGCGGCACCGACAACGCCCTGCTCCGCTACACGCTGGGCTGCGCCTGCCTCAAGGCGGGGCGCGGCGAGGAAGGACTGGTCCACCTCGAGCGGGCGGTGGCGCGGGACCCCGGCTACTCGGCCGCGTGGAAAGCCTACGGCCGCGCCCTTGCCGACGCGGGCCGCGCCGAAGACGCCATCGATGCCTACCGGCGCGGCATCGAGGCGGCGGAATCGCGAGGCGACATTCAGGCCGCCAAGGAGATGCGCGTGTTCAGACGCCGCCTGGAACGGGTTCGTTAGCCCGCAAGTTGCACCGCCTTCCTACTGCCAACGCCAAAAAAACCGGTGAAGTTTGCGGGCTGGTCCCGCAGGTCCGGCCCGGCGACAGGAGGGCCGGAAAGCGGCGATCTCGGCTTACGCGCACTGCGCCCCGGGGTCGGCGTGCAGAGTCAGGGTCCCGGTCAGGCGCGAGACGGTGTCGAGATTGTTCCGCCGCAGGTAATCGGCGAGACCCCGGTTGATCTTCTTGCAGATCAGGGGATCGTAGAAGAGCGCGGTGCCCACCCCGAGCGCGGCGGCGCCCGCGATGAGGAACTCGATCGCGTCCTCGGCGCTCGCGATGCCGCCCTGGCCGATGATCGGGACGCGGTGGGCGCGGGCGACCTGGTAGACCTCGTGCACCTTGAGCAGTGCCATCGGCTTCACCGCGGGGCCGGAGAGTCCGGAGCGGTTGCCGCCGATCACCGGTTTCCGGGTCTCGATGTCGATGGCGAGCCCCATGAAGGTATTGACCACCGCGAGGCCGTCGCTGCCCGCCTCGATGCAGCGCCGGGCGCTCTCGGCGATGTCGGTCTGGTTCGGAGACAGCTTGGTGATCAGCGGCTTGCGCGTTCGGGCCCGGCAGGCTTCGACCACCCGCGCCGACATGTCCGGATCGTTGCCGAAGAGGACTCCGCCCTCGCGCACGTTCGGGCAGGATATGTTCACCTCCATCGCGTCGATGGGGGAGTCGTCGAATATCCCGCTGAGCTCCGCGTATTCGCCGACCGTGGAGCCGGACAGGTTGGCGATATAGCGGGTTTCGGTGAAGTCCAGGGTCGGCAGGATCTCGTCGACCACGTGCCGGGCGCCCGGGTTCTGCAGCCCGATGGAGTTCAGCATCCCAGCCGGAGTCTCGAAGACCCGATGCGCCGCGTTGCCGAGGCGCGGAGACACGGTGGTGCCCTTGAGGCACACCGCGCCCACATCGCGGTGGGAGAAGCCTTCGACCCGGGTGTACTCCTCTCCAAATCCGACGCATCCCGAGAGCAGCACGAGAGGCGTTTCGAAGGCCATGCCGCAGTAGTCGATCCGAAGCCGCTCCCTCTCGGACGTGACTTCGCTGTTCTTCGCTGTCGTCACGCCGACCGCCGACCCCGTTTCGAACCCCGGCATTGTACATGTCGCGCGGTGGCCGCCGCGCCCGGGTGCGCAGGTGCGAAGCGATGCGCGGGTCGGATGGGGCGCCTCGTTTGCCCGCGGGCTTTGGCGCGACGCGGTACGGCCCGCCAATGCGAGCCGGTGGGCGTGGGCCAGCCGCGAAATCGCGGAGATTTTCCGGCTGGAGCGCCCGCCTGACCGGCCGGGCCCGGACGGCGTTGTCGGCGGAAAGCGGATCGCGATAATGCCCGGCCATGCGAAGTTCCTGGCGCACCCCTCTCGTCATCCTCGTCTGCGGCATGTTGGTGTTGCTGATCTCCTTCGGCCTGCGCAGCAGCCTCGGGATCTTCCTGCGCCCGATGAGCGCCGATCTCGGCTGGGGTCGGGAGGTCTTCGCATTCGCGATGGCCGTGCAGAACCTGCTCTGGGGACTCTTTCAGCCGGTCGCGGGCGCGATTGCGGACCGCTATGGCCCGGGTCGCGTGATTGCCGGCGCCTCCATTCTCTACGTGCTCGGCCTCTACCTGATGTCGGTCACGGCGACCCCGGGCGATCTGGTGCTGAGCGGCGGCGTGCTGATCGGCATCGCGCTGTCGGGCACCAGCTTTCCCATCGTGCTCGCGGTCATCGGCCGCAACGTGTCGGAGTCCCGCCGGAGCCTCTTTCTCGGCATCGGGAGCGCGGGGGGCTCCTCCGGACAGGTCCTCGTGGTGCCGTTCAGCCACGGGTTGCTCACCGGCTTCGAGTGGTCGGGCGCGCTCGCGATACTGGCCCTGACCTCGTTCATCATGGTGCCCCTCGCCGCCGCGCTCGCCGGCCGTGCGGGCTCCGGGCCCCCGGACGTCGGCGCCGCCCCTAACCTCGGTGGCGCGGTGGGAGAGGCCGCCCGCCACGGCGGATACTGGCTGCTGACCGCCGGATTCTTCGTGTGCGGCTTTCACGTCGCCTTCATCTCCACCCATCTGCCCGCCTACATCGTCGACATGGGCATCGATCCCGCCTACGGCGCGATGGGACTCGCATTTATCGGGCTCGGGAACGTCATCGGCGCGCTCGGCTGCGGCGCGCTCGGCGGGCGCTACCGAAAGAAGAACGTACTCGGCGCGCTCTACTTCGGCCGGGCCTTGTTGATGGCCGGCTTCCTGGTGGTGCCGGTGAGCCCCGCCTCCATTCTCATCTTCTCCTTCACGATAGGGCTGGTGTGGCTCGGCACCGTGCCGCTCACCAGCGGTCTCGTCGCCCACTTCTTCGGAGTGCGCTACATGGCGACCCTCTTCGGCTTCGTGTTCTTCAGCCATCAGCTCGGTGGCTTCCTCGGAGTGTGGTACGGGGGCTACGCATTCGACCGGGGCGGCAGCTACGACCCGGTATGGTGGACGGCGATCGCGCTCGGCCTCATCTCGGCCGCGCTGCACCTGCCGATCCGGGAGCGCCCGGCGCAACGCCTCGCACCCGCCCGCTGAGCGAGCGCATCGCTCGCCGCGAGGCGCCGATCAATCCCTCGAAGCGGCGGGCGCCGAACGCTCGGCGAGATCGAGAAGCGCCTGCGAGTCGGCCAGATCGGGCTCCCCGCAGTGGCGCAGCATCAGCGCCCGGGTGACATCGCGCAGGCGTACCGCGCGCTCCCAGGCCGAGCCCTCGGGATCGATCGACAGGGGGTCGATCGGCTCTCCCACCCGGACTGAAATGGCGGCGCGACGCGGAAACCAGGACTCGTTGCGCAACACCGATCGAGTGCCGCGCAGCACCACCGGCACCACGGGCGCGCCCGCCTCCACCGCGGCCCGGAAGGCACCGAGCTGGAAGGGCAGAAGTCCGGGCATGCGGTGCAAGGTGCCTTCCGCGAAGATGCCGATCTCCGCGCCGGCGGCAAGCGCCCCGCTCATCGCCTGCGCATCCCGCACGCTGCGTTGCCGCTCGAAGCGTTCGACGAAGACCGCGCCAATCCCGTCGAGGAAGCGCCGGGCGAAAGGGTTGGCGCGAAGCTCGCCCTTGACGACGTAGCGCGGGATCGGGCGCAGCGCCGCGCTCAGAACGAGTCCGTCGATGTAGCTTGCGTGATTGAAAACGAGCACTCTGCCCTTCTCGCCCCGCTCGCCGAGCGCGCCTTCGATCCGCGGGCGCAGTCCGGTCAGGCGGAGAAATGCGCGCGCCACGATGTGGAGCAGCCGTCCGGAGGCCCGGGGGAAGAGTCCGAGCGCCGCGACCGGCCACACCAGCGCTCCCGCGAGGCCGACACAGAGCCAGAACCAGCCGGCCCAGGCCGTCGCCAGCGCGCGCCCCGCGACCCGCCGGAGCTGGGGGAGCACCGCGCCGAGGCCAAGGCGCAGGACCTGCACCACGAGAGGCGATGCGCTGCCGCTCCCGAGCCGTTGCCGCTCGTAGAGCTCGCGCACCGCCCGGCGCCGGATCTTGCCGCTCGAGGTCTTCAGTACCGTGTAGGGCGGCGCCAGCACCACGTCGTCGGGCGGGGCGCCGAGCTGCCGATCCGCGGCCGCCTCGATCGCCTTGCGCATCGCCGCCCTCGCGCCCGGGTCCTTCTCCCGGGTCTCCGCGACCACCACCAGCCGCTCGGTGCCGGAGCCCCGATCCTCGCTGCCGAAGACCGCGACACAGCCTCGCCGCACGCCCTCGACCTCGCCCGCCGCCTGTTCGAGTTCGTAGGGATAGACGTTGCGCCCCCCGCGGATGATGAGGTCCTTGACCCGTCCGGTGATGAAGAGCTCGCCGTCCGCGACGTAGCCGAGATCGCCGGACTCGAGCCAGTCGCCATCGAAGAGGGCGCGGGAAGCCTCCGGGTTGCGGAAGTATCCGGAGGTGGTGGACGGTCCGCGGAACTGGATGCGCCCCACCGCGCGCTCCGCGGTCTCCCTTCCCGCCTCGTCGACGCTGCGCACCTCGAAGCCGGGAATCGGGTATCCGCATCCCACGAAGGTGAACGCCGCGTCGCCGGAGGCTTCCGTCGCCACCGCGACGCCTCGTTGCTGCATTGCCTCGCGCTCCACGCGGTCGTAGCGCGGACCGCGGCCGACCGGCGTGAACGCGACCCCGAGGGTAGCCTCGGCGAGTCCGTAGACCGGAGTGAGCGCCTTCGGGTCGAAGGCGAAGGCCGCGAAACGCGCCGCGAACCCATCCTGGGTCTCGGGATTGACCGGCTCCGCTCCGTTGAACGCGACCCGCCAGGATCCGAGGTCGAGCCCTTCGAGCTCCGTCTCCCCGATGCGGCTGCGGCACAGCTCGTAGGCGAAGTTCGGTCCGCCCGACAGGGTCGCGCGATAGCGGTGGATCGCCTCCAGCCAACGCACCGGCCGGGCGAGGAAGACGAGCGGCGACATCAGCACCAGGGGTATCGCGTAGTAGAGGCTGCCGAGCCACGCACCGATCAGCCCCATGTCGTGGTAGAGCGGCAGCCAGCTCACGAAAACGTCATTGCCGTCGATCCGCAGGGCCTGGTGCATCGCGTCCAGGCTCGCCATCAGATCCGCATGAGTGAGGACGACCCCCTTCGGGGACCCGGTGCTGCCGGAGGTGTACTGCAGCAGCGCCACGTCGGTAGCGACCGGCGACCACTCGCGCTCGGCAAAGGCCGAGCGCAGGAGTTCGTCCACGTCCACCACGCCCTGCAACCCGTCGATGCGGGCGCCGAGGAGGCGGGACACCGCGAGCGCGGGCGCGAAAGTCACAAGCTGGCGCGCCCGCGCGTTGGCGAGGATACGGGCATGGCGCAGGAGGTGATCCTCGAGCTGCGACAGGCGCGCGGGCGGATAGATCGGCACCGGTACCCCGCCCGCAAGCAGCGCCCCGAAGAAGCTCTGCAGGTACGCAAGTCCGGTCGGCAGCATGATCGCCACCGACTCGCCGGGCTCGAGGCCACGCGCCGCAAGCCCGCCCGCAACGCGCCGGGCGCCGTCGTAGAGCGCCGCGTAGGTGAGGGGCACGCTCTCGCCCGACTCGTCGAGAAGGCGCACGTGCACGCGCTCGGGGTGGCGGGTGGCGTGCCACCGCAGCGCCTCGACCAGGGTCGCGGTGCCGGCGGGCGGCACCCGTCCGGGACTCGTCTCGAGCGGGGTCTCCTCGACGCGGCGAACTTCTTGCCACCCGGCGTTCGCGGTGGCGGTGCGAAACCCGCGCAGCAGATCGCGGGGGGTATCCGCCTCCGCGATCAGACTCGCCGAGAGGCCCACCTCGAAGCGCGATTCCAGGCGTGCGAGGAGCTCCATGCGGGTCAGGCTGTCCAGACCCAGATCGCGGTCGAGGCGACTGTCGAGGTCTATCTCGCTCCGCGCCCTCGAATGCGGGTGCAGCTCCCGGACCAGCTCGCGCAGAATCGCGAGCAGCTCATGCGCCCCCGGCGCCGCGGCGGAATCTCTCGTGGGTCCCTGCTCCTTCACCGCACCTACTCCTCGCCCCGCGGTCCGCGCGCGAGCAGTGAATCCACCGCCGCCTCGGGGCTCTGCTCTTGCCTCAGCACCCGGGCGACCGCTTCCACGATCGGCATCTCGACGCCGTGACGCTCCGACAGAGCGCTGACCTGGGCGGCACTGCGCAGCCCCTCGATCGCCTGCCCGATCTCGCCTTGCGCCTCCGAAAGGCCACGTCCGGCCGCGAGCAGAAGCCCGCAGCGTCGGTTTCTCGACTGATCGTCGGTGCAGGTCAGCACCAGGTCTCCGAGTCCGGCCAGTCCCATCAGGGTCTCCGGACGTCCCCCCAGCGCGCGTCCGAGACGGGACAGCTCGGCGAGCCCCCGGGTGACGAGGGCGGCGCGCGCATTGGCGCCGAAGCCGAGACCATCGGCGATGCCCGCGGCGATCGCGAGGACGTTCTTGACCGCGCCGCCGATCGCCACTCCCGCCATGTCGTCGCTCGGATAGACGCGAAAGGCGGGAGAGTGGAAGAGCGGCGCCAGCCCCCGGGCGAGCGCCAGATCGCGCGCCGCCAGGGTCACCGCGGCCGGCAGTCCGGCCGCAACTTCAGACGCGAAGGTCGGGCCGGAGAGCAGCGCGATGGAGGCCCGCGGAACCAGGTCCTCCGCCACCTCGAACAGGAAGCGTCCACTCGTCGGGTGCAGGCCCTTGGTGGCGCACACGAGGCGAAGCTCGGGGGGCGTCACTTCGCGCAGGCGGCGAACCAGCTCTTCGAAGCCTTCGCTCGGCACCGCCGCCAGGACCAGCGCTCCGCCGCCGAGCGCCCGCTCCATCGAGTCGGTTACCACCAGGGAGGGCGGCAGCTCGCATCCGGGAAGATAACGGCGGTTGCGGCGGCTGCGGGCGATCTCCTCCGCCTGCGCGGGATCGCGGGCCCAGAGCCGGACGCTGCCGCCCTGCCGCACGAGATGCAGGGCGAGCGCGCTGCCCCAGGAGCCCGCCCCGAGAACCGCGATCGGATGCCTGGCCCCGACCCGCTCTCCGCGCATTGCCCCGGTCCCCGCCGCCCGGTCTCACCGATGCGCGGTTGCGCACACGAATCGGCCGGCGCCGAGCGCGCCAAGCCCGCAAGTTTCACCGATCTTCGTCACGAGGGCGCCAAGATGCCGTGACAGCAGGAAGCACGGACTGAAAAACGCGCAACGGCGAAGCGGAAACCGGCCAAGTGCCGGTGGCGCTTCACCCCGGCGAGCGAACAAGCCAGTGAAGGTTTGCCCGGCCGGAGAGCAACGCCCAAGGACTGCGAAGCGAAGCAGGCAGCCGACACTACGCCGAAAGCGCCTTGAGGGAGTGGAGCTCGCAACCGCGAGCATGTTGGCGTCCGCGCCGCCTCGCCTCGGGAGTCGGAAATGCAGGGCGGCCAGCGCAACGGTGCACGCGGGATCCTGCCCACTTCACGGCGTCGCGCTTTCCGCTTCCCGCCGGCGCTGCTGCTGGTAGAGGGCTTCGAAGTTCACCGGCCGCAGGACGAGCTGGGGGAAGCCTCCGCGCACCGAGAGGTCGGACACCACCTCGCGCAGATAGGGGAACAGCACGGACGGGCAATAGCTCCCCAGCAGCGCGGAGAGCGGGTCCTTGGCGACACCCGCAATCTCGAAGAGGCCGGCGACGCTGACCTCGGCAAGATAGAGGGTGCGCTCCGCATTGGTGACGGTCACCGTGGCCCGAAGCGTCACCTCGTAGGTCGAAGCGCCGAACTGGCCGGTCTCGGTGTGCAGGTGGAAGTCGACGTTCGGATTCCAGTCCCGGGTGGCGAACACCGTCGGTGAGTTGGGGGACTCGAACGACGAGTCCTTGAGGTAGAGCTTCTTGATCTCGAAATCGATACCCGGTCGTTCGGTTTCGGCCGCGTCCAGGGCATCACTGTCGTAGTCGGGCATCGAGAAGGGGTCCTCTTGAGCGATACGGCGAATCGGGTGGCGTTCCGGCGAACTCCCGGACCCAATCCGGCCGGACGCCCACCGCGTGTGCGCTTGTCAGTCCTTGGTCAGGGGCAGGCTCGCCCCTTGCCACGCGACGACTCCACCACTCAGGCTGAACACGTTCTGGAACCCGTTCTTGCGCAGGATTCCGCTCGCGCTCGCCGCCTGCTGGCCGTTCCGGCAGGCGGTGATGATGGTTCGATCGCGATACTTTTCGAGCTTCGAAATCTGTCGAGCGAGTCCGCCGAGCGGCTCGTTCACCGCGTTGATGATGTGGCCCTGGGCGTACTCGTTGCCGCTCCTCACATCGATCACCAGCGCGTTCTCCTGGTTGATGAGCCGGGTGGCCTGAACCGGCTCCACCCGCCTGCCTCCTCCCGCGCCGAAGAAAGTCCACGCGAGAGTGCCGGCGAGGACGAAGAAGATCGCGCTGAGGATGGTGTGGTTGGCGAGAAACTCGAGCACTCGGGGCATGGGAAGGGACGCGGCTCGCACCCGGGAGAGTCAAGGGCGAGCGCGAGGTTAGTGGAATGGCCCGCGACTGGCAACGCGCCGCGCCACGGTCCGCGCGGCGCGCCTGGTCACCGGGCGCGACGGGAAGGGTCCCCGGAGCGGCGGGAGGCGGCGCTTGTAAGGTCTCGTCCCCCGCTTGTATGCTCTTTTTCCGTGTTTCGCGCCACCCAAGTTCTTCGAGCCGCCCATTGAGATCCATCCACTGCGTTTCGAAACGCGAGATTTCAGACCGCGCAGGATCCGGGAGACGCCCATGAAACGAAGCCTCCGCGTACTGCTGACTCTCGGAGTGGGGGCGGGCCTCGCGTTCCTGCTCAACTTCGGGCAAGGGGTGCTTGCGAACAAGGACGACGCCAGCCCGCTGCCGATCGAGGACCTGCGGGCCTTCACCGAGATCTTCGTCAAGATCAGGAACGACTACGTCGAGCCCATCGACGACAAGACGCTGCTCGAGAACGCCATCAAGGGGATGCTGACGGGACTCGACCCACACTCCGCCTACCTCGTGCCTGATGACTACTCGCTGCTTCAGACCGGAACCAGCGGCGAGTTCGGCGGCCTCGGAATCGAAGTCGGCATGGAGGACGGGTTCGTTCGGGTCATCGCGCCAATCGACGACACGCCCGCGGCCCGGGCGGGCATTCAGGCCGGCGACCTCGTGGTGCGCCTGGACAACGTGCCGGTAAAGGGACTGAGCCTCGAAGAGGCGGTCAAGATCATGCGGGGCAAGCCCGGTACCCCCATCACCCTTACCGTGGTGCGTCAGGGAGAGGACGGCCCGCTCCGGATCACGATAGTTCGAGACATCATCCGCGTGACCAGCGTCAGGAGCCGGATCCTCGACGACAGATACGCCTATGTGCGCATCAGCCAGTTTCAGTCGCGCACCGGGGAAAGCCTGCGAGAGGCGGTGCGCAAGCTCGAGGACGACGTCCCGGACGGACTGGGCGGCATGATCCTCGATCTCCGGAACAATCCCGGCGGCGTGCTGAGCGCGGCGGTATCGGTTTCCGACGCCTTCCTCACGCAAGGCACCATCGTGTACACCGAGGGCCGGCTCGACGACGCCAAGCTCAAGTTCAACGCGAAGCCGACCGACATCCTGGACGGCGCTCCGCTCGTAGTGCTGGTGAACGGCGGATCCGCTTCCGCGTCCGAGATCGTGGCCGGTGCGCTCCAGGACCACCGGCGAGCGGTCATCATGGGCAACGACACCTTCGGAAAGGGCTCGGTGCAGACCATTCTGCCCATGGAGAACGGCTCCGCGCTGAAGCTGACCACCTCGCGCTACTACACCCCCTCGGGCCGGTCCATTCAGGCGGCCGGAATCAGGCCCGATATCCAGCTCGAATCACTCGGGGTGTCCAGCCTCGACATCGAGAGTCGCCGCGTCAAGGAGGCCGATCTCGCCGGCCACCTCGAAGGCGAGTCCGGCGCCATCGACGACGAAGCGCAGGACGCCTCTCCCGCGCGTTCTCTGGCCGAAGAGGACTTCGGCCTCTACGAGGCTCTGAACCTGCTCAAGGGCCTCGACATCCTGCGCCAGGCCGGGGCCTGAACCGGCTCGCCGTCAGGCCTTTCCCCGCCACGCCGCGATCACCAGCGCGCCGCCGAGAACGCCCAGCGCCCATCCCGGCAGCGGCGTCCCGAAGACCAGCGGCCCCGGGGCGCCGGCGCCGAAACACAGGACGGCGCTCACGATGAGCGCGGAACCCACCACCGCGAGCACCGTGCGGCGGTTCGCCGCGCGCATCTCAAGGCGCAGGCTCTCGATGTCGCGCGAGGCGATCTCGACCTGCAACTCCCCGCGTCGAGCCTGTTGCAGCACTTCGTGCGCGAGAACCGGCAGGGTGGGAAGCACTTCGCCCCATCGCGGGGCCTGGCGCCCGAGCTCGCGCCAGGCTGCCCTGAATCCGAGCTGCCGATCCATCCATTGCTGCAGGAATGGCTTTGCGCTCCGCCACAGGTCGAGCTCCGGATAGAGCTGGCGTCCCAGGCCCTCGACGCTGAGCAGCGTCTTCTGCAGCAGCAGAAGCTGAGGTTGCACCTCCATGTGGAAACGGTGCGCGACCCGGAAGAGACGCATCAGCAGCCGTCCGAAGGAGATCTCCTTCAGCGGGCGCTCGAAGATCGGCTCGCAGACGCTGCGGATCGCCGCCTCGAATTCGTTCACGCGGGTCTCGGCCGGCACCCACCCCGACTGCACGTGCAGCTCCGCCACTCGCAGATAGTCGCGGTTGAAGAAGGCGAGCAGGTTCTCCGCCAGGTAGCGCTGGTCCTGCGGGGTGAGGCTGCCCATGATCCCGAAGTCGACGGCGATGTACTTGGGACGCCCGGGGTCCTCCGGCGACACGAAGATGTTTCCGGGGTGCATGTCGGCGTGGAAGAAGTTGTCGCGCATCAACTGGGTGAAGAAGATCTCGACTCCGCGCACCGCCAGACTCTCCAGATCGATGCCGTGACGCACGAGTGCGTCCACATCGTTCACCGGGATGCCCGAGATCCGTTCCATCACCATCACGTCCGAACGCGTGTACTGCCAGTACACCCGCGGAATGTGCAGCAGGTCGCTGTTCTCGAAGTTTCGTCGGAGCTGGGACGCGGAGGCGGCTTCGCGCATGAGGTCGAGCTCGTCGAGGATGGTGGCCTCGTACTCCGCCACCACATCGACCGGCCGCAGGCGGCGTCCGAGGGGAAGGTAGCGCTCGGCCAGCTCGGCGAGCCAGAAGAGCACCCCGACATCGCGACGGATCTCCGCTTCGATGCCCGGTCGCAGCACCTTGACCGCGACCTCGGTCGCATCGCGCAGACATGCGGCGTGCACCTGCGCGATCGAGGCCGAGGCAATCGGCTCCTCGTCGAAGCTCGCGAAGATCTCGTCGATGCCGCGGCCCAGGGAGGCTTCGACGGTACCGCGCGCCAGCGACCCCGGAAAAGGCGGGACGCGGTCCTGAAGGCCGGCAAGCTCGTCTCCGATATCCTCGGGAAGGAGATCGCGCCGAGTCGAGAGGATCTGCCCGAACTTGACGAAGATGGGGCCAAGGTCTTCCAGCGCACGGCGAATCCGCACCGCGCGCGCCGCCCGGGGGCGCCGGCGCAACCAGTTCCAGGGCGCCAGATAGAAGAGGAAGCGCAAGCGGCGAAGCGGGGGCGCGGCAAGAAGGATCTCGTCCAGCCCGTGCCGAACGAACACCGCGTTGATCTGGAGCAGGCGCAACGCCTGCCCGAAGCGTTTCATGGCGGTCCTTCTTCGACCCGGCGCGACAGGCCGGCGATCCTGGCCTCGAGCCGCTCGACATCGTCGCGCAGCTCGTCGACCCCATCGCAGAAACGTTCGAGGGCGGCCGCGCCCGCCACCATGGCGCTCTCCTCGCTCAGATACTCCGCCACATCCCGGGCCAGGATGTCCGCGCTATCACGCCCGTAGCGGCCCGCCGCCCGCAGGTGGCGCGCCGCCTCGTGGGCGCCGGCGTCGCCGAGATAGCGAGACAGGATCTCTTCCCAGTCGAAGCGGTAGCTGCGGGCCAGGCGGCCCAGGCGCGAGGCGAGCGCGACGTCGCCCCTGATGCCCACCCCCGGCGGAATCGAGCTTCGGGCATCACGCCCGAGCAGGAAAGCGGCGAGCGCCGGGCCGGAGCCGGAGATCGTGAGGTCGGGCTCATCCCCGGCTTCGGAGCTCCCGGGCCCGACCACTTCAATCCGGCTCCCGGCGACCACCAGCTCGAGCGGACGCGCGAGGGGTTCGACGACGATGTGGATCCGTGCCCCCTCCACCTCTTCCAGTCTCTCGCTCGTTTCGGGATCCGCCGCGAGAACGCGGTTCAGCGTCCACTCCAGCAACCCGAGGCCGGTTCCGGTCCTGTGCACCGCGCTCCTCCCGACGTCGTTCCCGCGTCAGAGCTTGTAGCCGCGATGCAGGGCCACGACTCCGGCGCCGAAGTTGTGGCAGCGACACCGCTCGAAGCCGGCCTCGTCCATCATCGCTTGCAGGGTGGCCTGATCCGGATGCATCCGGATCGACTCCGCAAGGTACCGGTACGGCGCGGCGTCTCCGACCACGATGCGCCCGAGCGCGGGAAGCACTCGGAAGGAGTACGCGTCGTAGAGCGGTGCGAGCGCGGGCAGAAGGAGGTGGGAGAACTCCAGGACCAGGGCCTGCCCGCCCGGCTTGAGCACGCGATACATCGATCGGAGCGCGCGTTCCTTGCCGGTGACGTTGCGCAGTCCGAAGGCGATGCACACGCAGTGGAAGGAGTTGTCGGCGAAGGGCAGCGACTCCGCGTCTCCGAGCGTGTAGCTCATCCCCCGCACGCGCCCCCGATCGACCAGCCGGAGCCGCGCCCCTTCCAGCATGCGGGCATTGATGTCGGCGACCACCACCTGCCCGGCGGGGCCGGTGCGCTCGGCGAGCAGGCGCGCCATGTCCCCGGTCCCCGCCGCGAGATCGAGCACTTGCTGTCCGGGTCTCACCCCGGCGAGCTCCGCCGCGAGGCGTTTCCATATCCGGTGCAGCCCGAGGGACATGAGGTCGTTCATCAGGTCGTAGCGTCCGGCGACGGTGTCGAACACGTCCCGCACGCGCCCGCGCTTCTCGGAGCGAGGGATCCGCTCGAACCCGAAGTCCGTCTCGGGACCTTCCGCCTCGCCCCCCCGAGCGCTCAACGCGTTACTCCGGCATCGTTCAGACGCTCGAGGTAGCGCCCCCAGAGCTCGTCATGGTGCTCTGCGAGACGTCGGAGCTCGTCCCAGGAATAGATGCCGGTGCGGTGTCCGTCGTCGAAGTGCAGGCACACCGCGTAGTTGCCGACCGGCTCGATCTCCAGAATCGCAACGTCGCGCTTGCCGGTCTGCAGCACTTCCTGTCCGGGGCCGTGGCCGCGCACTTCCGCCGAGGGCGAGTGGACCCTGAGAAACTCCGCCGACATGGCGTAGCGCTCGCCGCCCGCGAACACCACCTCCAGACGACGGGACTGCCGGTCGTAGCTCAATTCGGTGGGAACGGCGCTCACTTCGACCGGACTCGTTGCGCGGAGGCGGCGCACCAGCCCCCGCTACAGGATGAAGTTCGCGAGCTCGTCGTCCTTGACGAGCTCACCGAGTCGATCGTCGACATACTGCGCATCGACCTGCACCACGCCGTTCGGCCGATCCGGCGCCTCGAACGAGATCTTCTCCAGCAGACGCTCCAGCACCGTGTGCAGGCGCCGCGCCCCGATGTTCTCGGTGCTCTCGTTCACCTGCCACGCGATCTCGGCGATGCGCGCGAGCGATGGCTCGGTGAACTCGAGACGGATGCCTTCGGTCTCCATGAGCGCCGCGTACTGCTCGGTGAGCGAGGCATCCGGCTCGGTCAGGATGCGAACGAAGTCTTCCACCGCGAGCGCATCGAGCTCGACCCGGATGGGCAGGCGCCCCTGAAGCTCGGGGATGAGGTCCGAGGGCCGGGCGAGATGGAAGGCTCCGGAGGCGATGAAGAGGATGTGGTCGGTGCGGATCATGCCGTACTTCGTGGATACGGTACTGCCTTCCACCAGGGGCAGGAGATCGCGCTGCACGCCTTCCCGGGACACGTCGACGGTGGCGCTCTCGGAACGCCGCGAGACCTTGTCTATCTCGTCGATGAACACGATGCCGTTCTCCTCGACATCGCGACGGGACGCGGCCTTGATCTCCTCCTCGTCGACCATCTTGCCGGCCTCTTCGTCGCCGAGGTGAGTGAGCGCCGACTTGACCGACATCTTCCGGGTGCGGGTGTTTCCGCCCGAAATGTTCTGGAACATGCCCTGCAACTGCGAAGTGAGATCCTCCATGCCCGGCGGGGCCACGATCTCGACTCCCACGCTGGGACCGCTCACCTCGACTTCCACCTCGCGCGCGTCGAGCCGGCCCTCGCGCAGCATCTTGCGGAACTTCTGTCGCGTCGAGCCCATGTCTTCGTCCCCGCCGGAAGACTCGCCACCGCCTCTCGCCGGGCGCAGGAGCACATCGAGCACGCGCTCCTCCGCCGCCTCCTCCGCACGGCTTCGCACTTTCTCCATCGCCTGCTCACGGTTCTTCTTGATCGCGATGTCGGCGAGATCCCTGATGATGGACTCCACATCGCGGCCGACGTAGCCGACCTCCGTGAACTTGGTCGCTTCCACCTTGATGAAGGGTGCGTTGGCGAGGCGCGCGAGACGCCTCGCGATCTCGGTCTTGCCGACTCCGGTCGGCCCGATCATCAGAATGTTCTTGGGAGTGACCTCCTGGCGCAGGGACTCTTCGATCTGGCTGCGGCGCCAGCGGTTGCGCAGCGCGATCGCCACCGCGCGCTTGGCTTCGGCCTGGCCGACGATGTGCTTGTCCAGCTCGTGGACGATCTCCCGGGGAGTCATGTGGGACATTCGAAAGTTACTCGCGAGGCCTGGCGCCGGGAGCGGCGCCCCCGTCGCCGATGAGCTCCTCGATGGTGAGATCGGTGTTGGTGTAGATGCAGATGTCGGCGGCGATTCGCAAGCCCTGCTCGACGATCGAGCGCGGGTCGAGATCGCTGTGGGCGAGGAGGGCCCGAGACGCGGCGAGGGCGTAGGCGCCCCCCGAGCCGATCGCGACCGCATCGTGCTCGGGCTCGATCACGTCCCCGTTGCCGGAGACCACGAGGGTGGAGCGTCCGTCCGCCACCAGGAGCAACGCCTCCAGCCGCCGCAGCACCCGGTCGCTGCGCCAGTCGCGGGCGAGCTCCACCGCGGAGCGGACCAGATTTCCCTGATGCTTCTCGAGCTTGCCCTCGAAGCGCTCCAAGAGGGTGAAGGCGTCGGCGGTGCCTCCCGCAAAGCCCACCAGCACCCGCTCGTGATAGCGCCGCTGCACCTTGCGGGCATTGCCCTTCATGACGGTGGCTCCGAACGAGACCTGGCCGTCGCCGCCCATTACGACATGGGCGCCCCGGCGCACCGCGAGCACCGTCGTTCCGTGAAAGCGCGTCATCGTGATCGCCCCATGGCCTCGTGTCTTCGCGACCTCGCGGGCTCAGGAACGCCGCCGCGCCCGAGGGTGCGCGCGGTCGTAGACCTTGGCGAGGTGCTGGAAGTCGAGGTGCGTATAGACCTGAGTGGTGCTGATGTCGGAATGCCCGAGAAGCTCCTGCACCGCGCGCAGGTCACCGCTCGACTCCAGCAGATGGCTCGCGAAGGAGTGGCGCAGCATATGCGGATGGACACGCCCCCCGAGGCCCCGCTCGAGCGCCCGTCCGGCGAGACGCACCGCCACCGAGCGTCGCGAGATACGCCGCCCGAGACGGCTGACGAAGAGCGCCGTCTCACCGGATGGCGCGAGCTCGCGGCGCCGGGCGAGCCAGCGCGTGAGCGCATCCACCGCGTAGCGTCCCACCGGGAGCCGGCGATTCTTGCCGCCCTTGCCCGTCACTTCGAGCATGGCGTCGCGCAGATCGAGGTCCTTGAGATCGAGACCCACCACCTCGGCGAGGCGCAGGCCGCACGAGTAGATGAGCTCGAGCATCGCGCGGTCCCGAACGCCCAGCAGATCCGCGGGTTCGAAGTCGAGCAACACGCCCACCCGGTCCACTTCGAGCAGATCCGGAAGCTTCGCCGGCGCCCGCGGGGCACGAATCCCGGCCGCGGGATCGCCCGGCAGCGACGCGTGGTCCACGCCGTAGCGGAAGAATGCGCGTATCGCCGAGAGCGCGCGTTGCAGGCTGCGGGGACCCTTTCCCTGTCGGTGACGGCTGGCGACGAAGCTCTGTACGAGCGCGGGCGTGACTTCCCCCCAGCGCGCCACCCCGCGTTCCTCGAGAAAGCCCGTGAATCGCGCCAGATCGCCGACGTAGGCGGACACGCTGTGTTCCGACAGGCGGCGCTCGTAACGAAGGTGCCCTTCGAAGGTCGCAAGGAGGCTTCGCAACCCCGAGGGCGCCTGCACTTGCGCCTTGATGGACGGCATGGCCCTCGACTCACCTGGCGAGATGGGTCCCCAGGGCCTGGGAGACGAGAGCCCCGATGCGGCGCAGGAACACCGTGCCCATCGCGCTCGAGTAGCGCTCCGGGTCCCGGCTTCCGATCCCCAGCACGCCGACGCCGGGAGATCCGCCGAGAGGAATGAGAGCGCTCGACTTCACTTCTTCCGCCTGCTCGGCGAAAAGACACCGGGCCTGATCCGCCCCGGGCGCTCCGCACACCGGGCGCCCGCTCGCAAGCAGCGCATCGAAGTGCTCCCGCTCCGCCGCCTCACCGGCGAACTCCACCAGTCCCGCATCCCCGGGCGACGCGGGGGCGGCGTAGATCCGAAGCGCGGTGAGTTCGGCGTCGAAGTGATCCCGGAGACCCTGATGGAGGCAGGAGAAGAGCTCGTCGGCGCTGCCGCTCTCCATGATGCCCAGAGAGAGGCGATGGACTCGCTGACTGAGCTCCTCGTTCTCGCGCGCGGTGCGCACCAGCGACTCCAGGCGTTCCTGCAGATCGCGATTCTCCTCCCGGAGCCGTCTCGACTGATATTCCAGCAACGACACCGCCTCGCCGCAGGTATGGGGGACCCGCAATGTGACCACGAGATCCGGGTGCCGGACGAGAAAGTCCGGGTTCTCCCGCAGGTACTTGAGGACCTCCTGGTCGCCCTGATCGTTCGCAGCCTGCTCGCCTGGTTGCGTGCTCATAGTTGGATCTCTCCGTCAAACACGTGGATCGCCTCTCCGCTCAGCCACATCGGCTCCTGTGGAGCGTGCCATGCCACCCGCAGGCGCCCGCCCGGCAGCTCGACGCTTACCTGCGCACCGAGCGCGCCCTGGCGCATGCCCACCGCCGCCGCGGCGCAGGCGCCGCTTCCGCAGGCCCGGGTCTCGCCCACTCCCCGCTCGTGCACCCGCAGGCGGATACTCGCGGCGTCGAGACGCTGGGCGAAGCCCACGTTGACGCCTTCGGGGAAGTGTCCGCACTGCGCAATGCGCCGACCCAGCTCCGCCACGGGAGCGCCCTCGACCTCTTCGACCCACCGCACCGCATGCGGGTTGCCCATCGAGACCACCCCCACCGACACCCGTTCGCCGTTTCCAAGGTCCAGGTCATGCAGCGGTCGGTCCGAATCGGCGAGAAAGGGAACACTCGCCGGTTCGAAGCTGGGCACGCCCATCGACACCGTGACCTCTTCATCCCGGATGCGGGCCCGGACCAGCCCCCCGGGCACCTCCATGAGCGCCTCGTCGCCGGTGACGAAGCCCTGTCGGCGGGCGAAGCGCGCGATGCAGCGCAGACCGTTGCCGCACTGCTTCGCTTCGCTGCCGTCGCGGTTGTAGATGCGCACCGCGAAATCCGCCCGACGCCCGCGGGGCGCTTCGGCGACCAGCAACTGGTCGAAGCCGACTCCGGTGTGGCGATCCCCCCACTCCCGTACCCGCGCCGGCGTGAAACGCAGGCCGCGCGCGCGGTTGTCGGCCACGAGGAAATCGTTGCCGAGCCCGTGCCACTTGCTGAAGGGAAGGATGCGCGCGTCCATGACCGGCTAGAGTATCGGTCCGTGGCGGCCTGATTCCAGTCGGTATGACTCAGCACGGATGATTCACCGATTTTCGTAGCGAGGATGTCAAGATGCCGTGATAGTGGGGCGAACGGACTGAAAGACGCTGAAGGCGTAGCTGACACGAAGTCGTTGCGGCTTGAGGGAGTACGGCCCGCTGACACGAGCAGATTGGCGTCCGCAGCAGGAAATCGGTGAATCATCCGGGCTGGCATGGCGCCTGCTTGGCGTCGAATTCGCACAGGTCTTCGATCGCGCAGTCGCCGCATCGGGGCCGCCGCGCGGTGCACACGTAACGCCCGTGCAGGATGAGCCAGTGGTGGGCGTCGCGCTTGAACTCGGCGGGAACGAGGCGCAGCAGAGCTGTTTCCACTTCCTTGACATTGCGGCCCCGGGCGATGCGGGTGCGGTTGGAGACCCGAAAGATGTGCGTGTCCACCGCTATCGTCGCTTCGCCGAACGCCGTGTTCAGCACCACGTTCGCCGTCTTGCGCCCGACCCCCGGGAGCGCCTCCAGCTCCCGCCGCGTCGTCGGCACCTGGGCGCCGTGCCGGTCGCAGAGCATGCGACATGCCGCGATGACGTTCTTCGCCTTCGTGTTGAACAGGCCGATGGAGCGAATGTGGCTCCGCAGACCCTCCTCGCCCAGCGCCAGCATCGCGCCGGGGTCGGGCGCGGCCCGGAAGAGCGCGGGCGTCACGCGATTGACGCTGCGGTCCGTGGCCTGAGCGGAGAGGATGACCGCCACCAGCAGCTCGAAGGGATTGCGGTACGCGAGCTCGGTGGTGGGGCGGGGATTGGCGCAGCGCAGGCGGCGGAAGATCTCGGCCCGCTTCGTCCGGTTCATGTCCCGGTCGATCCCACCGGGGACGGATCCGGGATCGCTCGGCCCCGGCGACGCGCCCGCACCCGGGACACCGCGGCCGCGACCACCGCCGCCCGGTCCGCGGAGCGAAGCGGGTCACCCCCCCGGTCCCGGCGCTTCGAGGACTGCGCGGAGCGCCGCAGCGCCCGGCGTTCGAATCGCATCCGGGCGCGAGGCGCGCGCTCGCGCATCCAGGCGCTCAGGAATCCGTCGAAGTCCACGTCCGCATCACAGCGTGCGCCTTGAGGAGCGGGCATCGGGACGAGTCGAATGCAGTCGACCGGGCAGGCCGGCACGCACAGCTCGCACCCCGTGCACTCGCTCTCGATGACGGTGTGCATGCGTTTGCGCGCGCCGACGATCGCATCGACCGGACAGGCCCGTATGCAGGCGACGCACCCGATACAGCGACTCTCGTCGATGCGTGCCAGCGTGTAGGGCCGGACCTGCCCGCAAGCGGGATCGATGGGGCGCACGGGCCGCCCGAGACGCCGCGCGAGACGTTCCGCGACCCGGGGGCCTCCGGGAGGACAGCGATTGATGTCCGCGGCCCCGATCGCCATCGCCCGCGCGTAGGCGCGGCATCCCGGATATCCGCACTGCCGGCATTGGGTCTGGGGAAGCAGGGCGTCCAGCTCGGAGCTTGTATCCGATACTCCCATGCGCTCCACCGCTCTCGCGCCCGGATCTTTCACCGGTATCTCAATTCGCGTACGCCATCACACTCGCGCTTGCGCGTCTTTTAGCCCGGATGTTTCACCGATTTTCGGCCGCTTCGGGCGCCAAGATGCCGTGATAGTGGGTCGCACGGACCGAAAGACGCTGAAGGCGTAGCCGACACTACGTCGAAGCGGCTTGAGGGAGTACGACCCGCTAACACGAGCATATTGACGTCCGCAGTAGGAAATCGGTGAATCATCCGGGTTAGTCCCTTCGCCCCACTGTCTCGGCATTCTGGCGTCCGAAGCGACTGAGAAACGACGAAGAATCCGGGCTACTTCACCCGGGTTCCGGGGGCGACGCCCTCGTCCACCCCGGTCAGCCAGATCTCCGAACCTCCGGGACCGGCCGCGAGCACCATGCCCTGCGACACGCCGAAGCGCATCCGGCGCGGCGCGAGATTGGCGACCACCACCGTCATGCGCCCCACCAGATCTTCGGGACGATACGCGGCGCGGATTCCGGCGAACACCGTGCGCGGGCGCGCCTCACCGATATCGATCTCGAGCTCCAGCAAGCGGTCCGCCCCGTCCACGAGACGGGCGGCCACGATGCGCCCAGCCCGAAGATCGATGCGCGCGAAGGTCTCGAAGTCCACCTCGGGCGTGGCGGATTGGTCCGAAGGGGAAGCACTCGGGGCGGGCGCCGCGCCCTCCTCGTCCTCGGCCTCGACCAGTGCGTCCACCTGCTTGCGTTCGATCCGACGCATCAGGGTCCGAAACGCTTCGATGCGCACGCCAAGCAACGGAGTGTCCGCGTCGTGCCAGCGACTCGCCCGGGCGCCGAGGAAGCCCTCGACGCGCTCCGCGGTAAGGGGAAGGATGGGTGCGAGGTAGACGACGAGCACCCTGAACAGATTGAGCCCCATCGTGCACACCGCCTGGACCTCATCGCGTCGCTGCGGATCGCGCAGGGCGACCCAGGGTTTCTCCGCGTCGATATAGCGATTCGCGCGGTCGGCGAGCGCCATGATGCGGCGCACCGCCCGGCCGAAGTCGCGTGCCTCGTACGCGGCCGCCACCTCCTCTCCCGCCGCCACGAACTCTTCGTACATCTCGCGACGCGGCAAGCTCGGGGAGAGGTATCCGTCGAAGTGCCGGGTAATGAAGGAAGCGCAGCGCGAAGCGATGTTCACCACTTTGCCCACCAGGTCCGAGTTGACCCGTTGCACGAAGTCGTCGAGGTTGAGGTCGAGATCGTCGATCCCCGACCCCAGCTTGCACGCGTAGTAGTAGCGCAGATACTCCGGATCGAGATGTTCCAGATAGCGGCGCGCGGTAATGAAGGTGCCGCGAGACTTGGACATCTTCTCGCCGCCGACGGTGAGGAAACCGTGGCAGAACACCGCGGTGGGCGGGCGGAATCCCGCCCCCATCAGCATCGCGGGCCAGAACAGGGTGTGGAAGTAGGCGATGTCCTTGCCGATGAAGTGGTAGAGCTCCGTACGGGCCTCAGACCCCCAGTACTCGTCGAACTCGAGGTCCGCGCGGCGGGCACAGAGGTTGGCAAAGCTCGCCATATACCCGATCGGGGCATCGAGCCAGACGTAGAAGTACTTGCCCGGCGCGTCGGGAATCTCGAACCCGAAGTAGGGCGAGTCGCGTGAGATGTCCCAGTCACGAAGCCCCGCCTCGAACCATTCCGCGAGCTTGTTGGCGATCTCGCGCTGCGTTCCGCCCGCGCCCCCGGAGGCGCCGACCCAATCGCGCAGGCGTTGCGTGAACTCCGAGAGCCGGACGAAGTAGTGTTCCGAATCGCGCTCCACCGGAGTCCGTCCCGAGAGCACCGAGATCGGATTCTCAAGGTCCAGGGGCGAATAGGTGGCGCCGCACTTCTCGCAACTGTCGCCGTACTGGTCCTCGGCCCCGCACCGCGGGCAGGCGCCGCGCACGTAGCGGTCGGGCAGGAACATCTCCTCCTGGGGATCGTAGGCCTGCCGGATGGTGCGCACCGCGATCGCGCCGGATTCCTTCAGTCGCCGGTAGATGAACTCCGAGTAGTGGCGGTTCTCCTCCGAGTGAGTGGTGTGGAAGTTGTCGAGCGAGATCGCGAATGCGGCGAAGTCGCCGCGATGCTCCTCGTACATCGCCGCGATGAGCGCTTCCGGCGCGATTCCGTCCTCCCGCGCCTTCAGCATGATCGGCGTACCGTGCGCATCGTCCGCGCACACGTACAGGCAGTCGTGCCCGCGCGCGCGCTGAAAGCGCACCCAGATATCGGTCTGGATGTACTCCACGAGATGGCCGAGATGCAGCGGCCCGTTCGCATAGGGCAGCGCGCTGGTCACCAGCATTCTGCGCGCCCCGCGCTCCTCGCCTTGCCTGGTTATCTGTTCGCCTGACACGTTTTCGCTCGCCAACTCTGATTCACTCCACACGAACGCCCGGGGAGACCCCCCCGACCTTCGCGTGGTGGAGGTCCCGGCGGGCTCGCCTCGATGCGCTCGCTCTCGCTTGCCTTCGTCGGCGCCGTCCCGCGGGCGACTCGGGGCGCCGCGCTTGCGGTCGGCATGAGCCACCGGTCGGGGAAGGGATGGTAGCAGATCGGGATGCGCTGCGAGGCGCTCGACTCCAAGTGTCACGATCATCTCCCGATGATTCCCGACATCCCACGTCAAGGCTCACTCCGCGTTGGAATCGCATCTCTGGTTCAGGCTCATCTTGCATTGGACAAGGCGGGGATGGGCGCGGGCCATTTCGATTGGAGTACCATTATTCGTTTGCGGAGCACAGGGTGGAGGACGGAGTGGAAGGCACTCGGGCGAAGGTCGAAGAGGCGCTCGGCGAGTACGTCGATCCCTATCTCGGGAGCGATCTCGTAAGCGCCAGGTGCGTCAAGGAGATCTCGCAGGACGGCGCAAGCGTCAAGGTCAAGGTGGTGCTCGGATTCCCCGCCAATGGTCACGCCGCGGCGCTTTCCTCCGAGCTTCGCACTCGCCTGCTCGCGCTCGACGGAATAGAGGCCGCCACCGTCGAAGTGGAATCGAAGATCGTCGCGCACGCGGTACAGCGCGGCGTCGAGCTGCTCCGGGAAGTCAAGAACGTCATCGCGGTCGCCTCCGGCAAGGGCGGGGTCGGCAAGTCGACGGTCTCCGCGAACCTGGCGCTTGCGCTTGCCGCCGAGGGCGCCACGGTGGGCATGCTCGATGCCGACATCTACGGCCCGAGCCAGCCCCGGATGCTGGGCGCCCGAGAGAAACCCCACTCTCCCGACGGCAAGTCGCTCGACCCGGTGGTGAGCCACCAGGTGCAGTCGATGTCGATCGGCTACCTAATCGATGAAGAAACGCCGATGATCTGGCGCGGCCCCATGGTCACCCAGGCTCTGGAGCAACTGCTCAAGGACACCAACTGGCGCGCGGTGGACTATCTCGTGGTGGACCTGCCTCCCGGCACCGGAGACATTCAACTCACTCTCGCGCAGAAGATTCCCGTAAGCGGCGCGGTGATCGTGACCACCCCCCAGGACATCGCGCTCCTGGATGCCCGCAAGGGCCTCAAGATGTTCGAGAAGGTCCAGGTTCCGGTGCTCGGCGTGATCGAGAACATGAGCACTCACGTGTGCTCCAGATGCGGGCACGAGGAGCACGTCTTCGGACAAGGAGGCGGGGCGCGCATGGCGGCGGAGCACGGGGTGGAGGTGCTGGGCTCCCTGCCCCTCGACATCCGGATCCGCGAAGATGCCGACGGCGGACATCCGAGCGTGGCCAGGGATCCGGACAGCCCCAACGCCGTGACTTTCCGGGAGATCGCGCGCCGGGTGTCGGCGCGACTCGCGCTCAAGGCGAAGGACTACCGGCACGCGTTTCCGAGCATTGTCATCAAGAACTGAGGACGCCTTGGCCACGATTGCGATCGGGACTTGCGCGCCGGGCGGCCCCCGCGCGCCGCGGCCTCGGCCGGTGGCCGGCCGAGCCGGCGCAACGCGAGGAGGGCCAGGTCGGAGCCGGGTCCGCCGCGCCCGGATGGGCCGCGCATGGGAGTGAAGCCCGATCGCTGGATCCGCCGCATGGCGGCCGAGCACGGCCTCATCGAGCCCTTCGAGCCGGACCAGGTCCGGGAGCGGGGCGGGCGCCGGGTGATCTCCTACGGCACGTCCAGCTACGGCTACGACATCCGCTGCGCGGACGAGTTCAAGGTCTTCACCAACATCAACTCCGCGATTGTCGATCCCAAGAGCTTCGACGACACGAGCTTCGTCGACATCCGCTCGGACGTGTGCATCATCCCTCCCAACTCCTTCGCGCTCGCACGCACGGTGGAGTACCTGCGCATCCCGCGCCGCATCCTCACCATCTGCCTCGGCAAGTCGACCTATGCGCGCTGCGGGATCATCGTCAACGTGACCCCGCTCGAGCCGGAGTGGGAAGGCCACGTGACGCTCGAGTTCTCCAACACCACCCCGCTTCCCGCCCGCGTCTACGCGAACGAGGGGGTCGCCCAGGTCATCTTCCTGGAATCGGACGAGGCCTGCGAGGTGTCCTACCGGGATCGGGGAGGCAAGTACATGGGACAGCGCGGCGTGACCCTGCCCCGGGCCTGACCCGCCCCCTCCATCGATTTCCGAATGCGGGGGAGTTGACGATGAGCGATGACGCCCCGCCCCGGCGGGTAGGAATCCTGCGCCGACTCGCCGCCATCGCCTACGATGCCTTCCTCCTCTTCGCCCTGCTCTTCGTCGCCACCGCCCTCGCTCTCCCGCTCACCGGCGGCGAGGCCATCGCCCCCGGCACCGCTACCTATCCGCTCTACCTCCTCGGCGTCAGCTACCTGTACTTCGGCTGGTGCTGGACCCACGGCGGTCAGACCCTCGGGATGCGGGCGTGGCACATCCGGGTTCGAACTCGGGAGGGGGGAGCAGTCCCCTGGCGGCGGGGGTCGATGCGATTCCTCGCCTCGCTGCTGTCATGGGGCGCCGCCGGGGCGGGCTTCCTGTGGGCGGCCGTCGACCGAGAGCGCCTTGCCTGGCATGACCGCCTCTCGCACACCGTGCTGGAAAGCGTCGAGGAGCGGGATCGACTCATTCGAGCCGGCGCAGCATCCACAGCGCCGAGCCGAGAAAGAGGGCGGTCGGAGCGAGCGCGGTGAGCACCGGGTGCATTTGGTATACGAGACCCAGGTGACCGGTGGCCTGGTTGGCGATGTGGAAGCTGACGCCGAGTACCGCTCCCACCAGCATGCGGGCGCCGAGACCGGCGCGATAGAGGCGCCCGAGCACCAGCGGCACCGCGAGCAGCACCATGACCCCGGTCGCGAGCGGGTACGCGAGCTTGGTCCACAGGGCGAGCTCGAAGCGCTGCGCACTCTGCAGATTCGACCGAAGATGCCGGATGTAGCGCAGGAGTCCGAGCGCGGAGAGGCTCTCCGGGCGCAGCGCGACGAGGTTCACCATGTCCGGCTCGAATCCCGATTCCCAGCGGGCGCGCTCGAGTCTGCGTCCCGAGACCCGGTCGTCGTCGAAGCGCGTCTGCGCGACGTCGCCGAGATGCCAGCGCCCGTTGCGGTAGCTCGCCGTGGACGCTCGCGTTACCACCCGCAGGCGGCCGGTCTCGTCGAGCTCGTAGATGAAGAACTGCTCCATCCGATCCCCGGGACTGACGCCCCGCACGTTGATGAAGCTGTTGCCGTCCCGGGCCCAGAAGCCCGGAGCGCTTGCGCTCTGCGCGCCTCCGGCCAGCGCGTTCGCGCGGCGCCGCTCGGCGAGGCGCTCGGCCCAGGGCGCGACGAGCTCGCCCACCAGCAGCACCACGACCATCAGCAGGGCCCCCGCCTTGAGCACCGCGGCGGTCAAATCCGCCACCGATATCCCGGAGCTGCGCAGCACCACCAGCTCGGAGTTCGCGGCCAGAATCCCGAGACCGAGCAGGCTGCCGATGACCGCCGCGACGGGAAACAGCGAGAAGGCAAGGCGCGGCGCACCGAGGGCGACGTACTCGAGCGAACGCAGCACCGTGTAGTCGCCCCGCCCCACCCGTCCGAGATCGTCGACCACGCCGATGAACAGGAAGAGGGCCAGCAGCACCAGCAGCGAGAGCAGGGTCGCCACGATGACGTGAGCGGCGATATAGCGCTCGAAGATCTTCATGGCCGCGAATCGCATGGGCTCCCCTACCCCGTCATGAATCCCGGTCTCGATCCACGCGGCACTATCCGGTGCCGCCGCCGGCGACTCTGGCGCTTGAGCATCGCCAGCGCCACCGCGAGCACCACGATGTGCACCGGCCACAAGCCTACCCAGCCGGAAAGCTCTCCGCGCTCGACCAGATTGCGCGCGATGCCCAGGCCGTTGCTGTAGATGAAGTAGAGCACCACCGCCAGGAGCAGCCTCGCGTAGCGGCCGGCACGCGCACCGGTCCGCGACAAGGGCACCGCCAGCAACGCCAGCAGCAGCGCCGAGACGGGCAGGGAGAGGCGCCACTGCAGCTCCGCCACGTGCTCGGGCTGGCGCGAGCTCCAGAGCACGGACGTGCGTACCGCGTCGAGAGAGCTGCGTTCGACGATGCGGATGACGGCGTCCAGGCGCACCGCGTACCGCTCGAAACGGGTGATGGCGAAGTCCGCCCGACCCGCAACGCCCGCGTACCGGTAGCCGTTCTCCAGGATCATGAAACGGTGGTCCACCGGGCCCTGCAACGACTGATGGGCCCGCTCGGCCGTCAACACCTCGTCGCGGCCGGGCCGGACCACGCGCACGAACACGTTTCGCATGGTGCGGCGGTCTTCATCGATGGACTCGATGTACACGACGCCGCCATCGCCGAAATGGTTGAAGCTGCCCGCGAGCAATCCCGCGATCTCCGCCTCGCCCCGAGCCCGCGCCGTCAGAGAGTCCTCCAGGGAGGCGAGCCGCGGCCCGGCGACGCACGACAGCACGGCGACGATCGCCGCAAGCAGCGATGCGAGCGGCAGCAGCATGGACGCGACGCGGGGCACGCCGATCCCTCCCGCCATCATCGCCACGACTTCGCCGTCGCGGTGAAGGCGCCCCAGGGCGAGCAGGACCGCGACGAAGAAGGCAAGCGGCAGGAGCACCGGCAGCCCCGCGCTGAGCTTCACCAGGACCAGCGGAAACACGACTTCAGCGGGCAGCGTTCCCGCCGCCGCCTCCGCCATCAGGCGCACGAAGCGGCTCGCCGCAAAGACGAGAAGCAGAACCGCGAGGACCGCAAGAAGGGTGCTGCCGGTCTCGCGTGCGACGTATCGTCGGAGGACCACCTATCGAGCAATCCCGCGATGCCGGGCGCACGCCTCATTTTGCGCGCCTTCGGCCAAACGAATACACTGCTGGCCACGCGTCGAGGCCCGCTTTCCCGCTTCGGGCGCGGGCCCGGGGCCACGACTCGCAGCGCAGGCTGGCAGTCGGCCGATCCGGCCGGCGGCCCGGCACGGGAGGGGCGAGAACCCGACCGGCGCATGGAGATGAACCGGGACGGGTACAGTCCGGACCACGTCAGGATAGGGGCATTCGAATCATGGAATTCAAGATAACCAATGCGCCGGCGCACCGCCAACGCGGAGACTGCGTGGTGGTCGCGGCGCATGGACCGAAGCGACTGTCCCCTTCCGCGACCGGAATCGACAAGGCATCCGCGGGCGCGCTGTCGCGATGGCTGCGGGCGAGCGGCTTCCGCGGCGATGCCGGCAAGACCCTGCTTCTCCACGAGGTCGCGGGCGTTGCGGCAAAGCGCGTTCTGGTCGTGGGATGCGGCAAGTCCACGACGATCACCCAGGCCGACATGCAAAAAGCGCTGCGCGTCGCCTTCGCCGCGATGGCGGCGGCGGGCGTGCGCCGGGCGGCCAGCTACCTGGGCGAGGTGGAGGTCGCGGAGCGCGACGCGTACTGGAAGGCGCGGCAGAGCGTGGAGGCGGCATGCGACGGCGTCTACCGCTTCGAACGCTGCAAGAGCGAGCCGGCGAAGAAGGGCCCGGAGCTCGCGACGCTGTCGGTCTCGGCGGGCGCCGGCGACCGGGACGCGGTATCGCAGGCTCTCGCCCACGGCAACGCGATCGCCTCGGGGGTACGGCTCGCCCGGGATCTCGGCAACCTGCCGGGCAATGTCTGTACTCCCTCCTACCTCGCCGACGAGGCGCAGGCGCTCGCTTCGCGCCACGAGGCGGTCAGCGCGAGGGCGCTGGACGAAGCGGCGCTCGAAGAACTCTCGATGGGCAGCATGCTGTCCGTCGCGCGCGGGAGCCGGGAGCCGGCCTGCCTGGTGGAGATGCAGTACCGCGGCGCGCCGGAGTCGCAGGCCCCGACGGTGCTGGTCGGCAAGGGGGTGACCTTCGACTCGGGAGGCATCTCGATCAAGCCGTCGGCGGCGATGGACGAGATGAAGTTCGACATGTGCGGCGCGGCGGCGACCTTCGGAGCGGTGGAGGCAGCGGCGACGCTCGGACTGCCGATCAACGTAGTGGGCTTGGTGCCGGCAACCGAGAACCTTCCGGGCGGCAAGGCGACCAAGCCCGGCGACATCGTGACCAGCATGTCGGGCCGAACCATCGAGATCCTCAACACCGACGCGGAGGGCCGCCTGATTCTCTGCGACGCCATCACCTACGCATCCCGGTTCAAGCCCGAGGTGGTCATCGACATCGCCACCCTGACCGGCGCCTGCGTCATCGCGCTCGGCTCTCACGCGAGCGGACTGTTCAGTAACGACGAAGCGCTCGCGCACCATCTGGTGGACGCGGGCAAGTACGCCGGAGACCGCGCCTGGCCAATGCCGCTCTGGCCGGAATACGGGGAGGCCCTGCAGAGCAATTTCGCGGACATCGCGAATGTGGGCGGGCGCGAGGCGGGCGCGGTGACCGCGGCCGCGTTCCTGGCGCGCTTTGCCGAGCCCTACCGGTGGGCCCATCTCGACATCGCCGGCACCGCGTGGCGCGGCGGCAAGCAAAAAGGCGCAACCGGCCGCCCGGTGCGCATGCTCTGCCAGTACCTGCTGGATCGCGCCGCCGAGACGCCGGACGCGGCCCGGGCATGACCAGAGTCGATTTCTACATCGTCTCCCGAAGCGAATCCGACGCGGTGCTGGCGACCGCATGCCGTCTGACCGAGAAGGCCTTTCGCCTGAAGAACCGGGTCTTCATCAACGCCGCGTCCCCGGACCAGGCGCACGCGCTCGACCAGTTGCTCTGGACCTTCCGCGACGGCAGCTTCGTTCCCCACTGCCGGGCCGGCACGGGCTCCGACCAGGACGAACCGGTAACGATCGGCTCCGGCGAGACGCCCGCCGCGCCCTTCGACGTCTTGATCAACCTCGCGGAGGAGGCCCCCCGGTGGGCCACCGGCAGTGCGAGAATCGCCGAGATCGTCGGCGCCGACCCGCAGAGTCGGACGGCGGGCCGCAAGCGTTACCGGCACTACCGCGACGAGGGGTGCAGTCTTGACTCGCACACCCTGTAGCGCGGACCCGCACGCCCCATGACCCACCCCCCCGGCGATGGCGGCAAGGACACCGGCGAGGCCGGTGACGCTCCCTTGCACGAGGCGCTCGACGATCTGGAACACATGCTCGGGCCCGGAAGCGTCCCGGCGCCCGGAACGAGTACCCCACCCACCGCTCGGGCGACGCACGACGCTTCTCGCGATCCCGACGCGGCGGGTATCAGCTCCCCCCCGCCGGCAAAGCGGGAAGCCCCTCCCCGGCCGGGCGAACCCGATGAAGCGAGCGGAATCGATACGTGGGATCCGGGGCTCTACCGGATGGCGGCGGAACGCCTCGCGAGCGAGGTGGAGATAATCATGAACACCCGCCTTCAGGCCACGCTCGCGGATCTCGGCGAAGATCTGCGTCGAGACATTCGCAACCACATCGAGATCGTGCTCCCCGAGATCGTCGCGACTCTCGCCGATGCCGATGGCGACATTCCGCCCCGACACGAGTAAGAAGCACGCACTCCAATCCCAAGATGCGCCCTTCTCCAGCCCGAAGATTTCACCGATTTCTCAACTCGCGGACGCCAATATGCTCGCGTTAGCCTCGCGGACGCCAATATGCTCGCGTTAGCGAGGCGTACTCCGTCGCGCCGCTTCGACGTAGTGAAAGCTACGCCTTCAGCGTCTTTCGGTCCGTGCTTCCTGCTATCACGGCATCTCGGCGCCCGAAGCGGCCGAAAATAGGTGAAATCTTCGGGCTCGGGCCCGCCTTGCGTACCAGCCCCGGACTGCCGACCACGTCATGGACAAGACCTACGACCCCTCCCTGATCGAGCAGAAGTGGTACCGGACCTGGGAGGAGCGGGGCTACTTCGCCCCCTCCGGAATGGGTCCCCCCTACTGCATCATGATCCCGCCGCCCAACGTCACCGGCACCCTGCACATGGGGCACGCCTTCCAGGACACCATCATGGATGCCCTGACCCGCTACCAGCGGATGCGGGCGTGCAACACCCTGTGGCAACCCGGCAGCGACCACGCCGGCATCGCCACCCAGATGGTGGTCGAGCGCCAGCTCAACGCCGAAGGCATTACCCGCCAGGACATCGGTCGAGATGCATTCATCGACCGGGTATGGAAGTGGAAGGCGATGTCCGGCGGGGCGATCAGTCGGCAGCTGCGGCGAATGGGCGCCTCGGTGGACTGGCCCCATGAGCGCTTCACCATGGACGAGGGCCTCTCCGCGGCGGTGATCGAGACCTTCGTTCGGCTCTACGACGAGGGGCTCATCTACCGAGGCAGCCGCCTGGTGAACTGGGATCCGGTGCTGCGCACCGCCATCTCCGATCTGGAGGTGATCTCGGAAGAGGAAGACGGCTTCCTGTGGCACATCCGCTATCCGCTCGCCGACGGAAGCGCGAGCCTGCGCGTCGCCACCACCCGACCGGAGACGATGCTCGGCGACACCGCGGTCGCGGTCCATCCCGAGGACGAGCGCTATCTCGCATTCATCGGCCGGGAAGTCGACCTGCCGCTCGTCCACCGCCGTATTCCGATCATCGCCGACGAGATGGTGGATCCCGCCTTCGGCAGCGGCTGCGTGAAGATCACCCCCGCCCACGACTTCAACGACTACCAGACCGGGGAGCGCCACGCGCTCGAACGGATCAACATCTTCACCCCCGACGCGCGCATCAACGATGAAGCGCCGGAGCGCTACCGGGGCCTCGACCGCTTCGCGGCCCGCGAACGCATCGTCGCCGACCTCAAGGCCCGGGAGCTTGTCGAGAAGATCGAACCCCACCGCCACGTCGTGCCGCGCGGCGACCGCTCCCAATCCGTCATCGAGCCCTATCTGACCGATCAGTGGTTCGTGCGGGCCGCCCCCCTGGCCGCGCCGGCGATCGAGGCGGTGGAGAAGGGCACCATCCGCTTCGTGCCCGATCACTGGGCCAAGACCTACTTCGAATGGATGCGCAACATCCAGGACTGGTGCATCAGCCGCCAGATCTGGTGGGGACACCGCATCCCCGCGTGGTACGACGCGAGCGGAAACGTCTACGTGGGGCGCAACGAGAGCGAGGTGCGCGACAAGTACGGACTGCCGTCCGCGACCCCCCTGCGGCAGGACTCCGACGTGCTCGACACCTGGTACTCCTCCGGTCTCTGGCCCTTCTCGACGCTCGGCTGGCCCGAGGACAACCCGCGACTGCGCACCTTCTATCCGACCTCGGTGCTCGTGACGGGCTTCGACATCATCTTCTTCTGGGTCGCGCGGATGATCATGTTCGGGCTCAAGTTCATGGACGACGTGCCCTTCCGCGAAATCTACATCCACGGGCTGGTGCGAGACGCGGACGGAAACAAGATGTCGAAGTCGAAGGGGAACATTCTCGATCCCCTCGATCTGTCCGACGGCATCGGCCTCGACGACCTCATCGCCAAGCGCACCACCGGGCTGATGCAACCCCAGCTCGCGCCGAAGATCATCTCCGCCACCCGCCGGCAGTTTCCCGATGGCATCCCCGCCTACGGCACCGATGCGCTGCGCTTCACGTTCTGCTCGCTCGCCACCCAGGGCCGGGACATCCGCTTCGATCTCGGCCGCATCGGCGGCTATCGCGACTTCTGCAACAAGCTCTGGAACGCGGCGCGCTTCGTCTTGCGCAACGTCGAAGGCGAGGACACCGGCAACGGCGCCGCATCCCTCGATCCCTCTCTCGCGGACCGCTGGATCGTGTCCCGCCTCCAGACGGTCGAGTCGAGCGTGCGCGATGCGATCGACGCCTATCGCTTCGACCTCGCCGCGCAAGGCATCTACGAGTTCATCTGGAACGAGTACTGCGACTGGTACCTCGAGTTCTCCAAGACCGAGCTCAATGACGAGAGTGCGCACGAAGCGCGGCGCCGGAGCACCCGGCGCACCCTGGTCCAGGTCCTGGAGACGGTGCTGCGCCTCGCCCACCCTCTGATTCCCTTCATCACCGAGGAGATCTGGCAACGGGTCGCGGGGGCGGCGGGCCGAGAGGGCGAAACCATCATGCATCAGCCCTACCCGGCGCCGGATCCGGCCCGCATCGACCAGGAGGCCCTCCGGGACATGCAGTGGGTGCAGGAGTTCATTCGCGCGGTGCGCCGGGTACGCGGGGAGATGAACGTCAAACCCGGACAGCGCATCCAGGTGCTCGCGCAGGGCGCGGGAGCGCGCGAGCGCGCCCTCATGGACGCCCACCGGCGCTACCTCGACTCCGGTGGCGGCCTTGCCGGCATCGACTTCCTCGCCGAGGGCGAGACCGCACCGCAGTCCGCCACCGGCCTGCTCGGAGACATGAAGCTGCTGATTCCTCTGCGGGGTCTCATCGACCTGGACGCGGAACGGGCGCGGCTCGGCAAGGAGATCGACCGGCAGGCTCGGGACCTGAAACGAAGCCGGAACAAGCTCGGCAATTCGCAGTTCATCGCCAAGGCGCCTCCCGAAGTCGTGAGCAAGGAACGCGCCCGCGCTCGCGAGCTCGCCGATGCCCTCGATCGGCTTCGCTCCCAGCTCGACACCCTCCGTCCGGGAGGGTAGCCGCGAGATTGCGCGAAGCTTACCGCCCGAACCCCACGCCGCGGGAAGCGGCGATGGAGTGCTCGATGCGCCGCCCGGTCCTCGCGGGGCCATTACCCCCGGCGGGGCTCTTTTCCCGGAACCGGAGCGGGGGTGAGGGAGGGAGGCCCGCTGGCACAGACATATTGGCGTCCGCCAGCATATTGGCGTCCGCCAGTTTCGAGATCGGCGAAACATCCGGGCTGGTTCCCGGGGCGAAGGGGGGAATGGTCGCGGCCGGCCGCTTCGCGGCGATGCTTGACTGAAACCGGGCGATTCGTACCCTCTACCGGCTACACTTCAGGCGACTCGGCCGGCGGCGATGCGACTGACCACCAAAGGGCGATACGCGGTTACCGCGATGCTCGACCTGGCGCTTCACCAGGATCGCGATCCCATCGCGCTCTCGGACATCGCCGAGCGACAGGGCATATCGCTCTCCTATCTCGAACATCTCTTCGCCCGCCTGCGCCGCCGCGGGCTGGTGAGCAGTTCCCGGGGTCCGGGGGGTGGATACCGCCTGGGGCGCAAGCCAGGGGACATCGCGGTGGTGGACGTGATCTGCGCGGTGGACGAACCGGTCGACGCCACCCGCTGCGGCGGCCTCGAGAACTGCCAGGGCGAGGAGCGCTGCCTCACCCATGACCTCTGGCAGGACTTGAACCAGCAGATCCATCGCTTCCTGAGCAACATCGACCTCGCGACGCTCGTCGAGCGCCGCCGGGTGCGCGAAGTGGCCCTGCGACAGGATGGAGCGATGGTCGAAGTCGACGTACAGGCACAGCCGGGAGGCTGAGGCGGACCACCCGACAGGATCGAAAGAAAATGGCGATAAACCTCAGCGAATCGGCGGCCGAGCGCATCAGGCACTTCCTCTCCAAGGAGGGGGGCATCGGCATGCGCGTCGGGGTGAAGAAGACGGGATGCTCGGGCTTCGCATACGTGGTCGAGCTCGCCGACGCGGTGCAAAGCGGCGACGAGGTGTTCGAGGATCGAGGCGTGAAGGTCGTCGTGGACGCGCGCAGCCTCCCCTTTCTCGACGGCACGACCATCGACTTCGGTCGCGAAGGCCTGAACGAGGGGTTTCTCTACGACAACCCCAACGTCAAGAGCCTCTGCGGTTGCGGAGAGAGCTTCGGCATCTGAATCCCTCCCCCACCTCCCCCGCCGGACGCGGCCCCCTTCCCGCCTTCCCCCCGCGTGGCCAGCCCACCGGGGCCGGAGACATCGACTCATGGCGACAGAGCGCACCCTATCGATAATCAAGCCCGACGCGGTCGCCAAAGACCTCATCGGCGCCATCTACTCGCGCTTCGAGCAGGCGGGACTGCGGATAGTCGCGGCCCGGATGCTGCACCTCACCCGGGACCGCGCCGAGGAATTCTATGCCGTGCACCGAGAACGGCCCTTCTTCGACGAGCTCGTGGACTTCATGATCTCGGGACCGATCATGGTGCAGGTGCTCGAAGGCGAGGACGCGGTGGCGCGCAATCGGGAAGTCATGGGCGCCACCGATCCGGCGCAAGCCGCGCCGGGAAGCGTGCGCGCGGACTTCGCCTCCGAGATCACCGAGAACGCGGTGCACGGATCCGACTCGCCGGAAAACGCCGCCCCGGAGATTGCGTTCTTCTTCGGCGCGGGTGAGATCTGTCCCCGCACCCGGTGACCCGCCCGCCGATGAAGCCCGCCTCCACCACCGCGCCCCCCGTCCCGGGACCGGCGCTCCCCCTCGCACAGCTCGGCGTCAGCCGCCGCCAGTGGGAACGCACGCTCGAGACGCTGGACGCGGCGCCGTACCGGGCCGGCCAGATCATGAAGTGGATCTACCACCGGGACGTGCGCGACTTCGCGTTGATGACCGATCTCCGCCGGGATCTGCGCGCCCGGCTTGCCCGCCGTTTCGACACCCGGATCCCCCGGATCGGGCACGAGATGATCTCCGAAGACGGCACCCGCAAGTGGCGCTTCGATCTGGACGCCGGCAATTCGGTGGAGTCGGTGTACATACCCGATCCGCCCCGTGGCACCCTGTGCGTCTCTTCGCAGGTCGGCTGCGCGCTCAACTGCTCCTTCTGCGCCACCGCCCGCCAGGGCTTCAATCGGAATCTGAGCGCGGCCGAGATCGTCGGCCAGCTCCACGCCGCGCGTTCCCGGCTCCAGGAGGCGCCCCCCTCGACCCCGCCGATAACGAACGTGGTGTTCATGGGGATGGGCGAACCCCTGCTCAACTTCGAAAACGTCCTGAGCGCGCTGGAGATCATGCGAGACGACTGCGCTTTCGGCCTTGCCCGCAAGCGCATCACCCTCAGCACGGCGGGGGTGGTGCCCGGCATCCGGAAGCTCAAGGAAGCCTGCCCGGTGAGCCTGGCGGTCTCCCTGCATGCGCCGAACGACGAGCTCCGTGACGAGCTCGTGCCGCTGAACCGCACCTGGCCGCTCGCCGAGCTGCTCGATGCCTGCCGGGACTACGTGAGCGTCATGCCCCGGGAGAAGGTGACCTTCGAGTACGTGATGCTCGATCGCATCAACGACACCCCCGCCCATGCCCGACAACTGGTGCGCTGTCTGCGCGGCATTCCCGCCAAGGTCAACCTGATCCCCTTCAATCCCTTCGCCGGAGCGGGCTTGCGACGCTCCCCGCCCGAGGCGATCGAAGCGTTCCGCAACATTCTTCTCGCGGGCGGACTGATGACCATCACCCGGCAGACCCGGGGGGCGGACATCGATGCCGCGTGCGGCCAGCTCGCCGGTCGGGTCCTGCCGCGCAGCCGGCGCATGCGCCGCTTGCGGCACATGGACGACGCGGCCCTCGCATGCAAGGCTCCGCACGCATGAGCGTGCCGCCTCCATCCCACGACCTCGACGACGTCGCCCCGATCCCGGTCATGCAGGGCCCGGGCGAGCAGCTGCGCGCCGCCCGCGAGGCGGCCGGCATGTCGGTGCACGAGATCTCGGCCCGAATGCGTCTCACCAGCGGCACGATCCTGGCCCTGGAAGCCGACGACTACGCGCAGCTCCCCGCGCCGATCTTCGTGCGCGGATACCTTCGGGGCTATGCGCGGCTCCTGGAGCTGCCCCCGGAACCCATCGTCCAGGCTTACGAGCAACGCAATTTCGAACCGCCGTCGCTGGTTGCGGACATCTCCCTCGGGTCGCAGATGCAAAGCGGCGACTTCCCGTTCCGCATCGTCACCTGGATCGTGGTGGCGGCTCTGATCGTGCTCGTCGTGCTGTGGTGGAGGAGTCAGGACTCCGCTCCGGTGCGCTCCGAGACGACCCCTCCCGCCGAGGTCGCGGAAGCGGGTCGCGCTTCGACCCCGGACGAGGCCCCGGTGACGGAAACGCAAGAATCCCCATCAAGCGGCGCCACAACGGCGAGCGAAACGCAAGAGGCGACGCCGCCGGATACCGCGCCGCCCCCGGAGGAGGTTCCGGCGACGGAAGCGCAAGCCGCCCCGTCGAGCGATGCGACCACGGCAACCGAGGCGCAAGGGGCGGCGCCCCCGGATGAGGAGCCCGCTTCCGCGACGCGGGACGAGTCGGGCGGCGGCGGGCGCGAGGCGCCCGAATCCGGATCAGTATCAGCACCCGAACCCGAGCCCGCCAGCGTGACGCCCGAAACCGAGCCGGTCGCAATCGGCGTGGACGCGACGACGGTCGCGGCCGAGGCGGACACCGCATCTCCCGCATCGACTCCAGCCGGGGAGCCCGCCGCGCCGGAAGAGGCGGAGAGTGCGACGCCCGAAGCGCCGGCCGAGCAGGAACCCGAAGCGGGGATCGGTGTCGACGGGGCGCCGGAACCGGAAGCAGAAGCGCAGGACACCGCGCTCGCAGCGCCCGCGGAGGCGACCGAGGATCGATCGGCCCTCGCGGTCGAGACCGGGGAGGGGGCCCGTCCCGGGACCGACGCGTCCACCGATCGTCTCGAGCTCGGCTTCACGTCCGAGTGCTGGCTGGAAGTCTACGATTCTGCCGACGAACGGCTCTTCTACGGTCTCGCCCAGCCCGGCGATCGTCTCGATCTCCGCGGCCAGGGCCCGATGCGGCTGGTGTTCGGCAATGCCGAGAGCGTGGAGGTGCGCTACAACGGCGCCATCGTCGACTTCAGCGCCTTCTCGACCGATGGAGTGGCGCGCTTCTCCCTGGGGGGAGAGCCCCCCACCGCGTTTCGGACTCCGACCGCTTCGCAGTCCGCCCGCGAGCTCGAATCGCCCGGAACCTGAACCCGGCGAGTCACGGATGGCGACGATGAACCGGATCACGGGCGTGAGGGGGATGAACGACATCTCCCCGACCGAATCCTCGACGTGGCGTTTCCTGGAAGCGACCGCGCACGAGGTGCTGCGGGGTTACGGCTACCGGGAGATCCGGCCGCCGCTGCTGGAGCGCACCGAGCTCTTCCGGCGCTCGGTGGGCGAGGCGACCGACATCGTCGAGAAAGAGATGTACACCTTCGCGGATCGCAACGGAGACAGCCTCAGCCTGCGCCCGGAATGCACCGCGAGCTGCGTGCGCGCCGCGGTCGAGCACGGCTGGTTGCGCTCCGGCGGTCAGCGCGTCTGGACCATCGGTCCGATGTTCCGCTACGAGAGACCGCAGAAGGGCCGGTACCGGCAGTTCCACCAGCTCGACGTGGAAGCGCTCGGATTTCCCGGTCCCGACGTGGATGCGGAGCTCATTCTCATCTGCGCGAGGCTGTGGCGCCGCCTCGGACTCTCGGGACTGCGTCTCGATCTCAACTCCCTCGGGTCGCGCGCCACCCAGACCCGCTATCGGGACGAGCTGGTGCGCTACTTCTCCGCCCATGACGGGCGCCTCGATGAAGACAGTCGGCGAAGGCTCGGCTCCAATCCGCTGCGCATCCTCGATTCCAAGCACCCGGACATGCAGGAGCTCATCGAGGGCGCGCCGCGCATCACCGACCATCTCGACGAAGCGAGCGCCGAGCACCTTCAAGGCCTGTCGTCGATGCTCGACCGCGCCGGTCTCTCATGGCGCCTCAACCCCCGCCTCGTTCGCGGCCTCGACTACTACACCGGCCCGGTGTTCGAGTGGAGCACCGAAGCGCTCGGGGCCCAGAACGCGGTGTGCGGCGGCGGGCGCTACGACCGTCTGATCGAGGACATCGGCGGGCAGAGCGCGCCCGCCACCGGCTTCGCGATGGGCCTCGAACGCATCGTCGCGCTGCTCGACCAGCAGTCTCTCGCCCCGGCCGCCCCTGCGCCCGATGCGTACCTGGTCGCGGTGGGAGACGCGGCGCGCCGGGAAGCCCACCGGCTCGCCGAATCGCTTCGCGACGGAGTCGCCTCGCTGTCGCTGACCGTCGATGCCGCCGACGGAAACTTCCGCACCAAGCTTCGCAGGGCCGACCGCAGCGGGGCGCGCTACGCCCTCATCGTCGGCGACGAGGAGGTGCGCGACGCCCGGGTGGCGGTCAAGGCGCTGCGCGAGAGCGCGGAGCAGCAATCCATGCGGCAGAGCGAACTCGCGGACTTCCTGCGCGGTTGAGGACACCATGGCGGACGACGAAGATCTCGCAACTCTCAAGACGTGGTGGCACGAGTACGGCCGCACCATCGTGGTCGGGGTCGTGCTCGGACTGGGCGGCATCGTGGGCTGGAACGCCTGGCAGAGCCACCAGGAGCGGCGCGCCGAGGAGGCATCGAGGATGTACGCGGAGGTGGTCGAGGCCGCCGCCCTGGAGCGGCACGCCGACGCGCGCTCACAGGCCGCCCTCCTACTCAGCGAGTTTCCTCGCAGCGGCTACGCGACGCTCGCCGCCTTCGTCGCCTCCGCGAGCGCGGTGGCGCAAGACGACCCGGCCGAGGCGCGCAGCCGCCTCTCCTGGATCGTCGAAAACGCATCGCGGGAGGGATACCGGGACCTCGCGCGCATCCGTCTGGCGCGGGTGCTTCTCGACGAGAAAGACACCGGCGCCGCGCTCGATACCCTCGCGGAGGTCGGCTCCACCGCCTTCGCCGCACTGGCGGGCGAGCTTCGCGGAGACATTCAGCTCGCCCAGGGGGCGCGGGAAGAGGCGCGCGCCGCCTGGCTGGAGGTTCTCGCCGGCGATGAAGCCCTCGCCGCGTCACGCGCCCGGGTGCAGATGAAGCTCGATGATCTCGGGCACTTGCGGGTGCCCTGAGCAAGGCGGTCCGGACATGCGCGCCACTTTCTTTCTCGTGTGCCTGCTCGTCCTCCTGGTCGTGCTCGTCCTCGGCCTGGTGGGATGCGGAGTGAGGGATCGGATCGCGGGCGGGGAGGACCACGCTCCCGAAGCGGCGGAGCTGGTCGACTTCGAGGCCACGGTGGAGGTGGACGTACGCTGGCGCCGGCGGGTCGGGTCGGGCGTGGACGATCACTTCCTGAAGCTGCGCCCGGCGCTTGCCGAAGGCCTCGCGTTCGCCGCCGGGCACGATGGCGAGGTCGTCGCCTGGGACGCGGCGAGCGGAAAGCGGGTGTGGAAGGTCAAGACCGGGGCCGCGCTTACCGGTGGCCCGGGCGTCGGCGAAGGCCTGGTGGTGGTGGGTACGAGCGACGGGGAAGTGATTGCGCTCGGGACGCAGGACGGCGCCCCCCGGTGGCGAAGCGGGGTCACGAGCGAGGTGCTGGCGCCTCCCATCGTCGCGCGGGGAGTGGTCGTGGTGCGCACCGGCGACGGAAAGCTCTTCGGGCTGTCGGGGGAGAGCGGCCAGCGCAACTGGGTGTACGACCGCACGATGCCGGTCCTGACGCTGCGCGGCTCCGGCGCCCCGGCCCTCTTCGAGGATACGGTCATCGCCGGGTTCGACGGGGGCCAGGTGGTCGCGGTGGCTCTGGCGGACGGACAGACGCGCTGGGAGAGTTCCGTCGCGGTGCCGAGCGGCCGCTCCGAGCTCGAACGCATCGTCGATGTGGACGCCGATCTCCTCGTCGCGGACGACACCGTGTACGTGGTCACCTTCCAGGGACAGGTGACCGCGATCGACGCGCGGATCGGCGCCATCCTGTGGCGCCGCGACATGTCCTCCCACGCGGGATTGGGGCTCGACTACGCCAATCTCTATGTCAGCGACGACATGAGCCACGTGTGGTCCCTCGCTCGTTCGAGCGGCGCATCGGTGTGGCGCCAGCAGGGGCTGCAGGGCCGGGGGATCGGCGCGCCGGTGCATTTCGGGTCCTACGTGGTCGTCGCGGACTCGGATGGCCATGTCCACTGGCTGCACCGCGAGGACGGTCGCTTCGCGGCCCGAGCGCGCGTGCGAGAGGGGGTGCTCGCCCCTCCCGTCACCGACTCCGACACCGTCTACGTGCTCGACCGTGGAGGCACCCTGAGCGCCCTCGTCGTGCGATAACGCCAAGTGGAGCCCGGATGCTTCACCGATTTTCGGCCGCCTCAGGCGCCAAGATGCCGTGACAACTGGGCGCACGGACCGAAAGACGCGCAAGGGCGAGCCGGAAACAAGCGAAGCGCAGCAGGTAGCCGACACGAAGTCGCAAGCGGTGCGACCCAGTACGGCCCGCGCACGCGAGCATAGTGGCGTGCGCAGTAGAAAATCGGTGAAGTATCCGGGTTGAACCTTGCGATGTTGCCCGTCGTCGCCATCGTCGGCCGCCCCAACGTGGGCAAGTCCACGCTGTTCAACGGTCTCACGCGCTCGCGCCGCGCGCTCGTGGCCGATGTCCCGGGGGTGACCATCGATCGGCACTACGCCGTGGTCCAACACCCCGAGCATCCCTTCATCGTGATCGATACCGGGGGCATCGCGCCCGGCGCCACCGGCTTCCACGAGCTGGTCTCACGCCAGTCCCGCCGGGCGCTCGAAGAGGCCGATCTCACCCTCCTGCTCTTCGACGCCCGGGAGGGTCCGACCCCGGACGATCATGAGGTGGCGGCGCTCGCGCGCCGCGAGGGCAAGCCGATCCTGGCCGTCGTCAACAAGATCGACGGGCTCGATCGGCACAGCGCGCTGGCCGAGTTTCACGATCTCGGCCTCGGCGACCCCATCGGCATCGCCGCCGCCCACCGCCAGGGGCTCGGCCGGCTGGTGGACGCGCTCGGCGCCCTGTTCCCTCCCGCCCCCGCTCCCGCCCCGCCGGCGGAGTCCCACCCCGCCCCGCGCATCGCGATCGTGGGGCGTCCCAACGCCGGCAAGTCCACCCTCATCAACCGGCTGGCGGGCGAGGAGCGCGTCGTCGCCCACGAGCGCCCGGGCACCACCCGCGACAGCGTCGACATCCCGGTGCGCCGCGGCTCGCTCTCGTGCACCCTCGTCGATACCGCCGGGATCCGCAGACGAAGCCGGGTCGCCGAAGCGGTGGAGAAGTTCAGCATCATCAAGGCGCTGGAGGCGATCCACACGTGCGACGCGGTCGCCCTCCTCCTCGATGCGACGGAGACGGTATCGGAACAGGACGCCCGACTGCTGGGCCACGTGGTGGAAGCGGGCCGGGCTCTCGCGATCGGAGTCAACAAGTGCGACCGTCTCGGTGAAGAGGCACGCAAGCGGCTGCGCGCGGAGCTTGCGCGGCGTTTCACGTTCGCGGACTACGCCTCCGTGCACTACATCTCCGCCCTCGAGGGACGGGGCGTGCGGGCGCTGATTCGTTCCGCGGTGGCCGCCCACCGCGCCGCCCATGCCCGATTCCCGACCGCGGACCTCACCCGCGCGCTCCGCGATGCGGTCGCCCGACACCCGCCCCCGCTCGTGCGCGGCCGACGCATCAAGCTGCGCTACGCCCACCAGGGCGGCTCCGCCCCACCGCGCCTCATCGTCCACGGCAACCAGACCGACGCGGTGCCGGCAACTTATCGGCGATATCTCGCGGGCGTCTTCCGCCGGCGCTTCGAGTTGCGCGGGACCCCTCTGGTCGTCGAGTTCCGCACCGGGGACAACCCGTACCAGGATCGACGCAACGAGCTGAGTCCCCGCCAGCGGCGGCGGCGCAAGCGCCTGCTGCGCCACGCGAAGCGGTAGCGGGCCATGCCAGGTTGGCCGGGTTGAGGCCCGCGCGCCCGGGCGAGAGGTGAACTCCCGCATGCTCGCCGCCGCCGGCGGGCCGCGGAACGCGACCGGACGCGAAGGGGCGGGCTACTTCAGCTCTTCGAGCAGGAGGTTGAGGATACGGTCCGCGGTCGCGTCCGTGCTGCGCTCTCCCTCGGTGTCGAGCACGATGACCTGGGTGACCTCGTCTCCGCCGATGAGGTTGATGAGGTACTCGATGGCTTCGAGGCCCGGCTCCTCGCGCCAGAAGGCGAGCCGCGAAAGCAAGCCCTCCTCCCGGTCGAGATCCTGGTCCGGATCCACATAGCGCACGAAGTACAGACCACGGGAACGATCCCGATCCTCCACCGTGAAGCCGATGCGGTCGAGCGCGAGCCCGGTCCGACGCCAGGCCCGGGCGAAGTCGTCGTCCATCGAGAGCACCGAAGCGCCGCTGGTGTCGGTGACGATACGGGCGCGGGCCGGGCGCTCCGGCACCTCGGCGACGACCTCCCGGGCGTGGTCCTTCTGCACCCCGAAGAACACCATCATGCGGGTCAGCATCTCCGCTTCGAGCTCGGGGTCGGCGGCCCGAGGCTGCCATACGCGGCGCGCTTCCGCTCCGCTCTGAACGTTCTGGCGCGTGCCGCTCGGACCGACCTCCTCCGCCCCGCGGTGGGAGACGTAGATCTCGGTGAACCCGCTCTCCGTACCGCGCTCGATGCGGGTGCGAAACTTGTCCCGGATCGCGGCCCCGGTGAGAGCGGTCGACAGCTCTCCGAGCAGGCGCCCAAACACGCCGCCGGAAAAGCGGGTGCGCTCTTCCGCCCAGTCCGTCTCCATGATGCCGATGCTCGGCTCGTCCACCTCGACCGCGAAGCCCTGCTGCAGCCAGAACGCCCTCACCTGGGGCCACACCGCCTCCGGCGCCGCCTCGACGACCAGCCAGCGCTCGTCGCCGCTGCGTTCGACCCTGACCTGTCGGAAGTCGAGCAGCAGGCCCGAGCCTTCGCCCCCCCCGGCATCGCGGTCGGCGTTGTAGTCGGTCCAGGTCGCGCTGCCCGACCCGGGCACTTCCATCGAACCCTGAATCGCCTGCGAGCTGAGATCCGGCGGCACTTCCAGGGAAGGCAGACGCTGGCTCGACTTGTAGTCCGCTCCTCCCCCCGTAAGGATATCCCCCAGGCGCTCGTCGACACTCGCGCACGCCGACAGCAGGCAGAGCGCCGCCGCGACGGCCAGGGCTCCCGTGCGGGTGCGCATCGCGCCGCTATCGCCGCGCCTCCGCCCTGGAAGCGGCCGGGCGCGCGTGCGACTCGCGCAAGCGGGCCGGGCCGGACCGGGCGTCGCTTTTCCGGAGTCCCGCGGCCGCAGCCGCGAAGAATCACTCATCACCGGACCACGAGCCGGCAAAGCCGCTTTCAAGTGGCAGGGCATTGCGTGTTCCGAGTCGCCGATGATCCGAAGCCGAGACTGCAGTGCGTTCGAGACAGGTATCGAAGACGAGCGTCTGGTCGGGGACTTCAGTTCGGCGCGGCCGCGGGGTAACTGCTATGACGCGAGGCGATTCGCTGGCTTGCGTGGGACGGCCCGCTCAGACCGGCACGGCTTCCGCGTAGCTCAGGGCATCTCGGACCCGGTCGTGCCACGCTTCGGACAGGGGAGTGAGGGGCAGACGGATGCCGGGCGGGATCGCACCGAGATCATGCAGGAGCCACTTGACGGGAATCGGGTTGGACTCGAAGAAGAGCGCCTCGTGCAGATCCCGCAGGTGGGCATCGATCGCGCGCGCCGCCTCACCCTTCCCGGCCAGCGCCAGATCGCACATATCGCTCATTGCGCCGGGCACGACATTGGCGGTGACCGAAATGACGCCGTGCCCACCCGCGAGCATGGTGTCGAGCGACATGTGATCCTCACCGCTCAGCACGAGGAAATCGTAGTCGCAGCGCTCCAACAGCTCGTAAATGCGATCGATGTCGCCCGACGCCTCCTTGATGCCCACGATGTTCGGGACTTCGGCAAGGCGTTCCACCGTCTCCGGCAGCATGTCGCAGGCGGTACGGCCCGGCACGTTGTAGAGGATCAGCGGAATGTCCACCTCGTCGCTCACCGCCCGGTAGTGCCGGTACAGGCCCTCCTGGGTCGGCTTGTTGTAGTAGGGCGTCACGAGCAGGCAGCCGTCGACCCCGAGTTCCTTCGCCCTGCTCGTCAGGTGGATGGCCTCCTTTGTGGAGTTGGCGCCGGTGCCGCCGATCACCCGTATCCGTCCGGCCGCGACTTCCACCACCCTGCCGATCACCGCACAGTGTTCCTCTACATCGAGCGTCGCGGACTCTCCCGTCGTGCCTACCGCCACGATGCCCTGCGTTCCACTCTGGATGTGAAACTCGACGAGAAGGTCCAAGGCGGCCTCGTCGACAACGCCATCGGCCCGCATCGGGGTGACCAGAGCAACGTTGCTGCCTTTGAACATGATCCCTTGAATCCCCTGGTTCATTCGCATCGATAATGCTACTTTGCCGTGTGGCGGACTAGCAAGCGGGACGAGACCCGCGGTAGCGCGACGGCAGTACTCTGCGTGGCGTCCCTTCCGCCTCGGATCGGCGGTTCGACGTCCTGGAGTGCATGCAAACCTACCTGGTAGTTTCCGCAGTCGGTAAAGACCGCACAGGACTCGTCGGGTCGCTTTCCCAGAGCGTGCTCGAATGCGGCTGCCACATCGGAGAAAGCCGCATGGCGGTGCTCGGCAGCGAGTTCGCCGCGGTCATGCTGGTAACGGGATACTGGAATGCGATCGCCAAGCTGGAGAGCGCGCTCCCCCGAGTGGCGGATTCGCTCGGTCTGCACATCTCCTCCACCCGCACCGAAGCGCGGCAGGATACTCGCGGTCTCATCCCCTACGCGGTGGAAGTCATCGCCCCGGAGAACGCGGAAGTCGTGCACGAGGTGTCGTCCTTCTTCGCCACCCGCGGCATCAACATCGAGGACGTCTACACCAATCGGTATCCGGCCCCCCAGACCGGAGCGGCGATGTTCGCGCTGCACCTCACGCTCGGAATCCCTTCCGATCTTTCGATCGCCACGATCCGGGGCGAGTTCATGGACTTCTGCGACGAGCTGAACCTGGATGCGATGATCGCTCCGGTAAAGTGATTCGATCGCCCGGCGCGTCGATCGCCCGGTCCGGCTATCCCGCCACCCGACGCCGCTTGCGCGCGGCCTTCGCGGGTTTCTTCGCCGATTCCGACGCCGGCGCCGAAGCGGGAGCGGGAACCGCCGCGCGTTGCAGTCCGCGGATCTCTCCCATCGCGACCGAGAGCATGGTGAAATCGATCGCGCCCGCCGCCTTGAGATCCGCGAGGACCTGGCGCCACCGGCCGACCGCCGGCGCATGGCTTGCGGTCCAGGTCCGAATGCGCGCCTTCGCGTCGCGCGAGGATGACGACATCTCCAGGACGTTTCTCGTCAGCGCGCTCTGAAGGCTGTAGAGATCGTCGCGGAGCGCGGCGCGCGCGAGCGCCTGCCAGCGGTTCACCCGGGGCAGCGCCGCGACCTGGTCTCGCAGCCAGTGCAGGTCGAGATCGGAGCCCAGCGCGAAATAGGCCGCCGCCACCGCATCGACGGGAAACGAGGTGGCCCCCGCCACTTCGATGATGTCGAAGCTCGAGTACACCTCGTTGAACTCCGCCACCCGATCCGCGAGCGCTTCCGGCACTCCCTGCGCCGACAGCTCGCTTGCGCGGCGCCGCATCGCCGCCCGGCTCGCCGGCGCGACGAGGTCCACGAGACCGTCGGAGAGCGCCGCCACCCCCGGTGCGAAGAGCGCCACCGTGGCGGCGACATCGAGGGGACGCGGGCAGTGCCGGAGAAGCCAGCGCGTCGCCCGCTCCACGAGCCGGCGGCTCTGCAGCAGCATCGCGATCTGGGACTGCGCGCTCGCCTCGTTGTCCAGGCCCTCGATCTTGGCCCACACCCACTCCATGTCGAAAATCTCACGCGCGGCCAGATAAGCGCGGGCGATGTCGGCGGCATTCGCCCCCGTTTCCTCCCCGAGGCGGTAGACGAAGGTGATGCCGGCGCGGTTGACGACCTCGTTGGCCACCACCGTGGCGACGATCTCGCGCGCGAGGCGATGGCCACGGATCTGCTCCGCGAAGCGCTCTTGCAGCGGCTGCGGAAAATACCGAAGGAGCTCCCCCTCGACGAGGCGGTCGCCCCCGATGCCCGCTTCCAGCAGCGACTGGAACAACGTGATCTTCACGTACGCCATCAGGACCGAGAGCTCCGGGGGCGTCAGTCCCCGCCCGTGCGAGGCGCGCTCGTCCATCTCGTCCGCACCGGGGAGAAACTCTATCGCGGGGTCGAGGTCGCCGTTGCGCTCCAGGGCGCGCATCAGGCGCGCGTGCACTTCCAGCAGGGAGCTCGCCTGGGCCGCCGCGACGCTCAAGGCCTGGGTCTGGAGATAGTTGTTGCGCAGCACCAGCTTCGCCACTTCGTCGGTCATCTCCGCGAGCAGCCGGTTGCGCTGCTTCTCGGTCAGGTCCCCGGATGCGACCACTTCGTTCATCAGGATCTTGATGTTGACCTCGTGGTCGGAGCAGTCCACGCCGCCGGAGTTGTCGACCGCGTCGGTGATGATCCGGCCCCCGCGAGCGGCGAACTCCACTCTCCCGAGCTGTGTACAGCCGAGGTTGCCGCCTTCGCCCACCACCTTGCAGCGCAGCTCCGACGCGTCGACGCGCAGCGAGTCGTTGGCCCGATCGCCGACCTCGGCATGGCGCTCGGTGCTCGCCTTGACGTAGGTGCCGATGCCACCGTTCCAGAGGAGATCGACGGGGGCGCGGAGCATCGCGCGCATCAGCTCGTTGGGGGTCAGGGAGGTCGCCTCGATCCCGAGCGCCTCGCGCGCCTGAGGAGATAAATCGATGGACTTGGCGCTGCGCGGGTAGACGCCGCCGCCCTCGGAGATGAGCTCCGGGTCGTAGTCGGCCCAGCTCGAGCGCGGCAGCGCGAAGAGGCGGGCGCGCTCCCGGTAGCTCGCGGCCGCCTGCGGATCGGGGTCGATGAACACGTGCAGATGGTTGAAGGCTCCGACGAGGCGGATGTGCTCCGACAGCAGCATGCCGTTGCCAAACACATCGCCGCCCATGTCGCCAATCCCGACCACCGTGAAGTCGGTGCTCTGCACATCGGCGCCCAGCTCGCGAAAGTGGCGCTTGACCGACTCCCACGCCCCGCGCGCCGTGATGCCCATGCCCTTGTGGTCGTAGCCCTGGGAGCCGCCCGAAGCGAACGCGTCTCCGAGCCAGAAGCGGTAGCGGGCGGCGAGGCGGTTCGCGATGTCGGAGAAGGTCGCGGTTCCCTTGTCCGCCGCGACCACCAGGTAGGGGTCGTCGCCGTCGTGACGGACCAGGTCCGGGGGCGGCGCCAGCTCGCCGTCGACGAGGTTGTCGGTGAGATCGAGGAGCCCGCCGATGAAGACTTCGTAACAAGCGATCCCCTCGGCCTGGATCGCCTCGCGATCGCCGCCGGCGGGCATGCGCTTGGGGACGAAGCCCCCCTTCGATCCGACCGGGACGATCACGGAGTTCTTCACCATCTGCGCCTTGACGAGCCCCAGCACTTCGGTGCGGAAGTCCTCGCGCCGGTCCGACCAGCGGATGCCGCCGCGCGCCACCGGCCCGCCGCGCAGATGCACGCCTTCCACCCGCGGGGAGTACACGAAGATCTCGTACATGGGACGAGGCTCCGGCAGCTCCGCGATGCGGGCGGGATCGAACTTGAAGGCGATGCAGGGCTTCACCTCCCCGCCTTCGTCGCGCTGATAGAAGTTGGTGCGCAAGGTCGCGCGGATGAGACCGAGGAAGCTGCGCAGGATGCGGTCTTCGTCGAGATTCGCCACGTCGTCGAGCGCCTCGCGGATCTCTTCCACGATCGCTCGTGTGCGCGCCTCGCGGTCTTCGGACCCGGCGGGGTCGAAGCGGGCGTGGAAGAGCCGGACGAGCGCTTGTGCAATCGAGGCGTTGCCGGCGAGGGCCGACTCCATATATTCCTGGCTGAACGTCGTTCCGGCCTGGCGCAGGTACTTGCAGCAGGCGCGCAGCACCGCGACCTCGCGCCAGCCGAGCCCGGCCCGCAGCACCAGGCGATTGAACCCGTCGTTCTCGGCGTCTCCCGCCCAGACCCGCTGGTAGGCTTCCTGGAACTTGGCCCTGACCCGATCGATGTCGATCTCCAGCGACTCCGCCGCGCGCATGCCGAAGTCCTGCATCCACATGCGCGAGCCGTCCGCAAGCTGCAGCCGGGCCGGCTGCCCGGTCTCGACCATGAGGCCCATGTTCTCCAGCACGGGCAGCGCGTCCGAGAGCGAGATGGGCCGCTCGGGCCGGAAGAGCTTGAAGTGGAGCACGTCGGGCGCCGCCTCGAGCGGTCGGTAGAGGCTCATGGCGATGCCGTCCGCGGCGCCGTCGAGCGCCTCCATGCTGTCGATGTCGTGCACGGCCACGCGGGCGCTGTAGCTCGCCTGGTAGTCGGCGGTGAACGCCTCGCCGTAGCGGCGATAGCGCGCCACCCCCAGCTCTTCCCCGCAGTGGTCCTGCAATTCGTCGTGGAGGTCGTCGCGCCAGTCGCGGGTGTAGTCGGCGAGACGCGATTCCAGATCGTCGACATCGAGCGTCGGTGCGTGCGCCGGCGACACGCGGAACACGAAGTAGAGGCGCGCGAGGACGGACTTCGAGAGGTGCACGGTGAAGTCCACGTCGCAGGCCCCGAGCGTCTGCGCGAGGAGGCTCTGGATCTTGAGCCGGATCTCCGTGTTGAAACGCTCCCGCGGCACGTAGACGATGCACGACACGAAGCGCCCGATGCGGTCCCGATGCACGAAGAGCCGGATGCGCTGGCGCTCCTGCAAGTGCAGGATCCCCATGCCGGTGTCGAAGAGCTCGTCGTCGCCGACCTGGAAGAGAAGATCCCGGGGAAATGTCTCCAGGATGTTGAGCAGCGCCTTGGCGGCATGGCTCTTCGCGGGATAGGTGGCGCGCTCCATCACCCGCGCCACCTTCTCGCGCAGCAGCGGTATCGCCCGCGGCACCTGGTTGTAGGCGGCCGAGGTGTAGAGGCCGACGAAACGCCGCTCCCCCGTGACCTTGCCCGCCTCGTCGAAGGTCTTGATGCCGATGTAGTCGAGATAGCCGGGCCGGTGCACGGTGGACCGCGCGTTCGCCTTGGTGATGATCAACAGGTGCGGCTCGCGGGCGAGGCGGCGAATCTCGGGGCGCAGGCTCGCAAAGGCCGTCGACTCCCGGGACTCGCTCTCGCGCAGCAGCCCGAGACCGGAGCCTCCCACCGAGCGCAGCCGCTCTTCGCCCTCGTCTCCGAGCAGCTCGTACTCCCGGTAGCCGAGGAAGGTGAAGTGGTCGTTGCCGACCCACTCGAGGAAGTCGCGTCCCCGCGCGAGCTCGGACTCGTCCAGGGGCGGAGGCTTCGACTCGATTTCCGCGAGCACCGACTGGAGGCGATCCCGCATCGGCTGCCAGTCCTCGACCGCGGCGCGCACGTCCGCGAGCACGCCGCGGATCTCGGTCGCGATCTCGTCGAGCACCCGCTCCTCGGTCTGGCGATCCACTTCGACGTGGATGATGGCCTCGGTGATCGCCCCGTCGCCCTCGGGCACGGCCAGCACGCCCTTCGCGTCGCGGCACACCCTCATCACCGGGTGGATGACGAGGTGGGTGGTGAGCGAGCGCCGGTTGAGCGCCATGCGCACCGAGTCCACCAGAAAGGGCATGTCGTCCGACACCACTTCCACGATGCTGTGGGTCGAACGCCAGCCGTGCTGCGGCTGCACCGGGTTGTACACCCGCACCTTGGGGGTTCCCGGGCGGCGCTGGTGCGCGAAGTTGAAGTGCGAGAGCACCGCGCCGTAGAGGTCGACGATGCTGCGGTCCTCCAGGTCTTCGGCCGCGGTGCCCGCGTAGTAGGGCCGCGCGAAGTGTTCCGCCGCCGCCACCTGCGCGGACGGCACGCGCTCGCGAATGAGCTCGAGGACGGATTCGATGATCGAATCCACGCCGGAGAAGATCGTATCCGTAGACATGGCTGCGCTCCCAGCGCCCGGGATCGGGCGGCGAGGTCCGGAGAGTGGCCGGGCAACTTCTGCCTGACTGATGTGTCGTGCGGCCCGATTGTGGCCTCTTGCCCGCCAATTCGAAAGCGCCGCGCCTCGCGTGGCGGTCAAGCGGCCGGCTTCTCGCACCAGAACTGGTACATGCCGGTGAAGGTCTCGGGATGAGCGGCTTCGAAGTCGGCCCACCGCGAGAGCGAGATCTGCCGGGGATCGTCGGGATACGCCCGAGCGTAGCGCGGCGAGGTACCCGGATCTTCGTGCTCGAAGCCGACGAACTCGAGACCGAGCCGGGAGAGCGCCGAGGCGATGCCCCCGAGATCGAAGTGGTGCTCCTCGACATGAAAGAGCAGGTCCCGCAGCCCGCTGAGCGAGTGGAGATCGGGGCTGCGCCCCAGGCGCTCGAACTCCGGGCCGAGCTCGCCGCGCAGCAGGGCGAGCCGAAAGGCGCGCATCCCCGCCGGCGTCGGCGGCACCTTCAGGCGCCGGATGCTCTCGCGTGCCCTCGTGACGCTCCGCCGCGCCGTCGCACTGTAGAGGCCGACGCGCATCAGGCCGCCCGCGGCGAGTCGCGACGCCGCCGCCTCCCATCCCGCGAGGGGGTCTCTCATGTGATGCAGCACGCCGCTCGCCGAGACGAGGTCGAAAGCACCGTCGATATCGCGCAGATCCAGGAGATCCCCGTGCCGGAAGCGGATGTTGCGCACCCCGAGGTCCTCGGCCATGCGCCGCGCGTAGGCGAGGCTCGCGAGGCTCAAGTCCACCGCGGTGACCTCGAAGTCCCGCTCGCGCAGCGCGAGCTCGATGGGCTCGTAGCCGGTACCGCAGCCGAGCACCAGAGCCCGGGTCCCGGCCCCGAAGGCCCGCGCCGGCTTCCAGGGGGCGAAGCGGCGCGCGAGGCTCTCCGCCACCGGCGAGCGCTCCATCGCGGCGATGTGCAGCCACCGTGGATAAGGCGCCGTCTCGTACTGGGCCCGCACGTGCCGGGATACCGCGTCGCGCACCGGCCCCGCGCTCGTGATGTCCGCGGCGAGACGCCGCTCCCGCAGCGGCTCGACCAGCGTGCGCTCCACCACCCGCGCGAGCTCGCGGCCGAGGCGGGTCTCGCCGGCGCCTTCCAGGCCCCGCGCGGCCTCCACCCGCCACAGCGGTCGGTACATCGCGATGCGCAGCAGGTCCCATCGCGCGCCCGCGTCGAGGGCGGCGGGAGCGGGCGGGGGCGCAAAGGAGCGCGCGATGTCCTCCACCTGGTCCTCCTCCGCCTCGCTCGACTCGAAGAGGTACTCGTTGGCGAAGCACTGCAGCGCAAGCGATGCGCACAGTCGTTCCACCGGCGCGGACGCCTGCGCCCCATCTTCCCCTTCGGGGCTTCTCCGCAAGAGCAGCGTCCGGCGAAGCCCGACGAGGACCGCTTCGAGGTCGGGGTCCACATTGAGGTTGCGCGCGAGCAGCTCCCGGAGCAGCTCGTCGCGTGCGAGCGGCAGCACGGAGCGCGCGACATCACCGGCCCGCGGGTCGCGCCTCGGGGGAAGACGGTGGCGGGCTCTCACCTGCGAGGCGGCGGCAAGCGCGAGGTCCTGGGAATCGACATCGGGTGCGCGCATCAGGCGCAGCAGCTCCGACGCAAGCGCCGGGTCGTGGTGCGGCGGCAGGTAGCCGCGCAGCACCGAGGCGAGCGCGGTCCGGGCGCCGGGCAAGTCCGGGTCGAGTTCCAGCGCGCGGCGGCAGGCGCTCCTCGCACCGGCCGGATCACCCTCCTCCGCGCGCAGGCGGCCAAGGCCGAGATGCGCCTGCGGCAGTCGCCCGTCCAGAGCGATCGCGCGCTCAAAGGCTTCCCTTGCCTCGGGCCGCCGCCCGAGCTCGTGCAGGACGTTGCCCAGATTGTTGTGGAGCCCGGCATTGTCCGGCGCCACCGCGAGCGCGGCGCGGTAGGCGGCGAGCGCCTCCGGGTGACGACCCAGGCGACGCAGGGCGCCCGCTTTCCCGTTCTGCGCCTCCCCCCAGTCGGGACGTGCGGCGAGCGCGCGATCGAACGCGTCTACCGCCGCCGGCCAGCGCCCCTGTCCCGCCCGCGCGTGGCCGAGGTTGAGAAGCGCTTCGGCATCGCCGGGCGCGAGCTCAAGGGTTCGCCCAAAGCACGCGGCCGCCTCCCCCGGCCGGCGGAGGCGCAGCAGCACCAGGCCCTGGTTGAAGTGCGCGTCCGCCGCGTCCGCTTCGAGACGCGCCGCTTCCCGGTAAGCGGCGAGCGCCGACTCGAGCTCGGAGCGGTGTTCGAGGACGGCCCCGAGATTCAGATGCGCGGCGGCCGAATCCGGACTCGCCTCGACCGCCCGGCGAAGCCAGGCGAGGGCTTCACGGGAGTCGCCACGCTGATGGCGGAGCAGGCCCAGTTGGCCGAGCGCGCGCGGGTCTCCCGGCGCCGCTTCGAGGATCCGCCGGTACGCGGCCTCGGCCTCGGCGAGACGACCGGAGCGGTGCAGGGCGAGCGCCCGTTGGAAATTTGGTTCGGCAGGCATCGGTCGTCCCTGCGATTCCCGTGGACGACATCGAAAGAACGGAAAAAGCAGGGCTGGAGCCCGGCATGCAGAATCGTCCTTGCGGGTGCTCCGCGATCAAACGCTTTCGCCGATCTGGCTCCCTCGAGACACTCGAACGCTGGCGGTAGGGCCGTCATAGACCATGATCACTTCCGAGAGGAGGGTTCGCCCCAGTAGTACGCCGTGCCGTTGACCACCATTGGCGAGTTCGACACCAGCAAAGCGCCCGTATTGAGCAAGTTCCAGTTCGGGAACAGTCACATAGGCCATAAAAACTGGATGCTCGGCTGCACCTCCCACACCGCTCAGGCGCTCTGTATCAATAGCCCGCAGCCCGAGTTGTTCTGCAAGACCCCTATCGATACAGCTCTGTTCCGCGCCGGTGTCTACCAGAGCCAATGTAAGGCGCATTGATGGTTGAGGAGATGTCTCCGCCTGATTCGGAGCCGGATAGGGAGTAACCAACACCTTGATACTCGGACCAAATCGGATGAGGGTGTCTGAATGGAGGGCACCGTCCTCGTCCCGCCATCCGAGCTCAGCCGTCTGCATGAATTGGCCTGTACGCTACCGAGGCCGGCATCGAAAGAACTCGCCGCTCACCAACCTCCCGGATAAGGTACGGACCAGCCCCGAACTGCTCTACTGCCGCCTCGGCCGCCTTATGGAACGTCGGGTAAGCGCCTATGAACTCCCCGTCGTGAAATATCACATGTTCGTGGGCATGTTCCCTGTTCAGTTCCTCGGACATCGCCTCGAATGCCCGAATGTTGCGTCGCAATTCAGCATTCATAGCAGTCTCCTGGTCTGTGGGATGGGCATGTAGTTCTTGTTTCCTGGTAAACAGCTTAGCATGGTACAAAGACAGCGATTCATGTGTGCCTTAACCTGAAAGGGATTTCACATATAGTGGTACTACCCTCGTAATACCACAACATCTGGTGTAATCATTACCAACAGTCAGCCAGCGAATGTCTGATTCCTGTGCTCTGAATTTCATTTCGGGTGAAATACTCATGATTCTCGCGGTCGGGATCGCGCTGGCGGGCTTGATGCTGACCGCCATGCATCGTCTGGAAGGCCGGCTCAACGCCCGCCTGGACCGCGTGGAGAAGGAGCTTTCCGGGCTACGGGAACGCGTGGGCCGGGTGGAGAAGGAGCTTTCGGGGTTACGGGAACGCGTGGGCCGGATCGAGGGCGTCCTCGACGGCCTGCGCGAGGCGTTCGCGGGGCAGCGCGACGCCATCGATGACCTGCGTGAGCGCCTCGGCGCCCGTCAGGCGGTCTGACGGGGGCGGGGCGGAGCGACCGACCCTCCCGGGCCGCGCATCGCGCTCGATCGGGATGCCTGACCGCGGCGATGTTGCGGGTTCGCAACACTTGCGGGGTCGTATCGGCGCTAGTGTGGCATCGTGTGCTACAAATCGCCGATGCCTTTGACATAAACTCCGTGCACCTGACCACGGAACAGGCAACTTCTGGAATTTGGTGGGCTCCAGCATCTTGCTCTGGAGCTACAAGGGCAGTTTCTCAAGAGGTATCAATGGCAATGAACAAGAAGCTTCTGGCTACGGCGGTCGCGGGAGCGATCGCACCGATGGCGGCGCAGGCGCTGGATGTCAGCGTCTCGGGGCAGGTGAACCGGGCCATCCGCTTCGCCGACAACGGCGTCAATTCCGACGTGCAGCACATCGACGGCTCCTCGTCGAAGTCCCGCTTCCGCTTCACCGCCGAGGGTGAGGTCATGGGGGGCCTCACCGCCGGCGCCCACATCGAGTACGGTTCGGCCAGCAATCGTGGTTGGAGTGTGGATATCGAGCAGGCCGACAGGGCGTCCACTTTCGATCCTCGCCACTCGTACCTCTACTTCAGCGGCGACTTCGGCAAGGTCACCCTGGGTAACGCCCCGGCCGCCGGCAACCTGGCCATGTGGACCAGCCATAACGGCGCGTGGATGGGCACCGAGTACTCCCCGGACACCAACAGCGGTCTGAGAGTGATGGAGACCGACGGCAGCGCCAGCGGTCACTCCGTGTACTCGTTCTTCCCCAGCGTCAACATCGGTCGCCGGAACACCCTGCGCTACGACACGCCGGCCATCGGGCCGATCACCGTCTCGGCCAGCATCCAGAAGGACAGCCCGAACAGCCATCACTGGAGCTTCGGGGCCAACCTGGGTCACGATGTCGGCGGCGCCAACGTGATCGGAGGTCTCATCTTCATGGATGATGTCCTCGGGATCGCGGGTGGACTCGCCTTCGCCAACGGCACCAGCGTGAACGCGGCCTGGGGTACGGACGACTCCAGCGGTCAGAACTACGAAGACATGTACATCAACGTCGCCCACAGCATGGGCAACATGTCGGTCGCCGTCGATTACCGCACCACCGATAACAACGCCGGCATGGAAGGGCGGGCCATCGGTCTCGGCGCCCAGTACTCGCTCGGCGGCGGGGTCGACATCTACGCGGGTTTCAACACTTACTCGTTCGATGCGCCCGGCATGGATCTGGAAGACATCAACGCCTTCCACGTCGGCTCGCGGGTCAGGTTCAACTGATCCGATCGAGTCACGACGGAGCGCCCTCCCTCGCCTGAGCGAGGGCGTCTCCTTCGATTCCAAACCCCTCCTTCTCAGGAGGGGTTTTTTTATATCGGCGAAGGGGCGGGACAACGCTTGAACGGCGCGCCGCGGATGGCGATAGCGCGAGTTCCGCCACGCCGCACCGGAGCCCGCCGCCCTGACTTGCCGTTTCACGAGAGCCCGGGGTGCGCATCGCGCCCGACCGCCCCGATCGATCGGGGCGATGTTGCGGTTTCGCAACATTTTCGGGGGCAGATTGGCGTTTTTTCGCATCGTGTGTTGCAAAACGCCGACGCCGATGCCCTATACTGCGCTCGCCCGACTACGGATGGGCAACTTCTAGAAGTTGGAGGGCTCCGGCATCTTGCTCCGGAGCCACAAGGACAGTTTCTCAAGAGGAATCAACAGCAATGAACAGAAAGCTTCTGGCTACGGCTGTCGCCGGCGCGATCGCGCCAATGGCGGCGCAGGCGCTGGATGTCAGCGTCTCGGGGCACGTGAACCGCGCCATCCGCTTCGCCGACAACGGCGTCAACTCCGACGTGCAGCACGTCGACGGCTCCGCGTCGAAGTCCCGCTTCCGCTTCACCGCCGAGGGTGAGGTCATGGGTGGTCTGACCGCCGGCGCCCACATCGAGTACGGGTCTGCCAACAACCCTGGCGGCGGAACCGACATCGATGCCGCCGACACGGCGGCTCCCTTCGATCCTCGCCACTCGTACCTATACTTCAGCGGCGACTTCGGCAGGGTCACCCTGGGCAACGCCCCGGCCGCCGGCAACCTGGCCATGTGGCAGAGCCACAACGGCGCGTGGATGGGCACCGAGTACTCCCCGGACACCAACAGCGGTCTGCATGTGATGATGACCGACGGCACTGCCAGCGGTCATTCCGTCTACTCGTTCTTCCCCAGCGTCAACATCGGTCGCCGGAACACCCTGCGCTACGACACGCCGGCCATCGGGCCGATCACCGTCTCGGCCAGCATCCAGAAGGACAGCCCGAACAGCCATCACTGGAGCTTCGGGGCCAACCTGGGTCACGACGTGGGCGGCGCCAACGTGATCGGAGGCCTTATCTTCATGGATGACGTCCTCGGGATCTCGGGTGGTCTCGCCTTCGCCAACGGCACCAGCGTGAACGCGGCCTGGGGTACGGACAACTCCAGCGGTCAGGACTACGAAGACATGTACATCAACGTCGCCCACAGCATGGGCAACATGTCGGTCGCCGTCGATTACCGCAGTACCGACAACGACTCCGGCATGGAAGGGCGGGCCATCGGTCTCGGCGCCCAGTACTCGCTCGGCGGCGGGGTCGATATCTACGCGGGCTTCAACAGCTACTCGTTCGATAAGCCCGGCGCGGATCTGGAAGACATCAACGCCTTCCACGTCGGCTCGCGGGTGCAGTTCAACTGATCCGATCGAGTCGCGACGGAGCGCCCTCCCTCGCCTGAGCGAGGGCGTCTCCTTCGATTCCAAACCCCTCCTTCTCAGGAGGGGTTTTTTTTCGCCTCGCGTAAAGGCCAAGGGGCGGACTCAGCCGTACGAACGCGCCCCGGACGGCGTGCGACGCAATCCAGGCCCGAGTCGCGCTTCCGTCGTCTTGAGTCAGGGCAATCGGGCGGCGAGGAAGGCCCGCCCCTCAAGGGGATGCCGCAGCGGCCTCCCGCCCCGCGGAGCCGTTACGGCGCGCAAAACCCTCGAAGAGGCCCTCCAGGCGCGCCATGCGCTCACGAAGATCACCGACATCACGACGGAGACTCCACAGGAACCCGAGTGCGGCGGCGTTCGACAGACCGACGATGACGATCGCGATGAACTCTGGTGACACGGCGCTCTCCTTAGCTCGCATGTTCTTTCCGAGTGCTTACCGATCCTTTCACAGGCCCTGAACCCCTGCAATGGCGGGTCGGAATCGCTTGGCAAAGGTTCGGACTCCGAACCGGCCCGGGCCTCCTACTCGCGCACCACCATCGGCCCCATTCTGCGCCCCCCCATCAGGTGCAGGTGCACGTGCATGACTTCCTGGCCCCCGTCCCGGTTGCAGTTGATGATCAGGCGATAACCGCTCTCCGCGATGCCCTCCTCCCGGGCGAGGCGCCGGGCCACCAGCACCATGTGGCCGATCAGGTGCTCGTCCCCGTCCTCGAAGTCGTCAACAGTCGCGACCTCGCGGTTGGGAATGATCAGGACATGGGTGGGAGCCACCGGATTGATGTCGCGAAAACAGGTGACGAGGTCGTCCTGGTAGACGATGTCGGCCGGCACCTCGCCTTTGATGATCCGGGAGAAAATCGTCGACATGAGCGCTCCTGAGAAATCTGTCAGCACGTCTCATTATGCCCCTCTCCGCGTTCACGTGGCGGTTCGGGGGGAGAGATTCGGGGCGGACCGGGTGGGAAGACAAGGGGCGGTATTCGCCTCATGGCGAGAGCAGGCGCCAGTACAAAACAGTTCCCGAGGAACCAGGCCCGCAATGCCCGGATCGAGATGGGTGGGCTATGCTATGGACGCGGGCAACGCAGCGGACCTTGCCACGGACGCGGCGACAATCGAGGAGCACAGCATGAGCGAGGCCACCGTACTCAGCCACTTCATCGACGGGCGGAGAGTCCCGGGAGAGAGCAACCGTTTCGGGGACGTGTACAACCCCGCCACCGGGCGGGTGAGCGCGCGGGTGCCCTTTGCGAGCGCGAGCGAGGTCGCCGGGGCGGTCGCCTCGGCCCGGGCCGCCTTCCCGGCGTGGTCGGGGACCCCGCCGGCCCAGCGCGCGAGAACGCTCATGCACTACCACCGCCTGCTGGAGGCGCATCGCGACGAGCTCGCGCGGATCGTCTCCGCCGAGCACGGCAAGACCCTGGACGATGCGCGGGGCTCCGTGCAGCGCGGCACCGAGGTGGTGGAGTTCGCCTGCGGCATCCCGCAGCTCCTCAAGGGCGAATTCAACGAGAACGTGTCCGGGGGCGTAGACAGCTACAACGTGCGCCAGCCCCTCGGGGTGTGCGCGGGCATCACCCCCTTCAATTTCCCCGCGATGGTGCCGATGTGGATGTTCCCGGTGGCGCTCGCCTGCGGTAACACCTTCGTGCTGAAGCCGTCGGAGAAGGACCCCACCTGCGGGCTGCGCCTCGCTGAGCTTGCGATTGAAGCGGGGATACCGCCCGGGGTGCTGAACGTCGTCAACGGCGACAAGGAAGCGGTCGACGCCCTGCTCTCCGATCCCGGCGTGGATGCGGTGAGCTTCGTCGGATCGACCCCGATCGCGGAGTACGTGTACAAGACCGGCACCGCCAACGGCAAGCGGGTGCAGGCCCTCGGCGGGGCGAAGAACCACATGGTGGTGATGCCCGACGCGGACATGGACCAGGCCACCGACGCGATCATCGGGTCCGCCTACGGCTCGGCGGGCGAGCGCTGCATGGCGATCTCGGTGGCGGTGGCGGTCGGCGAAGGCACCGCCGAGACCCTCATCGACAAGCTCGCGCCCCGGGTCCGCAACCTGCGGATGGGGCCCTACGACCGGGAAGGAGTGGAGATGGGCCCCCTGGTGACGGCGGAGCACCGCGACAAGGTCAGGGGCTACGTGGACACCGGGGTGGAGGAAGGCGCGGAGCTCGTGGTGGACGGGCGCGACGAGGTGGTGAGCGGCAACGAGGAGGGCTTCTTCCTGGGCGGCTGCCTCTTCGACCGGGTCACCCCCGAGATGCGCATCTACCGCGAGGAGATCTTTGGACCGGTGCTCGGCATCGTGCGCGCCGACGACTACGAGAACGCGCTCGATCTGGTCAACCGGCACGAGTTCGGCAACGGCGCCGCCATCTTCACCCGCGACGGCGATGCCGCGCGCGATTTCACCAGCCGGGTGCGCATCGGCATGGTGGGGGTGAACGTGCCGATACCGGTGCCGACCGCCTACCACAGCTTCGGCGGCTGGAAGCGCTCCCTCTTCGGCGACCACCACATGCACGGCCCGGAGGGCGTGCGCTTCTTCACCCGAATGAAGACCGTCACCTCCCGGTGGCCCTCCGGCATCCGCACCGGCGCGGAGTTCATCATCCCGCAGACGCGCTGAACGCCTCCCCGCCGGTCCGCGGAAGGGGCGCGCTCAGGAGGGCGGCTTCGCGCCCTCCCGGCGGAGCCAGTGCGCGGTGCCGTCGCGTGCGATCTCTTCGACCAGGGCCACCTCCCAGGTGAGATAATCGCGCATCGCCTGCTCGACCCCTTCGCTCCTCTCGTAGGGCTTGAGCACCCGTTCTTCCGGACTGGCCGGCGCCACCGCGCCGGGGTCCGGACCGCGCTCGAGCTCCCCCGCGGCCAGCGCGTTCTCGAGCACCGCCACCTCCCGTCCCCCCATCTGTTCGAGCCAGGAAGCGGTCATGGTGGCGCGGACGCCGTCGTCGTCCACCAGCACCACCCGCGCCCCGAGAACGGGGGCGAAGCCGTCGGTCTCCTGCACGAGCTGGCCGCCGGGGGCGGAGCGCGAGCCCGGCAGGTGTCCCGCCTCGTACTCCTCGGGGCTGCGCACATCGAATACGTAGAGAGTGCGCGCTTCGCGCTCCCGCCACCACGATTGATATGTGGCGTGGTCGATGCGGCGCACCGCGAAGCGTTCGGCGACCCGGGCCGCGCCCGCTCTGGCCTTCTCCCGGCCGGCTTCGCTCAACGGGGGATAGCGTTCGTCCGCGCCGAGAGCGAGCTCGAGGCCGGCGAGATGCCATCCCATGGTGCCGTTGCGCAGCGATACGACATTGGCGACCCCGGCGTTGATCAGGGACTGCGCGCCGATGATGCTCCGGGTGCGCCCGGCGCAGTTGACCACGATGCGCGTGTCGGGAGAGGGCCCGAAATCGTGCACGCGATAGGCGAGTTCGGCCCCGGGCACGCAGACCCCGCCCGGAATGCTGTGGGCGTGGTACTCGTCGAGGGGTCGGCTATCGAGGATCAGCACGTCCGCGCCCGAGTTCACCAGCGCGTCGAGTTCCCGCGCGGAGAGCGACGGCGTGCCTTCGACATGCTCGACATGCTCTCCGAAAGCCTTGCTCGGCACGTTGGTCCCGCTGAAGAGCACGCCACCGCCCGCCGCCCACGCCTGTATCCCGCCGTCGAGCACGCTCACGTCGCGGTAGCCGAGGGAGGCGAGACCGGCGGCCGCCCGCGCCGCGTCCCCGCCCCCGTCGTCGTCACACAGCACGGTGGGGACCGAGAGTCGGGGCAGCGCCCGCTTCGCCAGGGGCGTGAGGCGGGCCAGGGGCAGGTTGGCGGCGTAGAGGATATGGCCGGCGGCGTAGGCGAGAGCGTCCCGCACGTCGATGAGCGCGAGCTCCCCGGCGCCGAGGATGCGGTCGCGAAGCGCTTGCGCGGTGATGCGGGGGAAGGCGGTCGTCTCGGAGGAACCAGGGGACATCGGATCGTCCGTGCCGGGTCCGAAGCGGCCGGCGCCAGCGGCGGAGTCTCCCACGCGCCGCTTCGCCGGTCCACCGGAACCCGGCGCCGCCCGGAGCGCGGCCACTTCTCGCATGTCGCCTCGACCCGGCAACCCCGGTGTTTCTTCGATGCCGGTAGCGCCGGGCGTCGGGACGCCGTGACATTGGGTCGCCGCGACCTGAAGACGCGCAAGGGCGAGCCGGAATCAGACGAAGCGGCGCGACGGAGTACGACCCGCAACGGCAAGCATGCTGGCGTCCGAGAACCAGGAAATCGGTGAGACGTTACGGGTATAGGCGGAGCGCGGCCCGTGGTCCGCGCCGGGTATAGTAGGGCGATGCGGGAACGCGCCGACATCGTTGCCGCCCGGGCGCGGGCAATCGGCGCCGATGGGGGACCGCCGCCACGGAGAATCGAGGCATGGCCTGGCTGAAGGGATTCGGAGTGCTCGTCGCCCTGCTGGTGGCAGGCCCTCTGCTCGTGGTGTCGTGCGGAAAGGTCAAGCTCGGCGAAGACTGGCAGACGGCGGACCGATCGGGGACCGGGATCGCCCCCGATCCGGCGACCACCCGGGAAGCGGTGGTGCAGGTCTACGCCGCCCGCGCCTTCAACTGGCGGGGGATCTTCGCGGTCCATACCTGGATCGCGACCAAGCCCCGCGACGCGGACCACTACATGGTGCACCAGGTGGTGGGCTGGCGCGCTTACCGCAACCTGCCGGTGGTGGTGTCGTCGCGCGACGTTCCGGACCGCGCCTGGTTCGGCTATGTGCCCGAGATCGTCGCCGACCGGCGCGGCGCACATGCCGAGGTGCTCATTGAACCGATTGAACGGGCGGTGGCGAGCTATCCCTTCTCCCGCACCTATCGAGTCTGGCCCGGCCCCAACAGCAACACCTTCACCGCCCATGTTGGCCGGGAGGTCCCCGGGCTCGGGCTCGATCTCCCGGTCACCGCCATCGGCAAGGACTACCTCACCGGCGACGCGTTCTTCGACCGGGCGCCGAGCGGGGCCGGCTGGCAACTCTCGGTACGCGGTCTCGGCGGGGTGATCCTCGCCCCCCGGGAAGGGCTCGAGGTCAACATTCTGGGCTTGAGCCTGGGCGTGGTCCCGTACCCGCCCGCGATCAAGCTCCCCGGATTCGGTCGCATCGGGATGCGCTGAGCCCGCTTCAGTCCGCTGCGGGTTCGTCCCTCCAGCGCCGGGCCGCCCGTTCGTCGCTGACCCTTGACTCCACCCAGCGCTCGCCCCGCGGGGTCGATTCCTTCTTCCAGAAGGGGGCCCGGGTCTTGAGGTAGTCCATGATGAACTCGCAGGCGTGGAAGGCCTGGTGCCGGTGGGCCGCCGCGGTCACCACCAGGACGATCGCATCGCGAGGCTCGAGGCGCCCGACCCGGTGCACCACGCTCGCGTCGATCAGGGACCAGCGCTCCGTCGCCTCGTCGACGATCGCTTCGATCGCGTTCTCGGTCATCCCCGGATAGTGCTCGAGCGTCATCTCTAGTACGTCGGCGCCGTCGTTCAGATCCCGCACCACGCCGACGAAACTCGCGACGGCTCCGATCCGGGCGCTGCTTTGGCGCAAGCCGTCGATCTCCGCGCCGGCGTCGAAGGCCTCGCTCTGGATGCGTACCCGCACTACGACCCTCCCGTCTCTCAAGAGCGCCCGCGGGCGCGTGCGGGCTTGCTGGTTGCCTTGCCGATCATCGCAACCTCACCACGCCCGCGGAGTGGGCACGCGGAGGGCGTCGCGACCGCACACCCGCGGGAGCGTCGACCGACGCGGGAGTCGCGACACGCACCCCCGGTGGCGCCGCTCCCCACCCGAGTCTGCGACCTCTGCCACGTTCACGCCAGCAGGTCGGTGAAGGAGTAGTAGGCCACCGGATCGCCCGGGCGAATCACCGCGCCCTCGGGAATGTCCACGAGGCCGTCCGCCCATACCGCCGAAGTCAGCACGTCGGAGCCCTGCTTGGGAAAGATCTCGGCACGGTGCCCCGTGCCGTCCTCGCAACGCAGGCGGGCCCGGACGAACTCCCGGCGCTCGCCCGGCCGGGGCCGGGAGAACGCGGCGCGCACCCGCAAGGGCCGGGGAAGCACTTCGCGCACCCCCTGCCGCTTGAGGATGAAGGGCCGCACGAAGAGGCAGAAGCCCACCAGGGTCGAGACCGGGTTGCCGGGCAGGCCGATGAAGTCGGCGTCGGCGATGCGCCCGTAAGCGAGCGGTTTCCCGGGCTTGACCGCCACTTTCCACATCTCGAGCCTCCCGGTGTGCTCGAGCGCCGCGCGCACGTGGTCCTCCTCCCCCACCGACATGCCCCCACTGCCGACCACGAGGTCCGCCCTCCCGGCCGCCTCGCGCAGGGCGTCTCGGGTCGCCCGCGGGGTGTCGGCCACCAGCCCGACATCGATCGACTCGCACCCGAGCGCATCGAGAAGGCCGAGCAGGGTGTAGCGGTTCGAGTTGAAGATGGCCCCGGGACCGAGAGGCTGGCCGGGGGCGACCAGCTCGTCGCCGCTGGAGAAGATCGCGACCCGCAGGCGGCGATGGACCGGCAGCGCGGCAAGCCCGACGCTGGCCGCGAGTCCCAGCTCCTGAGGGCGCAGACGCGCACCCTCGGCCAGGACCTCGGCGCCCGCCTCGATGTCGTTGGCCCGGGGCCGCACATTCGCGCCGGGCTCGATCGGCCCGTCGAGCCGGACCGTGTCGCCGTCGCGGACACAGTTCTCCTGTATGACCACCGCATCCGCCCCGTCGGGCAGCGGGGCCCCGGTGAAGATGCGCGCCGCCTCGCCGGGGCCGAGCGCGACCGGGGTCTGCCCCGCCGCGATCCGCTGGGCGACCGGCAGGCGGTGCGCGCCGGGGGAGGCGACATCGGCGCTGCGCACCGCATAGCCGTCCATCGAGCTGTTCGCGTAACGGGGAACGTCGATGCGCGCGACCTGCGAACGGGCGAGCACCCGTCCTCGCGCGAGAGCGAGCTCGACCTCCTCCGTCTCGGTCACGACGCGCGCGCGCGCAAGGAGAAACCCGAGCGCCTGCTCCACCGTGACGAGCGCGGCGGGAGTACCGCTTGCGCGCGCGGAGGCGGCCTTCATCGCCCGGTCGCCTCCGGCGTTCCCCCTGCCCGGCAATCTTCGAATTCGCGCACTGCGCCCGCATTATGGATACGTATCGGGAAAAGTGCGATGTTCCCGTGCATGCAAGCTTCCGGCCATCTCGGCGTGCTGATCAGCAATCTCGGTACGCCCGATGCGCCCGACACCGCCTCGGTACGGCGCTATCTGCGCGAGTTTCTGTCCGACCCGAAAGTCATCCAGTTGCCGAGGTGGCTGTGGCTGCCGATCCTGTACGGGGCGATTCTGCCCTTCCGGGCGCCGCGTTCCGCCCACGCGTATCGTGCGGTGTGGACCGAGCACGGCTCTCCCCTCGCGGTGCACTCCGAACGTCAGCGCGCGGCCCTTGCGCGCACGCTCAACGCGCGGCGCGGCGCCCCGGTGAGCGTGGCGCTCGGCATGCGCTATGGGCGGCCATCGATTGCGGACGCGCTCGACCGCCTGCGCCGGGCGGGGAGCGACGAGCTGGTGGTGCTGCCGCTCTATCCGCAACGCTCGGAGACGACGACCGGCTCCACCGAAGCCGCGCTGCTCCAGGCGCTCCACGCAAGCGGTTGGTCGGTGGCGCCGCGATTCGTCGAGGACTATCACCTGCACCCCGCCTATCTCGCCGCCCTGGCGGAGAGCGTGCGCGAGCGCTGGGCCGAGGGCGGCCGGGCCGAGCGCCTGCTCTTCTCCTTCCACGGACTGCCCAGGCGCTACTGCGAGCGGGGCGGCGACCCCTACGCGCAACAGTGCCACGCCACCGCCCGGAAGCTGGCGGAAGTGCTGGAATGCGAGCCGACGCGGTGGGCGATCGCGTTTCAGTCCCGGGTGGGCCGGGGCGAGTGGCTGCGCCCCTACACCGATGAGCTCCTGGTGGAGTGGGGGCGCCACGGCGTCGGCCACGTACAGGTACTCTGCCCCGGCTTCGCCGCCGACTGCCTGGAGACGCTGGAGGAGATCGCGATGGGAGAAGCGGCTCGATTTCGCGAGGCGGGCGGGGGGCGCCTGGAGTACATCCCCGCTCTCAACGAACGCCCGCGACACATCGAGGCGCTCGCGGAGCTGGTGGCGGGGGCTCATTGAAGCGCCGGTACCTTATGTGCGATCTTTTCCGATTCTGGATTCCCCCCCAACCGCGCAGCGGAGACCAAGCAGGAAACCGGCGGTGAAGAACGCCTCGCAGTACGGCCGGCGGGCTCCCGGCCTTCGGTGCGCGCTCCTGGCAGCGCTCGGGCTCGCCCTCGCCTCCCCGCCCACGGCCGCCCTCCAGTGGGAGCAGTGCGGCCCTCTGGCCTGGCCGCAAGCTCCGACTCCGCTGGCGGAGGTGGAAGCGGGTGAGGCGGAGACGGTGCACGTCGAATCCGACGACGCCGATTTCTCCGAGGCGGGCACTTCGCGCCTGAGCGGCAACGTGCACCTGCAACGCGGCTCTCGCCATCTGCTGGCGGAGCAACTGGTGTACGAGCAGGAGACGGAAGAGGCGCGGGCCGAGGACAATGTCCGGCTATGGGCCGATGACCTGTATCTCGAAGCCGACAAGGCGGTGATCGGTCTCGCCGACGAGAGCGCCGTCGCCGAGCGCGCCCGCTTCATTCTGCGCGACGCCCACGCCCGGGGCGGGGCGGAACGGGTATCGCTCGAGGGCCGCAACCTCGCGCTGATCGAAGACGGGCATTACACCACCTGCGATCCGGACGACGAGGTGTGGGTGCTCGAAGCGGGAGAGGTCGAGATCGACCAGGTGGCGCAAAGCGGCGTCGCCCGGGACGTGTGGATCAGGATCCATGGCGTGCCCGTCTTCTACGCTCCCATGCTCAGCTTCCCCTTGAGCGACGAGCGCAAGTCCGGGTTGCTCCCGCCCACCTTCGGGGTCTCGGATGCGAGCGGACCCGAGCTCGGCCTCTCCTACTACATGAACCTCGCGCCAAACCGGGATGCGACGCTGGGCGCGCGCTGGCTGCGGGATCGCGGCCTCCTCGCAACGGGTGAGTACCGGTACCTGGCGCCCTGGGGCCGGGGGCGGCTCCACGGCGAGTACATCCCCGAGGATCGCGAGTACGACGGGGACCGGGGAGCGCTCGGCTTGCGGCATCTCGGCGCCTTCGCGTCCCGGTGGAGCGCCGATATCGATTACTACCGGACCTCCGATACGCAGTACCTCGACGACTTCGGCGCCGGGTTTGGCGCGTCGTCGCGCTCCCACCTCCCCCAGCGCGCCGACCTCTCGTACGCGGGATCGTGGTTCTGGATAAGAGGCCGCGTCCAGGACTATCAGACCCTCCACGATCTCGCGTCGCAGGATCTCCCCTACGCCCGCCTGCCCCAGATTCTCGCGAAGACCCGGCTGCCCGAACGCAACCGGCGGCTCAACTTCGCGGGCGAGATGGAGTTCGCACGCTTCGAGCGAAACCACGGCGTCACCGGCGACCGGATCGATCTGCGCACGTCCATTCACTTTCCGATGCGCAGCCCTTCCCGCTTCCTGGTACCCAGGCTCGGACTGCGCATCACCCACTACGACTTGTCCGGTACCGATCCCGGCGCCGACGACAACCCGTCCCGGCTGCTTCCCACCTTCAGCGTGGACAGCGGCCTCATGTACGAGCGCGAGATCGCGTTCGCCTCGCAGGATCTGGTGCAGACGCTGGAGCCCCGCGCCTATTACCTGCTGGTCCCGTCCACCGGGCAGGACGATCAGCCCCTCTTCGACACCGGATACGCAAGCCCCGACTTCTCCTCGCTGTTTCGCGAGAACCGGTTCAACGGCGCGGACCGGGTCGGTGATGCCCACCGGCTCACGCTCGCGCTGACCAGCCGCCTGCTCTCACCGACCCGGGGGACGGAGCTCGCGCGCGCCAGCATCGGCCAGATGTACCACTTCCGCGACCGGGACGTGACCCTGGACGCCATCGGTCCCGACGACGATTCCGTCTCGGACTTCGTCGCCGAGGCCGAAGTGGAGGCGCTTCGTCCCTTCCGCCTGCGCACCGCGCTGCACTTCAACCTCGACGACGGCCGGTCCAACAAGCTGAGCGCCGGGCTGCACTACCAGCCCGACTCCCGCCGGGTGGCCAGTGCCGCGTATCGCTATCTGAGAGCCGATCCCCGGCGCGAGCACGACGAGCTCTCTCAGGTGGACCTCTCCCTGGCGTGGCCGGTGGGGCGCGGCTGGCGGGCCATCGGCCGGCTGAACTACGACATCGGCGAGGGGCGCAACCTCGAGTCCTTCGCGGGGCTCGAGCACGACGGCTGCTGCATCGCACTTCGCGCGATGGTGGGCCGGCACCTGAGCGGTCGCGACGGCGACTACACCAACGCCGTGTTCCTGAACTTCGAGTTGAAGGGACTGGGCGGGACCGGCACCGGTTCGGCCGGCGGCGCGCTGCGAGGTATCTCCGGGTACGACGCCCCGTCCGAGCCGTGAGTCCGTTCTCGCGCCAGCGCCCGCCGCGGCGGCTCCGCCTCGCCATCCTGTTCGCGGCGTTCTCGGGCTTCCTGCCCCTCCTCCCGGCCGCGGCCCAGGGGATCGTCGATCTCGATCGCATCGTCGCCGTCGTCAACGACGACGTCATCATGGACAGCGAGCTTGCCGCGCGCACGGACCTGATCCGCAACGGCCTGGAGGCGGCGGGCACGCCGGCTCCGCCTCGCGACGTGCTCGCCCGTCAGGTGCTCGAGCGTCTCATCGTCGATCGCATCCAGCTCCAGCTCGCGCGGGAGTACGACTTTCGGATCGATGACGAAGCGCTCAACCGCGCGATGGCCGATCTCGCGCGCCGGAACGATCTCTCGCTTGCCGAGTTCAACGAGATCATGGTGCGAGACGGCTACGATCTCGACAAGCTGCGCGAGGAGCTCGGGCAGGAGCTGCTCGTGGCGCAGGTGCAGCAACGCTTCGTCGGCGATCGGGTGGCGGTGTCCGCCCGCGACATCGACGACTACCTGGCCACGGTGGACAAGCAGAGCGGCGGCACGCGCGAGTACCGGCTCGGACACATCCTCGTCGCGGTGCCGGAAGGCGCGTCCGCGGAGGAGATCGCCAAGGCCCGCGAAGAAGCGCTCGCGCTGCTCGAGGAGCTGCGCGCCGGGCTCGATTTCGCCGAAGCCGCGGTGACTCACTCGGACGCGCAACAGGCGCTGGAGGGCGGCGATCTCGGCTGGCGCGGGGCGAACGAGCTTCCCACCCTGTTCGCGGACATCGTGCCCACCCTGTCTCGCGGCGAAGTCTCGGAGCCGCTGCGCAGCCCGAGCGGATTCCACCTCGTCAAGGTCGCGGACGTTCGCAGCGGCAAGCCCCATGTCCTCATCCAGGCGCGCGCCCGGCACATCCTCTTGCGGCCCAACGAAGTGGTGAGCGAAGCCGATGCGCGCGCGCGCCTCGCGCAACTGCGCGAACGCATCGAGAACGGCGCCGACTTCGCCGAGCTCGCCCGCGCCCACTCCGACGACACCGGCAATGCCGCAATGGGCGGAGACCTCGGATGGACGGGACCCGGCGATCTCCCTCCCGCGATTCAGGCCGTGGTGGAAACACTGGAGGAATCCGAGGTCAGCGCCCCCTTCGAGAGCGATCGCGGATGGCACATCCTCCAGGTGGTGGAGCGCCGCACCTACGACGGCACCGAGGAAGTGCGCCGCGCCAACGCGGTCCGGGCGATCCGCGGGCGCAAGTTCGAGGAAGAGCTCCAGACCTGGATCCGTCAGATCCGGGAAGAAGCCTATGTCGAGTACCGGGTCGACGATGGGTGAGCCGCCGCTTCGCGGCAGGGGATGAAGGGGATCGGCGACGCCGCGCGGACCCGGCCCCGCCCCCGACGGCGATTCGGCCAGCACTTTCTGCACGACCCGAACGTCGTGGAGCGAATCGTCGCCGCGCTGGACCCGCGTCCGGGCGAGGCCCTGGTGGAGATCGGCCCCGGGCGCGGCGCGCTCACGTTCCCGGTCCTGCGCCGATGTGGCGAGCTGCACGCGATCGAGGTCGACCGGGACCTGTGCGCGCATCTTCGGCACGAGAGTCATGGCGCCGGAACGCTGCACCTCGTCAACGAGGATGCGCTGACTTGCGACTTCGGCGCGCTGGCGGCCACCCGGCGCCTGCGCGTCTTCGGCAACCTTCCCTACAACATCTCCACCCCGTTGCTCTTTGCGCTGCTGGCGCACATCGATCGCATCAGCGATGTGCACTGCACCCTGCAACGTGAAGTGGGGGATCGCATGCGGGCCGCGCCGGGCTCCCGACACTACGGCCGGCTCAGCGTCATGGTGCAGCTCTGCTGTACGGTCGAGCGCCTGTTCCCGATCCCGGCCGGCGCTTTCACGCCCCGGCCACGGGTGGAATCCAGCTTCCTGCGCCTTCTGCCCCACCGTCGGCCGCCGGTCGAGATCGCGGATCGCGCCACCTTCGAGGCGCTCGTACGCCACCTCTTCTCCCGGCGCCGCAAGACGCTGAAGTCCTCGCTGCGGGGGATTCTCGACGAGAACCGCATCGGACAGGCCGGCTGCGACCCCGGGGCGCGCCCGCAGACCCTTGCCATCGTCGACTTCGACCGCCTCGCCGAGCAGGTGGTGGCGGCGGGACGCGTTTCCGCCCTCAGTCTTCGCCGGGAGTGCGCAGTCTCCGGCGCAGCGCGTCGATGACCGGTCCCGTGCGCGGCCGCACGCCGCGCCAGCGCCGGAACGCCTCCGCCGCCTGCTCCACCAGCATTCCGGCGCCGTCGGTGACGAGCGACGCCCCCGCGCTCTCGGCCCAGCGCATGAATGGCGTGGCTTCGGCCGCATACATCATGTCGTAGGCCGCGCCGCCGCTGCGAAGCAGGGACGGAGGCAGCGGCGCCATGTCGCCGTGAAGACTCGCGGATGTCGCGTTCACTATGAGGTCGAAGGGGGGCCCGGGCACCCGCTCCAGGCTGCAGGCCTCGATCTTGCCCTCGAAGTGCCGGTGCAGCGCCTCGGCGCGCGAGAGGGTGCGATTGGCGACCACCAGGCGAGCGGGGGAAGCCCCGAGCAGGGGGCCGATGACGCCCCGGGCCGCGCCGCCGGCCCCGAGCAACAGGATGCGGACGCCCTTGAGCCTCAATCGGAGATTCACTTCGAGATCCCTCACCAGGCCGGCGCCGTCGGTGTTGTCGCCCCAGATTGACTCGCCCTCGAATCCCAGCGTGTTGACGGCGCCCGCCCGCCCCGCCCTCTCGCTCACGCGGGTGCACTCCCGGAACGCCTCTTCCTTGAAGGGCACCGTGACGTTCGCCCCGCGGCCGCCTTCGGCCCGGAAGGCCAGAAGCGCCTCGCGAAAGCCTCCCGCCTCCACGTGGCGCCGGGTGTAGACGATGTCGTGGCCGAGTTCGCGGGCAAACTCCGCGTGAATGAACGGGGACTGGCTGTGGGCCACCGGATTGCCCATGACCACGTAGGCGTCGAAGTTCTTGTCCCCGCGCACCGTGCGCACCCGCCCCTACGGCGCTCCTGGTCCCGGCAAGCCCGCAGACTTCACCGGTTTTCCGTCGCCTCGGGCGCCAGGACACCGTGACCGCGGGGCGCACGGACCGAGAAACGCTGGAGGCACAACAGACACGAAGTCGTTGCGGCGCGCCGCGGTTCGCCCCGCAACCGCGAGCGTATTGGCGTGCGCCAGTTCGGAAATCGGTGACATTTTGCGGACTAATCCGGGCCAGACGCCGCGAGCCGCAGGGCCCGCGGCATGACGTCTTCGGCGAAGGCGCGCACCACCGCTGCGAGGGACTCGCCGGCAACGCAATGGGGCCGGATCGTGATGCTGGCGATCTCGGGCCGCAGCACCGCGGCGAGGCGCTGCGCGACCCGCTCCGCGTTCCCGGCCAGCACCGTGTGTTCCACGATCTCGGGCGGCATCAGGGCCGCGGCTTCGTCGACGCGCCGCGGATCCTTGGTCGAGGCGATCGACGCGAACGCGTCGGGGATCCGGACGCCCATCTCATCGAGGTATGCCCAGTGCGGATACTGCCCCATGAGGCGGGACGCCATCCGGCGGCGCATTACCGCGAACGCGGCCTCGCCGTCCTCCGAGATGCAGGCTTCCACCCGCAGCCCGAGATCGAAGGGGTCGGTCTCGCGGCCCGCCTGCGCCAGGCCCTCGCGGACCCGGCCCAGGTAGAACTCGAGCATGCCCGGATGCAGCGTGTTCGCGATCAGGATCCCGTCCGCGATGCTGCCCGCGAGCTTCGCGACCTGCGCCCCGTGGGTGGCGAAGTAGATGGGAATGTCGGTACGTACGGGCTCGAAGTGCAAGCGCGCATCGGTGAGGGTGACGACCTTGCCTTGCACGTTCACGGTCTCGCCCCGAAGCAGGGCCCGCACCACCGCCACCGTCTCGCGCAACGCCGCGACCGGCAGCCGGCGCTCGATGCCGAGCTCGCGGAAACCCTGGCCGCCGACCCCGAGGCCGAGCATTGCGCGCGCGTCGCAAAGCTCGTCGAAGGTGGCAATGGTGCTGGCGGTCATCGCCGGATGCCGCGTGTACGGATCCGAAACGCCCGGTCCGAGCCGCAGCCGGCGGGTCTGCGCGGCAACGGCGGAGAGCCCCACGTAGCACTCCCGACCGAAACGGACATCGGTGTACCAGAAGGACCGGTAGCCAAGCTGCTCGCACAGTTGGCCGAGTCCGACCAGCTCCTCGAGCGTATGGTCGGCGAAGAGAAGGAGCCCGAGCGCCGGTCGCATGGGCGTGGTGATGCTAGCCGCCTCCGGCGGGCTTCCTGAACTCGGGCGCCCCTCCGATCACCCAGTCCTCCCGGGCATGGTTGTCGAACAGCACGTTGACCGCTTCACGCTTGGATCCGGCGACGCGTACCAGGGCATCGGTGATGATCTCGGCGATCTCCCGCTTCTGCTCCGGCGAGCGGCCCTCGTAGAACGATACCCGTACCACTGGCATGACGCTGCCCTCCTCGGTTGACCGGACGATTATCCCCCGCGAGCCCGGATGTTTCACCGATGTTCGGCCGCTTCGGGCGCCAGGATGCCGTGATGGCAGGAAGCACGGATCGAGAGATGCTGAAGTGGTAGCCGCCACGAAGTCGAAAGCGGCGCGACGCAGGGAGGCCCGCGACCGCGAGCACATTGGCGTGCGCAGGGGAAAATCGGTTAAGTGTCCGGGCCAGGAGCCAGCGGGAAAATGGCCGCGCGCTGGGGCCGTCCACGATGCGGCGACCGTCGGGGGATTCACCTGGATGCTCGGCAACCGGCGTCGGGTTTGATTCGCGCCGCGCGCGGTGAGTATGCTCGCGGCCACCCCGCCACCGGTACGACCGGCGCCATGCCCGCCCTGCTCGAAGTTTCCGATCTGAGCGTCGAGTTTCGGGCCGGCGACAGATACCTTCGAACCGTCCACGGGGTGTCCTGCACCCTTGAAGATGGAGAAACGCTCGGTGTCGTGGGCGAGTCCGGGTGCGGCAAGACGGTGACCGTGCTCTCGATCATGCGCCTGCTCCCCGAGCCGGCGGGGCGCATCTCGGGCGGGGCGATCCGCCTCCAGGGCCGCGACCTCCTGGCCCTGAGCGAGGCCGAGATGCAGCAGGTGCGCGGGCGCGACATCTCGATGATCTTCCAGGAGCCGATGGCATCGCTGAATCCGGTGGTCACGGTGGGCCGCCAGATCTCCGAAGCGTTCATCCGCCACGAGAGCCTGTCGAGGCGCGAGGCCTGGGAGCGCACCGTGGAGGTGCTCGCGCTCGTGCGCATGCCCGAGCCGGCGCGGCGCGCGAAGGAGTATCCCCACCAGCTCTCCGGCGGCATGAACCAGCGCGTGATGATCGCGATGGCGCTCGCCTGCGGTCCGAAGGTCCTGCTCGCCGACGAGCCCACCACCGCGCTCGACGTGACCATCCAGGCGCAGATCCTCGACCTGATGTTCGAGCTCAAGGAGAGACTCGGCACCGCGATCATGCTCATCACCCACGACATGGGAATCATCGCCGAGAATGCGCGCCGGGTCGTGGTGATGTACGCCGGGCGCAAGGTCGAAGAAGCCGCGGTCGGGGAGCTGTTCTCGGCGCCGTGTCATCCCTACACTGCCGGACTGCTGGGCTCGATCCCCCGGCTCGACCGCGCGACCGGCGGCGCCCGCAAGCGACTGCGCGAAGTGGCCGGCATGGTGCCCTCGCCCCTGGACGTGCTCCCGGGATGCGCGTTCGCGCCGCGCTGCCCGGTCGCCGATGACCAATGCCGGGCGCGTCGGCCAGAGTTCGAGCAGAAACGCCCCGGGCATTTCGCGGCCTGCTGGCACAGCGACCGCTTGCTGGGGGCGGGCGGGTGAACCCGCAGCGCGGCACGCGCGAGCCCGCACTGCTCGAGGTCGAGGGGCTGCGCAAGTACTTCCCCATTCGCTCGGGCATCGTCACGCGCAGGGTCGGACAGGTGCACGCGGTGGACGACGTGTCATTCTCGATCGCGGGGGGCGAGACCCTCGGCCTCGTCGGCGAGAGCGGCTGTGGAAAATCCACCGCCGGCAAGGCAGTGCTCAAGCTGGTCGAGCCGACCTCGGGCGCCATTCGGCTGCGCGGCCGCGACATCACGCGCTTGAACCGGACCGCGATGCGTCCGCTGCGCCGCGAGATGCAGCTCATCTTCCAGGATCCCTTCTCCTCGCTGAACCCGCGCATGACCGCCGGGGCCATCGTGCGCGAGCCGTTGTGGGTCCACGGGATCGGCGCCGCGTCGGAGCGTGACGATCGGGTGGCGGCGGCGTTTCGCCGCGTCGGACTGCGTCCCGAGCAGGCGAGCCGCTTTCCCCACCAGTTCTCGGGGGGACAGCGCCAGCGCATCGGAATCGCGCGGGCGCTGGTGCTCGGACCGAGCCTCATCGTGTGCGACGAGTGCGTATCGGCGCTTGACGTGTCGATCCAGGCTCAGGTCATCAATCTGCTCATGGACCTGCAGGACGAGTTTCATCTGGCATACCTGTTCATCTCGCACGATCTCGCGGTGGTGGAGCACATCAGCCACCGGGTGGCGGTGATGTACCTGGGACGCATCGTGGAGCTGACCGATCGTCGCCGCCTGTTCACCTCGCCGTTGCACCCCTACACCGAAGCGCTCCTGTCCGCGGTCCCGGCTCCCAATCCCGCCGGCGCGAGGCGCAAGCGGCTTATCCTGGAGGGCGACGTGCCGAGCCCGGTCTCGCCCCCGAGCGGATGCCACTTTCACCCGCGCTGTCCCCGGGCGATGGAAATCTGTCGGACCCAGGCCCCGGCTCTGCGCGAGGAACGCCCCGGACACTTCGTGTCCTGCCACCTCCACACCGGCGGCGCGTCGCTGGCTTCTTAGCCCTGCGACCTCGGGTCGAGAGTGTCGCGCAAACCGTCTCCGAGCATGTTGAATCCGAGCACCGCGAGGAAGATCGCGGTCGCGGGAACCAGGACGAAGCCGGGGGCGATCTCCAGATACTGGAACCCGACCTGCACCATGTTGCCCCACGAAGGGGTGGGAGGCTGGGCCCCGAGCCCGATGAAGCTCAGGCTCGCCTCGAGGATGATCGCGGTCCCCACGCCGAGCGAAGCCTGCACGATGACCGGACTGAAGGCGTTGGCCAGGACATGGCGCAGGAGAATCACCCAGGTCGGCGCACCGATGGACTGCGCGGCGAGGACGTAGTCGTTCTCCTTGACCGACAGCACTTGGCCGCGCACCAGCCGGGTGTAGGTCGGCGCGGCGACGACGGCGATGGCGACGGTCGCGTTCCAGACACCGGGCCCGAGGACGGCGGAGATGGTCAGCGCGAGCACCAGGGCGGGGAGGGCCATGACCGCGTCGACGATGCGCATCACCGCCTCGTCGAAGAACCCGCCGAGATATCCCGAGACGAGGCCGATGGGCACGCCGATGACCACCGCGAAGAGCACCGCGACGGTCCCGACCTTGAGCGAGAGCCGGGCGCCGTAGAGCGTGCGGCTGAGCAGATCCCGTCCCAGCTCGTCGGTGCCGAGCGGGTGCTCGGCGCTCGGCCCGGAGAGCACCGCCGTGTAGTTCATCCGATTCGGCTCGTGCGGCGCGACCCACGGCGCGAGCAGGGCGAGCCCGACTTCCAGCGCCACCAGCACCGCGCCGAACATCGCCAGTCGGTGGCGCACGAGACGGCGCAGCGCGTCGCGGGTCGGGCTGTCGGGGACTGCCTGCGGAGCGGGCCCGGTGGCGGTCACGTCGGTCACGCCTCTCGCCTGCTCGCGCTCACGAACGGCGGATCCGCGGATCCAGCCATCCGTAGGCGAGATCGACCAGCAGGTTGGCGACCACCACGGCGAGCGTGATGAACAGCACCACCGCCTGGATGGTGGAGTAGTCGCGCGAGAGGATGGAATCGACCAGCAGACGCCCGATCCCCGGGATCGCGAAGATCGTCTCGGTGATGATCGCGCCGCTGAACACACTGCCGAGCTCGATTCCGAGCACGGTCACCACGGGCAGGATCGCATTCTTGAACGCGTGGGCGACGACGACCGCCCGCATCGTCAGCCCCTTGGAACGGGCGGTGCGGATATAGGCATGCTGGAGCACTTCGACGAAGCTCGACCGGGTCTGGCGCATGATGACCGCGGCAAGGACGAAGCTGAGCGTCAAGGCCGGAAGGATGGAGCTGCGCAGGCTCGCCACCGGATCGTCGAGCAGGGGCACGTATCCGGAGGCGGGCAACCAGCGCAGGCGCAGCGACACCACGTAGATGAGCAGCCCGCCGGTGAGGAAGTACGGCATCGCGGCGCCGACCAGCGCCAACGAGGTGCTCAACCAGTCCTTCCACGAGCGCGGGTGCATCGCCGCGAACACGCCGACCGGGATCGCCACCAGCATTGCAAACACCAGCCCCAGGAGCCCGATCTGGACGGTGGGCAGGATGCGGGGACGGATGATGTCCCACACCGCCTGATTGTTCAGGTAGGACCAGCCCAGATCGCCCGTGAGGAGGTTGCCGAGCCAGATGAAGTACTGCGTGTAGAGCGGCCGATCGAGCCCGTGCTGGGCGCGCAGCGAGGCGATCAGCTCGTCGGAGACTTCGGTGAAGGCGTTCTCGACGAGCAGTTCGACCGGGTCGCCGGGGATGAGCCGCATCAGCCCGAAGACGATGATCGAGGTCAGGAACAGAACCGGCACCGTCGCGAGCAGGCGCCGAATCGCGTAGTGAATCACTCCGCCTTCCTTTTGCACCGGCACGCCGCGCGAGCGCGGGGCCCGCGGGCGTAGGCATCCGGGACGGTGCGTCTTCCAGTGCGCATGCGCCGGCGCTTCGAGGTCAATCCCCGGCTTGACTCCCCCGATCCCTCCCCCCTCGATTCCGGGGGGAGGGATTGCGGGGGCGCGATGGGAGAATCCCTGACTTGCCGCGGGCCGTTCAGCCCTCCAGGTACAGGTCCCGATAGTTGATGATCGAGTCCTGGGCGTGCACGAAGCCCTTCACGTTCGGCAGGAGCCCCTTGAAGTCCGAGCCGTAGTGGTACGGAACGTACACCGCGTCCTCGTTCATGAGGCTTGAGACCTGGCGGAAGAGGCGACGGCGTTCGTCCATGTCCTGAGCCGAGCGTTGCGCGTCCATCAGCGCGTCCATCTTCGGGTTCCCGTAGCCCATGCGCTTGGCCTGCCGGCCGGTCGAATGGAGCATGATGTAGAGGTACTGGTCCGGGTCCGGTCGGTAGCCCCACCAACCCTCCAGCACGAGCTGCATCGTCCCCTTGCGCATGGCGGCCCAGTAGCTGCCCCCGTCGATGCCCTCGGTGTTCACCGTCACGCCGATCTCGGCCGCGTTCGCCTGGAAGATCTGCGTGGTGCGCTGCTTGACGGGGTCGGGCGTGGTGGGTCCGAGCAGCTCGATGGGCTGATCCAGACCGGACTCCTCGACCAGCCTCTTCGCTTTTTCGAGGTCCCTCTCGTAGGGCCGGTAGTTCGGATCATGGAAGGGACTGCCGGGCAGGATTCCGTCGTAGCCGATCGAGCCGGTCCCGAAATAGCCCACATGGTGCAGGGCTTCGCGGTCGATCGCCCACTGGAAGGCTTGACGCAGCTTCTGGCTGCGCCCGGCGTACTCGTCCCGCACGTTGAATCCGAACCACTCCCAGCGGAAGCCGACCTTCTCCGAGACGACGATTTCGCCGTCTTCGCGCAGTCGCGGGATGTCCTGCAGGGGCAGTGACTCGGCGAGCTGCACGCCGCCGGAGCGAAGCTCGGCGAGCCGAGTGCTGTCGACCGGGATGGGTCGGAGCACGAGACGGTCGAGGTGCGGCTTGCCCGTATTCCAGTAGTCCCCGTTGCGCTCCAGTACCGAGTGCGCATCCTTCAGGTACTCGACGGCCTTGAAGGGGCCGGTTCCCGCCGGATGCAGGCCATATTCCTTGCCCCACCGCTCGACCGCGGTCGGAGAGGCGACGCAGCCCGCCACGTCGACCAGCGGATACAGGAACGCCGCAAAGGGGTGCTTCAGGTGGAGCTTGACGGTGTTCGCGTCGACCACCTCGATGGTGTCGAGCACGCTGATCTCGCCGCCTCGAATGGAGCCGGTGTCCGGGTTGCGGATCCGCTCCAGGTTGTAGCGCACGGCTTCGGCATCGAAGGCGGTGCCGTCGTGAAACTTGACGCCCGCACGCGTGGTGAGCACGACGGTGCGGTCATTCTCCCACTCCCAGGATTCGACCAGCCCCGGGATGAGTCGACCGTTCGCATCGATGTCGAACAACGTGTCGTGGATCGCCTGGGTCGTTGCGCGGCCTTGCAGACTGCCCGCAAGGTGCGGGTCGAAGGTGCGCGGATCGGCGTAGAGGGCGACGGTCAGTTCGCCGCCGTCCTTCATCGCCGCGGGCGCGCGGGTCGCATAGGGCAGGAGACCGCCCGCCACCGCCGCGGCCGCCGAAGTCTTCAGAAACTCTCTGCGAGTCGTCATGTTGCTCTCCTTGATTCCTCGTGCTCGAAGCAGCACGTTCGCGGCCACGCCGGGAAGGCGCAAGGCTCAGCGCAGTCTCGTGCCCGCCGCGGCGCGGTCCAGAGCCTAGTGCGACCATTCCACCGCACCGCAACCCCTGCTTGCCGTGCCCCGGGAAACGATCGGGGCCGGGCCGCGAGACCCGGCGCAAGGCACCGCTTGTTCAGGATAGGGAGGCTGCGTCACGCTGATCCGGAGGCCCTCGAACGTCGCCGCCGAACCGTAGCACGTTAAGCGAGGATGGCAACCGAGCCCGTCCGGCGTCCACGTGCGCGGTCGGCGCTTCGTTCACCCCCTCCTGAGCAGCGCCTTGCGTGCCCGAAGCGGTGGCTGTTCGGGCTCGTTCGCGCTTGAGCCCGCCGCGCCGAGAATCTATCGTAACGGCGACGCCACGCCCCCCGAGGGGTCCACTAGACGATGCCCCGGCCCTTCGATCCCGAACGACTCGACGAGATGGTTCGCCGGATCGTCGATGCGTTGCCCGAGGGCGTCGGCACCCTCGAACGCGAAGCGCGATCGACCCTGCGAAGCGTACTCGGCGCCGCCCTGGAACGCATGGAGCTGGTGAGCCGCGAAGAGTTCGACGTGCAGCAGGCGGTGCTGGAGCGCACCCGCGAGAAGGTGGAGAGCCTGGAGCGCACGGTCGCGGAACTGGAGGCGAGGCTCTCCGGCTCCAAAGTCGACTGAAACCCGGCCTCGATCGCCATTCTCGGGCGCCTCGCAGCGCCGGAGGATCACGCCATCGCGGATCCCCGGTCACTGTCCATGTCGCTCGCCGTGGTGTTCAGTCGCGCCCGCACCGGCATCGAAGCCCCGCTGGTCACGGTGGAAGTCCACCTCAGTGGGGGCTTGCCCGCCTTCTCCATCGTCGGACTGGCGGAGACCGCCGTGAAGGAGGCCAAGGACCGGGTGCGCAGCGCGCTGATGACCCTGGACTTCGCCTTTCCCAAGCAACGCATCACCGTCAACCTTGCCCCTGCGGAGCTGCCCAAGCACGGGGGACGCTTCGACCTGCCGATTGCGGTGGGCATCCTTGCCGCATCGGGCCAGATCGATACCCGGGGTCTGGGCGGCTACGAAATGATCGGGGAGCTCGCGCTGACCGGCGCGCTGCGCCCGGGCGGCGGCACCTTGCCGAGCGCGCTGCGGGCACGCGAGGCGGGCCGCGCCCTGATTCTTCCCGCGGGCGACGAGGTGGCGGCGGGTCTGGTGCGAGAGGCGCAGGTCCTTCCCGCCCACAGCCTCCTCGACGTGTACCGGCACCTGATCGGCGACGCGCCACTCGCGGCGCACGTCACGCCGAGGATGGACGCCTCTTCCCCCTCGGGACCCTCGCAGGAGGATCTGAAAGACGTGCGTGGCCAGCACCGCGCCCGGCGCGCGCTGGAGATTGCGGCCTGCGGCGGCCACCATCTCCTCATGATCGGTCCTCCGGGGACCGGGAAGACGATGCTCGCGCAACGCCTCCCCGGCATCCTGCCCGCCATGAGCGAGGCGGAGGCGCTGGAGGCGGCCACCGTGCTCTCGGTCGCGGCGAGACCCTTCGATGCGCGGGAGTGGGCGAGGCGGCCCTTTCGCGCCCCCCATCACAGCGCCTCCGCGGTCGCGCTGGTCGGCGGGGGCGCCCACCCGAAGCCGGGTGAGATCTCGCTCGCCCACCGGGGAGTGCTCTTTCTCGACGAGCTCGCGGAATTCAATCGACACGTGCTGGATGTACTGCGCCAACCTCTGGAGTCGGGCCAGGTGACGATTTCCCGCGCGGCGAGGAGTGTGGACTTTCCCGCGTGCTTTCAGTTGGTCTGCGCGATGAACCCGTGTCCCTGCGGCCACTTTGGCGACGGCACCGAACGCTGCGCGTGCTCCCCCGCCCAGAGGGTGCGCTACGGGGCGAAAGTGTCAGGCCCTCTGCTCGACCGCATCGATCTGCTGGTGGAGACCCTGCCCTGGCCCGACGATGCCGGCGCCGAGAAGGCCACTCCGAGCGAATCCACGGCCAGTATCGCCGCGCGCGTCGCGACGGCCCGGGCGCTTCAGGAAGGACGCCAGGGCGCCCCGAACGCCCGGCTCACGCCGAACGAGACCGAGCGTCATTGCACCCTGGGCGAGGCCGAACGCGCCCTGATGCACCGCGCCGCGCGGCGTCTCGGGCTCTCCGCACGCAGCCACCACCGGGTGCTGCGGGTGGCGCGCACCGTCGCCGACCTCGCGGGGGGCGGGCGCATCGAGGCGCCCCACGTGCTCGAAGCCCTGTCCTACCGGCGACTGGAGCGATTTCGCGCCTGAGCGGCGCTTCGATAGCAAGGCATCGCCGCCGCCACGCCTTCGACGCCATGACTTCCCCAACCCGCCCAACGGCCTCTGGCGGATGACCGCCGTCCTTGCGCAGCCACCGGCGACTGCCTGCGCGGCAGGCGCGGAGTGGCCCTAGCATCGGGGATGCGTACTTGAACCGGGAACCGACATCCGCTCAAATGACCCAATGAGCGATCCCGGCCTCCACTGCATCGAGGTTTCCGCCGAGAGCTTCTACATCGAGGCCCAGTCGAACCCCGACGCGCAGCGCTACGTGTTCGCGTACACGATCACCATTCGCAACGTCGGCCAGGTGGCGGCACAGCTACTGACCAGGCACTGGGTGATCACCGACTCCGACGGCAAGGTGGAGGAGGTCAAGGGCGATGGTGTGGTGGGAGAGCAGCCGCACCTGAACCCGGGCGAGGCGTTTCGTTACACCAGCGGGACGATCATCGAGACACCGGTGGGCGCGATGCGCGGAAGCTACCAGATGGTGGCCGACGACGGCTCGCGTTTCGACGCGGAGATCCCCGAGTTCGTCCTGCTCGCGCCGCGCACCCTGCATTAGGCTGCGGCCCTACACGCCCGGCCGCCCGACCGGTGGCACCTCGCTTGGGCCTCCCGTCACATCCGGGTCGAACGCCGCGCATGGCGAAGACCGAGGGCGGTCCGACGGGACGCCCGCCTGGACGGGCCGTGAGCCCCTGGCCCGTAACTTTCACCGATCTCTCAACCAGCGCAGGTCAGCATTTTCGCGGTTGCGCGCCATACTCCCTCAAGACGGAACGACTTCATGTCGGCTACGACTTCAGCGTTTTTTCGGTGCTTGCGCCCCACTGTCACGGCATCCTGACGCTCGAAGCGGCCGTGAATCGGTGAAGTGTGCGGAAAACTGAGAATTTGAAATGATGGCCACGTACGCGATCGGAGACGTTCAGGGATGTGCGGGGGCGCTCTTCTCCCTCCTTGAGCGCATCGCCTTCGATCGCGAGCGCGACCGACTCTGGTTCGTCGGCGACCTCGTGAACCGGGGCCCTGACTCACTCGAAGTGTTGCGCTTCGTGCGGGGGCTCGGTGCACGCGCGGTGAGCGTGCTCGGCAATCACGATCTGCACCTGCTCGCGTGTGCCGGCGGTGCGCGCGAGCTACGCGCGAAGGACACTTTCGGCGACGTGCTCGACGCTCCCGACCGCGATGCCCTGCTGGAATGGTTGCGGGTGCGGCCGCTTCTGCACTTCGATGAAGACCGCGGCATCGTGATGGTGCACGCGGGGCTTCACCCCCAGTGGTCGCTCGCGGAAGCAAGAACGCTGGCCTGCGAAGTCGAAGAGGTACTGCGCGGTCCCGCCGACCGTGCCTTCTATCACGAGATGTACGGCGACGAACCGCGGCGCTGGTCTCCCGCGCTCACCGGCCCCTCGCGCCATCGCTTCATCGTCAATGCCCTCACTCGGATGCGCTACGTCACGGGCGACGGAGCGCTCGAGTTCCAGCATGCCGGCCCCCCCGGCACTCAGGCGAGAGGCCTCATACCCTGGTTCGAAGCGCCGGGGTGCCGTAGCCGCGAGACGCCCATCGTCTTTGGCCACTGGGCAACGCTTGCGCTTCATGAGCCCGTCGACCCGGTCCACCGCGTGCATCACCTCGACACCGGCTGCGTGTGGGGCGGCACATTGAGCGCCATGCGCCTTGAGGACGGTAGCCGCTTCAGCGTGCCGGGACAGGGGAGCGGCGAGCGTAGGTGACGAAGCTGTACCGCACCCCGTCGGTGTCGTCTCCCGCCTCTCGCATCTCCTCCCTCCACTGCGACTCGTCGAAGGGAGGGAAGTACACATCCCCCTCGAAGCGACCGTGCACGCGAGTGAGGTAGAGGCGGCCCGCCTCCGGCAACGCCCGGGTGTAGACCTCCGCCCCTCCGATCACCATAAGCTCCGACGCCGCGGCACCACCGTCACGCGCGATCGCGATCGCTTCTTCGAAGCTCGTTGCGATCAAGACGCCCTTTGCTTCGTAGCCCGTTCGGCGACTGAGCACGATGTTGGTGCGCCCGTCGAGAGGGCGCCCGATGGACTCGAAGGTCCGCCTCCCCATGATGAGCGGCTTGCCCATGGTGATTCGCCGGAAACGGCGTAAATCCCCCCGCAGCCGCCAGGGAAGACGATCCCCGACCCCGATGAGACCGCCCTCGTCAAGGGCGGCGATGATGGAGATCAGCATGGCGGCCGAAGAGCCTGGGGGCGGTACGGCTCAGACCGCGATCGGAGCGCGAATCGAGGGGTGGTACCGATAGTTCTCGAGCCGGAAGTGCTCGTAGCCGAAATCGAAGAGGTTATCGACCCCCGGATCGAGGTGCATGGAAGGAAGTGGATAGGGTTCGCGCGACAACTGCGTCTTCACCTGCTCCATATGATTCAGGTAGAGGTGTGCATCTCCTAGAGTGAGGATGAACTCGCCCGGCTCGAGTTGGCAGACCTGCGCAACCATCATGGTCAGCAGCGAGTATGACGCGATGTTGAAGGGCACCCCGAGGAAGAGATCCGCGCTTCTCATGTAGAGCTGGCAAGATAGGCGCCCCCTTGCGACGTAGAACTGAAAGAGCAAGTGGCAGGGGGGCAAGGCCATGCGATCGAGCTCGGAGACATTCCAGGCAGACACGATGTGACGTCGCGACTCTGGGTTGCGCCGAATTCCTTCGATGACCCGTGAAATCTGATCGATATGGACGCCGTCCGGCGTCGGCCAGGAGCGCCACTGGTACCCGTAGATCGGACCGAGCTCCCCGTCTTCGTCCGCCCACTCGTCCCAGATGCTCACCCCGTGCTCGTGCAACCACGCGACATTGGTGTCCCCGCGCAGGAACCACAACAGTTCGCCGATGATTGACCTGAAGTGGAGAAACTTGGTCGTTACCGCCGGGAATCCCCGCGCGAGTTCGAAACGCAACTGCCGTCCGAACAGACTGCGGGTACCAATCCCGGTGCGGTCCCCCCTCTCCACACCGTCCACCTTTACCTCCCTGAGCAGGTCAAGGTAGGACCTCATTGGCGGGCATCTCCGGTTGGGGTCCCCACAAGACTGAGCCTCAATGCTTCGCTGTTGCGGTTATCTCGGCAGTCCATCCCTTCTCAGCCAACACATCGGCAGTGAGAACGATCTGTCGAGGCGAGAAACGTTTCTTGCGTTCGTTCCACCCATGGGTACGAACAATCAGGTCGTTATGGGATTCGACTTCTTCGTGTGCGAGTACCCAATGTACCGTTGAGAGAAGCTCGAGACCATAATCTGACTCAAAACCGTTGACGAGATCAGCCACCCTATCAAATCGTTGACGTATTTCTGGTGAACTATCGAGAAAAGCTGCGGCCTGCTCTATCGCACCCGGGACGAGTTCCAGGTGCTTGTTCGGATCATCACCTCCGTCTGCGTATCCCGAAACATAGAACCCTTCGACGTCATTCAGGACATGTCGAAGATTTTCCGCATAGGGTCCATATCTCGCCTTGGTAAATCTCAATCTCAACGGCTGGCCCGAAATCTGCATAAAGTACATGAGCTTATGTATCTCGAGCAGAGTCACGAAAGGGTCTAGAAGACCCTTCAAGTATCGGTCAATCAGCCCGACTAGTGTCGCCCTTCCCGGTGTCATTGCTGGCATCTTTCGACTGCGCGGAGAGCTGTCTGTCTCCTCCAACTGTCTCGGCTCAAAGACGACGACCTGCAACTCGTCAATCTCACGAAGGGCATCTTCTATCAGGTCACGCACAGCATCCCATTGAAGACCACCTAGACCACTGCCCAGAGGCGGCAACGCGATCGAACGGATGTTGCGCTCACGAATCACACTTATCAGATCATCCAATCCGGACTCAATGTACTCGAACCGGCTACTGCCGCGCCAATGCTGTTTAGTCGGAAAGTTGATGATGTATCGGGGATTGACAAGTTGTTCAGTCTCGAACAAGAACATCCGCCCCGGTCGTACCTCACGACGTTTGCACGCCTTGGCATAGGCTCGGAAGTTGGCAGGGAAGGCCTTCTTGAATTGTAGTGCAACGCCGCGCCCCATGACACCAACGCAGTTCACAGTGTTGACCAGGGCCTCAGCATCTTCAACTAGGATGTCGCCTTTTTTGAAACGAATCATCGGCCTCTCCTTCGCGTCAGTAATACCACTCCGGCTTCACTTCGACTACCGGCTTGTGGTAGTTCTTACAAATCGCATGATGCGCACGCTCGGCAGCGGATTGTGACCGCACGCCGATACGACGGAATAGTGTCCATGGAAACGATGCTTCTATAAGAAACTCTGCTTGTTTTAGATCTTTACACTTCCGCCAGTCTCTTGCCTCGACCGCTTTCCAATCAACTTTGTCCAGTTGCGCCAGGTTGTTGTAGTCATCGAAGTATCTAGAGCCCGCATTCGAAGTTGTAAACGCCCATCGAAGCCCCTCGCGGTCGGCCCAAGCTACCGCTTCTTTCAAGTCGGCCTCTAAGTGCACGATGGGATCCTGACCGTCTCTATATGACAGCTCAGCACTGTTGGCCATATGGAGCACGTAAAGCATGACTGAGCGCGGACAGAAATAGAAAGGCACGCAGTCGCCAACGTTGAGAGTGGGGTGACTCTTCAGCCGATTTGTCGATCGGCGTCTCTTAATATCTGTTATGCCGATGCTCGTACCCGGCCGATTACATTGCTGCACACGGGCTTCGCACCAGAGGAAACCGTCGGCGACAATCGAAGACAGCCGGTCATAATGCGCTATGTGATAGATCTTGCGAGTGGCAGGAGGCAACACGGACATCGCTAGACCTCTCGTCGGTCACCATCGTTCAGGTGAGTCTTGTTCGACTGGACCCAAGCGCCCGCCACAACAGCCATGCCCCGGCAATCGCCATCGGCAGGCACAGCACCTGCCCCATGGTGAGCCAGTCGAAGGCAAGGTAGCCGTACTGCCGATCGGGTACGCGCACGAACTCCACCGCGGAGCGAAACACTGCGTAGGCGAGCAGGAAGAGGCCCGAAGTCGCCATGACGGGCCGCGGGCGGCGGGAGAACCACCAGAGGAGGATGAAGAGCGCTACGCCCTCGAGCAGCGCCTGGTAGAGCTGTGAAGGATGGCGCGGGAACTCACCGGCGCCGGGAAAGACCATCGCCCAGGGCAGGTCGCTAGGGCGGCCCCAGAGGTTCCCGTTGATGAAGTTGCCCACTCGGCCCGCCGCGATTCCGAGTGGCACGAGGGGGGCAATGAAGTCGGCGACCTCGAAGAAGGAGCGCGTCCGATGTCGAGCGAAGAGCAGCATCGCCACGATGACCCCGAGCAGCCCGCCGTGGAAGGACATGCCGCCCTCCCACAACCGAAAGACCGAGAGAGGGTCGCGCAGAGCGCCTCCCAGATCGTAGAAGAGCATGTAGCCGAGGCGCCCTCCCGCGACTACCCCGAGCGCGACGTAGAAGAGCATGTCGTCGACGTCGTCCGCCCGCCAGCCGCGAGAGGTATCGGCAGCCCGCACCCGTCCCAGCCACCAGCCCAGGCCGAAGGCCACCACGTACATGAGCCCGTACCAGTGAACCGCGATAGGCCCGAGCTGGACCGCGACGGGATCGAATTCGGGATATCTCAGCATGGCGCCTTCCAATCCTACCCTCTAACAGCACCAGAATGCGCCGTCATCCGTCATCGACGCCGATCCCGGGAAGCGAGGCGGCGATCCCGAACCTGCGCTCCCGGGCCGCGGGTTTGAAGCGCTCGTGGATGACTCCTCTGCCGCCCTGCCGCCGGGAGTTCCGCCGCGCCCCGATATAATCTCGTCGGTGGCGCGCCCGCCCGGCCAGGAGGCCCCGCCGAATGCACTCCGACTCGCCCCCCGTCAACCGGCTCGCGGCCGAGACCAGCCCCTATCTCCTGCAGCACGCCGACAATCCGGTCGACTGGTATCCGTGGGGCGCGGAGGCCCTGGAGAAGGCGGCCGGAGAAGGCAAGCCGATCCTGCTGTCGGTGGGCTACTCCGCGTGCCACTGGTGCCACGTGATGGCCCACGAGTCCTTCGAGGATCCGGACACCGCGGCGCTCATGAACCGCCTCTTCGTCAACATCAAGGTCGACCGCGAAGAACGTCCGGACCTCGACAAGATCTACCAGAGCGCGCAACACCTGCTCACCCGTCGCAGCGGCGGCTGGCCGCTGACGATGTTCCTCGACCATGAGGACCGCATTCCCTTTTTCGGCGGCACCTACTTTCCCAAGACCGCGCGCTTCGGCCTGCCCTCCTTCCAGGACATCCTGCGCCGGGTCGCCCACTTCTACGCGGAACGGCGCGGCGAGCTGCGTGAACAGTCCCAGGCCCTGATCGAGGCGCTTCGCAGCCTGGAGCCCGAGGCCGAAGGCAACGAAATCGTCACCCCGAAGCCGCTCGACGACGCAAGGACCCTGCTCGCACGTTCCTTCGATGCCGAGCACGGCGGGTTCGGAGGAGCGCCGAAGTTTCCCCATCCGACGAACATCGAAGCCCTGATGCGCATCTTCGCCGCCTCCGCGAGCGGCCCTCGCCGGGACGAACATGCCCTGTCGATGGCGACCCACACGCTTCGCAAGATGTGTCTGGGCGGCATCTACGACCATCTCGGAGGCGGCTTCTGCCGCTACTCCGTGGACGAGCAGTGGATGATCCCGCACTTCGAGAAGATGCTCTACGACAACGGCCCCCTCCTCGTCCTCTGCGCCCAGGCCTGGCAGATCACCGGCGAAGATCTGTTCCGGAAGGTGGCGACGGAGACCGCCGAGTGGGCGATGCGGGAGATGCAGTCGCCCGAGGGAGGCTACTACTCCTCGCTGGATGCCGACTCCGAGGGCGTGGAGGGCAAGTTCTACGTCTGGGAGCCCCAGGAGGTACGCGACCTGGTCGGCGAGAAGGACTATCCGGTGTTCGCGGCGCGCTTCGGTCTCGACCGCGCCCCCAACTTCGAGGGGCGGCACTGGCATCTGCACGTCTTCGAGGAGATCGAGGAGCTCGCTCGGCGCTTCGATACGAGCGAGTCGGAGATCGAGGGCGTCCTGGATCGCGCCCGCTCCACCCTGCTCCCGGTCCGGTCGCAGCGGGTGTGGCCCGGGCGCGACGACAAGGTGCTGACTTCGTGGAACGCGCTCATGGTCAAGGGCATGGCGGTGGCGGGGGGTATCCTGTCGGAGCCACGCTTCATTCGTTCCGCGGTGCGCTGCCTCGACTTCCTCCGGGAAAACCTGTGGCGGGAAGGGCGCCTGCGCGCCACCTGGAAGGACGGGCGCGCCCGCTTCGCCGCCTATCTCGACGACTACGCCTTTCTCATCGATGCGATTCTCGCCCTGCTCCAGGAAGAGTGGAGGCGCGACCATCTCGACTTCGCCATCGATCTCGCGGAGGTTCTCCTCGCCCATTTCGAGGACCCGGAAAGCGGCGGCTTCTTCTTTACCGCCGACGATCACGAAGTGCTCATCCACCGTTCCAAACCCTTCACCGATGACGCCCTGCCCGCCGGCAACGGCATCGCCGCCCATGCGCTCGGACGTCTGGGACACCTGCTCGGGGAAAGCCGCTATCTCGATGCGGCGGAACGCGGGGTGCGCGCCGGCTGGAGCTCGATCGCCCGGATCCCCCACGCCCATACCGCGATGCTGCTCGCGGTGGAGGAGTTCATCTATCCGCCGCAGACCACGGTGCTGCGCGCCGAGACCGAGACACTCTCCGAGTGGAAGGAACGCTGCCGCCGGCGCTACGCGCCGCGGCGCGCGGTCTTCGCCATCCCCTCCGACACGCCGGATCTACCCGGCCTGCTCGCCGAACGCCGGTCCGCCGCCGGTCCCGTCGCTTATGTCTGCCGGGGACACCACTGCGAGGCGCCGATCACGACGCTCGAGTCACTCGACGAAGCGATGCGCGAAGGTGAGGTCGGCCCCGGTTGATCCCGTAACGATACGGTGGGTCGTCCTATCAACGGCAGTCCATTCGCCCGTATCGTACTCGGAAGGCGTCTGTGCCCCGAAGGGATGCGCGTCACACCCCACGACCACCGCTCGGCTCACAACGCCTCCTGATCGAAGTAGTCTTCGTCGATTCGCTTGATCTCGTGAGTCTCGCGCGTTCGCACGCCGACTTCGTGCCGAACCATGAGGCGCGCAAGCTCCGCGCCGTCGATCAGAACGATACGCTTCGGACTCCGCGCCACGTAGTTCTTCGCGGCGCGCGTGAAGTCCGCCGTGGTGACGAAGACGCCCTTTGTCGTACCCGCGGCATCGATAGCGCCCGCGAAGTTGCGCAGGTCGCCTTCGCCCACCGCGTGGCCGTCGGCATAGCGCTTGGACTGAACATAGACCTCGTCCAGTCCGAGCGCATCTTCCCGGATCGTTCCGTCGATTCCCCCATCTCCGGAACGTCCGGTAACCCGTCCCATCGTGGGATCGCCGTCGCCGTAGCCCATTGCGATCAGCAAATCGACGACGACCCGCTCGAGAAACGCAGGCGCCGCATCGCGAACTCGTTGCAACACCTCCGCTTCGAGAATGGTGCGCAGCTCCCGGGCGGCACGGTTCAGTGTTTCCTCCGGCGTCTCATTCAAGTCACCTGTCTGTACCGGGGCAGCTTCGTTGTCGGCGGATGGCGTCCGCGCTCGCCCTAACCAATCTGAATATGATGGATGCTTCCGAAGCACGTTCATGTCGACGCGAGAGGGTGTCTCGGACAACAGATCCTCACCTGAGCGCGTCAACCGATACACACCGCGCCCGGTCCGCTCCACGATCCCGGCGCGCGCCATGTGTATGGCAGCCCAACTCACACGGTTCGCCAGTACCGACTGCCGGCCACTTGGCAACCTCTCACGAAGATCTTCGGGAGTGAGTCCCTCGGAGGCGGCCACTCGATCACGAACGTTCGCAAGGGTGGTTGGGGAACCCTCGGCGAGCGCCATGAGCACGGGAAGCATCAACGACTGAAAATCGGGAACGGGCATCGACTACCGCCTCTCTATGCCATTGATTCCCATGGCATGACATTCTCGTCGATCTCGTGGCCCACGACGACCTCCGGTTGGCGAAACCCAAAAATTATGCAGTTTCATCGAGAATGACAGCGGTATCCCGAGGTACCGCGGAAGCCGTAGCGCGGCATCGATAACTACGCCCCGCCCGTAGAGCCGGATATTCGACCTCGGCTCGTTGACTACTAATCATGTTGAACACATACTTCAGTAGGTACATAAGAACTACGAAGAGTGATACTCATGTCTACTGCGCGGGACCAGCTCGTACGTGACGCAGCGGCCCGGGGCAAGTATGCGCCCCTCTACCATCATCTTCTCGCCGCGAGCCCTCTTGAGCCGGAGTGGCGCACGACGTTCGGCGAGATAGAGTCCATTCTTGGCTTTCGTCTGCCCCACTCGGCGCGCCTCCACCGTCCCTGGTGGTCTAATTCGAGGAAGGGCAACGGCCACAGTCACTCGCTCTCCTGGCAGGCGGCGGGATGGCGGACGCGTGCGGTAGATCTAGAGGAGGAGACTCTAGTGTTCTCGCGATCGGCAGACGCGGAAGCGCAGCCCGGGAAAGCGGGCCGGAAGCCTGCCTTCGATCTCGATCGTGACTTCCCTCCATGGGACCCCGGACCGTGGCCGGAGGGCTTCACGGTGAGCCGGGAGCAAATCTATGACGACAGGGGACGCCTGACGGGAGGACCAGAGAGAGAGACCGGCGGCGAAGACGGCTGAATGACGTGTTCGTAGACACCAACGTATTGGTACCTGCGCGCTTCAGATCGGCTCCCTTCCACAAATCGGCGCGAGCCGCGCTCGTCAGAGCTGGGCTGGACCTTGAGCCCATCCGCACAAGCCGTCAGGTCCTGCGCGAGTATCTCGCCACGGTGACCCGCCCCCAGGACTGGTCCGAGCCGCTTCCCATAGTATTGGCCCTGCGCGACATCGATTGGATTTGCTCCACGTTCGAAATCCTGGAGGACGGAGACCACGTCACGAACATGTTGACGAAGTTGTGCCGCGAGGTCCCCGTTGCGGGTAAAAAGATCCACGACGCCAACATTGCCGCGACGATGCTGGCGCACGGCGAACGACGGCTCCTGACGTTCAACGCCAAGGATTTCCGGCGCTTTCGTGACAGAATCGAGCTGGTGGAAATCGAGTCGCTGGAATGAGCGCGCGGACAATCGACGCTCCCACCCTTGGAAGCCAGCCAGCGCGCCGAAGCGGGGCTGGGAGTATTCCGAGTCGGGCTCTGCCGCTCAAACGCTGATCGGGCCGAGTATCAGCTGCAAAACGGCATTCACGGCCCAGCTGCCGGGTCGATCGAGAAGCGGGATCGGAAAGCCGGCCATGGCCGGAGGGCTTCACGGTGAGACGGGAACAAATCTATGACGACAGGGGGCGCCTGACGGGAGGACCGGGACGCGCCTACCAGTCGAGGCGCCGTCCAAAGTTCTCCCGGAAGCGTTCCTCGATCTCGGCGGTATCGAAGCGGTGACGCTGGGTGCCGTGGTGGGCGACCTTTATCGCGCCGAGCAGTGAGGCGAGGCGACCAGTGGTCTCCCAATCGAGTCCGCGCCCGAGGCCGAATAGCAGCCCGGCCCGGTAGGCGTCCCCGCAGCCGGTGGGATCCACCGCCTCCCCCGCCCGCGCGGGAGGGATTTCGATCCGGCGGCCTTCGGCATGGATCTCCGACCCCTGGGCGCCGCGGGTGATGACGAGCGCGTCGAGACGCCGCACCACGTCTTCCGGCGTGTACCCGGTGCGGCGGTGGACGAGCTCCCATTCGTAGTCGTTCACGGTGAGCCAGCTCGCCTGATCGATGAAGCGTGACAGCTCATCGCCGTCGAACATCGGCAGGCCCTGACCGGGGTCGAACACGAAGGGGATCCCGGCCTCTGCGAACTGGGCGGCGTGCGTGAGCATGCCTTCCCTGCCGTCCGGGGCCACGATGCCGATCCGCACTCCCTCGGCATCGGACACCTGGTTCAGGTGGGCGAAGTTCATCGCCCCCGGATGAAAGGCGGTGATCTGGTTGTCGTCCAGATCGGTGGTGATGAAGGCCTGGGCGGTGAACTCGGTATCGATGATCCTGATGTGCCGGCGGTCGATGCCGCACTCGTCCATCCACTCGCGGTAGGGGGCGAAGTCCTGGCCCGCCGTGGCCATCGGCAAGGGCGCTCCCCCGAGCAGCTTGAGGCTGTAGGCGATGTTTCCCGCGCAGCCCCCCAACTCCCTTCGCATTTCCGGGACGAGGAAGACCACGCTCAGCATGTGCACCTTGTCGGGAAGGATGTGGTCCTTGAAGCGGTCCTTGAAGACCATGATGTTGTCGTAGGCGATCGACCCGCAGATCAGAGCCGTCATTTCGTCATCCCTCCCACTCGGAATCCCTGTGTGCGACGGGGACCGCGCAGGCGCCCCGTCCAGTAGTCACATGTGCGTAGCGCCGTTCCCCCACCGGGAGCGCGGCGGTGCCGGTCGGCGTCGCTCCCGGGATGGACGCACGCGCCCCGCGGCGCGAGACGCCATGCTAACCCAGGCCCGCGGCCAGGACCGGCGCAGGCCCTGCGAATGCGGGCTCGACCACGCGGCGGAGGTAGCGCCCGGTATGCGAAGCCTCTTCGGCGGCGACCTGCTCGGGCGTACCCATCGCCACCACGTGGCCGCCCCCTTCTCCCCCTTCCGGACCGAGGTCGACCAACCAGTCGGCGGTCTTGATCACGTCCAGATTGTGTTCGATGACGACCACCGTGTTGCCGTGGTCGCGGAGCTTGTGCAAGACCCGCAGCAGTTGATCGATATCGTGGGCGTGCAGACCGGTGGTCGGTTCGTCGAGCAGGTACAGCGTGGCGCCGGTCTCGCGGCGGGAGAGCTCGCGGGAGAGCTTGACCCGCTGCGCCTCGCCTCCGGAAAGAGTGGTCGCCCGCTGTCCGAGCTGCACATAGGAGAGCCCCACCTCCATCAGGGTATCGAGTTTGCGGGCGACGGCGGGGACCGGGGCGAAGAAGTCCGCCGCTTCCTCCACCGTCATCTCCAGCACTTCGTAGATGTTCCGGCCCTTGTACTGGATATCGAGGGTCTCGCGGTTGTAGCGGGTTCCCTTGCACACGTCGCAGGGTACGTACACGTCGGGAAGAAAGTGCATCTCGACCTTGATGACGCCGTCGCCGCTGCATGCCTCGCAGCGCCCTCCGCGCACGTTGAAGCTGAAGCGTCCCGGCGTGTAGCCGCGCGAACGGGCCTCCGCAGTGCCCGCGAAGAGCTCCCGGATGGGAGTGAAGAGTCCGGTGTAGGTCGCCGGATTCGATCGTGGAGTACGGCCGATCGGGCTCTGATCGATGTCGATGACCTTGTCGAAGTGTTCCAGTCCCTCCACTTCGTCGCAGGGGGCGGGCTCAGCGGAGGCGAGTCCGAGCCGGCGCGCCGCGAGCCGGTACAGCGTATCGTTGACGAGGGTGGACTTTCCGGATCCGGACACTCCGGTCACGCAGCACATCAGGCCTGCCGGAAACTCCACTTCAAGGTGCTTCAGGTTGTTGCCGCGGGCGCCGCGAATTCGCACCACCGTCTCGGGATCGCGCGGGACGCGAAAGACCGGGACTTCGATGCGGCGCACCCCGCGCAAGAACTGCCCGGTGATCGATTCGGATGCGGCCATGATCTCCCCGGGCGTGCCCTGCGCCACCACTCTTCCGCCGTGCCGGCCAGCGCCCGGTCCCATGTCGACGACGTGGTCGGCGCTTCGGATCGCTTCCTCGTCGTGCTCGACCACGATCAGGGTGTTGCCGATGTCGCGCAGGTGCATGAGCGTATCGAGCAGGCGGCGATTGTCGCGCTGGTGCAGGCCGATGGAGGGCTCGTCGAGGACGTACATGACGCCGACCAGGCCCGCGCCGATCTGGCTCGCGAGCCGGATGCGCTGCGCCTCGCCGCCAGACAGGGTCTCGGCCGGGCGGTCCAGTTCGAGGTAGTCCAGCCCCACGTCCTCGAGAAATCGCAGCCGCTGCCCGATTTCCTTGAGAATTCCGCTCGCGATCTCGCCGCGGGCGCCACTGAGGTTCAGCCGCTGGAGCGTGCGTATCGCTCTGCCCACCGGCAGTGCACTCAGCGCGGGCAGGGTAAGCTCGCCGACGAACACGTTGCGGGCGGAAAGATTGAGTCGGGCCCCCCCGCATTCGTCGCAGGGCCGGGTGCCGAGGAGCTTCGAGAGCCCCTCGCGTATCGTTGCGGACTGGGTTTCCCGATAGCGGCGCTCGATGCTGGGAATGACTCCTTCGAAGGTGCGGCGCTTGCGGTAGGTGCGCCCGCCCTCCTGACGATGGACGAACTCGATCTTCTCGTCGCCGCTGCCGTAGAGGACGAGCGTGCGCACCGCATCCGGCAGCGCGCTGAACGCCAGATCGAGATCGAAGGCGTAGTGTCGGGCGAGCGATTCCAGCATCTGGAAGTAATAAGTGTTCCGCCGGTCCCAGCCCGCAATGGCGCCTCCAGGCAGACTGAGCTCGGGGTGGGCCACCACCCTTCCCGGATCGAAGAAGGAGCGCGTGCCGAGCCCGTCGCAGGCCGGGCAGGCGCCGGCGGGATTGTTGAACGAGAAGGCCCGCGGCTCGAGCGAGGGCAGGCTGTAGTCGCAGATCGGGCAGGCGAAGCGCGCGGAGAAGATCAGATCGTCGCCCCCGGCCTCGTCCATGCGCACCACCCGTGCCCGACCCGAGGAGAGCGCCAGCGCGGTCTCCAGCGATTCCGCGAGCCGCAGCTCAAGGCCCTCGCGCACCCGGAAGCGGTCCACTACCGCCTCGATCGTATGGCGCTTGCGGCGCGCAAGCGGCGGCAGCAGATCGATCTCGTGGACTTCGCCGTCCAGCCGGATCCGCAGATAGCCCTGGCGTCGCAGGCCCTCGATCACTTGCACGTGCTCGCCCTTGCGCGCTTCGACCACCGGGGCGAGCAGCATCAGACGGGTCGATTCCGGCAGCTCCAGCACCTGGTCGACCATCTGACTGACCGTCTGCGCCCGCAGGGTCATCCCGTGGACCGGACATCGCGGCTCGCCCGCCCGGGCGAAGAGCAGGCGCAGGTAGTCGTGAATCTCGGTGATCGTGCCGACGGTGGAGCGCGGGTTGTGGGACGTGGATTTCTGCTCGATCGAGATGGCGGGCGACAGGCCCTCGATGCGATCCGCGTCGGGCTTCTCCATCACCGAGAGGAACTGCCGCGCGTACGCCGACAGCGATTCGACATAGCGTCTCTGACCTTCCGCGTACACGGTGTCGAAGGCCAGCGACGACTTGCCGGAACCGGAGAGTCCGGTCACCACGATGAGCTTGTCCCGCGGCAGGTCGAGGTCGATGTTGCGCAGATTGTGGGTGCGCGCGCCTCGGATGACGATCTGCTGCATGGCTCGTTGGTAATGCCGGATGGACCAACTATATTAGCGCGCCCCTCCTGGACACGACCGCTCGCGCGGCCGGGTGCGGGGGCCGAGACGCAAACCCCAGGGAGAGAGATGCCTCCGTGATCCGCTTCTTTCGGAGACCCGAAAGCGAAGGTCGGGAGGAGTTGCGCATGACCGCATCGGAGCGGCGGGCGAGCATGGCGCTCGCCGGCATCTTCACGCTGCGCATCCTCGGTCTCTTCATGATCCTGCCCGTGTTCAGCCTCCACGCGGAGTCGTACCCGGGATACACGCCGGTGCTCGCCGGTCTCGCGATCGGGGTGTACGGCCTCACCCAAGCCCTCTTCCAGATCCCCTTTGGCATGCTCTCCGACCGGATCGGTCGAAAGCGGGTCATCGCCGCGGGCCTGCTCATCTTCGCGGCGGGAAGCGTGGTGGCGGCGCTCGCGGACACGATGTGGGGAGTGATCGCCGGCCGCGCCCTGCAGGGGCTGGGGGCGATCGGGGCCGTCGTTATCGCCCTGACCGCGGACCTCACGCGCGAAGACCAGCGCACCAAGGCGATGGCGATCATCGGAGTGAGCATCGGCTTCAGTTTCGCGCTCGCGATGATGGTCGGCCACGCGCTCACCGGCCTGGTCGGCATATCGGGCCTTTTCTGGCTGACCGCCGCGCTCGGCGTCGCCGGACTGGCAGTTCTGTACCGGTACGTGCCGACTCCGGTCACCACTCGCTTTCACCGGGACGTGCAGGCGATCCCGGCGCAGTTTCGCGAGATCCTGGCGGATCGGGAGCTGCTCCGGCTCGATGCGGGCATCTTCATCCTGCATCTCATCCTGACCGCCACCTTCGTCGCCCTGCCGCTCGCGCTGCGGGATTCCGCCGGTCTGTCCTCCGACGTGCACTGGTTGATCTACGTGCCGGTGCTGCTGGCCTCGGTGCTGCTGATGATCCCCTTCGTGCTCTACGCGGACCGGCGCAATCGGCTGAAGGCGGTGTTTCTGGGCGCGATCGCCTGTCTCGCCGCCGCCGAGCTTTGCATCGCCGGGTGGGGTACCGGACTCATGGCGCTGGTGGCCCTGATGGTCCTTTTCTTCACCGCGTTCAGCGTGCTCGAGTCCAGCCTGCCTTCGCTCGTATCGCGAATCGCCCCGTCGGACAAGAAAGGCACCGCGCTCGGGTTCTACTCCACCGCCCAGTATCTCGGCGCCTTCGCCGGCGGGCTCTGCGGGGGTTGGCTGCACGGGCGCTTCGGCATCGACGCGGTGTTCTGGTTCTGTGGGGCGCTGGTCCTTGTCTGGCTGGCGGGGGCGTGGCGAATGCGCAACCCGGCTCCTCTGACATCGCGCGTGCTCCGGCTTCAGGGGATAAGCGAAGACGGGGCGAAAGACCTGTCCGACCGTCTCCATTCGGTACGCGGCGTAGCGGAAGTCGTCATCATCGTGGAGGACGCCGTCGCCTATCTGAAGGTCGATCGGCGTACCCTCGACGCGGACGCGTTACGTGCAATCTCGATGGACGCGTCGTAGCATCGAACGCGTGCGGTCGGACCGCCAAGCTCTTGTGGGAACGCCGGCTCCGAACACCGACAGGGAGGTCGGAGATGTTCCTCGGGAATCTCGTCAGAAGGAGATGGACCAATGGCCAGGGGCATTAACAAAGTCATCCTCGTCGGCAATCTCGGCGCGGATCCGGAGTCTCGCCAGACTTCAAGCGGGGGAACGGTCACCAACGTTCGGCTCGCCACCACCGACGCCTGGAGGGACCGCCAGACGGGCGAGCAGCAGGAACGCACCGAGTGGCATCGGGTCGTGTTCTTCGGCCGCCTCGCCGAGGTCGCGGCGGAGTACCTGCGTAAAGGGCGCCAGATCTACGTCGAGGGCCGGCTCCAAACGCGCAAGTGGCAGGGCCAGGACGGCCAGGATCGCTGGTCGACCGAGATCGTCGCGAACGAAATGCAGATGCTCGGCGGGCGTGCACAGGGTGGAGGTGGATACTCCGGGTCCTCGGGCGAGGCGGCGCCCCCGCGGGACTGGGGGGGAGGCGGGGAGGCTCCGAGGAAGCGGGATCGCGCTCCCGAGCCGGACGAGGATTTCGACGACGACATTCCCTTCTGAGCCCGCCGCGCCGAGACCATCGGCGCCTGATCCAGAGAGGCGCCCGGGAGTTGCCATGCCCGGGGATTTGGATCATCCTCGCTTCACCCGCTCGATCGGCGGTGCAGCGCAGGAGTAGCGAAGATGGCCATCAGCGAGTCAGCCGTCGGGACTTCTTCCGACCCGGCCTCGGAGGGCATCTGGGCCTTCGAACCCCCGCTCCCGCTGCAACGCAGCCCGGTGTTCGCGTGGCCACCGCGCATACCACAGGCCATAGGCCACCTCCTGTCCAAGCAGTTCCTGCTGTCGATCGTCCTTCCCTTCGGCATCCTCGGCACCCTCACCTGGTATTTCCTGCAGCCGCCGCTCGCGCAGTGCGCCAATCTCGAGGTGGGGTGGATAACGCTCCTGCTGGTGCGCAACCTCGTGCTGATGACTCTCGTGGCCGGCGGCCTGCACCTGTACTTCCACGTCTTCAAGGTGCAGGGCACGCATCTCAAATTCGATCGCGAGGAGTTGCAGCGCAACAACCCCCGCTTTCTCGGCAACGACCAGGTCCGGGACAACATGTTCTGGACTCTGGCGAGCGGCGTGCCCATCTGGACCGCCTACGAGGTGTTCTTCTTCTGGAGCTACGCGAACGGCCTGCTGCCGCACTACCTGGAGTGGCGGACTCACCCGGTGGCCTTCGTCCTCATGTTCTTTTTCATCCCGTTCTGGAGCTCCCTGCACTTCCACTTCGTGCACCGGCTGCTGCACTGGCGGCCACTGTTCCGGGTCGCGCATGCGGTACACCACCGAAACGTCAATCTCGGCCCCTGGTCAGGGCTCTCGATGCATCCCATCGAGCACCTCATCTACCTGAGCAGCGTGCTGATCCACGTGGTGCTTCCGTCTCATCCCATCCATCTCCTCTACCACATGCAGTACGAGACGATCGGCGCCGCGACCGGGCATACGGGTTACGATGCGCTCACCATTCGCGGCAAGCCCGTCTTCTACCTGACCTCCTTTCACCATCAGCTCCATCACCGGCACCTTGATTGCAACTATGGCAATCCGATCACCCCCGCCGACCGGTGGTTCGACTGCGATCACGACGGCACGCCGGAGGCGACGGCCCAGGTGAGACGCAGGCAGCGCGCACGCATGACGGCGCAACGAGCCGGGGGGGCCTGAGACCCGCCCTGGCTCGCCGCGGCTCCGCGTCAAGGCGCGCCCGAACCCGAACATGCCCCAGCGTGCCGAGGGGCATCGCTACCGAGCGCTCTCGGGCTCGCAGGCCCGGATCGAGCGAGGGATAGTCGGGACGAGGCCGAGGGCGGTCGCGTCACGTTGGCGCCGGAAGCGACCGTAAATCGGTGAGATTTACGGGTTGGGCGCCTCCTCGCCGGTCTCCCTCCCGCGAGCTGTAACGGCTGCGCAAAAAAAAGCCGGAGCACCAAGGCTCCGGCAATTACCACCAAAGGAGGGGTTTGGAGGAGAAACATCACAGGAGGATGTCGAGACGCAAAATAGGTCTCCAGGGGTTGGGGCGTCAATACTCGTGCGCTAAGTAATTTCCCGTAGATATTGCGCGCAGCTCACTGATCGCCGGTCTTTGTCCGAAGTATCGAGACGCCGTAAACGGCAAATCTCCGGACCGTGCACAACAGCGTGCCGCACACCGCGAATCCCACGAACACCAGCAACGTCCAACCCGGAATGGTCAGGCCGAGAAAGGTCCACTGCACTTCGGCGCATTCCCCCGAGCCCCTGAAGATGAGACCGAGCGCCTCCCCGATCGGGAAGGCATCGAGGATGTACGCAAGCCCCGGACCGCACTCCGGCACCCGATCCGGAGGCAGGTTCTGCAGATAGACGTGGCGGCCGGCCACGGCCGCGCCCAGGAGCGCGACGACGGCCACGATCGCCCCATACGCCCGGCGCCCCCGCTGCCCGGGATTGTGAATCGCTCCCAGCACCATGACGAGTGCGAGCAGCATCACGATCCCCCGCTGGACGATGCACAGCGGACAGGGCTCCAGATGCACGACGTGCTGCAGGTAGAGCGCGACGCCGACCAGCGCCGCGCAGACCAATGCGCCAAGGATGAAGAAACGCCGTGGAGTCAGCATCTCGACGCCTCGCCGGTACGCAAGCTCTGCCGGCCCCTTCTCAGAAGCGGTAGGAGAGCCCGAGCGAGATGACCGGGTAGATCTTCAAACTGTCGAGGGCGCCTCGGAGTTCTCGGTGCTCCTGTTCCAGATCATCACCGAGCTCTTCGGCCACGACCCCGGGCACGCCTTCACAATCGACATCCGCGCTTCCGTCCCTCGAGACCGTGAACCCGCAGCCCTGCGCCTGACCGGAAGCGGAAACCCGAGTGGACCCTCGAAACAGAGCGCCGACGTCGGCGCTGATGCTGAGCCCGCTACGCTCCCGCCCGGTGGTCCAGCCGATGCCCAGATAGGGCGCGGTCCTGTCGAACTCCATGCGGAAGGAGAGGTCGGCATCGTACGTGCCCCCACCGATCCCGAGAGTCACACCCTGCGTCGACGCCTTGATTTGATCGCCGTTCAGAAAGGCTCCACCGGATACGCGAAACGCGCCCCAGAAGGGGTGCCAATCGAGCACCAGCCCCACCGAACGCATATCGAGGTCTCCAGAGTACCTGTTGCCGGCCCTCTTCTCGTCGAAGTCCATGCTCAAGTAGTTCACCAGGCCACGAATCGCGATGTCCTTCGAGAAATCATATCCGGCGTTCATGCCCACACCGAGCGTGCCGCCATGCAGCCCGACCTGCGTTGCGCCTTTGCCGAACGGTACCCCCAGCGAGGCCGCCAGGAGCGAAGGCGCGGAACAGAGCCAAGCCGCCGCTGCCGCAATTACCACTAGCTTGCGCATTGCCTCACTCCTTTTCAGAATTAATTCCGTAGGATACAGCGCTAGCTTAAAGCGTTTTATCACAATAATCCAGAGCAAGGCGTCGGCTTGCCCGCTCGCCTGTCGGCAAGGCGGGCGGGCGCGCCGCCGCGGCAGCCTATTCGTACGGGGACTTCCGACGACCGCCCGGTCTCCCCCGTTCACGGAGGCGCACGCCCATCCGCCGCCGGGCACGGTGTCGAACTCGGGTCGGGAACGCAGGACGTCAGAGCCCAGGTGCGCTTGCGCGCCCCGGCCCGCAAACGCCCCCGCCTCTGTCGCCTCTCGCGCCTCTCGCGAGTCGCTAGAAGTTCTCGACCCAGGGCCGGAGTTCGATCTCCCAGGTCCACGCGCTGCGGTGCTGGCGGTGGACATGCAGATAGGTGGCCGCGATCGCATCGGGTTCGAGCCGATCATCGGCATCGGTGGCGTTCGTCCCGATTCCGCCGTCGATCACGAAGTGCCCGACGTGGATGTTCCACGGGGCAAGCTCTCGGGCCATGCTCTGCGCCAGACCACGCAGGCCGAACTTGCCCATGGCGAAGGACGCCGAGCGGGCGTAGCCCTTGACGCTCGCCGAGGCGCCGGTGAAGAGAATGGTGCCGTGCCCCTGCTCGAGCATCATCGTGGCGGCGGCCCTGCCCACCAGGAAGCCGCCGAAGCAGGTGACCATAAGGCCATTGCGCACCGCCTCGACGTCGAGGTCCACAAGGGGACCTCGCGCCCGCGCGCTCGGGTTGTACACCACGAGGTCCGGCGTCCCGAAGTCGCGCCGCAATGCCTCGAAGAGGCGATCCACACTCTCGGGGTCGCTCGCATCGCAAGCGAAGGCGAAGGCCCCCGTTTCTTCCCGCAAGTCATGAAGCTTGTCGACATCGCGAGCGGCGAGCGCAACCCGCATGCCTTGTGCATGGCACAAACGTGCGAGCGAAGCACTCAAGCCCTTCCCCGCCCCGACGATCAATGCTCGTTCCGTTGATGCGCTCACTGCCTGACGCCTTCCACTAATGAATGCTTCATTCTTTCGCGTTCGCGCCGCCCGGCGCAAACACCCGATTCGCCGGCCGGCGCCGACCGCCATCACCGCACTGCGTCCGTTGGCCGGCGGTCGCGCGCACTCCAGCTCGTCCCTGCCGCCCGGCGCCCCTACAATTCCCTGATCGCGCCGTGCATGCGTTACCATTTTGCTCTCGATTCCTGCGAAATCGACGGATGTCCAAGCGATGACCGAGAGCGGCGCTCCCCTCGTGGACAAGCGGCAACGCCCGTTGCGCGATCTGCGCATCTCCGTCACGGATCGCTGCAACTTCCGTTGCACCTACTGCATGCCGAAGGAAGTCTTCGGGGCGAACTATCGCTTCATGAAGCGCGGCGAACTGCTTTCCTTCGAGGAGATCGAGCGTATCGCGCGCATTTTCGTGGACGCCGGAGTGGAGAAGATCCGGCTTACCGGGGGCGAGCCGCTCATTCGACGCGACATTCACCAGCTCGTGGCGAAGCTGGCGGCATTGCCCGGGCTCAAGGATCTGACCCTCACCACCAACGCATCGCTGCTCACCGCGAAACGCGCCCGAGTGCTGCGCGAGTCGGGCCTTCGCCGTCTCACGGTAAGCCTCGACGCGCTCGACGATGCGACCTTCCACGCCGTAAACGATGTCGCCTTCCCGGTCTCCCGGGTGCTCGATGGCATCGAGAGCGCGGCCGCGGAGGGTCTTCGCCCCATCAAGGTCAACATGGTGGTGAAGCGAGGCGTCAACGACCATGAGGTGGTGCCGATGGCCCGGCACTTCCGCGGCACCGGCCACATCCTGCGATTCATCGAGTTCATGGATGTCGGCACCACCAACGGATGGCGCCTCGACGATGTCGTACCCGCCTCGGAGATCGTCGCCCGCGTGCACGATGCCTTCGAGATCGAGCCTCTCCAGGCGCAGTACCGGGGAGAGGTCGCCAAGCGCTGGCGCTACCGTGACGGCGCGGGGGAGATCGGGATCATCTCGTCGGTGAGCGCGCCCTTCTGCGGCGCCTGCACGAGGGCGCGACTGTCCGCAGAAGGCAAGATGTACACCTGCCTCTTCGCGACGGCCGGCATCGACCTGCGCCGCCTCCTGCGCGAAGGCGCGAGCGACGAGTACATCGCGGGAGTGCTCGGCGCCCGCTGGACCCGGCGTCAGGACCGTTACTCCGAAATCCGCACCTCAGCCAGCGCCTCCGCGCCCCGGATCGAAATGTCCTATATCGGCGGCTGACGGGCTGCGGGCACCGACCCGCCGAGACCACCCGCCGTCGCGTCATCATGAGGGACTCCAAGCGATGAAGGAAAGCGACGAAGGGGCGCTCCAACGCACCGAGCTCCACCCCTGGCATGTCGGGCAGGGCGCAAGGATGGTGCCCTTTGCCGGATTCGAGATGCCGGTCCAGTACCGCACCGGCATCATCGGCGAGCATCTCGCCACCCGTCGCGGCGCCGGGCTCTTCGACGTCTCTCATATGGGCCGCTTCGAGATCACCGGAACCGGCGCCGAGGCCTTCCTGCAGAGCACCCTCACCAACAACGCGCGGGCGCTGGAAGCCGGGCACGCCCAGTACACCTTCCTTGCCAACCGCGACGGCGGGGCGATCGACGACGCCTACCTTTACCGCCTCGACGCCCACCGCTTTCTGCTCGTGGTCAACGCGGACAACCGCGCCAAGGACTGGGACTGGCTCTCGGCGCGGGTTGGCGCACAGTGCGAAATGGCCGACCGCAGCGAAGAAGTGTGCATGCTGGCGCTCCAGGGGCCGGGCGCGGAAGTCATCGCCGAGAGTGTGTTCGGCGCGGGGTCACTGCCCGAGAACAAGCGCAACCGGCTCTCGAGCGTGCGCTTCGAAGGCCGTGAAATGACACTCTCGCGGACCGGGTACACCGGTGAGAGCATCTGCTTCGAGCTCTTCCCGCCCCGAGAGCGGACGCTCGCGCTGTGGTCGCGAATGGTGGAGCTCGGAGCCATCCCGGCGGGCCTCGGGGCGCGCGACTCGCTGCGCCTGGAGGCCGGCTTGCCCCTCTACGGACACGAGCTCGGCATCGATCTCGAAGGCCGGGACATTCCCATCTTCGCGAACTCGCTGGCGAGGTTCGCGGTGCGCACCGCGAGCGACGAAAGCTATCCGGGGAGCGAGGCGCTGGCGCGGCAACGCGAGCAGTACGTGCGTATCCGCCGTGGCGAACTCGCAGGTCCCGAGGCGGACCTGCTCCCGCGGCTCGTGCAGCCCATCGCCTCCTTCGGCAGCCGCCGCCCTCTGCGCGCCGGCTACGCGCTCCGCCACGAGGGCGAAGCGGTGGGCTACGTGACCTCCGGCACCACCGTGCCCTATTGCGCCTTCAACGGTGACGGAGTCGACGCGTCGCCATCGGACGCCCACGAGCTTCGCCCCATCGGGCTCGCGCTGATGGACAACCGGCTGCGATACCGCAGCGATCGTCCAATCGTGCTCCAGGCGAGCGACGAGCGCGGCCGCAGCTTCGAGGTGGAGGTGGTGGAGCGCAATGCGTGGCCCGCCGCACCGTACACGCGTCCCTATCCCGGCTTTGAAGCGCCGTCTTCCCCGCCTCTCCTCGCGCCGGATACGGCGAGGTCACAGGCGGCGCGCCTCAATGCCCGCGCGCGCGCCAATCATCGATGGCGGCGCGAAGAGTGCATCAATCTCATCCCCTCGGAACAGGGCACCTCGGCCTACGTTGATGCGCTGTGCACCAGCGATCCGTCGGGACGCTACAACGAACACAACCGCCTCCGGGCCTTCGGACCCAACGCCCCTGAAGTGCGCTACTACAAGGGAACCGCCTTCATCATGGAGTGCGAGGAAGAGCTGAAGGCGGCGCTGCGAACCTTCTTCGGATGCACCCAGGCGGAAACGCGTCCCATCAGCGGACAGATGGCGAACGACATCGTGTACGACGCCCTCGTTCAGTTCCGCAACCGGTTCCGAGGCGCCCGCCCCAGGGAATCGCTCGGCCCGGTGCTCGTCCACGATCTCAACAAGGGTGGCCACCTGAGCGCGCAGGTACCGGGCGCCCTGAAGAACTACGTCGCGATCGACGCGCGGACGGAGCGCCCGGCGGCGATCCACTTCCCGATCCTCCGCGAGGATCCCCACCGCGTCGATGTGGCGGCCACCCTGGCCCTCATCGAGAGCACACGCCCCGATCTGATCGTGTTCGGCCGCAGCGTGATCATCTACCCGGAACCGGTCCGGGAGGTTGCGGACTTCGTTCACCGGCACTTTGGTCGGGACAATCCCGATCGCCCCCTTCTCATGTACGATGGCGCACACGTACTCGGCCTGCTCGGTCACCATTTCCAGGACCCGCTCGCCGAGGGCGCCGATGTGGTCACCGGCTCGACTCACAAATCCTTCTTCGGGCCGCAGCGAGGGGTGATTCTGAGCAACATCTCGCCCGGCTCGGAGTTCGAGGGACTCTGGCGCCACATCGAATCGCGGACCTTCCCCGGCCACGTGAGCAACCACCATCTCGGCACCCTGCTGGGGCTGCTCGGCGCCACCTACGAAATGATCGAATTCAAAGAGTCCTACCCGCCTCGCGTGATCGCAAACGCCAAGGCCTTCGCGCGCGCGCTGCGCGATGAGGGCCTGGTGCTCGAAGGCGATCCGGCGCTCGGATTCAGCGCGACGCACCAGGTGCTGCTGCGCGGCGCCCGCGCCCGAGGGGAGCATCTCGCCTCCCGGCTCGAACACAACCACGTCATCACCAACCCGCAGGCCTTCCACGACGACCCGAGCTTCGCGGCCGCGAGCGGGGTGCGCATGGGCGTTCAGGAGATGACGCGCTACGGCATGGAGGCGGGCGACTTCGCCGCGCTTGCCCACCTTCTCGCCGAGATCGTCCGGGAGACTGACGCCAGGCCCTCCGATCGGTGGCGCGAGCAGGTACACGCCCTGCGAAGCGGGTTCCGCGAGATGCGTTTCTGCTTTCCGGCGGACCTCGCGCCATGACCTTCTCCCTGCTCGGGCGCTGCCGGCGAAGCGGCGAGTTCGGAGTGGTGGTGACCTCGTCCAGCCCGTGCGTGGCAAGCCGCTGCGCGTGGGTGCGGGCGGGAGCGGGAGCGGTGGCGAGCCAGAACATCACCAATCCCGCGCTCGGCGAACTCGGCCTCTCGCTGCTCGCGCGGGGTCTCGACGCGGCGCGGGTACGGGACATGCTCGTTCAGGCGGACGCCCACCCGGAGTACCGGCAGCTCACGGTATTGGGAGCACAAGGCGCAGGCGCCCACCACAGCGGGGCCCTCACGCTCGGAACCCAGGCGACCGCGACGGGCGAAGACTGCATCGCCGCGGGGAACATCCTCGCCTCGCCGGGGGTGCCACCGGCGATGTGCGACGCGTTCTCGCGCCTTCCCGACGCAAGTCTCACCGAGCGCCTTCTCGCCGCCCTGGAAGCGGGCGAGCGAGCGGGGGGAGAGGAGGGACCGGTCCGATCCGCCGGCCTCGTGGTGGTGGATACGCTGGTATGGCCCACGGTGGATCTCCGGGTGGACTGGCACGACACGCCCATCGCGGAGCTGAGACGGGTATGGGAGGTCTACGGCCCCCAGGCCGCCGACTATCGCCAGCGGGCTGTCGACCCCAGCCTGGCGCCCTCCTTCGGCGTCCCCGGCGATCCTTGAGCCCGCAGGCTCGCGCGGGTTTCCCGCCGCGGACGCCACTATGCTCGCAGTTGCGGGTCCTTCTGCGTCGCGCCGCGACGCATTCGCGTCGGCTACCCGCATCGCTGCACAGTCCCGGGGTGGGGCTTTCCCGCCGGGCAGGACATCCGTGGCTTGACCGCTCGCCGGTGCGCCCACACCACCGGCGCTTCGTCTGTTCCCGGCTCGCCGGTGCGCGTCTTTCGGTCCGTGCGCCCCACTATCTCGGCATCTTGGCGCCCAAAGCGGCCGAAGATCGGTGAAGTTTCCGGGGCTGCTCGCCGGTGCGCGTCGGTCCGCGTTGCCGGCCGATCCAATTGCCCTATAATCGCGCGCACCCTCGCGGAAAGCCGGTGTCCACCACGCCATGGCGTCGAAGAAGCGCACCTACCGGGTCGTCTTTCACAACCAGGGAAAGGTCTACGAGCTGTACGCGCGAAGCGTGAGTCACAGCGAGATGTACGGCTTCCTGGAGATCGGTGACCTGATTTTCGGTGAGCGCACCGCCATCCTCGTCGACCCTTCCGAGGAGAAGCTGAAGAACGAGTTCGCGGGCGTCGAGCGCACTTACGTGCCGATTCACTCCGTGATTCGGGTGGACCAGGTCGACAAGTCGGGCGCCAACAAGGTGCATTCGGCGGGCGAGAGCACGAGCAACATCGCGCACTTTCCGATGCCCTACGCGCCCCCGGGTCGGGACCCCGGCACCGGAAAGACCTGAACGCGTCATCGGGCGCTGGGCGGGCGGCGCGTCTCGCGTCGCACGGGGGTACCCGCGAATCGGTGTGTTGTCGCGGGTCAGATCCGGTACGCGGTGGTGGTCATGACACGGGACAGGCAGCGCATCGCCGCGCGCACCGGGGCGGGCAGCCGGGTCGCGCCCGAGGCGAGCGCCGCGCTCGCATGGGCCGCCTCGTCGCGTCGCATGACGGCGAGAATGGCGCGGCTCTTCGCGTCGCGTTCCGGAAGGCGGTCGAGGTGGTCGTCGAGATGCGCGACGACCTGCCGCTCGGTCTCGGCGAGAAAGCCCAGACTCACCCGGTCGCCGGCGGCTCCGGCCACGGCTCCGAACAGAAAGGACCCGAGATACCACAGCCCCCCGAGGCGGCTGGTCCGGGAACCGAGCTCCTCCACCCGCGCCCCGCACCAGTCGAGGTGGTCGTTCTCCTCCTCGGCGGCGTGCAGGAGAGTGCTTCGAACATCGCGGGACCGAGCGCCGAGCGCCTGTCCGTGATACAGGGCCTGAGCGGCGACCTCGCCGGCGTGGTTCACCCGCATCAGAGCGGCGGAGCGGCGGCGCTCCGCGTCTTCCAGCGGCGGCACAGGGTCCGCCACCGCGGCCGCGGGATTCGGGCGCGCGGGAGACCGCACCGCGGGCCGCGTGGCGCGCAAGGCCCGGTCGAGTTCCATGCACACCTGGTCGAGCACGGTGTAGCGGCGCGCCGTACCGCTCATGTTTCCCGCCTCCTTCGCCGTTTCTCACGCCATTAGACGCGAGACCGCGGCGCTTTGCACGAGCGTGCCCCGGGGGAGCGAGGCGAGCGGCACGTTGACAGCTCCGCGGGGCCTTGAGTAGGATGCGCACCCTTTTTTCGGGCATTCGGGCGCCGTTTTCAGCAAGTTGCGGCGCATCGGAAGCTCACGGGGTCACAGGTGAAGACATTCAGCGCCAGATCCGAGACCGTGGAACGCGAGTGGTACGTGGTGGATGCGGCGGAAAAGCCGCTCGGCCGACTCGCGAGCGTGGTGGCGCAACGCCTGCGGGGCAAGCACAAGCCGGTGTACACCCCCCATGTGGATACCGGTGACTACATCGTGGTGGTGAACGCGTCGCGGGTCGCGGTGACCGGCCGCAAGCTCACCGACAAGCTCTACCATCGCCACTCCGGCTATCCGGGCGGGATCCGCTCGGTAACCCTGGAGCACATGCTCGAGAAGCACCCGACACGGGTCATCGAGCACGCGGTGCGGGGCATGCTGCCGAAGGGCCCGCTGGGACGGGCGATGTTCCGCAAGCTGCGCGTCTACCCGGATGCGCGCCATCGGCACAGCGCCCAGCAGCCCAGAACCCTGAACATATGAGGCCATTCCCCATGCCGGGCAACACCCATTACAGCACCGGGCGCCGCAAGACCTCCGCCGCGCGCGTGTATCTGCGACCCGGAAACGGACGGATACTGGTCAACCGCCGCCCCCTCGACGAGTACTTCGGACGCGAGACGGCCCGCATGGTCGTGCGGCAACCTCTGGAGTCGACCGACATGCTCGACAAGGTGGACCTCGACATCCGGGTGAGCGGCGGGGGCGGCAGCGGACAGGCCGGCGCCATTCGCCACGGCATCACCCGGGCCTTGATCGGCTACGACGAGGCGCTGCGCGGAACCCTGCGCCGGGCCGGCTTCGTCACCCGGGACGCGCGCGAGGTGGAACGCAAGAAGGTCGGGCTGCACAAGGCGCGCAAGCGGCCCCAGTACTCGAAGCGCTAAGCTTTTCGGATTCCTCCTGGGGGATCGTCTAACGGTAGGACAGCGGACTCTGACTCCGCCAGTCTAGGTTCGAATCCTAGTCCCCCAGCCATCCTCCTGCCCGCTCCTCCGGCCGCCCCCGGATACCTCCCCTTACCGGGCGCCACTCTCGGAGATTTGCGCGAGGAGCGCCGCGAGGGCGCGGGCGCGGTGGCTCGACGCGTTCTTGGTCTCGGGCGGGAGTTCGGCCACGCTCGCACCGTGCTCGGCGACATGGAAAATCGGGTCGTACCCGAACCCGCCCGTCCCGCGGGGCGCCTCGAGAATGCGGCCCCGCCACAGGCCCTGGCCGATGATCGGAAGAGGATCGCGGGCGGTGCGCAGGTAGACGACGACGCACACGAAGCTCGCGCCGCGCCGCTCTTCCTCGATGCCCTCCATCAGCGCGAGGAGCGCCCGCCGGTTGTCCTCGTCGCTCGCGTCGTCTCCGGCAAGGCGCGCCGAACGCACTCCAGGCCTCCCTCCGAGCGCGTCCACCGCAAGCCCGGAGTCGTCGGCGAGCGCGGCAAGGCCGCTAGCCGCGCTCGCCGCGCGCGCCTTGAGGATCGCGTTCTCGATGAAGGTCCCCCCGCTCTCCTCCACCGACTCGACGTCGAACTCGGACTGGGGGAGTACCCCGCAGCCAAGCGGAGCGAGCAAGCGGCCGAACTCCCGGATCTTGCCGGGATTGGAGGTGGCGAGCACGATGCGTCGGGGAAAGTCGCGACGGTGCCCGGGTGGCATGGGTCGGGGCGGCGCAAAGGGCGCGGCCGGAGTCATCGAGTGAACGCCCGCACGGCGGCTCCCACGAGTGGCAGGGCATAACTCGCAGCCTTCACCGATTTCAGAACTGGCGGACTCGAATCGACTCGCATCAGCGTAGCGTGCTTCCTCAAGGCGCTTTCGACGTAGTGTCGGCTACGACTTCAGCTTCTTTCGGTCCGCACACCCCACCATCTGGGCATCCTGGCGCCCGAAGCGGCCGAGAATCGACGAAACATGCGGGCTAACGTGGATGCCCGACGCTTCCGCGCGAAGCGGCGGCGACCGCGACCGCCTCGCGCTGGTGTTCGAGCAATCGGGAGATCCCCGCGCCCGCAAGGTCGAGCATCGCGTCCAGTTCGTCGCGTCGGAAGGCATGGCCTTCCGCGGTGCCCTGGACTTCGATGAAGGATCCGACTTCGTTCATGACCACGTTCACATCGACCTCCGCCTCGTGGTCTTCGGCATAGTCGAGATCGAGCACCGGGTGGCCACGGTAGATCCCCACCGACACCGCCGCCACCTGGCCGACCAGAGGCGAGCGCTTGATGCGCTTCCCGACCTTCAGCCTTTCCATGGCTTGCACGAGGGCCACGTAGGCGCCGGTGATGGAGGCGGTGCGCGTGCCGCCATCGGCCTGGATCACGTCGCAATCCAGGATGACGGTGCGCTCGCCCAGGGCTTCGAGATCCACGACCGCACGAAGGCTGCGGCCAATCAGCCGCTGGATCTCCAGCGTGCGGCCCCCCTGGCGCCCCCTTGCCGCCTCGCGCGGCGAACGCTCTCCGGTGGACCGGGGCAGCATACCGTACTCCGCCGTCACCCACCCTCCTCCGCTCGCGCGGCGAAACCAGGGAACGCGCTCCTCGACGCTGGCCGTGCACAGCACGCGGGTGTCGCCGAACTCGACCAGCGCCGAGCCCTCCGCGTGCCGGATGTACCCGCAGGTGAGTCGCACCGGGCGCAACTCGTCCTGCGCTCTGCCGCTGGGTCGCATACCGATCGGAGGCCGATACTGGCTCGAGGGCACGCAATTATACGGGGGAATCCCTTACCATTGCGCCGGCTCGACCCCCGAACCCGTATGCGTCACCGACCTCCCACCACGGCGCCTCGACGCCCCCGCCGCGAGGGTCGCCCGAACTTTCGGACCGGCTCCTGACATGATTCGAAGCATGACCGCGTTCGCCCGCGCCGAGCGGGACACCGAATGGGGCGCCGCGACCTGGGAGCTGCGCTCGGTCAACAACCGTTACCTCGACATCGTTTCGAAGCTGCCGGAAGACCTGAAACGCCTGGAACCCGAAGTGCGTGAGCGGGTCCGCTCCCGCCTGCACCGGGGCAAGGTCGACTGCCATCTTCGGGTGACCTACCAGAGCGATTCGGGCGCGGGCTTCGAGCTGGACCGGGAGTTCGCCATGAACCTGATCACGGCGGCTCGCAAGGTGGAAGAACTCATCGAACGTCCGGAGCCCGTGAACGCCATCGACATCCTCAGATGGCCCGGGGTGATTCGACCGCGTAGCGTCGACTTCGAGAAGGTCGCGGCCGATGTTCTTCGCTGCCTCGATGATGCGCTCCTTGACCTCGAGGGCGCCCGCGGTCGCGAGGGCGACAAGATCCTCGCCATGCTGCAACAGCGAATGGATGCCATCCGAAGTCTCGTGGCCGATGCCCGGTCGCGCGCACCCGATGCGCTGGAGGCCGCCCACTCCCGCCTGATGAAACGACTCTCGGACCTCGAGGTGGAGGTGAATCGGGAACGCCTGGAGCAGGAGATGGCGATCGCCGCGCAGAAGGCCGACACCGCCGAAGAGCTCGACCGGCTGGAAGCTCACCTCGCCGAGGTGGACCGGATACTGGGCAATGACCTTCCCGCCGCCGGGCGCCGTCTCGACTTTCTCATGCAGGAGCTCACCCGGGAGGCGAACACCCTGGGAGCGAAGTCCATCGACGCCGGAGGCACGCTGGCGGGCGTCGATCTCAAGGTGCTCATCGAGCAGATGCGAGAGCAGATCCAAAATGTCGAGTGAAGCGACGGCGCAATGCCGCGGTGCGCTCTTCGTGGTCAGCGCGCCCTCCGGAACCGGCAAGACCACCCTGGTCAAGGCGCTGACGACGCGCGACCGCAATGTGGTGCTCTCGGTCTCGCACACGACCCGCCCCCGACGCCGGGGAGAGTGCGACGGCGTCGACTACCACTTCGTCGACGCCGCCCACTTTCGCGGCATGATCGACGAAGGCGCGTTTCTCGAACACGCCCGGGTCTTCGGCCACCTCTATGGCACGTCACGAGAGAGCGTATCCCGCGAGCTGGACACCGGAAGCGACGTCGTGCTCGAGATCGACTGGCAGGGCGCCCAGCAGATTCGCGACCGGATTCCCGAAACGGTCAGCATCTTTGTCCTGCCGCCCTCGCGGGAGAGTCTTCGCACCCGGCTCGAGAAGCGTGGCCAGGACAGCGAGGAGGTCATCTCCGAGCGTATGCGCACCGCGGTCTCGGACCTCGCACACTACAGGGAGTTCGACTACGTGATCGTCAACGATTCGATCGAGCGGGCGGTCGAGGATCTCGCCTGCATCGTGCGCGCCCATCGCCTCGCAAGCCCACGCCAGACACGCTCGCGCAGCGCCCTCCTCGCCGAGCTGCTGGCCGGCGCCCACTGCTGAGCCGCCTCGCGCCCGAAGACTCGGGCCCCGACGCCAAACGTCGGCAACGCGCGGACCATTGCCGGCTCCTGCCGTCAGATGAGATTGCGGCTCAGTCCAGGCCGGACCAATCCGCCTTAACCATCAGGAGGTCGCGGTGACTGGTCCGGCGATGAGTGCCGGGGCGTCACAAGGCGCCTGGATCGGTCCATGGCGCGGGGGTACAATTCGCGGTTCGTGCAACGGACTTCGAGGCGCTTGCGGTGGCACGGATAACGGTCGAGGATTGCCTGGAAAACGTGGACAATCGCTTTCAGCTCGTGCTGATTGCGACCAGGCGGGCACGTCAGATTGCGGCCGGTTCCGCCATTCTGGTCGATGAGGAGAACGACAAGCCGACGGTGCTCGCACTGCGCGAGGTGGCGGAAGGCAGGATCGACTCGAGCATCCTGGACGAGGAGCCCGAGGAAGCGATCGACGAGGAAGAAGCGCACGAGCCGGGCGTCATACCTGATCGCTGAGTCTCATGTTCCTGATCAGCGACCTCTGCGGTCTTGCTGAGGCGTATCTCGCGCCGGAACAAATCAAAGAGATCTACCGCGCCTACCTCTTCGGCTCGCGCGCGCACGAAGGCCAGCAGCGCGCCTCCGGAGAGCCCTACATCCAGCACCCGCTCCAGGTGGCGCGCATCCTCACCGAGATGCGCCTCGACGCACCGACGATCGTGGCCGCGATCCTTCACGACGTCATCGAGGACACCCGCACCGCCAAGGAGCAGATCGCCCGGGAGTTCGGCGAGGAGGTGGCGGAGCTGGTGGACGGAGTCAGCAAGCTCACCCACCTGAGCTTCGAGAGCAAGGCCGAAGCGCAGGCCGAGAACTTTCGCAAGATGATGCTCGCGATGTCCCGCGACATTCGGGTCATCCTCATCAAGCTTGCGGATCGCCTGCACAACATGCGCACGCTTTCCGCGCTCGAAGCGCCCAAGCGACGCCTCATCGCACGCGAAACACTCGAGATCTATGCGCCGATCGCCAATCGGGTCGGCCTGAACCGGGTCCGCACGGAGCTGGAGGATCTCGGTTTCGAGGCGCTGTATCCACGCCGCTACCGGGTGTTCACGGCACGGCACAAGCGTGCGCTGAAGAATCGCAAGCAGGCCATCAAGAGGGTGGAGGATGGCGTGAGGCGGCGCCTGCGCCAGGAGGGACTTGCCGGCAAGGTCGCCAGCCACGAACGGCACCCCTACAGCCTCTACCGCAAGATGCGCGACAAGGGACTCTCCCTGTCGGAAGTGCTCGACGTGCACGCCTTCCTCATCACGGTGGACACCGCGGACACCTGCTACCGCGTCCTCGGCGTGCTCCATAACCTGTACAAGCCGGTACCGGAGAAGTTCAAGGACTACATCGCCCTTCCCAAGGCGAACGGCTATCAGTCGCTGCACACGATGCTCTTCGGACCCTTCGGCGCTCCCATCGAGTTCCAGATTCGCACTCGCGCGATGGATGCGGTAGCGCAGGCCGGCATCGCCACCCACTGGATGCACAAGTCCGGGGACGCCGGCGTCAAGGCCGCCGACAAGCACACCCGGGAGTGGATAAAGGGACTCCTGGAGATCCAGACCCAGGCCGGCGACTCGATAGAGTTCCTCGAGAACGTCAAGGTCGATCTCTTCCCCAAGGAGATCTATGTCTACACTCCGGCCGGAGACATCATCGCGCTGCCGCGAGGGGCGTGCCCGGTCGATCTCGCCTATGCGGTGCACACCGAGGTCGGCAACACCTGCGTCGCGACCCGCGTGGACGGATACGAGGTGCCGTTGCACTCGACGCTCGCCAACGGGCAAACGGTGCAGGTGGAAACGGATCCCGACAGCCAGCCCAGCGCGCGCTGGCTCGACTTCGTGGTCACCGGCAAGGCCCGCGCGGGCATCCGCAGCTACCTGAAACGCCTGAGGACGGAGGAAGCGTTGCGGCTGGGTCGTCGCCTGCTCGAGCGCTCGCTGTCCCAGGAGTCGATCGGACTCGACGAAGTCTGCCCGCAACGCCTTGCCGGTGTTCTCGACGAACTGCATCTCGCATCGCTCGATGGCTTGCTGGAGGAGATCGGCCTGGGCAAGCGCCTCGCTCCGCTGGTCGCCCGGCGTCTCGTGCCCGATGGCGACGCGGCCGAGCCGAACCGCGCCCGGAGCGACCACCCCCTCTACGTACGCGGATCGGAAAACATGATGATCAGCTTCGGGAAGTGTTGCTATCCCATTCCCGGAGACGCCATCGTCGGCTACGTAAGCACCGGTCGCGGTCTGGTCGTTCACGTGAGCGAGTGTCGAAACGTGCGCGAGCATGCGGGCCGGCGGGAGAACTGGGTCGAAGTCGCGTGGGAGAGCGGCATCGATGGCGAGTTCCCGGTCGAGATCAGGGTCGATGTCGCCAACCGCAAGGGCATGCTCGCGACCGTCGCCGCCGCCATCGCGGAACGCGACTCCAACATCGAGAACGTGGCCATGGAGAACCGGGACGCCCTTACCGCGACGCTCAACTTCGTCATCAACGTGAGAGGCCGACTGCATCTCGCCCAGATCATCCGGCACATCCGGAGCCTCGCCGAGGTCTCGCGCATCTCCCGCGGTGGCGGCGAGGTGCGCCGACGCCGCGTCTCTTCCCGTCACTTCGATCCAGTCAGCCGCGTCGCATGAGGGAGCGCACATGACCAGGCAAGCAATCAGCACTTCGAACGCACCGGCCGCCATCGGCACCTATTCTCAGGCGCTGCGGGCCGGCGATACCGTCTACCTGTCGGGCCAGATTCCTCTCGTCCCCGCCACCATGGAGCTCGCAGAGGGTGTCCGTCCCCAGATCCGTCAGGTCTTCGAGAACCTGTCGGCGGTGGCGGTGGCGGCCGGGGGCAGTCTGGCCCAAGTGGTCAAGCTCACCGTGTACCTGACCGACCTCGACGATTTCGCGACCGTCAACGAAGTGATGAGCCAGTACTTCGAAACGCCCTACCCGGCGCGCGCCGCGGTGGGGGTCGCCTCTCTGCCCAAGGGAGCGAAGATCGAGATAGAGGGAATCATGGTGCTGTAGCCCGTACTTCCCTTGCGCCTCGGAGCGCGGACGCCCATGCGTCAACCCACCCGCAAATCTCACCAATTTGCTACCGCGGGCCAACTTCACTAGCTGCTTGTTGATGCGTACTCTTCCAATTCGCGAGTACGCGTTGCTGATGCGCCTGGATCGCCCCATTGGCGCGCTCCTGCTCCTGTGGCCAACCCTCTGGGCACTGTGGATCGCGGCCGACGGTCCGCCACCGCTGCATATCCTCGCCATCTTCGTGATCGGTGTGGTGCTGATGCGTTCCGCCGGATGCGTCATCAACGACTACGCGGACCGCGATCTCGACCCCCGGGTCGAGCGCACCAGGAATCGGCCGCTCGCCGCGGCACGGGTCTCGCCGCGCGAGGCCCTGGCTCTGTTCCTGGTGCTGATGGTCGCCGCCTTCGCGCTGGTGCTGCTTCTGAACCCTCTGACCATTCTGCTCTCGCTGGTGGGGGCCGCGCTCGCCGTCATCTACCCCTTCCTCAAGCGTTACACCCATCTGCCCCAGGTCCACCTGGGGCTCGCTTTCGGTTGGGCAGTGCCCATGGCCTTCGCCGCGCAACAGGAGAGCGTGCCTCCGGTGGCCTGGCTGCTGATGAGCGGCGCGGTGGTGTGGGCGGTGGTGTACGACACGATGTACGCGATGGTGGATCGCGAGGACGACATCCGGGCGGGCTCGAAGTCCACCGCCATCCTCTTCGGAGAGCTCGACCGTCTCTTCATCGGGGCCTTCCAGGTGCTGGTGATCGTCTCGCTGCTTCTGGTGGGCCTGCGGGCCGGACTGGGCTACTTCTACTTCGCCGGACTCGGCGTTGCCTCCTGCTTCTTCCTCTATCAGCAGTACCTCATCCGCGCGCGAGTGCGCGACGAGTGCTTCCGGGCCTTTCTGAACAACAACTGGTTCGGGGCGAGCGTCTTCGCCGCCATCGCGCTCGACTACTGGCTCGGCTGATCCCGGCTACGGGACACCGCCGAGTCTTTCAGGGCGCTTCGCAGGCCATCAGCGCCAATCCCTCCAGGACCAGATTGGGCGCCACGACCGCCCTTCGGGTCATGAGTGCGCGAACCTCCTGCGCGTCGCCGCCACACAGGACGCACTCGGCGCCGGGACCGGCCCGGTCCGCAAGCTCCTCGAAGAGCCGATCCACGGTACACGCGGCGGCGAGCGCGGTGCCGGTGGCAACGGCATCCGGAGTGTTGTCGGGAAGCGCACGCGGCGTCCCCGGGGTGGACCCGATGAGCGCGGTGTTCGCAGTCAGCGCGCGGCGCATGAGACCGATGCCCGGCATGATCACGCCCCCCAGATGCCGGCCCTGCGCGTTCATCAGGTCGATGGTCACGGCGGTGCCGCAGCTCACCACACAGGCGCCCCCCGGAAACCGGCGCCGGGCCGCGACCAGCATCGCCCATCGGTCCGCTCCCATCGTTTCCGGGGCGTCATAGGCATTCTCGACTCCCCAGCCGCGCCGGCGCGCGGGCATCCACTCCAGGACCACGGACCAGCGCTTACGGACCAACGCCTCCAGACTCGAATCGACCGCCGCCTGGGCAACCGAGCAGGCCACCACACGGTCCACCCTGGACAGGGAAGCGAGGCTCGCCTCGAAGGCCGCGTCCGCGCCCTCGTCCCGGTGCCTCGCCGCCCCCCACTCGCGCAGAGCGCCGCGATGCGAAGCAAGCGCCCACTTCAAGCGCGTATTGCCGATGTCGCACAGCAACATCATGGCGCGAACCTGACGCTCACATCGCCGGAGAGGTGTGCGGTAACCCGCCCGGCGGTCTCGACGAGCAAGGCGCCGCTTTCGTCGAGTCCTCGCCCCACTCCGCGTATCTCGGTGTCGGCCTGCAAGAGGCGGAGCTCTCGCCCTTCGAGGAGATCCCGATCCCGGTACTCCCGACGAAAGGAACCGAATCCTTCCCGGAAATAGGCGCGCACCGACTCCATCACCGCTTCGATGACGAGACCGGCCACCCGATTGCGGCTCGGAGTCCGGCCGAGCTCACGGTGGAGGTCGGTCCACGGCTGGTCGATGGGTCTCCCGCCCGAATCGCTCAGCTTCACGTTGATGCCGATTCCGATGACGAGGACCCGGCGATCCCGACGGTCCTGTCCGAGCTCCAACAGAATGCCGCACACTTTCCGTCCGCCGACGAGGATGTCGTTCGGCCACTTGAGCCCCACCCCTTCGACCCCCTCCGATTCCAGAACCCGCGCGACCGCGACCGCGACCGTCGGGCTGAGTCCCAGGAGCCCCGCGGCAGAACCCTTCACCGGCCAGAGCACGGAGAGAAGGACACTGCCGCCGAGAGTGGAAAGGAAGAGGCGCCCCCCTCGTCCGCGGCCCGCGATCTGCACTTCGGCCAGGCAGGCGCGCGGCGCGACCGAATCGACCTCGCGTGCGAGGTCCAGCAGATACTGGTTCGTCGACCTCGTCTCGAACAATACCTCCAGATCCTCGAGGTTGCGGCGGGACTGCGCACCGAGGCAAGCGAGAATAGCGTTGCGATCGAGCACTTCGAGCGGCGAGCCAAGGCGTACCCGATCGTCTCGAAGGTCTTCCACCTCCAGACCGAAGGTACGAAGCGCCTCCAAGTCCCCTCGAAGCGAATCGATGCTCACCCCCAGGTCGCAGGAAAGCGACTCCATCGCGAGGATCCGCCCGCTTGCGAGCCGATGCAGCAGTGCGGTGCGCGCCCGCATCATCCGCTATGACCGATCATCGGGCTCGCTTGCCTGTCATTCCCGTTCATCGAATCGCAACGATCGAGCCGATATCCGTGACGCCGCCCCGCACGAGAGCTTCTTCAGAAGCTAAATGGAGGGACGTTGCCCGGGACACTAACCGCGATACCGGCCGATGGGAAGCGCGCGGCTTTTTTGGGTTAACCTACCGGCCATGAACATGCGCTCGAAACTCGGCGCCTGGCGGCCCGTGGCGGTATGGGCGAGCTACGACTGGGCGAATTCGGCGTTTCCCACGTGCGTGGTTACCTTCATCTACGCCACCTATTTCACACAGGCGATCGCAGAGGACGAGTTGAGCGGTACCGCGGCCTGGTCACGCGCGGTCGCGGTGAGCAGCATTCTCGCCGCATTGCTCTCGCCGCTCGCCGGCGCCATGGCGGATCGAGGCGGTCGCCGGGCGGAGTACCTCTTCGCCGCGACCTTCATCTGTTGTGCGGCGACGGCATTGCTCGCCTTCGTGTCCCCCGGCCCCGAGAGTGCGGTGTTGTTCGCCCTGGTGCTGTTCGCGATCGCGAATCTGGCTTTCGAAATGGGCACGGTCTTCTATAACGCCTTCCTCCCCGAGCTGGCGCCCGCCGGCACGATCGGCAGGGCCTCGGGATGGAGCTGGGGCTTCGGTTACGCGGGCGGTCTCACCTGTCTCGCCCTCGCCCTGCCCATGGCGCTCGCCCCGGAAACGCTCGGTATCGCAACGCAGGACGGATTCAACATCCGCGTCGTCAATCTGCTCGTCGCCATCTGGTTCGCCTTGTTCAGCGTGCCGATGCTGCGGCTCGCGTTTCGTCTTCGGCCCCCGCCCCGACCACGGGTCCGCTTGCCGCAGGCTTACCGGGACGTGGTCACCACGGTGCGCGAAGTGCGCCAGTACTCCGAAGCCGCCAAGCTGCTCGTGGCCAGACTCGTATACAACGACGGCCTGGTCACGGTGTTTGCATTCGGCGGCATCTACGCCGCGGGCACATTCGGCATGAGCCTGACGGAGGTCATCCTCTTCGGCATCGCCATCAACGTCACGGCGGGCGCCGGCGCGATGGTCTTCGGATTCGTGGACGATCGCCTCGGCGGCAAGCGCACGATCCTGATAACCCTGGTCGGCCTCGTAGTCTGCACCGTGGTCGCGGTGTTCGCTCCGAACGAAGCGTGGTTCTGGGTGGCGGGGCTCACGATGGGAGTGTTCGTCGGCCCCAACCAGTCCGCGAGCCGATCCCTGTTCGCGAGGTTCGTGCCCGAAGCGAAGAGAAACGAATTCTTCGGATTCTTCTCCTTCTCGGGGAAGATCACCGCCTTCGCGGGACCGCTGCTTCTCGGCGTGGCCACCACCGCGTTCGCGAGTCAGAGAGCCGGGGTCGCAACCGTACTCGTTTTCTTCGTGGTAGGGGGCGCGCTCCTGCTGATGGTCGACGAGGCGCGCGGCCTCGAGGAAGGACGATCATCCGGCGAGCGGGGATGACAGGAGGTCCATGGGCAAGCGCAGCAGGAAGAAGCGGCAAGGCAATGGCAAATCGATGGCGGAGCGTGCGGACGTGTACGCTCTCTACCAGGAAGCGGTGCAGTGCGTCGAGGCGGAGATCGACTTCGTCGACGAGACCTTCACCCGGCTGCGGGGGAGGAAGGCCAAGGTACTGCGCGAAGACTTCTGCGGCACCGCCAACACCGCCTGCGAATGGGTTCGCCGGCGCCCGGAGAACCGCGCCATCGCGGTCGATCTCGATTCGGACGTGCTTGAGTGGGGGCGAACCCACAACGTCGCGAATCTCGGCGTAGCATCGGAGCGCATCACTCTCGTACAGAGCGATGTCCTGCGCGTTCGCACCGAGCCCGTCGACGCGGTGCTCGCCCACAACTTCAGCTACTGGCTGCTCAAGGAGCGCCGGCTGATGCGGCGCTATTTCCGCCGGGTACGCGAGTCACTCAAGCCGGGCGGGCTCTTCTTCCTCGACGGCTACGGGGGGGCGGACGCCCACCGAGAGGTGAAGGAACGCACGAAGAACAAGGGCTTCACGTACATCTGGGAGCAGGCCACCTTCAACCCGATCGACCACGACATGCTCTGCCACATCCATTTCAAGTTTCCGGACGGATCGCGGATTCGCAGGGCCTTCAGCTACTCCTGGCGTCTCTGGTCGCTGCCCGAGATTCGCGAGCTGCTTTCCGAGGCCGGATTCTCACGCTCGACGGTGTACTGGCAGGGCACCGACGAAGAGAGCGGGGAAGGCGACGGAGTCTTCGAGCCAACCGAGCAGGGCGTGCCCGACGACGCGTGGATCGTCTACATGGTGGCGGAGTAAGCGAACCCGTCAGAGGCGTTGCACCCGCCTCGGACGAGACGCCTAATCCTCGCCCAGGCCGAGAATTCCACCAAGTCTCTCCAGCAGGCTCGGCGATCCTCCGCGGGCCTCCGCGCTCTCTTCGAGATTGTCGCCAACGTCGGAATTCGGCGTGCTCACCGCCCCTCCGGCGCCGAGGGCCGCGACGAGGGCGGCAACGGCATCGCGCTCCGCCCGGGGCTCTCGCTCTGCCGCGTCACTCCCGGTGAGCGACCCGGCCGCGCTCAGCACACCGGTCTCTCGCGGGCCATCGGAGAATAGCTCCCGTTCCCGGTCGCCACCGCCTTCCGACGCCACCGTGGTTTCATCATCACCCGGTGCGACGATGGTCAGCGCATCCTCGACCTGCCCCGCCTCACCTGCTGTGTCCTTCGCATTGACGTCGGTGATCGCAACCACGGCCAGCAGCCCGGCCCCGGCCATGCCACCCACGAAGCGGCCCGCCTGCCCGCACTTGCCTATACGGGGCATGCGACCGACTCCCTTACCCAGAAAACGAAAAGGCGGGCGGAGACCATGTCCCCGCCCGCCTGGAGCATAACGCCGTTTTCTTGGCCGTGGCGCCTACTTGCAGACCTCGTTCTCGGCCAGGAACTCGACCCGCCGGTTGACCGCACGGCCCGCCTCGGTGTCGTTCGACACCAGTGGCTCGCTCTCGCCCCGACCGCTCACATCCATGCGGGTCAGTGAGACTCCCTGCTCCGCGAGATGCCCTCGCACCGATTCCGCGCGCCGCAGAGAGAGCGCCATGTTGTACTCGTCGGTTCCCGTGCTGTCGGCGTGGCCCACCACCCGAACGAGAAGATCGGGGTTCGCCGCGAGCACTCCCTGCACACCCGAAAGCTTCGCCGCGGCTTCCGGACCAATGTCCGACTTGTCGAACTCGAAGTTGACATTGGTGACGATCGCGAGCGGCTCGCAGGGCACCGGGCATCCGTCCTCGCTATCCGGCGCGGGCTCATCCGGGCATGCATCGACATCGTCCGTGAAGCCGTCTCCATCGCTGTCGACCGGGCAGCCGGTGTCGTCGACCATGATGCCTTCCGGAGTATCGGGGCACGCATCGAGGTAATCGGGAACCCCGTCTCCGTCGCTGTCGAGCGGACAGCCCATCGCGTCCACCATGCCGTGCGCTTCCGCCGGAGTATCCGGGCACTGGTCGATGTCGTCCGTCACGCCGTCACCGTCCGAGTCTTGGGGAGGCTTCTCGCACAGGAGCGATCCCAGCACCGCACCCCCGACAAGACCGACAACCCCGCCCCCGACTCCGCCGTCGACCAGAGCGCCGGCCGCTGCGCCTGCGGCGGTAGTACCGACGACACACCAGTTGTAGCCGTCGTTGCCGGCCTTCATTCCGTCCATGCTCGCACAGCCGGTCATCATGACCGCGACCAGCAGAATCGTTGCCGCACGCCTGAGGTTCTTCATTGCTTTGCCCTCGTCATGTATCACCCGCCCGCATCAAGGCGAAGCGAAGCGCATCAAGCGAGCATGATACTTCGGAGGGCGGGCCGGTTTCAACGCGCCGCGCTCGGCAATCACGTCACCGATGCATGTCGCTTGCGCGGCCACCCTCTCGCGCGCACGCACGCCAGCGCACTCATGTTCACCAGTCCACGCACCGTTATCGACTGCGTAACCACATGAGCGGAGCGCGCGGTGCCGACCAGAATCGGACCAATGGTAATGCCGCCGCCCAGTACCTTGAGAACGTTGTAGGCGATATGGGCCGCCTCGACATTCGGCATGACAAGCACGTTGGCCTGGCCTTCGAGGCGCGTGCCCGGATACACCACTTTCCGAATCGACTCCGAAAGCGCGGCATCTCCGTGCATCTCGCCGTCCACCTCTAGGTCGGGAGCGCGGGAGTGCAGCACCTCCACCGCTCGGGCGGCGCGCCGGGCGGAATCCGAATCACAGGTGCCGAAATTGGAGCGCGAGAGCAGCGCGACCCGGGGCTTGAACCCGAACGCGCGCACCTCTTCCGCCGCGAGCAGCGTCATTTCCGCGAGCTCTTCGGCACTCGGTTCCGGCGTGACGTGCGTGTCGCAGATGAAGAAGGTGCCGCTCGGCAGCAGCAGCACGGTGAGAGCGGAAAGATCGCGAATGCCGTCCGCGCATCCAATGAGTTCTCTGATCTGCCGCAGATGTTCGTTGAAGGGGCCGATGGTGCCGCACAACATCGCGTCCGCGTCACCCAGTCTCAGCATCAACGCCGCCACCGCGCTGGGCTGCGAACGCACGATGCTCTTGGCGAGCTCCGGTGCGATGCCCCTGCGGCCCATGGCTCGGTGGTACTCGCCCCAGTACTGCCGAAATCGATGATCCTCGAGGATGTTCACGAGCTCGAAGTCCTGGTCGGGTTCCATGCGCAACCCGAGCTCTCGGATACGACTGTGAATGACCTGGGGGCGCCCGATCAGAATGGGACGCGCGATTCCCTGGTCGACGACCTGCTGGGCGGCCTGCAGCACTCTTCGCTCTTCGCCTTCCGCGTACACGAGCCGTTGCCGGGAGCGAACGGCGAGATCGAAGACCGGCTTCATGACGAACCCGGAGCGATACACGAACTGCGACAAGCGCTGCCGGTAGGCATCGAAGTCCTCGATGGGCCGGGTCGCCACCCCGCTTCGCATGGCCGCATCCGCCACCGCGGGAGCGAGCCTCTCCAGCAGACGGGGATCGAAGGGTTTGGGAATCAGCATCTCGGGACCGAACGCGAGGAGTTCACCGCCATAGGCACGTGCGACTTCCGATGAAGGTTCCGCCTTCGCGAGCTCCGCGAGCGCGCGCACGCAGGCAAGCTTCATGTCTTCGTTGATCTCGGTCGCTCCCACATCCAGCGCACCGCGGAAGATGAAGGGAAAGCAGAGCACGTTGTTGACCTGGTTCGGATAGTCGGACCTTCCGGTCGCGATCAGGGCATCGGGACGCGCGCCGTGAACGGCCTCGGGGAGAATCTCCGGAACGGGATTCGCCAGCGCCAGGATGAGCGGACGTTCGGCCATGCGCTTGACCAGATCCGGACTCAACACCCCGGGCGCGGAGAGCCCGAGGAAGATGTCCGCACCGTCCATCACGTCCGCCAGGACCCGGGCATCGGTATCCCGGGCGTAACGCTCTCGCCAGGGATCCATATCCGTGCGGCCTTTATGGAGGACGCCGTCCCGGTCGGCGACCCAGACCTTTTCCGGGTCGAGACCCATCCCCAGCAGCATGTTCAGGCAGGCGATGGCCGCCGCTCCGGCGCCCGAGGCCACCAGCTTCACGTCGCGGAGCGACTTGCCCGCCACCTCCAGACCATTGGCCACCGCCGCGGCGACGATGATCGCGGTGCCGTGCTGGTCGTCGTGAAGCACGGGAATACGCATGCGTTCGCGCAGCGCCGCCTCGATCTCGAAGCACTCGGGGGCCTTGATGTCCTCGAGATTGATGCCGCCAAAAGTCGGTTCGAGGCGAGCCACGGTCTCGACGAAGCGCTCCGGGTCCCGTTCGTCGATCTCGATGTCGAAGACATCGATGCCGGAGAACTTCTTGAACAGCACCGCCTTGCCTTCCATGACCGGCTTGGCCGCAAGCGGACCGATCGCGCCCAGACCGAGCACTGCGCTGCCGTTGGTGACCACCGCCACCAGATTGCCGCGCGCGGTGAGATTCGCGGCCTCCAGCGGGTCGTCGGCGATGGCATTGCATGCCGCGGCCACTCCGGGCGAGTAGGCGAGCGCGAGGTCCTGTTGCGTCGACACCGGTTTGGTCGCGGTAATCGCGAGCTTTCCGGGGACCGGGAATCGGTGGTAGTCGAGGGCCTGCGGATCCGACATCGGGTTTCCTCTTTCCGAAAGCGGCGCCGGACGCAGAGCGCGGGGCGCTTCCGATCGTGACTATAACCGGGCGCCAGACCCTTCCCGGGGATCGACGGTGCGGGAGAGCACGTGAGAAAAGCGCGCCAGTGATGATAACGTTGGCTTCGAGTCCGCCCGGCGCGCACGAGCGCGGGCATCGCGAGGGATACATACGCTTACATGGCCAGCACCAAAGCAGGGCTGCCCAGCCGATCGAGCCGCCGGGAGATCGATGCGTTCCTGTCGAAGGTGGCATCTCTTCCGGTTGCAAGCGCCCCCAGCGGGACGGCCGGTCGTCTCATCTTCGCAATGGATGCCACCGCAAGCCGTGAACCGACCTGGGACCGCGCCTGCGCCCTGCAGGGTCAGATGTTCATCGAGACGGAAACCCTCGGGGGGCTCGAAGTGCAGCTCTGCTACTTCCGGGGGATGGGAGAGTTCGCCGCAAGCCCCTGGCTCCTGCGCTCGAAGGATCTCCTTCGCCACATGCAGGCGGTGCGCTGCCGGGGAGGCATCACCCAGATCGAGAGAGTGCTGAAACATGCCGCGAGGCAGGCGCGGGAAACCCGGGTAAGCGCGCTGGTGCTGGTCGGCGATTCCATGGAAGAGGATGTCGATCAGGTATGCGCCGCGGCGGGGAAGCTCGGCCTGCTCTCGGTGCCGGTGTTCGCTTTCCACGAGGGCTTCGATCCGGTCGCTCGGCGCGCCTTCATGCAGATCGCCCAGCTCACCAGGGGTGCCTACTCTTCCTTCGACCCTTCCAGCGCCCAGCACTTGAAGGAGTTGCTCGGGGCGGTCGCGGTGTACGCCGCCGGGGGCTATCGCGCGCTTTGTCATTTCGGCGAACGTCGCCGGGGCCGGGCCCTCGAGCTCACGCACCAGCTCGCCCGAAAATAGCCCGCATGTTTCACCGACTTTCGTCACGAGGGCGCCAAGATGCCGTGATAGCCGGAAGCACGGACCGAAAGACGCTGAAGTCGTAGCCGACACTACGTCGAAAGCGGCGCGACGGAGGGAGGCCCGCTAACACGAGCATATTGGCGTCCGCGAGTTGAGAAATCGGTGAAATTTGCGGGTTAGCCCCTTGCTCCGTTCGGGGAGCGCCGGCGCCCCGGGAGAGACAGCCGCTCGATGCATCCGGTACTCGTCCTGATCCTGCTCGTAGCCGCGCTGTGGCTCGTGAGCTGGTACCGCCGCGCACCCCCCGCGCAGAAGCGAAAGTTCCGCAACCGCGGACTGATTGCCGCGCTCGCGGCCCTGCTTCTGCTCGGGCTGGTGACGGGGCGTTTGCAGCCGCTCTTCGCGCTCGCGCTGGCGGCCATTCCGATACTCATGCGGGTCATCAGCCTTATCCAGACGGCGCAGACCCTCAGATCGATCGGGAGTGCGTTCAAGTCGTCGCGCGGTCCTTCTCCCGGGCAGAGCTCCGATGTAAAGACCCGCTACCTGCACATGTCACTCGACCACGACAGCGGCGAGCTCGGCGGTCGAGTCCTGGCCGGCGAGTACCGCGGCCGACCTCTGGACGACCTGCCGCTCGATGCCCTTCTCGACTTGCTGGCGGAATGTCAGAGAGAGGACGCCGAATCCTGCCCGCTGCTGGAGTCCTACCTCGATCGTGTGCACGGGCCGCAGTGGCGGCACGGTGCGCGGGAGCCGGCGCCCACCCGGGGCATGTCCCAGGCGGAGGCCTGCGAGATCCTCGGGCTCGCGGCGGGCGCGAGCACCGAGGAAGTGGTTGCCGCGCACCGTCGCCTGATGCAGAAGCTGCATCCGGACCGGGGCGGCTCCGACTACCTGGCCGCGAAGCTGAACGAGGCGAAGGAGGTGCTGCTGCGCTCCTGAGGCAAGCCGCACCGCGGGCGGCGGCGATCCCTTCGTGGCGCTGCGCTTCGCGCGGCCCGGTCTCACCCCGGACCCGAGTCCGATCCTGGTGCGGATCTACCCGGGAGCGGCCAGGGCGATGTTGATCCGGCGATTGCGTCTGCCCTTCTTTTCCATCTTCTTGATCAGGATCTCTCCGATCTCGCCGGTGGCCGATACATGAGTACCGCCGCAAGGCTGCAGGTCCACACCTTCGATATCGAGCACCCTCACGCGACCCACGCCCCGCGGAGGCGCCACCGACATGGTACGCACCAGGTCCGGGTTCGCGTCGAGCTCATCCTCGCTTATCCAGCGCGCCTTCACCGGATGGTTCTCCCGCACCAGCCGATTGATCTCGGCTTCGACGTGGTTCCGGTCGAGGGTGGGTTCGGGAAGATTGAAGTCGAGGCGCCCGGTGCCGTCGTCGCGTATCGCCCCGCCGGTCACTCCGACATCGGGGATCACCGCGCAGAGCAAGTGCAAGGTGGTGTGCACACGCATCATTCGAAAGCGCCGCTCCCAGTCGATCCGGGCGCGCACCGTCTGTCCGAGACGCCCCTCGGCCTGCTGTGCTTCGCACACGTGCACGATGCCGGTTCGGTCCGGCGCCCGGCGCGTATCGGTCACCGCGAGCTCGAAGCCGTCCTCGAAGCGCAGCGTCCCCCGATCGCCCGGCTGTCCGCCTCCCATCGGGTAGAACACCGTGCGGTCGAGCTCCACCCCATGTACCCCAAGCGCCGACACCGTGGCCTGGCACTCGGTCGCGTAGGCATCTCGTCGAAACAGCTCTTCGGTCATGGCTCTTCGGTCGTGTCTCCACGCTCGCCCTTGACCAGATGCGCAAATAGCGCCGGTGCGGGGAAGCGGATGTACGGGTCGATACGCGGCGGCGTCGGAGCGCGCACAAGCCGCGCCGCGCGCGTCGTTCAGGCGTGCTCGCGCCGGTACTGCTCGATCATCGCCGCCATCTTGTCCTTCGCGAGCAGCTTTTCCTTCTTGAGGGCGCCGAGACTGAGATTGTCCATCGGCACCACCCCGAGCTCGGCTTCCCTCACCCTCTCCTTGAGGTCGTGATGCTGTTTGTATAGCGATTGAAACTGCTGGCTATCCTCAAGAAGGATATTCACGATATCCTGGTCGAAATCAAACATCGATGGCTCGCATATCGTGTGAATTCCGGCTATTGCGCCCCGCAATGCCGCTGGCGCCGCGACCGGGGTACAAGCGCATACGCTAGCACTGAAGGCGGAGCCGGAACAAGCGCCATGAAGGAACATTACTACTTCGACAACGCCTCCACTTCATGGCCCAAGCCGGAGTCCGTCTACGCCGTCATGGACTCCCGTTTCCGCTCCCACGGCGTGAACCCGGGACGTTCCGGCTACCAGCTCGCGGTCGAAGCGGAGCAGATGATCGCGGAAACCCGCCGCCTCCTCGCCGCCTTCTTCGGTTTCGGGGGAGACGCCAATCGCGTGGTGTTCACCCAGAATGCCACCGACTCCCTGAACATCGCCCTCTTCGGGCTGCTCGGGCCGGGCGATCATGTCGTGTCCACCCGACTGGAGCACAACTCCGTACTGCGTCCCCTCAATCATCTCGAACGCGACCACGGGGTGGCGGTGACGCTGGTCGGCGGCGATGCCCAGGGCTACGTCGACCCCGGCGACATCCGGCGCGCGCTTCGCCCCCAGACCCGCGTGGTGGTCGTGAACCACGCTTCCAACGTGCTCGGATCCCTGCAGGATCTCGCCGCGATTGCCGAGGCGATCGCGGACCGCGAAGCACTCTTCGTCGTCGACACGTGCCAGAGTGCGGGGGTGGTCCCGATCGACATCGACGCGACCGGCATCGACATCCTCGCCTTCACCGGTCACAAGGGGCTGTTCGGTCCGAGCGGCATCGGGGGACTGATCGTGCGCGAGGGCATCGATATCCGTCCGCTGCGGGTGGGAGGCACCGGCGTCGACTCACTCCATCCCTTTCATCCCGACGACTATCCCCACCGCCTGGAGGCCGGCACCGTCTCCGTACCGGGCATCGCGGGTCTCAACGCGGCGCAGAAGTGGTTCGCCGGGATCGGACGCGAGCAAGGGGGGGACAGCTTGTCGCATGCCGACGCGTGCCAGATCGCGCAGAGCGCCATCGACGCGGTGGAACGCGACCACGTCACCCGGCTCGACAACGCCTTTCGCGACATCGCGGGGGTAGAAGTGCACGGACCGGTGGGCAATCGCCCGCGGGTGGCGGTGCTGTCCATGAACATCGCGGGTATGCCCGCGGAGCAGACCGGAGCGATGCTGGATGCGGACCACCACGTTTGCGTGAGAGCGGGGCTGCACTGCGCCCCCCTCGTGCACCAGGACCAGTCCACCCTGGGACGGCTCGGCACGGTGCGCTTCTCTCCCGGCTACTTCACCGAGGACGAGGACATCGAGACCGCCATTGCCGCGGTACGAGAGCTGGCCGCGGCCTGACCACAGGGCCCTTCGAATCCCGTTCCGGGTCAAGCCCGCAGACTTCACCGACCTCCCGCCGCGGACGCCCATGTGCTCGCGGTCGCGGGCCTTGCTCACTCAAGGCGCTTCGCCTGTTTGCCGGCTCGGCGTTGCGCGTCTCTCGGTCCGCCCGCCACACTTCCACGGCATCCTTGCGTCGGCGGCCGAAGATCGGTGAAGTCCGCGCTCGAGTCAGGGTCTCCTCGCCACGAGTCCGCGTGACTCGGTACCACCTCGTAACGCCCGGGCATGTGCCCAGCTACCCGGTCGAGGACCATCTCGGGACGCACGAACGCGAGAAACTCACTATCATTCCCGCGCGTGAGCGAAGATCCGGGTGGCGAGGCAGGATCCCCTTCTCCCGAGGTGCGCCTGCCGCTGCGGGGAGCTGCCGGCGGCAGCCGCTGCGGACTCCATGCGCGTGGCCCCGAGGGGCGCAGTGAAAGGAAGTTTCAATGATCGATTTCGTAGTGCACGACGAGAAGGACGGGGTCGGCGTCGTGGTGGTGGAAGGCGTCAAGGCGGGCCAGTCGCTGACCGGCTGGGTCATGGACCAGGATACGGAGCTCGCCCTCGAGGCGACGCAGGACATTCCGATCGGCCACAAGCTCGCGATCCGGGCACTGCGAGCGGGCGACACCGTCATCAAGTACGGCGTCGACATCGGGCGCGTGGTGTCCGACATCGAGCCGGGTGAGCATGCCCACGTGCACAACATCAAAACCAAGCGCTGGTAGGAGGTCGAACACATGGCGATGGAGCTTGCAAACGCCGTCTTCCGGGGATACCGGCGCGAGAACGGGCGCATGGGGGTGCGCAATCACGTGGTTGTCCTGCCGGTGGACGATCTCTCGAACGCCGCCTGCGAGGCGGTCGCCAACAACATCCCGGGGGTGATGGCGATCCCGCACCCCTACGGACGTCTGCAGTTCGGAGCCGACCTCGAACTGCACTTTCGCACCCTCACCGGCGCCGGGGCGAACCCCAACGTCGCGGCCGTGATCGTGATCGGCATCGAGGAGGGCTGGACCCAGCGGGTGGTCGACGGGATCGCGGCCACCGGCAAGCCGGTGACCGGTTTCGGCATCGAGCTGCACGGCGACCACGAGACGATCATGAAAGCGTCGAAAGTCGCGAAGGAGTACCTCCAGTGGGCCTCGGAGCTCTCCCGCGAGGAGGCGCCGCTCGCGGACCTGTGGGTGTCCACGAAGTGCGGAGAATCGGACACCACTTCCGGCTGCGGCGCAAACCCGAGCGTCGGCAATGCCTTCGACAAGCTCTACCGCAACGGCACGACGCTGCTCTTCGGGGAGACCTCGGAGATAACGGGGGGCGAGCATCTCGTGGCCGAGCGCTGCCGCAGCGACGAGGTGCGCGAGCGCTTCATGTTCATGTTCAACCGCTACCAGGACATGATCGAACGTCACAAGACCAACGACCTGTCGGAATCGCAGCCCACCAAGGGCAACATCGCCGGAGGGCTCACCACCATCGAGGAGAAGGCGCTCGGCAACATTCAGAAGATCGGTCGCGAATGCCGGGTCGACGGGGTGCTCGACAAGGCGGAGGCGCCCACCCACCCCGGCCTCTGGTTCATGGACTCGTCGTCCGCCGCGGCCGAAATGGTGACGCTGTGTGCGGCCGCCGGCTTTGTCGTGCACTTCTTCCCCACCGGCCAGGGAAACATCATCGGCAACCCCATCCTGCCGAACATCAAGATCTGCGCGAACCCGCGCACCGTGCGCACGATGGCCGAGCATGTCGATGTCGATGTCTCGGGGCTGCTGCGCCGCGAGATGAACCTCGACGAGGCGGGCGACGCGCTCCTCGACATGATGTTGCGCACGGCCAACGGCCGCCTCACCGCGGCGGAAGCGCTGGGGCATCGCGAGTTCGTGTTGACCCGACTCTACGAGAGCGCCTGAAAGCGGCTCCACTCGCGCGGATCGGCCGCGCCTTCCTCCTATCCAGCCCGCATTTTTCACCGATTTTCCTAGCGAGGGCGCCAAGAGCAGGTGAGAAAGTTCTTCCGCATCGCGTTGCCCGTGCTGATCCTCTTCGCCGGATTCGGCGGGACGGTGATGCTCGTGAGGAGCACGCCGGAGCACCCGCCTCTGGCGAAACAGGAGAAGGTGTGGATCGTCTCCGTGGAGGAGGTGACTCCGGCCTCGATCGCGCCTGAACTCTCGCTCTACGGCCGCATCGATTCGCCGCGTCTCGCCCGACTCTCCGCCGCGCTCGCCGCCGATGTCGTCGCGGTCGACGTTCTGGAGGGAGAGTGGGCGGTTGCGGGCCAGCGACTGGTGGCGCTGGACGAACGCGACGCGCGCCTCGTGCTCGCGGAGCGCGACGCCGAGGTGCGCGAGCTCGAAGCCCGGATCGAGAACGAGCGGCAGCGCCACGACAGCGAACGAAAGGCGCTCGAACACGAGCTCGAGCTGCTCTCGCTCGCCCGCAAGGCGGCGAAGCGGGCCAGTGCCCTCGCGCAGTCCAATGCCGGTTCGCATTCGAGCCTCGACATCGCGAGGCAGGAAGAGACTCGTCAGGCGCTGGCGGTCAACCGGAGGGAGCTGGCGGTCGCCGAGTACCAGAGCCGCCGCCTCCAGCTGGAAGCCCTTCTCGCCCGGGCGCGGGCGCGCGCCGAGCAGGCGCGGGTCGATCTGGATCGCAGCGTCGTGCGCGCCCCCTTCTCGGGGCGTATCGCGGACGTGATGGTGTCGCCCGGTGACCGCGTGCGTCCGGGCGACCGTCTCCTCGACCTCTACGACGTCGCAATGCTCGAGATTCGCGCCCAGGTTCCCACCCGACGAGTCGGCGTTGTCCGCGACAGCCTCGGTAGCGGCCTCGAACTCGACGCCTGGGCGCGCGTGGACGGCCGGCGGGTCGAGGCGCGCCTCGAACGGTTGACGAGCCGCATCGCCCGCGGGACCGGGGGCACCGATGCCCTGTTCCGGGTGACATCCGGGGGAGAGCTTCTCGCCCTCGGCCAGAGCGTGGAGCTCACGCTGCGACTGCCGGCGCTGGCCGACTCGGTAGCGTTGCCCTACGAGGCGCTCTACGGACTCGACCGGATTTATCTCCTCGATGAGGATCGCATGCGCGGCGTGCGGGTCGATCGTCTCGGAGAGATGCACGCGGGCGATGGCAAGCGGCGCGTAGTCGTGCGAAGCCGCGAGCTCGGCCCCGGATCGCGCGTCATCGTTACTGCGCTGCCCAGCGCCTCGGACGGCCTCAGAGTTCGGGTGGCCCCGGATCGACAGGAGCCGGATGCCTCCACCGGGTAGGCCCGGCCAGCCAGTGCGAGCCTGACCGCCCGCTTTCCCCGGTGCATGGCCGCGCCCGCGCCTGCGTCGGCATGGACGGCGTGAATCGCGCGCCGGGAGGCGGGAAGGCAACCAGGCACGCTTGGCGCGCCCGGAGTCGCGAACACCTCCCGCATCCGTCAATCCGCCGGGCGCGGCCTCACCATGTCCGCGGGAACCACGAGCTCGTCGAAGCGCTCCCCGCTCATGAGCCCCTTCTCCCGCACCACCTCGCGCAGGGTCTTGCCCTGCGCGTAGGCCGCCTTGGCGACTTCGGCGGCGCGCTCATAGCCGATGTGCGGATTCAACGCGGTGACCAGCATCAGGGAACGCTCGAGGTTTTCCTCGATCCGTTCGCGGTTCGGCTCGATACCGCTCGCGCAGTGCTCGGTGAAGGAGTCGGTGGCATCGGTGAGGAGCGCAATCGACTGCAACAATGAGTAGGCGATTACCGGCATGTAGACGTTGAGTTCGAAGTTGCCCGAGGCGCCGGCCAGGGTCACCGTCAAGGCGTTGCCGATGACGCGGCAGGCGACCATGGTGAGCGCTTCGGACTGGGTGGGGTTGACCTTGCCCGGCATGATCGACGAACCGGGCTCGTTCGCCGGAATCAGGATTTCGCCGATCCCGCAGCGGGGTCCGCTCGCGAGCCAGCGCACGTCGTTCGCGATCTTGTTGAGCGCGCCCGCCGCGGTCTGAAGTGCGCCCGACAGCGCCACCACGCCCTCCTTGCCGGCCATCGAGGCGAAGCGATTGGGCGCCTCCGTGAAGGGCAATCCGGTGCGCTTCGCGATTTCCGCCACCATTCTCGGGGCGTATTCGGTCCGGGTGTTCAGCCCCGTGCCGACCGCGGTGCCCCCGATGGGAAGCTCGAGAACGAGCGGCAGGGCGGCGCGCATGGCTTGCTCGGCGAGGCGCAGCTGATCCGCGAATCCCGAGAACTCCTGTCCCAGGGTCAGAGGGGTCGCGTCCTGAAGATGGGTGCGTCCGATCTTGACGATGTCGTCGAAGTCGCGCGTCTTCGATTCAAGCACCGTGCGCAGGCGGGCAAGCGCGGGCAGAAGGCCTTCGCTCGTGCGCAGCGCGGCCGAGATGTGGATCGCGGTCGGAAACACATCGTTGGTCGATTGCGAGCGGTTGACGTGATCGTTCGGGTGCACGCGGCGATTGGACCCGAGAGGCTTTCCCAGGATTTCCGCCGCCCGATTGGCGATCACCTCGTTGAGGTTCATGTTGCTCTGGGTGCCGCTGCCGGTCTGCCAGACGACGAGGGGGAAATGCGCATCCAGGCGTCCATCCATGACCTCCTGGGCAGCCTGCTGGATCGCCTCGGAGAGGTCCGCCGGCAGATCGCCCAGATTGGCATTGACCACCGCCGCGGACTGCTTGACGAGCGCGAGCGCCCGTACCAGGGGACGTGGCAGGCGTTCCTCGCCGATCGCAAAGTTCTGAAGGGAGCGCTGCGTCTGGGCGCCCCAGTAGCGGTCCGCCGGCACCGCGACCTCGCCCATGCTGTCTCGTTCGATGCGCGTCGTCATGGCTTCAACCTGCTCGCGGGCATGAAACACCATACGATACATCGAAGACCGGGGCGCGCCGGCGTGCGCGGCCCATTACCCGGCTCGTCTTCCCGCCCCTCAGGCGGCCGCGTCTTCGATGTCCTCGCTGCCGATCGCGCCCTCGCGACGAGCGGCCTCGATCACCGCCGCGTCGTAACCGAGCACGTCGCGCATGATCTCGGTCGTGTGCTCGCCCAGCAACGGCGAACGCTCGACCTCGGACGGGGAGTCCGAGAGCTTGATGGGATTGCCGATACTCAAGTACTTGCCGCGGGTGGGATGGTCGACCTCGACCACCGTCCCGGTGGCGCGCAGCGACGCCTCCGCCGCCAGCTCCTGCATGGAGAGGATCGGCCCGCAGGGCACGTTCAGAGGGTTGAGGATGGACATGATCTCGAACTTGTCCCTGGTCATGGTCCACTTCTCGATCTCGGCGAACACCTGGTCGAGCTTGGGAAGACGCGCGGCCGGAGTGTTCCATTCCGGGTCCTCGATCCAGTCCTCCCGCCCGATCGCCCGGGCGAGCGCCGGGAACGCGGCGGCCTGGGTGATGACGTAGATATAGGCGTTGGGGTCCGTCTCCCAGCCACGGGTGCGCACCACCCAGCCCGGTTGCCCGCCCCCGGATGCGTTGCCGGAGCGCGGGACCGCGTCTCCGAAGACTCCGTTCGGATACTGCGGATACTCCTTCAGCGGCCCGTGGGCGAGGCGCTGCTGGTCGCGCATCTTGACCCGGCAGAGATTGAGCACGCCATCCTGCATCGCACAGTCCACGCGCTGCCCCCGTCCGCTCCGGGTGCGCTGGTAGAGCGCGGTAACGATACCGAGCGCAAGATGGAGCCCGGTTCCGGAATCCCCGATCTGCGCGCCGGTCACCAGCGGCGGCCCGTCGTCGAAACCGGTCGTGCTCGCCGCGCCCCCGGTGCACTGGGCGACGTTCTCGTACACCTTGCAGTCTTCGTAGGGTCCCGGGCCGAATCCCTTGACCGAGGCGTAGACGATGCGGGGGTTGATCTCCTGGATTCTCTCCCAGGTGAAGCCCATGCGGTCCAGCGCTCCGGGCGCGAAGTTCTCAACGAGCACGTCGCATACTTCGATCAGGCGGCTGAAGACCCGGCGCCCGATATCCGTCTTGGGGTTCAGGGTGATGCTGCGCTTGTTGTGATTCAGCATCGTGAAGTAGAGGCTGTCGACCTCGGGGAGGTCGCGCAGTTGCCCGCGCGTCGCGTCCCCAACGCCCGGACGCTCCACCTTGAGGACATCGGCCCCGAACCACGCCAGCAACTGCGTACAGGTCGGTCCGGACTGCACATGGGTCATGTCGAGAATGCGCACACCTTGGAGTGCCTTGGACATTGGGAGCTGCTCCATCTGGTCCCGGGTTCAACCCGCGAATTTGACCGATTTCCCGCCGCGGACGCCAACGGGTGCGCGATTCGCATACCCGTGGTCCGAAGGCTATGGTAACGGCGGCTCAATCTCCTCACCTCACCGATCGTGAACGCCAATCTCTACGAGCGCTTCCGGATCCCCTTCTCCGCCCATCTCGACCGCCCCTTTCTCGAGACCGCCTCCGGGGGGTGCTTCCGCTACGCCGATCTCGATCGGGAAGCGGGCCGGATCGCCGCGTGCCTGCAAGGCCTCGGACTGAAGAAAGGCGATCGGGTGGCGGTACAGGCGGAGAAGTCGCCCCGTGCCCTGTTCCTCTACCTCGCCTGCCTGCGAGCGGGCCTCGTCCATCTGCCCATCAACCCCACTTGTTCGCAGGCGGAGCTCGACTACTTTCTCGGCGACGCGGAGCCGGCGCTGCTCGTGTGTCGTACGCAGTCCCGGTCCCGGTTCGAGCCGCTCGCATCGCGGCGCCGAACCGGCGCGGTGCTCTGCCTCGACGATGACGGCGAGGGCACTCTGGCCGAAGCGGCCAGAACCTTCACGCCCCTTGAGGACAGCGTCCCCTGCGCGCCCGGCGATCCCGCGGCGCTGCTCTACACCTCGGGCACCACCGGGCGCCCCAAGGGCGCGCTTTTGAGCCACGGCAACCTCGCGTCCAACGCCGAGGTCCTGCGGCGCGCCTGGGGGTTTCGGGCGAGTGACGTGCTCCTCCATGCGCTGCCCCTCTTCCACACCCACGGTCTCTTCGTCGCCTGTCACTGCGTGCTGCAGTGCGGGGCATCGATGCTGATGCTGCCGAAGTTCGACGCGGAGCAGGTGCTGCGCCACCTTCCCCGCACCACGGTATTCATGGGAGTGCCTACCTTCTACGTGCGTCTGCTCCAGCACCGGGGACTCGACCGGGCGACGTGCCGGGCGACGCGCCTCTTCGTGTCCGGTTCCGCTCCCCTGCTCGCGCAGACCTTCGAGGCCTTTCGCGAGCGCACCGGTCACCGGATTCTGGAGCGTTACGGAATGACCGAGTCCGGCATGGTCACCTCCAATCCGCTCGAGGGCCGGCGCAAGGTGGGCACGGTGGGCCGCCCGCTTGCCGGAGTCGACCTGCGGATAGTCGACCGCGACGGCCGGGAAGTACCCGCGGAAGAGACCGGGTCGGTCGAGTTCAAGGGGCCGAACGTCTTCGCGGGGTACTGGAGAATGGCCGAGCGAGACTCGACGAACTTCACCGCCGACGGCTACTTCCGTTCCGGGGACCTCGGATTCCTCGACGCCGACGGCTATCTCACGCTGGTCGGAAGGGAGAAGGACCTGATCATCAGCGGTGGCCTCAACGTGTATCCGAAAGAGGTGGAGACCCTGCTGGACCGCGTCGAGGGCGTGCGGGAATCCGCGGTCATCGGGATTCCCGACGAGGACCTCGGGGAACGGGTGACGGCGGTGGTGGTTCCCGCCGAGCCTGGACACGGACTCGATCCGGCCGCCATCGTCGCCGATCTCAAGACCGTGCTCGCCGGCTACAAGGTGCCCAAGGAGTTCCACCTCGTGGACCGGCTTCCCCGAAACGCGATGGGGAAGGTGCAGAAGAACCGGCTGCGCGAAGCCTTCCTCGAAGCGTCCCGCAACGGAGCCTGAACCCGGCGCGGCGCGCCCGGAAGCGGGCACGCCTCGGGTCCCCGGTCAGGCGGCCTCGGCCTCTTCCACTTTCTCCACCCGCGCCGCGCAGTACTTGAACTCCGGAATCTTGCCGAAGGGATCGAGGGCCGGATTCGTGAGGGTATTGGCGGCGGCCTCGGCAAAGCAGAAGGGGATGAAGGCCATCTCCTCCGGCACCGCCCGATCGGCCCGGGCGAGGAGCTCGATGGCGCCTCGGCGCGTGGTGATGCGGACCCGTCCCCCGGCCGGGACTCCGAGCTTCGCGAGCGTGCGCGGGGCGAGGCTCGCCACCGCTTCGGGCTCCAACGCGTCCAGCATCGTGGCGCGGCGGGTAATCGCGCCGGTATGCCAGTGCTCCAGCATGCGCCCGGTGCTCAGGATCATCGGAAACTCGTCGTCCGGTTGCTCATCGGGGGGCACGATCGAAGCCGGCACCAGCTTCGCGCGCCCGCTCGGAGTCGGGAAAGCGTCGCCGAACACGATGTCGTGTCCGGGCTGGTCCGGCGCATCGCAGGGGTAGGTCACGGCGCTCTCGTCCCGCAGGCGATTCCAGGTGATGTTGTCGAGGGAGGGCATCACCGTCTTCATCTCGGCGAAGACATCCGCGGGACCGCGATAGTTCCATTCGAGGCCGATGCGCCGGGCGAGCTCCTGGACGATCCACCAGTCCTGACGCGCATCGCCCGGCGTCTCGAGCGCGATGCGCCCCATCTGGACCTGGCGGTTGGTATTGGTGACGGTGCCCTCCTTCTCCGGCCACGCGGAGGCGGGCAGGACGACATCGGCATGGAAGGCGGTCTCGGTGAGGAAGATGTCCTGCACGACGAGATGCTCGAGCCGGGCGAGCGCTTCCCGCACATGTTCGACGTCGGGGTCTGACATCGCCGGATTCTCGCCCATGACGTACAACGCCTTGATCGTCCCGGCGTGGACCGCGTCCATGATCTCGACCGCGGTGAGACCACGCTCGGGATCGAGCGGCGTGCCCCAGGCATCGAGGAAGCGCGCCCGCACCTCGGCCGCATCCACCGGCTGATAGTCGGGATAGACCATCGGGATGAGGCCCGCATCGGAGGCGCCTTGCACGTTGTTCTGGCCGCGAAGCGGATGCAGTCCGGTACCGGGACGCCCGACATGGCCGGTCACCATGGACAGCGCGATCAGGCAGCGCGCGTTGTCGGTGCCGTGCACCGACTGCGAGATCCCCATGCCCCAGAAGATGATGCCGCGCTCCGCGCCCGCGTAGCGCTGCGCGACCTCGCGCAGAGTCTGCGCGTCGATGCCGCACACCGGGGCCATCGCCTCGGGAGTGAAGTCCCGGATGTGGCGCTTGAGGTTCTCGAAGCCCTCGGTGTTGGCCGCGACGTACTGGCGGTCGTAGAGCCCTTCGCTCACGATGACGTTGAGGAGGGCGTTCAGCAGGGCGACGTCGGTGCCCGGGGTGAACTGAAGCATCCAGGTCGCGTGCTTGCGCAGCGCCTGGCCTCGCGGATCCATGACGATGAGGGTCTTGCCCGCGCGCGCGGCCTGTTTGAAGAAGGTGGCCGCCACCGGATGGTTTTCGGTGGGATTGGCGCCGGTCACGATGATCACGTCAGCATCCGCGCAGGCGGTGAAGGGCGCGGTCACCGCCCCCGAACCGATACCCTCCAGAAGCGCCACCACCGACGAGGCGTGGCACAGGCGGGTGCAATGGTCGACATTGTTGGTGCCGAAGCCGGTACGGATCAGCTTCTGCACCAGGTAGGCTTCCTCGTTCGAACCCTTGGCGGAGCCGAATCCGGCCATCGCACCCGCGCCGTCCCGGTCGCGCACCCGGCGCAGGCCCTCGGCCGCGACATCGAGCGCCTCCTCCCACGTCGCCTCCCGGAAGTGGGTCCAGGGGTTTGCGGGGTCGACTTCGCACTCGGCGTGCTTGGGCGCGTCGGCACGCCTGACAAGCGGCCTGGTCAGGCGGTGAGAATGACTCACGTAGTCGAATCCGAAGCGGCCCTTGACGCAGAGGCGCTGCTGATTGGCGGGTCCGTCGCGGCCCTGCACCGCGACGATCCGGTCGCCCTCGATCTGATAGTTGATCTGGCAACCCACCCCGCAGTACGGGCAGACGCTCGCCACTTCCCGCAGGGGTTCGGTGCGCCCCACCCCGTTCTCGTCCACCAGCGCCGCCTCCATGAGCGCGCCGGTGGGGCAGGCCTGGACGCACTCTCCGCATGCGACGCAGGTGCTCTGGCCCATGGGGTCGTCGAAGTCGAACACGATACTGGAGCCGTGGCCACGGTAGGCGAGCCCGATGACATCGTTGACCTGCACCTCGCGGCAGGCGCGCACGCAGAGATTGCAGTGGATGCACGCGTCGAGGTTGACCCGCATCGCGACATGGCTGGCATCGGGAGGCGGGGGCCGGCGGGTCGGGAATCGGCTCGTCTCGACCCCCATGTCCTGCGCCCAGCGCCACAGCTTCGAGGCGGGATCGTGCGCGACCTCCCGCGCGGGCTGGTCCGCGACCAGCAGCTCCATCACCAGGTCGCGCGCCGACCGGGCGCGCGCGGTGGAGGTCGCAACCTTCATGCCCGGAGTCGGGGTCCGGATGCACGATGCGGCGAGTACCCGCTCTCCCTCGATCTCCACCATGCACGCGCGGCAGTTGCCGTCGGGGCGGTAGCCGGGCTCGTCGGCGTGGCACAGGTGGGGGATCCGGGTGCCGCAGCGTTTCGCCACCTCCCAGATGGTCTCGCCCGGGCGGGCCTCGACCTCCACTTCGTCCAGCGAGAAGCGGATCGCTTCGCTCATTCAAGTTCCTCGCGGAAGTACTCGAGCACCGAATTTAGCGGATTCGCCGCGGCCTGTCCCAGCCCGCAGATCGAGGCATCGGTCATCGCCCGACCGAGCTCCACGAGCAGGGCTTCGTTCCACCGGTCCCGCGCCATCAGCGCCACCGCCTTCTCGGTGCCGACCCGGCAAGGCGTGCACTGGCCGCAGCTCTCGTCCTCGAAGAAGCGCATCAGGTTGAGGGCCGCCGCCTTGACGTCGTCCCGGTCGCTCATCACCACCACGGCGTGGGAACCGACGAAGCAGCCGTACTTCTCGAGCTGTCCGAACTCGAGCGGCAGGTCGGCCATGCTCGCGGGCAGGATGCCGCCGGAGGCGCCGCCGGGGAGGTAGGCCTTGAGCGTGTGGCCTTCCAGCATGCCTCCACAGTATTCGTCGACCAGCTCGCGCAGCGTGATGCCGGCGGGAGCGAGCTTCACTCCCGGCTCCTTGACCCGCCCGGAGACCGAGAAGCTGCGAAGCCCCTTGCCGCCGTGGCGACCGTGGCCCGCAAACCACTGCGGACCCCGCTCGAGGATATCGCGTACCCAGTAGAGCGTCTCGACGTTCTGCACCAGGGTCGGACGCCCAAAGAGCCCCACCTCGGCGACATAGGGAGGGCGGTGGCGAGGCAGTCCGCGTTTGCCCTCGATCGACTCGATCATCGAGGACTCCTCTCCGCAGATGTAAGCGCCGGCGCCGCGGCGCACTTCGATCTCGACCCCTTCCGTCAGCCCTGACGCCTCCAACGTGGCGAGTTCGCGGCGAAGAATCTCGCGCACCGCCGGATACTCGTCGCGCAGGTAGATGTACACGCGCTCGGCCTCCACCGCCCAGGCCGCCACGAGCATGCCCTCCAGGAAGCGATGCGGGTCCCGCTCCAGATAGTGACGGTCCTTGAAGGTCCCGACCTCCCCCTCGTCCGCGTTCACCGCCATCAGGCGCGGCCCTGGATAGCCGCGCACGATCGACCACTTGCGCCCGGTGGGGAACCCGGCGCCTCCGAAGCCTCGCAGCCCCGAGCGGTCCAGGTCTTCGACCACCTCGTCGACCTCGCGTTCGCCCGCGATGCAGGCGCGCAGGAGCGCGTAGCCGCCGTCCTCCTCGCAGTAGGCGTCGAAGGCACGGTAGGACGGGATGAGCGGGTGCAACTCTTTCTTTTCGATTGCGGCGAGGACCGCGTCGACACTCGCATGGTCGACATGGCGATGACCGACCTCTGCCGTCGGGGCGCTATGGCAGCGGCCCATGCACGGGGCGCGCACCACTCGAAACCCGTCGCCCGCGCGGGCCTCGAGCTCGCTCATGAGGTTACGCGCCCCCATCAGCTCGCAGGTCAGACTGTCGCACACCCGCACCGTCAGGGGCGGGGGTGGCGGCGCATCTTCGCCGACCACGTCGAAGTGGGCGTAGAACGTGGCGGTCTCGAAGATCTCCGCCATGGACACGCGCATCTCCTCGGCGAGAGCGGCGAGGTGGGCGGCCGAGAGGTGTCCGTAGCGGTCCTGCACCAGGTGCAGGTACTCGATCAGCAAATCGCGCCGCCGCGGCCGATCGCCGAGCAGGGCGCGAATCTCGTCCTGCGCCTCGGGCCGCACCTGGCGTCCCTTGGGCACGAGCGCCCCGCGTCCTCTCCCCAATCCCGGATGGCGCCGCCGGCGCACCCGCACTTCGTCCCTGGACATGTTTCTGCTTGGTCTCCGTTGCAACCGCGAAAGTCTACCAGCATCGCGCCGGCGCCCTTGTGTCGCCGGCGCGCGCAAGTACCGCACGGGGCGCCGGCCCCCGGGCGCCCCAACCCGCGAACTTCACCTGTTTCGCGCTGTGGACGCCAGTCTGCTCGCGGGGGCGGGCCGTACTGGTTAACGCCGTTTCGACTTCGAGTCGGCCACCGGGAACGCCGTGCGGTCCTCGAGCTTCGCTTGCGCGTCCAGTAGTCCCCGCGCCCCGCTACCACGGACCCGTGGCGCCCGAAGCGACCGAAGGTCGGCGCAACCGGCAGGGCTAGATCAAGGATTGAATCCCGAAGTTATCGAAACGGTTCCGGTCGAAGTTCGCCCGGAACATGTCGCGCAGCCGCAGCGCCGCCTGTTCGTAAGGCTCGCTTCCCTTCCAGGTCCGCCGGGGATCGAGCATCGCGGAATCCACCCCGGCGACGGCCTCGGGGATCCGCAATCCGAAAATCGGGAGCACGCGAGAGCCCCGAGTCTGCAGATCGCCCGCGAATGCCGCTTTCAGCAGCGCGCGGGTATCGCGGATCGCGATGCGAGGGGCCTGGCCGGCGGGACCGCCGCTCCAGCCCGTGTTGAGCAGTACGCATCGGGCCTCATGGCGTTGCATCTTCTCCTTGAGCAGCCTGGCGTAGACCGACGGGTGCCGCGCCATGAACGGGGCGCCGAAGCAGGCGCTGAACGTGGCCTGCGGCTCCACCACCCCGATCTCGGCGCCCGCGAGCCTCGATGTGAACCCCTGCACGAAGTGGTACATCACCTCGTCCCCATCGAGTATCGCCACCGGGGGCAGCACCCCGAAGGCGTCGGCGGTAAGGAGCACGATGGTCTCGGGGTGTCCTCCTCTCGCGCCCTCGGCGACGTTCGGATTGCAGGCGAGCGGGTAGGAGAAGCGGGTGTTCTCGGTGATGGAGCGATCGCCGAGATCGAGGTCCTGGGGATCGGTGTCGGCGAGCCCCCGATCTCCTGGAGCCGGCACGTTCTCCACAATGGTGCCGGGCATCGAGAGGGCGGCCGCGATGACGGGCTCGGCATCCTTGTCGAGATCGATGAGCTTCGCGTAGCAGCCGTCCTCGAGATTGGACACGCCCCGCTCGGTCCACCCCATCTCGTCGTCGCCGATGAGGCGCCGGTCCGGGTCCGCCGAAAGCGTGGTCTTTCCGGTGCCGGACAGGCCGAAGAGGATGGCGGTGTCGCCTTGCGCACCGATGTTTCCCGAACAGTGCATGGAGAGGTAGCCTTGTTCGGGCAGCAGGAAGTTCATCACCGTGAAGATGGTCTTCTTGACCAGTCCGCAGTAGTCGGCCCGGCCCGCGACCAGGCACAGCCGATTGCGGAAGTCGATGATAGCGGCGCGCTCGGAGCGCGTGCCGTCGCGTTGCGGTTCGCAGCGGAAGGACGGCACGTTCAGCATGGTCCACGCCTTGCTCTCGGCGTCCCTTATCCCGGGGTCGACCTTGGGGAACATGTTGTGCGCGAACATCGCGTGGGTCGCGTACTCGCCGACGAAACGGTAGGGAATCGAGTAGGCGGGATCGTTTCCAACGTAGACATCCTGCACGTAGAGCGGGCCGCCGCGCCGGTTGAGGTGCGCCACCACCCGATCGAGCAGCGCTTCGTAGCCATCGGGGTCGAAAGGCTGGAAGCTTTCTTTCCACCACACCGCGCTCTCGATCTCCGGCCAGGCGACGCCGAAGGTGTCATCCACGGGCCGGCCGGTGCACCGCGGATCGGTGTAGAACATCAGGGGGCCTCGGATCCCGAGTCGGGTGGCATATGCCTTGCGCTCGTCGTCGGCCCCGCCGGCGCGCACGCGTCCCCGATCGTTGCGAAGCGCCTCGTGGAACAGCACATCCTTGCGCAGGTTGTGCCGGTATCCGAGATTGACGAGCCCGAGCTTCTTCTCGAGCGCGGCGGCGAGGCTCATCCGCTTCTCCGGTTCTCCTGCTGCGAACGGGCCCCCCGCGCAGAGGATTCGGATAGCGCGCAAGGGGCCGCCGTGGCAACGGGATGCCTGGGGGCAAACTTGATCTTGAAGCTTCTGGTGGGCGCGGGCACCCCGTCGAAAATGAACTTCAGCTTGTAGTCGGAGGGGTCCATCTCCACTTTCCGATGGTGCAGGATTGTAGCGAGAGCGAACTTCAGGTGCGTGTTGGCAATGACGCTGCCCAGGCAGCGGTGGGTACCGAATCCGAAGGGCATGTAGACGCCGAGCGGATCGTGTTCGGCGCGTCCCGGAAGATAGCGATCGATGTCGAAGCGGTCCGGCTCCGGGAAGAACTCCGGACAGTAGTGCGGCACCGCGGTCGGAAGGAAGAGCCGGGTTCCGGCCGGTATGGTGTAGCCTCCGAACTCGAAGGTATTGACCGCGCGTCGAAAGAGCGAAGCGAAGGGATTGTACATCCGCAGGGTCTCTAGCACCGTCCGACCGGTGACGCCGAGGTCGCTCAGCTTCTCCGGCGTCGGCCCGCCGTTCGCAAACAGCTCGTCCGCCTCGGCCCGGACCCGCTCGAGGACCTCGGGGTGCCTGAGCAGCAGGTACATGGCGGTCGCGCCGGTGCTGGCGGTGGTATGCAGGCCGGAGAAAATCGACCCCAGACAGGACACTCTGAGCTCGTGCTCGGGCAGAAACTGGGGGTTGGACCGGTGCAGCTTGAGCATCGCGTCCACCACATCCTCCTGGCCGTCCCCGCCTCCCCCGTCCAGCCGCGCCCTGAGCATGCGGGTGAAGACATCGAAGAAGCCGGCCTTGGCCCGCCTCGTGCGCGGAGTGCGCATCAGGAAGTTCGGCATCACCCGCAGCACCGTCGTCGCGATCAGTCGGCGCACGAAGAAGTCCATGTCGTCGACCTGGGCGCTCGTAAGCGCGTAGCCGGTGCAGGCGAGCCCGATGGACTTCGCCGTCAATTGACTGAAGGCGTCGACGGCGACCCGGCTTCCAGTGTCGGGGATCTCCCCGAGAATGATGTCGCGGATCTCTGGCAGCCGGTTCAGGATTCGAGCGCCCGAGAATCCCGAGGAGATCGCCCGGCGCAAGGTGAAGTGCTCCTCGCCATCCATGCTCAGGATGATGCGTTCGGCATCCATGCCCTTGAAGAGGGGCGCATATGCGTCGTGGCTGCGGAACAGCGCTCGGCCGCGCTTCTGGCAAAAGAAGTTGGCCTCCGGCCCCGCCAGAACCGTGAGCTCGCCGGTCAGGTCGCGAACTCTGAAGACGGGTCCAAGCGCGCGATAACAGGCGGCGAGCGCCTTCGTGGGAACCGGACGCAGGCGCAGCGTATGTCCGATCAGCGGAAGCGCTCCGGGCGCCATCGGGGGACGATCCCGCGCGATGCCGGCAGCCGGATCCAGGAAGCCCTTGCGCAGCATCCGGTCTTCGCTTACCGGCTTCCTGACGGTGAGAATCGCGTTGCGGACCGACTGTCCGATGAGGTCCAGCTCGCGCACCAGCGCGATGCGGTCGCAGCGCCTTGCAAGTTCCGACTCGGAGAGAATGTGCTCGAAGATTCCGCATACGTCGGCCAGTGCGATGAGCATGGTCTCGTCCGGGCTCGGAATGTCTTCATTGAATATGACGTTCATCACCCGCAGCACCACATCCTGGCCCTGCGGCAAGGCGATGCCGGGATATCGGCGAGTCAGGTTCACCTGCTCGTCGAGCAGGATGGCGCCTCCGGGATCCCGGTTGAAAATCCCCCTTTCCACCAGACGCTCGCCGGCCCGGCGACGTATCTGGTTGACGATTTCCGGCGAGGAGAAGCGTTCCGCCCAGAAAGCGGTCTCGGCCTTGTCCGCGGCCACTGCGATGGCCGAAAGCAGGGGATCCAGGATGTCGTCTCCGAGCGGAGTCGAGTCGACCACCGTCAGGCTGTCGAGGTCGGTGTCGATGCGATGCTCCTTCGCCAGGTCCATGAGCGCCGCACCGGAGAAGGCGTAGCTCAGACTGCGATCGTCGATATCGATGAGACCGCCCTTCTGCCGGTCCAGCAGGAGAACGTGAAGCTCCTCGACCAGCGACAGGGGGCGGCGCTTCGCCGTCTTCGACGGGGTGGAGTTCACCGTGCGCCCTTCACCGCGCCTCGGATCCCGGTCCCACGGGACGCTTCCATGCTTGCGGCACGGACCCGCCCTTCACAGCGGGTAGCCGAGGCGCTCCAGTCCCGGACGGCACGCCTCGGTGATGGAGCGCTGCGTATCGGGGTCGAGACGCGTGAATTTCGATCGAGTACGGCGCGGAATCCCGGCCACTTCGGCGACCCATGCGCGGTCTGCAAGCTCCGGCGAGATGAACTCGATGAGACGGCGCGCTTCGTGTTCGGGGTCTTGCTGCACCGACTCGAAGCGCAGGTCGAGAAGCCGGTCGGGTCCGAAGTGGCCGAACACCCGGTGTCCCGTTTCGATCATTTTGCTCCAGAAAGCGGCGACCTCGGTCAGCGGCACCTCCTCGGACAACAGCCCGTCGATATCCGAACGCAGCCATTGCAACGTGGTCAATGCGCAGGTCAACCGATCGCTGCGCTCGAGTCGTTCCAGGATTCGGTACAGATCGATGCCCCGGCGCCTGGCTCTGCGCATCAGTGCGAGCGTGATCCGGAAGGGTGGGTGGCCACTCATCGACAGGGTGGCCTCGCGCCCATCGCGGAACACGTGAACGACCCGCGCCTCGGGAAAATGACGCAAAAGCCGGGAAGCCATGAGCAGGGACCCCCCGTGGCGTTCGATCCATAACCTCTTTCCCAGGCGCTCTCCCAGCCAGCCGAACAGCGCCCGGTAGTGATCGCCCGGCCGGGCCCTGGTGCGTGCGCGGACGAAGCGCCCGACTTCGTCGTAGAGCGCCTCGTAACGCTGCGTGAGGTGCGGCAGCGCTACCGCCATGATGGGCGGTACTGTGGCCGCGTCGAAGCGCGCCCCGGGATCGCGGACGGGATAAAGCAGCTCACTGAAGGGCGCCCGCTCGATAACCCTCATCCACTGTCCCGGCTCGCTGAGCAGGCGCCACATCCGCTCGCCGGTGACCTTCCCGCCCGCGAACGCAGTCAGGCTGAGCACCGAGAAGAACTCCGACATGCTGAGGATGGCCGGATGCCGGTTGAGCATGTCGGAGACCATCGTGGATCCACATCGTCCGGTGCTGAATACGAAGACGGGAGGAATTTCGTTCATACCCCAAAGCCACGTCGGGACGCCGTCGACCCCTGCGCGAGCCACTCGCTCCGGTCCATGGGAAGCGAACTCGGCCCACGAAACAAGCACGACTCCGGCCGTGCTCTTGCCCGGGAGTGTATACGCGACCCGGACCCGGACCCGCCCTGTTCGCCATGACCTGACAACAATATGATATCGGGGGAGTGAAGGCGAAGCGGTGGCGACGATCGTGAACCGAAAGGCGCCCGGCCGTCGATGCGCGCATCGCGACCGGGGAGCTGGTCGCGGCCATCCGTTCTTGCCGCCAGGAGAGACCGCGGCGTGGCAATGACCATGACCGACCCGCCGAGGTTGCGCATCGTGGGAGCCGTCGCCGCCCATCCGGTGGCCTGCAACCTGCTGATGGCGGTTCTGATCCTGGTCGGCGCGTTCGCATTGTTCCGGCTCGGCACCCAGTTCTTCCCGACCTTCTCCCTCAACTTCGTCAATGTCCAGGTGACATGGCCAGGCGCCGCCGCCGAGGACGTTGCCGCGGCGATGACCGCCCCGCTGGAGCGCGAGCTGCGGGGCCTCGGCGAGCTTCGCGAAATGACCTCGACATCCTCCCAGGGCAGCGCCCGGATCGTGCTGGAGTTCGAGGAGGGCGCCGATCTGAGCGAGATGGTGGAGGAGGTGAAGGAGCGCGTCGCCGCCATACGCGACCTGCCGGCGACGGCGGAAGAGCCGCAGATTACGCGGATTGTCAGCTACGAACCCGTGGCGCGGCTCCTGGTCGCGGCGCGCCAGAACGGAGTGGATCTCCGGCCGGTGGTCCGGGAAATCGAGAGCGAACTGCTCGAACGCGGTATCGCCAAGATCACGATAAGCGGGCTTCCGGAGGAGGAGATAGCGATTCAGGTCCCCTCCGCCGTGCTCCACGAGCTCGACATGTCACTTCAGGACGTCGCGCGGCGGATTGCGACATCGAGCCGCGACTTGCCGGCCGGGGAGATCGGTGAGCTCGACGTCTCACGCAGTCTGCGCGCACTGGAGCAGCGGCGGGGAGAGACGGGCTTCGCGGAGCTGGCCCTGCTCTCCGACGATGAGGGCCGCCTGCTGCGCGTGGGAGACGTCGCCACGATCGAGCGCCGCCCGCGGGCGGGAAGCCGCCTGGTGCGGTATCGGGGCCTTCCCGCGGTCAGTCTGCTGCTGAGCCGGACCGCGGAGTCGGACAGCCTCGAATCGGCGCGCGTCGTCAGCCAGTGGATGGAGGAGCGAGAAGGCGCGTGGCCGCCCGGAGTGGAGGTGATTCTCTACGACCAGGTGTGGCAACTGTTGCGCGAGCGCATCGTGCTGCTGCTCAAGAACGGACTGGGCGGCATCGTCCTGGTGGTGGCGGTGCTGCTGCTCTTCCTGAACGCGCGCCTTACCTTCTGGGTGGCGGCGGGAATTCCGGTCTCGTTCCTGGGCGCGCTTGCGGTGTTCCACCTCCTGGGCGGCAGCATCAACATGGTGAGCCTCTTCGCGCTGATCATGACCCTCGGGATCATCGTCGACGACGCGATCGTGGTAGGCGAAGACGCCCTCGCCCAGTACAAGGAGGGCGCCCGCCCCCTCGCCGCGGCACGGGGCGGCGCCGAGCGCATGCTCACCCCGGTGCTGGCGGCATCGCTCACCACGATTGCCGCCTTCCTGCCGCTCATGCTGGTGAGCGGCATCATCGGCCGCATGCTCTTCCACATACCCGTGGTCGTGGTCTGCGTCATCATCGCATCGCTGGTCGAGTGCTTCCTGATTCTGCCCGGGCACCTGCGCGGAGCCCTCTCCGCCACCGCGCGCCGCGACACTCCAAACCCGGTGCGCAAACGCCTCGACGCCGCCTTCCTGCACTTTCGCGAGCACATGTTCCGGCCCGTGGTGACCTATGCGGTCCGGCGCCCCATCACGGTGCTGTCGGCGATGATCAGCGTGCTGATGCTCGCGGTCGGCCTGCTCGCGGGGCGGCACATCGCGTTCAACTTCTTTCCCACTCCCGAGAGCACGGTGCTCAACGCGAACGCCACTTTCGTGGCCGGCACTCCGACCCACCGGGTCCGCGCCTTCGTCGATCACCTGGAGCAGACCCTGGGCGAGACCGAGAAGCACCTCGGGGGTGGACTGGTGAGCGTCGCGGTCGCGCACCTCGGCTCAATACCGGCGCTCGACAGCCAGCCCGCAACCCGGGGAGATCACCTCGGTTACCTCATGGTGGAACTCACCGCGCCGGACGAGAGGACGGTGCGCAACACCCAGCTCGTCGACGCATGGCGCGAGCGCATCGTGCTCCCGCCCGGGCTGGAGGCATTCTCGATCCAGGAACGGCGCCCCGGTCCTCCCGGCCGCGACATCGCGGTGCTCCTGAAGGGCACGGATCCGGCCCGAATCAAGGCGGCCGCGCAGGAGCTCGCGGGAATTCTGCGCACCGTTCCCGGAACCGGCGGCGTACAGGACGATCTGCCCTACGGGAAGGAGCAACTCGTCTATCGCCTGACCGCCCAGGGCCAGGCGCTGGGTCTCAGCATCGAAGACGTCGGCTCCCAGCTCCGGGCCGCCTACGAGGGTGCGGTCGCCCAGATCTTTCAGCACGAAGGCGAAGAGCTGGAAGTTCGGGTCATCCTGCCGGAGCGCGAGCGCAGCCACCTCGGCTCGCTCGCGGACTTGCGCATCACGCTTCCCGGCGGAGGCACGACCCCCTTGCTCAGCGTGGTGGACATCGAACCCCGCCGTGGATTCGACCGGCTGCGCCGTTACGACGGCCGGCTGAGCGTGGAGGTGTCGGGGGATGTCGATCCCTCCACGAACAACAGCAACCGAATCATCGCCGCGCTTCGCGAGGGCCCCTTGCCGGACCTCGCGGAGCGTCACGGAGTGAGCTACGGCTTCGAAGGCCGGCAAGCGGATCAGCGCCAGACCCTCAGCGACACGGCGTGGGGAGCCGGACTCGCGCTCGCTCTCATCTACATAGTTCTCGCCTTCGTGTTCGCCTCCTACGGCTGGCCGCTCGTGGTGATGGCGATCATTCCCTTCGCGCTGGTGGGAGCGGTCGTCGGCCACCTGGCGCTCGGCATCGATCTGACCATCCTCTCCCTCTTCGGCCTCGTCGGACTCGCCGGCATCGTCGTCAACGCTTCCATCGTCCTGGTGGTGTTCTACAAGCGGCTCAAGGACAGTGGCGTTCCCTGGCGACAGGCGATCGTGGAGGCGGCCTGCATGCGCCTGCGCGCGGTGCTGCTCACCTCGCTCACCACCATCGGGGGACTCACCCCGCTCATGTTCGAGACTTCCCTGCAGGCGCAGTTCCTGATCCCGATGGCGACCTCGATCTCCTTCGGGCTCGCCTTCTCCACCGTTCTCGTGCTGCTGGCGCTGCCCGCCCTGCTCTGTGTGTACGAATCCGCGCTCGAAGCGCTGCGGCGGAGCGGCGAGGACCACGCCCCGGCGCTGCGACCCGCCAAGTGAGCCCGAACCCCGAGCCGGAGGCCGCCCGTCTCAACCCGCCGCTCAAATGGGCGGGGGGCAAGCGCTGGCTCGTCCCCGCACTTCTTCCCTGGTGGCGTTCCCACGCGCGTCTGCGCCTCGTCGAGCCCTTCTGTGGCGGGCTGGCGGTGGCGCTGGCGCTGCGGCCCGAGCGCGCGCTCCTGTGCGACGTCAGCCCGCACCCGATCAACTTCTACCGGCATCTGCAGGGCTCGCTGCGCATCCGGATCCCGATGCGCAACGAGCATGAGCTCTACTACCGGCACCGCTTGGAGTTCAACCGCCTGGTCACGGGCCGGGGCCTGTGGACGCGCAAGGCGGCCTCGCTCTTCTATTACCTGAACCGAACCGGATACAACGGCTTGTGCCGTTTCAACCGCAAGGGAGAGTTCAACGTCCCTTTCGGCCGCCATCAGTCGATCCGCTACCGCCGAGACTTCAGCGCCTACCGCGCCGTGCTCGCGCCCTGGGTCTTCCGCCACGGCGACTTCGAGTCGATCGAATTGGAGCCGGGCGACTTCGTCTACGCCGATCCTCCCTACGATGTGGAGTTCCGCCAGTACGCCAAGGACGGATTCGAGTGGCCGGAACAGGAGCGCCTCGCCCGATGGCTTCGACGCCATCGCGGCCCGGTGATCCTGAGCAATCAGGCGACACCCCGAATCGAGGCGCTCTACCGCGGGCTCGGGTACCGGCTGTACCACCTGCCCGCACCTCGGAGCATCAGCCGTACCGGCGACCGCTCTCCCGCGCAAGAAGTGCTCGCGACCCGCAACCTGCCACCCCGTTCCGACCTGGCCCGCGGATGCCCGCCGCCGCCTTGAGCCGAGCCGGTGCGCCGTCTAGGATCCGCGCCACGTTGCAAACCCGCAAACTTCACCGATTTTCGTCACGAGGGCGCCAAGACGCCGTGATAGCAGGGCGCACGGACCGAAAGACGCGCAAGGCGTAGCCGACACTACGTTGAGGCGGCTTGAGGGAGGGAGGCCCGCTAACGCGAGCATATTGGCGTCCGCAGCGGAAAATCGGTGAAGTTTGCGGGTTGGGGAGGGGTAATGCAGCGCGAATTCGCTCCCGTGGTGGGAAGCGCCGGGGCGGTGGATCAGCCCGTACAGACGATTTCGGTGGTGCACGTCGCGTTCATGGCCGCGGTGCACGCCGGAGCCGTCGCCGCGTTCGCCTGGTTCACGTGGACCAATCTGGCGGTGATGCTGGCGCTCTACGCGCTGACCGGACTCGGCATCACCGTCGGCTATCACCGCCTGCTCTCGCACCGCAGCTTCCGTACGCCGCGATGGGTGCGAAACACCATCGCCACCATCGGTTGCGTGGCGATGCAGGGCGGCCCCCTGAGGTGGGCGGCGGATCACCGCACCCACCACTTCCATTCCGACTCCGAGGGCGATCCCCACGACATCGAGCGCGGGTTCTTCTTCGCCCACATGGGGTGGCTCTTCTACCTGTTCCCCGCCGACTACGACGAACGCCGGATCCTGCATCACACCCGGGACCTCGCCCGCGACCCCTTCCTGCGATGGCTCGACCGCTACCACTACGTCCCCGGGCTCACGGTCGGAGTGCTGCTCTTTGCCGCGGGGGGACTGCCGTTGCTGCTCTGGGGCTTCTGTGCCCGCCTGGTGCTGCTCTACCACTCCACGTGGCTGGTCAACTCCGCCGCCCACAAGTGGGGATACCGAAGCTTCCCCGAAGCTCCGGGTACGAACAACTGGCTGGTGGCCCTGCTCGCCTTCGGCGAAGGCTGGCACAACAACCACCACGCCTGGCCCTCTTCGGCGCGCCAGGGACTGCGGGGCCGGGAGTTCGATGTCTCCTGGATGGTCATCAAGCTGCTCCACCGGCTGGGCCTGGCGAGCGACGTGATGCACGTGCGCCTGGACAAGGACCGGCCCGAACGCAGCGTCCTGCAACGCGCCTGACCCGAAGCGGAGATCCGCGAACGCCCGCGGGCGCGCCGTTCAAACCCGCAAGTCTCGCCGATCACTCAACTCGCGGACGCCAATCTGCTCGCGCATGGGGGCTTTGCACCGTCGCGCCGCAACAACGCCGTGTCGGCTACCTGCTTTGCTCCGCTATCCTTGGCGAAGCTTGCAGGCCGGGCGGCGGCGCGTACTCGCTTCGCGGATTCGCGGCGCGTCGATGGTTGCCGTCACCGGCAGCGTCCTCGGACCGGCGCCCAGGGGCGATCCCGGGACGAGCGAGGCACTTGAAGGTTCCTCCCGACCCGCCGAAGATCATCAACGTGGCGGGGCCAGGGACACCAGGAACGTGACGGAACACCTGATCGAATCGGCGGAGGAACTCAGAGACCTCTACGGAGAGCCGAGCGCACTCGCGCTCGGAAAGTCGCTCGATCGCCTCGACCGGCATTGCCGGCGCTTCATCGAGTTGTCACCCTTCGTCGTTCTCGCGTCGGCCGGTGCGGACGGCCGTGCCGACTGCTCGCCGCGCGGCGACCCCGCGGGATTCGTCGCGGTCCTGGACGAACGAACCATCCTGCTCCCCGACCGGCGTGGCAACAACCGAACGGACTCGCTCACCAATCTGCTGCAGAACCCCAATGTGGGACTGCTCTTCCTGATCCCCGGGGTAAACGAGACGCTGCGTCTCAACGGCCGGGCCACCCTCACCACCGATCCGCAATACCTCGCGCCGCTTGCGGTCAACGCACGCGTGCCCCGCAGCGGACTTCTGATCGAAGTGGAAGAGGTCTTTCTCCAATGCACCAAGGCCCTGGTGCGCGCGCGCCTGTGGGCCGAGGAATCGCGGGTGGACCGAAAGAGCGCGCTTCCCTCCTTCGGCACGATGCTCGCCGACCACGCCGGCCTCGCAGACGGCGAGGCCATCGATCGCAAGCTGCGCGAGAAACAGAGCGAGACGCTTTACTGAGCCAAGCGCTCGCGCTCAGTGCGCCTCGTCCCAGTTGGCCCCCACGCCGATGTCGACCACCAGCGGCACGGAGAGCGCCGCCTCGTTCACCATGTGTTCGCGCACCCCGGCCTCAACTTCTTCGAGCTCGTTCTCGGGCACTTCCAGGACCAGCTCGTCGTGGACCTGCATGATCATGCGACTCGCGAGCGAACGCTCTTCCAGCCAGCGATCGATGCGCACCATCGCGCGCTTGATGATGTCGGCGGCGGTGCCCTGCATGGGGGCGTTGATCGCGGTGCGCTCGGCATACTGGCGCCGGTGGACGTTGCGCGAAGCTATCTCGGGCAGGTGCAGGCGGCGCCCGAACACGGTCTCGACGAAGCCCCGCTCGCGGGCACGCACGCGCGTCTCGTCCATGAAGCGCCTGACCCCCGGATAGCGCGCGAAGTAGAGGTCGACGTAAGCCTGCGCTTCGTTGCGACCGACGCCGAGCTGGCGGCCGAGACCGAAAGCGGACATGCCGTAGATGAGGCCGAAGTTGATCGCCTTGGCCCGGCGCCGGTGCTCGGGGTCCACCGCCTCGGGCGCGAGCCCGAACACCTCCGCCGCGGTGGCCCGGTGGATGTCCGCCCCTGATGCGAAGGCGCCCTGCAGCCCTTCGTCTTCCGAGAGATGCGCCATGATGCGCAGCTCGATCTGCGAGTAGTCGGCCGCGATCATCCGCCAGCCCTCCTCGGGCACGAAGGCCTGGCGCACCCGGCGGCCCTCCGCGGTGCGAATGGGTATGTTCTGGAGATTGGGGTCGCTCGAGGAGAGGCGTCCGGTCGACGCCACCGCCTGGTGGTAGCTGGTATGCACCCGCCCGGTGCGCGGGTTCACACAGGCCGGCAGGGCGCCGGTGTAGGTGGAGCGCAGCTTCGAGACCGCGCGATGCTCCAGGATCAGGCGCGGCAGATCGAAGTCGTGGGCGAGCTCCTGGAGCACGGACTCCGCGGTGGACGGCTGCCCCTTGGGAGTCCTGGCCCGTACCGGCAGGCCGAGCTGGTCGTAGAGAATGCTCTGGATCTGCTTCGGCGAGCCGAGGTTGAAGGAGGCTCCCGCCGCCTCGTGCGCCTCGCGTTCAACCTCCTCCATGCGCGCGGCCAATTCCTCGCTCTGCCGTTCGAGCATCGGGACATCCACCCGTACCCCGCAACGCTCGATCTTCGAGAGCACCGGCACCAGCGGCATCTCGATGTCCTCGAAGAGGCGGCGCAGGGCAGGCTCGCCGGCAAGACGCGGCCACAGCGTCTCGTGCAGGCGCAGCGTCACCTCCGCGTCTTCCGCCGCATAAGGCCCGGCCCGCTCGAGCGGAATCTGGTCGAAGCGCAACTGCCCCGCGCCCTTGCCCGCGATGTCCTCGAAGTGGATGGTGCGGTGATCGAGATAGCGAAGCGCGAGCGCATCCATGTCGTGGCGCGTACCGGTGCTGTCCACGACGTAGGACTCGAGCATGGTGTCGAAGCGCGCGCCGCGAAGGCGGATGCCGTGGTTCGCAAGCACGCTCATGTCGTACTTGAGGTTCTGGCCGACCTTGGGGCGCCGCGGGTCTTCCAGGAGCGGGCGCAGCGCCTCCAGCACTCTCTCGCGTCCGAGCTGCGCCGGGGCTTCGGGGTAGGAGTGGGCGACGGGCACGTAGGCGCCCTCCCCCGCCGCCACCGCGAAGGACACCCCGACCACCTCCGCGCGCATGTAGTCGAGGCTGGTGGTCTCGGTATCGAAGGCGAAGTACGGGGCGGCGCGAAGGCGCTGGAGCCACTCCGAGAAGCGCTCCTCGTCGCGCACCGTCTCGTAGTGGGCGCGCGGCGCCGGCGCCGCGGCGGGCGCGGAGACGGAGGGCTCGAGCTCGGCGAGCCAGGTCTTGAACTCGAAGCGGGCATACATCGACCTCAGCGCGTCTTCGTTCGGAGAGCGTCGCGCGAGGTCTCTGACCCCACGGTCGAGCGCGACGTCGCACTTGATCGTCACCAGACGGCGTGACAGCGGGAGGTGCCCGAAGCTCTCCCGCAGGCTCTCGCCCACCTTGCCCTTGATGTCGCCGGCGTTGGCCATCAACGCGTCGAGACTGCCGTAGGCGCCGAGCCACTTGAGCGCCGTCTTCGGGCCTACCTTCGGCACCCCGGGCACGTTGTCCACCGCGTCGCCGATCAAGGTGAGGTAGTCCACGATCCGCTCCGGAGGCACCCCGAACTTCTTCTCGACCCCCGCCGGATCGAGCACCGCGCCGTCCATCGGGTTGACCATGGTGACCCGCTCGTTCACGAGCTGGGCCATGTCCTTGTCGCCAGTGGAAAGCGTCACCCGCATCCCTTCCGAGGCGGCGTGTCCGGCGAGCGTGCCGATGACATCGTCGGCTTCGACTCCCGGCACCTGCAGAAGGGAGAGACCGAGCGCCTCGACGAGCTCGTGAATCGGCGCCACCTGGGCCGCGAGCGCTTCGGGCATCGAAGGACGATTGGCCTTGTACTGCGCGTAGAGATCGTCGCGAAAGGTCTTGCCCCGGGCATCGAAGACTACCGCCACGAAGTCCGGCCGCATCTCCCCGAGCAGGCGGCGCAGCATGTTTCCGACTCCGTAGAGCGCGCCGGTGGGCTCTCCTTTCGCGTTGCTGAACTCGGGCATCGCGTGAAAAGCCCGGTACAGATAGTACGAACCGTCGACAAGGACCAGATGGTCGGCGTCTTGCGTAGTCGTCTGATTCATGGCAAGTCTTCGTCTTTAACCCGGATACTTCACCGATTTCCTACTGCGGACGCCAATATGCTCGCTGTCCCGGGCCTCCCTCCCTCAAGCCGTTTCGACTTAGTGTCGGCTACGACTTCAGCGTCTCTCGGTCCGTGCTTCCTGCTATCACGGCATCTTGGCGCCCTCGCTACGAAATTCGGTGAAACGTCCGGGTTAGTCTCTCGCCGACGGGTTTCGACGCGAACGCGGCGAGGAGAGTTTCGGACCAGCGCGCAGGATAGCGCCGCGGGTCCGCCGTCGGCAAAATGCGCGGGAGCGAGGCGCGGAGGGGCTCTTCCGGGCCGGCCCCGCGCTATCGTCATCATGGAGACCGTGGTTATAGCGGAGCCCTAACGGTAGTATGTCAGGATTGAACGGAGTTAAGGATCAGGGACGATGAAATTGGAACGGATGCCTTCACCATGTGGCTCGGTGCGCGAAGGAATCGCGCTGGCCCTCGCCTTCGTCGCGGCACTCGCGATCTCGCCGACCGGCACCGCCTCTCCCCTCACCTCGGACGAACTGAGGGCTCCCGGCGAAGCGATGCCGGAGGCGCCGCTCGACGGGCCGGCCGAGAAGCGCACGCCGAAGCTCGACTACTCGACCGTATCGCCGGCGCTTCGCATCGTCTTGCCACCGCCGAGCGAGGAAGAAGTCGAGTCGACGAAAAGGGGCACCGGCAAGTCGTCCGTCGACTTCACGACCACATCGCCGGCGCCCGGCGCCATGGTGCCGTACTCGAGCGAGGAGGGAGTTCAGTCGACGAAGCAGGCCGCGGGCGCCGGTCCGCTCGTGGTCGGATTCCACCGCGACCTGCCGGACGCTTTCAAAGACGACCTTTCGCCGCGGCTTGACTGGAAGCAACACTCCGACGGATCGTTCGTCAGCTCGGTCTCGGTGACCACCCCCGGGGCGGAGTCGGTGAGGGTGGGCATCCGGGCGGAGCTCCCGCCGGGGGGCGAGATCCGCTTCTTCCGCCCGGACTCCGATGAGCGCTTCATGGCCGCGACGCGGGAGGACCTCCACTTCGTGGAGGGCGTGCTCGAGACCCTGTGGTCGCCGACGGTGGACGGCGACACCATCGGCATCGAAGTCTCGCTGCCATCCACGAAGGCGCTGGGCGGTTTCTCGCTCACCGTGGACACGGTCGCCCATACCCTCGTTTCCACCAAGGCGCTGCCGCGGGCCCACAAACTGGATTGTCCCGATCTCCACATCGACGTCGCGTGCCGAGATTCGAGCATCGACGACGATAACGAGAACGCGGTGGCGCGCATCCGCTTCGAGGAGGGCGGCATTTCCTATCTTTGCTCCGGCACCCTGATGAACGACAAGGACCCGAGCACCACCATTCCCTACTTCCTGACCGCGAATCACTGCGTGGGCACCGCGGTGGTCGCAAGAACAGTCGAAGCGCACTGGTTCTACCAGACCGCGCGCTGCGACGCAGACTCGCTGGACAGCCGCTACGCCACGACCGCCGGCGCCGACCTGTTGACGACCAACGCTTCGTACGATCTGTCGCTGCTTCGCATGCGGGGCGCCATGCCGGGAGGGGTGTACTTCGCCGGTTGGAGTGCAAGCTCCCTCGACCACCCCGCCAACGTGTACGGCATCCATCACCCGGATGGCGCGGTCAAGAGCTACACCGCCGGAGCGACCCGGCGCAACGTCAACTCCCTGGGCTTCAGGAACACGATTCAGGTGCAATGGAGCGAGGGCACCACAGAAGGCGGCAGCAGCGGCTCGGGGCTCTTTCTGCGCGAGGGCGGCTATCTGGTCGGGGGCCTTTCTCACGGAGAGGCATGCGGCCCTCGAATCAACGACCATTACGGGCCCTTCAAGGACTTCTTCCCGCAGGTGACGGATTGGCTCTCCGCGGGAGGGACGTCCCCGAGCGGCGATGACCATGGAAACACTCGGGAGACCGCGAGCGTGGTGACAGTACCCTCGTCGACCCCGGGAAACCTCGAGGCGGCCGGCGATTCGGACTACTTCCAGTTCACGATCGACGCACCCGGTACGATCCGCGTGTACACAACCGGCACGACCGACACCTACGGCACGCTCACCCGGGCCGATGGCGGCGACGCGCAACACAGCGATGATGGCGGGGCGGGCGAGAACTTCAGGATCGAGGTCACCGAGGCGCCCGCAGGAAGCTACTTCGTCCAGGTGCGCGCCTTTTCGTCATCGACAACGGGGGCCTACACCCTTCACGTCGCATCGTCGGAGGGCGCACTCGGCACGGCGGACCACGTCCTGCCACTGTTGACCGAGGCCGGAAACACGCAACGGCAGGGCTTCGTTCGCGTGATCAACCGCTCCGAGCGCGCCGGCACCGTAATCGTCCACGCCATCGACGACTCCGGCCGGCGCTTCGGGCCCACTACCTTGAGTCTCGATGCGACGGAGTCTCTGAACTTCAATTCCCGGGACCTGGAGCAGGGCAACCCCACGGTGGGGTTGTCAGGCGGCGTCGGGGACGAAGGAAGCGGCGACTGGCGGGTCGAGCTGCGCACGGACCTCGACATCGAGGCGCGCGCCTACATCCGGACCCGCGACGGGTTCCTGACCGCAATGCAGGACGTAGCCGTGGAGTCGACCAGCGAGCCGATGCGTTACCACGTGCCCTTCTTCAATCCCGCGAGCAACACATCGCTGGTGAGCTGGCTCCGGGTGATAAACCCGGGTTCTTCCGCCGCCGCGGTCGAGATTTCCGGACTCGACGCCGATGGACGCGCGGCGCCGGGCGGCAGTGTACGCTTCACCCTGGCAAGCGGCGCGGCGCGCCTGATTAGCGCTCAGCAACTCGAAAGCGGCGCCAGCGACCTCAATGGCCGCCTCGGCGACGGAAGGGGCAAGTGGCAGTTGTGGGTCTCTTCGGATCAGCCCATCCAGGTCATGGGCCTGATGCGGACCCGCTCGGGGCACCTCAGCAACCTCTCGCACTGAGACGCGCGCGAGACCGAGCGCACAACAGCGAGCGGCTCGCGCATGACCCGCAAGTCTCACCGACTTCTCGACTGGCGTACGCCGATATGCTCTCGGTTGCGCGCCATACTCCTTCGCGCCACAACGACTTCGTGTAGGCTACGCTTTACGCGTCCCTCGGTCCCCGCGCCCCACTGTCTCGGCATCCTGGGGTTCTCGTGATGAGAATTGGTGAAAAACGCGATGTAGACGCCACACGGTGGGAAACAACGAGCACTGAACGGAGGCCGGTTTCAATGAACATGCGAAACACGCTGATCGCCTTCGGAGCATGCTTGCTGCTCGCGCTCGGGCCGCGGGCCGTGGCACAGACCCCCGAACTCGAGCCGCTTCCCGAGCCGCCGCCGATACCGCGGGACGTGTCACTCGAGGAACAGCTCGAGCCGGATCTGCGCGTCGTTCGCGACGAGGACAAAGTGATCACCCAGTACGTCGTCGAGGGCGTGGTGCGGGCGGTCAAGGTGGAGCACGACGACAGCACGATGCCCGCCTACTATCTCGTGGACACCGATGGCGACGGCCGGCTTGATCGGCGAAGCGGCGTATCCGACGAGCAGAAGCGCCTTCTCGCTCACTGGATTCTGGTGGACTGGTAGCGGATCTTGGAGGGCTGGTAGCCGGATCGCGGACAACGCCGTCACCCCCCGCCCCGGCGAAGACACCACGGCCGGATTCCCTCGACCCCTCCCTGGCCCGACCGCCCGGTCCGACCTCGCACCCGAACACCCGCCAACTCGGCGTTCGGATTCGGGTATCCGTTACTGGTTCAACTGGTTGAGCAGCGCATCCCGGCGGACCCGCTTCGCAGTGCCCAGAATCCGCTTGGCCAAGGTCCGGCTCTTCTCGGCGTGCGTCTCCAGGATGGCCTGCTTGACCTCCAGCAGCGCATTGGGGTGGACGCTGAACTCCTTGAGGCCCATCCCGAGGAGAAGGCGCGTGTACCGCGCGTCGCCCGCCATTTCACCGCAGAGCGCGACCGGAATGCCGGCGCGCCGCCCCGCCTTGATGATGGTGCTGATCAGGCGCAGCACCGCGGGATGCAGCGGGTCGTAGAGGTAGCTCACGTCGTCATCGACGCGATCCACCGCGAGCGTGTACTGGATCAGGTCGTTGGTTCCGATGGACAGGAAGTCCATCTCCCGGGCGAAGAGGTCGGCGCACACCGCCGCGGCCGGGACCTCGATCATCCCCCCCAGCGGCGTGGCGGGGTCGAAGGGGACGCCTTCCTCGCTGAGCTCACGCTTGCAGTCGCGCACCACGTCGAGGACCTGCTCGAATTCGCCGGTGCTGGAGATCATGGGGATCAGCATGCGCACCGGCCCGTGGGCGGAGGCCCGCAGAATGGCCCGCAACTGCGGCTTGAAGAGGCCGGGCTCGCGCAAACACAGGCGCACCGCGCGCAGACCGAGCGCCGGGTTCTGCGACATCGGAGCGCCGGGGCGCGCGCCGTCGACCTGCTTGTCGGCTCCGAGGTCGAGAGTGCGAATGGTGACCGGTCCGCCCTTCGCGGCCTGCACGATTTCGGCGTAGGCCTCGTGCTGTTCGGCCTCGGAGGGAGGCGCGGAGCGGTTCATGAACAGGTACTCGGTGCGGTAGAGGCCGACTCCGGTCGCGCCGTCGCGGATCGCGAGCGCGAGTTCGGAGTGGAACTCGACATTGGCTTGCAGAGTCACCGGCTCGCCGTCACCGGTCACCGCGGGGGTATTGCGCAGTGCGCCGCGCGCGGCCCGCGCCCGCGATATCTCCTTCTGCCGCTTGCGGTAATGGCGCAGCGTCGCCGGGTCGGGCGCGACCACCACCACTCCCTGGCGGCCGTCGACGACCACAAGCTCATCGTCTCGCAGGTGGGCACGGGCTCCGTGCAGACCGACGACGGCGGGAACGCCCAGGCTGCGGGCGAGGATGGCGGTGTGGGAGAGCGGTCCCCCGTACTCGGTGAGAAAGGCCGCTACGCCCTGGTCCTGCATGAGTACCGTGTCGCCGGGCGCGAGGTCGTCGGCGAACACCACCTGCGGGTCGTCGGGCCGGCCCACGAAGACGGGAGTACGCCCGCCCGAGAGGATGCGTTGCACCCGATTGACGACGTGGTCGACATCGTCGCGTCGGGTGCGCAGATAGGCGTCGTCCATGGCGTCGAACACGCCGACGATCTCGTCGCGCTTCGTCTTCAGCGCGTGCTCGGCGTTGCAGCGCAACTCGCGGATCGCCTGCAGGGTTCCGGTGGTGAGCGCGCTGTCCTCCAGCATCAGGAGGTGGGTGTCGATGAACGCCGCGATCTCGGCCCGGGTATCGGAGGGAATGCGAGCCTTGATCGCTTTTAACTCGCGGCTCGCGGCTCGAAGCGCCGCCTTGAAGCGCGCGATTTCGCCACCCACCTGCGCCCCGGAGAGACTACGCTCCGGCACGTCGAGCATTCCACGGCGCAGGACATGCAGCTTGCCGATGGCGACGCCGTTGGAAGCACTGATGCCGTGAAGGGTCAGAGCCAAGGGATCGCTTCCCGAATCATTAGAGAGACGCTGGCCGCCATGTCGCAACGACGCTCGTCGCGAGGGAGCCAGAATGCCGTGGTGGCGGAGCGCAAGCACCGAGAGTCGCCGACAGCATAGCCGACCCGGCGTGGAAACGCTGCGCGTGAGTCCGGCCCGCAATCGCGAGGGGACTGGCGTTCGCGGCACGACTCCGGTGCGATGCCGCGACGGGCGTCATCGCTCACTCGTCTTCACCGAAACGCCCCGCGATCAGCGCCCGGATGCTCTGGAGCGCCTGCTCGGCATCCTCCCCGCGAGCATCGATCTCAAGGTCCGTGCCCTCGGTGGCCGCCAGCATCATTACCGCCATGATGCTCTTTGCGTCCGCCTCCCGAGGGCCGGCGCGCAGAAGGATCTCCGACTCGAAGCGACTGGCGAGGCGTACGAGCTTCGCCGCGGCCCTCGCGTGGAGACCGAGACGGTTCACAATTCTCGACGTGGCGTGGGCGTGCCGGGTCATCGTCGCCCCGCCCACTCTTTCATTGCCGCCAACAGCCCGGCATCGCTTGCCCGCGGGGCGACCGAGGCCGCGCTCTCTACTCCCAATCCAGGCAGGGCCTCGGCCACCCGGGCGCTGATGGCAACGAAATGCGCGCCGGCAAGCCGCCGCCTTTCCTCTTCTCCGGCCGCGGCGAGGAGATTGCGGGCCGCCTCCAGGCTGGTCAGGACCACGAGATCGGGAACGGGAGCCGCGCGCAGGCGGAGCGCAAGGTCGCGGGGACGGCGGCGCCGGTAGGTCTCGACAGCATCGACGCGCGCGCCTCGGCGCCCGAGCTCGCGCGCGAGATGTTCGCGACCCCCCTCGCCCTTCACCAGCAGGATGCGCGAGCCGGCGATGCGAGCCGCCGCGAGATCTTCGCAGGCGAGCAGAGCGTCGCTGTCGAAGGGCGCCTGCGAGTGGAACGCGAGCTCGACGCCGTGTCCGAGCAGTGCGTCCCGCGTCCCCGGCCCGATCGCGGCGACGCGCAAGTCTCCGGGCCAGCCCGAGGGAACCAGAGCCAGTGCGTGCTCCACCGCACTGGGGCTCACGAATATCGCCAGATCGTATCGGGCGAGACGCGCCATCGCCCTTCTTGCCGCCTCCGGGTTCTGGCAAGGCGCGATCTCGATGGCCGGCACGAGAAAGGGGAGCGCCCCTTCGCGGCGAAGGAGCGCGCAGAGCGGGCGGGCGCGGGTCGAGGGGCGCGTCACCAGCACCCGCAAGCCTCCGAGGCCCGCGGGCGTCGCGTCAGGCGGCGTCGAGCGCTTCGGCGATGACATCCCCCGCTCCCCGGGCGAGGAGATCCTCGGCCGCGGCCTCGCCGAGCGCCACCGGAGCATCCTCCCGACCCGTCATGCGGACCCGAATCGTCCGGGTTCCATCGGCGCGTCCGACCAGCCCCCACAGGTGGAGCTCCCCATCGCGGACCCGAGCGAACGCGGCGATCGGCATCTGGCAGCTTCCCCCCAGCTTGCGGTTCATCGCTCGTTCGGCGGCCACCTCGACGGCGGCCCTCCGGTCGTGCAAGGGCGCAATGAGGGAGCGGACCGCCTCGTCGCCGGCCCGGCATTCGATTCCCATCACCCCCTGCCCTCCCGCGGGCACGAACCTCTCGTGACCGAGGTACTCGCTCACCCGTTCTTCCCAGCCCAGGCGCTTGAGCCCGGCGGCGGCGAGGACGATGGCGTCGAAATCTCCCGCGTCGAGCCGGCCGAGGCGCGTGTCCACGTTGCCGCGCAGGCTCCTGACGATACAGTCGGGGCGAAGCGCCCGGAGCTGACACTGGCGACGCAGGCTGGAGGTGCCCACCACCGCACCTTCCGGAAGGGCGTCGAGACCCTGGGAGGAAGCGCTCACGAGCGCATCGCGAGGGTCCTCCCGGGGACACAGGACCGGCAGATCGAAGTCGTCGGGATGCTCCACCGGCACGTCCTTCATCGAATGCACCGCGATGTCAGCGCGCTCCTCGCGCATCGCCTGCTCCAGTCGCTCGACGAAGAGGCCCTTGCCGCCCAATCGAGCGAGCGGGGTCTCGAGCCAGATGTCTCCCTGCGTGGTCACCGTGACCAGCTCGGCACGGAGTCCCCGGTGCGCTCGCTCCAGAAGTCCGGCAACGTGCTCGGCCTGCCAGCGGGCGAGCAGACTGCCACGGGTCGCGATTCGAATCGTCTCCATCGGCGGGATTATCGGCCAAAGTGGCGGCGAATCCAGGAAACATGCCGCGCGTGCCGCCGAATTCGACGCGGGCCGGCCACCGGTGAGGGGGTTCTCGGTCCGAATGACACAGGACACTTCGCGATACATGGATCTCCTTGGTCCAATGGCATCGACCGCATGGTCTCGGCCGTGTCGGGTTAGGCTATGCGCAATTCCCCCTTCAGGTGCCGCACTTCATGAGCGTTCAGATTGGCGTGGTGATGGATCCGATCGAGTCCATCAGCTTCAAGAAGGACAGCACGCTGGCGATGCTGCTGGCCGCGCAAGGACGCGGCTGGAATCTCCAGTACATGCGGATGGGAGATCTCTTCGTCCGGGACGGCGAGAGCTACGCGAACATGCGGGGCCTGCGGGTGGCCAACGACCCCGAATGCTGGTTCGAGCTCGATGCGCCGCGCACCCGCGCCCTCGGGGAACTCGATGTGGTGCTGATGCGCAAGGACCCGCCTTTCGACATGGAGTACGTGTACGCCACCTACATTCTCGAGCGGGCGGAAGCATCGGGTACGCTGGTGGTGAACAAGGCGCAGAGCCTGCGCGACGCGAACGAGAAGATGTACACCGCGTGGTTCGCGTCCTGCTGCCCGCCGACCCTGGTAACCCGCTCCCACGCCCTGCTGCACGACTTCATCGCCGAACACGAGGACATCGTCGTCAAACCTCTGGACGGCATGGGAGGCGTGTCGATATTCCGGGTGAGGGTGGGTGAGCCCAACACCAACGTCATCTTCGAGACTCTGACCGACAACGGCGTGCGCTATGCGATGGCGCAGCGCTACATTCCCGACATCGTCGACGGGGACAAGCGGGTGCTGCTCATCGAGGGGGAGCCGATGCCCTACGGTCTCGCCCGGGTGCCGGCGGACGACGATGCCCGCGGCAACCTCGCTGCGGGAGCCCGCGGGGTGCCCTTCGAGATCGGCGAGCGCGAGCGCCGCATTGCGCGCCAGGTCGCACCGATGGTCCGCGCGAAGGGACTCATCTTCGTGGGCCTCGACGTGATCGGCGATTACCTCACCGAGGTCAACGTGACCAGCCCCACCTGCATTCGTGAAATCGAGGCCGCCTGCGACATCGACATCGCGGGCCGGCTCATGGATGCCATCACGTTGCGGCTGACGCCGGGGCGCGGATAGGCGCCCAGGTCCACGGACCCGAGGGCGATCGAGATGCTCCGCATTCCAGGAAGCGCGCTCCCGGATCCCGGAAAGTCGATCTGCATCTTCCCGTGACCAGCGCTTCGGACCGGCTTGCGCTGACCGCCTTCATGGCGTTGGTGATCCATGTCCACGTCATCCTCGGAGTGGGCTTCGCCCCGCGCGAGCGTGACGAAGCGCAGCAGCGCAGTCTCGATGTGGTGTTGGCGAACAGGCCGAGCACCACCGCGCCCGAGGACGCGCGCTTCGTCGCCGAGTCAGACCAGCATGGCGCCGACGAGATCCCCGAAGCGCTCCCGGCGGCGCCATCGTCCGACCCGGTGAATGCGCTCGGGGAGGCCTCAAGGACCCGCCTCATCGATGACCTGAGCGCGGAGATCGACCAGCGACTGACGGCGTTCGAAGCCCGGCCCAGGCGCAAGTGGATCACCGCGCGCACTCGCGAGCACGCCTACGCGGCCTACATGGAGGCATGGCGGAAGACAGTGGAGCGCATCGGGAACCTGAACTATCCCCCGGAAGCGCGCAGTCGGGGGCTATCCGGCAGCCTGTCGCTCGATGTCGCCCTGAACGCCGACGGCACGGTGGCGGGCATCCTCCTGCGGCGCTCCTCCGGAGAGAAGGTGCTCGACGAAGCGGCGAAGCGCATCGTCGAGCTCGCCGCCCCGTTCGCCGAGTTTCCGCCCGCCATTCGCGCGGAGGTCGACATCCTCCACATCGAGCGTACCTGGCGCTTTTCCTCCGGCAACCGCCTCGACAGCCCCTGAACCCGGCCCCGGATCAGGCGGCAGCTTTGTCACTGCCCGATACCAGCATCGTCGTCGCCCGTTCCAGCAGCGCCACCGCCTGGTGTCGGTACCTTGACACGGTTCGAAGACCTCCAGGTCGGAGGTCGGCGGGATACCCCGGCTGGCCTCGACCCGTGCCTTTACCGATAATCGAAGCCATGAATCTGACCAATCACTTTCTGATCGCCATGCCCTCGTTGGCGGACCCGAACTTCTACCGGACCGTGACCTACCTGTGCGCGCACAGCGAAGAGGGAGCGATGGGGATCGTCATCAACCGGCCCACCGATCTGAAGCTTGCGGATGTGCTCGGGCAGATGTCGATCCCTGTCAACAATGACGCCGTGAACGAGATGGCGGTGCTGCACGGGGGGCCCGTGTGCCGGGAGCGCGGCTTCGTGCTCCACCAGCCCGCCGGCGAGTGGGACTCGACGCTCAAAGTCAGTGACGAGATCGGCATCGCCACTTCGCGTGACATCCTCGCCGAGATTGCGGAAGGGAGAGGACCCGAGCAGTCGCTCGTCGCGCTCGGCTACGCGGGATGGGGAGCGGGACAACTGGAGCAGGAGGTGCTGGACAACGCCTGGCTGAGCGGACCGATCAGCAGCAGGATTATCTTCGACCTGCCATTCGAAGAGCGTTGGGCCTCGGCGGCGCGGCTCCTGGGCGTCGACCCGGCGAGACTCTCCGGCGAGGTGGGTCACGCGTGACCCGCGCGTCGCCGGCGCACGACGCCCCGCCGCAGACTCTCCTCGCTTTCGATCACGGACACCGGCGCATCGGCGTCGCGGTGGGCCAGACGCTCACCCGCACCGCGACACCGCTCGCCACGCTGCCCGCGCGCCGATCGGAACCGGACTGGACCGCGCTCGCCCGCCTCGTCGAGAGCTGGGAGCCGCAGGCGATGGTGGTCGGGCTGCCGCTCGACATGGACGGCGGCGAACAGGGCACCACCCGCCGCGCGCGGCGCTTCCGCGACCAGCTGAGAGCACGCTTCCAGGTGCCGGTCCACTTCGTGGACGAGCGACTCTCCACCCGCGAGGCGCGCACGCGTCTCGCGCGCGAGGGCCGCGCGGGAGAGGAGGACGACGCGGTGGCCGCTCAGGTGATCCTCGAAGACTGGTTCGCCCAGAATGCGAGACGAGAGACTCCCGCCCGGTCTTCGCACCGCGGGAGTATCCTGCTCGAAGACGCCGAAGTCCTCGAGCACGAGCGATTCGACTCCGCCCAGCACCGCCTCGGACTGCACGCCCCGCGCATCGCCGCGGCCGCCCTTCCCGGCGCCTTCGTGCACATCCGCTGTGATGCCGGCCTCCCGATGCGGCGACCGATGTCCATCATGCGGGCCGAGCGCGATACGGGGCGAATCGAAGTGCTCTTCAAGGAGGTGGGCGCCGGAACCCGGCTCCTCGCGCAAAAGGAGCCCGGTGCGCGCCTCGACCTGCTCGGACCGATAGGCAACCACTTCGAAGCCCTCGCCGGGCGCACTCGCCCCCTGCTCATCGGGGGCGGGGTGGGCATGCCCCCCGTTGTCTTCCTCGCCCGCCACTGGCTCGAAACCCGTCCGAATCTGGCGCCGCTGGTCCTGCTCGGCTCGGAGCTCCCCTTTCCTTTCGAAACCTGTATCCGGACGACGCCGGGCCGTGCGGAAAGCAACCGCGCCGCGATGCGGACGCTCGAGGACCTCGGCATCGAGAGCCGACTCGCAAGCGGCGCCGGCTACGAGGGCTGCTATCCGGGTCATGTCACGGACCTCGCACGCGAGTGGCTGGACGGAGTCACCCCGGCGGAACGCACACGGGTCTCGATCCACGCCTGCGGCCCGGAACCCATGCTGAGGGCGGCCACGGCCTTGGCGGAAGACTTCTCCCTGCCCGCACAGGCCTGCCTGGAGGAGTACATGGCGTGTGGGGTGGGCGGATGCGCGGGCTGCGCGGTGGGTATTCGCACGCCTTCGGGACCCGCGATGAAACGGGTCTGCGTGGACGGACCGGTGTTCGACGCCCATCGGGTGGTCTGGCCGAAGGGGTGAAGTCCGTCGCTTCCCGATGGAAGCGGCGCCCGAAAGCGCAGGTGCTACACTGCTCCGACCGCGAGCGGAAGAGAGTCGAGTCCGGGCCTTGATACAAGCACGCACCGCATGAAGGTTCCGGTACGCGTGGAGCTCGCCCGGGCGCCCGATGCATCGGACATCGCATGCATGTCGCGCGACCTCATCGAGTACGGACTGCCCTGGTCCTGGCAGGCGCCGCGCGTGATGCGCCACGTACGCAGCGCCGATTCGACGGTCATCACCGCTCGCAGTCGCGGAGAACTCGCGGGCTTCGCGATCATGCGCTTCGGCGCCGAGGCCGCTCACCTCGATCTGCTCGCGGTCGCTCGCTCCTTCCAGCGCCGCGGGGTAGGCGGGGAGCTGTTGCGCTGGCTGGAGGGCTCGGCCCGAACCGCGGGGATTTCGGTCATCCACCTCGAAGTACGGGAAACCAACCAGGGCGGGCGCGACTTCTATCGCCGCCTCGGGTACCGGCAGGTGGGCCGGGTCGCGGGCTACTACTGCGGGCGGGAGGCGGCGTTGCGCTTCGCGAGAGACCTGTGGCAAGGGTGCGCCGCGCAGTCGCCTCCGGCTTCCCATACCTCCCCGTGGGCCGCACTCATCGCCGGACGCGACCCGATGCCCCATTGATTCCGACTCCGCCGCCTGCCTGGAAGCCTCGTAACCACATTGTCCTGTTTCACTCTTACTCATCGGAGAAGAATGGAATCGGCGACCCTGACCCGCGAAGTTCACCGGTGTCCTGCTGCGGACTCCGGTATGCTCGCGACAACGGGCCGAACTGCGTCGCGCCACAACGACTTCGTGTCGGCTACGTGTTCAGCATCCTTCGGTCCGTGCGCCCCGCTGCCACGGCATCTTTGCGCCCGAAGCGGCCGAATTTCGGTGAATCCTGCGGGCCTGGACACTCCTGGTGACTTCCCTGGTCCGCGCAGAGGCATCGCCAACGCTCCCCCGGCGGAGACCCGGCCAAGTCTTTCGGACATGACCGGCCCGAGCCGGCGCTAGCACCATGACGACGATCGCCAGTCGACTCGACGCCCTGCGCAATCGCATCGGCGAGCTCGAACGCCGCTTCGGCCGCGCCGAGGGCAGCGTCCGGCTCCTCGCGGTAAGCAAGACCAAGAGCGCGGATGCGGTACGCGAGGCTTTCGAGGCGGGGCAGCGCGAATTCGGAGAGAACCAGCTCCAGGACGCGCTCGGCAAACTCGATCCCTTGTCGGCGCTTCCCGCGGCCTGGCACTTCATCGGTCACATCCAGTCGAACAAGACCCGTGACATCGCGGCGCGCTTCGACTGGGTGCAGAGCATCGATCGCGAGCGTATCGCGGTGCGCCTCAACGACCAGCGCCCGGCCGACGCCCCGGCCCTGCAGGTGTGCATTCAGGTCAACGTCAGCGCACAGGAGTCGAAGTCCGGAGTGTTGCCCGAAGCGGTCCCCGGGCTCGCGCACCGGATTGCGGCCCTGCCGAGGCTGCGCCTGCGTGGTCTGATGGCGATTCCGCGCCCTGAACGCGGCATCGAGGCGCAGCGCCGCCCCTTCCGAAGGATGCGCGAGCTCCTGGACGCGTTGAAGACGGACGGTTTCGAACTTGATACGCTTTCCATCGGCATGACCGACGACATGGAAGCCGCGATCGCGGAGGGCGCCACCATGGTGCGCATCGGCACCGCGATCTTCGGCCCCCGGGGCGGTGCGCAATAATCGCCACCCGCCATCAGATCCGGCGGGGCCGTTTCACGCGATTCGGGACGAATCTCTTCTCCCCCGTGGGAGAGGGTTCCCCGGCCGACGTGAGTCCTCAGCCAGAGAACGCGTGTGCGCGCTTCGTACGGCGTCGGGAAAAACTCTCGCGAATTACCGATAATCCGTCGCACCGGCTTCCTCCGAAACCGCACCGGATTCCCCGCTGATGCCCGACCCGCACGACATCGCCTTCATCGGCAGCGGCAACATGGCATCCAGCCTGATCGGGGGGCTGGTGGCCAGAGGCACCGCGCCCGAGACGATCTGCGCGACTGACAGCCTCGAGGAGAAGACCGGGGAGATCGGAGAACGCTTCGGCGTGCGCACCAGCACCGACAACGCGCACGCGGCGAGCGGCGCGAGCGTCGTGGTCCTGGCGGTCAAGCCGCAGCAGATGGAAGAGGCGACCCGATCCATCGCCACCGTATTCGCACGGCGCTCTCCCCTCGTCATCTCGGTCGCGGCCGGGGTGCAGGTCCGCAACATCCACGAGTGGCTGGGCAGGGATGCCGCGATCGTGCGGACCATGCCCAATACTCCAGCCCTGGTGGGAGAAGGCGCCACCGCGCTCTACGCCAACGAGCACGTGGAAGACGAGGGCCTCCGCCGGGCCGAAGCGATACTCTCCGCGGTCGGGATCACGGTCTGGGTCGAGGACGAAGGCCTGCTCGACGCGGTCACCGCCTTGTCGGGCTCCGGGCCCGCCTACTTCTTTCTTCTCATGGAGCTCATGGAACGCAACGGGGTCGCACTCGGACTCGACCGGGAGACGGCGAAGGCGCTCACCCTTCAGACCGCGCTCGGGGCGGCACGTGTGGCGCTTTCGAGCGGGGAGGCGCCCGGCACCCTGCGCGAGCGGGTCACTTCGGCGGGCGGCACCACCGAACAGGCGCTCCTGAGGCTCTCGGAGGGTGGGGTGGAACGCCTCTTCGCCGAGGCGCTGCGCGCGGCTCGCGACCGCTCCGTCGAGCTGGGACGCGCCTTCGGTAACGGGTAGATGAACGCATCTCCCTTCAACGACGCCTCGACCTTCCTGATTCGAACCCTGTTCGACCTCTGCATGTTCGTCGTGATGCTGCGTTTTCTCCTGCAGCTCATGCGGGCCGACTTCTACAATCCGATCTCCCAGTTCGTCGTGCGGGCGACCCAGGCGCCGCTCCAACCCCTGCGACAGGTGCTTCCCGGCATACGTGGCGTCGACACCGCCTCGCTCGCCCTGATGCTCATCCTCGGGGTCGTCAAGATCTTGCTCGTGACCGGTATCCACGGCCGGATGCCTCCGCTGGCCGCGATGGTGATCCTCGCCGCGGCCGACGTCGCGCGCCTCATGCTCAACGTGTTCTTCTGGGCCATCGTGATCCGGGTCGTGATGAGCTGGGTGAACCCGGGGACCCGCAACCCCGTCAACAGCCTGGTCGGCAGTCTCACCGAGCCGCTGCTCGAGCGTGCCCGGCGCATCCTGCCGCCAATGACCGGATTCGACCTTTCGCCGATTCCGGTGCTCATAGTGCTCCAGCTCGCCCAGATCCTCATCGTGGCGCCGCTGCGGAGCCTTGCCGGGTACTGACCCGCAAATCTCGCCGATTTCCAGGCAAGCGGACGTCGATCCGCGCGCGGTTCGGGCCTTCCTCCGTCGCGCCGCAACGACCTCGTCCCGGCTGTGCCTTGATCGACTTGCGAAGCGTGCGCCCCATCATCACGGCATCCTGGCGCGCGGAGCGGACGTAAATTGGTGAAACATGCGGGCTGACCCGGGTACTTCACCGGTTCACGAGTGCCGGGGGTGCGCGTGTATCGGTGGTAACCGAGACTCTCGCAAGTACGGGCGCACCGATGTACCGAGAGCTGCCTCGGTGTTCCGGCCTCGGAAGGCTGGTCCCTCGAACTGCGCGGTTATTGGTCGGGGCAGAGGCGACTAATCCGGAGAACGACCGAATAGCCCCGCCTCCAGCACCTCCCACTGCGCCTCCCACTGCGCGAGCGGTGAATGGCGAAAGCCACTTCGGCCATAGCGGCTCATCCGCGCCTCGACGAAGGCCAGCACCAGGCCCGCCGCGACCGAGACCGGCACCGTGGTAGCGCGTTGCGGCTCCAGCGCCGCATCCCGGAATAGCTGACGCAGCTCGGTCTCGGCACGCTCGAAGAAACGGGCCGCACGCTCGCGCAGCCGGGCCTGCTCACCCATTACCGCCTCACCCATCAGCACCCGGGTGATTCCGGGGTTCCGGTCCGAGAAGGTCAGCAGCAGCTCCACCATCGCGCGCACCCGGACGGGAAGGGGATGCGACTGTTCCGATACCCGCTTGCTGCGGGTGAATACCGCGTCCTCGGCGAAGTCGAGCAAGGCCTCGAACATGTCCGCCTTGCTCGGAAAGTGGCGGTAAAGGGCCGCCTCCGATATCCCGAGCACCGAGGCGAGCCGGGCGGTGGTAACGCGTGCCCCGGGGCGGGTCTCGAGCTCGCTTGCGAGCGCCTCCAGGATCTCCCGGCGCCGCGCACCGCGCGCGGCCTTCGCCATCAGCCCTCCCCCCGGACCTGGGTACCGACGCCGGCGTCGGTCAGCACTTCCAGCAGCACCGCGTGTTCGACCCGTCCGTCGGTGATGGTGGCGGTGCGCACCCCCCCTCGCACCGCCTCCAGCGCACAGCGCACCTTCGGCAGCATGCCCTGCGAGATCACGCCCTGCTCGACGAGGCGTTGTGCTTCGCGGATATCGAGCTCGGAGATCAACTCTCCCTCGGCGTCCAGCACCCCGGGGGTATTGGTAAGCAGGATCAACTTCTCCGCCCGCAAGGCTTCCGCAAGGCGTCCGGCGACCACATCGGCATTGATGTTGTACGAGTGGCCTTGCGCGTCGGATCCGATGGGAGCAATGACCGGTATGAAGTCCGCCTCGACGAGCAGGTCCACGACCGCGGTGTCGATCCGCCTGATTTCTCCGACCTGACCGAGGTCGATGACCTCGGGTTCTTCAAGCTCGGGACGATGCCGGGTGATGGTGAGGCGTCGCGCGTCGATGAGTCCTCCGTCCTTGCCGGTAAGCCCCACCGCGCTCCCCCCCTGCTGGTTGAGCAGGTTCACGATCTCCTTGTTGACCAGACCTCCGAGCACCATCTCGACCACGTCCATGGTCTCCCCGTCGGTCACCCGCATGCCGTCGACGAACTCGCTCGTCTTGCCGAGCCTGTCCAGGAGCTCCCGGATGCGGGGGCCACCTCCGTGCACGATGACCGGATTCATCCCCACGAGCTTCATGAGCACCACATCGCGGGCGAATCCCCGCTTCAGGGTCTCATCGGTCATCGCGTGACCACCGTACTTGAGCACCAGAGTCCGGCCGCGAAAACGGCGGATGTAGGGCAGCGCCTCCGCGAGCACCTTTGCCGTCGCGACGGCGCGATCCGAGCCGGTCTCCATCATCCGGACTTCGGCGACGCGACGCGCGCACTTTGCGGGTTCGGCGCCGGTCCCGCCTCCCGGCCTTCGACCGCGAAGGGGAGAGCAAGCTCTGGATCGAGGTCCAGGAGGACATGCCCGAATTCGGTCTGAATGCGAGCGAGGGCCTCGGGGCTGTCGCCTTCGAAGCGCAGCACCAGGGAGGGAGTGGTATTGGAAGCGCGCACCAGTCCGAAGCCGTCCTCGTAGTCCACGCGCACGCCATCGATGCCGGTGAACCTTCCCGAGAGTGCGCCCGCGTTGCGCGCCAGGTCCTCCACGAAGCGATGCTGGCGACCCTCGATCATGTCCACTTTAAGCTCCGGGGTGCTCGTTCCGCCCGGCAGCTCGGCGAACACCTCGTGGGAGGGGCGGGGATCCGCGGCCAGGATCTCGAGCATGCGCGCCCCCGCGTAGAGGGCGTCGTCGAATCCGTACCAGCGGTCGGCGAAGAATATGTGCCCGCTCATTTCTCCCGCGAGCGGCGCCGCGGATTGCCACAACTTCTTCTTGATGAACGAGTGACCGGTCTTCCACATCACGGGAACCCCTCCCCGGGCCGCGACGAACTCTCCGAGATGGCGGCTGCACTTCACGTCGAACACGATTCGTGCCCCCGGATCCCGCGCCAGCAGGTCCGCCGCGAAGAACATGAGCTGCCGGTCCGGCCACAGGATGTCTCCCGTGGCGTCCACCACCCCGAGCCGGTCGCCGTCGCCGTCGAACGCGAAGCCGAGGTCGGCCCGGTGGCTTCGGACCGCCCCGATCAGCGCCCGCAGGTTTCGGGGCTCGCTCGGATCGGGGTGATGGTTCGGAAAGCGGCCATCGATCTCGCAGTAGAGCGGGACGACTTCATGTCCCAGTGCCCCGAAGAGCGCGGGCGCCACCCGGCCCGCGATGCCGTTGCCGCAATCGACCGCTACCCGGGAGGCCCGACTCCGGGCCGGGGCGATGCTCCGGCAGACCTCCTGCACATAGGCATCCAGAATTTCTTCGTGGCGCAAGGCGCCAGCGCCCGTCACGAGATTTCCGGATTCGAGCCTCGTGCGCAGGGCGGCGATCTCCGCACCGGAGAGGGTTTCTCCACCGAGCATTATCTTGAGCCCGTTGTAGGTGGCAGGATTGTGACTGCCGGTCACCATGACCCCGCTGCCCGTGCCGAAGAAGTGGGTGGCGAAATACAGCACCGGCGTGGGCACCGCACCGACATCGATGACGTCCCGGCCCGTTGCCCGCAATCCTTCCACCAGCGCCCCGGCGAGCGTGGGACTGGAGAGCCGTCCATCGCGGCCGACGACGATGGTCGACTGGCCTTGCTCGGCCGCTTCACTCCCGATTGCCCGGGCAATCTCGTAAACGATTCCGGACCCCAGTGTCTCCCCCACCACCCCGCGAATGTCGTAGGCGCGAAAGATGGAAGCGGGAATCTCGCCCGGCGCCACGTCGTCGGGCCGAGGCTGACCATGCCCGTACCGCGTGGGGCGAGACCTGGCGGGATCCTTGAACATGTTGATCGCAACCCGGCCGGAATCAGATGCGGCCGGAGTGTCCGAAGCCGCCGGTACCGCGTGCGCTGGCGCGAAAGGATGCCACCACCTCGAACTCCGCGCGCACGATCGGCAGAAAGACCATCTGGGCGAGGCGCTCGCCGGGCCGGATGGTAAATGGGCGGGAACCGCGATTCCAGCAGGAAACCAGGATCTCGCCCTGGTAGTCCGAATCGATCAACCCCACCAGATTTCCCAGCACGATCCCATGCTTGTGCCCGAGTCCGGAACGAGGAAGCAGGGTCGCGGCAAGCCCGGGATCCTCCATGTGAACGGCAATCCCGGAGGGAACGAGATGGGTATCGCCCGGGGCGAGATCGAGAGGATCGTCGAGGCAGGCGCGAAGATCGATGCCCGCCGACCCGCCGGTGGCGTAGCCAGGCAACGGGAACTCGCTCCCGATTCGGGGGTCCAGAACCTTAAGCTGGATGCGCCGCACGGTAGCGTTGCGCGATCAAGGCGACGAGCTCCTCCGCGAGCCGGCACTTGGGCTTGTACCCGAGGTGCACACCGCCGTCCGTCCAATAGACATCCAGGGCGTTGTCTTCGGACGCAAAGCCCACCCCGGGTCCGTCCACTCGATTCGCCGCGATGAGGTCCAGCGCCTTGGCTTCGAGCTTCGCCCGGGCGTTGGCCTCGATGTCGTCGGTCTCCGCGGCGAAGCCGACGGTGAAGGGGCGTCGCGCGAGCGTCGCCACTTCGGCGAGGATGTCGGGAGTGCGTTCGAGCGCCAGAGCCTCGCCCGATCCGTTCTTCTTGATCTTGTGCTCGTGGTATTGCGCGGGCCGGTGATCGGCCACCGCCGCCGCCGCGATCAGAATCGATGCGTCACCGACCCGACTCAACACCACTTCGCACATCTCGGCCGCGGTCATGACGTCCACGCACTCCACTTGCGACGGGGCGGAGATGGCGGTCGGCCCGCTGACCAGGGTGACCCGCGCACCCGCCCCCGCCGCCGCTTCCGCCAACGCGTATCCCATCCGACCCGAGCTGTGGTTGCTGATGAAACGCACCGGATCGAGTGGCTCACGCGTCGGGCCGGCGGTAACGAGCACCGTGAGTCCGGCCAGATCTCCACCTTCTGGAAATCGATCGGAAACCCGCGATGCGATGACTTCCGGCTCCACCATTCTTCCCGGTCCCGTCTCCCCGCAGGCCTGATCGCCTTCCCCCGGACCGATGAAGCGCACACCGCGACGCTCGAGCGTGGCGACGTTGTCTTGCGTCGCGGGATGCAGCCACATCTGCCGGTTCATCGCCGGGGCCACCGCGACTGGCGCCTCGGTGGCCAGGCAGAGGGTGGAGAGCAGATCGTCGGCAAGACCGTTGCGGAGCTTGGCAAGAAAGTGCGCGGTGGCGGGCGCGACGAGGACGAGATCCGCCCAGCGCGCGAGCTCGATGTGGCCCATGGCGGACTCCGCCTGAGAATCGAGCAGATCGGTGTGCACGGGATGGCCGGAAACTGCCTGTAGCGTGAGCGGAGTGATGAAATGCCGTGCTCCGGCGCTCATCACCACGCGTACGCGGTGATTGCGCTCGCGCAGGCGTCGGACGAGGTCGGGACTTTTGTAGGCGGCGATGCCGCCGCTCACCCCCACCACTATCTGTCGACTCGCAGTGTCGTGCATGATGTCTGGCGCTATCGTGGCGGCGAAAGTATAGCCCGCCGGAACCGCTTGGCGGTTCGGCGCGAAGGGACACAGGCAGGATGCGCATAAAGGACTGGCCGGCTGCGGAACGCCCGCGCGAGAAGCTGCTCGAACGCGGCGCGAAGTCGCTCTCGGACGCGGAGCTGTTGTCGATCCTCATACGGACCGGCGCCCCGGGCCGTACCGCGGTCGACCTCGCCCGCCAACTGCTCGGCGCCTTCGGCGGGTTGCGACCCTTGCTGGAAGCGCCCCGGTCACGTCTGTGCCGGCTGCCGGGGGTCGGCGACGCCACCTACGTCACGCTGCGCGCGGCGATGGAGATGGGGCACCGGCACCTGTCACGCACCATGAAGCGCGGTGCGGCGCTCGGCACTCCCGACGACACGCGCCGCTACGTGAGCGCCCGCCTCCGAGGCTTCCCCTACGAGGTCTTCGCCTGCCTCTTCCTCGACAACCGTAACCGCGTCATCGCCTTCGAGGAGATGTTCCGGGGCACCATCGACGGGGCCAGCGTGCACCCGAGGGAGGTCGTCAAGCGCTGCCTGGAACACAACGCCGCCGCGCTCATCGTTGCCCACAACCACCCCTCCGGCGTGGCGGAGCCGAGCCACGCGGATCGCGTTCTGACCCGCCGCCTCGTCGAGGCGGGGGCCCTCGTCGAGCTCCGCCTCCTCGATCACATCGTGGTCGGGGACGGCGAGACGGTTTCCTTCGCCGAACGCGGGTGGTTGTAGGAAGCGGGTGCGGCTGCTAGAGTCCGCCGCCCTCGAATGAGCACCGAAGGACAGGGTGATGAGCAGGGTCTGCCAAGTCACCGGAAAGCGGCCCATGGCGGGCAACAACGTGTCGCACGCGAACAACAAGACGCGTCGGCGCTTTCTGCCCAACCTTCACATCCATCGATTCTGGGTCCCGAGCGAGAAACGCTTCGTCAAGCTGCGGGTCTCGAAGAAGGGGCTGCGCATCATCGACAAGAAGGGCATCGAGACGGTGCTGGCCGAGATCGAAGCCCGAGGCGGCGCGTCCTGAGGGGACGCTCGCAGGAGGAGCCATCATGCGCGACAAGATAAGGATGGTGTCCAGTGCCGGAACCGGACACTTCTACACCACCGACAAGAACAAGCGGACCACGCCGGAAAAGCTCGAGATGAAGAAGTTCGACCCGGTAGTGCGCCGCCACGTCCTGTACAAGGAAGCCAAGATCAAGTAGCCGCGCGAGGAGCTCACCCTCCTCGCCTCAGTGCGCCATCAGGCCCGTCAGGCCTGAAATCAGGCCCGAAATCAGGCCCGTTGCACGGGTCAGGCCCGCGCCAGCGAATAGGCGGGGAGCGTTCGGGCGAAGTCGCGCAGCGCCCGAATACCGCTCTGCTCCGCTTCGCGGCACCACTCCTCGAGTGCCCGTAGCAGGCCCTCGTGGCTCATGGTCCGTTCCTGCCAGATCGCCTGCAGACGCTGCTTGTGGCGATAGACGGTGGCCAGTGCGTGGCTATGCTCCAGGATTCCATGCAGCCGCTCGAGCGCCTCGCGGCTCATCATCGACTCCTCCCGCACCATCAGCGCCTTCGCGGGCAGCAGCAGCGAGCGCTTGGAGGTGTCCACCCGCCGGAGCTCTTCCGCCCATACCTGTGAAAGCACCGTCTTCGTGTAGGCCGCCATGACGGAAAAGCGACCCGCGATGATCGCGGTCACCGCATCGCGGTCCAGCAGCTTCCCGGGCACCAGCACCGTCTTGGGAGGAAGCTTCTTGACGCGGGCGAGGCCGAGCGCCTGCAGCACCCGGATGTAGAGCCACCCGGCATCGAACTCCCACCACTTGACCGAGAGCTTCGCGGAGCTTGCGAATGCGTGATGGTTGTTGTGCAGCTCCTCCCCGCCGATGATCAAACCGAAGGGGATGACGTTGGTGGACATGTCGGCGGTCTCGAAGTTGCGGTATCCCCACCAATGTCCAATCCCGTTGATGACTCCAGCCGCGAAGAAGGGAATCCACAGCATCTGCACCGCCCATACCGTCAATCCGATCGGACCGAAGAGCAGCAGGTTGATGGTCAGCATCAGGTAGTAGCCCTTGCTCGACCAGCGCGTGTACAGGTTGCGCTCGATCCAGTCGTCCGGAGCACCGTGCCCGTAGCGCTCGAGGGTCTCCCGTTTGGCCGTTTCCGCGCGGTAGAGCTCGGTGCCCTCAAGCAGGACCTTGAGAATGCCCTCCTGTCGCGGGCTGTGGGGATCCTCCTCCGACTCCACCGCGGCGTGGTGCTTGCGGTGCACCGCCACCCACTGCCGGGTGACCATTCCGGTCGTGAGCCACAGCCAGAAGCGCATCGGGTGGCTGGCCAACGGGTGAAGAACAAGCGCCCGGTGGGCCTGGTGGCGGTGCAGGTAGACGGTTACGCATATGATGGTGAGATGAGTCACCACCAGGGTGTAGGCGACGATTCCCCACACCGATACGTCGAGAAGTCCTTTGAGCACGGCGTTCCCCGGTTTCGAACGGCGCCTCGGCCGGCGCATGGCGCGCCGCCCGGCTCACAAAGTCTAGCACTCGCGGCCATCGTGCAATAGCGGCAGGCGTCAGACTCGGCGGCTCTCGTGATGCTCGTGGTTGCGATCGGATAAGGGCTCGAAAGGAGTGCCCTGGGCGGATGCAGTCGACAGGGGCGGCAGTACTCGCCCGACACAAGAAAGAACACCACAGCGCGTATTGCCATGTCGGTGCGAGGAGTGAGTCATGGCGGGCGAAGAGGCGTTGCGCAGGGCTGCGCCACCCGCCGGTGAGTGATACGATGCTTCAAATCCTGTCTTCAACGCCGCCATATCCTCCCTTGCGTTGGCGAGGCGCAACGTGATGCCCGACGGCCCGCCGCTCTTTCCGACCCGGCGCCACGACCACGAAACGTGCGTTGCGGAGGGCCTCGCCCGGGCCGAGACGATATGTCGTGACCGGCGGGCAAGGTTCACCGAAAACCGACGGCAGGTGCTCGAACTTCTGCTCGCCCAGCACCGGCCCACCGGGGCTTACGAGATCCTGCAAAGATTCGACTGGCAGGGTCGGCGGCCCGCGCCCGCTCAGATCTACCGGGCCCTGGCCTTCCTCGAGACCATGGGTCTCGTGCACCGAATCGCGAGCCGCAATGCCTATGTCGCGTGCAGCGGGCAGGGCGAAGGGCACGGCACCGTGTTTCTGGTGTGCGATGACTGCGGGACGGTCGCCGAGCCGAGCGCTACGGGCCTCGGACAAAGCGTCCACGAGATCGCCGGCACTTCCGGATTCGAGCTCCGCTCGCACACTCTGGAAGCGATGGGCCGATGCCCGGAGTGCGTACAGGCCGACGAAGCCTGAGACCGCGCTCCCTTCGTCGCCCCCGTTCGAGGCGCGCGGGGTCTAACCCGGGCTAACCCGTCCCCGCGACTTCCTCCTCCTTCTCGTCGTCTCCGGTGCGCACGTAGGCCTTGGCGAAGATCAGGCCGAGCTCGAAGAGCGCCCACATCGGCAACGCGAGCAGGGTCTGGGAAATCATGTCGGGCGGTGTGAGCAGCATGCCGAGCACGAAGGCCCCGACGATCACGTAGGGGCGCTTCGAGCGCAGGGACTTGACGGTGGTGAACCCGGTCCAGACAAGCAGGATGGTGGCGATCGGAACCTCGAAGGCGAGTCCGAACGCGAAGAAGATCTTCAGGACGAAGTCCAGGTAGGCGGTGATGTCGGTCATGATTGCGACGCCGTCGGGCGCAACCATGTGGAAGAAGGCGAACATGAGGGGGAAGACCACGTAGTACGCGAAGGCCATGCCGAGATAGAAAAGCAGGCTGCTGGTGACCATCAGGGGAAAGACCAGGCGTTGCTCGCGCTTGTACAGACCCGGCGCCACGAAGGCCCAGAGGTGGTAGAGGGCCATCGGCATTGAAATGAATATCGAGACGAAGAGGGCGAGCTTGAAGGGAGTGAGAAAGGGCGACGCGACCTGTGTCGCAATCATGCTCGTGCCCTCGGGCAGGTGGGCGAGAAGCGGGGCGGCAAGGAAGTGGTAGAGGTCGTTAGCGAACGGGAACAGGACGAGCAGGAACACGAGGATGGTGAGCACCACCCGCAACAGTCGGTTGCGCAACTCGACGAGATGCTCGACGAAGGTCATCTCCGTCATGTGGCTCTCGTCGCCCTTGTGCTCCTTGCCGCTCATGAAGCTCGAGGTACCGTCTGCGCGCGGGTGAGCGCCTGATCAGCTTGCCTCTCGGACCGGCGCACCGGCCTTTCCGGGCTCGGAGTCCGCCGCGACGACCGGTTCCGGCGCCGCAGCGGCCGGGGTTGGGGCCGCCGAAGCCTGCGCATCCGCATCTTCGCGCTTCGTCGCGACGGGCGCCGCTTCGGCCGACGCGCCGGGAGCCGGCCCGGCCCCGGCAGGACTCGCGCCGGGAGCCGCGGCTTCGTCCGGCGCCGGATCCTTCCCGGGCGCTTGCGCCTTGCCGGCGGCGCCCGCGGCCGAGGCGCCTTTGGTCTCTCCGGCCTCGGTCAGGTCGATTTCCAGCTTCTTCTCCTCTTCCTTGATGGTCTTCTCGGTCTCCTTGATTGCCTCCTGCAACTCCTCCGCCGGCTTCTTGACGAGCTCCCGAAGCTCATCCGCACGCACTTCGCGCTCGATGTCCGCGCGTACCTGGGTCACGTAACGCCGAATGCGCCCCACCCACAGACCGATCTCGCGCGCGACCCGGGGCAGGCGCTCGGGACCGATGACGAGCAGACCGATGACCGCGATGAGCGAGACCTCGGTGAATCCGATGTCAAACATGATTCGCGCCGCTCAGCCGGCGCCGCGGCCGTCCACGCCACGCCCCGGGTGCGACGCTCCGGGCGTTCTCGGCGCTCTGTTCATCGTTGCTGCGGATCGGCCGTAACGCATCCCGAACCCGAGCGGCGGCTTCGTCCGGCGCGGGAATTGGGGGTGCGCCCTCAGGACGATGCGCGGTCCCGTTCCTGGCTCGCGACCTCGCCCTCGATGACCTCTCCCTCGGCCTGTTCGAGCTTTGCCGCCTCATCCGCTTCGTCGGTACCCTGCTTCACGGCACTGCGGAAACCCTTGACCGCGCCCCCGAGGTCGGAGCCGAGATTGCGCAGCTTCTTCGTCCCGAACAGCAACATCACTATGACCAGAATGATCAAGAGTTGCCAGATACTGATACCCATTCGCTTTCCCCGCCTCGTACCGCCCGGGCGGCACCGACATGCATGATGGACGAAATGTAGCCGAAATCGGCGTTTGCAACTATGGCGCACCGTATCGCGCGGGTCCGGCGCAACCGGTCGAAGTGCGCCGCCGACCCCGGCCGGTGCGCCTTGACCCTCGCCAGAGCGCTCGCGAAACTAGTTCGTCCCAGGACTTGGGGGGCACCGCCCCCGAGGGCAGATGCGACGCATAGCGATACTTGGCGGCACGGGATTCATCGGAAGCCACCTCGTGTGCGCCCTGGCCCGGGCCGGCCACCGGACCCGGGTGTTCACGCGGCGCCGCGAGCGCAATCGGCACCTGCTCGTGATACCCGAGTGCGAGCTCGTCGAGCTCGATGTCCACTCTCCCACGGCCCTGGCCCAGGGCGTCTCGGACTGCGATGCGGCCGTGAATCTCGTGGGAATCCTGAACGCTGGCGGGTGCAGCTTCCACGACGCGCACGTGGCGCTGTCGGAGAATCTGGTCCAGGCCTGCCGGGAACGGGGAGTCTCGAGGCTGCTGCACATGTGCGCGCTGCGGGCGAACGGAGCCGGCCCGAGCCGGTACCTTGCCACCAAGGCGGAAGGCGAGGCATGCGTCATGCGCGGGGCGGGAGACGCGGTGAGGGCGACGAGCCTGCGTCCTTCGGTGGTGTTCGGTCCCGGCGACTCCTTCTTCAACCGCTTCGCCACCTTGCTCACGATAAGCCCCGGATTCATCCCGCTTGCCTGCCCGGAGTCGAAGTTCGCTCCGGTGTACGTGGGCGATGTGGTGGAGGCACTCGTTCGCTGCCTCGGGGACGACTCGACGGCGGGGCGGCGCTTCGAGCTCGCGGGACCGAGGGTCTACACGCTGCGCGAACTCGTCGAATACACCGCGGAAGTCTGCGGGCTGCGCCGCCGGGTTATTGGCCTCGGCGACCGCCTGTCGCGTCTCCAGGCGAGTATCCTGGGTTGCCTTCCCGGCCCGCCCCTTTCCATCGACAACTACCTTTCCCTCAAGGTCGACTCGGTACCGACGGGGGCCGACGGTCTGGAGACCCTTGGTATCACTCCGGCCGAGGTCGAGCGGATCGTGCCGACCTATCTCGGTCCGCGAAACCGGGCGCGGCGCTACCGGGGTTTCCGCGCCAGCGCCGGGCGCTCCTGAGCGCTCGGCCGGCATTGCGCCTCGGCCGCGCCCCTTCTGTTCAGACCACGAACACGAAGAGCAGCGTGCCGAGCACGAGGCGATAGATCACGAAGGGGAGCAGACCGATCCTCTCCAACAGCCTCAGGAAGAGGTGGATGGTGAGCCAGGCGGATACCGCCGACACCGACGCTCCGAGGGCGAGCGCCGTCCAGTCCGTCGCCGGTGGAGTCTCAAGGGCCCCCGCCGCGCTGCGCAGCCCCGCCGCCGCGATGACCGGGATGGAGAGCAGGAAGGCGTAGCGGGCCGCCGCCTTGCGCTCGAACCCGAGCGCGAGCGCCGCGGTGATGGTGATGCCGGAGCGCGATGTTCCCGGTATCAGCGCGAGCACCTGGGCGGCGCCCACGAGGAGCGCGTCGCGCCAGCCGAGCGAGCTCTCGCCCCGCGTACGACTTCCTCCGCGGTCCGCCCACCACAGCAGCAGCGCGAATACGACGGTGGTCGACGCGATCACCGCCGGTCCCCGGAACCGGGCGGCCATGCCCGTCGCGTCGAGCGCGCCGACTCCTTCGAGAAGCAGCCCCACCAGCACCACCGGGACCGTTCCGAGCGCGATGAGACCGGCAAGGCGGGCATCCGCGTCGGCGACCCCGGTACGCAACGCGCGCAGACACGAACGCGCCATGCGCACCAGCTCACGGCGAAAGTACGCGAGGACGGCGCCGAGGGTGCCGACGTGCACCGCGACGTCGAAGGCCAGCCCCTGATCGGGCCAGCCCACCAGTACCGGCAGCAGGATGAGGTGCGCCGAGCTCGATATCGGCAGGAACTCGGTCAGTCCTTGCAGCAAGCCGAGCACAGAGGCCTGAAGCGTTCCCAAAGTACCCTTGCCGCGAGTTGAGGCACAGTAGACTGGCGTGGATTATGCACCGGGCGGGAGGGTCCATGTCCGATCGCGAAGTCGTGCTGGTGAGCGGCGCCGGAAGACGAATCGGGGCCGCCATCGTGCGTGCGCTGCACGAAGCCGGCATGCGGGTCGCCGTCCACTACCATCGCTCGCAGGCGGAGGCCGAAGCGCTGTGCGCCGAGCGCAACCGGCTACGCCCGGACTCCGCCCGGGCGCTGCCCGCGGACCTGTCCCGCGCGGCGAGCGCGGCGGAGCTGGTCGAGGCCACGGTGAGCGCTTTCGGTCGCCTGGACGCGGTCGTGAACAACGCTTCCCTCTTCTTTCCGAGCCCGCTGGGAGAGATCGAGGCCGACACGCTCGACGCGCTCTTTGCCGTCAACACCTTCGCACCGCTGCTGATCTCGCAGGCTGCCGCTCCCCACCTGAGGGCGCGTCATGGCGCGATCGTCAATATCGCGGACATCTACGCCGATCGGCCCCTCGCATCCCACGCCGCGTATTGTGCGTCGAAGGCCGCGCTTCTGAATCTCACCCGTTCCCTCGCCGCGGCGCTCGCCCCCGACGTACGGGTCAACGCGGTGGCTCCGGGTGCGATTCTCTGGCCCGAGGGAGGCGGCGACGCCGGAGTCCGCCGCCGCATCGTCGACGACACCCTGCTCGCTCGACTCGGAGAGCCTCGCGATGTCGCCGCCGCGGTACGTTTTCTCGTGAAGGATGCCGCCTTCGTCACCGGAGAGGTCATCAAAGTCGACGGCGGACGCGGCCTGCCCGTCTCGCATCCCGCGCCCTGACGTCGAATCGAGTCAGGCGGGCGGGGTAAGCAAAGGCGAAAGGCGTCGACGGAACGCAAGCCGGGTGGAGCTCTGGATCCCGATCACGCTCGCCGCCGCGTTCGCGCAGAACCTGCGCTCCGCCCTGCAGAAGCACCTGAAGGGGCGCTTGAGCAACTCGGGAGCCACCTTCTGCCGCTTCGTGTACGCGGTGCCGCTGGCCCTCGCCTACGTCCTGCTGCTCGGCGAAGGGTACGGCCTGGACTGGCCCGACCCGACCCCGCGCTTCGCCCTCTTCGCGATGCTCGGCGGCATCGCACAGATCACCGCGACCGCGCTGCTCGTCTACTTGTTCTCGCTGCGCAACTTCGCCGTCGGCACCACGTATTCCAAGACGGAGACGGTGCAGACCGCGATCTTCGGTGTCCTGATCCTCGGGGAGCCGGTAAGCCTGACGGGCGCGCTGGCGATCGCGGTCAGCCTGGTCGGAGTGATCGCGATCTCGGTCGCGAGAAGCGCGCTTTCCCCGCACCACCCGCACCAGGGGTGGATGGGCCGGGCCGCGCTAATCGGCATGTTGTCCGGTGCCTTCTTCGGGGTGAGCGCGGTGTCCTACCGAGCCGCCTCCCTGTCGCTCGGAGGTGAGGGATTCCTGATGCAGGCCGCCTTCACGCTCGCCTGCGTACTGGTGTTCCAGACCCTCGTGATGGCGGTGTGGATCCGGGTGCGGGAACCTGGAGAGCTGACGCGGGTGGCCGGCGCCTGGCGGGTCGCCGCCTTCGTCGGGGTGTCGGGAATGCTCGGCTCCGCCGGCTGGTTCACCGCCATGACCCTGGAGAACGCCGCCTACGTGCGAGCACTGGGTCAGGTCGAGCTCGTCTTCACCTTCATCGCTTCCTGGTTCTTCTTTCGGGAACGCTCCACCGGCCCGGAGATCGTGGGGGTCCTGCTCGTCGTCGCGGGCATCCTCATTCTGCTGCTTGGCTGACCTGCGAAGGGAGGAAGGCCCGCTGACGCCCGCATATCGGCGTCCGCGAGTTGAGAAATCGGCGAGATCCGCAGGCTGAAAGCGTGGCGACCGTGCGCTAAAACCTCAAATCATCTTGCCCGCGCCGTTCCCATCGCGCGTACCGCGCTCGACGATGACCCCCACCCCGCGCGCCCCGCGCAGGGCGCCCTCCTTGTCCACCTTGAGACGTAACCAGCCGATCCCGAACTCCTCGACCAGCGTCTGCGCGAGGCGATGCGCCAGCGTCTCCACCAGGAAGAACTCGCTCGTCTCGACGTAAGCGATGATCCGCTTGCCAATCGCCTTGTAGTCGAGGGTGTCGTCGACCGAGTCGGTCTCGGCCGCGCGCGCGCAGTCGCACGCCATCTCGATATCGATGACGACGCTCTGCCGAATCTTGCGCTCCCAGTCGTAGATGCCGATGACGGTGTCCACCCGCAACTGCGAGATGAAGACCTTGTCACGCATCGGGGTTCGACCTCCGGTCGCGGCTCGCGCTAGTGCGCGGCAACCGCCCCGCTCTCGCGGTCCGAAGCGACGCGCGCCGGAGAACGCGCCTCGGCAAGGCCGTAACCCGCGCCGCCTCCGGTGCTCATCACCAGCCGGTCGCCCTTCGCGAGGCGAAAGCTGGTCTTGGAGTCGAGCATGATCTTCTCGTTGCCGCGCAGCACGCAGGTGAAGGCCGCCCCGCCTTCCTCGCCGCCGAAGAGTCCCTCGGGCGGGATCGCGAAGCGGTCGGAATACGACTGGTACTCGACATCGTCGGCCAGGACCTCGTAGACCCGGCGCATCCCGAGCCCGCCCCGGTACTCGCCCCGGCCGCCGGAGTCCGACACCAGTGCGTACTCCACGACACGAAAGAAGTCATGCTCCATGTCGATGGCTTCGACGGGAATGTTGGAGCAGTTCGAGAGCGGGCTGTCCACCGCGTCGCAGCCGTCACCGAGCGCACTGCCCCCGTAGCCGCCCCCGAAGATCTCGAGGTAGATACCGTACCCGCTCTCGCCGAGGTGCGAGAGGCAGGTGGAGTGCGTGGTGTCGAATCCGGCCGCCATCACCTGTTCCGGCACCGCTTTCGCGAGCGCTTTCATCACCGAGTTGTAGGCGCGGTAGGCGGAGAGCATGCGTGCGCGCACCGGGGCGGGAGGACGGGGGTTGAGCAGCGAGCCGTAGGGCGCGGTGATCTCAATGGGGCGCTTCGCGCCCTCGTTGAAGGGGATGTCGGGACTCGTGAGCACCGACTTCACGCAAGAGAGCCCCGCCGCGATCGTGGACGCGAAGGGACAGTTGACGTTGGTGCGGACCTGATCGCAGGTGCCCGCGTAATCAACGGAGACTCGGTCACCCGCGATCTCGACCCGTGCCCGCACCACGAGCGGCTCGTCACCGATGCCGTCGCCGTCGAGCCGATCCTCACCGTGGTACACGCCGTCGGGGGCGCTCGCGATCGCGGTGCGCATGCGTTGCTCGGAGTAGTCGAGCAGCGCCGACATCGCGCCGGTGACCGCATCCGCCCCGAACTTCTCGCAAAGCTCGATGACGCGCCTTGCCCCCACCCCGTTGGCGGCGAATTGCGCGTTGCAGTCCCCGATGGTCTTCTCCGGCACCCTCACGTTGGCGCGCACCAGGCGCTCGAAGGGGCCCCCGTTCCAGTCGCGGTTCACGTTGTAGCAGCTCGGTGGGAAGATGAGGCCTTCCTGGTGCACGTCGCCCGCCGCCATATTGAGGCCGGGCGCGCCACCCCCCAGATCGAGGTGATGGGCGACGGTCGCACTGAATCCCACCAGGCGGGCGCCGAAGAAGATCGGGGAGAAAATGAACACGTCGGGGACGTGCTGCCCGCCTTGAAAGGGGTCGTTGTTGATGTAGAAGTCGCCGGGCTTCAGGGTATCGGGGGGATGGAGCGCGGCGCAGGGGGCGAAGGTGGTGCCGATGGGACCGAGCTGCATCGGGATGAGCTCGGCCTGACTCACCACGTTGCCCTCGACATCGAGCAGGGCGGCGGAGCAGTCGTTCGCCTCGCGCACGATGGGCGAGTACGCGGAACGCACGAGCTTGATTCCCATCTCCTTCGCCGCGGCGATGAGGGCCTGGGAGATGATCGCGAGGTCGATCTGGTCAAGCGCCATGTTGCCTTCCTCTCGGTGTTGTCAACACGCAAGATTCACCGGTTTTCGTTGACTTCGGGCGCCAGGATACCGCGATAGCAGGAAGCACGGCACTTTGACGCCCGAAGCCAACGAAAATAGGTGAAACATCCGAGTCAAGTCGCAACCGACGCGAAGGCGTTGCGGCGCGATGCTGTCCGAAACGCAGCAGCGAGCATCCCGACGTCCGCCAGTTGAGAAATCGGGGTGGTTTGCGGGTCAGGGCCCTTCGCGGGAACTCGGATCATCGAGCCGTCCGCGTCGGGGGCGCCGCGTCCGGCGACCTGCATGCGAGCGACTCAATCGTGCCGGGTCAGGACGATATTGTGATGCGGGTCGACCCGCGCGCGCCATGTCGGGGGGACGTAGGCAGTGAAGGTGTCATCACCGATGAGCAGGGGGCCCTGCCGCTCACCCTCATCGCGCAGGGCGCGCCGGTTGACGCGGTATGCCGCCTGCCGCTCGCCCGCGTCGAACACTTCGATCGGAGCGCTCACGGACGCGTCCTCCGATGCGGCCAGCTCGGGGATCGAAGGCGGCGGTGACGCGATGCCGAGCCGGAAGGAGACGACCTCCGGACGGTTGGTGCGGGAGTCGTCGAACTCGAATATCCGGTGATGCGCCTCATTGAACTTGTCGCGCAGCAAGGCTTCGCCGAGGCCGGCGACTTCCTCTTCGCAGAGGTGCACCGGGACCTCGAAAGCCTGTCCGATGTAGCGCATCTCGAGGGTGTAGGTGAAGCGCAGCCCGCTCGTCAGACCAAGCTCGGCGAATGCGGTGACGGCATCGTCGCGCATCTCCGCGAACTGGGCGCGGACTCGGGCCGCGGACGCGTCCCCGTCGATGGCGAAGCGCACGGTACGGCTCTCGTAGCGCACGTAATCCGAGGCGACGAGTCCGAAGGCGGAGAGCACTCCGGCCGCGGGCGGCACGAGGATCGTCGCGATGCCAAGCGCCTCGGCGACCCGCGCGGCGTGCAGAGGCCCCGCGCCCCCGAAGGGTACGAGCACGTAGTCGCGCGGATCCCGACCCCGCTCGGTGGACACGAGCTGAATCGCCCGCACGATGTTGTGCTCCGCGACCCTTACCGCGTCGTCGGCAACCTGCTCCACGCTTCGCCCGAAACAATCCGAGAGCGCGGTGAAGGCGGCGCGCGCGAGTGCGGGATCGACCTCCATGCGACCCCCGAGGAAGGTATCGGGAAGCACGGTGCCCCGCACGAGATGCGCATCGGTAATCGTGGGGTCGATGCCGCCCCGCCGATAGCCGGCGGGCCCCGGCTCCGCCCCCGCCGACTGCGGCCCGACCCGCAGCATTCCGCCGTCGTCGCGCCACACGATGGAGCCGCCTCCCGCACCCACTGTCACGATGTCGAGCACCGGCGTGCGAATGGGCAAGCCATCGATCTCGGCGTCGCTGGTGAGCACCGGGATCCCGTCGCGCACCAGGCAGACATCGGTGCTGGTACCGCCCATGTCGAAAGTGATGAGGTCCCGGTAGCCCGAGCGCTCCGCCTGGCGTATGGCCCCCATCACTCCCGCCGCCGGCCCCGAGAACAGGGCGGTGATGGCGTTCCCCGCCATGCCGCTCGCGGGCAGACGGCCGCCGTTGGACTGCATCAGGCTGAAGCGGCCCGCGAAGGCCCGCTCGTCGAGCGCGTGCTCGAATTCCCGGAGATAGCGGTCGATCACGGGCTGGACATAGGCCGCCAGAGCGGTGGTCGACGCGCGCTCGTACTCCCGGAACTCCCGCGTGACGTCGCAGGAGCAGGTAACGCGGGCGTCGCCGACACTCTCCGAGACCATCGCCGCCACCCGCCGCTCGTGGACGGGATTCGCGTAGCTGTTCAGGAAACAGATGGCGACCGATTCGTAATCCCCAGCCTCCAGTGCCCGCCGGACTCGATCCCGCGCCGCGGCCTCGTCGAGCGCGGCGATAACCTCTCCGTGCGGTCCCATGCGTTCGGGGATCTCGTAGGTGTCGTGGCGCGGCACCACCGGCTCGGGCTTTCGATAGTGGATGTCGTAGATGGAGCGCCGGCTCTGGCGCTGGAGGAAGAGCAGGTCGCGGAATCCCTCGGTGGTGAAGAATGCGACCCTCGCGCCCTTGCGTTCCAGCACCGCGTTGGTCGCAACGGTCGAACCGTGCACGAGATCGCTGGCAGAGGGCACGGAGAGACCGGATTCGTCCAGCGCGGCGATCGCCCCGCGATGCGGCGCCGAGGGCGTGCTGGGTACCTTGGTGATACGCACCCTCCCGTCCTGGAAGGCGACGAGATCGGTGAAGGTGCCTCCGACCTCCACCCCTACCCGGATCATCGCGCTCACGCCGGCCCTCGCGCTTCGGCCGCAGCCGCGGCCAGGGTCCCATGCAAAGCGATTCTCCCGATCGGAGGAGTCATCAGCCGTCCCGCTTCCCCGACGGGCGCGGCAAGCGCCCGCGGGCATCGGCACAGGCAGGGGTTTCCACGAGTCGGGGCGGGCAGGCCTGCCGCGACCCGGAGGTTCCGCCTCCCGGACCGCGTTCGACACCGGCCATGCCGGCTGATGCGCATACATCGCCTGTGAATCGGGGAAACATCCGGGGTAGTTACACGAGTGCGCTCTTCGCCGCAAGGAAGCGTGCGGCGCGCGGGAGGGGCTGAACTTGACCCTCCCGGAGCATCCCGTTGCAATGGCGGCATGCTCGAGTTCGTCGCGATGTTGTTGACCGGCTACATCGTGGGCTCCATCGCCTGCGCGGTGTTCGTGTCCCGGGCGCTGGGCTTGCCCGATCCGCGCACGGAAGGCTCGGGCAACCCCGGGGCAACCAACGTGCTGCGCCTCGGCGGAAAGACCGCGGCCGCCCTCACCCTCGCGGGCGACGTGCTCAAGGGCGCGCTGCCCGTGCTGCTCGCGTGGGCGGTCGGCGACAACGCCGCGGTCGCCGCCGCCGCCGGCTTCGGCGCCTTCGCGGGGCACCTCTATCCGGTGTTCTTCCGTTTCCGGGGAGGCAAGGGAATGGCCACGACCTTTGGGGTGGTGGCGGCGCTCTCCTGGCCCATCGTGCTCGGCATGGGCGCGGCGTGGCTCGCGGTCGCCGCGTTGTCGCGCTTCGCATCCCTCGCCTCCCTCGCCGCCGCCATCGTCGCCCCGGCCCTCGCCTTCGTTCTCGATGCGCCGACCGCCGTGCTCGCGGTGCTCGTCGCGATGGGCGCGATGCTCGTCATGCGCCACCGGGAGAACATCTCCCGCTTGTTCCGGGGCGAGGAACGCAAAATCGGCGCCGGCCGGTGAAGTACACCGAAGGATGCGGGCGCTTGTGGGCGTACTCCCGCAAGCCGCAACGACTTCGTGCTGGCTACCTGCTTCGCTTCGCAGTCCTTGGGCGAAGCTCGCAGGCCAGGGCAAGCCATCCTTGGCTTGCCCGCTCGTCGGGGCGCGTCTTTCGGTCTTTCGGTCCGTTTGCCCTGCTGTCACGGCATCTTGGCGCGCGAAGCGGCCAAAAATCGGTGAAACTTGCGGGCTGATATGAGTCCGCCCTGATGGTCTTACGCCGACCTCGCGAGGCAACCCCCATGACCCGCCCCCAGTCCGATTGCGGGATCGTCGAGATCGACATCCCCCGCACCGAGTCCCGCCCGAAGGCGGGGAGCGCCACATGACGCAGATGCACTACCAGTCGGCCACCGAGCTGATATCGCGGCTCGAAGCGCGGGAGATCGGGGCGCGGGAGCTGCTCGATCACTACCTCGAGCGCATCGAGCGACACAATCCGGTGATCAACGCCATCATCTGGCAGGATGTCGAGCGGGCGCGGGCGGATGCCGACGCGTCGGACCGGCGCCGGGCCGCGGGGGAGGCCATCGGCCCCCTGGATGGGCTGCCGGTGACCGTGAAGGAGAGCTTCGACCTTGCGGGTTCACCCACGACCTGGGGCGATCCGGAGTTCATCGACAACGTCGCGGCCAGCGACTCGGCCGTGGTCGAGAAGTATCGCGCCGCCGGGGCGGTGGTCTTCGGCAAGACGAATGTTCCGCTCATGCTCGCGGACTGGCAGAGCTTCAACTCCATCTACGGCACCTGCAGCAATCCGTGGGACCTGACCCGCACACCTGGCGGCTCCTCCGGCGGATCGGCGGCGGCGCTCGCTGCGGGGCTGACGGGGCTGGACACCGGTTCGGATATCGGCGCCTCGATCCGCAACCCGGCGCACTACTGCGGAGTCTTCGGCCACAAGCCGACCTGGGAGATCGTTTCGGACCGCGGCCAGGCGTTGCCGGGCGACCATGCGCCCACCGACATCGCGGTCGTCGGCCCCCTCGCCCGCTCGGCGGCGGACCTCAAGCTCGCCTTCGACCTCCTCGCCGGCGCCGACGGCCCCAACGCGCGGGCTTGGCGCCTGGAGCTGCCGCCGCCGCGCCGCAAACGCCTCGAAGACTACCGCGTCGGCGTCCTGCTGAGCGATCCACAGGCGGAGGTGGAGCAGTCCTACCAGGATGCCATCGCCGCGCTCGCCCGCTGGCTCGAGGGCGAAGGCGTACGCGTCGAGATGGATGCGAAACCCGACTTCCCGACCGGGGAAGCGATGGAGGTCTATACGATGCTGCTGCGCGCCGCCACCTCCAAGCGACTGAGCGACGAGCTGATCATGCGGGCACGCGAGGATCTGAGCCGCCTGCCGGCGGAAGCGATCCCCTACCGGCGGCGAATGCTGGAAGCCCAGACCATGCTGCACCGGGACTGGCTCCGGTGGAACGAGCGCCGTTACAAGCTGATGGCCGGTTGGGAAGCCTGGTTCGAGACCTACGATCTGCTGCTCTGCCCCGCCGCGTCCTCCCCGGCCTTTCCCCACGATCAGGCGGGAGAGCGCCATGACCGGACGATCCGCGTCAACGGCGAGATGCAGCCGGTAGTCGATCAGCTCTTCTGGGCGGGCTATCCCTGCGGGTACTACCTGCCTTCCACCGTCGCGCCGATCGGGCTCGCGGAGGGGCTGCCCGTCGGCATCCAGATCATCGCGCGCCAGTACGACGACGCGACCTGCCTGCACATGGCCGCGCTGATCGAGGAGGGCTACTACCGCTTCACGCCGCCGCCCGGTTACTGACCCGCAAGTTTCACCGATCACTCAACTCGCGGACGTCAGTATGCTCGCGGATGCGGGTTTTTCTCCGTCGCGCCGCAACGACTTCGTGTCGGCTACGTCTCGCGCGATTCTCGTTCTGTGCGCCCCGCTGTCACGGCATCCTGGCGCCCGAAGCGGCCGAAGATCGGTGTAGTCTGCGGGCTATGCCGACCCCTGCTGCGCAACAGCGGGCGGCGAGAGCGAAGCCAGCGGCCAGCGCGGCTTCACCGTGAAGTCGAGATCGTGCGCTTCGCCCGCATCAAGGCGCAGGCTGCCCGCGTAGGCGACCATCGCCGCGTTGTCCGTGCACAGCTCGATGCGGGGGTAGCCGATCCACACGCCCAGATCGCGGGCCATGGCGGCGGCGGCGCTGCGCAGCCGACGATTGGCGCCCACGCCTCCGGTGACCACGAGGCGCGGCAGCCCGGTATGGAGCAGGGCCCGGCGGCACTTGATGAGGAGCGTGTCGACCACCGCCTCCTCGAAGGCCCTGGCGATGTCCGCGCGGGTGGAGGCGCTTTTCGACGCCTTTCGCAGCGTGTTGATTGCGAAGGTCTTGAGACCGCTGAAGCTCATGTCGAGCCCGGGCCGGTCCGTCATCGGACGGGGAAAGCGAAAACGCGAGGGGTCGCCTTCAAGCGCAAGGGCGGCAAGCGCGGGACCGCCGGGATAGGGCAGCCCGAGCAGGGCCGCGGTCTTGTCGAAGGCCTCGCCCGCCGCATCGTCCAGGGACTCGCCCAGCACTTCGTACTCTCCGGGCCGGGCGACGTGCACGAGCTGGGTGTGGCCGCCGGAAACCAGCAGGGCGAGAAAGGGATAATCCGGGGGATCGGGTTCGAGCATCGCGGCGAGCAGGTGGGCTTCGAGATGGTGCACCCCCAGGGCGGGCACCCCCCAGGCGAAAGCGAGGCTGCGCCCTGTCGCCGCCCCGACCAGCAATGCGCCCGCAAGACCCGGCCCCGCGGTGTAGGCGACGCCATCGACCGGCTTGCCGCCGGATTCCGCCAGCGCGCGCTTGACGAGGGGGGCGAGCTTCGCGACATGGTCGCGCGAGGCGAGTTCGGGCACCACCCCGCCGTACTCCCGGTGCACCGCGATCTGCGAATGGAGGCAGTGCGACAGAAGACCCGCATCGGTGTCGTACACCGCCACGGCGCTCTCGTCGCACGAGGTCTCGATTCCCAGAACCCGCATCACCCGAACTCCCGTGCATCAGGACGGCGCCACGCCGCCGACTGGAGGTTACTCCATCACCCCTCGTACCGACGAAATCCGGTCCCCGCGCGTGTCACGCCAGCGTGTGGGCAATGGCCTTGAAGGCTCGGTGGGTGTTGTCGAAGCACACAGCGTCCACTGGCGTGGGGTCACTGGAGTGCTTGGCGATCACCACTCCCGCGACCGGGTCCACGAAGAGGAACTGACCGTGGATTCCGATACCGAGGCAGGGGCGGTGGGGATCCTGGCGGTCGGTGTACCACTTCGAACGGTAGTGGAATCCCGGCAGAAGCGAGGCGAAGTTGCCCCGGTCCCAGACTTGCGGATCGCCGTTCTCCCGGAAGTCGTGCACCCACTCCTCGGGCACGATGCGCTTGGCGTTCATCACCCCTTGCTGCAAGTGCAGTTGGCCGAAGCGGGCGAGGTCTCTGGTGGTGACGCACAAGCCGCCGTCGGTCTGGGCCGCCCCCAGGCGATCCAGGGTGATGTAGGCATCGAACTCGGCGCCTATCTTCTGCCATATCTCGCGTGACAACAGCGTCGCGAAGTCCATTCCGCTCGCCCGCTCGAGCATCCAGCCCAGCAAGTCGGTGTTGGCCGAAACGTAGTGAAAGGCGTCGCCGTGCTCACCCGTCGCGCTTCGCATGGTCCTGATGTAGTCGCGCAGGTTGTCGGGCGTCCCCTCTCGCGAGGGTCTCCATCCCGCCGCCACATCGAGCATGGCGACGTCGCTGTCCGGATTGTCGTAGTCCTCGTCGTAGTCCATGCACACCGTCATGTCGAGGACGTGCCGCACCCGCGCGCCGTCGTAGGCGGAGCCCGCCAGCTCGGGAATGACGTCGGTGACCAGATCGTCCGGGGAGAGCAGTCCACGTTCCGCGCAGATGCCGGCGAGCGACCCGGTGAAGGACTTCGTCACCGACATGAGCAGGTGCGGCTCATGGGCTTCGACCCCCGCCGCGTAGCGCTCGGCCACAATGGCCCCCTCGTGAAGCACCACGAACCCGTCCGTGCCGCTCTGGTCGAGAAGTTCTCTCACGGTGAGCGTGCGGTTGGCCGCGCTTTCGAACTCCACGTCATCCAGGCGGACCGGCGCCACCGGAAGCTCCGCGACCTCACCATCCCCACGCCAGACGTTGGCGCTCGGCAGGAGGCGGCGCATGTTGCGAAACGCCCATCGGTTGAAAGGGCCTTCCTGCATGTTGGCCAGGGTGACCTGCTCTCCCGCTTGCGGCGGGAATCTGCGCATGAGGTTGAGAACATCGAACACTTTCAAATCCCCCTCGGGCTTGGCGTGCACCAGTTAACGGAAACGCGCCGGAAATCCGGAGACCGTCATTGTCGCGTCACGCGGCCAGCGCCCGGTCCCGGTTTGGCGATGGTACGCCGCTTCGACCTCGGGCGGTGGCCGGCCTTCGGGCGGATCGAGGATCCGGCTCTGGTGAGACCAATCGTCCTTTACACCGCGGGGCGCCTTCACTAGGATCTCGCGTCCTTCGTCCCGCCGCCTGCGGCGACCGACCTGAACGGATGAACAGACCACACCATGCCTAGCGTACGGATCAAGGAGAACGAGCCCTTCGATGTCGCACTGCGCCGCTTCAAGCGCGCCTGCGAGAAGGCGGGCATACTGACCGAGGTGAGGCGGCGCGAGTACTACGAGAAGCCGACCACCATACGCAAGCGCAAGAAGGCGGCGGCGGTCAAGCGCCATCTCAAGAAGATCGCCCGCGAAACCCAGAAGCGCGTTCGCCTGCACTGACCGCACACGCGGGTACCCCGAGAGGGGGTTATCGCCGGGAGACTCCGGCGCCGGGCCGAGTTCCCCGGGATGCCGCCGAAAGGCCGGATACCGACGTGGCACGCCACGGCGCTGCATGAGAGCGGCTCTTAGCGTCGGCGTATACGGGTTGCGCGGCGGCGCGCATGGCTTTCTCCCGCATCGTCCCGACCCGATTGTCGCGCCGGCCGGGGCGGGGCAAGCGCGGGGCCTCGGAGGTTCGATTCGATGGCCGATGACCTGAAGCACCGGATACAGGAAGACATCAAGACCGCGATGCGCGCGCGCGATCGCAAGCGTCTCGGCGTGCTCCGCCAGGTGAGCGCCGCGATCAAGCAGCGCGAGATAGACGAGCGCATCACACTCGATTCGCCGGGGGTGGTCTCGGTGCTCCAGAGGATGTTGAAGCAGCGCCGCGACTCCCTCGCGCAGTTTTCGTCCGCGGGCCGCGACGACCTGGCCGCCCAGGAATCCTTCGAGATAGAGCTCATCGAAGCCTACATGCCCGCACCCTTGAATCCACAGGAGATCGAGGCGCTGATCGCCGCCGCGCTCGCGGAATGCGAGGCGGCCTCGATGAAGGACATGGGCCGGGTCATGGCGTGGCTCAAGCCCCGGGTGCAGGGTCGCGCCGACATGAAGGAGCTGAGCGCAAGGGTCCGGGAGAGCCTGCGCTCCGCCTGAGCCTCGCACCCCCGTCCGTGTCGGCGGACCGGGAATCCGCGCCGGGCTTGTGGACCCGACGGCGGTGGGACGCTCCGCCGAGTCGCGGAGGCGGCGGGCCAAGCGTTTACACTTGGGCCACGCGGTGGCGGGGCGCGAGTTCCGGAGACAGATGGCAGGAACCATTCCCAGGCCTTTCATCGACGACCTGCTCTCCCGAATCGACATCGTCGACGTCATAGACGAGTACGTGCCCCTCACGCGGGCAGGGCGCGACTTCAAGGCCTGCTGCCCCTTTCACGCCGAGAAGACGCCCTCGTTCACGGTGAGCCGCGCCAAGCAGTTCTATCACTGCTTCGGGTGCCAGGCGAACGGCACCGCCATCACCTTCCTCATGGAGTACGCGCGCCTCGACTTCGTCGAAGCGATTGAGGATCTCGCCCATCGGGTGGGAGTGGAAGTGCCGAGAAGCGGCGGGGCGTCGCGGGAACGACCTTCGAGCGAACCTGTCCTTGACATCCTCGAACGCGCAAACCGCTTCTATCGCCGGCAACTCAGGCAGCACCCCCAGGCCCCGCGAGCCGTCGACTACCTGCGTTCCCGGGGCGTCAGCGGCGAGATCGCCGCCGCTTTCCAACTCGGATTCGCTCCCGCGGGCTGGGACAACCTCGTCAAGGGGCTGGCGACTCAGGCCACGGGGGAGCTGATGGTGCGGGCGGGACTCGCGGCCCGACGCGATGGAGGCGGGCTCTACGACCGCTTCCGCGACCGGATCGTGTTTCCCATCCACGACCGGCGTTCGCGTACCGTCGCTTTCGGCGGGCGAAGCATTGGAGACGGCACCCCGAAGTACCTGAACTCTCCCGAGACTCCAGTCTTCCACAAGGGCCGGGAGATCTACGGACTGCCCCAGGCCCGCGCCGCGGGCGGAAAGCGGGTGGTGGTGGTCGAGGGCTACATGGACGTGGTCGCCCTCGCCCAGCACGGCGTGGGGAACACGGTGGCGACGCTGGGCACCTCCGTCACGCCCGAGCACCTGAAGCAGCTCTTCAGGATCTGGTCGGACGTGGTGTTCTGTTTCGATGGAGACGAGGCCGGAAACCGGGCCGCATGGCGCGCCCTGGAGACCGCCCTGCCCCTCCTGCGCGACGGTCGCCGAGCGCTCTTCACGTTCCTGCCCGGGGGAGAAGACCCCGACAGCCTGGTGCGCGCGCGGGGCCGGGAACACTTCGAGGCCTGCGTCGACGGGGCGGAGCCACTTGGCGCCTTCCTGTTCGAGAGGCTGAAGGCGCAGGTGAACCTCCAGACTCTCGACGGCCGGGTGCGCCTCTTCGAGTCGGCCCTTCCCCTCATCGTCAAGATGCCGGTCGGAGCGTTCCGGGACATGGCGATCCAGGAGCTCGAGCAGCTCACACAAAGGAGCGTCGAGCCCGCGTCGATCCGGCGCGCGGAAGCGCAAGCGCGTCCCGCCGCACACCGCGAACCGGCGCCCGGGAAAAAGGCGGGCGGGGTAAAGGCGGGCGGGACGATGGACCCGCGGGTGCGCAAAGCGCTCGCCCGTCTCGTACAGTACCCGGGACTTGCGGGCGTCGTCGAAACTCCCGCGGCGCTGCGCGGGATCGGCCTGTCCGGTGCGTCGTTACTCGCGGATGTGGTTGAAATCTGCGCTGCCAATCCCCAAGTGAGCACCGGTGCGCTGATCGAACGCTTCCGTGATCGGGCAGACGGCGGACATTATCTCGTGTCGCTCGCGGCGGAGCCGCTGGTGCTCGAGTCCAGGCTGCAAGATCCCGAGCAGGCGCTTCGAGGGGAGTTCCAGAGCCTCCTGCTTCAGATCCGGAGGGAGGTCGCCAGGCGAGCCGAAGATGCAAGGCTACGGGAACTTGATGCCAAGGACTTCGGTGAACTCACCGACGACGAACGCAGGGAGTACGCGCAACTCACCGCAAGGCCGACCGGATGACGCACGCGACCGGACGCGAAGAGCTGGGGATTGCGCCGAGCCGGGGCCCGGCGCGGCTATAATCGCGGGTTTGCGAAGCTTCCCGGGCCGCGGCCCGGCGATGTCGGACACTTAGCGCATTGCGCATGACATGAATGGTGCCACATGGATCTCGAGCAGCAGCAGTCTCAACTCAAGTTACTGATCGCCAAGGGTAAGGAGCAGGGCTACCTGACCTACCACGAGGTCAACGATCACCTTCCCGAGGGCATCGTCGACCCCGAGCAGATCGAAGACATCATCAGCATGATCAACGACATGGGGATCACGGTGCACGAGGTGCCGCCCGATGCGGACGCCCTGTTGATGATGGACCAGACGGTCAACGACGACGACACCGAGGAAGAGGCGGTGGCGGCGCTTGCCACCCTCGACAGCGAGTTCGGCCGCACCACGGATCCGGTGCGCATGTACATGCGCGAGATGGGCACCGTCGACCTGCTGACACGCGAGGGCGAGATCAAGATCGCCAAGCGAATAGAGAAGGGCCTCAACCAGGCTCTTCGCGCGCTGGCCGAGTTTCCGCCCGCCGTCGAGGCCCTGCTCGAAGAGCATCGGCGTTTCGAGGCCGGGGGGATCAAGCTCACCGATATCATCTCGAGCTTCGTCGACCCGACGCTGGTGGACCGCGACGAGCCGATCCTGCCCGCCTCGAAGCGCAATCCCGAAGACGAGAAAGACAACGAGGAAGCGGAGGCAGTCGATCCCGGCCCAGACCCCGAAGAGGCAAAGGCACGCTTTCGAAAGCTCGAATCCACTCTCGCGAAGCTGATTGCGGTCAGCGCAAAGGAGGGTTCGAGCGCACCGGCGGCGATTCAGGCCCGCACATCGCTCGCCGATCAGATCCTGGAGCTCAAGCTGACTCCCAAGCTGCTGGACCGCCTGACGCAACAGCTGCGCGACACGATCAAGCGCATCCGGACCAACGAGCGCGCTGTTTTGAGGCTGGCGGTGAACGAGGCGAAGATGCCGCGCGGCACTTTCATCTCCACCTTCACCGGCAATGAGTCGAATCCGAACTGGATTCGCACTCACAGCCGCAAGAACTATCCCTACGGCGTGGCGATGAAGGAGCACGTCAGGGAAGTCAAGCGTCTTCAGAGTCGCCTCTCTCAGACCGAGAAAGTGAGCCGGCTTCGCATCAGCGAAATCAAGGACATCAACCGCCGCATGTCGCTCGGCGAGGCGAAGGCGCTACGGGCCAAGAAGGAGATGGTGGAGGCGAACCTGCGCCTCGTCATCTCCATCGCCAAGAAGTACACCAATCGCGGGCTGCAGTTCCTCGATCTGATCCAGGAGGGCAACATCGGCCTCATGAAGGCGGTCGACAAGTTCGAGTACCGACGCGGCTACAAGTTCTCCACCTATGCCACGTGGTGGATACGCCAGGCGATCACCCGCTCCATCGCCGACCAGGCCCGCACCATCCGCATCCCGGTGCACATGATCGAGACGATCAACAAGCTCAATCGCGTCTCGCGCCAGATCCTTCAGGAAAAGGGGCGCGAGCCCACCCCGGAAGAGCTGGCCGAACGCATGGAGATGCCCGAAGACAAGGTGCGCAAGGTGCTGAAGATCGCCAAGGAGCCGATCTCCATGGAGACCCCGATCGGCGATGACGAGGACTCGCACCTCGGCGACTTCATCGAGGACGTGAACATCGTCGCTCCGGGCGACTCCGCGACCTTCGAGGGCCTGCGCGAATCCACCCAGAACATTCTCGCGAGCCTGACCCCGCGCGAGGCCAAGGTGCTGCGTATGCGCTTCGGCATCGAGATGAACACGGATCACACCCTGGAGGAAGTCGGCAAGCAGTTCGACGTGACCCGCGAACGCATCCGCCAGATCGAAGCGAAGGCGCTGCGCAAGCTGCGCCACCCGAGCCGCTCGGACCAGTTGCGCAGCTTCCTTGACTGACCCGCGAATCTCCCCGATTTCTCAACTGGCGGACGCCAGCCTGCTCGCGGCTGCGGTCCGAGCGGGCTACAGGCCCGCGGGAAGGTTGCGGGGTATTCGACCCTCCTCGGAGGTGATGAACTCCAGCAGGGCCGGCTTGCCCTGGGCGGCATGGGCAAGGCCCCGTTCGATCGCGGGCTTTACCTCCGCCGCTTTCTCCACCCGCTCGCCGTAGCCTCCAAGCGCCCGGGCGAGCTCGGCGTAGTCGCCGCCCAGCACCTCGATGCGGTACCGCTCGGACGCGGCCGGATGGTACTCGGAGTAGCCTCCCATCACGCTGTTCTTCAGCACCAGGGTGAGGGTGCCGAGCTCGCAGCGGACCGCGGTCTCGAACTCCATGCCCACCATGCCGATGGAGGCGTCGCCCATGATGTTGACCGCGGTCCAGTCCGGGCGGGCGAGCTTCGCCCCCTGGGCGATCCCCATGCCGGTACCGAGCTGGGTGGTCTTGCCCCAGCCCACATAGCTGTAGGGCACGATCGCCTGGTAGAAGGCGGTGCACTGGTCCCGTGGCGACCCCGCGTCGTGGGTAACCACGGTCTTCGTGCGGTCGACGCTTAGCATGAGTTCCCGGATGATCCGGTAGGGGCTGATGGGCTCCTCGTCGGAGGTCAGCAGGGGCATCCATGCGCGCATGAACGCCTCACGCTGCTCCGCGACCTCGCCCGCAACGCCATCGCGCTCCGTGCGCCCCGCGGCCCCGACACGATCGCGCACCGCTTCGTTCACCAGAGCGAGCGTGCCCTTCGCGTCACCGATGATGCCGAAGTCGATCGGATAGTCCTTCGACAGATCGCCTTCCCAGTTCGTGAGCTGGATGAAAGCCTTGCCCTTCACCGGGAACGGTGTGATGTAGGCGGAGTGCGTGAAGCTCGTGCCGAGGCCCACGATGAGATCCGCCTGCTCGAGAAAGTGGTTCACGGGATCCGGGCGTGAGTTGCCGGCACAGCCGAGCGCAAGCGCGTGATCCTCGGGAAAACAGCTCTTGGCGTTCTGCGTCGACATCACCGGCGTGCGGGTCAGCTCGGCGAGCTCGCGCAGCTCGTCGCAGGCCCCCGAGTAGAGGATCCCCTGTCCGGCGACGATCACCGGGGCCCGCGCGGCGAGCAGTTTGTCCACCAGCGCGCTGACATCGGCGGCGTTCGCGACCGGGGCGGAGCGTCGCGTTACCCGGTAGGCGTCGAGAAGCGAGGGGTCCACCTCCTCGGTGAAGATGTCACCCGGCACCTCGAGGACCACCGGGCCGGGACGTCCGTTTCGAAGTTGCGCGAACGCGCTCTGCATCTGCTGGGGGATGCGCTCGGCCTGGTACACGAACTCGCACCACTTGGTGATCCCCTGCAGGTGACGCACCGCCATGAAGTTGGGAGACACTCCGAGCTCGGCGCGGGCATAGCCTCCCGGCAAGTGCAGCACGGGAACGTTGTCCGCGAAACACTGCGCGACCGCGCCGAAGGCGTTCTCCGAGCCGGGGCCGTGCTGAACGGTGGTGGCGCAGATCTTCCGCCCCCCGTTCACGCGCGCGTAGCCGTCCGCCATGTGCAGGGCGTGGCGCTCCTGGCGCACGATGAGGGGACGGATGCCGACCTTGGCGGCACTGTCGATGATGTCCGAATGCGGAAAGGCGGGCAGGCATTCGATCCCCTCCTTCTTGAGAATATGGGCGATCAGATCCGCACCGTTCATGGATGTTCTCCTTTGTCGATCCGGAGGCCCGGATCGTCGTCCGTCGTAGGGTATGGCGAGTCCTCACCGAGTTCGAAGCGTGAGGGCGAGTCCGCAAGTTTCACCGATTTTCGGCCGCTTCGGGCGCCAAGCTGCCGTGATAGTGGGGTGCACGGACCAAAAGACGCGCAACGGCGAGCCGGAAACGGACGAAGCACCGGTGGCGCTTCGTCCCGGCGAGCGGGCAAGCCAAGGATGGCTTGCCCAGGCCTGCAAGCTTCGCCCAAGGACTGCGAAGCGCAGCAGGTAGCCGACACGAAGTCGTTGCGGCTTTAGGGAGTACAGCCTGCTAGCACGAGTATATTGGCGTCCGCGAGTTGAGAAGTCGGTGAAACTTTCGGGCTAAAACGATCTCGGCATGCCGAGGACGTGCTGTCCGACATAGGACAGAATCAGGTTGGTGGAGATCGGGGCGGTGGTGAAGAGTCGGCACTCCCGCCACTTGCGCTCGATGTCGTACTCGCGCGCAAACCCGAAGCCCCCGAAAGTCTGCATGGCGGCTTCCGCGGCGTTCCAGGCCGCCTCCGAGGCGAGCAGCTTGGCGATGTTGGCCTCCGCCCCGCAGTCGCGTCCCGCCTCGAAGAGGGCCGCCGCCTTGCGATTGACCAGATCCGCGGCCAGCGTCTGCGTATGGGCGCGCGCGATGGGGAACTGGATACCCTGGTTGCGGCCGATGGGACGAGCGAAGACCTCGCGCTCGGAAGCGTACTCGACGGAACGGCGCGTGAAGTAGCGGGCATCGCCAATCGCCTCGGCCGCGATCAGGATGCGCTCGGCATTCATGCCGTCGAGGATGTAGTAGAAGCCCCGCCCCTCTTCCCCGACGAGGCTCGAGACGGGGATGCGCATGTCCTGGAAGAACACCTCGGTGGTGTTGTGGTTGATCATCGCCGGGAGCGGCCGTATCTCGCAGCCCCGGCCACGCACCTCGCGCAGATCGACGAGAAAGATGGAAAGCCCGAGAGTGCGCTTGCGGACCTGGTCGACCGGGGTGGTGCGGGCGAGCAGCAGCATCAGATCGGAGTGGAGCGCCCGGCTGGTCCACACCTTCTGACCATTCACCACGTACTCGTCGCCATCTCTGACCGCGCGGGTCTTGAGGCTCGTGGTGTCGGTGCCGCTGCCCGGCTCGGTCACCCCGAAGGCCTGGAGGCGGAGCGCCCCGCTCGCGATCTTCGGCAGGTACTCGCGCTTCTGCTCCTCGCTCCCGTGGCGCAGCAGCGCGCCCATGATGTACATCTGGGCGTGGCAGGCACTGGCTGAGCAGCCGGTCTCGTGGATGGCCTCCAGGATGACCGCGGCGGCGCGCAGGGGCATCCCCGAGCCGCCGTACTCCTCGGGAATGAGGGCCGCGAGGTAGCCCGCCTCGGTGAGGGCGTTGACGAATGCGGTGGGATAGGCGCGTTCGTCTTCGAGACCACGCCAGTACTCTCCCGGATAGCCGGCGCAGATACGCTGCACGGCCTCCCGGATTTCGGGGTAGTCGTCTCCCGCGTCGAAGACGATTCCGGCGTCCATCCGCGTTTTCGTTTTCCTTCGCTCAGTCCGCCCGGGTGCTCGCCGTGGCCGCGCTCATGTCCGACCCGTTCGCCCCCGCCCCGGGCTCAGCCGCCCCCGACCTCTGCCAGCGAGGGCTGGTGCGCGCGCAAGGCCTCCGCGACCAGGCTCTGGAAGTGGTGCACGAGGTGCTCGCTGTTGTTGCCACGGCCGGAATCGACGAAGAGGCGACCGCTGTCGTAACCGAAGGAGCGCAGCCCCCGCTGCTGGCGCTCGTTGAGATCGATGTCCTCCGGACCGAGGTCATGGGACATCCAGCGCATGCACTCCCTGCTCACTTCGCTCTCGGATCGCCGCGGGCGATAGTAGGCGAGGCGCAGGAGCGTCTTCTCCGGCCCGAGGGGGAACTGGTTGAAGCTGCCGACGAAGTCGGTAAAGGGAAAGGTATAGAGCGTGGTGTGGGGCCAGAAGCCGATGTTGACGAACCACTCGCTCTGGTACTTCGCGTCGCCGATCTCCCGGCCGTAGGCATGCGTGCGACCGGACTCGGTCGGACCCATGTAGGTCCACCACTTGCCGTGGGGTGTGAGCCGGTAGTCGTCGAAACGGATGAGGTTCGCGAGCTCCTTGTGCACCGACCCCGAGAGACTGAAGTGGTAGCCCTCGATGGCGTTCTCGCAGACCACCTTCCAGTTCGCGGCGACCTCGTAGTCGAGTTCCTCCACCAGCTCCATGTCCGGAAGATCGGGGAAATGGCGGGCCATCAGCGCCGCCGATGCCCCGACCTCCTCACGCAAGGAAGCGGCGTCCGGATCGAGGTTGACGAACAGGAAGCTCGAAAACTCTTCAACGCGTACGCGGGAGAGGGAGATCGCGCCGGGATCGAATCCCCGGACCGCTTCCGCGCGCGGCGCGTGGCGCAGGCGGCCGTCCAACCGGTAGGCCCAGGCGTGGTAGGGGCAGCGGATAACGTGTTCGATACGGCCCCGCCGGGATTCCACCAACCGGGTGCCGCGGTGCTGGCAGACGTTATGGAAGGCGCGCACCTCGCCGTCCTCACCGCGGACCACGAGCACGCTCTGATCGAGCACGTCCACCTTGATGAAGTCTCCCGGCTCCGCAACCTCCGAGCGGTGGCCCGCGAAGTGCCAGGCGGGATGGAAGATCGCCTCGACTTCGCGCTGGAACACGCCCGGGTCGTAGTAGTAGCGGGAAGGGAAGGCGAAGGCCTGCTCGGGATCTCCGGGGCGCCATTGCGCGAGCGGCTTGGATGGGATCATCTCGCACCTCCTGATGCATCGAGGGGGCCGCGGGCGAAATGGCCGGTGCCGCCCCGACCCGCGTATTTCACCGATTTCCTGTTGCCAATGCCAATAGGCTCGCGGTTGCGGTCCGCAAACGCGAGCCAAGGGTGCGTCCGCTGGTTGAGAAATCGGGGAAACTTGCGGTTTGGGGATGCGCGAAGCCGGGCGCGGCGACTCAGGTCTGGCGGTGCTGGCGCGCGCCGAAGGAGATATCCCAGCTCTCCTTCGAGAATCCGTCCACGATGTCCTCGGTTTCCACCATGTCCTTCGCCACCGCGGGCCGAGCCGCTATGACATCGAACCAGCGCTTGACGTTGGGAAAGCTCTCGATGTCCTGGCGCTGGCGGTACGCGAGCCGGCACCAGGGAAAGATGGCCATGTCCGCGATGGTGTACTGGCCGGCGGCGACGTACTCGCGCCCTTCGAGGCGCTTGTCGAGCACGCCATAGAGCCGGGCCGCCTCCCTGGTGTAGCGCTCCTGCGCATAGGGCAGCACCACCGGCCCGTCCGGGCGCATGGGCGCGTAGGCGTTAAAGTGGTGGGCCTGTCCCAGCATCGGCCCGAAACCGCCCATCTGCCACATGAGCCACTGCACCGTCTCCCAGCGCTCGTGGGGGGCCTCGGGCAGGAAGCGCCCGGTCTTGTCCGCGAGATAGAGCAGGATCGCGCCCGACTCGAAGAGCGCGATCTCGCGCCCGCCGGGACCGTCGTGATCCACGATGGCCGGGATCTTGTTGTTGGGACTGATGCCGAGGAACTCCGGCGCGAACTGCTCGCCGCGACCGATATCCACCCAGTTCGCGCGGTAGGCGAGCCCGCACTCCTCGAGCATGATGTGGAGTTTCTGGCCGTTCGGAGTGGCGGCGGTGTAGAGATCTATCAAGTCATGATCCCCCTGCTCGAAGCGGAGTGGGAGGTCGGGTTCATTGGTGGGCCCGGAAGGACTCGAACCTTCGACCTACGGATTATGAGTCCGCTGCTCTGACCGACTGAGCTACGGGCCCGGCGCCGCGCAATGATAGCGCAAGGCCCGTACTTTCCACCGCTCCGGGCGTCCTTCCCGGGATGCGGTCTGCGGGCGACTTGTGACGTCCGCGCAATCGGGTATCGTCCGCTACCGGGCAAGCGCCGTCGACCGGAGGGGCGCCAGGGCATGGGACCGCTCGAAGGAGTCCGGGTAGTCGAGCTCGCGCACATTGGACCCTGTCCGATGTGCGCGATGCTGCTCGCCGAGCTCGGCGCCGACGTGCTGAAGATCGATCGCTTGCTTCCCTCTGGACTCGGAGTCGAAGTCCCGCCCGAGCACCGCCTGACGGATCGCAGTCGCCGCTCCGCCGCGGTGGATCTCAAGTCCCCCGACGGGGTCGCCCTGGTGCTCGCGCTCTGCGCGGAGGCGGACATCCTCATCGAGGGCTTTCGCCCCGGGGTGAGCGAGCGTCTCGGCCTGGGGCCGGAACAATGCTGGACCCGGAACCCCCGGCTGGTGTACGGCCGGATCACGGGCTGGGGGCAGACCGGACCTCTCGCGCGCTCCGCCGGTCACGATCTCGACTACATTGCGCTCACCGGTGCGCTGTCCGCGATCGGCCGTGCGGGCCAGGCGCCGACCCCGCCTCTCAACCTGGTCGGAGACTACGGCGGTGGCGCTCTCTACCTCGCGCTCGGGGTGCTCGCCGCCCTGCTCGAAGCGCGACGATCGGGCAAGGGGCAAGTGGTCGACGCCGCGATGATCGACGGCGCGGCCTCCCTGATGACCGCGGCCTACGGTCTCGCCGCCGCGGGCCTCGGCGAGGAAACGCGGGGCACGAACCTGCTCGACAGCGGCGCTCACTTCTATGAGGTATACGAGACGAGCGACGGCAAGTACGTCGCGCTCGCGCCCATCGAGCCCAAGTTCTACAAGGAACTGCTCGAACGCATCGGCGCCGATGCGAACGAGTTGCCGCACACCTTCGACCGCGCGAAGTGGCCGGCGCTCAAGGCAAAGCTCGCGTCGATCATCGCGACCCGCACAAGGGCGCAGTGGGTGGAAATCCTGGAAGGCAGCGATGCCTGTTTCGCGCCGGTGCTCGGGATGCGCGAAGCGGCGCTGCACCCCCACAACCGGGCCCGCGACACTTTCATCAAAGTGGACGGCCACTGGCAACCGAATGCCGCTCCTCGCTTCAGCCGCACCCGAAGTGCGGTGCGCGGCCCTCCCGCCCTCCCCGGCGCGCACACCCGCGAAGCCCTTGGCGAGTGGGGCGTGGACTGCGCCACGATCGACCGATTGCTCGAGGACGGCGTGATCGCGCAGGCGCCGGCATCGGGAAAGCCATGATGTTTGAGCGATTCTCGGCCGCTTCGGGCGCCAGGATGCAGTGTTCATATAGCGCACGGAGTTAAGAAACGCGCACTGGCGAGCCGGAAACAGGCGAAGCGCCGGTGGCGCACAACGGATCGGCGAGCGGGCAAGCCAAGGATGGCCTGCCCTGGCCGGAAATCTTTGGCCCAAGGACTGCGTAGCGTTGCAGGTAGCCGAAACCACGTGGAGAGCGTCTTGAGCGCAGAAGGCCTGCAACCGCGAACATATTGGTGCGCGCCGTAGAAAAACGGTCAAATATCCGGGTCGGGAAACTGTGGAGGAGAGCGACCCGCGATGGCACACGCACGCGATCGGATTCGCATGAGCGAGGAAGAGGTATGGGGCTTCCTCGAAGAGGCCCGCCACCTGCAGGTGGCCACTATCGGCCGCGATGGCAGCCCGCACCTGATGACGCTGTGGTTCGCGGTGTACGACCGCGCCCTCGTGTTCCCGAGCTACACCAAGTCGCAGAAGGTGGTGAACCTCGGGCGCGATCCGCGCATCGCGGTGCTTGCGGAGGCCGGTGACACCTATGCGGAGCTTCGCGGCGTATCCATCAACGGCCGTGCGGAACTCGTGAATAGCGATCCGCTGCGCATCGAGCTCTCGCAGCGGATCTACCGACGCTACTACCCCGACAAGAGCGAGACGGCGCTACGCGAGATGGCGACGAGCAGCAGTCGCAAGCGAACCATGGTGCTCGTGCATCCGGAGAAGATCCGAAGCTGGGATCACCGCAAGATGTGAGCCGGAACGAGGCGAAGCGCCGGCGGCTCGAACGTCCCGGCGAGCGGCGCGACGCAGTCAGGGGATGAGATAGACGGGGCTGGTCCAGGCCTGGAAGCCGTCTTCGGTGAACACGCTGACCCACAGCGCGTCGTCGCGATCCGGGGTCACGTCGATGGGCATGCTCACCCGGAGCTCGCGATGCGGGTTCTCCTCCGGCAGTCGGAACACCTTGATCTGCCGGCGGAGCCCCCCGGCTTCGAAGACTCGGTCATCGAGCCCGATCTCGGCGAGGGGAACGCGGGCCTCGACCAGGTTCGATGCGATCTCGAGCTCGCCACCCTCCCCCTCCAGCCACACGTCGAAGCCGGCGAAGTTTCCAGTGGTAATGGAATCGAAGTGGACGCTCACTCCATCCTCGCAGACGATCGGCCGCTCGTGATTCCAGGCGTTTATCTTCGCGAGGCGCCGGACCTTCCGGCCGTGGAAGCGCGCCGTGCCGAGCCAGCGGGTATCCCGACCGCGGCCGCGATACTCGGCTCCGCTCCAGACCACGCGGATCCGCTCCCCCAGGTCTTCGGCGCGATAGCCGCGACGGGTCTCGAGCACCCGGGCGGCATTGCGGACTTCGATTCGTTCGATCGGCGTCTCCGATAGCGCCCGGAGGTTGAGGATGGCCTCCCGCCCGGCGGGCCGGGCGATATCGCCCATCATGAGCTGGGAGACGGTCTCCGAGGCCGTGTCGGGATAGACCTTGGGGTCATCGCGAAAGCGCTCGCCCTCATCGGGCAGTTCGACCGAGAGCTCCAGGTGGATCCGGTTGCCGGTGGTCGCGTAGTGGCGGCGCCGACGCAGGGCCTCGAAGATACCGTCCCGGGTGAGCGCGTCGGCGAGATAGCAGGTCAGGCCGCCGTAGGCGCCGAAGGTCGAGGCCCCCGGATAGCTCGCCCCCGGCCGGCCCTTGTGTCCGTCGGAGTTGGCCACCACCCCCACCCGATGGCCGAGCCGGAAGCAGTCTTCGATCAGCCACTCGAAGGTACCCCAGGCGGAGTGCAGCTCCATCGCCCGTTCGAAGCGACCATCGTGGGCGTAGTCGATGTCCGCGTAGCGCCCGCCCACGTGGGCGAAGACGACACAGTCCTCGTCCGCGAGGGCGTCGAAGAGCGCCCGGGCATCGGTCGCGTCGGTGTGAATGTCGGAGCGATCCGGGAGCAGGGCGTGCGAGGAGCGGCGGATCTGGCGTCCTTCCTCGCGGAAGTAGACGTTGCGGTCTCCGCCCACCGCGGTATTGCCGGACCACTCGTAACCCGGAAAGGTGACGAAGCGGTGGTCCTCGTGGAAGCGGGCGGTCAGCTCGTTGAGATGGGCCCAGAAGGTGTTGTTGACCTGGAAGTCGTTGGCCTGGTGGCTGGTGGCGTCGAGGAAGGCGCAGTCCCGCGCGAACTCGAAGTACTGAAAGGCAGTGTTGATCCCTATCGACTCACCGCTCTGCCCGTGCAGGTCGGCCCAGTAGCCGGCGTGCGGGCCCGAAGCGATGACCAGGGGGTTCGCGCGGGCGAGCTCCTGGCCTTCCGCAGTCTCTATCCTGACCCACACCGTGCCCGGCGCATCGACCCTCAGGTTCTCGAAGGTGACGGCGCGCCGGCCCGGCGGGTAGGAGAAACGGTCGGGAAGACGGTTTACAGGTACGTTGCTGACGATGCGAAGCTCCGCCGTCGCCCGATCGGTGGGATTGCCCCAGAGGTCCTCCGCCTTGACGCCGAGCTGGAATCGCTCCCCGGGTCGGCGCAGGGTGGGGAGCACGGCGCGCCAGCGCTCCGGCGCGCCCGGCACGATCGACACGCTCGGCGTTTGCGCGAGCGGGAGGTAGTGGCCCGTGGCGCAGACATCCACCACCACCTTGTATTCGAAGTTCGACTCGCAGTGGGTCTGCATGAACGCCCCGGGAGACCCACCGCTCGTATCGCCGATGGTGACCGTGATGCTGTCTCCCTCGCGAAGACAGCCCTTGACCACCGTGACCTGGAGGCACTTCGTCCGCGGCCGCCAAGCTCCGTGGGGAAGATAGGCCACCGCGAGGCCGGCGCCGTTGCTGGCGGCGGCGGTGACGTAGTTCGGGGCCGCGGGGTCGCTTACCTGGAGACGACCACTGTCGCCCACCGCACGCAGCACCACCCGCAGGCTGCCGGTGTCGTCCATGCCGTGTCGCCCGACCGTGTACGTGATGCGCAGCGTCTGGGCGCTGCGCGCCGGCACCGGACCGCTCGGGTCCATCCGAACGTGGCCGTAGAGCACCGGGTCTTCCGAGGGCCGGGCGTCGCTCCAGACCTCCGCCACCTGGTCCGGATCGATCCGGGCCGGATCGTTTACTGCGCTAGCGGTCACCTTGCTACCTGCCTGACTGATATCCGCGCCCCGAGACATCCAACGCTTCTCCCGCTACCCGGCCGGGCCTGCTGCGATTGGTTGCGGACGGGAATGTTGCGCCGGGAGAGGATGTGGTGTCCGGGATTGGCGCCGATCCTTGGCCGGCCGGGTCGCCCGAGTTGCCCAGGTTGCCCGGTGGGCGACCATGAACCCGAGCCGCAACCCGACTTCGGTAGTATCGATCATCGCGCCGACCCTGCCCACCGCGATTGCCGTCGCACTGGCCCCGCGCGTGATGGACGCCGACCCACGCGCCGGCCGGCAGTTCCTCGATACGCTGACGGGAGTAATCGGAGCACTCAACGTGCCGATCGCGACCGCGTTCTTCCCCAAGCCTCTTGCGCTGCCCTTCACGCTGCTGACAATCTGCTCCGTCCGGCGGCTGGGAGCGAGGAACCTCTGAACATGCCCGAAACGAAGGCCAGGGCGGCCACCCGGGACGAGACGGCGGCGGACTCCCGGCCGGAGCCTTCCGCGCCACCATCGTCGAGACGCCGACCGCCCCTGGAACTGGCGGAGTGCGGTCGGGGCCCATGACCAAGGGAGCACCGAGAGACTCGAACACCGCGATGAACGCCGCGACGCAGTACACCGGCTACTACGAGACCGGGGAACAATCGGAGAACCCGGAGCTCACCCACGTCCGGCCACGAACCCCGGGGGGAGAGTACCTGCGGCGCTTCTGGCACCCGGTGGCGCTCTGCTCCGAGGTGACGGACATCCCCCTCCTGGTGCGGGTGCTCGGCGAAGACCTCGTGCTCTTCCGCGACCTCGGGGGACGCTACGGACTGCTCCACCGACACTGCGCGCACCGGCATGCCTCCCTCGAGTACGGCAAGTGCGAGGCGCGGGGGCTTCGATGCTGCTACCACGGGTGGCGATTCGACGTGGACGGCACCCTGCTGGAGGCGCCGGCGGAGCCCGCGAATTCGCCGCTTCTGTCCCGGGTTCGCCAGCCCGCCTATCCGGTGGAGGTGCGCAACGGCCTGGTGTTCGCGTACCTGGGCCCCCCGGACCAGCGGCCCGCATTCCCCGTCTACGACACCTTCGAGATGGCCGACACCCAGCGCGTGCCCTACACCGCGCACTACCCCTGCAACTGGCTGCAGATCACCGAGAACGCAATGGATCCGGTGCACTCGGTGTTCCTCCACACCCGGGTGAACGGTCCCTCCTTCAACGCGTCGTGGGGGCAGATGAGCGTGCGCGAGTACTACGAGACGCCGTCCGGCTTCTACTACACCAACGGCCGCAGAGTGGGCGAACACGTGTGGGTGCGGGTGCACCACGTGATCCTGCCCAACTTCACCCAGGCCGGCGCGGTGCGCTCGATGACCGGCGAGACCCCCCGCTACTTCGGCCGGCCGGTATTCACCCGCTGGGTAGTGCCCGTGGACGACGAGAATACCCGGGTGATCGCATGGGCCAATTTCGGGCCTCGCACCGACGAGGCGCGCGAGGAGTGGATGTCGCCGATCGGCATCGAGATCATCGAGGGTGCGGAGCCGCGCACCCGGCCGGCCGCGGAAGCGCTCCGGAAACCCGGCGACTACGAGGCGTTCGTGAGCATGGGCCGCATCACCCGCCACGCCCGCGAGCACCTCGCGACCTCCGACAAGGGCGTGGCGATGTTCAGGCGCCGCCTCCTCGCCGACATCCGAACGGTCGCGGCGGGCGGGTCCCCCTACCAAGCGTCGGACGAGGTCGCGGCGCCGCTGCCCACCTATGCGGGCGACACCGTGCTTCGCGTATCCGCGCCTCCCGGCGACGATGCGTTCGTGGGAGAGATCTGTCGTCAAGTGGCCGAGACCCTGGTCGCCGCCGACGGGCGGAAGGGAGAAGAGCGCGACGCCCAGGTGATCCAAGAGCTTCGCGCCCTCGAGCGGCGCATGAACGGGGCGGCCGGCTGAGCGCCGCCGCCGCCTTCGTTGTAGACAGCGTTCCCGCCCCCCACATCCAGAATCATCTCACCGTAATCTGAAGCCCGCGCCCCCGCATCCGGGACCCTGATGCGCAACGAGCCTCGCCCGCGCTACCGCCGACTGCCCGACGCCAACGATCGACCCGGCCTCGCGTTCTCCTTCGCCGGCTCGCTCGGCCTCGGGCTCGCGATGGTGCTGTCCCGTTTCGCCTACGACGCGGGCGCGAACGGGCTCGCGCTCGGTACCGCACGGGTGGTGTTCATTGTCCCCGCCCTGTATCTCTTCTGCCGTCTCACCCGCCGCTCCCTGCGGCTGCCGCTCGGCGACTGGCTGCACTGCGCGGGGCTCGGGTTCTTCACCGCGATGGGTTTCTACGGCCACATCGGGGCCATCGAGTACATCCCGGTCGGACTCGCCGCCATTCTCTTCTTCACCTTTCCCCCCATCATCGGTGTACTGCACGCCACAGTGGCGAGGGAGCCCCCCGGGCTCGCCAAGTCGCTGGCGCTGATGATCGCCTTCGGGGGTATCGCGACGATGCTCGGAGTCTCCTTCGATTCCGCCGATCCGCGAGGCATCGTGCTCGCGCTGCTGGCCGGCATTTGCGTGGGCTGGAACACCTTCTGGACCGCGCGAAGGCTTTCGCACGTGGACGCCATCGTGGCGGTGTTTCACATGAGCACCGTGGCCTTCGTGATCCTGGTGGGCATCTCGCTCGTGAGCGGCAAGGCTCTCTTTCCCGAGGGCAGCGTGGGCTGGACGGCACTGGCCGCGGTGGTCGCGCTGCAGGCGCTCTCGCTGCCTCTCTTCTACCTTGGCCTGCCCCGCATCGGTTCGCTCAAGGCGGGCATGATCGCGAACGTCCAGCCGGTGTGCAGCATCGTGCTCGCCTTTCTCATCATCGGAGAAGTGATGACTCCGGCTCAGCTCGCGGGTGGCGCGCTCGTGCTCACCGGAATATGGCTGATGCAGCGCGCGGACGCGAAGCCCCGGAAGCGGACTCAACGGCGGAGTTGAGGCCCGAGAGGCACAGGCGGTGCAGATAAAATTTAACGAATGAGGGCTGGCGTGCAACCTTGGAGAGCGCTACTGGCTAAGTGGTCTTCGCTTGCACGACGCCACCGCCGCAGCTATACCGTACACAGGGTTCCTTCCGGAGTCTGCTTGCCTCGGAACATGTCAACACCACATTCGCGATCCCGACGGGAAGCGTCACCAGGGTAGCGGAGACCGAAATGTCCTCACAAGGGAGGGGCGTGTAATGGTTTACTCGGTGACAAACTTGGCCGCAGGGACCATTTAGTTGGAGGCTACCCCATGAGCGGCGATGACGCTCTCGACCCTCGGAAGCTCACGTTCTCGCAAGCCAACGGTTATGTGGAGCTTCCGAAGCCACTGAAACTCGAGGAACTGAGTTCGGAGGCTCGAAATCAACTGTGGAGTCTTCTATACACATACGTAAAGGAAGATTCTAGATTTTTAACATCCCGTTATGTGGATGGTGCGTGGAAATCCATATTGGAGTCTATCCACTTGCTTCTGTTTAATTCTCCAACGGATCAATATAGTCCGAGTTTTGAAGATTTTTGTAGGCAGTATAACAAAATATTCATGTACGATTCTTTCAATAAGATATTCGATGTATTGCAGCACATAATGCAACATAAACAATGTCCACCCTCCTTTACCAAAGACATTATGGAAATTTTTTCTCGATGCCAACTCGCTTATGTTGTTGACATCAAACCGCCCGCAATCATCTACCCGGCTGCGAGCAAGGCGGAGGGAGAAAGTGTTCTGCGCGCGATCGAGGAGTTGAGGTGCGCCGGACTGGAGGGTGCGGTCACCCACCTTGGAGATGCGTCGAAGTGCATCAATCAGAAAGATTACTCCGGGGCGATACGGGAGAGCATTCATGCCGTCGAGTCCTCGGCACGGCAGCTGTGCCGCAGAGCCAAGACGTTGGAGCAAGCCTTGAAGACTCTGGAGAAGAGAAACGGGCTTCATCCGGCTTTGAAGAATGCCTTCTCCTCTCTCTATGGCTATGCATCCGACGAGGAAGGCATTCGTCACGCTCTGATTTACAATTCACAGGCGAACGTCGGACTGGATGAAGCGCTCTTCATGCTCGGGGCCTGCGCATCCTTCAGCAGCTACCTCGCCCGGAAGTATCATGCGCTGGCGTCGTGACCACCCCCTGGGCAGCTGACCATGGCCATTGACATCCCATCCCTCATGGCATCCATCCGCGCCGGGGAGGACACCAGCCTGGAGCTGAAGGAGGTGGTTTTCCGAGGTCGCCGTATGCTGCTCGGTCGTGACGAGGGCCGTCCCGCCGCCCGGTTGGCGGAAGTGTTCTCGAGCATGGCCAATACCGACGGTGGAGTGGTCGTGTTGGGTGTGCGTGACCAAGACCGTGTACCGGTTGGAATCGATTCGAGCAAGCGTGAGCTTGTGGAGCAAATGGTCGTCAACGCCGCCACCGAGAATTGCCAGCCGATGATCGTGCCGAGGCTTGATTGGGAGTTTCTTCCCGACGCAGATGACACCCCCCAGCTATGCCTCATTGTTGTGATTCCCGCGTCCACCTACGAGGTGCATCAGACCGCGGACGGACGCTACCTTCAACGCATCGGCAGCCACCTGCGGCCTATCCCCGGACCACAGTTGGCACGGCTCCTCGGCAGCCGCCGTCTGGCTTTACCGGTAGAGGAACGGCCAGTGGTTGCCGCAAGGGTGGAGCACCTGGACGAGGTCCGCCTTCGAAGGCACTTCCGGCATCGTTTCCCCCACTGGACTCCTCCTGATGACTGGCGAGCGAGCCTGATCGCGCACAAGCTCGCAGTCGAGGTCGAGAATAGTGTCCTGCCCACGTGCGTAGGCATTCTGCTGTTCTCGGAGCAACCGGAGCGCTTTCTTCCGGGTGCATATCTTGACCTCGTGCTCTACGCGCATGGTGAGGCGGACGGCAACGCCGCGGACAGGAAGCGTTTCTTCGGTCCGTTGCCGGAGCAGATCGAGCAAGCGGTCTCCTGGCTCCGCGCCTCGCCCCTCAATCCGGTCGTCTCGGTCAAGGATGGCGACGGCCGGCACGACTTTCCCGCCTATGACGATCGCGCGCTGCAAGAAGCGGTCGTCAACGCCGTGGTGCATCGCGACTACGAGGTCCGAGGATCGCAGGTCATCATCACCATGTTCCCGGACCGGACCGTGTTCCGGAATCCGGGTACGCTCTACAACCAGCTCACACCCGAAATGTTGTACGCCGGCTGCCAACCCGTGCGCCGCAACCAGATTCTTGCCGGATACCTCCGGCACTATGTCAGCCCGGTTACCGGGGGCGCCTTTATGGAGGCAACCGGAGAAGGGTTCCTCAACCTTGTAAACACCAGTGAGCGGCTCTCCGGCCGACGACCGCTTCTGGAGGAGATTGGCGCGGGCACCAGACTGACCATCTACGCCGCCCGGCACGAACATGGTTCATGAGCGGGCTCGGACACACCCGGCGCCCCATAGATTCCGCGTTTGCGCTGAAGGAAACCTCTATCGATTCTGTGCACGAGAAGAGCATTCGCCACGGGCATATCTCCAGGCTGCACGTCCGGCCCGCCCGACGTTCCCTGAAGGCGAGAGGGGCGAGCCGCGCGGCGGACCTGGCGTCGCCTCTTGGCACATCACTAAGGAACGCGACATGAATCCGATGCACGAGGCGAACCGCAGGGGCTGGGATGCCGTGTCACCCCAATGGCAAGCGAGGGTGGATGCGCAAGTGGACTGGCGCCGCTGTCCCGAAGATCCAGGCACCGCGCTGGACGGCAGGGAGCTGGCTCACCTGGGCGAGGTTGCCGGCCAGGACCTCTGCGTCCTCGGCAGCGGCGACAATCTGGTGGCCTTCGCACTTGCGGGGATGGGGGCGCGGGTAACCTCCGTCGACATCTCGCAGACGCAGCTCGACACCGCCGCCTCCCGGGCGGGCGAGCTGGGCCTGGACATCACCTTCGTCCGTGCCGACGTGGTCAATCTCGAGGCTCTGGCGGACGAGAGCTTCGACCTCGTCTACACAGGAGGCCACGTCGCCCTGTGGATCTCCGATCTCCATGCGTACTACGCTGAGGCGTGCCGAATCCTCAGGCGGGGCGGTACCTTCATGGTCAACGAGTACCACCCCTTCCGCAGAATCTGGAAGGAATCCGACGATCGCCTCGACATTGAACACGCCTACTTCGACCGGGGACCCCACGCGTACGATCGCTCGGGAGACGCCGACGGTGCTGCGCCCGGCACGCTGGTGAGCTACGAATTCAACTGGACGGTGGCGGACTACGTTAACGCGATCATGGCCGCCGGCTGCGACCTCGTGGCCATCGACGAGTTCGGCGATCGGAGCGAGGCCTGGGAGTGGGCGCCCACCGCCGGGCTGCCCAACTGGTTGCTCCTGGTCTCACGCAAGCGATAGTCGGCCCGGTGCGGATCGCAAGATCACACCGGTTTTTTCACGACGGACGCCAACCCGCTTACGGTCGCGGGCCGTACTCCCTCATTCCGCTTCGGCGTAGTGTAGTAATGGTCAACCGCTTCGCTCGGCTACCCTTGGCGAAGCTTGCCCGCTCGCCGGGGCGAAGCGCCACCGGCGCCTGGTTTCTTTGCGCCACCCCCACGCAACACTATGAATCTCGGCGCGGATCGTGTTACTCGTAGGGACCATGGCGCAGGGCACGCCGGAAGAAGCACGAAGACCTCAACCCCTCCACTTCACGACGAAGGAGGTGGCGGAGCTGCTTCGCGTGAAGGAGCGCAAGGTCTACGACCTTGCCGCGGCGGGTGAGATCCCGCACCGGCGGATTACGGGAAGACTGCTCTTTCCGAGTGCGGAAATTCTGGGGTGGATCGAAGGGCGCGGCGGCGATGCCTCTTCGGAACGACCCCCAGTGCTGGCGGGCTCGCACGACCCGTTGCTCGACTGGGCGGTGCGCGAGTCCGGTTCGGAGCTCGCCACGCTCTTCAACGGCAGTCTCAATGGCCTGGACCGCTTCGTCGCGGGACGTGCCGCGCTCACCGGTCTGCACATTCCCGAGGAACCGGACTGGAACGTGGGCACCGTCGCGGCGCGCGGCGTACACGGCTCGGTCCTGATCGCGTGGGCGGCGCGCTCCCGGGGACTGATCCTGTCGAAGCGCGCGGCCCGCGAGGCGAAGTGCTTTTCCGACCTTGCCGGCAAACGGATCGTCATGCGCCAACCGGGCGCCGGGGCGGCGGCGCTCTTCGAACGGCTCGTGTCGAAGGCGGGCCTCGCGGAGACGGATTTCGTCCCGACCACGGAGCTCGCACGGACCGAGAGCGACGCGGCGGCGGTAGTCGCCGCGGGCGAGGCGGACGCCGCGCTCGGCATCGAGGCGATGGCGCGTCAGTTCAATCTGCCATTCCTCGCGCTGCTCGAAGAGCGATTCGACCTGCTCGTCGATCGGCGCGCCTACTTCACGGATCCGGTCCAGAAGCTGCTGGCCTTCGCACGCGAATCCGCGTTTCGACAGAAAGCAACCGCCATGGGGGGCTACGACCTGAGGGAGTCGGGAGCCGTGCGCTGGCTCTCTCCCTGACGCGCAAGCGGCGGGGCGCAAACCCTGACACCGTCCTCGAGCCCCGTTCTCGTGACCCATGTCCCGGGGAGCCGGGCGTGCCGCAACCCCGCCACGTACCGATGACTCCGCCGGTGATGCGCCCGCCGACGGGCTGACACGCGTCCCGCGCCGGAAGGGATGTGAGCCGCCTACTCCTCCTCCCTCGGCAGCAGCACCGCGGCGTCCTGCGACCACGTCAGCCAGACTTGCTGATCCACTCCCCGGACCCTATAGAGCGACCTCGCCAGGTTCGGCAGTGCGACGGATACCGGCTCGCTCCGCCCCTCCAGGTAGACGTAGAAGTGGCTGCGGTCCCCGAGATAGGCCGAAGGCCCCATGCGCCCCCGGACCGCGTTGTCGGATGCGCCGACCTCGTCGAACGCGAGCTGGAACTTCTCGGGACGAATGGCGAGCACGAATACCTCGCCCGGGGCCACCGGAGGCATCTCGCACGCGACGCGCACCCGGCCGAGCTCCGCGGACTCCGCGGTCAGGACCCCGTTCCGGCACTCGCTCACGGTACAGTCGAAGAAGTTCATGGTGCCGATGAAGTCCGCGACGAAACGGGATTTCGGCGCCTCGTAGAGCTCGCCCGGCGTGGAAATCTCCAGCACGTCGCCCTGGGACATGACCGCGATGCGATCCGAAAGGGTGAGCGCCTCCTCCTGATCGTGGGTCACAAACACGAAAGTGATGCCCACCTGCTGCTGCAACTGGCGCAGCTCGATCTGCATCTGCTCTCGCAGCTTCTTGTCAAGCGCCCCCAGCGGTTCGTCCAGCAACAGTACTTTGGGCTGCTTGATGAGCGCCCGCGCCAGCGCCACCCGTTGCCGCTGGCCCCCGGACAATTCGTTAGCGCCGCGCTCCCCGTAGCCGGGCAGCCTGATGAGCTCGAGCATCTCGTCGATGCGCCGCGCGAGCTCCGGCTTCGAGAGCCCCGACTTTCTCATCCCGAACGCGATGTTGGAGGCCACGTTCAGGTGCGGAAAGATCGCGTAGCTTTGAAACACCATGTTCACCGGACGGTGGTTTGGCGCGAGCAGCGTCACGTCACTGCCGTCTATGTGGATACGGCCCGTGCTCGGCACCTCGAATCCGGCGAGCATCCGCAACAGCGTCGTCTTCCCGCATCCGGAGGGGCCGAGCAGCGAGAAGAACTCACCTTCCGCGATCTCGATGTTCGCGTCGTTTACCGCGCGCACCGCGCCGAAATCCTTGGTGACGTGATCGATCGATATGATTGTGTTCGCCATCGCTTCAGACCTTGGGAGGGGTGAGCTGCACGCCGCCCCGGCGAACGAACTCCGCAAAGAAAACCACTATCGTCGACAACACGACGATGATGGCGCCGAGCGACAGGACCGAGGGCAGCCTCTCCGGGAATCGGAGCTGGCTCCAGATGTGCAAGGGCAGCGTCGCTTCGGAGCCGGAAAGGAAGAAGGCCAGCACGAACTCGTCGAAGGAAATGGTAAAGGTCAGCAGCAGGCTCGCGACGATGCCGGGAAAGATGATGGGAAAGGTGACACGCCAGAAGGTTCCCCAGGCGTTCTCTCCGAGGTCTCGCGCCGCCTCTTCCATGCTCCGGTCGAAGCCTTCCATGCGCGAGATCAGCACCAGCATGGAGAAGGGCACGCAGAGCAGGAGATGCCCGATTCCGACGGTAACCAGGGAGAGCCTCACGTCGCTCAGACTGAAGGTCATGAGAAGCGAGATGCCCAGAATGATCTCGGGGATGACGAGCGGCACCATGATGAACCCCACCATCCCCCCGCGCCCTCGCATCCGGTAACGTGTCAGCGCCTTGGCGGCGAACACTCCAAGCACCGTGCTCAGGACGGATACGCAAAGCGCAACCCGTACGCTGTTCCATAACGAGTTCAGGAGTCCGTGGCTGTCCGCCAACTGCTCATACCACTTGAGGGTGAACCCCTTGAGCGGGAAGGCGACATACTGCGAGTCGTTGAACGAGAAGATGGGTAGCACCGCCACCGGCAGGTAGAGAAACGCGAGGTACGCGATCGCGTATACCCCGAATCCGTTGATCTTCCGGCGCCCCGAGTTCATTGCCTAACCCACCCGCTTCCGGTACCAGCGGCTCCCACCGAGCAGGACGCATACCGCGAGCGTCACCGTCAACATGGAAATGATGGAAAGCGCCGCTCCCAATGGCCAGTTCAGCGCTTTGCCGAACATGGACTGGATGATGTTGCCGATCATGATTCCTCGCGTGCCCCCCACCAGGGCCGGGGTCACGTAGTCTCCCACCGTGGGGATGAATACCAGCAGACTCGCGGCGATGACCCCGGGAAGCGACAGGGGCAGCGTGACGCGTATGAAAGTCATGAATGCGCTCTCCCCCAGATCGCGCGCCGCCTCGATGAGCGAGCGGTCGATCTTCTCCAGGGACACGTAGATGGGGAGAATGGCCACCGCCGCCCACGCGTGGGCCAGCGTGATCACCACCGCGGTCGGATTGTAGAGCAGGAACTCAAGCGGCTCGGATATCAGACCGAGCGAAGTGAGTCCGGAATTGATCACGCCGTTGTAGCCGAGAATCACCTTCCACGCGAACACCCGCAACAGGTAACTGGTCCAGAAGGGGATCGTGACCATGATGATCCACATCATCTTGTTCTTCTGGACATGAAAGGCGATGTAGTAGGCCAGGGGATAGGCCAGCACGATCGTGACCAGGGTCACGAACGCCGAGATGCGGATGGAGCGGTAGAGAATGAGGTAGTAGATCTTCTTCTCGAAGAACGCGAAGTAGTTCTCGAAAGTGAAGGTCCGGATGATCTCGACGTACTCCTGCTTCCAGAAGCTCAGAGCGGTGAGGATGATCACCGGAAAGACGAGACCGAGCACGACGACCGCCAAGGTCGGCGACAGCAGCGCGTATCCCCTCGCCGACTCGCTGCGCATGAACCACACCCGCAACCCGCGGCGGGTGGCAGGAGCGGATGCCGTCGTGGAGGAAGTCATGAACGGATTTTCGCTGCGTCCCGGCTCAGCGAGCCGGACCGCAACCGCGACCGAAGCCGGGCTTCATGACGCGGGCGCGGAAGTGCCAGATCGAAGGCGCCGGGGCCGGTGGATGAATCGAGGCGTCCGCCCCACAACCGGGTTTCACCGATCCACGAAGCGCGGGCGCGCAGGCGCCGACCGGGCAAGGGCGTTCGCGAGTCAGGGTGCACAGGCGTACCTGAACCGCGCGGCGAGCCCTCCTGATCACGTTCAACGCGATCCATGCCAGCTAGCGTGTGTCCGCACCCCGTGGTTTGGGGAGACGGGGCGATCAGGAGACGGAACGAATCCGGGGCACCAGCACGCGCTGGATGCCCCGGACTCATCCTGACTCTCGATCACGTCGCAGGATAGCCGGAGGTCCTTACAGTCCGGCCTTGATCTCTTCGAACAGCGCCTGCAACACCGGTTCGTTGGCGATCGGTTCCTGGAAGATGCCCGAGTTCAGCAGCTCTTCGGGGTTCTTGGACAGACCACGCTCCGTGAGATCATCGTCCGAGACGAGCTCGAAGGCGCGCTGGTTCGCGTGTCCGTAGCCCTCGTCCATGATGGTCACCACGCCCGAATCCGGGCTCAGGAACGCGTCGATGACGTCGTAGCTCTTCTCGAGCTTCTCGGGATCCGCCGCGGACATCAGGCAGAATCCGCACACCCAGGTCATGGCGCCTTCCTTGGGATTCATGTACTTGACATCGATGCCTTCGCCCTTGAGAGCGGTATACGAGTCGTTCCATGAACTGGTTGCCACCAGCTCGCCCGCCGCCATCGCGTTCTCGATGTCGGTGGGGCTGGTCCAGTAGTAGCGCAGCAGGGGAAGCTGCTTGCGCAGGAGCTCGCCGGTGACCTTCACTTCGGCGTCGGTCATATTGAAGGGGTCCTTGGCGCCGCCGTAGATCGCGGCCACCATCACCCCGTCGATGAGGCTGTCCGCCATGGACATGCGCCCGGCATAGCGCTCGTCCCACAGGATTCCCCAGGTTTCGTCCTCCTGGTACTTGGGATCCACGAGGTCGGCCCGATAGAGAACCGAGGTGTGACCCCACTCCGACGCGACAAAATAGACATCGCCGTCCGCGGTCGTCATTCCCGGAATCTCCTTGAGGCTCGGGATGATGTCTCCCCAGTGGTCAAGTCGACTCACGTCGATGGGCTGCAGGATTCCGGCGTCGCGCCAGATCTCCACCTTGTAGGAGCAGGGGTGGCTCACGTCGTAGCGGGCGCCGGCCATGATCTTGGCGAAGGCCTCCTCTTCATCCCCGAAGATGGAGAAATTGGGGAGCTCCCCGTGCTTGTCCAGGTACTCCTGGTGATGCTCCGGGATATCCCATCCCTCCCAGGTGAACACGTTGGGGTGGTCCTCCGCGGCCGCCCGCGCGGGACCGGTCCAAACCGGAAGCGTCACCGTGGCGATGCCCAGCGAGCCCAGCAGAGACTGGAACTTCCGCCGTGACATCTTGCCGGTCGCCAGCATTTCGACCAGATCGTCCTTCTTGTAATCCATATTCCTGTTCCTCCGAGTCAGGTGTGATGGTGAAGTTCTCCCGGTGCCCTTATGGCCCGCAGGGGGTGCTTTGTCAAGCAAACGCCGCCGATGCGAATATCCTGCCGAATCCGCAAGATACGATGTGTCGGACCCGGCGCACGGCGCGGCCGGAGAACGACCGGCGCGCCTGGATCAGCGCCACTGCTCTGCGGTCCGGGCGACATGGGACCGCGCCTCTCGGCCGGGCGACCCGCGACTGACTCTCTGCTCGTGCACGCCGGCCCGCGTGCTGGCCGAGGCCCCCGGCCCGCATCCCGCCCGTGCACCCTGCCCGCGCGACGCGTGTACGACGCCGGGACGATGTCCTCGGCCCGACCGTTCGGCGCCACCGGGAGACCGCGGCTAGGGCATAGGCTAGCGCCTGCAAGAGGCCGGCGCCGTCCGCTCCAAGTCTGGGCAATCGACATTGAGCACGCCTCCGAGTCACCGGTGCGGTGCATGGCATCCAAGAGAGCTAACTTGACGAAGCGGCCAACACGAAGCCAGTAAACCGGACTTCTGAGCAGTACGATGGTGGCCGACGAAAAAACGCCATAATCGCCGAACGATAATCGGTTCCGCACAACAACCAGACCCCAAATCACGATGGACATCACGCCCTTCTGGGGAAAAGCCCGACCTCTTCACCCTGATCGCGGTCCCCGGTGGCACCCTCTCGCGTACCACTCGCTCGATGTGGCCGCGGTCGGTGAGGCCCTGCTCACTTCTCATCCCCGGCTCTCCAACCGCTTTTCCGAACTGCTGGGACTGGTGGGCGATGACGCCGTATCACTGACTTGCTATCTACTCTGCCTGCACGACATCGGCAAGTTCGCCAAGAAGTTTCAGGCCAAGGTCCCGAACCTCTATCCACCTTGCTTCGAAGATGATCCAGAGAGGATGGCAACACGATTCGATCACGGCGCCGGCGGGATGCGCCTCTTCGATGCCGATCCCGACCATTTTCGCTTGCCGACCGTTGCCCGACGGCGGGCGTGGCCGCCGCTCATCTCCGCCGTCACCGGCCACCATGGCGCACCACCGGAACGGCGCGGCGGCGAAACGCTGAGTTCTCTGCGCTCCGATTTCGGCCGAGCAGGAATCGACGCGGCCCACGAGTTCATCCAGCAGGCACATCAACTGCTTGCACCGCCAAAGGAAGTTCGGGAGTTGGAGACGCAAAGAGCGAAACACGCCTCACTCACCCTGGCCGGCCTGGCGGTGCTGGCGGACTGGATCGGTTCCAATCAGGAATGGTTCCCCTATTGCGAACCGTGCGACGATCTTGATGCGTACTGGGACACGGCGAGAGCCCGAGCAGCATGCGCCATCAACGAAGCGGGGGTGGTACCCGCGGGCGTCAGTCGCCTCTTCGACTACCCCGATCTGCTGGGTGGGGAGAGAACGCCGAGCCCGATGCAGAACTGGGCACGGGAAGTTCCGCTGCCCGCCGGTCCTGCACTTTTCCTGATCGAGGACGAGACCGGCAGTGGCAAGACCGAAGCGGCCCTGATGCTCGCCCACCGCCTGATGGAAAACGGCACGGCGGACGGACTCTACATCGCGTTGCCGACCATGGCGACGGCCAACGCGATGTTCGACCGACTTGCGCTCGCGTGCCGGCATCTCTTCGCGCCGGGAACCAAACCGTCCCTGGCTCTGACGCACGGCGCGCGTGGGATGCACGAGGGCTTTCGAGAGGCGATGTCGCACGGAGGGAAATTCGAGGATCCCTACGGTCCGGAGCACAACGCCGATAGTCCTTACGAAACGACCGCGTCAACGGCCTGCGCGGCGTGGATTGCCGACGACCGGCGGCGTGCATTTCTAGCCGATGCGGGAGCAGGCACCATCGATCAGGCGCTGCTGGCGGTCCTGCCGAGCCGGCACCAGTCGCTGCGCCTTCTCGGACTCAGTCACCGCGTCCTCATCCTGGACGAAGTGCACGCCTATGATGCCTACATGGGACGGGAGATGGAGCGTCTGCTCGAGTTCCAGGCGGGGCTCGGTGGTTCAGCGATACTGCTCTCCGCGACGCTCCCCCGCTCCGTGCGACGACGCCTGACGGACGCCTTTGCGAACGGACTGGGTGCACAGGCCGGCCCTGTGAAAGCGGGTCTGGACTATCCCCTGGTGACGGTGTGCTCGTCAGACGCCAGCTCGTCCACGAGGGTCGAGGGGCGCTCGGACCGTGCGCGCAATCTCCCCGTGCGCTTCCTCGGATCGATGGACGATGCTCTGGACGAGATCCGCAGAGCAGCCCGCTCCGGCAGTGCGGTCCTCTACATCCGCAACAGCGTTGACGACGCGCTGGAAGCTCGTGAAGCACTGTCCTCGCACGGCATTCACGCCGATCTCTTCCACTCCCGATTCGCTCTGGTGGACCGGTTGGCGATCGAGAAGCGCATCGTGTCGGCATTCGGCAAACACGGCCGATCCGAAGAACGGGGGGGCCGGGTGCTCATTGCAACGCAGGTGGTGGAGCAGTCACTGGATCTGGACTTCGACGCGCTCGTGACCGATCTCGCCCCGATCGATCTCCTGATCCAACGCTCGGGACGACTCTGGCGTCATGAACGCCCGGAACGCGGAGGTCGGCCGGAGCTGCTCGTGGTCGGACCAGAGCCCGTCGCAGACCCGGGGAAGGACTGGTTCAGCCGGGCCTTTCCTCGAGCCCAGTATGTCTACCGGGATCACGCCCGCTTGTGGCTGAGTGCCCGAAACCTGAAGGATGCCGGTGCAATCGAGAGCCCCGCCGGACTGAGAAGGCTCATCGAGGCCGTCTATGGCGACGATGTCGATGGGAAAGTCCCCACCGCATTGCACGGAGTGTTCTTCGATGCCGAAGGCAAGAGTGGCGCCGATCGAGGTGCCGCAACGATGAACCTGCTCGATCTGAGCGCGGGCTTCATGCGGGAAGGCGGGACCTGGGACAGCGATGTCCGAACGCCGACCCGCCTTGACGACGATCCGCAGGTGACACTACGACTCGCCTGTATCAAGGATGGACAGATAGAGCCCTACGCGCATCAAGCTGCACCGGATGATCCAGGGCGGGCGTGGCGGCTGAGCGAAGTGCGCGTCTCGGCCCGGCGGGTGGGCGGCGAGGCGCTGGCGCCGGAGCATGCCTGCAAAGCACAGGCGGCGAGAGCGAACTGGACGCAATACGATGCCGACAAGATCATGGTTGTACTAGAGAGCAGCGAAGCCGGAGAAAAGGGCTGGTCAGGAATGGCGGCGTCGGGTAGTGAACGTGGCGGTGAGGTTCAAATCAGCTACGATCTCGAGCGTGGGCTTGAGATTTCGCGGGGTCTCTGACTTGTCGAGCGGTTTCAACCTCATCGACGCGCCATGGCTGCCGGTTCGGCGTCGGAGCGGTGTGGTCGAGTACGTCGAACCCTGGCGGATCACCGATCGCTCGGATGATGATCCCTGCGTCGCCTTCGCTTGGCCGCGCCCGGACTTCAACGGGGCCGCCCACGAGTTCCTGATCGGTCTGCTGTCTTCGGCCGCCGCACCCGAAAACGACGACGAGTGGGACGACTGGTGGCACAAGCCGCCACACCCGGACGCACTCGAGCGGTGCTTTTCGACGGTTGGACATGCCTTCGTCCTGGATGGTCCCGGCCCGCGTTTTCTGCAAGACACCGACCCCCTGGAGGACGCCAACGACAAGCAAATCGCAACCCTGCTGATCGACACACCGGGGGCGCAGGCGCTCCGCAACAACACCGACCTCTTCGTAAAACGCGGAGCTGCGGCGCCAGTGCTCTCTCGCGGTGCGGCAGCCATGGCGCTCTATACGATGAGCGCCTATGCGCCGGCTGGAGGCAAAGGCTTCCGGACATCCCTGCGAGGCGGAGGGCCGATGACTACGCTCGTTGTCGCCGACCATCCCAGGTACGGCAGCACCCTGTGGGGGCGACTCTGGCCCAACGTCGAGAGCCTTGAACAGGTTAAGCAACGCACCACCGAGACGACGCTCGTCGATGCGGCCGAGCACGTGTTTCCCTGGCTGGGGCCCACCCGCACCTCCGATCCGAAAGCCAGTGGCAGAGAGACGACTCCTTCCGATGTGCACCCCTTGCAGGTCTACTGGGGTATGCCTCGACGGATACGACTCCACTTCGAGAAAGCAGAGGGTCGCAGATGCGGTCTTACGGCAATCGAGGATTCGGTGGTCGTGGCAACTTATCGAACCAGGAACTACGGAACCAACTACTCGGAGGGATTCGAGCACCCCTTGACACCGTACTATCGACAGAATGCATCAGCCGTATGGCTTCCCGTTCACCCCGCCCCTGGCGGCATCAGCTACCGACTGTGGCCGGGGCTCGTCGTTCCGAGCAAGGACGGCCTTCGTGAACCCGCGCGTGTCATCCGTCACTGGGATTCACGCGCCCCGCGAGACGTCGTCTCAAGATCTGTGGCTTTCGGCTACGACATGGACAACATGAAGGCGCGAGCCTGGATCGAAAGTGAGATGCCTCTCTGGCGTCTCGAGCAAGGCACCCTCGCGAGTCTCGACGAGTACATTCAGGAGACGACAGCCGGCGCGGCGATGGTTGCCCGTCTGACGACTGGGGCGGTGAAATCCGCCCGCCATGAAGACCCCAAGAACGCCCGCGGTGACTACGGTTTCATCGCGGAACGCTTCTATCGCGACACGGAAACGGCGTTCCTCGCGTCGCTCGAAGAAGCAGCGCTCGCGATCACGGAACTTTCCGACCACGACGATCCCACTGTCGAGATCCGCCGGCAATGGGCCTCAAAGATGGAGATAGCAGCACTGCACTTGTTCGACGAGTACGCTCCACTCGAGGGCCTTGAAGACCGGGACATGCACCGGCACGTCAAGGCCCGCTTCTACCTGTCGCTCGCACTTCGCGGGCGCGGCAAATCGGGGAAGGCACTGTTCGAGGGTGAGCTCGATATCCCCGCACCGGCATCTAGGCGCTCACAAGAGAATCAGCGGGAGGCGGCATGACAGAGACTGCAAAGCCGAGCAGCGCTTCGATCGCATACGACTGGTGGCGCAGCTTGAATCCGGCGGACTCCGTTCAATCCGGCCGCCATCGGGCCGCTCTCGCCCGCATGCGCAGAGCCGCCACGCCCATCGAGGTGATGCAGGAGCCGGAGGCTTTGCGCCTTATCGCGAGGCTTCCGCGGCATCCTGATCGGGTCGCCATCCTTGCCGGAGTCCTCGCCTTCGTCCGCGAGACCGAAGAACGCCGCGTCGCCCGGGCCATCGGTCGCGACGCCCTCGACGACGAACACTCGGCACTGCTCTCCGAGAACCGCTTTCGTCGTCTCCTCCAGAGTAACCGCAATGAACTCATGGATCCGATGCGCCGTCTCGTTCGAATGGCCAAGGGGACGCTTAACGTGCACGACCTGTCGCGGGCGATCCTCTACTGGGGAGACGACATGAAGAAGCGCTGGATCTTCGACTACTACGGGGTCGCGGACAGCATCCGCTCGGAGCGCGGCGCGCCCACAACGACAACATCGACGCAAGTCGAACCATAGGGGATCAGCGATGGCCGACTTTCTTCAACTTCATCTCCTCACTGCCTACGGCCCCTCGAATCTGAACCGAGACGATACCGGCCGCCCCAAGAGCGTCGTCTTCGGCGGAGTGCCCCGCTTGCGCATCTCCTCACAGAGCCTGAAACGCGCGTGGCGCACCTCGGAGGTATTCGCCACCAAGCTCGAAGGCCATCTTGCAGACCGCACCCAGCGAATCGGCAAGGCGGTCTACGATCGTTTGATCGACGGCGGCATGAACGAGGATGAGGCCCTCAAACTCGCCCGCGAAATCGCCAACGTTTTTGGCAAGGTAAAGGGCGAGAAGGACGAGTCTCCCACCTTCACTGAACAGCTCGCCTTCGTCTCCCCTCCGGAACGTGACAGGGCTTTCGCACTTGCCGACCGGGCGCTGGCCGGCGACGAACTCGAAACCCCGAAACCAGACGACTTGCTCAATCGGGTGGATACGACGGCGGATATCGCAATGTTCGGGCGCATGCTCGCCGATAGCCCGAAGTTCAACCGCGAAGCGGCAGTGCAGGTCGCCCACGCCATCACGACGCATCGCGCCATCGCGGAAGATGACTACTACACCGCCGTGGACGACCTCAAGTCTCGTGATGAGCCGGATGACGCGGGAGCCGGCTTCGTCGGAGTGCAGGAATACGGTGCGGGCGTGTTCTATATCTATGTCTGCGTCGATCGCGGTCTGCTGCTGCGTAATCTGGGTGATGATGCGGAGTCTGTACGTGACGCCAGCTTGGCGGCCCTCGTCGAGGCTGCCGCGACGGTCGCACCAAGGGGCAAACAGGCAAGCTTCGCGAGCCGAGCCCGCGCAATGTATGCGCTGGCCGAGAGAGGCGCGGGCCAACCGCGCAGCCTTGCCGCCGCCTTTCTCCAACCAATCGCAGGCTCCGACCAGGGCAGAGGATCCATCGAGGCACTGGAGGACTTCCGGGATCGACTGGATACGGCCTACGGTCCCTGCGCCGATGATCGCTACACCATGAACGTCACGAGCGGCGATGGCACCCTGGCGGACCTCATCGCTTTCGCGGCCGGCTGAATCTCGTGCGCTTCCTGCTCCTCACCCTCTACGCCCCGATGGCTTCCTTCGGCGAGATCGCCGTCGGTGAACGCCGCATGAGCTGGGCACGCCCCGGGCGTTCCGCCATCCTGGGGCTGATCGCCGCCGCCTGGGGGACCGAACGGGCTGATGATGAGTCGCACCAGGCACTGGAGGCTGGGCTCTACTATGCAGTGAGGACAGACGCGCCGGGGCGGCCGTTGATGGACTGGCACACTGCTCAGACCCCGAAGGCCCTCAAGGGTCGCAGGTTCGCGACCCGTCGTGACGAGCTTGAGTCGGAAGGCCTGAACACGGTGCTCTCCAACCGCGAGTGGCGTACAGACACTTGCTTCACCGTCGTACTGTGGCTGCGCCCCGAATCAACCCTCGATCTCGAGGAGATCGCCGGCGCTTTGCGGAATCCGGTTTTCGTGCTCTACGTCGGACGCAAGTCGGCGCCGCTCGGCTTGCCTCTCAATCCGGAGATCATCGAAGCCGATTCATTCATGGATGCCCTGAATATCCGGCGACCCAAAGACGAAGAGCAACGCCTCCTGCGGTATATACGAGCCGCCGACGCCACACCGCGCACTGTTGCATTCGACGATGACGCGCCTGGGGCACCGACCCGATCTCGCGTCGAGCGGCGCCGCGACGTAGTGTCAAGCCGGGCTCGTTGGCAGTTCCTGGACCGTCAGGAGCGCATCATTGAAGTGACAGCCGAAGAGACATGAGTCCGCTGCGGTATCTCTCTCGAGTCAGTCTCAAGCGCAATGCCGCGGTGGCGGCTCTCGCTCCACTGCTGCTTGGAGAGACGGGAAGGGGCAGCATCGCAAGGCAACCAGGACATCACCTCGTTTGGTCCCTGTTTGCCGATACTCCTGAACGGCGACGCGACTTTCTGTGGCGCGAGATGGATACCGGTGTATTCCTGATTCTCTCCACCCGTCCTCCGGAAGATCGGCTGGGTCTGTTCGAAATCGAAGAGCCCAAGCCGTTCACCCCCGTTATCGAATCCGGAGACCGGCTGCGTTTTTCACTCCGTGCCAACCCGGTCATCCGTCGCCGTAATCCATCGCGCCAGCGCTCCGTCAAACACGATGTCGTAATGGATGCGCTGCGTCTCCAGTCGAAAGACGAGCGGGCGACCCTTAGACGCGCCGCCATGGAAGAACAGGGACGCGCATGGCTGGAGCGGCAAGGTGCGAGGGCTGGATTCGTCATTCATTCCGGCGAGCTAAGCGTGGAGGGCTACGAGCAGCACCGCATCACTCGTAAGGGAGCGACGCGGCCGATGTCGTTCTCGACTCTCGACTTCGAAGGCATCCTGACGGTCGAGGATCCGGGACCGCTCATCCCCGCCATTGCAAGAGGCTTCGGTGCGGCCAAGGCCTACGGATGCGGTCTCATGCTGATTCGACGTGCATAGTGGCCATGACGTCTCATTGTCCAGCGATGTCACGAGGCCCCCACTCCGAGGCCTGGGTATTGGACTGTCCGCAAGCATGGACCGCGAAGTCATCAGGAAGGGAGAGTTCCTTTCGCTCGTGTGGGCTTCCACAAGCTGCTGAATGATGGCGACTACACGCGAGGCCACACCGACCTGTTCAGGACGACACCGCTGAAACATCGTGTCGAATGCCGGACCAGCCGCTTTGCAGTAGGGCGCGTTTGGGCTCAGAACAAGTCATCTCTCCGTGACCCCGTGCCCTGCTCGTAACGCCCGACCGCCATGGCCACCACGCCGGGAATCGCACCGCCCCGTCCTATCCCCATCAAGGATCGCGCCTCCATTCTGTTTATCGAGAAAGGGCGGCTCGATGTTCTCGATGGAGCCTTCGTCGTAGTCGATCGCAATGGGGTGCGCACGCATATCCCGATTGGGGGCATCGCTTGCCTCATGCTCGAGCCCGGTGCACGGATATCTCATGCGGCTGTCGCACTCGCAGCGCGCGTAGGTTGTCTTCTGGTGTGGGTTGGCGAGGCTGGAGTGCGCCTCTACTCGGCTGGTCAACCCGGTGGTGCCCGAGCCGACCGCCTGCTCCACCAAGCGCGACTCGCCCTCGATCCCGACGCCCGCCTCAAGGTCGTTCGCAAAATGTACAGCATGCGCTTCGGGGAGCCCGCCCCCCAGCGACGTTCCGTCGATCAGCTTCGTGGTATCGAAGGCGCCCGGGTCAAGCGACTCTATGAAGTATTGGCCCGGCAGCACGGTGTCCGATGGAAGGGACGTCGTTACAACCCCGGTGACTGGAGTGGCGCGGATCTGCCCAATCGCTGCCTGAGTCAGGCGACTGCGTGTCTCTACGGACTGGCCGAAGCGGCGATCCTGGCGGCTGGATACGCCCCGGCCATCGGCTTCCTGCATACCGGAAAGCCCCAGTCGTTCGTTTACGACGTAGCCGATGTTTACAAGTTCGAGACAGTGGTCCCAGTAGCGTATCGGATTGCCGGCTTGGCGCAGCGAGGCGGAACTCCGGCATCCCGGGATCCGGTAGGAGAAGTGAGGCGCGGTTGCCGAGACACATTCCGTAAAACCGGATTACTGAATCGTCTCATCCCGGGCATCGAAGACATGCTGGCTGCGGGTGAACTCGAAGCGCCACCGCCACATGAGGAGGCGCAACCGGTCGCGATTTCGGAGGAGCCAAGCGGCGATGTTGGTCATCGCGGTTAACAATGCCCCGCCCCGGCTGCGCGGGAGATTGGCAGTCTGGCTGCTGGAGATAAGGGCGGGAGTCTATGTCGGCAACTACTCGCGACGTACACGCGAGATGATATGGGGACAGGTGAAGGAAGAGATCGAAGACGGCGACGCAATCATCGCCTGGGCGGCACCCAACGACGCTGGGTATGAGTTTGACACGTGCGGCCACAATCGGCGCATTCCCACGGATCTTGACGGCCTCAAACTTGTGCAATTCCTCCCTCTGCCAGCTCACGATGAAGACTCGATGCCACGTGCGAAATCCGAAGCCTGAACCACGACAGCAGCCTCGTCTTCAGACCGGCGAAAAGCTGGTAAGCTCTTTAAAAATCCAAAACCCCTGTTAAATCCGAAGGATAGAGGAAGAGTGTTCCCCGCACACGCGGGGATGAACCGGCAAGCCCCGCCTCGACTTGCGCCCCCGGGGGGTGTTCCCCGCACACGCGGGGATGAACCGGCGCAGAGGAGGAGGAGACGATGATGGACACGGTGTTCCCCGCACACGCGGGGATGAACCGCCAGCGAGGGCGGTTATGGCGAGGCTTCGCATGTGTTCCCCGCACACGCGGGGATGAACCGGCTGCGATATCCTGGGAGGCTAAGGAGGCAAGGTGTTCCCCGCACACGCGGGGATGAACCGCTTGCATTCTCGCGCGGCATCCGGATGATGATGTGTTCCCCGCACACGCGGGGATGAACCGGCTCGCAGTTCGTTGGCGTTGTTGGGTATACCGTGTTCCCCGCACACGCGGGGATGAACCGCCATCTGCGAGAAGCGCGCGGCGGTGCCAACGGTGTTCCCCGCACACGCGGGGATGAACCGGCGGCGCAGCCTCCGCACAGTCTTTCCATCCAGTGTTCCCCGCACACGCGGGGATGAACCGGAATTATCCGGGACGCGGCCAACGCCGCGGACGTGTTCCCCGCACACGCGGGGATGAACCGGGCGCGGCGTAGACCACGCGGCTTGCCTTCTCGTGTTCCCCGCACACGCGGGGATGAACCGCCGTCGGGCTGCGTGTCCTCAATCAGCGCCTCGTGTTCCCCGCACACGCGGGGATGAACCGACAACGGACAATACATCCTGCAGCCCACCATCGTGTTCCCCGCACACGCGGGGATGAACCGGTGCCCTTGGCGCCAGTGCGAGCACTGAAAAAGTGTTCCCCGCACACGCGGGGATGAACCGTGTTGTACGCCATGCCCGCGCCCCACAACAGCGTGTTCCCCGCACACGCGGGGATGAACCGGCGGGCTCACCGTAGGCCGCAATCTGCGCGGCGTGTTCCCCGCACACGCGGGGATGAACCGATCCTCGAATCCCGCCCATTCCAGGCGGGCAAGTGTTCCCCGCACACGCGGGGATGAACCGTTGATCTTCCCCTCCACCCTGGCCATCCAGGCGGTGTTCCCCGCACACGCGGGGATGAACCGCTGAACGGCCAGTCTTGCTCATGCGCAAACGAGTGTTCCCCGCACACGCGGGGATGAACCGCGCATCGTCACGCCAGACCCGTCATCCGTCGCGTGTTCCCCGCACACGCGGGGATGAACCGACACCGAAGCCCGTATGCCACCGCGAAGCGCTGTGTTCCCCGCACACGCGGGGATGAACCGGATCGCTGGGAGAATATCTGAGAGCGATCGGAGTGTTCCCCGCACACGCGGGGATGAACCGGTCCCTGAGCGTGGCGGCGCAAATGGCCGTCTGTGTTCCCCGCACACGCGGGGATGAACCGCGCTACTGCGACATGTGGCAACACAGATTACGGTGTTCCCCGCACACGCGGGGATGAACCGCTCTGCGGCGGATGCAGGCAACGGCGGCATATGTGTTCCCCGCACACGCGGGGATGAACCGGATGCTAGAGAGCGTCAGGGCTGGTCTCCGCCGTGTTCCCCGCACACGCGGGGATGAACCGCAGCGTTATGAGCTGCTTTACTGGACGCCGCTGTGTTCCCCGCACACGCGGGGATGAACCGCTGGAGAGCGCGGAGCTAGGGGTTAACCCCGGGTGTTCCCCGCACACGCGGGGATGAACCGAGGCCGTGCTTAGGATTTATAACGAGTGGTACGTGTTCCCCGCACACGCGGGGATGAACCGGTGAAGGTCACGTTCGCGGAGCATGTTGATACGTGTTCCCCGCACACGCGGGGATGAACCGTACATCTCGAAAGAGATCGGAGGTGATAGATGCGTGTTCCCCGCACACGCGGGGATGAACCGGAATCTCGGCGCGCGGCGCAATACGCGCGTCGGTGTTCCCCGCACACGCGGGGATGAACCGGTGGTAGCGCGATAGCGCAGCATGACTTCCGGGTGTTCCCCGCACACGCGGGGATGAACCGGCAGGGTCGAACAAAATCACGCTCCACACGACGTGTTCCCCGCACACGCGGGGATGAACCGCGACCTCGTAGCGATGACTCAGTACTTTCGGAGTGTTCCCCGCACACGCGGGGATGAACCGACATGAACATCACCGAAACTCCGACACTGCGCGTGTTCCCCGCACACGCGGGGATGAACCGCTCGCGGAGGCGCTCAAGCAAGCGGAGCAACGGTGTTCCCCGCACACGCGGGGATGAACCGCTCAAGCTACGGAGCACGGCTGCCGTCAAGAGGTGTTCCCCGCACACGCGGGGATGAACCGCTCAAGCTACGGAGCACGGCTGCCGTCAAGAGGTGTTCCCCGCACACGCGGGGATGAACCGACGTGACGCGGTACAACGGCGTGCTGAACAGCGTGTTCCCCGCACACGCGGGGATGAACCGCAGGCGGCAATGATCGGAATGCTGGTATCCCCGTGTTCCCCGCACACGCGGGGATGAACCGATTGGGCATATCACGTCGGAATGCGCGAAGTGGTGTTCCCCGCACACGCGGGGATGAACCGGGCCGTGACGAATCGATGCGGACCGGCCTGTAGTGTTCCCCGCACACGCGGGGATGAACCGGTTGTGTGGACGCTACGCGTCCGCGTTGGCGTGTGTTCCCCGCACACGCGGGGATGAACCGACCTCGAATCGGTCCTCATGGAGATTGGCGACGTGTTCCCCGCACACGCGGGGATGAACCGAGCGGGTCAAGGGTTGGAACATCGGGCGATTCGTGTTCCCCGCACACGCGGGGATGAACCGTCTTTCGCGTCCGCGTACTTCGTCCCCGCGAAGTGTTCCCCGCACACGCGGGGATGAACCGCCCCGAAACCCCGGAGGGTGTGAGGCTGGACCGTGTTCCCCGCACACGCGGGGATGAACCGTCGAGAAGTACTCGGACGAGGAGGTCAAGGACGTGTTCCCCGCACACGCGGGGATGAACCGGACGGCCCTTCACAACGGGAGATGATATGAACGTGTTCCCCGCACACGCGGGGATGAACCGTCTACTGCACGACGTGAATGGCGAGGTGCCATGTGTTCCCCGCACACGCGGGGATGAACCGCCGCGAGAGCGGCGTCGTAATCGCTGGCGTGCGTGTTCCCCGCACACGCGGGGATGAACCGATGGCCGCGCCCGACACGTCGCCGGCGTCGGTGTGTTCCCCGCACACGCGGGGATGAACCGGTCGGGTAGTGCTCGACCTCGGCGACCTCACCGTGTTCCCCGCACACGCGGGGATGAACCGTGGCCGGCATCGCTCTTTAACAATTCAGGCAAGTGTTCCCCGCACACGCGGGGATGAACCGGTCGGGTAGTGCTCGACCTCGGCGACCTCACCGTGTTCCCCGCACACGCGGGGATGAACCGTGGCCGGCATCGCTCTTTAACAATTCAGGCAAGTGTTCCCCGCACACGCGGGGATGAACCGGAAACAGGTGGCCACGGATGGCCAATGTGCGGGTGTTCCCCGCACACGCGGGGATGAACCGTTCCGACCCTGGACCCTCTTGTTGACTGGGCAGTGTTCCCCGCACACGCGGGGATGAACCGCGATAGCGGAGTGTGCCCTTCGGGATCCCGGTGTGTTCCCCGCACACGCGGGGATGAACCGCGATAGCGGAGTGTGCCCTTCGGGATCCCGGTGTGTTCCCCGCACACGCGGGGATGAACCGGGCGCGCCCCAGAAGGGCCGCCCATGGATGACGTGTTCCCCGCACACGCGGGGATGAACCGCCGTTCGAGGACCCGGACTGCTGGCCGAAGACGTGTTCCCCGCACACGCGGGGATGAACCGCCGTTCGAGGACCCGGACTGCTGGCCGAAGACGTGTTCCCCGCACACGCGGGGATGAACCGGCGACGCCTCGAACGCGCAGACGGTGCTCATTGTGTTCCCCGCACACGCGGGGATGAACCGATGACTTGATGGATGTCCGCCAGACTCTCACAGTGTCCCCGCACACGCGGGGATGAACCGGCCGCGAGCCCGTTGGCGCGGCGCTGAGCGTCGTGTTCCCCGCACACGCGGGGATGAACCGTCTTCCGCCTTGCAGCAGCGGAAGTCTGTTGGGTGTTCCCCGCACACGCGGGGATGAACCGATACTCGGGAAGTGGGCCGCGATGAAAGACTTGTGTTCCCCGCACACGCGGGGATGAACCGTACGAGGCCACCTTTCAGACGGTACAGTTCGGGTGTTCCCCGCACACGCGGGGATGAACCGTACCTTGCGAAGGAACATAAGAAATGGAACCAGTGTTCCCCGCACACGCGGGGATGAACCGCGCGCATGGGCGAAGCCGATGCAGCGACGCATGTGTTCCCCGCACACGCAGGGATGAACCGGGCTGTGTTCCACCATGCCCGCCCCTGCCGGCGTGTTCCCTGCACACGCGGGGATGAACCGTACCAATACTCATCGAGCATCGGCCATTCGCCGTGTTCCCCGCACACGCGGGGATGAACCGGCTGATTGGACCTACGAGCAGGCAGCCGGAGAGTGTTCCTCGCTCATGCGAGGTGGGGTCGCCCGCACAGAATGGTATTCCACGGGAATACGCGTGTACCCCGCACGCGCGGGGATGAACCGGCCGAGAAGACTCAAGGGTGCCGTGAATCGGCGACGCAGTACGCCTCAAGGGAACAACGCCTCGCCGCGGCTCAGGGCCGACAACGGCACCACTTCCACCTGGTCCGAGAGCCGGTAGCGCTGCGCACCGGGATAGAGGACGACGACTCCGGCCAGACCCACATCGACCAGGGCGATGCGGATCGATGGCGTGAGACGGGGCGCGTCGGCGAGCTTGCACTCCACACCGTACAATGCATCGCCCCGGCGCAGGATCAGATCGATCTCGGCTCCCTGATGCGTCGCCCAGAAGAACGCCTCGTCGTGGGGCTCGGTCGCCAGCACCTGCTCAATGGCAAAGCCTTCCCAGGATGCACCGACCCGGGGGTGGGTCAGCAACGCCCGTTCCGTATCGATTCCGAGTAGCCGATGCAGCAGACCGGAATCGCGAATGTAGATCTTCGGCGCCTTCACCTGACGTTTCTTCAGGTTGGCGAACCACGGCTGCAACTGACGCACCATCAACGCGTCGGTAAGAACGTCCAGGTATCGTCGAACCACACCGGACCTCACCCCCAGGGCTCGAGCCGGCTCTGCGGCGTTCCATGTCTGCGCGTGGTAGTGGGCCAGCATGGCCCAGAAGCGACCCATGGCTACCGCCGGCGCCCTCACCCCCCACTGCGGGAAGTCCCGCTCGAGCAAGGTTCGGATGTACTCGCGCCGCCAGACCACGCTGTCGTCCTCGGTCGCGGCCAGGAACGATCGGGGCAGGCCACCACGGCGCCAGAGGGTGCTCTCCGTGTCCGGTGCGGTGTCGGCCGTTTCACGAGCGATAAAGCCGCCGAGCAGCACGCGCTCCGTACGGCCGGCGAGACTTTCCGAGGTCTGGCGCAGGAGGTTGCCGGAGGCGCTGCCGAGAACAAGAAACCTCGCCGGCCGGTCGGGACGATCCACCAGCACCCGCAAGGTGGGAAAGAGATCCGGCCTGAGTTGCACTTCATCTATCACCACGACGCCACGCAGAGGCGCCAGGGCGGTCATGGGCTCCTCAAGGCGCGCCAGACTAGGGGGCGATTCGAGGTCGAAATAGTTGACAGAGTCGGGGGCGACGAAGCGTCGGGCGAGCGTGGTCTTGCCACACTGGCGCGGTCCGACCAGCACCACCACCGGTGCGCGGCCGAGGGCCGTCTCCACCGCTTCGACTGCATCTCGACGAATCAGCATCGCAGCAAACCTTATCATGAAATTCGTTCATTCGATGAATGATTTTCATGGTATTCGCATTTTAAGCATGTCACCCGACACGAGTCGCGATGCTCCCCATCGTCCCGGGCAAACCCTCGTCCGCCAGCAAAGTTCAGATTCGGCTTCCGGCGACCTCCCTGGCCTTCGCCGAATCCGCCCACTCGGGACGGGCTATTCCCGCCAAGCCGGAGATTGCAGCGCCATGGAGGTCTTCGCCGCCCGCAAGGCTGCCGGTGTCACCGCCGACGGCGTGGGCTTCAGCGTGTCATTTTCCTTCGGCCTCGGCTGTCTGGACGCGGTCATTGAAGCGATCGGCGCGCAGTCGAGAAAGTCAATCAGAGTATGATTCGAGCTGCGCGTCGAAGGCCAGTATCTTGACCTGTCGCCCCGTCCCGCGAAGCACCTCGGCGAGGTCGATGATCGAGATGTCGGCGAAGGAGTACTTGGGACCAGACGACTCCAGGAATCGCCTGGCCAACTGGATGACATCCCGAGACCGCAGAAGAACCTCCTGTCCGACGGAGGCGATCGTCCACGGACTATCATTATCGAGGGAGCTCTCGATGTCATCTCGGAGTCGAGCGCTGAGAACGCGACGACGGTCTCCGCTCCCGACGTGCGTGATGTGGCTCGCCACTTCGAACAGCACCGGCACGGTGACGAAGAGCTCGCATCGGGCGTCGATGAGCGTTGCGGTTTCAGTACGGACTTGGGTGGTTCGTGACTCCTGGAAGTACCCAGTTACTCTATAGAGTTCCAGAAGCCACGACGTATCGAGAATTGCCGTGCCTCTCAGTCCAGCGATGCGAGCCATTCCCGCGTTTTCCTGGAGCGTCGTTCCGCGAAATCCGGTGCGAGATGCTCTTCGAGTGCGCCGCGGGTCACGAAGTCGCCCAGACCGCCCCGGAGTCCGATCGTGCCCGCGACATCCATGTCTGCGATTCTGGTTACGTGTGAGCCCCCGCCGGTTTCGTCGCGATGACAGATGAGCACGCTGTTCATCTGCGATTCGTCCAGTGCATCCATGAACGCCGGACTGTGCGTCGTTACCAGCACATTCAACCTGCGGCGGGCCGCCGTCTCGAAAAGTGTCTGCACCAGCAGCTTCGCGCGGCTGGGATGCAGGCCGTTGTCGAACTCTTCGATGACGATGCGCGAAGACTCGGGAACCGTTTCCAACGCGGTGACGATTGCGAGCATCCGCAAGGTGCCGTCGGACAGCAGGCGTGCGTCGACCAGCCTTCGGTCGCTTGCCCCTCGCCCTTCTTCGGGGAGGAATCCGGCCATTACGTCGCCCAGGGAGGTTTCGACGAAAGCGATCCTTGCGAATGGCTCCTCCGGAATCTGGCGTGCGACCTCGGTTATGCGCCGCAGCGTCGCCTGCTCCTCCGCTTCTCCTTCACTCAGTGCGAGCAAGACCGCAGAGAGATTCGCGCCGCCGCGCAGGAGCTTTGGACTCGCCTCAGTGCGCGCATACTCACGCATCTCTCTCGGTTGCGGATCGAAAATGTGGGAGCTTCTCAGATAGTGCCTCACACTCAGGACGTCTTTGATTGAATCCACCAGTCCTGCGCTATACGGCTGACTGTTTCTGACCACTTCCTCGTAACGTGAAAGCACGGAACGGGACGCCGAAATGTTGGTGACGGGGTTCTTGCCGCGCGCGAAGTTGTCATACTTCACCTTCATCAGCTCACCATCGAGACTCCTTGCCTCGAAGAGGATCCGATCTCCGAACTGCAACCTCTCCGCGGACAACTGGACGTCATTCTTCCCGCGTATAGCGACTTCGATGGAGTAGCCGACGGGTCGCCCAGCCCTACCGGAACCAGCGGTGGCATTGAATCGCAGCTCGAACCTGTCCGCACCAAAACGGACGCAGGATCGCAAGCCACCTCGTACCTCGAATGTTCCGCCCCGATCTACATCCGTGATTTCGTTCAGGGGCACACCTCTGGCCAGGGTGGCGAGAAGCTCGACTCCCTCGATCAGATTGGTCTTTCCCGATCCGTTTCTGCCGAGCAGAACGTTCAACGGTTTGAACAAACTGAGCTCCGCACGGGCGAAGTTCTTGAAGTCAGTCAGACGATGCATGGCGATTCCCGCATGTCAGCAGACTACTTCGTGATCCCGTCCGGAGTGTAATCTCCGAACCTGGAGCAGGTTCTCCAGGAGTCGGTCGAAACGTGCCCTTGGCATACGCTCTCACTGCAAGCACCGCCAATTCGATGCGCCTCGTGTTCGTATGGCGCTCCGACATCTTCGCGGTGTTTCAGTGTGTCCATGCTTGCTGGCCGCCGGCGCTTCGCCTCTAAATTGGCGTCGACTCTGCTTGCTGAACGGGGTATTTCGGATCGTGCTTTCTACCGGCACTCGGCGACGGGGCGGAGCACTTGGATGGTACGACCGCACCGGCCGCCGCTGCCGACCTCGCGCAATCTCGGCCGACGGGGCAGTGTAGCAGGAGCGATCCACCTTCGAGCGGAGCTCGAGTGGCGCTCCTTCGTACAAACTGCCGGGAGTCGCGCCAAGGGAGGCCAGACCGCTAACGCGCCGCCTGGACTTCGCGAGTCTCGTCTAACGTCCCGCCTGGACCTCGCGGATCTCCTCGGGCCACTGGCTCTTGATGTAGGCGAGGACGGCCCAGATCTCGCGGTCGCTCAGGATGTCACGATAGGCGGGCATCGCGCTCCGATAGTCGTCGCCTGCGAGGGCGGCGGGTCCGTCCCGGGTAAATCGGAACAGGAAGTCATCCGAATGGTGCCAGGTGTGTCCGGTGGCATCGTGGGGCGGAGCGGGGAGGGTTCCGTCGGCCTTGCGCTGGCGCCAGTTCGGTTCTCCCTCCAGTCGCTCGCCGTGACAGGAAGCGCAGTGTTCGGCGTAGACGCCGGCGCCGAGCGCCACCATCTCCGGGTCCGATGCGTCAGCGCGCAAGGCGCCCCCATTGAAACCGAAGTCGACGCGCCACCCGACCACCGCCGCGACCAGAACCGTGAGCCCGATCGCCGCCACGATCAGAGTCAGAAGCCTTGTCCTCAAGAAGCGGGAATGCGCGGCGCACATGGGAAGACCTCCGGGCCTCTCAAAACAGAGACCGGACCGGGCCGGTCATGCCGCTGGGCTCCAGGGCGGCGTACTTGCGGGCCAGTGCTCGGATGCATGGAGTGGCGCCAGCTCTGGCCATGCTCATGTCTCAGGTGCGGACACGGTGCTGAGTGTCGCTGTGGTGAGCGCGATCGCGCATACCGTCGCAGCCTCGAGTGCGATCGAGCGCCGGAGCCGCAAGCCGGCACCGGGGTTACCGGCAAGAAGGGCGGGCGTGAGGCGAAGGCGATTGAAGGCGGCGGCCCCAAGCAAGAGCAGGAAAAGCGACACCTTGAGCACGAAGAATTGAACGTAAGGCAGCGCGAGCGCCCGGAAGGGGTTGCCGGTCAAGAGTACGAGGAGTCCGGCGCCGGCTAGCGCCAGCGCGGCCACCACCCACACCGCCCTTCGACCGAAAGCGTCGGCCGCGGCGCCCGCGCGCTCGTTGTTGCCGTGGCGCGCGAGCCGGAAGAGCGGCATCAGGGCGCCGATCCAGAAAGCGAGCCCGATCAGGTGAATCGTGAGCAGGGTTCCCAGCGCGAGACGAGGCTCGGCGAGCACATGTCCACGAAACGCGAAGGACGCACACACGATGACCGCGCCCGCCACCCCCAATGACTTCGTCGCCGCACGACTGATGAAGGAGACCGAGAGCAGGACAAGCCCGACACCGAGAACGATCAGACTCTCGCCCACCGGGCCATGCGCCACTATGTGGGTGAACATCGGATCGAGCGCTCCCGACCAGGAGCCGCCGGAGAGAAACACAGCCCCCAGGGGGACAAGCGCCAGCGCGGCGAGCGCCGACCCGCAGGCGCAGACGAGGCCGAGGCGGCGCACCTCCTGCCGCGTCCCGGCATCAAGATCGTCGAAAACGGCAATGAAGAGGGCGCTTCCCGCCGCGGTGAGCGAAGCGAGATACCCCAACGCCTTCACCGCGACCGTCGCCGAGGCCGATGCATCCATCCAGAGTACGGCCTCCCACACGGCCCGAGACCTACGGTGCGACTTCGAAAGAGAAGCGGCCCTTCATGGGATGGCCATCCGACGAGAGACCGCGCCACTCGACGGTGTAGCGGCCCTGCGGCAGCGGCGGGGGTGTCGTGCGAAGCTCGGTGACCGGCTCCATCGCGTCGGAGCGCTCGAGATCGAAGACGTCCCCCGCTTCGCCGGTGAGTTGAATCGAAGTGATGCGCATCGGCGTATCGAAGGCAATCGATACGACATCCGGCGAGAGCGCGAGGACGGCGCCGTCTTCGGGAAAGGTCGCCTCCTGTTTCGAGTGCGCAAGGGCCGAGACGGAGCCAGCAGCGAGCAGTACGAGCGCGGCGAAGAGCGCCGTAGAGGACGAGAGGAGACGGAATCGACGGACCATGACGCGGACTCTATTCCTTCCAGTAGCTGGAAGGTCAATGCTACCGCGCGGACAGGGTAGAGCGGGTACGGGCCTGGCCGCAGCAATTTGACGGATTCTCGGCACGCGCCCGCGACCATGCGCCCGCAGCCATCGTGAATCGGGGCAGCATTGCGACTAGAGTATTCTTTGGAATTCGCAAGGCTGTTGCCCCGCCACGCCCCGGCCAACCGGCCCGGCCGGCGCATGGCGTTCGCGACCTGGGAGCGAAGACATGACGATGGAAGTGCCCGTCGAACGTTTCCGAAGCTACCGCGGTTACGAGAAGCGCGGCGCTGTGCGAGAGGACCCCGAACTCACCCACGTCGGGCCGGATACGCCTTGTGGGGAGTACCTGCGGCGCTTCTGGCACGGCATCGCGCTCTCCCGGGAAGTCGGCGACCTGCCGCTCGCCATTCGTCTCTTCGGCGAGGATCTGGTGCTCTTTCGCGACGGGCAGGGGCGGATCGGCCTGCTGCACCGCCACTGCGCACATCGGGGCGCGTCGCTCGAGTACGGGCGCATCGAAGCGCGGGGCATCCGCTGCTGCTACCACGGCTGGCTCTGGGACGTGGACGGTTCGCTTCTGGAGGCCCCGGCCGAACCCGCCGACAGTCCGCTCTTCGCCCGGGTCCAGCAGGGCGGATACCCGGCCTTCGAGTACAAGGGGATCATCTTCGCCTACCTCGGGCCGCCCGCGGAGACTCCGGAGTTCCCCGTCTACGACACTTTCGAGATTCCGGACACGGTGATGGAGCCCTACACCTGTCACTTTCCGTGCAACTGGCTGCAAGTGACGGAGAATGGCATCGACCCCGTGCACTCGATGTTCCTGCACACCCTGGTCAACGGGCCGCAGTTCGCCGACACCTGGGGGGTGCTCGGCGACGTGGATTATCACGATGGCGCATTCGCCGTTTACTGCACCATCGCGCGGCGCGTGGGCCCACACATCTGGACCCGGGTGCAGGAGAACATCCTGCCCAACATCACCCAATCCGGCGCGGTGCACAGCATCGACGGACACACCCCCCGCTACTTCGGTCGCAACACCTTCTTTCGCTGGTGCGTCCCCGTGGACGACACGAATACCAAGATCGTCGCGTGGGCGAACTTCGGCGAGCGCACCGACCCACCGCAGTGGAACACGCCGGACAACATCGAGATTCTCGAACAGGGCGAGATCTTCGAGCGCCCGGCGCGGGAGCGCCAGACACGGCCCGGAGACTACGAAGCGATGGTGGGACAGGGCCCCATCGTCGCCCACGCGAGGGAGAACCGGGGCACGTCGGACAAGGGCGTCTCGCTCTTTCGCCGCCGAGTCCGCAATGACATCCGGGCTCTGGCCTCGGGCCGCCCTCCCGCGCAGCCGGCGAGCTTCGGCCCCGCCCCCATCCCGACCTGGTCCGGCGACAGCGTCCTGCGCATTCCGACCCGCGCCGGCGACGACGACGCGGCCCTGCGCGCGACGGCCATGCGCAGAGTGGTCGATATCTACCGCGACGCGGAACGCCTTCGGGGCGACGAGCGCGATGCGCTGATCATCGCGGGGTTGCGGAAGCTGGAGTCCACGTGCTCAAACGAGCCAACCTGAGGAGCAACGATGACGATGAATACCATAGAGCAGCTCAGAGCGCAGTTGTCGCGAGGCCGGATCGGCCGCCGCGAGTTCATTCGCAGAAGCGCCGCGCTGGGTGCGGCGGGCGCAATCCCTTCGACGCTGATGATGGACGCGGCGAGGGCGGCCCCGAGTCGCGGCGGCCACCTGCGGGTGGGTTCGAGCCAGGGATCCACCACCGACTCCATGGACTTCTCCCTGCTCACCAGCGGCTTCACCCGCCTCTTCTTCAACGGCTTCATGAACCACCTGACGGAGCTGAACCCCGCGGGCCAGCTTATTCCCGGCCTTGCAGCGTCCTGGGAGTCCGACGCGGGCGCGACCGCCTGGACCTTCGAACTCCGGCGCGACGTCGAGTTCCACAACGGCAAAGCCTTCGGCGCGGACGACGCCATTGCGTCGATCAACGTCCACCGTGGTCCGGACTCGACCTCCGCGGTCAAGAGCCTTGCCGACCAGATCGCGGACGTGAAGAAGGTCGACGGCCACACCATTCGGGTCGAGCTGAAAGAGGGTAACGCCGACTTCGCGTTCCTGCTGAGCGATGCGGCGTTCGGCATGTCTCCGGTGAAGGCCGACGGCGCTCTGGAGTACGGGATCGGCACCGGCGCATACCGGGTCGTGGACTTCGAGCCGGGGGTGGTCGCGCACCTGGAGCGCTACGCCAACTACCACAAGACCGACCGCGGCTGGTTCGACTCCATGGAAATCCGGGTGATCGCCGACACCACCGCGCGCCAGAACGGGCTCCAGAGCGGCGAGCTCGACATCATCGACCGCATCGACCTGAAGACCGCCCACCTGCTGGACCAGGCGCCGGGGATCGAGGTTCTGGACGTGCCGGGCCCCTTGCATGTGGATTTCCCGATGCGCACCGACATGGCCCCTTTCCACAACAACGACGTGCGTCTCGCCCTGAAGTACGCCATCGACCGCGAGGAGATCGTCAGCCGCATCCTCCGAGGCCACGGCGTGCCCGGCAACGACCACCCCCTGTCCCCCTCGTACCGCTACTTCCACCACGAACTGCCGCAACGCCAGTACGACCCGGACAAGGCGAAGTTCCACCTCAAAAAGGCGGGAATGGAGAACCTGGAGGTCGAGCTCAGCAGCTCCGACATCATCTTCAGCGGCGCGATGGATACCGTGCTGCTCTACCGGGAGCACGCCGCCAAGGCCGGCATCAACATCGTCCCCAACCGCGTGCCGCAGGACGGCTACTGGGCGGATGTGTGGATGAAGCACCCCTGGTGCGCGAGCTACTGGTTCGGGCAGCCGACCGAGGACTGGATCCTGACCGTGGCCTACGCCGAGACCTCGAACTGGAACGAGACTTTCTGGAAGAACGACCAGTTCAACCAGTTGCTCAAGGCGGCGCGGGTCGAGCTCGACGAGGACGCGCGCCGGCAGATGTACTGGGACATGCAGGAGCTGATCCGCGACGACGGCGGGGCGGTGGTGCCCAACTTCTCCAACCACGTGCTCGCCTACACCGACCGGCTGAAGCACGACGAGGTGGTCAACGGCACCGGCGACTTCGACGGCTACATGATGCTCGAGAGGTGGTGGTTCGAGGGCTGAGCCTGAGCCCACGGGCCCCCGGCGCGGCCGCCGACCTGGGCACGGCGGCCGCGCGGCGGCGCTCCAAAGCGCGCTCCAAAGCCGCAACCTGTACCCGGCCTCGTGGCCGCGAATCGTACCGCGTCGCGCCGCTTAGCCCGGATGTTTCACCGATTTTCGGCCGCTTCGGGCGCCAAGATGCCGTGATAGCAGGAAGCACGGACCGAAAGACGCGCAATGGCGAGCCGAACTCAGGCGAAGCGCCGGTGGCGCTTTGTATGTTTCCGGATCGCGGTTGCGCGTCTCTCGCCCGAAGCTGCCGAAGATCGGTGCCGTACCGCGGCTATCCCCCCGCGCTCGCGGCCTCGGTCTCCATCCGGCAGTAGCAGGAGGACTCGATCGCAACGTCTGCCCTCGCCAGAGCGAGCTCGAGACGGGGCGCGATCATCTCGGCATCGTGTCGCTTGCCCTGTCGGATCAGCGCCTCGTGCAGGCCGTGCAGCGCCCAGACGTTCTCGGGGTGCCGACGCGCGCGGATGACGCTCGGGTCGAAGCCGAGGTCGGCCCGGTACACCGCCTCCGCTTCGGCAACTTCGCCCTGCTCCAGCAGCAGCGCGCCGAGCGCGTGGCGGGAGGGCTGCATCCAGCCCCAGGGCTCGTCGTAGGGCATGTTGTCTTCGCGCCGCACCGCCTCGCGCAGGTGGACGAAGGCAAGGTCGAAACTCCCCCTTCGGTACTCGATCTCCCCGCTCGCCATCTCGGACGCAATCGCGAGCACGTCCCGGCAGGTATTGTTGAACAGGGTCCGGGTCTCGGGGACACGCTCGCGCGCCGCCTCGAAGCGCTGCCGATGCGCCTCCGCCGCCGGAATGTCTCCCAATGCCGCGAAGGCTACCGTCTTGGCGTAGAGGATGAGGGCGGTGGTGACGCAATAGAGAGCGGGATCCGCGGGCAGCTCCTCGGCGATGATCTCCCGCCACATCCCGAATCGAATGTATCCGTGCATCTTCATGCCCAGGTAGCCCTCCAGGATGTCGGCCATGGGAGGACTCTCGATTCGAAGCAGGGCCTCGGGCAGAGTAGCGCTTACCTCGTCCCCGGCCTCCATCGCGGTGCGGTGCTGGCCGAGGAACATCGCCCCGTAGAGCTTGAAGTGGGCATTGTGGACGCGCGAGAACGCATAGATGTTGAGGGTCCCTTCGCGCGCCACGTACTTGTGGTCGGCGACGAGCGCGGAGGAGTTGCGCACCACGACGTTGTGGTAGTGCCCGCACTGAAAGTCGACGTGGGTGGGCATGTGGTGGAGGTGGCCCGCGTCCGGCACCAGTCCGTAGAGCAGATCGCCGGCGCGTAGCGCCTTTTCCGGGTGAGGCGACATCTCCATCAGGTGGATGTAGAAGTGCAGCAGACCGGGATGGGGAGTGCCGCCTTCCTCTTCCATCTGGCGCAACGCCCCTTCGAGGACCTCCAGCGCTTCGAGGGTGCTGGCGCCTTCCGCGGGCTCCCCGCTGCGCAGATCCCACAGCTTCCAGGGCGTGCGGGACATGATCGCGTCGGCGAAGAGGACAGCGATGTCCAGGTCCCGAGGCCACTCCCGGTAGGCGGCGCGCATCGCGCACGCATAGTCTTCGACCCACACACTGAAGTCGGGGACCGGTTCGGGGGAGGGAATGCGCCGCGTCATCGTATCGATGAGGGCGCGCTCAGGCCCGGAGGCGGCCTCCCTTCGCGCGAGCGCGGCCTTCGCGGCGTCGTGGCTGCCCTTGAGCGCCGGACCCAGCTTGTGCTCGTCGAACTTGTCCCAGGGCCAGTTGTAGTAGGGGCCGTGCGCGTAGGCGAGCCCCCACCAGGCCATTGCGCACTCGGGGTCGGCTTCCGTCGCCTTCCGGAAGCAGTGCCTGGCGTCTTCCTGATTGAAGGCATAGAGCCAGTTCAGGCCGCGGTCGAACCACCTCTGCGCCTCCGGTGATTCGGTGGACACCTTTCTTCCGTAGGGTCCCAGATCGTAGTAATCGTCCACGTGAACTCCTTGCCTGCCGACCGGCACGCACTGTTCCGGTCGGTCACATACCTTCAGCCCGCACCCTCGGAGTCTGCCCCATCAAGGCGGTAACGCCAGCACCGGGCGGCCTGCGAAGAAATTCTGGGGCAACGTGGCGGGATCATGTCAAGGGCGGGGTTGGGAGAGCCAGAGGCTGAGATGATACTCTCGCGATGTCTCGATGGACTGCCGGTCGAGGAGCATGTCCAGATGATCGCGGGAACCGAACTCCTCCGGCAGGCGCCCCGCCGCGCGCACACCGAGACGACCGGGCCCGGCGCCACACGCCGCCGGCGCCGGTCCGCGATGCGAGTCTTGAGAGCCGACCGGTCCCCGGCGGCGACAACGCAGGAGGAATCGCCCGAATGAAGCTCATCAACCTCACCCGCCGCGAGTTCATGCACAACGCGGCCGCGCTCGGCCTCCTCGCCAGCGCCGCCCCGAAGGTCGCCTTCGGCGCCCAGCACAAGGTGTTGCGCGCACGCAGCGCCTCCGACATTCAGGACATCGATCCGGGCGATCCGGCCGCCGGCTCGGACCAGGACGTGATGATGGCGATCTTCAACAAGCTGGTCGCCTACGATCCGATGTCCACGAGCTGGGGCTACGAGCTCGAGGCCGCCACCTCCATCGAGCAGCTCGACCCCACCCACATCCGATTCACTCTGATGCCGGGCATCGAATGGACCAACGGGTTCGGCGAGGTGACGAGCGAGGACGTCAAGTACTCCTTCGAGCGCATCGCGGACCCGGACTTCGGCTCCTGGGCGCGGGTGGACTGGGAACAGCTCGACGAAGTGCAGATCGTCGACAAGTACACCGGCATCATCGCGCTCAACGAACCTTTCGCGCCGCTCTTCTTCAGCACCCTGCCCTACGGTTCCGGCACCATCATCTGCAAGCAGGCGGTCGAGGCGCTGCCCGACAAGCGGTTCACGACCAATCCGCCCGCTACCTGCGGCCCTTACAAGATAAGGGAGTGGGTCCCGAAGCAGAGGCTGATACTGGAGCGCCACGCCGGCTGGCCCGGTCCCCAGCCCGACTTCGACGAGATCCGGATCCTGCCCATCGAGGACGCCAAGTCGGGCGAGATCGCCTTCGAAGCGGGAGAGCTCGACATTACCCGGCTCGCGATCAGCTCGGTGCAGCAATACCGCGACGCGCCGCCGGACAACTCCACGCTCTTGGAGCGTCCGTCACTCTTCTACGAGTGGCTCGGCATGAACGTCGATAATCCGCCCTTCGACGACCCTCGGGTGCGCAAGGCGGTGCAGTACGCGGTCGACGTGGACAGCATCATCGAGGCCGCCTACTTCGGCGTGCCGCAGCGCGCCACCGGGATCATCGCGCCCGGGCTCGTGGGGCACCGGCCGGAGAACATGATCCAGCAACCCGATCTCGACGAGGCGCGCCGCCTGCTCGCCGAAGCGGGCCATCCGGACGGCTTTCAATGCTCCCTCGACGTGCACAACGTCACCGACCACGTGAGCGCAGCCCAGGTGATCCAGGCCAACCTCGCCCAGATCGGAATCGACGTGCAGATCAACCAGCACGACTCCGGCACCTTCTGGGTGCTGGGCATCGAAGCGGAAGGCGACGCCTGGAAGGACGTTCAGTTGGTCTACAACCGCTACTCGATGGCTCCGGACCCCTTCTGGGCCACCGCGTGGTTCGTTCCCGAACAGGTCGGGGAGTGGAACTGGGAGCGCTGGAACAGCCCGGAGTACGGCGAGCTGCATCGCGCCGCGGTACGCGAGGCCGACATCGCGAAGCGAGGACAGCTCTACCACCAGATGCAGGACATGATGGAGTCCTCCGGCGCCTACGTCTTCGTCACCCACGGGGTGAACGCCTTCGTCCACCGCAACGATATCGTTCCCGCCCTGCGCCCGGACGGCGGCAACTACCTGTTCCGCAAGTTCCGCATGGCTTGAGGCGCTTACCCGCCGGGCGTCCCGCCTCCCGCCCGGAGGCGGGACGCCGTGGCTTCGATATCGTGGCTTGGCGAGAACGTGCCGGTGCCGTCACCGAGCCGTCCCTGAGAACTCGCCGGACGAACGTCACGCTCCGCGCGGGACACAGAACCACAAGAGTTGGTCGTGGCGAACTCGATCCTCGTGGCTCGCCTCCGGCCCCCGATGACGCCTACCCGGGAATGAGGCGCCGCCGCGGGCGCTACTTGCGGAAGCTGCCCTGCACGATGCGATCGATGACCATCGCGCAGACCAGGATGGCGAGACCGGCGAGCACGCCCTGCCCCTTCGCCGCGTACTGGAGCGCGACGAGCACGTCGTAGCCCAGACCCTTGGCCCCGATGAGCGAGGCGATGACCACCGCCGACAGGCAGAAGAGGATGGTCTGATTGATTCCCTGCATGATGCTCGGCTTGGCGATGGGAATCTCGACATCCTTGAGGATCTGCCACTTGGTCGCCCCGAAGGCGAGCGCGGCTTCCTTCACGTCCTGGGGAACCTGCCGCAGACCGAGGTTGGTTAGCCTTACCACGGGCGGCAGGCCGAAGACGATGGAGGCGATGATGCCCGGCGGCTTGCCGGTCCCGAAGAAGGCGATGACGGGAATCAGATAGACGAAGGCGGGCATGCTCTGCATGAAGTCCAGGATCGGCCTCGCCACCGCGAATGCGCGGTCGCTGCGTGAACACCACACCCCGAGCGGAACCCCGATCGCGACGCAGATGAAGGCCGCGGTACCGAGCAGGGCCACCGTCGCCATGCTCCGCTCCCAGTAGCCGAGCACCGCGAGATATGCGAGGGCGGCGGCGGTAAAGATCGCGACCCGTGGACCGGCCAGGCGCCAGGCGGTAACCACGATGACCGTCATCACCACTGGCCAGGGGGTCTTGACGAACACCGTCTCGAGCCCCTCCAGGACCACCCGGATTCCCTTCGAGATGCCCTTGAAGAAGACCGCGTAGTTCGCGGAGGCCCAGTCGAAGCGGTCATCGATCCACAGCGCGACGGGATCGTGGTACTGGGTACTGGCGACCGGAAAGTCTTCGACGATGGCGGGCGGTTCCGGGCTGGTGAATCGGAAAATCGTCACCGTGTAGACCGCGACGATGAACACGAGGGCGCCGATCATCGCGGCCACGGAGAAACCGGCCTGGATTCTCCGGTCTGTGCGCCATTTCGAGTAACGCTTCTCGTAGAGGTGATTGGCGAGGGCGCCCTCGAACAGCTTGACGAGCAGCAAGCCGATGAGTCCCCCCGTGATCAGCAGGGTGGCGGCCCCCTCGGCCTCCGCGAGCTTCTCCCTCGCCTTGACGATTGCGCCCGCCAGATTGTCGGCGTTCTTCTGAAACGAGGCGGCGCGCTCCGTCTTGCCCTCGTCGGTCGCCTTGCGCACCTTGCCCAGCATGCGCTCGTGGTTGCCCTCGAGCTTCTCCACCCGCGCCCGCTCCTTGGCGCCCAGGTCGCTCCACAGGCCCTGGCCGAGCGGGACGAGGGCGAGAAGCTCCAGGATGGCAAGCAGACAGAGGATTCCCCACATGCCGCGGGCGCCGGCCCAGAGCGGTCCGGCAAACATGGCCGCCCAGTTGAAGGACCACACCAGGCGACGGGCCGACTGGATCCGCACAAAGTGCCGGGCGTAGTAGTCGCCGTTAGTCCCGCAGAAGCGGGCAATGGACTCGCTGAGGTCGAGAGCCGAATCCGGCGGCGTCGCCCCCCGGTGGGCGCTACTGTCGGGGCTGGTCGCCACTACGCATCGTCCTCCCGGCGGAAACGGCCCTGCACGATGCGATCCAGAATCATCGCGCAGAAAAGAATCGCGAGCCCCGCAAGGAGACCCTCCCCCTTCGCCACGTACTGAAGCGCGACCAGAACGTCCTGGCCCAGGCCCTTCGCCCCGATCAGGGCCGCGATCACCACCATCGCGAGGCACAGCAGAATGGTCTGGTTCACCCCGGTCATGATGCTGGGGGTGGCGAGCGGAAGCTCCACTCCCGTGAGCACCTGGCGCTTGCTGGCGCCGAAAGCGTAGGCCGCCTCCTTCACGTGCTGGTCCACGTGCATCACCCCGAGCGCGGTCAGGCGCACCACCGGCGGCATGCCCACCACGATGGTCGCGAGGATTCCGGGGACCTTGCCGGTCCCGAAGAAGGCGATGATCGGGATGAGGTAGACGAAGGGCGGCAGGGTCTGCATGAGATCGAGCACCGGGCGCACCACCGCGTAGGTGCGCGGACTCTTCGCGCACCAGATGCCGAGCGGGATGCCGATGAGAACACAGAACCCGGCCGCCGCGCCCACCAGGGCAAAGGTGACCATGGTCGTTTCCCAGAAACCGAGGACCCCGAAGTAGGCGAGCGCCGCGGCGCAGAAGATCGCCACCCGGAGATTCGCCACCCGCCATGCCACCATGAACCAGAAGAGCATCACCACCGGCCAGGGCGTGCCGACGAGAACGAGCTCCAGCACGTTGAGGAAGCCCTGGACCGTAGCCGTGATGCCGTCGAAAAGGCCCTGTCCCGCTACCGCGCTGCGATCGAACCAGTCCTCGATCACGGTGGCGGTCGTCGCGTAGTACTCATTGCCGATGGGCACGTTCGTGATCCACGGCTCCGGCGCCGAGGCGGTGAATCGGTAGAGCGTGGCCGGATACATGATGAGGATGAGCACCACTCCGACCAGCGCGTTGCCGGGATTGAGCCCCGAGGGAACCGTCTTGTCGGTGCGCCAGCGGGTGAACTGCTTCTCGTAGCGCGGGTTCGCGAAGACTCCGGCGGCGATGCGCAGAACGAGAAAGAGTATGGCGCCGACAATGACCAGAGTCGTGGCGCCCGCCGCGAGGCGCTCTGCCTCCAGCAGCGTGCTTTCCGCGGCGCGCACGAGATTGTCCGAACTCGTCTGAAGGGAGTCCGCGATGCTGTCTCCCACGTTCCGCGCCGCCTCGGCCTCTGCCGCGAGCTCCGATGCCTTCTCGCGCAGCTTGCCCGCCTCGGCCACCTTGCCCGCGCCCAGGTCGCCCCAGAGTCCGCGCCCGAACTGCACGAGGGCGATCAACTCCAGAAGCACGAAGAGCCAGAAGAATCCCCAGATCCCTCGCGCCGCGGCCCAGAAGGGACCGCCCAAGGCAGCCGCCCAGTTGAAGGACCAGACTCTCTCGCCGGTGGACTGGATCCGGTTGAATTGGGCGGTGTAGTAGTCGACGCTCTTGCCGGCAAAACTGCGGACCGCAACGGACTGATCCGCGCCGGCGAGGGAATCGCCGGGGGCGAGCGGTTGCTTCGGGTCCGGAGCCGGAGTCGAAACCGCGGCGGACACGCTACTTGCCTCCCTGGATTCCCAGCAGCAGGCGGTCTTTCGATACGACGCCGATGTCCCGGCTCTCTCGATCGACGATGACGATCGGGTGCTCGGTGGTGATGGCGAGATCCACCAGACCGTCGAGGTCGGTGTCCGCGGAAGTGCGCAGCGCCTGACTCAGATCCTCGCCGGGCTTCGTCTGGTACTGCGCAATCGGCTCCATGATGGTGTGGGCGAAGACGAGCTTGAGCTTGGAGATGTCCTTCACGAAGTCGCGCACATAGTCGTCGGCGGGGTTGGTGACGATGTCCTCGGGCGTACCGATCTGGACGATGCGCCCGTCCTTCATGATCGCGATGCGGGTGCCGAGCCGGATGGCTTCGTCCAGATCGTGAGTGATGAAGAGGGTCGTCTTGTGCAGTTGCTCCGAGAGCTCGAGGAACTGATCCTGCAGCTGGCGGCGGATCAAGGGATCGAGGGCGCTGAAGGGCTCGTCCATCAGGAGCACGTCGGGGTCCGAGGCGAGCGCGCGGGCGAGTCCCACCCGCTGCTGCATGCCGCCGGACAGCTCGGTGGGGAAGCGGTCCTCGAAGCCGTCGAGCTCGACCATGGAGAGCATGCGCTGGGAGACCTGCCAGCGACGCAGCTTCGGCTCGCCGCGGATCTCCAGCGGATAGGCCACGTTGTCTCGCACCGAGCGGTGCGGGAAGAGGGCCATGTGCTGAAAGACCATGCCGACCTGCCGCGCCCGGACATCGCGAAGCTCGGCTTCCGAAAGGCCGAGCACATCCTGTCCGAGCAGGGTGATGGTGCCCGCGGTCGGCTCTATCAGCCGGTTGATGTGACGCACCAGGGTCGACTTGCCGCTTCCCGACAAGCCCATGATGCAGAAGATCTCGCCGCGCTTGACGTCGAAGGAGACGTCGGCGATCCCGACCACGGCATTGAAGCGCTCGAGGACTTCCGCCTTGCCGAGATCGTGGCGGCGAATCTGGTCCACGACCTCCTCGGCTCGGTCGCCGAAGACCTTCCAGACACCTTCGAGCACGATTGCGGGAGAGTCCATGATGTCTCGATTGCTCTGCGCGGGACAGGGGACCAGCTTCGTAGCGCCCTGCCGGCGAATGGCCCGCGCCCGACGTTACTCAAGGCCGGTGAGCGGGTCCCTTGGTTGGGTTGGGAGGGGAGCCGGAGGCGGGCACTCGCCGCCCCCACCCCGGGGCGGCGGGCGGTCCGTGCCCGTCGTGGCGCCGGGGGGGGAGCACCTATGCCCCCGCCACCCGGCTACTTGCTACTTGCGATTTGCGACCGCTCGGCCGGCTCAGAGCCAGCTGTCCACCAGGTCGGCGTTTTCCCCGACCCAGGTCCTGGCCAGCTCGGCCGGATCCTGCTTCTCCACCGTGATGGCAAAGACCATGTTGCTCACCTGCTCGGAATTCACCTTCAGGTTGGAGAGGATCTGAGCCGCTTGGGGCTGATCCGTCTCGAGCGACTTGGCGTAGTGGATGTGCAGGTAAGTGTCGGCCCAGGCTACCGGAGCGCTCGACTTGTTCAGCCAGTCCGCGTCGTCGGTGGGCTGAATGACGACCCACTTCTCGGGATCGTGCTCCGGCTCCTTGAGCACCGTCAGGTCATGGAGTCCGAACATGTGGTGCGGAGTCCAGCACACGAACACGAAGGGCCGATCCTGAGCCACCGCGGCGTCCAGCTGCGCCATCGCCAGGGTCTCATCCATCTCGATGAGCTCCAGGGTCTGGTCGTAGCCGTAGCTCTTGGCACGGATCTTCTCGACGTTCGTCGAAGCCCAGCCCGTCGCGCCGATCCATATCTCGCCCCGGCCGTCCCCGTTGCTGTCGAAGAGCTTCGCGACTTCTGGATCCGTAAGGTCGGTGATCTCGGTGACCCCGTGCTGATCGGCGGTTCCCTTGGTCACGCACATGCCTTGAAATGAGATCACGGCATTGGGCGCCTTCACCACCGTGCCCTTCTGCTCCACGTAAGTCTCGTAGAGATTCTGCTGGTTCGGCAGCCACACCTCGGGGTGCACATGCATCGTTCCCTTGTCCATCGCCTCGAAGACGATCGGATTGGTGGCGTTCTGCAGCTCGACCTCGATGCCGAGGTTGTCTTCCAGCACCACTTTGGCGATATGGGCCATGGCCGTCACCGATACCCAGTTGGGTACGCCGATGACCACGTCCGCCGCCTGTACGCTGGCACACATCGCCAGGCCGGAAACACCGGACAGGACATACTTGTTGAATCTTCTCACCCCTCACTCCTTCTCTTGTCTGTAGCGAATGCGCAGCATATACCGAATCGCCCCGGACTGTACAAGACGAAGCGGCGGTGGCGCGCAACGGTCGGCGAGCGGGCACTCCAGGGATGGCTTGCCCGGCCGGAAAGCAACGCCCAAGGACTGCGAAGCGTTGCTGGTAGCCGACACGAAGTCGCAAGCGGCGCGACGGGGTACGTCTCGCCGACGGGAGCACATTGGCGTCCGCAGCGGGAAACAGGTGAAATTTGCGAGTTGACCACAGGAGATTGAACCATGAAGCTGCGTGAAGGAGAGGCCTGGATGCCCGCCGACGAGTACGGCCGCTCGCTGACCGGAATGGGGGTGAATCTGCTCGTCCCCGACATCGAGCGCGCCCTCCGCTTCCAGACCGGCGTCCTGGAAGCGGAAGTGGTGTACGCGGACCCGGACTTTGCCGTCGTGCAGGGTTTCGGATCTGAGTGGATGTTCCACGCCGATCACACCTACGCCAATCACCCGCTTCGCGGCAGTCTCACCCCCGGGCTGACCCGCGGCATCGGCATCGAGCTGCGCCTGCACGGCTGCGATCCGGACGCGGCCGAACACCGGGCCCGAACGCTGGGCTACACCGTCTTCGCGGGCGCGGCGGACAAGCCGCACGGCCTGCGAGAGGCCTATCTGCTGGACGCGGACGGCTACCTGTGGGTACCGGACGTGCCGACCGCGTGAGCGAGAAGATTGGCGACCGCGAGTTGAAAGATCGGTGAGGTCCGCGGGCTGAGGAAGCGCCCGCCGAGCGGCCTCAATCCGCTTCGATGAACATGGTTTCCCCGCGGGCGCCGGAGAACCACACCTCCTGGCAGGCCTCGGCAAACTCCTCCAGCGCCTCGAAGGAGGTGCCGGTGGCAAAGAGCGATCCGGGGAGTATCCCGTAGGGGCTCACCAGGCTGTTGCCACGCTCGTAGAAGAACGCGAAGTCGAGGAGCCTGCCGTCCTTGTCCGGGGTGAGTTTCTGTCCCGAGAGCGTGTTTCCGCCCGCAAACCCGCCCGTATGGCGGGCACTCACGGGCAGGAAGAGCAGATCGCCCGGTCCGGGATAGATGCAAGTCCACTCCTGGGGGGGCTCGGGATCCGGCAGCGGCACGAGCACGTAGATCTCATTGTTGGCGTACTTGGCGTGGTAGACCTGCTCCTCGACCGGGAGCATGCCGGCCACCGCCGCGCAGGTCTCCGGCGATCGGTCCCAGCGCATCTTGAGCCGAACGCTCGCGCCGCGGCGACGCAGGCCGAGACGAATGAAGCGCGGTTCTCCGTCGCTCATGCTCGTTTCTCCCTCGCTTGTTCACTGTTCGCGAACGATACGCCCGGCGCGTCCCGCCGGCGCCGGCGCTTCGCAGTATACGACGCGAGTCCACAGCCCGGTCGTGCATAATCCCCTCATGAACTCCACTTACGACGTAGTGATCATCGGCGGCGGGGTAACCGGAGGTTCCACCGCCTGCTTTCTCGCGAGCGAGGCGGGCTTCTCGGGATCGGTGCTCGTGGTCGAGAAGGATCCGACCTACGAACACGCACCGTCCGCGCGCTCCACCGGTGGATTCCGCCAGCAGTTCTCGACCCGCGAGAACATCGAGATCGGCCTTTTCGGCGCCCACTTCTTCAAGAACGCGGCACGTTATCTGGAGGTCGACGGCGAGACGCCGGATATCGGAATGCGCGAGCAGGGCTACCTGCTGCTCGCTACCCCGGAAGCGCTCCCGATCATGGAGGAGAACAACGTCACCCAGCGCGCCTGCGGAGCCGAGATCCACTTCCAGGATCTGGATGCGCTGCGGGCACGCTATCCGTGGCTGCGCCCCACCGGACTCGCCGGGGGCTTCCTTGGCGTGCGTAACGAGGGCTGGGTCGACCCCTGGTCGCTCGTCCAGGCCTACAAGAGCAAGGCGCGGTCTGCGGGCGTCGAGTACGTCGCCGACGAGGTCGTGGAGCTCCGACGCCGGGGCTCCCGAGTGGAATCGTTGCGTCTGCGCGAACGGGGACGCATCGATGCCGGGGTCGTGGTCAACGCGGCGGGGGCGCGGGACGGGGCCGGACTCGCCGCCGATATCGGAGTGGACTTGCCGATCGAAGCGCGCAAGCGCTGCACCTTCGTGTTCGAGTGCCGGGAGGAGATCGGCCCCGCGCCGCTCACCGTCACGCCGAAGGGAGTCGCCTTTCGCCCCGAGGGCCGCGGCTTCATCAGCAACACCTCGCCGCCACCGGATCGGGATCCGGTGAGCATGGACACCGAGGTCGATCACTGGATCTTCGAGGAGATCGTCTGGCCCTCGCTTGCGGAGTGGGTCCCCGCCTTCGAGGCGATCAAGGTGACCAACTCGTGGTGCTGCCACTACGACTTCAACACCCTCGACGAGAACGCCATCATCGGCCGCGCGCCGGAAGTGGAGAACTTCTACTTCGCGATCGGATTCTCGGGGCACGGGCTGCAGCAGTCGCCGGCGATCGGACGCGCGATGAGCGAGCTCGTGACCTACGGTGAGTACCGCACGCTGGACCTCGCCCGCCTCGGCTACGAACGCGTGATGCGGGGCGAAGCGCTTCTGGAATCGAACTGCTGGTAAGCGAGCCCCTTCGGGCTCACGCACGCGCGGCGCTCGGTGAAGAAGAGCTCGCCGCGGTCTCGGAGATGCCAGCCAGGTCCACGATCCTGGCGCCACAACCGCCTCTCTCGGGAAAACCGAAAAGATCCTGCCCGCGGATGCCGGCGGGCCGCACCGGGCGCGCCTACCAGCGCCCGCACTCCGGGCGCATGTCCTCCAGTGACAGGTGGATGTCGAAGCGTTCCCTGATCCGCGCATCGGCATCGGACGCAATGGTCCGCGGGTAGTGGGTGGAGAGGATCTCGCGCACCCGCTCGTGCGCGCGCTGGAAGATATCCCGGCTCCCGTCTTCTTCCCACACCGCCGGAGTGTTTCGATCTCCGAGCTCGGGAAAGAGGTATTCGGTCTGCATGAGGCCGAGCGTCTGTTCGTGCCCGAGAAAATGCCCCGGGCCGGCCACCGCCTCTTCGATCACGGGCACCGAGAGGGTGTCCTCGCTCACCTCGATGCCGCGCAGCACGCGCAGGATGTTGCCCATCATCTCGTTGTCGATGGCGAGCGCTTCATAGGAGCAGCCGAGCAGCGCGCCCTGCATGCCCGCGGACTCGTAAACGAAGTTCGGTCCGCTCATCCCCACCAGCAGATTGGTTATCGCCTTCTCGTATCCCGCCTGGTTGTCGGGATGCTTCGAGTCGGTCATGCCGGCCGCGACGCCCGAAGGCAGGCCATACCAGTTCGCGATCTGCGCCGCGGCGGCGTTGAGCAGCGCCTCCTCCGGGCCTCCGCCGGAGAAGGCGCCGGTGCGCAAGTCGGAAGTGAAGGGCCAGTTGCTGAAGATGACCGGGTGGCCCGGCCGTACGAGATTGATGAGCACCAGGCCTCCGAGCGCCTCCGCCGTGGTCTGCACAAGGGTGCCCGCGAGCGAAGCGGGAGAGGTGGCGCCGGCCTGGGCCGCGATGATGAGATTCACCGGCATGCCGTTTCGCGCCGCGGCGACGTTCACCTCGCTGTTCTCGGGCGCGAACTTGAGCGGAGGCACGATGGCCGTGGAGTGCACCTTGCAGAAGGGTCGCTCGGCGAAGCGGCCTTCACCCCCGAGCATCATGTCGAACATCTCGATCACCGGCGCCACGTTGCCGGCATCGTTGAAGCTCACTCCGATGGGCTTCGTGGTCGAGGCCGCGGTGGCGTAGGCCATATTGATGTCCATCGCCGTCCAGTCTTCGATTTCCGCCGGCACCACGGTGCGCGAGTACCAGGCGAGGTTCGAGAGGCGATCGACGAGCCGGCCGAAGTCGTAGATGTCGTACAGAGTGGAAGCGCGGTAACGGCCCGTCTCGAAGTCCGGGACGCTCACCGCCGCCCCCGCGGTGCCGAAGTGCACGCGGGTGCTCTCGATCTGCATGTCGTGCGCGGAATCGCGGCCGTGAAAGACGAAGGAGCGACAGGCGCCGGCGAGCACGTCTTCCACCAGGGCGCGGGGGAACTTGACCCTGCCCTCTTCGGTGATCTCGCAACCTCGCTCCGCCGCGAGTTCGTAGAGGATGGGGATACCGTCACCCATGCCCACTCGCTCAAGCACCGTGAGCGCGGCGTCGTGGATGCGCTCTATCTCGCGGGGGGTCAGGGGGCGATAGAGGTCGGTCTCGACCCCGCTGCGAATGACTTTGCCGACATCCTGCAGGGCCGCTTCCCGCGCGCGCTTGCGCACGGCGCGGCCACGCCGCCCCGCCTTCGGTCTCTCTTCGCTCATTGCGGTCCGCCGTTGCCCCTCATTTCACGATCCGCACCGCACCGACGTGTTCATCGTTGCGCGAGAATAGCGCAGGCCACGCCGAACTCCGACCCACCGTAATTGTATTATGCCCGTTGGGAATGTCGGCCGGACCGACGTGGATGGGTTGCTTTCGGATGCGCCAATCGGTGCGGCTGCCAGTCGCAAGAATCCCCACGCTTTTCGCTGCGACAGTGCCAGGATGCCAGGGTAGGGGGCCACGAGGAATGGGAGACGTGAAGGCGTAACCGACACCACGCGGAAGTGAGCTGAGGGAGCACATTGCGCAACCGCGAGCGGATCGACGCCCGCGAGCCGCAGAGCCGGTGCGATACTGCGGTCGGAGATGCCCCGAAGGCCAACTCGAAGTGTCCACCATGACGCAGAAGGAAAGAGGTACGAGAAGGCGCCCGGAGGGACGAGCGCCGGGAAATCCGATAGCGAGATGAAGCGACCGCCCGCCATGGAAGACGAAGTGGTCCGCCCATCGACCATCGTTCGCCGGATCGTCGGGAAGGAGCGCCTTCCCGGATTCGTGAAGCGCCGGGATGCCCCGGGTCTCGCGTTTGCGGCGGCGCACGCCGCCCTTCTGGGTATCGGCGCCTTCGTGCTTCTGAATCTGTGGGGCACGCTCTGGGCGATCCCGGCCACCCTGGCGCACGGATTCGTCATCGTGAACCTCTTCGCTCCCTTTCATGAATCGGCCCACAACACCGCGTTCCGTTCCCGCTGGCTCAACTCCGTCACCGGCTGGATCAGCGGACTCCTGCTCCTGTTGCCGCCCACCGCGTTTCGCTACGAGCACACCGCCCACCACAAGTACACCCAGGACCCCGAGCTCGACCCGCAGATGATTCCCACGGGTGAATCACGGCGTGGGTTCTGGATTTACGCGAGTGCCCTCCCCTACTTTCGAAACCTCCTGTCGGTGCTCTTCCGGCACCCCTTCGGCCGTCTGGATCACTTCGAGCGGAACAACGTGCCCGCGGCGCGGCACGGCGTCCTCGCGCGCGAGGCTCGAATCTTCTGGTGCGTCTACGGCGCGGTCGCCGCGGTATCCCTCCACTACGAATCCTGGCTGGCGCTCCAGATCTGGATTCTCCCCCGCATCGCGGGCGAACCCTTCATGCGCATCATCCGGATGTCGGAGCACGTAGGCTGCGCCCGGGTTCCCAGCATGCTCGAGAACACCCGCACCGTGTTCGCCGCGGCGCCGTTGCGCCTGCTGGCCTGGAACATGGCCTATCACACCGCGCACCACGCAATGCCCCAGACGCCCTTCTTCCGGCTCGGGGCGCTCGACGCGATACTGCGCGAGCACATCGCGGAGTCTTGCCACGGATACGTCGATTTCGTGCGCATCCACCACCAGCGCATGGCGCAATGACGACTCCACGCAATTCCTTGGGACCACAAAGCTCGCCGATGCCCGGCGGATTTGGTGGATAGAGCGCGATGTCGAACCGACCACTGTCTCTTGAAAAGCTCTTCAACCCGCGCTCCATCGCGGTCGTCGGCGCCTCGAAGCGGCCGAGTTCGTACGGGTCGATGGTGCTCGACATGCTGCTTGCGCACCGATGTCCTCTTCCCATCTACCCGGTGAACCCGCGAGAGACCGAGATCAAGGGGATGCGCTGCTATCCCGACCTCGCGTCCGTGCCCGGACCCGTCGATCTCGCCTACATCGCCCTGCCCGCCGTGCTGGGCGTCGACGTGCTGGAGCAGGCGGCGAAAGCCGGAGTCGGGGCGGTAGCGATTCCGGGCAGCGGATACGCCGATGGCGGACCTGAGGGCGAGGCTCGGCAGGCGCGTATCGTCGACATCGCCAACCGTCACGGTATCCCGATCTGCGGCCCCAACAACCTCGGCTTCGTCAGCTCTCCGGACCGCGTCACCGCGTGGCCCACCCATATCGCGGACATCGACGACGGCGCCCGGGCCGCTCTCATCACCCAGAGCGGTTCGGCCGGCATCGCGATCTCCCAGGATCCCCGCGGGCTCGGGCTCGCGTACATGGTGAGCACGGGGAACGAGGCGAACGTCAATGCCGCCGACTACCTCGACTACTTCGCCGCCAACGAGCGTGTGGACGTCGTCCTGGTCTACCTCGAGACCCTGCGCGAGCCCGACAAGTTCGCACGGGCCGCCGAGAAGGCGATCGCGGCCGGCAAGCGCATCGCGGCGGTCAAGGTCGGCAGGAGCGAGAGCGCGCAGCGCATGGTCGCGGCGCATACCGGGGGCATCGCGGGCGAAGACGCGGTGTACGACGCCTTCTTCCGCCGACACGGTATCCTGCGGGCGGAAGATCTCGACGGCCTCGTCGAGATCGGGCTGCTGCTCGCATTGATGCCGAGTGCGCCACCCCAGGGTGGCGTGGCGGTCGTCACGGTATCGGGAGGCGAAGCGGCGCTCGCCGCGGACCTCCTCGCCGAGAAGGGGATTGCGCTCCCGGATTTCGCTCCCGAAACCGTGGCCGCCCTCGAGAGCGCGTTCCCCCCCTTCGCCACCCCCCGCAACCCGGTGGATGCCTACGGTCTCGGCTGGGACCGCGAGCGATTCACCCGGATCCTGCGCGCGGTGCTCGCCGACGGTGGCATCGGCACGGTGGTGCTGTGCATGGACACCTTCGAGCCGGGGGTGGAGACCACCATGAGCGAGGAGATGACCAAGGTCTGCGTCGAGGTCGCGGCCGAGACCGACAAGACCATGGTCTTCGTCAACAATACGAGCGGCGGCGGAATCAATGCCGATGTCCAGCGAGCGCTGCGCTCGGCGTGGATCCCCGCGCTGCTCGGCATGCGCGAGGGCTTGAGCGCGGTCGCGGAATGGCTGCGCGCGGGCAGGCATCGAGAGAAGGTCCGGGAAGCCCCCCCTCCCCCTGACTCGTCGCGGTGGCGCGCGACGATCGAGACGGCGCTCGAGGAGGTGGATCGCTTCGCCCTCCTCGCCGAGGCGGGGGTGCCGATGGCCAAGACCCGCGGGGTCGGCTCGGCGGACGAGGCGGTGGCGGTTGCCGCCGAGTTCGGCGGGCGGATCGCGCTCAAGGGCAGTGCCCCGGGCCTGCTGCACAAGACCGAGCACGCGCTGGTGGAGCTGGACCTGCGCACAGAAGAGCGGATTCGTGATGCGTTCCGCGCCATCGAACGCCGCCTGGCGCGTGCGGTGGAACCAAAGGGGGCGGGCCGGATCCTCGCGCAATGCATGGCGGACCCGGGAGTGGAGCTGATTCTCGGGGCGAGGCAGGCGGGCGCATTCGGCACGGTGATCGCGGTCGGAGTGGGCGGTACGCTGGTCGAAGTCATTCGCCAGGCCAGCATTCGCCTCGCCCCCATCGATCGGGATACCGCGCTCGAGATGCTGGACGAGACTCCGGCCGGGCGTCTGATGCGCGGAGTGCGAGGCCGGGGGCCCTGCGATATCGAGGCGGCGGCGGACGCTCTCACCGCGTTCGCGCGCCTCGCCCACGCGGCGGGCGACGCCCTTGATGCGATGGAGATCAACCCTCTCGTCGTACTGGAGCGGGGCAAGGGCGTGCTCGGAGTCGACATCGTGTTCGAAGCCCGCGCGCGGCGGGAGACGTCGTGATGCCGTCGCCCTCCCCAATGCCGCGAGCCAGCCCGGTGCGGATGCGCATGCCATGAAGGGCGTTGCCGGATATCTTCTCCTCGCGATATCGGCCGCGGCGGCCTGCGGCGGACTCGGCTTCCTCTACGGATCTCTTTGCGCAATCCTCGCCGACACGCCGGAGAAAATCGAAAAGGTGCGCCACACCGATTGCCGCATCTGGGCCCGCGCGGGGCCGATCATGGCGGCGGCGGTGATCGTGGGAGCGCTGTTCAACGACCACGCCTGGTACCAGGCGCTGGTGTTCGGAGCGATAGCCTGGACGGCGGCGGCCTCCATGCGCGGCGGCATCTACTGGTCGACCACCCGGCGCCTCGCGAAGGCGAGCAGATAACGACATGCTTGCGAACGTCTTTCCCTTTCTGTCCTGGCTGCGCGACACGGATCGCTTCACCCTGCGTGCGGACGGCATGGCCGGGATTACCGGCGCGCTGGTGGTGCTGCCCCAGGGCGTGGCCTTCGCCACTCTCGCCGGCATGCCGCCCCAGTACGGCCTGTACGCGGCGATGGTGCCCGCGGTGGTCGCAGCGCTCTTCGGCTCCTCCCGCCACCTCGTCTCGGGACCGACCACCGCCGCCTCCATCGTGCTCTTCACCGCGCTTGCGAGCCTGGCCACGCCGGGAAGCCCCGACTACATACGCCTCGCCCTGACTCTCACCCTGATGGTCGGCATCTTCGAGCTCGTGCTCGGTCTTGCGCGTTTCGGCTTCCTCGTCAACTTCATCTCCCACTCGGTGATCGTCGGCTTCACGGCCGGCGCCGCCATCCACATCGCCGCGAGCCAGCTCCGGCACTTCCTGGGCATCGATATCCCGCCGGGATTGCCGGTGCACGAGACGCTCATCGAGGCGGCCAGAAAGATCGAACACGCCAGCTCCCCGGTGGTGCTGGTCGGTGTGGTCACGATCATGGCGGGCATCGGCGCGAAACACGCCTTTCCCCGGTCCCCCTATCTGGTGACCGCGATGCTCGCGGGAGGATTCACCGCCCTCGCCCTGAACATGGCGCTCGGGGCGGACGAGACGAGGATCGCCACCGTCGGGGCACTGCCCGCATCCCTGCCCCCGCTGTCCATGCCCGACTTCGCGCTGGGAACGATCAAGGAACTCGCCCCGACCGCGCTCGCGGTAACGCTCTTCGCGCTCACCGAAGCGGTGTCGATATCACGCTCCCTCGCCGCGCGCTCCGGGCAGCTCATCCACGGCAACCAGGAGTTCGTCGGCCAGGGGCTCTCCAACATTGCCGGCAGTTTCTTCTCCTCCTACGTCGCCACCGGGTCCTTCAACCGCAGCGCGGTGAACTTTCAGGCCGGCGCGGTGACCCCGCTCGCCGCCATCGTCGCGGGGGTCGCCCTGATGGCGGTGGTGCCCGCGGTGGGGCCTCTCGCGGCTTGGCTGCCGAACGCGACCATGGCCGGCATCCTGTTCGTGGTGGCCTGGGGGCTTGTGGACTGGACGGAGATCCGGCGCATCCTGCGCGCCAACCGGGGTGACGCGGGGGTGCTGGTGATCACTTTCCTCGCCACTTTGCTCCTCGAACTCGACTTCGCAATCCTCCTTGGGGTGCTCGCCTCCCTGATCGTCTACCTGCACCGCGCATCGCAGCCGAGCGTGCTGGTGCGGGTACCGGACCCCGGTACGCCGCGCCGAAGTTTCACGACCGACGCGAAGCTGCCGGAGTGTCCGCAGCTCGCCATCGTGCGCATCGACGGCGCGCTATTCTTCGGTGCGGTGAGCTTCGTGGCGGAACGGCTGCGCATCGTCGGGCGCCGGAGCCGGATACAGAAGCACCTGCTCATATTCGCGCGCAGCATCAACTTCGTCGACGTGGCGGGCGCGGAGTTACTCGCCCAGACCGCCCGCGAACGCCGGCGCGCCGGCGGCGCGCTGTATCTGACCCACGTGAAGCCTCAGGTCGACGACACCCTGAAGAAAGGCAGCTACCTGGACACCATAGGCCACGAGAACCTGTTCTCTTCCAAGACCGAGGCGATCAGCGCCATCTTCGATCGACTGGACCGCCAAGTGTGCAGGAACTGCCGGGCGCGGATATTTAAAGAGTGCCAGTCCATTCCGCCTCCCGACCCCTGAAGCCGGTTCAGGCTTTGGGCACCCAGCCCGCACACCACCCGTCACGGGCTACCAGAGCATCGGGAAAGATGGCGCAGGGTCCCCACTCCGCGCTCTCGTCACCGGTGTAGTGCAGACAGTTCAAGCAGGTCTGGTCGGGGGAGGGGCGGCTCGACTGCGTCGCGTCGTGGGTGTAGCTGAGCGCGGCCGCAACGGGGCTGGCGGGGTCCAGCTTGTCCTGCGCCGCGGCGCCGGGACTCAGAAGAAGTCCGCCGGGAAGCGCGAGCGCGGCGCACCCGCCCGCGCGGAGGAAACGACGGCGGCTCCGATTCGGAAGACCATTTTGCATGTGAAGCTCCTTCGATCATGGTTCGGAAAATTCGGGGCGGCAGTGTAACGGTATTCAGCCCCCCGGCCGAAGCCCGATCGACAGAGCGCAGTGGTCGGGATGGCGGCCCCGGCGCGGAGTCTCCCGGAAGGAGTCGGGCGCCAGCATCGCCTCGGCCCCGACGCCGAGAACAAAGTGGTCGATGAACTCCGGGAAGCGCGGGTCACAGTGCGAGGGATGGCCCGCGGTGGGAAGCCCGAGAGGCGCCGAGGGAGGCGAGAGGGTATTCCATGCCCAGTCGTCCGGGACCGCGAGGCGACGGTTGAAGTCTCCCAGCACCACGAAAGGCTCGCGCTGTGCGCGACGCGCCTCGATCCAGTCCCCGATCACGGCGACCTGGGTGCGGAGAAAGGCGCAGGTTTCCGTGCGTTCCGCGTCTTCATCCTGCCGCTTGCCCCAACACCCCGACTTGAGATGTACCGACAGAAGCCGGAGCTTGACGCCCCGCCAGGTGACCGAGATATCGGTTCCCCAACGTTCGAGGGAGTCGTCGCCTCCCAGCTCGACCACGTCCGGGTGACGGTGGTAGGCGATACCCCGTCTGAGCGCCATGCCGGTGGCCAGATGGCCAAGCCGCTTCTCGGGGCGATCCCAGCAGGGCCGTCCGGGATCCGTGGACGGACGCCTGGATACTTCGACGCGCCAGCGTGACGGGGGGAAGATGCGCCGCGCCGCCGCCTCGTTCTCCACCTCCTGGAACGCGACGATGTCGGCGTTCAGTCTTTCCACCTGCCACGCGATCGCTTCGTAGTCACGCTGCCGGCGCGGCAGACAGCCCCGCCCGTTCGTGTCGTTCAGATGCTCGAGATTCCACGTCACGACCCGGAGCTCCTTCGCGTGGCCGGTCAGAGGAACGAGGGCGAGGGCAAGGGCGATGGCGAGCAAGGGCAACCAGGAACAGTGCACGTGGCGCGCTAACATCTCCTCCCGCAATCCCTCGACTCTCACCACCGTTGTTCAGCGCTTCGCGGCCGCGGACACGCACCGTCGCCGGGAGGATGCGGGAAGCAGGTGGCTAATCACTGCCGAAGAGACGGGCGATCTCGTCGCGGGGGAACTGGGGCAAGGGCCGGCGTCGGCCCGACGCGTCCTCCAGCACACAACCCTCGGAGGGTGCGACCACCTCTCCGATCCGGGAAGCGGCAATTCCCTTCCCATGGAGCGCGGCCACGATGTTCTTCGCGGCATCGGGCGCGGCCGCGATAAGCAGCGCGCCCGAGGCGATGAGTCCGAGCGGATCGAGTCCGAAGACATCGCATAGCGCGCGACAGGGCGCAAGGACCGGCAACGCGCTTTCCTGCACCCGCACGCCCGCGCCCGCGGCGCGGGCGAGCTCCCACAGACCGGTGGCGACTCCCCCCTCGGTAGGGTCGTGCAGTGCGTGCACCCCTCCGGCCGCGAGGGCGCAATGGGCGTCGGGCACCACACTGATGCCCGGGTCGTGAAGCATCGCGGTGCAGCGCTCGAGCTCGTCGACATCCATCGTTCCCGCGAGCTCCGCGCGCTTCTCGCTCGCGATGATGGCGGTGCCCTCCACCGCGATGCCCTTGGTGAGGATGAGGGCGTCGCCGGGGCGGGCGTCGCGGGTGGAGATACAGGCCTCGGGAGCCACTTCCCCCAGCATCTGGCCCACAACGATGGGCCGGTCGAGGCCGTAGGTGATTTCAGTATGTCCTCCGCTCAGAGTGATGTCGAGGGCGGCGCAGGCATCGGCGATCTGGGCGAAGATCCGTTCCACCAGCGCCGCGTCGGTGCGCCGCTCCGGCAACAGCAGGGTGGCGAGAAACCACTTGGGAACCGCTCCGCAACAGACGATATCGTTGGCGTTGACGTTGACGGCGTACCAGCCGATCTCGTCGGTGGCGAAGGTGATGGGGTCCGTCTTCGCCACCAGGTAGCGATCGCCCATGTCGATGATCGCGGCGTCCTCTCCCGCCCGGGGCCCGAGCACTACCCGCGGGTCGGGGCGCGAGTGGCGCGCGAGCAGCTCGTCCAGCAGCTCAGGGGGCAGTTTGCCGGTTGGCAGGATGGATGCCGACATGAAGAACTCGGGAGAAAGGACGTGATCCGCCCGCGCGCCGGTGAATGTAAAGCAGGATCGGCCGGCTCGCGAGGGCGCCGGGGATGTTCTTTGACCCGCGGCGGGGCAGAGCCCGGCCGTGATGTCTGCCCCATGCCCCAAGGCTCCCCGCGGGAGGGGAGACTATGCGCGGTCAGGGCACCGCGTCGATGTGGCCGGCCTTCACCAGATTGCGCAGCGCCTCGCGCTTGCTGAGCGCGCTCATCCGGTGGGCGTTGGCGACGACGTAGGCCACGACCGTGTCCGGATCGGTCTTGGCGTGCTCGCGGAGCGCCCACCCAATCGCCTTGCGCAGGAAGAACTCGCGTTCCTCGATGGAATGCTCGATAAAGGAGTGGAGAAGATCGATGTCGGTCGCGTGCTTGAAGCTCAACTGGCAAAGGATCGCGGTACGGCGCTTCCAGAGATCGGCTCCCCGGGCCCAGCTCCGCATGCGGCGCTTCATCTCCCGGGGATAGCTCGAGAGGAGACCGCCGACGAGCCGGACGGCGATGGCGTCCACATAGTCCCACCACGCTCCGTCGACCACCATTTCCTCGTAGGTGGGCAGGGCTTGCAGATCGCGATAGTCGCGGTAGGTCCGGAACCCGGCGAGGTTGATCGCCGCGTATCGCTCCTCTCGATACTGTGCGCGCCGCCAGAGAGCGAGAACGGTATCGAGCCAGCGCGCCTGGGTGTCGAGAGGCCAAGCGGTGAAGACCTCTCGGCAGAGCGCCCGCAGGGCCGGAGTCTGGACTCCGGCATAGGGCATCGCCGACTTCATGTACGCCTGCATTCCCGGCGCCTTAGCCGGGTCCGCCCGCTGCCGCAACCCCGCGCGCAGTGCGCGACAGAGTGCCTCCGACGGATGGACCCGGGGCCGATGCGCCCGGATCGTGGCGTTGCGTTTCGCGGTCACCATCTTCGGATCAGGGCCGGTACTGCGGCCCCCGCTTGGGACCCGCCCGCCGAGACCAGGTCGCCGTCTCCAACCACCGATGGATCACCCGCCGTGTTTCGCGAGGATCGACGACATCCTCGACGCCGAAGTTATCGGCCGCCTTCCAGACCGAGACATTGCCCTGCAATCTCTCGACGACTTCCTTGAGCGCCGCCTCCGGATCCTCCGAGCGGGCAATTTCATCCTTGAACATGATCGCCGCGGCCCCCTCGATCGGAAGCCCCATCGCGCCTTGCCGTACCCCCGGCCATGCCAGCTTGATACCGAGCCGGTTAGGGTTGCCCGCTGCCATGGTGCCGAGCCCGAAGACGCGGCGAACGTGCAGGGTGACGACCGGCACTGTCGCCCGCTGGATTGCGAGCAGAGCCCGCGAAGCGCGGCGCAGCACTCCCGCGCGCTCCTCGGCGGCGCCGACCATGATGCCGGGCGAATCGACCAGGTAGACCAAAGGCAGATGGAATGTGTCGCAGAGTTCCACCAGCCGCACCTGCTTGTCCGCCGCGGCGGCGCCGAGCGCTCCCCCGGCGTGACGGCTGTCGTTCGCGAGCACGCCCACCGGCATGCCGCCGATCCGGGCCAGCCCGGTCGCAAGCGAGCGACCCCATTGCGGACCGGTTTCGAAGAAGCTTCCCCGGTCGAAGATCTCGTCGATGAGCTTGCGAGGATCGAAGGCCCGGCGGGGTCGTTCGGGGTCCAGGATTCCGAGAACGTCGCAGTCGCGGTCTGGCGGATCGTCCGGACCGACCTTCGCACGGGGAGGCAAGGTGTGCACATTGCTCGGCAGATAGGACAGGAAGCGCTTGATCTGCTCGATTGCCTCGGCCTCGGTGTCGAATCCGTTATCGATCGTTCCGGACGCCTGGGTGTGTACCTCGTGCCCTCCCAGCTCGAACTTGTCGATCTTCTCTCCGAGCGCATGTTCGACCAGGGGCGGACCTCCTCCGAACAGACAACCGTTCGGCCGGCTCATGAGCGAGAAATGCGCGCACACCGCGCGGGCCGCGGAACCGCCCGCGGTCGGTCCCATCACCGCGGTGACCGACGGCACACGCTCGAGCAGCGCGAACACCGGGTGGCCGCTCAGCGCCGACGGGATCGTGTTCATGGCGTCCACGGAGGCGGAGTCGACATCGCCGCCCACGCTCTGAAGAAAGAGCACGATGGGGATTTCCCACTCGTAGGCCATGTCCTCCAGATAGCCGGGGAAGACCCCCTTGCTCTTCTCCAGGTAGAGACCGGTCCACGGCGCCATCGCGACGGTGTAGTCTTCCGCTCCGACCGCCACTGGCCGGCCGTCTACCCGGCCGAACCCGCATACGAGACTGGAGGGCAGGGTGTCCTTGGGCGTGCCGTCCCGGCTCCGGGTGCGCAGGGCGGCAAGCTTGCCGACCTCCTGGAAGCTGCCCGGGTCGACCAGCGCCTCGATACGCTCGCGCGCGCTCAAGCGGCCGCGCTTGCGCTCCGCCGCAATCCGCGCCTCGCCACCGAGACCTTCCGCGCGCTGGCGCCGCCGACGAAGCTCGCCGAGATGGGACTTCCAGGCGTCGCTCATCCCGCCGTGCCCGCCGAGAGAGCCGAGTCCCGTGCGGACTGCCGGCTCATTGGAGAAGGGCCGCCAGCCGGCCGAGGGCCGGCTTGCCGGTCGTGGTCATCGGCATCTTCTCGACAATGCGCACGATGCTCGGGATCATGAAGCGAGCGAGCTCGCCGCGGCAGTGTCCACGCAGATCCTCGGGGTCGAGTTCCGCTCCGTCCTCGGGCACCACGAAAACCGCGATGTCCTCTTCCCCATGCGCGTTCGGGACCCCGAGGACCGCGCAGTCGGCGACCGCGGGATGGCGGTTGATGACTTCCTCCACCTCGGCCGGGAGGACGTTCTCGCCGCTGTTGCGCAGCACCTGCTTCTTGCGGTCGAGAAAGAACAGATGCCCATCGGCGTCGAAGCGTCCCAGATCGCCGGTGTGGAACCACTGATTGCGAAATGCCTCGAGGGTGTACTCGGGCTGCCCGTAGTAGCCCTGGAGGATAATGCCCGGCACCCGCGGTCGGCACACGATCTCGCCGATCTCCCCCGTCTGCATCTCCCGATCGCACTCGTCGACGATGCGAAGATCATAGAGATCGCTTCTCACCCTGCCACAGGAGTCCGGCGGCTCCGGCACCTCGAGCGACTGTAGACACGGATTGCCGATATCGCTCAGCCCGTAGCAATAGCCGGTCCTGAGCCCGAAGCGCTTCTCGAATCCGGCCCGATCCACCGGGAAGGGGCCTCCCCACAGGAATCGAAGGCCGTGGCGCCGATCTTCGGGCCCCGGCGGTCGGTCCCACAACCACTTCTGGGCGCCGCCCATCATCATCGCCCAGGTCGCCTCCGAATCGCGCGCCTCGCGCCAGAACCGGCTCACCGACAGCCGACTTCGAAGCGCGACGCGCCCTCCCGTATAGAGCGCGGCGCCCACCTCGCACACGGCGCCGCCATAGTGGTGCAGCGGCCAGGGGGTATAGACGCAGTCGTGCTCCGAGAGGCCGTAGTGCTGCGCCACCATGGCGGCATGGCATACCCAATAGCGGTGCGAAACCATGAGCCCCTTGGAGAAGCCGGTGGTACCCGAAGTGAAGAGGATGGCGGTGGTCTCGGCGTCGTCCTCCGGCCCCGGCGGGTTGGAGGTGTCTGCCGCGTAGAGCGATGCGAGCGGCATGCGCTCGCGTCCCGGGAGCCCGATCCTCGCGTCGTCCACCAGCACCAGGGTATGCAGATGCCGGAGCCGATGCTCCACCATCGACAGCGGCTCCACGAATTCGGCCGCGGTGACGAGCAATGGACACCGGGTCAGGTCGACCGTACGCGCAAGGCCGAGACCCCGAAAGTCGACATTGATCGAGACCTCGATCGCGCCGATCTTCTTGAGTGCGTAGGAGACGACCAGATACTCGATGGAATTGCGCAGCATCAGCGCAACGAAGTCGCCAGGCCCGACCCCGCGCGCCAGGAGTCCATGCGCCAGGCGGTTGCAGCGCTCGTTGAAGGAGCGATAGCTCAGACGCTCGCCGGTGTCGACGAAATGAACGAACTCGTGCGCTCCGCGTTCCTTCGCCTGTCGTTCGATCAGGCGACCCAGCGTCTCCCAGCGAATCCCGCATTGCCTCGCCGCCGCCGGGGAACGGGAATCGGCCATGGCGCTCACCCGGGCCTCCGCATCACCGAACTCCAACCGCAGTATCTCACCGATCTCCAAACTGGTGGACGCCAATATGCTCGCGGCTGCGGCCCGGACTCAGCGCAGCGACTTGTCGATCTCCCGCTTTCGCCTGGCGACGTAGGCATCGAGGGCCTCGCGGCGCTCGATGGCCATGGGCGGTGGTTCGTAGGTCTCCAGCATCCGCTTGAACAGAGCGTTCGCGCGTCGGTCCGCGGACGGGCTGCCGGCCTCGGTCCAGGTCTCGAAGTTGCGCCAGTCGGAGACCAGCGGCTGGTAGAACGCGGTCTCGTAGCGTTCGATGGTGTGCGGAGTTCCGAAGAAGTGGCCGGCAATGCCCACGTCCTCCATGGCGTCGAGCGCCATGGTCTCCTCGGTGACCTCCAGCGGCTCCATGATCTGCGCCATCATTTGCAGCATGTCGGCGTCGATGATCAGTTTCTCAAAGGAGGACGACAGCCCGCCCTCCATCCATCCCGCGCCGTGATAGACCATGTTGACGCCGCCCATCATGCAGGCCCAGAGCGAGATCTGCGATTCGTAAGCGGCCTGGGCGTCGACCGCATTGGACGCGTTCACATTCGACGAGCGGTAGGGCAGTCCGTAGCGGCGAATCAACTGCCCGGATGCGATGACCCCTTTGGCGTACTCCGGCGTGCCGAAAGCCGGCGCGCCACTCTTCATGTCCACATTGGAAGTGAAGCCCCCGAAGATTACCGGCGTCCCCGGCTTGTAGATCTGCATGAACGCGATGCAGGCGAGCGCCTCGGCGTTTTGCTGTGTCAGGGCTCCGGCCAGAGTGACCGGCGCCATCGCGCCGGCCAGGGTGAACGGAGTGATGAGGACCGGCTGCCCGTGATCGATCAGCTCCAGCGCGCCCTGGGTGAGCTCCGCGTCCAGCCGCCGCGGCGAATTGACGGAAACGGTGGTGATGAGGGTCGGGATATCGACCAGGTCCGCGCGCTCGACGCCCAACGCGATCGCCACCATCTCGAGCGCGTCCCGAGTCATCTCACGGCCGATACCCCGGCAGAAGAAGGTCTTGTCCGAGAGAGTCAGGAAGGCATGCAGCAGGTCCAGGTTGCGCGTTCGCATGGGCAGGTCGAGGGCTTCCACCGGGTTCACCCCGCCCATGTGGACCACGTTCAGCATCTGCATGAGACGGATCAGGTTGCATTGGTCCTCATAGGTGCCCTGACGGCGGCCACGGTCGAGATCGGAGACGTTGGGCGCGCTGCTCACCAGCGTGTTGACGACGTGGCGACCGCCGAAGGTGACCGTATGCGCCTCGTTGCGTGCGAGCTGCCTGAACCGGGAGGGCGCCCGGGCCACCGCCTCTTCGACCATGGCGGGATCGAAACGCACTACGCCCGATTCGTGGTCCACGTCGGCGCCGGCCCGGGCAAGAATGTTCCGAGACTCGGCGCACATGAACTCGATCCCCATTTCCGCGAGGATCCGAAGCGACGCCTGGTGGATGGACTCGACCTGATCGGCGCTCAGCAGCTCGATGGGCTGGAAAGGGTTCTCGTGGATCTTCCACGGCAACTGCGTGAAGGTTTCGGGCTTCCGCCTAGCCCGCATTCGTCACCGATTCTCCAAGACGAGGCGCATTCTGGCTGAAGGAGGCTGATTATGGCGATGGAGTGGGGTGATCAGCGCCGATTGACATAATCGGTGCGTGTTTGGTGGTTGTTGAGAGCGACTTATCGGACTTTTGTGGGTCAAACAGGCGTTGGATACACGAAGCGAGCGAGCGGTGGCCTCGGCGGCGCGCCGATCAGGGGTCTCTGAGTCAGGTAGTGGTACGGAAGACTATCCAGGCGGATGCCACAAGGGCGCTTTGTGCAAGTTCACCAGCACCTGGGTAAAGGTCTTGGCGTAGGGATAGGCCTGGGAGAACGACAGCCACACCCGCCGGGCGGTGATTTTGACCCGGGCGGCGACCTTGAGCAGTTTCAGTCGCAGCGTGGCGCACTGGGCGCGGGCGAACTCAGTGCCCGGTGTTCCGAGTCTTCGTAGCGCGTGCATGAGCACGTAGGCGAATGAGGAGAAGTACAGCCGCAACTGATTCGCGCGCATGGTGTGGGCGCTGGTGCGGTCGGCAAAGAGGTCGAGCTGCTGCTCCTTGATGCGGTTTTCCATCTCGCCGCGCGCGCAGTACAACTGTTCGTACAAGCGCTTGGCCGCGGCCTTGCGCGGGGAGAGGCTGGTGACCACGAAGCGCGGATTCTCCCCCTTGGACAGATACTCCGCCTTGCCCACCACTCGACGGCTGCGACTCCATGACTTGCGAGTGCGGTAGGTGAAGTCGCCGAAGCGCCGGGCCGGCTTACCAGTACGCCCATGTGCCGCGCGCGCCTGGTGCATCGCAGCGCCCAGGGCGCGCGTCAGACGGCGATTGCGCGCCAATCCCAGCACGTAGTCCACCCTATGGTCCTCGCACCACTTCATGATGGGCTCGCGACAAAAGCCCGAATCGCCTCGGATATGGATGCGTGTCCTGGGCCAGTGGCGGCGAATCTGACCGACAATGCGGGCGAGCTCCTCAATGCTGCCGGCCGAGGCATCCTGGTTGGACTCGCGCAGCCGCGCGCACAACAGGTGCTCGCCACAGAAGATGTACAGCGGCAGATAGCAGTAGCAACCGTAGTAGCCGTGAAAGAACCGCCCTTCCTGGCTCCCGTGCAACGGGTCGTCGGTCGCATCCAGGTCCAGCCACAGCTCACGCGGCGCCTGTGATTGCGACTCCACAAAAAGCTCCACCAACAGTTCATCGAACCCCTCACCACGCGCCACGATGCGCTTGTAACGGTCGTGCGCCGCCTGCTCAGGTGCGCCCAGCTCCATGCGGTTCATCGTGCTCGCACTGGCCAATGCACAGCCTCGGTCACGCTCGCGTACCCGACCCGCGCCTGTCACATCGCGCTTGCCTACCAGCACCGACAGCACCGCATCTGCGCGCAGCTCCCCATGGTCGTTGAGGTCTTCGTATCCCAATGCAATGCCATAAACCCGCTGCGACACCAGCTCATCCACGTTATGTTCCACGCTCGCAGGGTTGCGGTAATCGACCATACACTCCGACACCCGCGACATCAGACCGATACGCTTGTCCACCTCGCGTAGCAGTACCCCTCCGGCATCGCTGCTGATGTGACCGCCGTCGAATCGTCCGGTGACACATCGCCGTCCCAGCGCGTGAAACTCAAGCTGCTTGCCATTACACTGTGTCTTCAAGGCTGCTTCCTCGTCGTCTGGCTTAACTTGTTGATCCCACAACCGTTATGCCATGAGGAGCAGCCTTTTTCCATCCCCCCGGTGAGTTTTTCGGGCTAGGTCGGGAGGCCCGGCGTCGGCGGGAGGTCTCGCCACTCATGATTGGCACTCCATTCCTCGCTGTCGCGAACGCGGCGGGCCACCCACCGTGCGCCGCTCCCGGCAGTCCGCGCTCAGGCGCTAACCCGCAAGTGTCACCGATCTTCGGTCGCTTCGGGCGCCGATGGCGCTTCGCTTCAGCTCGCGGCCCGGGACTCCGACGGCGAGCGCCACGCCGTGAGCAGCGCGGCCTGGCGCTCCCGCACGCAGGCGAGGTGTTCGGCCTTGACGTGGCCGTAGCCCCGGATGCCTTCCGGCAGCGAGGCGATATCCACCGCGAGACCGTGGTTCTCGTAATCGAGACCCTCGCAGAGCTCCCGCACCAGAGTCTCGTACTCCACCACCAGTCGGCGCTCGGTCCGACGCTCCTCGCTGTAACCGAAGGGATCGAAGGGGGTGCCCCGCAAGCCCTTGAGCTTTGCGAGCACCCGCAGCGCCCGCAGCATCCAGGGGCCATAGCTACGCTTGCGCGGGAGCCCGGTGTCCGGGTCGCGGGCGGCGAAGACGGGCGGGGCCATGTGGAACTCCAGCCGATAGTCGCCCTCGAAGTACCGTTCGAGCTCGGCCACGAACTCGCCGTCGGTGTAGAGACGGGCCACTTCGTACTCGTCCTTGCTGGCCATCAGCTTGTAGGCGTAGCGGGCTACCGCCTGCGCGAAGCCTTGCTTGCCCGCGGCGCGCCGGGACTCCGCGTGCCGGGCCTCGGCCACGAGTGCGCGATAGCGATCCGCGTACGCACGGTCCTGGTAGCGGACGAGGTCCTGCGTCCGCCGTTCCATCAGCGCCTCGACGCTGTCCGCCCGAGCGCCCAAAGCCGACGCCGTGCTCCGCGGCGTCAGCAGGGCCGTGACCGCATCCAGGTCCACCGCGGCGCGGCGCCCCCACCTGAAAGTCTCCCGGTTGCTCTCCACTGCCACCCCGTTCAGCTCGATGGCGCGTTCGATACCGGCCGCGCTCACCGGAACCAGACCCTTCTGCCAGGCGTAGCCGAGCATGAAGAGGTTGGTGGCGATGGAATCGCCCATGAGCCCGGTGGCGACACGGGTGGCGTCGAGGAGGTCGACCCTCCCCTTCCCCGCCGCCGCCTCGATACGCGCGGCGAGGCTCCGGCTCGGAAACACGGTATCGGCATCGCGGGTGAAGTGCCCGGTGATCGCCTCGTGGCGGTTGACGATCACGTGGGTGTGCCCCCTTGCGACGGTGTCGAGGGCGAGGTCGCTGCCCGCGACGAGAGCGTCGCAGCCGAGCAGAAGATCGGCGGCGCCCTCGTTGAGGCGCACCGCCTTGATGTCCTCGGCCCGGGCCGCGAGGCGCAGATGCGAGGTGACCGCCCCGCCCTTCTGCGCCATCCCGAACTGGTCGACGGAAGAGCAGGCCTTGCCCTCCAGATGCGCGGCCATGGTGATCATGGCTCCGACCGTGACCACACCGGTGCCGCCGATGCCGGTGACGAGGATGCCGTAGGGCCTGCCTTCCAGAGACGGCGGCGATGGCTCGGGCAACTCCCTCAGATGTGCGGGGACTCTGCCTCCCGCCGCGACGCGGCGCGGACTGGCCCCGTGCACGGTGACGAAGCTCGGACAGAAGCCCTCCGAGCAGGTGAAGTCCTTGTTGCAGGAGGACTGGTCGATACGGCGCTTGCGCCCGAACTCGGTGTCGGAGGGCACCACCGAGAGGCAGTTGGACTTCGCGGAGCAGTCGCCACAGCCTTCGCAGACGCGCTCGTTGATGAACACGCGCCTCTGCGGATCCGGCATCTTGCCGCGCTTTCTTCGCCGGCGCTTCTCGGCCGCGCAGGTCTGGTCATAGATGAGCACGCTCACTCCCGGGCACTCGCGCAGCTCCCTCTGCACCCGGTCGAGCGCATGGCGGGGTTCGATACGCACGCCCGCGGCGAAGCGATCCCGCGCGCCCGCGTACTTCCCGGGCTCCTCGCTCACCACGACGATCCTTTGCACTCCCTCCGCGCGCACCTGCTGCGAGATACGCATGGGATCGAGCGGACCGTCGACGGGCTGGCCTCCGGTCATCGCCACCGCATCGTTGTAGAGGATCTTGTAGGTGATATCGACACCGGCGGCGATGCAGGCCCGGATCGCGAGCAGGCCGCAGTGGTAATAGGTGCCGTCCCCGAGGTTCTGAAACACGTGGGAGGTGTCGACGAAGGGTGCCTGTCCGATCCAGGTCGCGCCCTCCCCTCCCATGTGCGTATGGGTCAGGTTGTCGCGCTCCATGTAAGTCGCCATGTAGTGGCAGCCGACCCCGCCGTGGGCGCGGCTGCCCCGTGGAATCCGGGTGGAGCGGTTGTGTGGGCACCCCGAGCAGAACCAGGGGGTGCGGGTGATGGCGAGCGGGATGCGCGAGCGCCGTTCGGTCTCCTTGGCGTCGAGAAATGCGAGGCGTTCGCGCATGCGCTCGCTGCGGTGGAATCGGCCGATGCGACGCGCCAGCGCGCGAGTTATGGCATCCACCGAGAGCTCTCCCAGCTCGCTCAGCAGAGGCCCGCCTTTCTCGTCGCGGCGCCCGACCACGCACGGTCGCCGCCCGTCGGGCAACGCGTAGAGCGCGTCCTTGATCTGCGTCTCGATGATGCGGCGCTTCTCCTCCACCACCAGGATCTCGTCGAGGCCGTCCGCAAATGCCCGCAGGCCCTCGAGATCCGCGGGATGGGGCATCGCCACCTTCAGCACCCGGATCCCGAGCGCGGACGCCTGGGCCTCGTCGAGTCCCAGATCGCGAAGCGCCTGCATCACGTCGAGCGCCGCCTTGCCGCTCGACACGATTCCGAACCGCGCGTTCGGGGCGTCCACGAGACGCCGGTTGAGGCGGTTCGCCCGCGAAAAGGCGAGCGCCGCGTCCATCTTGTGACGGCGCAGTCTCGATTCCTGGTTGGTCCATGGGTCGGGCAGCCGGATGTGCACCCCGCCCGGCGGGAACTCGAAATCGTCCGGCTCCACGATCGACGGCCACTCGGGGTCGTCGATGACGATGGATACCGCGGCGTCGAGGGTGTCCGCCACCGTCTTGAACCCCACCCACGCCCCGCAGAATCGCGAGAGCGCGAAGCCGTAGAGGCCGTACTCCAGGATCTCCTTGACAGTCGCGGGATAGAGCACCGGCATCATGAGGTCGATGAAGGTCGGCTCGCTCGTCGCCGGCACGTCGGAGGACTTCATGCCGTGGTCATCGCCCACCATCGCGAGCACCCCGCCATGACGGGAAGTGCCGGCGAGGTTGGCGTGGCGGATTGCGTCGACGCTGCGGTCGAGGCCCGGCCCCTTGCCATACCAGATCGCGAAGACCCCATCGAAGCGCGCGCCGGGGAAGAGATTGATCTGCTGGGTACCCCAGCAAGCGGTGGCGGCCAGGTCCTCGTTGAGTGCGGGCTGGAAGTGGATATCGGCCCGATCCAGGAAGCGTTGCGCGCGCCACAACTCCTTGTCGGCGTTGTGCATCGGCGAGCCGCGGTAGCCGGATATGAAGCAGCCGGTGTTGAGGCCCGCGCGCCGGTCACGCGCCTTCTGCATCAAGGCGAGGCGCACCAGGGCCTGACTCCCGCTGAGGTAGAGGGCGCCGCTCTCGCGCTCGTAACGGTCGTCGAGGCTCGTGGCGGCAAGCGCCATCAGAGCGCGACCTCCATGCGCTTGGCCACCTCTTCGTACATCACTTCCGTCGCCCCGCCGCCGACGAGATGGGCGCGGGTGTCGCGGGCCATGCGCTCGATGGCGCTCTCGCGCATGAATCCGAAGGCGCCGTGGAAGCGCTGGCAGGCCAGGATCACGTCGTTCACGAGCTCTCCCCCCCAGGCCTTGGCCATCGACACCTGGGCCACGCATTCCGCCCCCTGGGTATCGAGCCACGCGGTGTGGTACACGAGGTGTCGCAGTCCTTCCACCCGCGCGCTCAGGGCGGCGAGGCGCTGGCGGATCGCCTGGCGGTCCCACAGGGTGCCGCCGAATGCCTTGCGATCCCGGGTGTATTCGAGCGTCAGCTCGATCGCCTTGCTCGCCTCACCGACATTGATTGCGGCCGCGACCAGGCGCTCGTTCTGGAAGTTCTTCATGATCTCGTAGAAGCCCCGGTTCTCCTCACCGAGCAGGGCGTCGGCGGGAAGGCGTGCCTCCTCGAAGACGAGCTCGGCGGTGTCGGAGCAGCGCCAGCCCATCTTGTCGAGCTGGCGCGCGACCCGGAACCCCGGGGTGTCACGCTCGACGATGAACATCGAGGTGCCCCGCGAGGGCTTCGCCTGCGGGTCGGTGCGCGCGGCGACGAAGAGCAGGTTCGCATGCACCCCGTTGGTGATGTACACCTTGGAACCATTCAATACCCAGCCGTTTCCCTCGCGCCGGGCGCGGGTCCGGATCCCCTGCACGTCCGAGCCGGCATCGGGCTCGGTCACCGCCACCGCGGTCACATTCTCGCCGGAGACGATGCCCGGGACGTAGCGCGCGAGCTGCTCGGCCCGCCCGGAGTTGATGAGGTGGGGCGAGGCCATGTCGGTGTGCACCAGCACCGCGATCGCGAAGCCGCCGTAGGTGGAACGCCCGAGCTCTTCGGCGAGCACCACCGAGGCGAGCGCGTCGAGGCCGCTGCCGCCGTGCTCGACCGGGCAGCGCATGCCGAGCACCCCGAGCGCTCCGAGCTTGCGGAACACCTCGCGGGGAATCGCGCCCGCCGCCTCCCAGTCGTCAGCATGCGGGAGGACCTCTCGTTCGACGAAGCGCCGCACCTGCTCGCGCAGCATGCGGTGCTCGTCTGCGACATGGACGGAATCTTGCACTTCGGACCTCCCTCGGGCGGAGTGCGCGGCGCCTAGCGCGACGCCAGGGTGGACCCGCCCGGCAGATTTGCCAGCAGGTCGACACCGCAGTCCGCAGCGAATCCGATCAGATCTACCAGCACACCGAGGTCACTCTAACCTTGCCCCAAGGAACAGGAACATCGTACGTTGCCCGGACTGCCAGAAGCCACACGTGGTCGGGACAGGTTCCGAGCCTGAATTTTTCACCGATCTTCGGCCGCTTCGGGCGCCAAGATGCCGTGATAGTGGGACGCACGGACTGAAAGACGCGAAACGGCGAGCCGGAAACAGGCGAAGCGCCGGTGACGCTTCGCCCCGGCGAGCGGGCAAGCCAGGGATGGCTTGCCCTGGCCGGAAAGCAACGCCCAAGGACTGCGCAGCTTTGCAGGTAGCCGACACGAAGTCGTTTCGGCGCTACGGAGAGAGGCCCGCGCACGCGAGCATATTGGCGTCCGCAGTAGTAACACTGTGAAACATCCGGGCCAGGGTGGCTCTCCCCGACCGGCGTCGGCGGTACTTCCCGGCTCAGGCCTGTTCGATCTCGATGAGGGTACCGCAGAAGTCCTTGGGGTGGAGGAACAGCACCGGCTTGCCGTGCGCGCCGATGCGCGGCTCCCCGTCGCCGAGCACGCGCGCGCCGGACGCGGCGAGACGCTCGCGAGCGGCCAGGATGTCGTCCACCTCGTAGCACAGGTGATGAGTGCCGCCCCCGGGATGACGGGCGAGAAAGCCGGCAATCGGGGAGTCTTCGCCGAGTGGCTCCAGCAGCTCGACCTTGGCGTTGGGCAGCTCGACGAACACGGTGGTCACCCCGTGCTCGGGCAGGGGCACGGGCTCGCTCACCGTGGCGCCCAGCGTCTCCCGATACACCGCGGCCGCGCTCTCGAGGTCGGGCACCGCGATCGCCACGTGGTTCAGTCGGCCAATCATGGGCTGCGCACCTCCGCGTCACGCCACCGCGAGATCCACGCGCGGTGGGTCGAATGCCGATCTTCCGCGCCCTCCCTCGGGATGTCGAGAGAGCCTTCCAGAGACTCTTCCGTCCGGAGACCGGGTAACGCGGAATCGGGGCTGCTTGCGCTTCTCGACGACTCGCCGCCGTCCACGAACTCCGGCACGACCGCGGCCGGGGTCTCACGGCGAAAAAAATCGTACACGCTCGGCGTCGAGGAGGCCGATCCGGGCCCGAGCGGCTGCACCGCGAACGCGGAGCGCCGGCCAGAAGCGGTCGTTGGCCGCTCCGGACCGCGCGCGGCGGCGCCGTCGAGCGCAAGCGGCTATGGGGCGCCGAACTGGGGCCTGCGTTTCTCGATGAACGCGCGCACCGCCTCCCGGTGGTCGCGCGTTTCGTTGGTCATCGATTCGTAGGCGATGCTCGCGTCCATGAGGGAATGCGCGATGCGGCGCAGCCCGATGTTGACCGCAACCTTGGTGTAGCGGATCGCCGCGGTGGCCCCGCCCGCGAGCCGCTCACAGAACGCGTCGACCCGCTCGTCCAGCTCTTCCGGCGGTACGCAGTGGTTGATGAGTCCCATCTCGGCCGCCTTCGGCGCGCTCACGGGGTCCCCGGTAAGCAGGTATTCCTTGGCCCGCGCGAAGCCGATGAGCTGCGGCCAGATCAACGCGCCGCCGTCGCCCGCCACCAGGCCCACCCTGACGTGCGGGTCGGAGATGCGGGCCTTTTCGGACGCGAATATCACGTCGCAGAAGAGCGCGATGGTGGCGCCGAGCCCCGCCGCATGGCCGTTCAGCTTGGCGATCACCGGCTTTTCGCAGTCGAGGAGGCCAAACACGATACGCTTGGCTTCGACCCGCACCCGCTCCCAACCCGCCCGATCGCTGCACAGGCCTTCAAGCCACGTCATGTCCCCGCCCGCCGAGAAGGCCTTTCCCGCCCCGGTGAGCACGATGATGTCGCTCCCCTCGTCCAGCGCGATGTCGTAGAAGACCCGGGAAAGGTCGTCGTGCATCTCCCCGTCCACCGCGTTGAGGGTCTCGGGACGATTCAGGGTAACGGTGAGAATTCGTCCCCGTCGCGAGAACGACAGTCTCCGATATGCTTCGAAATCCACTGGAACTTTCCTCCATCCCTTCAAGTCGCGAGACGTTCACGAAGCCGGTTCGAGAGTTGGGTCCCGGTACCCCTCCCGGTCGCGACCCTTGACCACCATAGCGCACCGGTTTTCCGCTGCAACGCCAATCCGCGCGAGTCGGCGAGACTTGGCTCCCGCAAAGCGCGTCAACGTGGCGTCGGCCATGCCCTGGGTCCGTGCGACTCTCCACCACGGCATTGTGACGCCCGAAGCGGCCGAGTATCGCTGAGACCGTGCGCTCAGAGGGGAAGCCGGCGCTGCAGGCCGTCGAGGCGCCGCCTGCGCTCGCGATAGTCGGAGACCTCGCCGCTCACCATCGCCCAGAAGCGCGGCGAATGGTCCATGTGCCGAAGATGGCACAGCTCATGCACGACGACGTAGTCGGCCAGCGCGCCCGGCACCATCATCAGACGCCAGTTGAGGCTTATCGTCCCGGTGCCGGAGCAGCTCCCCCAGCGGGAGCGCTGGCCTCGAATCGTCAACCTCGACGGTCGAACCCCCAACCGGGGCGCAAAGTGCTCGATGCGCGCCGCGAGGCGCCGCGCCGCTTCCCTTCGGTACCAGGACTCAAGAAGCGCTCGCACCTCCCCTTCGTCGAACGACACCGGGCAGACTTGAAGCACTGTCCCCCGACGCTCCACCCGACCTCGCTGGGGCCGCGAATGACCGAACAGTTCCATCTGCGCGCGCGGACGCACTTCGAGAAGCAGGAGCTCGTCCTGCAGGGGGAGACGAGTACCGGTGACCATGCGTGGCCGCTGCGCGAGCCTCTCGCGCGCACTGTCCAGAGTTCGCATGACCCACTGCGCATTCTCGCGGAGCACATTGCGCGCCCGGGAAAGGCTGAAGCGCCACGGCGCACGCACTTCCAGCGTTCCCTCGTCGTCGACGAGGATGTGCACGTGCCGCCGGCGCGGCATGCGCTTGAAGACGTAGGACACGTCGATCGCACCCAGCCGCACCGCGTCCCGGCGTTCGATTGTCGCTCCCAAGGATTGTCTCCCGCGTCGTTGGGCTGTCTGCGGGCCACCCGACGCGGCACTCCTCCCATCGCGGCGTGCCACCACCACCCTATCACACCGCTGTCTCGCTGCCGACGCCGGTCCGCTGGCGCGAGCATATTGGCGCCCGCAGCAGAAAATCGGCGAAATTTGCGTATTGGATCCGTGCGACTCCCTGCCATGGCGTACCGGCGCCCGAGGCTCCGGTCTTCACTTCCGCAGGGGAGAGGGGCGGGTGCCGGTTCGCTTTCTTGCGCCGGGCGGATTGAAGAGCCCCGCTCCTCGGACGTGGATACCGGATCATCCCGATACTCGCCGCCCAGGAACGGGCCCGCCTCACTCTCCGGACGTGGGTACCGGGCCCGTTGCCCCCTAGAATGCGTCCGTGCGGTGGAAGCCCTCTTCAGAGCCCGCCCGCGCCGCATGCGTGAAGGAACCCACTCCTCGAGGAACACTCTCATGAAGATCGCGTTCATCGGACTCGGCAACGTGGGCGGAAAGCTCGCGGGTAGCCTGCTTCGCAACGGCTTCGATCTCACGGTGCGCGACCTGAAACCCGAGACGGCGCAGTCCCATCTCGACGGTGGCGCGGCCTGGGGCGAGTCGCCCGCCACGATGGCGCGCGAAGCGGACCTGATCATCACCTGCCTGCCCAGTCCCGCCGCGAGTGCGACGGTAATGGAGGCCGAGGACGGCATTCTCGCGGGCATCCGGCCCGGCGCGATCTGGGCGGAGATGAGCACGAGCGACGAAGCGGAGGTGAAGCGACTCGGCGCGCTGGTCGCATCCAAGGGCGCGGAGCCCCTCGACTGCCCGGTGTCCGGGGGATGCCACCGCGCCGCCACCGGCAACATTTCGATCTTCGCCGGCGGCCGCCGCGAAGCCTTCGAGCGGGCCTTGCCCGCCCTCTCCGCCATGGGACGACGCATCCTGCACACCGGAGCGCTCGGCTCCGCCTCGGTGCTCAAGGTGGTTACGAACTATCTCTGCTCCGTGCACCTCGCCGCGCTCGGAGAGGCATTGATGGCCGCGAAGCTCGCCGGCATGGACCTGAACACCACCTATGAGGCCATCCGCATCTCGTCGGGCAACTCGTTCGTGCACGAGACCGAGAGCCAGGTCATCCTCAACGGCAGCCGTGACATCAACTTCACCATGGACCTCGTGGTGAAGGACATGAGCCTCTTTCAGGCCCTGGCAAACCGCCACGGCGCCCCGCTCGAATTGTCGCCGCTCGTGCTCGGAATCTTCGAAGACGGCCAGAAACGCTACGGCTCCCGGGAGTGGTCTCCCAACATCGTGCGCCGTCTGGAAGAAGCGTGCGGATACCGCCTGCTTGCCCCGGGTTTCCCCGCCGAGATCGTGGACGACGAAGCGGAGGAGCCGGGACACGAGGTGATGGTGGAACGCGGCGACTCTCCAGTCTGATGACATGAGGAAGCGTCCCGCGCCGCCGCCGCGCTTTGGCGTGCGCAAGTTGAGAAATCGGTGAGTTCCGCGGGCTGGAAACCGCTGAAGTTTGCGGGCCTGGCGCGAACCCGGCGGGGCGAGGCCCGATCGCTCAGACCGCGGTATCGAGCCAGATCGTGACCGGTCCGTCGTTGACCAGATGCACCCGCATCGCGGCGCCAAAACGCCCGTTGCTGACCGGCACCCCGTGGTCCGATAGCGCGCGGCTGAAGAGCTCGTAGAGTCGCTCGCCCTCGTCGGGGGCGGCGGCGGCGGAGAAGCCGGGACGGTTGCCTCGGCGGGTATCGGCGGCGAGGGTGAACTGGCTGACGACGAGCGCGGCGCCACCGGTGTCGCCGACGGAGAGATTCATCTTGCCCGCACCGTCTTCGAATATGCGAAGCGCCGCCACCTTGCGAGCGAGTTGACGGGCTTCGTGGTCGCCATCTCCCCGCATCGCGCAGACGAGCACCAGCAGGCCGGGACCGGTCTCGCCCACCACCTCCCCCGCGACCTCGACCCGGGCCTCCGACACGCGCTGGATCAGGGCTCGCACGTCGCCTTCGCTCCGCTCCGCGTCACTCGACGACGTAGACCTGCGTGTGCCACATCAGGTAGTTCCGGCTGAACGACTGGCGCAGCCCCGCGCCTTCGAGCCACCGATGCACCGCCCCCGGATCGTGAACGTAGCTGCGAAAGTCCGAGCCGAAGAGCCGGTATCCCAGGTTCCAGATGCGGTTCGTGAGCAGGCTGGCCCAATGCCGGCGCGGGTAAACCAGGGCGAGCGCGACGCGGGTGCGTCGGGCGGCCGCTTCGAGCATTCCTCGGGCATCGGGATAGCAGCACACCACCTTGTCGAGCAGAGTGAAGTCGGCGGCATCGAGTTCCGCCTCCAACTCCACGAAATCGCCGAGTCGATACTCCACCCGCTCCTGGAGCGCCATGGTACGCGCGCGCTCGCGTGCGTGGTCGAGCATCCCGGGAGCGAGATCGATGCCGAGCGCCCGTACCGCGCCACGCCCCAGCAACGCCTGATGAAGCACGCCGACCCCGCAGCCGATGTCGAGCAGAGTCCTGCCCGAAAGTCCCAGTCCGTCGAGCTGCTCCAGCATCTCGCGCTGCATGGCATCGGGTCCCATGCGTCGATAGCGCACGGCGTAGATCCTCGACAGGAATCCGAACCACTTCTCGTACGAACCGCTCTGCGGGGAACAGCAGCTCAAGGCGTTCCCTCCTTGCCTCGCTCGGATGGACAGGATTATGCACGCTCGCCGGCCCCCGGCGGGAAGCGGTTTACCGATTCAAACCCGTAGCCGTCACTGCGTCGCAAGCGGCGCGTTGCAGTTCGGCCCGCAACCGCGAGCATATTGGCGTGCGCAGCAGAAAATCGTTCAAATACTCTGGCTGGTCCGGCGTGGTGGCTCGGTGCGATCCGCGGGCCGAGAACACGAGCGAGCGAGGAAAGCATGCCCTTCGTCACTGACTCCCCCCCGGCATTCGCAAGCGCCAGGGGATGCGGGAGCGCCAGGTGCGCCGCGTCCACGAAGCGCAAGCGCGGCAGAGGCCGGGGTCCCGCCTCGCTTCGCCACGCCGTGGCATGTCGCGGGTTACTCGTGGGAGGCGATCGATGCCTGCGGTCCTGATCGCGGGCTGCGGCGATGTCGGAGGCGAGCTCGCGACCCGTCTGCTCGCGGACGGTCACGAGGTGTACGGACTGCGGCGTCGATCTCAGCTCCTGCCACGAGGCGTTCGGCCGGTGGCGGGAGACTTGAGAGACCCCGAGAGCCTCCGCTCGTTGCCGGGCGGAATCGAGATCCTGTGCTACACCGCCTCCGCCGACCGGCGCTCACCCGATGCGTACCGCGAAGCCTATGTCGACGGTCTGCGCAACGTGCTCTGCGCCGCTTCGCGCAAGGGCGCCATCCGACGGCTGCTCTACGTGTCGAGCACCCGCGTATATCCGCAGAACGAAGGCGAACGGGTGGACGAAGAGTCTCCCACCGGGGGAGACGACGTCTACGCCCAACTTCTGCTCGAGGGAGAACGCGCCGCGCAGGAAGCCCGATCTTGTGCGGTGGTGGTGCGCTTCGGCGGAATCTACGGACCGGGCCGCACCCGCCTCATCAACCTCGTGCGCAAGGGCGGGCCCTGCGCGGCGACGCACTACACGAACCGGATACACCGCGACGACTGTGCCGGCGTGCTGCGCCACCTGATGCGAATCGAGCGGTCTTCGCCGGTGTACGTCGGCGTGGACCACGATTCGGTCACGCAGTGCGAGGTCATGGACTGGATCGCCGAACGCCTCGCGGTGCCCCGCCCTTCCCGGTCGGAAGGGAACCCGAAGGTCACCGGCAAGCGATGCGACAACACCCGCCTCGTCTCGTGCGGCTACGGGTTCGAGTATCCGAGTTTCCGGGAGGGCTACGGTGCGCTGATCGAGGGACTCAGTACTCCAGGCGGGAGCTCACCCGGTTGCGCAGGGGCTTCCCGGCAATGAATCGCTTCATGTTCTCCATCACCAGGTCCAGGGTGCGCGGGGTGTAGTAGTTCGAGTCGTCGGAAGAGCAGTGCGGGGTGATGATCAGGTTGGGCGTGTGCCACAGCGGCGAATCCGCCGGAAGCGGTTCGGGGTCGAACACGTCCAGCACCGCGCTCATCTCTCGCCGCTCCAGCTTCTCGCGTAGCGCCTCGTAGTCGACCACCCCGGCCCGGCTGTAGTTGAGAAGGCCGACCCCCGGTTTCAGCCGATCGAGTTCGTCGCGTCCAATGAGGTGCCGCGACTCGTTGGTGCACGGAGCGCTCACCATCACGAAGTCCGCCCTCGGCATGAGTTGCGCCACCGCGCCGGGGCCGTGCATTTCGTCGACGTAGCGGTGCGGTCGGGGGGTACGGCGCACTCCCAGCACTTCAAGACCCGCGCCCTTGGCCCACTTCGCGACCGCGCCTCCGATGTGACCGACCCCGATAATCACCAGGGTCTTCCCGCCGATGTGGCTGTTGAAGAACTTGTCCCATCGCCCCGCGCGCTGGGCGGTGACCATCTCCGGCACCCGATTGTTCAGCATGAGCAGGGCCATGGCGGCGTACTCGGTGGCGCGCTCGCCGTGCACTCCCCGCGAGTTGGTGAGCACCGCCCCGCGCGGCAGCCAGTCGAGCGGCATCAGGTGATTGACGCCCGCCCCATGGGCGTGAAACCAGCGCAGCCGGGGGGCACGCCGGGCAAGATCGTCCCGCGGGACGCTCCAGCCGAAGAGCACGTCGGCGGTGCGCAGCGCCTCTTCCACGCCTTCGCCGTCATAGCCCATCGTGATCTCCACCTGGGCCGCGAGTTCCGGGTGGCGGCGGCGCAGCGCCTCGATGCGCTCGGGCGAGGCATGGAACACCTCGCCCAGCCGCGTGACGTTGTCGATGTGCAGGTGGACCTTGCGAGGGCTCGGCATGCCCGCGTCTCCGTCAGGCTCGTGGCGAGGCGCAGTCTATCACCGGCGTGGTCCGTCCCGTCCGTTGTCAAAGGACCCGGTCGCCCTCACCGCGCCGAGATTGACCCGCCGGACGACACGCCGGAACATGCACCGTCGCATCCGGCTCGCGAGGAAGACTTCCCGGAGGTGTTCGCAATGGCCACCGCGCAGAACCTGTTCGATCCCGAGCTCTACCGCGACGTGCGCCTGCCCTTCGAGCAGGCGAGATCGATGCCGCCCTGGTGCTACACCTCGCCCGAGTTCTTTGAGCGTGAGGTCGAACGCATCTTTCGCCGCGTGTGGAATTTCGCGGGCCGCACCGACGAGATCCCGAATCCGGGGGACTACTTCACCCTCGACATGTTCGGCGAGTCGGTCATCATCGTGCGAGGCAAGGACCATGTGGTGCGGGCTTTCGCCAACACCTGCCGCCACCGTGGCACCCGCCTTCTGAATGGGCGCGGCAACTGCCGCGTGATCTCGTGTCCCTACCATAGCTGGGCCTTTGCGCTCGACGGCGCGCTGCTCGGCGCACCGGACATGGACCGCACCCCGAAGTTCCGCAAGGAGGACTATCCCCTCCTGCCGGTTCGCCTCGAGGAGTGGGGAGGCTTCCTCTTCGTCGCACTCTCCGACGACGCCCCACCCATCGCGGACTATCTCGGCAACATCCGCGAGAAGTTCGCCCCCTACCGCTTCGAGGACATGGTGTGCGTGCGTCGCAAGTCCTACGAGATCGCCGGGAACTGGAAGCTCTTCGTCGAAAACGCGATGGAGGACTATCACACCGCCACCGTGCACCGGCAGTCCATCGGGGTGCAGAACACGGTGCAGGAAGTCGCCACGGGAGAGTGGGACGCGATCCACATGGAGAGCGAAGCCACGATCGCGGTGCTCCCCGAGGACGACACCACGCTGCCTCACATCGAGGGCCTGACCGGGAGACCGGCGACGGGTACCTACTTCACCGTGATCTATCCGCAGACTTTCTTCGGCACCACCCAGGACTGCATGTGGTGGCTGCAATCGTTGCCGCATGCCGCGGATCACACGACGGTGGTGATCGGCTCGTGCTTTCCCGCCTCGACTGTGGCCCGACCGGACTTCGAGGAGCAGGTGGCCAAGTACTACCGGCGCTGGGACAAGTCTCTACCGGAGGACAACGCGATCACCGAGGAGCAGCATGCGGGCCTGCGATCCGCGTTCGCTCGGCCCGGACCGTTGTGCTGGCGAGAACCGATAGTGCACGCCCTCGACAACTGGGTGCTCGATCGCGTGGTGGACTGAAGCGTTCCCTTCGGCCCGCCGAATTCATCGATACTCGGCGGCTTCGGGCGCCAAGCTGCCGTGAGAGTGAGGCGCACGGACCGAGAGACGCGCACGTCGAGCCGGAATCAGACGAAGCGCCGGTGGCGCGCACGGATCGGCGACCGCTTCGGGTGCGATCGCCCGAGTCGGCGCACCGGCCGCTTCTTGCCGGTGGCGCGCTTTGCGCTTCAACGTGTGGTTGGCGCGCCGGCCAGGTCATTCAGGATCGGACACTCCGGACGCTCGTCTCCCTGACAACTCTCCACGAGATGGGCGAGCACCGCCCGCATTCCATCGAGCTCCCGGAGCTTGCGCTCGACCCGTGTGAGGTGCTCCTGCGCCACCCGCTTCACATCCGCACTCGCGCGATGGCGGTCTTCGTAGAGCGCGAGCAGGGCGCGACAGTCCTCGATGGAGAACCCGAGCGATCGGGCCCGCGCGAGAAAGGCGAGCTTGTGGATATCGGACTCCGAGAAGTCCCGGTAGCCGTTCGGACCACGAAAAGGACGTATGAGTCCGATATCCTCGTAGTAGCGAATCGTCTTGACGGAAAGACCGCTTCGCTCCGAAACGTCTCCGATCTGCATGCTCGAAACCCTCCGCGGCTCGGTCTCCTGTCGTTCAGCCCCAGATATCCCCCATCGTGTACCCCTCGGGGAAGGGGTCCGTGGGATCGATGACGTACTGCGAGAAGCCGGTTATCCAGGCCTGGCCACTGATGGTGGGAACCACCGCCCGATAGCTCCCCACCCGTGTCTCGCGGACGAGGCGGCCGGTGAACACCGTGCCGAGGATTCCCTCATGGTGGAAGTCCTCATGCAGGCCGAGCTCGCCGCGGGCGTGCAGCGCCGCCATCTTGGCGCAGGTCCCGGTGCCGCAGGGAGAGCGGTCGAGCGCGCCGGTCCAGGTCTCGGGACGTTCCCAGTCGAGCTGGCCGGTCGATACGATGGCGGCGTTCTTGAGTGTCGCCCCCGCCCGGGTCGGCGGTCCCGAGAGTACTCCGATGGTGATGCCTTCGATCTCCGGGTTGTCCGGGTGCGCCACGGGCACTTGCTCACGTGCCGCCGCCTTGATCATCTCTCCTGTCCTTGCCACCTCCCCCGCCCGCTCCGGAACGAGTTCGAGCCCGTGCCGCGAGGCGTCGGCGATCACGTAGAACATGCCCCCGTAGGCGACGTCGACCTCGACCGGGCCGAGGTGAGGCACCTCGATGGTTCTCGCGATGTGCACCGCGAAGGCCGGAACGTTCTCGAACGTGACGCCTCGGACCTTGCCGTCCTCGACCGTGGCCTCCACCTCGATGAGACCGGCCGGCGTCTCGAGCTTGAGCCGGGTGAGGGGCTCGGTGGCTTCCACCATGCCGGTCTCGATGAGGGCGGTCACCACGCAGATGGTGTTGGTGCCCGACATGCCCGGGTACTCCACCTGCTCCATGATCACGAAACCGGCGTCCGCCTCGGGGTGGTTGGAAGGCAGCACAAGATTGCAGTTGGCGGCGGGATAGCCGCAGGGTTCGCGCAGCATGCGCTTGCGCAGTCCGTCGGCCCGGGTGGCGAGATAGCGCATCTTGTCGAACATGGTGTCGCCGGGCACATCGAGGACCCCGCCGACGATGACCCGGCCATGTTCCCCCGCCGCGTGCAGGTCGACGGCGTGGATCATTCGCGAAAGGCGCATGGACCCTCCTCACCGTAGATTGGGCGCGTAGATTTCACCTGTTTTCGTAGCGAGGCCGCCAGGATGCCGGGATAGTGTGGCGCGCGGCTCGAAAGACGCGCAACGGCGAGCCGGTAGCAGGCGAAGCGACGGTGGCGCGCAACGGTCGGCGAACGGGCAAGCCAGGGATGGTTTGCCCGACGTGCAAGCGAATCCGGGACTGCGAAGCGTTGCAGGTAGCCGACACTACGTCGAAAGCGCCGCGACGGAATACGGCGCGCCAACGCGAGCATATTGGCGACCGCAAGTTGTGAAGTCGGTGAAAACTGCGGTTTGGGCCAATGCCCGCAAAGCGCCTGGTTCGTCCGTGGCGAACCTGGGTCGGGAGATCCCCACTTGCGGTGGGACAACCCACGCAGATCGGCGAATCGCCCCGCCGGTCCCGAACGTCATGTTGTTGCGCTGTTTGCGGACTGCGGACGCTCGCTCGCCGGCAGGGAGCGCCTCGAGCGGGCGCCGCGTGACTACCCGAGGTAAGCGCGCTTGACGTCCTCGTTTTCGAGCAGTTCCCGATTCGACCCCTCCAGAGAGATCTCGCCGGTCTCCATGACGTAGCCCCGATCGGCGATCTGAAGGGCCATGAACGCGTTCTGCTCCACCAGCAGCACCGGTACGCCCTGGTCGCGCACCTGTTGCACCGCGCCGAAGACCTGCTCCACCAGCATCGGCGCGAGCCCCATGCTCGGCTCGTCGAGCAGCAGCACGCGGGGTTTGGACATGAGCCCGCGCGCCATCGCGAGCATCTGCTGCTCACCGCCCGAGAGCGTTCCCGCCACCTGCCCCATGCGCTCCTTGAGCACCGGAAACATCTCCAGCACCCGCTCGCGCGACTCGACTATCCCTTCCTTGTCTTTGCGCACGAAGGCTCCCATTCCGAGGTTCTCCTCGACCGTCAGGCGCCCGAAGATGCGCCGCCCCTCCGGCACCTGCACGATGCCCATCTTCACGAGATCGTGGGGCATGATCTTGCCGAGCGGCTCGCCATTCAGGCTCACTTCGCCTTCCGCGACCGGAAGCACTCCGCTGATCGCACCGAGCGTCGTGGTCTTGCCGGCGCCGTTGGCGCCGATGAGGGTGACGATCTCGTCCTTCTCCACGCTGAGCGAGACGCCGTGCAAGGCGTGGATCTGGCCGTAGAAGACATGCAGGTTCCGAACGTCGAGGACCGCCATCGAACTCACCCGGGCGCCTGGATATCGACATTCGCGGTGCCGAGATAGGCTTCGATGACTCTCGGGTCCGCCTGCACCTCGGCCGGCGTGCCCTCCGAGATCTTGACTCCGTGGTCGAGCACCGAGACCCGGTCCGACATGCCCATCACCACCCGCATGTGGTGCTCGATCAGCATGATGGTGATGCCGAACTCGTCGCGCACCCGGATGATGAAGCGGGTCATGTCCTCGCTCTCCCGCGGGTTCATGCCGGCGGTGGGCTCGTCCAGCATCAGCAGCTTGGGCCGGGTGGCGAGCGCGCGTCCGATCTCAAGCCGGCGCTGCTCTCCGTAGGACAGGTTGCGCGCGTAGATGTCGCCTCGCCCCCGCAGCCCGATGAAGTTGAGCAGACGGGTCGCCTCTTCCGCCGCCTTCCCCTCGTCGTCGCGCGTGTGACGGGTGTTGAAGACCGCCCCCCACCAGCGCGATTTGAGATGCATGTGCATGCCGACGAGCAGATTCTCCATCGCGGTGATATTCCGGAAGAGCCGGATATTCTGATAGGTACGGTTTATCCCGGCCTTGGCCACCACGTCCGGGGTAACCCCGTCGATGCGGTGTCCGCGGAACCAGATCTCGCCGCCGTCGGGCTGATAGAACTCCATGATGCAGTTGAACACCGTGGTCTTGCCCGCTCCGTTGGGGCCGATCACGCTGTGAATGGAGTGCTCCGCAATCTCGAGGTCGAGGGCGTCGACGGCGATCAGACCGCCGAATCGCTTCGTCAGGGCCTTCGAGACGAGAATGGGCTCGCTCATCGCGTCGGGCCCTCCGGGGAGGACGCCGCCCCGGACTCCGTCTCCGCCGCGAGCTGGGCTTCGACCGCGGCCCGGGTCTCCTCCTCGAGCTGCATTTCCCGGCGCCGCGCGGCCGAAGGCCACAGACCCGCGGGGCGAATGCGCATCACCGCGACGATCGCCACGCCGTAGAAGAAGAAGCGGTACTCGCCGAACTCGCGCAGCAATTCCGGCAGGCCGATGAGCGCAAGCGCTCCCACCACGACTCCGGGCAGGCTGCCCATCCCGCCGACGATGATGAGGGCGAGCACGTTGACCGAAATGATGAGCTGGAAGCTGTGCGGATAGATGGAGGTGAGCATGGTGGCGAAAATCGCCCCCGCGAGCCCCGCGAATGCCGCGCCCAGCCCGTAGGCGAGCAGCTTGACGTTCACCAGGTTGATGCCGAGTGCTTGGGCCACGTCCTCGTCGTCGCGGATCGCGGTCCACGCTCGGCCGAGACGCGAGTTCTCGAGACGGTATGCGAAGTACGCGGCGACCGCAGCCGCGCCGAGCGCGATGTAGTAGAGCTCGATGGGGTCGTCCACCGCCGCGCCGGTGAAGAGATAGGGGGGCGGGATGTTGAGTATCCCCTGCGCGCCGGCGAGCACCGGCGCCGCGAAGTCCGAGAGGACCAGCACCCGCACAATCTCGCCGAGGCCGAGCGTTGCCACCGCGAGGTAGTCGCCGCGAATCTTCAGCACCGGTATGCCGAAGAGGACGCCGACGAAGACCGCCATGATCACCGCCATCCCCATCGCCCACCACCAGTTGAACATCGGGAACCACTCCACGCGCTGCCCGATGGCGTAGGGGCTGTCCGCGGTAAGCAGGGCGCAGGTATAGGCGCCGACCGCGTAGAAGGCCACGAATCCCAGATCGAGCAGTCCCGCGAGTCCGATCTCCAGATTGAGGCCCATCCCCATCAGGATGAAGAGCCCGATGAAGAGCAGCACCTGCCCGATGAAGTTGCCGGCCACGAGCGGGAAGAGAATCAGGACGAGGATCAGCAGGACTGCGACTCCGCTGCCGCGCAGCACCCGCTGCCGCCCCGAAGGAAGGGCCTCGAAGCGCGCTCCGAGACGGGCGCGCTGCGCATCCCACGCCGCCACCACCGCCGCGGCGACGAGACCGATCACGATAGCGCCCTGGGGCCGCAGGCCATCCCAGGTGAAGAACCACTCGCGTAGGGGATCGAGGACCTCCTGCTGGGCAAGAAGCTGGATGAGCTCCTGGAACACGCCGATCGATGCCATCCAGACCAGGGCGTAGATGATGGGGCGCCGGACACGCGCCGAGAGCCGGTACAACAGTGCGCCGAAGGCGCCGGACAGCGCTCCCGCCACCACCAGCACCGCCATGCCGAGCAAGAGGCCCAGGCCCGAGGTGAGCATCTCGTAGAGCTGGGGCGTGAGCGAGATGAACATGAAGCGAAGCTTCACCAGGCTCATGATGATCGGCAGCACGCAGACCACTGCCCCCGCCACCGCGCCCGCGCCCGCGCCGAAGAGGCTTGCGACGCCGAGACGCTGCTCGCCGGTCTTGCGCACCACCTGAACCCCCGCCCACATCCCGAAGACGAGGAGCAGGGACTGGCCCAGGGTGAGACCGCTGGGATTCGCGGCGCCTTCCGGCAGCCAGGCGACGATCCAGCGCTCGTGGAAGAGGTAGAGGATGCCGACGAGGGCGGCGAAGATTCCGGTCGCGCCGAAGGAGATGCCGGCGATGACCGCGTGGCCGAGCGGCGTGTGCTCCTTCTCGCGTTCCCGGTAGCTCGATGCGATGACGTCGAAAGCCATGGCTCAGACCTCAGGCGCGCTGCGTCGCGAGCCGCTCGCCGAGGATTCCCTGCGGGCGGAAGATGAGCACCATGACCAGCATGGTGAAGGCGATGAGATCCCGGAGCTGATAGGGCGCCCGGATGCCGACGCCGTCGAGGAAGAGCGCGGGTCCCACCGATTCCACCACGCCGAGGAAGAAGCCGCCGAGCATCGCGCCCGGCACGTTGCCGATCCCGCCGAGCACCGCCGCGCTGAAGGCCTTGATGCCGGGCAGGAACCCGGTGAAGTAGTAGATCTGGTTGTATACCATGCAGAAGAGCACGCCGCCGATGCCGGCCATGCAGCCGCCGAGCACGAAGGTGAACACGATGATCTTGTTGACATCGATGCCCATCATCGCCGCCGCGTCACGGTCCTCGGAGACCGCCCGCATCGCGGTGCCCATCTTGGTCCGGTTGACGATCAGATATAGGGCGCCCATCGCGGCGAGCGCGATGAGAATCACGAAGGGCTGGGTGTAGGGGATGCCGAAACCCAGGATCTCGAGTTCGCCCTCCAGCCACACCGGATCGGGGTAGGCGCGGACGGAAGAGCCGTACATGCCCCGGAACGAGTGCTGGAGGAAGAACGACGCCCCGATCGCGCAGATGAGCGGGGCGAGAGTCCGTATGTGGCGGAAGGGCCGGTAGCAGATGCGCTCCACCACCAGCGCGATAACGCTGCAGGTGATCATCGCCAGCCCCATGATCAGGATCATGGAGATGATCGGATGCGCATCCAGGTATCCGGAACGGTACAGCCCGTTGGCGAGAAAGTAGGAAGTGAAGGCCCCGCACATCATCACGTCGCCGTGGGCGAAATTGATGAGGCGCAGGATGCCGTACACCATCGTGTAGCCGAGCGCGATGAGGGCGTAGACCCCGCCGATCATCAACCCGAACATGAAGTTGTCGAACCACTGCTCGCCGGTGTAGCGCCCCTGGATGAGGGTTCCGATGGTGCCGCCCACCACGACGAAAACGATCAGGATGCGCATCCCCCACAGCACCACATCCACGAAAGTAATGCGTCTCAACGCCTCGACTCGAGCCGCCATGCCTTCGCTCGGAGGTGCCGCTGCCATCGCTGTCTCCTGCCTTCGAGGATCCGTCCCTTGCGCCGAGGTCCGCCCGTGTACGTCCCTTTCAGGACGCGGAAAGGCCGTCTTGGCCCCGCCCATCGCGATCTTCGCCAGGTCGCGATGGGCGACCGGAAGCGTCAGTCGCGGTGCTTTGCCGGTTCACGGCCAGCCCCAAACGGAACGAAGGGGGATGGGCGGTGGCTCCGCCCATCCCCCTGCCCTTAGCGCTGGACCTTGAGCATCCCGGTCAGGGAACCTGACGCCTCGTATGCGCGCCAGATCTCAGGGATAGATCTTCTTGGGGTTCGTGCCGACGTCGAAGGTGGTCGGATCCGGGTCGGTGATCTCGTAGACCGCGAATGCGAACCCGGCGCAGTCGCCGTGCTCGTTGCACTCGATCGGACCGCCCATTCCGGCGTATCCCTTGGTCGCGAACAGCGCGTCCCGCAACGCCTTTCGTCCGATGTAGGTATCGCCCGAGTCGTCCTTCACCGCGACCTTCTCGATCGCCATCAGCAGGATGGCGCCCGCGTCGTACGCGTTGACGTGATAGGCCTGGGTGGGATTCTCGCCGTACTTGCTGCGGTAGTTCTCGAGCATCCTCGGGTAATCGTCGCCCAGCGCGTCGGCGGAGGTGTTGTCCACACTGGTGAAGCGCAGGCCCCGCGCCGATTCGCCCGCCGCTTCGTAGAAGCCGGGGGTCATCGAGGTCGGCCCGGAGATGACGATGGTGTCCTCGAGGCCGGAGATCTCCTTGACCTGACGGGTGATCTGAGCCGATGCGGCGACGAAGATCGGGTAGTAGAGAACGCAGGGCTTGCTGGTGGCGACACCGGTCAGCATGGGACGCATGTCGACATCGGTCGGGGTCACCGCTTCCGCGGCCACCACCGTGCCGCCAAGTGCCTCGAACTCCTTCTCCGCCACCCGCACGAGCTGCTCGGCGTAGGGGCTGCCGTCATGCACGGTGGCGAGCGTCTCGCACTGGAGGACGTTCTTGAAGTAGGCGGCATCCCCCGCACCCTGCGCGAGGTCGTTGTAGATGGTGCGCAGGTAGCCGTGATAACCCGGCTTGCGATCCGGGGCGGTCAGCGCCGGCGCGGTAGTGGAAGTGCCGATGTTCACGATACCCGCCTTCCACAGGATGGGGGCTCCCGGAGTCGCCGAACTCGAGCAGTCCGGGCCGACCACGGCGACGATGTTTCGGTTGGAGGCGAGCTTGGTCGTCGCGATCTGACCACCTTCCGCGTTGCACTGACCATCTTCCGCGATCAGCCGAATCTTGTGGCCCACAACCTCGTTGTTCCAGTCGTCGAAGGCGAGCTCCACGCCGCGCTTCTGGTCGATACCGAGACCCACGTCGGGGCCGGAGAGCGTCCAGTAGCCGCCAATGAAGATCGGGGCGCCCTTGCGAATCTTGACGACGCCGATTTCGTCGGTCACGGGACCCATGGTCTCCGCCGCGAGCGCCGAGGTGGCGCCGACGACCAGTGCGGCGAAAGCCCACACGAGCCGAGTCAATTTGGTCATGATGTCCTCCTCATCGTAAGCGAGATTCCGCGCGGGCGGGCACAGGAGTGGCAGTGAGCGCACGGCACTCTTGCCCGCGAGTGCGGCGCGGAGCTTAAGTCACGGAGTCGGGCATGTCCATTCCCCGCTCCGCGGCGAACCGGGCCCATTGCACAGTGGCCGTGGTGGGGAGTCCCATCCCCCGTCGACGCGCGTGACGGCGCTGCGCACCGCCGGGAAGCGTTACACCCGGCCGGCGGCGGGGAGCGGGCCAGCCTTCTCCCCTCTCGCATTGGGAGAGAGAGGTCGGTGGTGAGGGGTGGCCGTTCGGCACGGTCGGTTGGCGTGGCGCCGCCCCGTGCGGGTTTGCGGACCTCAACCCAGGTGAGCGATCTCCACGTCTTCCCAATGCCGCTTCAAGTACTCCGCCACCAGGCGCCGGTGGCAGTGGTGGGGCTTGTCCTCGCTGCACAACAGGCAGCCGTCCGCAACGAGCTCCCTGGGAACGCTCTCCTCGACCCGGCGCTCCCGCAAGATGTTGAGGAAGCGTGCCTCGTATGCGCTCCAGTCGCATCGTCGTTTCCGGTAGTCACTCAGCAGCTCCTTCGTGGGAGCCAGCTCGGGAGCATGGATGTACCGCATCCCGCAGATCTCTTCCAGAAAGTAGGCAAGATCGGCTTTCTTGGCGAACCCGGCGAGCTGCGACACGTTGTTGAGCCGCACGTCGACAACCCGCCGGACCCCGGACTCGCGCAGGAGAGTAAAGAAGCGACGGGCCGATTTCCGGGTGAAGCCGATGGTAAAGATCTTCATGCCTTACTCTTCTTCGGCCCAAGGGCTGGCCAAGCCGGCGGCCGCGATGTCCGGCATTCAATCCGCCGCCGGGATGACGAGGCGAAGCTCACCCTCGTCGATCAGCGTGTACTCGGGCAGGTAACCCGACAGATCGTAGCTCTCCCCAAGAATGATCGGCACCCCGTCACCTCGCCGATCCATCAGGTGGGTGCGCCCAAGGCCGGTCGGCGCGGGGCAGCGTGCGAGAAGCGAGGCGATCAACTCGTTCCGACTCGCCTGCCGCAAGTGCAGGCTGTCCGGGGTAAGGGTGTTGGCAAGCGCGCCGGGGACGTAGAACTCGAGACGGTCCCCGAACATGTGCAGGCGGATGCGCGCACCCGCCACCGAGTAGTCCCGGTGCGCAACGGCGTTCACCAACGCCTCGAACACCGCCCGCTCGCTATACTGCGGGCGCTCCGTGCGGGCGGGCAACTTCGCCGCACGCACCAGCATGTTTCTGCGCACGAAGTGCAGAGCCTCGGCGACCTGCTCATCGAGCGGTCCACCGATGTCACGCGCATCGGTCTGGTAATCGACATCGTCTCGCTCACCTGCGTAGCTGACCGCCTGCACGTACGCGTGAGGCAGCCACCGCTGTGGTTCGCGCGTGCACAGCAGAACACCGGCAAGAGTGAGCCTCGCTACTCCGTCATCATCGACCACGAGACTGAGTTTTCGCGCCGCCGCCTCGGATACACCGGACTCGCTGGAATCCGGCCGCAGGAAGCGCCGTGTGAGCGCGTAGTCCAGATCGTCCGGTGCGGTATGCGGCACCACGCCCTCGTCGAAGCGGATCATCCGGCTCTGGCGGCGCTCTTGAAACAGGCGAGCCAGAACCTCGGGGGGCATTTCGCGCTTGGAGCTGTGGAAGGTCTCCGCCGCATGGCGGTGTAAAACCGGGTTGGAGATGTCAGGGTTCGCGGATGCGTTTGCGGAAGTCCTGCTCGCTCTCGCAGTGGAGCGCCGCCGCGACGACGAGGGCTGCCGGCGATTCGTCGAATCCTGGCACGTTGGCCGGGAACGCTTGCGAAACGTCGATGCCTCGTGAGGCCAGCATCGCGCACACCATTGCGGCCCGGCCCCTCGCCTCGTCCTCCGCTCGACTCTGATCCCGCAGGGAACGCAGCAGCGGATCGTCGTCCGGTCCGGTGCCTTCCCGAGCCCCCAGCGCTCGGCCCACACGCTCGAGGATTGCGCAGGTCTGCGCCGAGGGCACGGGTTCGTTCATCGCGTCGTGGATGGCCTGCGCCGTCCAGCCCGGTAATGCCCGGCTCACCGGCGAGCTGCGGTAGACGCCGCGCTCGAGCAGATTGATCGTCAGTCCCGACGAACGACCCTTGGGCCGGCTCGGCGCGCGCTGCGCCGGCACCTCCACCCAGAGCTCCGGGAAGCCCCACGACTCGTAGAGCCGCAGCTTGCCGCGGCGCACGTCGGTGGTGTGATCCACTTCGAGCACCACATCGGGAAAGTTGTGCTCACCCACGCGCATCGCCTCGGCGTTCAGCAGGTCCACCCGCGAGGGATGCAGGTACAGCGTCTGGTCCGCCTGCATGATGCGCCGCACGGCCCCAAGCGCATCGTACAGCGCCAGATCCATCGTGCCGAAGCACTCGATCGCCGAACCGCGCACCGCCGCGATGCGCTCGACCAGTCTGGCCAAGCGCTGCGACGGGCGTTCATGGGTCGGACTGGTCGGCTCGCGCACCATCCAGGCGGTCTGGAGCTCCGCGTCCCACACCTCCAGGCGCCCCTCGTAGCGGCGGAGCTCCTCGTACGACATGGGCACCGCGGTACAGCCGGTGAACTCGAGCCCGCAGGGCGTGGGCGACGCGGGCGGCGCATTACCCGAGGGCATCTGAGACCCGCCTGGCTCAGCGTCCGGTGCGTTGCCGCTGGCCATTCCGGCATCGCGGGCGCGATTGGTATTGGCTTCGATCACGGATCTCCCTCGCTTGCGGATGCCTCTCGCTCGGAGAACTCCCGCACGCGATGCGCGCCCTGGGCACGAAGCCCGTAAACGCAGGGCTCGGATACCGTTTCGTTCTCCGGCAACGGGTTTTCGCCCTTCTCGTCGCCCTTCCTGACCACACTGGCGAGGCCGGCGAGGGTTGCAGCGCCCGCTACAGCCTCCAGGTCGCCGCCGTAGTAGTCGAACCAGGGAAGGCCCATCTCCGAGTACTGTTTCGCGGTCGGCGGCTCCGTCGGCGGAGCTTCTCCAGTGATTGCCATCCACTGCCTGGAATTGGCGATGGTGACGAAGCATCGGCTGCAGTGGCGCTGATCCCAGGCATCAAGGCCATGGGGATCGTCAAAAACCTCCTGCTTCATCCGTCCGCCGGGCGCAAGCCCCATCGCCATCGGCGTCGAATCGCACACCATGATGGACGTTGGAGGGTTCCGGTAGTAATCGAGCTCTTCCTCGCGACAGGCGCACAGCGCCTCGTAACGCTCCCGTTTCATGGGATAGACCACGAGCTGCAACCCGCCATGCAGGGCCTCCCCGGTGAGCTGTTCCTCCGCCGAGTAGCCCTCTCCCAGAGGCATCGCGACGAATTGGCGGATCACTCCCTTCTCTACGCAGTACCCGTCAAGCCAGGGCTGCTCCGGCAAGACGGCGTAATCCTGCGGATCGCGATTCAGGTGGTCGGCCCACGCCTCGCCGGTGATCGCGCAGATCTTGCCGGTTGCGACCTTCACGGCAAAGGGATAAACGGTGGCGGCGAAATTGATCCACAGCGCCTCCGCTTGGTGCATGGGCATGATCACCCCGCCACGGCGGCGCCATCCGCCGGCCAGCCGGGCCGCGTAGTCGTCCAGGTGCCGCAAGGGGAACTTGCCCAATCCGGGCGGCAGACAGTAGTCCCGGTCGTCGTCCGGGATACGCAGCGTACGCTGGAATCCGAGCGAGCAGTGCGCGGCCGGGTGGACTTCGGGGAAGCGAAAGTGCAGCTTGTTCCTGGTCAACTCGATCATTGCGCGTTCTCTCCTTACCAGTCTCCGTCTCGAACCTCGCGCACCACTCGCAACACGGCGTGATCCGGCGCATCCTTGAGCTGTCGGATCAACTCTGCGAACAATCGGGGCCTTCTGCGGATGATGTCCTGGAGATCTCGGGAGACCTTGCCCGCCAGTGCCAGGAGGACATCAGGATCCTCGCCAAGCTCGTGCGCCAGGCGCGCCGTCGCGGCCTCTGATGGGGGCGCTGCCTCGCCGCGCTCGATCTTGCTGAGATATGCCGGCTCGAGCGCGATCCGTTGCGCCACTTGGCGCAGTGAATACTTGCGGTCCTGTTGGCGCAGGCGCTCGCGACGCTCCCTGACGACATCTCCAAAATGTTTCATGTGTATTACATAGTACACAGAATGCCGTCTGTCAATATTCGCTCGGGGTCGACCCGACGCCCCAAGCGAAGTGTCGCGCGCGGAGGCGAGCGCGCATGTTTCACAGACTTTCAGCCGCTTCGGGTGCCAGCATCCGCTCGCTTGCGGCCCACGTTTCGTTGGGCAAGGCTCGTGGTTCCGTGCGCTGCTGCGATTGCTTACGATACCTTCGGAGACTTCGAAGCAGGGTCACGAGGGAACGCGATGCACACTCCCGGCCATCATGGCATGGACGCGCCCCGCGCATGGGTCCGAGGGACGCGCCGGGCGCACGCCGCGCGGCCAACATCAAGGCGTCGGCGGCACCGGAGGAACCCATGACGGCCGGCGGACCCATCGAGCACCATGACCCCGGGCACACGCAGGTGCGCGGCGCTCCCTTCACCCCGGTCGTCACCGATGGGCGTTACGCCTTCGTCGCGGGTATCGTCGCCGCCGACATCCCCGGCGGCGAGTCGATACTGGGGGATGTCGCAGCGGAGACCGATCTCGTCATGAACGCGGTTCGCGACTCGCTTGCCGACATCGGCCTGGGTCTTGATCGGGTGGTGAAAGTGGAAGCCCACCTGTCGGACTTGAGCGAGTTCCCCGCCTTCAACGATGCCTACCGGCGCTTCTTCGAGGAGGGCCGCTATCCGGCCCGCACCACCACCGAGTCATACCGGCTCTACGGCGGCAGCCGGGTGGAGATCACCTGCATGGCGGCGCTGTAGCGCGCGTCCGTAGCTTTCCTGAACCAGCGAGACAGGGTGGTCAAGGGGCACTGAAGGGTTGGCGGGCACTACGTCCAAGCGCCCACCTGGAGTGAGTATGGCCCGCGACGCCAAGCACTTTGGCGTCCGCCGCCGTTAATCAGGGAAACACCGCCACCAGGTCCGCGCTACCCACCTTCGCCCACGAAGCGCGGTGGAATCCGGCTCTGCCGGCGCCTCGCATACCCGCCTACTGATCTCCCCTACTGATCTCCGTAAGCGAGCCCCTCCATGTCGAGGTCCGGTTTGCGACCGCAGACGATGTCGGCGACGGCTCGACAGGTGGCGCTGCCCATCGTCCAGCCCGCCGCGCCGTGACCCACATTGAGGAAGAGGTTGTGGATCGGGCTCGCCCCGAGGATGGGCGGGCCGCCCGGTGTCACCGGACGCAGGCAGGCCCAGTAGTGGGGGCGATAGTAGTCGCCTCCTTCGGGAAAGAGCTCGCGGGCGACCCGGAACACTCCGGAAAAGTCCGCTGGTCGCCAGCTCGCGTCGAAACCGCCGAACTCCGCCTTGCCACCGACACGCAACCAGTCGCCCAGGCGCGCGAAGGCGACCAGGTTGTCCTCTTCGATCACGCCGACGCGCGGAGCGCCCTCGAAGCCGACGGTGGAAACCGACACCGTGTAGCCCTTGACCGGGCATATGGGTAGATGAAGACCCAGCGGCCGCACGAGATTCGGGCTCTCGGGCCCCGCCGCGAGCACGTAGGCATCGCCCGAGAACTCGCCCCGATCCGTCACCACCGCCTCGACTCCGGCCGCGCCGCCTCGGATATGCTCGATGGTGGCACCGAGCTCGACGCGTAGGCCGAGCTGCCGCTTGCCGTACGCGGCGAGCTCGCGCGTGAAGTGACAGGCATCCCCCGAGCCATCGCCCGGCGCATGGAAGCCGCCCACGATCTCCTCCCGGCAGGGGCCGAGCGCGGGCTCGATCTCCACGCAGCGTTCCCGGTTCGCGTCTTCGAGTTCAAGCCCGTTGTCGCGCAGCAGCGTCCAGCTTCCCGCCTTTTCCTCGAGCGAGCGCTCGGTGCGGAACACGTAGAGGATTCCCGCGTCGTTGCCTCCGTCGTCGATCCCGGTCTCGGTCCGGAGCGCCCTCAGGTCGTCGAGCCCCGCCATCATGCAGCGCATCACCCGCAGCGTATTGGCGCGATAGGCGTTCTCGTTGCACTGGCGGAGAAAGGGCAACACCCATCCCCAGAAGGCAGACCCCGCATCAAGACGCAGGCGCAGCGCGGAGTCGCGCTCGAACCAGGACCCAACGAGGGTGCGAAACGCGCCCGGAGACGCCCAAGACTGCGAATGGCCGGGTGCGAGCAGGCCACCGTTCTGAAAGCTGGTCTCCGCGGCGAGCGTATCGTTTCGCTCCAGGACCACCACCTCGTGCCCTTCCCGGGCGAGAAAGTAGCCGCTCATCACCCCGATGAGGCCGCCTCCCATAACGATTACCCGCATCTCGAACTCCCTGTGTCCGTCAGGCGCTCGCGGTCCCGTAGCCCGCGGCCTGGTGGCGGGCAAGCGCGTCCCAGTCGATCTCGACCCCGAGCCCCGGCGCGTCCGGAAGACGGGCGCGGCCCGCCTGGATCGCGACTCCGCCGCGCACATACTCCTCGCTTCCCCAGTCGAGGAAGGACTCGTGCCCTTCACAGTCCACCGGATAGGCGATCCGACAGGCCGCCGCGATATGACATACCGCGGTATCCCCGACCCGGGTGTAGGGGTTGGTGTCGACGCTCACCCCGATTCCGGCCGCATCGCAGATCTGCACCACCTTGAGCGCCTCGAAGAGGCCGCCGAGGCGGTTCAGCTTGAGCACGATGCGATCGCAGGCCTGACGCCTCGCAAGCTCCATCATCGCCCGCGCCGACCACACCGACTCGTCGAGAATCACCGGCACCCCGGCATGGGCGCGCACATGGGCGGCGCCGGCGATGTCCGCGTAGGGCAGCGGCTGTTCGATTGACAGATTGTCGAAACGGGAATAACCCCGAAGCATCGCGACCGTCCACGCCGGGCTCTCCCAACCCTGATTCGCGTCGGCGTCGATGTACACATCGCGCGGCGTGACCTCCAGCGCAGCGTCGAGTTTGGCGATCTCGCTCCTCCAGTGGTCGCGACTCCAGCCCCGGGCGAGCATCACATCGCCCACTTTGACCTTGAGCCCCTTGAAGCCACGCGCCACGAATGCCTCGCAGGCATTGGCCATCGCCTGCGGAGTCTTGTGGTAGAGGTTGGTGAGCATCTCGAACTCGGTTCGGTAGGCGCCCCCAAGCAGCGTGTATACCGGCACGCCCCGCGTCTTGCCGAGAAGGTCGTAGAGCGCCATGTCGACCCCCGAACGGGCCCCGCGCCCACCCGGCATGCCGCCCCCGAAGGCGGCCTCCATGAGGTGGTTGCAGTACGCGATGTTGCTCGCGTCCTCCCCGCACAGGGCGTCGTGGTAGATGCGCACGCACTGCTCGATCTGCTCCGCGCTCTCGCCCAGGTACCACTGCTGGCTGCTCGCTTCGCCGATCCCGAACTCGCCGTCTTCACCCGTCACCTTGACGAGAAAGGCGGGCGGATGACTGGGCCACACGTACTCGTCATCGACCCACGCTTCCTTGATCGCCACGGGATAGAGGCGCAGCGCCTCCACTGCGGCGATCTTCATGTTCCGGTCTTCCTTGCGACGCGCACCCTGCCCTCTTCGTCAGCCCTGGCCTCTCCCGACCCGACATGCGATGTTAACCAATCCAGGACGGCAGGAGTTCAGGGAAATGAGCCGCATCGAGAGCGTGAAGGTGAGCTGTGTGGGGCCACAGGCAGAGCGCCCCACCTGGTCGCACGACCTGCCCGAGCAGTTCATGACCCTCATCCTGGTGAGGGTGCGCAGTGACGAGGGCCGGGAAGGGACGGGCGCGGTCTGGAACGCCACCTCATTCGACTTCGACCGCTACACCGCGGAGGCGATGCGGCATCTCATCCCGATCCTCCTCGGCAAGGACCCGCGCGAGCGCGACGCCATCCTGCACGAGATGCGCCCACGCGTGTTTCCTCTGCCGGGCGGCGCACTGGCGGCAATCGAGGTCGCGTTGCTCGACCTGGAGGCCAAGCAGGCGGGAGTGCCCCTCTACCGGCTGCTGGGCGGCACTCGGGATCGTCTACCCGCCTACGCGAGCCCGCCCCTTCTCGCCGACGTGCCCGCCTACCTCGAATTCGTTGCGCAGTGCCTGGACGACGGCCTGCGCGCGATCAAGTTCCACACCTGGTGCGACCCGGCCCGCGATCTCGCGCTCGCGCGCGCGGTGAGGCGCGAGCATCCCGGAGACGGCGTCGAGTTCATGCTCGACGTGGAGAACAACTACACCCGCGAGCAGGCGATGCGCGCGGGTCGCGAGCTCGCCGATCTGGGGTTTCGGTGGTTCGAAGCGCCGCTCCCGGATCATGATCTGGATGGCTACCGGACCCTGGTGCGGGAACTTCCCATAGCGATACTGCCCTCGGGGAACTGGATTCAGGATCTCTCCTTCTTTCGCGAGGCGATCCGCACGCGGACCTGGAGCGCGGCGCGCACCGACGTGACGATGATGGGCGGCATCGCGCCGGCGAGAGAAGCGGCGGCGATCGCCCGGGAAGCCGGGCTCGACTGCGAGTTCATGGCATGGGGATACAACCTCGCGGCCGCCGCCAACCTGCACGTCATGCTCTCGGTCGACAACTGCAGCTACTTCGAGCAGGCGATGCCCCACGAGCCTTTCGAGTTCGCGATGATCGACACCATCCGACCGGATCCCGACGGCATGGTGCACGCACCCGAGCGGCCAGGCCTCGGATTGCGGGTGGACTGGGAAGCGATGGACGCGGCCACCTTCCACACCGTGGAGTGCGGGGCCTGACCGCCATCTTTACCCAGTCAACAGCCGCGGATGTCCAACCGCCGGAATTAACCCCGAAGTTTCACCGATTTCCTACTGCGGACGCCAATATGCTCGTGTCAGCGGGCCGTACTCCCTCAAGCCGCTTCGACGTAGTGTCAGCTACGTCTTCAGCGTCTCTCAGTCCGTGCGCCCCACTTTCACGGCATCTTGGCGCCCTCGCTACGAAAATCGTTGAAACTTCCGGGTCAACCGAATCGAGCGCGATCGGGGTACGGGACAACAGGGTTCGGGCACGCCTTCGCGCCCTGACTCGCGTACGCCCTTGCCCTACCGGCATCCGTGCTCCCTCGCCTCGTCAAGCGGGGAAAGAGTACGGTCGATACCGTACTCCTTGTGCGTACTTCAGCGCCTTCCGCGGCGAGTCGCCACCCGCCGGCAGCGGCGGCAGCGAACTTGCTCGACCGTCTCCCGCGGGGCGAACCCGAAGCTCGCGTCGATCAGCTCGTAATCGTGCCAGCCGACATGGCACAGAAGCTTGCCGAGCCAGTCGGGCAAGGGCGGTCCCGGCTCGGGCCGGGGTTTGAGCTCGGTGGGCGGCACGCAGGCTGGCGATCCTCCGCCGCGACCACGCGACGGGTTTACGGAAACGAAATTGAGGCGGCCAATGGAGCCATCATAATCCGAATCCGTGGCAAGCGTGACGCCAACCGGCGCGCAGCGGCAGGCCGTCAGGTTTTAACGACTTGCGACAAATCATGGGCATCGAGTCGTCGACACCGGCAAGAGCGTTCCCGGATCGGGGTGCGCGGGCGTACCTGGACCGTACCGCCCCAAACCCGGACTCGCGCTCGACACTGTCCGTGCCGGCAGGTGCGCGTCCACAGCCCTGAAACAGTGCGCCATGGCGGCGACACTGCTTCGGGGCTCAGTTTCGCAACGGCTTTCCGGTCGCGAGCAGGTGCCCGATGCGCGCGCGGGTCGCCTCGGTGCGGGCGAGGCGAATGAAGGCTTCGCGCTCCAGTGCATGAACCTGCGCTTCTTCGAGCGTTTCGCCCGATTCCCGCTTCCCGCCGCAGAGCACATTGGCGAGCTCCGTCCCGACGACTTCGTCGTGCGAAGTGGCGATGCCCTTGGCCCGCAGGCCTTCGAGCAGTGCCATCATCGCCTGCCGACCCGGCTCTCCCACCGCGGTGAAAACAGGGGGGGCTGGCGGCGCGTAGCCGTCGCCGAGCGCAAGCGCGAAGGACTTGGCCTCCGCGAGCAGGCGATCCCGGTTCACGGTGCTGCGGTCGCGCTCGCGCAGGAAGCGCATGGGCAGGGCTTGTTCCGGTGACGAGGCGGTCTTGCCCATCCCGATGTACTCGAAGACCCGCAGCGCGCCCGCCACCGGGTCGGCGCCGGAAGGCGAGGTCCACCGCCGCAGCAGCTCCTTGCAGCCGCCTCCGCCCGGAATCAGCCCGACCAGGGTTTCCACCAGGCCGAAGGTGCTGTTTACGTTCGCCTGCACGGCGTCGCAGTGCATCACCACCTCGAAGCCACCGCCGAGCGCCATGCCGGCCGGCGCCGCGACGACCGGCACCGGCGCGTCTCGCAGCGCGGTGCAAGTGTCCTGGAACTCGATGAGCATCCGATCGATTGCGTCCCAACGCCCTTCCCGCGCCGCCTCGAGGATAAAGCCGAGGTTGACGCCCATGGAGAAGTGCGGCGCATCGTTGTGCACCAGCAGGGCGCGACAGCGTGCGGCCGCGATCGCCGACGCCTCGCGCAACAGATCCATCGAGGCCGGCACCAGCGCATTGGCCTTGGTGTGGAACTCGACGCAGGCGACCCCGTCTCCGAGGTCCCAGAGGCTCGCCGCTTCGTTGGCGGCGAGCGGCGTCGCACCGCGGGTGAGCGACGAAAGCCGCAGCACCCCGGGAGCGCGCGGCAGCGGATGGTAGGCGCCATCGACGCCGAAGAAGTGCGGCCCGTCCCGGCCACTCTTGTAGAGAGGCGCGTCACCGGCGACAAAGAGCAGGTCGGGCACCTTTGTGCCCTCTTCCTCGAGGCGCGCGCGGAAGCGTCCCGTACCCAGCTCATCGATGAGCTCGAAAGGCCCCTTGTTCCAGTTGAACCCCAGACGCATCGCTTCGTCGATACGGGTCAGGTCGGGAGACACCTCGGGCACGAGGGAGGCCGCGTAGCACAAGGTCCGGGAGAGCACCCGCCACGCGAAACGCCCCAGTCGGTCGGGGCGCTCCACGAGCGCTCGCAGACCCTGGCCCTCCAGCTCGCTCGAATCGAAGCGCCGCAGCGGCCGGTAGGCGGCGGTATCGAGATCCACCGCCTCGCGCACGTGCCGACCCCCTTCCTCGCGTTCGCGATAGAAGCCGCCTTGCCCCTTGTTGCCGGTGTAGCCCCGCGCCACCAGCTCGGCGATGAGCGGGACGCCGCTCGCCACCCGGTGGAACTCGTCACCGGGCGGCAGCGCCCCGACCAGGCTCTTCACGACATCGAGCATCAGGTCCAGCCCGATCAGGTCATACAGCCCGAACACCCCGGTCTTGGGGAACCCCATGGGGCGTCCCATCACACCGTCCGCCTCCTCCACGTCGAGACCGAGCGCGTAGGCTTCGCAGATGCCGGTCTGGATCGCGTAGACCCCGACCCGGTTGCCGAGAAATCCGGGGGTGTCCCGGCAGTGCACCACCCCCTTGCCGAGACGCTGGTCGCCGAAGCGCGAGAGCGTTTCGACGAGCTCGGGGCGGGTCGAAGGACCGGCCACCACTTCGAGCAGGCGCATGTAGCGCACCGGGTTGAAGAAGTGAGTGATGCAAAAGTCCCGCTTGAAGGACTCGGGCATGCCATCGGTCAGCATGGCGAGAGGGATCGTCGAGGTGTTGGACGACACCATGGACCCGGGCTTTCTGAGCGCCTCCAGGCGTCGGTAGAGGGCCTGCTTGACGTCGAGTCGTTCGACCACCGCCTCCGCGATCCAGTCCGCCTGCGCGACCCGGTGCAAATGGTCCTCGATGTTTCCGGTCTCGATGAGCGCCGCGCGATCTTCGTGCACGAATGCGGGAGGCACGGCGCGCTTCGCCCGCTCAAGCCCACTCCTGGCGACGACGTCGCGGTCCCTGGCTCCCTCCGGCACGATGTCGAGCAGCACCACCGGGACCCCCGCGTTGGCGAGATGGCTGGCGATCCCCGCTCCCATCGTGCCGGCGCCGATGACCGCGGCGCGCCTCACCTGCGGATTTGCTTCACTTCCCACCGGACCCCTCGCTGTTTTGCCGCGGATTTCGCGGGGCATGATAGGGGATTGCCGGCGCGATCGACGACGGCATCGGCGTACGGGCCTCCCACCACGGGCGCCGGGTTCCTTTGACGAGACGGCGCGGAAGGGGCATTCTGGTTCATCGCGCCGCGTGGTACTCGAGCGTCTCGGGGGATGGCCCGACTCGCGGCGCACTGGAGGGGGACAGAGGGCGATGGCGGTTTGAGCGGCACACGCACGGCCCGACGCGCCCTCGATCCGGGGCTGCGCCTCGTCGCGCCTCTTCGAGTGACCCGATGAGACGGCTCGCATGGGTGTTCGCGGCCCTGGGGGCACTGGGCCTGTCGACGCCCGCGTTCGGGCTGAGCTGCCCCGCGATGGCGGATCCCGCGCTTCGCGTGGCGTTCATCGAGGCGGAACGCTCCCCGCCGAGGAGCCGAAGCGCATGGGACAAGCTGCGGAGCCGCCTCGGAGACTATCCCCTCTTCCCGTACGTCGAGCTCGCCCGACTGAGCGGCGACTTTCCCCATGTGAAGAGGTCCGATCTCGAGGCGTTTCTGAGCCGTCACGAGGGAGAGGCGGTGAGCGCGCGCCTCCGAGTGCGGTGGTTGCGCCGGCTCGCAAGCCAGGGCGAGTGGGCCAAGTTCATCGAATGGTATCGGCCGGGCTCCGGGACCACGCTTCGCTGCCACTACGCCCGCGCCCTGCTCCAGACCGGAGACGAGTCCGGCGCGTTCGCCCAGGCACGCGAGCTGTGGATGTCGGGAAAGTCGCAGCCCAAGGCCTGCGATCCGGTATTCGAGGCGTGGCTCGCGTCGGAACACTTCTCGCCGTCACTGGCCTGGGAGCGGATCGGTCTCGCCATGGGGCGGGGGAACACCGGGCTTGCCCGCTACCTCGAACGCTTCCTCGATCCCGAGGGCCGCAAGCTGGCGGGCGCATGGCGCGCGGTGCACGCCGAACCGCGACGGGTCCACAGTCTCGAGCTCGAAGGCGAGGCGACTCGTGTCGAGACCGTCATCGTGCACGCCATCCGAAGACTGGCGCGGGACGACCCCGCCGCGGCGGCGGAGGCACTGGCACGGGTGGAGGCACGCCGTACACTCGGCGAGGCGGCGCGCGCGGCCGCCGCGCGGCACATCGGACTGGCCTTCGTGCGCCGCCACGAGGCGGAAGCGGTCGACTGGCTGCGGCAGGTGGGCCCCGCGCATGCCGATGCGTACCTGCTGCGCTGGCGGGTCGCGGCCGCGGCGCTGCATTCGCGTTGGGATGAAGTCCTCGACGGCATTGCCGCGATGACCGAGGAGGAGCGCGGCCGGGAGCGCTGGCAATACTGGCGCGCGCGCGCGCTGGAGGCGCTGGGCCGGGCGGACGAGGCCCGAGAGAGCTTTATGTCGCTCGCCGGAGCACGAGACTACTACGGCTTCCTCGCCGCGGACCGGCTGGGCCGCGAGTACCGATTCAACCATCGCCCCCTCGAAGTGGCTCCCGAGTACGTCGAGCGCGTGGCGCGAGCTCCGGCGCTGCGCCGCGCTCTGGAGCTGCATGCCCTCGGGCGCCCGGTCGACGCACGCCGGGAATGGCGCGAACTCACCCGCGGACTCGATGAAGGCGAGCTCGTCGCCGCCTCATGGCTCGCCGGATGCCGCGACTGGCACGGGCGCGCGATACTCACCATCGCCCGCACGCCGGAGCGCGACGACCTGGAGCTGCGCTTTCCGATCGACTTCGATGACGCGGTCGGGACCGCGGCCGAACGCCATGCCCTGTCACCGGCGACGGTCTATGCCGTCATCCGCAAGGAGAGCGCGTTCATGCCGGACGCCCGTTCCGGGAAGGGAGCTCTCGGGCTCATGCAGATCATGCCCCGCACCGGCCGCATGCTCATGCGCCAGAACGGCAAGAACCTTCGCAGGAACTCGCAGCTCCTCTCGCCCGACCTCAATGTGGATCTCGGCACCTTCTACCTGCGATCGCTGCTCGCAAAGAACGGCGACAGCCTGGTCCTCGCCGCGGCCTCCTACAACGCCGGCCCCTACCGGGTCCGGGACTGGCTTCCCAAGGAGCGGGAGGTCGAAGCGGCGGCGTGGATCGACAACATCCCGTTCACCGAGACCCGTCGCTACGTCCGCCGGCTCCTCGCCTACATCGCCATCTACGAGCACCGGCTCGGACTGAAGCCCACCCGACTGAGCGAGCGCATGCCGCCGGTGCCGTCGCGCGGCGTTTTGTAGAACGAACCCGCCGGGGGCCGGCCGGCGCCTTTCAAGCCAGCGTCTTGCGGAAGTAGATCCGCCGGTAGCCCGACTCCACCCGACGCACGCTCTCCTCGTACCCGATCGCCGGGTACAGAACGAGGTTCTCTGTCATGCGCTCTTCGGTGTAGAGCCGGATCTCATGGAGCCCGAGGCGTGCGGCCTCGCTCTCCGCGTGGAGAAGCAGGCGCCGTCCGTGACCTCGCCCCTGCTCGTTCGGCCATACCGCCACGTTCTCGATGAACAGGTGATCCGTTTCCGGGAACATCACGATGAAGCCGAGCACGCGCCCCTTCGCTTCGAGCACATGTACGAAGGCGGCGGCGATCTGCGCCTCGAAGTCCGCGAGCATGGGTCCGGGTTCCCGGCCCATGCGGGGAACGTACTTGCGGTACGCGGCGCGCGCGCAGGCCCGAATCCGGCCGACATCGCCCGGCCGCGCACTTCTCAGGCGAGAACCCGGCTCGGTACGCGGCGAAGCCGGGGCTGCGCCACCGCGCACCGTCAAGCCTGCCCGGCGGTCCGTCCCCGCCAGCCGAGCGGATCTTCCGGGTCGACGCCTTCCATGTAGGGCTTGCGCCGGTCGAGGTTCGTGAGCTGGTAGACGAGCCCGAGCCAGTTGTTGAAGAGCGCCTTTCCGGTATCGCCCCAGGTGTTGTCGACGAGAGGAGTGAACTCCGCCTCGGGAAACTCGGGCACCGCGTCGCCGGCCGCGCGGGCGGCGAGCGCCCGCTCCACGAAGGGCTCGAGGCGAGCGAGCGCCGCTTCGTCGTAGTAGTGCTCCGGCGAAGGTGGAAAGTCATCACGCTCGCCGAGGGCGAAGCGCGACACCTCCCGCTTGTGCTCCTTGAGGAGGCTGTTGAAGTCGTACTCCGGGTGCCCCTGGAAGTAAACGAAGCGAAAGCCGTCCGCACTCACCGCGAGGTGCACCCCGGCCTCCGCGCTCTCGACGAGTACGTGTCCGCCGCTCTCGCGCACCTGCTCCCCGGTCACCTCGTACACGTGGGAGTGCGGGGCGTCGAAGCGGGTGTCGACGTGCGCGAGCAGCGGGTGATCGCGGCCGGCGAGGCGATGCGAGTAGACCCCCCAGCGCTTGCGCGGCAGCGCAATGCGCTCGATGCCGTGGTACAGCTTGAGGACGGCATGGGTGGCGAGGCAGGAGCACACCATCGAGCACAGGTTTGTGCGGCCCCAGTCGATGACCTCGACCATGCCCGGCCAGAAGCTCTCCCGCGTGAGGTCGGGATTGGCGGGGTTGGCCCCGGTGATGACGAGGGCGTCGAGTCCTTCCTCCTTGAGGTCCTCGAAGTCGCGGTAGTACGCGGTCATGTGGGAGCGCGCACGCTCGCCCCGCTCCTGGCTGCGCACTCCGAAGGGATGCACGTAGATCTGGGCGATGCGGTTGCAGCCCCCGACGAGGCGCAGGAACTGGCGCTCGGTCGCTTCCAGCGCCGCGTCGGGCATCAGGTTCAGCAACCCGATGTGCAGCTCCCGGATATCCTGGCGAGTAGCGCGCGCTACGCTCAGGACCTCGAACCCCTCCCGCTCCAGGCGCGCGAACGCGGGAAGAGCGCTGTGGGCAACCAGGGGCACCGTCAGCCCCGGCCGGCCCGGCCGAGCGCATCCACCACCAAATCCAGGAAGTCGGCCTCGTCGCGCACGCTCTCCGTTGCTTCCGAATCGACGGTATAGCCGTAGTTGCCGGCGATCTCGCGATACAAGGGGCGGCGGTACTCGACGAGGCGGGGAAACACCCACTGCACGAAATCGTCCGGATCGAATTCTCCCGCGCCGTCCAGCGACTTCTCTTCCCGGTACGCCACCACGTTGCGGTCGAGGAACTCCTCGGCGTAATAAAGCGGCTTCGGGCCGGCACGCTGACGTTGGAGCAGCTCCTCCTCGCGCTCCGGGCCGACGTGCAGGTAAAGCACGAGGGTATTGGTGGCGAGCACGGTGATCGCATCGGTGCCTCCGAGCTCGCACACGCTGCCGCCGGCGTCGTTCACGAAGTGGGGATAGCCATAGATGTCGTGCGCCTTGTCGATGAAGTGGACCACGTCGCGCATCGCGCTCACTTCGGCGTCCCGGTGCAGACGCTGGCGCCGCTTGAATTCCTTCAGAGAGAGTCCGCCGCACGAGGCGTTGCCGAGCTTGCCGAGAAAGGCGCAGATGGGATCGAGGTTGTTGACCGTGAGGTTGCTGGTGATGGTGATCGAGTCGCTGCGCAACAGGTCGCGCAGCAGCGGCACCTTCATCGCTTCGCGCTTGACGTTGTCCAGGAAGGGTTCCACCAGGTACTTGGTGCCGATCCGGTAGTCGCCGGAATAGTGGAACCAGCTCGTCTTGGGCAGCTTGTTCGCGAGCGTGGTCTTGCCCGCCCCCGACATGCCGAGCAGGGTGATCGCCTTGTGCTCCCAGCGGAGGAATTCGTCGGGTGTCATCCGCATGGCGAAAGATGGATGCCCATTGGTCAAGGGTGGGGAATACGACTACATTCATGCGCCGGTTGCAACACGAGCGCGACATCGACCAAACATGCCCATCCTCTCCGAAAAGATGTCCCGTCTCGGCACCGAGACCGCCTTCGAAGTGCTGGCTCGGGCGGACGCCCTGACCCGGCAGGGTCGCGACATCATCAACCTCGGCATCGGCCAGCCAGACTTCAAGACACCCGAGCACGTGGTGGAGGCGGCGGTGAAGGCGCTGCGCGACGGCCACCACGGCTATACCCCCGCGCCCGGAATTCTCGAGCTGCGCGAAGCGGTCGCCGCGGACCTTCGGGCGCGGCGATCGATCGAGATCGATCCGGGCCGCATCGTCGTCGTCCCGGGCGGCAAGGTCACGATGTTCTTCGCCATCGTCATGTTCGGCGAGCCGGGAGTCGAGATCCTCTATCCCAACCCCGGCTTCCCCATCTACGAGTCCGTCATCAACTGGAGCGGCGCCCGGGCGGTGCCGATTCCCCTGCTCGAGGAACGGGACTTCTCCTTCGACGCGGAGGCGGTGCTCGACCTGATCACCCCGCGAACGCGCCTCATCATCCTCAACTCTCCCGCCAACCCCACCGGGGGCGCGGTGCCCCGCATGGAGATCGAGCGCCTGGTGGAGGGCCTGCTCGACCACCCCGACATCGCGATCATGAGCGACGAGATCTATTCACGCATGACCTACGATGGCCGCGAGCACGTGTCCCTGCTCGACTTCCCGGAGATCGCCGATCGCCTGATTCTGCTCGACGGCTGGAGCAAGACCTACGCGATGACCGGCTGGCGGATGGGCTACGGGGTATGGCCAACGGACCTGGTCGAGAACGCTACCCGCCTCGCGGTGAACTGCCACTCCTGCGTCAATGCCGCCGCCCAGTTCGCGGGCCTCGCCGCCCTCACCGGACCGCAGGACAGTGTGCGGCGAATGGTGGACGCATTCGACCGGCGCCGCCAGGTGATCGTGGAAGGGCTGAACCGCGTTCCGGGCCTTGCCTGCCGCACTCCCGGCGGCGCCTTCTACACCTTCCCCAACATCACCGGCACCGCCATGGACGCGCGCACGCTCCAGAGCCGCCTGCTCGAAGAGGCGGGAGTGGCGACGGTGGCCGGCACCAGCTTTGGTGCGCACGGCGAGGGTTATCTGCGCTTCTCTTACGCGAACAGCGTCGAGAACATCGAGCGCGCCCTGGCGCGGATCCACGCGCTGCTGGGCTGAACGGCGACGGCGGCGCCAGCCGCCCTGGTGCGTCGAATCACGAGAGCCAAGGCTGCGCGGAAGGCGCGAGCGAGCCTCGCATCAACCGGCGACCGGCGCCGACGCCGACCTCCAGCGCGGGAGCAGCAGGATCAACGCCATCATCAAGACCAGGGGGGGCATCATGCACCAGAGAAGCCCCTTCCAGCTCACGAACTCGAGCAGCACACCGGCCGCCAGCGTCAGCGTGGCCATGGAACCGAACACGATGACATCGTTGAGACCCTGCGCCTTGAATCGTTCCGAGTGCCGGTAGGTGGTGGTAATCAGGGTGCTCCCAGCGGTAAACAGGAAGTTCCAGCCCACACCCAGGGCCGCCAGCGAGATCATGAAGTGGGCCGCGCTTTCGCCCAGCAGCGCCGTGAACGCGGCCGCGGCGAGGGACAGCACTCCGGCGGTCATGATCGGGTAAGCGCCGAAGCGCACGATCAGGTGGCCGCTGAACAGGGAGGGAAGGTACATCGCAAGGATGTGTCCCTCGATCGCCCAGGCGGTATGGTCCATGGGGTGGCCGTGATGGACATGCATGGCGATCGGCGCCGCCGTCATCATCATCGACATCACCGCGAAGGCGATCGCGGCCGCCGCCACCGAAACCACATACACGGGCTGGGCAAGGATGCGCCGCAGCGGTCGCTCGGCCCCATCCCCATCGCTCGTCGGCCCGGTACCGGCCGCTTCCCGATAGAAGAGGAGCAGGAGCGCGGCCAGCAGGTGAATGCCGCACAGGGCGATGAATGCGCCGGCGAAGGGCGCCCCGGCCACCCAGTCCCGACCATGCCGGCCGAGCTCCGGTCCCACGAAGGCGGACACGAGACTCACGAGCAACAGCATGGAGACGGCTTGACTCACCCGGGCCCGCGTCACGTTCTCCGCCGCCGCGAACCGGTACTGGTGCACGAAGGCCTGGTTGGCTCCGAGCAACGCGGCCGCGGCGCACATTCCGGCAAAGCTCTCGAACACTATCGACACCGCGGCGCCGACGGCGGCAAGCGCGGCCATGAGGCTCGCGAGCGCGAACCCGGCGCTCCGGCCGATACGGCGCATGATGCTGGCAGCCGGGTAGGCGCTGGCCCCGATACCGACGACGTGCAGGGCGACGGGAAGGGTGGCGAGCGCGGGATCCGGCGCGAGGGTGAGCCCTACCAGTCCCCCGACGAGCACGATCAGCGGGGCCGCGATCCGATTGAGCATGGTGGCGACGCCGAGGACGACGAGATTGCCTTGCGAGCGGGTCAAGGGCATCCCCGCTCTCCTTCGCGCCTCGTGGGCATCATGCCTCTCGCTGCCATGTTCAACCCAACTCCTGATTGCGAACGACAATGTACTCGTAATTACGGGTCGTACACCCTGAGGACGCTTCAACGCAGTATCAGGGGTACCCGCCTCGCTCCCGATCCTCAGACAGAGCTTGCAGCCCGGGCAATGTCACCGTTCGTTCGGCGACGCGCTCAGCCGGTCTCGCGCAGCACCTCGCGCACATGGGCGGCGATCTCTTCGATAGGCTCCTCACCGGAGTAGAGCGCTCGCACCTGCCCGGTCGGGTCGATGAGGTATCCGAAGGTGGAGTGATTCACGAGATAGCGATCCTCGGGCTGACCTTCGGGAATCTCGAACACGGCCCCGTAGCGGCGTGCGACGCGCTTGAGCTCGTCCACGGCGCCGGTCAGCCCGATGAATCCGGGGTCGAAGAACTCCACGTACTCGCCGAGCCGCTCGGGCGTATCGCGCGCCGGGTCCACCGAAACCAGCACTCCGACGAAACGGGCGGCGGCGTCGGGGGGCAGGACGGCCTTGACCGAGCGCATGCGGGCCAGGGTCGCCGGACAGATATCGGGGCAGTATGTGTAGCCGAAGAAGAGCATCACCGCGCGGCCCGAGAGGTCGCCGAGCCGCACCCGCTCCCCGCGCTGATCGGTGAGATCGAGCTCCCCCCCGATCTCGTAGCGCTCCAGACCCGATGCGGCATCGGACGCTTCGCGCGATACCGCGCCTCCGCGGTCCATTCCCCCGACCACCATTCCGGCGGCGAGCGCAATCGCAATCATCACCCCCACCGCGATTTTCCGGGAGAGGTACGGCCTCGAATTGCTCATCGGAAACCCGTTTTCGATTCATCCGGCATCTTATCCGACTCCGAGACGACGATGGGCGCGCCCATGGAAGAGACTGCGCACCGCTGCCGCGATGGCGCCAGCCGCGGTAGTGGAATCTTGCGCGGTGCGTTTCCCGTCCGAGTCCCGGGGGCACTTCACGCCGGACGAACCAGTGCGTGCAACGCGATAGCTCCGATCTCGAGTGGGTTCGCGCCCGCGTGGTGATGCATACGAGACCCAACCCGCAAATTTCACCGATTTCTCAACTCGCGGACGCCAATATGCTCGCGCCAGAAGGCCGTACTCCCTCGAGCCGCAACGACTTCGTTTCGGCTACCTGTTTCGCTGCGCAGTCCTTGGGCGTTGCTTGCAAGCCAGGGCAAGCCATCCCTGGCTTGCCCGCTCGCCGGAGCGAAGCGCCACCGGCGCTTCGCCTGTTTCCGGCTCGCCGTTGCGTGTCTCTCGGTCCGTGCTTCCTGCTATCACGGCATCTTGGCGCCCGAAGCGGCCGAAAATCGGTGAAACATGCGGGCCAAGAGTCGGAGCAAGCTCCCGAAACGCGTGAAGTGTCACCGCCTCGCACGGACCCGTACCGTGCAGGCGGCATTCGAGGGGTGTATAACTGCGCGGGTATGCGACAGCCGCTCTCGCGAGCGAGGTCCGGAAGATCGAGGCGGAGCGGGGAGAGCGTCAGCGGGAGACAGACGATGGCACTCGGGTTCCTGAAAAAGCTGTTCTCGGGCGGTGGCGGCGGCGGGTCGGGTGGCGCTCACCAGGCGCCGCCGCAGGAGTACAACGGCTACACCATCGTGGCCACGCCGCAGCACGACTCGGGCGGGTGGCGGGTAATGGGCGTCATCAGCAAGGAGGTCGAGGGCGAGCAGAAGACCCACACCTTCGTCCGCGCCGACACCAACCCCGATCGCGACGGGACCGTCGACCTGACGGTGCGCAAGGCGAAGCGCCTGATCGACGAGCAGGGAGACGGAATTTTCAGGTAGGCGCAGGCACGGGCGCAGGAAGTCGACGCATCGCGTGCGCAAGCCGCCTGTCGGTGCGCAAGGCGAAGCGCCTGATCGACGCGCCGGGGCACGGAGTCTTCAGGTAGCCGCAAACCCTGGCGACGAAAACCGGAGAAACACCGCGCCAAGCCGGGGAGCCGACCGGGATGCCGGGAATTGCACGGGCACGGCGCTTCGTGCCACCCCTCCTGCCGTTCAGCCGTCGTAGGCCACGAACTTCATCGCCTGGTAGACGCTCCGGCGCACCTGCCGACGCTTGAGGCGCGAGTGCAGGAAGCGGTTGAGCCCGGCGGCGAGCAGCGCGGCCACCTCGTCGGGGGGGTCCGCGCGCAGTTCCTCCCTTGCCGCCACTACCGTCTTCAGCAAGTGCACCGACACGATGAACTCCCCGGCGCCGTGATCGAAGAGCCCTTCCACCGCTTCGTCGAAGAAGGCGTGCGCATCGTTCACCCGCCACTTCGCCCCCTCGGCTTCGCCCTTGGTGTAGGGCGCATTGCGGCCGCTGAAGCAGGCCATCTGCAGCAGGGCGGGCGGCCACAGCTCGGGAAACCTGGTGCACTGCTCGCGCACCGCGCTGGCGAAGGTGATGCCGTGGGTGAAGTCCAGCCAGCCCACGTTGTCATCGGTGGGGATTCGGATCCTGTCCTGCTGATCGATGTCGAAGGTGAGGAGATTGCGGGCGTTGGCGCCGAGCAGCGCGTGGTAGAGACGTGACGGCGGCGCCGCGCTCGAGGCGCCGGCCCGAGACAGCGCCTTGTTGATGCCCAGTCCGCACCAGTCGGAAGGCGCGGGGTCCACGCCGTTCTTCGCCCGTCCCCAGCGCGAGAGCGCCTTCGCGTAGCCTCGGAACTCGGGTATCAGGTCCTCCCGGGTGGCGAACACCATGCCTCGCACGAGCGAGAGGAGAAGGGGTGCGGCGACCCCCGCACCCAGCCGCTCGATGAGGCGGCCCGCCTTGGTCACGTAGATCAACGAGTGGCCGAAGTCGTTGTAGTGGGCGAGAGCGGCGCGGGTGAGTCCGCGCTCGAAATCGCCGAAGCCAAGACCCGCTTCCAGGCCGCCGCGCAACATCGCCACCGCCGCGTCTTCGTCCTCGCGCTCGATCGCGGCGACGAAGCTCTCTTCATCGTAGGGCCGCGCGGCATCGGTGAAGGGGTGGCGAGGCTGACGCAGCACGTCGTCGGCGACGTGGGCGACCCCTTCCAGCACGCAGGCAAGACGCTTCTCTTCGTCGTCTTCGTTCTCGTCGTAGAGGGTGAGCCAGTCCGCGACCCCCGCGTAGGCGTGGGTCCAGCCGAACTCCATGCGCTCGAAGGACCAATGAATGGTCTCGCGCACCGCGTCGAGGGGATCGGCGCCGAGCCGGCGCAGCCGTGCGATCTCGCGCGCCATGCGCTCATAGGCGTTGTTCTCGCGGGCCTCGCCGAGACTCGCGAGAATCTCGGAGCGTCGTTTCTCGAAGGGGGGGTCCGCGAGATCCAGCCAGATTTCGCCGTCACGAATCCGCACCGGATAGGTACGCAAACCCTCTCCCTCGTAGAGGTTTCGCCCGCTCTTCAGATCGAACTTCCAGTTATGCCAGTTGCAGGTGATGACACAACGCTCATCCAGGCTCCCCTCCCGCAGGGGGTAGCCCTCGTGCGGGCAGCGGTTGTTGCATGCGAACACGCCTTGCGGCGTGTCGAAGAGGGCGATCTGGCGTCCCGACTTGCGAAACACCACGCGGCCTTTGCTTCGGACATCTTCGAGCGATGCCGCCCGGATCCACGTGTTCGGGGTCATGGGTGGTCCTCCCGATTCTCGGCCGCTCCGCGACGGCCGGCGTTGGAACACCCTGGACGGGCCGGCCGCTGAAGCTTGATTCCCGCAGGGGGCGCGGGCGAGTTGGTCGAAAACACTTTACTCGCGTCGCGTCCGACGAACCACCGCCGCCCCGAACGCGTCCCGGGGTTTTTCACGCCGGGCGGCGACCGGGAAGGACCGGAGTGTCCTTCTCTCGCGAGATCCCATGAACCCCGCGGATCGCGCAAGGTGATTCGATCGCGAGACGATCGATCGGAAATCGATCTCACGAACCCGTACCGGCAAGCGGCAAGAGTGTCTTGCTCACTGGAACTCGAGACCGGCTCTGCCCAGTCGCACCCGTCCCGCCGGCGAAGAAAACTCTTCCCAGTTCGTCTGTCCGAGCATGAGTGTGCTCCCCGCGCGAAGGACGATGCCGAGTCCGAGCTGACAGAGCCCCTCTTCGTCGAGGGGGGTGAACAGAACCGGGCCGCCGGGGTAGAGCAAGAGTTCGGCGTGCACCCTGCCGGCGGCGGGGTCGCAAGGCAACTCGCCGAGGCGTTCGCCCGGCGCGAGGATGTAGATGCGCTCCGGGGTCGGCACGATGAGAATCTCGTTGATACGCGCCCGCAGCGGGGCGTCGCGTGACGCGTGGAAACGCTCGCGCACCACCTTCGCGCTTACGGGGCCCGTCCAGCCGACCCGTTCGTAGGGAATCTCGGAGCGGTAGAAGATCTGTTCGGGGGCTCTGGCCGCCGGCGCCGGCGCATCGGCCGCCGTATCGCTCGTCCGCGGCGCCGGTGCGAGCCCCAGCGCCTGCAGGGTGCCCTCGTCGATGCGTCCTGAGGGCGTCAGTCCGCGCTCGCGCTGAAGCGCGCGGATGGCGGCCCGGGTGCGGGGGCCCATGAGTCCGTCCGCCACCCCCGCGTCGTAGCCGAGCTCGACGAGTCGCCGCTGCACCGCCTCGACCTGTCGGTCGGCCGCGGCCGCGAAATCGGCCGGCGCCATTGCGGCCAGGATCAGAAGCAGAGCGGCGAAGAAGCTTCCCGGCCTCCGCCGCGTCCTGCTCTCAGGGTGGCGCACCGCCAAGGCCTCGCGGAATCAGCTTGTCCGCGTCATAGAAGGGCAGCGCGACCACCTGGGCGGGATATCGCGTGCCGTCCGCCGCCACGAGCGAGACCCGCTCCCCCTCCCACTCGCCGGGCGAGTCGAAGCGCGCGTAGCCGATCGTGCGTTGCATGAACGGAGATCGAGCGGCGGCGGTGAGCCGGCCGACCTCCCGGTCTTCTTGCCACACCCGGTGGCGCCCCGGGGGTGTGCTCGGATCGGATACCACCCCGAAGAAGGCGGCGCGCCGGTCCGCCCCGCGCAGCGCCTCCGCGCCGATATGAGTGGTCTTCTCCAGATCGACGAAGCGTCCGAGACCCGCCGCGAAGGGTGTCATGGAGGCATCCATGTCCGTGCCGTTGTCCATGATGCCGGCCTCGATTCTGCGGATGCCCATGCACTCCAGTGCGCTCACCCGCATGCCGAAGGCGGATCCGGCCTGAATCAGGTGCCGGAAGACGCGTTCTCCGTCGACGCCGGGACGCCTCGAATAGAGCTCGAAGCCGAGCTCGCCGGTCCAGCCGGTGCGCGAGACGATGAAGGGCTCCCCCGCGACCTCGCACTCGTGCACGCTGAAATAGCGAAAGGGCGACGGAGCTCCGCCGTCCAGCATGGGCTCCAGCACTTCCAGCGCGCGCGGGCCCTGCACCTGCAGGACCCAGGACTCGGGGTCGCGAACCTGCACGTCATAGCCGGCACGGTGTGCCGCCAGCCAGGTCATGAACTCCCCGTCCGCCAATACGTACCAGTAAAGGCCCGGCGAGATGTGCATGACGATTCCGTCCATGAGGATGCCGCCGGAGTGGTCGCAGGCAATCGCGTAGGTGGCGCGGCCGGCTCGCAGACGGGAAAGGTCCCGGCAGAACAGGCGGTTCAGGAAGGGCAGCGCATCGGGGCCCGAGATCTCGATGGGATGCTCCGGCACCTCGAAGAGCGCGACGCCCCGGCGCAGGTTCCAGTACGCATCGACCGGATCCTCACCGATGGTGAGGGGGAAGAAGCGCCCGCTGTACACGCCGAGCACCGTATCGGACGTGATGAAGCAGGAGAGCCAGGGCGAGCGCGCAAAGCGCTTGGCGCTGACGCGGAAGGTCTCGTCCGTGGACGCGTAGTTGGAAGCGGGATCTGGCAAGGTCTGACGAGGCGCGGCTTCAGCGCCCTTTCCATACCGGCTTGCGTTTCTCGGCGAATGCGCGGGGACCTTCCATGTAGTCCTCCGAATTCATCATCTTCTCGTACACGGGATGGGCGTTTCGGCCGCGCTGCGTGATCCGCATCGCCTCCTCGAGCGGGAGCGGCATCACCACCGGCATTATCGCCTTGAGCGCCTGGGTGGCGAGCGGCGCCCCCTCGGAAAGCTGTTCGGCGAGGGCACGGGCGCACTCCATGAGCCCGTCCGCGGGCAGGACCTCGCTCACCAGGCCCCAGTGCCTGGCCTCCGCCGCGTCCATGTGCCGCCCGGTGAGGAAGAGCTCCATCGCCACGTTGTAGGGTATCCGGCGCGGCAGACGCTGGATGGCGCCCGCGCTCGCGAGGAAGCCGCGCTCCATCTCCGGCAGCCAGAACTCGGCATGCTCGGCGGCGAGGATGATGTCCGCCGAGAGGGCAAGCTCGAAACCACCCCCCACGGTGGCCCCGTTCACCGCCGCGATGACCGGCTTGTAGAGGTCCCAGAACTCGGTGAGCCCGGCGAATCCGCCCGGTGATTCGTCGTCTTCCACCTCGTCGGGACTCCCGGCGGCGGCGACCGCCTTCAGATCCCAGCCCGCGGAAAAGATGCGCTCCCCCGCTCCGGTGATGATGCCGACCGACAGACCGTCGTCGTCCTGAAGGGTGCGAAAGGCGTCGTAGAGGGCCTGCGATGTGGCCTTGTCGATCGCGTTGGCCGGTGGCCGGTCGAGGGTGACTTCGAGGACCCTGCCTCGCCGTTCCATGCGCACCGCTTCACTCATGCTCCCGTTCCCCGTGCCCGACGCGGCGGACCACCGAGCGTCCTCCCGAATCGATGAGTACTTCGAAATGTAGTCTATACGATCGTCGCCTCGGACAAGGGCGCGCTGCGTCTCGTGGCGAGCAACAGTACGGTGGAAGTCGACGCGGCTTGAGGCTTTACGGCGCACTAACGCGAGCCCACTGGCGTCCGCAGCAAGAAAAATGCGGTGAGATGTTGCGGTCAGAGCGGCCGGATTCTCGTCCCGGGGACCTGTTTCGGGAAGTAGTCCCCGCACTCCCCCCGGCGCAAGACATCGCCGGTGGCGCAATGCAGCCCGCCACCGAAGGGGTAGGCGTCTCGGAAGGGGACCGGAATCACCTCGAAGCCCAGGCCGTCGAGCTGCTCCTGCTGGTAGACCTCGCTCGCCTCCACGACGACCGTCTTCGGATCGAGCACCAGAACGTTCATCGACAGCCAGACGCTCGAATAGCACAGCGGCGGTGGCTGGTTGTGGGCGGGCGGGGCGGCGTCGACGATCTCCCAGTCGTTGGCCTTGAAAATCTCGCGCTGGGGTCCGGGCAACGGGCGTTTGGGATTGTTGATGACGAGCCCGGGGCGCAGCGGCACGAACGTTGCATCGATGTGGATCGGATAGGGGTCGCCGGGAAAATTCACCGCGTGCACACGGTGGTCGGGAAAGTGGCGCTGCAGCCACTCCATCCCGCGCCGGTTGGTGGTCAGCCCGTGCTGACAGAAGAGATCCCGGCCGATGCGCAGAATGTCGGCGGCATCGAAGAGGGGTTCGTGCTCGGTGGTGACGAAGTCGAGGGCCGCGGTGCGCGCGAGGCGCTCCTCGATGGTGATCTCGTCGAAGTAGCCGGCCTGGTAGGACGCGCCGGTGAGCCGGGGACGCGGGGCCTGCTCCCAGCGGAAACCGGGATCCTCGTCGAAGTAGCGCTGCATCAGCGGGTGGTAGGCGAGGTACTCCCAATAGCGGCAGCGAAACGACATCGGGGCGGAGAGGATCTCCTTGCCGACGGTGAGCAGCACATCGCGCGGGGGCATGCAGCCGAACGAGGAGCCGGTCATGAAGTCCGGCGTCACCACCGCCTGGTTCCACTGGATGGGAGTGGGGCGATCCACGCGGATGCCGCGCTGCGTCAGCACCGTCACGAGGCGCTCGAGCTGGGCGTTGGCCTTCTCGACCGTCTCCAGCGGACGTGGCCCCCACATCCCCCGCATGTCGCTGTCCTCGGGAATCTTCGCCTCGGTGGCGGGCTCCGACGGCGGAATGCAGGTGAAGTCCGCCCGGCCGACGATGACGTGCTCCAGCGGATCGAAGTCGTTCCACGAGCTGACGACGGTCTTGCTCATCCCGGGATCCAGAAGACGCTCAGTCGAACATGATGACGCTGCGCGCCACCTCGCCGGTCTTCATCGCGGCGAAGGCTTCGTTGATCTCTTCAAGGCGAATCCGTTCGGTGATCATCTCATCGAGATGCAGCTTGCCGGCAAGGTAGAAGTCGGCGTAGCGCGGCATATCGACCCGAAAGCGGTTCGACCCCATGTTCGAGCCTTGCAGCTTCTTCTCGTAGAGGAGGCTCTCCCCGTCAATCTCGACCTTCTGGCCGACCGGGATCATGCCGATCACGGTCGCGACGCCGCCGGGGCGCAGCATTTCGAATGCCTGCTCGCTCGTCTTCTTGAGGCCGATGGCCTCGAAGGAGTAGTGCACCCCCCGTCCCGTCATTCTCCGCACCGCCTCGACGGGGTCTTCCCGGGAGGCGTCGATCACATCGGTTGCTCCAAAGTGCCGGGCAAGGTTGAGCTTGGAGCCCACCGTATCGATCGCAATGATGCGTCCCGCGCCCGATATCGCGGCGCCGTTGACCGCGGAGAGTCCGACGCCGCCGAGTCCGATGACCGCGACCGTGCTGCCGACCTCGATCTTCGCGGTGTTGTGCACCGCGCCGACCCCGGTGGTCACCCCGCAGCCGATGAGGGCAGCCCGATCGAGCGGCATGTCCTCGCGAATCTTCACGATCGCGTGCTCGTGCACAAGCATGTATTCGGCGAAGGAGGAGAGGTTGTAGAACTGGTGCACGAGCTCGCCGTTGCGGCTGAGGCGCGGAGGGTCTCCGGGTCCGCGATTCACGTCCTCGGGACGCTCGCAATTAACGAGATGGCCGGTCACACAGGCTTCGCAGTGGCCGCAGAACACGGAAAGGCAGGAGATGACATGGTCTCCGGGACTCACGTACCCGACCTGGTCACCGACCGCCTCCACCACGCCCGCCGATTCGTGACCGAGGATGCAGGGAAAGGGGGCGGGATAGAGTCCCTCGATCATGTGGAGGTCGCTGTGACACACCCCGGTGGCGGCGACCCTGACGAGCACTTCGTGCCCGATCGGCCGGGCCACATCGACTTCTTCGATGGTGAGCGGCTGCCCCACTCCGTGCAACACGGCTGCTTTCATTTCGGTCTCTCCTCGAGTATCCGTCCCACCCGAAGCGCCATCGGGCATCCGGGTGACGATGATCGCACAGCGGATGCGCTCAGGTCTTGCGCTCCTTTGCCTCAAGCGCTGCCATCGCCTTGCGGATGTACTCAAGCCGGCTCTCCCGCCGGCGAAGCTCTTCGGGCGGCTCGTCTCCGCGCACCCCTTCCCCGTAGAGGGCATCCTCCAACGCATCGACCGCATCCGCCTCAGCCAGCATGCGCTCCACCTCCGCTCGCAATCGACGCTCTTCTTGGTTCATGCGCGTCTAACTCCTCGCCTTGTGCTCGCTCGCGTTTGCCGTGACCATCGTCCCATCAGTCATTACGTGGCGAAGCTTCACCAGTACCGCCTCCCGACACCGCTTCAGCTCCTGCACGAACCATTGGATCATGAACGACCCTGCACGTCGATCCCCCACGATCCATGCGCTACAGGCTCCTGACCAGCGCCGACCATCTTCCACATCGCCTTAAAACCTTCGTCGAGGCCGGAGATGGTCGGAGTCCCGAACGCCTCGAACAGCATGCCCTGCCGCTTTGCATACCGATGACAAGAACCGGCTTGCCGACGGTCAAATCCCCCCTGCTCCGCCGCGGCGGGAGGAATCGCCGGTCCGCCCACCGCGTTCGATGGCCCGGGTGCGGTAGCGCGACGACGGTGCGTTCGCCCCCTGCAGCCACCGCGGCAGGCGCTGGGTGGCGAAGAGATCGTCCAGGGTCTCCGCGGCGCGAACCATCCCGACTTCCGAACCCCTCACCATGACCGTCGCCGGGCGCGGGATCCAGTTGAGCTGGTGGGAGTCCGACTCCGCGTACATCCCGGCGTCGAGTATCGCGATGACGTCACCGGTGTCGAGGTCGGGGAGGCGGCAATCGTTGCGCAGCACGCACGGAATACACAACGGGCCGACCACGTCCGCGAGCGTCTCGAGCCGTTCGTTCATGCGGGTGGCCGCCAGCACGTGGTTGTGGGTACCCTCGATGGCGGCGCCCAGCAGGGGCATGATGTTGGTACTGGCGTCGACATGCAGCCAGGTGTGGCCATCCTCGCGCTTGACGGACTCGATGGTGGTCAGCAGGACGGCGGCGTTACCGGCGATGTAGCGGCCGGGCTCCAGCCACAGGGCCGGGAGAGGGATTCCCGCGGCGTCGAGCACACCGCGCAGGGCCTGGCAGGTCGCCTCGGCGTAGTCCTCGATCGGGTGCGGGTTGCGTTCCAGGCTTCTCGACTCCGGATCGCGCTCCCGCGGCCACCCGCCGCCGATGTCGATCACACCGGGCGCGAAGCCCGTGGCGCGATGGATGCGGGCCACCATGCGGGCGAATTCCCGGTCGTATGCGGCGCGATCCTCGACCCGCGGGGACAGGCGCCCCAGGTGTGTGTGATATCCCGTGAAATGGAGATGAGGAAAGCGCTCCCGGGCGACGATCATCCGCCTCGCCGTCTCTTCGTTCACGCCCCATTTGAGCCGCCGCAGCTCGTCGCGGAAATCTCCGTGAAATCCCATGAGGTCGCTCCGGTACTCGGCATACTCCGGCGGGACGACCTTCAAGCGGATGTTGACCCGCACCGTGCACTCCATTGCGGCAGCCACTCTCTCGATCCTGGCGGGCTCCGATTCGTCGTCCATGTTGATGGCGACACCGAGCTCGACGGCACGGGCAATGGTCTCGTCGCTCTTGCTGGAGCCGTTCAAAGCGATGGTCTCGGGGTTCGCGCCGCCGGCGAACGTGGCTTCCAGCTCGCCCATGCCGAAGCAGTCTCCGCCCGCTCCTTCCTCGTGGACCACCGCTCTCACCGCGAAATCGGGATTGCACTTGATCGCGTACATCACGTTGAGCGGACCGGGCCACTTCGCTTCGAAGGCCGCGCGGATCCGCCGCACGTTTTGCCGGAGAGTGTGGTCCGAGAGCACAAAGAGGGGTGATCCGAACCGGGCGAGGAGATCGGTCGCCTCGCAGTCTTCGATGGCGAGCTCACCCGAGTCGGTGACGGCGAGGCGGTCAGAGGGCGTCAGGGCCGCTTCGAGGATCTGCCTCGAGGTGACCAGCTCCAAGGTCACGGGTTACGCCACCCGTGTCCGGGGGCGGGAATCGGCGCCGCCTCGTCTGATCACCCGTCCCGCCATGGCGCCGTGGTACTCACCGGCATCGACGACCACCTGTCCGTCGACCATCACGTACTCGATGCCCTTCGGATAGCACTGGTTGCCGTCAAGCGCCGCGCTCACGGTGTCGAGATCGAAGATCGTGATGTCGGCATCGGCGTCTTCGCGCAGCATCCCCTTGCGGCGCAAGCCCATGGTCTGCGCCGCGTAGGAGGTCATCTTGCGCACCGCCTCCTCCAGGCGCAACAGCTTCTTCTCACGCACGTAGTAGCCAAGGACCCTGGGGAACGAGCCGAACTGGCCGATCGAAGGGTTGCCCTCGACGAACCCCATTGCATCGGTCTCGATCATCGTAAGCGGGTGGACCACGGCCGTGGCGAGGTCGTCGGTCTGGCGGAAGATGCGGTACATCGTGGCCTGGCAGCCTTCCTCGAGCACCAGATCCATCACCGTGGTCTCGGGATCGGTGGCCTTGCGACGGCTGATCTCGGCGATGGTCAGCCCCTGGTAGTCGCGGTTGGGCTCGCTTATCACGCGTGCGAGGCGAATCTCGTCCCAGCGATCGACCCCGGTCTCCACGGCAATTCTCGCGGTCTCGGCGACCATCGCCGCCTTCATGCGGCTGCGCTCGTCGGGGTCACGCAGACGCCGGAACAGCTCTTCCAGGCTGCCCTCGCTGACCCAGTGCGGCAGCAGGAGGCGCAAGGTGGTGCCCGCCGCCAGGGGGAAGACATCGGTCGTGACCTCCAGTCCGTCCTCGCGGACCCGATCGATCGCGTCGAGCACCTCTCCCATCCTGCCCACGTTCTCGTTGCCCGCGATGCCGATGTGAGAGATCACGACCGGAAGTTTCGCCTCGCGGCCGACCTCGAAACTCTCTTCGAGCGACTCGAAGACCCGGTCGCCGTAGTCGCGCATGTGGGTTCCGAACATCCCGCCGCAAGCCGCCGCCACCCGGGCGAGTTCGATCACCTCATTGTTGCGTGCGTAGTCGCCCGGGGCGTACGCGAGACCCACGGAGAGACCGAAGGCCCCCGCCTCCATGGCTTCGCGGACCGTGGCCTTCATGCGCGCGAGCTCCGCCTCGCTCGGAGGGCGGTTCTCGAAACCCATCGCATCGATGCGCACCGTCCCGTGGCCCACCATGGGCACGAAGTGGGTGGGGATGTCGAAGTCCTCCAGCTCGCGCAGGTACTCGTCAAAGGTGCGCCAGCGCCAGGAGAGCACGCCTTCGACCGGCGCCTCGAAGGCGACATAGGCCTTGAGAAGGTCCAGGGTGTCGGGATTGATCGGAGCCGCCGATTCGCCGCACTGCCCGGCGCACTCGGTCGTGATGCCCTGGCGGAGCTTGAAGTCCCGGGGGTTGCGCGGGTCGAGGACGGTGAAGTCGGCGTGGCAGTGCACGTCGATGAACCCGGGCGCCACGTAGAGCCCTTGCGCGTCGATGACCCGCTCGGCCTTGCCCTCGATCCTGCCGATGGCGACGATAGATCCATCCTTGACGCCGATGTCGGCGCGGTACCACGGATTGCCGGTACCGTCGACGATGCTCCCGTTGCGTATCAGCACGTCGTACATGGGACTTCCCTCCGGACGAGGCAGCGTGGGCCACACTCCTGGTGTCACCGCCTCCGATGGTCGATTCGTTTGGGGTCGCGTACGGCGGGCGCCGGCCGCCGGCCTCGCCGGTTCGAGATCTTCGCGCGGGTCGACCGGTGCGGAACTCGACGGCACGCATTCCGTAAATCGTTGACAATTTACGCATCGGTCGCTAACGTGTCAACGTCGTCCAACGTCACGCGAGCGAGAGGGGTCGGCAGCCGATGCGACCGGTCAGCACGTCCAGTCTGGTGGAGCTGGTGCGCGAGCAGATGCAGGATGCCATCACCAACGGAACCTTCCAGCCTGGCGACCGCATCGTGGAGAGCGATGTGGCCGCGACGCTCGGGGTGAGCCGGGGGCCGGTTCGCGAAGCGGCGCGCCTGTTGGAGCAAAAGGGCCTGGTGGTCTCGATTCCGCGCCGGGGTTTCTTTGTCCGCGAGTTCTCAAGAGCGGAGATCGAGGACCTCTACGAGCTGCGCGAGTGGATTCAGGTTGCCGCGGTACGGTGCGCGGTCGACCGGGCGTCGGACACCGATTTCGCCCGGCTGCGGCGCAAGCACCTGGTGCTGGTGAGGGTGGCGCGCGAGCAGAAGTACGCCGAGCTGGTGGAGGGCATTGTCGGCTACCACCGCATGCTCTGCGCGCTTTCGGGGAATACCAGGCTGATGCGCGTCTTCGACGACATCGCCATCGAGGTCCGGCAGATCCTGTCCGTGCTCGGGGTCGGCGACGTGACGCCTCCGGTCGAAGTCGACATCTCGCTCATCGAAGCGGTGGAAGCGCGGCAGCCGGATCGGGCTGCCGAGGAGATGCGGCGCTACGTGAGGGCCGCGCGACAGGAGGTTCTGGAGCACTTCGAGAAACGCCGCAGGGGCGCAACGCAACGTTCGGTCGCGTAAGCCGTGCAATCACTGCTCGTTTCTCCGCACATCGGAACCATGTGATTTCGGAAACCTGAAAGGAGGGCACTTCGAATGGCAAGAAGAGCAATAGCGACATTGATTCTGGCACTCGCGTTCGCAACGAACGCCATCGCCGAGAAGGTGCTGGTCGGCACCGAGGCCGCCTACGAGCCCTTTGCCTACAAGACCGCCGACGGCGAGCTCGTCGGCTTCGACATCGACTTCACCTACGCGCTTTGCGAGGAGATGAAGGTGGAGTGCGAGATCATCGAGCAGGACTGGGACGGTCTCATCCCCGGGCTGCTGGCGAAGAAGTACGACGTGATCATCGCCTCGATGAGCATCACCGAAGAGCGCATGAAGGTCATCGACTTCGCCGGTCCCTACTACCGGGCACCGGCCCGCTTCTACGCCCTGAAGGGCAGCGGACTCACCGACACGAAAGACAGCCTGGCGGGCCGAAAGATCGGCGTGCTGCGGGCCACGACGCTCGAGAAGTTCGTCAGCAAGCACTATCCCGACGCCGATCTTCGCACCTACCCCACGCAGGAGGAGGTGTACCTCGACCTCGCGGCGCGGCGCCTCGATGCCGGATTCGCATCCGCTCCGGCGGTGGAACTCGGCTTCCTCAACAAGGAGGCGGGAAAGGACTTCGAGTTCATCGGGGGCACCCACTACGACGAGGAGCTCTTCGGTGTCGGCACCGGGATAGCGCTGCGCCAGGGCGACCCCGCGTTGAAGGATCGGATGAACGCGGCGATCAAGGCGATTCGCGAGAACGGCGTGTACAAGTCGATCAACGACAAGTACTTCACTTTCGACATCTACGGTTTCTGAGTCGGAGAGAAGCGCATCGGGAGCCTCGGCCCGCGAGGCTCCCGGGCGCGTAGCGCCGCGTGATGTGCCGCAAGCGTCCTGATCCCATCCGCGAAGGCCCGCACCCCGGGGCCTCGACACGCTGACATCGCTTCCCGGTGACCGAGCTCCTGGCTTACTTCCCGCAGGTTCTCGGCGGCGTCTGGCTCACGGTGTCGCTGGCTCTGTGCTCGATCCTGCTGACCTCGCTGCTGGGCGCCGGCGCGGCCGCGGCCAAGCTGTCGCGGTCTCGTTCCCTTGCCGGGTTCGCCGACGCATACACCGGCATCGTTCGGGGCCTGCCGGAGCTCGTGCTGATGCTGCTCATCTACTTCGGCGGTCAGATGCTGCTCAACGACGTGGGGGAGATGACCGGCTGGTGGGAGCGCCTGGAGCTCAGCGCATTCGCCTCCGCGGTACTGGCCCTCGGCTTCGTGTTCGGCTCTTACGCCGCGGAGACGTTCCGCGGCGCCTACCTCGCAATCTCGTCGGGCCAGCGCGACGCGGCCCGCGCTCTTGGGTTGAGCGCATGGCAGACCTTTCGGCTGGTCCTGGGGCGCCAGTTCGTGATCCACGCTCTGCCGAGCTTCCGCAACAACTTCCTCGTGCTCCTGAAGGCGACCGCCTTCGCCTCGGTGCTGGGACTGCACGACATGGTCTACCGGGCGAACGTGGCCGGGCGCGCCACCCACGAGCCCTTCGTCTTTCTCACCCTGGTGGCGTTGGTGTACTTCGCCCTGGCGCTCCTGTCCGAGCGCGGGTTCTCGGCGATGCTGCGCTGGGCCGAGCGTGGCTGGCGGACTTCCTGACGTGCAGATCGACCTCATCGTCGAGAACTGGATGCTCTTCTACTCGGGGGTGAAGACCACCCTCATGCTGATCGTGATCGTCTTCGCGTCGAGCTTCGCCATCGCGCTGCCGCTCGCGGTGCTGAGAGCATACGAGATAGCGGGCGTGCGCTGGGTCATCCACGGGTACACGCGGGTGGTTCGCGGTACTCCACTGCTCGTGCAGGTCTACATCATCTACTACGGCCTGGGCCAGTTCGGATTCATTCGCGACACGCCGCTATGGGTGGTGCTCAGCGAGGCGATGTACTGTCTCATTCTCGGGCTGATCCTCAACAACACGGCATACCTCGTCGAGATACTGAGGGGCGCGATACGCGAGGTTCCGGCCGGGATCGTGGAAGCGGGCAAGGCGATGGGCATGAATCGCATCCAGACCCTGCTGCTGGTCGTCCTGCCGATCGCGGTGCGGCGCTCCCTCCCGGCACTTTCGAACGAGGTGATCTTCGTGCTGCACGCCACCGCGGTGGCAAGCACCATCACCATCGTGGACATTCTCGGGGCGGGACGTGCACTCAACGGCACCTACTACGTCGCCTACGAGGGATTCATTACCGCCGCGGTGCTCTACATTCTCGTCACCTATTCGATCTCGTGGCTCTTTCGCCGGCTGGAACGCCGCTACCTGACGCCGCTCGCGATGAGCTGAGGCCCCGGCGCAGACGCCGGAAAGGCCGTCCGGCCGCGGGCGAAGGAGAGAATTGACCATGACCTGGTTCCGGTCGCGGCGCTCGGCGGTCACCGCCCGGCGCGGCATCGTCGCCACCAGTCAGCCGATTGCGGCGCAGGTGGGGCTGCGCGTGTTGATGGAAGGCGGGCACGCGGTCGACGCCGCGGTGGCGACCTCGGCCGCGCTCGGCGTGGTCGAGCCTCACATGACGGGGATCGGGGGCGACCTGTTCGCGCTGGTGTGGGACGAAGGCAGGCACGAGATCGCGGCCCTGAATGCGAGCGGGCGGGCGGGACGTGACGCCAGCATCGAGACGCTCAAAGGGCGCGGTTTCGATTGCATGCCCGCACACGGGGAAGGCGTTGGCGCGTCGGTGACGGTCCCGGGAGCGGTGGACGGATGGACCGAGCTGCTCGCGCGCTACGGCCGCATGGAGCTTGCGGATCTGCTCGCCCCCGCCATCGAGCTGGCGCGCAGCGGGTTCGTGGTACCCGAGGTGATCGCGACCGCCTGGCGCGATGCCGAAGCGATGCTGAGGAGGCTGCCGTCGGGCGCCGAAGTGCTCGCCAACGGCCGGGCTCCGGGCTTCGCAGAGGTGATGCGGCTCCCGACGCTCGCAGGCACCCTGCGCGAGATCGCCGAAGGAGGCAGGGACGCCTTCTACGAAGGAGCCCTCGCTTCCCGCACCGCGGAGTTCGTGAGCCAGCACGGCGGCTGCCTGAGCCCGGCGGACTTCGCCTCCCATTGCTCCACGTGGGACGACCCCATCCGCACCGACTATCGCGACGTGACGGTGTGGGAATGTCCGCCGAACGGCCAGGGCCTGGCGGCGCTCCTGGCTCTTAACATCGCGGAAGGCTTCGACCTCGGCGCCATGGGTCCGCAGAGCGCGGATTGGTACCATCATCTGATCGAGGCCATGCGGCTCGCGTTCGCGGACGCGTTTCGCTACGTCGCCGACCCCGCGCGGGTGCGCGTGCCGGTACGGGAGCTGCTCTCCAAGGCGTACGCCGGGCGGCGCCGGGCATCGGTCCGGCCCGGGCGGGCGATGGTGGAGGTCGATTTCGGCGATCCCGGCGGGGCGAGCGACACCGTCTACCTGACGGTGGTGGACGCCGCGGGCAACGCCTGCTCCCTGATCAGCAGCCTCTACGCGGACTTCGGGAGCGGACTGGTGGTGCCCGGCACGGGGATGGTGATGCAGAACCGAGGCGCGAACTTCTCGCTCGATCCCGCTCATCCCAACGCCCTCGCCGGCGGCAAGCGTCCCTACCACACGATCATCCCGGCGCTCGCCACGCGCGGCGGCGAGCTGTGGCTAAGCTTCGGAGTGATGGGAGGGTTCCAGCAGCCCCAGGGACACCTGCAGGTCCTCTCGAACCTGGTCGACTTCGGAATGGATCCGCAGCACGCGCTGGACGCGCTGCGATTTCGCATCGACGTCACCGGGGGCGGTGAGGTCGGGCTGGAGGCGGGGATTGCCCCGGACGTGGCGAAGGCGCTCGAGCAGCGCGGCCACCGGGTGCGCATCGTCGACGGCTACGAGCGTTCCTTCTTCGGCGGCGGTCAGATCATCGCCCGGAATCCGCGAAGCGGCGCCCTCGTCGCGGGCTCCGAGCCGCGCTGCGACGGCGCGGCGGTGGGCTGGTGAGGAGGACGCGATCGGTTGTCCCCGCCTCCGGCGCCGCCGCGCGAGGGGACGACTCTGGATCTCCGAGGTCACGACCGCCTCGCGCGGCGAACCGGTGTGCAATTCGGGCTGGCCCGGATGTTTCACCGATTCTGGCCGCTTCGGGCGCCAAGATGCCGTGATAGTGGCACGAACCCGCCCCGACCGGTGAAATGTCACGATCGGTGAAATGTCACGCTTGAGCTTGGTGGAACACTATACTAGTGTGCACGAAGCACGTGTACACGCACCCCGAGAGACCGTGAAGAACATCACCTTCAGTGCCGACGAGGCCATGCTCCAGGAGGCTCGCCGGCTGGCGGCGGCCGAACACACCACCCTCAACGAGAAGTTTCGACTCTGGTTGGGAGACTATGTGGGGCGGCGCCGGCGGGCGACCCGCGCGATGCGAACCGTACGCGAGCTGGGAGGGAGGCTGCGGGTTGGCGCGAAGCTGACACGAGACGAGATGAATGAGCGCTGAGCGATTCATCGACACCAACGTCTTTATTTATCAGCTTGAGCGACTCGACCCGGCCAAGGCCGATGTGGCGGACGCGCTCATCGAAGAGGGCATCGCCCGAGGCAACGCGTGCGTCAGCTTCCAGGTGGTGCAGGAGTGCATCAACACGGCGCTTCGCAAGGCGGAGGTTCCGCTCACGGAGATGCAGATGCGCCAGTACCTCGACGACGTGCTTGTGCCGCTTTGGACGGTGTATCCGACCCCCGAGATCTATCGAAGATCGCTGGATGTACGCAGCCGCTACCAGTTCAGTTTCTTCGACTCGCTGATTCTGGCCTCGGCCATGGAAGCGGGCTGCACCACGCTCTTGACCGAAGACCTGCAGGATGGTCAGCGAATCGAGAGCCTGGTGATTCGCAATCCCTTCATCGCGCAGTAGCCCTGCGCGATTGTGATGCGGGCCGCCTCCGGGTGGAGGCGGCCCGCTTGCGTTCAGACCGCTCGGCAAAGACTCAGGCGAACCACCAGCGTTCGAGGAACTTGTAGCCGTCCATCGCCCAGTTGCCCGCCACCTGGTCAGCGTGCATGACCTTGTCCGAGTGCGCGCTGATGTAGCTCGCAAAGAGCGGGATCACCGCACCGCCCTCGTCGCGGCAGATGAGCTGCATCTCCGCGTACATCTCTCGCCGCTTTTCCTGATCGAGTTCCGCCCGCGCCGCCTTGAGCAGCATGTTGAAGCGGTCGTGCTTCCAGTAGGTCTCGTTCCAGTTGGACTCGGCGCCGTAGGCCTGGGTGAACATCCAGTCCTCGGTGGGCCGGCCGCTCCAGAAAGAGGCGCTCCAGGGGTGTTTCAACCACACATCGGACCAGTAGCCGTCGGTAGGCATCCGGTTCGGGACGATCTCGACGCCCGCCTTTGCCGCGTGCTCCTTGTAGAGCAGGATCAGGTCCATGCATCCGGCGTAGAAGTCCGAGCCGCTCAGCTCGTGCTTGAATCCTTCCATGCCCGCTTTCTTCAGATGGAACCTCGCCCGGTCGGGGTCGTACTCGCGTTGTGGTATGTCCGCGGCATAGAAACGGTTGGCGGGCGAGATCGGGTGGTCGTTGCCCAGAGCGCCGTAGCCGCGCAGCCATCTCTTCAGCGCGTCCTCGCGGTCGAAGGAGTACTTGAGCGCGAGGGCCAGATCGTTGTTGTCCTTGAAGGGCGCCAGATCCAGACGCATGGGGAAGGTGTAGTGCTTGGTCCCGGGAGTGTTCAGCACTTTGACCCCGTCCCGCTTCGCGAGCAGATCCGCGGTCAACGGCGGCACATCGTCGATGATGTCGAACTCTCCCGTGACCAGCCCGGTCTGGCGACTGGTGGGGTCGGAGACCACGGTGACCTCGACCGAATCGAAGAAGGCGCGATCGTCGCGGAAGTAGTTGGGGTGGCGCTTCAGCGAGCCCCGCACCCCCGCCTCCCAGGAGTCCAGCATGTATCCCCCGGTACCGATGCCGGGCTGCACCTGGCCGTTCACGACGGGAAGGATGTAGAAGGTCTGGGCGGAGAGCGAAACGGGAAAGTCCGCGTTGCCTTCCTTCAGCGTGAAATTGACGCGGTGCGGCCCGTCCTTGCGCATGTCGGTAATCGTCTCGGCGATGGACTTGGTGGCGGACTGGGAATCCTCTCCGCGCTGCCGGTCAATCGACGCGATCACATCATCGGCGTCCAGAGTCTTCCCGTTGTGGAACTCGACCCCCTGGCGAAGGTTGAAAGTCCACTCGGTCGCGCCGGCATTCGCTTCCCAGGACTCGGCGAGATCCGGACCCAACTGCCCGTCCGGCGTGATCTCGGTGAGCTGACTGCCGATGTTGTAGAACAGCATGCCGGTGAAGGTACTCGTCAGATGGATGGGATCGAAGGAATCGGTGGTCGATCCGCCGGTCCAGCCGATGCGGGCATGGCCGCCCCGCTTCGGGGTGGATGCCTGGGCCGCCGACGAATACATCGCGGACGAAAGTCCCGTCGCCACGCCCAGCGCCGCCGTGCGCTGCATGAACTCGCGCCGGCTCAAACGTCCCTCGGATACCTGCTTCTTCAACTCGTCGAGTCGCTTCACTTCGTTTCTCCTCATGTACAGATGGTTGGGCGTTCAAACCCGGCTGTTGGTTCCCTTTCGAACCGGGGCTTGTGGATTACTGCTTTGCTTGCCGAACCCTCGGGCGGCGCACTCGTGTTCGGGCCGCGCCGCTCGCTGCGAACACCGCCGGCTCGATGGGGGCCGAGGCTCCGGGTACGCAGAGCGCTGAGCGGCCGTCACCAGGGACGTCATCCGGCCTCAGACCGGCCGGTCGCCTCCGATGGTGACCCGGTGCATGACCCGGCGGTGCTTGTCGACCTCCCCGAAGAAGTCCGGCACGGCGCGATGCAGGCTCACCCGGTTGTCCCAGACCGCGACCGCCCCCGGAGACCAGCGGAAACGGCACGTGAACTCGGGCCGCAGGGCATGCCCACACAGAAAGTCGATGAGCGGCCTGCTTTCCTCGTCCGTCATGCCCTCGAAGCGCCGGGTGAATCCCGGGCTCACGAACAGGGACTTGCGACCGGTGACGGGGTGGGTACGGACCACCGGGTGCGAGGCGGCCATGGGCTCGCCCTGCTTCCCGGTCATCGCACCGGGAGTCGAGTAGTTGGCGGGCGAACCCGACTCGTTGATCGCGCGCAGTCCCGAAAGCGTCTGCTTGAGTCCGTCGGACAGGGTCTCGTAGGCGAGGTACATGTTCGCGAACACGGTATCGCCGCCGTAGGGAGGGATCTCGAGCGCGTAGAGGCTCGCGCCCATCGGCGGCTCCTCCAGGAACATGAGATCGGAGTGGAACTTGCTGTCCCAGTTGTAGGGCTCCCCCGGGGACCGGACGATCTCGATGATCTCGGGGAAGTCTTCGAGCCCCTTGGTGAAGGGATGCTCGATCTGGGGACCGAAATTGCCCGCGAAAGCGTGGTGCTCGGCACAGGTGAGCTTCTGACCCCGGAAAAAGATCACCAGATGTTCGTGGAGGGCATCGAGCACCTCGTCGTGAACCGCCGCGGGCAAGGGCCGAGACAGATCCGGACCATCGACCTCCGCTCCCAGCGCCCCGGCGAGCGGGCTGACTTCGATGTGTTGATAGCTCACTTGCGTCGACCTCCCCGATGAAGCGCCAAGAGACCCTTCCCCGCACACCCCCGCAATCATCGCTCTACGCAACCCGCCGGCACAAGATCCCCCGCCCCGCACCGGCGATGCACTCCGATGCGCTCGCCCTCGCCCTCTGGCCCGCCGCCGGCACCGGGCTCCCGCCGCGCACCGGCAACTCTAACTTTGGCGCCTGGTCCCACGCTCGGGAGCAATCCGCCGCCCCGATTCGACTCCATCCGGGTCGGGTCGACCGCAAGACCCGTTGCGTGCACGCGGCGGCAGGCCAGTGAGAACTGCCGCACCGGCCGGCGGCACCGGCTTGCAGAGCGCCTGCCCCGGGCAGCCAACCCGCTTTACCTCGCGGCGGAATCTCGCACACACTCGGGGCACGAGCGGGCCAGGAGGAGCGCCGATGTCCACAACGCCCCGATTCACGGGCTACTACCACGCGGACATCCCCTTGGGCGTCGAGGATGCCGAGGTGACCCGGGTGGGGCCAAGAACGCCTTGCGGCGAGCTCATGCGCCGCTACTGGCATCCGGTCGCGCTGAGTGCCGAAGTCGACAAGCGTCCGCTTCCGGTGCGCGTCCTCGGCGAGGACCTCGTGCTGTTCCGCCGACCGGACCGCGAGGTCGGCCTGTTGCATCGCCACTGCCTCCATCGCGGCACTTCTCTTGAGTACGCGCGCATCGAGGATACGGGGCTGCGCTGCTGCTACCACGGGTGGCTATACGACATCGACGGCACCCTGCTCGAAACTCCCCTCGAACCGCCCAACAGCCCCATCCGCAAGAGAGCGAAGCTTGGCGCCTACCCGGTCCGCGAGTACCGGGGCATGGTGTTCGCGTACATGGGACCGCCGGAACGTCAGCCCGAACTCCCCATCTACGACACCTTCGTCACCTCCGACACGGTGTTCGTGAACGCCGGCCACCACTTCGAGACCAACTGGTTCCACCTCGTCGAGAACAACTTCGACATGGCCCACACCGTGTACCTGCACACCATCATCCCGGGCAATGCCCAGTTCTACGACAGTTGGGGCGTGCCACCGCAGATGGAGTACGTGGAGACCCCGATCGGTTACCGCTACACCTACAGCCGCCGGGTGGAGGACCACGTTTGGGTGGGTCTCGAGGACATCGTGTTTCCCAACTTCACGCAGGCGGGGGCGATCTTCAGCATGGAGGGCAAGCAGACTCGCTACTTCGGGCGGGGCAGCTACTCACGCTGGCTGGTGCCGCTTGATGACTTCAACACCCGCGTGTTCGTGCTCGGCCACTTCAACGAGCACAGCGATCCCTACCACGAGGAATATTCGCGCGCCGACAACCTGGAGGTGATGGAGGCCGGCGCCCGGCTGGCGCGTACTTACGAAGAACGCCAGCGCGAACCCTCCGACGTCGAGGCGGCGGGCAGCCAGGGTCCGATTTACCTGCGCACCAACGAGCATCTCGGAACCACCGACAAGGGGATCGCGCTGTTTCGCCGCCGTTTCAAATCACTGGTGCGAGCCCTTGCCGACGGCGTCGAGCCGGCCCAGCCGGCCGAAGGCGCGAAGGCGCCGATCCCGACCTGTGCCGGAGACTCGGTGCTTCGGATCCCGCGCGCGCGGGCGGAGGAAGACGAGGCGCGGGTTGCCCGGGTGGCGAGCGAGGTGATGGCGATCTACGTCGAGACCGGCAATCTGCCGGAATCGGAGCGGCGCCGGCAGGCGGAAGCCAGGCTGGTCGAGCTGGAGCGCTCCTACCGGGACTGAGGAACCGGGCCCGGCGCGGGCCACGATGGCGCGGCGCGGGCGGCGCGCACCTTCACAGCGAATTCGCGAAGGCGCGGCCGATCAGAACGTGAGGCCGGTCGATTGCGGTGAACCCAGCCTGGCCCGGAGCCAGTGGGTGGTCTCCAGATCGCGCGCCCACTCGTAGAACACCGTTTTCACCGAGGTCAGGACGACACCGCTGCCTCGCAGGCGCTGCAATCCGAGCTCGTGGTTCGGCGCCGGCGAGGCGCAGGCATCGGACACCACTGCAACCCGGTAGCCCGCGGCGCGCAAGCCGAGCGCGGACTGGGCGACGCACACGTCGGTCTCGAGACCGGCGAGCACGAAGCAGTCCCGGCCCGTGGCCTGCGCCGCGGCTCGGATGTCCTCCTGGCCCCAGAGGCCGAAGGTCATCTTGTCGAACACCGCGGGAGTGCCTTCCGGCAGGTGACGGGCAAGCTCCGGGACCATCGGCCCGTTGCGCGCCACGTCCTCCGCGGTGGCGATTACCGGTATGTCGAGGAGGGCGGCCGCGCGCATCAACCACGCGATGCGCTCGACCAGCGGCGCTCTGCCCGCGAGCGACAACTTGTCGAGAAAGTACTGCTGTACATCGATGACCACCAGGCAGGAGTGTTCCCGCTCGACGAGAGCGAAGGCTTCGTACATGTCAGACGCCATCGAGGAAATGCTTCTCGGCAAGGATGCGGCACTATGCCATGAACGATGCTCGGTCGCTCGGGAGACAGGCGTACTGGGGGCGCGACGGAGGGAGGCCCGCGCACGCGAGCATACTGGCGGCCGCGAGTTGAGAAATCGGTGAAGTATCCGGGTTGAACCCGCGAACACGGTGGAGGTGAATGGCGATGTCGGCGGACAGAGCCGCATCTTGAAACCAACCCATTGAAGAAATCGACTTCGACGGCTAAAACGCCTGTTCGACCGCGCAACCCGCGCCAGCCACGCTCCCTTTCCGATACACATAACGACGTTGGCCGAACCGGAAAGGTCTGGCCAGGTCCGAAGGACAGGGGAGCCGGCGACAAGCAACAGGAGACAGACTATGGATCTCGGCCTTGACGGACTGAAAGCGCTCGTGACCGGCGGCACCCGCGGCATCGGACGTGCGATCGTCGAAAGGCTGGTCGCGGAAGGCGCCGAGGTCGCCTTCTGCGCCCGCGACTACGATGCGGTTACCGCACTCGTCAAGGGGCCCGGGGCGGGCCGCGTCCACGGCGCCGTGTTGGATGTCGCCGATGGCGACGAGCTGAAGTCATGGGTGGAGGAGGCGGCGTGTGGCATGGAGGGCATCGACATCGTCATCCCCAGCGTCAGCGCCCTCGGCGGCACGCTCGGCGAGGAAGGCTGGCGGCGGGGCTTCGACGTCGACCTCATGGGCACCGTGCGCACCATCGAGGCGGCCATGCCGTCGCTCGAGAAGTCGACGGCCGCCGCCATCGTGGTGATCGCGACCACCGCGGCGCTGGAGGAGTTCCTGGGCGTTCGGCCCTACGCGTCGGTGAAGGCGGCGCTCGTCAACCACACCTCGATCCTCGCAACCAACCTCGCGCCGAAGGGAATACGGGCCAATACCGTCTCGCCCGGCACCATCTACTTTGAGGACGGCACCTGGGGTCAGCGCCGGCGCGACGCCCCCGAAGCGTACCGCGCGGCGCTCGAGCGCAATCCCATGGGACGCATGGGCCGGCCGGAGGAAGTCGCCAACGCGGTGGCGTTCCTCGCGAGCCCGGCCGCAAGCTTCATCACCGGCGCCAACCTGGTGGTCGATGGAGGGCTTACCCGGCGAGTGCAGTACTAATTTTGATCACGCGGGCGCGCGCGCCGGCCTCCGGGGGCGATGCGCGCGGCTCCCGTCGCGAATCGCGTCAGGGAGTATCCGTCACATAGGAGCGAAAGCGGGTCGGGATCAGCTCGAGGAGCACCCAGCCCTCGAGCTTCGACCAGGCCCGAATCGTTCGCTCCGCCCGGTCGGGCGCGTAGTAGCGCTCCGCGAGGCGCAGCGCGAGTTCGCGTCCTCCCTCCTCCTTCATCTCGACCCGGCCTTCCACCGTGACCCACGCCTCCAGCGCGCCCACCGGGTCGGCCACGCTCACGCAGGCCCTCGGATCCCGCGTGAGGCGGCGAACCTTGCCGGTGTCGGACTGGGAGAACATCCGCAACCGCTCGCCGTCCCAGTCGTACCACAGGGGCAGCGCGTTCGGCGAATCGTCCTCGTTGAGCGTCACCAGGGTCGCGATCCGCGTCTCGCGCAGAAAGGCGTCCCGCTGCGTCTTCGTCATGCTCGGCATTCAATTCCTCCCTCGACCGGGCCGCCTTCCCCGCCCCTGGCCCGCGAATTTCAATGACTTCTCAAAACACGGACATCGATTTGCTCGCGGTTACGGGCCGCACTGCGTCGCGCCGCTTCCACGAAGTACCCGCTACCTGCATCGCCACGCAGGCCCTGGGCCAGGGCTTTCCGGCCGGGCAAGCCATCCGTGACTTGCCCGCGCGCAGGGAAGCCCGCGCCACGATGCCGTGGCACCTCGGGATTGCACGCCGCCGGCCCCGGGACCGAGCGGCGGCACTTTGCTTTCTCTCGTCCTCTCGCGAATCTCCTCAGGCCTTGCGGAAGTGCCGGAGAAGGGGATGCCCGTCCGGGCGCACGCCGGGGATCACGGTGTCCCGGTAGATGGCGGGGGTCGCCTCGTGGGTGATGAAGCGATAGGCGCCGGACTCCTCCATCAGGTCCTGCATGCGCTGATACATGGCGTCGCGCTTGGAGGAATCGAGCTCGACCAGCGCCTTGGTGTGCAGGTCGTCGAACTCCTCGTTGCAGACCCGCTCCCAGTTCCAGACGCCGACCTGGTCGCAGACGAACCACGCGGTGGCCCAGCTCGGGTCCGGGGACATCGAGAAGCGCTGATAGATCAACTGGATGTCTTTCCAGGAATCGCCCGCGGACTCCTGGCCGAGAGTCCAGAAGGTGCCCGAGTCGTGTACGTCGATCTGGAGCTCGATGCCGATCTCGGCGAGGTTCGCCTGAATGATCTGCACCGCGGTGAGGTAGGTCGGTTTGTTGAGCGTGTCCAGGGTGAGAGAGAGGCCGTCCCCGTGTCCCGCCTCTTCGAGCAGCTTCCGCGCGCCGTCGAAATCGGGCTTGGCCGGGGTCAGGTTCTCGGACCGGTGCCCGAGCAGGCCCGGGGCGACGATGCCGGTGGAGGGCTTGGCGATACCGAAGTAAGCCGCATCCATGATCGCATCGACATCGATGGCGCGCTGGACGGCCTGACGCACCCGGATGTCCGCGAGCTTGGGATGCTCGACATTCATGCCGAGCCAGACGTAGTAGAGCGAGGGGCTTTCCAGCAGCTTCGACCCCGGGGGCGGGCTCTGGCGAAGGTCGGGCAAGGACGAGACGCTCACCCAGGTCCAGTCGAGATCACCGGCCTCGAAGCCCAGCTCCGCCGTCTTCTCGTCCTCGATCGGGATGAGATGGATCTCGTCAAATTCCGGCTGCGGACCCGTCCACAGCGGGTTTCGCACCAGCACCGTCCTCTGTTTCTGGATCCACTCCTTGATCATGTAGGGGCCCGAGCTCGCCGGCAGATCCGCGATGCGGAACTGGCCGCCCGCCGCCTCCACCGCCTTGCGGGAGATGATGTTGCCGGAGCCATAGGGCAACGTGCTCCACCACAGCGGCGCGAAGGGTTCCTTCAGCACGATGACGCCGGAGTACTTGCCGGTGACCTCGACGCGGTCCAGGGTCGCCCAGTCTCCCTTGTAGGGGGAATCCAGCGCCGGATCGATGATGCGCTCGTAGGAGAACTTGACGTCCTCGGCGGTCATCTCGCCGAAGTCGTTGGTGAACATGATCCCGGGGCGCAGCGTGAACTCGATGTGGGTATCGTCCACCTGGTTGATGGACTCCGCCGCATCGAGCTCGGTCTCCCAGTTGCTGCCCGGCTTGAACGCGACGAGCTTGTTGAAGATCGCGCCCGCGATCCATTCTTCCGGGGCCGAGAGCATGAAGGCCGGGTCCAGGACCTGGAACACGGAGTAGCTGCGCAGCTTGAGCACGTTGCCCTCCGCGCTCATCGAGATGCGGGGGTGCATGAGCGCGGCGGCGCCGAGCGACGCCGAGCCGGCGAGAAAACGACGGCGGGTGGTGGTGAGTGGGTGCATGGGGAGAGCCTCCTCGGGGGTGTGAATGGTCCGCCCGCGGAATCGAGGCGGGCGAAAAGGCGAAGGGATTATCCCGCAAACCTCACCGATTTTCGTCACGAGGGCGCCAACTCGGGGGATGCCGGCAAGTTCGGTGCGGCCCGCCGTGATATCTCACCGATGCAGTAAACGCGGGCGCGCGGATGTCCACCGCGCTCAGGTCCTTGGCAAGTCAGGCGGCGCGGTTAAACCTGGACGCAAGTGTCCCGAATTTCGACACCGGCCGTGCCGGCGGGCGGATTTGCGCAACCGTGAATCGGTCAAGTATCGCGACCGGCAACCGGTCTCAAGAGCAGGTGCGGGGGATCACCGGCTTCCAATTCCGTTCGAAGACCCGCTCGCCGTTCTCGCGTGCTTCGAGCGAACCGCGCACTTCGTAGGCGCTTTCAGTGGATCTCAGCTCCGCGCGGCCGATGACGTCGACCGCCCAGCCCTCACGAGCGAAATGCAGCCGGTGCTCGAAGCGAGCGGACGCGGCATCGGGGTCACTCGGATCCATGGGGTACTCGGCCCGGGTCTCGACGCCGAAGTCGAGGTCGATCCCGGTGAAGTGCGTGCATCGGTAGGGCAGATGCCATCCCGACGAACGGACCCCGCCGTCCTCCGAATCCCCAGCCCAGCGCACGAGCCGGCGAGGGGGAACCACCACCCGGGTCTCAGGTCCCGCCACCTCGACCGGTTCCGCGAAACGCACCGGCGCCTCATCGACCGCGCGCCCGCGAACCGGAAGGATCAGGCGCGCATCGCGCACATGCAGCACGATGCGCGCGGGACGAGGCGCCGGCCAGACCAGGGGCCAGTAGCCGCAGGACACTGCGAGCCGAATGCGATGGCCGGCGCAGAAGCGGTGGGCGGTGTTCGGGAAGGCAATGGCGACGCTGCGTGCGTGGCCGGGCACGAGGTGATGCGCAGTGCGCCCGGTATCGTCGAGCGCCAGATTGCGCACCGTCCAGGCGACCCGGGCCACCGCCCCGTTCGGGGGCACATCGTTCAGCCGCGCGGCGAGCGTCGCCACCGGTCGGTCGCACTCGAGCGACACTTCGAAGTGCACCGAGCCGAGGATCTCGAGTGCTTCGGCGAGCGGCTCGGTCTCGAATACGAGCGAGCGCGCGTCGTCCACGCGCTGATCGAGCGGCAGTCCGCCCTCCCGCCCGAAGTAGCCGGTGTCTCCGGACGCGGCGCCGACGCCGGGCTCGAGCGGAACGGGCGCCGCATCGAAACCAGACCCCGAGCGCGGCGCGAGCGCGGCTTCGCGACCGAGGAGCAGCTCCCGACTCGATACCCGGGGCGAGGGCCACTCCCGCTCGCTCACCCAGCGACCCGGCCGGCGCTCCAGCCGATCGCCGGGCGGCGCGTACTCCTGCATCCAGACCCGCAGTCGAGGCTCCCAGTCGGCGCCGTTGTCCACCCCCCGCAGCCAGCGATCCCACCAGCGCAGCGCTTCCTGCTGAAAGCCGATCCCCGGCGCGGGGGAGCCGAGGTCGGGATAGTGGTGCCCCCAGGGTCCGACCACTCCCCAGCAGTGTTCGGAATTCGCGGCGAGCAGGTTCATCACCGTGGCGCTGTAGCGATCGCTCCAGCCCCCGACGAGCAATGCGGGGCAGGCGATGTCGCCCGGCGACTCGTTGACGGAACCAGTGCGCCAGTAGGCGTCGCGGGTCTCGTGCCGGACCCAGTTCTCCAGAGGGAAGGTGGCGCCCTCCAGACGCTCGCGCCATATCCGCCGCCACGCCTCGCCCACTACCGCGGGGTCGGGAGGCGAGGCGAGGATCACCGGCAGCGTCGCCCCCCACTCCACGCTGTCGGTGAGCAGACAGCCCCCCAGGTGGTGGATGTCGTCGTCGAAGCGATTGTCGGTCGCGCACACCGCGACGATCGCCCTGAGCGCCCGCGGGCGCCTCGCCGCCGCCTGCAGGCTGGCGGTCCCGCCCCACGACGTGCCCATCATGCCCACGGCGCCGGTGCACCAGGGCTGCCTCGCAATCCACTCGATGACCTCGATCGCATCGTCGCGCTCCTCCGGGCGATACATGTCGGTCATCAGCCCTTCGGAGTCGCCGGACCCGCGCATGTCGACCCGCACGCAGGCATAGCCGTGGCGCGCAAAGAAGGCATGGTTGCGCTCGTCTCGGATCCGCACCATGTCGCGCTTGCGGTACGGGATGTATTCGAGCACCGCGGGACTCGGCTCTCCCGACCGAGTCTCGGGCAGCCACAGGCGCGCGGAGAGGTGAATGCCGCCGGAAACCGGTATCCGGCAGTGCTCGACTTCCCGTACTCGGGTCGATTGGGACATGGTCATGAACGATCCGCTCCCCTGCGTCGGTGAGACCGATCATCATCGCCCATGCCGCGCCATTTGACGTTGGCCGGGGCAAAGCGCCTCTTTCCGAAGAGAAGGAGAATGCCGGCATGCCCCTCGCGTCGGCGCCGGGCCAACCCGCATCGATCACTGATCCACGTTGGCTTCGGGAGCCAAGATGCCGTGACAGCAGGAAGCACGGACCAATCGGCGCCCGTCACCTGTTATCGAAGGTGCTAGCATCGCGCGATGTTCCACGGATTCACGAGAGCCAAGGACGCGCGGATGTCGGCAGGGGAAAGGCGTTCGCGCATCGGGGCGCGCAGGCGCACCCGCACAGCGCCGTGCCGAGCCCCGAATCGCGCTCGGTCCCGTCCTTGCCGGCGGACACGCGCGCGCCGTGGTGAATCAGGGAAGCCCTGCGGCCAGGCTGACCGCCGATGATCTTTCGACAGCTCTTCGACAGCGTTTCTTCCACCTATACCTACCTCGTCGCAAGCCGGCGGGGCGGCGAGGCGCTCATCATCGATCCGGTTCTGGAGAAGGTGGACCGCTACCTCAAGCTCATGGACGAGCTCGATCTCAGACTGGTGAAAGCGGTCGACACCCACGTACACGCCGACCACATCACCGGGCTGGGCGCCCTGCGCGACCGCTGCCGCTGCATCACGGTGATGGGCGAGCAAAGCGCGGTGGACGTGGTTTCGATGCGGGTGGCGGACGGCGACCGCATCGAAGTGGAGGGCATCAGCCTGAAGGTGCTCTACACCCCGGGCCATACCGACGATTCCTACAGTTTCCTGCTCGGAGACCGCGTATTCACCGGCGATACCCTGCTCATCCGGGGAACGGGGCGCACCGACTTTCAGAACGGCAACCCCAGGGACCAGTACCACTCGCTATTCGATTGTCTGCTCCGGCTGCCCGACGAGACCCTCGTGTATCCCGCGCACGACTACAAAGGCGACACCGTCAGCTCCATCGGCGAAGAGAAGGCCTGCAACCCGCGCCTGCAGGTCGGGTCGGTCGACGAGTACGTCGAGCTCATGAAGGGCCTGAACCTCTCCAATCCGAAGATGATGGACGTGGCGGTGCCCGCCAACCTGAAGATCGGGCTCTCTCAGGACGACCTCGCGCAACGCGGCTGGTCTCTCGACTGCGAGCAGGTGCGGTCCCGCCTCGAACGAGGCGATATCCTGCTCGTGGACCTGCGCGACCGGAGCGAACGCGAGAAGTACGGCGTGCTGCCCGGCTCGGTGCACGCCCCCTACCCCGATCTACCGAGCAGTCTCGCGGCGGGCGGCCTGCTCCAGGAGCTCTCCGCCGCCAGCGCCCGGACCCTGGTCTTCTATTGCGCCTACGGGGAGCGATCCGCGATGGCGGTCGAGGCGGCCCGCCACGCCGGCTTGCACGAGTCCCGACATCTACACGGTGGCCTGGACGCGTGGAAGAAAGCGAAGGCTCCGATCGACTGGCTCGATCCTCGGTAACACCGTGCGGCCCGCGCCCCCGGCGAGGCCGGATACCGGCCCGGCTGCGCGTGGGCGCGGGTGCGGCCATCCCCGCAAGCCGTCGGGGAAGTTGCCGCCGAGACACGAGGGAAGTGGGCCGGGAACATGAAAGCAGAGCGCGGGACCGGGGGCCGGCGAGCGGTCGTCTTCGTATTCGTGACGGTGCTCATCGATGCCATGGGGATCGGGATCATCATTCCGGTGATGCCCGATCTCATCGGCGAACTCGGCGGCCTGTCGCTCGGCAGCGCGGCGATCGTGGGCGGGTATCTGACCTTCGTCTACGCCTTCATGCAGTTCGCGTTCGGCCCCACCCTGGGGAACCTCTCGGATCGCTTCGGACGCCGGCCGGTGCTGCTCGTGTCGCTCTTCGCCCTCGCGGTCGACTACCTCGTCATGGGCTTCGCCCCCTCTCTCTGGCTGCTCTTCTTGGGTCGCGCGCTCGCGGGCATCGCCGGCGCCACCTACTCCACCGCCAACGCCTTCATCGCCGACATCAGCCCCACTGATCGGCGGGCGCAGAACTTCGGCCTGCTCGGCGCCGGTTTCGGGGTGGGATTCGTCGCCGGACCGCTGATCGGAGGACTTGCCGGAGAGCTGGGCACGCGGGCGCCCTTCTTCGCCGCCGCCGCCATCGCCATCGCCAACTTCGCGTGGGGCGCCTTCGTGATGCCGGAGACCCTCGCGCCGGACCGGCGACGCTCGTTTGCGTGGCGCCGCGCCAACCCCCTGGGCGCCGCCCGGCAGATCGCCCGCATGCCGGCGCTCACCTGGTTCTTCGTCGCGATGTTCATCTACCAGATCGGGCATCACGTCTACCCGTCGATATGGAGCTTCTACACCAAGGAAGCGTTCGCATGGTCGAATGCCGAAGTGGGCCTGTCGCTGGCCATCGTCGGGGTGTGTTTCGCGCTGGTGCAGGGCTGGTTCATTCGCCTGATCCTGCCCCGCGCGGGCGAGGCGGGAACGGTCTGGCTGGGCTTCGCGATCAGCATCGGAGGTCTCATATTCTTCGGTCTTGCCACCGAGGGCTGGATGGTCTACGCGGCCCTGCCCCTGACCGCCTTCGGCGCCCTCATCACTCCGGCGCTCACCGGGGTGATGTCAAATCAGGTGTCGGAGCACGCGCAGGGGGAGCTTCAGGGCGCACTGGCGAGCGTCATGGGGGTGACGATGATCATCAGTCCCCTCCTCATGACGCAGATCTTCGGTTACTTCGTCGGCGGCTCCGCCCCCGTCTATCTGCCCGGCGCGGCCTTCCTCGGGGCGGCGGTGCTGATGCTGCTCGCCCTCGTGCCCTTCCATCTCGGAATGCGGCGCGCCGCACGCGGGAGTTGAGGCCGCCCGCTCGGTTGGCCGCCCGATCTCACCGATTCCCCTCAAGAGCGGGTGCGAGTGTCGGCGGGGGCCTGGTCCAACGCGAGATGAGCCTGGTCCAACGCAAAGTGGGCCTTGAAGAGGAGTGTCGGTGATCATCGGGAGATGATCGTGACACCTGGAATCGAGCGCATTCGCACCCAAGGGACAGGTCGCCGCCTTCATCGAGGCGAACGAGCCTGTGGACTTCCAACCCTCCGATCGAAGCGGAGCCTGCGAGTTCGCAGCGCCGACGCTGGCCCGGTTCGGCTACGACGCCCTCAGTCCGGCATCTCGACTTCGAGGCGCTTCGCGTGGGCGAGGAGGCGGGTCCAGCTTTCCTCCAGAATGAGGACCCCGTTTCGCTCGGCGTCGCGCCGTGTCGCGTAGGCGCGTTCACCGGGAATGCGGATGCGTTCGACCCCCGGCGCGCGCCGCGACCCGCGGACTTCGTCCAGATACGTGTCCACCGCGCGCAGGAAGGCGTCCGGCTCGCCGAATGCGGCGGGATCCACCGCGAGGAAGAGGTGTCCGCGCGAATGCGCCGGTCCCCCGGCATCGTGCCAGCCGTCGAGTCCCCGACCCGCCGCCCCGCCGACCAGGGGGCCGGCCAGCAGCGCAACGCAGAGCCCCAGACCGAAGCCCTTGTGGCCGGCGAGCGGCGCCACCGCGCCGTCGAGCACCGCCTCGGCATCGGTGGAGGGATTGCCCGCGCGGTCCACTCCGACCCCCTCGGGCAGCGGCAAACCAAGGTAGGCGGACTGGCGCACCGTCGAATGGGAGACCGCGCTCGTCGAGACATCGTGCACGACGGGGACTCCACCACCGGTGGGTACTCCGATCGCGAAGGGGTTGGTGCCGAGGCGGCGGTCCACACCCCCGTGGGGGTGCACCAGCGACGAAGACACCGTGAACACGATGCCCACCAGACCCGCCTCGGCGATGCGGCTCGCGTAGATGCCGATCATGTAGATGTCCGCGCCATTCTTCAGGGCGACCGCGGCGCAGCCCGCACCGCGGGCCTTGGCGATGGCGGTGTCGGCGGCGAGGAAGGCGCCGGCATGTCCGGGAGCCCAGGCGCCATCCACGACCGCATACGCGGGGCCCTGCGTCGCGACCACCGGACGGCCGGACCCGTCCACCACCCCGGTCTCCAGGTGCTGGAGGAGATTTCCGATGTGGTCCGCGCCCTGGCGACCGACGCCACGCATGTCGGCTTCGACGAAGCCGGCCGCCGAGGCCTCGGCGTTCTCGGCATTGCAGCCGGCCGCCACCAGAATGCGCCGGAGCAGTTCGCGCAGCCGCGCGGCCGGCACCCGGCGCACCGGATGGTCTCCCCAGTCGCCGGCGGGGCGATCAGCGCCGCTCATGTCCGTCGGGCGGCGAGAGCCGCGAGTTCTCATCGACTGTACTCGTCAGGACGCCAGGACGGCGTGCCGGTGGGGCTATCTGACACGAGCGGCGCGCAACTGCGGGCCGGAAGGCGACGAAGCGAGGGTGGCGCCTCGTACCCGCGACCGGGCAAGGCGCGAATGGTCTGCCCGGCGGGCAGGCGCAGCCTCGTACACGCGCAGGCGGGCGAGTAGCCGACACTGCGTCGAAACTTCTTGCGCGGGCACCGCCCGCCGCCACGGGCGGAGCGACATCCGCGAGTCCGGAAATCGGCGACATCGCGGCCAGCTTCCCGATCGCCATGTGTCGCTCTCCGCTCGTGCAGGTGGAGCGCACCGTAGCAAATGCCGCCACGGGAGTCAGTCGGTCCCGATGGCTGCGGACTCCAGCCAGTTCAGGACGTGGCGCAGGTCACGGGCATCGTCCGGCGTCTCCGGCGCCGCCCCTTGCAGGGTCAGTCGGCGGCGCTCGTCAGCCTCAAGACGCCTCCGGGAGTCGATGTAACCCTCGTCGCTCAACCAGTGCCAGAGTTCTTCGGCCTTGGTCGTGCGGAAGTGCTCAAGCTCTCCCGCGCGCAGCGCCTCCACCAGCGCCTCGCCGTCGCCTCGCACTTCGAGGGCGAGGTCCGAGACCCGATCGATGAACACCGCGGTTACCGCACCACTCTTCTCCAGAACTCCACGCTCCACCGGACGGCCCCGGCCCTGGCGCCACAGATCGACCCAGACCCGAAGGGCGTGGCATCGCCGCCGGAGCCGGCGGCGCAGGTCCTCTCCGTCGAGGGCGGCGCGCGCGGCGTCGCTCGCGAGCAGCGCCTCGAGCTGGCCGAGGCTTGCGATACGCCACGCGTCCATGAGCTCGTGGAGGAGCGGGAGATCGTCGCGGAGGAGATGAAAGAGATGGTTGTCTCCCTCCGGGCGGTAGGGATCAAGGCGGGGCACGCCGAGGAGGCTGGCGTAATCTTCGGCGCTTCGATCCCCGGGCGCGGGAAGCGAGGGCGCGGCCTCGACCCGATATGCCTCCGGTGACGACGCCTGCCGGGGGAAGCGGACCGCCGCGAGGTCGATGGTGGCCGGCTCCGTGCCCGTGGCCCTCTTCCACAGGGCGCTCTCGTGCCGGCGGGCGGAGAGATAGAACACCTGCCGGGGACGCCCGTCCGCCGCCGCGATGCGCTCCAGGCTGCGGACCATGACCGCGAAACGGTCCTCGTCGCTCGTGGTCAACGCCTCGTCGAGGAAAAGCGGCAACGATTCGCCGCCCCGCTCCTGCGCTTCGGTCCAGGCGAGGCGTAGCGCAAGGAGCAACTGCGCGCGGGTGCCGGACGAAAGCTCCGCGAGCTCCCTCGTCACCCCCTGGCGTACATCCCGGGCGGCGAAGGCGCCATCGGGACGCAGGATCAGCTCGAAGGCGCGCGCCGTCACCTGCGCGAAAATCTCCCGCGCCACACGCAGGATCACGGGCTCGTGCTCGGAGACGAACTCCTGCTCCAGATCGTCGAGGAGCGTGGCCGTCGCCACCGCGAGCAGCGCTTCTTCCCGTTTATCGGAAAGGGCCTGCTCCGCCGCGCTCTCACGGGCGGCGGCCTCTTCCAGCTTGAAGTCCCGGCCAGCGTCCTCAAGCCGGGTATGGATCTCCGTGCGCTGCTCGATGAGGCGGGTGTGCTCCGCCGCCCGGCGCTCCAGCGCATCGCATTCGCCCTTGAGCTCGGCGCGCCGACCGTCCTGCGCGAGGGCGAGCAGGTCAGGATGCCCGGCGAGCTCCTCGCGAATCACCCGCTCCGCGGCGCTTGCCTCGTCCAGCGCCTCGCGTGCCTCCTTCCATCGGGGCAGCCCTTCGATGCGGCGCGCGAGCTCCGCCCGCGCCCCGGGCGCGAGCCCCGCCCGTTCGAAGAGCGCCGAGACGTCACGGTCGAGCTCCGCAATCTGGCGCTCACGCGCGTCCACCTCCGCTTCGCAATGCCTGATCTCGGTCCGCGCGGCGCCGGCGGCCTCGATGCGCTCCCGCAGAACCTGGAACGCGCTTTGCAGGAGATCCGGGTCGGTCGGCGCCGCGGCGCCTTCCACCTCCCGGGCCTCCCCCGTCGACCACGGCGCGAGCGCCTCTCGCACCCACTGCGAAGTCTTGGCAATCTCGCCCGCCAGATGCGCGAGTGCGGCCTTCTGCTCACCCTGACGCGCCCGGGCCTCGTCCAGGCGCGAACACAGGTGGACGAAGCGGTGGAACTCGAGCACCGGCAGGTCCGGGTCGAAGGCGCACTCGGCGGCGAGCGCGATTCTCTCCTTGTCCAGCTTCTCGTACTCTCTCTCGGCCTCCGCGACCTGGCGCGCGATCCGGTCCCGGCCCGCGGCGCGTTGCCGTTGCAGGACCAGCGCGCTGTGTCGCGCCTCGACGCTCTCCCGCAGGTGCTTGCGGACCGCATCCGCTTCAAAGTGCGAGGGGGCCTCGACGCCGGTGTCGCGGAATCGACGCTCGGCCGCGTCCCTTGGCGAGGGGGCCGCCCTCCCCGGCCGAGATCTCAGCATGAGAATGAAGCCGAACGCTACGAGCGCGGCAAGGGCGCCGGCGAGGACGGGGAACGCGCCCTGCAGGAGTGCAATCAAGGCGACGAGCGCCGCCACCACGAGGGCCGCCCAGGTCGCGATCCGCAGCCCACGCGCGCTTCGCGGCGCCCGGCCGGAATCGGTGGCGTCCGCGGCCAGCCACGCCCTCAGCGCCTCCGCGCCCTCTCGAAGGCGCTCGATCTCCGATTCGTCGGGAGGTTCCCCGACAAGCGAGAGCTGCTCCCGCAGCTCGTGCCGGCGGGTCCGGGCCGCGATGAGGCGCGGCGCGAGGTCCTCCACCCGCCGAAGGACCTCGGCCGTAACGCGCGGCGGATCGCCGGCATCGTTGAATTGCGCGAGCGCGTCGCGCACGGCGCCGTCCGCCCGCGCCAACCCTTCGCGGGCGGTGCGAGCCTCGGCACGGCGCTGGTCGAGAGCGTGCAGCTTCGCCGCCGCCGCCCGAACCGACTCGGGCGCGGGACACGAATCCGCGAGACCGGTGCCTTCGAGCGCCGCGCGCGCTTGTTCACCGGCGTCTCGCCGTTCCCGCAGTTCTTCGCGCAACTTCCGAAGCCGCTGCTCGGTGTGCTCGAACCGCTCGAGCTCGTCGCCCCGGAGACCTTCCATCTCCGCCGGCCAGGACGCGAGCGCGGCCTCGCAACGCTTGCGCGCCTCGATGGCGTCCGTCAATCGCAGCGCCTGCTTGAGATGCGTACACCGTTCCTCGGCGGCGCGGGCTTGCGCAATGCGCTTCTCCAGGTCGGGCAGCTCCGCCTCTCGCCGCCCCAGCGCGGCGTAGTCGCGTTCCACTTCCCGGCGCTCCCGGCCCGCCTCGCTCAGCGCTTTCGCCTCGTGCTGCGCGAAGCGCGACCCGAGCACGTGGCGCAGGGCGCCGAGATCGAAGTTGCCGTGCAGCTCGCGCCGCAGGTTTCCGGCGAGCTCCCGGTCGCCCGCATCGTCGATATCGAGCAGGTTGTCGATGGACAGGCGATAGCGTCCGATCTGATCCGCGGCGGGCAGGGCGGGCCGCGGCGCCACCTCCCCGTCGCGGCGCCAGACGATCTGGCTCCCGTTGCGCAACACCTGCCAGCCGGTGTCTCCACTGTCGAACTCCGCCTCCAGAGACAGGGCCGGCGGGTCGGAGCGCTTGCTCGCCAGGAGGTGTCCCAGGGCACGGACCAGGCTGCTCTTTCCGATCGCGTTGGGTCCGGTGACGAGGGTTACGCCGTCGCCGCGCGCTTCGAAGTCGAAGCCAGGCTCGACGCCGGGCAGGGAGCGAATCGCGAGCTTTCGAAGCCGCATCAGTGGGCGCCCGAAGGGTTCGATCCCTGTTCCAGCAGTCGGTCCAGGGCGCGAAAACCCGCGCTGCGCAACCATGCCACCGGGTCAGGTTCCCCGGCGTCGGTCGCCAGCTCTCGCCAGACCGGCTTCTCGGACTCTGCCGCGAGACGCCGGCGGGCGAGTTCCACCATCCGCTCGCGCTCGGGATCTCCCTCCGGGCGTTCGAGCCGGAGCAGGCGCGCGGCGAGCAGCCCGACCGGATCCTTCCGCCGGGCGAGCACGTCGAGATCGACTTCGGGGCGCGTTGCGCAGTCCATTCGATGGATGAAGAAGCGGACTCCCGACTTCCCGGAATGGATAGCGCCCCGGTCCTCGGTCGCAATCGCGTCCTCGGCCGCGCTGCCGAAATCGCTGCGCCCGGTGAAAGTCACCGAGAGGCCGATCGCCAGGGGCGCGGCCTGGGATACGGTGGGCGCCGACGAGATGCTCTCGTCCAGCGCAATCATCGCTGTCAGCAGGCGCTCGCGCGCCTCCTCCGCCTCGCCGATGCCGTCGAGGCCCACCTCGAGCGACTCCCAGCGAAGCGGCGCGAGAGGAAGATGCGAGACCTCGACGATTCGCCCTTCGGCGACGCTGAGCATCCAGGGACCGTGGGGGCCAGTTTCACTCCGGTCCAGACCGCTCATGCTCCCGAGGTAGCCGTTAGGCGAGGCCGCGCTCAGGGCGTCCGGCCGGTGGATGTGGCCGAGCAGCCAGCCGTCGAGACCGGCGCGTCGAAGTTCCTGGCCGCCGACCGGCGCGTAGGGCGAATCCGAACCCGCATCCCGGTCGCAGTGCAGCAGACCCAGATTGATGCCGGGGAGCCGCTCGAAACGCTGTTCCGCGAGAGGGCTGGCGGTGACCATGGCGCGGGGAAAGGACCAGCCCCACACCGTGAGGGCCTCCCCGCCCGCGGCAATCCGGCAGGATTCCCACTTGCCTCCGGCGCCGAGCAGGCGGAACCCCGGAATGTGGCGCGCAAGGCGCGGCAGCACTACGACGTCATGGTTGCCGGCGACGCCAATGACCGCGACGCCCCCATCCGCGAGCCTTCGCACCCCGTCCTCGAGGTGCCGGTACGCTTCGAAGAAGTCCTCGTCCCGATCGACGACGTCGCCTGCGAGCAGCACCGCCGTTACCTTCGCTTCAAGCGCCACCTCCACCGTGCGGCGCCACGCCTCCGCGGGGCCGAGATCCCGCGCCGACAGGTCCGAAGGCAGCCGGGAAGGCGTGCGGCCGAGATGGATGTCGCCGACCGCGAGAACCTTCACCCCGGCGCTCCCGGGGGCGGAGGCCACCTTCGCATCCCAAGCCGAATGTCGACGATTTGACCCATGTCATCATCGGCCGTCCGGCCCGCGCCCGCGCCGATCGGAGCGCTGCCCACCCTCAACGCTCGCGGGGCGCCTGCGAGAAACACCCTGCAACCCATGTCGAGCGCACCATCCCGCCAGCGCGGGTGCGGTCGCCAACCTTGCTGCGAATCACTGTCCTCGAGCGTCGTGGGAAGGTGACGGCGGATGCCGGTAGCAAAACGGGTGGCTTGAGAAGCGCGTTCCTCCACCGCCCGTCAATGGGAAAGGATCTGGCTCAGGAAGAGGCGGGTGCGCTCGTTCTTCGGAGACTCGAAGAACACGTCGGGCGGTGCGACCTCGACGATCTCGCCCACGTCCATGAACACCATGGTGTCGGCGACGGTCTTGGCGAAGCCCATCTCGTGGGTCACCACCACCATCGTCATGCCCTCCTCCGCAAGCTCGATCATCACGTCGAGCACCTCCTTGATCATCTCGGGATCGAGGGCGGAGGTGGGCTCGTCGAAGAGCATGATGCGCGGCTTCATGCACAGACTTCGCGCGATTGCGACGCGCTGCTGCTGACCGCCGGAAAGCTGCGCGGGATACTTGCCCGCCTGTTCCGGAATGCGCACCCGCTCCAGATACTCCATCGCGAGGCGCGTGGCCTCCTCCTTCGGCAACTTTCGCGCCCGCCGCGGCGCGAGGGTCAGGTTCTCGAGCACGGTCAGATGGGGGAAGAGATTGAACTGCTGGAACACCATGCCCACCTCACGGCGCACCGCGAGCACATCGTCCATATCCTCGCCAAGCTCCACGCCATCGACCACGATGGTGCCCGATTCGTGCGCCTCCAGACGGTTGATGCAACGGATCATGGTGGACTTGCCAGATCCCGAGGGACCGCAGACCACGACCCGCTCGCCGAGTCCGATCTTCAGGCTCACGTCGCGCAGCGCCTGGAAGTCGCCGAAGAACTTCGAAACGCCCTTGAACTCGATGATGGGAGCACCCTTCATAGGCCCTTCTCCGACCAAACAATGAGTTTCAGAGTACCGCAGAGACCACACGGAAGACAGGCGGCCCCAAGCCCGCGCCGGGAGCACTTCACGCTGGCCGGGCCAAGCCCCCCGGGCGAGGGGAGCGTGCCGGCTCCCTCCCTGTCGCCGGCGAGCGGAAAACGCCCCGGGCTGTTTCGTGAGCGCCCTGGCCGCGTCCGTTGTCTCAGGCCGGGAGCGGGGTGCCGATTCCTCGTTCCTTGGCGCGATGGAACGCCTCCGCCGCGGTCGCCACGTCCTCGAGCGCAATCCCGAGATTGAAGGCGAGAATGCGCTGCCGGTCGTTCTCGCGCCGTCCCTTGCCGGTGGCGATCATCTCCGCGTTGTCGGCATCGATCCGGGTGACGCCGAGGAACTTGCCCTCATGCTCCCGCGCGTCTTCGATCTGTCCCCGATCGTCGGTGATCACGATATCCATGGCCGCAATGCACTCGTCCGTGACGTAGGAGTCGTAGTCGATGGCGACGACGAGGGCGCCCGGCGAGATCCACTCCGGGACGATGCTCGCGCGCCGCCGGGCGGTGATGGGGCCACCCGGCACCACGATGTCGGCGCCCTTGATGGCGGTTTCCGCGCTTGCCGCGCCCTCCACGCGCACGCCGCCGAAGCGTCCGTCCATCTCTTCGACGAACGCCCGCTGGCGCGCGGGCGCCGTGTCGTAGACCCGGCAGACGGCGAGACTCGCCACTTCCGCCGTCATCGCCTCCAGGTGGGACCTCCCCTGCACGCCACAACCCAGCAGCGCGAGCACTCGGGATCCCGCGCGCGCCTGGTAGCGGGCGACGAGCGCGGAAGCGGCCGCGGTGCGTTTCGCGGTGATCCATTTCGAATCGAGAATGGCCACCATCCGGCCGCTTTCGTCCTCGTTCAGCACGTACATCCCCTGGATGTAGGGCAGCCCCCGCGCCGGGTTGTCCGGGTTGCCGCTCTGCCACTTCGCGCCCGCGTAGCCGAGCGGGGCGCACGCGCTTCCCATCGCGCTGTAGAAGCGGTCCCCGTCGGTGTAGAAGAACATCTTGGGCGGCATCCGGGTCTCGCCCGCGGCCTTGTGACGAAACACCGCCTCGAGGATATCGACGATATCGGACATGCCGAGATCCAGCGCGTCGAGATGAGAAGCGTTCAGGTAGAGCAGCTCGTTCATGTCGGACTCCCGGGCCGGCGCCTCAACCGCACCGGGCATGCCCCGCCCGCACGGCAGCGAGAGGTCGCGCGGGCAGGCCTCGCGACCGGCATATAGAATGCCGCGTGCAGGATGCGATTCAAACCGTACGCGCCGGCCCGGCGCCAGGAGAGGAAGCTCGGGCTCGCGAGCTGAGCGTGGGAAGTAAGGCCTGTGGCCTCCCGGGCATACCGGGCGGAGGCATCGCGGCTTCCCTTTGCGCCTGCTCCTGTGACAGCTCCCACTGGAGCAGACGCCCGCGTTCAGACCGGCAGGAAAACCTCCAGACCAAAGCACTGATACTTCGGCGCTTGCACCTGGCTAGCCTGCCTCGCCCGCGAGCAGGCGCCCGAATCCGCTTACCGTGGCGTCGCAGCCGGCAAGGCGCAGGCAATCCCACGCAAGCGCCTGGTTGCTGCTCACCACCGGTTTGCCGAGCGCCTCCTCCAGGCGCCCGATGACGGGGGAGACCCGCAGCGCGGTGCAGGATATGAAGAGCCCATCCACCGACGCCGGGGACGCGAGCGCGAGCCCCGCCTCGAAGATCGCCTGCGGCGGCACCCGCACGATGTTCGGGTCGCCGCGCTGCTTGAAGCTGCCCTTGTCGACGATCTCGAAGCCCTGCCCGCTCACGTAGCGCTCCACCACCACGTTGACCTCGTCGGTATAGGGATCGAGCAGAGCGATACGCTTGCAGCCGAGCGCACGCAGGCCCTTGGCGGCCGCGCTCACCGGATTGGCGCAGGCCATTCCGGGCCGTGCCTCCCGGATGCGCTCGGCCACGACCTCCGGCCCGATCGCCATGGAGCCCGACGTGCACCCGAACGCCATCACGTCGAGCTTGAACTCGGGCACGATGATCGCGGCGGCGGCGGTGATGTGTCCCTCCAGCAGGCGCAGCGACTCGACGGTGCCCGCGGTGGTGTTCGGAATGCGGCTCGCGTAGATCGCCACGCCGTCGAGCGAGAGAAAGTTGCGAAGCTCCGGCTCGATGGTCACATCGTTGCACAACGTGACGAGTCCGATCGCGGCCCGGGATGCGGGACCCTCGTCGTGCTCGCAGGGCATCGAACGCCAGCCGCCCTTCGTGGAAACATCCAGTGCCGCAGCACTCATATCCCTACCCCCCGGACTCGAATGCGCAGGCGGCGCATGGTAGCAGCAACGCCACTGGGCGGCGCCGGACCGGAGCATCGGGCGGGCGCCATGCGCCTGCGGCCTCGGGTTACAGAACCTCGGCGAGCCGGATCGCGCGGCGCTCTTCCACCGACCGGAGCGCGGCCTCGGCCAGCGCCAGCGCCATGAGGCCGTCATGGCCGGTAATCGGGGGCGGCGCGCCGGTGGCGACGGCCTCGACGAAGGCCGCGATCTCCGCGGCGAAGGCGGCGGCGAAACGGGTCATGAAGGAGTCGAGAAGGGCCGGCCGGTGATAGCCGTCGCGGTCGGCGACTTCGATCCACGACTGGTGATGGCTCGGCGCCGAGACCATTCCCCGGGAGCCGTGCACTTCGATCCGCTGGTCATAGCCGTAGGTGGACCGGCGAGAGTTCGTGATCGTGCAATGGGCGCCGCGAGCGGTCGTAAGCAGGACGCTCACGTTGTCGAAGTCGCCAAGCTCGCCGATCCTCGGATCGACCAGTACGCTGGCGGCGGCGTGAACCGTCTCCATCTCCTCGCCGACAAGCCAGCGCGCAACGTCGAAGTCGTGGATGGTCATGTCGCGGAAGATGCCGCCGGAGCGTCTGATGAAGTCGCAGGGAGGCGGCGCGGGATCGCGGGAGATGAGGGTCACCATCTCCACATCGCCGATCCGTCCGCCATCGATGGCTCGCTTCAGCGCCCGGAAGTCCGGATCGAAGCGGCGCTGGAAGCCGACCATCAGCGTGCCGCCCTCGGCCTCCACGGTGGCCAGGCAGGTTCTGGCCCTGGCCACAGAGAGATCCAGGGGTTTCTCGCAGAAGACCGCCTTGCCCGCACGCACGAGGCGCTCGATCAGATCGGCGTGGGTGTCGGAGGGGGTGCAGACGACCGCGGCGCCGATATCGCCGGAAACCTCGATCTCCGCGGGCGTGCGGACCTCGCAGCGGCAGGCCTCCGCCACCCTCCTGGCCGCTTCGGCCACCGGGTCGGCGACAGCAACCAGCTCCGCCCCGGGCGTCGAGGACAGGGTGCGGGCGTGCATCTCGCCGATGCGCCCCGCACCCAGCACTGCGCAACGCAGCGTCATCGCTCGGCGCGCCCGGGCTCCGTCGCGCAACGACTTCCGACCATGGCCATCCGCAACCGATTCGAGAGGTGCCGCGCCGGAGTCTATACGTCCTCGCACAAGGCCAACAATGCCGGCATCTGATTGCGCCGCTCTACCGACACGGACGGTGTCGAGCGAGCGATGAGCCTTGCGCACAGATACGATTCCAACACCCGGTGAGCCTCGACGTGGGGTCGCGGGGACCGTTGGGGACGCTAGCGACACTTCGCGCCGAAGCGCCTCACGCCATCTGAAGGCTTGGCGTCACTGCGAGAGCGGGTGAGCCTGTGGAGCGCCCCCCTCCGGACCGAGGAAGGGTGCCGGTTGTTTCGCGGCACGACGCGGTGAAGACGCCCCTGGCCGCTCGCGCGGTGTCCCGGAAACAGGCGTGGCGGGCCGGTGGGTCGCGCCAGGCGATGCACGCGGGATGGGATACTCTTGCCGGTGGGGAAGCTCTCCCGTTCGCCGAGGGAAGGGGGGTTCCGTGAACCGTGTCAGGCTGACCGCGTCGCAGGCTCTTGTCCGCTATGTGGCGGCGCAGCAGACCGCTCCCGGGGTGCCGTTCATCGCCGGAGTGTGGGCCATCTTCGGCCACGGAAACGTCGCCGCCCTGGGCGAGGCGCTCCAGGGCGCCGCAGATTCCCTGCCGACATGGCGCGGACATAACGAGCAGGGCATGGCGCACGCCGCCATCGCTTTCGCCAAGGCCTCCAACCGCCGCCGCGCGATGGCGGTGACCACGTCCATCGGCCCCGGAGCCACGAACCTGGTGAGCGCGGCCGCCGTCGCGCACGTGAACCGGCTGCCGGTGCTGCTGCTGCCGGCCGACGTGTTTGCCAGACGCGCCCCCGACCCGGTCCTGCAACAGGTGGAAGACTTTCGGGATGGTACGGTGAGCGCGAACGACTGCTTCCGCCCGGTCAGCCGCTACTTCGACCGCATCACCCGTCCCGAGCAGCTCCTCACCGCGCTGCCTCGGGCCTTCGCGGCGATGCTCGATCCCGCCGAGTGCGGGCCGGCAACCCTGTCGCTGTGCCAGGACGTGCAGGCGGAGGCCTGCGACTGGCCGGAGAGCTTCTTCGAGCCGCGCATCCGCGAACCACGCCGTCCCCCGCCCGACGCGGGGGAGTTGGCGGCGGCGCTCGAAGCGATCCGCGCCTCGCGCCGGCCCCTCCTCATCGTCGGCGGCGGAGTCCACTACGCGCTCGCGACGGATGCGCTGCGCCGATTCGTCGAAACCCATAACGTGTCCGCGGCGGAGACGCAGGCCGGCAAGTCCGCGCTCCCGTGGAAACACCCGCGAAACCTCGGCGCGATCGGGGTGACGGGCACGAGGCCCGCGAACGCGGTGGCGGCGAGCGCGGATCTGATCATCGCCGTGGGCACCCGCCTGCAGGACTTCACGACCGGCTCGTGGACGCTGTTCGCGAACCCCGCGCGCCGGATTCTGCAGCTCAACGTTGCGGCCTACGACGCGGCCAAGCACGGCGCCATTCCCATGGTGTGCGACGCGAGGCTCGGGCTCGAAGCCCTGAGCGAGGGGCTGGGCGAGTGGCGTGCGCCGGACCCGACCGGCGCGTCGCGCGAGGAGTGGGACAAGGTGGTGGATCGAGTCACCGCCGCGCCGCGCGGCAACGCGCGGCCGAGCGACGCCCAGGTCATCGGCGCGGTACAGCGCGCGACGGGCCCCGATACGGTTCTGGTCGGCGCCGCGGGCGGGCTGCCCGGAGAGCTCCACAAGCTCTGGCGGGCCGAGCGCCCGAACGGCTATCACCTGGAATACGGTTACTCCTGCATGGGCTACGAGATCGCGGGCGGGCTCGGCGTAAAGATGGCGCTGCCCGAGCGCGAGGTGGTGGTGATGGTCGGCGACGGCAGCTACCTGATGATGAACTCCGAGCTCGCGACCGCGGTGATGCTCGGCCACAAGATCACCGTGGTGGTGCTCGACAACCGGGGCTTCGGCTGCATCAACCGCCTCCAGGAGGCCACCGGAGGGGCGCGATTCAACAACCTGTTCGACGACGCGCGTCACGAAGTACGAAATGACATCGACTTCGTGGCGCACGCCCGGGCGCTCGGTGCGGTCGCGGAGAAAGCCGACTCCATCGGTGCGCTCGAACAGGCGCTGGAGCGGTCCCGGGTCTGCCCGCGTGCGTACTGCATCGTGATCGACACCGATCCCACTGTCTCCACCGAAGCGGGCGGGCACTGGTGGGACGTCGTGGTTCCCGAGGTCTCGGAGCGCGAGGCGGTGCGCGCGGCACGCGCGGACTACGAGTCGGCGCTGCTGCGGCAACGCCCGGGCGACTGAGGGCGGTGATCCGCTACGGCGTCAGCCCCATCGGATGGTCCAACGACGACGACCCCTCTCTCGGCGGGCACATTCCTCTCGCGCAATGCTTGCGGGAGGCGAGCGAGATCGGGTTCGATGGAATCGAGAAGGGCCACAAGATGCCCGCCGATCCGCGCGCCCTGCGCGCAACCCTCGCCCCCTACGGCCTCGATCTGGTGTCGGGGTGGCATTCACTGGGGCTGCTCGGGCGAAGCGTGGAAGCCGAAAAGGCGGCCATGGCGCCGCATCTGCGACTGCTGCGCGCGATGGGCTGCGAGGTGTGCATTCTGAGCGAGGCGGTGAACTCGATTCACGGTGACCCGGAAGCGCCGCTCGCCTCTCGGCCGATGCTCTCTGACGATCAGTGGCCGGGATTCACCGCCGCACTCACGGAGATCGCGCGCCACGTCGCCGACGCGGGTCTCAGCGCGGTCTACCACCACCACATGGGCACCGTGATACAGACCGGCGAGGACCTCGAACGTCTGCTCTCCGGTACCGGCGAGGAAATGAAGCTGGCGCTCGACACCGGACACGCCCTCATGGCGGGCATGGATCCGGGCGCGGTCGCCAGGACCTATGCCCGGAGAATTGGCCACCTTCATCTCAAGAACCTCCGGGCTCCGGTCGCCCGCGAGGCGTTCGCGAAGGGATGGAGCTTCCTCGACGCGGTGCGCGCGGGGGTGTTCACCGTGCCGGGCGACGAGGAGGGCGCGGTGGACTTCCGGCCGGTGCTCGAAGCCGCCGCGAGTGCCGGCTACGACGGATGGCTCGTCATCGAGGCGGAGCAGGACCCGAACTTTCGCGACCCGAAAACCTACCAGGCCATGGGCCTCACGGCGCTGCGCAAGATGGCGCGCGAGACGGGCGTGGACGACCAACAAGGCTGACGCGGCGCCGGAGAATTCACGCGCCGCCCGGGTGCGCCGCCCCTTGCCGGCGAACAGGATGCGCCGAAGCCGTGCCACGGGACCGGCGGGCCGCCGCACCGCGTCGTCGCGCTCTTGCCGCCACTGGTGCCCGATGCTGGTTACTCACAGTGCTTCGCCACGTCGGAGGGCGCGAAAACTTGCCGTGCCGATTGTGGTGTCCGCACGCTTCGAATAGGTTGCGTGCACCATGAGCACGCAGTACACGATCCGGGCCGTTCCCGATGCAATCGATCGCGCCGTGCGGCAACGAGCCAGGAGTGAAGCCAAGAGTCTGAATACCGTGATCATCGAAGCGATGGCCCGTGGCCTGGAGGTGGATGACGAGCCCACCCTGTACACGGACCTCGACCACCTGATCGGCACGTGGCAGGAGGATCCGGAGTTCGACCGCGCAATCGCTGCCTTCGAACGCATCGATGAAGATTCGTGGAGATGAGCATCGGCCAGTGATCGGTGTCGTTGCCACCGAACAACTCGGATCACTTCACCCTGCGCCCATCCCGCCTCGCCCGTCGGTGCGCTGAAGCACGAAGAAGGTGTAGCCCGCCTCCGCCGCGAATCGTCGCACCACGTCGATCTCCTGGCGGATGGCCTTGAGAACCTCCGAGAGGTCGGCGTCGGCGCGCCCCGCAAGTTCGGCCACGCGCGCTTCCAACGGGACGTAGTAGGCGGCGTGCGCGGCCTTCGACATGCGGAAGCTGTCGACCACCCGATACCCGGCGGCCGCCGCGCGAGAGCGAATCACGGCTTCGGACGCCATGTCCGGATACTCGATCGCCCAGAACTCGTGGCATTCGCTTGAAAGATCGTCGGTCCACTGGACGAAATCGCTGAAGGCGAGGCATCCATCGGGACGAAGCCACCGGCGCCACGTGGCGAGCGCCCGCTCCATGCCCACCACGTAGATGGAGCCCTCGGCCCAGACGAGATCGATACTCCCATCGGCCACCTCGATCTTCTCCATGTCCCCGCACACCGTCTGTACGCGGTTCGCAACGCCCGTCATCCGCGCGCGTTCGGCAATCACTTCGACGAAGGGGGCATGGATCTCGACGGCGGTAACCTGAACGCCCGGGAGCGCCCGCGCCAGGGCGAAGGTCGTGCGACCGTGCCCCACCCCCAGATCGAGCACCCGTCGAAGGGCATCGTGGCGCGGCACCGCGTCCAGTGCGCGCAACGTCGACGCGTCATCCCCCGGAGCCCCCTGGGACAGGGGTGCGAACACCTCGTAGATGGCATCTTCCACGGTCACGGCGTGATGGCCCGCTCTCAGCCCGCGTCCGCATACGCCGGTGGCGGCACGAAGGCGAAGCCTTCGCGTTCGAGAAGCTGCGCGCTCTGGATGGTCAGCAGGTCGCCGTACGCGGGTCCTATGATCTGGACCCCGATCGGCAGCCCGTCGTCACCGGGGCCGGTCGGAACCACCGTGGAGGGCAGACGCGAGATTCCGGGCAATCCCGACCAGAACACCTGCTCCCAGTAGGGGCGGGGAACGCCATCGACCTCGATAGTGCGCTCGCCGAAAGGGCGGTGGTCGTGGGCCATCGCCGGGGTGGCGGTCTGCGGCGCGAGCACGAGATCGTAATCCCGAAAGAACGCATGCCAGGCCCAGCGGAACCGATCGCGCCTGGTGTTGAGATCGAGCCAGGTGCGGTGGTCCATGGTCGAAGCGCGCAACTCGAGCGCCTTGGCGCTGCGGTCCTCGGCCGCGAGGGAGCCCGCCTTGTGCCGGCGCGCCGCGTACTTCTCATCCGTGCCCTCGCCCGCACCGATGAAGGCGTAGAGCAGGCGGAGGTAAACGTCGTGCGTGTGGGCGCTGTGCACGGGTCTGGCATCGTGGTCCACCGCGGCGCCCGCATCGCGAAACGCCTGTGCGACGAGCTCCACCCGGCCGGCGACCTCGCGGGTCACCGGCGCCACCTCGTCGTTGCTCCATACCGCGACTTTCAGGTCCCCGAGACTGCGACCGTCCAGCGTCGGCAACTCGTAGCGGATGGCGCTGTCGAGTTCGTCCGGACGAGCCAGCACCCCGAGCATCAATTCCAGATCGAAAGCCGAACGCGCCATCGGGCCCACTACCGCGATATCGGGCTCCGAGACCATGTAGGGCAGCCCATGACCGCGCGTCGGGATCAGGCCCCAGGTCGGCTTGTGCCCGAACACTCCGCAATAGTGAGCCGGGGTGCGGATGGAGCCGCCGATGTCCGAGCCCGCTTCGAGGACCGACAGCCCGGCCGCGAGCGCGGCGCCGGATCCCCCCGAGGACCCACCGGGGGTGCGCGTCAGGTCCCAGGGGTTGTTGGTGGTCCCGTAGATGCGGTTGTAGCTCTGGATGTCGCCCAGCATGTACGGCACGTTGGTCTTGCCGAACACCACCGCGCCGGCCGCCTTCAGTCGCTCCACCACCACCGAATCGGTCGCCGCGATGTTGTCGGCATGGTCCGCAACCCCCCAGGTGGTGGGTGACCCGGCCAGGTCGAATGCCTCCTTCACCGTCATGGGGATGCCGAGCAGGGGTCTCTGCTCGTCCGGTGCTTCCGTGATGGAAGCGGCTCTGGCCCGCGCCTGCTGCGCGTCGAGCCAGCACAGGGCATTGGTATCCGTATCGATTCGCTCCACTCGGGCCAGACACTCGTCGAGCAATTCGAGCGCGCTCACCTCGCGGGACCTGAGCCTCTCGACGAGCCGGGTCGCGGAATCGAAGGCGTTCATCGGGCTGCTCCGGGCCGCGGGCGCCGGTGAGATCCGCGCGGCGGGTGACGTAAGTGCTCAGACATCGAGAGTGTAGCGCCCGCTTCGCCCCGCCTCAGGCGAAGGGTGTCTCGTCGAGGAAGCGCCGCAGCACGTTCTCGGTGATGCGAGACACGTTGTTGTCGGCGCCGCGGTGGCAGAGGCTGGTCGCCCACGCGATCGAGCCGGTTGAGAACACCGCGCCCCCCTTCGGGCCTTCGAAGAAGACCATGTCGGCGCGAACCTGCGAGTTCTCGTCCCCGCTCATCGCCGGATGCAGACAGAGCACCTCCTCCGGGGCGGGGAGATAACAGCGCGAGAGCCCGGCCGAGCGGGCGACAACCAGCGCATGGGCGGGCGAGCCGAGCGCCCGGTCGTAGCGGTCGACCTCGATCCCCGCCGCACCGCCGCCGACCAGCCCGAAGTCGCCGATCACCTCGTCGTCGCCGATGCCCTCGAAAATGAAAGCGGCGCGCGGGTCGAAGCTCTCCGGGGTGCGCAGATAGTGGCCGCAGGAATCAAAGCCGAAGGCGGTGGTGCCCACTCCGACCAATCGGTTGGGCGCACGGGCCCGAGTGCGCCACAGTCCGCCCCGCCGTCCGTCGAAGCTGTGATGGCGCTCGCCCGGCTCGAGCTCGAAGTTGCGCACGCCTTCGCTCTTGCGACATTCGAGGATCCCGCGCTCGTCGCGGTGAAACGCAATCTGCCAGTAGAAGCCGTTGCCGCCCAGGTACATGAGCCGGCCTCCCGCGGCGAGGTAGCCCTCGAACGCGTCCGCCATCGCGGGGGAGAGGTACTCGGGGTGGCTGCCGGTCAGGACGGCCCGATAGGGGGCGAGCAGCGCGAGGCCTTCCCGATCCAGATCTTCGTCGGTGATGACGTCGTGGGCGTGGCCCTGCGTGTCCAGCCACTCGACCACCATCATGTCCGCATTGAAGTTCCACAGGCGGGCGCCGGGGCGGATGTTGAGGACCGGGCGCAGGCGCGAGGAGTACACCACGGGACTCCCGTCGAAGTGCGCGTCGTACAGGGAGCGGCCCAGCTCGGGATGCTCATGGAGGTGAAGGTCCGACTCGAAGAGCTCGTAGAGGGAGCCGCGCACGACCTCGTCCAGGGGATCGGAGACCGCGAGCCGGGTGTTCGCGTAGGCGGTATAGGTGGCGGTCGAGAGCAGGAAGGCGAGCGGCGCCGTGGCCCGGCCGACGGGGGGCCGGATCGCAAAGGGCACGTAGTCGCGCCCGCTCCCGGATTCGATTCGTGCCGCGTACACGCCGCTTTCCATCCCTTCACTCACCTCCAGGCTGAAGTCGCTCTCCCAGCCCGCGTCCGCGAGGTCGTCATCGTGGAAGTGGATGGCGCCGTAGTGGTCCGGGCGCTCGCGCCAGGACAGGCTCTCCCCGGTCCATTCGTGTCCGGTGACCGCCCGGGTCGGAAGGTTCACGGTGCGACCGTGCAGGCGATGGGGACCGAGGTCGCTGACGGTCTCGCCGTCGATGTCTCGCGAGAAGTCCCAGGCCCCTATCACCTTCCCCGCCGGCAGGCGCGCCATGTCGGCCTCGGCGAGCGCGGCGGCGGCGAGACGCGGCGCTTCCAGCTTGCCGTTGTAGTGGCCGCCGGTGATAAGCCGCGGACCCGACGCGTCCTCCTGCCAGGCCGCGAATATCAGGGGCGCGGACGGCGACGCGCATCCCCCGGTCCCCACATCGCCGCTCACCTCGATCCGATGCTCCCGGTGCGGCGCCGGGGTGAGGGGAGTCTGGGTGAGGCGAGCGATACCGGTTCTCGCATCGTAGCTCGCGGTCACCCGGTACCACTCGCGCGCCACCAGCGGCTCTGCGCTTTCGACCCGCGCGGGTTCGGCGCCCCGACCCAGGATCAGGGCGGCGCACCCGCCGTCGAGCACCAGCGCGAAGCCCCGGCGGGTCGCGTTGCACCAGCGCGTCACGAGACCCTGGCGTCCGAGCTGCGGAGTCGTCGCCCAGACGAGGACCTGGACGGTGAAGGACGAAAGACCATGGAGCGCCGCACTCGGCGCGATGACGGAGCAGGAGCCCATGCGAATCGGCTGCCGCCGGCCCGCATAGGTGCCGGTGATCGGGCTCTCGACTTCCCGCTCCCGGCGCCCCGGACCCTCGGGGTGATCGTCGGTGCACAGCAGGCGGACGATGCGGGCCTCGTAGCTCGCAGCGCCGTCCTCGCAGCTCACCATGAATCGGATCGACTCGCCGGGCGCCGCGCTCATCCGGTCGCCATACCCCAGAATCGTGATCATGCGCGCTCCTCCGCCTCCCCGCCCGTCATGATTCCGCCCGCGGTCCGTTCAGGCCTTCCCGACGTACGCGACGCACTCGATCTTGACCAGATGGTCCCACACTTGCGCCGCTCCGACCGTGGAACGGGTCGGCAGGGGCTCGTTGCGGAAGAACTCTTCGTACACCGCCGAGAAGCGCTCGTAATCCTCGGCGCGAGCGAGAAAGGTGGTGACCTTGACGACATCGTCCAGGGTCGCCCCCGCCTCTGCGAGCAGCGCCTCGATGTAAGTGAGGGCGTTGCGCGTCTGCTCCTCGATTGTGTCGCCGATGATCTCGTGGGTGTCCGGATCGATGGACGCCTGGCCGGAGACGAAAACGAAGTCCCCTACTCGCAGGGCGGGCGAATAAGGGCCCGGACCGCGGGGGGCGCGGGGCGATCGCAAGGCGGTCTTCGGCATGGTCGTTGTCTCCTTTGCGGGTTAGATTCGTCATTCCATTCCCGGGACGCACGGTGATGCAACCCGAGCCTATCTACGAGATCGATCCGAAAGGAGATCTCCCCCTCGCCCGGACTTACCGGGAACGGCCCGAGGGGCCGCACAGCCCGGACCTGCTGCGCCTCCTGAACCGTCTGCGATGGGAGCCGGCGACGGACCGACATGTACTCGTGTGCGTGGAGCGGCACCGGCGCTGGGTGCTCGGCAAGATGGACGGGCGCCGGGGCGCACCGGTGCGCCTGCTGGAGGATCGGACCTTCACGACCCGCCGGGAGGCCGAGTGGGCGGTCTTCAAGCTGCGCTGGAAGCGGGCCACCGGCCACGACCTCCCCTTCGATTGAGCCGGACAGTGGCTGCGACCGGCTCCCAGGCCTCGAGCGCAGCGATTCGGCGCGGCAGGCCACCCGTCCACGATCTCACAGTGCCGCGAGGAGCGACGCCAATTCGCGCACGCCGGAGTTTATCTACACTTGCCACACACACCGCCGCGAGCGCGAGATCCATGAACCCACCCGAGGTCAGGATCGACCCCGAACGCCTGCTGGGCGATTTGCATCGTCTGCGCCGCTTCGGCGCCCACGGGAAGGGCGTCGTCCGCCAGTCGCTCACCGCCACCGACATGAAGTCGCGCCACTGGCTCTGCGACCGGATGCGCGAGGCAGGGCTCGAAGCGCGCATCGACGGCGTCGGCACAGTGTTCGGGCGCTCGCCGAAGCCCGGCCGCGCGCTGCTCATCGGCTCGCACACCGACACCCAGCCCGAGGGCGGCTGGCTGGACGGGGCGATGGGCGTCATCTACGGACTGGAAGTGGCACGCGCCCTCTCCGAGTGCCCTGAGACCCGCGACCTCGCGGTCGATGTCGCCTCCTGGATCGACGAGGAGGGCAGATTCTACGGCTGCCTCGGGAGCCACTCCTTCTGCGGCGAGCTCCGGAACGATGCTCTGGATGCCGTCGATGTCGAGGGGCACACCCTGCGCAACGCGCTCCGGGACGCGGGCCTGGAAGACACCGCCATCGAGCGCTGCGAGCCCGGGCGCTACATCGGCTACGCCGAAGCGCATATCGAGCAGGGCCCCTGGCTCGAGCACGAGGGCAAGCGCATCGGGGTGGTGACCGGGATCGTCGGCTCGCGCAACCTCACCGTATCCGCGGCAGGGCAGCAGAACCACGCGGGCACCACGCCAATGGCACTGCGCCGTGACGCCGGCCACGCCCTCGTCGAGTTCGCCCATCGGGTGCACGAGACTTTTCCTGAACAGGCGGGAGAGAGAAGCGTCTGGACCATCGGTTGGATGCGTTTTCATCCCGGATTCGAGAGCATCGTCCCGGGACGCGCGGAGATGAACCTGCAATTCCGCGATCAGGACGTGGCGGTCCTGGACCACCTGGAGGCGCACGCCCACGCGCTGGCCGATGCGACCAACCGGCTTGTTCCGGCCGTCGAGATCACGGTAACGGAGGCGCGTGCCCCATCGATTCCCGCCCTGATGGACGAGGTTCTGCGCGGGCACATCGAAGCGGCCGCGGAGCGCCACGCACCGGGAGACTGGGTGGCGATGCCGAGCGCCGCGGTGCACGACGCCCAGGTCCTTGCCCGCCACATGCCGGCGTCGATGATGTTCGTGCCGAGCATCGGCGGGATCAGCCACGCTTTCGAGGAAGACACCGCCGAGGAGGATCTGGTGCTCGGCTGTCAGGTCTTCGCGAGCGCGGCGGCGAGAATGCTCGGTCGGTGATCGGAACGGGAGGAGAGATGGCCAGCACAAACATTGAAACGGTGGACCTTGAGCCTCAACCCGCCATGGTGGTGCGCCGCAAGGTCGCGATCACGGAATTCGCGGAGGCGCTCAACGACATATTCCCGCGGGTGTTCCAGCACATCACGGGCGCCGGACAGCAGCCGACCGGCATGCCCTTCATGCGTTACTTCAGCATGGACGGCGTCGCGTGCGACATCGCCGCCGGCATGCCGGTGAGCGAGGCGATTCCCGGCGCCGGAGACATCGAGCCGCACCTGCTCCCCGGCGGCAAGGCGCTGACCGCCCTGCACGTGGGAGCCTACGAGGGGGTCGGAAGCGTCTGGGGCCAGGTGATGCAGCGGGCCCGCGAGCTTGGATCCGATGTCAAGTTCGGCGGCTGGGACGTCTATACCAACGACCCCGCCGAGGTAGCGCCGGAAGCACGGGAAACGCGTATCTACCTGCCCCTCTGAGCCCGCACCCGCAGCCGTGGCGGGAGGCGCCGTCGCCCGGCGAGCGCGGCCCGCCGACCGGTGCGGGTGTTTCCCGACCCGGATCGAACTCCTTTCGACGCGCAGCGTTCGGGTAGCGGACCGACTCCGAGGACTCAGGGCCCACAGGCACCGAAACTGACGGAGTCGTCTCACCGAGTCACGGCCTCGGACTACGCTGCCGGCAACGGAAACAGGGGCGGGCGGTCCAGGGCCTGACGGAGGTGCGCGATCGTCGCGTTGGCCCCCGAGAGGATCAGAACCACGCGCTTTCCCTCGAGCTGCGCGCGTTCGCGCCAGGCGCCGGCGAGCGCGGCGGCGCCGGCGAGCTCGACCAGGACGTGCGCACTCTCCAGCAGGGAATGCATGGCCGCGAGCATCTCCTCGTCGGGCACCTCGAGGACGTCGTCGGCAAAGGTCCGGATGCCGACAAGCGCGCGACGGGCGGGAAAGCGGGTGGCGAGACCGTCGGCGAGCGTGTCCACCTCGCACTCCCGGTGCTCTCCGGTGCGGAAGCTTCGCGCCAGCGCCGGCGCGCCCGCCGACTGGACCCCGATCACCCGTACCTGGCGCTGCACGGACTTGAGCCCGCATCCGGTGCCCGTGATGAGGGGAGCATCGCCCACCGGCACGTAGACGGCGTCCAGCCCCTCCTTCGCGCGCGCGATTTCGAGTCCGACGGTGCCCGCGCCTTCCATCACGTCCAGGCTCTCGCCGTCGTCGACGAAGTGCGCGCCTTCGCGCTCGGCGTGGGCGCGCGCCGCCTCCTTGGCCTCGTTGTTGTCCCGGCCGACCATGTGCAGGCGCGCTCCGAAGGCGCGGATCGCCGCCGCCTTGACCGGATTGCCGTCCGCGGGCATGAACACCTCCGCCGAGAGTCCGAGAAGGCGTGCCGCGTAGGCGACCCCCTGGCCGTGGTTCCCGGTCGACGAAGTCACAAAGCGGCTCGCCCCGCTGCGTGCCCGCGCCCTGAGGATGTCGGTCATCGCCCCACGCAGCTTGAAGGAGGCCACCGGGGTCACGGTTTCGAACTTCAGCCAGATATCGGCGGCGAAGGCCCGCGAGAGCAGCTCGGAGCGCACCAGGGGAGTCTCGGGCAAGTGCGGACGGATATCGGCAAGCGCGGCTTCGATGCCGCCGAGAGTGGGAAGCTCCATGGTCAGGTCCTCGAGAAGGGTGGAAAGTTCCGTGTTCAGATCTTCGGAAAAGGGAATCTCGCCTGCGACGACGGCGGCGCACCGGGCGCCTCGCCTGCCCTCAGGTTCGTCCGGTGGAGGCGCGCAGCCCCTCCGAAAGCCAGGGCGCAAGCTTGCCTGCGTAGGCGAAAAGGGTCGCCACTCCGCCGGTATGCAGGAAGAGCACGCGGCTTCCCGGCGCGATGTGTCCGGATCGCACGTGGGCGATGAGACCCGCCATCACCTTGCCCGTGTACACGGGGTCCAGGAAGAGCGCCTCTTCTCGCGCCGCCATCGATATCGCCTCGCCCACCGCATTGTTGAGCCGGCCGTAGCCCGGTGCGAGCACCGAGTCGGCGACCTGGACATCCTCGGCGCCGAAGGTCCCGGAGCATCCGATCATCGCAGCGATCTCCGCCGCGCGCTGCGCGACCCGCGCGCGCTGGCGCGAGGCGTCGCGGCGCACGCAGACGCCGAGGATGGGCACTCGCAGGCCGAGCGCGCGCATCCCCACCAGAGTGCCGGCGTGCGTCAGGGCGCTGCCCGAAGCGCAGACCAGCGCATCGAAATCAATACCGCGCTCGCGCGCCTGCTCCGCGATCTCGCGCGCGGCAACCACATAGCCGAGCCCACCGAGCGGCGGCTGCGACACTCCGAGATGAATGACGTAGGGCCGGCGGCCGGCGCGGGACAGGGACCGGGCGAGCGCCTCCAGGGAAGCGTCCGCCGCCTCCTCGTCTTCTCCCTCCGGAAAGGAATGCAGCGTCGCTCCGAGCAGGCGCTCGAGCAATACGTTGCCCGAGCTCCGGTAGAGCGGGTCGGCCTCGTCCACACGCTCTTCGAGCTGAACGTGGATGTCCATCCCGAGCTTGCGCGCGCCGGCCGCGGCGAGACAGGCAAAGTTGGACTGGACCGCGCCGGTGATGAGCACAGTGTCGGCGCTCCGACGCTTCGCCTCGCCGAGATAGAACTCGAGCTGGCGCACCTTGTTGCCCCCGAGGACGAGGCCCGTGCAGTCGTCACGCTTGATCCAGAGCGAGATGCCGAGGGCGGCGCCGAGATTCGGCGCGGGCTCCAGTGGCGTCGGTGCATGGCCGAACCGGACTCGCGGATACGCTTCGATACCGGATAGCGGGTGGGACACGTTGCGGGCACTGCGCCACGGGCCGGACGAACGCGCGATGATACCCAAGGCGATGCGCGGGTACGTCCCGCCTGCCGCGTGCCTTCCATGCCGCCGGCGGCTCCTTCGGCGAGCGGATTCCCGCCCATCAAGTCAGCGAGCCCGTCACCCCGCACCTCACGCAACATCGCTACCGCGGACGCCGATCATGGCCAGCGTCCGTCCCCACTTTCGCCCGAGGAACTTGAGAGGTGTGGAGTCCGGCGGAACGATCTTCGTAGCGAGGGCGCCAAGATGCCGTGATAGCAGGAAGCACGGACTGAGAGACGCGCAACGGCGAGCCGGAAACAGGCGAAGCGCCGGTGGCGCTTCGCCCCGGCGAGCGGGCAAGCCAGGGATGGCTTGCCCAGGCCGGAAAGCTTCGCCCAAGGACTGCGAAGCGAAGCAGGTAGCCGACACGAAGACGTTGCGCCTTGAGGGAGTACGGCCTGCTACCGCGAACATATTGGTGTCCGCGAGTTGAGAAATCGGTGAAGTATTCGGGCGCCTCCTCTCTTCAATAGATAACAGAACTACCCTGTACGCATAACCCAACTTATTCTTAACCTACTACTCCAACCGCAACGCCGTACAGAATCCTAGGGTGCGAGGGAGACGATACGGATCTGGTCGTTCATCTCTCCCGGTGGGCCGAGGACGCTGAACACGTCGTCGTCGAGGGTGGCGTTCTCGCCTTCGAAGTACGCCTCGATATCCCATGTGTCGCGTCCCCGTCCCGGCAGGGCGGCCCCGGCAATCACCACCAGCGCGTCCTTGTCGGCGGCGGGATGAACGCCTTCCAGCACCAGGCAGTCGACCTCGGGCACGCAGGGTCGAGGCGCGTCGGAAGGCGCGCGCGGCGCGGCGAACGCGACATAGGTGAGCGCGCTCCACCCCTCGTCGATAAACCACGCCGGCAGTTCCGAATCCAGCACCAGGGGATGATCGATCTCGCCCACCTCCATGAACCCCCACGCCGCAGTCGCGTCACGCACGGATCCGGCCCCGCAGGGCACGCCTCCGCCGAAACCGGAGAGTGCGCGGTCCTCGATTCGGATTTCGACCCGATGTCCGGCCCTTATCGGGCCGGGGGCGTCCGCCCGGTTGGCGGAGACTTGACGTCGGCGCACCCGCGTCGCGTCCGGCGCCGAGACGACGACGGCATCGCCCGTGAGCCGAAATCGGTAGGTGCGCTCGGCCGGCGTAAAGGGAATGCCCGCGCAGACGACGCTCACCGTCTTGCGCGCAACGCACTCCGCCTCCTCGCTTCGTGAGAACAGGCACTCGGGCGTCCCCGACGGCCCCGGCCCCTGATCGAAACGCAGGTTGCCGGCAACGAGAAGCGCATGGCCGACGGACCCCCAGGCTGTCGTCCGCGCGCCTATCAGCGCCCAGCGTGCACGCAGGACCCTCGACTCCACCCGGTCTCCCACGCGTTGATAGGCAAGTCGACCCTTGCGGATCCCGGGGACGGCCCGAATCGACGCGGCATCGGGGTCTGCGAGCGGCACGAGCCAGGGGAGCGTGCCATGCTCCCGGTAGAAGACGCTCAGCGTGCGCGACACCTCGCCGATGACCCGTCTCTCTACCACGCGCGCGAGCTCCCGGCGCGCAATCGGCATCAACCGGTCGTTCACCTCCCGGCTCGGTCGGGTCGCGGGCGCGAAGCGGTCCCGATCCGTTCCCGCATTCGCGTCCTCCAGATGGGCCGAGAGGAGCGCGGTGGCGCTCGACCCGGACGGGGCTGCGTCCCGGTCCCTCGCCTGGCGCTGATCCACGGGAAAGCCGGGGGCGATGATGACCGCAACGATGTCGTCCATGCCTCCCACCCGGAGCTCCCCCGGGACATCGCTGTTGAGCGGCGCGGAGTGTCCCGCGTGGTGGGTGTCGGCGACGGCGTACCACAGCCGCTCGCCCGTCCCGTCACGCAACTCCCCCACTCCGAGGCTGCGGAAGGGCAGCCAGCCACGCCGACTCGCGCAGGGCACGTCGCGGCCCCCGAAGAAGTCGGCGTTGAGCAACAACCGGCCGTCGCCGTCGAAGTCCGGACAGGGCAGCTCGCCGGGACGGTTCGCATCGGCCACCGCATAGTGGATGAGCACTTCCTTGGCCTGCGCGAGCGCGGCGCGCGTGCGCTCGGCTTCACGCCGGTGGGAGGGGGTTCCGGTATCGAATCCGGTGAGGGCGAGTCCGCTGCCGAGCAGCAGTACCGGAGCGAGTATTGCGAGCAGCATCGCCCCGCGCTGACGACCTTCGCACGGGGAATTCCGGCTCCGCGATCGCCCGCCGCCCTCGAACATGGTGGGAGTGTCCGCCCTCATGGAGCGCCCGTCTGTCGGCGCGCGGCGCGAGCGCACGCGGAACCGGGCTGACGGCGCGCCGCGCCGGACTCACAATACCGGTGTGCGAGAGCGACAGGCGGACGGCGCCGGAAGGAGAGTACCCACGATGGACGACACCCCGGAGCTCATCATCGAGCAGTTGGAGATTGGTCCGATGAAGAATTTCACCTACCTGGTGGGCTCATCGAGCACCCGGGAGGTCGCGCTCGTGGACCCCGCGTGGGCCATCGACGCCCTGCTCGATCACGTCGCCTCGCGCGATCTGAAGCCGGTGGCGGTGCTCGCGACCCACTACCACCCCGACCACGTGGGAGGGGAGATGATGGGTCACGACATCGAAGGCGTGGCCAGACTGCTGGAGCGCGAGCGGGTGAAGGTCTACGCGCACAAGCTCGAGGCCCCGGGCTTGCGGAAGATCACGGGGATCTCAAGCGGCGACATGGTGGAGGTGGACTCGGGAGATCGGCTGCGCATCGGGGACATCGAGATCGAGTTTCTCCATACCCCCGGACACACCCCCGGCTCGCAGTGCTTTCGCATCAAGAACACCCTGGTCTCCGGCGACACGCTCTTCGTACGGGGCTGCGGCCGGGTCGACCTGCCCGGCTCCAATCCCGACGACATGTTCCGCAGCCTGCGCCGGCTCGCGGAGTTGCCGGACGAGACGGTGCTCCTGCCCGGCCACAACTACGATCATGTCCCGAGCGCGACGGTGGGGGAGACGAAGGCGAGCAACCCCTACCTCATGGTCCGCGACATCGAGACGTGGCGCCGAATGATGGGCTGAGCCCGGGCGCCCTGGCTTCGCTTATCGGGGAGACAGGCCGGCTGACGCCCGGCGGAATCGAGATTCGGTCAGGAGCGCCAGCGAACGCGGGCGCGCCGCCCCACGGTACCTCCGTACACCCCGCGCGCCGCCCCGGTTCACACAGGCGCGGCGCGGGTCTGGGTTTTCCTCTAATTTTCAGCGACTTACGTGGCCAGGACGCCAATATGCCGTGATAGTGGGGGTTGCACGAACCGAAAGACGCGCAACGGCGAGCCGAAAACAGGCGAAGCGCCGTGGGCGCTTCGCCCCGGCGAGCGGGCAAGCCAAGGATGGCTTGCCCTGGCCGGAAAGCCTCGCCCAAGGACTGCGCAGCGCAGCAGGTAGCCGACACTACGTCGAAAGCGGCTTGAGGGAGTGCAGCCTGCTGACGCGAGCATACTGGCGCCCGCAGCAGGTAATCAGTGAAGACTGCGGGTCAGGTACGGTGCTCGGTGCGGCCGGTACCCTGGTAGAGGATGGCGCGCTGGTGCTCTTCCGCCCGGCGGTGGAAGTCGATCGCCACCGGGTCGAAGTCGCACTCCGGCATCGGCTCGAGCTCGAAGTTGCCGCAGGTGTCCCGGCCTCTGACCAGCGTGGCGCTGTCCCAGTCCGCGAGCGTCTGACGCGCGTCGGGCGGTATGTAGCGGATGGCCACCGCGATGCGGCGATCCTTGGCGCGGTTGGGGTGGGAAGCGTGCGCGACGCGGTACGCAAAGAGCGCGGCGTCGCCGGTAGCCACCTCGATGTCGACGGCTTCGTCCTCGTCGATGCCCGCGCTTATCTCCTGCCCCCGGGTCAGCATGTTGTCGTCGTGCCAGGTATCGCGGTGCGGCAGAGCGGGACCGCGATGGCTGCCGGGGATCAGGCGCATGCAGCCGCTCTCGACGGTCGCGGGCGAGAGGGCCACCCAGGCGCTCACGAGATGGTCGGTATCGACTCCCCAGTAGTTGCTGTCCTGATGCCAGGAGACGAAGCTCGGCGAGCCCGGCTCCTTGATCCACCAGTTGGTGGTCCAGCACAGGATGTCAGGACCGATGAGATCCTCCACCGCGTCGAGCAGGCGCGGGGTGCGGATCAGATCCGCGAGCCAGCGGAAGAGCAGGTGACTCTTGAAACGCTTCGATCCCTTGACGGGACCGCCGTTCCGCGCTTCGAAGGCTTCCAGCGCGCCGCGCATCGCCGTCGCCTCCCGCGGCGTGAGCACAGGTACCGGCGTGTAGTACCCGTCCCGGTGGTACTGGGCGATCGCCGCGTCGGTGAGCAGCCTTCCCATGTCTCGACTCCTCGAAGGGCCGGCGTGAAGAGTACCACCGTGCGCCAACCGGCCGTTATCGGGTGGGCGCACTCGCTCCCTCGCGTGCTCCGCTCCCCGGGCGTCGCGACGGTCCCGGGAAGGCGAAGCTATGCGACGGCCACGCGCGCGGCGGGGGACGTCTCGCCCAACGCTTCCCGGTAGGCCTCCCGAATCAGCCCGTTGATGAACAGCGCGGGCTTCTCGTGGGCCGGCACGTAGCGCAGACGCGACACGCGTCCCGAGCACAGTACCTTCTGCTGCCGCTCGACCGCGTCGGTGTCCTCGTCGTAGGTGCGGTGCCACAGCGTGAGCCATGCCTCCACCCGCTCCGGGTCGGCATCGCGCTCCGCGAGGTAGTTCGCAATGAAGCGGCACGATTGCGCTCCGGTCGGAACAATGCGGGCCAGGATCAGCAGGTCGTCCTGCTGGATGATCTGGCAGCCGGGGAAGAGCTGGAAGGAGCAATAGCGGTTGCTGCGCAGCGTGTCACCGTCACGGGCCTCGGAGGGGATGTAGTGGCTGTTCATCAGGTGATCGGTAAGGACGGGGATGTTGTGCTCGGGCGAGACATTGAAGGCCGTCGCGAAACTCTTCCCGTGAATGACGGGACAGTGGTAGCACTCGACGCCGTTGTCGTACCACAGCTTCCAGTTCGCGGCGATCTCGACCACGGCCTCGTGGTGCAGTTGGTAGCGTTCGGGATCGGTGTCGAAGCCGCCTTCGGCCGCCAGCGGCTCGAGACGCGGATGCGCGCGGCGCAGGGGCACCGCGTCCGGGTCGGTATTCACGAATACTCCCTGCGCCCACTGGTCCACCGCGACCGGCATCAGGGACAGCCTCTCCCGGCAGAAATCCGGGTCGGACTCCGCGTCCCGGGCGTGGGTGAGCGCGCCGTCGAGCCCATAGGTCCAGCCGTGGTAGCCGCACACCAGACGCCGGTGGCATCCGTCCTCCTTCGCCACCGGGTGGCCCCGGTGCCGGCAAGCGTTGACGAAACCGCGCAGCACCCCGTCGTCGCCGCGCATGACGACCACCGGGACCCGGCCGACATCGCCGGTCACGGTGTCGCCGGGAGCGGCGAGGCGGGCGAGCGGCGCGAAGAACTGCCAGCGCCCGGCGAAGACCGCATCGAGCTCGAAGTCGAACACGGTGGGGTCGAAGTAGGTGTGGATGGGCAGACTCAGGTAGTTGTCGGATCGGTCCTCGATGTCGCTGCGTTCGAGTCCGAGAGTTTCAAGAGACCAGGGGGACGTGGAATCACGCATTTCGGGTATCCCTCGGGTTGCAATCCGACGGGAGACGTTGCCCCAACCGGGAACGCGGCCTCCCTGTGCTCATTCGCCGCAGAATACGATGTTCGGGGGGAGTCGCCAATATCCTGCCGGGGCCTGAGTTCGTGGGCAGGAAAGGCAACGCCGCTTGTCGCTGCCTGGAAGCTCTCACCCGCGGACGACCACTCGCGCTCGCGCGAAATCGGAGCCATTGTCCGAATAAGCGCCGCTACTCGGGCCTCGACCAGACCACCGTCTTTCCGAACAGGGCGAGACCCACGTAGCCGCGCACTTCGAGCGTGCCGTCGGGCTTGAGCGACATCACGCACTGGTAGGTCTTTCCGTCGCGCGGGTCATAGATGGTTCCGTCCTTCCACTTGCCCTCGCCCTTGGGGACGAAGCCCGCGATCAGGTCCATGCCCAGAATGGGCCGCGAGCGAAGCGCCTCGTCCGGGTTGTTCACGTCGAGCCTCGGGTTGCCGTTCTCGTCCAGGGGCTCGTCGAGCTCCGCGACACGGCCGCACAGGCGATCCCCACAGGGGTAGATCTCCACGCGGCTGCTACCGGTGTCCCACAATCCGAGGACGTCCTGGGCTGCCGCCGCGGGGACGCACCAGAAAAGGAGCGCGGGGACGAAGATCCGAAGCATTGCTTTCGTCATCGGTCTCGGTTCCTCTCTCGCTTGATCACCCGGTCGCTGGTCGTACCCGGGCGCGGGAATCACCCGGCCATCAACGCAACGCCACGCAGCGATGCTCCATCGGCAGCCGGCACCCTTCGTCGAGCTCGCAGGCCGCCTCGACCCCGGCGCGGGCGATTTCGATGGGCTCGCTCAGCCGATCGTAGACCGCGTGCATGGCGCCGAGGGCGAGCGTCTTGCCGGATCCGATCGCCCAATAGCGCGCGTACTCCGATACCGAACGGTAGCTCTCGAACTCGAAGATGCCGGCCGGACCCACGATGAGAGCATCGAGCTGGCTCGATTCGACCGGTTGCTCCTTCTCTTCCTGCGTCTCCACGAAGTACTCGTCCTTGAGCAGCCGGTGCATGCGTCGGGCGCTTTCGAAGGTCGCGCGGCGGGAAGTGAAATCGAAGTCCTGGCCGTGACGGAGAAGGATGCTCTCCAGGGCGTCGACGGTCGCCGACCAGCCCGAGCTGCCGAGCCAGCACTCACCGCAGCGCATGAGCTTGGTGTAGTCGCGGTAGAAGTGGGCCGGCACCACCATTGAGCCGTCCGACTGGGCGGAATCCGCCGCGATGACCGCGCGCTCGCCCTTGCGCACCGCGACGATGACGGTCATGCGGGGAGAAGGGCGCGCTCGCTCATGCAATCAGTGTAAACAAATGTCCCGACCTTCGACCTCGAGTGTGGACGGGTGCAAGTCCGGTTGCCGGGGGTCCGGATCCTCGGACCGGGGCGATGTCGTCAACACTGAAGAGGGTGCAAGCCCGGGCTCCGAGGGCGCCGGATTAACCCGAATGTTTCACAGATTTTCGGCCGCTACTCCTTGAACAGCAGCTCCTGGGCGAAGTCGGTCAGCAGCTCCGGCTCGCCCTCGGTAACCCGGAAGGTCTCGCTCAGCTCGAAACCCCAGCCTTCCATCCACATGCCGAGCATCAGGTGGAAGCACATGCCGGGCTCGAGCACGGTGCGGTCTCCGGCGCGCAGCGACGCGCTCTGCTCTCCCCAGTCCGGAGGGTAGTTGAGCCCGATCGAGTAGCCGATGCGCGAACGCTTCTCGTAGCCGGCGCGGGCGATCACGCGGCGCCAGGCCGCCTCCACATCCTCGCAGGCCGCGCCGGGGCGCGCGGATTCGAGGGCGGCATGCAGGCCCTCGCGGGTGACGGCGGCGAGAGAGCGCAGGCGCGCGGGCGCGGCGCCGAGGCACAGGGTCCGCGCGAGAGCGGCGTGGTAGCGGTGATGGCAGCCGCCGAGCTCGATGTTGGTGGCGGCGCCTGCCTCGAAGGGCGCCCCGGTCCAGGTGAGATGGGGGGCGGCGCCCCGCTCCCCGCTGCCGGCGTGGGGAAGGGTCGCGGGGTAGTCGCCCCAGTGCTCGGGCGTTCCCTCAAGCAGCGTCTTCGTGATCTCCGCCACCGCGTCGCATTCGCGCACCCCGGGGGCGATCGCCTCCACCGCCACCCCCATCGCCCGCGACACGATGCGACCGGCCGCGCGCATCATCTCGATCTCCGCCGGCGACTTCACGAGCCGCACCCAGTTGACGAGCGGCCACGCGTCGACGAGCCGCGCCTCGGGCAGGTGCTTCCCGAGCTCCACGTAGGCGCGCGCCGTGAAGTACCAGGCGTCCATCTCCACGCCGATGCGTCCCCGGTGCCATCCGCGCGAGGCGAGGATCTCCGCCACCCGGTGCATGCAGTGGGCGTCGCGGGCGTCCACGAGTTCGTCCGGGTAGGAAGCAATGCGATCCTCGTCCATGAACACCGTGAGGCGGGCGCCCGCGGCATCCATCTCCCGGCCAATCCACACCGGGTCCCCGTCATCGAGGGAGAGCGCGACGAGCTGATGGACGTAGTAGGACCAGCCGTCGTAGCCGCTCAGGTAGTTCATGTTGGCGGGGTGGCTCGCGAGGAGCACATCGATTCCCGCCGCCGCCATTCGCTCCCGAGTGGCGGCGATGCGCCGGCGGTACTCTTCGAGCGCAAACACCGTCATCCTTCTCTTCTCCCGCCCTCGGCCGGACCCGCATGCTACCGTCTGCGCGCCGCGCGAGCCCGGCAATGCGGCCGAGTGAACATCAGGAGGCAGCCATGATCCAGAACCCACCCCCCTGGCCGAACGGCGCGCATTGCGCGGTGGCGTTCAGCTTCGACATGGACGCCGACAGCATCGTGCATCTCAACCACCCGGCCACTGTGAACCAGGAGCTCCACGGGCTCACCTACATGCGCTACGACCCGCTGGTTGCGGTACCGCGCCTGGTGAACCTCTTTCGGGAGTACAAGATACCGCTCACCTTCTTCGTGCCGGGTTGGGTCATCGAACGCTACCCCGATGCGGTGAAGCGCATCGTCGACGCCGGCAACGAGGTCGCCCACCATGGCTATCTGCACGAGTGGCCGAATCAGCAGTCGGACGAGGAGGAGCGCGAGACCCTCGAGCGGGGCATCGCGCTCATCGAGAACGTGAGTGGTGAGAAGCCCCGCGGTTACCGCGCCCCCTACTACGGAATCGGACAGCGCACCCTCGACCTGCTCATCGAGGCGGGATTCGACTACGACTCGTCGCTGCCGGCCGACGACGTGCCGCTCATCCTCGACAACGGCAAGGGGTCTCTCGTCGAGCTCCCGATGCCCGCCGCCATCGACGACTACAACCAGTACGTGTCGTCGCGGTCTTTCGACTACCTGATGCGTATTGCCGCCCCGCGCACGGCAATCGAAGTATTCCGCGCCGAGTTCGACGTCATGTGGGAGTACGGAGGCCTGTGGGTCGCGGTGTGGCACCCGGCGGTGAGCGGCCGCCTCTCGCGCGCCGTCGCCCTGCAAGGCCTCATCGAATACATGCGCGGCAAGGGCAACGTGTGGTTCGCCACCCACGCGCAGGTCGCGGCCCACATACGTGCGCTCGTCTCGAACGGGGAGTGGTCTCCTCGCGTCGACCGGGTGCCCTATTACGACGCTCCCATCCCGGAAGTGCGCCATCTGCTCGGGCCACGATGAGGCGACGAGCCGCCGCCGCAGGGCGCGCTACATCCACATTCGGTGGGCGGGGACGTCCGTCGGCGGATGCAGGAAGGACCCTCGGGGAGGCTACAGGTCCCCCACGGCGTCGATGTAGCGCTCCAGCACTTCGAGGTGGGCGTCGACGCGGTCGATTCTCTCGCCCCCGGCCTTGCCCCACATTCCGGCGAGCTCGTCCCACTCCTCCTGCATGGTGTTGGCGGAGAGGTGCGTCGCCCCGAGCGAGCGCCACGCCAGCGCGTCCTCACGCCACTGCTCGGGGCTTCGCCCGAGGAGGTTGACGGTGGCCTCGAAGCCGATGTCCCGCGGGTCCCGGCCGTGGGCGCGGGCGCGGTCGTGCAGGCGCGCCACGATGGCGGCGCCCTCATCGTCGGGTTCGAAGTTCGGCATCCAGCCGCTGGCGCTGCGCGCGATGCGATCGAGCACCGGTGGCGAGTGTCCGCCGATCCATATCGGAATCGGCCGCTGAACCGGGAGCGGGTTGATGCCGCCGTGACGCACCCGGTGCCAATCCCCCTCGAAGTCGACCAGCTCGCTGGTCCACAGCGCCCGCAGCAGCGCCATCTGCTCCTCGCAGCGCCGGCCGCGGCGCGGATACGCGATCTCCAGCGCTTCGAACTCTTCCGGCTTGATTCCGACGCCGATCCCGAGCCGCAGCCGGCCGCCGCTAAGCACGTCGACCTCGGCGGCCTGCTTGGCGACCAGTGCGGTCTGGCGCTGCGGCAGCACCAGCACCCCGGTCGCAAGGCCGATGCGCGACGTGAGGCCGGCGAGAAACCCGAAGAGCACGAAGACCTCGTGGAAGAGATCTTCATGATCGTGTACGTAGGGCCACCGCTCGAAGCGGGTCCGATCCAGACCCACGACCTGGTCGAATGCGGTGATGTGGGTGAATCCGAGCCCCTCAACCCCTTGCGCGTACTCACGCACCGGGCCCGGGTCCGCGCCGATGTCGAGCTGCGGGAAAATCACTCCGACCTGCATTTTCTCAACCCTCCTTCCCGCCGGGGCGGGCACCGTCGCCGCCCGCTCGGACATTTCATCGATTTCCCATTGCGCACGCCAACATGCGGGCGCTTGCGGGCCGTACTCCGTCGCACCGCTTGCGACTTCGTGCCGGCTACGCCTTCAGCGTCTTTCGGTCCGTGCGCCCCCGCTATCACGGCATCTTGGCGACCGAAGCGGCCGAAGATCGGTGAAACATCCAGGCTACCAGCCGCAGTGCTTCCCCACTCACCAGGCGAGCGTACGCGGACGCAATGCTTCACCAATTCATCGAGCGAGGGTGCGCAGAGACCAACAAGGGCAAGGACCTTCGCGGGCGCGGAGCAACGCCCTCAGGCGTCGCGCTCCGCGAACGTCGTGCCCTCTCTCGCCATTCTCTCGAGCAGTGGCGAGGGCTCCCACCAGGCGCCGTGGAGTTCGTGATATCGGCAAATCTCGCGGTGGACGGTCTCGATACCGACGCGGTCCGCGTAGTGCATCGGTCCGCCGCGATGCACCGGAAACCCGTACCCGTTGAGCCACACGATGTCGATATCGCCCGCCCGCAGCGCGATGCCCTCGTCGAGGACGTTGGCGCCCTCGTTGACGAGCGGATAGAGGCAACGGGAGAGGATCTCTTCGTCGTCGATGGCGCGGCGCTCGATGCCGAGATCGGCCGAGACCTCCTTGATGAGCGCCTCCACTTCGGGGCTTGGAACGGGCGCGCGGCTGCCCGCCTCGTAGCGGTAGAAGCCCGAACCCGTCTTCTGTCCGAAGCAGCCGCGCTCGCAGAGGCGATCGCCGATGGTGCCGCTGTAGCGGCGCTCGTCCTCGGCCGCGCGGTGCTCCCGGCGGCTTCGCCAACCGATGTCCAGTCCCGCGAGGTCGCTGACCGCGAAGGGACCCATGGGAAAGCCGAAGTCGGTGAGCACCCGGTCCACATCCTGCGGCAAGGCCCCCTCCTCGACGAGAAATGCGGCCTCGCGCAGGTAGCCTTCCAGCATGCGGTTGCCGATGAAGCCATGGCAGACACCCGACACCACCGGCACCTTCCCCATCTTGCGCCCCAGCGCGAGCGCGGTGACGAGCACCTCGTCGCTCACGCTCTCGGTGCGCACCACTTCGAGCAGGCGCATCACGTTGGCGGGGCTGAAGAAGTGCATGCCGAGCACCTGCGGGGAGCGCCCGGTGGCCACCGCGATGCGGTTGACGTCCAGATAGGAGGTATTGCTCGCGATGATCGCCTCCGGCTTGCACGTTGCATCGAGGCGGGCGAAGGTCTCCAGCTTGAGCGCCATCTCCTCGAACACCGCCTCGATGACGAAGTCCGCCGAGGCGACCGCGTCCAGATCGAGCACCGGCGTGATGCGCGCGAGACGTTCACGCATCGCCGCCTCGCTCAGGCGCCCCTTGCTCACGGTGGAAGCGTAGTTCCTCTCGATCGCGGCCATTGCCCGCTCGACCTGCTCGCGTCCCAGATCGAAGAGCTTCACCGGGATGCCGGCGTTGGCGAAGTTCATGGCGATGCCGCTGCCCATCGTCCCGGCGCCGATCACCGCGCCTTCGTGTATCTCGCGCGCGCGGATGTCCCGGGCAAGACCCGGCACCTTGGCGCTCTGGCGCTCCGCGAAGAACACGTGGCGCAGCGCCGCCGCCTCCGACGAGCGGACCTGGGCGTCGAAGATCTCGTATTCGCGTGCGATGCCTTCGTCGAAGGGGAGCTGCAGCGCCGCCTCCACGCACTCGATGCACGCGTAGGGGGCGCGCATGCCGCGGGCGCGGCGCTCGATCCGCTTGCGCGTGGCATCGAAAACGCCGGGGTCGTCGAGGCGCACCGCGCGGTCGCGCACCTTGGGGTGAGGGCTGCCGCTCTGCGCACGCTCGGCCGCGAAGGCGAGCGCCGCGTCGATCAGGTCGCCCTCCGCCACCCGGTCCACGAGCCCGATCCGCGCGGCCTCCGTGCCGGTGACGGGCGTTCCGCTCAGGATCATCTCAAGTGCCTTCTCCGCGCCCACCAGCCTCGGCAGGCGCTGCGTGCCCCCTGCCCCGGGAGGCACGCCGATCTTCACCTCGGGCTGTCCGAGGCGCGCGTTGGCGGTGCTCACGCGGTAGTTGCAGGCCATCGCGAGCTCCAGACCGCCGCCGAGGGCATGGCCGTGGATGGCGGCGACCACCGGCTTGGGGCTCGCTTCGCATTCGTCGATCGCATCGCGGAGATTGGGCTCGCCCGCGGGCCACGCGCCGAGGCGCTTGATGTCGGCCCCGGCGATGAAGGTCCGTCCGCTGCCCGCCACCACCACCGCTTCGACCTCGGCGTCGGCCGCGGCTCCGGCAAGCGCCTCCATGATGCCGCGCGGCACTCCGACGCTGAAGGCGTTGACCGGGGGATTGTCGACGAGGACTAGGCCCACGCCGGCGCGCTTTTCGTACTTCACAAGGGACATCGCATTTCGCTCTGCTGGTAGTGGGGGGATTCCCGCTCTGGCGGGCGTCTCAGGATGTGTGCAAGTCCAGCCCCGGCGAATGCCGAGTCCGGAGGTTCATTGTCGCCATCACCGGTGCCCCGCACGCCGGGGTTCTGGCTGCGGTGTTTCATCGGTTCGAGAGAGCCAACGGTGCGGGACGCGCGAATGCCGGCCGGGGCAAGGGCGTCTGCAAGCCTGAATGCGGGCCTAACCGGCAAGTACGCCGCGCCCCCTGTTTCGCGGGTTCGACACCGTCCAATCCGGCCGGCGCGTGCAACCGGAGAGGGGCCAGCCAGCATCCCGACACCTGTTCAACACCTTCCATGCCGGCCGGCACGCGCGCAAAGTCGTGATCCGGGGAAAGCTGGCGGCCTGCTCGCACAACACTCACGCGCTCGGGAGCACGTAGTCCTTGAACTGCTCGCGGAGCCGGCGCTTGTTGACCTTTCCCGTCGCCCCGTGCGGCATCTCGTCGACGAAGACGACATCGTCGGGCAGCCACCACTTCGCGATCCGGCCTTCGAGAAAGGCGAGGATCTCCTCCTTGTCGGCGTGCGCTTCGGGACGTCTCACCACCACCAGCAGGGGGCGCTCCTCCCACTTCGGATGCCGGCACGCGATGGCCGCGGCTTCCGCCACCGCTTCGTGCGCCATCACGCAGTTCTCGAGATCGATTGAGCTGATCCACTCGCCCCCCGACTTGATGAGGTCCTTGCTTCGGTCCGTGATGTGAATGTAGCCCTCGGGGTCGATGGAGCACACGTCGCCGGTCAGGAACCAGCCCTCACGATCGAAAGCGGCGTCGCTCGCGGCCTCGTCCCGGTAGTAGCGGCTGATCACGTATGGACCGCGCACTGCGAGCTCCCCGGTCGCGGCGCCATCTTCGGGCAGGCGCTCCCCGTCTTCGCCGACGATCTTCGCTTCCACCCCGAACAGGGGGCGGCCCTGCTTTTTCTTGAACGCGAAGCGTTCGTCGTCCGTCATCTCTTCGTAAGCGGCGGTGGGCAGGTTGAGGGCGGCGACCGGACCGGTCTCGGTCATGCCCCAACCCTGCACGAAGAGCACGCCGAACTCCTGCTCGAAGGCGCGGATCAGCGCTTCCGAAGGGGCGGAGCCGCCGCACATCACCCATTCGAGTCCGCGCGGTTTGCGCCCCCGCGCGCGCATGGTGCCAAGCAGCGTGGTGACGATGGTCGGCACCCCCGCGCTGTGCGTCACGCCTTCCGCATCCATCAGCTCGAAGAGGCTCTCGCCGTCGTAGTTCGGTCCGGGCAGCACCAACTTGCCCCCGACCATGGTGAGCATGTAGGGCACCCCCCAGGCCCCGACGTGGAAGAGCGGCACGATGGCCAGATAAGAATGCAGATGACAGGGGGCGGACTGGCCCATGCCGGCATGGGAGAGCAGAGCGTGGAGCAGGATGGAGCGGTGGCTGTAGAGCACCCCCTTGGGGTTCCCGGTGGTGCCCGAGGTGTAGCAGAGCATCGCGGCCTCGTTCTCGTCGATCGCCGGCCATCGGTACTCGTCCGGCGCCCCCGCGAGCAGATGCTCGTAGCAGGTCGCGTTGCGCAGACTCGTTTGCGGCATGTGCTTCGCATCGGTCAGGATGACGAAGCGTTCGATGCTTTGAAGCTCCGCGGCCAGCGCCTCCACCATCGGCACGAACGTGAGGTCGAGGAAGAGCACCCGGTCCTCGGCATGATTCATGATGTAGAGCAGCTCGTCCCGGAAGAGACGGGGGTTCACGGTGTGGCAGACCGCCCCCATTCCCGAGACCGCGAAGTAGAGCTCGTAGTGGCGGTGCGTGTTCCACGCCAGCGTCGCGAGCCGGTCGCCCGCCCGGACCCCCAGCGCCTCGAGCCCGTTGGCGAGCCGGCGCATGCGCGCGGCCGCGTCGCGGTAGGTGTATCGGTGAACACCGCCCTCCACGAGGCGCGACACCACCTGCCCGGCGGCGTAGTAGCGCTCCGCATGCTCGATGATGGCGCTGACGAGCAGCGGCCGATCCATGATCTCGCCCCGCATGACCCCCTCCCGCCGGGATCGGACCCCGATGCCGCGCGCGTTCAGACTCGAAGCAGACGCCCGAAGCCCTCCACCGGGCGGGTGTAGCCCGTTTCTCGCAGCGACTGCCAGAAGAGAGTCTGGATGGCGCTCATCACGGGCTTGCCCAGCGCCCGCTCGGCTCGCTCGATGGTGTCGACGGCGCGCAGCGCCGTGCAGGAGATGAAAAGGGCGTCGACATCTTCGCGGCAAGTCTCGAGCGCGGCCTGGAAGATGGCGTCGGGCGGCACCTCGGCCATGTCGATGTCGCTATCCAGGCAGAAGCTGCCGATGTTGCGCACCGTGACCCCGCCTTCCTCGATGTAGGCGCGCATGGCCTGATTCACCGAGTCGACGTAGGGTGTGAGGAGCGAAACGGACTTGACCCCGAGGGCGCGAAACGCGGCGAGCGCGGAAGTGATCGGGGTGACCACCGGAATGTCGGGCCGTCCCCCGGAGCGGATCCGCTCGGCGACGTTGTCGTATCCGATCGCGACCGTGCCCGAAGTGCAGCTATAGGCGATCGAATCGAGACGCTGTCCGGGTATCAGCCTCTCCGTCGCCGCCTTGAGGCCTCCCACCATGCGGCGAAGATTGGGAATATTGACCGGATTGAAGTGCTGTATCCGAGTCGTGTAGTACATCACGTCATCGGGCAGCATGTTGTGGAAGTCGCGCTCGGTCGCGACGTCGCTGTCCAGCGCAATGAGCCCGATGCGATAGCGCGCGGGCCCGTCGTCCGGCTGGTACTGGAAGGAGAGGGGCTGGGTGGTCACCGACAGGTCCTGGGGCACTGCGCTCACGGTCTTTCCTCCTGTGTGACGGTCTCCGGGACCGGGTTCGGCGCCTAGGCGCACCGGCCCGCTTCGGCGGCGATGATACTCCCTCGCGGCCCCCACGCTCAGCGACGGGCTCACCGTGGCGCGAGTTCGCGTTCGACTCCGGCCATGTCGGCGGGCGGGCGTCCGCAGCCGCGAAGCGCCGAAACAGGGTTGCTGGCTTTGCGGCACAATGCGGAACGCTCACGGCATCCATTTCCTTGTCCCAGGAGCTCCGACATGAACAAGCACTTGAACCCGAAGACCATCCACCAGCCGGGCGGCGTCTACACGCACACCGTCCACGTCCCGGCCGATTCCGAGTGGCTGGTCATCTCCGGCCAGATCGGAATCGACTCCGAGGGACGACTCGCCGACGGCATCCGCGCCCAGAGCGAACAGGTGTTCCGCAACATCCTCGCCGCCCTCGACGCGCACCACATGTCCAAGGCGGACCTCGTCAAGACCAACGTCTACCTCACCGATTCGCGCTTCATCGGTGAGTACCGCGCGGCGCGAAGCGCCGTGCTCGGCGACGAGTGCGCCCCGGCATCGACGCTGGTCATCGTCGACGGCCTCGCCGCGCCCGACATGCTGGTGGAGATCGAGGCGTGGGCCGCAAGGTCGCGCAGCTGATGCGCTGACCGCGCCCGGGTCGGGGGCCGGTGACGGAGGGCCGACCGACGCTAAAGCCCCGGCCGTACCACCGCCTCCCACGCCTGCTCGAAGCGCTCGAGGTTCTCCCGCGTGTATGTCACGTAGTCGAAGTCGATGTCGGAGTGGATCTCGGAGGCCATGCTCCACATCGCCTCGCGCAGCGCGGAGGCGCACTTCATCGCCGCGTAGCTCGCGAGCCTCGCGTCGTCGGCCGGGGTACCGAAGTACCGTTCGAGGAGCCAGCGCTCCGCCTCGGCGCTCAGCTCGTTGTTGGCGGCGAGTCCGCCGAGATCGAAGAGCGGACTGTTGAAGCCGGCGTATTCCCAGTCGATGAGCCAGATCCGGTCGCCGTCGTCGATGAAGTTCGCCGCGAGCAGATCGTTGTGGCTGAAGACGATCTCGACCGGCCCCACCACCGACTGCAGGTGCGCGGCTCGTTCGAGCAGCTCATCGAGCCTTCCCGTCATCCGGCTTGCGTCTTCTCGCAGGGTGCGCGCATAGCCACGCACCACCTGGAAGACCCAGAACATGGGGGTGGCGCCGCGAAAGTGCGACGGGACCTCCCGGTGGCAGCGGGTCAGGGTGTCGAGCACACGCTCGAGACGGGCCGGATCGCGTATGTCTTGGGGCTCCAGGGTCTGCCCGTCCACCCACCTCATGACCATCGCGCCCGGCTCGGCATGGACGATCTCCGGCGAGATTCCCGCCGCGTGCGCGGCCCTCGCCGCGGCCCGCTCGTTTACGCGGTACACCCCGTGAACCGGAATGTCCTCACCGATGCGCACGACATAGCGCTCGCCCGCATCCTCCACGCTGAAGTTGAGGTTGGTGATCCCGCCGCCGAGCGGTTGCGGGTCGACCGCGCCCTTCCAGCAGGAAAGGCGCGCGGCCCGTTCCTTCGGATCCATCATGAACAGGGGTCCTCTCACCGCCGGCGCCGCGGCTCGGATTTCACTTCGCGCCCCCGGGCACCTGTACCCATACCGCGCTCCTGGTACCTCGATGAGAAAGTGCGGCCAGAGTTCCGGGGACGCCCGTACAACCGGCCCCGCGGACGCCCTTTCCCCATTCGGTATCCGCGCGCCCCCGCTTCGTGAACGGAGAAATGCCGCGGCCAGGGCGAGGGACGCCGGCGCCTCGACCGGCGCCCCTCACACCGCCCGGTCTCAGGTCCAGTTGAAGTGCTGCATCTGCCAGATGTACCCGTTCGGGGTAATCACCGGCTCCAGACCCTCCCGATACAGGACTCCATTGGGCGGGAAGTTGAGGAACACGTAGGCGCCGGTGTCTTCCATGATCTCCTGCATCCGTATGTAGATCTCGTGGCGCTTGGCCGGGTCGCTCTCTCCGAGGCCTTTGGCGGCGAGGTCGTCGAACTCCGGGTCGCTCCAGCGTTCCCAGTTCCATACCCCGACCTGCTCGGAGACGTACCACTGCGTCATCTGGCTCGGATCGGGTGAATCCAGGTAGGCCATCAGCCACAGCTCCAGGTCCTTCCATTCTTCGCCTTCGGTCTCCAGGCCGAGATTCCAGAAGGGCCCCGCGTCCATCGGCACCACCTCCACTTCGAGTCCCACCTCGGCGAGGTTCGCCTGGACGATGGTGCAGGCGGCGATGCGGTCCGCCTCGTTGATCGTCTTGAGCGTGAGCTTGCGGCCCTCGGCGCCGGCGGCGGCAACGAGCTCGCGCGCCTTGTCGGGGTCGGGGCTCATGAACTTGCTTTCGGTGCGATGTCCGATCAGTCCGGGCGGCACGATGCCGTGGGCACGGGTGCCCACCCCACCGAAGGCCCCGTGCCGGACCGCTTCGACATCGACTCCATACTGGATCGCCTGGCGGACTCTTATGTCCTGGAGGTTGGCATGGTCGGTGTTCATGCCAATCCAGTACCACTGGGTGCCCGCATACTGCTTGACCACGCCGCCTCGGGGCGGGGCATTCAGCAGGCGGGGAATCGATTCCGCCGCGATGTGGGTGATGTCGATCTCGTCGGCTTCGAAGGCGAGCTCGGCGGTCTTGATATCGTCGATGATGGTGAACAGGACGTCGGTGACTCCCGGCGGCGTACCCGTCCAGTTCGGATTGGGCTCCAGGATGAAGCTCTGCTTCTGCACCCACTCCGCCACTCGGTAGGGACCGCAGTAGAAGTCGAAAATGCCGTCGTACTTGCCGCCGGCCATTTCCACCGCCTTCTTCGAGAGCACCGCGCCGGTCCCGTCGCACAGCCAGGTGAGCCAGATCGGCGCGAATGCCTGGTTGAGGTGAATGATTCCGGAGTGGGTGCCGGTGACCTCGACGTGGTCGAGCGCCACCGCCTTGTCCTTCCACTCCGACACCTTCATGCGCTCCAGCGAGTACTTGACGTCCTCCGCGTCGAGCTCGCCAATCGCGTCATGGGTGGTGCCGTCGTACCACATGATGCCGGGCTTGAGCTCGAAGGCGATGGTCTGGTCGTCCGTCTGCGAGATCGAGGTGACGAACTCGCTCGGCTCCCAGTCCCAGGTCTTCCCGCTGTTGGTGTACTTGGCGAGGCGGGCGAGACAGGCGTACTGGAGCACCATCTCGAAGCCGCCGATCATGTAGCCGGGATCGGTCGAGAGAATGGCGCGGTTGCAGCGCACGTGAAGCGGCCGGCCCGACTGGGCCCAGACACTGGCGGGGTTCATCAAGGTGCTGAACACGCCGGCGGCGCTCACTCCGGCCATGGTCTTCAGCATGTTGCGGCGGTCGAGCTTCGATGGGTTCATGACGCTGCTCCTCGTGCGGGTCGCTTGTAAGGAAGCCATCCTTTCAGATGGCGGGGAACACTTCAATTCAGTACCGCGCCTCGGGAAAAGGGAAGTGACAGCTCGCGAAGCGCCCGGGCTCGACCTCGCGGTAGGCCGGCGCCTCGTTCCTGCACTTGTCCCGGACGAATGGACAACGGGTGTGGAATTCGCAGCCGGAAGGACGCCGGCGAAGCGATGGGATCTCCCCTTCCAGCTCGAGCTTCTCGCGCCGACGATCGGGGTCCGGTTCGGGAACCGCCGCGAGCAGACCCAGGGTGTAGGGATGCGCGGGTCGGGTGAAGATCGAGGCGGTGTCTCCCATTTCGACGAATCGACCCAGGTACATGATGGCGAGGCGATCGCTCAGGTGCCGCACCACCGGAAGGTTGTGGGTGATAACCAGATAGCTGAGGCCGAGGCTGGACTGCAGGCCCTTCATGAGGTTCAGGATCTCGCCCTGGACGGAGACGTCCAGACCGGCGGTGGGCTCGTCGGCGATGATCATCTTCGGGTTGAGGGCGAGCGCTCTGGCCACCCCCACCCGGCGTGCCTGACCGCCGGAGAGCTGATGGGGGTAGGCGCCCTTGTAGGCGGCATTGAGCCCCACCATCTCCAGCAGGCGCCCGGCCTCGCGCTCGTAATCGCATCCCTTGATCCCATGGATCCGGAAGGGCTCGACGATGAGACTGCGCACGCTCTTGCGGGGGCTGAGGCTTGCCACCGGATCCTGGAACATCATGCCCACATCCCTGCGCACCGCCTTGTAGTCGCGCGCCGACAACCCGGTAAGCTCTCGGCCCTCGAAGGTGATGCTGCCGGAATGCGCGTCCACGAGACCGATGATCGCCCGCCCCAGGGTGGTCTTGCCCGAACCGGACTCCCCGACCAGGCCCAGCGTCTCGCCCGCGCCCAGGGAGAAGCTCACCTCCATGACCGCGTCGATGAAGGGCGAGGGATCCTTGGCGATCCGGGCCCGAAGGGCGCCCAGGGTACGGAAGCGCACCCGCACCCGATCCACGTCGAGGAGCGGCTCAGGCATTGCGCAGCAGGAAACAGCGCGCGGAGTGGTGCGCATGCACCGCATAGGTCTCCGGCGCCTGACGGGTGCACTCGTCGAAGGAGTGCGGACACCGCGGGGAGAAGATGCAGCCCGGCGGCAGATCGATGAGATCGGGCACGGCGCCGGGAATGGTCGGCAGCTCCGGGCGCAGGTCCCGAATGCGGGCCGGATCGCACTCGAGCAGCATCCGCGTGTAGGGATGGCGCGCGTTGTGAAAGAGATCCCGCACCTCGCCCCGCTCCACCACTTCGCCCGCGTACATCACCACCACTTCGTCACAGAGCTCGGCGATCAGCCCGAGGTTGTGCGAGACGAAGAGGATGGAACACTCGAAGCGCTTCCTGAGCTCGCGTATCAGGTGGATGACCTGCGCCTCGAGGGTGACATCCAGGGCGGTCGTCGGCTCGTCCGCGATCAGCAGGGCGGGGTTCATCATCAGCGCCATGGCGATGCAGATCCGTTGGCGCATTCCACCGGAGAACTGGTGCGGATAGTCGTCGAGACGCTGTGCGGCGTCGGGTATCCCCACCAGTCTCAGCATCTCGGTCGCCCGCGCCCGCTTATCTGCCCTCGAGCCGGATTCCCGGTAGAGGATGTCGGTCATCTGCCGGCCGACCGAGATCACCGGGTTGAGCGCGGTCATGGGATCCTGAAACACCACCGACACCATCTGCCCGCGCAGGCGGTTGAGCGCGTCGTCATCCATCCGCAGCACGTCGTCGCCCTGGAAGCTCACCGAGCCGCTCGACACCGCGGCGTTCGGCGCAAGCAGGCGCAGGACGGTGTTGATGAGGGTGGACTTGCCGCAGCCCGACTCCCCCACGATTCCGACTACCTTGTTCCGCGCGACGTCGAGGTCCACGTGCCGCAGCGCCCGCACCACGCCGCGGAGCGTGCGGAACTCGACTGCGAGGTCGCGTACTTCCAGCACGTTCGCGTGGCCGGATGCCATCAGCCCTCCTTCTTCAGCTTGGGGTCGAAGACATCGCGCAGCGCTTCGCCCAGAAACGTGAAGCCCAGAGTGGTCAGGATGAGCGGGATGCCCCCCGCCACCACCATCCAGGGCGTGTCGCGAATGAAGGAATAGCCGTCGCTCAGGATCGAGCCCCAGGAGGGCGTGGGCGGCTTGACCCCGAGACCGAGAAAGGAGAGCCCGGCCTCGATGGTGATGACGACGGGGATGTCCATGCTGGCGAGGATGAGCAGCGGGGCGACGACGTTGGGCACGATGTGGGAGAACATCACTCTCCCGGTGCCCGCCCCCAGCGCTCTCTCCGCCAGGATGAACTCGGTGTTCTTGAGCGCCAGGGTCTGGGTGCGGGCAATCCGGGCGTAGCCGGGCACGCTGGTGACCACCACCACGCCGATGACGGTGTGGATGCTCGGTCCCACCACCGTAATCACCGCCAGCGCGAACATGATGGTGGGAAAGGAGCGTACCGAGTCGAAGACGAGCAACAGGAAGTTGTCGAGGCGCCGGGGCCCGTAACCGGCCAGCATGCCCAGCACCACCCCGATCACCAGGGAGAGGCTGACCGCGATCAACGCGACGGAGAGCGCGACCCGTCCTCCGTAGAGGGTGCGGCTGAAGGTGTCCCGGCCGAGGTTGTCGGTACCGAAGTAGTGCGTCATGGTCGGACCGGAGAAGCGGGCCTGCACGTCCAGCGCCTTGTAGTCGTGGGGCGCGATCCAGTCCGCTGCGAGCGCGCTCGCGACGATGAGGATCACCATGACGAGGCCCGCGCAACCGAGGGGATTCGAGAGAAGCTGGCGCAGCCACGCCAATCGCGGCTCTCGCCGCAGCTCCGGGGTGCCGGTGGTGGCCGCGTTCATGGGCCCTCAGAGACTCTGGCGCACGCGCGGGTCGAGAGCGGCCGCGACGAGATCGGAGACAAGGGTGCAGGAGGCGTAGAGAACGGTGGTGACGAGCACTCCGCCCATGACGATGGGGTAGTTCCGGATCACCACCGCGTCGTAGACCAGCTTGCCGATACCGGGGCGCGCGAAGACGATCTCCGCGAAGACGGCTCCCGAGACCAGGCCTCCCACTCCGACTCCGAGCAGCGCCACGGTGGGCAGAATGGCGAGCTTGAGGGCGTAGACGTAGGTGATGCGTCGCGCGGGCAACCCATAGGCGCGGGCCATGCGGATGTGGTTCTCCCCCATGACCTCGAGCATCGATGCGCGCACCAGACGGGCGAGATACCCCACCCAGCCGAGCCCGATCGCGAACGAGGGAAGCACCAGGTGCCAGAGCTGGTCGAATGGTTTCGACGGATCGCCGGCTCCGAGGACGGGAAACCAGCCCAGGGTCACCGCGAAGAGCAGCAGCGAATAGATGGCCACGATGAAGGAAGGCACCGCGATCGCGGACACCGAGATAACGCCGACCGCCCGGTCCAGCATGCTGTTCTGCCGGACGGCGGAGAAACAGCCGAGCGGAATGCCGACCAGGATGGCCCAGCCGAGCCCGGTAAACGTGAGGGCCAGGGTGTGGGGGAGCTGGTCGCCGATGATCCCCGCGACCGGCCGGTTGGACCACACGTCGACCCCGAGATCGCCGGTGACCACGTTCCCGAGAAAGTGCACGTACTGGACGATGAAGGGCTTGTCCAGACCCATGCGGACGCGGAACTCTTCGCGCATCTCCGGGGTGGCCCGGGGGCCGAGCGCGATGCCGGCGGGGTCTCCGGGCACGAGATGAATGGCGGAAAGCAGAAAGAGCATCGCCACGCAGACGATGAGCACCGAGAGAAGCAGTCGGCGCAGTACGTAGAGACTCATGGCGGGGGCACTCGTCTCATCTGGCCGCACTCGCGTGGCGAGGGGACCGGACCACCGCGCACGCGATGTCTGACCGAGTTACTAGAGGAGAGCGCCGAGATGCCGTCACGGCAGGAAGCACGGACCGGACAACGCGCGACGACGAGCCGGAAGCGGACGAAGCGCCGGTGGCGCGGACTCACCTGCGCGCGGGCAAGCCCCGGATTGCTTGCCCGGCCGGTAAGCGACGCCGGGACTGCGAGGTGCCGGGGGGCCGGTCTCACCGAATGATGATCCCGCGGGGTCGGGGCGACCGTCGCGCGTGCGTCGAGTCCACCCGGGCGCCCCCTCGCGGGGCGAACGACACGCTTCGGATCATGGTAAAGACTTTACAATGCCGGCAGGGCCGCCTGAATTCGGCGCGCGCAAACGTACCACGGCCCTTGCCGCCCCTCCAAAGCCGCCCGACCGGGGCCAACTTGGGCAGTGCCCGCCGCGGCGGGACTTCGACGGCCGCGGGCGGCCCTGGCGCCATCGGAAAGATGAGGCGATTACCCGGGTGAAGACCGACACGGCATCCTGCGACTACGTGATTGCCGGTGCGGGCTCGGCGGGCTGCGTGCTCGCCAGCCGCCTGAGCGAGTCGCCCGAGGTATCGGTGGTGTTGCTCGAAGCAGGCGGCGGCGACCGCAGTCCCCTCATCGCGATGCCGATGGGCGAGTCCCATCTCATCGGCGGGCGCCACGACTGGTCCTTCGAGACCGAGCCCGAAGAGCGCCTGGACGGCTACCGCTTCACGATGCCGCGGGGGCGGGTGCTCGGCGGCTCTTCCTCCATCAACGGTCAGGTCTACTCGCGCGGACACCCGCGCGACTACGACGAATGGCGCCAGTTGGGATGCGAAGGCTGGTCCTACGAGGAAGTCCTCCCCTGGTTCAGGCGCGCCGAAAACTGGGAGGGGGGCGAGGACCGCTACCGCGGCGGGAGCGGACCGCTCCAGACCACGCGCGGTCGCTTCGAGCATCCGCTCTACGACGCCTTCCTCCGGGCGGGCGAATCGCTCGGCTACCCGCACTGCGCGGACTACAACGGCGCGCACCCGGAAGGCTTCGCGCGGGTGCAGTACACCCACACTCACCGTACGCTGCGCCGCTGCTCGAGCGCTCATGCGTACCTGCGTCCCGCGCGCCCGCGCCCCAATCTGCGGGTCCTCACCCGGGCCCACGCGACGCGAGTGCTGCTCGAAGGCGACCGGGCCGTCGGTATCGAGTATCTGTCCGGCGGCGAGCGCCACCGGATAAGGGCGGAGCGCGAGGTGCTGGTGTGCGCGGGCGCCTACCAGTCCCCGCACTTGCTGATGCTCTCGGGCATCGGTCCGCCGGACGAGCTCCGCGGGCTCGGCATCGATCCGCGCCACCCGCTTCCCGGAGTGGGCGAGAACTTGCAGGACCACTTCGGGTCATTCCTCCAGCATGAATGCCGGCAGCCGATCACCTTCTATCGCTACCGCAACCCCCTGCGCTTCGCGGGGGCGCTCGCGGAGTACCTTTTCCTGCGCCGGGGGCCCCTCACGGTGTTTCCGATGGACGCGGTGGCGCACCTGCGAAGCGATCCCGCCCTGGAGCGCCCCGACCTGCAGATCTATCTCTGCCCGATGCGGGTGAACCCGATTCGGGAGGGGAGCCTTTGGCCGCGTTCGCACGGCTTCAATCTGCACTGGAACCTGCTGCGCCCGGAGAGCCGGGGGCGGGTCTGGCCGCGTTCCGCCGACCCGCTCGCCGCTCCGCGGATCTGGCACAACTACCTGGCGACGGAAGGCGACCGGCGCCTCAACCGCAAGGCGCTCGCACTGTGCCGCGAGATCATGGCCGCGGACGCTTTCGCCCCGTTTCGGGGCCGGGAAACCGAGCCCGGCGCCGAGTGCGTCGACGCCGCGGCCATCGACGCCTTCATGACCCGGATGCCGAACAGCGGATACCACCCGGTGGGCACCTGCCGGATGGGCGCGGACGACGACGCGGTGGTCGACCCCCGCCTGCGAGTGCGCGGAATCTCGGGGCTGCGGGTGGTGGACGCCTCGGTGATGCCGCGGCTCATCGGCGGCAACACCAACGCACCCACCATCATGATCGCGGAGAAGGCGGCGGCGCTCATCAGGGAGGGCGCGAACGCGTGACCGGCGGGCGCCGCCGGGCGCCGGGCGCCCGGGTCGGGCCTCAGTAACCGAGCTCCGGGCTCACCACGTTCTCGAGCGGCTCGCCCGCGATGTAACGGCGCATGTTGCGGAACACGAGCTCCAGGGTCATCGCCACGTAGGTGGTCCCGTCGTCGGCCGAGACGTGGGGGGTCACGAGCAGGTTGGGGACCTCCCACAACTCCGAATCGCGGGGCAGCGGCTCGGGGTCGAAGACATCGAGGATGGCGCCCGCGAGGTGGCCGGAACGCAGGTTGTCCGCGAGCGCCGCGTAGTCCACCGTGGCCGCCCGCCCGACGTTCACGAGACCCGCTCCCGGCTTGAGCAGCGCCTGGCGACGGCGGTCGAGAAGATTCCGCGTCTCCGGCGTCAAGGGAATGGCCACGAACACGAAGTCGGCTCTCGGGAGCACGCGGTCGATCTCGGCGACGGGCAAGATCTCGTCCACCTCGTCGACCGCGCGGCCGTGACGGCTCACTCCTATCACGTGCACGCCGAGCTTCCGGCAGCAGCGCGCGGCGCCACGTCCGATGTGGCCGGTCCCGATAACGAGCAGCGTCTTGCCCGCGACCGGGGTGGAGAAGAGCGACTCCCAGTGGCGGCGGCGCTGGTTCGCGAGGATCGCGGGCAGGTGGTTGTGGAGCATGAGCATCGCCATCAGCCCGAACTCGCCGCCCTTGGCGGCGTGCGCGCCGCGGTTGTTGACCACCGTCACCCCGGGCGGAAGCCAGTCCATCGGGCACAGGTGCTCCACTCCCGCCCCGATGATGTGGATCCAGCGAAGCCGGGGCGCGACCCGGGCGAGATTCGCGGTGGGCAGGTCCCAGGTCACGAGCACCTCCGCACTTTGCATCGACTCCTCGAAGTGATCGAGATCCCAGTCGATGAAGACGTCCAGACGCCGGGCGAGGTCCGGATAGCGTGCGACCGCGGCCTCGTAGCGCTCGCGCGTGATCGTGAAGACCGCCTCGCCCTCCACCGTGGGCGGAAAGGTGTCGGGAGAGGCGTGGTTGTTCTTGACGTGGACCTTGATGCGGCGCCCGGCGTCCATGCTCAATCTCCGGCGAGCGCCGCGAGGCCACGCGCCTCTATCTCGCGCATCCGCCGGGTGACGAGCGCCACGCGCTCGGTCTCCGCGAGGTGGTCGGCCTCGTACTGCATGTCCATCAGTCGGTGGGCAAGCCGGCTCAGCTGCTTCGATTCGTCGCCGTTGCCCGCCCGCGGCATGGCGAGCACGGTGTCGCCGCCGTAGGTCGGCACCGGATTGGGACGCTCGTCGCTCACGTGCATCGGCGCGCCGCCGGCGGCGACCTTGCGGATCTCGGAGCGCAGGGCGCGCCGCATGATGGCCACCCCCTTGTCGCTCGGCGCGAGGTTCTCGTTCGCATGCACCGTGATCGGTCCCATGCCCTCGGTCGCCTCGGCGTCGGCGGGGAAGCGCTGGCGCTCCTCGTAGGAGCGATCGAAGACCTCGCCCTGCTCGATGAGCTCGGGGCCCTCGGGCGTGTTGTACTCGGGCGGATCGCCGCGCTCGCCGAAGTTCGCCCACGCGTAGCACATGGTGTTCTCGTCGTCGAGGGGCACCACCCAGCGGGTGAAGGCGCTGCGCCCGTAGTAGCGCTGCTTGGTGCCGTCGGCGGCGAAGGCGGCGCCGGCCTGGGTGAAATTGGGCAGCACGAGCTCGTTGACCCGGAACCACACGTTGTCGCCCACCCGGCGGGTATTGGTGCCCGCGAGCCACATCCCGCGTTCGAAGTAGTCCATCTGGCCCACCTCGCCGAAGCCGGTCGAGAACTGCACACGGCTGATGTTGGAGTGCAGGAAGCTGGTGTGAATGGGGTCGAGAATGGCGTCGAGCACTTGCAGCCAGTTGCAGCGGAAGGGCGCCTTGTAAGGCACCCGCTCCATCTCGGGCAGCTCGAAGGCGTCGTAGACGGGGAACTCCGGCATGTCGCCAAGCGGTCCCAGGTAGGCGAACACCAGCCCCTGATACTCGTGCGCGGGATAGGCGCCGAGACGCACCCGGGCCTCGAGGCGCACCTTGGCCCCGTCCGGCTGGCCGGGGGCGTCGAGCAGGGTGCCGTCGATATCGAAGTGCCAGCCGTGGTAGCAGCAGCGGATTCCGCGCTCCTCGCAGGTGCCGAACTCGAGCGACGCGCGCCGGTGCGGGCAGTGCCGGTGCACGAGCCCCACCCGGGCGCTCCGGTCCCGGAATAGCACCAGCTCCTCGCCAAGGACGCGTACGAGGGTCGGACGCTCGCCCAGCTCGCGGCTGAGCGCAACGGGGTGCCAATAGCGCCGCAGGTACTCTCCGGCCGGCGTGCCCGGTCCGATGCGGGTGAGCTCCTCGTCGGGATCGCTCGCGTAGTGCGTGCCGTAGCCGGCGTAAGCGCCCCGGGCAAAGGCTTCGAGCCCGGGCATCGACGTACTCATGGCGGGGTGCCTCCTGATGAACGCGGCAACCTGGCGCGCCCGACTCAGCCGGACACGGACGAGGAGGGGCGCATACGCATCAGCCCCTCTTGCGCGACCGAGGCGACCATGCGCCCGTCGCGGTCGAAGATGCTGCCACGCGCGAACCCGCGCGCGCCACCCGCCGAAGGGCTGTCCAGGGCGTAGAGCAGCCACTCCTGGGCCCGAAAGGGCCGGTGGAACCACATCGCATGGTCGAGACTCGCGACCTGCATGCTCGGGTGGAGCACGTTCACCCCATGCGGGTGGGTGGCGGTATTGAGGAGCGAGAAGTCCGACATGTACGCCAGCATGCTCTGCTGCACGATGGTGTCGTCCGGCACCGGTCCGGTGGTTCGGAACCAGATGTTCTGCACGGCGGCGGAGCGGGCGGGGCCCGGCGCCCCGTCGGACGTCACCGGCCGCCACTCTATCGGCCGGTTGCGCATGATGTGGCTCCAGTACTCCTTGCGGAGGGTATCGTCCGTTCGCTTCATCAGCGTGGCGACGCTGTCGAGCGCCTCCGGACCCGGCACTTCGGGCATCGCATCCTGGTGATCGAGGCCGTCTTCCGCGATCTGGAAGGATGCCGCCATGTTGAGGATCTGAAGCCCGTGCTGGATCGCGATCACCCGGCGGGCGGTGAAACTCTTGCCGTCCCGGGCGCGGTCCACCTCGTAGAGGATCGGGACCTTCGGGTCACCCGCGCGCAGGAAGTACGCGTGAAAGGAGTGACAGCTACGGTTTTCGACGGTGCGGCTCGCCGCCGCGAGCGCCTGGCCGAGCACCTGGCCGCCGTAGACCCGACGCCAGCCGTCGTCGGGGCTGTGGCCCCGAAACAGGTTCACCTCGATCCGCTCCAGATCGAAGAGTCCGATCAGCTCCTTGACCCCGGCGCCCATGTCCGTCCTTCGTTACCGGAAACGTCCGAGGATCTTCCCCGTCTTCGCCGCGGATGTCACGGCGCGCGCGCCTGGTTTTGAGGAGTTCGGCCCGCCCATGCGGCGACGGTTACGCTGTCACGGCGCGCGCATCAGGACCCGAGGCCACTTCAGGTTGGTGGGGGTGAGGTCAGGACGATCGCCGGCCCGGTTGGAGGGACTGGATGCGATCAGGGGCCGCCTTGGGCCACGATCGCCGCCTCCACCTTGTGGCCGTCGGGATCGCGCAGGAAGCACCCGTAGTAACCCGGTCCGTAGTGAGGCCGGGGTCCGGGGGCTCCGTCGTCGGCTCCGCCCGCGTCCAGACCGGCGGAATGGAACGCGTCCACCGCTTCGCGCGACGGCGCAATGAAACAGAAGTGGGTGCCGTTACCCACCGAGGCCTGCCCTCCGTCGAGGGGACCTCCCACCCAGACCTCCGGAAACTGCTTGCCGTAGGCGACGGCGAAGGGAAACTCCACGACTCGGCGCGCGCCGAGGGGCGCCATCACCGCATCGTAGAAGCGGCATGCCACCTCAAGGTTTCCCGTACTGATCGACACGTGATGCAGGATGCTCGGGATGTCGTTCGCCATGCCGCGCCCTCACTTCGCCGCGAGCCCGGTGCCCGCGGCGCGTGATTGTAGCCGCAGACCTTCATCGCCTTCGCGACATCGACGATGCGCGACATCCGTACTTCCATCCTGAGCGCAAGCTCACCGGCTTGGAGTCGTTCCCTCGCCACGTTTCGCTCCGGTGCCAGACCGTTACTGGCGCGAGTCGGCTCCGCCCGTGTCCGTCAGCACCGCCTCGATTGCGCGGGCGAATTCGACGAAATCGCCGAGTCGCTGCGTGGCAATGCTATGGACGATCTCCCAATCGAGCTCTCGATAGGCGTGAACGGAAATGTTGCGGAATCCGACGGCGCGGCGCATGCGATCCGCCAGCTCCCCCGCCAGTGTCCCCTGCCGTTCGAGTGCCTCGAAGCTCCCGGCCATGGTGTCGGGTACCCGGCAGTCGCTGTCCGACACGAGATGCGCCGCGATGTCGACGCACGACTGCACCGCGCGCTCCAGGTTCAAGCAGATGATGTCCTGCGCGTCGAGGCTGGAAGCAAGCTCCTCGACCGAAGCCGGCGTCCTGGCCCGAACCCGCGCGACGCAGTGGCGCAGCGACTCCAGCTTCGCAGCGACGACGTCCCTATCCATGCAGAAAACGCTTACGTCTCGCGGAGTGGATCATGCGCACGAGCGGCATCAGATCGGCATTCAGATACCACATCTTCGCCAGCAGGCGCGCGAGGACCCCCGAGTCACGCTTGACGATACGCTTCCCCCTGGTCAGCGCCTGCGTCAGCACAAGCGGTCCCGCGCAGTGCAGATCGACCAGATCGACGGGTCGTCGCGCAACGTTCGCGATGGCATCGTGCAGCGCCAACCGGCGATGCGCTTCGAGCGGTCCCCGGCCCGCGACCGCCACGTCGATATCACTCGCCCCGGTCTGCCGATCTTCCGCGAATGACCCGAAGACACAGGCAAACTCGATGTCCGGCTGCCGAACGAGCAGCTCGCGGACCGAATTCAGAACTCCTGTGTCTTCCACTGTCAGGCGCCCTTAAGCACGACTGGGAATGGTATCCCATTCCTCGAATGCGACGGGTCCGACGGAACCACGCGGGGGCATTTCACGCTGTACGAGGGTGAGTTGGCTCTGCAGTTGAGAAGATAGTTCAGGGCAATGGGTACGAGTGTCGTCCGGCCACCGACCGCAGAAGTGCCTCAGCCCGGATCTCTCACCGATTTCTCAACTCGCGGACGCCAACATACTCGCGCTAACAGGCCGTACTACCTCAAGCCTCTTCGACGTAGTGTCTGCTATGCCTTCAGCGTCTCTCGGTCAGTGCGCCCCGCTATCTCGGCGTCTAGGCGACCGAAAGCCGTTGAATAAGCGGGTTAACCTCGGTGCATCGCCCCCGCCCTTCATCCCCCGGAGAGGGGATGGGATGAGCGACAGGGGATATGAGCCTCCCTCGGGACGCCGGTTCGAGGCGATTGCACACCCGATCCCCTACACTGCGCGCCACTGGAGCCCCAACGAGCGAGCGTGATGGCGAGCCCCCACCGACACAACCGCTACAGCGACCGCAACATCCTCACCATGGAAAGCGTCTACGGAAAGGGCTTCCTTTCCCCGGGAGGCGCGGAAGAGGTCGCGGAGATCGTCGCTCCGCTCGGCATCGAAGGATCCGAAGTGCTGGATCTGGGCTGCGGGCTTGGCGGGGCGAGCATCGCACTGGTGCGAGACCACGGCGCGGCGCACGTCACCGGAGTGGACATCGAGCCGGCGGTGCTCGCGCGGGCGCAGGCCCTCGTGTCTGAGTCCGGTCTCTCGGAGCGAATCACGCTGCGCGAAGTGGCGCCCGGACCCCTGCCTCTGGACGACGGGCGTTTCGACATCGTCTACGCGAGCGCCGTGACCTGCCACATCGAGGATCTGCCTCCCTTCATCACCGAGTTGCGTCGTGTGCTGCGACCCGGCGGACATTTCACCGGTGGGGAGTGGTTCATCGGCCACAACACCGCCGCCTGTTCTCAGTGGGACGACATGCTGCGGACCCAGGGACTGAACTTCTACTTCGTAACCTGGGAGAGGTTCCGCGACGTGCTTCAGAAGGCCGGGTTTGAAGCCCCCGAGTTCAGAGACCGTAGTGAATCGGTCGCCGCTCTGTGCACCCGGATACTCGGACAGATCCGCGGCGAACTTCGCGCAAGCCTTACGTCCTCTCTCGGACCGGCCGGCTACGAGGCATTCGAGAGCTGGGCGGTGTCCCGCAACATGGCGGTCTCGGAAGGAGGCGCTCTGTACCGGCACTTCCTCGCCCGCAATTCCCGACCCTGACCGTCGCGAAAGCCCGGTGGTTTAGACAATTAGGATTCTGCGGCGGTCAACGCCGTGAATCGTGTGGCTTTCAAACCATGCCCGCGGATGGCGGAAACCCGACTGATGGCATACGACTTGCAGGAGTCGGGGCCGTTCGGCGTCACCGCCGCTCAGTGGCCTGTCTGATTTCTTCGGGCCTCCGGCTATTGCAGAACGGCTCCGCGGTTGATGGGCTCCCGTGGTGTGAGACCGACGAGGCTCGAAAGAGGCCGAACCTCGATTTCGGGTCGGCACCAGGTGTCGATCGGTACCGTTGCCTCAGCGCGGCTTCGTCACCACGCCGGACTCAGGCATTCGCCGCGAAACTCGTCGTCGAAGCTCCCCTGAATCGGGGAGCCAGGGGGTCAGAAGCGCAGCGCCCCCTCTTCGGTGAAGATCCAGTCGAGGCGCTGGTCCTCCGCGCCCCGGGGAACCCGGTCGACCCGCTGGCCGGCGTAGGCCACTCCGAGCGCGAGGGTCCCGGGCGCTTGCGCGCGGCGCAGGGCGAGGGTCCGGTCGTAGAATCCGCCGCCGTAGCCCAGCCGGTAACCATCGTCGTCGAAGGCGAGCAGGGGCACCAGCAGGATGTCCGGCTCCAGTGTGTCGGCCTCCGGCGGCGGCGCCGCGATACCGAAGGCGCCGTCCACAAGAGCGTCGCCCAGCGCCCAGCGCCGAAACGAGAGGGGACGGCCGCGTCCGGTCACCACAGGAAGGCAGGTCGGACACCCTTGCGCGTGGGCGTGATGCAGAATCGGCAGTGGATCGAACTCCGCGCGCACCGGGAGGTATCCCGAAAACGTGCCACGCGCAGCGAGGCGGATATGCTCCCGGAAGTGGGCCAGCGCCGCGAGGGCCGCGCCCTCGGGCGCGTGGCGGTGAAGGCTCTCTCGGTGGGCCTCCGCGCGCCGTCGAAGCGCGCGCTTCTCGTCTGCCAGCGTCACCGCGCCCCGGGTCGCCCGTCTGCGCTCCCCTCCCCCATTCGCAGCAGGTACCAGTCGATGAGCTGCCGGGTCGCCCACTCCATCGGCGCGTAGGGTCCGGGACGGTAGAAACGCGAGTTCACCCCCTGCTGGTTGTGCTCGATGATGCGCTTGTCGGCCTCGGTGGTGACGTGCCAGAGCCAGGTCAGGCGTTCGAGGTCGTAGTCCCGTCCCTCGACCGCATCGCTTCGCACCAGCCACACGATCTCCATGCCGGTGTGATTCGCGTCATGGGGGGTGAAGCGGTAGATGACGCAGTGATCGCTGTAGACGAGCCAGTAGCAGAGCACGCCCATCTGCCCGTCGGAGGCCCCGCCGTCGAACTCGCGCATCGTCCCCAGCAGGGGTGCGAGCGGCCGGCCGTCCTCGCTGCCGGTGAGGTAACCTTCGAAGAGGGGATAGCGGCTGTAGTAGTAGAAGGGACCGTCGGGCTCGGCCAGCCAGTCGGGCGCCCTCACGATGCCGGCGTGGGTTCCCGCCCGCGCCGCCCGCTCGGCGAGCGCCTCCTTGAGCTCCGGATAGGTACCGGACGGCGCCTTGTTGGAATGCGAGCGCGCGAATTCCGGATGCGCGGGGGCGCAGTGGTAGCACTCCTCGAAGTTTTCCACCGCAAGCTTCCAGTTCGCCTCCACCGGGTATGAGCGCTGCGCCGCGACCCGGGTCTCGTGGAGCGCGAAGGGTGCGAGCAAGGCGTCGAGTTCGGCGCGCGCGGTGTCCAGCGGGGCCGGCCGTTCGGCGAAGTTCACGAACACCATGCCGTGAAACACCTCCAGCGCGAGCGGGTGAAGACGGTGGGCCGCGGTGTCGAACTCCGCCGGCATGCCGCGCGCCCGGGCGAGCGTGCCGTCGAGCTCGTAGGTCCAGCCGTGGTAGGGGCACACGAAACGTCGTGTCTTGCCACCGGCCTCGGAACAGATGCGCGAGCCGCGGTGCCGGCACACGTTGACCATCGCACGCAGCTCGCCCTCCGCGTCCCGCGCCACCAGCACCGATTCGCCCGCGATGTCATAGGTGAGCCAGCAGCCGGGCTCCGGAATCTGGCTCACGTGGCCGACGTAGAGCCAGTCGCGCAGGAAGAGGCGCTCCACCTCCCGATCGAAGACCGCGGCATCGCGGTAGAAGGGCTGCTCCAGGGTGAGGCCCGGGCGCTGGCCCGCGGCGAGGATATCGATTGGATCCCGTTCGGAGAGGTTCATGCGGTCAGGTCTCGGGTGCACGGGGACTGCCGGTCGGGAGGCGCCCGGCGCCGTGGCCCGCACCGGAAAGGAGCGCTGCCGAGCGGGCGGGCGATAAGCTGCGGCATCGCATCCCGGTGCGTTTCGATGGCCACCGCGGCGGCGACTTCCATCGCACCGGCGATGCGCGCGATGCTACACGGCGCTCTCCCAGACCTGGAAGCCCCGCCGCAGCGAACGCCCGCGAAGCTCGAAGCCCACCGCGCGGTAGAAGTCGACCGCCCGGTTGCGAGGATGGTCGCGGGTACGCGCGAGGCAACGACGATGCCCCGCCTGCCGCAGCCAGGCCCGGACGCGGGCAATCAGCGCACGCCCGCGGCCCCGGTGACGCATCCCCGGCGCGACGAAAACCAGAATGATTTCCGGGGCGTCGACGACCCGCAACGCACCGCTCCCGCTCTGGTAGCGGTGCGCGCCCGGCGACGGAGAGAGCGCGCTCGCGAGCGCCCGCCGCCGCCCTGCCCCCGAAGCGCACATCAGAGCCCGAAGCAAGGGCGTCGAACTCCAGAGACGGCGGTTCAGGCTGCCCGGGGCGAGGCTCACCACGCACGCCGCGTCGATGGCGCCCCGGTCGTTGCGATGCACGAACGCGTGCTCGCGAGACGACTTCGCCACATAGCGGTAGAAGCTCTCCGCATAGGTATCGCCAAGCGCGGTGATCGCGGAAGCCGGCAGACAACCGCGGTGCAGCGCCGCGAGCCGCCGCCAATCCGCGGGTCCGAGCGGATCGGGTTCCGGCCGCCCCGGCGAGGTGTCAGCGCATGACGCTTCCACCGCAGATCGAGAGTATCTGACCGGTGATGTGCCGCCCCGCGTCGCCCGCAAGAAACACCGCCATGTCCGCGACGGCCCCGGGCGAGACCGTGGTGTTCAGCACCCCCACCCCCATCCCTTCACGGTAGAGTGCGTCGAAGTCCTCTCCGGTCCGATCCGCCTCCGCCTCGAAGTAGCGCCTCGCCATCCGGGTCTCCACCCACGCGGGCGCGATCGCGTTGGAACGGATGCCGTATCGTCCGTAATCGGCCGCGGCCGCGCGCATCAGGCCGATTACCGCATGCTTGGATGCGGTGTACGCAACCCACTCCGCGTCCGGCTCGGTGGACGACGTCGAGCCGAGATAGAGAAGCGTCCCGCCCTCGTCCTGCTCGATCATCGCGGGCGCCAGGTATCGCGTTATCAGCATCGGTGCGGTGACGTGCACCGCGAAGTTGCGTTCCCACTGCGCGAGTTCCACCTCGCAGAGCCGGCCTGCCGCGAAAATGCCGGCATTGTTGACGGCGACGTCGATACCTCCGAGGCGCCGCAGCACGTCGGCGCACATCGTCTCCAGCGCCGGATAGTCGGTGAGCTCGGCGCCGACCGCGAACGCATCGCCGCCCCGCGCGCGGATCTCCTCGACCACCGGCTCCGCCCGGGCGGCGCTTCGGCCGTGGACCGCGACGCGCGCGCCTTCCGCCGCCATTGCCAGCGCGATCGCGCGCCCGATCCCGCTCGTCGCCCCGGTGACGAGGGCCCGCTTGCCGGCCAGCCGCGCGCTCATGTCACGGCCCTGCCCGCCCGTTTCGCGGGCGACTTGCACCGGGCGGGGCGAAACTCGACGATAGCGGCCGCGTCCAAAGCGCGGACAGGCTCGAGGTGAGACTCGTGACGGCAAGTACCGATATCGACAAGAGCACGCTTCTCTGGATGTACGAGACGATGGTCACCATCCGTCGTTTCGAAGAGCAGTGTAAACGCGAGGCGGACGCCGGCAAGCTCCGGGGAATGCACTCTTCGGTTGGACAGGAAGCGGTCCCCACCGGGATCTGCGCCCATCTGCGCACCGACGACTACGTTCTGGGAAACCACCGCAGCCATCACCACTGCATCGCCAAGGGAGTGGGCCTCGACGAGATGATGGCGGAGCTGCTGGGGAAGGTAACGGGCACCAACCGCGGCAAGGGCGGCACCATGCACATCGCCGACATCGGCAAGGGCATGCTCGGGGCAAACGGCGTGGTCGGCTCCAACATCCCGGTGACCACGGGCGCCGCGCTGAGCGCGAAGATGCGGGGCGAGGACACCGTGGCGGTGGTGTTCTTCGGCGATGGCGCCTCGGGCCAGGGCGCCCTGCACGAGTCGATGAACCTCGCCGGCATCTGGAAGCTTGGCGTTATCTTCGTGTGCGAGAACAACCGCTACGCGGAGTCCACCCCCTTCGAGTACGCGGTGGCGGGCGGCTCGATCGCCAAGCGTGCCGACGGCTACGGTTTCCCCGGGATCCGGGCGAACGGACAGGACGTGCTAGAGATGTACGAGGTGGCGGGCGAAGCGGTGCGCCGCGCCCGCGCCGGTGAGGGACCGACTCTCATCGAGGCGCAGACCTATCGCTACCTCGGGCACTTCGGTGCGGACAACCCGCTGCTCTACCGCAGTGAGGAGGAAGAGGCGCGCTTCCGTGAGAACGACTGCATCGCCGCCTTCACCCGCCATATTCTGGAGAGGGGCGTCGCAAGCGAGAGCGAGCTCGCCGCGATCGACGAGCGGGCGCTCGCGGCCGTCGCGGCGGCGAGCCGTTTTGCCGCCGAGAGCGCGTACCCGGAGCCCGAAGAGCTCTTTGCCGACGTGTACAACGACTACGACTCGGGCCGCTTCACGCGGCGCATCGAAGACCGCGCATGATTGCGCTTAGCATGATTGCGCCGGGCCGGTGGGACCGCGACATGAACGGTCACCGTTCGTCAACGGTACTCGTGCTGCGTTCGGCCGGGGGTGGCGATGACGAACACGACCGAGCCCGACCGTCATCGCCCTGGCGCAGTCTGGAAGCGCAGCGGATGGCCCGGCGATGGCGCCATTGATGACCGAACGAACACCATGAACGAGTGCCTCGGGGCCGGCTGCGGCCGTACGTCGGCCGACCCGGGCCTCGGGACGGAACCCTGAGGAGGGCATTCCGATGAGCGAGACGCGAGAGAACCTGCGCGCCCTGACCTTCACCCAGGCCGTCAACGAAGCGTTGCGCCAGGAGATGGCGCGCGACGAAAAGGTGTTCATCATGGGCGAGGATGTCGCGGGGGGCGCCGGCCGCCCCGACTTCGAGGACGCCTGGGGCGGTCCGTTCCGGCTCACCAAGGGTCTGATCGGGGAGTTCGGCTCCGAACGGGTGCGCGACACGCCGATCTCCGAGGCGGGCTTCATCGGCGCGGGCGTGGGCGCCGCCGCCACCGGAATGCGGCCGATCGTCGACCTCATGTTCGTCGGGTTCTTCGGCGTGTGCGGCGACCAGATCATGAACAACGCGGCGAAGATGCACTACATGTTCGGGGGCAAGGTCCAGGTACCGCTGACGATCATGACGAGCATCGGCGCCGGCACCACTTCCGCCGCGCAGCACTCGGAGACCCTGTACTCCATGTTCGCGCACTTCCCCGGCCTCAAGTGCGTCTGCCCCTCCGGACCCTACTCCGCGAAGGGCCTGCACATCGCCGCGATCCGCGACGACGACCCGGTGATCGTGTTCAATCACGCGCTGCTGATGGGCCGGGGAGTGAGCATGGAACGAGACGACGTGTACGGCATGCACGTCCCCCGGGATCCCTACGTCCTGCCCATCGGCAAGTCGCTCATCGCGCGGGAAGGCTCCGACCTGACCCTTATCGGCACCGGCTACACCACCCTTGTCTGCTGCGAGGCTGCGGATCAGCTCGCCGAGCAGGGCTTCTCCGCGGAGGTGGTGGACCTGCTCTCCATCTCGCCGCTCGACGAGGAGACCATCCTCGACTCGGTGATGAAGACCCGCAAGGTGGTGATCGTGGACGAGGACTATCCGCGTTGCAGCGTCGCGAGCGACCTCTCCGCTCTGGTGGCGGAAGAAGCCTTCGATTACCTCGACGCCCCGCCGAAGCGGGTAACCGCTCCCCACACCCCGGTGCCCTACAGCCAGCCGCTTGAAGAGCTGTACCTCCCGAACCGGGAGAGGGTGGTGGGCGCCGCTCTGTCCGTTCTCGCCTGAACGGCGCTCCGCGAGGCTTCCGCGATGGCAATCCCGGTGGTGATGCCGAAGCTCGGCATGGTGATGTCGGAGGGCACCCTTGCCCGCTGGACCAGAGCGAAGGGGGAAGTGGTCCGGGCGGGAGACGTGATCGCGGAGATCGAGACCGAGAAGATCGCCTACGAGCTCGAAGCAACCGCGGACGGCATCGTGCATCCCCTGGCAAAGGATGGCGCGACCCTGCCGGTCGACGGGCTCCTGGGTTACCTGCTCGCGGAGGGCGAAGCGGCGCCCGAGCCCGAAGACGCGCGGCCGGCGCGAAGCGGCGGCGCACCCGCCAGGGGATCCAGCGCGACGGCCGGTGCTCCGAAACCGGCCCCTCGGGCCGGGCGCCCGGGCAGCCCGATGGTGCCCTCGACGCCGGGCGCGCGGCGGCTCGCCGCCCGGCTGGGCGTTGACCTCGGAGCGGTTCCGGCAACCGGCCCCGCGGGACGGGTTACCGAGAGTGACGTAAAGACCTTCTCCGAGCGGGCATCCCCACCCGGCCCGGCCCCCACCGCCACCGAGTCAGCCTCCCTGCCGCGCGGTCTGCCCGAGCCGAGCGAGTCTGTTGCGCTCTCGCCCATGCGCCGGGCAACGGCCCGACACATGCGCGCGAGCCTCGCCTCCACCGCCCAGCTCTCGTTCTTTCTCGAAGTCGACGTCACCTCGGCCCAGAGCCGGCGGCGCGAGGCTTCCGCGGGCGGGGGCGTCCGCATCACTTTCGCCGACGTGGTGATGATGGCCTGCGCGCGGGCGCTCGAACGGGTGCCCGCGCTCAACTCGCGACTTGCCGGCGACATCATTCACCGCTTCGCCGAGGTCAACATCGGTCTCGCGGTGGCGGTGGACGACGGCGTCGTGGTGCCGGTGGTCAAGGGTGTGCAGGCGATGGCGATCGACGCTCTCGCGCAGACCACCCGCGATCTCGTGCTGCGGGCGCGGGCGCGGCGGCTGCGCCCCGACGAGCTCGCGGGGGGCACCTTCAGTCTCAGTGTCATCGGTCAGGTGGACGGGTTCACCCCCATCCTGAACGACGGGCAGACCGCGATCCTCGGGGTGGGCCGCTCGTCCCCCAAGCCCGCGGTGAAGGATGGCGAAGTGGTGGTGCGCGAACTCTCGACGATGAGCCTGAGCGTCGACCATCAGGTCGTCGACGGCGCCCACGCCGCCGCCTTCATGCGCCGCCTCCAGCAGGCGCTCGAACGGCCGGATGCATTATTCGGATAGAGTCGATGCTCACTCGCCCCTCGGTCCACGCCGACGACGCACCGATCCCCCTCACGACTTCTGATACCCCGCCCACCCATGAACACCCCGCACCGTGAACCCATCAAGGTCGTCGGCCGGCGCGTGTCGCGCGGGCAGGGACTCTGCGCCGCGGAGTCCTTCCTGGACATGGTCATCGCGTTGCGCGGTGACAAGCCCTTCATTCCGAGAGGCGTTCACCGCTTCTCGCGATTCGAGGAGAGTCAGGCATGGTCGATCCGGATGATGGGTCGCCGCCGGAATCCCGACCGCCGCGTCTGAGCGACCTCGTCTCCCTTTGCCGGAGCCTCAACCGGGAGGGAGTTCGTTACGTCGTCGTGGGCGGCATGGCGATGGTGCAGGCTGGATTCGTGCGCGCCACCGAGGATATCGATCTCCTGGTCGACGCCACGTCCGACAACACAGCCCGAGTTCGCCGCGCCCTCTCCGATCTCCCGGATCAAGCGGTGCGCGATATGGACGAAGGCGATCTTGACCGCTATGTGGTGGTGCGCATCGCCGACGAGTTCGTGGTCGATCTGCTCAAGGCGGCGTGTGGGGTGGAGTACGAGGAAGCGCGTAACCTGATCGAAGAAGTCGATGTACGGGGAGTTCCGATCCCCTTCGCCAACCCGGAGCTGCTCTGGCGCACGAAGCAGACGGTCCGTGAAAAGGACCGCCTCGATCGGATCTTCCTTGAAGCCCTGCTCGCCGGCGCGGGGGACGCCTGACGCGGCGGGATTCCGCCTTGCAGCGCCCTACAGGGGCGGGCGCTGCGACCCGACCGGATTGGCCCGTTCGAAGGCGCGGGCGGCGCGCAGGACCCGCGCGTCGGCGCCCCGCGGCCCGACGATCTGCAGGCCCACCGGGCCTCCCTCCGCGGTGAAGCCGCAGGGCACCGAGATGGCCGGCTGCCCGCTGAGGTCGAAGGGAAAAGTTGTCGACATCCAGTCGCTGCCGTCCTTGCGCCGCGCATTCCATCCCACCGGGAAGCTGCGTTCCGCGGCGAAGGGAGTCGTACCGAGCGTGGGAAGAACGAGCAGGTCGTAACGCGAGTGGAGCGCTTCGAGACGCGCGGTGAGGTCCCGGCGCACCGCTTCCGCCTCGATCAGGGCGAGCGCGCCGTGCCGGCCACCGCGGGCAGCGGCGCTGATAAGTGCGGGCGCGCTCAATCGCGCGCGGCGGCGGCCCATCTGGCGCACCAGCTTCGCAGCGAGGGTATCGCTGATGACATCCGCGGCCCGGGTGGGGTTGCCGATATCGACCTTCACGCGGCTCACGCGGGCGCCGAGGGCCGTGAAGACCTCCCGGGCGGCGCCGCCCGCTATCCTGCGCACCACCGGATCGACATACGTGAAGCCGAGATCGGGCGTCCAGGCGATGCGAAAATCCTTGACCCCGCGCTCCAGGCCGGCGAGCACGTCGGGAGCGGGCTCGGCCAGCGCGTAGGCGTCCCTCGGGTCGTGACCCGCCATCACGCTGAGCGCGATGGCGGCATCGCGCACGGTGCGCGTCATGGGTCCGCAGTGCTCGATCATCATCATGGGGCTCGCGGGCCACACCGGGACCCGGCCGAAGCTCGGCTTGAGACCGACGACGTTGCAGAAGCTCGCAGGGCCCCGAATGGACCCTCCCGAATCGGTGCCGGTGGCGATGGCGACCATGCCGGCGGCGACCGCGGCGCCCGAGCCGCCGCTTGAACCGCAAGTGGTCCAGGCCGGGTTCCAGGGATTGCGGGTGATGCCGTGGAGCTCGCTGTCGGTGGTGCCCTTCCAGGCGAACTCCGGCGTCGTGGTCTTGCCCACGATCACCGCGCCATGGTCCCGGAAGCGTTCGACCACGATCGCATCCTCGGCCCAGGGTCCCTTCGGATCGATGGCGAGCGATCCGTTGAGGGTCGGCCAGCCCCGGGTCTCGGTCACGTCCTTGATCGCCACCGGAACTCCGTCGAGGAGACCGCGCGGCTCTCCTTTCGCCCAGCGCCTCGCCGACGCGCGCGCCGCGCGGGTGGCCCGCCCCGGGTCGACGAGCTGCCACGCGTTCAGGGTCGGCTCCAGCGCCTCGATACGCGCGAGCACCGCCGTGAGCACATCGGCCGGGGTGAAACGCCCGTTGCGGTATCCGGACATCAGGGCCGCCGCGCTCTTGTAGATCAGTTCCTCCGACATCGTTTCGTCTCCTGGCAAAGCCGACCAGCGTTATCTGGCCCGGAAGCTACACCGATTTCCTGCTGCGGACGCCAATATGCTCGCGTTGGCAGGCCTCCCTCCGTCGCGTCGCTTTCGACGTAGTGTCGGCTACCTGCAACGCTCCGCAGTCCTTGGGCGAAGCTTTCCGGCCGGGCAAGCCAACCCTGATTTGCCCGCTCGCCGAAGCGTCGCGCGAAAACAGCCTCCCTCCCGGGAGCGTCCGACAATCCCGCTACTTTCACTGTCCTTTGAAGATGGGAAGGTGGCGGGCGCGAGGCGGACCGGCGCCGCTCACGGCAACGTGCCGTCCAGCCAGCGCATCAGCGCCTTGCCCGGATCGTCGATCTCCTCGATCGAGGCGTACCACGCCGCCTCCCAGCCCACGCGGGGAAGACCCGTGAAGATCATCAGATTCAAGGGGTAGTCCTCGCTGTCGGTGCAGGTGCGGAAATCGTCGCGAAACAGGAAGACCGGCTTCTCCCACGCGATCGCCATGCCCAGTTCGATCATCACCCCCTCATCCGGAGGACAACCGTTGAGTACCGCGAAAATCCCGTCGGCATCGCGTACGTCGCGCAAGTCGGCCTGTCCGATCCGGTACGCCCACCCCGGGACCGAGAAATCGACCTGATTGTTGCGGGCAAAGGGCTCCCATACCTCCACCCCGGTCCGCTCCAGCGCTTCCACGAGCGCCGCGAGTGGTCCCTCGCGCTGCTGCGAGGAGAAGCCGTAGGGGTTCGCCAGGTAGAGGGTCTTCTTCGCGCTCATGGTCCCGTCACTCCCCGTTCGGGACCGCCACGCGGCATCCGGCCACGGCGTTTCGGCCCCTCGCCGGCCGCCGGCCGCAGGCTCCGCCCTGTGAACAGTTGCGATGCCGGGCCTTCACGATCCCCTGTCGATGCATTCGGTGGCGCCGTCGCCCAGTCTCCATCGTCCCTATGGTTGCACACGAAGTCGAAGCGTCAAGCCAGCCACGGGCTCCAGGGGGTAGACTGCGCTCATGCATCAGACATCATCGGTGGCAACCCACGACGAAGCGCGGACCCGCCGCTGCGAAGTCGTCATCGTCGGCGCCGGATTCTCCGGGATGTACATGCTCCACCACCTGCGCGAGCTCGGCTTCCGCGCGCAAGTGATCGAGGCCGCGGGCGACGTGGGCGGCACCTGGTACTGGAATCGCTACCCGGGCGCGCGCTGCGACCTCCAGAGCCTCGCCTACTCCTACTCCTTCGACGACGCGTGGCAGCAGGAGTGGCGATGGCGAGAGCGCTACGCCGTGCAGCCGGACATCCTCGACTACGCGCGCGCCTTCTGCGAGCGCTTCGACCTGCGCCGGGACATTCACTTCGACACCCGCGTCAGCTCGGCACGCTTCGACGAGGAGCGCGGCGAGTGGACGCTCGCCACCGAGCGGGGAGAGCGCTTCGTAGCGCCGTTTTGCGTGATGGCGACCGGTTGCCTCTCGGTGCCGAAGGTTCCCGATCTCCCCGGCATCGAGGACTTCGAAGGCGAGCTCTACCACACCGCCCGCTGGCCCCACCGCGAGGTGAGCTTTGCCGGCAAGCGCACCGGCATCATCGGCACCGGCTCCTCCGCCGTCCAGTCGATCCCCATCATCGCGCGGGAGGCGAAGCACCTGACCGTGTTCCAGCGCACGCCCAACTTCAGCATTCCGGCCTGGCAGGGCCCGCTTACCGACGAAGCGGATCGGCGGACCAAGCGCGAATACGCGAAGTACCGCGAGATCTCGCGCAACTCGATCTGCGGCGACTTCGCGGAAGAGAACGTCATGGTGCTGATGAGCGCCACGCCCGAGGCGCGCGAGCGCGAGCTGGAGAAACGCTGGCGAATGGGCGGTTTCCACTATCAGTACGCATTCACCGACGCCCTCACCGACCCGGGTGCCAACGAGATTGCGGCGGAGTTCGTGCGCGACAAGATCCGGGCCCGGGTCAAGGACCCCGAGGTGGCCGAAATGCTGTGTCCGCGGGACCACCCCTTCGGCACCAAGCGCCTGTGCGTGGACACCGACTACTACGAGACCTTCAACCGCGACAACGTCACGCTGGTGGATCTTCGCCGCACGCCGCTCGCGAAGATCGGCCGCAAAGCGGTGGTGACGAGCGATGCCGAGTTCGCGCTCGACGCCCTGGTGCTCGCCACCGGCTTCGACGCCATGACCGGCGCCCTGACGAGCATCGACGTGCGAGGTCCCGACGGCGCCTCGCTCCGGGACGCATGGGAGACCGGCGCCCGCAGCTACCTCGGCCTCGCGGTCGCGGGCTTTCCCAACCTGTTCACGGTGACTGGCCCGGGCAGCCCGTCGGTGCTCTCCAACATGATTCTGGCGATCGAGCAGCACGTGGAGTGGATCGGCGCCTGTCTGTCCCACCTGCGCGAGCACGGCCTCGGACGGATCGAAGCGCGCGCCGAGGCGCAGCAGTCCTGGGTCGAACACGTCAACGAGATCGCCGACCGCACCCTCTTCCCGCGCGCGAACTCCTGGTACGTCGGCGCCAACGTACCCGGCAAGGCGCGCGTCTTCATGCCCTACGTGGACGGCGTCAAGACCTACGGCGACATCTGCGAGAGGGTGCGCGCCAATGGTTACGAGGGATTCCGGCTCGGTTGACGCGGTTCGGTTGATGCGGCTCGGTTGACGCGGTTCGGTTGACGCGGCTCGGCCCACACCCTGAATCGGTAGCGATCAAGCAGGCCGGCGCCGCGGACGGTGCGTTCTCGAACGGACAAGGGCCACAAGAGTGCACAAGCGCGTCGGGGACCGTTCATTCCCGAACTTCGCCGTGAGCTTGGCGCCTGGCCTGATTGCCTCCTCGGAAACGACGACGCCGCTCAGACGTCGTAGGCGGTGGACGAGACCGTGCCGCCGCTTCCCGTCCAGTCGGTGTGGAACCTCTTCCCGCGCGGCTGATCGACCCGCTCGTAGGTGTGGGCGCCGAAGTAGTCGCGCTGGGCCTGCAGCAGATTCGCCGGCAGCAGGGGGCTGCGGTAGGCATCGTAGTAGGAGAGCGCCGAGGCGATGGCCGGCACCGGAATCGCGAGATCCACGCCGAGACGCACCGTCTGACGCCAGCCGGGCTCGGCCTCGGCCAGACTCCGGGCGAAGAAGTCGTCCTGCAACAGGTTCTCCAGATCGGGGGCCGCCTCGAACGCCTCCCGGATGTTGTCGAGGAAGCGGCTGCGAATGATGCAGCCTCCCCGCCACATCGAGGCGACATCGGCATAGCGGACACTCCATCCGTGCTCGGAGGCCGCCGCGCGCATCAGGGCGAAACCCTGCGCGTAGGACACGATCTTGGCGGCGTAGAGGGCATCGTGGACGTGCCGGATCCCCGCCTCCCGGTCGCCTTCGAAGGGTCGGCGCGTGGCCCCGAGACGTGTCGCGGCCCGGACCCGCTCCTCCTTCATCGCGGAAAGGCAACGCGAGAACACCGCCTCGCCGATGAGGGTAAGCGGGGTCCCCCGCTCCAGCGCGTCGATGACGGTCCACTTGCCGGTGCCCTTCTGGCCGGCCGCGTCCAGGATCCTGTCGACGAGCGGCGAGGCGTCGTCATCCTTCCGGGCGAGGATTTCGGCGGTGATCTCGATCAGATAGGAATCGAGCACGCCACGCTTCCACTCGCCGAAGACCGCGGCCACCTCGTCCGCGTCCATGCCCATCCCCTGCCGCATGAGGTGATAGGCCTCGCAGATGAGCTGCATGTCCCCGTACTCGATGCCGTTGTGCACCATCTTCACGTAGTGGCCGGAGCCACCATCGCCCACCCACCGGCAGCAGGGCTCGCCGTCCACCTTCGCGCTGATGGCCTGGAAGATCTCGCGGACCCGGGGCCAGGCGGCGGGATTGCCCCCCGGCATGATCGATGGCCCGTGGCGCGCGCCTTCCTCGCCCCCGGAGATGCCCGCCCCGATGAATGCGATCCCCCGGCGTGCGAGCGCCTCCGCCCGGCGCGTGCTGTCCGCGTAGCGCGAGTTGCCGCCGTCGACGACCACATCACCCTCCTCGAGGTGTGGCACCAGGCTCTCGATGAAGCGGTCGACCACGCTCCCCGCCCGCACCATCAGCACGAGCGCGCGCGGACGCCGAAGGGAGGCCGCCAGCTCCTCGAGGCTGTGCGCGCCGACGATCGCGGTGCCTCTCGCGTCCCCGGCGAGGAACTCGTCGACCCGGGACTCGGTACGGTTGAAGACCGCGACCCGGAAGCCGTGGTCGTCCATGTTCAGCGCGAGGTTGCGCCCCATCACCGCGAGGCCGATGAGTCCAATGTCCGCCGCCGTCATCGTCGCCTGGTCCTCTCGTCCTGGTGCCGCGCTCGGGGCGGCGCCGCGTATTTGTAGCAGCTTTGGCGAGATGTGGCCGCAGGCGCCGCACCTTGGGTAGCATTCGCGCCCCGCGCCCGTGCCAGGCTGGCTCCCGGCATTGACCGGAAGGGGTTGCGGATGAACCGCGCACCCGAAACGAAACCCACGCGACATCCCTCGATGACGAGCACGATGGAACGCCGGCCCGCGCCCCGGGCCTTTTTCGCTTCTGTGCGCGGCAAGCTCACGGTCTTCGTCACGCTCCTGGTCGCGGTCGTCACCATGACCCTGATGTTCGCGGGCTACTCCTTCGTGCGGGACATGCTGCGCGACGAGCTGCGCGAGGAGCTCAGTCTGCGCGGAGCGGGGCTGCGCGAGGTGATGCTCTCCTACGTCGCGCAACAGCACGAGCGCGCGTCACTGGTGGCGAGCCGCACCCGATTGCGCCAGCTTCTGCGCGCCCACCTCGACGGCGAAGTGGAGCCCGAGCTCTTCGTCTCTCAGACCCGGCGCATTCTGCTCGACGCGCGGCAGAGCACTCGAGACTTTCTCGACATTCGCATCGCCGGGCCCGACGGCCGGATCGTCACCGCGACCGACGTCGCGTCCCTGGGAAGGGACGTATCGGGCGACCCCGCCTATCTGGAAGGACGCTCCGTGGCGACGCTCGGCCTGCCGCAGCCCGCGGAGACCGGGCACCGGGCGATCCTGAGCGCGCCGGCGCGCACCAATGAGGGGCGCGAGCTCGGGGTCGTCATGGTGGAGCTTGATGTCCGTCCCATGCTCGGACTCCTGGAAACCATCCGCGGCGGCCACGAGACGGCGCGAGTACGCCTCGCCACACGACTCGGAGAGCGTATCCGCTACGTCTTTCCGATCCCGGGCGAGCTCCCCATCCTCGAGACCGAGGCGGCTGCCGATGCGGCGATGGCGCGCGCACTCGCCGGAGAGACGGGCTTCCTCGACACGCATCCCTTCCGGGGCCGCGACGTCGTGTCCGCGTACCAGCCCACCGGATACCGGGACTGGGCGCTCGTGACTCAGGTGGACGCGGCGGAAGCCTATGCGCCGGTGGAGCGATTGCGCCGGCTCGCGATGCTCGCCTCGCTCTTCGTGCTCGTGATCGCGGCATACGGCGCCTATCGCATCGCCACCGGATTCACGCGCCCCCTCCTCTCGCTGTCGCGCGCCGCGAACGCAATCGAAAAGGGCGATCTCGAAGTGAGCGCCCCCGTGGTCTCGCACGACGAAGTGGGGGATCTCGGTCTCGCGTTCAACCGCATGGCGCAAGGGCTCAAGCGCCACCGGGACCACCTGGAGGACCTGGTACACGAACGGACCACCGATCTGGAAGCACGCGGCGAAGAGCTCGAACACTCGCGCGACCAGCTCGAGGCGCTCGTACACCTCCTGGAGCACCAGGCCGATGTCGCCCAGCGTGACCTCCACCGCGCCGAGATCATCCAGCGCTCGCTCCTGCCTCACTCCCCGCCTCCGCTTCCCGGTTTCACGGTGCAAACGCTCTATCGGCCGGGACGCAGCGTGGGCGGAGATCTCTACGATGTGGTCGGAGTCGGCGACCGTCACGTGGCGCTCGTTATCGCGGACGCCTCCGGACACGGGGTCAGCGCCGCGATGCTCTCGGTGCTCTTCAAGCACCGGCTGCGGGTCGTCGACGAGGCGTCGGGGCGCCCCTGCCGGCCCGCCGAAGCCCTGCGCGCGCTCAACACTTCCTTGCGAAGGGACATCACCGCACCGGGACTCTTCATCACCGCCGCCTACTGCCTTCTCGATACCCACAGCCGCGAAGTGGTGGTGAGCTCGGCCGGCCATCCGCCGCTGGTCTGGCTCCGGGCCAACGGAGAGACCCGCACCATCGACGCGACGGGTCCGGCGCTCGGGCTCTACGCCGACGCCGCCTTCGCCGAGCACCGCTGCCGCCTCGGGCAGGGCGATCAGATGCTGCTCTATACCGACGGGCTGCTCGACCCCGAGCGCGAGAATCCTTCCGGCACGGAGCGGATCGCCGACGCGCTGCGCTCGCTCGATGGCGACCGGGCGCCGCTGCGCAAGCTGTTCGGCGAGCTTGCCCGCGCCGCGCCGTGGGAAGATCGCGACGACGCCACGATCGTTCTGCTCGAAGCGAAGCCGGGCGAGAGCAGCTTCGACGAACCGGCCCGCGACGAATCCCCGGAGCGGGGTCCGGCCTCACCGCTCGAGCTCACCTACGCGGAATTCGACGATGCGACCCTGATCGCGGTGCGAGGACGCGCCACATGGTCGCACGCCGAGACCTTCTTCGAGGCGACGGAAGCCGTGATCGAGGAAAAGCGTTCGCTGATCCTGGATCTCTCGGGGTGCGAGTATCTCGACAGCACCTTCCTTGGCACTCTCTTTCAGGTCGCGAGCGAGGCCGAGGTGGAGTCGGTGCCCCTGCGCATCCAGGGAGTGCTGCCCGCGGTGCGCGCCTGGCTCGACGAGCTGAGCATGCACTCCGTGCTCGCCCGCGTGACCGAGGAGGCGGTGGCGCTTCCGCCCAACATGCAGAAGCTCACCGAGGCGAGAAGCGACCGCACGCACGAACGGCTGCGGCTGCTGCGCGCCCACGAGCTGCTGGCCCGCCTGAGCGACGCGAACCGCGAGAAGTTTCAGGAAGTGGTCGACACCCTGCGCTCGGAGATCGGCGAGACCGGCCTCGAGCGCCGGTCCGGTCACGAGCCCCGGGCGAGATCGTCATCGTCTGGTGCCGGCTGAGGGGTTCGAACCCACGACCTGATGCTTACAAGGCAACCGCTCTACCTGCTGAGCTAAGCCGGCAAGGCATCGCGCCCGCCGCGCTCAGAGGCGAAATGGCGGGCGCGCCAGCGCTTTCAGGGTACCACCGCCGAGCCCGCGACGGCACCTGGCCGCGGTACTTCCCACGCAGCGCCCAGGACGCGCATCGGCAGTCATCGGCGGTGTCGAAAGCCGGCCGGCGCACCGCCGCCGAGCGCCGTGAAACGTCTCTGCCAGGCGCCGCACCCGGTGGTTGTCGCGTCGGGCGCCATTGGCTAGGCTCGCGTGCGAACCGCCCTCAGGAGACCGCCCCGATGCTCACCGGACAACCCGACCGGGAACGCCCCCACAACCCCCACGTGCAGCAGCTGCGCGTGCCGAACGTCACCGAGATCGACTTCGCGCGACTGCGCGCCGGACGCCTCGAGCGTCTCCAGCAGATGATGCGCAAGCACGACATGCCGGTGGCCATCTTCTACAACCCGGCGAACATCCGCTACGCCACCGGCACCGAGGTGATGGGGGTGTGGACCGGTACCACCTTCGCCCGCTACTGCCTCGTCCCGGCCCAGGGCGAGCCGGTGCTCTTCGAGTACTCGAACTCCATGCACGTCTCCCAGAAGATCATGCGCGACGTGCGCCCCGCGCTCGGGTGGCAGTTCCGCGGGGTGGAAGGGGTCGCGCCCGCCCAGCGCTGGGCGGCCTCGGTCGCCGACACCATGCGCGAGCTCGGCGTGGCGGGCGAGCGCCTCGCGGTGGACCGCCTCGACGGATACGGATTCATGGCGCTCGCCGATGCGGGGATCGAGATCACCGATGCGAGCCCGGCGACGGTGGATGCCCGGGAGGTGAAGACGCCGGAGGAGATCCAGATCATGATCCTCAACGGCGGCATCGGCGACGCGATGCTGGCGGACTTCGAGGCCGCCATTCGACCCGGCGTTCGCGAGTACGAGCTGATGGCGGTGGTCAACGAGACGCTCTACCGGTACCACGGGGAGTTCATGTTCACCCGCCTGATCGCATCCGGACCGAACACCAACCCCTGGATGTCCGAGGCACACGACAAGATTGTCCAGCCCGGCGATCTGGTGGGCATCGATACCGACGCGAATACCTACGAAGGCTACGTGGTCGACATATCGCGCACTTTTCTGTGCGGCGACAACGCCCTTCCGGGCCAGAAGGAAGCCTACCGGATTGCCTACGACTGCGTGAACGGCATGCGCGAGCTCATGAAGCCGGGGATGAGCTTCACGGAGTTTGCGCAAGCTGCGCCGCGGCTTCCGGAGGGATATCTCACCGGACGTTACGGCGGCATGGCGCACCAGGCGGGCCTGGAGGACGAAGGACCAGGGATTCCCTATCCGGACACGGTCAAGGCGGAGGGAGGAATCGTGGACCGCGAGATCCAGGAGAACATGATCTTCTGTCTGGAGTGCTACGCGGGCAAGGACGGCGCTCCCTACGGCGTCAAGCTGGAGGACCAGGTGCTGGTGACGCGCGACGGAGCCTTTGCACTCAGCACCTACCCCTTCGAGGCCAAGCTGCTCTAGGCACAGTACTTCGCCTACCTCTCAGCCGGCAGACGCCGTTCCGACCACGGTTGCGGGCCGTACTCCTTTGAGCCGTTGCGTCGAAGCGGCGCGACGGAGTACGGCCCGCTGACGCGAGCATATTGGCGTCCGCCAATCAAGAAATCGGTGGAGTTTGCGGATTAGCTTCGGCGCGAGGGGATGACGACACCGGACGACATATCGGCGCAACAGAAGGTCGCGGGCAACTTCATGCTGGCGCTCGGGACCTCGGTGTGGGCCACCCACTTCCTGGTCACCGACTCCCTGCTCCAGAGCTGGGACCCCTACTTCGTCACCGCCGGCCGGCTGCTCTCGGCCACCTTCTTCCTGATGACGGCCTATGCGATTCAGACGCGGGGGCGGGCGCTGCGACGCATCCCCTGGCGACCGGCGCTCCTCCTCGGCACCACGGGAATCTCGATCTCGACCCTGTGCCTGACCCTCGGCGTCAAGTACGCCGGCCCGGTGTCGGCCGCCATCGTCGCGTCGGCCGCGCCCATCGTGGCCGCGTTCGTGGCGCGCGTGATCTTCGGAGCGCACCTTCGCCTCGCCGTCATGTGCGGCGCGGTGGTCGCGGTGGCCGGAGGAGTCCTCGCCGCGCTCGGTACTGATGTGGAAGGCGGTGCGGAGCTGCGCGGCGGCGAGTTCTTCATCCTCGCGGCGGTCACGCTGTTCACCTGGTACTCGATCGGCGCGCAACGCTGGCTCTCCGGAGTCACCCAGCTCGGCATCTCCGCGATCACGATCATGGTTGGAGGACTCGCGATTCTGGCCGTCCTTCCGATCCTGGTCGGACTGGGAATCGCCGAAGTGCGCTACGAGCTCGACCTCGCCTCGGTGCTCGGCGTGCTCTACCTCGGCGCGGGACCGGCCTCCTTCTCGCTCTTCACCTGGCACTGGGGCATAAGCAGAGTCGGGGTGACCATCGCCTCCATCTACTCCAACCTCGCGCCCGTGGTGGTAGTCCTCATCCGCATGGTCCAGGGCGAGCCGCCCACCTCGTTCCACCTGATCGGAGGAGCCCTGATCATCACCGGGGTCCTCGCCGCGCAGCTTCTCCCGCCCGGCGGCAAGCCCCGGACCTGAGCGCCATGTTTGCCGGTTCGAGGTCCCCGCCTCGCACAAACCGAGGCGCAAGCGCGAAGCGCGCCGGAGGCCGCGGCGGCGGCGCGCGCCCTCGCGCCGCCCCTCCCTCGCCTACTGCGCGGCGGCGGAGGCGGCGCGCGGCGTGCTCCGTCGGAAGGAGCGCCCGTACGCGGGAGTCTGCAAATCGAAAATGGTCCGCCCCCGCACATCCGCCGCGGGCAGCGGGATGCGCACCGGCAGATTCTCCATGCGGGGCTCGAAGGTGGCGTTCCCCCGCACCGTGGTGGCGTGAAAACCCTCTATGCCGGGCTGGGGCATCGCGTTGACCGTGTCCAGTCCGAGCAGAGGCCAGGTCGCGGTCGTCGCGTAGTTCATGTTGAGCAGGCGGCGCTGGCGGCCCGAGACGCTGTCCGAAGACCCGTGCACGGCGCGCACGTGGTGTATCGCCATCGAGCCCGCCGGTCCCACCAGGGCAAGCGCGCTCGTTTCGTCGAAATCGGCGGTGGCGGGATCGATGGCGCCGATGAAACGCCCCTTGTGGTGGTGGTCCCAGGTCGGCCCCCGGTGTGTGCCCGGAATCACCAGCAGGGGTCCATTCTCGAGGTCGCAGTCGTCCAGCATCAAGCTGACGGCGAGCATGCGATCATTGGTCTGGGGGTAGAAGGCCCAGTCCTGGTGCCATTCGATGGGGACCCCGCCGGCTGGTGGCTTGCAGTTGAGTTTCGAGTGATCGAAGCGAATGTCCGGGCCGAGCAGATCGCAGACCACGTCCAGTATCTCCGGCATCCGGGTCGCCGCCTCGTACACCGGATGGTGCCGATCGGGATCGATGACTCGTCGCACCTGTGGGTGTTCCCGGGTGTGGCCGGGCGAGAGGTCGATCGGTCCATCGGAGGCATCGAGCTCCCGGGCGCGGTCCAGGAACTCGTCCGTCACCGCGCGGATTTCGTCGAGGGCGGCTCGGCCAACCACCCCCTCGACCACGAGCCAACCCTCTCGGTGGAAGTGCTCCACCTCGGCGCTGCCGAGCGCCAGTCTCGGAGCCCGCTCCACTGTGGCTCCCCCGCCACTGATCTCGCGTCGGGGCATTTCGCTCGTTATCGCGGTAGCGGCCACGTCACACCTCCTTCCCGCGCGGTGGGCTCGGCGATTATGCACCAATCAACGCTTGGCAGGGTGACTCGACGACCCGCCAGACTCCTTTGCGCGGACGCTACAGCACAGTCCAGAACAACCACACGGACAGCAGTCCGCCAACGCCGAAGATGGCGCCGCAGAGCCCTCGCCGCCACCCGGTGAGCCAGCTGAAGCCACTCGCTCCGGCCGCTGTCGCCCCCAGCGCGCAGGCCAATGAGAGCAACGTGATCGTCAAGGTACCCTGCAACAGGGGTGGGAAGATCGAAACGAACTCCAACACCCGCGCCTCGTGATCCTCGACCACGCCGGCGATGCGGATCCATCTCGCGGTCAGATATGCGGGGGGAAGAAGCAGCAGTATCCCCAGCGCGGGCAGAACCTTCGCCAACCTGGACATCCCGGGATCTCTCCTGTCCACCAACCCCTCGCACGTTCGCAGCAAGTCTAGCCCAGCCGCGAGATCACCTTCGATTGGGGAATTCCGAGAGTTATCTGCTGCGGGGAATGCATAGTGAAGTGAAGCGCTGTACTGATCTGTCCGTACACTTCACCCAGCCTCGACGGTTCCCGGCGTGTACCGCTCCAATGGAGCCACCCCGGTCCGGAGCAGTGGAATCTCTGACGGATACCGAGTGGGACTCGGGCAGTAGATCAGCAACGCACCCTCCTGAATCTTCACCCGAAGGCGTGTTAGATGTAACGAAATTCAACCTCCTCGAACCGACAAGGGGTCTACCCAATGGCCCAGTCAGCCAACGCCCGCCGCGTCGCCAAGCAACGTGAATCGTTGAGAGCACAGGGACTGCGTCCCGTGCAGATCTGGGTCCCCGATACCCGCGTCCCGGGCTTCGACGAGTAGTGTGCCCGTCAGGCCACGATAGTCGACTGCGCAAACCGCTCGGACTCCGAGCTCATGGATTTTCTCGAGGTCGCCGCCGCCGACCTCGCGGAGGAAGTTGAAGCCCTTGACGCCGAACGGCACGAGTGAGGCGAGGCGACCTCATCACCGTCGTGCTCCAGGGCAAGCTCGGCAATTACTTTTTGACCCAAGCAGAGCAAGTTGCGATAGTTTGAGGCGATTCTTCCTTAATCGGTATGTCGTGCGGAGGAATCTGGAGCCGTTCGGACAGATCCCTCGCTAGGCAGTTTGCCTGATGCCTAGATCGCAGCGGTCTAACTCAGTCCCAGCGAGTCGTGACAGGTAAAAGACGGTATAGAAAAAGGAAAGGCTGTCGCGATCTCTTCGCGACAGCCTTTCTTTTTTGACCTGGAAATGGTTGATGAACACCACTCGATTCTGATTCCTGACCAGCAACAGTGGTCTGAACTGACGTCACGGGCGGGCTGCGCCAACCCGTACTTACACTTCTCTCGAACTCGACCGGATCGGTTGGTAGCTTTAGGCAAGCAGTCTGACCGTTAATTCGCCATGGCCGCTCGGTCCTTCTCGCGCTGGCTGACGTGGACCGTTACGCACAGACGACCGTTCAGAGCTGCGATCATCCTCATCAACCGATCCAGCGTGAACCGGCCGAGGTCTGCGTTTCGGATGCGCGAGAAGTCCGCTGCGGCGAAGCCGGTCATGCCCGACGCCTTGCGCACGCTGATCCCGCGCCCGTCGAGCTCGGCAATGATTCGGGCCGCGAGGATGGCCTTGGCCTGCTTCAGGTCGGCGTCGGAGTCGCCAAGGTCCCGAAAGACATTGCCACTCCCTTCCACCAGTTCGAATTCATCGCTCATCGCAACAGCTCCTTTCTCAATCGTCCGAGGCGCGCGCGGACGAGGTCGATCTCAGCCCTCGGCGTCTTGATGCCTGTCGTGGATTTCTTCTGGAAGGCATGAACAACCCACAGCTGCCCGGCGATCTCGGTGATATAGACGATACGCCAAGCGTCGGTGCGGTAGCGCACGGCAATCTCCATCACCCCGGAGCCGAGGCCTTTGAGCGGCTTGGCGATATCTGCCTTGCTGCCCTCGGCCGCGATCGTCAAGGCCGTGTTGACGCGGTCACGGACGGAGTCAGGGAAGCGCTCAAACGCCTTTCGCGCTGCGCGAATCCACCCGATCGGTCGCGTGTCGTTATTCATGCCGCATGTTGTCATAATTGACTACGCTCTGCAAGTGTTGGCTGTTAGGAGTGTTGGCTCGGGCTGACAATCCCCGCCGCAACGCTCGGACCCCGAACTCATGGACTTCCTAGATGCCGCCGCGGCCGACCTCGCGGAGGAAGTTGACGCCGGTGAAGCCGAACGGCGCGGGTGAAGCGCGGCGACCTCATCACCGTCGCGCTCCAGGGCGAGCATGGCAAGCCACGCCCCGCGCTGGTAATCCAGTCCGACCTCTTCGTCAGGCTCACTTCGACGATCACAGTGGCGTTGCTGACCACCACCGCACTTGATGCGTCTCTGATACGCGTGGCAATCGAGCCCACTGAGACAAACGGACTGCGTCGACGTTCCTACGTCATTATCGACAAGACTCTCTCAGTCCGGGCGCACCGACTCGGCCCCGTCTTCGGACACCTCGACGACACGGACATGCTCACGGTCGATCGCGCGCTCGTACTCTTCCTCGGAATCGCCGGCTGAATCCGGTACGCGCACCGGCCACCACGCTCCTGGAGTGATGGCCGGAAAGGCATTGAGAGTGCTGGCCGGCGGTCGCTCCCCGGAATGGAGGGACGCACAACAGGGAAGCCCCCAGCGTAAGCGTCAAGTGGGCTCCCGCTCCGTGGCCGGTCCTCCCGCCGGAGCAAGGCACGCCTCGCGCAGGTCCTCGAGCCGGGTGACCACGATCCGGCGCTTGCCGAGCTCGATGAAACCGTCCTGCTTGATGTGGTTAAGCGCTCCGTTGACGAACTGCCGTGATACTCCAACCATCGACGCGAGATCTTCGTGGGTGAGGCTGAGATCGATAAGCCACCCCTCCTCGTGCTCCACGCCGAAGCTCTCGACCAGCGCGAGCAGTACGCCACGCACGCGCTCCTCGGTCGAGTGTGTGCCGAGGCTGAGAGCGAGATGGGCCACCCAGCGCAAGCGCACCGACATCGCCCGTACGATTTGCGGCGCGACCTCGGGGAAGCGTTGCAGAATGTCGTAGAAACGATCGAGCGGCAGGGTGTACACCGTCGAATCGTCGAGAAAGCGCACCGTCATCTGACGGGTCTCGAAGCCGCCGAGATCCGCCGCTCCGAGAATGTCGCCGGCGGACCAGAACCCGGTGACCCCCATCTTGCCGCGGGGGCTGTGGTAGGTGGACATCGCCTTGCCCCTAACCAGGAAGGCGACGAATCCGGCCTCGTCGCCCTGGTTCCACAAAGTGGCGCCACGACGGAAGGCTTCCTTCCTGCACTGCACGAGCACCGCGTCACGATACGGCTCGGGAATCGACCCGAGGACATCCAGATGCCCGCCCGAGGGCAGCGAATTCACCATTTCCCTTCCCCACCTCGGCGCCCCGGCGGCAAGGCGCCGACTCCCGCGACCATCCGCCGGAGCGCGTCGGAAGCGCGGAGATCGAGGGTTTTTTGTCGTGCTCCGAACCGCTGCTCCCACCCCGCGGCGGCGAGGGAGACAGCGCGCTCAGAGCAAGTAGAACACGCCGATGCCGATCAACACCACGGCGACCACCAGACGCAGCACGCGCTCGTCGATGCGCCGGTTCACAACCGGACCAAGCAGCGAGCCGAGCGCGATGCCCGGCATCTCGATCGCCAGCAGTGTCCAGTCCACGCTAGCGTTCAGGAGGAGGTAGGTGGCGACGCTTACCGCGAGCGGAAGCATCAAAGCCATCAGGGCAGTGCCCGCGACGAAGAACATCGGAAAGAGCAGCACGCTCGCCATGAAGGGGGTGGCGAGAAAGCCTCCCCCGACGCCCAGCATCGAAGCGGCGAAGGAGATGCCGAAGCCGCCCGCCGCGCTCGCCAGGGGATTGAACGTAAAGGAGTCGCCGCTGAGGTCGATCCGGATGCGGGTAAGGCCGAGGCGGACGCTGCGCGGCGCACTCGGCGCGCCCGGAGAGGAGCAGCCTTGTCCGTGACGGGCAAGATGGGAGACCTCGAAGGCTCTTTGCAGCCCGCGGCTTCGCCGGCCGGGGTTCTGCACCGCCTCGTACAGCATGCGACCGGCCACTCCCAGCACCAGCAGGGCGAACACGAAGCGGTAGCTCGCCATGTCCACGAGGACCGCGCTCGAAACCCAGGAGCCAGCCGCCGCGCCGAAGGGCGCCCCCACGCCATAGGACAGCGCGAGCGGCCAGAGCACCCGCCTCTGGCGCAGGTAGACCGGCACCGAGAACACCCGGCTCGTCAACTCCAGCAGCTGGTTGGCCACCTTGATCGCGTTCGGATCGCCCATCCCCAGGATTGAGATGTGCCCCACCCCGGCCAGGATCCCGCCGCCCCCCGTGCCAAGCGCCATCAGGCACCCCGCAAATACCCCCCAGGCAAACGCGAGCCAGGGGTTGAAAGCAAGCTCCACGGCGGGCCGCCAGGATTCGTAGACTCACGAAGCGAGGGCGCGCGGATGTCGACAGAGGCGAGAGCGTCCGCGAATCAGGCAGTGTGGGCATACCTGGGCAGTACTGTCCCGCGCCCTGAGCTCGCGTTCGACGCCCTCCGTGCCGACCGATACGCGTCCGCGGACGTGAGTCGGTGAAATGTGATGGCGAGGTCTCATGCGTCGCCCGGCTCGTTCGCCCCGGCAGAGCGCGCGCCGAGCCGCGCGAAGCGCCGCCGGATGCCGGGCCACAGGGACCAGACCAGGAAGGCAAACGCCAGCGCCATGATGGTGCCGCTCAAGGGCCGGGTGAAGAAGATGGTGATCTGGTTGTCGTAGGAGATCATCGAGGTGAGGAAGTACCGCTCCGCCAGCGGCCCGAGGATGACTCCGAGGATCAGCGGCGCGGACGGTACGTGGAAGCGACGCAGCACGTAACCGAGGATGCCGAAGCCGATGCAGATGTAAACGTCGGCCATGTTGTTGCGGACTCCGAAGGCGCCCACCAGGCAGAGCACCACGATGAACCCGAACAACAGCACCGAGGGTATCTTCATCAGCAGGGCAAAGGCGCGCGCGACCAGCATGCCGACCGCGATCATGAGCAGATTGGCCACCAGGTACGCGGCGAACACCGTGTAGACGAGATCGACACCGGTGATGAACAGCATCGGCCCCGGATTGACGCCGTGGAGCATCAGCGCGGCGAGCATGATCGCAGTGGCCGCGCTGCCAGGAATACCAAGGGTCAACAAGGGGATGGTCGCGGTTCCGGTGGTCGCGTTCTTGGCGGTCTCCGGCGCCGCCAGTCCTTCCTCCACCCCGCTGCCGAACTCGTGACCCCGCTTCGAGACCTGCTTCTCGACCCCGTAGGAAATGATCGCCCCGATGATGGCGCCCGCCCCCGGGATGGCGCCAATGGCGCAGCCCACTCCGGTACTGCGCGCGATCGCCCCCTTAAGGCGATAGAGGTCACTGAAGCCAGGCAGGCGCGCGCGAGTCTCCATCCCCGGCGGCAGGGACTTGCTCCGGCGCTCACTTACGGACGACAACACCTCGCCGATCGCGAACATGCCGATCAGCACGACGACGAAGCTCACCCCGTTGTCCAGCACTTCCCAGCCGAACGTGAGGCGCGGGATCGCATAGAGCGGGTCCAGGCCGACCGACCCCACGGTCAGGCCCGCGAAGAGCGAGACCATGCTCGGCACCATGTTGCCCTTGGCGATGGCCACCACCGAGACCAGACCAAGCACGGTCGCCGCGAAGAACTCCGGCTGATCGAAGCGCAGAGCGAACCCGGCGAAGGGCGGCGACACGAAGATCATCATCAGAGCGCTGGCCAGACCGCCGATCGCGGAACAGGTGATGGCGATGCCCAGGGCCCGTGCGGATTCGCCGCGCCGGGTCATCGGATAGCCGTCCCAGGTCGCGGGCAGGGATCCCGGCGATCCCGGAATGTTGATCAGGATCGACGATATGGACCCGCCGAAGACCCCGCCGCAATACAGCCCGGACAGAAAGACCATCGCGTGGGCGGGCTCCATCACATAGGTGAAGGGAAGCGCGAGCGCCATGGCGTTGACGAAGGAGATGCCGGGCAGTGCTCCGGCCACGACGCCGATGCAGATGCCGCCTACCAGCAGCAGGATCGCGGCGACGCTGAAGAGGTGGGACATCCCGGCCATGAGGTTCGGTATCACGTCCATGTCCGCTCCTGCTCGGGACGGTGGGAGGAGGCGCGAGCTAGAAGATGCCGAGGAGGCGGTAGAGATTGACCGTCAGGGCATCCATGGCACCCACCCCACGCGGCAGGGGCAGGTAGGCGACGCTCAGGAACAGGTACAGCAACACGAGCGTGCCGAGGACGCTGTTGGCCACCAGCGGCAGCGCACCGCGCACCCCGCCCTGCGCGAACCACAGGGTGAGGAACAGCAGCGTCGCGAACGCGAACCCGATGTAGGCCATTGCCGCCCCGTATCCGGCAATGGCGAGGACTCCGATACAGAGCCGCAGGGTATCGACCTCCACGCTCTCCTCCTCGCCCCGCTCCGGTCCCCGCCCTCTCGCCTGCCGCCAGCGAGTCAGGCCCCACAGCATGCCGGACGCGATCACGCCAAAGAGCATGATCCTCGGCCAGGTGTCGGGGCCAAATCCCTGCTCGTCGATCACCAGATCGGTATCGCCGCCGACGTGCAGAAAGGCGAGCGCCGCGAACGCTGCGACAACCGTAACGAGGGGGCCGACGAGGCCGCTGCGCCCGAGCGCGGTCACCGGAGTGCGGCAACCCGCCGACAGTTCTGCGAGAGCGCCTTCCTCATCGGGCTTCGAGAACCCGGAGACAGTGCACGAACCCAGCCGCCGCTTCGCCCGGATTCACGGCTGAGGAAGCGCATTCGGCGGCGCGGGCGGCACGGCGTCGAAGCGAGTTCACGGAGGTGGCCCAGTACAATTCAGATACGCCCGCGCTCCTTGACCCGCGAACGCACTCGCTCCCGCCGACATCCCCGCCGACGCCCCCTCGCGTCGCGAATCGGGAAGGATGACGACGAGCGCGATCACCTGGCTTCACGCAGCATCTGCCGAATCGCCACTCTCGATTCCGCGCACGGGATCGAATCCCGTGCGCGACATCCGCGATGGCCTACTGGGTAATGCCGAACTGCTTCATGAACCGGGACAGGTCGTCGTACTGCTTCTTGACGAAGGCGTGTCCTTCGTCGGGCGACATGGGTTCGATGCAACTGAACTTGACCGCGCAGTACTTCTTCCAGTCCTCATGCGAGACCACTTGCGCCATGGCGTCGTTCAACACCTGAGCGCGGTCGTCCGGCACCCCGGCGGCAGTCACCACTGCACGCCAGTTCGGAAAGGAGATCTCGTGGCCGAACTCGAACGATGTGGGCAGGTCGGGAAAACGCGGGTGACGCTCTTCGCGAAAGATCACGAGCGCCCGGATCTGCCCCGCTTCGAGGAACTGGGCAACATCACCCGGTTCTTCGTACAGCACCTCGGTGTGCCCGCCGAGCGGCGAGATGTATCGTTCCGCAGGCTTGGCGTAGGGGACGTTCTTCATCTCGTGTCCCTTGGTGCCGAGGAACTTCAGCGTCAGGTCGTCCAGAGTGCCGAGACCGGCGGTGGCGACGCGCACCTCGCCCGGATTGTCCCGGGTGTAGTCGAGGAGATCCTGGTAGGACTTGAAGGGACTGTCCTCGGGCACGAAGAGCATGGACGGCGACGACTGCACGATCGCCAGGTAGGAGAAATCGTCGGGCGTCAGGCTGCCCATGCCGGAGGCCCACGAGGATACAGTCAGACCGGTCATGGTACCGATGGTGTAGCCGTCGCCCGTGGCGCCGGCCACCTTGGTCAGTCCGGTGTTACCCGCGGCGCCGGCAACGTTGGACGCCGGCACCGGCACCCCGAGCAGGGGCGACAGCAGCCGGGCCACCGTGCGTCCCATCCCGTCCGCGCCTCCACCGGGACCGAAATTGACGATCATGTCGATCGGCCGGGACGGAAACTCCTGTGCGCCGGTGACGCCGGCGGCAAGGCCCACGGCCAATGCCGTGGCGGCCAGAAATCCTTTGCGTGCGTTCTTCATCTCGCCACCCCCCTCAGGCTGTGCGGACCGCCGAAACCGGCGATGTGTCGCCGATTCGCGCCGGATATCGCCCCCCGGCCTCTCGGGCGCGGGGGAGGGCACGGGAAGCCTTAACCCGCATGTTTCACCGATTTCCTACTGCGGACGCCAATATGCTCGTGTTAGCAGGCTGTACTCCCTCAAGCCGCTTCGACGTAGTGTCGGCTACGCCTTCAGCGTCTTTCGGTCCGTGCACCCCACTATCACGTCATCTTGGCGCCCTCGCTACGAAAATCGGATAAACATCCGGGTTTATCCGGCACCGATTACCGATAGTGCGCCGGCAACCTGTGCTCATCTGTCAACTATGCGACATGCGGACGTGGACTGTCGGAGACACGAAGCTCGGGGGTGTCCACTAATTGACAGTGAACCAAGGCTCGCGAAGCGTAGATTTACGGTCAAGGGTGCTTCCCCGTCCCGGCTCGGGCGTTACCTTGCCATCGGGAGAGGCGCCGCGGGCAGGCAAGTCCACGATGACGGGCGCGCGTTCACGGTCCTGCGACCGGCCGGGCGGCAAGACGGGGACGGGCACAACATGGACCCAAAGAGGAGTCGGAAATCATGGCAGAGGCGGCACCAAAGCTGAGCGAAGAGGAACACTACCGGGCAGTCGCCGCATCCTGGCGTTCGGAAAGCAAACGGGTAGCCCGAGAATTCTTCGTCATCGACGCGGATCGTCACGTCATCGAGCCGCCGGAGGCGATGACCAAGTACCTCGACCCCGAGTTCGCAAGCGAAGCGCCCAAGCTCGTTACCGACAACCAGGGCTCGCCACGCATCATGATGGAGGGCCGCCTGTATCAGAAGCCGCGTGGTTACGGCGGCGGACGCATCGAGGGCTGCGGCGACCAGCGCCCGCGCGGCGAGTCTCTGCCCTACGAGGAGGCGTACCAGCACTCGATGGCCTACCGGGACGAAGACATGGATCTCGGAGGAGTCGACATCGGAATCTGGTTTCCGACCATGGGGCTGTTCATTCCCGACATCCTGAATCTCGAACTCCAGTACGCGCTGTGCCGGGCCCACAACGACTGGATGGCGAAGGACTTCGCCACCAACCGGCGTCACATCTGGTGCGCGTCCATCCCCCTGAAGCCGGCATGGGCGGTCGAGGAGATCAAGCGTTGCCACCGGATGGGCGCGAGGACGGTCTGGATGCGGCCGAACGTCATGAACGAAGTGCGGTACTGGCAGGAGGACTGGGACCCGGTCTGGGAGACGATGACCGAGCTTGGCATGGCGCTGCTGTTCCACGAGGCTACCGGCACCTACAACGCGACCTACAGTACGGACTACAAGTTCGACAAGTACTGGCTGGCCCATGTGGTGTCGCACCCCTGCGAAATGGCCACCGGCCTGTGCGGCATGATTGGCTACGGGGTCCTGGAGCGGCACCCGACACTGCAAGTCCTGTTCTGCGAAGCGGGCGCGACCTGGGTGCCATACTTCCTGTTCAGGTTGGACGAGCACATCGCCGGCCGCCCGAGAGCGGAGACGGCGGAGCTCAAGCTGAATCCGTCGGAGTACTTCCGGCGTCAGTGCACGATATGTTCCTTCGAGCCGGCCGAGGCGCTGCTGCGGGAGACGGTCGAGTGGTTCGGCGGACGGAACATGGGCTTGACCAGTGACTACCCGCACTGGGACTCGAGCGGAGTCAGCGGCGTGGAGATGTACATCGAGCTCTATCCCGACATGGAGGAGACCCAGCGCGAACGCTTCTTCTCGCGCAATGTGATCGACGCCCTGAATCTGCAGCCGTGACCAGACATGTGCTCTGTGCGGCGTCCGAGCTTCCCCCCGGACAGTGCAGAACCTTCAGTGTCGAAGGCCGAGGAGTCGCGCTGTACAACGTCGGGGGAGAGTTCTACGCCACACAGGATTTCTGCCGTCACAAGGGGGGATCGCTCGGCAAAGGCAAGCTGGACGGATCGGTGGTGACCTGCCCGCTTCACGGCTGGCGCTTCGACGTGAGGTCGGGCGAGTGCCTGACCCTGTCGCACTGCCGCAACCTGGCGCTCTACCCGACCGTCCTGGAGGCTGGCGAGGTCGCGATCGAGTTCTAGCCCAGGACCCCGATTCCGGGCAATGATCGCGGTGTCGCCACCGTAGAGGACGGCGCCGGCGGGCGCTGCGAGAGCCATGCGCATCCAGAGCATCGAGACCTGGTCCACCGATTACCTGTGCTTCGTGCGGGTGCGCAGCGAGGAGGGCGGCGAGGGCTGGGGTCAGGTGGCGCCCTACTGCGCCGACATCACCGCCACGGTGCTCCACCGGCAGGTGGCGCCGTGGGCGCTGGGGTACGACGCGCTTGACCCCGCCGGCCTCGGCGATCGGGTGCTGGAGCGCGAGCACAAGTTCCCGGGCTCCTACCTCCGCCGCGCGCTCGGCGGGGTGGATACCGCACTGTGGGACCTGCGCGGGAAGCTCGAAGGCAAGAGCGTGTGCGAGCTGCTCGGGGGCCGGCCGGGGCGGCTCCGCGCCTACGGCTCGTCGATGAAGCGCGACATCACTGCGCGGGACGAGGCCGAGAGACTGGTCCGGCTGCGGGACGAGCAGGGGTTCGACGCGTTCAAGTTCCGGGTCGGCGCGGAGTGCGGGCGCGACGTGGACCACTGGCCCGGGCGCACCGAGGCGATCGTGCCCGCGGTGTGCTCGGCACTCGGCGACGGGGTGGACAAGCTGGTCGACGCCAACAGCGCCTTCTCGCCCCCGCGCGCGATCGAAGTCGGGCGCATGCTGGAGGCGAACGGCGTCGGCCACTACGAGGAGCCCTGTCCCTACTGGGAGCTGGAGCAGACCCGCGAGGTGCGCGAAGCGCTCGACCTCGACGTGACCGGAGGCGAGCAGGACTGCTCGATGCTGGTGTGGCGCCGGATGATCGAGATGCGCGCGGTCGACGTGGTCCAGCCCGATGTGTGCTACGTGGGCGGACTGACCCGCGCCCTTCGCGTCGCCGAGATGGCGCGGGCCGCCGGCCTTCCCTGCACGCCGCACTGCGCCAATCTCTCCATGGTGACGCTGTTCACCATGCACCTGCTCGGCGCGATCCCGAATCCCGGAAAGTATCTGGAGTTCTCGATCGAGGGACCGGACTACTACCCGTGGCAGGAAGGGCTCTTCGTCGAGTCGCCCTACGCGATCGACGACGGAAAAGTCACTATTCCCGACGCGCCGGGCTGGGGGGTGGAAGTACACCCGGACTGGCTCGCGCGCGCCGAGCACCGCGAAAGCCGCCTCGACTGAGCACCCGCCCCACCGCACGCTCAGCTCACCGGGTCGGCGCCGCCCTCCTCCACCCGTCGGGCGATGAATGCGTCCACGGCCTCGACCACCGCCGGATCCACCCTCGGTGGCTCGAACTCCGCCAGGACCTGCTGCCAGAGATCGTGTGCGCGCTCGGTGGCGTCGCGCCCGCCCTCCGCCTGCCACTGCTGGTAGTTGGACCAGTCCGACACGTAGGGAGAATAGAAGGCGGTCTTGTAACGCGCCATGGTGTGGCGGGCGCCGAAGAAGTGCCCGCCGGAACCGATTTCGCGCAGCGCGTCCATCGCGAGCTCGCCCTCGTCCCAGCGCACCGGCTGCATGAGCTCCGCCATGTGCTGGAGCTGCTCGATGTCGAGTATGAACTTCTCGTAGGAGGCGCTGAGCCCGCCCTCCAGCCACCCCGCGGCGTGAATCACGATGTTGGCGCCCCCGGTGAGCGCGCCCCAGAGCGCCATTTGCGTCTCCCAGATCGACTGGGCATCCGGGGTGTTGGAAACGCAGGAGGCGGAGGAGCGCCAGGGAAGCTCGACCCGCCGCGCGAGCTGGCCGGTGCCCCAGCAGGCCCGCACGTACTCCGGCGTGCCGAAGGCCGGAGACCCCGACCTCATGTCGACATTGGAGGTGAACCCGCCGTAGACGACCGGCGCCCCGGGGCGCACGGTCTGGCTCAGCACGAGTCCCGCGAGCATCTCGGCATGCTGCTGGACGAGCGCGCCGGGTATGGTGACCGGCGCCATCGCACCGGAGAGGGTGAACGGGGTGATGATGCACATCTGGCCCGCGGCGGCGAAGTCGATAATCCCCTGACACATGGGGATGTCGAGGATCAACGGCGAGTTGGTGTTGATCACGGTGTAGGTGTGGGGCCGCGCCTGAAACTCGTCTTCGTCCAGGCCGTAACGCAGGCGCAGGATCTGGAAGGAGTCCGCGACCTGAGCGGCGCCACGGGAGTAGATGAAGGTCGCTTTGTCGGAGTCGAGCATCTGGGCCCGCATCATCCGCAGGTGGCGCACGTTGGGCGGAAGGTCCTGGGGCTCGACCGAAGGCCCCGTCATGTGAATAACGTCGAAGGCCTGCGCGAGGCGGATGAAGTTGCGGAAGTCCTCGTAAGTCCCCGTGCGCTTGCCGCGCTCGGTGTCCATGGCGTAGGGAGGACCGCCGGCGGGGAGGAACTGGGTGCTGCGCCCACCGATCCGCAGGGTGCCGCAGCCACTCGTCAGCGTGAACTCGGGGGGCGAGGATGCGATCGCCGCCTCGACCATCTCGCGCCCGAAACGCACCTGGTCGCCTCGGACCGTCGCTCCGGCGCGGGCGAGGATGTCCCGGGCGCCGGCGTGATTCACCCGGACCCCAAGCTCCTGCATCACGCCGAGCGCGGTGTGGTGGATCTCCTCGATCTGCTCGCCGGCATAGCCTTCGGCCAGGGGGAGCGAGCTCGTGAGGTGGCGGTAGTCGACGGATCGGGTCGGCGTCTCGGCCGGAGCCTTGCTCCGGCGACGGCGCGCTCGGGTCGGTGCTTCCATGGATGGCTCCAGGCGGGTGCTTGGAATCTCGTCAGATATTGCTCGCAAATTTCGCCGATTTCACAAGTGGCCGGCGCCAATATACTCGCTGTTGCGAGCCGAACTGCGTCGCGCCGCTTTCCGCGTAGTGTCGGCTACCTGCTTCGCTTCGCAGCCCTTGGGGCCAAAGTCTTTTCGGCCGCTTCCCCACGCGGTCAGGCCAGCTTGACGGCGGGTCGGCGGTCGACGCCGGGGGTCAGAATCTCGCAGCCGGTCTCGGTGACCACAATGCTCTCGCTCGCACCGATCACGATTTGAGCCGGGATGCGGAAGGAGTGCGGCGTGTGGAAAGTCATGCCGGCTTCCAGCACCCGTTCGCTGCCCTCTGCGATGTACATGGGACCGTCGGTCCAGGTCGGCGGGAATCCGAGCCCGATGGAATAGCCGAAGTGCCCGGACCGAAAGATCATGTCGTCCACGTCCTCCACTCCCTTCTTCACTTCCACCGCCACCTCGTGTGCGGTTCGGCCCGCCCTCACACTGGAGTAAAGGAGCTCCAGCGTGCGCTGGTTGGCTTCCATCACGCGCCTCGCGGTATTGCCGGGCTCTCCCAGGATGACGGTGCGCATCATGGGGGCGGTGTAGCGGTGCCAGCAGCCCCCGAACTCGAGCAGGACATGATCGCCGGGACGCAGCGCTCCACGCTTGAAGGTGGTGTGAAACCAACCGGAACGGTGGCCGGCGCTGGTAATGGGGTCGATGGAGAAGGGTTCGGATCCGGCATCGATCATCTCCCGAGCGGCGATGGCCGAGAGCCGGTTTTCCGACGAACCCGCATCGGCGGCCTCGATCGCGGCCTTCATGCCCCGGGCCGTGATCGTCCCGGCCTGCCGCAGGTGCTCGACCTCCGCCGGGGACTTCACCACGCGAATGTCGAACATGAGCTTCGTGGCATCCACGAACTCCGCTTCCGGAAGCAGCTCCTTCAACCGGAGATAGGCCGCGGCGTCCAGCGGACCGCGCAGGCCCATCTCGATGCTGCCCATCTGCACACCGATTCGACGCCGCGCGAAACCACGGTCGGCGAGGAGACCGGCAAGCTGAGAGGGTGCGATCTCGGAGCCGACCCACGGGAAGGTCACGATGTCGGTGACATAGCCCTGAAGTACCGCCAGGGCCCCTTCGATCTCACCCACCTGCATGAAGGGATCGCCGTGGCGGGGCACGACAAGACAGGCGTAGGCCTCCGGCCAGAGCGTCTGGTAGCCGCAGAGGTAGCAGTTGTCCACGACGGAGTGGACCAGGAGCACGTCGATTCCGGCGCTATCCATCGCCACGCGAACCTTCTCGAGGCGGCTCCGGTACTCCGCCTCGGGAAAGCTCCACTCTCGGGGGACGGGCTCCTTCAGACACTCCTTCAAGTAGTCGACCATCGAGTCCTCCTCATGGAACGCGGACGCCGGGGGTGTTCGGCGCCGGTCAAATCTGCTCACCCCCTTCGCCGCCTCGGCGCGAGGGTGCCACCTTGGAGACGGCCTGGGCAAACCTCATGATGGCGGGTATCACGCCAGGTCGCCGAAACGGGCCACCCGGCCCGGGCGCAACGCTCCGCCCGCGACATGTCGCGGAGACATTGCAGCGAGTCCGGATTTTTCACCGGTTTTCGTAGCGAGGGCGCCAAGATGCCGTGATAGTGGGGTGAACGGACCGAAAGACGCTGAGGGGCGAGCCGGAAACAGGCGAAGCGCCGGTGGCGCTTCGCCCCGGCGAGCGGGCAAGCCAGGGATGGCTTGCCCGGCCTGCAAGCGAAGCAGGGACTGCGAAGCGAAGCAGGTAGCTGACACTACGTCGAAGCGGCGCGACGGAGTACGCCCCGCTAACACGAGCATATTGGCGTCCGCAGCAGGAAATCGGTGAAATTTCCGGGCTAGACTGCCCGCTCCCGAGAAGCTGGACGAACCCGCAATGATTCCCTGTCAGCGCCACCTCTTCGACATCCCGGCCGATGTCGCCTACCTCAACTGCGCGTACATCTCTCCCCTCATGCATCAGGTACGGGAGGTGGGCGAGGCGTCGACCCGGCGAAAGTGCCGTCCCTGGGAGATCGTCCCCGAGGACTTCTCCTCCGACGCCGAGGAAGGCCGCCGCCTCTTCGGGGAACTCGTCGGCGCCTCGGCGGAAGACATTGCCCTGGTGCCGGCGGCAAGCTACGGCATCTCGACCGCGGCGCGGAATGTGCCGCTCGCGCCCGGCCGACAGGTACTCCTCCTCCAGGAGCAGTTCCCTTCCAACGTCTATCCCTGGCGGGAGCGGGCTCGGGAATGCGGCGCGGAGATCCGGACGCTCCCGCGACCCGCGGACCACGACTGGACCCGATGCATCCTGGAAGCGCTCGACGAGCGGGTGGCGGTGGCGGCCCTGCCCCACGTGCACTGGACGGACGGCGCGCTCATCGATCTCGAACGCGTCGGGGCGCGTTGCCGCGAGGTTGGCGCCATGCTGGTGGTGGACGGCACCCAGTCCGTCGGCGCCCTGCCCTTCGACGTCAACGCGATCCGGCCGGACTTCCTGGTCGCGGCCACCTACAAGTGGCTGCTCGGCCCCTATGCGGCCGGATATCTCTACGTCGCCCCGGAACGCCACGACGGAATGCCGATCGAGCACAGTTGGGCCGACCGCGCCCGCAGCGAGCAGTTCACCGGCCTCGTCGACTACCGGGACGCCTTCGCCCCCGGGGCGCGGCGCTACGATGTCGGCGAACGCGGCAACTTCCATCTTCTGCCCATGGCCAACGCCGCGTTGCGTCAGGTGCGCGAGTGGGGGGTGGAGAACATCCAGAAGACGATCCGGGTGCGTACCCGGCGCCTGGCGGAAGGGGTGGGCGCGCTTGGAATCCATACGCTTCCCGAAGATCTCCGCGGCGGCCACTACCTGGGGCTTCGCTTTCCGGGGGGCGTCCCCGAAGGTCTGGTGCAGCGGCTCGCGGCCGAACGAGTCTACGTGAGCGGACGCGGGCATGACGCCCTGCGCGTCACCCCGCACCTGTGGGTAAACGATGACGATGAGGCCCGTTTCCTCGAAGTGCTGGCCGCGGCGATGTAGCGAATCCCGGGGGGAGAGAGCCGCCGGGCGGGGACCGGGGTGTGCCGCATTCCCCGCATCCTGACGCAAGCGCACGGGAGTTTGCGCGCCGCGCCAGCATCGGATGACCTTCCGGGTCGTGAACCCCGAGTGTTGATCGAGTGTTCTCGGTCCCTGCCGGCGTTCTCCCGAGTACGTGCGTCGAGAGTGCCTCGACGCGCTCCCCGACCGGGATCCAGCTCCAAGTCGACCTTTCCCGGGAACAAACAGGCAAGGCGCCTGCGCGCGGGGTGTCGATTGGGGTGGGAGGTCGGCGCCGCGCGGGGAGGTCCGTTCGGTGCGCACGAAACGCGTGCCTGGCGTGTAGGATTGCATTGTCTTCCGTGCGCATCCCGCCACCGGTGCGCAACGGGACCCATGACTCAGCCGCCGACGGGGAGGATCCGCCATGAGCACGGACGAAAGACCAAGACTTGCGGTCGGGCACGTGAGCCTGGAGGTCGAGGATGTGGAGAGCGCCTACACGTTCTTCGTGCGCCACGGCATGCGCGATATCGTCAAACGCGAGAATTTCGGAGTACTCGAGCTGCGCGGCGGCACCCACTTGGTGCTCAGTCGCAGCGAGGAGGCGATCGAGCCGGGCCGCAAGGCCCCCTTTGACCTGATGGTCGACGACATCGACGCGGCCCGCGCGGAGTTCACGGACGCCGGTATCGATGCCACCGACATCAAGCGGGGGCGCATCCACGACACCTTCCATATCGAAGGTCCGGGCGGCTACCGCTTCGCGGTGACCTCCTCCCACGCGGGCGACCGCCCGGTGTGAGCGGTCCGCACAGCACACGATGCGTCTCCCGAGTTTCGGTTCGTCCTGACGGAGATCCTCGCCCGGCCTCCCGGATGCCTTGACCCGCGGCACCGCGGGTCAAGGCCTCGCCGGAACACGCACTCCCCGCAAGCGCGGCTCCATGACGGGTGTCCCCTCACGGGTGCCCGTCGACCCCGCGGAAGGTATCAGGGCGGGGCCGGGCGCGGGCGCAGGCGCTCCGGAAGCTCCGCTACGGTCGTGACGCCGATCTGGCGCATCGCCTCCGCCAGCTCTTCGAGCAGGATGTGGATGGCGTGGTCCCCGCCACGGGAACCGAGCGCGCCCACGCCGAAGTAGACGGCGCGCGCGCAGAGCACGAAGTCCGCGCCGACGGCCAGCATGCGGGCGATGTCCAGTCCACAGCGCACGCCCCCGTCCGCGATCAGCACCATTCCCGAACCGATCTCGGCCCGGACTTCGGGGATCGCCTCCACCGCGGAGACCGCGGCATCGAGCTGCCGGCCTCCATGATTGGAGACCACGACGCCCTCGACTCCGAGCTCGACGCAGCGCCGGGCGTCCGCCGCGGAGAGTATTCCCTTTACCAGCATCTTGCCCGGCCACTGGTCGCGAACTTCTTGCAGGACATCCATCGAAATGTGTCCGAGCGAGATGTCCTTGAAGAAGCGGGCCCCTTCCGCGAAGCTCGCGCCGGCGGGAAGGTAGGGGGTGAGGTTCTCGAAGGTCGGTATGCCCGAGCGCAGCATCGCGAGGGACCAGGCCGGGCGCGAGAGCATGTCGAGCACGGTGAACAGGTCGAAGCGCGGAGGAACCGAAAGCCCGTTGCGGATGTCCGTCGGGTGGCGCGTGTTCCCGGGTGTGTCCACCGTGACCAGCAGCACCTCGTAACCCGCCGACTTCGCGCGTTCCACGAGGTCGCGACGCATATCGGGGATGTTCGGAGCATAGAGCTGGAACCACGCGTTGCCGTCCGTGACCTTCGCGATGCGCTCGAGACTGGACGTGGCATAGGTGCTGAGCACGAAGGGCAGCCCGGCCCGGGTCGCGGCGCGGGCGGCAATCTCCGGCGCCCGCGGCCAGATGAGCCCGGAGAGCCCGACCGGGGCCACCCCGAAGGGAGCGCTCCAGTTACGTCCGAAGAGGGGGGTTTCCATCTTCGGAATCACGCTCTCGATCAGATACTCGGGCGTCAGGTCGATGCGCCTGAGCGCATCGAGGTTGCGCTGCCGACAGTCGAATCGGCCGTGGCCCCGCATCATGTATTCGGATGCGAAGCGGGGTATGCGCCGTCGAACCACCGCTTCCAGATCTGCGATGGCCGGGTACTTTCGATCCAGGTCGGTGGCCAGTTTCATGGGAACGCGGGCCGCGTGACTTTCAACCGGGACGCGGACGCGGCGCATTCTAGCCCGTAAGTACCGAGTCGAGGTACACCATGCCGAACACCTCGTTGCGGCGGCCGCAGAGCTTGAGAAGCAGGAATTCCCTGAACTCCTGGGGTGAGGAAAGCGTGCGTCCGTGCCCGCAGGACGACGCCAGAATCGAAGGGCAAGCGACACGAAGGAGGCTTTCTCCGTGTGCCGTCGCCGCAAAACCCGGGAACCGGACGAAGTTCGGGATGAGTGTATAGGGTGGTCTTTCCTGGCGGCGGACTTTGTGGGGTTGGTATTTTTTCTACCATACGGGCAAAATTGACGATGGGATGGCGATAAACCCTTTGACCTGCTTGATTTGAATCGGTCGAGTGGTTGACCGTGGAACAGCCCGGTATTGCGGATGAGTTTTTCTGTGGGGAGAGTCATTTTGAAGTTCAGGACGGTGATCTCGGTGCTGACGTGTAGTGCTCGATCCACTTCTTCACCTTCCCCTTCGATCCACTCCTCTTCCTCCCCCCGAATGCAAACCCGGCGCAACGGGTTCTTTGCCCTCGGGATGCTCTTCCTGCTGATTGCGGCGCCATGGTTCGAGGCGCAGGCGGACACCCTGGGGCCCGCACGGCATGGGGTCTGGAGGCAACCGTCTAACGACGCAACACCACAGAAGACAACGGGTCACACTGTAAGCTGGTTCCTGGAGTTTACGGAAGATGTGGTCATTGACGACGACAACGACTCCAGCACCCCAGTCGACTGGGGCGAGGTGTTCTTTCTCAAGAAACATAGAGATTTTCCGACAACCGGTGACCCATGGAGTGAGTCGGGTACGGTTTCGGGTCGCAAGGACGGTTCGGATAGCAAGTATGTAATTACATTTACCAATTTCGGCGATCTGGAGAATACTGACAATCCCAGCACAGGCGCGAAACTTGCATTTGGCACCAGAGCAGGTAACGCCAGATGGACCTTGAACTACATCCTGGACCTCGCGGGGAACAGATACCGTCCTCAATGGGTGTTCGGTGGTAGCCAAACCAGGGAACGCGCCATGCGTAATGGACATTACCTGGTCGACAACGTTCACCCGAAACTCACGATCACGGGATTTCCAGCAGCCACTAACGCGAGGGATCCTCAGGTCACATTCACGTTCCACGAAGACGTCACGGGGTTTGCATTCGACGATATCAGTGGCAGTAGCAACAATGGAACGTTTTCCGAATTCAGGAAGACGAGCGACCGGGTATGGACAGCGAAGCTGGCGTTCGCGCGGGAAGGCGCCGTCACGGTATCGGTAGGAGCGAATGCGGCCAAGGATGGCTTCGACAACAACAGCCTGGCGGGTTCGTTGTCGGCGACGGTGGACTGGACGGCTCCAAGGGTCACCTCCGTTGTGCGGCAGGAACCGACCGACTACCGAACGGGCGCCAATACGCTCAAGTGGCGAGTGACCTTCAACGAAGAAGTGACCGGAGTAGCGGCGGGGGATTTCGCCGTGTCCGGTACGTCGGCGGGATTGAGCGTAGCGGCTGTGCCCAACTCGTCCGGGAGACAATATGACGTGACCGCCAGCGGCGGCGATGTGGCGTGTTTCGCTGGCGAGGTACGGTTGAGCTTCAAGCAGGGATACACGATTACGGACGTCGCGGGCAACGCGCTGACCAACTCGACACCCACTGGGTCCATCAAGGACACCTACATGCTGGAAAACACCGATCCTTCGCTGGTGTCGATCTTGCGGACCACGCGGCAGCACGCCACGCCGGTGAAATATGAGACGAACGCAGAGTCGGTGTTCTGGCGGCTGACCTTCAGCGAGAGAGTGAAAGGGATCGAGTGGCAGGACTTCTTCTTGTCCGGGACGGATTCGGTGACGGGAAAGGCGTTGTTCTCGGGGACCGGGGCGTGGGGTATAGATGATACAGGCGGGACCCAGTATCTCGTGCACGGGACCGGCGGCGATGTATCGACTTTCAACGGGGTGGTGACGCTGAACATCAGGACGAGCCACGGTATCAAGGACGTTGAAAACTGCGTGCTGACATCGAGGACGCCGACGGGGGTCAATGAGCACAGCTTCTTGCTGGATCGTATCCGGCCGACGTTAACCATCAGCGGGGTTCCGCCGGTGGCCAACGGCGCGTTCACGGCGACGCTGCGCTTCAATGAGGTGGTGGAGGGTTTCGAGGTAGGAGACATCGACGCCACCAATGCAACGCTGTCGTCGTTCACGGCCACGACGGAGGGGCAGGAGTGGACGGTGGATGTGACGCCGAGCGCGGACTTCCAGTTGGCGGTGAAGAGGGATAGGGCCAGGGATGCCGCGGGCAATGGCAATGCGGCCAATGACGGCAGCGGGGCGTCGGGGACCTTCGGAGGCGTGACGGTAAGCCCGGAGAGTCTGGCGATGGACGAGGGTTCGTCGAAAACTTTCACGGTGGTGCTGGACGGGGAGCCCACCGGGGATGTGGAGGTGGCGCTGACGTCGGACAATGAGGATGTGACGCTGGACGAGAAGACGCTGACGTTCACGACCGCGAACTGGAACAGCGCACAGACGGTGACGGTGAGTGCGGCCGAGGACGACGCGGATGTGGAGGCCGACTTCGCCACCGTGACGGCGAACCCGTCAGGCGGGGGTTACGACGCGGTGGTGGATGAGTCGGTGAATGTAACGGTTACGGACAATGACGCGGCGGGAGCGGGCATGACGGTGAGTCCTCGGAGTCTGGCGCTTTCGGAGGGTTCGTCGGGCAGCTTCAGAGTGGTGCTGAACGCGGTGCCGAAGGGGAATGTGGCGGTGGCGCTGACGTCGAACAATGGGGCGGTTGCGCCGAACCCGGAGACGCTGACCTTCACGACCGCGAACTGGAACGTGGCGCAGACGGTGACGGTGCAGGCGTTGGAGGACGCGGATGCGGCCCCCGAGAGGGCCACGGTGACGGTGGCTCCGTCGGGCGGGGGCTATGACGCGGTGGCAAATGCGACGGTGGCGGTGACGGTGACGGATAACGACGCGCCGGGAGCCGGCATGACGGTGAGTCCGCAGAGTCTGGCGCTTTCTGAGGGTGCGTCCGGCAGCTTCAGAGTAGAGCTCAACGCGGTGCCTATCGGGGATGTGGCGGTGGCGCTGACGTCGAACTATGGGGCGGTGGCGCCGACCCCAGGGACGCTGACCTTCACGACCGCGAACTGGAATGTGGCACAGACGGTGACCGTGCAGGCGTTGGAGGACGCGGATGCGGACAACGATAGCGCGACGGTGACGGTGGATCCCTCAGGCGGGGGCTATGACGCGGTGGCGGATGAGACGGTGGCGGTGACGGTGACGGACAACGACACCGCGGGGGCGGGCGTGACCGTGGTGCCGGCAAGCTTGGCGATGGAGGAAGGGGAGACGGGAACGTTCACGGTGGTGCTGGATGTGGAGCCGATGGGAACGGTGGTGGTGATGCTGGCGTCGAACCATGAGCAGGTGACGCTGGAGCCCGAGTCACTGACGTTTACGACATCGAACTGGGACGTGGCGCAGACGGTGACGGTAAGCGCGCTGGAGGACGTGAATACGGTGACCGACAACGCCATGCTGATGGTGGATCCGTCAGGCGGGGGGTATGACGTCGTGGGGGAACAGACGGTACCGACGACGGTGGCGGACAACGACGAGCCGTTGGCACTGGCGGTGATAGCGCACCAGACCTACCGGCAACATCGGGAAATCGAGGCATGGACCCTGCCGGCGGCGACCGGCGGTGGTGGCGGGGAGTTGACGTACGGACTGACCCCGGCCTTGCCGGCCGGCCTGGTGTTCGAGGCCGCGACGCGGCAACTGTCGGGGATTCCGACGGTGGCGCAGGGGGCGACGATATACAGCTACTCGGTGACCGGGGCGGATGGCAGCGTGGTGTCGAGGGTGTTTCAGATGACGGTGCTGGAGGGTCCGAAACCGCCAACGGAAGAGGAGCGACAGGTGGTGACGGCCACGCTGGTGGATGTGGCACAGAGTGCGCTGGCGGGGGTATCGGAGGCGATGCGCGGGCGATTTGGCGGTCCCGGATGCGTGACGGCCGTGACGCTGGCGGGGGAGGAAGTGAAGCCTGAAGCAGCGGAGACGGCAGCAGGCACGCAGGCGCATGAGCAACAGCAGGGGGAGCATGGACTGGAGCCGAAAGAGGCTCTGGGGACGAGCGCGTTTCAGTGGTCGCCGGAGTGCGAAGGTGCGCAAGATCGCGCAGGGCAGTGGACGCTGTGGGGACGCGGGGATGTACGGGAATTCGGCGGCGATGTGGACCAGGGGAGCTATGAGGGCACCCATTGGGGCGGCTGGATCGGGGTGGACCGGCAACTCGGCGAGGGATTGATAGCGGGCGCTGCCCTGTCGCAGGGATTCGGGCGGGTGAAGCTGGATGTTGGCGAGGGGAGCGCGAAGCTGCGCACGGAGTTGACGGCGGCGTGGCCCTATGTCCGTGCGGAGACGGAAGAGGGCGGAGTGCTTCAAGTGGTACTGGGAGCGGGGCGTGGGACGGTGTCCTACGATCACGTGGAGCGGGAGGAAGAGAAGGCGGACCTGGAAGTGATGGTGGGGTCGCTCAGCGGCACACGTCAGATCTGGAGCCGGGACGGGATGACGTTGTGGGCGACGGGTGAAGGCGGAATGGTGCAGGCGAAGACGAGCGGGACCGAGGGCGAGGCTTTGGCAGGTCTGCGCGGAGAAGGATGGCGTCTCCGTGGCGGGATGGAAGGAAGTTACCAGGCCTTGCGGCTGGGAGATTCGGGAGCGGCGCTGACGCCGCATGGATCGCTCATGGTGACCCACGATGGGGGTGACGGTGTATCGGGGACGGGACTGGAGTTGTCGGCCGGGGCGCGCGTGGAGACGGGGAACCCGCGCTTCGGGCTGTCGGCCACGGCGCATTGGCTGGCGCTCTATTCCGGTGCGCGCGATCACGACTGGGGCGGCAGCGTGGAAGCGCTGTGGCGTGCGGACGCGAGGGGGCGAGGACTGTCGTTCAAGTTGGCGCCGACCTGGGGGATTCAGTCAGGTTCGACAAGCGCAGAGGTGTCGGAGGCGTCGGACGTGTTTGCGAGTCTGGAAGACCGTTTTGACAGCGGTGCGGCACTGACCTCCCGACTTGGCTACGGGGTGGCGATGGAGGGCCGCGGGACGCTGACGCCGTTTCTGGAGGCGTCGCTTGGCGGCGGCGGGGATGGCTGGCGGCGCATGAGTGCCGGGGCCGAGTTGGAGTGGCAGCCGGGTGTCGCAGCGGCCGTGGTTGGCGAGCGCGCTCATGACACCGACGGCGCGGGCGACTCTCGCTTGCGCATCGACTTGCGCGTACGCTTCTGAGCCCGCAAGTTTCACCGACTTCTCAACGGGCGGGCTAGCCGGGAAGAGCGGCCGTCAACGACGAGGCAAGCGAGCAGCGAAACCATGGCCCGAAACGACACTTCCCCGGATGCCCCCGAAGCCGAGATCGAAGGGCTCGAGAAACAGATCGCGACCCTCACGGCGAAGCTCAATGCGCTACGGCGCGAGGCCGTCGGCCGGGAAGTCCCTGACTACCCCCTGTGGACCCTCGCGGGCGAGGTGCGCCTGAGCAGCCTCTTCGCCGGCGCCGACCGGCTCCTCGCGATCCACAACATGGGGCAGGGATGCCGCTACTGCACGCTGTGGGCCGACGGCTTCAACGGGTTCCTGCCCCACCTCGAATCGGCGATGTCGGTCGCCCTCCTCTCCCGTGACGATCCAGAGACGCAGCGCCGCTTCGCCAACTCCCGCGGCTGGCGCTTCCGCCTCGCCTCCCACGGCGGAGGCGATTACATGCGCGAGCAATCGGCAAGCCCCGACCATGACAATGCACCGGGCGCTGTCCTCTACGAGAAGCGTGACGGCAGAATTCTGCGCAAGAACGCCGTCCTCTTCGGACCCGGCGACATGTTCTGCCCGGCCTGGAACCTGCTGGCGATGGCCGGGCACGGAGTGGGCGACTGGACCCCGCAGTTCAGCTACTGGCGCAGACCGGAGAAGCTCGACGACGGCGGCCGAAACGTTCTCGACGCGTGAGGAAGGCCCATGGCGCACGACTGTGAGTTCTTCGAGCTCGGTGATGTCGAGCTGCTGTCGGGCGAGACGCTGCCCAATGCCCGCCTCGCCTACAAGACCTACGGGAGTCTTTCCGCGAACCGCGACCGGGTGGTGGTGATGCCGACCTTCTACACCGGCAGCCACACGAGAAACGAGGGCTACATCGAGAAGGTGCGCGCGCTCGACCCCGCCCGCTGCTTCATCGTCTGCGTCAACATGTTCGGCAACGGCATCTCCTCATCCCCGAGCAACACCCCCGCGCCCTGCGACGGTCCGCGCTTTCCCCGGGTCACCCTCTACGACAATGTCCGCTGCCAGCACCGCCTGCTCACCGAACACCTGGGGATTGACCATGTCGCGCTGGTACTCGGCTGGTCCATGGCCGGATGCCAGTCCTTCCAGTGGGGCGCGCAGTACCCGGACATGGTGGACGCCATTCTGCCCTTCTGTGCGTCGGCGCAGACCTCTCCCCACAACATCGTCTTCCTCGAAGGGGTCAAGGCGGCGCTCCAGGCCGACAGCGCGTACGCCGGAGGCGACTACCAGCGCCCGCCCAAGGTGGGGCTCAAGGCGTTCGCGCGGGTCTACGCGGGATGGGCCTTCTCACAGACCTTCTACCGGGAGAAACTGCACCGCGAACTCGGATTCTGGTCCTTCGAGGACCTCCTCGTCGACTGGGAACAGGACCATCTCGCCTGGGACGCCAACGACCTGCTCGCCAAACTCTGGACCTGGCAGCATGGCGACATCAGCGCCAACCCCCTGTACAAGGGCGATTTCCTCCGGGCGCTGGGCGCGATCCGGGCCCGGGCGATCGTGGTGCCCTGCACCACCGATCTCTACTTTCCGCCCGAGGACAACTTCATCGAGGTGGCGTCGATGCCGAACGCGGAGCTTCGCCCCTACCACTCCGCGTGGGGACACTGCGTCGCGACCCCGAGCCGCGACAGCGAGTTCATGGGTGTCTTAAGCAAATACGTCGCGGAGTTGCTGGAATCGCGCTGACCCGCCCGGCTCGGACGCTCGGCGGAAGGTGTACCGGAGGCCCGGAACTCAGAGGCGATCGAGCGCCTGGCGAAGGTCTTCGATCAGGTCTTCGGGATCCTCCAGCCCGACCGATAGCCGCACCAGGCCATCGGTGATGCCCACCCGCTGGCGCTCCTGCGGCGCCATGTCGGCGTGGGTCATGGTCACCGAGTGGGTGACGAGGGACTCCACCGAGCCGAGGTTCTCCGCGAGGCTCCACAGCTCGAGCGTATTCATCAAACGCCGCCCGGAATCCACGCCCCCCTTCACCTCGAACCACAGCATTGCCCCGTGGCCGCTCGCCTGGCGATCCGCGAGCTCGCGCTGGGGAAAGGAGTCGAGACCGGGGTAGCACACGGAATCGACCATGGGGTGGGTCGCAAGAAATCCCGCCACTTCGAGCGCACTGGCGGACTGCGCATCGAGGCGGGTGCTCAGCGTCTTGCAGCCCTGCAAGGTGAAGAAAGCCACCATCGGCGACATGTTCGAGCCGAGGCAGTTGCGCACGAACTTTATCGCCTCGTCATGCTCCTTGCTCGCCGCGACCACCGCGCCGCCCACGGTCTGGTTGTGACCGTCCATGTACTTGGTGGTGCTGTGCACGGAGAGATCCGCGCCGAGTTCCAGCGGGCGCTGGTAGACGGGGGTCAGGAAGGTATTGTCGACCGCGTGCGGAATGCCCCGCGCGCGGGCGATCTCGGAGATGGCGGCGATGTCGGTGAGCTTCAGGGTGGGGTTGGCGGGCGTCTCGGTGAAGATCAGCCGGGTGTTGTCCCGCAACGCGGCGCGCACCGTGTCGAGGTTGGAGGTGTCGACGAAACTGCACTCGACACCGAAGCGGTTCAGCACCCGGGTGGAGAGCCGGTGGGTGCCGCCGTAGACGACATCCGAGACCACCGCGTGCTCGCCCGCGTTCAACAGCCCCATCATCACCGCGGTGGTGGCCGCCATCCCGGTGCCGAAGCAGGCGCAGCCGGCCCCGCCCTCCAGGTTGCGGATGCGCTCTTCCAGCGCGGCCACGGTGGGGTTACCGGAGCGCGAGTACGAGTACCCCTTCGACATGTAGTCTTCCACCGAATCCTGGACATAGGTGGTCGACTGATAGATCGGAGTCAGGATCGCTCCGGTCACCGGGTCGGGGGAGACTCCGGCGTGCACTTCCCGTGTCTTGAACTTCATGAGGGCATCCCGCTCCAGGGGGCCGATTCGGGGGACGCGGATGGTAGCATCCGAAGCGGAGAGGTTTCGGACCCAAGTGTCAGCCGCAATGTCTCACCGATCTTCCGCCGTGCACGTCAATCCGCTCGCGGGGCGGGACGTACTACTCCCTCTAGCCCGGATGTTTCACCGATTTCTCAACTCGCGGACGCCAATATGCTCGCGGTAGCGGGCCGTACTCCCTCAAGCCGCAACGACTTCGCGCCGGCTACGTCTTCGGCGTTCGCCGGCTCCGTGCGCACAACCGCCCCGCCATCCTGACGCCCTCGCGACGAAGACCGGTGGGGTAGCGCGGCTGACGCGCCCACGAGGAGAACACCGATGTCATTTTGCCCCGACAGCTTTGTCGCGGATCTTCGCACCGCGACGGCGACTGCCCATCCCGTGCGCGCCATCAACGCGGTGATGAAGAAGGCGGTGGCCGATCCGGCCGCGGTCGCGGCCCGGGTGCCGGAGTACGAGGGAGACGAACTCGCGCTGCTGGAGTCCGACGAGCTTTCGGTCTACTGCGCGAGATTCTTCGCCGGACAGCTCGTGCCCCCGCACAACCACAAGATGCCGGCCTTCATCGGGGTATACGAGGGTACCGAGATCAACCAGCTCTTTCGTCGCGACGAGTCGGGCCTGACCCTGATCGCGGAGAAGCATGTCGGGCCGGGAGAAACCCTGTCCATCGGCGGGGAGGGAATCCACGGTGTCTACACCAGCGGGGGAAAGGACAGTCTCGCGCTGCACGTCTATCTGGGTTCGCTCAAGACCGTCTCGCGCTCGCTCTTCGACCCCGACACCGGGCACGAGCTTCCCTTTACCGACGAGAACTTCCGGGCCCTGTTGCGCGACATCGACTGAGCCGGGAGCGGCCCCCATCGCAACGCATGCGGATTGAACACGTCGGCGACGACGACTTCATCCCGGCGCAATCCGCTCCGGCCTCTGCGAACGGGTTCCGGTGCAGATCGAACTTCTCAGCCCGAGGCGCGATGTGCTACCGATTCTCGAAGCGCAGGCACGCAGGCTTCTACAGGGACCAAGGCGCTCACGAGTCAGGGCCCGCAGGCGTACTTGCACCGCCCTGCCCCGCTACCCGCATCACATTTAGTGCGGACCGTGCTGAAAACAACGCGTCCGCCGCCGTGAGTCGGAGGGACGGGGTGGCCAGGGTCGGCGGAGCGTAAGGGGCTTGCTCCACCTCCATCACTCGAACCGACTGGAGACGCTCGCGGGCGCCCTCGCAAAGCGGATGCTCACCGCCCCGGGCGACCCCTTCGAAGCGGAGCGGATCGTGGTGGCGCACCGGAGCATCGCGAGCTGGCTGACGCTCGAGCTTGCGGGCGCACTCGGCATCGCGGCGAACCTGCGCTTCGAACTGCCCGCCGACTTCGCCTGGTCCATCATGCGCGGCGCCGCCCCGGGCATCGGCGGCGAGCGCGACTACACGCCCGCGCGGCTCCGCTGGCGCATCTACGATGCGCTGCCGGCCTTCGCGCGGGAGCCTCAAGCCCCCTCGGTCGCGCCGGTGCGCGCCTACCTCGCGGGCGGAGGACCGCGCGAGCGCTTCGAGCTCGCGGATCGCCTCGCGCGGGTCTTCGACCGTTGTCTGCTGTACCGCCCGGACTGGATCCGCGAGTGGGCGCGAAGTCCGCCCCCGCACTGGCAGGCCCGCCTGTGGCAGCGTCTGGTCGAAGCCGAGGGCGAGCGCTACCCGGACCGGCCGGCGGGCCACTGGGTCGCCTCCATCGACGCCTTTCGCCGCGCCCTCGCGCAAGGCAGGCCGCACGCATGGCCACGGCGCGCGAGCTTCTTCGCGGTGCCCTCGCTCTCGCCTTCCTACCTCGAAGTGCTGCAAGCCGCGAGCGAGTGGCTGGAGCTCCACGTTTACGTCCTCAATCCGTGCCGGGAGTACTGGGGCGACATTCACTCGGAGCGCGAGAGCCGGCGGCGGGCTCCGGACGTCGATCCCGCCGAACGCTACTTCAGCCCGGGCAACGAGCTCCTCGCGGCGTGGGGCCGGGCGGGACGCGACATGATCGACGCGCTCATCGACGCGGAGAGCGCCGGCGCCGAGTCGGACGAAGACTTCACGGCCCCGCGGGGATGCTCGCACCTAGCCGCGGTACAACGCGACATCCTGGACCTGCGCCTCGCGAGCGAAGCGGCGGAAGAAGCCGGCGCGGACGACTCCATCCAGATCCACATCTGCCACTCCGCCATCCGCGAGGCGGAGGTGCTGCACGACCGCCTGCTCGGTCTCTTCGACGCCCATCCGGACCTGGAGCCGGCCAATGTGCTGGTGTGCGCGCCGGACCTCGCCCGCTATGGACCCGCCATCGAGGCGGTGTTCGGGGCGGCGGGCCGCATTCCCCTCGACGTGGCGCGGGTACGCGCGTCGGATTCGCGCGCCACCGGCGCCCTGCTCGAGCTGCTCGCCCTTCCCCACTCGCGTTATTCGGCGGAGGCGGTGCTGGCGCCGCTTGGCGCGGAAGCGGTGAGGGCGCGCTTCGGCCTGAAGGAGGCGGACCTGCCTCTCATCCGCGCCTGGCTTCGGGAAGCGGGAATCCGTTGGGGGGTAGACGCCGCGCACCGCGGCGCGCAGCGCCTCCCCGAGACCGTCGAGCACACCTGGCGACAAGGGGTGCGCCGCCTCCTCCTCGGATACGCGACCGGCGGCGGAGACGACCTGGTGGCGGGACTGGTGCCCTGCCCGGTGGCGGGAGTCGCCGGCTTCGAGGCCGGACCCGCGGAACACGAGACGCTCGGGCGCTTCCTCACCTACTGCGAAGCCGCGTTCGAGCTCCGGGAGCTCGGCGCCCGGGAACGAAGTGCGCAAGCGTGGGCGGAAACGCTGCGGGGACTGGTATCCACTTTCTTCACGTCGGCCCCGGGCCCGGACGCTTCCGTCGCGGACGACATGCGAGAGCTGCGCGAGCTCATCCGGGGCTTCGCGGAGGAGGCGGGTCGCGCCGAATCGCCGCTGTCCTTCGACCTCGTCCGGGACGCGCTGCGCGCGCGCGCGGACGAGGTCTCGACCGAGTCCGCCCGCCTCGCCGACGGCGTCACGGTGGCCCGGCTCGCGCCGGGCGCGATCTTCCCCGCCGAGGTGGTGTGTGTCGTCGGGCTGAACGGCGGCGAGTATCCGCGCTCTCCCCGGCCCCCCACCTTCGACCTCGTCGCGACGGCTCCCGCGCGGCGGGGCGACCGCGACCCCCGCCACGAGGACCGCCTCGCCTTCCTCCAGGCCCTCCTCGCGGCACGCCGCGCCTTCGTGGTGACCTGCACCGGTCGGGGGCTTCGCGACGACGCGGCGCTGCCCCCATCGGTGGTGGTGGACGAGCTCCGGGACTATCTCGCGCTGCGCTTCCCGGGCCTTGCGTTCGAGACCCGCCATCCCCTCCAGCCCTTCAGCCCGCGCTACTTCTCCCCGGACCGCGAAGAGGCGGCATCACAGCAGACCCGGCTCTTCAGCTACTCCGAGGGCATGCGCAGAGCCGCGCAGAGCCTGCACACCACACCCGCGACGCAAGCGCCCGCCACCCGCTTCCACGCGTTACCCGCCGGGGCCGGCCCGCGTCGGGAGCGGGAGCGGGTCTCCCTCTCCCACCTCATCTCCTTCTTCACCCACCCGGCCCGTTCCTTCCTCCGCGAACGGCTGGGTCTGCGCCTTGCGCGTGAAGAGCCGGCGCTCGAGGAAGACGAGCCCTTCGAGCTCGACGCCCGGGACCGCTTCGCGCTGCGCACCCGGATCTGGGAGAGCATGCGGGCCGGCTCACAGGCCGAGCGCGCCGAGACGATACTGCGCGGTAGCGGCCATCTCCCGCAGCGCGCCCTCGGGCACGTGGTGCACGAACGCGCGTGGGAAGAGATGGAGGGGCTGCGCGCCGTCCTCGCCCGCTATCGCGACGCCCTCGAAGCGCCGCCCTGCGCCGTCGACATCGAAGTGGCCGGATTCCGGCTGGAGGGGGAAGTCGAGCGGGCCGGACCGGATGGAATACTGGATTGGCGGGTGGGAAGGCTGCGGGCCCGCGATCGAATCGCCATCCGTCTCCGGCAGCTCGCATTCGCGTCGGCGGGACACGAGCCCGCCTCGGCGATGGCCGTTACCCTCGACAAGGAAGGCTCCTGGCAGACCACCGAGTTCGCGGCGCCGGAAGAGGCGCAAGAGACGCTCGGCCACTGGCTCGAGGCCTGGCGGCGGGGACAGGACGGACTCCTGCCCTTCTTCCCCGAGACCTCCTGGGCCTACGCGGAAGTCATCGCCAAGCGGGGAGAGGGCGCCGCCGAAGCGGCGCGCGAGAAGGCGGAGGAAACGTGGTTCGGCTCGTCCTTTCACCGGAGCCGGGGCGAGTCGGAGGATGCCTTCCTGGAACTCGTGTACGGGGAAGAGAGTCCGGTCACGCAGGCGTTCGAAGAGCTGGCGAGCGCGCTCCTCCTACCCCTGGCGCGAATCTGAGGCGAGAGCGAAATGAGCCAGGGCGCCCCGTCCCCCACCCCGCTCGACCTTCCCCTCGACGGCGGGGGCACGGTCCTCGTGGAGGCGAGCGCGGGCACGGGCAAGACCCATGCGCTGACGACCCTGGTCGCCCGCCTGGTGGTGGAAGAAGGCCGGAGACCGGACGAGATCCTCGTCGTGACCTTCACCCGCGCCGCCACCGCGGAGCTGCGCGAGCGCATCCGGCGCACCCTCAAGGCGGCACGCGAAGCGGTGCAGGCCGAGATGGAGCAGCGAAGCGTCGGACCCGAACCCCAGGCCCGGGAGCTGCTGGCGCGATGGACGGGGCCGTCCGGAGTCGACCTCGGGCAATCGGCGCGGCGCCTCGACGCCGCGCTCCAGGACATCGACCACGCGAGCGTGTACACCATCCATGGTTTCTGCCAGCGCGTACTCGGCGATCTCGCCTTCGAGGGCGGCTTTCCCTTCGGATTCGAGGTAAGCGGCGACGATCAGGAGTCAACGGCGCGGGCGGTGCGCGATTTCTGGCGCCAGCGCCTCTACGACGCGTCTGCGGTACTGGTGCGCTACGCCGTGGACCAGAAGTTCCTCCCCGACCCACTCGCGCAGTGGACGCGCGCGGGACGCACGAAACCCGGATTGCACATCGTGGGCGCGCAGGCGCCGCAACCCCCGCGGGAGACATGCGAGGCCGAGTGGCGAAGCGCGTTCGAAGCCACGCGGGCTCGGTGGGACGAGCACGGCGAAGCGTTTCGACGCGAGATGCTCGAAGGCGCGTGGCTGAATCGGAACAAGTACCGGAAGGACAGCGTCGAGAAACGTCTCGGCCCGGTGGAGAGGAGCTTCGCCGCGCCCGAGCCGCGACTGTGGGAGAAGGACGCCGCCTCCTGGTTCGGAAGGGAGAAGGTATCGCGGGCATGCAAGAAGAACGCCACCATGCCCGACAATCCGCTCTTCGACGACTTCGACCGACTCGCGGAGGCCTCCCGCGCCCTGCGGGAGGCCTTCGACGCCTGGCTGCGATGCGCGCGCGCGGAACTCATCGCCGAGGTCCGGGCGGCGGCCCGGCGCCGGGTGCGCGAGGAACGGCGGCTGCGCTACGACGACCTGACGATCGAGGTCGAGACGGCGCTCGATGCTCCGGGAGGCGCCCGCCTCGCCGCGAGCATCCGCCGTGCCCACCCATGCGCCCTCATCGACGAGTTCCAGGATACCGACCAGGTCCAGGCGCGCATCTTCTCCCGCGTCTATGGGCCGGCGGAGGGAGTCCGCGATGGCGCGCCCGCCGTCCCGGGCACGCTCTTCGTGGTCGGAGATCCCAAGCAGTCCATCTACCGCTTTCGGGGGGCGGACATCTTCGCCTACCTGGGCACCCGGCGTCGGGCGGGCCGGATCCTCCCCCTGGAGCGCAACTGGCGCTCGGCGCCGGGCCTCGTCGCCGCGGTGAACGAGATGTTCTCCGTACCCCTGCCCTTCGTCCTGCCCGAGATCGGCTACCGACCGGTGAGAGCCGCCCGCGACGCCGAGGATACATCGCGGATTCCGCCGGACCTGGAGCGCGAACCCTTTGTTCTGCGCCTCTTTCCACCGGGCGCGGACGACCGAATCTGGAACAAGGGCGAGGCGAACCGCATCGCGGTGGCGACGGCGGCGAGCGAGATTGTCGGCCTCCTCGAAGGGGAGCCGAATAACGCGGGGGGGCGCGCGGCGGGCGAGGCCGATCCGAACGGCGAGGGCTTGCGCGGGTCGGATATCGCGGTGCTCGTGCGCACCCGCGCCCAGGGACATCTCGTGGCGAAGGCGCTCCGTGAGCGCGGAATCCGCGCCGCGGAGACGAGTGACGAGAGCGTGTTCGAGAGCCGGGAGGCCGAACAGCTCGCGCGCCTGCTGCATTGTCTCGCCGAGCCGGCTCCGGAGACCGAGCTGCGGGGCGCGCTCGCCGGCGACCTCTTCGCCCTCGACACCGCCGACCTGCGGGCCATGGACGAAGACGACGAGGTGTGGAGCGCGTGGCGGGAGCGGCTGCATGCCTGGAAGCAGTGCTGGGAGACGCGGGGCATCGGCGCCCTGCTGCTTCTGCTGCTGGAGCGGGAGGGGGGCGCGACCCGCCTCCTCCGTCTGCGGGACGGCGCCCGCCGCCTCACCAACTACCGGCACCTCGCCGAGCTGCTGCTGGACGTCGAGACGGGCAGCCGGCTCACGCCCGCGGCCCTCGCGGCATGGCTCGGGCGGCAGCGCCAGACCGCAAACCGGGGCCGGGATGAGAGCGTACTGCTGCGCCTCGACAGCGACGAGCAGCTCGTTCGGATCCTCACCGTGCATGGCAGCAAGGGACTGGAGTTTCCGATCGTGTTCTGCCCTTTCGCGTGGGACGCTCCGGATCCCGGACGCCGGAGCGGGGACGCCGATGTGGCATACCACGAGAGCGCCGGCGACACTTACCGGGAGGTCCTCGACCTCGATCCCGATGAAGCGGCGCGGCGTGGCGCGCGCATCGAGGAGTTCTCCGAGTCGCTGCGACTCCTCTACGTGGCCCTCACCCGCGCAAAGCACCGTTGCGTCGTCACCTGGGGGAAGATCAAGGACGCGGAGCACGCCCCGCTCGCGTGGCTCCTCCACCGCGGCCCGGGGGCGGACGCGGCGCTTGAGTCCATCGCCGGGGACGGCGAATCCGAAGGGCTGGCGCGGTCGCCGTCGCGGGGTCCGGCCGCTGAGGGCGTCGGCACGCGGGAACGGGAACAAGAAGAAGCCGACACGGCGAGGGGTCGGGGGGACGGGGCGCTGGGGGAAAAGGCGGAGCCTCCCGAAGACGAAGGCAGGGCGACACTCGAAGCTTCGCCCGAGATCGCCGATGCCCTCGACGCGGCGGTACGACACTTCCAGGGCCTCGACTGGAGCGAGTGGAGGGACGAGGTCCAGGCCTTCGCCGCGCGCGGCCCCGACGCGGTTTCGGTGAGCGTGATCGAACCCGGCGAGAGCCGCCGCGTGGCGGCGCATACGCGCCCGCTTCCGGCGCTCGAAGCGCGAAGCGCCACCCGTCCCTTGCGCCGTATCCGGCAAATGACCAGCTACTCCGCCCTGGCCGCCGAGGGCGCGCGCGCAACGCACGCGAGCGCGTATGCCCTGGTCGAGCGTCCCGATCACGATGCCGGCGATGCGCCCTCGTACCGCGCCGGACAAGAAGGCGGCGCTTCTCTGGAAAGCGGCGTGGTGCGCAACGCGTTCACCTTCCCGCGGGGCGCGGCCGCCGGATCCTGCCTGCACGGCATTTTCGAACGGCTCGACCGGATCCCCCCGGGCGGATCCGTACCCGATCTGGATGCCCTGTGCCGGGACGCGCTCCAGGACTTCGGCTTCGAGGACCGCTGGCGCCCGGTCGTGCGCACCCTGGTCGAGCACGCCCGCGCGGTGCGCCTGCACGAGCCCCGCGAGCCGGAGCACGAAAGCACGTCTCCCGACCCGTCCTCGACGCCGAGGGCCGGAGCACAGCCGGCGCACGGCGATGACCCCGGCGATGGGTCTCATCCGCACCCGGCGCGGGGCGCCGGCGCACCGCTTGCCGGCGCCCCGCGCACCTCGGGCGAGGCGCCCGGGGCGGGCCCGGCCCACGGATTCCGGCTGGCGGACCCGGTGCGGCGCATCGCCGAGATGGAGTTCCACTTCCCGGTCTCGGGGCTGGTCCGAAGTCGTCTTGCCGCCCGCCTCAGCGAGTACGGCTATCCACACCCCTTCGAAGATGACGGGCAGAACACAGAGGCGGGAGAGCGCCCGCCCATCGACGGCTTCCTGCGGGGTTTCGTCGATCTCGTGGTGGAGCACGCGGGACGCTGGTACATCATCGACTACAAGTCGAACTGGCTCGGGCCGGATGCCGCGAGCTATGTGCCGGCCGCGTTGCGCCGCGCTACTTTCGCGAGCGGGTATCCCCTCCAGTACCTCATCTACCTCGTCGCGTTGCACCGCCACCTCGGCGCCCGCCTCCCCGACTACGACTACGAACGCCACGTCGGCGGGGCCTTCTATCTCTACCTGCGCGGCATCGATCCGACGGCGGGGATGAGCCGGGGGGTGTACTTCGACCGGCCATCGAGAGCCTGCATCCAGGCCCTCGACACGTGTTTTCAGGGGGAGCATGCGAGATGAGCAAGGACCTTCCCGGAGAACGCCGGCCCGAATCCGAGCGATCCGATCTCTCGGGCGGCAGGCAGGGAAAGGGGCGCCTCGCCGATCCCGTCCGCGACGGGGCGCAGTCCGCGCTGGACGCCCTGCTCGCGCGCGGCCATCTCGCCGACATCGACCGGCACTTCGGCGCCTTCGTGGCCGGCATGGACGCTGGCGAGGGATGCGAGGTGGCGCTGGCGGCGGCGCTTGCGAGCGCCCATGCCCGGGAAGGCCACGCCTGCCTGGTGATCGAGGCGGTGGCCGGCCGGAGCTGGCCGGATGCGCACGGGGTGACACTCCCGGCGCTGCGACCCTGGCTCGATGCACTCGGGGCGAGCCCGGCGGTGAGCAGGGATGGGCAGGGAGAGCGGCGTCCGCTCGTACTCGACGCACGGGGCCGGCTCTTCCTCGAGCGGTTGTGGACGGCGGAGCAACAGGTGGCCGGTCGGTTGCGCGCCCTCGCGCACCCCGTGGAGGGCGAATGCGCGCCTCCACCCGATCGGCTCGAGGCGGCGCTCGAGCGTCTCTTTCCCGGCGCCCGCCCGAGCCAGGGGCCCCGGGCCGCGGCCCGCGCCGCCGCGGGACACCGCCTGTGCGTGGTGACGGGCGGGCCGGGCACCGGCAAGACCACGACCGTGGCCGGGATCGTCGCCCTGCTCATCGAGCTCGGGCTCGCCGCGCCCGGGCGTATCGCTCTCGCCGCCCCGACCGGCAAGGCGGCGGCGCGACTCCAGGAGTCGGTGCGCGAGCGCTGCCGCTCACTGGTGTCCGCGACTCCCGCACTCGCGGAGTACAGAGCACAGGCGAGCACCGTGCACCGCCTGTTGCTGGAGCTGGGACGAAGAGACGGCAAGCTCGCGGTGGACGCCCTGGTGGTGGACGAGGGCTCGATGGTGGACCTCTCCCTCATGGGCGGGATCCTCCGCGCCCTGCCGGACGGGGCGCGCTTCATCCTCCTCGGCGACGCGTCGCAGCTCGCGTCGGTGCAGCCAGGGGCGGTGTTCGCGGATCTCTGCGGGGCGGACGAGGGAACGGACTCCCCCCTGCGCCGCTGTATCGCGCGACTCGATCACAACTGGCGCTTCGACGAGGCGGGCGGAGTGGGACGTCTCGCCGCGGGCATCGTGCGCGGCGATGTCGATGGGGTGCTGGCGGCACTGCACGATCCCGCGGACCGGGATACCGCACTTCGCTCCCTTTCTGACGAAACCGGGTTCGCGCACCTCGCCACGGCCTTCGCCGACGAGCACGCGGAGCCGCTCCTGCGAGCCCTGCGGGAGGGCGATCCAGGCGGCGCCGGGGCGGCCTCCGGCGCCGCTGCCTTCCGGCGCTTCCAGGTGCTGTGCGCACACCGCTCCGGACCCTTCGGCGCGCAGCGCTTCAACGCGCGCGTGGAGCGGCGTCTGCGTACGCGCGGACTCGCACCGGCGGGGGACGACTTCTATCCGGGGCGTCCCCTCATCGTCACCCGCAACGATCCCCGGACCGGCCTCTCCAACGGCGATACCGGCGTCGTGGTTCTGGACGAACACCGGCGGCGGCGGGTCCACTTCGCCGAGCTGCGTGACGAGCAGGGGCGTCCGCGCCTCGTGGCGCCAGCCCGCCTCCCCGCCCACGAGACCTGTTTCGCCCTGACCGTGCACCGCGCCCAGGGCTCCGAATACGACGAGGTCGCCGTGGTGCCGGGCCCCTCCGACTCCCGCATCGCCACCCGCGAGCTCCTCTACACCGCGGTGACCCGCGCCCGTCGTCGCGTCGTCGTCCACGGCACCCGGGAGGGCGTCGCCGCCGCGGTGGCGCGCCGCACGCAACGCGCTTCGGGCCTGCGCGACGCGCTGCTCCTCGCGCCCACCGCCCCGCCCTGAGTGAAGCGATCTCCGCGTATGCCCTCGTTCGAGCATGGCGGTGATGGTTCCCGGACGAGCCAGTAACTCCACCCTCGCCGGAATCCAGAGAGCCCCCGGAAGGCGGTACCGCGGTTCAGGTCTCTTCGACCACCAGGAGGATCTGGCCTTCCTCCACCACGTCTCCCTCGGCGCAGCGCACCTCGACCACCCGGCCGGGCGCGTCCGCCACCAGAGGGATCTCCATCTTCATGCACTCGAGGATCACGAGATCGTCGTCGCGCTCGATCTCGTCCCCCGACGCAACCTCGACCTTCCACACCGTGCCGGGAAATTGGGCCTTGATGTCTCGGTTCATGATCGGGGCAATCTGTCGCGCCGCGCCGGCAATTTTCCGCCCGCCGAAGACCGGTCCGCTTGCGCGGTCCGAGTACGGGCCGCCAGCAGAATAGCAGAACATCGGGGCGGCCGATGCCCGGAATTGGGGCGCACCGCATCCGTCCTCGTCGGGGCCCAGGCTCGCAAGGGGGCCGGCTCCGGCAGAGCTGCGTACGTAGCGTTTTCCAGTCCGCGGAAGCCTCGCCTCGACCCCGCGCGGTGTTGCCCTAGCCCGCAAATTTCACCGATTTCTCAACTCGCGGACGCCAATATGCTCGCGTTAGCGGGGCGTACTCCCTCAAGCCGCTTCGACGTAGTGTCAGCTACGCCTTCAGCGTCTTTCGGTCCGTGCGCCCCACTATTACGGCATCTTGACGCCCGAAGCGGCCGAAAATCGGTGAAACTTGCGGGCTAGAATGGCCGCACCTCGTCCGTCCCCGGAGGAATCGTCTTGAGCCAGCCCGCCGACTCGAAGAAAGGATGCGATCGCGTGAGACCGGACCTCGCGGCGGTGCTCGCAGCGAAGGCGGACACCCTGGACGAGGCGCGCCCGGAAGCGCTCGCCAAGCGGGCCCGAACTGGGCACTGGACGGCGCGCCAGAACATCTCCGCCCTCCTCGACCCCGGCACCTTCCAGGAGTACGGGCAGCTCGCCAAGCCGGCCTTCAAGCAGCGCGAAGGGGCATCGGACGGACTCGTCGCCGGAATCGGCATGGTTGACGGCGAGCGGGTCGCGGTCGCCGCCTACGACTACACGGTGCACGCGGGAACGCAGTCCATCATCAACCACGCCAAGGCGGATCGTCTGCTCAACGTGGTGCACCGTCTGCGCCTTCCGCTCGTGTTCTGGACCGAGGGAGGCGGCTGGCGCCCGCACGAAACCAACGTCGACGCGCGCTCCTACGAAGAGACCTTCGTGATGATGGCGAAGCTCTCCGGGCATGCCCCCACCGTGGGCATCGTGGCGGGACGCTGCTTCGCAGGCAACGCCAACATCGCGGGCCTTTGCGACGTGATCATCGCTACCCGCAAGGCGTCGCTCGGGATGGCCGGACCGCCGCTGGTGGAGGCCGCCCTCGGGCTGAAGCTCACTCCCGAGGAGCTCGGCCCCGCCTCGCTGCACGAGTCGTGCGGGGCGATCGACCTCCTAGTCGACGACGAAGCGCAAGCCGCCGAGACCGCCGCCCGTTACCTGTCCTATTTCCGCGGGAAGCACAGTCCCGGAGAGGTTCCCGACACGCGCGCCCTGCGAGACGTGGTGCCCGAGAACCGGCGCCGCGCCTACGACGTGCGGCGCGTGATCGAGGGGATTGCCGACACCGGCTCGATGCTCGAGCTTCGCCCGCGCTTCGGCCGCGCCGCGGTCACCGCGCTCGTCAAGGTCGACGGCCAGCCGATGGGGGTACTCGCCAACCAGCCCATGTACCTCGGCGGCGCGATGGACAGCCCCGCCTGCGACAAGCTGGCGCGTTTCATCTCCCTCTGCGACGCCTACGACGTGCCGATGCTCTATCTCTGCGATACCCCCGGCCTGATGGCCGGCCCGGAATCCGAGGCGACCGCGCTGGTGCGCCACAGCTCGCGCATTCTCACCGCGGCCGCCAACTGCACTACCCCCTTCGTCACCGTGACCCTGCGCAAGGCCTACGGGCTCGGCTTCTACATGATGGGCTCGCTGCCCCTGCACCCGAGCCTCTACGTTGGCTGGCCCACGGTGGAGTTCGGCGCGATGGGCTTCGAGGGCGCGGCCAAGATCGTCCACCGGCACGAGCTCGCGGCGATCGAGGACCCCGCCGAGCGCCGGGCGCGCGAGATCGAGATCGCGGATGGCATGCGGCGCAACAACACTGCGATGGCGCGCGCGGAACGCTTCGAGTTCGACGACGTCATCGACCCCGCCGACACCCGCGACGTGATCATCAAGTTCCTGAACAGCCTTCCGCCCCCCGCCGCGCGCAGCACGCGCAAACACACCATAGACAACTGGTGAGGCAGGGCGGCCTCAGGCGCGCAGCGTGGTTCCCGCCGGGTCGAAGGGACTGTTCTCGATGACGCGCACCTCGCGCTCCACGCCGACGATGTGGGCGCGCAACGTTTCCCCGGGCCGGGCATGCTCCACATCGACGAGTGCCATCGCGAGGCTCTTGCCGACGTGGTGGCCGTAGCCGCCGGAGGTGACGAAGCCCACCCGCCGCCCGTCCTTCCAGACCGGCTCGTAGCCGGACGCATCGGCGTCCCCGGCGTCCACTTCCAGGGTAACGAGGCGCTGCGGGGCGGTGTTCTTCTCGCGCTCGGCCAGCGCAGCCTCCCGTCCCGTGAAGTCGTCCTTCCCCCACGCGATCCAGCGATCGAGCCCGGTCATGCCGGGGGTGTAGGCCTGGGTGTACTCCGCGCTCCAGACCCCGAAGCTCTTCTCCAGGCGCAGCGCGTTCATCGCGTAGAAGCCGAACTCCCGAACCCCGAGCGAGGCGCCCGCCTCCAACAGCGACTCGCGCAGCGTGATGTGTTCGGCCGCGGTGCAGTTGATCTCGTAGCCGAGCCCACCCGTCACCGAGAGCCGCGCCACCTTGGCCCGCAGCAGGCCCACATCGAGGCTCGTGCAGCCCATGAAGGGTAGCGCCTCGTTGGAGATGTCCTGATGGGTGAGCCGTGCGAGGAGTTCGCGGGAGCGCGGTCCGGCGACGGCGAAGCCCACCGTCGCATCGGAGATGTCGCGCACCTGGACTTCGCGCGCTCCGAGCGCCGCGATCCGGTGCTCGAACCAGCGCATGTGCCATTGGCGCAGGTAGTACGAGCCCATGATCCACCAGGTGCCGTCACCCCAGTTGAGGATGGTGAGGTCGCCCTTGAGCCGGCCATCGGGCGCGAGCATGGGAGCGAGCCGCGCGCGCCCCGGGGCGGGCAGGCGGGAAGCCATCACGCGGTCGAGCCATGCCTCGGCCCCGGCGCCGCTCACCTCGAAGCGGGAGAAGGCGGAGATGTCGATGAGGCCCACCCCTTCGCGCACCGCCTCGCACTCCTCCGCGACGATGGGAAATGCGTTGGAGCGCTTCAGCGTCGGAGTCTCCTCGAAGCCGGGCGGGGCGAAGAGAAGCGGCGTCTCCAGGCCCCAGATGCTGCCCCAGAGGCAGCCCGACGCGCTCATGCCGTCGTAGGCGGGCGATTTTCGCAGCGGCCGTCCCGCCGGCAGCTGCTCGTTCGGGTAAGTCATCACGAAGCGCCGGGAGTAGAACTGTCCGGTCGTTTGCCGGATGTACTCGCGGTTCGCGGTGAAGGGGCCGTAGCGGGCGATGTCGAGCGGCCACACGTCCGCCTCCGCCTCCCCGTGGATCATCCACTCCGCGAGCGACTTGCCGACTCCGCCGCCCTGGAGGAAGCCGGCCATGACCCCGCAGGCGAGCCAGTAGTTGCGCAGGCCCGATACCGGTCCGACGAGCGGGTTTCCGTCGGGGGAGAAGGTGAAGGCTCCGTTCACCCAGCGCTTGACTCCGACCCGCTGCAACACCGGAAAACGGGTGTAGGCCATCTGGAGCTCGTCCGCGATGCGGTCGATCTCCTCCGGAATGAGGTCCATGCCGTAGTCCCAGGGCGCGCCGTCGATGTTCCAGTGGCGATGATTGATCTCGTAGATCCCGACCAGCACGCCATGCTGGTCCTGGCGCATGTAGGTGAATCCCTCCAGGTCCACCGTCATCGGCACCTCGGAATCGCGCGCCGCGATCTCGGGAATGGACTCCGTTATCAGATAGTGGTGCTGGAGCGGCGAGAGGGGGAGCTCCAGGCCGACCATGCGCCCGTTCTGCTTCGCCCACAGGCCGCCCGCGTTGACGACGTGCTCCGCGTGGACGTTGCCCTGCTCGGTCACCACGTCCCAGCTCCCGTCGGGACGCTGGCGCAGTTCCTCGACCTTGTTGTTCTCCACGACATCGGCGCCGTGCTTGCGGGCGGCGAGGGCGTAGGCGCGCACGGTTCCGGTGGTGTCGACGTAGCCTTCGCGGTCCGCCCAGAGGCCGCCGATGACGCCGCTCACGTCCATGATCGGGCAGCGCTCCCGGATCTCCTCCGGCGTCATCAGGTAGCAGTCCTCGATGCCGATGGTCTGGAAGATGCGGTACGTGGACTGGAGCCACTCCCAGCGCGCGGGAGCGGAGGCCACCGTTATCCCTCCCGTCATGTGCAGACCGATGTCCTGGCCCGACTCGCGCTCGATCTCGGAGAGGAGATCGATGGTGTAGGCCTGCAGCGCCGCCATGTTCGGATCCGCATTGAGCGCGTGCACTCCGCCCGCGGCGTGCCAGGACGAGCCGGCCGCGAGCACCGAACGCTCCATAAGCGCGACATCGCTCCACCCGAACTTGGCGAGGTGATAGAGCACCGACGCGCCCACCACGCCGCCCCCGATGACCACGACCCGGTACTGAGACTTCACGGCAACCTCCTCTACGAACCCCGCGCGGGGCGGCATCGCGCCCCATCACGCGCAGGATAGCGCCGGTCGGGGCGGCGCGTCTTCCCGATCTCCAGGATCGGAGACTCAGCACAGGACGCTGCGCGGGCGCGCGATGAGCCGCCGTGTTTCACCGATCCTCGGATGCGCAGGTGTGCCACGGAACCCGCCGACTCGATTCCACTGCCGTCGCGAACCCTGCCGGAGTCGGCGCGGCCCCGCCCGCGCCGGGGTATACAATCCGAAGCCGATGGCGATCCGCGAGAGCGCATCCATGTCGTTCAACGTCTATCTCACCTTCGACGGCGAGTGCCGGGAGGCCTTCGAGTTCTACCGCTCGGTGTTCGGCGGGGAGTTCTCCGCCTTCATGACTTTCGGTGAGGGCCCGTCCGACATGGGGGTGCCGGAGGCGGAGCGGAACCGGGTCATGCACGTCTCCCTGCCCATTGGATCCTCGGTGCTGATGGGCAGCGACTCCTGCTCGGCCTTCGGTCCGCCGCCGGTGGCCGGGACCAACTTCGAGATCTCCCTGATCGGCGAGAGCAAAGAGCACTGCGACGAGGTGTTCGCCCGCTTGTCGGAGGGGGGAAGGGTCAAGTTCCCGATGCAGAAGACTTTCTGGGGCGCTTACTTCGGCAAGTGGAGCGACCGCTTCGGCATCGGCTGGATGATCAACTACAGCATCCCGGAGAAATCGTGAGCACCTTTCGCACGGAGCCCCTCCACCCGGACTTCGGGGCCGAAATCACGGGGGTAGACCTCACATCCCGCCTCTCGGAGTCGGAGGTGGAGGCGATCCGGGAGGCGATCGACACGTGGTCTCTGCTCTGCTTTCCGGATCAGGAGATGACCGACGAAGCGCATCTCGTCTTCACGCGCCGCCTCGGGGAGCCGGAGGCCGAGCACGTCACCCTGGGCACGACCGGCAAGGTGGCGCACTTCGGCACCGTCGGCAACGTCACGGCCGACGGCAGCACCCGCGGTAACGCCCACCCCCATACCCACTACCAGACCGGCAACGAGATGTGGCACTCGGATTCCTCGTTCCGCCTCGTGCCTTCCTTCGTGTCCATCACTCACGCCTACGAAGTGCCGGGAGAGGCGGGGGGAACGCAGTTCGTCAGCATGCGCAGCGCCTACGAGCGCCTGCCCGAGGGCCTGAAGACGACGATCGATCCCCTCCACGTGCTGCACGATTACGTGTTCTCGCGCAGCAGGGTCGCTCCGGTGGACCCCAACCACGCCGCCTCACTGCCCCCCGTGGTACACCGCCTCGTGCGCACGAATCCGGGAAACGGCCGCAAGGGCTACTATGTCGGCTCCCATGCCCGCTCCATCGTGGGCTGGTCGGGGATCGAGAGTCGCCGCCTCATCGACGAACTGCTTCAACGCGCCACCCGACCAGAGGACGTCTACACCCACCAATGGCGGGCCGGCGACACCGTGATCTGGGACAACCGCTGCCTCCTGCACCGGGGCACCGGCTACGACGCCGACCGATGGCGGCGCCGGATGCGCCAGACCCGGGTCGCGGGTAACGGACCGACCCTCGAGGAGTGATGCGAGACTTCCCGACTCAAGCGCGCCTTCACACCTGCCAACGGCATTCCGGCTCGGGAGCGAACTCTCGGATGCGTGGGAACGGCGTGGTCAGGGTCGCGATCGATGCGCGGATCAAGCTCTCGACTCGCAATGCCTCAGAGTGGTTGGGTAGTGTGCCCCCGAGCAACTCTTCGGCCTGCGGACAGAGCCAGGTAGTCGCTCCCTGTTCCGGCAGGCGCTACCCCGTCAAGGATTCAGGGAAAGCCGAAAAGACGGCGCATCGGGCGACCCTGACATGACCTTCAAACGCCGTGACCACTCCATCTGGCATCGGGAAGTACCCGGTGCACGGTGGTTCAAAGCGGATTTGCATATCCACACGATAGACGACTTCGCGGGTGGGCGGGCGCGACTACCAGCCGACGTTAGCGGCCCGCCCGAGTCCACGAAAACGATCGCGGCTTACGCCCGGCGCTTCCTCCAGTGTGCGATCAAGAGGCAAGTGCAAGTTCTGGGAATCACCCCCCATTCACCCCGAGTCGGCGACGGCCCCGAGACGAGTGCGGTTTGGCGCATAGTCGAGGAGTGGAATTCCGGGGTCGACGACGACAACACCCCCTTCCGGGAAAAGATCTATGCCGTGTTTCCCGGATTCGAGCCATCGCTGATGCAGGGCAAGAGCGGGCTTCACTTACTCTTCCTGTTCGACCCCGAAATCGGAAGGGAACGCTATCTCAAAGCCTTCGATCTCGTCATGGGTGGGGTGTCGCCCTGGCAAAGAAACGAGCTTCAGTTATCCACTAAAGATGCCGACGCGGCGTTCCACGAGCTTCACGAATTCCACGCCCGTGAATGTGCACAGACCGAGCATGATGGTCTCTCGTGGAACTACCTAGTGCTTGCCCCGCATATAGAGAACCAGAAAGGCCTGCTCGGAGCGCAAAAGGCTCAAGTCCTTCAGTGCTTCCAGCACGGGGAAGTGGCCGGCCTGGAGCTCGGCGACGATAAATTGCCAGAGGACACGGTAAAGAATCGTCCGTGGCTGGAGAAGGGCATGACCGAGCACCACCAGGCGTTCTTCCATTCCAGCGACGCCTACTCGGCGGAGGACATAGGCAAGCGCTACATATGGCTCAAGCTCGCTCGCCCCCGGATAGAGGCCCTGCGCCAGGCGTTCATCGCCAGTGACTCGCGAATGCGTATCGCATTTGAACATTACATGGACGGCGCGCTGATCGAGATTTCGAACCCGCCCGATGTCACAGTGAACAAGCAACCCTGGCTAAGGTCAGTCACGGTCAAGGGGCACGCTTCGTTTTTCGGAGGCGGGGAAGGCAACGAAGAAAGTCGCTTTGATTTCAGCCCGGATCTCACCTGCATCATCGGTGGCAGCATGACCGGCAAGAGCACTTTTCTGGATGGCTTGCGCGTACACATCGCTGCCCCCATGCCCCAGGACCAGGGTCTCAAGGCTCAGGTTGAAGCGCGGGGCCGGCAACGCTTCCTCGTCGGTTCGCCCGAGATCACTCTCGAGTGCCCTGGTCAGGACCCAAGCGCGTCACTGCACGATAGGTGGCCAGCCATTTTCCACGCCCAATCCGAACTGCAGCGTCTCGCCGAGGAACCGGAAGCAGTCGAAGACATCCTTGCAAGACTGGTCGCATCCGAGACGCGCGAAATCCAGACGCGAGAGGAGAGCACGAGCGCCCTGAATCGAGAGCTGCAACGGCTGGTCGAACGCCTTGCGAAGCTCGATGAGAGCCTTGCCGACGCCGAACAGGCATTCGAGCGTGCTCGAAAAGCGGCCAAGGATCTCGACGACTTCGCGGATGCCGGCATCCAGGACCTTCACCGTGCATCCCGGGACCTTCGAAGCTGGCAGGGCGCCGTGGAGGCGGGCAAGGAGCTGAGAGCAAGACTTGATCTTGTGCTGCAATCCGCGGAGCACCGCGATGTGCCCGAACTCAATGACGACTTGGCCGAGGTTCTGCGAGCCGGCGCATCAAGCAAGTCTCCGGACGAGGTCCGTCGTCTCGCAGACGAGCAGTGTGAACTTGACACGAAGTGGACGAGAGTCATCTGCCACCTTCGTTCCGCGACGGACGATTTGGCCGAGGCAAACGCCCTCACTACACTCATTACCTCTGCTCTGGAGTCGCGCGAACAGGGGGTTCGCATCGATGTCAATCGCAGACTCGCCGCTCGCGGCCTGGATGGGACGAGGATCAAGGAGTTCGAGGCACTGAGTCGCCGAGCGTCTCTACTCGCCAGCTACGAGGCAAACTTCAATCGTACACGCGAGGAGTTCCGCGCTGCGGAACGCTTTTTCTATACACGCCTCGCCGACCGGCAGAAGCTAATGGATCAGCAGCGGGCCGCATTCGATAGGGTGATTGATGCTATCCATGTACAGTTCGATGGACGGATAAGAGCCCATCGGATAGATCACGGGGATAGGGCGCCTCTCGACAGTTTTCTCCGGGGGATGGCTCAGAAGGGCATTACGCGGTGGTGGAATGAGCTGTCGGAGCAGCATCGGCCCTCACCGCGGGAGCTGCGCGATGCGCTCGACTCCGGCCATTTGGCGGAAATCGGAATGAGCGAGGCGGTCAGGAAGACGTTCTGCGATGCGCTGAACCAGTCGAAACGACGTGAACTGGCCTCTATCCATTGTCGCGATCGCTATGTGCTGGAACTCAGGATGGATGACGGCAGCCATCGCCGATTGGACGATCTCTCCGGCGGCCAGCGGGTGAGCGTCCTGCTCTCCCTGCTGCTGGAGGCGAACGACAATCGACCTCTCGTGATCGACCAACCGGAGGACGAACTGGATAATCGCTTCCTGTTCGATACCGTCCTGCCAGCCCTGAAGCGCCTCAAGGGACGCCGTCAGATCATCGTCGCGACGCATGATGCCAACATCGTCGTCAACGGTGACGCCGACCAAGTGATCCAGCTGGAGGCAACCGCGAACCGGGGACGCATCGCGCGGACCGGAGCTATCGAGGAGCCCTCGGTGCGCGACGCTGTCGTGCGCACAGTGGACGGAGGTGACGAAGCGTTCCGTCTACGACGGCTGAAGTACGGCTTCTGACGGGAGACTGCCATGGAGTGGCTGGATGTGCTTCGGCGAATCGAAGCGGGTGAAGATCGGCACACCGAGTTCAAGGGCGGAATCGGTAGTGGTTTGTCGACCATCGGCAAGGCAATGTGCGCGTTCGCGAACACCGATGGGGGCCTCCTGATACTCGGCGTTACGGACAATCGCGAGATCAGGGGCGTCAAGGAGGATGCCGAGAAGGTCCAGGAACGTCTGACATCATTCCTCCAGACGGGATGCAGCTCACCCGTGTCCGCCCGCCTTGGACGCCAGTCAACTCCGAGCGGTTGGGTGCACTGGATTGAAGTTCGCCGTCAGCGGGGATTCGAACCGATGCGTTACGACGGTAGGGTCTGGGTCCGCCGTGAACGCAGCAGTGTCGAACCATCATCGACGGAGCTACAGGAGCTTTACAACACGTTCGGATTCGTCCTCACCGAGGAACAGGCCATTCAGGACGCAAGCGCGGCGCATATCGACTCGAGTGCCTATCGCAACTACCTTCATGGCCTGGGCTTCGACACCGAGGCCGAACCACAACCACAGAGAGAGGACGATCTGCGTAACCGCGGCGTGCTTGTCGAGATCGGCGGCGAAGTGCGGGCGACACTCTACGGCCTCCTGGCCTTCGGCGGGGATCCGCAGCGTTATCCGCAGACCCGCAACTTCCGAATCGACTGCGCGGCCTATCGAGGCGAGGATCGCGCCTCGGAGGTGTTGCAGGTAGCGGATGGCGCCGGCCGTCTCAACGAACAGGTCGAACGCGCAATGGGGTGGTTTCTGGGGCTCGGGCGCTTCGAGTCGTATAAAACCCTGGTACGCGAAGATCGATTCCTGCTACCACTCCCCGCGATCAGGGAAGCGCTGGTGAACGCGGTCACCCATCGCGACTACGCGCTTACCGGTTCGAAGGTGCAGTTCGAAGTGTTTGAGAGCCGGGTGGAAGTTTCCAGTCCCGGTGCGCTGCCCAACCACATGACGGTGGACCAGGTCCGTGCCGGCGCCCATCCACGATCGAGGAACGAGTCCATGGCGCATTTCATGACCGCCTTGGGCTTCATGGAGCAGCGCGGTCGGGGATGGCTGATCATGCGCAGGGAGATGAAGGCATTCAACGGTACGGAGCCGGAGCTGATTCAGAACGAGCGCAACCGTTTCGTCCGGGTGACCTTCCACCTCGATGCCTGAGCAGATATCGACTATCGCCTCGTTCCCGCCTCGCTCATACCATAGCCGCGAGACCCCGGCGGCTTGTCGGGACCCGCTCGTTGTGCGAGCGTCTCGGCCCTGCGATGCAAGCAGCGTAGCGCAGGAGACTCTCAAGTGACGACGACCCCCAGCCTCCACGCGATGTTCGGCTCGGCCACGGGCGGCACCTTCATGGGCATCGAGGCCTGCGAGGACCTCGATCGCCTCGACCAGCCCATCGCGCTGATCGGCGCGCCTGGCGCTTCGCCCTACAGGTCGGTAGGGGCCTACTGCGCGAAGGGTCCTCGGGCCATTCGCGAGGGGTTGGGGGCGTTCGCCGCGAACCTGTCCCATCACGATTTCGATGTCGGTGGCCGGATCTTTCCCGGCGAAGCCAGCGCCGCCGACTGCGGCGACCTGCCTTTCGATGAAACGGACCCGAAAGGCAATCGGGACCGGATTCGGGGCGCGGTCTCGAAGATCCTCGGGCGCGGGGCGGTGCCCATCCTTCTCGGCGGCGACGACTCGGTCCCCATTCCGATGTTCGAGGCATACGCCGGACACGGGGACTTCACCATCCTCCAGATCGATGCGCACATCGACTGGCGCGACGAGGTCCAGGGAGAGCGATTCGGGCTCTCTTCCACCATGCGGCGCGCATCGGAAATGCCGCAGATCACGGACATCGTGCAGGTCGGACAGCGCGGCATCGGCTCCGCACGGCGGGCCGAGTACGACGATGCGCTGGCCTGGGGCGTTCACTTCGTGCATGCCCGCGAGGTGGCGAGAAAGGGCGTTGCGGAAGCGCTCGGGCACATTGCGCCTTCCGCCCGGGTCATCGTGTCGCTCGACTGCGACGGGATGGACCCCGCCGTCATGCCCGCCGTCATCGGCCGCGCGCCGGGGGGATTGAGTTATTGGGACGTGATCGAGCTGCTGGACGGGATCGCGGCAAAGGCCGAGATCGCGGGGCTCGCCATCGTCGAGTTCATGCCGGAACGCGACATCGACGGCATTGGCGCACTCACCGCCGGGCGCATCGTCGCGAGCACCATGGGGCTCGTCGCCCGGCAGCCACGGAGGAATGCCCGGTGAGACACGGATTAGGGCCGTTCGTACTGCTCCTGGCGCTTGCCGGCGCGGTATCGGCGGGGGAGGAGTTCCGTCTCGGCGACCTGGTAATCGAAGACCCTTGGGCGCGCGAGCTGCCGCCGGTATCGGAAAACGGGGCGGCGTGGTTCCGGGTGATCAACCACGGCCCCGCGGATCGAATCGTCTCCGCGCAGTCCCCGATCGCGGAGCGCACGGTGCTGCACGTGCACGAAATGGAGGATGGTGTCGCGATCATGCGCCACCTTCACTCCGTCGAAGTGCCCGCGCACGGCAAGCTCCTCTTCGCGCCGGGCGGCCGCCACGTCATGCTCATCGGTCTCCGCGAAGCCCTGGTGGCGGGCGGGAACTTTCCGCTGAGCATCCGCTTCGAGCGTGCCGGCGCAATCGAGGTACGGGTCCGCATCGAGGGACTCGAGCCGTCGGCGGGCGGCGTGCCCGAACTGTTCAGCGAGCCCGAACCCTTACCCGCCTGACCAGCCGAGAGGCGGCGCCGTGCGCGCCGCTCCTGACCCGCTAGACCGGAAGCTACACCGATTTTCGTAGCGAGGGCGCCAAGATGCCGTGATAGGGGGTCGCACGGACCGAAAGACGCTGAAGGGCGAGCCGGAGACTGGCGAAGCGCCGGTGGCGCTTCGCCCCGGCGAGCGGGCAAGCCAGGGATGGCTTGCCCTGGCCTGCAAGTGAAGCAGGGACTGCGAAGCGAAGCAGGTAGCTGACACTACGTCGAAGCGGCTTGAGGGAGTACGACCCGCTGACGCGAGCATATTGGCGTTCGCAGTAGGAAATCGGTGAAACATCCGGGCTAGTTACACCGATTTCGCAACCGGCGACCGAGAAAGGGTGAGTTACTGCGCCTGAAGCTCCCGGAAGCGATGGCAGGCCACGGTGTGTTCCCCCGCATCGTCGGCGGCTTCCAGCACCGGTGTGTGCTCGCGACATAGCGCGACGGCATGGGGGCAACGGGGATGGAAACGACACCCGCTCGGGGGGTTCATGGGGCTCGGTATCTCGCCGCTCAGGCGCTGCGCCCGGCCCCGGTCATCGGGATCGAGCGAGGGGATGGCGGAGAGCAGCGCTCGCGTGTAGGGGTGCCTCGGCGCGGTGAAGAGGCGCCGGGTGGGCGCGGTCTCGACCAGGGTGCCGAGGTACATCACCGACACCACGTCGCAGGTGTGAGCGACCACGCTCAGATCGTGGCTGATGAAGAGGAAAGTGAGGCCGAGATCGTTCTGCAGGGCTTTCAGCATGTTGAGGATGTCGGCCTGGATGGAGACATCGAGCGCCGCCACGCTCTCGTCCGCGATCAGGAAACGCGGGCTGCACACCAGGGCGCGCGCGATGGAGATGCGCTGGCGCTGCCCGCCCGAGAAGGCATGCGGGAAGCGGCGCAGGTGCTCCAGGTTCAAACGGCACTTGGCGGCGACTTCGCGCACCCGGTGGTCCGTCTCCTCGCGCGAGTCGGTGAGTCCCATGACCTCCAGCGGCTCGGCGATGATGTCGCGCACCGTCATCCGGGGGCTGAGCGCCGCGTAGGGGTCCTGGAAGATGAGCTGGGCGCGCCGGCGATAGTCCTTGATCTGCGCCGGCGTCATGCGGTTGAGGTCGTAGTGCACCTCGCCGTCGTCGTAGGCCCCGCTGCCGCCCGCGATGGGCACCGCCATGAGGATCGCCCGACCGAGGGTGGTCTTGCCGGATCCCGACTCGCCCACGAGCCCGTAGAACTGCCCCGGCATGATGCGCACCGAGATCCCGTCGACCGCGCGCACCACCAGTTGCGTCCCGAAGAGACGCCGACCCACCGGAAAGTGCACTTCGAGGTCGTTCAGGGCGACGAGGGGCTCGGTCATCGGACGGCGGCCTCCTCCGCCGCGTCGAGCAGGAAGCAGGACGCATGATGGGCCTCCCCCACATCCACCGGCGACGGCACCTTGGCCTCGCAGAGACCCCGGATGGACTCCGGGCAGCGGGTGTGGAACACGCATCCCTCGGGCCGCTCGAGCGGGCTCGGGATATCGCCGGGGACCGGAGTCAGGGGCTCGTCGAGCGCATCGAGCTTGGGCAGGGCGTTCAGCAGCCCGCGGGTGTAGGGGTGGGCGGGGGAGCGCAGCACCTCGCGCACCGGACCGGCCTCCGCGATCCGCCCCAGATACATCACCGCGACCCGGTCGGCGGTCTGGGCGATCACCCCGAGGTCGTGGGTGATGAACAGGATCGCCATTCCGAACTCGGCCACCAGCTCCTTCATGAGGTCGATGACCTGCGCCTGAATGGTCACGTCGAGCGCGGTGGTCGGCTCGTCCGCGATGAGAAGCCGGGGACGGGTCGAGAGCGCCATCGCGATCATCGCCCGCTGGCGCATCCCTCCCGACAGCTCGAACGCGTACTGGTCGAAGCGCCTTCCCGCGTCGGAGATCCCCACCCGCTCCAGTATCTCCACCGAGTGATCGCGCGCCGCGCGCTTCGTCATGTCGGTGTGCAGCTCCAGCTGCTCCACCATCTGGCGCCCGATGGTCAGTCCCGGAGCGAAGCTCGCCATCGGTTCCTGGAAGATCATGGAGATGGCGCCGCCCCGGACCACCATCAAGTCACGCGCCCGGCGCAGGCCCAGGACGTCGACGGTGCCGGTGGGCAGGTGCAGGCTGATTCGACTCTGCGGATCGTAGCGCGTGTTGCCGGCGTTGAGCTGCATCAGGGACTTCGCGGTGACCGACTTCCCCGATCCGGATTCGCCGACGAGGCCGAGCACCTCCCCGGGCGCAATCTGGAACGAAGTCGAATCGACCGCCGTGATCAGCCCTTCGTCAGTGCGAAAGCGCACCGTGAGGTTCTCCACTTCGATGAGGGGGGCGCTCACCGGCGCTGATCCGAGTAGGGGTCCGCCGCGTCGCGCAGCCCGTCGCCCACGAACACGAAGGCGAGCACCAGCGCGATGAAGAAGAGCGCGGGAATGAAGTGCCACTGGTAGTTCAGCAGCACGTCGGAGTTCGTCACCGCCTGGAGCAGCACCCCGAGCGAGTTGACGGGCTCCTTCAAGCCGAGTCCGATAAAGCTGAGCGCGGTCTCCGAGAGCACCATGTAGGGGAAGGAGATCACGAGATCGACAATGATGTAGCTCGTGAAGCTCGGCAGCAGATGGCGCCGGATCACGTGGGCGGAGGAGGCCCCGCACAACTGCGCCGCGAGCACGTACTCCTGATTGCGCTCGGTCAGGAGATGGGTGCGGATGCGCCGAGCCAGGGTCGGCCAACCGACCAGCCCGAGAATGATGGAAATGAAGAAGAAGCGCGCCTCGGAGCTCCACTCGTCGGGCACGAAGGCGGCAAGCGCCATGAAGAGCGGGATCGTCGGCACCGTGCGCACCGCGTCGGTGACCATCTGGAGGGCGCCGTCGATATGACCGCCGAAGTACCCGGATACCCCGCCCACGATGAGGGCGAGGATGAAGCCGATCAGCATCCCGATGGTGCCGACGGCAAGCGAGGTCCAGATCGCGTGCAGGGTGCGAGAGAAGATGTCCTTGCCCGCGGAGTCCGTACCGAAGATGTGAATGCCGCCCGTGTCGACTCCGAAGAGATGGGTCTCGAACTCGAGCCCGCGGGTGCGGATGTCGAATGCCTTGCCCGGAAGATCGAGCTCGATGGAAAAGAGCTGGTACTTCCATCCCGGCACGAGGAAATACACGTAGCGGCGCTTCTCGGTGTTGATCTTCGTGACCCAGCGGAAATTGGTCTCGATCGACCGGGTGCGCTCCAGCGTGTGCAGGAAGGGGCGTAGCGAGCACCCGTTGTCGTCGCAGAACATCGGGATCTGGGGAGCGCCGAACTGATAGTCCTTGTCCCGGCCCGCGATGGTCGGCTCATAGGGTGAGAGGAAGGGCGCGCCCAGCCCCATCAGGATCAGCAGGATCAGCACCGCGCCCGCGACCATGGCCGAGCGGTTCTTGCGAAAGCGGGCCCAGATCAACTGGGTCTGACTGGCGGTGAAGTAGGCTTCCTTGAGGCGCTGCTCGGCGAGGGCTTCCGCGCTCCGGTCCGCTGCGGTCATCGGATCAGCCCCCCATGACGCTGCGGCGCATGCGCGGATCGATGACGCAGAGCAGCAGGTCGGTCAGAAAGTTGAGCGCGACGATGGCCGCCGTCAGCATGAAGATGATGGCGCCCGCGAGCTGCTGGTCGTTGGACCGCGCCAGGGCTTCGAGAAGCAGCGACCCGGCCTCGGTCAGGGTGAGGATGACTGCCACGATGGGCAGCTCGTTGAACACCCGGTTCAGGTCGAAGCCGAGCGAATTGACGATCGGGCCAAGCGCGTGGCGGGCCGGGTAGCGCCACAGGAGCCGCCGCCCGAAGATGCCCCGCGCCCGCGCCGCGGTGACGTAGAGCTTTCCGAGCTCGTCCGACATCAGCGCCCGCACCGTCTGGAGCGCGAACGCGGTCGCCGACCAGCCGAGAATGACGATCGGCAGCCAGGCCCGGCCGAGGAAGTCCATGAACTTGTCGAAGGACCAGGGCGCGTCACGGAACTCCTTGGAGAAGAGTCCGGTCAGGCTCTCGCCGAAGACCATGGTCGAGAAGAGCATGATCATCAGCGCGAGCAGGAAGTTCGGCATCGCCAGGCCCAGGTAGGAGAGGAATCGCAGGGTGTTGTTGGCGATGGCGCTGTTCGCGGTGGCGGAAATGATCCCCACCGGAATCGCGATGAGGTAGGCGAAGAGCAGCGCGGTGAAGCAGATGCCGAGCGAGAGCCAGATCTTCTGGCCGAGCAGCTCGTTGATGCGAACGCGCAGGATGCAGCTCTCTCCGAAGTCCCCCTGGAAGAACACCGTGCCCACCCAGGTCGCCCAGCGCACGAGGAAGGGCCGATCCAGGCCGAGGCGCCTTTCTTCCGCCTCGATGTCCTCGACGGTTATCTGCTGCCCCTGGGTGTTCTTGTAGGCGAGGTAACGCTCCGCGCAGTTTCCCGGCACCATCTCCATCAGCGAGAAGACGATGAAGGAGACCAGCAGCAGCGTCACTAACGCCATGCCGGCCCGGGTCAGCACGAAGTGGGCGAAGTGCACGCTCAGCGAGCCTTGCCGCTACCCACGGTTAATCACGATCAATCACGGCGGGAGGGATCTCCGGTGATACCCCGCAGCCCCTTGCGCGTCGACCCTCTCGCGCGGCAACGGGAGGGACCGGGCTCCCGAGAGCCCGATCCCTCCAGGGTCCGAACTTCACTGAGAACGGCTCAGCTCTCGTCGTCCAGGAACCACTGGTACGCCCGGTACGGATAGGTCCGGTAGTACTCGTAGGAGTGGGTCTTGAAGTCGGCGAAGTTCATCAACGGGTTGCGATGGTAGATGGGGCTCGGCCCCTGCACGAGACCGATCATCAGCATCTGCCCGGTCAGATTCTCGACCAGGCGTGCTCCGGCCTCGTTCGACTCGGGGCTGCCGACCGGAGCGGACTGGAAGGTGTTGATGTCGTCGATCATCGTGTGGACCCAGTCCGGCGGCGCAACGCCCTGCTCGCCGTTGGTCTCGATGTACTCGCCCCACAGCATTCCGGTCCGATGGTCGAAGTAGTTCCCGAAGGGGGCGACGAAACTCTCGTTGAGTCCGAGCACCATCGCAAGCGGCATGCCCTTGTGCCAGGCGCCGACATCGAGCTGGTTGGACGACTGGGCGGAACGGTACTCGTCCGGCGTCACCTCCTTCGAGGTCGTCTTCACGCCGGCGTCGGACCAGTGCTGGGCCACCATCTCCACCACCTGGCCGGAGATGCCCTGGGTTGCGAACTGGATGTTGAGCACGAAGGGATCGCCGTTGGGCAGCTCGCGGAATCCGTCGCCGTCCTGATCGACGACGCCGACTTCGTCCAGCAGCGAAGCGGCAAGCTCGGGGTCGTACTGCGTGTAGTGCTGCAACCACTTCGCGTCGACGAAGTCCGGGGCGGGAGAGAAGCCCACATACTGCTTCGGCGTACCGAGTCCGAAGAAGACGACTTCGTTGATCTCGTCGCGGTTGATCGCCACCGACATCGCCTGACGGAAACGCAGGTCACCGAACACCTTGCGCTTCTCCATGTCTTCGGAGGTCACGTTGAAGGACACGCAGTGCATCGCGATGGTGGGACGCAGATCGATGGTGTAGTTGCCGTTCTCCTGTCCGTCGAGCAGCATCGGCGCCCCGGGCAACTGCAGCGACTGCGACTTGTAGTCGACCTCGGCGTTGACGAGCTTCAGCAGGCGAACCTCGTTCTCGTTGATGTAGAGCTCGTCCTGCTCACTGATGTAGGGAAGCTGGTTGCCAGCGGTATCCACGACGTGGAAGTAGGGATTGGCCACCAGGTGGCGTCCTTCCGTGGTATCCCGGGTGTAGATGTGGCTCTCCAGCGTCGGCACGACCGCCTTGGGCATGTTCGCCACCTTGTCGGGGTGAGCGAGCAGGGGAGACGGGGTATCCGTCCAGTCCGAGTTGCCGTAGTAGGCCGCGATCACCGCGTAACCGTTCTCGAAGCCGATGGACTGGGCAAGCGAATCCGCGTCGGGGTTGTGCTTGGGGTGGAACTGGCCGAGGAAGTGCTTGGGCTGGAAGCCCTGGGCGTAAGAGGTCGCGAAGTGTGCGAGCAGGCCGGGCTTCGGCGCCGGGAGAATGAACTTCACGGTCTGTGGATCGATCACCTCCACCTGCATGCGCTCTCCCGCCACCAGCACGTAGTCCTTCGCCTTCGGGATCACGTTGGGGTCCAGAGCGAGATCGTCATACCAGAACTTGACGTCCTCGGCGGTGAAGGGCGCTCCGTCCGACCACCTGTGGCCCTTGCGCAGATGGAAGGTCAGCTCGGTGTAGTCGTCGTTCCAGTCCCAGCCCTTCGCCACGTTCGGCACGATCGTGGAGAGGTCGTCGGAATAGCGCGCCAGATTCACGTGACGCACGGAAAGGAAGTCGGAGGTGCCCGCTTCGGTGGCGTTGGACAGCACATCCAGAGTGCCCCCGTAACGGCCGATGCTCTCGTAGGGCACGGTCACGAGGGGTTCTTCGGGCAGGCGCTCGGCGAGCGGCGGAAGCTCGGGGTTGCCCACGATCTGCCGATTGAGGTCGGCGATTGCGGGATTCTCCTGGAAGGTGAGCTTGCAGTCGGCGAGCTCCTCGAATTCGGCGAGCTCGTACTCCTGCGGATACGCGCCGGTCGGAACCCCCATCATGTCCGCGACGGTGACGGGCGGGCACTCGGCGGCAAGGGCGCTACCGGCCAGGAACCACAGTCCGAGTCCAGTGGCAATGCAGCGACTGTTCATGGTGTTACTCCGTATCTGTTGTTGTCGAATTGCCCCGCCGCGCGGCGGCGTGGCGCTATACGCCATTGGAGCACCCGCGTGTTGCTTGCGTGTGTCAGCAGGACGCGCGGCCCCACCCCGGCCGTCGCGGCGCGCCCGGCGGCTGCTGAAGGGATCCAAGCCCGGGACGCGCCGCCGCACGACCACCTCCCAGAATAACGAAGCGTGCGCCGGTATCAACCCTCACTGTGCAAGTTTGACCAACTTTTCAAGTGGCGGCCGCAAAATTGCTCCTTGTTGCGAATCCCCCTCCGTCGTGCCGCTTGCGACCTCGTGTCGGCTACCTGCAACGCTTCGCAGTCCTTGGGCCAAAGCTTTCCGGCCGGCTCCTGTCGATTGGGGCGCCGCGCCGAGAATCTTGTCGCGCCCGCTTCCCGCCTCATGGCCCCATCCGGTAGGCGTCAAGCAGGGCCCGGAAGTGCGCGTCCCGATAGCGCAGCGCCGGATCGAGGCGCCGCCGCTTTACGAGGAAGCGCCGCAGGCGGCGAAGGTTTCGAGCCTTCCAGCTCCGCCCCCGCCGCAAGCGCGCCCGGTCAAAGTCGACGAGATGGAAGTGCCCTTCCCGGTCGACCAGGATGTTCCCCGCCGTCAGATCCGGGTGCCAGACCTGGTGGTCGTGGAAACTGCGCAGGGTTGCGCCGAGACGCCGCCACCCCTCATCGGGCAGCTCGCGCTCCAGCAGGAGGCGATGCAGGGTCTCGCAGTGCCGGATCAGCACCGTGATGAGATCGGCCCGGTAGAACAGCGGCCCGCAGCGCACTACGCGCCAAGCCGCGGGCGCCGGCACCGGGAGGCCGCACGCGCGCATCTCGCCGAGCAGGCGCCACTCGCGCGCCGGCCGGGTGTACCCACGCGGGAGCCGGAGATAGCGATCCCGCGCCAGTGTCGAGACCGCCCCTCCGCGCCGATAGTGGCGGAGAAGGAAAGCGTTCCCGCCGCGCTCGAAGATCCATGCCGCTCCGCGCCGGCTGCTCACGGTGGCGCACAGCAGGCCCTCCGTCCGCAGGTGTCGCGGATCGAAGAGCTCCGGCACGAGCCCGGGAAGAAGTTCCGCGTCGTATGCGACGTACTGGTTCGGGCTCGAGATCTCGGCCAGGCGCACGTCAGAGCCCACCCATGCCAGTCGCACCGTTTCGGCGAATCACGAGAACCAACTCTAGTAGCTCACCGGTTCACGAGAACCATGGGCGCGAATACGTCGACCGGGGCGAGAGCGCTCGCGTGACGGGGCTCGCAGGTGTACTGGGACCGTAACGTAACGCGCCCTGACCCGCGTTCAACACCGTGCATGCCGACAGATGCGCATCCGGTTCACGTCTGCGGACGCGGTGCCGTGACGGCCGGGCCCGGAGCCGGTGGGCCTTCGGTCTTCGATCTCAGCAGCGGCTCCAGCAGGGCGTAGTTTCTCTCCGTCGCGCCCTGGCGGTTCAGGATCGCCGCCCTCGCCTTCACCCCCATCCGCCGGCGCCCGGCTTCGTCTTCGACGAGTCGAAGCAGATGCCGGGCAAGCCCTTCCTCGTCACGCACTACCGCCCCGCCGCCGACCTCCACCAGCGCTTCCGCGGTCTCGGCGAAGCTCGCGTGGTGGGGCCCGAAGAGCACCGGAACACCCGCAATCGCCGGCTCCATCAGGTTGTGCCCGCCCCGATGCCGGCCGCGGGAGAAGAGACTGCCGCCCACGAACGCGATGTCTGCCGCCGCATAGAGTGCGCGGAGCTCGCCGAGAGTGTCCACCACCAGCACCCCCTCGGTCCCTGGCGCTCCCTCCCCGTTGTCCACCGCCGTCTTCGGTAGCGTGCGATACCCGTGTTCGCGCGCCGTGCGTTCCATGCGCTTCGCATCCGACGGATAGCGCGGCGCCAGAACCAGAGCGACCGGGACTTCCGTCCAGTCGCTCAAGTGCCGCCAGGCTCGAAGCAGCGCGTCGTCCTCGCCAGGGTGAAGGCTCCCGCCGATGATGACGATGTCGTGCGGACGGACGCCGAGTCCCTCCCGGTGCGCGCCAGCCGCTTCCGGGTCCAGGGGAGGAGGTGCGAGGTCGTACTTCATGTTGCCGGTCACGTGGAGGCGCCGCGCCATCACCCCGAGGTGCTGCAGCCGCGAGGCGTGTTCCTCCGTCTGCACCGCGATGAGCGGCATCTCGCGCATCAGCGATGGAATCACGCGGCCAAGCGCGTGCCGCCGGCAGGCCCCCGGAGACATCCGCCCGTTCAGCACGACGGCCGGAATGTTGCGTCGCCGCAACGCGAGGAGGAAGTTCGGCCACAGATCCCCTTCCGCGATCACCACCAGGCGGGGGCGGAGGCGGCGCAGGAATCGATTGACGACAAAGGAAAGATCGAAGGGAAAGAGAATCACGTGGTGCCGGGGGAAGGCACGGCGCGCGGCGGCGAGACCGGAGGAAGAGAAGGCCGAGACCACGATCGGGGTGTGCGGCATATTTCGCTCCAGCCGGCGCACCAGCCCTTGCAGCAGCAGCACCTCTCCCGCGGACGCCCCATGGAACCAGATGGACGAGGAGACGTCCGTCACCAGACCGATCCCGAACCGGGACGGGAAAGCCTCCGCGTCGCCACGTCGCACCAGGCGATAGACGAACAACGGCAGGGTTACGATCCCGGCCAGCAGGTACCCGCAGTCGAGCAGCAGGGCGAGGAGAAGTTTCAAGAAGTGCAGAACGCAATGGGTACGTGGGCATCGCGACGCCCGAGCGCAAGACGCCAGCTTGATCGAACTGCCACAATCCGGCGTCCAAGGTAAACCGTTACGAAACACCGGACAAGACATGGACAGGGTACAGGACGACATCACTCTCGTGATCACGTCATGCAACAGGTTCGATCTCCTGGAGAGAACCCTGCAGTCCATGCATCCGTGGCTGGAGGAGATTCCCCACAAGATAATCGTGGAGGACAGCGACGCGGAGCCGGAACTCTTCGATCGACTCCGCGCATCCGGGTACCGAATCATCGTCAACGGCCGCCGCCTCGGGCAGTTGCCGTCCATCGACATCGCGTACGCGCAATGCGATACGCGGTTCATTCTTCATTGCGAAGACGACTGGGAGTTCGTCCGGCGACCAAACCTGGAGGCCGCGCGCCGGATCCTCACCGAGGGAATAGACGGAGAGGGCGAGTTCTCGGTGGTCTGCTTTCGTGACGCCACCGGAACGAAGCGCGCCAAGCACGAGCTCTTCAAGGACCGCTTGGTCCAGGGCTCTCTCTTTCGATACTCGTTCGAGCAGAAGTACAAGTTCAACTACTTCAGCTTCAACCCGGGCATGTTGCGCCGCGATCTCCATACCCGATACGGACCCTGGAGCAGATTCGCCAACGAGCGGAGCATTGCCCGGATGATGATGCGCAAGGGGCACTGCATTGCGAGAGAGCTCCCGGGCAATGTGCGGCACATTGGGAAAGGCCGCAGCCGGATCAGATCGCGCAGGTTCAGAGGGTTGAGGGATGTTGCGAGGATGTGGCGTGGTCGCAACGGGACGCTGCGCGGGGGGTAATCGCGCCTGCGGGCGAAGCATCTACCCGCATCTTCGCACCGACCGCTGCCACCTCCCGCGCCGGGCGTCAGTCGCGCGCAGTCCAGGAGTCCCGGCCCTGACTCCTGCGCAAGAAGGTGCGGATCGCCGAAGTGAGCGCGTCCTTCCGATACCGTCCCTTGCCGAGATGGCGAATCTGGCAGACCCCCGGGAGGTCGAGGGGAATGCCCCGAGTGCCGAGCACCCAGCGAAAGGCGGAGTCTTCGTAGGCCTTGCGCCACCGCTTCGCGGGTCGTTGGTAGAAACGCATCGATTCACAGTATCCGCAGGCGCGGGCAACGTCGCCGTGCGTGATCTGGTAGGGGCCTTTTGCCCGGTCGACAGGTCCACGTCGAAAGGGAAAGACCTCTTGGGGAAGGGCGACGAGGGCCGGGCCTTCGCGGCCCCGGCGCAGGATGGGGTCGTCCTCCGGCAGCAGGGCGGTGCCGAACGTCGTCTCGGGATGGACGAGCGGGTCGTCCCGCCCCTGCAGAAGGTCGGCCAGGGTGTCGAGACATGTCTCCTGAAACACGATGTCCGCGTCGGTGAACCAGATCCAGTCTGCGGTGGTGTTCTTCGCAGCGAGGTTTCGGCCGATGGCCCGGCGAAAGAGCCGCTCCTTGGGCAGCGCGCGCCAGTCCCAGGTGATTCCCGGCACCTTCATCGCGCCGAAGAAGCGCAGCACCCGCCCGGTGGATTCGTCCTCGGGGCAGTGGTACACGGTCATCGTGATGTCGAGCCGGGCACTGCGGTGGTGGACGAGGGAGCCGAGCTGGTAAGTCAGAAAGTGCCCGTAGCGCCAGCAGTGACTCACGATCTCGAGATGCAACCGGCCCCGGCGCTTCTCCCTGCGGAGCTTGGCGGGATCGACACGGCGAAACCACGACACGGGGAGGAGTCCTCTCTCGGCGAGCCGGTACAGCAACACCATCCCCGAATCGCCGATCTGCGCCATTGCTCGATTCCCGCTCTCTCGCCCCGTCGGCGGTTATGGCGCCGATTCCTCTCTCGACGCCGTGCAACACTATCGGAGCGCCGCGGCGATCGCGATGCGTGTTCCCGGCGCGGAGGTGCCTGGCTCTCGCCACGGGGCACGGCCTGAACGGCGGGACTCCCCTCGACCTGCCCGGGGCGCAGTGCTTCAATGGCCGCCACCACGTCATGGTGACTCACGAGAGCCACGGGTGCGCGGAGGTCGGCAGGGGCAAGGGCGTTCGCGCATCAGGGCGCGCGGGCGTACCTGGACACTGGTGGTGTCCCGTACATCGACTCGCGTCACACCGTCCGCGCCGGCACGTGCGCCTCCGGCGCCGTGAATCGGGAAAACAGGAAAGAAGTACATGAACGCCCCCATCGAGTGGCCCGCCGGGCAGTGTTTCCTGTCCGCGAAGGAGCTCGCTCGCGGCGAGCGCCGGTGCCGGCCCTCGTTTCGGCGCGTGCGCGAGGAGATGGCCATCGACGCCGGCATCGAAGCGTGGCTGCGGCCGATGTACCTGCCGCTCGCGGCATGGCTTGTACGTGCACGCAGGAGAGCCGGCCGAGCGATCGTCGTGGGCCTCACCGGCGGACAGGGCTCGGGGAAGTCGACGATCGGCGCCCTGCTCGCGACGACCCTGCGCGAGGGATTCGGGGCCGCCACCGCGGTGCTGTCCATCGATGACCTGTACCTCACCCACGCCGAGCGGCAGCGCCTCGGCCGCCAGGTGCACCCCCTCTTCACGACTCGCGGACCGCCCGGGACCCACGATCCCGCTCTGGGACTTGCCATTATCGAGCGCCTGCTCGCGCAGGGACCGCACGGGCGCACCGCGCTGCCCTCCTTCGACAAGGCGATCGACGACCGGCGGCCACGCGACGCCTGGCCGGCACATGAAGGCGCGGTCGACCTTGTGTTCTTCGAGGGCTGGTGCGTGGGAGCCCGTCCCCAGACCGAGGCGGCGCTCGCACCGCCGATCAACGCCCTTGAGCGCGAAGAGGACGCCGACGGCCGGTGGCGTGGCGCGGTGAATGCCGCCCTCGCGGGTCCCTACCGCGCCCTCTTCGACGCTATCGACATCCAGATCATGCTGCGGGTAGGCGGAATGGAGCGGGTGCGCGAGTGGCGGCGGCTCCAGGAAGAGAAGCTGAAGGATCGGGTCGCGCGCGAGGGAACCGGGGGCGCTCCGGTCCGGGTGATGAGCGATGCCGCGCTCGAACGCTTCATCGCGCACTACGAGCGGATCACGCGCCATCTCCTTGCCGAGATGCCGGAGCGCGCCGACATCGTCTTCGACATCGACACACACCATCAGCCCGCGGCGGTGAGGATCAACCGCCCTCTGTAAGCCGCTTGCGCACCGCCCCCATCTCGCCGCGCGCCTCTAGGATCCACTCGATCGCCTCGCGTACCGCGCCGTGACCGCCGAAGGCGCGGGTGACGTGCAGAGCGCGCCGGATCACCTCCGGGCGGGCATCGGCGACCGCCATGGGAAGCCCCACCCGGTTCATCACCGACAGGTCCTGGAGGTCGTCACCGAGATAGGCCACTTCCTCGGGACGCAGCGCCTGCTCCTCGAGAAGCAGATCGAGCGCCTCCCCCTTGCGTTCGTAGCCCTCGTAGAGCGCGTCGATGCGCAGTTCTTCCGCACGCCGGCGCACCGTTACCGAGCTGCGGCTCGAGATGATCGCGGTCCGAAGCCCGGCGCCGCGGGCCAGCACCACGCCCATCCCGTCCCGGACGTCGAAGCGACGGGCCTCCTCGCCAGCCCCGATGAGGACGATGCCGCCATCGGTCATGACGCCGTCGACATCGAAGGCGACGAGGCGAAGCCCCTTCGCTATCGCCTGTACGCGGCGACGCCGACTATGGGACCAGATCGGCGGCATCGGCGAGTGCGTCACGAAGGCGCAGAAGGGTCTCCACCAGGGGCGCGAGCTCCTTGAGCGGGAGCGAGTTGGGGCCGTCGGAGCGGGCCCTGGCCGGGTCGGGGTGGGTCTCGACGAAGATGCCGTCGCAGCCCACCGCGACCGCCGCGCGCGCCAGGGGCGCGATGAACTCGGCCTGTCCGCCCGACGTGTCGCCCCGCGCTCCCGGCGCCTGTACCGAGTGGCCCGCATCGTAGATGACCCGGGCGCCGGTGGCACGCATGACGGGAAGCGACCGGAAGTCGACCACGAGGTTGTTGTAGCCGAAGCTCGTGCCCCGCTCCGTCAACATGATGTCCTGGCAGCCCGCGCCGCGCAGCTTGTCGACGATGTTCCCGGTCTCCCAGGGCGAGAGGAACTGCCCCTTCTTGACGTTGACGCTGCGCCCGGTGCCGGCCGCGGCCACGAGCAGGTCGGTCTGACGGCACAGTAACGCGGGGATCTGCAGGATGGCGGCGACCTCCGCCACCGGCGCGGCCTGATGGGGCTCGTGGATGTCGGTCAGGATCGGCAGGCCGAAGTCCCGCTTGATCGTGCCGAGCACCTCCAGGCCCTCGTCGATGCCGCGACCTCGAAAGGACCGGCCCGAGGATCGGTTCGCCTTGTCGAAGGACGACTTGAATACCACCCGCAGTTCCGGATGGCGCTCCGCAATGGCGGCGAGGCGCTCGGCGACCCGGGCGCAGATCTCGTAGCTCTCGACGACGCAGGGACCGGAGATCCAGGTGAACCGCTGCGGCATCTTCAGTCGTCCGCATCGAGGACGCGGAGCTGGGCGCTTGCCAGATCGTGCATCCGCACGAGGCCCAGGATCCGCCCGTTGTCATCGACCACCGGCAGGACGTACACCTTGCGCGAACCCGACTCCATGAGGCGCAGGGCCTCGACCGCGGAAGTGCCGGAACGGCAGGTGATGGGGTCCCGGCTCATGATGCCGCCCGCGGTGGCGCGCAGGAAGTGCTCCGGCCCCCGCTCGAGCCCGCGCCGGATGTCTCCGTCGGTCACGATGCCCGCGAGGCGATCGGCGGAGTCCGCGACGAGCGCAGCGCCCGCGGGCCGTTCGGACATTGCGACCAGCACCGAAGAGATGTCGGCGCCCTCACCCACCAGTGCGACCTCCGCCGGCGCCCTTCGCATCAGGTCGTCGACCCGGGAAGCGAGCAGAGCGCCCAGATTGCCGGCGGGGTGATTGCGGGCGAAGTCCTCGATGTCGAAGCCGGTGGCATCGATGAGAGCGACCACGAGCGCATCGCCCAGCGCCGCCATCGCGATGGTACTGGCGGTCGGGAGTTCCACGTCGGCAGCCTCGGGCCCGGTCTGAACGCGCAGCGTCCACTGCGCCATTCTCGCCAGCGCCGAAGGCACGCGACAGGTCATCGCGGCGATCCGGGCGCCCCGATCCTTCGCCGCGCGGGCGAGGGCGACCAGCTCGTCCGTCGCGCCGCTCTTGCTGATCGCAAGCAGCACGTCGCCGCGGCGGATCTGCCCCACCTCACCGTGCAGCCCGTCGCTGGGAAGGAGCGCAGAGGCGCGGAAGCCGATGCTCGCGAGCGTGCCCGCGATCCGCCTGGCGACGAGCCCCGACTTTCCGATTCCCGAAACGAGCACCGCGGGGTCGGCATCGGCGATGTATCCGACCATCCGCTCGAAATCAGGGTCGAGGAGATCGACCTGCGCCGCCACCGCCCTCGCCTCGGCGGTGAGCACGGCCCGCGCCACGTCGAGGGCACGCCGCTCCGCCGCCCTCGAATTACGCGCCGCGGCTGGCACCCTCAGTTCCGGAAGTATGCGACCAGCTCTTCGGCGTCACGGTGACACTCGATGAAGTGCCGATCCGTGATGGGACGATTGGGCGCCGTATGCTCGTTGCAGGTTCCGGGGATCGCGAGCGGGCAGCGATCGTAGTAGGGACAGCCGACTTCGGTGATCTGCACCACGCGGTCGATGCCGGCCTGCACGGTGCTGGTCGCGAGCATCTCCTCCATCCACCCGACGCGCAGCTCCGGCACCGAAGAGATCAGCAGGCGCGTATAGGGGTGGAAAGGCGGAGAGAGCACCGCATCCACCGGGCCCTTCTCGACCACCCGGCCGGCGTAGAGCACCACGATCTCGTCGGCGAACGAGGCCACGGTGGACAGATCGTGGCTGATGAACACGAAGGAAACTCCGGTGCGGTCCTTGAGGTTGCGCAGCAACTGGATGACGTTGGCGCCGACGATGGTGTCGAGCGCGGAGGTCACCTCGTCACAGAGCAGCACCTCGGGGTCAGCGGCGAGGGCGCGCGCGAGGTTCACCCGCTGCTTCTGCCCGCCCGAAAGCTCTTCGGGGTAGCGACCCGCGAACTCGTAGGGAAGCTCGACCATCTCCAGCAGCTCGAGGACCCGCTTGCGCTTCGCCTCGCCCTTCATCCCGAGATAGAACTCGATGGGGCGGCCGAGGATCTCGTCGATGCGCTGCTTGGGATTCAGCGCGGTGTCCGCCATCTGGAACACGAACTGCACCTTGCGCAGCTCGTCGCGCTCGCGCTCGGGCACGGAGGCGGCGAGCCGGCTTCCATCGAGCATCACGTCGCCCGCAAACGCCGGGGTCAGCCCCGCCATCACGCGTGCGAGCGTGGACTTGCCGCAACCGGACTCGCCGATCACTCCCACCACCTGGCCACGCTCGATGCTGACATCGATGTCGAAGAGCACCTTCATCGCCACGCTGCCGTCGAGCCTGCGCCCGTAGCCGGCGCTGACCTTGCGGGTCTCCAGCGCGGGCGCCGCGCGCAGGTGCTCCTCGCTCGCCGCGGCGCCCTGGCCAGCCGCGGGCGGGGGACGGACCGCCGCCATCAGGCGGCGGGTGTAGTCGTGGGTGGGCCGACTGATGACCTCGTCCGCGCTTCCCATCTCCTGGACCTCGCCCGCGTAGAGCACGACGATGTGATCCGCGATCTGAGCCACCACCGATAGATCGTGGGTGACATAGATGGCGGCCGAGCCCTGCTCCTTGATCACCCGCTTGAACGCCTTCAACACCTCGATCTGGGTGGTGACGTCCAGCGCGGTGGTCGGCTCGTCGAGCACGAGGAGATCCGGCTTGCCGCAGAGCGCCATCGCCGCCATCAGGCGCTGGAGCTGACCGCCCGAAACCTGGTGGGGATAGCGCCGCCCGAGCCGGTCGGGGTCCGGAAGCTCCAGGGTGCGATAGAGGTCCTCCGCCCGCCGGTCGGCTTGCTCCTGGTTCAGGATGCCGTGCAGCACCGCGGATTCCGTCACCTGCTCGCCGATGGTGAGCGCGGGATTGAAGGTGGCGGCGGCGCTCTGTGCAAGGTAGGCGACCTTCCTTCCCCGCATGTCGCGGCGCTCATCGGAGGGCATTGTGATCACGTTTCGCCCGTCCAGGCGCACCTCGCCCCCCGAGAACTCGAGTCCGGGCTTGGTGTAGCCGAGAGAGGACAATGCGATGGTGGTCTTGCCCGAGCCCGACTCTCCGATGAGAGCCATTACCTCCCCGCGCTCCACCTCGAAGCTGACGCCCTTGACGATGGGCAGAATCTCGCCCTGGTCGTTGCGCGCCTCGATGTGCAGGTCGTCGACTTCGAGCAGCGCCATCACAGCATCCTCTTGGCGAGGCGTCCGCCGGCATGCGCCGACACGTCGTCGACGATGAGATTGATGGAGATGGTCAGCGTCGCGATCGCCAAGGCCGGCGCGATGGGCGAGAGAGAGCCGTAGACGAGCCCTTGCAGGTTCTCCTTCACCATCGATCCCCAGTCCGAGTCGGGAGGCTGCACCCCGAGACCGAGGAAGCTCAGACTGGAGATGAACAGGATGATGAACACCAGACGCAGGCCGAAGTCGGTGGCGAGCGGCATCGCGATGTTAGGCAGAATCTCCCGGCGGATGATCCACCACAGGCCCTCGCCTCGGGCCCTTGCCGACTCCACGAAGTCGCTCACCATCACGTCGAGGGCGAGCGCGCGGGAGATTCGGAACACGGTGGTGGCGTAGATGCACCCCGCGGTAATGATGAGGATGGGAATCGTGCTGCCGACCGCCGCGATGATCACCAGCCCCATCATGATGTGGGGAATGGAGATGAAGGCGTCGTTCACCCGACTCAAGCCCATGTCGAGCTTGGAGCCCCCCACCGCGGCGGCGATGCCGAAGATGACCCCGATGATGTAGGCGAGCACGGTCGCGGCGAAAGACACCCCGATGGTGGTGCGCGCCCCGTACACGATGCGCGAGAGCACGTCGCGGCCGAGATAGTCGGTCCCGAGCCAGTGGAAGCTGCACATGCCCTCCTCCCACTCCGAACAGAACTCCCCGGCGGGGGTGAAGCTGTCGTCGGCGACGAGGTCGGCTTCGTGGTAGGGCGCTATCCAGGGCCCGATCACGACGATCACCAGCCAGAAGCTGACGATGCCGATCGCGACCTTGCCTACGGGCGTGAACTTGAGCTTGCGCTTGGGCGGCGCGTCCGGCAGCTCTTCGAAACTGGCGCCGGCGCTGGTGGCCGGGGCGGAGAGGCTGGCGGTTGAATCGGTCATGGTTTCGCTCCCCTACTTGGGATGCCGCAGGCGCGGATTGGACACGATCGAGGCGATGTCCGAGATGAGAATGAGCACCACGTAGGTCGCGCAGAAGATCATCCCGCACGCCTGCACCAGGGGCATGTCGCGCACCTGCACCCCGTCCACCATGAGCTTGGCGAGTCCGGGGAAGGCGAAGATGACTTCCACGATCACCACCCCGCTCACGAGGTAGGCGAGGTTCAGCGCGATGATGTTGACGATGGGTCCGATCGCGTTGAAGAGGGCGTGGCGCAGGATGATGCGCCGACGGGGGACTCCCTTGAGGATCGCCATCTCGATGTAGGGCGAGCTCATCACGTTCAGCACCGCGGCGCGGGTCATGCGGGCCATCTGGGCCAGCAGCACGAAGCACAGGGTCATGACGGGCAGCGACAGCGAGCGCAGCATGTGCCACACCGATTCGAAGTCGGTCATCGTGGCGATCGAGGGCAGCCACTGGAGCTGTACCGCGAGGATCAGCACCAGCATGGTGGCGATGAAGAACTCGGGCACCGCCACCAGGCACAACGTCGTGAAGGTGACGGTGCGGTCGTACAGGCTCGTCGGGAACATCGCGGCGAGCAGGCCGAGGGTGACGGCGAGGGGCACCGATATCGCGGCCACGATCGAGGAGAGCAGGAGGGTGTTCTGGAGACGGGCGCCGATCAGCACCTCGATGGTGGCGCCTCCGCCGCCGGTGCCGGAGTGACCCGCAAGCGACAGACCGAGGTCGAAGGTCGCCATATCCCCCAGCCACTCCAGGTAGCGTACCGGCGCCGACTTGTTCAACCCCAGTTTCTCGCGCAGCGCGGCAAGCGATTCGGGGGTCGCCTCCTGCCCGAGCATGATCTCCGCCACATCGCCCGGCAGGATCTCGGTGCCGGCGAACATCACCAGCGAGACCACCCACAGCGTCACCACGCCGATGCCGAGCCGGCGCATGATCATGCGAAACATCATAGGCTCCCTCCTTGCCCCTGATTGTTCTCCGATCCGGATGGGGGGCTCGGGCCGGCTCCGCGCAGGCGTGCCGGCCTCCGAGACCAAGGGTCCGTCCGGGCCGATCGGGGGTCGCCGCCGATGTTAGCATCCGCGGCGCGGACCGTGCGCGACGCCGCGCCGCGCGCCTCGGAGGCCGGCGCCGGCGCGCGGGGGGCGCCGCTCAGCGTTCCGGCTTGCCGTACAGGTAGCGGGTGTTGACCTCGGTCTCGTTCCCGTCGGGGTCGATCATGAACAGTGCGCGTCCCTCGCCGCGTTCCCCGTAGGGTCCGCGGGTGAACCAGGTGCCGCCTTCGAGGCGGCCGAGGACCTCGTCGAAGGTCTCCTCGGTGACGGTGAACGCGAAGTGCAGCGGCCCGCCGCCGCGGTGGCGACCGGTGTGGTTGTGGATCTGCAGGACCACGTGCCCGCGCTCGGTCTGCAGGTAGGTGCGCTCCGCGTCCTGTTTGTCGATCGGGATGCCGAGGACGCCGTGGTAGAAGTCGAGCGCCTTTCGCATGTCCGCCACCTGCAGAAAGATCTCTTCGATGCCGATGAAACTCATGGGTACCTCCCCCGCACGGAAACGATCGATTCGGTAACGAATCTTTACATCTGCGACAAAGCCGGGAAACCCGCCCCCGTCAGGATACGGGCCGTGGGTTTCGCCGAAGCGCGAGGCTCCGGTCACTTGAAACGGGACAGCGAAGGAGAGATTTGCGATGAACGAAGAGCAAGCGAACGATGGACACTCGGCGAAGCGCCCGGCGAGAAAGAAAGTGCGCCTGGGGATCGTGGCGGTGGCGTTGCTCGGACTCGGCACCGTGATCGGTGTCGTGGCGACCGAGGGTCCCGGCCGCTCGGTATGGCACGGATGGAAAGATTGGAGCCACCACGGTTCCGGCATGAGCGAAGAGCGGGTGCTCGAGCGTGCGAAGCGCTTCTCCGGGCGGATACTCGACGAGGTGGACGCCTCCGACGCCCAGCGCGACCAGATCGACGAAGTGCTCGACACCTTCGTGGCCAATGCCTGGCCTCTGCGGGAGCAGCATCGCGAGCACCGGCAGGCGCTCGTCGCCGAGCTCACCCGGGACGAGGTCAGCCGGGAGGCTCTTGAGGAGCTGCGCACGCGGGAGCTCGCCCTGGCCGACGCCCTCTCCGGAGAGCTGATGGAGGCGCTGGTCGCGGTGTCCGGCATTCTGGATGCCGAGCAGCGGGTCGCCCTCGCAGAGCACATGAGCCGCCACCGTCGCCACCACCATCACCGCGACGATCACTGAGCGGAACGGGCCGGATGGACACTCCCTGTTCATCCGGCCCTCCCGGGCATCCGGACATGCGGTCGTCTGAAACGGGCCCGAACTCGGCCGTTTTCGCAGGCTGGGCGGCGACGCGAGCGGGCGGGATGCGATCCGCGTCCCGGGAGCCGAGCTCGCCCGGGGATGCGATAGGATGCCGCGGTGTCCAACGGCCGGAGGCCGACCGGGTGCCGGAGCGAGTCCTCCTCATCGAAGACGACGAACGCCTCTCCGCGATGCTCTCGGAGTACCTCGCGACCATGGGATTCGCGGCACGCACCACGCCCGATGCCGGCTCCGGTCTTGCGGCGCTCGCCCGGGGCTCGTTCGACGCCCTGGTGCTCGACGTGATGCTCCCGGACCGCGACGGCTTCGAGGTGTGCCGCGAGGTGCGCGCCCGCTCCGACATCCCCATCCTGATGCTGACGGCGCGCGGCGACGAGACCGACCGTATCGTGGGGCTCGAACTCGGCGCCGACGACTACCTCCCCAAACCCTTCAATCCCCGGGAGCTGGTCGCCCGTCTGCGCGCGATCCTGCGCCGCCGCCGTCCGGCCGATGCGCCCGCGACCCGCCTGCGCATCGGCGCGCTCGAGATCGATCGCGATACCCGCAACGTCACGGTCGAGGGCCGCCAGTGCGCCATGACCGGAAACCAGTTCGAGCTCCTGTGGGCGCTGGCGGAGAATGCGGGACGGGTGATGTCGCGCGACGCGCTGATGGACGCGGTGCGCGGCGAGGCGCTGGAAGCCTTCGACCGCAGCATCGATGTGCACATCTCGCGCATCCGCGCCGCGATTGAAGATACCCCGGGCAAACCCCGGCGCATCGTCACGGTGCGCGGCGCCGGCTACATGCTGGCGAGGCTCCCGGGGTGAGGAAGGCGCGGCTCTACCTCCGCATCTATCTGTCCTTCATCGGCATCCTCGCGGTGTTCGCGGTGCTGGCATCGATCGGGTGGTACCTGGACTACCGAGACGACGAGCGTCCGCGCTACTTCCAGGGGGCGGGAGTGCTGGCGATGCGCCTGTTGCCCCCACCCGGTACGCAACGGGCGGAAGCCGAGCGCGTCCTGACGGAACTCGGGTCCCACTTCGGGGCGGAACTCGCGCTCTACGACGCGGACCGGAATCTGCTTGCGTCGACCGCCCACGGCCTGCCGGCGCCCCCGCCCTTCGTGCGACATGGCCGCTTTCTGCACGGACGCGGTCACCGCCGCGCGGTGGTGCTCGCGCTGCCCGACGGCCGCTGGCTCGTGGCCCGCCACGCGCGCCGCGGGCGGGGCGGCGAGCGGATCGACTGGCTGCCGGGGCTGGCCCTGCTCGCGGTGTGTCTGGGAGTCGGGGCCTACCCTCTCGCCCGGCGCATCACCGGTCGCCTCGAACGGCTCAAGGACCGGGTCGAGGCCCTGGGGGGCGGGGACCTGAGCGCCCGGGTCGAGGTCGAGGGAAGAGACGAGGTCGCGGATCTCGCGGAGAGCTTCAACCGCGCGGCGGAGCGCATCGAGCGCCTGGTCGAAGGGGAGCGCACCATGCTCGCGAGCGCCTCCCACGAATTGCGCACTCCGCTCGCCCGCATCCGCATGGCGACCGAACTCCTCGCGGGAAGGGACCGGCCGGAACTCACCGCCCAGATCGAGGCCGACATCGGGGAGCTGGACGGCCTTATCGAAGAGCTGCTGCTCGCGAGCCGCCTGCAAACGAGCGAACGGGTGGCGGAGGCGGAGCCGGTCGACCTGCTCGCGCTGGTGGCCGAGGAAGGCGCGCGGGTGGGTGCGACGGTGGACGGCGAAGCGGTGACTGTGAACGGCAACCGCCGCCTCCTGCGCCACCTCGTGCGCAACCTCTTCGAGAACGCCCGCCGCCACGGGGAAGAGAACACCGTGCAGGCACGGGTGGAGCGCGCCGGCCCGCACCTTCAGGCCGAAGCACTGCTGTACGTCAGCGACCGGGGACCGGGGGTTCCGATGCGCGAACGCGAACGCATCTTCGCACCCTTCTACCGCCCCGCCGGCATGCGCGAAAAGGGCGAAGGGGTTGGCCTCGGCCTCTACCTCGTGCGCCAGATTGCGCGTCGGCACCGGGGCGATGTGCGCTGCGAAGCGAACCCGGGCGGCGGCGCCCGCTTCGTGGTCACGCTCGCCTCGATCGAGGCGGCGGGCCCGGAAGAGAGCGCCTGAGGGTAACCCGCGCAAGCGATACCGATCGCCTCGCCGCCTCCGTCCGCGCTCGGGGTCGAGTACGGCGCTCCAGGCCGGCAAGCCGCTCGTCGACACCCCGGCAGCGCCGTGCTCGCAACCATGGCCATGGACTACCGAAGTAGCGCCGCGGGCGCATGGGTGCGTGCCTGCGCGGTGACGGCACGTGCGCTCTTCTTCGGCGGTCATCTGCGGGCCGGTCCGGGCTGGCATGCACTCCTGCGACTGGCCTATAGTGCGTTCCCTGGAAAAACAGCGGCTTACCCTGGATATCCTGTCCTCAGGCTGGGTATAACCTGTTGGCAAGCTGTCGACTGGGAGGAGATCATGCAGTCGGTGAGCGACACCGCAACTCCCGAATGGGAACGGTTGAGGGGCTTGCTGGACGAGAAGTGCCTCACCACCGACCACCCCTTCACCTTGAGCGGCGGCCAGCAGTCGGGTTTCTACTTCGACTGCAAGAAGGCCATGCTCGACGGCGAATGCCTCACCCTCATCGCGGACGAGTTCCTGAAGATCGCAGGTGAGCTTGAGCCTGGACCCACCGCCATCGGCGGCTTGACGATGGGCGCCGACTTCATCGTCGCCGCCGTCATCCAGCGCGCTTACGAGCGCGGGCATGCCATCACCGCGGGCTCGATCGTGCGCAAGGAGGCCAAGCGCCACGGAACGAAGAGAGCGATCGAGAACTCGCTGGACCGGGGAACCCGCATCATGGTCGTGGATGACGTGATCACGAGTGGCGCATCCACGATCATGGCTTGCGACAGCTTCGAGGAAGCCGGCTACGAGATAGTGGGCATCGCATCTCTCGTCGACCGGGAGGCCGGCGGCAGCGAGACGCTCTCGAGCAAGTACGGATGCGTCGTAAGGACCGTCTTCAGCAAACAGGATTTTCCGAGAATCACCGCGGGCGAAGGCGCCGGGGGTGGCGATCAATCATCGGAGCCTGTCTCCGCCGGCGCTTGAGGGACCGCGGCGGCTCGCCGATTCACGCGCCGAGGGTGCGCGGGGTGATCTCGATGAGGGTGGGCCGTGACTGGCGTGCGGCGCTTTGCAGCAGCTCGGGCAGGGCCTCCGGGGTCTCGGCGCGCGCGGCCTCCCAACCCACACTCTTCGCGAGGGCGAGGAAGTCCGGAGAGTAGAGCTGCACCCCGATCGGCTCCACCTGGGCCTCCACCATGCAGTGGCGGATCTCCTCGTATGACTGGTTGTTCCAGAGCAGGCAGATGACGGGGGCGTCCGCCCCCACCGCCGAGGCCATCTCGCCGAGACAGTACATGAGGCCGCCGTCCCCGGTGAGCGCCACCACCGGCGCCTCGGGACGGGCGAGCTTGGCGCCGATCGCGGCGGGCAGTGCGTAGCCAAGGGTGCCGTAGCCGGTCGAGGAGCAGAACCAGGTGCGGGGCCGGTTCGCGTTGAAGTGGGTCTGCCCGTAGTACACCGGCTCGGTGGAGTCCCCGACCACGATCGCGTCGGGCAGCGCGCCGCGCAGCGCCTCCAGCACCCGATGGTGCCGCTGGAAGCGGGGCTCCAGGCCGCGCATGGGGTCGACGCTGTGCGCGTGCCTCACGCGTGCCGCCCCGTCCCGGGGCGCATGGCCCGCGAGACACTCGAGCAGGGCCGAGACCGCGGAACGCGCATCCGCGGTGATGGCGAGGGAGGGGCGTGCATTGCGGGTGGTCTGCTCGGCTTCGATATCGATGCGAATGATCGAGGTCTCTCCGCTCGTGATGCCCGGCGTTCCCTCGTAGCCGTAGTCGGTCTCTCCGAGCTCGGTGCCGATCGCGAGCACCACGTCGGAGTCGTCCACGCAGGCGGTGATCTCGCGGCTCATGATGTAGCTCCCGAGCAACAGCGGGTGATCCGGCGGCAGGAGTCCCTTGGCGTTGGAGGTGAGGGTGGTGGGCGCGCCCAGGGTTTCGGCGAGGCGCATCGCCTCCTCCGCGCACCCAACGGCGCCGCCGCCGAGCAGCAGCGCGGGACGCTCCGCGCCCGCAAGCAGCTTGGCCGCCGCGGCGATCGCGGCATGGTCCGGCGCCGGGGACGAGGGCGATGCGGCGGGCGTGACCTCGATGTCCTCTGCCGGCAGCTCCAGCACGTCGATGGGGATCTCGATGTGCACCGGGCGCGGGCGGGCGGCGCGTAGCGCCGCGAAGGCCCGCTCGATCACCTCCGGCAGCTCGTCGGGACGCAGCAGCGTGTGGCTGAAGGCGGCCACGTTGCGCACGAGCGCGCGCTGGTCGGAGACCTCATGCAGCCTCCCCTGGCCGAGGCCGAGCTCGTGGCGCTGATTGACGGCGGAGACCACCACCATCGGCACCGAGTCCCCGTAGGCCTGTCCCATCGCGGTCGAGATGTTGGTCATGCCGGGACCGGTGATGATGAAGCAGGCGGCGGGACGGCCCGAGGCGCGCGCGAATCCGTCGGCCATGAAGCCCGCGCCCTGCTCGTGGCGGGGAGTGACGTGCCGGATGCCGGAGCCCGCGAGTCCGCGATAGAGCTCGATGGTGTGTACTCCGGGGATGCCGAAGACGTGATCGATGCCGTTCGCTTCCAGGAGCTCGGTGAGTACAGCGCCGCAGGTTTTCATTTAGAGAAGTCCCGGTCGGGGAAGGAAGCGAGACGGTAGGGGAATCGGGTCGAGATTGAAACGCCTCTCAACCGCCGCACTTCACCGACTCACGCGGCCGGGGTGCGCGGAGGCCGGCGGGGACGAGGCGCGTCGCCGAAGCCTCAGCGTCGCGTCACCCGCGCCACCGCATCGTCCCAGCCCGCGAGCAGGCGTTCGCGCGTCCCCACCGACATCGTCGGCTCGAAACGCCGATCTAGGCGCCACTGTCCCGCGAGGTCGCGCGGCGACGAGTACAGGCCCGCACCGAGCCCGGCGAGACGGGACGCGCCGAGCGCGGTGGTCTCGGTGACGGTCGGTCGTTCCACCGACATGTCGAGGACATCCGCGAGGAACTGCATCAGCCAGTCGTTCGCGGCCATGCCGCCGTCGACGCGCAGAGCGTCGGGCGCCTTGCCCGCATCCGCCGCCATCGACGTCATCAGGTCCCGGGTCTGGTAGGCCACCGACTCGAGCGCGGCGCGGGCGAAGTGCGCGACGCCGGAGTCACGGGTGAGGCCGAACAGCGCGCCCCGCGCCTCGGGGTCCCAATGGGGGGCGCCGAGTCCGGTAAACGCGGGCACGAGATACACCCCTTCGTTGTCGGGCAGGGACTTCGCGAGCGCCTCGGTCTCCGGCGCCTGCGCGATGATGCGAAGGGCGTCGCGCAGCCACTGCACCGCGGCGCCGGCGATGAAGATAGAGCCCTCCAGGGCGTAGGCGACCTCTCCCCCGAGCCGGTACGCGACGGTGCCGAGCAGCCCGTTGCGGGATCGGACCACGGCATCGCCAGTGTTCATCAGCGCAAAGCAGCCGGTGCCGTAGGTGCACTTGACCATCCCGGGCTCGATGCAGGCCTGTCCGAAGGCCGCCGCCTGCTGGTCGCCGGCGATCCCCGCGATGGGAAGGGCGATTCCGAACACCTCTTCCCGGGCGACGCCGAGCGCGCCCGCGCTGTCGCACACCCGCGGCAGCACCGAGCGGGGTACGCGCAGGGCGTCGAGCAGGGCATCGTCCCAGGTCTGGGCGTGGATATCGAAGAGCAGCGTGCGCGAGGCGTTGGTGGCGTCGGTCGCATGCACCTCGCCGCCGCTCAAGCGCCAGAGCAGGAAGCTGTCGACGGTACCGAAGGCGAGGCGCCCCTGCCGGGCGCGTTCGCGCGCGCCGGCCACGTGGTCGAGGATCCAGGCCACCTTGGTGCCGGAGAAATAGGGATCCAGGCGAAGCCCCGTCTTCTCCTCGAAGAGCGCGCCCCGGCCCTCGGCCTCGAGCGCGCCGCACTGCGCCGCGGTGCGCCGGTCCTGCCACACGATGGCGGGGTGTATGGCCTCCCCGCTCTCCCGATCCCAGACCACGGTGGTCTCGCGCTGGTTGGTGATCCCGATCGCCGCCACCGGTCCCGCCGCGTCGAGCGCTTCGCGGCCCACCGACACCGTGGTCCGCCAGATCTCCTCGGGATCGTGCTCGACCCAGCCCGGCCGCGGATAGTGCTGGGTGAGCTCGCGCTGCGCGACGGCGCGGATCTCGCCGTCCGCGCCGAACACGATGGCCCGGCTGCTGGTGGTGCCCTGGTCGATGGCGAGGATACGCGCTTCGCCGTTCATCGCGCCGCGCCGCCTCGCCCCGTCACTGCCCGCCTCAACGCACCCGCGGGAAGAGTTTGCACTCCATACTGCCGCCGTGGGTGAGACCGGCGCGATGCGGCGGATCGAGCGAGTGGGGCTTGTTGTTGAAGCGAATATCGTCGCCGATCCAGTGGGTCGCGAGCGCGCGGCGACGCTGCGAGCGCAGGGAGTTGCCCGGCGCCGAGTGGTGAGTCCGGTTGTGGAAGATGACGCAGTCGCCGGGTTCGAGCGGGGCGTAGACGATCTCGTGATCGCCGGGCTCCAGATCCCAGTCCGGCACCGGCGGATCGTCGGGGGGATCGGGATAATCGACCCGCGGGTCGAAGCTCATCAGCCGGTAGTTTGCGGTCCAGCGGTGCGATCCGCGCACGAAGCGCAGCGTGGTCTCCACCGGTGTCGGCTCCACCACCATCCACAGATTGCACAACTGGCTGCCGCTGATCGGCCAGTACGCCTCATCGTAGTGCCAGGGCGTCTTGGCGGAGGTCCCCGGCTCCTTTACCAGCATGAAGTCGAAGTAGAAAATTATGCTCGTGGAGCGCAGGATGCGCATCGCGAGGTCCGCGGCGGGCGACTCCCGGTAGAAGCGCCTGAACTCCTCGATGCGCTGGTACATGAAGGTGTCGTAGAAGAAGTAGCCGGGCTCTCCCGGCTCGGCGATGGTGAACGCGAAGCCCGGCCGGTGCGCTCCACCCTGCGCGATGTCCATGCCGCGCGAGACCGCATCCACCCACTCGCGCGGAAACGCGTCGCGCAGGCAGACCACGCCGTCGCGCTCGAAGGCCCGAATCGCATCCTCGCCCGGCACCCCGAGCGCGGTGGGCCGAAAGGACGGAAGCTCGGTCAAGGGGTGGATGAGGGCGCTCGTGTCGTTGCCTTGCCTCGCCGCGGAAAGCGCCATCACGAATCCCTCCTCCTGCCTGGTCGACCGCCCGAATGTGCGCCGAAGCGCGAGGCGCCGTCAATCGCCGGCGGGCGTCCGCGCCGGTGTCGTCGACATTCGATCCCGCGTCCCCTCGGGCCGGGAACGTGCCAGACTACCGACACCGGACGCGGTGCGGCCGCTCCGCAGCCCGTGACCCCAAAGGAGCAGGAGCGAATGCGAAGGATCCTGATCGTCGGTGGCGGTGTCACCGGCACAAGCGTGGCCTGGCACCTCGCGATGCGCGGGCTCGGCGAAGTGACCCTGCTGGAACGAGACCGCCTCGGTTCCGGCACCACCTGGCACTCCGCCGGCAACATCACCTGGAAACCGGTGCCGGACAGTGACGTCCCGATCGATTACATGCTCGACCTGATTCCTCAACTCGAACGCGAGGCCGAGCAGTCCACCGGCTGGCTGCGTACCGGGCGCCTCTTCATCGCCCGCAGCGAGGAGGCGATGCGCACCTTCGAGGGTTACTCCAGAGTCGCCGAAGCCCGTGGGCGCGGCGGCAGGCTGCTCGAGCCTGCGGAGATCGGCCAGCACCACCCGCTGGCCACGGCGAGCGGCATCACCGGGGCATGGCTCAACCCCGTCTCCGGACGCCTCAACCCCGCCGACCTCGTCGCCGCCTATGCGCGCGCGGCGCGCCGGCGCGGCGTACGCATCGAGGAGCAGTGCACGGTCCGCGGCCTCGTCGTGCGTGGGGATCGGGTCTGTGGCGTGGAGACGGACAAGGGAAGCTTCGAGGCCGACGACGTGGTGTTCGCGACCGGGCTGTGGACCCGCGGGCTGATGGCGGAGGCGGACATCCGGGTCGCCCACGGCGCCTGCGAACACTTCTACGCGATCGCGGCGCCCGAGCCGCCGCTTGCGCGGGAGACGCCCTCCTTCATCTGTGCCGAGGACCTCATCTACGGACGCGAGGAGGTGGGCGGCTTCCTCGTCGGCTTCTTCGACCGCGACGCGAAGTGCCTGGACGTGGCCACCCTGCCCGAACCCTTCACCTTCACCCTGCTCGACGAGGACTGGGACCAGGTCGCCGCCTACTACGAGAGTGCCTGCGAACTCTTCCCCGCGCTGGCCGACGCCCCGATCCGGCGCCTGGTCAACGGGCCGGAGTCCTTCACCCCGGACGGGCGGCCGCTCGTTGGCCCGGTCGAAGGCATCGAGGGCCTTTACCTCGCCTGTGCGATGAACTCCGCGGGAGTCACCTTCTCCGGCATGGTCGGGCACAACCTCGCGGACTGGCTCGAAGGCCGGCCGCTTCGCTTTGAAGAGTTCGATTGCCGACCGGGACGCTTCGGCGCGAGCGAATCCGATCCGGTCTGGGTCGACGCGCAGATGCCGCACACGCCGAGCGCCTTCTACCAGGCGCACAACCCGTCGACGCTTTGATTCGCGGCGGGGATACGTTCAAATTCCCGCGTGCACCTTAAAGGAGTCTGAAGCATGAACCGCATCACCAGCGCCAAGGTCCACGCCACCGCCCGCCAGCACGGTGCGATGGAACACAGCACTCCGCCCTGCGATCTCGACGAGGTGCGCCGCTATCGGCTCGGCCGGATACGCCAAGCCCTCGTGGAACGCGAACTCGCCGGCATCATCCTCTACGACCAGGTCAACACCCGCTACGCGGTGGACGCGACCAACATGCAGATCTGGTGCATCCACAACGAGGTGCGCTACGTCTACGTGCCCGCCGAAGGTCCGGTAGTGCTCTTCGAGTGGGGCGGCAAGACACTCCTGTGCTCGGACATCCCCACCATCGACGAGGTCCGCCCCGCCATCTCCTTCCTCTACTTCGGCGCCGGCCCCGAGCAGGCCGCGAAGGCCCGGGAGTGGGCGGCGGACATGGACTCCGTGATCCGCGAGCACAGCGGCGGGAACCGGCGCATCGCCATCGATCGCATCGCGCCCCAGGGCGTCATCGAGTTGCAGCGCCACGGCTACGAGATCTTCGACGGCTTCGAGGTGATGGAGAACGCCCGCGAGATCAAGTCGGCGGGCGAGATCGCCCTCATGCGTCATTCCATCGAGGTATGCGAGCAGGCGATCGCACAGATGCGCGCGGCGATGCGGCCCGGAATTACCGAGAACGCGCTGTGGGCGGAGCTGCACCACGGCAACATCGCGGGAGGCGGCGAGTGGATCGAGACCCGTCTCCTCGCCTCCGGTCCGCGCACCAACCCCTGGTTCCGGGAGTGCTCGATGCGCGTCATCGAGCGCGGCGACATGGTGAGCTTCGACACCGATCTCATCGGCCCCTACGGATACTGCTGCGACATCTCGCGCTCGTGGGTCTGCGACGCGCCGCCAAACGACGAACAGCGTCGCATCTACGCCGATGCCCATGCCCACATTCAGTACAACAAGGAACTGTTGAAGCCCGGACTCTCCTTCCGGGAGCTCACCGAGCAACTGCGTCCCCTGGACGACGAGTTCGTGGCGGGGCGCTACGGGGTCGCGATGCACGGCGTGGGCCTGTGCGACGAGTACCCCGCCATCCGCTATCCGCAGGACTGGAAAGAGGACGGCTACGACGGAGTCTTCAAGGAAGGGATGGTGATGTGCGTGGAGGCGCTCGCCGCCCCTTCGGGGGGACGCGAGGCGGTCAAGCTGGAAGAGCAAGTCCTCATCACCGCGGACGGCTTCGAGCAGCTCTCCTCGTATCCGATGGAGGAGAGCTGGCTGTAGCTCGCGTATCGTCCCAAGGCCATGTCGCGCACGCCCATCCGCGGGCGCCTGCGGCCGAGTCCTGACCCTGGGGCGGTCGGGTGACTGAGTTCCGCCGGTGCGACGCCGTCAGGCTCGACGGCGCTCACCCGCTCGGTGTCAGGCCCAGGCGCAGGGATGGGAGCCCAGCGGAGCGAACGGGAGGGTGAACCCCGGCGGGGTGAGCGGTAGTTCCTCTGGACACCGCACGGTGGACATCTCGCCGACTGCGCTCGCGCGCCGTTCGAGGCGGTCCGCCACGTCGGCGAGAGAAAGATCCGGTGTATCCAGACCATCGATGCGCCCGAGCCCGTCGAGCCAGCGCCCGGTCGCGGCCAGCGACACCCGCACGAGCCAGCTCCCGCCCTCCGTTGCCCGCCGGGCGAGCCCCATCATGGCCCCGAACGCGGCGAGGTATCCGGTGCTGTGATCGAGGGCCTGACAGGGGAGCGGCACCGGCTCGTCGACTCCCTTGGCGGCGCCGCCCTCGGCGACCATGCCGGTCGCGGTCTGGACGAGGCTGTCGAAGCCGTGGCGTCCGCTCCACGGCCCCGCCTCCCCCCACGCGCTCAGGGTCACGTAGACGATTCCGGGGCGCCGCTCCGCCATCGCTTCGGGGCCGTAGCCGAGCGAGGCGAGCCCTCCGGGGCGGAACCCCTGCACGAAAACATCGGCCTCGCCCACGAGCGCGTCGAACGCTTTCCGGTCCGCAGCGTTCCGAAGGTCGACGTGGGCGCAGCGCTTGCCCCGGCCGCCGTCGATCGCGAGGGCCGGCAATTCCGGCAGATGCGGCGGATGGATGCGCAGCACGTCCGCCCCGTGCGCGGCGAGGACTCGCCCGCACACCGGCCCCGCGATGACCCGGGTGAGATCCGCCACCCGCACCCCGGCGAGCGGTCGGTCGCCTGGCGGCAGAGGAAGGGGTCCGGCATCCCCGATCCGCTTGAACTCGATTATGGGCGTCCGCGCCAGCGCCGCCGCCTGGGGATGGGCCCTCCACTCCTCCCGCGTGCGCATCGCGTAGCCGGGCAGCTCGCGCGCCGCTAGCGTGTCCTCGAGCTCGAAGGCATCGCGCCGCGCAACGGCGGCCGCGATCGCGGCGTCGTCGTCGGCGCAGCCGAGCTCGCGCATGATCCCGTCGCGGTGATGCGCATAGGCCATGTGGAGCTGTATCCACCGCCCGCTTGCATCCCGAACGAAGGAGTGCGTCCGCCGCGGCCCCTCTACCTCCGCCCCGTCCACGCGCAGATAGCGTTCGCTGCGGTAAGCGATGGCCGCGTTGCGCATCGCCACCCGGACCGGCCCGGCCACCCCACGCCGCAGCCGCCAGAGCTCGCTCGCCGCAAGCCCGGCCGCCCCGGCACACGCGCTCGCCGTCGTGCCCACCAGAAACACCGACGGAAGCGCGGGCTCCTCGCCGCCAAGCTCGACCCGCTCGAGCGCACCGTGGTCGCCGTCCGCGAGATCCCAGATACCTTCAAGCGCCGCACGCGCGGAGACCGTCCGGGACGGGACATCGGATTCACGCCCTCTCATCTCACGAAGCTCCGTCCCCCGTCTTCGCTGCCGAGCCGAGCGCAGGCGCAGAGGATAACCGATGCCGAGCGCACTCGGGCTCTGCGCGTCCCGAGCAGCGCAGACCGCAAGCTGCGGCGCCGATACCGACCGAGTGCGGGCTCTGCGCCCGCGGCCGAGTTGTCCAGGGTCGATTGTCGGATCGAGACCTCACGCGCAGAATGCATGGCGCATCCTGGAGAGCGTGACGGCGAATCGAGGGGAGCACGCGCATTGGCCGATCGTCCCAACTTCCTCATCTTCTGCACCGATCAGCAGCGGGCGGACAGCCTCGGTTGCTACGGCAACCGGCAGGCGCGAACCCCCAACCTCGACGCGCTGGCGGCACGCGGCCTGCGTTTCGACAACCACCTGACGCCGAACCAGATCTGCTGTCCGAGCCGGGGCACGATGATCACCGGCCTCTACGCCCGCCACCACGGCATGACGACGAATGGACGCACCCTCCATGACGGCCTGCCGACCCTGCCCGCGCTCCTCTCGCAGGCCGGCTATGACACCCACGCGGTCGGCAAGCTCCACCTGCAACCGCTGATGGCCGATGTCGGGCTGGGTTTTCCCGAATCGGTGCCGTTCTGGCGAGCGGGACGCGGCGCCGGCTGGACGGGCCCTTACTTCGGATACCGTACGGTCGACTTCATGATCGGCGAGTCCCTGCTCGCCACCGAGGGCGGGCACTACGCACAGTGGCTGCGGGATCAGCATCCCGAGGTGCTCGCTCTCTACCAACCCGAGGCGGCCCTTGAGCAACCCCCGCCGGATCTGTGGGAGGCCTGGACCTCGGGCGTGCCCGACGATCTCCACTACAACACCTGGATTGCGGATCGCGCGATAGATTTCCTGGCGCGGGCAAAGTCCCCGTTCCTGCTCTTCGTCTCGACGCCCGACCCGCACCATCCATTCAGCCCCCCGCGTCCCTGGGCCGACCTCTTCGAACCAGCCGCCATGCCGCGCCCCCGAGTGGTGCCGGGGGAACTCGAGCGGATGCCGGACTACGTGCGCACCCGTCTAGGCGCCCAGTGGATCGACAACGAGGCGCCGCCGGTAGAGCAGGGCGGAATGACCACGACGGACCACATTTCACCGCCGAGCCTCGCTCGGGCCATAGCCCTGACTCGGGGCATGGAAGCCCAGATCGACCATCACTTCGGCCGCGTACTGGCGAAGCTGGAAGCGATGGGACTGAGCGGCGAGACCATCGTCCTCTTCACGTCTGACCACGGCGAACTCCTCGGCAACCACGGCCTGTTGCACAAGGGTCCGCCGCCCTACCGGGATCTCTGTCAGGTCAGCTTCCTTATGGCGGGCCCCAACGTTCCGCAGGGCGTGAGCACCTCGGCGCCGAGCAGCCATCTCGACATCATGCCGACGCTGCTGGATCTCGCCGGTGTCGTGCGCCCGGGGCAGCGCCAGGATGGACAGAGTCTCGTGCCGGTCCTCGGCGGCAGCCGCATCGAGCGACGAGAACGCTTCCTCGAATTCCACCCCCGCATCGACCCCCGGGTCTACAACCAATCGGTGGTGACCGACGCGTGGCGGCTGACGCTCTACCCCAATGGGGAACCGGAGTGGGGCGAGCTGTTCGATCTGGAGGCCGATCCGGGCGAACACGAGAACCGATTCCACGATCCCGCTTGCCGCGGGGTACGCGACCGCTTGGCCCAACGCCTCGCGGGACACTTTCCCCCCGCCCCGGATGCCGGTACCCCGCTGATCGCCAAGTGGTAGGAGCGAAGCCTTCCGGCGACACCACGTTCTGACGCACTTGCCACGTCAGCCGCGTTCCCGCTTCGTACCGACGGCGGGCGGCGCGCCCGAAGCGTCCATCTCCAGGCCGGTTCGGTACCCGCTGTAGACGGCGGAAGCGATGATTCCGGGCGCTTCGCAATCCCCAATCCGGCGAACCGACGTGAGCGAACCCGCCTCGCTGCGCGCCAGAATGTCCCGGTAGAGGCCGTCGTTCGGGTCGCGCCGGGTGAGCGGCAGCACCCAGTCCGCGGAAAGGCTCGCCTCCTCGCCGGTGAAAACACAGGAGGTGCGCACGAGTCCCGCTTCCACTCCCTCCAGAACCCGATTGGTGACGATCTCGACGTTGTTCTCGAGCAGCTCGGCGCAAGTACGTTCCTGCTCCGACGTGTAGTTGCTCCATTGGCCCGCGCGACCGGCCGGCGTCAGGAGCACCACGTCATGCCCTCGCCGGCGCAGCGCGAGCGCGAGCACCGGACCGAGATAGTAGTGATCGTCATCGTAGATCAGCACGCGCCCGGTCGGCGTCTCCTCGCCATCGAGCACCGCGTCGGCGGACACTACCCGGGCGTCGTCAGCGCACTCGATCGGCGTGACGCGATGCCGGCCGACCCCGTCCGTCGCCCAGCGCGCGCCGGTGGCGACGATGACATGCCGCGCCCCGACCTCGAAGACATCGGCGGCGCTCATCGGGCTCTCTGGAAACACCTCCACGTTGTCGAGCCGGGCGAGCTGACCCAGGCGCCAGTCCGCGACCCGCCGCCATTCGGCGAGCCCCGGCAGGCGGCTCTCCTTGCCGACGCGACCGCCGAGACTGCGCTCCGCCTCGGCGAGCAGAACCTGCGCCCCGCGCTCCCCCAGCACCCGGGCGGCTTCGAGGCCCGCCGGACCGGCGCCGACGACGAGCACCCGGCCCGGACCCTGGTCACGCGCGACACGCTCCGGATGCCACCCCTTGCGCCACTCCTCCCCCGTCGTGGGGTTCTGGGTGCATCGGATGGGGACGCCGAGCGAGTCGTGGGCATAGCAGATATTGCAGCCGATGCACTCGCGCACGTCCTCGCTGCGCCCCTCTTCTATCTTCCGGGGAAGGAAAGGGTCGGCGATCGACGGACGCGCGGCGCCGATGAGATCCTGCGTGCCGTTCCTGATGAGGCGCGCCATGGTATCGGGGGACGTGAAGCGTCCCACCGCGACCACCGGCTTGCTCGTCATCGCCTTGGCCCGGGCGACATTTTCCGCGAGCGCGCCCTCCTCGACGAAGCGCGAGCTGCCCATCTCGACGTCGTAGTCTCCTACGGTGAGATCCCAGAGGTCGGGCAGGTCGGCCAGCACCTCGAAGACCTCGAAGCTCTCGGGAATCTCGTGGTCGACAGTGATACGCACCGCCACCGCGCACTTGCCGGCCGTCGCCTCGCGGGTGACGTCGATCAGCTCGCGAACGATGCGCGCCCGGTTCTCGACGGAGCCCCCGTACTCGTCGCCGCGGTCGTTGACGTTCGGGTCGAGAAACTCGCTTAGCAGATAGCCGTGCGTGGCGTAGACATAGACAACGTCGAAGCCCGCCCGCACCGCGCGCCGCGCCGCCCCCGCCTGGTAGCCCAGGATGTCCCGAATGCCGGACTTATCCAGGCGGCGGCTCTGAAGGGGGGGCGCCATCAGACCGTTCCTCGACAAGCGGCTTCTCACACCCCACGCGGGCAGACGGGTATCCAGATTGGACACCGCGCCGCCGTGCCACAGCTCGACGCCGGCAAGTGCGCCGTGTTCGTGCACCGCGTCCGTCATGAGCGCATGCGCGGCAACGTCTTCATCGTCCCACAGGGAGGCGAAGGGCAGGTGGCCGTCGTCGGAGGTGGGGTGGACGGAGCAGTACTCGGTGCAGACCACCCCCCAGCCCCCCTGCGCCTTCATTCCGCGAAAGGCGGCAAGAGTCTGGGGCCGACGCCACCCCATGCCGCTGCAGTGCGGCACCTGGTAGAAGCGATTCTTCGCGGTAACCGGACCGAGGCGCACCGGCTCGAACAGGATTTCGTGGCGGGGATCCATCACTTCAAGGTCCTTGCATAACCCACCGGCGAGCGCGCCCGGTGCGGGTGTGCGATGGTACCGCCATTCTCCTGATCACTTCCCCCGCCGCGGGCTCTGGGCGCGCCCCCACCTCCGGGAGATTGGGGACTGCGCCACGTATCTGCTCCGTGCTGGCGTGAAGCCGACGTTGTCGGCTACGCGCCCGGATTGGCCTGTACTCCATGCCGGGCGCGCGCCTTGGGGGCTCGGACTCGTGAGGTACCCGTGGCGCATCGCCACGTGGCCAGGCCGGCACGGCGTTGTCGAGACACCAATCCGCGGTACGGGCAGGTCCTGGCGCCCGCGCAGGGTAGAGGATCGGGGACCGATTCGGGCCAGATCGCTTGGCATGTTGCGCTCGGTGTACTCTGCCTGGCGTGTCCGCCTTGCCGAGCTTGCCTGGTCGAGCCCGTGGCATGTACAACAAGCGGGCGCCATCGTGTCGCGGAGGACCCATGTTTCGTTTCCGGTATCGGCCCTCGCTCGGTTCCCTTCCCCGGCCGGAGGCGCGTTGTGGCATCGGGGAGACACGGCAAGCGGGTATTGGCCGATGAACACCGCGGCGAATACGGACGGCCTCGACATCACGCTGGGGGTGGAGGAGGAACTCTTTCTCGTCGATCCCGAGACCCGCAATCTGCTCTTCGACCCGGATCCCGACATCTTCGAGCTCTGCGAACGCAATGCCGGACCTCACAAGGTCGTGCGCGAACTCATCCGGTCGCAGATCGAGACCAACACCAAGGTGTGCGGGTCGATTGCGGAGCTTCGCCAGGCACTGCGCGATACCCGGCGAATCATCATCGACGCGGCCGAGCGCCACGGGGCGGCGGTCATGGCGGCCTCCACGCATCCGTTCGCGGAGTGGCAGACGCAGGCGACAACGCAAAAGGAACGCTACCAGCGCTTCGAGGCGAAGTTTCAGGACATCATCCGCCGCTTCCTCATCGGCGGCATGCACATCCACGCCGGCTTCGCCGACGCGGACACGCGCATCCGGGTGATGACCGCGCTCCGCCGGCATCTTCCGCTGCTGCACGCCCTGTCCGCCTCCTCGCCCTTTGCCGACGGACGCGAGACCGGGTTCAAGTCGTGGCGTCTGACGCTGGTCGGCAATCTTCCGCGCACCGGTTTGCCGGGTGCGCTCGGCTCCCGGGCGGAGTACGACCGGCTGGTCGCGGAGTACCAGCGACGCGACTTCATCGGTGACGGCAGTGAGTTGTGGTGGGACATCCGCCCTTCGCACGCCTACCCCACCATCGAGATGCGTATTTGCGACGTGTGCACCCAGATCGAAGATGCGGTGAGCATCGCGGCGCTCTATGCATCGCTGATACGGCGGCTGGTCCGGCTGGACCGCGACGGCGCCCTGCCGCCCGAACCGCTTACCGAGCTCATCGCCGAGGATCGGTGGATTGCGCAGCGCTACGGCGTGTTCGCCTTCTTCGGCGGCCGGAAGGAAGAGGAAGTCGGCACGCGCGTGGACATCGACGACTATCTCGCCGACCTGGTCGAGGAACTCGCCGACGATGCCCGCGCGCTGGGCTGCGAAGCCGAGATGCGCCGCGCGACCACCATCGTCCGGGCCGGCGCCGGCGCGGACCGCCAGCTCGATCTCTTCCGCCTGCGCCGCCTGGAGGGCGACAGCCGGGAAGAGGCGCTGCACCGCGTGGTCGATGCGCTGCTGGAGGAGACCCGGGAGACGGTTGCCGACTCCCGAGACTGAGCAGTCATGGTCACGGCGATGCTCGCCTCGCCGGCCATGACACAGTCCCCTCGCCGACGAGGCGGCTTGCGTCGGGAGGCGGCCTTCAGTCCCGCATGAGGCTGGGAAGCCAGGTCGCGATCTCCGGGATCGCGATCGCGACGAGCATGAAGGCGACGATGGCGTAGAAGAAGGGCAGGTTCGCGCGCAGCACCACCATCTGGTCCACGTTGGCGATGCGCCCCGCGATGATGAGGGCGATGGCGAGCGGTGGGGTCACTTGCCCGATCACCACCGCGATCACCATCAGCACCCCGAAGTGAAGCAGGTCGACGTTGAACGCGAGCAGAGTGGGCAGAATGATCGGCAGCAGCACCGGGATGAGGGGGTCCAGGATCATGCCGGCGATGATGGCGAGAATCAGCATCGCGAGGATGCGCAGGTACTGGCTGTCTCCGATCGCAAAGAAATCGACGATGACGGTCAGGGCTTCCGGCACGTGGGCGTTGGTCAGTCCGGCGCCGAGCGCGAAGGAGAGGCTCACGATGATCAGGAGCTCCCCGGTCAGTTGGACCGCGTTGACCATGACCCGATACAGGCCCTTGAGCGTCAGCACCCGGTAGACGGTCGTCGCGAGGACGAGTGCGTAGACGACCGCGAAGGCGCCTGCCTCGGTAGGAGTGAAGACGCCGATAACGAGGCCCCCGACGATGATGATCGGCAAGCCGAAGGAGAGGATGGCGCGCCGGCCCGCGCGCCGGAGCTCGCGCCATTCGAAGTTCGAGTACGGCTTCCAGCCGCGCCGGCGTGCCAGCCACGCCACGATCAGCGCCTGGCTCAAGCCCAGCAAAATTCCGGGAATCACTCCCGCCAGGAAGAGGGCGCCGAGCGAGGTGCCGGTCACCGCCGAGTAGAGGATCATGGGAGAGCTCGGCGGGATCATCGGGCCGATGCCAGCCGAGGAGGCGGTGAGCGCGGCGGAGAAGGGGGCGGGATAGCCGTTCTCCTTCATCGCGGGGATGACGATGGATCCCGTACCCGCCAGATCGGCGGTCGAGGAGCCGATCATGCCGCCGAAGAACATGCTGGTGAGCACGTTGACGTGGGCGAGGCCGCCACGCAGCCAGCCCACCAGGGCGCGCGCGAACTCGAAGAGTTTGGCCGAGATACCGCCCGCGTTCATCAGGCCTCCCGCGAGCACGAAGAGCGGGAGCGCGATCAGGACGAAGCGGTTCATGCCTGAGAGCATCGTCTGGGGCAAGGTCAGCGCCCACGCGCCGGAGAGGTAGAAGTTGAGGATGACGGCCGCGGCGAGCGAGACCAGCATCGGCACCCTCAGCACGAGCAGCGCGCAGAGCAGCAGAATCGAAACCATCGCGCCGATCATGCGGCCTCCCCCCGCACCCCCGCGTCGGGACGCTCGATCCGGACCGCGTGCCTTTTCACTTCGGCCGGGGAATGCGGCGATGCCCGCCGCCGCCGGCGATTAACTCTCATCGCTCGGGGTTCCGGCGAGCGCGCCGTCGCTCGCGCACCAGGACCACGAGAAAGGCGAGCGCGGAGGCGAGTCCACCAATGACCAGCGCGGACGACGAGTAGCTGCGCGGAACCTCCAGGTAGAGCGCCCGGTCGGAGCCGAAGAGGAGGATGTACTGAACGGAGACCCCCGCCAGGAAGGTGAGCACACAGGCGGAGAACAAATGTCCGAGCGGCCCCAGGGGGCGGCGCAGCGCACGCGGGAGCTTCTCGAAGAAGAAGTCGATGCGAATCATGGTCCCACGTCGCACCGACAGGAACACGCCGGTCATCGCGAGCCACGGCACCAGCAGCAGCACCAGCTCTTCGGCCCAGATGATGCTCGCATTGAAGATATAGCGCCCGGCGGCGTTGGCAAAGATCGTGAGCACGATGGCGCCGAGGGCGGCGACCCCCATGATCTCGGCAATCCGATTGACGGCGCGGTCCATCCGGCCCAGCCCTTCGTCGGGATCACGAAGCTCCTGGCGCCGGGACGCCGCCGCGATCCGGCCCGCGAGCTCCTCGGATGCACCGCCCGCCGCGGCCTTGTCGCGGGCCTTCTCCTTCACCGCACCATGTGTAGCAGGGTCCATGTTTCAGTCCTGGATGGGCATGGTCGCGGGGCAGCGCACCGGCCCGGGCAAGCCCCGGGCCGGTGCGGCCCGCCGAACCCGAACCTGCCTCCCCTACTGGATGGCCGCCATCACCGCGGCGGTGAATTCCTCTCCCGCGACCTTGCCGATCTCCTCGGCGATCGGCTGGGCCGCGGCCTGGAACGCGGCGACATCGATGTCGTTGAACTCGACCTTCCCTTTCGCAAGCTCCGTGATCTCGGCGAGCAGGTTGGCATCGTTCTGCGTTCCGTACTCCCGGCTTGCGAGCACCGCCGTGCGCGCCGCACGGTCCACCGCCGCTCGCTGCTCGTCGCTGAGGCTCTCGTAGCGCGCCTGGTTCATCACGAAGGTAATCGGCGTATAGACGTGGCGCGAGATGGAGATGTATTTCTGCACCTCGTACCAGGACCACTTGCGGATGTTGCCGAGCGGGTTCTCCTGACCGTCGACCACGCCCTGTTGCAGAGCGAGGTAGACCTCTCCGATGTTCATGTTGATCGGCGCCGCTCCAAGCATCTTGAAAGCGAGGATGCGGGTCTTGCTGCCGGGCACCCGCAGCTTCACGCCATTCAGATCCTCGGGCTTCACTATCGGACGCACGTTGTTGGAGATGTTGCGGAAGCCGATCTCGCCGAACCCGAGCACCTTGAGGCCGGCGTTTTGCTGCAGGGATTCGTCGAGCTGCATGCCGACCTCGCCGTCCAGAACCCTTGCCACCGCTTCGCGGTCGGCGAACAGGAAGGGAATATCGAATACTGCCCACTTGGAGTCGAGCTGCACGGCATCGGAGCCGATCGGGATCACGTCGAGCTGACCGGTGCGGACTTGCTGCATGTGCACGATCTCGTCACCCAGCGTGCCGCTGTCGAAGAACTCGATTTCCACCGCGTCGCCCATCTCGTCCTGGAGCGCGTCACGGAAGGAAGCGAGCATGTGCTGGGTCGCGGAGCCCGGTGTGCTCTCGACGGAGAGCCTCAGCTTCAGTGCGTCGGCCTGAGCGGCTCCCACGCCGAGCAACCCCGGCACGAGGGTGGCGCAGAGCAGATATCGAAGGACTGTCTTCATGGTGGATTGGCTCCTCTTTCGTGGCGCCCGCTCCTCCCGGAGAGCGGGGCGTGGATATGCGCCGCCGGCGTCGCGGCCCGAACGATCAACCACCGATTCTGGTGTCCTTGAGGAAATCGCGGTTGATCCTCAGGCCGAAACCCGGCGCGTCCGGGATTCGGAGTTTCCCGTCACGGGGCCGGGGTGCATCGACAAACAGGTTCTCCTCCATGAACCGGGACTTGAAGTGGCACTCCACGTGGGTGCCGTTGCGAAACGCGGCCACGTGATGGAGGCTGAAGTAGGTGGCCCCGCCCGCGTCCGACAGGGGCTTTTCGTAGATTTGCGCCAGGTATGCGACACGGCGCGTCTCGGTCATGCCGCCGTTGAACATCGGGTTGGGAAGCAGGATGTCGATCGCATCGTTCTCCAGGTACTGGCGAAAGCGCGACGAGTGGCCGTCCATCTGCCCCGCCGCGAGCGCAATCGTGGTGTGTCGTCGCAGGTGTCGGAGATCGCGAATGTCGTTGTTGTGTACCGGGTCCTCCAGCCAGGCGATGTCGCAGTCCTCGATCGCGCGGCAGAGCCCCAAGGCGTCGTTCACGTTCAAGTTCTCGTTCGCGTCCAGTGCGAGCATGACGTCCTCGCCGATTGCCTCGCGCACGTGGCGCACCCGGGCCGCATCCTCGCGCCAGCCGAGGCCGGGGACGCCGACCAGCATCTTCAGGCGCCGGTGCCCGCTCTCGACGAGTTCCCTTCCGAGCTCCGCGAGCTGTTCGCGATCGTAGTTTCCGAAACCGTAGGTCATGTAGACGGTGGCGTGATCGCGGAAGCCGCCGAGAAGCTGGGCGACGCTGCGCCCGGCCGACTTGCCGATCAGGTCCCACAGCGCCAGGTCCAGGCAGGAGGCCGCGGCCAGGTTGACCCCGTTCATGATCCCGCGTTCGCTCACGACCCGCCCCACCCTGTCGTGCACCGCCTCGAGGTCGCGCGGGTCCATGTCGCGCACCGCGGGCAGGATGTCGTGCGTCAGCGCGCTTGCGACCGCGCGGGTCAGAAAGCGGGCGGTGAGTCCGATGCCGACCTCGCCGGTATCCGTTTCGACCTCGCAGAAGACGTGGTGACGGTGTTCCGTCGGCTCGTCGAAGCCCGGCAGATAGATGGGCAGGCGATGCACGCTCGCCCGGATATCCTTGATCTTCACGCGGCGCGGCTCCGGGACCGCGCGGGAGCGCCGTCCGTCTCGTCGGCACGGGCGCCCGCCAGATAGTCGAGAGCGGCCTGAACGCCGCCCCGGCGAAGGGGCACGCCGGCCACCGCGAGCCCCATCTCGATTCCGGAGAGAGTGCCTGCGAGCATCAGTTCGTTGAAGTCCCCGAGGTGGCCGATCCGAAAGACCTTGCCCGCGAGGCGGCTGAGGCCGTTACCGAGCGACAGGCCGTAGCGCTCCAGCGCGACCGCGCGGAAGGCGTCGGCATCGTGCCCCGGCGGCATCAGCACCGCGGTCAACGAGGAGCTGTGGGCTTGCGGCTCCCGGCAGAAGACTTCGAGGCCCCAGGCCCCCACCGCGCGACGGGTCGCCTCGGCCAGGCGATCGTGGCGGGCGAAGACTGCGTCGCGCCCCTCTTCGTTCAGCATCGCGATCGCTTCCGCGAGACCGAAGAGCAGGTTCGTGGCCGGCGTGTACGGAAAGAACCCCGAAGCGTTGGCGGCGAGCATCGGTTCCCAGTCCCAGTAGGAGCGCGCCAGGCGCGCCTCCTTCGCGGCGGCGAGGGCCTTCTCGCCGAGCGCGTTGAAGCTCAGTCCCGGCGGCAGCATGAGACCCTTCTGGGACCCGGCGATGGTCACGTCCACCCCCCATTCGTCATGGCGGTAATCCATGGAGGCGAGCGAGGAGATGGTGTCGACGAAGAGCAGCGCGGGGTGGCCTTCCCGGTCCATGACCGATCGCAGCGAGGCGATCGGCGCCCGGACTCCGGTGGAAGTCTCGTTGTGGACGACGCACACCGCCTTGATCGCCCGCGCGCGGTCGCCGGCGAGGCGTTCGCCCGCCGCTTCGATGTCGATGCCCCGGCGCCAGTCTCCCGGCACGCGCTCGACGACGAGGCCGAGGCGCTCGGCGAGCGCGCACCACAGGGCCGCGAAATGTCCGGTCTCGAACATCAGCACCCGATCGCCGGGCGAAAGGGTATTGACGAGGGCCGCCTCCCACGCGCCAGTCCCCGAGGCGGGGTAGATGACGATCGGTCCCCTCGCCCCGAAGATGTCGTGGAGGCCCGCCAGGATCTCGCGCACCATCGCGCCGAAGGCGGGTCCGCGATGATCGATGGTCGGACGCTCGATCGCTCGCAGGATCCGGTCCGGTACGTTGGTCGGACCCGGGATCTGCAGGAAGTGGCGGCCGGCTACCTCGGTCACGGGCGACCTTCCGCGGGACGGCTGTCGGCGGGCATGCCGGCGGGTGGGTGCCGACCCTCGGATGAAGCCATGCTTTGCGTGTCCAGTCTGATCAAACGGGAACATTATGGCAGCATGCCCGCATGAAAGCAGAAGTGCTCGATGCGCCCTTCGCGGCGCGGCTTGAACGGGAAAGCGAAGGCGAGGTCCATTTCGACGCCTTCACCCTGGGGCGCTACAGCACCGACGCCTCGCACTACCAGATTGCGCCCCTGGGGGTGGTCGTGCCCCGCAGCGCCGCCGACATCCAGCGCGCCATCGAGATTGCCGGCGACGCCGGCGTGCCGGTGCTGCCGCGCGGGGCCGGCACCTCCCAGTGCGGCCAGACGGTCGGCGCCGGCCTCGTCATCGACATGACCCGTCATCTCGACGGAATCGCCGCCTTCTCGCCGCGGGAGCGACGCATCACGGTCGAGCCGGGGCTGGTACTCGATCGCCTTAACGCCTTCCTGCGCCCCCACGGGCTGCACTTCCCGGTGGACGTCTCGACGAGCAGCCGGGCGACGATCGGCGGGATGGCCGGCAACAACAGTTGCGGTGCGCGTTCGATCCGCTACGGCACGATGCGCGCGAACGTTCTGTCCATCGACGCCATCCTGGCGAGCGGGGCAAGCACGCGCTTCGGCCCCGTGACGCCCGAGCTGCTCGCCGCCGACACCCCGGTCGGCGGGCTCGCCCGGGACCTTCTCGCGCTCGGCCGCGAGAACGCGGCGGAGATCGCCAAGCGCTTCCCGAAGCTTCAGCGCCGGGTCGGCGGATACAACATCGACGCGCTCGCAACCAACGAAGCGGCCAACCTGAGCCACCTTCTGGTGGGCTCGGAGGGCACGCTCGCCTGCTCCACCGCGATCGAGCTCGCACTGGCTCCGATCCCGGCCCATCGCGTGCTCGGTGTATGCCACTTTCCAAGCTTCCGCAAAGCGATGGAGGCGACCCCGCACATCGTAGACCTCAAGCCGAGCGCGGTGGAGCTGGTCGATCGCACCATGATCGACCTCTCGCGCGACATCGCGATGTTCCGACCGACCGTCGAGCGCTTCGTCCGGGGCGAGCCCGATGCCCTGCTCCTCGTCGAGTTCGCCGGGGATGACGCGGAGCCCCAGCGACGCGGGCTCGCGCGCCTCGCCGAGCTGATGGCGGACCTCGGTCACGCCGACGCGGTGGTCAAGGCCATCGATCCCGCATTCCAGAAAGCCATCTGGGAAGTGCGCAAGGCCGGACTCAACATCATGATGTCGATGAAGGGGGACGGGAAGCCGATCTCCTTCATCGAGGACTGCGCGGTGCCGCTTGACGACCTCGCGGACTACACCGAGCGCCTCACCCACATCTTCCGGCGCCACGGCACCGAAGGCACCTGGTACGCGCACGCCTCGGAGGGCTGCCTGCACGTGCGCCCGATCCTCAACCTCAAGCTCGAGGCCGATGCCCGCAAGATGCGCGCCATCGCGGAGGAGGCATTCGCGATGGTGCGCGAGTACAAGGGTTCCCACTCCGGAGAGCACGGCGACGGACTGGTGCGCTCGGAGTTCCACGAGGCGATGTTCGGCCCCACCATGGTGCGCGCCTTCGAAAGGGTCAAGGACCTCTTCGATCCCGAGGGCCGCTTCAATCCGGGCAAGATCGTGCGCCCGCCACGCATGGACGATCGCAGCCTCTTCCGCTTCCCGCCCGGCTATGCGCCTCTGCCGATCGAGACCGCGCTCGACTGGTCGCCCTGGGGCGGCTTCGCTGGCGCGGCGGAGATGTGCAACAACAACGGCGCCTGCCGGGCCCTCGCCGCCGGCGTCATGTGCCCCTCGTTCCGGGCCACCCGCGAGGAGAAAGACCTGACCCGGGGCCGGGCCAACACTCTGCGCCTCGCGCTCTCCGGCCAGCTCGGTCCCGACGCGCTCACCTCGCCGGCCATGGAGCAGACCATGCGCCTGTGCGTGGGCTGCAAGGCCTGCCGGCGCGAATGTCCGGCGGGCGTGGACATGGCGCGCATGAAGATCGAGGTGCAGCACCAGCGCGCGCGGCGCCACGGCGTGCGCCTGCGCGAGCGTCTCGTCGCGTGGCTCCCGCGCTATGCGCCCTGGGCGTCGCGGTTGGCGCCGCTTCTCAACCTGCACGAGCGCCTCCCGGGCGCGGGCGCCTTGCGCGAGCGCCTGATCGGTTTCAGCGCCCGGCGCCCCCTGCCCAGGTGGCGGAGCGATCCCTTCTCGGATCGGGAACGGGTCGCCGGTCCGCCCGACGGACCCGAGGTGGTGCTCTTCGCCGACACCTTCAACCGCTGGTTCGAGCGCGAGACGATGGACGACGCCCTCGCGGTGCTGGTCGCGGCCGGCTACCGCGTGCACCTGCCGCGCGCGCGCGACGGAAGAAGCCCGCTGTGCTGTGGACGCACTTTCCTCTCCGCGGGACTGGTCGATGAGGCCCGGCGGGAGGCGCGGCGCGTGCTCGATGCACTCGCCGGCTTCGTGCGCCGCGGCGTGCCGGTGATCGGCCTGGAGCCCTCCTGCCTGTTCACCCTGCGCGACGAATACCTGGCAATGCTGCCCGGAGAGGAGACGCGCGCGCTCGCGGGGCGCGCGTTGTCCTTCGAGGAGTTCCTGGCATCGGAAAGCGCGAAGGAACGCCTGCGCAATGTCCTTCACCCGGTGGAGGCGTCGCGGGCGCTGGTCCACGGACATTGCCACCAGAAGGCGTTCGGCGCATTCGAGGCGGCCCTGGACGCGCTGCGCCTGGTGCCGGAGCTCTCGGTCGAAGCGGTCGAGTCGAGCTGCTGCGGCATGGCCGGCGTCTTCGGGTACGACGCCGAGACCTACGACGTGTCGATGAAAATGGGGGAGCTCTCCCTCCTGCCCGCGGTGCGCGGGGTCCCGGCCGACGTCCTCATCGTCGCCGGCGGCACCTCCTGCCGACAGCAGATCCGCGATGGCGCGGGCCGTGAAGCGGTGCACGCCGCCCGAGTGCTGCGCCGCGCCCTGCCGCGGGGTTAGCCCGGATGATTCACCGATTTCCTACTGCGGACGTCAATATGCTCGTGTTAGCGGGTCGTACTCCCTCAAGCCGCTTCGACGTAGTGTCGGCTACGCCTTCAGCGTCTTTCGGTCCGTGCGCCCCACTACCACGGCATCTTGACGCCCTCGCTACGAAAATCGGTGAAACATCCGGGTTAGCCTGCGGATTTCACCGAGATCTCAACTCGCGGGCGCCTTTATGCTCGTAGTTACGAGCCGTACCCAGTCGCGCCGCGTCGCCCAAGTGTCAGCTACCTGCATCGCTGCGCCATCCCTGGGCGAAGCTTTCCGGCCGAGCAAGCCAACCGTGGCTTGCCCGCTGCTGGTTCGCCCGCGCCACCGACGCCTGGTCTGTTTCCGGCTACGCCTTGCGCGTCTCTCAATCCGTGCTTCCTGCTATCACGGCATCTTGGCGCCCGAAGCGGCCAAACAAATCGCCGAGTCTGGCGACTGAGGTCCGCCTCTTAATCGTCGTCGGAGGGTGGCGTCCCACCCCCGCTTTCCAGGAAGGCGAAGTCCCCACCCTGCACGTGCGCACCGGCCGAAGTGGGGTCCTGCGGCGCCTTGGCCATCACTTCCTCCGCCCAATCCTCGGCGTTGTCCGCGGGGCGATAGCCGAGCCGCTCCGCGTTGGAGTTGTCCCACCAGGTACGGGTGTTGCCCGAGACGCCGTACACGATCTCGTAGTGGAGATCCGGATGGTCGATGCCGATACCGATGAGCTGGGCGAGGTCGCGGTGGCTGGTCCAGATGCTCAGGCGGCGCTCGTCGATCGGCTCGGGGAAGGCGTTACCGATGCGCACCGCCATCACCTCGAGCCCGTACTTGTCGGCGTAGAGGGCTCCGATCGACTCCCCGAACGCCTTGCTCACCCCGTAGCGGCTGTCCGGGCGCACCGTGACGTCGACGCCGATGGTCTGGCTGCGCGGATAGAAGCCGATCGCGTGGACGCTGCTCGCGTAGATCACCCGCCGGGCGCCGGTCTGCCGGGCCGCCTCCATGACGTGGTAGGTGCCCACGATGTTGGCGCTCAGGATGTCTTCCCAGGTCCCCTCGCTCGCGACTCCGCCCATGTGGACCACCGCATCGACGCCGTCGACCACGGCGCGCACCGCGTCGAAATCCGCGAGATCGGCGGCGGCGAAGGTCTCCCCTTCAGCGAGGTCCTCGATGGGCAGGATATCGCTCAGCCGCAGCCGATAGCGTCCCTTGAAGTTCTCTCGCAGGCCGGTGCCGATGAGCCCGGCCGCGCCGGTGATGAGCACTTCCTTCATGGTCCTTCCTCTGCGTTGACGGCACGTGGGCCGCGGGCGGGGCCGGGAATGGTACGGATATCCCCGCGGCGGCGCACCCACGCGCCGGCTCGGCGAAAGCCCTGGCGGTGCGCACTGGCCCGCACCTGTGCCGGACGTTGCCGGCCGGCCTCGCAGGTCCCTCGCGTCGCGGCGTCCGCGATAGGAGGCGGGAGAGGATGCGGGCTACACTGCCGTGCCTTCCTTTCGCCTGCCAAGGGACGATCGAAACATGCACTACGGAGTGGTTTTCCCTCAGATCGAGATCGGCGCCGACCCCGCCGGCTGCCGCGACTTCGCCCAGGCCGCCGAGGGGCTCGGCTTCGACGGGCTGATGACCTACGACCACGTGCTCGGCGCCGACACCTCGGTGCGGCCCGGCTGGTCCGGCTGGTACCAGCTCGAAGACATGTTCCACGAGCCCTTCGTGCTCTTCGGCCACCTCGCCGCGCTCACCGAGCGCATCCGCTTCGTTACCGGCATCCTGATCCTCCCGCAGCGCCAGACCGCACTCGTCGCCAAGCAGGCGGCGGAGGTGGACGTACTGAGCGGGGGACGGATGACGCTCGGCATCGGGGTGGGCTGGAACGATGTCGAATTCGAAGCCCTCGGGCAGAACTTCCGCGACCGCGGGCGCCGCAGCGAGGAGCAGATAGAAGTCATGCGGCGGCTGTGGACGCAGGAGTCGGTGGACTTCGACGGGAAGTGGCACCGGGTGCCCGCCGCCGGCATCAACCCCCTGCCGGTACAGCGCCCGATCCCGGTGTGGATCGGCGGGGCGGCGGACCCGGTGCTGCGCCGGGCCGCGCGCATCGGCGAAGGCTGGCTGCCGATGGGCAAGCCCGGCGACAACGCGGCTTCGCTCGCACGCCTGCGAGGCTACTTGTCGGAGGAGGGGCGGGAGGGTGAGCCCTATGCCATCGTGCCCGTCGTCGATCTGCACGACCAGGACTGGGACGGCCTCGCCCGGGACATCGAGGACTGGCGCGCGCTCGGCGCCACCCACCTCTACTTCGACGGCATGAAAGTCGGCATCGGAGGTCCGGCCGAGCACATCGCGGCCATCGAACGCTTCCGAGCACTGCTGTAGCCCGCAAACCCTGGAGCATCCGGGTCAGGCCTCTCCACCTGAACCGTCGCGGGGACGCAGTGACGGGCGCGGTGGGCACTGCCGATGCCCACCGACGCACCACCGCACCCGTGAGTCGGTGAAAGCGGGCGGCCGCCGCGGGTCCTACATGCGCCTTGGTATGTAGCGGCAGAGGCAGGCCACGCCGAGCATCCATCCCCCGGCCGCAAAGAACACCACGGGCAACTGGAAGACCCCGAGAAGCAGGGCGAAGAGGCCCGGCGCGCCGAGCTGCGCGATGTCCCGATAGGTCAGGTACACGCCGCTCATCTCGGCCCGCTCGAAGGGCCGCACCGCGCGCAGGAAAGGCACGTTGCCCGCTCCGTCGAGGGCGGTGGCCGCGAGCGCGTTCCACACGAGCAGCGTCAGCGCCACCCAGGGCCAACCGGCGCACAGGCCCACGAGCACGCTGATCGCGGCAGTGGCGAGAAAGCCTCCCGTCAGCAGGCGGCGCAGACCGTAACGCCGTCCGATCTTCCCCCACCAGGTGACGCTCAGGACCCACGCGGTCCCGATCGAGACCGTGGCCGCCCCCGCCAGCTCTCCAAGCCCCGCCACTTTGGCGTAGATCGGCGTGTAGACCACGAAGCTCATCCACCATGCGGCGCGCGCAAGCGCCAGCGTCCAGGCGAGACGCATGCGGGGCTGGACCGCGAATCGCCGCACGTGCCGAAAGGGACTCACGGGATGGGTGGATTCCCGCCTCAGCTCCACCCTATGCAGCCCGAGCCATCTGAAGTAGAGGACGGAGAGCAGTGCGAACGCCCCGGCAAGCGCGTAGGGCAGCGTGTGGTCGACGCGGCTCTCCAGGAAAACCCCGAGCCACGGGCCGAGCGCGAAGGCGAACACCGTGTAGAGGATACGCAGCGGTTCGAAGCGAGCGAGCTCCCGGCGGGGAACCTCGTTGAGAAGGTACGCACTGAGGGGTACGTCCGTCGCCGCGACGGACATGAAGTGCAGTGCGAGACCGGCGACGAAGAGCGAGGGCATCCCGCTCCCGAGCAGCACCGCGGAGAGCACCATTGTGAGCGCGCCGACGCCGAAGCTGAGGCTGCCGCCGAGGCGGTGCAGCAGCATCGGCACCGAGATGCTGGTGGCGATGCCGAGCGCCGCCGCGAAGAAGTAGAGCACGCTTACCGCCTGGGCGTCGCCAAGCAGTTCGTGCGCCTCCAGCGGAAGCACCGATACCAGTATCGCGCGGCTGAAGGTGGAGAAGAAGAAGAGACCGGCGAAGGCGATTGGCCAGCTTACGGAGAAACCGTTCGGGCCGAGCCGGACCGGCACCCTGCCCTCGTAGCGCCTCACCGGACCTTCCGCGCTCGGTCCCGGACGCTCAAGCGACCCCCGGGCGGGCGCTCACCCTGGTGTCCGTTCCGTTCGCAAGCCGAGTCCTTCCCGGGTGCACGCGCCCGGGCGGGAACACTCGGCAGATGACTGGTTGTGCAACCCGTCCTACCCGGGTGCGCGCGCCCGGGCGAGTGCTTCGTTGACACGCCGCGCTACGACCAGCGCCTCGTCGTCCTTGAGGCAGAGCGCCGTGATCACCACCCTGTCCTCATCCACCGATGAGGGATCGACGTGCACCGCGGGCGAGCCGTCCTGGAGGGCAATCACGAGATCGAAGGCGGAGAGGCCGTCGGGGCGGGGCGGGACCGCGAGCACCAGACACGGTTCTTCGCCGTTGGCGCTCTCCACGATGCGCGCCCCGCCTCGAATGGCGGGCTCGAGGTGCGTCTCGATGTCCTTCAGGCGTCTGTGGCAGCGCCGATTGCGTTCCCCGATGTCCTCCCCCACGAAGAGTTCGAGCGCGACGAGCAGTGCCACGATCTGCTCCTTGCCCACCTTGCAGGAGCGGCCGATCCCGTGCTGGGGCAGCCCGCGAAGATCCAGCCCGGCAAAGAGCGCGGAGGGAGGGCGCCACTGTTCGAAGAAAAGGTCCTGGTCGAGATTCTGGAGCAGAGCCGAGGCGACGAGGTCGCGCCGCCCGCACAGGATGCCGCTCCCCTGCGGACCGAGGATCGCCTTGCCTCCGCTGAAGGAGACGAGGTCGGCGCCCTCGTCCAGGAAGCGGCAAAGGTTGGCAGCGGGCGGAAGCTGAGCCGCGGCATCGACGAGCACCGGCACCTCCTTCGCGTGCGCGACCTCCGCGACCGCCGCGAGAGCGGGCCGCGAACTCGGCTGAGCCACGTAGAAGACGCAGGCGGTCCGATCCCCGATTGCGTCGTCGATCTCCCAGACCTCCGCGTCACGCACCCCGGCCCCGCTGAAACGGTCGGGCAGCCCCACCTCTACGAGCCGGGCGCCGGCCGCGCGCACCGCGTGATCGTAGAAGTTGCGCTGGCTGCGCACTATCACCACCTCGTCGCGCATCTCCGTGGTATCGGGTAGGCGGTTCATGCGCGCCGGGTCCAGCCCGGCGAGGCACGCGGCGGTGCCGAGCAGCAGCCCCGCGGAGGCGCCTGCGGTCACCATCCCCGCTTCCGCACCGGTCGCCTGCGCGATGATCTCACTCGCCCGACCCTGGAGGGCGGCCATGTCGACGCAGTGCTGGGTGGCCTCCTGCATCGCGGCCGCAATCTCCGGCGGCATCGGCGCACCGCTCACCCGCGTCGCAGTGCCCTTCGCGTTGATGATCGTCGGCACTCCAAGCCGTTCGTAAACGTTCGACATGCTCTGCCCCGCCATCGAGTGGAGACCCGCATCGGCGACGCCCGCCAGGGGCGCGGCCACGGCCAGTCTATATCGCTTTGCGTCCCGCGGTTGCGGTGGCGAACGCGGACCCGTGGTGCGAATATCGGATGTGAAGGGCGTTACTCGCGGGCCTGGGTAATGCCCCTCTCACGCCCCGGGAAGAGCACGCTTGCAGCTTGGACCCAAGGGTCTGCCTCGCCACGCTGGCCGAAGCAGACTCCCTCTCCCCTCGGATGAGGGATCGGGTGGCGAGAGCAGTGCTACCGTCGGTCCGCGGGCGGGGTGATTCTCGGTCCTCTGCCCTGGGAAAAGGTGAGAATGCCCGCTCGCTCTCCACTGCCGGCCGGCGTGAGGCGCCGCTAATCCGATATCCCGGTTGCGGTTGAACCCCGGGGTTGCCGCCGGTATCGTTCCTTCCCTGCCGTTGGCTACGTAGCTCAGTTGGTTAGAGCACGGCACTCATAATGCCGGGGTCGGTGGTTCAAGTCCACCCGTAGCCACCAATGTTTTCAATGCCTTGGATGCGGCGTCACGCCTCGGATACCGGGCGGCGGGCGCGCTTCGCAGCGCTTGGAAGCGTCCGACGGCCCTGACCGCATCCATCGCACTTCCCGCCCGCATTTCTCAGCGATTTCTCGACTGGCGGACGTCAATCCGCTCGCGGGTTCGGGCCTTCCTCCCTCGAGACGCATCGACTGGCATCGAAACGACCCCGCTCCCCCTCCCGCGGAACGGGAGGGGGAGCGGGGTGTCAGGGGTTGCTGGTCGCTTACGCGCTTACGCGAACCACCAGCGCTCGGCGCACTTGGAGCCGTCGAGATCCCAGTTGCCGGCCATCTCGCCGTGGCTGACCTTGTCGCTCGTCGCGAACACGTAGTTGTTGAAGAGCGGGACCACCACGCCGCCTTCGTTGCTCACGATGGTTTGCATCTCGACGTACATCTCGCGGCGCAGGGCCTGGTCGAGCTCGGCGCGGGCGAGCAGCAGCAGCTTGTTGAAGCGTTCGTGGTTCCAGAAGGAGTCGTTCCACGCCGCACCGGCCGCGTATGCGGTCGAGAACATCCAGTCCTCGGTCGGCCGGCCGCCCCAATAGCACATGCCCCAGGGCTTGTTCATCCACACGTTCGACCAGTACCCGTCGTTCGGCTCCCGCACGACGTTGATGTCGATGCCGATCGGCGCGGCGTGTTCCTTGTACAGCACCGCAGCGTCAACCGCCCCCGCGAACGCGGCGTCGGCGGCGCTCAGATCGAGGCTCAGGCTCGAAAGTCCCGCCTGCTGGAGGTGGTGCTTCGCCCGGTCGGGATCGTAGGTGCGCTGGGCAAGGTCGCTCGCGTGGAACTCGTTCGCCGGGCTGATGGGATGGTCGTTGCCCACCGTGCCATGGCCGCGCAGCACCGTTTTGAGCAGCGCTTCCCGATCGAGCGCGTACTTGAGCGCCAGACGCACGTTGTTGTCGTCGAAGGGCGGAGTATCGGTGCGCATCGGGATGCTGTAATGCCCAGTGCCGGTCGTCTCTTCCACGACGACCCCGGGGGTCTTGGCGAGCAGATGCACGGTCTTGAGATCGCAGCGGTCCATGGTGTCGATCTCACCCGTCTTCAGCGCATTGGTACGCGCCGCGACATCGACGATGGACAGGATCTCCACCTCGTCGAAGTGGGCGCGATTGGGTTGCTTCCAGTAGTTCTCGAAGCGGGTGAAGCCTGCGCGCACTCCGGGCTCGAAGTCGTTGATTCGGTAACCGCCGCAACCGACCCCCGACTGCCAGTCGATGCCGTCTCCGTCGGCGGGCAGGATGGCGATGTGGTAGTCACTGATGATGTAGGGGAAGTCGGCATTGCCACCGTCGAGCGCGATCACCACCGTGTCGCCCCCGTCGATCGAGACATCCTTGACCGGCTTGAGCAGAGCCTTGGCGGCGGACTTGGAGTCCTCGTGCCGATGGTGGTTTATCGAGGCGACCACGTCTTTCGCATCGACGGTCTTGCCGTTGTGGAACTCCACCCCCTTGCGGATCTTGAAGCGCCAGGTCGCGGCGTCGGTGGAGGCCTCCCAGCTCTCGGCCAGCTCGGGCTCGAGGCCGTTGATGGTGACTTCGGCGAGATGGTTGTTCTTGGTCACGTTGAGAACCGCCATGTAGCCGTTCTCGAAGGTCGCCGGATCGAGCGAGTCAGTGGTGGAGCCGTGGGCGAGGCCGAGGCGGAACTTTCCGCCTTTCTTGGGAGTGGCGGCGAATGCGGCCTGCGACAGCAGGCTCGAGGCCATCACTCCGCTGGCGCCGAGGGCGCCCGCGCGGGCCATGAACTCGCGCCGGCTGATAGAGCCCTTGTGGGCCTCGACCGCAAGGGATTCAAGTTTCGTGTCTCGATTTCTCATTGTGTTCCTCCGTTTTTCGTGAACCTGCAATGCTACCGCATCGGCGCGGAACGATTCGACGGGCGGCGAAGCATCGCGTTGGCGGGGCCCGCGGACGATGCCTTGGGCGACCGCTGCGAGCAACCCGACACGCTCCGCGCTGATGCTTTCGGCGCCGGCTGCGGGCAACACGATGCGGCCCACGCTTCGCAAGGCGAGCCGAAGGGCCCGATGCGTCCGGCTCCGACCGGATACCGGGGACACGTGCTCGGAGGTGCGCTATCTTTCCCGGCCGAGCGGACGCGCCGCCCCGTGCGGCGCAAGCGGGGCGCCCACCCAAGACACCCGCTGGCGCGAGACGAGAATCGCCCCCGGCCCCGCGTGAGCGCGCCATACACAACGGAGACAACGACATGAAGCGCATGCACGTCGGCCTCAAGGTCGACAACCTGGACGAAGCTATCGACTTCTACTCCCGCCTCTTCGGCACGGAGCCGACGCTGCGCCGGCCCGATTACGCGAAGTGGATGCTCGATGACCCGAGGGTGAACTTCTCCCTCGACACCAATGGCGAAGGCGCGCCCGGCACAGCCCACTACGGAATCCAGGTCGAGAGCGCGGAGGAGCTCTCGTCGATGCGCGAGCGTATCGACGCCGCGGGACTGCGGCGTCGCGACCAGAACGACCTGATCTGCGGATACCAGCTACAGGACAAGTCGTGGGTGAGCGATCCGAACGGTCTGCAGTGGGAGACCTTCCTGACCGCGGGCGTGGTCGAGGGCGCCGGCTACGGGTTCGACGGGATACCGGACGAAGCAGAGCCGGACTGACCGCATTCGGGAGTGAGGGGTGGCCCTGCTCTCAGGCACGGCCAATTCGGCTCTGACCCGAAAATTTCTCCGACCCTCGATTGGCAACCTGGCCACAAATCGATTCGACGGACATCGAAGCGATTCATGTGGGGTGAAGTGAGCACGCGCAATACACTTCCGAATCGCTGTCCACCGGTCGCTGCCGATTTCTTCACACGACAAATACCAGGGAGTATCCGGATCAAACGGAGTGGGGATTCTGCTCGTGCTGGTAGCCGCGCTCTCATGGAGCACCGCGGGACTCTTCACCCGAGTGGTCACCACGGACATTCCCACGACCCTGTTCTGGCGGTCGCTGTTCGGCGGACTCTGCGTACTCGGTATCGCGATGGCGATGCAGAGATCCGCGGATATCCGTGCCGCGTTGCGCTTCAACCGGGGCGAGGTGGTGATCGCGGCGCTCTCCACCGCGGGAATGATCTGCTTCATATCCGCCTTCTTCCACACCACGATCGCAAACGTCGCCTTCGTCTACGGCACCATGCCGCTGGTGACCTTCATGCTCTCGCTGGCTTTCCTGGGAGCCCGGGCGGATGCGGTGTCGCTGGGGTGCTGTGTGCAGTCAGCCGCCGGGGTGGCGATCATTGCATCCGGGAACAGCCTTCCGTCGGACTTTCTCGGCATCCTGCTGGCCTTCGGGATGACACTCTTCATGGCCTCGCTGACCGTTGCCGCGAAGTTCTTCCCCGATGCGGACAGCACGAAGGCGACCTATCTCTCCGCCTTCCTGGGGGCGATGGCCACCGCTCCCTTTGCGACGTTCGGGCAAACCATCGCCGCCGACTATGTCTGGCTGTTGCTCTACGGCTTCGTGAACGTGGGCGTGGGCTTCGGCGTGTACCTGCTCGGCGTGAAGCGGGTGTCCGCACTGGTCGCGGCCCTGGTCGGTCTGACCGAGATTCCGCTGGCGCCGATATGGGCGTGGATCCTCTTCGAGGAAGGGATGAACTTCGCGGTGCTGACCGGCGGCGCGGTGATCCTCAGCGCGGCGGTCATCTACATCGCAAGCTCCGCAAGAAAAGCGAGGTCCGCGAACATGCCACAGCATGACCACCCTATCCGCCGCCCCGATTTTTCCCCGGAGAAGAAGTGATAGCCAGAATGAACACATGGGCCGCGCAATCAGATGGCGGACGGCAGGAAGACACCAGTCTGGCGGAATTCGGACGGGCGATCGGTCACCGAAGCCGGGTGGCGATGCTCCAGGCGCTGATGGGAGGCAGGGCTCTGCCGGCGAAAGAGCTCGCCTGTCATGCCGAGGTGACCAGCCAGACCGCCACCAGTCACCTCAACGAACTGACAAACGCTGGCCTGCTGTACAGACGCAGGTGCGGACGCTTTCACTACTACGAACTGTACGGCGAAGAAGTGGCCTCCCTCGTCGAACAGCTCGCATCCAGTGTCCCTCCAAACGGCGGGCGTAAACCCCGGCGGGGCGTGACGCCGGAATTGAAGAGAGCCCGCTTCTGCTATGACCACCTGGCCGGGGAGCTGGGGGTGGCTATTTCGAGGAGGCTGGTCGAGGTCGGTGCCCTGTTCCTCGACAGGGATACCTTCCTGCTCCCGGAGATGGGGCACCCCATCTATGGGGAAATCGGCGTCGACCTCGACCAGGCAAGATCCAGGAAACGCCGGCTCTGTCCGCGCTGCGTGGATTGGACGGAAAGGCTGCCTCACGTTTCGGGCGCGGTCGGCGCCGCGATCGCCGCAAAATTGGTCGAGCGGAGACACGTCACCCGATCACGGCATGACCGATCGGTGGCGATCACAAAGACGGGAGTCACTTTCCTTGTCGACAGGCTCGGACTCAGCCCCTCGTTTATCTCGACGCCATGAATCAGGAGATCCAACACCATCGTTTCTCATCCGCACGGTAGCCCCGGCTCGCTCCGGCATTGACGCCAGCGGGATGGAAGGCCGAGCGGCTTCGGTCGCCTACTTGACGACCAGCTCCCGCGACGCCGATGACACGGATTCGAAGCGATCGGCATGGACGATGCCGGTTTCGCCCAGACTCATGGTCAGCCGCCTGGTGCGGTCGACGAGAATCATGTGCATGAAGATCACCATCCCGGCTTCCACCACCGCCTCGTTGCCACGATAGATCATGGGCTCTTCCATCCACGACGGGGGGTAATTGGCCGACAGTGAGTAACCGCAGGCGTTGAGCCGGCACTCCCTCCATCCGTGTGCGTCCACGACGCGAGCGTGCGTATCGTAGATGTCGCCAAAGGTCGTCCCCGGACGCGCGACTTCCTGGCAGGCCGAGAGTGCCTCGACGCACGCCGCGTGCATCCGCCGGTGGTGGTCGCCTGCGCGACCGGTCAGTACCGTCCTCATGATCGCGGCATGGTAGTGATGGCAGGCGGCGGCAAACTCGAGCTGGACCTGATCCTGTGAGCCGATCCGTTCCCGACCGCTGAAGTAGCGCACCAGCAACGCGCCGTCGCCCGACGCGATGATCGCGTGACCCGCGGGATAGTCACCGCCGCCCGCGAGAATGGCATCGTCCATGGCGACGTATAGCCTGCTCTCGTCGACCCCGGGGGCGATGGCCTCATGGAGCGCGGTGAGCGCGTCGTCGCACAGCGCCCCCGCCTTGCGCACATAGTCCTGCTCGGTGGCGCTCTTGACCACCCGAAGCCCCTGGACGAGGTCGCTGGCGTCTTCCCAGACACAGAAACCGCGTAACGCGTTTTCCATCATGACCCAGCGCTGGCCGGTGAGACCCCAGGCGTTCAGCTCCACCCCTACTCTGCCCCCGCGCAGCTTCTTCTCCTCGAGTACGGCGAGGACATCGTCGGCCGGGTTCGCTCCTCCCCGGTCGACCCAGATGCGCACATCGGGAATGACGGAGGTGTACGCGGCCTGCTCCCGGTCCGCGGACCGGGTGACCAGAACCATGTCGCCGTCCGCGAGCAGGACAAGACACTGGAACAGCACATACCCCGCGGTGTCGTAACCGGTCAGGTAGTACATGCTCTCCTGCCTGAACATGAGCAGAGCGTCGAAGCCGAGCTCGTTCATACGTTTGCATGTGCGCTCTCTGCGCTCGGCCAGCTCGTCCTCGCTGAAGTGCAGGTGCGGCATATCAAGAGCTCCCGATTTTCGATTTCCGAGTTGCGACGCAAGGTTGCGGCTCTGCCCTATCTCGAAATGTCAATTTCCTACTAATTCATGTCAAATTAGTATTTAAAGCTGTCGGCATCGCATGTAACGCCCCCCGCGTTCTCGTCGAGACCGAGTGTTGGGGGCGTAGCGGCACGCCGCCATGCGGGGAGCGAATCCAGTCCTCACCGCGGCAGACCCCAGCGATCGAGGGTGGGTCGCGCCGGTCTTGGTATGGCCCACCACCCATTCGCCGGCCAGGAGTCTCTGCGGCGTTGCCGTTGGAGTAATGGGTCATGAGACAAAAATTTCTTACAGAAGGACAAATTTTATTGTCTTTTAGGAGGAAGGCGTACTACCTCCCCGGGATGGGTATGGGCGGTGTGTGCATCGCGCGGGGCCTGTTCGCGCAGCGTGTGCGCTCGGCTCTCTTACGTACCTCGGCCCCCAGAGCCGCATTCGCCTTGCCGATGCGCTCGAGCCGGCGCTCACGCCGACGAAGCTCCTCGGGCAATACGTCTCCGCGCGCTCGCGCCACGTAGCGGGCATCCTCCGACGCATCGGCCGCTTCCGCCTCAGGCAGCAGCCGCCGCACCTCGGCTCGCAGGTGGATCATGAGCGCCACCGCGCGTCGATCCCCCACGTTCCAAGCGGTACGGAGTCCTAGTGCCGCAGCCCCATGCGCTTGAGGATCGGGATGACGTGCCGCTCCATCTGTCCCAGGGCCCGCTGCGGGTCGAAGAACCCGACGACCAGATTGTCGACTCCCACCTCGTGCAAGGCCCGCATCTTCTCCGCCACCGTCTCGTAGCCGCCGAAGAACTGATGGCCGTGCATGCCGAGCGCGACCTTCATGAACTGCTCCCGGCCGAGTCCCAGGTAGCGATCCTGCTCTCCCTCGACCTCCATCTCCGAGGATGTGCCGACCGCCTGTTGCATGAAGAACCGGATCGCCTCGACATCCGCCTCTTCTTCGAGCCACGCGACGGTTTCGGCGGCTTGCGCGTCGGTGTCCTCCATCACGCAGTAGCACATCGCCCCGACCCGCACCCTGCGTTCGTACTTCGCGGCCAGCGTGTGGGCCTTCTCCACCGCCCAGCGGTAGTCATCGAGACTGCCCTTTGGCGAGGCCGCGAACACCCAGTCCGCCTGCCGGCAGGCAAAGTCGAAGCCCTCTTCCGAGAGACCCGCATTCATGATGATGGGGCGGGGTCTTCGCACCGGCTTCGGCGCCACGTAACCCCCGTAACACTGGTAGTACTCGCCCTCGAAGTCGACCGGATCGTCGTAAGCCCACAAGTACTTCATCAGAGTCACGAACTCGTCGGCCATGTCGTAGCGTACCGGACCCGGCGGGCGCTCCTTGTATCCGAACTTCGCGAAGTCGGTATGGATCATCCCCGCCACCACGTTGATCCCCCAGCGCCCCTGGGACACGAAGTCCGCACATGCGCCAAGCTTGGCGATGTGCATCGGATGAAAACGGTAGCCGACGTGCACCGTGCCGAACAGGTTCATGCGTTCCGTCACGAGCGCGCTGGCGGTGCCGGCGGTGGCGAAATCGAGCCCTTCGCTGTTCCACCCGGTCGCCCCACCCCAGCCACTCCACATGCCGTACTGAACCTGGTGGTCGAATCCGATGCGGTCGGCCTCGGCGAGCAGCCTGGAGGCGGTCGGCCAGTGCCAGTAGTCCTTGTAGCGCGCGGGATCGGAAAGCACCGCCTTGGTCGCCGAGAGCCCCGAACTCACGTTCCAGGCGAACAGCGAGAGCTCCATCGGCTGCCCGGTTGCCGCTTCCGGCTGGCCGCCGGGATCGAATGGACCCCGCAGGACTTCGGCCTTGACGGTGCGCCCGGTGGTCATCGACGTGGCTCCATGGCGCTTCCCGCGGCTCGTGGCTCAGGGCGATCCGGAGCCGGCGGACATCGGAAGCGCCGGCTGGTCGTTGGTATGGCAGTGTACGCCGCCTCCGGAGGCCCAGGAGCTCAGCATCTCGATGACATGGACGTCACGCCCGGGAAAGTACGCTTCGATCCGCGCCTTCGCCGCCGCATCGGTCCGGGGATTGTCGAAGCCGACGGTGATGACGAATCCGTTGCCGACCAGCCAGTTCACGTAGTTCGTGTCGAAAGTCCGGCCCCGGTATCGGCTCGTGCCCTCGACGGGGTCGCGGAGGACGCGAAAGCCCGCCGCGGCAATCGTCTCCGCCGCGGCGTCGAAGACGGCGGCGCTGGGGTGGCCTTCGGCGGCGCACTGCGAAGCGCCCGTGCACTGCGCGACGACGACGGTGTCCGGTGCGATGAAACGCGCGATGCCGTCGATGTGGCCGTTGGTCCGGTCACCTTGGGGCACACCCTCGATGAACACGACCCGGCTCACTCCGAAATGGTGTTTGAGATCCGCTTCAGCCTGCTGCCTGGTGTACTCGCCGTTGCGCCGGGGGTCGCCGATCACGCTCCAGTTCAGCATGAGCGTGTCGACGCCGTTGAACTCCAGATTGCCGCGTTCGTGGACGATGTCGATGGTGTCGACCGGGAGGCCGGCCACCTCCGCGACCCTGGCGGGCACCTGGTCGTCGAGCCGGTAGGGCAAATCGGCGCCAAACGCGCCGCCCCAGGCGTCGAAGCGCCAGTTCTGTACGCGCAGCCGCGCGTCCTCGATGACATAGACCGGTCCGTTGTCTCGCATCCAGGCGTTGTCGTTGGCGATCGCATGCCAGACGATGCTGGGATGGTCGGGATCGCCACCCTCACGTGCGATGGCCGCCCGCGCATCGGCCATGATCCTCGGCGAGGCATGCAGGATGTGCAGCGTCTCGTAGCGGACAATCACGTTCGCCATGCGCGCGAACGCCCTTTCGTGCGACTTCTCCCAGCGTCCCGGCCACTGTAGCCAGATCGCCTCCTGGGGCTCCCATTCCGCGGGGACGCGCCGCACGCTGTCCCCGCTCGCACGAGCACTGTCGGCACTCATGAGGATGACGACGAGAAGCAGCGCCTCGAGCAGGCGACGGGGGAGCGTTTCGAAGACCAGCATCGCTTCCCGCCCGCGCTCATCGTGCCGTTGACTCCATCATCGCCTGAATTCTACAGACCGCCCCGCCGCGAATCCTCTTCACGGAACGACCGGACGCTCATCCCTCCATATCGCAATGCCCGGCTGCGTTCTCAACGATCAGCCGATTGTAAAGAGCGAACACGAGAGGCGACCGAAGAGGCTCCAACCGGGTATGCATTCCCTGGTGACCCTCGGGCGGTGAGACCCATCGAGTGCAGGCCGGAGGCGGCCACTACCGCTGACTCAGGCGGTGGGCCGAATACACCGCAAGCGATCAGGCCTCGCCTTCCACCTCGCACTGTGAGGCGGAGTCCAAGCCCCTGACGGGGGCAGCCTGGACTCCCGAGCGGACATGACGCCTCGCGGTAGCACGAGATTCTCAGCTCCGATTCCGTGGCATGTCAGCCCGTGGGCGAAGCGGGCTGGTGTCAGCCCGAAATGCTCTCGCTCAGGAAAAGTGTGATCCGATCCCGGTTCGCGACCAGGCTGGAGAACTGTTTCTCGCATACGTCGCTGAAACGGGCCAGAACCTTGCGATTTATCGTCTCCTGGTCTTCGAAGATGGCGAGAGACCGGAACCTCAGCCCCCACTTCTCGAACTGGAGCAGAGCGATCGTGGCATCGCGTGTCCTGCCGTCACTGGCCAGGCCATGTACGAAGAGCGGCCGAGGCATCCCGTTGATTCGGCAATCAACAGGATACATACCTTGAGGATCGTGCTCCGGGTCGCTCCAGTCGAAACACCGGCGCTCCTCGGGAGTCACCTCAATCAACAGAGCATGGAGATCCTCCATGAAAGTGGACCGGGCGCGCTCTCTCGAAAGAAAAGAGACATCCGTGATTTTGAGCAGACCCTGAACGAAGGAAAACAGCGCATCGCCGTAACGATTGTCCGGCACCTCGATTCTCAGCTCTCCCTCCCGATCCTCGATCCAGAACGTGGACAAGGCGTTGGAGATGATTTTCTGGCGTGTCCCCCGGTGCAGATCCTTCTCTTCGATGTCATAGGTCAGGTGCATGTAGGTATGCGCCTCGTCGGAGAGTACCCACCGTGCTCCCTCCTTCTTCAGGACGACAGCCAGGTGATCGCCATCGTCGAAACGAAACGGGGTGAACACCCGAAAACGCTCAGTGCCTTCCTCCGTCAGCTGGATCTTCTGCGACACCTTGCGGTGGAAATCCTGCTCGATGGTTTCAATGGTCATCTCCGTCCTCCTCGAAGAGGTCGCGCTGCGGCCCGGCCGGGCAGATGCGGTCTTGCCAGTCCGCTGGAAGGTTTTTGCGCTCCAGTACGAACGACTCGTCTTCCTTATCGACAAACATCACCGCCATGGTTTACTCTAACGTGTCAGATGAATCGCCGCCTTGCCAGATTCGCGCGATACTGCCCCAGTCGATTTCACGCGACTGTTCTCCGGTCCAGACGCCCCAGAAGGCCGGGTCTGGAGAGTGGGGCCGAAGCTCTTCCGGGATGTCCTGAACCTCGACGAGTATCGGTGCGGGTGCGGCCCATCCGAGGAGAATCGCTCTCCGAGTCGGTAAGCTGGCAAGCTCGCGCAAGAGAGTGCCGAGTCCATCCGGAACCAGTCGTTTCACCAAGTCCTGATCGCGATCGTTGACTAGCCGATGCAGGAGAAAGGTGTTGCACTGCGAAAGCACCGTTGGAGACACCTCGGACGGTCTTTGCGACGCCAGGACGAGCCCCAGTCCGAATTTCCGCCCCTCGCGAGCTATGCGCTCGAACACCCGCGCGCACTCGCGTCCCGCTGGTGGGGTGGACTCGCCCCCTAAGTCGCTATGGACGAATGTGTGCGCCTCCTCCAGCACCAGGGTGGTGGGAAGCTCTTTGCCGTTCACTCGGCGGTACCGCTGCAACGCCTCGAAAATCATGCGGGCGAGCACGCTGACGACGATGTGTATGATCTCGGATGGAACAAGCGAGAGGTCAAGAATTGCAATCGTGCCGTTTTCGGCTTGGTTACCACCAACGTAGTCTGTAAGCCAACTATTGAGGGTAACTGAGGTAGAGTCTTTTGGATGTATGACGGATCGCAGTCGAACTCCTGTGAGCATGCTACGTATCCTAAGCGTCAGTGTTTCAACGAATTGGGCTATGTCACGCCCAGAGTAGTCGGCAGCGAGCGCGTCGACGTATTCGGACAGCTCATCCACGGGAAATGGTATCGGGACACCCTCATCTGATGCTGCAGAGTGCGCTTTGTCAAGCCCGATCGCGTCGGATGCCTGTTTGAGCACTTCGTCAACTTTGTCCAATGCGGCCTCGGAGAAGTCGTTATGCCATTGTTTACCTTTACTAAAGTTACCCCAAGCATCAACCTCTACGTCTTGCGCCGTGGATGCCACAGTCTGGAATGCCCTGAGTAGTGTGTCATCGGTACATTCTTGTTTCCGGATGAGATCCTCGAAGTCTCGTTTGATATTTAGAAGAACTTTCGCTACATCCTCCCGTTTTCCGGGTTGCTGGTGTTCACCGCTTTGAATGAGCACCTTGAGTCGACTCTGATATCTCTTGATCCGGCCTTTGGCCACGGTCTCAAATTCCTCCGGAGGACCAAGGCCCGAGCGTAGCCGCCTCAATGCCTCGAACAGCACCGGCCGCTGCACGCCAGGAGCTGCCCCTGTAAACGCAGCCCACTCGGCCCCGTTCCACAGCCACGCTGGCACCTGCAACGGTTTCGTGTCTGCTTCCGGATCCACCTGAAATAGTCTAACGTCTTGATCATGGAAGGCTCGGGCATACTCGCCGTTCGGATCGAGCACGATGAATCTAGCGTTGGGTCGAACATCTCTCTCACATACACTTCTGGACGCTTTCGCTGCGTCTAGCGACCATCGTACGAGTCCGGCCACGGAACATGACTTGCCTGCCCCGGTGTTTCCGAGAACCGCCAGGTGCCGCCCGAAAAGCTTGTCCGGGTCGACGTGCACGGGTGCCTGGCCCGCGGTCGGACAGTGACCAATGAGTACGCGCTTGGTCGTCTCACCTTCACCTTCTACGATTGCACCGAGATGGTCTACGGTTGGTAAGTGAACCGGATCACCGACTGAGGGGAACACGTCCACGCCACGACGTACCTGAAAGGCAAGCCCGTCTCCCGAAGATCTCGTTTTGAGCGTCCCGATGGGAATCAAGCTAATCACCCGAGATGGACTCGGTAGATCGATCAGCCACGAGTCTTTCTGCATCTCCTGTCGCTTCGGGAAGGGGAGGCGCTCGATACGCACCGAGGAGATAATACAGGCGGTTGCACCGCCCTCGTTCGGGATCAGCACGTAGCCATTGATACGCGGAAAACTCGCGGGCACCCCTGTATTGATGGCGGTGGCGTGAGGAGCCTCGGTGTCGAGAAGGACGGAAATCCGGTCAGCAAACACTTCCTCGACCGTGCCGACAACATGGTGTCCAACCGCCTGGATAAGCGCCGTCATATCGTTTTCTTACCGTCGGTGGATTGGTGATACGTCTGTGGCTCATTGTTGGTCTTTGGGGGTTGTCGACGATTCAACAAGTCGACCATTCGCCAGGTTGTGCGATCGATTGCAGGCTTGGGCAGATAGTGCTTGACCAGCGTGTCCAAATCGCCGAAGTGTGAACCGATGAGCAAGCTGATCTGCGCTTCGTGACCGGTGTTATCACAGAACGTCCGTAGACGCCCTCCAGCCTCGTCATAGGAGATGATGACCAGATGCGTCGATGGAATGCTCAACATGTCCCGTAAGACACGATTCACGTGGTCATCCCCAAAGCCGTAACCGTACGTCACGACCACCGAATTGGGCTGGCAGACGGCTGCGGCGAAGTCGCGAAAGAGCTCTGCGTAGGGGTACTCCAGGGTCTCGACGTCCTTGGCGGCGTTGGGATAAATCAGTAACTGTTCACCTGGCCGCTGCGGTAACCCGGGGTGGTCGTCTCCCGCGCCAAATGGAAGGGCGCAGCGTTGAACTTCCGAACTTCCGGAGGGTCCGGCGGCACTGCGCCAATCTGCGGAGCCGTGAAGCTTCGTGAGGCGTACTACGCCTTCGAGGTACCGAGGCTCTCCACGGATCCCCGGCGGGTTGTAGTGGAGGTCGACACCAAGTCGCGATGAGTGAAACACGGGCGCGAGGATTCCCACAAAGCGGTCAACAACCCTCATGCCGAGGAGGTCGCACCCGTACTCGATGAGTCTGTCGTAATTTACGGTGAAAATGTGAGCGCGCTCTCGCGTTGCAGTCCGGCTGCCGAAGGGGAGCAGAAAGCCACCGAGCAGTCGGCGAACGTGTTCCAACTTCTGCTGGTCCATATCTCCTGTCAAGGCGGTATTGATGCCGCGCTCCGTCTTAAGGATCTTCTTCAATAACGAACGCAATGTGTCGTCCAGTTCGGAGTTCCACTCCTCAAGCAGTTTCGCAGCGTCCTTGGCAATACCCTTGGCACTTTCGTCCGTATCCTCATTTCTCGCCAGAACCCGAAGACCACCGATCAGCTCAGTGATCGTACGTGCTTGATCTTCAATATTTGGTTCCTTGCGGCCGAGGCGTTCCGCACTTTCCTGCGCTGCCTGATTCACCGCACAGTCGTAGCTGGAACGAAACTCCACCGGATTCATGTCAACGACCGAGGCCTTCGCGGCACAGGCGATGGCGGTCGTGAAGCCACTACCGACCAGCGCGTTCAGGTGCTCGGCCTGAAACAGCGCGGACAGCCACGGCTCGACGTGTCCACGGTACCGGTCAGGTTGAGGGTCATTTTGGTCGTCCATGGGTGGACAATGAGGACCTGCCCGGACGACATGCTTCCTCCAGTTAATCGTGGTGACGCGGGAAGGGTCTGAATCAGTCATGTCTTCCTCCGGTCAAACTTCGCATACCTGGTGAGAGTCGGATTCTGTGTGCGGGCAAGTGCGTCGAGCGGAACTCCGACATCGGTACTCGACCGAACATCAAGATTGCCATCGGTACAACTGTCAGGCTTGAGCCTCAGCGGCCGGACTTGGAGTTGACCTCGGCAGTGCCTTGGAGAGCAACGCGTCCCGTGTCAGTCAGCCGGTACTTCTGTGCAGGGCTTCTTGGCTTTTCGGGAACGGTCATTTCCAGCAATTCATCGTGCAGGAGGCGCTGAAGACAGCGTCGGAATCGACCGGTTCGACCGACATTACCTGCGGCGGCCACCAGAACGTCAGCGGCAACAGGGGCATGGAGGCATGCCTGAAGCATGGCGACGTCTTTCGCCGACAAGACAACTCGGCCCCCCCCTTGGCCTTTGGCTTGGCCCTCAACTTGGCCCCTCGCTTGGCCTCCGACTTGGCCCCCGGCTGCGTCCACGACTTCGCCTTCGATCCGATCACTGCCATCCGGTGCGATTGCGGCTTGGCCCTTGTCCGTCAGGCGGTATTGCTGCGCAGCGGATGTCGGTCTGTCGGGGACGGTCATTTCCAGAAAACCCTCGGACAGAAGAGGTCTGAGCAACCGCTTGAAGTGACCAGTGCCGCTATTGTGGCCAACGGCCGCCGACAACGTTTCGGCCGAGACGGCACCATCGTGGCATGCCCGAAGTATGGTGATCTGATTCGCTGACAAGACAGCTTGGCCCCCCTCTTGGCCTTCGGCTTGGCCCTTGGTGTCGTTCGCTTGTATTGCTGCTTGGTCCCCAACCTGGGTGGGCGGTCCACATCCCGTCGCCTCACTATCGGCGGCCGCCACTTCCGCCCCCATGGCATGCCCGGGTACATGGCCCGGACCGCGTACCCGTCGGATCGTCGTAACGAAGCCATCAGTGACCGCGAACTCGGGCTCGGCCAAGCCAGCCTCGGTGCAGAGCCGAATCATATCCAGGGTTCCCGTCCCCATCCGCTCGATGTACTTGGTCAAGTACAGCGATTCCGCCAGCAGGGGATTGCCGGGTACCGAGCTGTGCGCCTCGCGCAGCTTCTCCAGAGTGAGGGTCGTCGGAAGGCGGCCGGGATTGCGTACTTCGAGCCGGTCCGCGAAGAGCATGATCTGTACGCTGCCGTTGCTCGTGTAGTCGCGATGGGCCACCGCGTTGACGATGGCTTCGGTCACAACCCCCACCGGGATCTCGTACGTTCTTGCGGCGCGCGCACTCTCCGTGCGTGTTCCGATGGAACGGTTGATCTTGCTGAGCACGAAATCCACCGCCTGGTCGACGAGGTCGAACACCGTGCCCTTGTAGATTTGATACGACGGGATCGGCTTGGCGACCTCGGTGCCGTGGTAGTGGGCGCACCGGATCTCGGAGGAGATGAAAAAGCGCTGCGGCGTCCTCCCGAACAACAGTACCGCGGCGTTGGTCAGGCGTCCGTCGTTCAGCAGGTTCAGATGTTCCAGAAGTCGCTCGGGAAGCGTCCCTTCCGGAAGCGGAAGCTGACGTACCTCGCGAGCCGTACGCACGAACTGCGCCATACGTTCGTCATCGAGGTCGTCCGGCGTCGCCTTGACGCACGGCGCGGCGTCGAAAGGCCCCCAGCGAAGCAGTTCCCGTTCTTCCAGGTACTCGACCAGCGCCGCGTAGAGCCCCGCCACCAGCTCCGCCGTCGTGTGAAAGCGTTTCCGGATCAGCCCGGCCTGCGCCTTGCGTATCAGCGCCCGCATCTTCGGATGCCGGGCATCGTCCGCTCCCTTCACGAAGACCAGACGGTGAGATCCCCTGTCGGTGGCCCGATCGAACTCCCGCTCCGTTGGTGATACGCCTTCCTCGTCCTCGTTCCCGTAGTCAGTGCCGAACAGACCCACGTAGATATCGCAGCGTTCGACTTCGTCCAGGTAGAGCTGGTCCGGTCGTCGGTCGGACGCCGGGGCATCCTCGAAGCGGAACACGTCGAAGAAGCGCCGAATCAGCGGGTCACCGCGAACGTAGTCGCGCAACGCCGCTCGTTCCTCGGCGAACTCCGCTTGCGCGCTGCTAATGAAGATGCGAAGAGGGGTCACGTCGAGCCTTGCTCGTCCCTCATGTCACGGGGATCGGATGCGCCCCCGGCGTCGCGCTCCCCGCCACTGCCCCTACAACACCTCGAAGAGGCCGGCGGCCCCCTGCCCGCCTCCGATGCACATGGTGCACACCACGTGTTTGGCGCCGCGGCGTCGGCCTTCGAGCAGGGCGTGCCCGACGAGGCGCGCCCCGGTCATGCCGTAGGGATGGCCGATGGAGATTGACCCCCCGCTCACGTTCAGCTTCTCGTCGGGGATGCCGAGGCGGTCGCGGCAGTAGAGCACCTGCACCGCGAAGGCTTCGTTCAGCTCCCAAAGATCGATGTCGTCCATCGTGAGCCCGTGCTGCTCGAGGAGCTTCGGCACCGCGAACACCGGGCCGATCCCCATCTCGTCGGGCTCGCAGCCCGCGACCGCGATGCCGCGGTAGGCGCCGAGGGGTTCGAGCCCGCGCTTCTCTGCGAGTTCGCCATCCATGAGGACGCTCACCGAGGCGCCGTCGGAGAGCTGGCTCGCGTTACCGGCCGCGATGGTGCCGCCCTCGAACACGGGCTTGATCCGCTCCAGGTCCTCGTAGGTGGTGCCGGGGCGATTGCCTTCGTCCTTCTCGAGAGTGGTTTCCTGGTAGCCGACCTCCCCGGTTTCCTTGTTGAGGAGCATCCGGGTCACGTTCATCGGCACCACTTCGGCATCGTAGCGCCCCTCGGCCTGCGCCTTCGCGGTGCGCGCCTGACTCTGTACCCCGTAGTGGTCCATCTCCTCGCGCGCGATCCCGTAGCGGCGCGCGACCGTCTCCGCGGTCTCCAGCATCGTCATGTAGGCGTGCTCGGCGTGGCCGAGGACCGTGGGGTCTTTCATGCGGAAGGTGTTCTGGTGCTCGTTCTGTACCAGGCTCACCGACTCCAGCCCCCCTGCCACGACCACGTCCATGCCCTCGTGCAGAATCTGATTGGCCGCGATGCCGATCGCCATCATTCCCGACGAACACTGCCGGTCGACGGTCATGCCCGGCACCTGTACCGGCATGCCCGCGGCAAGTGCGGCGCAGCGCCCGACGTTGTATCCGGTGGTGCCCTGCGGGAGCGCACACCCCAGGATGACGTCCTGCACCTCGCCCGCCTCGACCTCGGCGCGGGAGAGCGCATGGGTGATGGCGTGGGCGGCCATCGTCGGCCCCTCGGTGTTGTTGAACGAACCCCGGTAGGCCTTGCCGATGGGGGTCCTCGCGGTCGATACGATGACGGCCTGTTTCATGTCGGGCTCCTCGGAATCTGCTTCGATCGACACGAATACTAACCGCAATATCTCACCAATTTTGCGCCGCACACGCGGATCCAACGGGCGCCCTCTTCGCCATCGTCGGGGGGGTGTACGATTTTGCGCCGCGCACGCGGATCCAATCCCTCCCTCGGCGGTTGATCACCCCCGCCCGCCCCACCAGAATCCCGCGATGGCTTCGATTCTCGCCTGGGGCGGCTACGTGCCGCGGCTCCGCCTCGATCGCAAGAAGGCGGTCGAGGCCAACGCCTGGTTCACGCCCGCGCTCGCGGCGCTTTCCCGGGGCGAGCGCTCGATGTGCAACTGGGACGAGGACACCCTCACCCTGGCGGTGGAGGCGGGACGGGACTGCCTCGGCGGACAGCGCGAGGGAATCGCCGCGCTTCATCTCGCCTCCACCACCGCGCCCTTCGCCGACCGACAGAATGCCAGTCTGGTCGCGAGTGCGCTCGGACTCGACGAGCGCATCGGGACCATGGACATCGGCGCCTCGCAGCGCGCCGGCACCACCGGCCTGGTCAACGCGCTCGCCACGGCCGAGGCTGGCGCGGGTCCGGTACTCCTGGTGGCGGCGGAGGACCGTCTCGCCCGGGCGGGCGGAGCGGCGGAGCTTCGCAACGGCGCCGGGGCCGCCGCCCTGCTGCTGGGCGAGGGTCCGGGCGCCGCGGAGCTGGTCGGCTCGGAGCAGAGCGCGGTCGATTTCGTCGACCACTTCCGCAGCCAGGGCGACGCCTTCGACTACGCGTGGGAGGAGCGCTGGGTACGCGACGCGGGCTGGCTCGACATCGTACCGCGCACGCTCAAGGCCCTGCTCGGGCGCTGCGCGGTGGCGCCCGCCACCGTCGATCACTTCGTTATGCCGTGCACGCTGCGCGGCGTGCTGCCGAAGGTGGCCGCCCGCACGGGACTTCCGGAAGGAAGCGTGCGCGACCCGCTCGACACGGTGATGGGCGAGGCGGGCGCCGCGCACGCGCTGGTGCTGCTCGCCCACACGCTGGAGTCCGCGAAGCCGGGGGAGCTGATCCTCGTCGCTGCCTTCGGCCAGGGTTGCGACGCGCTCCTGCTGCGCACCACCGAAGGGGTCGCGGAAGGACGGCGCGGGCGCGGCGTCTCGGGCCACTTGGCGCGACGCCGCGAGGAACCAAACTACGCCCGCTTCCTCGCCTTCAACCAACTGGTGGAACGCGATACCGGCATGCGCGCCGAGGCGGAGCGCCCCACCCTGCTCTCGACCCTGTACCGCAACCGCGGCCTGGTCACCGCGCTGGTCGGCGGCAAGTGCCGGATCTGCGGCACCGCGCAAATCCCGCGCAGCGCGGTCTGCGTCAACCCCAACTGCGGCGAATTCCACACCCAGGACCCCCACCCCTTCGCGGAGCGCCCCGCCACGGTGCTGACCTGGACCGCGGACCGCCTTACCTACACTCCCGACCCGCCCGCCCACTACGGAATCGTCCAGTTCGAGGGCGGCGGACGCCTCATGGCCGATTTCACCGATGTGGACAGCGGTGAAATCGAAGTCGGGATGCCGATGCGGATGGTGTACCGGATCAAGGAGCACGACGCCCGGCGCAACTTGAAAAGCTACTTCTGGAAGGCGGCGCCCGCCTGAAACGGCGGCCAGCGCGCGCACTTACCGAGCGGGAGAAATCGACATGGCACGAGGCATCAAGGACCGCGTCGCGATCCTCGGGATGGGCTGCTCTAAGTTCGGCGAGCGCTGGGACGCGGGCCCGGAGGACCTGCTCGTCGAGGCGTTCCAGGAGTGCCTGGAGGACGCGGGAATCGGCCGCGACCGTATCGAGGCGGCGTGGCTTGCGACCGCGATAGAAGAAGTGAGCGTCGGCAAGTCGGGAATCCCGCTCGCGGAGGCGCTTCGTCTGCCCTACATCCCGGTGACCCGGGTCGAGAACTACTGTGCGAGCGGCACCGAGTCCTTCCGCGGCGCGGTCTACGCGGTGGCCGCGGGCGCGGCGGACATCGCACTCGCAGCCGGAGTGGAGAAGCTCAAGGATACCGGCTACGGCGGCTTGCCCCAGCGCAGCCGCGGCGCCCTCAACGACATGACCTGGGCCAACTTCTCCGCCCCTGGCAGCTTCGCCCAGCTCGCCGCCGCCTACCGCTCCCGGCACGCGGTGCCTCCCGAAGACCTCAAGCGGGCGATGGCGAAGGTCTCGGTCAAGAGCCACGCCAACGGCGCCCTGAACCCCAAGGCCCATCTGCGCAGCGAGCTGAGCATCGAGAAGGCGATGAACGCGCCGATGGTGGCCGAGCCGCTGGGACTCTTCGACTGCTGCGGGGTCTCCGACGGCGCCGCCTGCGCCATCGTGTGCCGCCCGGAGATCGCGCGCGAGCTCGGCCACGAGAACCCGATCACCGTCAAGGCGCTGCAGGTCTCGGTCTCCAACGGCGCCGAGGCCGGCTACAACGCGTGGGACGGCAGCCACTTCGTTACCGCGCGCATCGCGAGCCGCCGCGCCTACGATGAGGCGGGGGTGCGCGACCCGCGCGCCGAGATCGACATGGTGGAGGCGCACGACTGCTTCTCCATCACCGAGCTGGTGACGATGGAGGACCTCGGCTTCTCGCGCGAGGGTGAGGGGTGGCGCGACGTGCTCGACGGCGTCTACGACGCCGAAGGCGACACCCCCTGCCAGATCGACGGCGGCCTCAAGTGCTTCGGACACCCCATCGGCGCATCGGGTCTGCGCATGCTCTACGAGGTCTACCTGCAGCTCAAGGGCCGCGCCGGGGCACGCCAGCTTGCGGGACCGCGTCTCGGCCTCACCCACAACCTCGGCGGCGCGCCGCACCGCAACGTGTGCAGCGTGGCGATCGTCGGCCGCCAGGGGGAGTAGCGTCCCGGACGTACTAACCCGGATGTTTCACCGATTTCCTACTGCGAACGCCAATATGCTCTCGTCAGCGGGTCGTACTCCCTCAAGCCGCTTCGACGTAGTGTCAGCTACCTGCTGCGCTGCGCAGTCCCTGCTTCGCTTGCAGGCCAGGGCAAGCCATCCCTGGCTTGCCCGCTCGCCGGGGCGAAGCGCCACCGGCGCTTCGCCTGTTTCCGGCTCGCCCTTCAGCGTCTTTCGGTCCGTGCGCCCCACTGTCACGGCATCTTGGCGCTCTCGCTACGAAAATCGGTGAAACTTCCGGGCTAAACGCTGCGCTGTCGCGGGTCGTACTGCGTCACGCCGCAACGACTTCGTGTCGGCTCGCCGTTGCGCGTCTCTCGGTCCGTGCGGCCCGGTATCTCGGATTCTCCACGCTCGAAGCTATCGAAAATCGGCAATACAGGCGCACGGACCCTCGACCGCAGCGGCGCGGCCTGCCACGGCGTGGGTTCACGAGTTGACGCCGCACTCTGCCGGGGCGCGGACTTCAAGCCTGGGCGTAGCGGTTGGCGGGAACCGGAAGTCCGAGGTGGTCGCGAAGCGTCGGGCCGTGGTACTCGGCGCGAAAGAGCCCGCGCGCGCGCAGCAGCGGGAGCACCCCGTGGGTGAAGTCGTCGAGCGCCTCGGGAAAGTGCGCGGGAGCGACGATGAATCCGTCGCAGGCGCCGCCGGTGAACCAGGCTTCCATCGTGTCGGCGATCTGCTCCGGCGTGCCGCAGGAGATCAGATACCCCCGCGACACCGCGAAGTTGTTGTACAAGTCGCGCAGCGTATGCGTGGCGCGGTACTCCGGCGTCAGCATCATGCGCGCGTAGCCCTGGACTTCCGCCGGTAGCGGCAGGTCCGGTATCGGGCCATCGAGGGGCAGGTGCGAAAAGTCGTGACCGATGCGATCGGTCATGGTGCGAAAGCCGATGGATTCGTCGACGTAGCTCGCCAGCGTGTCGAGCTTCGCCTTCGCCTCGGCCTCGCTGCCGCCCACCACCGGCAGGAACCCGGGGAGGATCTTGCAGTGGTCGGGGTCGCGTCCACCCGCGGCCACGTCCCGTTTGAGCGAAGTGTAGAAGTCCCGCGCCAGATCGAAGTCGATCTGCACCGCCAGCACCACATCGGCATGGCGTGCGGCGAAGGCCTGCCCGGCGCGCGACGATCCCGCCTGGAAGATGACGGGCCGACCCTGTGGGCAGCGTGACACGTTGAGAGGGCCACGTACCGAGAAGTATTTTCCGCGGTGCTCCAGAGCGTGCACCCGTGCGGGGTCGAAAAAACGGCCGGACTCGGCGTCCATGACCGTGGCCCCCGGCTCCCAGCCGTCCCAGAGCCCCGTCACCACCTCGATGTACTCCGAGGCGATCGCGTAGCGTTCGTCGTGCGCCACCATCTTGACGCCGTAGTTCTCGGCGGAGTCCGCGGTGTTGGTGGTGACCAGGTTCCACCCCGCCCGGCCGCCGCTGATATGGTCGAGCGACGCGACGAAGCGCGCGAGGTTGTAGGGCTCGGTGTAAGAGGTGGAGCCGCTTGCCACCAGCCCGATCCGGTGCGTGCGCACCGCCACCGCCGACAGGGTCGTGAAGGGTTCGGTGCGCGACGCGAAGCCGGGATGGTCACCGAGGTCGCAGCGCACGTTGTCGGCGAGGAAGACCAGATCCATCGCGGCGGCCTCCGCGCGCTGCGCGATGTCGATGTAGTTTTCGATGTCGTCGCCGCTCTTCGCCGCGCCGGGATGGCGCCAGCCCGCCACGTGATTGCCGTTGCCGACCGCGAAGACCCCGAGATTCATCTGTCTCGGCTCGGTCGTGCTCATGAGACCGAATCCGGGCGAGTCACTGCCGCCGGTCCTTGTCGTGTGCGCCGCGGGCGCAAGCCTGTTCCAGTTTCCACGAGCCGGAAACCCACCCCCGCAGGTCCCGTCGACCACGCGGCACGATACCACGTGACGGCGGGATCGGCGCCTTGCGAGACGGATTCGCGCCCGACCCCTTCCGAGTTCGCAAGTTTCACCAATTTTCGGCCGCTTCGGGCGCCAAGATGCCGTGATAGCAGGAAGCACGCACTGAAAAACGCGCAACAGCGAGCCGGAAACAGACGAAGCGCCGGTGGCGCGCAACGGTCGGCGAGCGGGCAAGCCAAGGATGGCTTTTCCGGCCGGAAAGCTTCGCCCAAGGACTGCGGAGCCGAGCAGGTAGCCGACACGAAGTCGTTACGGCGCGACGGAGGGAGGCCCGGGACAGCGAGCATATAGGCGTCCGCAGTAGAAAATCGGTGAGGCTTGCGGGTCAAGCCTGCCCGAACTCCGCGATGTCCTGCGGAGTCGGGGCATAGGCGCCATCGAGCCAGGCGGCGACCTCGGCCGCGAATGGGCTGTCGAGGCCGCGGTAGCGCCGCCGCAGCGAGCGCCGCTCGCAGTCGCCCAGTCCGTCGAGGCCGGTGTCGTGCAGGCGCTCGAGATCCTCCTCCAGACACCGGGCGGTCTTGTCGTCGCAGTGCATCTCGAGCGACGTGCGCAGGGCCTGCTCCGGTTCGTAGCCGGCGGGGTCGGCGTAGAGCATGGCGAGCGTCGCGAGCGGGATCCGCGACAGCCACGCCGCGTTCATCGGATTGGCGCCATGCCCGCTGATCGGCGCACCCGGCACCTCGGTCCGCCCGGTGAACGCGCGCAGGTGGAGGTGGCGGCTCATCCGCGGTCCGTCGTTCACCGGGTAGTTGTCCCAGAGCAGAACGGGACGGCCGAGGCGCTCCCGCACCCCCTCCAGGTGTTCGCGATCGATGACCGCCGAGCACACTTCCGGGCCGGTCCAGAACACATGCACCTCCGGCGCGAGCTCCGCTCCCAGGGTCTCCAGATACCGTGACGGCCGTGCTCCCGAGAACGCGTCCAGCACGGAAGCGTCGGAGTAGTAGGTGGGACAGAGCGCGATGGCGCCCGCGTTGCTCGCGCTTCGCACCTGCCGGACGATGCGGCACTGGCGCCGGGCGAGATCCGCCACATCGGTCGGCATGTCGTCGAAGAGCACCCCGAGCACATCGAGATCGAGACGGTTCAGGGTCGCGACGCACTCTGCGAGGCGGCGCTGCGCCTGCGCATCGAAGCGTCGGTACAGGGCGAAGGGGCTCAAGCCCACCCCGAACGCGAGGCCCGCGGCCCGGTAGCGCTCGCGCAGCGCGACGAGGCGGCGCCACTCCCGCAGCGGCCAGGGTTCGGCCCAGCGCTGACGCAGCGCATCGCAGCGCTTGGGCGCGAACAGATAGAACGAGAACCCCTGCTCGGCGAGGAAGGGGGCGTAGGCGGCACGCTCCGCCCAGCGCCACTGCGGGCCGAAGAAGCCCTCGATGACCCCCAGCCCGAGGGGGGCGGGCGCCGTCGCCCCGGTGGCCGTACCGCTCCCCCGACTCACGAGAGCCAAGGGCGCGCAGTGGTGGTCGACACAGGCAAGGGCGTTCGGCGGGTCAGGGTGCGCTTGCGCACCTGAACTGTTCGTTCCCCATACTTCGAGGGCGAGCCCTTCAAGTCAAGCGCTGGTGCGCGGAGCAAGGCGAGGACTCTACAATCGCACTCCATCCCCCGCGTGGACCCGCGCGGTCCACTTCCCGACTGTTCAATATCGCGAGGATTCGACCGGGCATGAACGACGCCGTAGAACTGGAAGCACGCATTCACCGGGACGAGGTTGTGGTCCTGGATGGAGCGATAGGCACCGAGCTCGAACGGCTCGGGGCGCCGATGCACGATGCCGTGTGGTGCGGGAAGGCGCTGGAGGACTACCCGGACCTCGTGCGCGAGGTGCACCGCAGCTACATCGAGGCGGGCGCCGACATCATCACCACGAACACCTACGCCTCGGCCCGGCACGCACTCGAGCCCGGCGGGCTCGCGGACCGGGTGGAGGAGTGGAACACCCGGGCCGTCGTCCTCGCCCGAGAGGCCCGCGACACGACCGATGCGCCGCGCCCGGTGTACGTGGCAGGCTCCGTGTCGACTTTCGGCAGCTTCAACCATCTCCAGCCCGCCGAGCTCGCCCGGGGACTCCGTGAACAGGCCCGCATTCTCGCCGCGCAGGGCGTCGATCTGCTCCTGCTCGAAACCCTCGGGACGAAGCGTGAAGGAATCGAGGCCGGCGTCGAGGCCATCGCCGACATCGGCCTCCCGGTCTGGGTGGCGATGAGCTGCATGCAGAGCCACGATTCCGAAGACGTCATGCTCGGAGTCGAAGAGAGCAAGGCCCACAGCCAGGTGGATGACCGGATGGCCTACGAACCCTTCGGTCCCGTGGTGGCGGCGGTGACGGCGCGGGGCGCCTCCGCGGCGCTGATGATGCACTCGGATCTCAACGTCACCAGGGCCGCGCTTGCGACGATCGCTTCGCACTACGACGGGCCGCGGGGCGCCTATCCGAACGCCGGGCACTGGCTGCGCCCCCAGTGGGCGTTCGTGGACCAGGTCTCGCCCGAAGCCTACGCCGCCGAAGTGGGCGCCTGGGTCGAGTCCGGCGCGCGCATCGTCGGCGGCTGTTGCGGCATCGGACCCTCCCACATCAAGGCGGTGCGCGAGCGTATCGCGGCCTGAGAGGCGGGCGGCAAACTCCAACGAGAGGAGAGCGGACATGAAGATCAACGGCGCGTGCCACTGCGGGGAGATAGGCTTCGAGGCCGAGGCCGACCCCGAATCCGCCGGCATCTGTCACTGCACCGATTGCCAGACGATGTCGGGCACCGCCTTTCGCACCGTGGTGACGGCAACGCCGGGCACCCTGCGACTGGTGTCGGGAGAGCCGACGATCTATGTGAAGACCGCCGAGAGCGGCAATCGGCGCGCGATGGCTTTCTGCGCCACCTGCGGGACCCAGCTCTGGGCCTGCGATGTGGGCGAGGACCCGGGCCGCGTCAACATCCGGGCGGGCACCTTGCGCCAGCGCGCGGAGCTCGCCCCGCGGCGCCAGATCTGGTTCCGGTCCGCCCAGCCCTGGCTCTCCGGGATCGCGTCGCTCCCGAGGGTGCAGAAGCAGTCCTGATCCCCGAACCCGCCCGGCATGTGCGCCGGTGCGGGCGGCATCGGTGAGGGGGTGTGAACCCGAACCGTCTCAGCTCAGGTTGCGCAGGGCCTCCTGGACGATCCTCGCGTTCTCTTCGCCCAGGCGCGCCAGGATGTCTTCGTGCTGCGCCTGGACGTGTTGCCGGACCTTGCCGATCAGCTCAAGACCCGCGTTGGTGAGCACCAGGTGAACCCGGCGGTGGTCCTCCGGGGCCAACTGCCGGTGCACCAGGCCGTTCGCGACCATGCGATCCACCAGCTTGGTCAGGGTGGGCGGGTTCATCAGCACGATCTCGGCCAGCTCGCCCATCGTCAGACCCTCGTCCGAGCTCAAGGTCTCCAGCACCCGCCAGGTCTCGACCTGGACATCCAGCTCCTTGAGCCGGTGGTTGAGACTCACGTGCAGCTTGCGGTGGGCCGCGGCGAGATCGTAGAAGAGAAAGCGACTGATGGTGTGGCGTGCCTTGTCCATTCCCGGATCCATGTTTGATTCCGCCGTCCGACCCTGGCCCTTCACGCACCCGATCGCGACGTCACCGCGCTGAAGCGATCGCTCGCGAGCGCAACTACCGGGGAATCGGGTGGATTGCGGGCGGCGAGTCGAAGAGAGGTTCGAGAGCGGCGGGTGGCCGTATGGTATCGTCTCGCGAGTGCAGTCGTCTTGCGTGGTGAAGACCTCGTGCGTGAGCGACGCTTTGCCGCGAGCACGGCTTTCCAATTCGCGATGCTCCCTGAAGCAGGGGGAGAGGCGGGCCGGCGTGCGCCCGCCACCGTGCGTCGCTGGGCGAGATGCCCGGCGGTGTTCGGGCCCGGGGCGCGCTGAGGGAGCGTGCCGGAATGGTCACCGAGTTCATCGACGCAAGAAGGCCGGCGACACCGTCCGCGCTGCGCGGGGACTCCTTCGATGGCGGTCTCCTGACCGGCGGAGCACACGAGTTTCGAGTCGCTCTGCTGATCCCGATGTGCGGCTCCGCCGGCATCTGGGGGCCATCGTGCATCGCCAGCGCCGAGGTCGCGGCCCACGAACTCAACCGGCATGACGGAATCGCCGGTCGCAACGTGCGCCTCACACTGGTCGATTCGGCGGTCGAAGCCCCGACCCCGGTGGAGGCCCTCGTCGATGGGCTGATCGAGGCCCGATCCATCGACGCCATCGTGGGAATGCACATCAGTGCGGTCCGCCGGCGACTGGCGAAGGTCGTTCGAGGGCGCATCCCCTACGTCTACACGCCGATGTACGAAGGCGGGGAGCGAAGCTTCGGGGTGTTTGCGATCGGGGATACGCCCGGACACCAGCTCCTCCCCGCGATGGAATGGATCCAGCGCCGGTACCGGCTGCGCAAGTGGGCGCTTATCGGCAACGACTACGTCTGGCCGAGGGCCTCGAACCGCTACGCCAAGTCGAAGCTCGCCGCCATGAACGCTTCCCTCGTGTACGAACGCTACGTTCCGTTCTCGGCCCCCGACATCGCGGTGGAGGTCGAGGCGATCGAGAGCTCGGGGGCCGAGGCGGTGCTCATCAGCCTCATCGGCCAGGATGCGGTCGACTTCAACCGCATCTTCGGCCACCGGGGACTGGACCGCAGGCTCATCCGTCTGACCTGCGCGATCGAGGAGAACGGCCTGTTGGCGAGCGGCGCGGAGAACCTGAAGAGGCTGTTCTGCGCCTCATCCTACTTCGGCGCTCTCGCGACCGAAGCCAATGCCTGCTTCCGGGAGACCTACCACAGCTTCCACGGAAGCCGTGCGCCGGTCCTCGGCGCGCTCGGTCAGTCGACCTACGAGGGCCTGCACTTCCTCGCCAGCCTGATCGGGGATGGGCGCACGGACTGGCGGGAACACTGCGTGTCCTCGGGCGGCCCCCCGGTCGTCTACCGCAGCGCCCGCCAGGGGAGCTACGTCTCCAATTCCAGTAACGGAATCGCGACCTTCATGGCTCGCGCCGACGGGGCCGCCTATCGGGTGATCGAGAAAATTTACGAGAAAACAAGCCCTTGAACAGGCCGTTGACCACCCCGGCAAATACTTGAAAAGGAAAATAACATCTCCTAACCTGATCCTGATCCCGCGAGCCACCGGTCCGGCACGAACGCCGGCCGGGAGCATTGGAGGGCATCGTGATCGGGTCGCCCGCTGCCGTCCCCGCCGTACCGGTCCCGGCCGGCGCATCGCGCCGCCGGTCGCTTTGCCGCTCGACTGAAGCGCGACACATTCCCGCCTTCGCGGGGATCACACACTCAGGCGCCGCGGCCACGGAGGCACGGCGATGACCTGGTTCGTCACCATCGTCGTCCTGCTCGTGCTCGCGGGCCTTGGCGTTGTCTTCCTCAGCCGCTACTACCGCAAGGCGACCCGCGAAGGGGCGCTGGTGCGCACCGGTCTCGGCGGGCAGCGGGTGGTGCTCGACGGAGGCTGTCTCGCGCTTCCCTTCCTGCACAAGGTGTCCGAGGTGAACATGCGCACCTCGAGGCTGGAGATCCAGCGCGTCGGGCCGGACTCGGTGATCACCCGGGATCGCCTGCGCGTCGATGTCGGCGCGGAGTTCCACGTCCGGGTCGAGGCGACCGAAGAGGGGGTCGCGACCGCCGCCCAGGCGCTGGCCGGCAAGACCTTCCGCGCCTCCGAGCTTGCGGAGACGCTGGAGGGCAAGCTGGTGAACGCGGTGCTCTCGGTAGCCGCCGGCTACAGCATGGAGAGCCTTCAGGACGAGCGTGCGAAGTACACCGGCGAGGTGAGCCGGATGCTCGGCGAGGACCTCGCCCGCAACGGCCTGCGACTCGAGTCGGTCTCCCTCACCCGGCTGGATCAGACCCCGTTCCACGCGCTCGACGAGAACAACGCCTTCAACGCGCTCGGCATGCGGCGCCTCGCCGAGATCATCGCGACCAACAAGAAGGAACGCGCGGCGATCGAGTCGGAGGCCGAGGTCTCGGTGCACCAGAGCCAGCTCGACGCGACCAAGCGCCGGCTCATCCTCTCCCAGGAGGAAGAGGAGGCGACGATCGCCCAGCAGCGCGAGATCGAGACCGCCCGGGCCGCGAGTCAGGCCGACATCGCGGAACAGCAGTCCGCCTCGGAGCGCCGCCGCGAGGCGGCCCGGATCGCGCGCGAACGCGATGTACGCCTGTCGGAGATCGAGCGGGACCAAGAACTCTCCCGCCAGCAGCTCGCATCCGAGCTCTCGACCGAGACCGCGAAGGTCGACAACGCGGTCGCGCTGGCGGTGAAGCGCATAGAGCAGGCGACGGCCGACACCGAGGCACACGCGGCGCGCGCCCGCGAGGCCGGCGCCGAGGAGCAGGTGCGCACCGCACGCGAGAGCGCCACCGCGCAGCGTGAGAAAGCCCTCGCGCTCATCCGCGCGGCCGAGCAGTCCGAGGTGGACGACACCCGCGTGCGCAGCGAGGCCGGCACCCTGGTCTCGATGGCGCAAGCCCAGGCCCGGGCGACCCTTGCCCGGGCCAACGCCGAGAAGGACGAGCTGCTCGCGCGAGCGCAGGGCACCGCGGCTCTCATCGCGGCGGAGAACGCGCAGAGCCCCGAGCTCATCGGCCAGAAGCTCGACCAGGCCCGCATCGAGGCGCTGCCCGGCATCGTCGAGAAGATGGTGAAGCCGGCCGAGAAGATCGAATCGATCCGTGTCAACCACATCACCGGTATCGCTCCGGGCGCGAGCGCGGGGGAAGGCGGAACCGGTGGCGACGGCACCGCGGTCAACCAGGTCGTCGACGGGATGCTGAAGCTCGCGTTCCAGCTCCCCGCCGTGAAGAAGCTGGGCGAGGAGGTCGGACTCGACATCGGCGGCGGAGTGCGCGGGCTGAGCACGGCGCTCGAGCGAGACCACAGACGCGGCGGAGGCGCAGAGCCGCCCGCCACCCCCAAGACAAGTGAACCGGAGGAGCAATCATGACCCTTACCCGCAGAGGTTTTATCGCCGGCGCTTCCGCCGCCGCAGTGGCCGGACCGGCGATCATCGGCCGCGCGCAGGCCGCCGACCCCATCAAGTTCGTGAGCATCCTCGACCAGTCGGGAGGGCTCGACATCTACGGCAAGCCGATGGCCGACGCCACCCGCATGGCGGTGGACGAGATAAACGCGGCGGGAGGACTGCTCGGCCGGGAGGTCGAGCTCGCGCTCTACGACCCGCAGTCGACCATCCAGTACTACACCCAGTACGCCACGCAGGCCGCGGCGGGCGACAAGGCCGATGTCGTGCATGCCGGTATCACCTCGGCCTCGCGCGAGGCGATCCGCCCGACTTTCTCCCGCTTCCAGGTCCTGTACTTCTACAACACCCTCTACGAGGGCGGGGTGTGCGACTTGAACTGCTTCTGCACCGGCTCCACTCCGGCGCAGACGGTGGAGAAACTCGTGCCCCACACCATGAACAAGTGGGGCAAGAAGGTCTACATCGTGGCCGCGGACTACAACTACGGCCAGATCACCGCGCAGTGGGTGCAGAAATACGTGGCCGACAACGGCGGCGAGACGGTGGAGACCGAGTTCTTCCCCCTCGACGTCACCAACTTCGGCCCGACCATCAAGAAGATCCAGGCCGCGAAACCCGACATGGTGATGTCGGCCCTGGTCGGCGGGGCGCACGTCTCGTTCTACCGCCAATACGCAGCGGCGGGCATGAACGCCAGCGTGCCGATCGCCTCGACCACCTTCGGGGTCGGCAACGAGCACAAGCTCATATCCGCCGAGGAAGGCAACGGCATGATCTGCGCCTACTCGTACTTCGAGGAGGTCGACACGCCGGCGAACCGGGACTTCGTGGCCCGCTTCAATGCCTACATGGACGGCAGCCCGCCCGCGCTGAACGAACTCGCGACGCGCTCCTACGAAGGCGCGCTCCTGTGGGCGGAGGCGGTCCGGCAGGCGGGTACGGTGGAGCGGATGCCGGTCATCGAAGCGTTGCGCTCGGGGCTCGGGATCGACGGCCCCTCGGGCCGGGTCGAGATCGAGGCGAAGACGAACCACGCGCTCCAGAGCGTCTATCTCGCGGAACTCAAGGACCAGTCGTTCAACATCATCGAGACCCACGAGGCGCAGCCGCCGACCGACACCCTGCTGGTCTGCGACCTGGTCGCCGATCCGAACCAGTCGGTCTTCAAGTTCGAGAACGGACTGGAGGCGGCCGGCATCGAGATCTGACGAGGGGTTACCCCGGCCCGGACGAAAGGTCGCTGCCGCTCGCCCGCGGGTAGCAGGGCCGAAGGAGAACCTCGTCGGATGGATCTCGCCGTCGCCTTCGGGCTTCAGATTGTCTACGGGATCGCCAACCTGGCGCTGGTGAGCCTGGGGCTCGCGATCATCTTCGGCATGATGCGGGTCATCAACCTGGCCCACGGCGAGTTCCTCATGCTGGGCGGCTACACCGTGGTGGTCGCGACCAACGCCGGGGTCAATCTCTGGATCGCGATGCTGATCCTCGCACCCCTGGTGGTGGGGGTGATCGGGGTGGTGGTGGAACGGCTGGTCATTCGCTGGCTCTACGGCCGGATGATCGACACCCTGCTTGCCACCTGGGGCCTCAGCCTGCTCTTCATCGGGCTCGTGACCTCGATCTTCGGGGCATCCACCGCGACGACCATCTCTCCCCCGCTGGGCGTGCTCTCCATCGGCGAGTACACCTCCTCGGCCTACGAGCTGCTGCTCATCGTCATCACCGTGGGGCTCTGCGTCGCGGCCTACGCGGTGCTCAGAGGGACGAGGCTCGGACTGGTCGCGCGGGGAACCATGCAGAACGCGGAGATGGCCTTCGCGCTCGGCGTCTCCACCTCGCGAATCTACATGGTGACCTTCGGAGTCGGCGCCGCGATCTCCGGTCTCGCGGGAGGGCTGCTCGCGCCCATCACCGGCGTACTGCCCACCATCGGAGCGGTCTACATCGCCAAGGCGTTCATCACCGTAATCTCCGGCGGGGCCGCGATCCTCGCCGGCACCGTGTCCGCGTCGGCACTGCTCGGCGGCGTGAACGGCGTGGCCTCCTTCCTGACCGGCCCGACCATCGGCGAAGTCGCGCTTCTCCTGACCGCCATCGTCCTGCTGCGCGCGATGCCGCGCGGGATCACCGGCACGATCTTCAAGAAGAGCCTGTGAAGCCCGCGCGGGACCTGCGGCGTACCCTGGCCATCGCCGGAGCCGGGGTGGTGTTCACGCTCGTCGCGCCGACGGTGCTGGAGCTGTTCACGATCATCAACCTGACCACCGCGATCGCGCTGGGCTTGCTCGCGCTCAGTCTGGCGCTGGTCTGGGGCTACGGCGGGATCCTCTGCTTCGGTCAGACCGCGTTCTTCGGCATCGGCGCCTACGCCTACACCATCGCGGCGATCAACTTCGGGGGCGCGACCTGGGCGATCCTGGTCGCGGTGCTCGTCGCGGCCGCTTTCGCCGTGGCGCTCGGCTACGTCATGTTCTACGGCCGAGTGAGCGACGTGTACCTCGCGGTCATCACCCTGACCGTCTCGCTCATCCTCTACAGCCTCATCCGGCGGACCTCGGGTCCTGACTACCGGATCGGCAATTCCCTGCTCGGCGGCTTCAACGGCATTACTTCACCGCCCCTGAACCTCCCGTGGGACGCCTCGTCCATCCTGCTCCCCCAGCACGTGTTCTACGTCGCGATGTTCACGCTCATCGCCGCCTACGTTCTCACGAGCTGGCTTGTTCACACCCATTTCGGACGGGTCTGCGTCTCCATCCGGGAGAACGAGCTGCGGGCCGAGCTTCTGGGCTACGACACGCGTCTGTACAAGCTCGGGATCTTCGCGGTGGGCGCGGGGATTGCGGGGCTCGCCGGCGTACTGTTCTGCAACGGCGTCGGGCGGGTGACGCCGGATGTCTTCAACCTCTACAACGCGGCGCTCACCATCATCTGGGTGATCGTCGGGGGGCGGGGGACGCTCATCGGCCCCGTCCTCGGCGCGTTCGGGCTCTTCTACCTTACCTCCGCGCTCGGTACGCAGACGACCATCAACAACAACCTCGTGCTGGGCGTCATCCTCGTGGTGTTCGTGCTCGCGATGCCGAGAGGTATCGTCCCGACCCTCGGCGACTGGTTCGTTGCCCGGCGCAGCCGCCGCTCGCACCGGGCCCGGGAGCGGCGGATGCGGGCGCGGCGCGCGCGCGGCGCGGCGGTGGGAGACGGACCGGCGCCATGAGACGGGGAGAAGTGGTCCTCGAGACGCGCAGCCTCTCGATGTACTTCGGGGGCGTGCGGGCGGTGGACCGGGTGGATTTCGCGTTGCGGGAGAAGGAGCGGCGCTGCCTCATCGGCCCCAACGGCGCCGGCAAATCGACCTTCTTCAAGTGCCTCACCGGCCAGCTCCGTCCGAGCGCGGGCGAGGTGGTGATCCGGGACACGCCCGTGACGGGCCGGGAACCCCACGAGGTCGCGGCTCTCGGCGTCGGTATCAAGACGCAGGTGCCGAGCGTCTTCGACGGGCTCGGCGTCGAGGAGAACATCTGGCTCTCGGCGCGCCGCTGGCACGGGCCCGCGCACGCGCGGCGTCTGACCGCCGAGACCCTGGAGCGTCTCCAGCTCGGGGAGATCCGAAACCGGATGGTCGGGCGCCTCGCGCACGGGCAACGCCAGTGGGTGGAGCTCGGGATGGTGGTCGCCGCCGAACCCTGGCTGGTGCTTCTCGACGAACCCGCCGCCGGCATGACCCACGAGGAGACGGTGCGCACCGCGGAGCTCATCCGGGAGATCAACCGCAGCGCGACCCTGATCGTGGTGGAGCACGACATGCAGTTCATCCGCATGATCTCGGACCTGGTGACCCTGTTCCACGAAGGGCGGATCCTGATGGAGGACACCATGGAGGCGATCGCCGCCGATCCGAGGGCGCGCGAGGTCTACCTGGGTACCCGGGCGTGAGGAGCGGGCGTTGAGCATGCTGCTCTCGGTGAAGGCGCTGCGGGCCGGCTACGGAAGGGTGCCGGTGCTGCACGGGGTGGATTTCGAAGTGGCGGAGGGCGAGATCGTGGGCGTGCTCGGCCACAACGGCATGGGCAAGACCACGCTGCTGAAAGCGATCATGGGCCTCGTCCCGGCCGCTGCGGGGGTAATCGACTACGCCGGTCTCGATCTCGCCCGCGAGAAGGCGAGCGCGCGGGCCGCAAACGGCATCGGATACGTGCCGCAAGGGCGGGGCATCTTCCCGAACCTGAGCGTGCGCGACAACATCCGCATGGGGATCGCCGCCCACGACGAGGAGGAGGAGGAGGCGATCCAGCGCGTCCTGTTGGAGCTCCCACGGCTCGAGCCCCTCCTCGACCGCGACGGCGGCGCCCTGTCCGGCGGCGAGCAGCAGCTTCTCGCCATCGCCCGCTGTCTCGTCTCCGAGCCGGACCTGATTCTTCTCGACGAACCGACGGAGGGGATCCAGCCCTCGATCGTCGACCGGATCATCGAGCTGCTGCGCGACCTCAACCGCCGGCGCGGCGTCACCGTGGTGATGGTGGAGCAGAACCTCGACTTCATCACCGAGCTGTCGCACCGCGTGCTGCTGCTGCAAAAAGGCGTGATTACCGGTGAGGTGAAAGGCTCCGACGCGGCCGACCCCGTGATGATCGAGGAGTTCACCGGCTTCGGCGGGACCGCGGGGACACCCTCCGGGGCCGCCCCTGGGCGCCCCGGGACACGGGTGGCGCAGGCGCAGTCCCCCGTCCCGCATGACGATGCCGCCCCGGGGACGCCCAATCCGACCGCCGATGATCCAGCGCGCGGGGAACCGCGCGCGGCCACCGCCGCCGCCCGAGCGGCGCCGACCGGGGCCGTCACTCCCCCACCGGTGATATCAGACGTCCCCGCGAACGCGAACGCGCCCCCACGCCGCCCGGCCACCGCCCTCGACGAGAGGATTGCCCACATGACCGTCCAGCGACCCACCCACGCCCAGCTCGAGGAGATCGTCACCGAGCTCGGCATGCACATGTCCGATGCGAGGATCCGGGAGTTCCTCGACGTGATGCAGGGAACCCTGGATGCCTACGATGTCGTCGACGCGTTGCCGGACTACCTGCCGCCGGTGCTCTACCCGCGCACCGCCGGCCAGCGCCCCTCGCCCGAGGAGAACCCGCTCAACGCGTGGTTCGTGAAGACCGAGGTGCGCGGCGCACCGCGCGGGCCCTTGCACGGGCGCACGGTCGCGCTGAAGGACAACGTGTGTCTTGCCGGGGTGCCGATGATGAACGGCGCCTCGACGCTTCGGGGCTACACTCCGGACGTGGACGCGACCATCGTCACCCGTCTGCTCGATGCCGGCGCGACCATCGTCGGCAAGGCCCACTGCGAGTACTTCTGTCTCTCCGGCGGCAGCCACACCAACGCGACGGGGCCGGTGGAGAACCCCCACCGGCGCGGCTACTCGGCGGGCGGATCGTCGTCGGGCTCGGGCGCCCTCGTCGGCGGCGGCCACGTGGACATGGCCATCGGCGGCGACCAGGGCGGCTCGATCCGGATCCCGGCCTCGTACTGCGGCTGCTACGGGATGAAGCCCACCCACGGGCTCGTCCCCTACACCGGGGTCATGCCGATCGAGGCCACCATCGACCACACCGGACCGATGACGCAAAACGTGCTCGACAACGCCGTCATGCTGCAGGCGATCGCGGGAGCGGACGGACTCGACCCGCGCCAGTACCACCCGCGGGTGGACGACTACGCCGCGGCGGCGGGAAGGGGCGCGGGCGGCCTGCGCATCGCGGTGGTGAAGGAGGGCTTCGCCCACCGCGCATCGGAGCCGGACGTCGACGCCAAGGTCCGGGCCGGGGCGGAGATCTTCAAGCGACTCGGCGCGACGGTCGACGAGGTCTCGATCCCCGCCCATCTCCGGGGCCCCGCAATCTGGACTCCGATCGCGCTTGAAGGACTGACCAGCCAGATGATGCACGGCAACGGCATGGGCACCGGCTGGGAGGGCATGTACACCACTTCTCTCCTCGACTTCCACGCCAACTGGCGAAGCCGGGCGGACGAACTCTCCGACACCCTCAAGATCTCGATGTTCATCGGCCAGTACTACCTCAAGCACCACCGGGGGCACTACTACGCCAAGGCACAGAACCTCGCGCGCCAGCTCCGGGAGGAATACGATCGGGTGCTCGGCGCCTTCGACCTCCTGCTCATGCCTACTCTGCCGATGAAGGCCACCCCGCTGCCGCCACGCGATGCCCCCCTCGCCCTGTACTGCCAGCGGGCCTTCGAGATGCTGCCCAATACCTCTCCCTTCGACGTGACCGGCCATCCCGCCATGTCCCTTCCCTGCGGCATGAGCGACGGGCTTCCGGTCGGGATGATGCTGGTGGGCGGGGCCTGGCGGGAGGCGACCATCTACCGCGCCGCCGCCGCCTTCGAGCAGGCGGGCGACTGGCGCAAGATGTGATGGCGAAGCCGGCATCACGAGGGCGCGGCATCGCCCCGGTCGATGGCCTCTCCCACGTCAAGGGGGCTACCGACCGACCGCTCGTGGACGCGACGCTACCCGAGTTCCTCGCGCTGGCCGTGCGCCGTCACGGCCCGCGCACCGCCGCGGTATTTCGGGCCGCCGGCGAGCGCTGGACCTACGAGCAGCTCGCGCGCCGGGTGGACCGCTTCGCGGCCGGGCTCCTGAGCCTGGGTCTCTACAAGGGAGACCGGATAGGGATCTGGGCGCCGAACCGCCCCGAGTGGCTGATCGCCCAGTTCGCCACCGCCCGCGTCGGACTGATCCTCGTCAACGTCAATCCCGCCTATCGCAGCGCGGAGCTCGAGTACGCCCTCAACCGGGTCGGCGCGAAGGCGCTCATTACCGCGCGACAGTTCAAGACCTCGGCCTATGTCGAGATGCTCCGCGAGCTCGCGCCGGAGCTCGATCACTGCCGGCCCGGCCACCTGTGCTCGCAACGTCTCCCGGCGCTGCGCAGCGTGATCCAGCTCGGCCCCGATCCGGCCCCGGGCTGCTTCAGCTTCGACGAAGTCATGGACCGGGGCGGCGGCGGCCCGCGCGGGCGCCTCGACGCGGTCTCCGGGGGGCTGAAGCCGGGCGATGCGATCAACATCCAGTTCACCTCCGGCACCACCGGCGCCCCGAAAGGCGCCACCCTCACCCACCGCAACATCATCAACAACGCGATCGCCTGCGCGCAGGCAATGCGGCTCGAGCCCGGCGAAGCCCTCTGTATCCCGGTGCCGCTCTACCACTGCTTCGGCATGGTGCTCGGCAACTTGGCGGCGGTCTCCCAGGGCGTTGCCATGGTCTTCCCGGGCGAGGGATTCGACGCGTACGAAACGCTCATCGCGCTGGAGGCGGAGCGCTGTAACGGGGTGCACGGGGTGCCGACGATGTTCGCGGCGATGCTCGACCACCCGGAGTTCCCGCGCTTCGACGTGTCCGCCATGCGCACCGGGATCATGGCCGGCGCGCCCTGTCCGGTGTCTCTGATGCGCCGCGTGGTCGAAGACCTCCACTGCCGTGAGATCACCATCGCCTACGGCATGACCGAGACGAGCCCGGTCTCCTTCCAGTCGGACGCGAACGACAGCATCGAACGCCGGATCTCCACCGTGGGCCGAATCGTGCCGCACGTCGAGGTGAAGGTCATCGACGAGACCGGCGCCACCACCCCGGTCGGGGTCCAGGGCGAGCTGCTGACCCGCGGGTACTCGGTGATGCAAGGCTATTGGGGCGACGACCAGGCGACGCGCGAGGCGATCGTCGACGGCTGGATGCACACCGGCGACCTCGCGACGATCGACGCGCAGGGGTACTGCCGAATCGTCGGCCGCGTCAAGGACATGCTGATCCGGGGCGGCGAGAACGTATACCCGGCGGAGATCGAGGACTTCCTGCTCACCCATCCCGACGTCTCCGCGGTGCAGGTCTTCGGCGTGCCCGACGAGAAGTACGGCGAGGAGGTCTGCGCCTTTGTGATACCGCGTCCCGGTCACAGCCCGAGCGAAGAAGCGCTGCGCGAGTTCTGTCGCGGGCGCATCGCCCACTACAAGGTCCCGCGCCACATCCGCCTCGTCACCGAGATGCCGCTCACCGCGACCGGCAAGGCGCAGAAGTTCAAGATGCGCGAGCGGATGATGGAGGAGCTTGGGCTCGAGGCGCCGGGGGTGGCGTCCGACTGACTCGCGCCTCGGTGCGGGACGACGCCAGCGGGGTTCGTGGCGGTGGTCGATGCCGCCGTACATCGCGACTGCTCGATTGCCGACGCGAAGACTCCCCGGTCTCTCTTCGGCGCCCGGCTCGGTGCCCCGGCCACCGGCGGCATAGTCTGGATGTGAATGGATGGAAGAACGGATTTGGTGGAGCTCACCCCAGCGCGAATCGAAATACGGCCAAGGGTCACTTGAGCCGACTCGCCCGGGCCGGTCACATTGCCCGCCACGGCGCGGGCCGAGGCGCCTGGTATTCGTTTTCCCGATGCGCCGGGTGGCAAGAGGGTGCAATGCGGGCCGTGGGGATCGTAGAGTGAGGGGAAGGATTCCCAACCTGCCCAGAGGAGACGGCATCATGCTCGCATGTGTGATTGAGAAGTTTCGAAGACTCGCGGCGACCGCGGTCGCGGTGTTACTCGCGTTCGCCGCCGCGACTCCGGCCGGCGCCCAAGGCCAGCTCAACGTCTACAACTGGGGGGATTACATCAACCCCGAGGTGCTGACCCTCTTTACCGAGGAGACGGGCATCGAGGTCACGCTCGACACCTACGGCACCAACGAAGAGATGCTCGCCAAGATCCAGGCCGGCGCCACGGGATACGACATCGTCTTCCCGTCGGTGCACATGCGCGACATCATGCAGAAGCTCGGCCTGCTCTGGAACGCCCGAGTCAACGAGTTGCCGGGCTTCGAGAACATCGACCCGACATCGAAGAGATCCCTGGTCGACCCCGAGAGCGAGTATTGCCTGCCCTACGCATGGGGCGCGGTGGGCATCTTCTACAACAAGGAGGAAGCGGGAGAGCTCAAGTCCTGGGCCGACTTCTTCGCCCTGCCGGACAAGGGCAAGAAGATCATCATGCTGGACGACCTGCGAGAGACCATCGGGGTCGCGCTCATCCTGAACGGCCACTCGGTGAACTCCACCGACAGCGACGAGCTCAAGCAGGCGGAGGCGCGGCTCCTCGATCTCCGGTCCCGGATCTCGGCCTTCAGCTACGACATCGTCTCGCTGGTGCAAGCGGGCGACGTGGCGGCGGCGCACTGGTACGTGGGCGCGATGTTCTACGTCCTCGCCGAGCCGGAGAAGGTCGGCTTCGTCATCCCGGAAGAAGGCGCGACCATGTACCAGGAAGACATCTGCGTGCTCGAATCCGCCCCGAACAAGGAGAACGCCAGGCGTTTCCTCGAGTTCTACCTGCGCCCGGAGGTCGCGGCTCTCAACGTGAGCCAGCAGGTCAACAGTACCGCCAACATGCCAGCGCGCGATCTCCTTCCCGAAGAGCTGAAGACCAACGTCAACATCAACCCGCCTCCGGAGGTGGTGGCCCGGCTCCAGATCTTCGAGGACCTCGGCGCGGATCTGCGCAAGTACAACCGAATCTGGACCCGGGTGCGCACCGCGCAGTGAGCACCCACGGGCGGCGGGCCTTGAGTGCACGCCGCCCGTATTCCCTTTAGCCCGGATGTTTCACCGATTTTCGTAGCGAGGGCGCCAAGATGCCGTGATAGCAGGAAGCACGGACTGAAAGACGCTGAAGGCGTAGCCGACACTACGTCAAAGCGGCTTGAGGGAGTACGACCCGCTAGCGCGAGCATATTGGCGTCCGCGAGTTGAGAAATCGGTGAAACATCCGGGTTAGGTCCGCACAGACGCCGATGCGCGAACGGGGAGGCGACGCCGCGGCCTCGACTCCGGTCGCGGAGATGCGCGGTGCGGTCAAGCGCTTCGCGGCGCCCGACGGCAGCGCGGTCGCCGCGCTCGACGGCATTTCGCTGGAGGTCGGGGCACGGGAGTTCGTCACGCTGCTGGGGCCCTCCGGGTGCGGCAAAACGACGCTCCTGCGCGCGATCAGCGGTTTCGAGGAGCTGGACGAAGGACAGGTGTGGATAGCGGGGCGCCCGATGAGCGGCGTCCCTCCCTATCGGCGCCCGGTCAACACGGTGTTTCAGAGCTACGCGCTCTTCCCCCATCTGCGGGTGGGCGACAACGTCGGTTACGGGCTGGATGTGGCGCGGGTGGCGCGGCGGGAGCGCAACCAGCGGGTGGGCGAGGCGCTCGAGCGCGTGGGCCTCGGCGGCCTCGACCGGCGCCGCCCCCATCAGCTCTCGGGCGGCCAGCGCCAGCGCGTTGCGCTCGCCCGCGCGATCATCAACCAGCCCAAGCTGCTCCTGCTCGACGAGCCACTCTCGGCCCTGGACCGCAACCTGCGCCAGTCGATGCAGCTCGAGCTCAAGTCCCTGCAACACGATCTCGGCATCTGCTTCCTCTTCGTCACCCACGACCAGGAAGAAGCCCTCACGATGTCCGACCGGGTCGTGGTGCTGAACCACGGGCGCATCGAGCAGGCGGGCACTCCCGAGAGTCTGTACCACCACCCCGAAACCCGCTTCGTCGCCGAGTTCATCGGGGACGGCACCCTGTTTCATGGCGAAGTGACGGGACCGACGAGCGATCCCGTGCTCGTCACCGGCGACGGCATGCGCCTGGCGCTCGCGCCCGGCACGCCCCCCGGGCGAACGGCAACCCTGCTGCTGCGCCCGGAACAGCTCGAGCTCGCGCCCGACGCGCCCGGACCGGAGTTCGGGGTGATCGAAGCGCGCCTGGAGCAGTCGATCTTTCTCGGCTCGACGCGCCGCTATGTGTGCCGATGCGCCAATGGCGCGAGCCTCACCGCGGCCCCCGCCGGCGCGGCGGAAGAGACGTCGGCATCCGCGCCGGTCGCTCCGGGCGAGACGCTGCGCCTCGCCTGGCGCCGTGACCGTCCCCACCTCATCGCGGATTAGCGCGATGTCCCTCGACCCGCGCATCTCGCTGCGGCACGCGCTCCGGCACGCCGGCGCGACCCTGCGCCTCGCCCTCCTGCTGGGCCCGACCACCCTGTTCCTGGGGGTGTGCTTCCTGGGCCCGCTGGTGGTCATGGCGCTCTACAGCCTCCTCGAGCCGGGCCTCTACGGCGGCGTGGAGTGGCGCTTCTACCACTGGAACTACGGCCGGATCCTGGGTTGGGCCGATGGCGAGTGGGAAGACTTCGATCCGGTCTACATCCGCATCTTCCTGCGCTCGGCGCGGCTCGCGCTCACCAACGTGGCGATCACGCTGGTCATCTGCTATCCGGCCGCGCTCTGGGTCAGTCGGCTCTCCGCGCGCTGGCGCAACATCGTGGTCTTCTTCATCGCGCTCCCCTTCTTCGTCAGTCTCGTGGTGCGCCTCTTCGCGTGGGTGCTGATCCTCCGCCCGAGCGGATTCCTCAACTCGACCCTGCTCGGCCTCGGCATCATCTCCGAGCCCATCGACATCATCTTCACCGAGACCGCGGTGCTGATCGGGATGGCCTATATCCTCCTTCCCTTCATGTTCCTGCCCATATACGCGAGCGTGGAGAAGCTCGACCGCTCGCTGCACGAGGCGTCCTACGACCTCGGCGGCGGCCCCTTGCAGACCTTCTTCCGCGTCACCCTGCCGCTCACCATGCCGGGCATCGCCGCGGGCGCGGTGCTGGTGTTCATCCCCAGCCTCGGCAACTTCATCGTCCCCGACATCCTGGGAGGGGCGCGGGTGCTGATGATCGGCAACCTGGTCGAGCAGCAGTTCCTCTCCGCCCGCAACTGGCCCTTCGGGTCCGCGCTCTCGGTGATGATCATGGCGGTGATGTTCGCCCTGATCCTCTTCTACCTGTCCCGGCTCGGGCGCAACGAGGCGCGAAGCTGATGCGCCGGCGCGCGTCCTGGTCCGGGCGCATCCTCGGCGTCTGGGGCTTCCTGTTCCTGTTCTTCGTCTACGCCCCGATCCTGGTGGTGGTGGCCTTCTCCTTCAATTCCAACCCGATCAACATGATGATCTGGAGCGGGTTCACCTTCGACTGGTACTGGTCGATCTTCGGCCAACCCACCCAGCTCAACGAGCAGACGCTCTACGTCGAGTCGACGGACCAGCTGCTCGCGGCGGTCCGCAACAGTCTCAGCGTCGCCGCCGTCACCACGGTGGTCTCGACGGTGCTCGGCACGATGACCGCGCTCGCGCTCTACCGCTACCGCTTCCGGGCGCAGCGTTTCTATCAGGGAATCCTCTACATGCCGATGGTGATGCCCGACATCGTGCTCGGCATCGCACTGCTGGTGTTCTTCGTGAACTTCGGCGTCTCGCTCGGTCTCGTTTCCATCATCGTCGGGCACTGCACCTTCCTGATCTCCTACGTGTTCGTAGTGGTCAGCGCGCGCCTCGCGGGAATGGACGACACCCTGGAGCAGGCGTCGGCGGACCTCGGCGCCAACGAGTGGACGACCTTTCGCCGGATCACGCTGCCCCAGATCCTTCCCGGCGTGATCGGCGGCGCCCTGCTCGCCTTCATCATCTCGATGGACGACCTGGTGATCACCTACTTCATCGCCGGGGTCGACTCGACCACCCTGCCCCTGTTCATCTACGGGATGCTGCGGCGCGGCATAAAACCCGAGATCAACGCCATCGCAACCCTGATGCTGGTGTTCTCGTTCGTGGTGGCTTCGCTGGGGCTCTACCTGAGACGGCGGGACTGACAAGGCCGCAACGTTCACAGATTTTCGGCCGCTTCGGGCGCCAGGATCCCATGACAGTGGAGCGCATGGCCCGAGAGACGCGCAAGACGCAGCCGACAAGAAGTCGAAAGCGCCTTGAGGGAGTACGGCACGCCGACACGAGAAGACTGGTGTCCGCAGCAGGAAATCGGTGAAATTTGCAGGTCAGGAGGGGAACATCATGAGATCGGCGCGCGGACGAGACATCGGACTGCCCTTCCCCGGAGAGACGGGCCGGCACAACGCCATCACCGACGTGCCCGGGGTCGAGGTCGGCTACCGTACCCGGATCGAGGGCGATGGCCCGCTGGCGCCGGGCCGCGGGCCGGTGCGCACCGGAGTGACCGCGATCCTCCCGCTCGGCCGCAACCCGGAGCCGCAGCCGGTGTGGGCGGGGATGTACGCGCTCAACGGCAACGGAGAGATGACCGGGACGCACTGGATCCACGACGGCGGATACTTCGTCGGGCCGGTGTGCATCACCAACACCCACAGCGTCGGCATCGTCCACCACGCCGCGACGCGCTGGATGATCCGCACCTACGCCGACGCCTGGGAACGCAACCACCTCTGGGCGATGCCGGTGGTGGCCGAGACCTACGACGGGGTGCTGAACGACATCAACGGCCAGCACATCGACGAGGCGGACGCGCTCGCGGCGCTCGACGCGGCCGCACCCGGCCCGGTGGCGGAAGGCAACGTCGGCGGTGGCACCGGCATGATCGCCTACGAGTTCAAGGGCGGCACCGGCACCGCCTCGCGGCGCCTTTCCATCGACGGCGCCGCGTTCCAGGTCGGCGCCCTGGTGCAGGCCAACCACGGGCTGCGACCTTGGCTCACGATTCTGGGGCGGCGGGTGGGAGAGGCGATGCCCGAGGATCGCCTCGCCGACGCCGAGCAGGGCTCCATCATCGCGATCCTCGCAACCGATCTGCCGATGGCGCCGCACCAGCTCCGGCGTCTCGCCAAGCGCGCCGCGATCGGCGTCGGGCGCGGCGGAACCCCGGGCGGCAACAACTCCGGCGACATCTTCCTCGCCTTCAGCACCGCCAACCGCGGCCCCCTGCCCCAGCTCGCAGGGCCCAGGCGCACGCTGGAGACCCTCAACGACGAGCACTTCGATCCCGTCTATCTCGCCGCGGTCGAGGCGATCGAGGAAGCGGTGGTGAACGCTATGCTCGCGGCCGAGGACATGACCACGCTTCGTCCCGCGGGCCGCGTCTGCCGGGCCATCGATCCGCAGCGGCTGCGCCGCCTCTTTGCGGGCGAGGCGGCCACGTCCTGAAGCGTGTTCGACCGCGATCTCGTTCACCGTGTAGCGACCCCGCCAGGCGCCTCCACCGCCTGTCTCCTCGATCCGCGAAGCGAAGCCGCACAGAGGCCGGAAGAGGCAGGGGAGACGGGGCGGCCAGACCCGATGCGATGCTTGCGGGCGTGAAGCGCGCCGCGGGCGGGAGACCGACTCAGCGCACCTCGTTCAGTCGTCCCGTCGTGACGTCGTAGACGAAACCGCGTATCCGGTCCTTGACGGGAATGAAGGGGCAGGCCCGGATGCGTTGCATGGACCGGCGCACACTCTCCTCGAGATTGGAGAAGGCTTCCAGCGCGAAGGGCGGACGCTGACCGGTCTCGGCTTCGATCTGGTCTTTCAATTCGTCGTCCCGGAAGGTCGTCATGCCGCACTGGGTGTGCTGGATGAGGACGATCTCGGTGGTACCGAGCAGGCGCTGGGAGATCAGGAGCGACCGCAGCACGTCTTCGGTCACCACGCCACCCGCATTGCGGATGACGTGGGCGTCCCCTTCCTTGAGCCCCAGCATGCGCCCGGTCTCGATGCGCGCGTCCATGCAGGTGACGATTGCGGTCCGCTTTCCGGGAGCACCCGGAAGGTCGCCCCGATCGAAGGTCTCGGCGTAGGCGGCGTTGTTGGCGAGAAGGGTATCGGTCCAGGACATCGTCAGATTAAGGGCGGAATCGAGACCAGCCGCGATGTCTCATCCACGGTCATCGCTGGCATCGCAAGGGCGCAGCATCCCATGGTAACCGGTCGCATCGACTTCAAGTGAACTCACAACGCGCAAGCCGGAGACGGACGAAACTCCGGCGGCTGAAGGTCGGATCCAGGTAGCCGGAAAACTTCACCGATTTCTCAACTGGCGGACGCCAACATGCCCGCGTCAGCGGGTCGTACTCCCTCAAGCCGCAACGACTTAGTGTCGGCTACGCTTGCGCGTCTTTCGGCCAGTGCGCCCCACTATCACCGCATCTTTGCGCCCGAAGCGGCCGAAAATCGGTGATGTTTTCGGGCTTGCGGCGCACTCAGGTCGGGACGGGCTCCGCCGAACGATATCCCCGGGTGTAGGGAAGGCGCTCGTAGACCTCGTGCACCCGCGCCGCGTTCGCCACCAGCTGGCCGGTGCTGTCCCAGTGTCCATCGAGCAGCGCGCGCCGGCGGTTCTCGGGCAGCGTGATGGGCACGCGCAGATTGCCCCCCCGAACCTCCATGCGCTCGAGATCCACGCAGAACTCCAAGGCGGGGTCCGCCTCCGCCGCCTCCTGCAACTTCGCTATCGCAGCGGGTTCCGCCCGAACGGCGGGAACGCCGATCATCTCGCAGTTGCCGGCGAAGATCTCTCCATAGGAGATGCCGACCACTGCCTCTATCCCCCAGCGTCGGAGGGATTGCGGCGCGTGCTCGCGGCTCGACCCGCAACCGAAGTTGGCGTTCACCAACAGGATCCGGGCGCCGCGGGCGCCGTCGCGATTGAAGGGATGCTCGCGCTCCTGGCCGTCGGTGTCGAAGCGCTCGTCGTGAAAGGGGTACTCGCCGAGCTCCGAGAAGGTCAGCGCCTTGAGGTAGCGGGCGGGGATGATGCGGTCGGTATCGATATCGTTGCCGCGCACCGCGATCGCCCGCCCCTCGATCTGCCGAACACCGAGATCCGTCATGTCTCGCTCCTCCGCACTCAGGTCAGGGCGCGGGCGTCGCTCACCCGCCCTTCGAGCGCCGCCGCCGTCGCCATCGAAGGCGACATGAGCAGAGTCCGGCCGCGCGGGCTGCCCTGGCGCCCGATGAAGTTCCGGTTGCTGGTGCTCGCGCAGACCTGGTCGCCCACCAGCTTGTCGGTGTTCATGCCCAGGCACATCGAGCAGCCGGCGTGGCGCCACTCGAACCCGGCCTGCGTGAACACCTGGTCGAGCCCTTCCTCCTCCGCCTGCCGCTTCACCGCCTGCGAGCCAGGCACCACGATGGCCTTGACGCCCTCGGCGACCCGGCGCCCGCGGGCCAGCTCCGCGGCGGTACGCAGATCGCTGATCCGGGAGTTGGTGCAGCTTCCGATGAAGCAGACGTCGATCGGCACCTCGGTCATCTTCTGGCCCGACCGGAACCCCATGTGGGCGTAGGCGCGCTCCACCGTCGGGCGCTCCGCCTCTTCGAAGCTCGCGAGATCGGGCAGCGGCTCGTGGACCCCGACGCTCTGCCCGGGGTGGATCCCCCAGGTCACCATCGGCTCGACGTCCTCTCCCTTCATCTCCACCAGGTCGTCGTAGCGCGCGTCCGGGTCCGAGGCGAAGGAGCGCCAGTGCGCGAGCGCCGCCTCCCAGTCCTCCCCGCGCGGGGCGTGCTCGCGACCCTCCAGGTAGTCGAAGGTGGTCTGGTCGGGATTGACGTAGCCGACGCGCGCCCCGCCCTCGATCGACATGTTGCACACCGTCATCCGGGCCTCCATCGACATCCCTTCGATCACGCTTCCCGCGTACTCGTAGGCGTAGCCGATGCCGCCCTTGACGCCGAGGCGCCGGATGATGTGGAGGATCACGTCCTTCGCCTCCACCCCGGGCGCAAGCGCGCCGTTCATCTCGATGCGTCGCACGCGCAGGGGATCCAGACTCAGGCACTGCGAGGCGAGCACGTCGCGCACCTGACTGGTGCCGATGCCGAAAGCGAGCGTGCCGAAGGCGCCGTGGGTGGCGGTGTGGGAGTCGCCGCAGGCCACCGTCATCCCGGGGTGCACCATGCCGAGCTCCGGCCCGATCACGTGCACGATGCCCTGGCGACCGGACGCGAAGTCGAGGAAGCGCACGCCGAAGGAGCGGGTGTTGTTCTCGAGCGCCCGCATCATCTGTTCCGCCTGCTCGTCGGCGTAAGGGCGGGCGAGATCGTCGGTGGGGATGATGTGGTCGACGGTGGCCACGGTGCGATCGGGAAAGGCCACCCGGAGGCCGCGCTCCGCGAGCATGTCGTAGGCCTGCGGCGTCGTGACCTCGTGGGTCAGATGCAAGCCGATGAAGAGCTGGTACTGCCCGGTCGGCAGACGCTCGACGACGTGGGAGTCCCAGATCTTGTTGTAAAGGGTGCCGCTTGCCACTGGCCAACCTCCGCTGTCTGCGGGCAGAACGGCATTCTAACCCGCACGCGGTGCCGGCCCGTGCCAACGCGACTCCACGCCAAGTGAACGGAAGCGCTACTCGGTGTGCGGCGTCGTCGTTCGCGCCCACCCCGGATTGCGCAGGCCGTCCTCGCCGTAGTGGTCGGCGGGTCCGGCGCCGCCGGGGCCGAGGCGCCCGCCCTCGCCGAAATGGCCCTTGCCCGGCACGTGGTTGACCTCCACCCGGATGCCGTCCGGATCCTCGAAGAGCACGGAGTAGTAGCCGGGCGCGAACTGCTCGCCGTCTTCCGCGTCGTGAACCATGGTGGCGCCGAGCTCATCGCGCACGAAACGGGCGATCTCGTCCACATCGGCCCGGCTGCGCGCCCGAAAGCAGAGGTGATGCAGGCCCGGCTTGTCCTGGTCGAAGCGGCAGACGCGATTCTCTTCCGGCGCTCCGCGCACCAGAATGCCGGTACGGCTGCCGATGCAGTACACCTCGTTCTCGTTGCGCAACAGGGTCCGCATCTCCAGAAAATGGCAGAAGCGTTCCCAGAAGGGCACGCACGCCCGCGGGTCGCGCACGGTGAGCTGGATGTGGGCGATGCCGTTGACCGCGACGCTCATGCGGTCGACTTTCTCGCGTCCGCGATACTTGGCACCCGGGAGAAGCGCTTGGTTCAGGTTACGCCGGGGACCGTGCGCGCATGCTTCATGATCCGCCGCACCATGGGATCGAAGAACTCGAGCGGCTTCGTCGGATAGTCGCGGCGGAAGGCGACCTGGTCGTAGCGCTCACAGAAGCGCACGCAGTCGTCGTACCAGGGAGCGGTCCGGTACGCGTCGCGCGCATTGGGGTCCCAGCCGACCTTGTCGAAGTAGTAGTAACCCTGGAACGTGCCGTGATGCTTGACCACCTGGTACGCGCGCTCCGTCAGGTAGGGCTTGAGGATCGCCGCCGACACCTCGGCATGGTTGCTCACCGAGTAGTGCTGGCCGATGTCGTGGAAGAGCGCGGCGAAGACCGTCTCGTCCTCCGCGCCGTCGTGGTAGGCAAGCGTCGCGCTCTGAAGCGAGTGCGCAAAGGCGTCGATCGGGCTGCCGTCCTCCCGGTCACCGAGTTCGACGAGCAGGTTCATCAGCCGGTCCGGCAGAGCCGCCAGGTTGGCCGGCCGGTAGGATTCCATGATCGCGTAGTCTTCGACGCTGCCTTCGTCCATGCGGGCGTAGGTGGCGATGGGCGCTTCGGACATGGTCGCTGCCTCACGGTGGGGGTTATGCGGAAGGATGATAGCCGCAAACTCGCACCTGTCCACGGAGCGAGGGCGCGCGAAACTCGGCGCGCGCGCCTCAGTCGAGGCGCGGGCAGCGTCGTTGCGGATCCTCCTCCACCCAGCGCAGGTAGCGCCCGAACTGCTCGGCCAGGGGGCGCGGGCGCCAGCCGGTATCGTCGCGCATGCGATCGATGGCGTAGGCGTTCCATCGCGCGAGCCGGTCGTCGGGATTCATGGCGACCTCGGCCCGGCTCTCGTCCGTGATCTCCAGCTCGAAGCCCGGCGCGACGGATCGGAAGGCGTCGAATACTTCCTCCATGGTCTGGAAGTACCCGGCGGCGATGTTGTAGGCCCGGTGGGCGCAGCGCGGCGCGCGCAGAAGCGCGGCGACCCCCTCGCCCACTTCTTCGGCGCTAAGGAAATCGCCCCCAGCATCGAGAGTGCCCGGGGTTACCCGGAGCGGTCGGCGTTCCAGGTGGGCACGGACCATGCGATAGGCGGCGGACATCAGGCAGCGCGCCGCGGTCCGGCGCTCCATCGGGCCGAACACGCCGGAGAAGCGCACCCGCACCACGTCCAGGCCGAAGAGTTCCCCGTAGCGCCGGGCGACCATCTCGGCCGAGAACTTCGATATCGCGTACATCTCGGGCAGGTCGAAGGGGCCGGTCTCGGGCTGCGGCCCGGGGGGAGTGCCGTCCCCGGGCTCTCCGTAGACCGCGCCGCTGCTGACGTAGACGAAGCGTGCAAGGCCCGCGACGCGGCGGGCGCGCTCCAGCAACCTGATGGTGCCCATCACGTTCACGTCCATGAAGCGGCCGGGATCTTCTCGTTCCCATCCCTCGAAATGGGTCAGGGTCGCGCCGTGCACCACGTGGGTCGGCGTTGCGATCGAGTACGCGCGCTCCAGCACCGACTCGTCGCGGATGTCGCCGCCCACCCACTCGACGCGCGACGCGAAGGGGGCGAGGAACTCCGCCGCCGCCGCGTCGCGCCCGCCGAGATCCAGCACGATCGCGTGCGCGTCGGGGCGCTCCGAGAGCAACGCCCGCACCACGTTGCTCATCACGAAACCCGCACCCCCGGTCACCAGTACCCGCATCGCATTCCTCCTCCGGTCAGCCGTCGTGGTTCATCGCCTCAAGCTTCTGCAGTCGCGCGCCTCGCTTCGGGACAGATGTGACATGACGGCCGGCATCTCGTTCGGTGCGCCGGAACCATATACGACCGGTTGCGCCGCGTCTTGCTCACGCGCCTCTCGTGCACGGGCGCTTCTTGCCTTTACGGCGCTCGTGCACGGGCGCAACGCAGCAGACACGAAGTCGTTGCGGCGCGATGGTTTTTCCTCTTGTGCGCAGTCTCCACGCCACAAGCGGCAACAGGAGCCATCCTGCAAGACGGAACCGAGCGTGACGATTCGTCGACGCCGTTCCGTTCCGCAACGCATGGCGGCGGAGGCCGGAATCGAACAGGATAAGGGGCAGTGCACCGAAGGAGTCCGAACCCGATGAGCCCGAGCCGCTACCCCCACCTCCTCGAGCCCTTCCGCCTGCGGCATCTCACCTTCAAGAACCGGCTCATGAGCACGAGCCACGCGCCGGGATACGTCGAGGACCGGCACCCCAAGCTGCGCTACCAGCTTTACCACGAGGAGAAGGCCAAGGGGGGGCTCGCGCTCACCATGTTCGGCGGCTCGTCGAACATCGCTCCTGATTCGCCCTCCGCCTTCGGGCAGATCTACATCGGCGACGACTCGATCATCCCCGTGCTCCAGGAGTTCTCCGAGCGCGTGCACCGGCACGGGTGCGCCATCATGTGCCAGATCACGCACATGGGCCACCGCACGCTCTGGAACGTCTCGGACTGGCTACCACCGCTCGCTCCCTCGGTGGTGCGCGAGCACGCTCACCGCTCCTTCCCCAAGGAGATGGATCGCGGCGATATACGCCGGGTGGTGCGCGCCTTCGGCGATGCGGCGGCACGCTGCAAGGAAGGCGGCCTCGACGGCACCGAACTCCTCGCCCACGGGCATCTCATCAACCAGTTCTGGTCGCCGCTCGTCAACCGGCGTACGGACGAGTACGGCGGCAGCCTCGAGAACCGCGCCCGCTTCGGGCTCGAGGTCCTGGAGGAGGTGCGGCGCCGGGTGGGGGACGACTTCCTGGTCGGCTTTCGGATGATGGGCGACGAGATGAAGGAAGGCGGACTCAGCCAGGACGACTGCGTCGCGCTCGGGAAGATCTACGCCGACACCGGCATGTGCGACTTCCTCAATGTCATCGCGGGCCAGGTCGGGGACGAGCGCGGGCTCTCCAAGGCCCTGCCGAGCATGGCCGGGCCACGCGCGCCCTTCGTCCACATCGCGGCCCGGATGAAGGAAGAGACCGGCATCGCGGTGTTCCACGCCACCCGCATCGCGGACCTTGCGACCGCCGAGCACTGCGTGCGCGAGGGCCTCGTCGACATGGTCGCAATGACCCGCGCCCACATGGCGGACCCGCACATCGTCGCCAAGATGATGCGCGGCGAGGAGGAGCGCATCCGGCCCTGCGTGGGCGCCGGCTACTGCATCGACCGGATCTACATCGGCGGCGACGCGCTCTGCCTGCACAACCCCGCGACGGGGCGCGAAAGGACCATGCCCCACGTCATCGAGCCCGGGCCCGGGCCTCGACGCAAGGTCGTGGTGGTGGGGGCGGGGCCGGCCGGGCTCGAGGCGGCACGGGTCTCGGCGCTTCGCGGCCACGAAGTCGTGGTGTTCGAGGCCGCGAGCGAGCCGGGCGGCCAGATCGTGCTCGCGGCGAAAGCGACCTGGCGCAAGGACCTGCTCGACATCGCCGGGTGGCTCGCAGCCGAGATCGAACGCCTCGGCGTCACCGTGCACCTCAACCGCTACGCCGAGGCCGAGGAGGTGCTCGGGGAGCGGCCGGAAATCGTGGTCGTCGCCACCGGCGGCGTGCCGAACGTGGAGTGGGTGGAGGGCGCGGAGCACGTGGCGAGCGTGTGGGACGTCCTCGGCGGACAGGTCGAGCCCGGCGCCGAGGTGCTGGTCTTCGACGACCACGGCGACCACCAGGCCCCGAGCGCGGCGGAGTTCCTCGCCGCACGCGGCTCTTCGGTCGAACTCGTGACCCCGGACCGCATGAGCGCGCACGAGATCGGCGCCACCAACTTCCCGGCCTACCTGGAGAGCTTCTACGCCAAGGGCGTGCGCCTGACCCCGGACCACCGCCTGCGCCGGGTCGAGCGTGTGGGCAACCGCCTGCGCGCGGTGATCCGCAACGAGTACAGCGACGCGGAGGAGGAGCGCCACGTCGACCAGGTCGTGGTCGAGCACGGCACCCTGCCCGCGGCGGAGCTCTTCCACACCCTCGCCCCAAAGGCGCGCAACGAAGGCGAGATCGACATCGAAGCGCTGATCTCGGGCCGTCCCCAGGAAGTCGCGTCGAACGAGGACGGTGAGTTCATGCTCTTCCGGGTCGGCGACGCGGTGGCGAGCCGCAACATCCACGCCGCCATCTACGACTCCCTGCGCCTGTGCAAGGAGTTCTGAAGATAACCGGCGGCGCCAGGCCCGGAATCACGAGGGAACGTTGTTTCCGCCGAGGCGCCAAGTGTTTCAAACAGCTCGCAAGTCGACCTGAAGAAGAAGCGGGAGAGAGGCCATGATGCACCCATCGGCGATCGAGGAGGCGGCCCGGGCGCTCCGCACGGCACGATGCGATCGTGTCCGCATCGACGGACTGCCCGAACCATGCCGGCCGTCCACCCTCGATGACGCCTATCGAATCCAGGACCGCCTGATCGCCTTGCTGGGCGAACCGGTCGCCGGGTGGAAGATCGGGGCGACGAGTCAAAAGGCACGCGACTTCGTCGGCATCAGTGACGGATCGCTGCGTGCCCGCATGCTGGACATGAACTGCTACGAGCACCCCGCAGCGCTCGGGGAGCACTTCTTCTTCATGCGCGCACTCGAATGCGAGTTCGCGTTCACCCTGGGTCGCGACCTCGCGCCGGGCGCCGCTCCTTTCGACGAAGCAGCGGTACTTGCCGCCATCGCGGACATGCATCCCGCCATCGAGATCTCCGATTCACGCTACACCGACTGGACCCGGGTGGGCGGGCCGTCCCTGGTCGCCGACAACTGCAACGACGGCGCCTTCGTGCGTGGTCCGCCGGCCCGCGCCTGGCGCGGGACCGATCTGACCCGACACCAGATCACCCTCCATGTCGACGATCGGGTGGTGGCCCAAGGCTCGGGGGGCGAGGTCATCGGCGGCCCCCTTGGGATTCTGGTCTGGCTCGCAAACGATCTCGCGGCACACGGCATGAGACTCGGCGCCGGACAGGTCGTCACCACCGGTACCTGTACCGGGGTGGTGCCGGTCGAGCCCGGCGCCCGGGTGCGGGCCGATTTTGGTAACTTTGGCGCGGTCGAGGCCGAGTTCCGGGGGAGCGCGAGCCGATGAAGATCGAGAAATTGATCTCCGCCGATTCTCACGTGGTCGAACCGCCCGACCTGTGGCAGGAGAGGATAGAGGCCAGGTTCCGTCACCGCGCCCCGCGCATGATTCACGACAACGGGATCGACCGCTGGATCGTCGACGAGAGCATCGCGATCGGATCGACCGGCGCCCCGTCTCAGGCCGGCCGACGCTACGAGGACAAGGAGTCGCTCAGCATCGAGGCGGCTTTTGCCGACACCCCGAAGGCGGCGTGGGACCCCGACGCCCGGGTGGCGGCGAGCGAGCTGGACGGCGTGACCGGCGAGGTCGTGTTCCCCACCATCGCGGTGCGCATGGTCGAGACCAGCATCGCCAGTGATCTCCTTTCAGCATGCTTCCGCGCCGCCAACGACTGGATGACGGACTTCAGCAGCGCCCACCCCAAGCGGCTGAAGAGCACCTGCCTGCTCAACGTCGACGACATCGGCGAAGCGGTGGCGGAGCTCGAGCGGTGTCTCCGCCGGGGTGCGGCGGCCGCCTGCATTCCCGCCTATCCCGGTGAGGGGCGCACGTACGATCTGCCCCGTTGCGACCGGCTGTGGGCCGCGGCCCAGGACGCCGGCATACCTGTCGTAATGCATACCGGCTCGTACCGCCCGGGCCCCGGGGTGATCGGCTCCTTCGCCAACGACATCTCCGTCGGCGGCACCTCATCGTTTCGCGCGAGTGAGGACTACTGGGCGCGGCGCGCCATCGGCGACATGATGTTCTCCGGTGTGTTCGAGCGCTTCCCCGGGTTGCGAGTGGGGGCGGTGGAGTTCGAACTCGGCTGGGCGCCCTACTTCATTCAGACCATGGACCGGCACTACGAGGAGCACCGTTACGTGAAGGAGATCCGATTCAGGGACGAGCGCATGCCCAGCGACTTCTTTCACGAGAACGTGTTCGTGACCTTCCAGGAAGACGTGGCCGGCATCATGACCCGCCACATCACCGGGGTGGACAACATCATGTGGGGATCCGACTTTCCCCACACCGAGTCGACTTGGCCGCGGTCTCGCGAGGTGCTGGGCGAGCTGCTCGACGGCGTACCGGATGACGAGGTGGCCCGGATGACCCATGGCAACGCGGCCCGGATGTTCGGCTTCGACTGAGCCCCGCTATGTGAGTCGACCAGTACCACCAAGGAGGATAGCCCGATGTTGAGAGTCGGCATCCTTGCCGCCGCATTCGTCGCGGCCACCCAGAGCATGGCGGACGACGGAACCTCGCGCACACCATCGAGCGAACCCGCTCGAGACAGCGCTCGCGAGACCTCCCAGGCCCACAAGTCGGGAACTCCACCGGTGCTCGATCATCAGGCGGCCCATCGGGCGCTACGCGTGACGCTGGGCGCGCTGACGGCGCAGGAGAAGGCGTACACGGTCGGAAAGGCGGGCAGTCGACCCAATCGGATCGGCATACACCGTCCGCTACCGAGTGGATTCACCGACGATCTGGCGCCGAAGCTCGGGTGGGTATCCGACCCCCAGGGTCAGTCGGTGTCGGCGGTGGAGGTCCGCTCCGAAGGCGCGGTGTCGGTGCGCATTGCCGTGCACGCGGTGCTGCCGGCGAAAGCCTCCGTGCAGGTCTTCGATGGCGAGGGAACCCCAGTAGGTCCGGCCTACACCCGGAAACACTTCGGTTCTCGCGATGACGACACGGTGTGGCTCCCAAGCGCCGAGGGCGAGCGTCTCATCGTGCAGATCACCGCGCCGTCGGATGCCGCCCGCGCCGCGGTGTCGTTTACCGTGGCTAAGGTCGCCCATCGCTACGCCCATCTGAGACCGAAGGACCAGCACCTGTGTCCCGGGCATGTGGATCTGCCCTGTGTGACGGACAGCGCGGCGAGCGACATTGCCGACGCGGTCGCTCTCCTTGCTTTCGAGATTGGGCAGTTCGGAACCGCCACATGCACGGGAACCCTGCTCAACGTCTCGCACACACCCGAGGAGTTCGAGCCTTATCTGCTGACCGCATATCACTGCATCTCCACCGAGCGGGTGGCCCGCACGGTGGAAGCCACGTGGTTCTTCCAACACGCGGCCTGTCGGAGCAGTGCGGTGGATGAGCGCCGGGTGCGCTCGTTCCAGGGTACGGAGCTCCTCGCCACAAGTTCTGCCCAGGATTCCACCCTGCTGCGTTTCCAGGAGGTT